>NC_016613.1:0-3478307 GCF_000241385.1 Vibrio sp. EJY3
GACGGACAGTAACGAGGACCAATGCCTTCGATAACGCCAGCGTACATCGGACTGCGATCAAGGTTAGCGCGGATCACATCGTGTGTACTTTCGTTGGTGTGAGTGATGAAACACGGAATTTGACGTGGATGTTGGTCACGATTACCCAGGAATGAGAATACTGGTGTTGGGTTATCTCCGTGTTGCTCTTCGAGTACAGAGAAATCAACGGTGCGAGCATCAATACGTGGTGGTGTCCCTGTTTTGAGACGATCCACGCGGAATGGTAGTTCACGTAGACGATCAGCAAGTGCGATCGATGGTGGATCACCTGCACGGCCACCAGAAGAACTTTCCATACCGATATGGATCTTACCACCCAGGAAGGTTCCAACCGTCAATACAACCGATTTGGCGTGGAATTTAAGACCCATTTGAGTCACGACGCCAACTACATGATCCTGTTCAACAATCAGATCATCTACCGATTGTTGGAATAGCGTTAGGTTTGGTGCATTTTCTAATGCGCTGCGAACGTAGGCTTTGTAAAGGGCACGATCAGCTTGAGCACGAGTTGCTCGTACTGCCGGGCCTTTAGAGGCATTAAGCGTTCTAAATTGAATACCTGCATGGTCAATAGCTTGCGCCATCAAACCGCCCATTGCATCCACTTCTTTAACTAAATGACCTTTACCAATACCACCAATCGCTGGATTACAAGACATTTGGCCTAATGTATCGATGTTATGGGTAAGGAGAAGCGTTTTTTGTCCTGTACGTGCAGATGCGAGTGCGGCTTCCGTTCCAGCATGTCCGCCACCAACAACAATGACGTCAAAATTTTCGTGATAAAGCATGAACCGACCTCAGGTATTCAAAGGATTTATTGGACAGATAAAGGAGCAGCATTTTACCTGCTTTATGCCACAGAGAAAATCGTTTTCTCGCTTTATCCATTTTAAGCTCCAAGTAATATATATATAAGATCTATATATATGATCTTTTATTAGATCTATTATTAGGATCGACCGTTTCTGTGGATAACCGAAAAATGATCAACAAGATCATGGATCTTCTTTGGATCATATCTTGTGATCTTGCTTGGATCTGATCGAGGATTAGCTGGGATCAAAATGGGTGGTTATACACAGGGGGGTAAAACGATCAAAGTTGTTCTTTGGATAACTAAAGGAAAGTAACTGGATATTAGCTTACTTATCCACAGTCTGATTGCTCGTTTTTTAATCGGTTGATTGGCTGTTTAGAGAAAAAGTTATTCACATCGGGTAGGACAGAGCCGCAATGCGACTCTGTAAGTAGGATAAAATGTCAGTTAAAATCGTTCGATGTTCTCTTTTAGCCATTCTTCTGCGGCGTCTTCTGGCACTTCATGGCTAAGGACATCAATCTTTAAGCACTCTGTAATTGCTGTTGCACCAATGTCTTCCAGTAAATCATACGCATGCTGTCCAGCGGCACAGAACGTATCATAGCTTGAGTCACCAATTGCAATCACAGCAAACCTAACATCCGTCATCTTTGGCGGTGTATTCTGTAGTGCGGCAATAAACGGCTGAATGTTATCTGGGTATTCACCTGCACCGTGAGTAGAGGTGATCACCAGCCAGGTGCCGTGATTGTCAATTGACGCCAATTCCGGTTGGTTGTGGATCGTGGTTTCAAATCCGTTCTCGATAAGTAGATCACTCAGGTGATCCCCCACGTATTCAGCGCCACCCAGGGTACTGCCTGTAATTATGTGGATCATTTATCTTCCTTATAAGCCATACTTGCGCTCGTACAGATGAGCGAGGGTACAAAAAGAAACGCGGTGATAAACCTAAGCTTAACACCGCGCGTTATATTATTTGCCGATACAGAATGAAGAGAAAATACGGCCGAGCAAGTCGTCTGAGCTGAACTCCCCGGTAATCTCGTTCAGATGTTGCTGAGTGATGCGCAGCTCTTCTGCGAGTATCTCACCTGCCATATAGCCTTCAAGCTGCTCCTGACCGATTTGAAGGTGCTGTGCAGCGCGTTCTAATGCATCCAAATGACGGCGACGAGCCATAAAGCCACCCTCGGTATTACCCGAGAAGCCCATGCACTCTTTTAAATGTGCACGTAAGGCGTCAACACCAGTCCCTGTTTTTGCCGACAGGCGGATCAAAGTGGGGTTATTCACATGACAGATCCCCATTTCTTCACCGGTTTGATCGGCTTTGTTGCGGATCACTGTCATACCAATACTGTCTGGCAGGCGATCGACAAAGTCGGGCCAGATGTCCTTTGGATCGGTCGCATCAGTTGTGGTGCCGTCGACCATAAACAGAACTCGGTCTGCTTGTGCAATTTCATCCCAAGCGCGCTCGATACCAATTTTTTCGACTTCATCGGAGGCGTCACGTAAGCCAGCAGTATCGATGATGTGCAGTGGCATACCATCAATGTGGATGTGTTCTCTCAGTACGTCACGAGTGGTACCCGCGATATCAGTCACGATGGCGGATTCTTTACCAGAGAGTGCGTTCAGAAGGCTGGATTTACCTGCGTTAGGGCGACCCGCGATAACTACCTTCATACCTTCGCGCATAATTGCGCCTTGATTGGCTTCACGGCGCACGGCATCAAGGTTATCGATGATAGTTTGCAGATCTCCAGCCACTTTGCCGTCGGCAAGAAAATCAATTTCTTCTTCTGGGAAATCAATGGCAGCTTCTACATAGATGCGCAGGTGAATAAGTGATTCCACCAGCGTTTGAATGCGTTGAGAGAACTGGCCTTGCAGTGATTGCAGGGCTGATTTCGCCGCTTCTTCAGAACTGGCATCAATCAGGTCTGCAATCGCCTCTGCTTGCGTCAGGTCCATTTTATCGTTGAGGAATGCACGTTCAGAGAATTCCCCCGGACGCGCAGCACGCACGCCTTCAATGCCCAGGATGCGTTTAATCAGCATGTCCATGACGACAGGGCCACCATGGCCTTGCAGTTCAAGTACATCTTCGCCGGTAAACGAATGTGGGTTAGGGAAGTACAGAGCGATGCCCTGGTCAAGCACTGTCCCGTTCTCTGCCTGAAATGGCAGATATTCTGCGTAGCGAGGTTTGAGTGTTTTACCCGTCACTTCCTCTGCCACCAAATTGGCCTTCGGGCCGGAAACACGAATAATGCCGACACCGCCACGACCAGGTGCGGTCGCTTGAGCGACAATCGTATCTGTAGTCATAATCTTGCCTTTTGAGCTGGGCTGTAGGGTTTATCTCCCTAGGGAGCCAGAACCAATTAATTAGCTGAATTGTAATCAGCCAAAAACAAAAAGGCGACCTTTTGGCCGCCTTTCTCAATCATTTCCTAAAGGATTACTTAGTGTGTAAGCCTTTTTTCTCTAATCCTTTATAGATCAGAGTTTGCTGGATAAGCGTAACGATGTTCGAAACCAACCAGTAAAGAACCAGACCTGATGGGAAGAACAGGAAGAAGAAGGTAAACATAACCGGCATGAAGGTCATGATCTTCTGCTGCATAGGATCCGTTACTGTTGTTGGGCTCATCTTCTGGATCATGAACATTGAAGCACCCATCAGTAGTGGCAGGATGTAGTATGGGTCCTGCGCTGAAAGGTCATGAATCCAACCGAAGAATGGAGAGTGACGTAGCTCAACCGATTCCATTAGTGCCCAGTATAGCGAGATGAAGATTGGCATCTGCAGGATAAGAGGTAGACAACCACCAAGTGGGTTTACTTTCTCTTTCTTGTACAGTTCCATCATCTCTTGGCTCATACGCTGGCGGTCATCGCCGATACGTTCACGCATTGCTTGTAGCTTAGGCTGTAGCATGCGCATTTTCGCCATAGACGTGTATTGAGCTTTTGTTAGTGGGTACATTGCACCACGAACCACGAAGGTCAACAGGATGATTGCTACACCCCAGTTAGACACGAAGCCGTGAATCATAGACAGTAGCCAGTGTAGTGGCTTCGCGATGAACCATAGCCAGCCGTAATCCACAACAAGGTCTAGGTTAGGCGCAACGGCTTCCATTTGATCCTGAAGTTTTGGACCTACCCATAGCGTTGCTTCAAACTTCGCTTGGTCACCATTTGCAATCGTCTTGTTCGGCATACGTACGCCGATATCGCCCATATTACCGATTACACGAGTGTAAAGATTTGTGCCAGGTTCGTTACGTGGAATCCAAGCAGCTGCGAAGTAGTGTTGGATCATTGCTGCCCAACCTTGGCCGTCTGCTAGGTTGATAGACAGGTTACGATCCTGCATATCATCAAAGCTGTATTTTTTGTAACGCGTGTCTTCTGTAGAGAAAGCACCGCCGCGGTATGTTGGCATCGTAATGCTGCCGCCATCGTCCATTAGGTTTTGACGCAGGTGAGCGTACATACCAAATGTTGCGTTGTTACCTGAGTTGTTAACTACATCGTACTCAACGTTAAGTGCGTAGCTGCCGCGCTTAAAGATGTAAGTCTTCGTGTACTCTAGGCCGTTAGCTGTGAAAGTCATCGGAACGCGCAGTTCGTCTTGACCATCAGCAAGCGTAAAGCTGTCTGCACTTACATTGTAGTGAGGGCGGTTAGTGCTGCTAAGGTCGATACCCTGTGGACCCACAAGGCCGCTTTGCGCGATGAACTGGTGACCTTGAGTGTCTTTTAGCAGAACAAACGGGTCAGCAGAATCAAGTTCAGCAGAATATTGATTTAGGTCGGCATGTACCACATCGCCACCAACGGTGTCGATCGACAGAGTTAAAACATCAGTCGTTACTGTGATAGTTTTTGCAGAAGCTTGCTGGTGTCCCGGAGCTGGGTCTAGATCATCAGCAAAAGATGGTGCAGGTAGACTGCTGTTTGATTGAGCCTGTTCAACTGCTTGAGGTTCTGGATTCTTCGCTACTTGCCATTGTTGAAACAGCAAAAAAGAAACCAGGGCCAAACCGATGAGCAGGATATTACGTTGAGAATCCATCGTTAGTTATCTCTGTCTTGTTTTTGGACTGGTGGAACGGGGTCATACCCCCCTTCATTCAAAGGGTGGCATTTTAATAGACGTTTGCCTGATAACCAACATCCTTTTACAAAACCGTGAGCTCTCAAAGCTTCTAGCGCGTAAGTGGAACAAGTTGGTGTGAACCGGCAACGAGGACCAATCAAAGGGCTGATAAACCAGCGATACAGATAAACGAGCCCAATGGCTATCCACGTGAAGGGCGAGACAGGCGTTGCCATAGCTTATCAAACAATTTAAATAATTCCTCATTGCTTAAATCTTGCGCGCTTTTCTTCGCGATCACAACAAAATCTTTGTTTGGAAGTTGATGTTGCTTATTACGGAAGCTTTCACGAGCCAGACGCTTAAATCGGTTACGACCGACGGCAGTTTTAATCTGCTTTTTCGGAACGGCTAGACCTAATCGTGGATGAGAAAGAGTGTTATTGCGAGCAATGATGGTGAAATGAGGCGAGCCAGCACGATGAGCCTGCTGGAAGACGTTTTGATAATGCTCGGGAGTTAACAAACGTAACTCCCGATTAAACGCGTACGTGTTCAAAATAAACTAGCGATTATTTTGATAGGCGCGCACGGCCTTTTGCACGACGTGCGTTGATAACTTTACGACCGTTCTTAGTTGCCATGCGAGCACGGAAGCCGTGAGTACGCTTGCGCTTTAGAACTGTAGGTTGAAAAGTGCGTTTCATGATAATTACCTTTACTGATCAGTAGTTTTAGGTTCTTGTTAAACCCGGCGTGGGCACATGCTTTCTTATATAAAGAAGCTCTTTACATAGAGAAGGCAACCGACGCCTCTCAACAAAGAGGCGGAATTGTAATCACACTCACATAATGTGTCAATGACTCAATGCGTATGAAATTCCGGCCGGGCGATTATACGTAGTGTGAGTAAAATCTCAAGGATCAATCGATCCTATACCTTGATCGTTACTCTATTCCCACTTGGTTAAGGAATTTTTTCAAACGAGGATCTTGTGGATTATCGAAGATATCCTGTGGAGAACCTTGTTCAACAATATTGCCTTCTGCCATGAAGATCACTCGATCGGCGACTTCTTTGGCAAATTGCATTTCATGTGTCACCACCAGCATGGTTTGATGCTGATTAGCTAACTTCTTCATTAATGACAACACTTCGCCAACCCATTCCGGATCCAGAGCGGAAGTGGGTTCGTCAAAGAGCAGAAGCTCTGGTTGCAGAGCCATGGCTCGGCCAATGCCGACACGCTGCTGCTGGCCACCAGATAGCGCAGCCGGATAGCTGTCGCCTTTGTCGCCAAGGCCAATATCATCCAGAATCTGCTGAGCACGAGTCAGCGCTTCCTGTTTCTTCCAGCCACGCACGGTAATCAAACCTTCGGCAATATTCTGACGAGCGGTCATATGAGCAAACAGCGCGTAGTTCTGGAACACAAACCCAGTGCGACGGCGTAAAGCCAGTACTTCGGCATTGGTGTGCTTGTTGACATCTACCGACACATCATCAATTGTGATGCGCCCTTCGTCAGCTTGTTCTAAAAAGTTAACTGTGCGTAATAAGGTGGATTTACCGGTACCACTGGAGCCAATGATAACGATGATTTCACCTTGTTTGATGTCGATATCGATGCCTTTGAGTACTTCAGTATCACCAAAGCGCTTATGAATATTCTCTAATTTAATCATCGAACGTACGCCTTATTCAGTTTCGCTTCAGCCCAAATTTGAACGCGGGTCAGAATCACGACCACGCCCCAGTAAATCAGAGCGACGGCAAGGAAAGCTTCAAAGAATCGGAAGCTGGATGATGCTTCCATCTGCGCTTTAGCCATGATTTCTGCCACGCCCAGCGTAAAGGCGAGGGAGGTCGATTTAATCATATCGATGAAGTAGTTCATCAGAGATGGCAGCGCAACACGAGTCGCTTGCGGCAAGATTACTCGACGCATCGCCTGAGTGGTCGTCATGCCCACCGATAAGCTCGCTTCCATCTGGCTGCGATCAATACCGATGATCGCCGCTCGAATACTCTCTGCCATGTAGGCGGCAAAGTGGAGGGTTAAACCGATCACGGCCGCAGAGAAAGCGTCGAGGCCAACCATAAATGGAAAGATTTGCGGTAAGCCGTAATAAAGCAGGAACAGCTGAACTAAAAGTGGGGTTCCTCGGAAAAAGCTGATGTACAGCTGGCTCAATTGATCGAGTACTGGAACCTTAAAAACGCGGATATTGGCTAAAATGATGGAAAGAATTAGTGAGAACACCAATCCCCATGTTGCCATTTCCATGGTTGTGCCAAGATATTTGAGCAATATCGGCAACAGTTCCAACATGTAATTAAAATCAAATCCCATTCGGCATTCCTGAACGCTAGAGAAAAGAAAAGGTGGAAAACTATGTTCCACCTTCACGTAATTTTATAGAGGTGAGGAGGGTATCTTTCCGCACCTTATATTTCAAAGTGTTTTATTTGGTAATGTCAGCACCAAACCACTTCACGGAAATCTTCTCAACCGTACCGTCTGCACGCATTTCTGCAAGTGCTTTGTTAACTTCAGCTTGTAGCTTTTGACCTTTTTCGTTGTTTACGAACGGCCAAGCGTTTTGAATGGTTTCAAATGGTTCGCCAGCTAATTCTAGTGGAAGACCGGTTTTCTTGATCAGCTCTAGTGCTGACAGACGATCCATAACAAAAGCGTCAGAACGACCTAAAGCAACATCGTGCTCGATACCTGTATCGTATGTCTTGATGTTGATTTTGCCGTCTTTATCGTACTTACGAAGAAGCTGCTCAAAGTTCGAACCTAGGTTTACTGCTACGGTTTTACCAGCCAGATCATCGATGCCTTTGATGCTGTCGTTGCCTTTACGTACTGTGATTTGTGCACCGTCAACCACGTATGGGTCAGCAAACAGGTATTTTGCCTTACGTTCTTCTGTCATGGTGATCTGGTTTGAGATCGTATCGATTCGCCCCGTTTCTAACAGACCAAACAAACCAGAAAAGTTCGCAGTGACGTATTCGATCTTGTAATCATTGCGTTTACCAATCTCGTCCCACATATCCACTTCAAAGCCTTGTAGCTTATCTTGCTTTACAAAAGTGAATGGGAAGTAGCGGCCTGACATGCCAACTTTTACTTCTGTTGCTGCTTGAACAGTCGCCGCAGATAGTGCAATAGCCGCCACAGCAACCTTAATCCAGTTTTTCATCATAAATCTCCACAATTTTATGGTCAGATATACTACTGTTAAATAACTCAATTAAATAATAACCAAGTGCAATAATCTAGACCGTAGTGTAATAAGTTATTTGTCTAATCTATCATAATTACATTTTTACAAAGTACTAACAAAATCGATCTCATTGATGACTGGAGATCAAAAAATCCCTGCCGGAAATAAAATAATACACAGAGTTATCACCAATCACATGATCTGGCCATTTTTGCCCAATTGTGGATCGTTATGTGGGCAAAGTTGGGGCAAGGTGTGTTGATCTCACTATGTTTGACGAAATAATTGTGAATAACTTCGATCTTATTCACTGGATCGTCGATCAATTGCTGGCGATCTTGGTTATCAACAGGTAAAATTGCCAGTCTTTTCCGATAATTCAACTACTCAGTGGGGGCGCCGTGTCATCTTCGCTTTGGCTGCAATGCTTGCAGCAGCTTCAAGAAGAGCTACCAGCAACAGAATTCAGTATGTGGGTTCGTCCGCTACAAGCGGAGCTCAATGACAATACGCTCACTCTATTCGCACCAAACCGTTTTGTGTTGGATTGGGTGCGTGATAAGTATCTGAACAGTATTACACGCTTACTGCAGCAATATTGCGGTAACGACATCCCTAACTTACGTTTTGAAGTGGGTAGTCGTCCTGTTTCAGCACCTAAACCTGCGCCGACGCGCACGCCTGCGGATGTTGCCGCTGAATCTTCAGCGCCAGCACAATTACAGGCTCGTAAACCGGTTCATAAAACCTGGGATGATGACGCACAAGCGATCGCAGACATCAATCACCGCTCTAACGTGAACCCAAAACATAAGTTCAACAACTTTGTCGAAGGTAAATCGAACCAGTTAGGTTTGGCTGCGGCACGTCAGGTATCGGATAACCCGGGCGCAGCGTACAACCCATTGTTCCTTTATGGTGGTACTGGTCTGGGTAAAACTCACTTGCTCCACGCGGTGGGTAATGCGATTGTGGATAACAACCCGAACGCGAAAGTGGTGTACATGCACTCTGAGCGTTTCGTACAAGACATGGTAAAAGCACTGCAAAATAACGCGATTGAAGAATTCAAACGTTACTACCGCAGTGTTGACGCACTTCTTATCGATGATATCCAGTTCTTTGCCAATAAAGAGCGATCGCAGGAAGAGTTCTTCCATACCTTCAACGCGTTACTGGAAGGCAATCAACAGATCATCCTGACTTCTGATCGTTATCCAAAAGAGATCAGTGGGGTAGAAGATCGCCTGAAATCTCGTTTTGGTTGGGGTCTTACGGTTGCGATCGAACCGCCTGAGCTGGAAACGCGCGTAGCGATTTTGATGAAGAAGGCCGAAGATCACCAAATTCACCTGGCCGACGAAGTGGCATTCTTTATTGCTAAGCGCTTGCGTTCAAACGTTCGTGAGCTAGAAGGTGCACTAAACCGAGTTATCGCCAATGCGAACTTTACTGGTCGCCCAATTACGATTGATTTTGTACGTGAAGCGCTGCGCGATCTACTGGCTCTGCAAGAAAAGCTGGTGACTATCGATAATATTCAAAAGACCGTTGCGGAATACTACAAAATTAAAGTGGCGGATCTACTGTCTAAGCGTCGTTCTCGTTCAGTCGCTCGTCCTCGTCAGCTAGCGATGGCATTGGCGAAAGAACTGACTAACCACAGCTTGCCAGAAATTGGCGATGCGTTTGGTGGTCGTGACCACACCACGGTACTGCATGCATGTCGCAAGATTGAGCAGCTGCGTGAAGAGAGCCACGATATTAAAGAAGATTACTCTAACTTGATTCGCACCCTGTCCTCTTAATCGGTTAGAATAACAGTATTCTAAGCAAATCATTTATTGAGCTGACAGCGTAAAGAGCCAAGCATGAAATTTACTATTGAACGTAGTCATTTAATCAAACCGCTACAACAGGTCTCGGGTGCTTTAGGTGGCCGACCAACCCTGCCTATTCTGGGTAACTTACTACTTAAAGTAGAAGAGAACGTGCTTTCAATGACCGCGACCGATTTGGAAGTGGAATTAGTGAGCAAAGTGACTCTGGAAGGGGATTTTGAAGCGGGCAGCATTACCGTTCCTTCGCGTAAGTTTCTCGACATCTGCCGTGGTTTACCTGACGATGCGATCATTACCTTCGTATTAGAAGGCGATCGCGTACAAGTTCGCTCTGGCCGCAGTCGTTTCTCATTGGCGACGCTACCTGCGAACGATTTTCCAAACATTGAAGACTGGCAAAGTGAAGTAGAAGTCTCACTGAGCCAGGCTGATCTGCGCACACTGATCGACAAAACTCAGTTCTCGATGGCGAACCAGGACGTTCGTTACTACCTCAACGGTATGTTGTTTGAAATTGATGGCACGACATTGCGCAGTGTCGCGACCGATGGTCACCGTATGGCGGTGTCTCAAACTGAACTGGGCGCGGACTTTGCGCAAAAGCAAATCATCGTGCCGCGTAAAGGTGTCCAGGAACTCGTTAAGTTAATGGATGCTCCAGAGCAACCGGTCGTATTGCAAATTGGTAACTCTAATGTACGTGCTGAAGTGAACAACTTTATCTTCACTTCTAAGCTGGTTGATGGTCGTTTCCCTGACTACCGCCGCGTATTGCCGCAAAGCACTAACAAAACGTTAATCGCAAGCTGTGATGAGTTGCGCCAGGCATTTTCACGTGCTGCGATTTTATCCAATGAAAAATTCCGTGGCGTGCGAGTAAATCTCGCGGATACGGAAATGCGCATTACTGCCAACAACCCAGAGCAAGAAGAAGCAGAAGAAATGCTGGACGTGAGCTTTGATGGCGAACCGATCGAAATCGGCTTCAACGTCAGCTACGTACTGGATGTGCTGAATACGCTACGTTGTGAAAACGTGCGAGTGTCGATGTCGGACGCGAACGCAAGTGCGCTGATTGAAAACGCCGACGATGACAGTGCCATGTATGTGGTGATGCCAATCCGTCTATAAGCGAACAGAATGCCTCTTTCTCGCCTTATTATTCAGCAATTTCGAAACATTAAAGCCTGTGATATTCAGTTATCAACAGGCTTTAACTTTCTTATCGGGCCTAATGGCAGCGGTAAAACCAGTGTTCTGGAAGCGGTCTATTTACTTGGACATGGTCGCTCGTTCAAAAGCTCTCTGACTGGCCGAGTGATTCAAAATGAGTGTGATGAACTGTTTGTTCACGGGCGTTTTTTGAACTCTGATCAATTTGAGCTACCAATCGGCATTAATAAGCAGCGCGATGGTTCAACAGAGGTTAAAATAGGCGGTCAATCCGGGCAAAAACTCGCTCAGTTGGCACAAGTATTACCACTGCAGTTGATACATACGGAAGGGTTTGATTTACTTACTGATGGCCCTAAACATCGGCGCGCATTTATCGATTGGGGTGTGTTCCATACTGAACCCGCTTTTTATGATGCGTGGGGTCGTTTTAAGCGTCTCAATAAGCAGAGAAACGCGTTATTAAAAACAGCCACTAGTTACCGAGAGCTCAGTTACTGGGATCAGGAAATGGCACGTTTGGCTGAAAACATCAGCCAGTGGCGCGCGTTGTACATCGAACAGATGAAAAGCGTCGCAGAAACGATCTGTCAGACATTTTTGCCAGAATTTGAGATCCAATTAAAGTATTATCGAGGTTGGGATAAAGACACTCCGTACCAAGATATACTGGAAAAGAATTTCGAGCGTGATCAGGCGTTGGGGTACACCTTTAGTGGCCCAAATAAAGCTGATTTGCGCATTAAAGTGAACGGAACTCCTGTTGAGGATGTTCTTTCACGCGGTCAATTAAAACTCATGGTGTGTGCATTGCGAGTAGCGCAAGGGCAGCACCTGACAGAGATGACCGGTAAACAATGCATTTACCTAATTGACGACTTTGCGTCGGAATTAGATAGCCAACGTCGCAAGCGTCTTGCTGACTGCTTGAAAGAGACGGGCGCACAAGTATTTGTAAGCTCTATCACTGAAAACCAAATCGCCGACATGTTGGACGATAATGGAAAATTGTTTCATGTGGAACATGGCAGGATAGAGTCAAACTAGAAGAGAGAAACTCATGTCTGAAAATTACGATTCATCGAGTATTAAGGTACTGAAGGGTCTGGATGCGGTACGTAAGCGTCCAGGTATGTACATCGGCGATACGGACGACGGGACCGGCCTGCACCACATGGTTTTCGAGGTGGTGGATAACTCAATTGATGAAGCGTTGGCAGGTCACTGTAAAGACATCGTTGTGACAATTCATGAGGATAACTCGGTTTCCGTTAGCGACGATGGTCGTGGCATTCCAACAGAAATGCACCCAGAAGAAAAAGTATCAGCAGCCGAAGTTATCATGACGGTACTTCACGCTGGTGGTAAGTTCGATGATAACTCATACAAAGTATCGGGTGGTCTGCACGGTGTAGGTGTTTCGGTAGTAAACGCACTGTCTGAAAAGGTTGAACTGACCATTCACCGTGGTGGCCATATCCATACTCAAACCTACCGTCACGGTGAGCCTCAGGCTCCTCTAGCGGTTGTTGGTGATACGGACAAAACCGGTACACAAATTCGCTTCTGGCCAAGTAGTGAGACTTTCACTAACACAGAATTCCATTACGACATTCTAGCTAAACGTCTGCGTGAACTATCGTTCCTGAACTCTGGCGTTTCTATCAAGCTGTCAGATGAGCGTGAAGAAGATAAGCATGACCACTTCATGTACGAAGGTGGTATTCAGGCATTTGTTCAGCACTTAAATACCAACAAAACGCCAATCATCGAGAAAATCTTCCACTTCAACTTTGAACGTGAAGACGGCATTTCAGTAGAAGTTGCAATGCAATGGAACGATGGCTTCCAAGAGAACATCTTCTGTTTTACTAACAACATTCCACAGCGTGATGGTGGTACTCACCTAGCTGGTTTCCGTGCTGCGCTGACGCGTACACTGAACACTTTCATGGATAAAGAAGGTTTCTCTAAGAAAGCGAAAACAGCAACCTCAGGCGATGACGCACGTGAAGGTCTGACTGCTGTTGTTTCTGTAAAAGTGCCTGATCCAAAATTCTCGAGCCAAACCAAAGACAAACTGGTGTCATCAGAAGTGAAATCAGCAGTTGAGTCGGCGATGGGTGAAAAGCTTTCTGAGTTCTTAGTTGAAAACCCGAGTGAAGCGAAGATGGTTTGTTCTAAAATCATCGATGCAGCACGTGCTCGTGAAGCCGCGCGTAAAGCTCGTGAAATGACTCGTCGTAAAGGTGCGCTAGACCTAGCAGGCCTTCCAGGCAAACTTGCTGACTGTCAGGAAAAAGATCCGGCACTCTCTGAACTATACATTGTGGAGGGTGACTCTGCGGGCGGTAGTGCTAAGCAGGGTCGTAACCGTAAGAACCAGGCTATCCTGCCACTGAAAGGTAAGATCCTGAACGTAGAGAAAGCACGTTTCGACAAGATGCTTTCTTCACAAGAAGTAGCGACGCTTATCACAGCGCTAGGTTGTGGTATTGGGCGTGACGAATACAACCCGGACAAACTGCGTTACCACAACATCATCATCATGACCGATGCCGACGTCGATGGTTCGCACATCCGTACGCTACTGTTGACTTTCTTCTACCGTCAAATGCCAGAGCTTATCGAGCGTGGCTACGTGTACATCGCTCAGCCACCACTATACAAAGTGAAAAAAGGCAAACAAGAGCAGTACATCAAAGATGAAGAAGCGATGAACCAATACCAGGTATCACTGGCACTGGACAACGCATCACTGCACGTTAACGCAGAAGCGCCAGCTCTTGCCGGTGAATCGTTGGAGAAACTGGTACAGCAATACAATGCTGGCATTAAGCTAGCCGATCGTATGAGCCGTCGTTACCCTAACGCATTGATGCATGAGCTGATTTACACGCCGCGTTTGACACCAGAACAATGTCACGATGCAGCAGCTGTTGAAGCGTGGACTAAGCAGCTTGTTGAGCAGCTTAATGCAAAAGAAGGGGGGGGGAGCCAATACAGCTTTGAGGTTGAACAGCACGCAGAGCTTGGTCTGAGCCTACCTAAGATTATCGTACGTACTCATGGTGTGACACATGAGCATGCACTAAGCATCGACTTCCTGAATTCGAAAGAATACAGCAAGTTGGCGGATCTATCTGAAGTGCTTGATGGTCTTATAGAAGAAGGCGCATACATTAAGCGTGGTGAGCGTACTCTGGCAATTTCAAGCTTTGCAGAAGCACTAGCGTGGCTGGTTAAAGAGTCTATGCGTGGTCTAAGCCGTCAGCGCTACAAAGGTCTGGGTGAGATGAACCCAGATCAGCTTTGGGAAACCACCATGGACCCAGAGACGCGCCGTATGATGCAAGTAACCATCGAAGATGCTGTTGGTGCAGACCAGTTGTTCACAACATTGATGGGTGATCAGGTTGAGCCGCGTCGTAACTTCATTGAAGAGAACGCACTGAAGGTTGCTAACCTAGACGTGTAGTCGAAAGCGTTTCTAAATAAGCGTTTATTAAGACCTGATTTCGGTAATATATCGGAATCAGGTCTTTTTAGTTTCAGCTAACTTTACCGTTGCTGTAACCCCATTATCCCAGCTGTACTATCCGGCTCATCGAGCTTTAAACCTGTCTGTTTATCTCTTCCTTTCCATCAGACCGACTCTTTACCGCTGATAATCAATCATTCAACTCCTGTCGCTTTAAAGACTAGCTCTTCGCGACTCGACGCTAACGTGGTTTGCTTTTTTATTAGAAAAACATCAAGAATAAGAACCTCGTCGAATGTCAGAATTATCTTACTTATCAGTTAGTTTTATCTGTGAAAGTATGAATCAATATCATTAAATTGACTGATTAAAACTATTCCAACAATAAAAATCATTATCCGTAAATTACGGAGCGCAATTGAACGATGAATTTTTCTATCTATTCAAGTCACGCTTAGTTGCATGACTTCATCACTAACTAGGTAAAAATAAAGTGTACAGAACTTTACCTCTTTTAATTTCATTGCTTTTATCCACATACTCAAATGCTAATGGCTTTGAAGCCAAGCTTCCGTGTCTCGCACACGATAAAGATGTCTTTATAGGGTGGATGACAAAACAAGAATGCATTGAAAAACAAGGTTTTACTCCAGATATGTTGGGAGAAAAAAGCGAAAGTGGGAGTGAAAGTGAAACTTTAGCTTCGACAACTACGCCAAATAAGAAATAAGTGAGTCTTGCCTAAGCCAAGCACTAAGAACTTAAGGGTGTTGTTTTAATACCTTAAATTTTTTTCTTATTATCCCTTGAAAGCGTATTTTCAGACCTTATATCTAGAATTGAAGAGGTTAGCTGACTTGCTAGAGACTAGAAGAACAGCCCTCTGCAACCGCTAAAACAAGATCGCTCAAAAGAGGATGCTTTGTTTTGGCACACAACTTAACTTAATGATTCCTGTCATGTCTCGGTGAAACGCGTTTTCACTGGCGGAATGATTTGGATCCCTTAGCTCGGCGCTGGTTTTTGCATAAACACGCCAATTAGATGAGTGTCATCTGAGCTAAGACTATTGCTTGATTAAGAGGATAGATTTTATGCGTAATGTAGATTTCTCACCACTATACCGTAATGCAATTGGCTTTGACCGTCTGTTTAACCTGATGGAAGCAAGCTCTGCGAAAAACTCTTCTGGCGGTTACCCTCCATACAACATCGAGCAAAAAGACGAGCATAACTACCGTATTACAATGGCGGGTGCAGGATTTGCAGAAGAACAGCTCGATCTGACTCAAAATGAAAACATGTTGATCGTAAAGGGTGAGCGTAAAGCGGAAGAAGGTAAAAACTACGTTTACCAAGGTATTGCAGAGCGCGACTTTGAACGTAAGTTCCAGCTTGCTGACTACGTAAAAGTAATTGGCGCATCAATGGAAAACGGCCTGCTACACATTGATTTGGTTCGTGAAATTCCAGAAGCGATGCAACCACGTAAAATTGCTATCGGCGGCAATAACTTGCTAGAAAACAACTAATCAGCAAGTAGCTTGCACATAGAGTGAGAAAGAGCGCCAGTTGGCGCTCTTTTAGTTTGTTTTTCTATTTACCTTCTTGGTAAGCTTTTTCAACTTCTTCAGCGATAATTGCGATACCTTTCTGCATCATCTCGTCATCCTGAACATAGTTCATACGCAGGCATTGATGCGCATGATCCCATTCATCTTCCTGACCGATGAAGAAGTATTCACCCGGTACAATCAGGACTCCACGATCTTTCAGGCGTTGGTACAGTTCCATAGTGGTGATTGGCAGTTCGTCAAACCATAGCCATAAAAAGATAGCGCCTTCAGGTTTGTGAATTCGAAAACGTGGGTCGGTGATCGCTTGCTGCAGCAGTTCTACCGCACGTAGAGATTTCTGCTTGTAATAAGGCTTAATCACATCCGTACTCAATCTAAGCAGGTCGCCATTACCAATGATATGGTTGGCCAGTGCAGGACCGACACTACCTGGCGCTAGACTGATAATGCCATTCATATTGGTCAAAGCCTGGGTAATCGCTTCGTTGGCAATTACGATACCGCAGCGCACGCCCGGTAAGCCAAGTTTGGACAGGCTCATACATAGGATCGTATTGTCATTCCAGAACGGTTCAACATCTTCAAAAATGATGTTCGGGAACGGCAAACCGTAAGCGTTATCAATGATCAATGGAATGTTGTTTTCACGTGCGAGTTTATCCAGCTTACGGACTTCTTCATCCGTTAGCACGTTGCCTGTCGGGTTGGTTGGGCGAGAAGCACAGATAGCCGCGACAGAGTCATCAACTTTCAGTTGTTCAAAATCAACGTGATACTTAAACAAACCATTGTCGAGCAACTCGATCTCCGGGTGGTAAGAGACGAAAATATCTTCATCAATACCGGCATCGCCGTAGCCAATGTACTCTGGTGCGATTGGCAACAGCACTTTTTTGTGTGAACCGTCAGGCTGTTGGCCAGCGAGTAAATTAAATAGGTAGAAGAAACCGCTTTGGCTGCCATTGGTCAGACTAATGTTCTTCTCACTGATGTCCCAACCGTAGGTTTCACGAAAAAGTTTTGCCAGCGCTTTAATAAACGCATCTTTACCTTGGGGACCATCATAGTTGGTGAGCGCGGCGATGAGTTCTCCGCTGGCGAGCATTTCCTCACTGGCTTGGTGAAAGTAATCGAGCATGGCAGGAATGGCGGCAGGGTTACCTCCACCGAGCATGATGGCACCTGGTGTGCGCAGACCATCATTTAAATCATCCATTAACTGTGTGATACCTGAATACTGATTAAATTTTTCGCCAAACTTTGAGTACTGCATGTTTACTTATACCTAATTCATTGTGATTGCTTTGTGTAATCTTGCTGACTGAACATCAGCTTATAGTGTAATACTTGACCTTACCCTAATGTTATTACGACGCAAAGTGTGAATTCACTCGAAGAAGAAAAAAGTGTCTGTTCAGACCAGATGAATGGATTATAAAGCGAAAAGAGCAATAAAAAGGGAAGCCTACGCTTCCCTTGCTGGTGGAGAGATGGATGTGCTATTCGCCAGTGTAGACAATAAGCACCTTGTCATCCTGATATTGGCGCTCGAACGCGTAGTAGCCTTCCTGATTACGTGTAACGTGCTTACCTTGAGCAACGGCTGGGTGACGCTTGCGGAATTCGCCCAGTTTTTGCCAGTGCTGCAGTAAGTCTTTACGTTCGCCATGAATCTTATCCCATGGCATGTCGGAGCGGGTCCCTTGGTGAGTATCTGAACCGGTATGACCGAAGTCACGGGCAATCTCATCACCGTAATAGATTTGAACCGCACCCGGCGTCAACATTAACGCATTTGCTGCGCGTGCCTGATCATCGAAGCTGCGGCTACGTGCAGACCAGAACAGCTGAGTGTCGTGAGAAGAAAGGTAACTCAACACATTGAACTCGGGATCGTTGTTGATCTGCTCCGCATAGCGTCGGTAATCACTGTCGAGGTTGGCAAAGCATTTCAGCGCTTTTGGTGCGACATCTGACTGGAATTCGAAATTGATTATCGAATCGAATCCGTTATCGAAGTAAGGGCTCTTCACCACGCTGTGTGCCCAGACTTCTCCGGTCATCCAGAATGGCAAATCGTCCAGCGCCTTCTCTGGGTTGTTCTGTTTCCATTCGGCAAGAGCTTGTGCGGTACTGGCTTTCAATTCTGACCACGCATCCATTTCTACATGTTTGGCGGTATCGACACGGAAGCCATCAACGCCATAATCGCGGACCCAATCGGATAGCCAAGTGATCAGATGTTCGCGCGGCGTCTTTTGTTCATCACGTGCGCCGGTATCTTTGTTGTGGAAGAAGTTTGGCAAACCGGTTTTCTGAGTCGACTCGGTTTTCAGATCCGGTAAGTAGTTCAGAGACATGCTGATATCGTTGTATCCCGGCGCATCGTAATTACCGATGTCGGTACGAATCCACGCTTTGCCCCACCATTTTTCCCACGCTTCGTTATCGCTGTATTTGACGTAGTCGTTGAAGCTATGCCAACTCTGCCCCGATTTTGGCTGCCAGTCGGTCCATTTTTCACCCAGTACTTGTTTCGCTTCTTGGTCATCAAGGTAAAGTTGACCAAAGCCAAACTCCTGCATATCGGCCAGTGTTGCGTAGCCAGTGTGATTCATCACGACATCCCAAATGATTCGAATGCCTTTCTTATGTGCGGTATCGATGAAGGTTCGCAGCTCATCTTCGGTGCCCATATTGGCATCAAGCTTAGTCCAGTCTTGGTGGTAGTAGCCGTGATAGCCGTAGTGTTTGAAATCGCCTTTGTCACCGCCGCCGACCCAGCCGTGAATTTGCTCCAGCGGTGAGGTTAGCCAAATCGCGTTAACACCGAGAGATTCAATGTAATCGAGCTTTTTGGTCAGACCCGCCAAGTCACCACCGTGGAAGGTGCCGATTTCGTACTTACCGTCTTTACTGCGGCCATAGCTGTTGTCGTTGTTTGGATTACCATTGTAAAAACGGTCGGTCATGACGAAGTAAATTGTGGCGTTATCCCAGCTGAATGGTTTATTCGCTTGTTGTTCAACTTCCTCTAGCAGTAGCAGCCCCTGACTCATTGGGCCTGGCTGAAGGGTGACTGCACCATCGGTTACGGTTGTCTCTTGTCCAGTCAGTGCATCTCGAACTAAAGTCCCATCATTAAAGGTTTCCGCGACATTGATGGTTTTAGCCGTATCGGTCGCGACAGGGCAGGTGAAGCTGGTTACCTGAGACTGTCTTGGTTTGATCTTAACCGTCAGCTCATTGGTCGTTGGGTTGAGCGTAAATTGGTAGGTATTGGCTTTGAAAATGCGCAGCGGCATAGTGGCATCCGTTGCACAGTTATCCATTTTTAATGGTGTGTTGAATTTGATGCGGCTTTCTTCTGCCAGAGCGAAGCTACTGCCACAGCTTTGTTTGCTGTCGGCAATCGTAAAGGTGTAATTGCCTTTATCCAGTTTCTGTTCTGCGACGAGTAATCCTTGATCGTTTTGTTCGAACATGGCTTTGTCATCACCGACGCTTAATACGATGGCATTTTCTGGAATTTGGCTGCAGGCACTAAGCAGACTAATAGAGAGTGCGAGAATTGTTTTTTTCATTGTGTCCTTCCCCCGAATAAACAGATCTTTTATAACAAAAAGAAGCCTCTACAATCCGAGTGATGCACCAACAAGTTAAACCTCTCTCACCCTACAAATTTTTGGCCTGTTCACAAAATGAGTAATATTTTTTTCTAACCTCGTCTTTTGTCCAACAAAAAAGGGAAGCATCTGCTTCCCTTTTGGTTATTTTGTGACTTCTTTTTCAGTCAGTAACTCAGTTTCGGTTACTTATTTTTGCAGAAGCGAGATGTCTGCGATCTGTAGGAACAAGTTACGCAGATTGTTCAGAAGGGTCAGACGGTTTTTCTTAAGTGCTTCGTCGTCTGCCATTACCATTACGTTGTCGAAGAACGCATCCACTGGCTCACGAAGGTCAGCAAGTTTGCTTAGGGCTTCTTGGTAGTTACCTGTTGTAAAAGCTGGCTCAAGTGCTTCAGTCATCACTTCAACGCTTTCTGCTAACGCTTTTTCTGCATCTTCTTGTAGAAGAGACAAGTCGATCTCTTCTGCTAGTTCGCCATCGAATTTCGCTAGGATGTTACCTACACGTTTGTTCGCTGCTGCTAAAGATTCTGCTGCTTCTAGCTCACGGAAGTGAGATACCGCTTTCACGCGTTGGTCGAAATCAGCTGGTTTTGTCGGGCGACGCGCCAGTACAGCTTGAATAATATCGACACTGAAACCTTCATCTTTATACCATGCATTGAAACGACCAAGCATGAACTCGATGACATCTTGCTCAACGTTGTCGTTAGTCAGTTTTGAGCCAAACTGTACTTTTGCTTCACGGATAAGGTCTAGAAGGTCTAGGTTGTAGCCGTTTTCAACGATGATACGCAGTACGCCCAGAGAAGCACGACGAAGTGCAAATGGGTCGCTGCCTTTAGGTGCTTGGCCAATACCGAAGATACCAACGATAGTGTCCAGCTTGTCAGCCATTGCCACTGCAGAAGAAATCGAGGTGCTTGGCAGAACATCACCAGCGAAACGCGGCATGTATTGCTCGTAAAGTGCAAGCGCTACTTGCTCATCTTCACCATCGTGAGTTGCGTAATGCATACCCATTACACCTTGAGTATCCGTAAACTCGAATACCATTGAGGTCATTAGGTCACACTTCGCCAACAAACCTGCGCGAGTCGATTTCTCAACATCGGCACCAATTTGTTTCGCGATGTAGCCAGAAAGCGCTGTGATACGATCGGTTTTGTCTTTGATTGTGCCCAGTTGCTTCTGGAAAATCGCGTTTTCTAGCTCAGGAAGACGGTCAATCAGTGGACGCTTACGGTCAGTGTTGAAGAAGAACTCGGCATCAGCTAGACGTGGACGTACAACTTTCTCGTTACCTTCGATAACGTGGCGAGGTTCTTTCGACTCAATGTTTGATACGAAGATGAAGTTAGGCAGTAGTTTCTTGTCTTCAGAGTAGACAGGGAAGTACTTCTGGTCACCTTTCATGGTGTAAACCAGTGCTTCAGAAGGCACTTTCAGGAATTCTTCTTCGAATTTCGCTGTTAGTACCACTGGCCATTCAACCAGAGAGGTCACTTCTTCTACTAGGTCATCTTCTAGATCAGCGATACCGCCAACCGCTGCTGCCGCTTTTTTGGCGTCAGCTAGGATGATAGCTTTACGAGCTTCGTAATCCGCCATAACTTTACCGCGTTCTTCAAGAATCGCAGGGTATTGCTCAGCAGAGTCGATAGTGAATTCTTGCTCACCCATGAAGCGGTGACCGCGAATAGTGCGTGCAGAAGCGACGCCAAGGATTTCACCTTCGATTAGGTCGCTGCCCATTAGCATCGTTAGCGTTTTAACTGGACGAATAAATTGAGTCGTCTTGTTACCCCAGCGCATTGGTTTTGCGATAGGTAGGTTTGCTAGTGCTTTTGCTGCTAGTTCAACGATGATCTCAGATGCTGGCTGACCTTTCACTTCTTGTTTGAACAGTAGCCATTCACCTTTGTCTGTTACCATGCGATCCGCTTGGTCAACCGTAATGCCACAACCACGAGCCCAGCCTTGAGCTGCTTTGGTTGGGTTACCGTCAGCATCAAATGCTGCAGAAACCGCAGGGCCGCGTTTTTCAACGACTTTGTCAGATTGGCTTTCTGCCAATGCTGCTACTTTAAGTGCCAGACGGCGAGGTGCTGCATACCACTTGATGCCTTCATGAGCAAGTTCTGCACTTGCCAGTTCAGCTTCAAAGTTTGCTGCGAATGCTTCAGCCAGAGTACGAAGTTGCGTTGGTGGTAGCTCTTCTGTACCCAGCTCGATTAGAAATTCTTTTGCCATGTTAGATCGACCCCTTACGCGTTATCTTCTTTTTTACACATTGGGAAGCCAAGCGCTTCACGTGATGCGTAGTATGCTTCTGCTACTGACTTAGTCAGGTTACGGATGCGTAGGATGTAGCGTTGACGCTCAGTTACTGAGATCGCCTTGCGTGCATCTAGCAGGTTGAACGCGTGGCCAGCTTTCAGGATGCGTTCGTAAGCAGGCAGTGGAAGAGGCTTTTCAAGTGCAACGAGCTCTTGACACTCTTTCTCACACTGTTCAAAGAAGCCGAATAGGAAATCAACGTCAGCGTGTTCGAAGTTGTAAGTTGATTGTTCCACTTCGTTTTGGTGGAAGATATCACCATAAGTAACTTTGCTGCCGTCTGGCGCAATGTTCCAAACCAGGTCGTAAACTGAATCTACTTCTTGGATGTACATTGCAAGACGTTCGATACCGTAAGTGATCTCGCCAGTTACTGGTTTACACTCAAGGCCACCAACTTGTTGGAAGTAAGTAAACTGAGTTACTTCCATGCCGTTTAGCCATACTTCCCAGCCTAGACCCCATGCGCCTAGTGTTGGGTTTTCCCAGTTGTCTTCTACGAATCGGATGTCGTGTACAAGTGGGTCAATACCAAGAACTTCAAGGGAACCAAGGTACAACTCTTGGATATTGTCTGGCGATGGTTTTAGCGCTACTTGGAATTGGTAGTAGTGCTGAAGACGGTTAGGGTTTTCACCATAACGGCCATCAGTAGGACGACGTGAAGGTTGTACATAAGCTGTCGACATTGGCTCTGGGCCAATCGCTCGTAGACAGGTCATTGGGTGAGAGGTACCCGCACCAACTTCCATATCTAGTGGTTGAACAATGGTACAACCATTTTGAGCCCAATAATCCTGCAGCGCGAGGATCATTCCCTGGAAGGTTTTGATATCGTATTTTTGCATAAGTCAGGTTCGCGCGATTCTCTTGTTACTCGTTAATTCGCCGTCTATGCCGAGTTTTACAACTCTAACAAGGGCGATAAGGAGTAATTACGGTTGAATAAATTAACAATCTAGTATACCCAGATATTGAGCATGGGAGTAGAGCTAATCTTGATTAATTCGTGGGCAATTTTCTCCTTTAATGGATTTTTACCGAGTTATCTACCGTATTTTTCTTAAAAGGGAGTTTTCGTCTGATTTGGTGCTTGAGATGCGCTACAAGGTTGGCTAGAATTGCGCCTGTCTTTGGGGAGTAGCTTACCCGATGGAGTTTCTATTTCATCCGGTTCGTTCGTCAACATAATTGGTGCAAAATCACCATGGCGCTCGAGACTCGAAGCCTTTCGAGTTTAGCAAGACCTTAGACAAATCATCACGAACCGGGGTGGGGCGTGAGGTTTGTCTATGGTTAAATATTATAATCCCTGCCCCAAAGAGCATGTCGTGAGCGTTTTAGCTATTTCAATTACTACTGTCGCGTTAGCAGAAATTGGCGATAAGACCCAATTGCTTTCGTTGTTACTTGCTAGTCGATACCGTAAACCGGTTCCTATTATTGCAGCCATCTTTTTAGCCACTATTGCTAACCACGCTTTAGCTGCATGGTTAGGTGTCGTTGTAGCCGATTATCTGTCTCCTGAAGTTTTAAAATGGGTGCTAGTGGTCAGTTTTGTTGCCATGGCGGCCTGGATTCTGATTCCGGATAAACTCGATGACGATGAAGAGATCTCCAACCGCGGCCCGTTCATTGCCAGTTTTATTGCCTTTTTTGTTGCTGAGATTGGAGACAAAACTCAAATAGCAACCTCTATTCTGGGCGCGCAGTATGCCGATGCCTTGAGTTGGGTGGTATTAGGTACGACGATAGGTATGTTACTGGCGAATGTGCCTGTGGTTCTGATCGGTAAGTTATCTGCGGATAAAATGCCTTTGGATCTTATCCGTAAAGTGACCGCATTTTTGTTCGTCTTATTGGCGATTGGTGCGGCATTCTTCTAGTTTTACCTATTTGGGCAAAGCTAACGGCTTAGCGTTACTTTGCCCCGAAACGTCGTTGAAAATGGAGCGAATTATCAATAACTAGTGAATTCGTGGCTTACTTCAAACTCTGGCATAAATTCGTTCAAGAGCGTGACGAGTGGCATATTAGTGTCATACTTGTCATGGTAGTTTAGTGCTGTGAATGATAGCGAGAGGGCAAGTTTATGCTTACACGTTACATGGGGATGACCCCAAAGAGTCAGAGTTATTTATTCACTTTTGGTTTGGCGCTGTGCTTGTTGGCATTGGTGCTAACCGATATGTGGTTACCGATTGTAGCGGGAACTTTCATACTCACCGGGTTAACGGTAGAAGCATGGATTCGAGTTGCACACATCATACCGATGCATGAAGAAATGCGGGCGATGAAGAAACAGCTCAATAAGCTACAGTCAGAAATACGCACATTAGAATACGATGAATAAGTAAACGGCAGCCAGATAGGCTGCCGTTTTTGATTATTCCAAACCTTTCTTTATCAGGTATTGATAGGGCAACTGCTCTGTTTGTGCCGCTATCAACTGATGATCCATAAATCGGCAGAAACTCGGAATATCTCGAGTCGTCGATGGATCGTCCGCTTTCACCAGCAAAATTTCACCATCTTGCATGTTGCGAATTGTCTTCCTGACCATCATCACTGGCTCTGGGCAGCGCAGTCCCTCTGCTTCTAACGTCTTGGTTGCCAGTTCAGGATTAAAGCTCATAGTGTGACTCTCGTAGCTAACTTAGCGTTGAATTTTACGTTCGTGGAAAAAATATTCAATAACCACTTGGCAAAGTGTTATTTTTGCTTTACCTTAAATTAACAAATTGGTAACAAGTAGTAAGGAGAGGCGATGCTGACAGCTTTAGACAGACTAACGATATATTCTGTGCTGTGCTTTATTTCGTTCTGCGCGTTAGTGCTCAGAACACCAGCTGAAACCTCACTGATGCCTTTAGTAGGCGTGATTGCAACGATTTTGGGTATTTGGATTGAGATGCATAAATGGTCAGATGCATCCGAGCAAGAAAATTAATTTTGCTTAACTCAATCAAGATACATTGATTTTGCCATCTTCTTTTTACCAACACTTCATTCCGACACTATCCCCATTTTTTCTTGGGCTTCCCCGCTGAAAGGCGGGATTTTTTTTGCCTGAAGAGTACAATTTATCTAAACCCATTCATAATATATGGTCATTGTGGAATTAGAAGACATTTATCGCCGAGATCTCAATTTATTAGTCGCATTACGCGTGCTTATTGAAGAAAGCAGTGTTAGTAAGGCAGCAACTCGGCTGAATTTAAGCCAGTCGGCGATGAGTCGAGTGCTTGGACGACTACGTGACTTATTAGGCGATCCTCTTTTCACTCGACAGGGGCAGCATTTAATCCCCACGCAAAAGGCTCTGGAAATTGATCGCTCCCTGGGAGAGCCGTTAGAGTCGCTGCGCCAATTGCTTTCACCTATTGGGTTTGATCCGTTGCATTGCGACCAGACTTTTACTATCGCCACGACAGATTACGCCATGCAGACCATCTTGCCTTTTGCCTTGCCGCGTATTTATCAGGAAGCGCCCAATGTGTCGTTTAACTTCCTGCCATTGCAGCACGATAGGCTGTCTGATCAACTTACCTATGAAAGCGCCGATCTTGCCATTTGCCGACCGACCGGTCCCATTGAGCCATTGCGTAGTGAAATATTAGGCCGGGTTGGTGTGTTGTGTTTATTGTCGAAGCAGCACCCGCTGGCAGATAAAGAGATGAATCTCGAAGATTATTTGGGGCATCCACATGCAATGATTGCAATCAGTGATGGGGTAAATGCGCTGATTGAACAAGCTCTGATTGATAAGCCACAACGTAAAATGGTGCTGCGTGCTTATCACCTGGAAGCGGCATTGGCGATTGTTGATACCCTGCCAATCATTATCACCGTTCCGGCAGATTTAGCGTATTTGGTAGCGGAGCGTTATGACCTGATGGTGAAACCTCTGCCGTTTGAATTTACTCCGTTTGATTACTCGATGATCTGGCATGCGCGTTGTGAGCATTCACCTGCGCAAGAATGGCTGAGAGGGATTGTGAAAGAGGAGTGCGGACGTTTGATTGCCAAGCGCATCGAAGACATGGGATTAGGTTGATCAAAAAGAGCCAGCAATGCCGGCTCTTAGTCTGTCTAATTGATCTAGAGCTTAATAACCACGCGTCCAGTAACCTGGCCGTTAGTGATGTCTTCGGCGTATTTAGGTGCTTTGGCTAGCTCGACTTCGGTACAAGCTTGCTCAAAGTAGCTATCAGGTAATAGCTCAACCAGCTTTTCCCATGCGGCGATACGTTTTTCAGTCGGACACATTACTGAGTCGACACCTTGCAGACGCACGTTGCGTAGGATAAATGGCATCACAGTTGTTGGCAGGTCAAAACCACCTGCCAGGCCACATGCTGCGACTGCGCTGTTGTAATCCATTTGTGCCAATACTTTTGCCAGCACTTTGCTGCCGACAGTATCAACTGCACCTGCCCAGATTTGTTTCTCAAGTGGGCGAGCTGGTTCTTCAAACTCAACGCGGTCGATGATGCGACTAGCGCCCAGCTTTTCTAGCAGTGGACCGTTTTGTTCTACGCGACCAGTAACGGCTGCGACTTTGTAACCCAGTTGAGCCAACAATGCGACTGCGACTGAACCCACGCCACCACTTGCGCCAGTAACAAGGATTTCGCCTGCTTCTGGTTTGATATCAGCATCAAGCAGCGCTTGAACACACAGCATTGCGGTAAAGCCAGCGGTACCGACCATCATTGCTTTTTTGCTGTCTAACCCTTTTGGTAGCGGTACTAACCAATCGGCTTTCAAGCGAGCACGTTGCGCCATGCCGCCCCAGTGATTCTCACCTACGCCCCAGCCTGTCAGTACCACTTTGTCGCCAGCCTGGTAGCGTCCATCTTCAGAGCTCACCACGGTACCAGCCAGGTCAATGCCCGGAACCATTGGGAAGTTACGGATGATTTTACCTTTGCCCGTAATCGCCAAACCGTCTTTGTAGTTTAACGATGAGTAGTCAACGTCAATCAGGACGTCACCTTCAGGGAGTTGGGTTTCATCAATTTGTTCGATGTTGGCGATAGTACGTTTGTCTTCTTGGTTTAGAACTAGAGCATTAAACATGAGGTTCTCCGAGTGTGCGGTAGTGTGGCTGGGATGCCACAGCAGCAAGATATTAACTGCCTCTAAGTGTATGTCTTGTTTGGTTATGAATAAAATGAAAGTTCATCATTTAATCTATGCGTTTAGCGCATATATGTCTGATAAAAACTTAAAAATAAAGGGCGACACAACATGTCGCCCTTAAGTCTAATACTAAATGACTTTAGCATCGGTGCATTTCATCAGGATGCTGAGTGGATCACTCTGTCGTTCAAAGACCTAAGGTCTTTCAAATACAGTCGCGATACCCTGACCAAGACCGATACACATGGTCGCAAGGCCGTATTTCGCGTCTTTTGCTTCCATTAGGTTGATCAGCGTCGTAGATATACGAGAGCCAGAACAGCCTAGTGGGTGGCCCAGAGCGATAGCGCCGCCATTCAGGTTTACTTTTTCGTCCATCACATCAAGCAGACCCAGGTCTTTAGCACATGGTAGTGACTGTGCTGCGAACGCTTCATTTAGCTCGACTACGTCCATATCTTCGATAGACAGACCTGCACGTTTTAGCGCTTTTTGTGTTGCTGGTACCGGACCGTAACCCATGATTGACGGATCGCAGCCTGCAACCGCCATGCCCTTGATACGCGCGCGAATCTTCAGACCAAGCTCGTTGGCTTTTTCTTCACTCATGATCAGCATTGCTGAAGCACCATCTGATAGTGCAGAGGAGGTACCTGCCGTAACGGTACCATTTGTCGGGTCGAATACCGGACGAAGCTGAGACAGGCCTTCTACCGATGTTTCTGGACGGATAACTTCATCGTAATCCAGAGTAAATAGTGTGCCGTCTGCCGCGTGACCTTCGATTGGCAGGATTTCGTTCTTAAAGCGACCTTCTACCGTTGCTGCATGAGCACGTGCATGAGAGCGCGCGGCAAACTCATCTTGTTGCTCGCGGCTAATACCGTGCAGTTTACCCAGCATTTCGGCCGTTAAACCCATCATGCCTGCGGCTTTTGCTACGTTCTTCGCCATACCCGGGTGGAAGTCTACACCGTGGTTCATTGGTACGTGACCCATGTGTTCAACACCACCGATCAGGCAAATCTCGGCATCGCCAGTCATAATTGCGCGTGTACCGTCATGCAAAGCCTGCATGGATGAACCACACAAACGGTTTACGGTAACCGCGCTAATTTCAATTGGCAGACCAGCCAGCAGCGCTGCGTTACGTGCAACGTTAAAGCCTTGTTCCAGCGTTTGTTGTACACAGCCCCAGTAGATGTCTTCGATCTCACTTGGGTTTACTTGCGGGTTACGCGCCAGAATGCCTTTCATCAGTTGTGCAGATAGGTCTTCAGCACGAGTATTACGGAAAGCGCCACCTTTAGAGCGACCCATTGGGGTACGTAGACAATCTACTACGACAACATTTCTTGTTTGATTAGTCATTTTGGGAATCCCTCCTTAGATAGAGCCTTGCTGTTGTGCGCCGTAGAAGGTCTCTCCTTTGGCTGCCATATCAATCAGCATTTGCGGTACTTGGTACATCGCGCCTAGTTCAGCGTGTTGTTTTGCTGTTTCGATGTACTCAGCAATACCAACGCTGTCTAGGTAGCGGAATACACCGCCGCGGAATGGAGGGAAGCCCAGACCGTAAACCAGAGCCATGTCCGCTTCTTGTGGTGTCGCGATAATGCCTTCCTGTAGACACAGCACCACTTCGTTGATCATAGGAATCATCATTCGTTGGATGATGGTTTGCTCGTCGAAGTCACGTTTATCTGCACATACGTCAGCTAACAGTGGCAAGATTTCTTCAGAGAAGGTCTTCTTCGGTTTACCTTTCTTATCAACTGAATAGCTGTAGAAACCGCTGCCATTTTTCTGGCCAAACTTGTTGGCTTCAAACAAAGTATCAATCGCATCGCGACCTTGCTTGCCCATACGCTCTGGGAAGCCTTCAGCCATGACGGCTTGTGCGTGGTGAGCGGTATCGATACCTACAACGTCAAGCAAGTATGCTGGACCCATTGGCCAACCAAACTTGCGTTCCATGATTTTGTCGATTTGAGTGAAGTCAGCGCCGTCACGAAGCAGCATGCTGAAACCACCAAAGTACGGGAACAGTACGCGGTTTACGAAGAAACCAGGGCAGTCATTAACGACGATTGGTGATTTACCCATTTTCGCTGCGTAAGCCACAACACGGTTGATGGTTTCATCTGACGTTTTTTCACCGCGGATGATCTCAACCAATGGCATGCGATGCACAGGGTTAAAGAAATGCATACCACAGAAGTTTTCTGGGCGTTGTAGTGACTGAGCCAGAACGTTGATTGGAATGGTCGATGTGTTAGACGTAATAACCGTATCTTCGCCCACGTTTTGCTCGACTTCGCTAAGTACCGCAGCTTTTACTTTCGGATTCTCAACCACGGCTTCGACAATCACATCTGAGTTTTCGATGCCAGCGTAGTGCAAGCTTGGAGTAATAGACGCGAGGATGCCCGCCATCTTGAAGCCGTCAAGACGACCCGTAGCAAGACGCTTATTCAGCAGTTTCGACGCTTCGTTCATGCCCAAATCTAGAGATGCCTGAGCGATGTCTTTCATCAGTACAGGCACACCTTTCAGTGCAGATTGGTAAGCGATACCGCCACCCATGATACCTGCGCCAAGTACAGCAGCACGTTTAGTGTCTTTGTTTGCTGATTTTGCCGCTTTTTTAGCGATGCCTTTAATGTACTGATCGCTAAGGAACAGACCAACCAGTGATTTCGCTTCTTCTGATTTTGCCAGTTTAACGAAGTGCTTACGTTCAACATCCAGCGCTTCATTACGTGCAAATCGAGCGCCTTCTTCAATAGTAAGGACTGATGTGATTGGTGCCGGGTAGTGTGGGCCCGCTTTTTGCGCCACCAGGCCTTTTGCCATGGTGAAGCTCATCATCGACTCTAGCTTGCTTAGCGTTAGTGGTGATGTTTTTTGTTTGCGGCGAGCTTGCCAATCAAGTTTTTCGTTGATTGCAGACGTCAGTGTTTGCAGAGCGGATGCATGCAGAGAGTCTGAATCGACAACCGCATCTAACAGGCCAAGTTTTAGTGCTTCATCAGCACGGAGCGCTTTACCTTGTGTAATGATTTCCATCGCGTTATCAGCACCGATAACACGAGGTAGACGTACACAACCACCAAAGCCTGGCATGATGCCAAGTTTCGTTTCTGGTAGACCGATGCTGGTGGTTTTGTCACCGATGCGCATGTCTGTTGCCAATACACACTCGCAGCCACCACCAAGAGCGTGGCCCTTGATGACTGAGATGGTTGGGACTGGAAGGTCTTCAAGTTTGTTGAAGATGCTGTTGGCGAATTGTAGCCACTGATCCAGTTCTTCATCAGTCTTAGCAAACAGGCCTAAGAATTCAGTAATGTCTGCACCTACAATGAACGCATCTTTATCTGAAGTCAGCATTACGCCTTTCAGACCTTGGTGTGCGATAAGTGCATCAAGGGCTTTGTCTAGTGACTCTAGTGTCGCTAAATCGAGTTTATTTACGGATTTTGGCGAGCAGAAACTCAGCTCTGCAATGCCATCCTGTATTTCCTTTACCTGTAGGGTTTCGGCTTGGTAAATCATTGTCTATCTCCATGACATACAATCTGGGATTGTCTGTATACCTATTAAAATGGTGCCCTTCCTCGTATAAATAGCTTCGGATAAATAGGTATCGAGGAAGTGTTTTATTCTAATTCTGGCTTGACCATTGATGTTAGTTTTGATCGGTGGATGTTTAATTTCAATACATTTTTCAAACAAGTGTTTAACATTGTGCGCTGAGCCAGATCTTATGCGACTTGTAAATCGCACTCGTGGTAGACTTCAGGCAAAGAGACAAGCGACCTAATTCTATGAATGACCAGCCTTATTTGATTCCTGCACAACCGACTCAATTTGAAGAAGAGATCAAAAAGAGTGTGTTTATTACTTATCTTGCCCATACGCCAAGTGTCGATGCTGCGAAAGCGTTTGTAGAGCAAGTAAAAACAAAACACGCGGATGCGAGGCATAATTGCTGGGGATTTGTCGCCGGAAGACCAGAAGACTCGATGAAGTGGGGCTTCAGTGACGATGGCGAACCGTCTGGAACGGCAGGTAAGCCTATTCTCGCGCAGCTCTCTGGTTCAGGGGTTGGAGAAATTACGGCGGTTGTCACCCGTTACTCAGGCGGCATCAAATTAGGGACGGGTGGTTTAGTGAAGGCCTATGGTGGTGGTGTACAACAAGCACTCAGGCAGCTTCAAACTATTGAGAAAAAAATAACCACAAAGCTCAGACTAGCGTTAGACTATGGGTTTATGCCTATCGCACAGTCTATTATGCCTCAGTTTGGGGCGGTTGAAGTTGATGCTGAATACAGCGATCAGGTCGTGCTGGTGGTAGAAATTGAGCTTCGTGAAGTGAGCGGATTTACCCAAGCTATCATTAATAAAAGTGGGGCGAAGGCAATTGTTACCCCACTAGACGGAAAATAATGAAAAACAGTAAGCGACAGGGACAGCTTCGCTAGTCAATCAATCCATGCAATTTCGTTCAATTATTCGTATCGTCGGGCTATTGCTCGCGCTTTTTAGTGTCACAATGCTCGCGCCTGCGCTTGTCGCGCTGACTTACCGAGATGGTGCTGGTGTGCCTTTTGTCACGACCTTTTTTGTTCTGCTGTTTTGCGGGGCGGTGTGCTGGTTTCCGAACCGTAGGCATAAGCATGAGCTAAAAGCGCGTGACGGATTCCTTATCGTAGTCTTATTCTGGACCGTATTGGGCAGTGCGGGCTCCATACCTTTTTTGATCGCTGATAATCCTAATATATCGGTAACGGACGCTTTTTTTGAGTCATTTTCCGCTTTGACGACCACCGGTGCGACGGTGATTGTTGGTCTGGATGAATTACCCAAAGCAATCTTGTTCTATCGTCAGCTACTTCAGTGGTTTGGCGGGATGGGGATCATCGTATTAGCGGTGGCCATTTTGCCTGTGTTAGGTATCGGTGGCATGCAGTTGTATCGTGCTGAAATCCCGGGGCCGGTAAAAGACACCAAAATGACGCCGCGTATTGCTGAGACAGCCAAAGCGCTTTGGTATATCTACTTGAGCCTGACGATTGCATGTGCGACAGCATTTTGGTTGGCAGGGATGACACCGTTTGACGCCATCAGCCACAGTTTCTCTACCATCGCGATTGGCGGTTTCTCAACGCATGACGCAAGCATGGGGTATTTCGACAGTTACGCAATCAACCTTATTACCGTCGTATTTCTCCTGATCTCAGCGTGTAACTTTACTTTGCACTTTGCGGCATTCTCGTCCGGCGGGGTACATCCTAAATACTATTGGAAAGATCCCGAGTTTCGCGCATTCATCTTTATACAGGTGATACTGTTTGTTGTTTGCTTCTTATTACTACTGAAGCACCACTCATACACGTCCACGTACGATGCTTTCGACCAAGCGCTTTTCCAAACAGTCTCTATTTCAACCACGGCTGGTTTTACGACAACAGGCTTTGCGGATTGGCCATTGTTCTTACCCGTCTTGCTGCTGTTCTCATCTTTTATTGGTGGATGTGCTGGCTCGACAGGTGGTGGTATGAAAGTAATTCGCATATTGCTACTTACCTTACAAGGTGCTCGTGAGCTGAAGCGTCTGGTTCACCCTCGCGCGGTCTACACCATTAAAGTTGGTGGTAGCGCACTACCACAACGAGTCGTTGATGCCGTTTGGGGATTCTTCTCTGCGTATGCGTTGGTGTTTGTTGTGTGTATGTTGGGGCTGATCGCGACCGGAATGGATGAACTGAGTGCATTCTCTGCCGTTGCCGCCACCTTGAATAACCTTGGTCCGGGCCTTGGAGAAGTGGCGCTTCATTTTGGTGATGTAAATGACAAAGCAAAATGGGTTCTGATCGTGTCCATGTTGTTTGGTCGTCTAGAAATCTTTACCTTACTCATTCTACTCACGCCAACGTTTTGGCGTAGCTAAGGGGATATCGTGGCAAAAGCATTGTTCTTATACTCTTCTCGTGAAGGGCAAACAAAAAAAATCTTCCACTATATAGATGAGAAGCTAACGGACTTCGATTGTGATTTAGTGGATCTACATAATGTAGACACTATTGATTTCGAACCTTATGACAAAGTGCTGGTTGGGGCTTCTATTCGTTATGGGCATTTGAATAAGAAGTTGTACCAATTTATTGAACGCCACCTTACTCAACTGGAAAAGCATAAAGTCGCTTTCTTCTGTGTGAACCTAACGGCACGTAAAGAAGACCAAGGTAAAGATACGCCAGAAGGCAGTGCGTATATTCGTAAGTTCTTGATGAAATCACCTTGGAAACCAGAGTTAATAGGCGTGTTTGCTGGCGCTCTTTATTATCCGCGCTACGGATGGTTCGACAAAATGATGATTAAGTTCATCATGTCGATGACGGGTGGAGAAACGGATACAACGAAAGAGGTGGAATACACCAACTGGGAAAAAGTGACTCTTTTCACGGATAAATTCAAAGAACTGTAGAAATAACGTGCTCTTTTAAGTGTTTTTGATGCTATTTCATTCGAATGATAGAAAATTCAAAAAAAACCTCAAAAAGGGCTTGCCAATGTGATCGCAATCTCTATAATGCCACCTCGCTGACACGGCAACGCTTCGAAAGAAACGAGCCAGGGTTAGCAAGCCAAATTAGCCAAGCGGAAACGCTTGAAAAAAGTTTGAAAAAAGTGATTGACACTAAACTTTAACTCGCTAAAATGGCCGTCCGATTTGAGCGAAGCTCAATAGGAAAGCTCTTTAACAATATAGACCTATCAATCTGTGTGGGCACTCGTTGATGATAATCCAATTAGATACCTCGGTATCAAATTAGGTTTCAATGATACGAAGTGACCATTGAATCTTCGGATTCAGCACAGTCAATTCAAACATTACTTTATGTAATGTTCAGTATTCATTGAGCCGAACAAAATCTTAAATTGAAGAGTTTGATCATGGCTCAGATTGAACGCTGGCGGCAGGCCTAACACATGCAAGTCGAGCGGAAACGAGTTAACTGAACCTTCGGGGGACGTTAACGGCGTCGAGCGGCGGACGGGTGAGTAATGCCTAGGAAATTGCCCTGATGTGGGGGATAACCATTGGAAACGATGGCTAATACCGCATGATGCCTACGGGCCAAAGAGGGGGACCTTCGGGCCTCTCGCGTCAGGATATGCCTAGGTGGGATTAGCTAGTTGGTGAGGTAAGGGCTCACCAAGGCGACGATCCCTAGCTGGTCTGAGAGGATGATCAGCCACACTGGAACTGAGACACGGTCCAGACTCCTACGGGAGGCAGCAGTGGGGAATATTGCACAATGGGCGCAAGCCTGATGCAGCCATGCCGCGTGTGTGAAGAAGGCCTTCGGGTTGTAAAGCACTTTCAGTCGTGAGGAAGGTTTATGCGTTAATAGCGTATAGATTTGACGTTAGCGACAGAAGAAGCACCGGCTAACTCCGTGCCAGCAGCCGCGGTAATACGGAGGGTGCGAGCGTTAATCGGAATTACTGGGCGTAAAGCGCATGCAGGTGGTTTGTTAAGTCAGATGTGAAAGCCCGGGGCTCAACCTCGGAATAGCATTTGAAACTGGCAGACTAGAGTACTGTAGAGGGGGGTAGAATTTCAGGTGTAGCGGTGAAATGCGTAGAGATCTGAAGGAATACCGGTGGCGAAGGCGGCCCCCTGGACAGATACTGACACTCAGATGCGAAAGCGTGGGGAGCAAACAGGATTAGATACCCTGGTAGTCCACGCCGTAAACGATGTCTACTTGGAGGTTGTGGCCTTGAGCCGTGGCTTTCGGAGCTAACGCGTTAAGTAGACCGCCTGGGGAGTACGGTCGCAAGATTAAAACTCAAATGAATTGACGGGGGCCCGCACAAGCGGTGGAGCATGTGGTTTAATTCGATGCAACGCGAAGAACCTTACCTACTCTTGACATCCAGAGAACTTTCCAGAGATGGATTGGTGCCTTCGGGAACTCTGAGACAGGTGCTGCATGGCTGTCGTCAGCTCGTGTTGTGAAATGTTGGGTTAAGTCCCGCAACGAGCGCAACCCTTATCCTTGTTTGCCAGCGAGTAATGTCGGGAACTCCAGGGAGACTGCCGGTGATAAACCGGAGGAAGGTGGGGACGACGTCAAGTCATCATGGCCCTTACGAGTAGGGCTACACACGTGCTACAATGGCGCATACAGAGGGCGGCCAACTTGCGAAAGTGAGCGAATCCCAAAAAGTGCGTCGTAGTCCGGATTGGAGTCTGCAACTCGACTCCATGAAGTCGGAATCGCTAGTAATCGTGGATCAGAATGCCACGGTGAATACGTTCCCGGGCCTTGTACACACCGCCCGTCACACCATGGGAGTGGGCTGCAAAAGAAGTAGGTAGTTTAACCTTCGGGGGGACGCTTACCACTTTGTGGTTCATGACTGGGGTGAAGTCGTAACAAGGTAGCGCTAGGGGAACCTGGCGCTGGATCACCTCCTTATACGATGATTATTCACGATGAGTGTCCACACAGATTGATATGGTTTATGAAGTTTAAGAGATAGAACATCCCCCAAGATGTTCAACTTAGTGTCCCGTTCGTCTAGAGGCCTAGGACACCGCCCTTTCACGGCGGTAACAGGGGTTCGACTCCCCTACGGGATACCATTGGGTCGTTAGCTCAGTTGGTAGAGCAGTTGACTTTTAATCAATTGGTCGCAGGTTCGAATCCTGCACGACCCACCATTCTTCTCCACGAAGAATTAAAACTTATGTGGGCGATTAGCTCAGTTGGGAGAGCACCTGCCTTACAAGCAGGGGGTCACTGGTTCGAGCCCGGTATCGCCCACCATTCTCTAAGCATTTTTGGAATAAAACATCCAAACCAGAGCAAGCAATTGATACTGGTTGGTATTTTTGACTCTGAAAGTCTTTAGAAAATGTACTTCCTTGTGAAGAAACATAGCTCTTTAACAATTTGGAAAGCTGACAAAATAATCTTTAAGATTATTTGTAAAGTTCTCAAAGTATTCATGTATTTGAATACAACTAAAAACACATTCAAGTGTTCTTGGAATTTGAGTCCGGCAAAATCGTAGTTTGGCTCTGCTTTTTAAAGCGGAAACAAACTAATGTCTCTCGCTCATTCAAATAATGAGAGACAACTTTGGTTGTTTAACATCAATTCGAAACTCCTTCGGGTTGTATGGTTAAGTGACTAAGCGTACACGGTGGATGCCTTGGCAGTCAGAGGCGATGAAGGACGTATTAACTTGCGATAAGCCCAGATTAGGCAGTAAAAGCCACTTGAGTCTGGGATTTCCGAATGGGGAAACCCACTTACATAAGTAAGTATCCTGTTGTGAATACATAGCAACAGGAGGCGAACCGGGGGAACTGAAACATCTAAGTACCCCGAGGAAAAGAAATCAACCGAGATTCCGAAAGTAGCGGCGAGCGAAATTGGACTAGCCCTTAAGCTTTATAAGCGTTAGGTGAACAAGCTGGAAAGCTTGGCGATACAGGGTGATAGCCCCGTAACTGACGACGCATATTCAGTGAAATCGAGTAGGGCGGGACACGTGATATCCTGTCTGAATATGGGGGGACCATCCTCCAAGGCTAAATACTACTGACTGACCGATAGTGAACCAGTACCGTGAGGGAAAGGCGAAAAGAACCCCTGTGAGGGGAGTGAAATAGAACCTGAAACCGTGTACGTACAAGCAGTAGGAGCAGGCTTTGTCCTGTGACTGCGTACCTTTTGTATAATGGGTCAGCGACTTATATTCAGTGGCAAGGTTAACCATCTAGGGGAGCCGTAGGGAAACCGAGTCTTAACTGGGCGTTCAGTCTCTGGATATAGACCCGAAACCAGGTGATCTAGCCATGGGCAGGTTGAAGGTTGAGTAACATCAACTGGAGGACCGAACCGACTAATGTTGAAAAATTAGCGGATGACTTGTGGCTAGGGGTGAAAGGCCAATCAAACCTGGAGATAGCTGGTTCTCCCCGAAAGCTATTTAGGTAGCGCCTCGGACGAATACTACTGGGGGTAGAGCACTGTTAAGGCTAGGGGGTCATCCCGACTTACCAACCCTTTGCAAACTCCGAATACCAGTAAGTACTATCCGGGAGACACACGGCGGGTGCTAACGTCCGTCGTGGAGAGGGAAACAACCCAGACCGCCAGCTAAGGTCCCAAATTACTACTAAGTGGGAAACGATGTGGGAAGGCTCAGACAGCCAGGATGTTGGCTTAGAAGCAGCCATCATTTAAAGAAAGCGTAATAGCTCACTGGTCGAGTCGGCCTGCGCGGAAGATGTAACGGGGCTAAGTAGTAAACCGAAGCTGCGGCAATGCACTTTTGTGCATTGGGTAGGGGAGCGTTCTGTAAGCGGTTGAAGGTGTGTGGTAACGCATGCTGGACGTATCAGAAGTGCGAATGCTGACATGAGTAACGATAAAGGGGGTGAAAAACCTCCTCGCCGGAAGACCAAGGGTTCCTGTCCAACGTTAATCGGGGCAGGGTAAGTCGACCCCTAAGGCGAGGCCGAAAGGCGTAGTCGATGGGAAACGGGTTAATATTCCCGTACTTCTTACAATTGCGATGGGGGGACGGAGAAGGCTAGGTGGGCCTGGCGACGGTTGTCCAGGTTCAAGTGCGTAGGCTTGAGAGTTAGGTAAATCCGGCTCTCTTTAAGGCTGAGACACGACGTCGAGCTACTACGGTAGTGAAGTCATTGATGCCATGCTTCCAGGAAAAGCCTCTAAGCTTCAGATTGTAAGGAATCGTACCCCAAACCGACACAGGTGGTCGGGTAGAGAATACCAAGGCGCTTGAGAGAACTCGGGTGAAGGAACTAGGCAAAATGGTACCGTAACTTCGGGAGAAGGTACGCTCTCGACGGTGAAGTCCCTTGCGGATGGAGCTATTGAGAGTCGCAGATACCAGGTGGCTGCAACTGTTTATTAAAAACACAGCACTGTGCAAAATCGTAAGATGACGTATACGGTGTGACGCCTGCCCGGTGCCGGAAGGTTAATTGATGGGGTTAGACTTCGGTCGAAGCTCTTGATCGAAGCCCCGGTAAACGGCGGCCGTAACTATAACGGTCCTAAGGTAGCGAAATTCCTTGTCGGGTAAGTTCCGACCTGCACGAATGGCGTAATGATGGCCACGCTGTCTCCACCCGAGACTCAGTGAAATTGAAATCGCTGTGAAGATGCAGTGTACCCGCGGCTAGACGGAAAGACCCCGTGAACCTTTACTACAGCTTGGCACTGAACATTGACCCTACATGTGTAGGATAGGTGGGAGGCTTTGAAACAGGTACGCCAGTATCTGTGGAGCCGTCCTTGAAATACCACCCTTGTAGTGTTGATGTTCTAACGTTGACCCCTTATCGGGGTTGCGGACAGTGCCTGGTGGGTAGTTTGACTGGGGCGGTCTCCTCCCAAAGCGTAACGGAGGAGCACGAAGGTGGGCTAATCACGGTTGGACATCGTGAGGTTAGTGCAATGGCATAAGCCCGCTTGACTGCGAGAATGACAATTCGAGCAGGTGCGAAAGCAGGTCATAGTGATCCGGTGGTTCTGAATGGAAGGGCCATCGCTCAACGGATAAAAGGTACTCCGGGGATAACAGGCTGATACCGCCCAAGAGTTCATATCGACGGCGGTGTTTGGCACCTCGATGTCGGCTCATCACATCCTGGGGCTGAAGTCGGTCCCAAGGGTATGGCTGTTCGCCATTTAAAGTGGTACGCGAGCTGGGTTTAGAACGTCGTGAGACAGTTCGGTCCCTATCTGCCGTGGGCGTTGGAGAATTGAAAGGGGCTGCTCCTAGTACGAGAGGACCGGAGTGGACGAACCTCTGGTGTTCGGGTTGTGTCGCCAGACGCATTGCCCGGTAGCTAAGTTCGGGATCGATAACCGCTGAAAGCATCTAAGCGGGAAGCGAGCCTTGAGATGAGTTCTCCCTGATACTTTAAGTATCCTAAAGGGTTGTCGTAGACTACGACGTTGATAGGCAGGGTGTGTAAGCGTTGTGAGGCGTTGAGCTAACCTGTACTAATTGCCCGTGAGGCTTAACCATACAACACCCAAGGGGTTTTGATGGACTCAATGTAAGAACATTGAATGTGTAAAAACGAGAATTAAAAACAGCTTTCCGAATTAAAGAATTTGCTTGGCGACCATAGCGTTTTGGACCCACCTGACTTCCATTCCGAACTCAGAAGTGAAACGAAATAGCGCCGATGGTAGTGTGGGGCTTCCCCATGTGAGAGTAGGACATCGCCAGGCTTTAAATTTGCAAAAAAGCCCGCTAGCAATAGCGGGCTTTTTTGTTATTTACGCTTTTCAAAATATGCTTCATAAAATTAATAAAACTTAATCTACGCACAACCACCCCTTAATTATCAATCACGTATCCTCTCTCTAGAATCAAAAAGTAAGAGGATACAACGTGAACATTTTAGGATATTTACAGAACGCTCATGGTGCCAATCGTCGTACTGCCGGTCGAGGTTTAATGCTTGGTTTTTTCGACGGTGACTGTAGAGATAAACTCCAGGGTATTTGGAGCGACTACTGAGCAATAAAGCTTCCCTCGGCTAACTCCCACAACGCTTTGACTAATGAGTTTTCCAATTGCGATCGTTTGCAACACACACCGAGCTGGAATGGTTTGATTGGTGCAAACGAGAGACGCTGAATGCTATCTCGTACAGGGCTGTTATTAATCACAACATCTGGCGCGATTCCGACACCACAACCTAACGCCACCATACTGACAATGGCTTCATGACCAGAAATTTGCGCGTAGATATTCGGTTTAATTTTCATTTTTTTAAACCAGGCATTGGCTCGGTCCCGAGCGGTACCGGATTCAGGCACAATGAAAGGAATCTTATTCCAGTCGGGATGTTCTTTGTGTAGCTCTTCAACCCAAGAACTGATGCCTATGGGGGCTATTACGGAAAGTGGAATTTCAGTGATGGTGGTGAACTCCACTTTAGATGAAAGGTGCTCTGGCATGGCTGAAATGGCGATATCGGCCTCATCATTCATTATCTTATCGATGGCCTGAGCCGGGTCGCCTGTCAAAAGCTTGAATTCAATGTAAGGGTGCTTTAAGCGAAACGAGTTGAGCAGCTGAGGCAAGTGGCTGTAGCTGGCGGTCACGGAGCAGAACAATCGAACTTCACCTTTAAGAACATCGTCTTGCACATTTATTTGAGATTGGAATTGTGTCCAGTCGTGAACCATCTTCATCGCTACTGGCTGAAATTTTTCACCAGCGGGCGTTAACTCCACACTCCGGTTGTCCCTGACAAAAAGCGGGTGGCCTATCTCTTCTTCTAATTTTTGAATCTGACGACTCAAAGCAGATGGACTCACGTGCATAGTGGCTGCTGTCTTACTAAAATTCTTGCTGTCACAGATATCAAGGAAAAGTCGGATGGTTTTTATATTCATGAAATTACCGTGTTGCACTTTTTGCAATTACTAATTGTGAATATATCACTTTAAGCAATTAAATGTCTGTTCTAGTATGAACTCATTCGGTAATACTAATACCGACCTCTACGGAAGAATCTTAAAGGAGCACCCTAATGGCTAACTATTTCAATACTCTAAACTTGCGTGAGCAATTGGACCAACTAGGTCGTTGTCGTTTTATGGACCGCAGTGAGTTTGCTTCAGAAGCAGACTACCTAAAAGGTAAGAAGGTTGTCATCGTAGGTTGTGGTGCTCAAGGCCTGAACCAAGGTCTAAACATGCGTGATTCTGGTCTGGATGTGTCATACGCACTTCGTCAGGCTGCAATCGACGAGCAACGTCAGTCATTTAAAAATGCAAAAGACAACGGTTTTGAAGTAGGCAGCTACGAGACTCTAATCCCTCAAGCGGATCTAGTTGTTAACCTAACTCCAGACAAGCAGCACTCTAACGTTGTTGAGACAGTAATGCCTCTAATGAAAGAAGGCGCTGCACTAGGTTACTCACACGGTTTCAACGTTGTTGAAGAAGGCATGCAAATCCGTAAAGACCTAACGGTTGTAATGGTTGCACCTAAGTGTCCTGGTACTGAGGTTCGTGAAGAATACAAACGTGGTTTCGGTGTTCCAACTCTAATTGCGGTTCACCCAGAGAATGACCCTAAAGGCGATGGTCTGGAAATCGCGAAAGCATGGGCAGCAGCAACTGGCGGTCACCGCGCAGGTTGTCTAGAGTCATCTTTCGTTGCAGAAGTAAAATCTGACCTAATGGGTGAGCAAACTATCCTATGTGGCATGCTTCAAGCTGGTTCTATCGTATGTTACGAGAAGATGGTTGCGGAAGGTATCGACCCAGGTTACGCAGGTAAACTACTTCAGTACGGTTGGGAAACAGTAACAGAAGCACTGAAATTCGGTGGCATCACGCACATGATGGACCGTCTGTCTAACCCAGCGAAAATCAAAGCGTTTGAGCTTTCTGAAGAGCTAAAAGATCTAATGCGTCCGCTTTACAACAAGCATATGGATGACATCATTTCTGGTCACTTCTCTAGCACTATGATGGCTGACTGGGCGAACGACGACGTGAACCTACTAGGCTGGCGTGAAGAGACTGGTCAAACAGCATTTGAAAACTACCCAGAAACTGACGTTGAAATCTCTGAGCAAGAGTACTTCGACAACGGTATTCTAATGATTGCGATGGTTCGCGCAGGGGTTGAGCTAGCGTTTGAAGCAATGACTGCATCAGGCATCATCGATGAGTCAGCGTACTACGAGTCACTACACGAACTACCGCTAATCGCAAACACAATTGCACGTAAGCGCCTATACGAGATGAACGTAGTAATCTCTGACACTGCAGAATACGGTAACTACCTATTCGCAAACGTAGCAACGCCGCTACTACGTGAGAAGTTCATGCCTTCAGTAGGTACTGATGTTATCGGTAAAGGCCTAGGTGAGACTTCAAACCAAGTTGATAACGCAACACTTATCGCGGTTAACGAGAAGCTTCGCAACCACCCAGTTGAGTACATTGGTGAAGAGCTGCGTGGTTACATGACTGATATGAAGCGTATCGCTGTAGGCGGCTAAATTACTGGCCTTAAGGTTCCATTTCGGTGTCGAAGGTGCTCATTTACTATCGTAAACTCCGCGCCTTCTCCTAGAAATGAAATCTTAATACTGCGTAATTTACATACTCTAAAGTAACGCAGTAAAAGAACTCCAGGCAGACTGGGGTCAATAAATAAAAAACACAACATCTAATCAAAAGGCTTGGTCGCCGTTGACCAAGCCTTTTTTATTTATGGCTCGTTTGGTTGGAGTACAAAAAAGGCTGACACCTGAGTGTCAGCCTTTGAATCTTATCGGAAGACGATGCTTATTTGTCTGCCAGTTTCGCTTCAAGTTCTGCCAGTTTTGCTTCCATCTCAGTTAGTTTCTGACGAGTACGAAGCAGAACCTGAGTCTGAACATCAAACTCTTCACGGCTAACAACATCAAGCTTGTTAAGCTGACCTTGAATCACTTGGCGAACTTTCTGATCAACATCTGCACCTAGCTCTTTCACTGGTGCTGGCATAGAGTCATGAATCTGCTTAGCGATTTGCTCTAGTTTCTTTGGATCAAACATAGTGGTTAAAACTCCTTTTGATTTGAGCTCATTTTAAGTAATTGATACGGGAAAGTCGCTAGTAAGAATGCAAAAAATCGAGATAGGTACGGCAAACGCAAGGCAATAAAAAAGGCCACCGAAGTGACCTTTTTAGCTTGGCAGGGAATTAGTGGTTGTCCGCTAATCCTCGTTGTGCCGCTTTTGCTTCATCAATACGGGCCAACTTTTCCAGATCTTTGTCTTCAACAAACACCGGAAGTGGCTTGTGTTTTTCAGCTAAGTAGCTGTAAATAACAGGCAGTACGAATAGGGTAAACAGAGTACCAATCGCCAGACCAGCAACGATTACGATACCGATACTAAAGCGCTGAGCCGCACCTGCACCAGTCGCGTACATCAGTGGGATAAGACCCGCGATCATCGCTGCAGTTGTCATCAGAATAGGACGTAGACGAACTTTCGCCGCTTCCATTACAGCTTCTGTTTTACCCAGTTTGTTGTGCAGCTGCTCTTCTTTCGCCACTTCACAGATCAGGATACCGTGCTTGGTGATAAGACCAACCAGAGTAATCAAACCAACCTGAGAGTAAATGTTCATCGATGCAGCGCCCCAGGCAAGCGCAATCAACGCGCCACAAATTGCCAATGGCACAGACACCATGATAACCAGTGGATCTTTCACAGATTCAAACTGAATCGCCAGAACCAAGAAGATGATTGCTAGTGCTAAACCAAATGTCGCGTATAACGCACTACCTTCAGTCACAAACTGACGAGCTTCACCCATGTAGTCATGGTTGTAGCCGCTTGGCAGTTTCGTTTCAGCGATGTTCTCAAACCAGTTAATCGCATCGCCCATTGCCGTGCCCGGAGCTGGTACTGCACCTACCGTTGCTGAGTTCAGCTGGTTGAAGTGAGGCAGTGAGCGTGGCTCTGCAATCACGTCAATCGTCACTAGGTTACTCAGTGGAACCGCGTTACCGTCAGCTGCACGTACGTAGTAGTTGTTCATCGACTCTGGGTTTAGACGCCACTTACGCTCTACCTGAGGAATAACTTCGTAAGAGCGGCCATTAAGGTCGATACGGTTTACGTAGCCATCTGCCATCATGGTGCTCAGTGTCACACCGATGTCTTGCATGGTTACGCCGTATGCGCCCGCTTTGTCTTTGTCGATGTTGATTTTCATCGTCGCCGAGTCGTAGTTCAGATCAAGATCCGAATAAACGAACATTGGGCTAGATTTGACTTCCGTTAATACGTCTGTCGCGATAGAGAATAAACTCTCAAATGCGTTTGGTGTGGTCAGAACAAACTGAATTGGAAGACCACTACCCGCACCTGGCAACTCAGGCATTTGGAACGCCGTTACCGCCATTCCCGGTACGTCTGCAACCAATCCGCCTACACGGCCCGTTACGTCTGCCTGGCTTGCTTCACGCTCACTCCAAGGCACCATAGAGGCTATACCGAACGCTTGGTGAGAGTTTGGTACACCTGAGAAAACCTGTGCAAACTGAACTTCTGGCTGTTCAGACAGAATGTTGTTTACCTGGTTCATGGTGTTCTGGATAAAGTCTAAGTTCGAATTAGATGGAGCAGTACCCATCAATACAACCACGCCTTTATCTTCAGACGGAGCCAGTTCACTTGGGATGAACTTGAACAGCATCGGTAAGCTGGCAAATACAATCAGTGCAAAACCAATTACAACTGGACGGTGTTGCATGACAGCACCCAACATTTTGGCGTATCGGCTGGTCATGCGCTCTAACACGCTATGCACTTTCTGTTCAAACTTGCTTGGTGCCTGATGAGCTTTCAGCATTTTTGAACACATCATTGGTGATAGAGTCAGTGCCACGATACCTGATACAAATACCGCACCCGCCAGGGTTAACGCGAACTCTTTAAATAGCGAGCCCGTGATACCACCCATCAACGCGATCGGCGCGTATACAGCACCCAACGTTAGTGTCATCGCGATAACTGGAACCGCAATTTCGCGCGTACCGATAATGGCCGCTCGGAATGGTGATTCACCAAGCTTGATATGTCGGTCAACGTTTTCCAGTACAACGATCGCATCATCTACCACCAGACCAATGGCGAGAACCATTGCCAGTAGGGTCATCAGGTTCCACGAGAAACCCATGGATTGCATTACCATCGCCACACCGATCAAAGAGAGTGGGATAGTTACAATAGGGATCACTACGGCACGGAATGAACCAAGGAATATAGTGATAACAATCAGTACGATCACTGCAGCTTCAGCGATGGTTTTGATTACTTCGTTAATGGATTCGTTAATTGCGATAGTCGAATCATAAAGAACATTCATCTTGATCGTACTAGGCAAATTGCGCTCTAGCTGAGGTAATAGATCAAGTACGTCTGCTGCGATATTGATTGGGTTGGCACTTGGCGCAGCATTAATTGCGGCAACAACCGCCTCCTGACCATTTGCACTCGCTCGATATGAGTCGTGGCTCTTTTCTAGAGTCACTTTAGCAATATCGCTTAAGCGAGTGACATTGCCATCGTCATTGCTAACAACAAGGTTCTTCAACTCATCAACATTGGATACCTGTGTGTCTGCACTGCCGTTATAAAGTACAAATTCACCGATAGCCTGACCCGTAGCAGACTGATAGTTGTTGGCACTTAACACACCCATCACGTCAGTCGCGGTTAAGTTAAACGCTGCCATTTTTGCAGGGTCTAGCCAAACACGTAGCGCGTATTTCATACCACCGTATAGGTCGACTTTCGACACACCGTTAACGGTAAACAACTGTGGGTTGATTACACGCTCAAGGTAGTCGGTGATCTGACTTGAAGACAACTCATCACTGGTAAAACCGATATACAGTACCGCTGTTGTCGAGCCAGTCGACATAGTAACGGTAGGGTCTTCGGCTTCTTTCGGTAGTTGCGAGCGAACAGAATTGGTTTTTGCCAGAATGTCCGAGAGTGCCGCATTCGGGTCAGTGTTCAACTTCATTTTCACGGTGATGGTGGATTTACCCAGCACCGATTGAGAAGTCATATAATCGATATTATCAGCCTGTGCGACCGCTTGTTCCAATGGCTGAGTAATAAAGCCCTGGATTAGGTCGGCACTGGCACCGTAGTAACTGGTCGAAACCGTTACTTCCGTATTCGTCATTTCAGGGTATTCACGAACCTGCATTTTGAAGATTGCTTGCAGACCAAGCAATGCGATCAAAAAGCTGATTGATACCGCTAAAACTGGACGTTTAATAAAAACATCAGTAAAGCGCATGAAGCCTCCGATTACAGCATTGGTGTTTCAGTTGGTGGAGTCGTTGCATCGCTTTCTACGACACGGACTTTAGCGTGGTTACTCAGACGAATCTGACCTGAGGTCACTACTACATCACCTGGCTTAACGCCTTCAAGAATGTGTACGATGTCTTTTGTACGCTCACCCACTTTAACCACTTGCTGTGTTACACGCTTTTCGCCATCTTCTTCAGATACGATGTAAATGCTGTCACCGTAAAGTGTGTAAGTAATCGCGGTTTGTGGCAGAGTCACCTGGTTTTCAAGTTTAGGCAGGATGATATTCGCTCGAGCGAACATACCACTACGTAGTTTTCCGTCGTTATTTGGAATATCTGCTTGTACCTGGATCAGACCACTCTGTACATTAACCGCTGGCTCAATGGCTGTAATTGAACCTTTGAAGGCGATTTCTGGGTACGCATCGACAAAAATATCGACAGCTTGGCTAATGTGGATACGAGAAATATCGGTCTGCGGCACGGTGAAACGTAGACGCATAACGCTGGTATCTTCAAGACGCACGATATCGGTACCCGCTTGCAGGTACTGACCTAGGTAAACATTACGGATACCAACCACGCCTGAAAACGGTGCTTTGATTTCACGACGGTCGATCGCCGCTTTCAAGCTCTCGATGTCAGCGCTAAGAGAAAAATAATTCGCTTCTGCTTCATCATAAGACTCTTTAGAAATCGACCCTTTTTTGTACAGGCCTTGGTAACGCTTGTATTTTGCTTCAGCAGCTGGAAGCTTCGCTTGTGCACTTTTCAGGTTGGCTTTCTCAACAGCTGAATCAAGAAGTACCAAATCCTGGCCTTCTTTCACTTGAGTGCCAGATTCAAAAGCGATTTGGTCAATGACGCCACTTGTCTCGTTCGCTACCGTTACCCCTTGGTTAGGCTCGATAAAGCCAATTGCCTCAATCACCGGTACCCAATCAACTGACTGTACGTCAGTTACGGTTACGGGAAATTCAGGTTCCGGGCGATTCGCCATGTATTCGGCAATCTTCTGTTGCTTGAATAAGTTGAAACCTATCACACTGCCGAACAGCAAGATTGCGATAAGTAACATAAAAAAAGTCCACTTTTTCATTCTGGTCAGAACTCCAATTAGTGTTGAATGATTGCGTCCCAACTGGCTTCAATGGCAGCTTCTATGGCTGCTTCGTCCAGTTGATAAAACCCCAGGGCATGATGTCGGGCGAGTGCAACGGTCGCCTCGAAACTCAGTCCCGAAAGGATCATATTGTCGAGTGGCTTAAACACTCCTTGCTCTTTACCTTGGTCAAATAGTCGGTCTACCTGATCAAACATTTTACGCTCAAGTTCCAGCGTTACTCTATTGCTTGCATAGGGCAGGGATTGATATTGAACTCTATTGTTCAATGTGTCCACATTTGAGCCAGCTAAACACCAAATGTTAAGCCACATTTTTGTATAACGTTCTTTTAAAGGCATATCGTCGCTTACGCCCGCTTGCACTTCTATTGCAATGCGCTTTGCGACGTTTAATCTAACTTCGTCTAAAAGGTGGTTCTTATCGGAAAAGTAACGATAGATAGTGCCAGCCGCCACACCCGCTTCTTTGGCTAGCTTTTGCATCGAAAATCCCTGAAAACCCAGCTCAGCAATCAGTTTTTCCGCCGCACAAAGAATCTGAGCTTTTTTATCTAAAGTTGTATTACTCGACATAGTTCCACTTCTAGTGAATGAACGTTCATTCATTATAGATCTAAAGCTATACGAGTGTGCAATAAAAAATAATTAAATTTTTACTTTGCTATAAATGGAGTTAGCAAACACTGACAAACTGAGGGCTGATAAACGTGGTAATCGTTCATACTCACTATTATCATAGGCGCCACGTTTATTGCCCGCTGAGAAATTCTATGAAGCTGAACCCTAGTCAAGATGAAGCCGTAAAGTACGTATCTGGTCCGTGTTTGGTGCTGGCAGGTGCTGGCTCGGGTAAAACTCGTGTTATCACCAATAAAATTGCTTATTTGGTTCAGCAATGTGGCTACAAAGCGCGAAATATTGCAGCGGTAACCTTTACCAATAAAGCCGCACGAGAAATGAAAGAGCGGGTGGGTCAGACATTAGGTAAAGCGGAATCTAAAGGCTTGATGGTGTCGACCTTCCACACCTTGGGCTTGAACATTATTAAGCGCGAGTACAAGCAGCTTGGTTTAAAAGCTGGCTTCTCCTTGTTTGATGATCAAGACCAGCTCGCATTACTCAAAGAGCTAACGGAAAAGCAGCTCGACGGCGATAAAGATCTGCTGCGTCAGCTGATGAGTTCAATCTCTAACTGGAAGAACGACATGTTAACGCCAGAGCAGGTGAAAGCTCAGGCGAAAGGTGAGCAACAACAGTTGTTTGCCTTCTGCTTCGACATGTACCAGAAGCAGATGAAAGCGTACAACGCACTCGATTTTGATGATTTGATTCTGATGCCAGTACTGTTGTTACGTACTAATGAAGACGTACGTCAGCGTTGGCAGAGCCGCATCCGCTACCTACTGGTGGATGAATATCAAGATACCAATACCAGCCAATACGAGCTGGTAAAACACATTGTCGGTGAGCGGGGCCGCCTAACCGTAGTAGGGGATGACGATCAGTCTATCTACTCATGGCGTGGTGCGAAGCCTCAGAACCTGGTGCTATTGGGTGAAGACTACCCGAACTTGCGCCTGATTAAACTAGAGCAAAACTATCGCTCTACCAGTCGTATTCTTCGTGCTGCCAATATTCTCATTGCTAACAACCCGCACGTGTATGAGAAGACGCTATTCTCTGAGATCCCTGACGGTGAAAAACTCAAAGTATTGCTGGCAAAAAATGAAGAGCATGAAGCGGAGCGTGTTACGGGTGAGCTGATCGCACACAAGTTCCTCAATCGCACCGAATACCGAGACTACTCGATTTTGTATCGTGGTAACCATCAATCACGCTTAATAGAAAAGTCGCTGATGCAAAACCGCGTACCATACAAAATTTCGGGTGGTACCTCTTTCTTTGCTCGTTCAGAGATCAAAGACATCATGGCGTATCTTCGAGTTCTGGTGAACCCGGACGATGACAATGCCTTTCTACGCATCGTAAACACGCCCCGACGTGAAATTGGACCGGTTACACTAGAAAAACTGGGCAGTTACGCCAATATGCGTGGCAAAAGCCTGTTTGAAGCCAGCTTTGAAATGGGGCTCGAACAGCATTTAACAGGGCGTGGTCTGGAGAATTTACGCCGCTTCACTCAGTGGTTAGTCGCTATTGCTGATCAGGCGGAAAGAGGCGATACCGTGGCTGCGGTCCGTTCACTGGTTCGTGACATCAATTACGAAGACTGGTTATACGAAACCTCCGCGAGCCCGAAAGCGGCTGAGATGCGCATGAAGAACGTGTCAGATCTCTATTCCTGGATTGTGGCTGATTTAGAAGGCGATAATTACGATCAGGAAGAGAAAACATTAAAAGAGGTGGTTCAGCGTTTAACCTTGCGTGACATGATGGAGCGCGGGGAAGAGGACGAAGACAGCGATGCGGTACAATTGATGACACTGCATGCGTCAAAGGGTCTGGAATTCCCGTACGTTTATCTGATTGGTTCAGAAGAAGGCATTTTGCCACATCAAACCAGCATTGATGAAGACAACGTAGAAGAAGAACGTCGCCTGATGTACGTGGGGATTACTCGTGCCCAAAGAGAGCTGACTTTTACGATGTGTAAAGAGCGCCGTCAGTATGGTGAGTTAATCAAGCCGACGCAAAGCCGCTTTCTTGATGAATTGCCTTTCGATGATGTGGAATGGGAAGTCAACAAAAAGCCCGTTTCGCAAGAGGAGAGAATGGCAAAAGGCCAGGCTCACATTGCCAACTTACGCTCGATGTTTAAGAAGTAGCATCATCCAAATCATCAAACAGCAAATAAAAAGGCTTGCCAAGTGGCAAGCCTTTCTCTTTTAAAGCTTTGATTCAAGACGAATTACAGACCTGCAATCATATGATCGATAGCGGCTGTGATCTCGTCGTCAGAACAGTCCATACACGTACCTTTAGCTGGCATCGCGTTGAAGCCTTCAAGTGCATGTTTGATCAGTACATCTTTACCTTGAGCGATACGAGGCGCCCATTCGTCAGCATTGCCAATCTTTGGAGCACCGTTTACACCAGATGCGTGACAAGCAATACAAAAAGTACCGTAAACTGTTGCGCCATCACGAGGACCGGTTGGTTCTGCTTTTACAGGCTCAGAGCCTGCTAGATAAACATCGCCGACAGGTTTGATGCGTTCTGCGATCGCATCGTATTCACTTTGGCTGATGTCAGAAGCTAAAGCTGCCGTAGAAAACGTTAAGGCAGCGAACAAAACGCTAATCATTTGTCGAGACATATCCATTAAACCCACTTCACATTCCCGAGGTAAGTGACTTACCTATTTATATAGTTAGAGTATTGATACCGATTAAAGAAGCCCGATAAAACCACTTCAATGGCATAGAATGATTAGACAACTTGGTTGCAGCTGTTAAATCAATGTAAATAATGAGTGATTATATCCCGATAGCTTGTTGCATTAAACAACAAGTTATCGATGACAGGGCGTGAATCACATCAAAAATTCTCTTTAAAGGCATATAACTGTCGAAAAAGAGACCAAACGATAAAAAAAGTAAAAAAAGTACTAGACGGCATAGTGTGATATCCGTATTATTCCACTCCGCCGATAGGGCATGCGCCCGTAGCTCAGTTGGATAGAGCGTTGGCCTCCGGAGCCAAAGGTCGAAGGTTCGAATCCTTTCGGGCGTACCATTACCCCGGAGGATAAGTCGGTAAAACTCAGTGGTGGCTATAGCTCAGTTGGTAGAGCCCCGGATTGTGATTCCGGTTGTCGCGAGTTCAAGTCTCGTTAGCCACCCCATTCTTTCTTTTTTAGGAAGAACAAGGTAGCATTGCTTCCTGTCTTGATTTAGAGTCGAGATAAAACATAAGTCGGTGAATAGCGCAGCTTGGTAGCGCATCTGGTTTGGGACCAGAGGGTCGGGGGTTCGAATCCCTCTTCACCGACCACTATTAAAGTTTATGGCTTACAGTAAGCGGTAAACATGACAATTTGATGGTGGCTATAGCTCAGTCGGTAGAGCCCCGGATTGTGATTCCGGTTGTCGCGAGTTCAAGTCTCGTTAGCCACCCCATTCTTTCTCTAAAGAATACATGCTCGGTGAATAGCGCAGCTTGGTAGCGCATCTGGTTTGGGACCAGAGGGTCGGGGGTTCGAATCCCTCTTCACCGACCACTATTAGAAAGCCTCGATAGAAATATCGAGGCTTTTTTGCATTCTGAGTTTAGTCATTGATTGCAAAGGACCGGAGGCTGGATCGCCAGTCCGATCGAATCCCTCTTCACCGACCATCATTCAAAAAGTCTTAACTGTCAGGTCAAAGAGCTTTTGACCACCAGTAACCCAAAAGCTTTCTCAGCCGATAAAACAAACCCCAGCACAGTGGCTGGGGTTTTGTGTTTTTACCATTCAATCCATTCTACTGAGCGAGCGTTTTGAGGATTTCTTTTAGCTCTACGGTGTCTTTTACTTCGTAGTCAGGCTCAATATCCGTCTGATTATCGGTACCTTTTGGATTCACCCAAACGCTGAGAATATCCATATCGTTAGCGCCCGCAATATCTGCTGCTAAAGAGTCACCGATATGAAGCGCTTCTTCTGGTTTAACGTCTGCTAGCTTAAGAGCCTTATGGAAGATGCTTGCCGCAGGTTTTTCTTCAGGTTCTTCACCACCAACAATAATATGATCGACCCATTCACTCATCTCTGTTGCCGCCAGTTTTGGATGTTGAGAGAAGATCGGACCGTTAGTAATCACAACGAGAGTGTAGTGTTGACGTAGTTCAACCAGCATTTCCTTTACTCCTGGTAGAAAGGAGAATGCATTCATGCGTGCAGAGTCAAAAAAACTTTGCGCCTGTTGAGCTTGCTCTGCGCTTATTTCGATACCTTGTTCTGCGAGGATGGTTTTTATCAAACCACAACGGAATGCATTTTCATCCGGTAGCAAGGCTACAAGCTGAGGGAACTCTGCATTGAGCTTTTTATACACGCCTTGTAAGTAGCGTTGTAAGAAGGCATTAGAATCCGCGAGCTGTGGATAGGTTTCTTTCATCCAATTTGCAAATTCTTGCCCTGCCACTTTATCGGCTTGAGATGTGCCACATAAAGTCTCGTCCATATCAAAAAAAATCGCTTTAAGCACAGGGGCTCCTATCATTTACAACTTTGCTACTGGGGCTTCTATTTAATCTATTATCTCATGCTCGATAGTATCGTAAAGCCTTAAAACCAAAGTATGGCAGAGCCGGCTGCTATCAATCGATTCAAACCGAGTGGACGATTTTAGTGCCATCCATTGTACGTTTGGCCACCAAATTCGAATAACTGACCTAAAATAGAATATTAATCTTTTTTGCAGGACCGCTCACGTTTTACTTCAGCCTATTGTTATTGATACTTGGTTTTTTATTTCTCTCTACTATTTTTAGATGAAATTTTATGCCTAAGAGATCGATTTCATGCCAGATATTGTTTGCTAAATGTTAACAATGACCTGTGAATAATGTGGCTATTTGTAATGTTGGTTTTCTGCCTAAATTTAGAGCATTTTTCTGCTTTTATTGGTGCATAGCGCACAAAAATAGGTTGATATGAAAATGGTTAAATACTTGTTAATGCATTTTTATTCGCCAGATATGCGTTTAATTAACATTTTCATGGCGGAATATACTTTAATTGTTGCTTTTTTGTGTGATTTTTGCCAAATTGTGTCCGCATTAAAATTTCAGAGCATTATTCTGAATTTGAACGGATTCATTCAGGTGATGAATAGCGCCCTAGGTGGGCGAGATTCAATACCACACAGACAAGGTAGTAGAGGTCTGAAATGTCACTATTAGAAGTGAAAAACCTTCGTATTGAGTATCCATCCCGACACGGTGTTCACGCAGCCGTGAAATCTCTTTCGTTCCAAATTGAACGTGGTGAGATTGTGGGTGTTGTCGGCGAATCAGGTGCGGGTAAATCCACCGTTGGTAACGCTGTTATTGATTTGCTTAGTCCTCCGGGTCGCGTTGCCAGTGGCGACGTATTTCTGGATGGAGAAAAGATTTCCGGTTTATCTCCGGAAGCGATGCGTAAGGTTCGTGGTTCGAAGATAGGCTTTATTTTCCAAGACCCAATGACCTCACTTAACCCTTTGTTTACGGTTGAGCAGCAGCTTAAAGAAACCATTCATGCCAACATGAAAGTGTCGGATGAAGAGGCTTATCAACGTGCGCTTTCTCTGATGCAGCAAGTGGGCATCCCTCAACCGGAAAACCGTCTCAAACAATATCCTCACCAATTCTCAGGTGGTATGCGTCAGCGTGTGGTTATTGCCATCGCGCTAGCAGGTGAACCTGATCTGATCATTGCCGATGAGCCAACGACGGCATTGGACGTTTCCATCCAAGACCAAATCCTGAGCCTGATTCGTGAGTTGTGCATCAAAAACAACGTAGGTTGTATGTTGGTGACGCACGATATGGGTGTGGTTTCGAACGTTACTGACCGTGTGGCAGTTATGTATCGTGGTGATCTGGTTGAATTTGGCCCAACTGCAAAAGTGCTGGGCAACCCTGATCATCCATATACTCGCAGCTTGATCTCAGCGGTTCCTCGCTCAGACAGAAAGCTCGATCGCTTCCCTCTGGTAAGTTACATCGAAGAAGCGACAGAAATGAAGTCGCTAGACATTAAGAGTCACTGGTTAGGACAAAGTCAGGATCAACGTGAGTACACTGGTCCGTTGTTGGACGTGAAAAACGTAAACCTAAGATTCGTAACCAAAGACTCTCTGTTTGAAAGCCGTCGTGAGTACGTACAAGCGTCGAATAATGTCAGCTTTGAAGTCCATGAAGGTGAAACTTTTGGTCTGGTGGGTGAATCTGGCTCTGGTAAGTCGACAATCGCACGTGTGATCGCAGGCTTGTATGAACCAAACTCTGGTCAGGTAAAATTTGAAGGCCTGGATCTGACTGCAATGAAGTCAGAAAAAGAGCGTCGCCCAGTTCGTCGTCAAATGCAGATGGTGTTCCAGAACCCTTATACTTCGATGAACCCTCGTATGAAGGTGGCGGATATCATTGCCGAGCCTATTCGTTTCCATAAGCTAACTAAAAACGAGTCAGAAACACGCCAAATCGTGAATGACTTGCTTGATCACGTTGGTTTGGGTCGTATGGCTGGTCTTAAATATCCACACGAATTCTCAGGTGGTCAGCGTCAGCGTATTTCTATTGCCCGTGCACTGGCAACCAGACCTCGTCTTTTGATCTGTGACGAACCAACATCAGCGTTGGATGTTTCGGTACAGGCACAGATCCTTAACTTGCTGAAAGATCTGCAAAGTGAGCTGAACTTGACTATGTTGTTTATCAGTCACGACTTACCGGTAATTCGTCAGATGTGCGACCGAGTCGGTGTAATGCAGATGGGTACTCTACTTGAAGTGGCACCAACTGAGCAGTTGTTTACCGATCCTCAGCATGAATACAGTAAGAAACTGATTTCTCTGATGCCAGAATTTACCGGGCTAAGAGAAGAGATTAAATCGGCATAAACCAAGTTTTTTGCTTGGCTGATCTTGAAATAAAAACAGACGCAAACACAACAAGGGACTTTGATCCCAGCATGAAGGAGTTATGCAAATGAAAACCATGAAAAGCAAATTAGCAGTGGCGCTAATCGCTGCGGGACTAAGTTTTAACTCGTTGGCAGCAGACATTAAAGTTGGCTACGCTGCTGACCCTGTATCGCTTGACCCGCACGAGCAGCTATCTGGTGGTACACTGCAAATGTCACACATGGTATTTGACCCACTAGTTCGTTTCACTCAGGAAATGGATTTTGAACCTCGCCTAGCAGAAAGCTGGGAGCGTATTAACGATACGACAGTGCGCTTCAAACTACGTGAAGGTGTGAAATTCCACTCTGGTAACACTATGACTGCAGATGACGTTGTATGGACATTCGAACGTCTGCAAAACTCTCCAGACTTTAAAGCTATCTTCGACCCATACGAAAAAATCGTTAAAGTTGATGACAATACGGTTGATCTTGTGACTAAAGGTCCATACCCACTTGTTCTACAAACTGCAACGTACATCTTCCCAATGGACAGCAAGTTCTACACTGGTAAGACTGAAGACGGCAAAGACAAATCTGAGCTAGTGAAGCACGGTAACTCATTTGCATCAACTCACGTTTCTGGTACTGGTCCATTCATCGTGACATCACGTGAGCAGGGCGTAAAAGTAGAATTTGAACGCTTCAAAGACTACTGGGACAAAGAGTCAAAAGGTAACGTTGATAAGCTAACGCTAGTACCGATCAAAGAAGATGCGACTCGTGTAGCAGCGCTACTTTCTGGCGGCGTAGATATGATTCACCCAGTTGCGCCAAACGATCACCAACGTGTGAAAGATGCTGAAGGTATCGATCTGGTAACACTGCCTGGTACTCGTATCATCACGCTACAAATGAACCAAAACAGTAACGAAGCGTTGAAAGACGTTCGCGTTCGTCAGGCGATTGTGCATGCCATCAACAACGAAGGCATCGTGAAGAAAATCATGAAAGGCTTCGCAACGGCAGCTGGTCAGCAAAGCCCAGCAGGTTACGTTGGTCATAACGACAAGTTAGTTCCTCGCTACGATCTGAAGAAAGCAAAAGAGCTGATGAAAGAAGCGGGCTACGAAGACGGCTTGACACTAACCATGATTGCGCCAAACAACCGTTACGTGAACGATGCAAAAGTTGCACAAGCAGCGGCGGCTATGCTGTCTAAGATCGGTATCAAGGTTGATCTGAAGACAATGCCTAAAGCGCAATACTGGCCTGAGTTTGATTTATGTTCTGCTGACATGCTGATGATCGGTTGGCACTCAGATACTGAAGATTCTGCAAACTTCAACGAATTCCTAACCATGACTCGCAACGAAGAGACAGGCCGTGGTCAGTACAACTGTGGTCACTACTCAAACCCAGAAATGGACAAAGTAGTAGAAGCAGCTAACGTTGAAACAGACCCAGCGAAACGTGCAGAAATGCTACAAGGTGTAGAAGCAACGCTATACAACGACGCAGCATTCGTACCGCTACACTGGCAAAGTGAAGCGTGGGGCGCGAAGTCTAACGTGAAAGCAGCAGACATCGTGAACCCAATGGTTATGCCTTACTTTGGCGACCTAGTGGTTGAATAATCACATTGAGTAGTGATTAGGAGGGAATTCATTTCCTCCTGAATGAGCCCCATAACAAGTGAATTATTGTGGGGCTCAATACCAGGCTCAGTTTTATTTCAGTCGGACTGAGCCCGTTTTAAAGACTGAATTTTCTCTCTAAATTTAGAGATCTATGGATAGTTAAGGGGCAAGGAATGTTTTCGTTTCTGGTCAAGCGCCTGTTTCAGGCACTGATAGTGATGTTTGTGATCAGTTTGGTGGCGTTTGCCATTCAGGACAACCTGGGTGACCCGCTGCGTGAGCTTGTAGGTCAATCGGTTTCGGAGTCGGAGCGTCAAGCGCTGCGTGATGAACTGGGCCTGAACGATCCCTTTATCACAAAGTACACTCGCTTTGTTGGTAATGCACTGCAAGGTGATTTAGGTACTTCATACTTTTTCAAGCGCCCAGCGGTTGATGTCATTCTTGACAAGCTGGTGGCGACGCTAGAGCTCGTGTTTGGCGCGACGCTCATTATTATTGCTTTCTCCATACCACTTGGGGTGTACTCCGCGATTCACCCAAAAAGTATCTTTACCAAATTTGTTATGGCGATGAGTAGTGTCGGCATTTCGATTCCGGTTTTCCTGACCGCAATCATGCTGATGTACGTCTTCTCCATTGAGCTCGGATGGCTGCCTTCCTACGGGCGGGGTGAAACATCGAACCTTCTTGGTTGGGAATCTGGCTTCTTTACCATTGATGGTATCAAGCACCTGATCCTGCCATGTATTGCGCTGGCTTCTATCATGTTGCCGCTGTTCATTCGTCTGGTTCGTTCAGAAATGCTGGAAGTATTGAGCTCTGAGTACATTAAGTTCGCAAAAGCGAAAGGTTTGAACTTACAAAAAATCTATTACCAACATGCACTGAAAAATACCATGCTGCCAGTACTGACAGTGGGTGGTGTGCAAATTGGTACTATGGTGGCATACACCATCCTAACCGAAACTGTATTCCAATGGCCGGGTACGGGTTTCCTTTTCCTAGAGGCGATTAACCGTGTAGATACACCGCTAATCACTGCCTACGTTATCTTTGTTGGTCTGATCTTCGTGGTAACCAATACCATCGTTGACTTGCTGTACGGCATCATCAACCCAACTGTGAACCTAACTGGAAAAGGAGCTTAATCATGAGCCAATCAAATGCAGCGGCAGCTCCTTCTGCATGGGAGCGCTTTAAAAACTCGGACTTTTTGTATTACTTTAAGCGCGACAAAGTTGCGATGGCGAGTTTTACGGTATTCATGGTCTTTTTGGTGCTGGCACTTGCTGCGCCTATTCTGGCACCAACTGATCCGTATGACTTAACGTCTATCGACATTATGGACTCGGAACTTCCTCCTTCATGGATGGAAGACGGCGATGAGCGCTTTGTTTTGGGTACCGATGAGCAAGGTCGTGACATTTTATCGACGATTCTTTACGGCTCTCGCTTATCTTTGACCATCGGTTTTCTGGCAGTGGGTCTGCAGCTGATTTTGGGGATCATCATTGGTTTGTCAGCAGGTTACTTCGGCGGCCGTATCGACAGCTTCCTAATGCGTTTTGCAGATGTTCAGCTTTCGTTCTCAACCATGATGGTGGCTATCATCGTTTCGGCGATTTTCAAAGCCAGCTTTGGTAGTGACTTCTATAGCCAATATGCAGTGGTAATGCTGGTGGTGATCATCGGTGTGGCAGAATGGCCGCAGTACGCACGTACTATTCGTGCATCGGTTCTGGCTGAGAAGAAGAAAGAGTACGTAGAAGCAGCACGAGTAATGGGCTTTAAAGCACCACGTATTATGTTCCGTCATATTCTGCCTAACTGTTTGTCACCAATCTTGGTTATCTCGACAGTTCAGGTCGCAAACGCGATCATGTCGGAAGCGGCGCTGTCATTCCTTGGCTTAGGTCTGCCAGTGGATCAGCCGTCTTTGGGTGCGCTGATTAGCATCGGCTTTAACTACATCTTCTCAGGTGCTTGGTGGATTACTGCTTTCCCTGGCATTGTGTTGGTGACATTGGTACTGGTAATCAACCTATTGGGTGACTGGTTACGTGATGTATTTAACCCGAAACTGTATAAAGGTTAAGAATCTAAACATTAAGTGTTGTTAAATCGCTTAATTCCTTCCTAAACTAAGAGCCGGATGAATTTCCGGCTCTTTTTTTGCTAGTTATTCCTTGTTCACCGATTTTTGGCGGTCTTCCGCCACAATGACCTTACCCACTAGTTTAGAATGAAGCGTATGGAATTGAAGAAGGCACAACACTCATCTCGACATATCCAATTAAGCCTCAGCCTAGGTTTAGTCTTGGGTTGCGCCCAGTTTTCTCCAGCCGTGTTGGCTGAAGAATTTCTTTGTCAGGCGACTCAGGCCAGCGCCAAAGAGTTACCAAGGCTTGAGCAAACTTGCCCTATCGGAACCGGAGTATGGGGAAAGAAAGTGCCGCAGGGTGGCAGTGACTTTTACTGGATTCAATGTGGTTTGCTGCCTAAGCCGATGTCACTGGCCAAATCCAAGCCCCTCTATAATCAAATTACCACGGATGTTTGGATGAAATCTGAACCTAACGGCTATCGATGTCTGATTGGTCCGTATACCGATCCCGCGAAAGCCACGGCTGATTTACGTGGAGTGAAAACTTTACCGAACTATAGAGAAGCGTTTATTCGTGTGGTTGGCAAAGGTGGGTCCTCAGCTTCGAAACAACCCAAAGCAGTCAAGAAGGCAGTGGTTGGGACAACACCAACGGCTCCGAATGTGCGACCTAACACCGATGCATTTAAACGTTCAACTACGGCTTCTCAACCACAGTCTGTCGCAGCTAAACACGTAGACGCGAAACCCGTCGCTAAAGCTCAGCAAGAAAAGAGAATCTCCAATCAAGATGGCATTGTTGTTCGCTTAAAAACAGCACTTCAGGGCAAAACTTATGTCGTGCCATATCTGATAGAGAATAATAACCAGTTCTACATGGAATATGGCAAACCATGGAACCGACTCAACTATAAAAGCGCAACACAGATTTGCCAGCAATTGGGGATGTCGTTGTCAGGCTCGGACGAGTTCAAGACCTTGAGATCTTCCGGAGTGATGGAAAAGAATAACTGGCCACTGCAACTCCCGTATTGGGGTAAAGGCAAGAAAGGTTTGTTTACCGATCGCGAACCCAATCAATTAACCGGCACTTCGTTGCTGAATGTGATGTGTGTGAAGTGATTTCGAGTACTAAAGAAAAAGCCCCGGTCATTCGGGGCTTATTTGCATGAAAGAATTCTGCTTTGTTGCGTGATGTTTAGCTTACTGAAGCTTCTCGATCTGCGTTGAAAGAGCTCCTAAGCGCATGATTTTGTGAACGGTATGAGGAACTCTCTTAGTTTACTTGCCGCTATGCAATGTATTCGTCATAATGTTACTAGTAACATTGCTGATAATTCACATATTTATGACTCAAAAGAATAAGAAAACACGTGCGACATTACAGGATGTTGCTGACCAGGTTGGCGTAACAAAGATGACGGTTTCGCGTTACATGCGTAATCCGGAATCCGTTGCTGAAAAGACTCGGGTTAAAATCGCCGCTGCGATAGAAAAGCTGGGTTATATAGAAAACCGCGCTCCGGCGATGTTGTCCAAATCCTCCAGTAAAGCGATCGGTATTTTGCTTCCTTCGCTGTCTAACCAAATTTTTGCTTCTTTTGTGCAGGGCATTGAGATGGTCACCAAAGCGAATGGCTATGAGACGCTTTTGGCCCACTTTAGCTATGATGTAGAAGAAGAAGAGCGCAAGATCGCCTCATTACTCTCTTATCAAGTTGATGGGTTGATCTTAACGGAAAGCAACCATACCCCACGTACATTGCAGATGATCAAAAATGCCGGTGTACCGGTGGTAGAGACCATGGAATTGCCGGAACAACCCATTGATATGGCGGTTGGTTTGGACCACGAAGATGCATCGTATAGTGCAGTAAAACGTATGTTGGATTCTGGCAAGCGTACCATTGTCTACTTTGGTGCCCGTTTAGATACGCGAACTAAGCTACGTATGCAAGGCTATGGCCGTGCGATGTCGGAAGCAGGCTTAGAAGCGAAACACGTATTAACCGGCGAACACTCCAGCTTCTCTCTTGCGCATGAGTTACTTGAGCGTGCATTGGAGACTTACCCTGAACTTGATGGTGTGTTCTGTACCAACGATGATATCGCGATTGGTACCATCCTCAGCGCCCAGCAGCGCGGGATTAACGTCCCTGAGCAACTGGCAGTGGTTGGCTACAACGCATTAGACATCGGCCAGACTATCAGTCCGAAATTAACCAGTGTGGATACGCCACGTTTTGAGATTGGCAAGAAGAGTGCAGAGCTGCTGATAGCGCGATTAAAAGGCGAAGAGCAGCCAGAGTTAGTGGTCGATATGGGCTATGACATTACTGCGGGTGAGAGTGTGTAATACTTTGTTGAATAATACAGACAAGCGGAGTGATCAGTACTCCGCTTGTCTATTTTTACGCCCTAAACAATAAAGCTCGCGCCCTGATCTGCACTGGAAACGTTGTGGCGGATCACTTCGAAAAATCCACGTCCCCATGTTTTCTGGGTTGACTCAGTATCAAGCTGAATGACTTCACGTCCACTGGTGTCGGTTAAGTTGTTCAGCTCACCCGTTTGGCAATCCACGCGAATAACATCACCATCACGGACTAAACCTATTGCACCACCGCGAATCGCTTCAGGTGAGACATGGATCGCGGATGGAATTTTGCCGGATGCGCCTGACAAACGGCCATCGGTAACCAACGCAACTTTAAAGCCCATTTTTTGCACATTACCTAATATTGGCATCAACTTATGCAGCTCTGGCATGCCGTTCGCAGCTGGACCGTTGTGCGTTACAACGACAATGCAGTCTTTGTTGAGCTCACCTCGTTTGTATGCCGCTTCTACTTCATGCTGACACTGGAAAACCACAGCAGGTGCTTCGATAATGCGCTGTTCTTCTGTTACTGCCGAGACTTTCACGACCGCTTTACCTAAATTGCCATCTAAAACACGTGTACCACCAGTGTTTTGGAATACTGCTTCCGGGGCAGCGATGACATCGCCATCCAGGCTTCGCTGACAGGCTGTCCATACCAACTGGTCATTGTTCAGAGATGGAATCGTCATCTGATCAGAGAACTCTCCGAAAACCGGTTTTACATCGCGGTGCAGTAGCTCAGATTTATTCAGTCGATGCAACAAGGCTGGAACGCCGCCAGCGGCCTGAAATGCATTCATATCCGCCGGACCGTTTGGATAAACACGCGCCAGAAGAGGCACCACTTCGGACAAGTCACTGATGTCTTGCCAGGTGAGCAAGATCCCTGCTGCGCGAGCGACGGCGACCATATGAATGGTGTGGTTAGTACTGCCGCCAGATGCCAGCAGCGCAATGATACCGTTGATTAGGCTCTTTTCCGTTACCACTTCAGCCAGAGGACGGAAATTGCTGGAGCCTGCAGTCATGGACGCTATCTTCAGTGCCGCGTGGTCTGTTAACGCTTTACGTAGTTCACTATGCGGGTGGATAAACGCAGAGCCCGGTAGCATTAGGCCCATGGCTTCAAAGACCAGTTGGTTGGTATTTGCGGTGCCGTAGAAAGTGCAGGTGCCAGGAGAGTGATAAGCACGGCACTCCATGTCCAGCAGCGCTTCTTTGCCTACTTCGCCTGCCGCGTATTTTTGGCGTACATCGACTTTTTCTTCGTTGCTGATGCCGGTTGCCATTAAACCAGCAGGTACAAAGGCCGTTGGCAGGTGAGCGTAAGAGAGCGCGCCCATTAGTTGTCCTGGTGCGATTTTGTCGCAGATACCAAGCAGCAGGGTAGCGTCAAAAACATTATGACTCAGAGATAACGCCGTCGATTGAGCAATCAAGTCACGAGAAAATAGCGACATATCCATGCCAGGCTGACCTTGAGTCACGCCGTCGCACATGGCGGGTACGCAGCCTGCTACTTGAGCGGTGTGCCCATATTGCGCCAGTACTTGTTTAATTTGCGTCGGGTATTCTTGGTAAGGCTGGTGGGCACTCAACATGTCATTGTAGGCACTGATGAGCGCGATATTAGACTGTGTAAAGTTGAGAATATTTTCTTTCTCGGAAGAACATGACGCAGCCACCGCATGCGCTAGGTTCCCACAGGATAAACCGGTACGACCTTTACCCGCTTCCGACTGAAGACGAGTATGTGCTAAAAATTCGGCGCGAGCTTCACGGCTTCGTTCGATAAGACGTTCGGTTACATTGAGAATAACGGAGTGGGTCATGATGCCTCCTCAACCGGTTGCTGTTTTAAGAGTTCTGCTGCAGAGCGCTCCACAACACCACTGATGTCACCTTCAATGCTTACCACTAGGGTTTGCGGTTCATTATCTGGGCGCTCAAGGGTTTCAAACTGGCTTTTCACCATGTTTTCTTTCATGAAGTGGCCTTGACGAAGACGCATGCGATTAAGGATCAATTCCATGTCGCCATCCAAAAACAGGAAAGTCACGTTGTTGTTGCCTTCTCGGATTTGATCGCGGTAGATCTTTTTTAGAGCCGAACAGACGATCACGCCGTGTTCGTTTTTACTTTCCAGGCTGTATGCGGCATCACGGATACGTTCTAGCCATGGCTTGCGATCGTCATCGTTCAGAGGCTGGCCTGATGCCATTTTCTGGATGTTCGCTCGTGGGTGAAGATCATCACCATCAATGAATTTTCGTCCTAGCTTTTTCGCTAGTTGCTCGCCGATTGTACTTTTTCCACTCGCACAAACGCCCATAACGATGACACTACTACCAGCCATAACTTATCCTCATAACTAAAGTTGCGCGTGATCTCAATTTTTGAATTCACTTTAAAATATGGGTTTATCTTATTCATGTTATCGGTAACATGTTACCGGTAACTTAAATAAATGTGAACCAAAACACAAACTATAATTCTTAAAGGTGAACCTATGGAGCAGCTAGCCCAAGCCCCAGATCCTACATACTTACTAACGATTGCAGGCCTTGCTATTGCAGCGTTACTCGTTCTAATCATTAAATTAAAAGTCCATGCTTTTGCATCCCTGACTATGGTGAGTTTGGGGACGGCAATCGCCACGGGCGTATCGACTGACAAGGTCGTACCCACCATGATGAGTGGCTTCGGAGGCACGTTAGCTTCGGTTGCTTTGCTGGTTGGTCTTGGTGCGATGATCGGTAAAATTTTAGAAGTGACTGGTGGTGCGAAAGTACTGGCAGACACTTTGATTGGCCGCTTTGGTGAAAAGCGTGCACCACTTGCACTCGGCGTGGCGTCGTTGATGTTTGGCTTCCCAATTTTTTTCGATGCGGGTTTAGTTGTGATGATGCCAATCATCCTGAGCGTCGCGGCTCGATTCGGTGGCTCACCACTTAAATACGCTTTACCAGCCGCAGGTGCGTTTGCCGTTATGCATGCGTTTGTTCCCCCGCACCCAGGTCCGGTTGCCGCAGCAGACTTTCTTGGTGCCAACATTGGCCTGCTGTTAGTGGTCGGCATTTTAGTCGCGATTCCGACTTGGTATCTTGGTGCTTACTTATTTGGCCTTTATGCTGGTAAGAAGTTTGAGATTCCACTTTCCACAGCATTCTTTGACCGTGATGCGTTCGCAGATGAAAGCAAAGCGCCAAAATTTGCGACGGTAATGACGCTGCTTATCCTGCCAGTTTTGCTCATCTGTTTAGACACGGTTCTTAACACGCTTGCGGTTGCTGGAGTTATTGATGGCGATTCATCACTGGTTTCGTTCCTGCGTATGCTGGGTAAAACCCCGGTAGCGCTACTGATCACGCTGACGGTTTGTCTTGTTGTATTTGCTAAAGACTACGGTATGGCGAAGCTAGAAAAACTGTGTGGTGAGTCACTGGCACCGATTTGTGGTGTTATTCTGGTGACAGGCGCAGGCGGCATGTTCGGCGGTGTGTTGCGTTCAAGTGGGATTGGTGATGCACTTGCTGGTGTATTAACCAATACTGGTATGCCTGTTATTGTTGCGGCATTTGTTATCTCAACCTGCCTGCGCGTTGCCCAAGGCTCTGCAACCGTGGCACTGACGACAACTGCCGCTCTTATTTCGCCTGTTGTGGCTGCGTCCACTGGTTTAAGCGAGCTTGATCTATGCTTTATCGTGATTGCAATTGCTGGTGGTGCAACAGTGCTTTCACACTTCAACGACTCTGGTTTCTGGTTGGTTTCTCGCTTGCTGGAGATGGATGAAAAAACCACATTAAAAACTTGGACGGTAATGGAAACGTTACTTGGCGGTATCGCGTTTATTATCGTCGCAACATTAAGCTTTATTCTTTAGAGGTTACCCATGACAACTCTTGAACAACGATTAAAAGAAATCAAAATCGTCCCAGTTATCGCTATTAACGATGTCGCTCACGCACTGCCACTGGCGAAAGTGTTAGTAGAAAACGGCCTGCCATGTGCCGAAGTGACTTTCCGTACCGAAGCGGCGGCAGAATCAATTCGTATTATGCGCGAAGCGTATCCAGACCTGCTAATTGGTGCAGGCACAGTACTGACGACCGAGCAGGTTGATCTTGCTATTGATGCGGGTGCGGACTTTATCGTTAGCCCGGGCTTTAACCCAACGACAGTGAAATACTGTCAGCAGCGTAATATCGCGATTGTACCGGGTGTGAACAACCCAAGCTTGGTTGAGCAAGCGATGGAAATGGGCCTACGCACTCTTAAGTTTTTCCCGGCAGAGCCATCGGGTGGCGTGAACATGCTAAAAGCGCTAACAGCGGTTTACCCAGTAAACTTTATGCCAACGGGTGGTGTTAGCCCTTCTAACGTAGAAGATTACCTTTCACTTAAGTCGGTGATCGCATGTGGCGGTACCTGGATGGTACCAACGAAACTGATGGATGATGGCGACTGGGAAGGCTTGGCTGAACTGGTTCGCGCGGTTAATTCATAAGCGAGCTTCGTTCTATCACTCTTTACTGTGTATCGGTAATGCGAAAGGGCCTTGAGTGGCCCTTTTTATCAAACCTCTCCTCGACAAGATCTTTCTCTCAAAAACTCTTTTTCTCCGCCATTGGCGGCTGTCATTACGTTAACTGTATTCGCAAAGATACCACTCCCTTTCTCCAATTAATCAAGCTCTTCATTGTTCTAAAATTGAAATATAATGATACTGAATGTTATTTGTGTTTATATTTTTGGTGGTTATCATTCTGAGTGGTTTTGTATTGAAATTTTATCAATGGAGCATTCATTGCCCTTTGAGTGTTATTGAATATAGAGAAGTAATTAGGAATAAACATGTACACCACTTGTTCTGAAGCAGAAGTAAAACAAAAAGTTGCCGCCGCATTGTTAGAAGATGCAACAGTCCCAGTAGCAAGTATGTCTGAGCAATTGGGTTTGAATGAGGGAGCGATTACGTTTGCACTACCTGAAGAGATGGTCACACGCGTTGCTGGAGAACATGCCCAAGTCATTTTAGAACAGTTACCGGAATGGGGGAGCGTTACTACGATTGTTCACTCCTTCGGTTCAATATTTGAAACCAAAGCTAATTTTCCTAAAGGTAAACAAGCACACGGTTACTATAACTTGATGGGCAGAGAGGGCGAACTGCATGGTCATTTACGTTTGGATCTAATGGAACATATCGCATTAGTTAGTAAATCATTCCGTGGCTTGGAAAGTCACTATATTGGTTTTTTTGATGCGGAAGGTAATTGTATTTTTAAAGTGTACTTAGGAAGAGATAAAAAGCGTCAACTTTTCCCGAATCAGGTAGAAGCGTTTACGCAGCTAAAAAAGGAGTTTGCTGCCTTATAACAGCAAGTTATCTAATGAATAGTGATAACTTGACGAATTTGTCGTCAACGACTGGAAGAGTGTCACATTTACAAACGGACAAATTAATAATTAAGCTGAGCCTCTTTTATGCGCTAACGTTCTAAACAATTATCCCCGAGCAAGCTCGGGGATAATTATGTTAGGCAGAGATGTTGTAAAAGGCTTTTACACTATCTCATGGTCACGAACTCTTCCGAGCCCGTTGGGTGGATTGCTACAACAGAGTCGAAGTCTGCTTTAGTTGCACCCATCTTCATTGCTACGCCGAAGCCCTGAATCATTTCGTCTACCGTGAAACCGATGCCGTGCAGGCCGACTACCGTTTCTTCTTCACCAGCACATACCAGCTTCATCTTACATGGTTGACGGTGCTTAGTGACTGCGGTGTACATTGCCGTGAAGCCTGATGTGTACACTTTCACGTTGTCTTCGCCGTACTTCGCAATCGCTTCTGGCTCAGTCAGCCCGATGGTACCGATTGGTGGGTGGCTGAATACGACAGTCGGAACGAGGTCGTAATCCATCTTCGCGTTTGGCTTGTTGTTGAACAAACGCTCAGAAAGCTGACGACCTGCTTTCACTGCTACAGGTGTTAGCTCGATACCACCTTCCATGATGTCACCTACACAGTAGATGCCTTTCACGTTGGTTTCTTGGTATTCGTCTACCTTGATGTAGCCTTTGTCGTTGGTTGCAACGCCAGTTGATGCTAGGTTGATAGCGTCTGTTGTTGGGTGACGGCCGATTGCCCAGATTAGCTGGTCAACGTTTTGGCTTTCACCATTTTCCAGGTGCAGAGTCAGAGTGCCATCTTCTTCTTTAATGATTTCTTTTGGTACAGAATGGGTGTGCAGTTTTGGACCTTCTGCGTCCATCACTTCAACCAACGTTTCGATGATCATTGGATCGAAGCTACGCAGTGGCGATTCTTTACGTACGAACAGGTGCGTTTCTGTACCTAGTGCGTGTAGTACGCCCGCGATTTCAACTGCGATGTAGCCTGCACCAACAACCGCTACGCGTTTTGGTTGCTCAGCCAGGTCGAAGAAGCCGTTTGAATCGATGCCGTATTCTGCGCCCGGGATGTTTGGAATAGTTGGACGGCCACCAACAGCGATCAGGATATGATCGGCCGTGTAGTGTTCACCGTTTACTTCAACGGTTTTTTCGTCAACAAACTTAGCGAATCCTTTGATTACATTTACTTTGTTGTTGCCTAGAACACGGTCGTAAGATTGGTGAATACGACCAATGTACGCCTGACGACTTTCTACCAGCTTGCTCCAGTCGAAACCTTTCACGTCGACATCAAACCCATAATCTTCCGCGTACAGGTTCATTGCTTCTGCGATTTGCGCGCCATGCCACATCACTTTCTTTGGTACACAACCTACGTTTACACAGGTGCCACCAAGGTCTTGTGCTTCAATTAGCGCTACTTTCGCGCCGTACATGGCTGCACGGTTTGCAGATGCGATGCCGCCACTGCCGCCACCGATACAGATATAGTCAAAATGAGTCGCCATTACTTTCTCCAAGAGCGTATGAATTTCTGGTTAACAAATACATTGGGGTGATGAGATGTTAACTCAATATCGCCGCAACATTTTGTTAAGAAGTCTGCCTATGATAAATCGAATCTGACCAATACCTAAATGGGAAAAAGTGACAATGCTTATGACAAATAGCGATGAGAGGCACAAAAATGAGGATTGATGGATTGCGAGGAGCAAAAGAAAAGCGCAACGAGGTCGTCGTTGCGCTTCGAGCTTTCATACGCAAAGCGTCTTATTCTGGTACGATCCAGTCGACTTTCCAGTGTCCAGTCGCAGGTGCAATCGCTTCTTGAAGGAACGGCAGAATCTCTTTCATCTGGCTTTCCAGTTTCCATGGCGGGTTAATCACAATCATGCCTGATGCGGTCATGCCGCGCTCGTTGGTGTCAGGAGAGACGCCAAGTTCAATTTGCAGAATCTTACGAATCCCTAGCGCTTCCAATCCTTCGATCATGTCATCAATGTCGATGCGGTTAACCACCGGATACCAGATAGCGTAGATGCCCGTTGCCCAGCGCTTGTGACTCTGGTGAATAGCGCGTACTACATCACGATACTCTTTTGCTAGCTCGTATGGTGGGTCAATCAGCACCAAGCCACGACGTTCTTGCGGCGGTAGGCTCGCTTTTAGGCGCTGAAAGCCATCCTCTTTGTAGATGCTCACCTGACGATCGCGATGGAACTCTTGCTCCAATAGCGGATGGTCGGCAGGGTGAAGTTCCGTCAGTACCATGCGGTCTTGTGGGCGGATTTGGGCACGAGCTACTCGAGGTGAACCTGGGTAGTAACGAAGGTTCTCTCCATTGTTCAGTGCTTTGATAGAGTCGATGTAGCTTTTGATGTCTTCAGGAAGGTTTGGGTTATCCCAAATGCGAGCGATGCCTTGTTTGTATTCACCCGTTTTTTCAGACCACTCGTGAGTCAGATCGTAACGGCCCACACCCGAGTGGGTATCGTGATAAACGAATGGCTTATCTTTTTGTTTCAGCGCATCAAGAATGAGGCTTTGAACGATGTGTTTGACCACGTCAGCATGGTTGCCTGCGTGGAAGCTGTGGCGGTAACTTAACAAATTAAACTCTCGAAACACTCTGTAACTGAGTGTGGTCTGTGATGTCAGATAAAATAATTAAGCGCATTATATACCCAACTAAAGCCAATATGCAGACTATGCTTTCGGCTTTGTATAACTAATGAACTCATCACTATTGAAATATCTTTAAGTCACCCATACTTACTAAACATATTGAACCTAAGTGAATGCCAGTACTCCAATAGAGTTAGCCTCATTTAGGCATAACGAAACTCAAGGACAGAGTTGCTCTCGCTGATCACCGTGGTCATCGCTGCATAGAGAAAGGGAACGGATATCCCTCCATCCATGTTGTTGGCGTTCCTGTACCTTGAGTGAACCTATTTTATAGGTAGTCACACAGCCAAAACACAAAAGGAATTATTCATGTCTAATCCACTTCTGACGTTTACGGACCTGCCTCCGTTTTCGCAAATTAAACCAGAACACATTAAACCTGCGGTGGAGCAGGCGATAGCGGATTGCCGCGCCAAAGTTGAAGCCGTGTTAAAAGAAAGCACGCATCCAACTTGGGAAAGCATCATTGCACCGATGGAAGAAACGGATGACCGTTTAAGCCGTATCTGGTCACCTGTCGGCCACATGAATTCAGTGGTAAACAGCGAAGCACTGCGTGAAGCGTACGAAAGTTGTCTGCCAATCTTATCGGAATACGGTACTTGGGTGGGTCAACACAAAGGTCTGTACGAAGCGTACAAATCGATCAAAGCCAGCGACGAATTTGCAACGCTGACTCGTGCCCAGCAAAAAACCATTACGGATGCACTGCGTGATTTTGAGTTGTCAGGTATCGGCCTGCCATCTGACGAACAGCATCGCTACGGTGAAATCAGCAAGCGTATGTCGGAGTTGAGCTCAAAATTCTCTAACAACGTGTTAGATGCGACAATGGGCTGGACCAAACATATTACTGATGAAAAAGAATTAGCAGGTATGCCGGAGTCTGCGCTGGCAGCAGCCAAAGCAGCGGCGGAAGCGAAAGAGCTGGAAGGCTACCTGATCACGCTGGATATTCCATCTTACCTGCCTGTGATGACTTACTGTGACAATCAGGAACTGCGCAGAGAAGTGTATGAAGCGTACGTGACTCGTGCGTCAGATCGTGGTCCAAATGCAGGCCAGTGGGATAACACTGAAATCATTATCGAACAGCTGAAACTGCGTCATGAAATTGCGCGTATGTTGGGCTTCAACACCTTTAGTGAGAAGTCGCTGGCAACCAAAATGGCAGAAACGCCAGAGCAGGTGCTAGGCTTCCTGAACGATTTGGCCACTCGCGCTAAGCCTCAAGGTGAGCGTGAGGTGGAAGAGCTACGTCAATTCACGAAGAGCGAGTTTGGCGTTGAAGAACTAAACGTGTGGGATATCGCATACTACAGCGAGAAGCAAAAACAGCACCTGTTCCAAATCTCAGATGAAGAGCTGCGTCCTTACTTCCCAGAATCTAAGGTCGTAAGTGGTCTGTTTGAAGTCCTAAACCGTGTGTTTGGCATGAAAGTCGAAGAGCGCGAAGGTGTGGATACCTGGCACGAGTCGGTTCGATTCTTCGATATCTTTGATGCACAAGGCACACTGCGTGGCAGCTTCTATCTGGACCTTTACGCGCGTGAACACAAACGAGGCGGCGCTTGGATGGATGATTGCCGTGGTCGTCGTATTACGCTGTCTGGCGAACTGCAAACGCCGGTCGCTTACCTGACTTGTAACTTCAACCGTCCAGTTGGCGATAAGCCTGCACTGTTCACTCACAATGAAGTGGTGACGTTATTCCACGAGTTCGGCCATGGTATTCACCACATGCTGACGCAAGTGGACACTGGTGCAGTATCAGGTATCAACGGTGTGCCTTGGGATGCGGTTGAGTTGCCTAGTCAGTTCCTGGAAAACTGGTGTTGGGAAGAAGAAGCGCTGGCGTTTATTTCTGGTCATTACGAAACGGGTGAGCCTTTACCAAAAGCAATGCTGGACAAGATGCTGGCGGCGAAGAACTTCCAGTCGGCGATGGGTATTCTACGCCAGCTTGAGTTCGGCTTGTTCGACTTCACTCTTCACACGGAATACGACCCAGAAGTGGGCGCGCGTGTGCTGGAAACCCTAGCGGAAGTGAAGCAGAAAGTGGCGGTTGTTCCTGCGGTAGAGTGGGCGCGTTTCTCGCACAGTTTCGCGCATATTTTTGCTGGTGGTTACAGCGCAGGCTACTACAGCTACTTGTGGGCAGAAGTGTTGTCTTCAGATGCTTTCTCACGTTTTGAAGAAGAAGGCATCTTTAACAAAGACACAGGCCAAAGCTTCCTGAATAACATCCTTGAGATGGGCGGCAGTGAAGAGCCGATGGAGCTGTTCAAACGCTTCCGTGGTCGTGAACCACAAATTGATGCGCTTCTGCGCCATTCAGGCATTGCTGCATAAACGCAAAAACTAACAAAAAGGCCAACCATCCGGTTGGCCTTTTTTGTGCGAAATACTTTTTGGATATTAGAGTTAATTAAGGGTTTACGTTGCGGTTGATAGGGTTTTGTAACGAGATTAACGTCTCGGTGGACTGAACTTCATCAATCGCCTGCAACTTATCGATCAAGACAAATTGCAGCTCTTCAATCGACTTACACATCAGTTTAACGAAAATATTGTACGCCCCTGTGGTGTAGTAAGCTTCAACCACCTCATCGAGCGCGTTGAGCTTCTCTAGTGCGGAGTGATAGTCACGAGCCGCATTAAGGTTGATACCGATAAAACAACACACATCGTAACCAAGCTTCTTGGTATTAACGATGACCTCGGTTCCCTCGATGATCTCCGCCGACTTCATTTTCTCAATCCGCACGTGAATCGTGGCGGGGCTGACATCGAACTGCTTGGCCATTTCCGCATAAGGCGTTCTGGCATCGGCCATCAGGGTTTTTAAAATTGCGCGATCGAGGTCATCGAGTTTCGGCATGCTCGTATTCATACGATTCGTTCCATGGTTTTTGTTATGGGTTTATTTTAACCAGCTTCGCATTTACTGCAAGAAAGCCAGTAGTGAGGTAAACTCAGCGCCAGTTATCGCGATTTTTTATTGGAGCCTCCTTTTGCAACTGCAATTGATTTGTGAAGACCCGTCTCAACAGTCCCATCTTGATGAGCTTGCTGCTCGCTGGCAGTTGATCCATTCTGACGACAGTGACTTTGCTTTAGTACTAACTGCTGAACGTTTGGAGCTGCGTAAAGTAGATGAGCCTAAGTTGGGCGCGATTTTTGTCGATTTGATTGGTGGAGCGGTCGGGCATCGTCGTAAATTCGGTGGCGGCAAAGGTCAGGCAATCGCAAAAGCGGCTGGCTTAAACAAAGGCGCAACGCCAACGGTTCTGGATGGAACGGCTGGCTTGGGAAGAGATGCGTTCGTTCTGGCATCTCTGGGCTGCAAGGTACAGATGGTAGAGCGTCATCCTGTGGTTGCCGCGCTGTTGGATGATGGTTTGGCTCGTGCAAAACAAGACCCAGAAATTGGGGCTTGGGTTTCGGAGCGAATGTCGTTGATCCACGCTTCAAGTCATGATGCGCTAGAAAAACTGGCGCAGGACAGCGATTTTGTAAAGCCAGATGTGGTGTACCTCGACCCAATGTACCCGCATCCGGAGAATAAAAAGAAATCCGCATTAGTGAAAAAAGAGATGCGCGTATTCCAGTCTTTGGTTGGCGCTGATTTAGATGCGGATGACTTGCTAGAGCCCGCAATGGCACTGGCTACCAAGCGCGTAGTGGTAAAACGTCCGGATTACGCCAATTGGTTGCATGACGAAAAACCAAGTATGGCGATAGAGACGAAAAAGAACCGCTTCGACGTTTATGTTAAAGCCTCAATGGCGTAACTTTTTGACTCCTAACTCTTTCACTCCATAGCGCGAAATTTCGCGCTGTGATCCCGCTTTTCTTTCGTGACAACGAACGACATTTTCCACTTGCTAATTCGGCATACTGACGGTATATCTAAGTAAGAATTATTATTATTTCACACGTCGATGAAATGATGATTAGCTATTTGGAGTCGTCGTATGGCTAAACGCTTATGTAAAATGAATCGCAAACAGATCGCAACCAATCTGGGTGATATCCACCGTTTAGTGGTTGCGCCAAAATTTGTCTGTCGCTCGTGCGCGCGTTCTTCTGCTTCTAAAAATACGTTGTGCAAGCCAGCGGCTATTCCGCCACAAGCTTGCCAGGATAAGCCACTTCACGAGCAGCAAGCTTGTGGGCTGTTGGCTGAAGCGCTTCCAGCAGAGCCTATTGCAGTGACGCCAAAGCAAAGCGCAGAAAAAGCGGCGATCGTTAAACGTGTGGTCGAAAGAGTAAAAGAGAAAAAACTGGCTGCTCAAGTGACACCGCCTGTCGCTCTCAAATCGCCAGACCTATTTGACTTAGCCGACAAAAAATCACTCAAGAAAGCCAAGAAGACGCTGAAGAAGCATTACAAGCAACAGAAGAAGTTGCTTAAATTGGCCAAGAAGCAGCAAAAACTGCTTAAACGCCAGCGCAAGTTAGAGGCACGCAATGCCAAATTAGAAGTGATGTTGCCAACGCCATTAACGGCTGTGATGAGTGAAAGTCAGCAAGCGAAAGTGCATTAATCGAATGAAACAAAAACGCTCTCCATTTGGAGAGCGTTTTTTATTGTCTGTGGTTTGTTACTTATTTGCGTAACTCATCTCAACGCGTTTTTTCACCCAGGTCTCATTAACCCAAAGCGAGAACATAATGATGGCTCCGCCGATGGCCAGTCGCACAATGTCGACATCTCGGTTCCAAATCACGATGTTGACAATTAAGCCCGCCGGTACCAGAGCGTTATTCATTACAGCAAGCGCGCCAGCGTTGACTAAGGTTGCGCCTTTGTTCCATGCGAAGTAACCAAAGCCTGATGCGATCAAACCAAGGTAGGTCAGTATGCCCCACTGAGTAGCGGTGGTTGGCAGCTTGTCTACATTCCCCATCAATGCAAATGCGACCGTTGCCACGCACAATGCGCCCAAGTAGAAGTAACCAAATACGGTATGCTGAGGCAGGTCGACTGGCTCACTTTCCATGATGTATTTGTAACCCACCTGACCGATGGCAAAGCAGAGGTTCGCGCCCTGGACGACCAAAAAGCCGAGCAGGAAGTTTTCATTGATGCCTGCAAACTTAATCCAAGCCGCACCGACAACCGCAATCAATGCCGTGACTAAATACCAAGGCGAAAAACGGCCTTTGAGTAAATCATAAATCAGCGTGACGTAAATAGGGGTGAAAACCGTGAACAGCAGGACTTCTGGTACCGAAAGGAGCAAGAAAGACTGATAGTAGAAGCAGTACATCAAACCGAGCTGAAATCCGCCGACAATCATCAATTTGGCGATCAGCGATTTAGGTACGCCACGGAATTTCAGAAATGGAATAAATACGATGCTGGCGAGCGCCACACGCATAAATACCGAAAACCAAGAATCAACCTGACCAGCGAGATATACGCCGATCAGGCTAAATGAAAATGCCCAGAGCAGGGTGACTGCAGATAAATAAGCCATGGATGAGAACTTTTATCAATAACAAATATGTCCGCAGTCTAACCAAGTTTTCTTAACGCGCCAATCAGTCTTTTAGCGGTATGACCAGCATATCGACGGGTGAGCGATTAATTAGTTGGCGTGTCGCAGACAGAATCTTACTCCAGAAATCCTGATGATGACCACAAACCACCAAATCAATGTTGAAGTCCTGAATGGTATCGCAAAGCTCATTACTTAAATCACCACTACCGACTAAAGTATGGGTGATCGGGTATTCAGCGTATTCCGCAAAATTGGCGAGTTGAGTACGCGAGGCTTCCATGGCTTGGTGCTGTGCTTCCGCCATGTTGATATCGATAAGCCCGGTGTAGAGCTCGGCATAGTTCACATCGATGTGAATGAAAGAGACTTTCGCATCCAGAGGTTTAGCCAGAGATACGGCTTTCTTAATCAACACTTTACTGTCGTCTGACAGATCTACTGCCACAAGTATGTGTTTGTAACTCATATTGCTATCTCCTTGTAAGGTCATATACCCAAGTAACCTCGAACTGACCCCAGGGCTAAGGCTCTGACTTAATGTATCTTGAAGTCACTTGGGTATAGTTTCAGATTAGCACTAACCCCCAATAAATTTTGCTAAAGTGATCTCATATCAATATTCTAGGTAGAAAGTCTTAATGTGTTAATCATGTTATAGTTGTATGAAATGCAGGAATATAAACAGGAGCTAACATGCTGTCTCAAACTATGGTCGAACAATTGAATGAGCAAATTAATCTAGAATTTTTCTCATCCAATCTATACTTACAAATGAGTGCTTGGTGTGAAGATAAAGGTTTTGAGGGCGCTGCTGAATTTCTACGCAAGCATGCGGTAGAAGAGATGGAGCACATGCAACGCCTATTCACCTATGTAAGTGAAACCGGCTCAATGCCAATTCTAGGCGCGATTGATGCACCAAAGCATGATTTTGCAAGCTTGGGTGATGTGTTCCGTGAGACTTATGAACATGAACAAATGATCACAGAACAAATCAATAAGTTGGCGCATGTAGCATTTACAAGCCAAGACTACTCAACATTTAACTTCCTACAGTGGTACGTAGCTGAACAGCACGAAGAAGAGAAGTTGTTTAAAGGGATCTTAGATAAGATCGAACTCGTTGGTGAAGATGGTAAAGCGTTGTTCTTCATCGATAAAGATCTAGCACAAATGGCGAAAGAAGGTTCATCTTCAATCATGGATGCTCCAGCTGCATAAAGCGTTCCCCAGCGCGATAAGTAGCGGTTAAAAGACAAGCAGTGATCGTCTTTTTCTCTTGAGCATTGTTGAAGATGTAGGGAGGAAAAGATGATCAGTGGAGACACAATCTTATTTGCGCTAATGGTAGTAACCGGAGTTAATATGGTCCGGTATCTGACCACTCTTCGTTCTTTAATTCACATCATGCGTGAAGCCCATCCGTTGTTGTACCAGCAAGTGGATGGTAATGGTTTTTTTACGACCCATGGAAATGTCACTAAACAAGTGCGTTTGTTCCACTACATCAAAAGCAAAGAGTACCATCATCACCATGACGAGGTATTCACGAGCAAGTGTGAGCGTGTGAGAGAGCTGTTTGTCCTTTCAACTGCATTACTTGGCGTTACGCTGCTCGCGGCTTTTATCCTTTAAATTGGATAAGAAAAGGCCTTCGTTCGGTGCTTGGAATTTAAGCGCTTTTCCCGGTAAACATTTCTCGGTAGAATGTCGCCCGAACAAAGCAAGGATGTGCATTGAGCACATCCTTTTTTATTGTTTTTGATTTTGGATAGAGCCTAAGAGTTACCGATGAGTAAGAAATTTGATGTAGTAGTAATTGGCGCAGGCGCTGCGGGTTTGATGTGTGCTGCAGAAGCCGGTAAGCGAGGCCGCAGCGTATTAGTGCTCGACCACGCGAAAAAGCCTGGGCGTAAAATTCTTATTTCTGGCGGTGGCCGTTGTAACTTCACTAACTACGATGTGTCGGCCAATAACTACCTATGCCAAAACCCTCATTTTGTAAAATCGGCATTGTCTCAATACACCAATTGGGATTTCATCGCTATGGTCAGCAAGCACGGAATCGAGTTTGAAGAACGTGACCATGGGCAGCTGTTCTGTGTGGATGCATTCACAGCCAAAGACATTGTAAAAATGTTACTCGCAGAATGCGATATGCCAAATATTCAGCAGCGCTATCAGTGCGATGTTCACTCTATCGAAAAACAGGACGCTGGATTCCGACTGCATGCAGGCACAGAAGTGGTTGAGTGTGAATCACTGGTCATCGCCACCGGTGGTCTATCGATGCCAAAACTGGGCGCGACGCCATTTGGTTATAAAGTCGCGGAGCAGTTCGGACTTCCTGTCATTTCAACCACGGCAGGCTTGGTGCCATTTACGCTGCACAAAGAAGACAAAGAAGACTTCGCAGACCTGTCTGGGATTGCTGTGCCGGCAGAAATTACGGCTGAAGACGGCACTATGTTCAAAGAAGCGCTGCTTTTCACTCACCGAGGCTTGTCTGGCCCTTCTGTTTTACAAATATCTTCATTCTGGCGAGCAGGGCAAAAGGTTTCTATCAACCTCGTTCCGAATGATGATGTTGCCGTACTGCTGGAGCGCAGCCGCGAGAAACATCCAAATCAATCACTGAAAAATACACTGGCGAAAGTCCTGCCAAAGCGCTTGGTGGAAGTGTTGATCGAACGTAAAGAGTTAACCGACAAGCCACTGAAGCAATTTAACCCGAAAGAGCTGGCTGACATTGTCGCGCGTTTAGAAAACTGGAACGTTGCGCCCAACGGTACAGAAGGTTACCGCACGGCGGAAGTGACACTAGGTGGCGTGGATACCGACCACCTCTCTTCTAAAACCATGGAGTGCAAAAATATCAAAGGATTGTCCTTCATCGGCGAAGTGATGGATGTGACGGGTTGGTTAGGCGGCTACAACTTCCAGTGGTGTTGGAGCTCAGGTTTCGTTGCCGGGCAGTGGGTGTAGTCTCAATACAAAAAATGCTCAGCCGTGCTGGCTGAGCATGTCATAACACTTGTCTCTCACTCGTTTAGTGATGAACGACGCTGAATTATTCTTTCGGTATTTCTCGTACCAATCTCAACATACCGCTTGTTCTGCGTAATTGGTTTAGTAAGGAACCCCATCCGCTGAAGTCGACCGTATAGTAGTGTAAATAGTCGCGGTCCAATAAAACGGTATCCGACGTGATTGTCATATTCTGGTATACCGCACTCTTTTGTCTGGCTGAAATTGCTGTGTGATATCCTATTATCGTTTCATCTGTTGAATAGGGCGTATTGCCTAAATCCTCAATTTCACTTTGAGATACGTTGATTGCGTAACTGAACGCTGGATAGTTTGCTGGTATGCACTGCTCGTTGTAAATCCCTATTAACTCTTTGATATTTGGCAGTCGCCAAGGATGCTCGAGTGTACCTAGCTGCTGGTTTTCACTCTCAACGGCGTCCATGCTCGCTTGGCGGATGTTCGAGTTATAATTACTATCGCTTAGCTCATAAGGTACGGTAGGAACGCCTAAACACACATCTTGTTGGCTATCGAATGTTTGACCGACGAAGCAGTAGCTCCATTGCAATCCCGTTGTTGCGTCGTTAATTACCTTATAGTCACCAATATCCGTTGCTAAGACGTCGTGGGAAAAGCGATTATTTGGGTTGAGATCAGTGTCGGCCCCACATTGTAGTTCTGGCTCAGCGGCGAATGCAGACGCGACGAAAAACGTTAGGCTTAAACTTAAATATTTCACACTATAGTCCTTGTTACTGTTCGAGATAAAAGCCATCACTGACCAGAATTAGCGAGTTAGAAAGTCCAATACTTTTGTGATAAGTACCGAAATTGACGGTGTTTAATACTAGGTTTTCGGTGCTATTTAAGTTTTCTGCATCCAGCCACATGGTTTGCATGTTTGGAAAGTATTGGGTGTCGACGTTAGCCGGTAAATTCTTGCCAAACTTACGTGGATTACCGAAATTGAGTATGGAGACGGACTCCTGCAAAGTAGGTAAGCGCCAGTTACTTAATCCACAACGTTTCTCTTTATCGAACCACTGGATTTGATTGGCTACTGTACACTGATGAGGGTTGGTAGAAACTTCGTTACTTCCGTGCTCCGTGCATGTGGCGCTGAATTCGGTTGCCTCTTCTACAGGCTGGATGATGAACTGGTTGTCGCTGTCGTATACTGAGTACGGATCTTCTTCTTTACGGCGATGTTTTGTTTCCCAAACAAGTCCGGTGTGAGCATCCAAAACACAAGCAAAAGGCTGAGTGTTGTAACTCAAATCCTGACGAGCAAGAGGTTTTCCTTGTTGATCGAGCTTGACGTAACGCGCACCAAGTAAACCATCCTTGTTGCTATTCTCATCTTTTCCCGTGAGTGGGTCACAAGCAAAACTATTGTCTCGACCACGTGAACTATCGTCTCCAACTAAGCCTTTTGTTGCTCTTGAATCAGCGGTGTGGATTCGGCGAGGAGAGTAAGTCATCTGTGCACTAGGGCTACCAATGTTACTTTGCACACGGAGGTAATATTGTGTGTTTAAATCCAGGCCAGATATAGTGGCACGTTGTTTTTCAGTTGGTAGAGTATTCTGAGCGTAAGCAAGCTGAGTAAAGCTGTCTTCTCCCCAAGCTAATGTATAGCTTGACGCGCCCGGTTGAGAATCCCAGCCAATCGTCACCCAAGAACCTGACGCATCTTCTCCTCTTCCTTCAATTCGCAACCCCAGTAGTTGATTCTCGTCGACTAGCGATTGGCAACTGGCATCTAAACTATTGACTGGATACACCGTTACCCAGTTACCTGGTCGAACCCCACTTGGAAAATAATATTGATCCGGTTCTGAATCCCCTAGCAGAGAGGTCATTGCTTGAACTATATGAGAAATATTGACGTCGATATTCTCAATCAGAACCTGGCCGATAGCGTAGTTTGAAGCAATATGGTTTAACAGCGTTTCTATTGTGGGATAGGCATTACTGTCACTGACGCGGTATTTACTTAGGTCAATATTGAGGAGTGCAAGTAAATCTTCGTATAGATTTGCCCGTTCAGATAAATTAACCAGTGAACTAAACAGTTCGCCTTTGGCCTGCAGCGCTAAAAATGAAGCTAAAAGCTCAACTTGCTGGCGTGGCATTTGATTATACTTTTCAATGATTTGTTCATTGGTTTGAGGAACAAGGTAGGCCAGGCTCCCCGCGGAGGATATTCCAGACTTTAATAACATTGCGGATTGCGCAGTGCTGATATACCCGACATTAAGGCGCTGAAACTCATCGTGTTCAAGCACACCGTTACTGTTACCTTGTTGTGTATCCAGATTGGCAATTTCACAGAAGGAGCCTAGTACAGAACGCAGTTCCACACTCGTTTTCTCATCACGAAGATGGATAGTCAGAGTGTCTTGCATTTCATCGGCAGTGTACTCATAGCCAAACTCGTCTAACTTTCCTGGGGCACAGCGTGCATAGTTATTATCGATATCGCGCAAGGCAATGGTGGTAACAAAGCTACTTTCAGCACTTAAATCTAAGCTGTGGTGACGCTGTCCAGTACTGCTGATCAAGCTCACCGGCTGGTGGCGAAGAGGGTAACGACCGGAATCGTCGTATAAAACAGAATCTTTACCCGGAGAGTGGCGGCTACCTAGAATTATACTCAGTGATACTTGCTCCAATTCTTTCGGAAAACGGCCACTGATTTGAAGCTGACGTTCTGGCGCTATCGCCAAAATTGAGTGCTTCAGTGGATGGTTGTGATTCGCCATCACCAACTCATTCACCCGCCATTGATAGCGATAAGACTTTTGAAGTTGTGCAGGGATGGATTTTGTGAGCTCTTTGTATATGCCAGGTTGCTCATCCGCTGACAGTATTTCGTTTTCATAATGCTGCCATAACGTATAAGAAGGAGCGGTTTTAGCTTTCTCTAGAATTTTTGTACCTATTTCCTCTAATGAAAGTTCAGCCCGTGACCATTGCATTGGCGCAACCGCAAAGACGTAGTTGGGATAATCATTGGTTTCTAGCTCTAATTGATAAGCTTGATACGCGCGACGCATCTGTTCTGCACTAAAGGTCAATACGGCTTTTTCACCGTTAGGGTGGTCAAAAACACCTAACTTATCGAGAGTGTCAGATTCGACGTCGATGCTGTAGCTGCCTTCAAATCTTGTGGCTTCTTGTTGGTCGGGATTAAGTAATGCGATTTGCTCATCAAGCGCCTGTTTTTGTGCGCCGCTGATGGGTAGCGCTATATCGCTTTGTTCGCTAAGCATCTGGTATAGCGCAGCCAACTCAAGCACCAAACGTTGGTTGTAAACAAGTTTTCCATGCACGGCGAAAGCTTGCTCAACACTCAGGTTGAACTGATTGTTTGTCGCGACACGATTACCATCCTGGATGAATAAAGTACGAAGTTGGGCAGTATTGAGCACGACAACACGCTGCTCTTGTGGCGTACTCAACGGTCCATTGATTCCAGCCCATTGTTCATCTGTCAGCGCTAACGTAAAGGTGCCAAAAAAGCGCGGGGACCACTCTGTTGATTGATCAGAAATATGGCTCTTTATTGCGCTTTTTTGCTCATCATTGAGCTCAACTAATGTCGTCCTGCTACTGTCTGACAAGTAACGGCGAACCGCTTCATTTTTTTCCGCATATGGTAGGTTGCCATAATGACTGAGCTCACCTTGCAGCAGGTGTTTGGCGACGGTATTGAATGCAATTGTCACTGGGTCTAGTGAGATTGTTGGTAGTTCTTTTTCATCGATATAGCCATCGTCGTTGCTGTCCATTTTCAAAATGTTGGTCAGCGTATCCAGTTCCGCTTGAAAGTACGATGCAGCTTGAACGTCAACGCTCGCATTCGCGTCTACTTGCGCCAATTTGCTGCTTTCTATGGTCACAATTTTGTCTAGTGGCCATTGCGATAACTGAAATGTGTATTCGAATCCCCCTTCAGCCATCGTGCTTTGCCACTGCTCACAAACCTGGCCAGAACAAACTTTAAATGCGTATACATCGTTTTCATGGCTGCCTGATACAGGGCCGGAAATAGTCATAGTTGACCGACCGTTGGGTAGCGTTGGCGGTGTGATAGTACCGCCGGTGCCTGACTGGGTCGACGTACCCGAATCGGCATCTGAATCTGAGGGATTACTGCTGCCAGAACCATTATCTACATTAGAGGGGGCTGGCGCTGATCCCTGTGGTTGGTCACTACAACCGCTGATCGCTAGCACGATTGTTGCAGACAAAACAAGCTGTCTAAAGAGCATGAATATTCCTTTATACGAAAATCAAAGCAAACAAGAAATAACGCATGTACGCAATGTGGTGCTTATTGGTTGGACTGTAAAATCCTTCGTTATTTCGCTTGGAAAAAGAGGTTAATGCTAAAAAAATACATTTATACGATCAATGGATCTAAATATGATCAATAAACTGGCATTTATTATATAAATGAGATTGATTTTTACAACAGTATTGATAATAATTCTCACATCAAAAGAAATGTGAATGTTTTTTTATGAAGGAATTGATTGTATGAATGGTTTTATGTCGCTAGTTAAGCGTTACATGCATGATGAGGAAGGAGCAACCGCAATAGAATACGGTATTTTGGCCGCAGGGTTAGCTGCTGGAATATTGGCAATTTTTGGTTCTGATGGCTTATTTATCAGTGCTTTAAAAGATAAGTTTCAAACAATCATTGATGGTATGAACATGGGATCTGGTGGCGAGTAACTCTTTTTTATTGTTGCAAATTATTACGGTATTCTTGTTGCTTGTTATTGCATTGAACGATGTTTTTCAGCGCAAGGTTCCCAATATATGTTTGCTTTTGTTGTTATTCGTTGGCGTTACGGTTACGCCTTTTTATCTTCACTCGTTTTTGGCCGGGATCGCGATAGTGGTCTTTGGATTAGTGGCTTTCCACTACCGTTGGCTTGGGGCTGGTGACAGTAAGTTGCTAGCAATATGCGCCTACGCCTCTTTGGAACAGTGGTACTGGTTGCTATTAAAAACGGCTTTGTTAGGTGGAGTGTTAAGTGTCGCGTATTTGTTGTTTAACCACTTCGCAATAAGGGGAGTAATTGCGGCTAAGCCGCGAACTACCGTGCCTTATGCGGTCGCTATATGTATCGCTGCAACCACCACTATTCACTATATGTAGTTTATACCCATCATGAAAAAGTTAATTTTTGTGCTACTCGGAGGAGCGACCTTGGTCGCAATGCTGGTGGTGGCATGGTTGAGTACAACTCCAACCCAACCAGATAAGCCAGTCGAAGTGGCGTTAGAAGAAAAGGCTGTCGTACCAAGAATCTTAGTCGCGAAATACGGCATTCAAGCGGGTGCCTTGTTGAGAGCGGAAGATTTTCGCTGGGCGCCAATGCCATCTGATAGCAACACGCAACTTAACGACGTGTTTCTTGAAGGTTTTATCAAACCTGATGTGTTGAAAGGCAGCTTATTAACCCGCCGTTTGACCGCGAATCAACCACTTGCGGTATCAGACATTATTCGCCCAGAGCAGAACCAATATATGTCCGCGATGCTCTCGCCAGGCATGCGAGCGGTTACTCTGGAGATGAGCTTAGCAGGAATGAATTATGACCTACTAAGGCCGGGTAATTACGTTGATGTCGTCTTAACCAGTGAGAACGAGCACACCTCAGAAAAGGGCTTTGGGGAAATCACCAAGCGTGCAACCAGCGTGATTCTAGAAAATACGCGCCTGCTCGCGATCAATAACACTCTGACAGATATTGTGAGCGGCCCAAAACATCAAAATGAAAGTGACATGTCGATGGCTGGTGGTGACACCTTACCGATTACCTTTGAGGTTACTCCAGAAGGGGCGCAACGTTTACTGCTAGCAAAAACGTTGGGGGATTTATCTCTTATCCTGCGTGGTTATCAACAGGACGAACAGTCTATGACAACAACAACCATAGCTACGCTCTGGGATGAGCAGTTGTCGGATAACCATCATCCGGATCGTAAACCTGAGCACACCATTCGCATTTTCAGTGGTGAAGATATCCGCACTCAAGAAAAGAGCACAACGAGATAAATCATGTCCTTGCTTCGAAATTTTATACTTTGCGTATCGCTGGTTTTGTCTATCTCTCCGTGGGCGGTAGCAGCAAGTCATACCTTTAACCTTACTATCAATCAAAACCGTTTGATTACGGTGAATGATGATGTGAAAGATATTTTTGTTTCTGACCCCAACTTAGTCGTGGTTCACGCACCTTCCAACCGTCACGTGATGGTCTCTGGTAAAGCGTTAGGAGAAACCGACATTCTGGTACTTGGAGACAATGCTCGCACACTCGCGCATTACAAGGTTGTGGTTGCTGCTGATCTGTCTCAACTGGAACGAGCCGTACAACACGCGTTCCCCGATGCTCAAGTGACGTTTGTTCATAGTAAGGGAGCGATCGTTGCTATGGGTGAAGTGGCCAATGCACTTCAGGCACATGAGATCCTGAGCATGGCATCTGGGTTTGCCAAAGGGCTACAAGAGGTAGACGAACAAACCTTAGCTGCGCCAACAAGCGAAAGTAGCAGTAGCTCTGGTCGCGGTGAAGGTATGGCAAAACCGGGTGGTGGCATGGGCGTCTACCCTTTGGTTGTTAACCAGCTTAAAACCGCGGGTAGCGCTCAAGTGAATATTTCCGTGCGTATTGTTGAAATGGAGCGCTCGACCAGCGAACAACTTGGTTTGCGTTGGAGCTCTATCGGTAATATGCGCTGGGGTACATGGGACACGTTACAGACGGCACTGGGTGTAACGCCTGGTAATAAGTTCCCAACCAATAATCTGCCATCAGGCCCCGGTCAGCATGGTCTTAATGTCATCATCGATGCATTAGTTGAAGACAGTTTAGTAAACGTTCTCGCTGAGCCGAATCTGACGGCTAAGTCTGGCGAGGCGGCGACCTTTATGTCTGGTGGTGAGTTTCCTTTTCCCGTCGACAACAGTGATGACGGTGTGAGTATTGAGTTTAAACGCTTTGGTATTTCATTAGAGCTGACGCCTACAGTCTTGAGTAATAAACAGATCAGTCTCACGGTTGCTCCCGAAGTTTCTACTTTGAGCCGCGAGCACAGCGTTTCTATTGCGGGTGTCGAAGTTCCAGGTATTGAAAGCCGCCGTGCCACCACAACGATTGAATTGGCAGACGGTCAGAGCTTTGCGCTGGCAGGTCTGGTGAGAACCTATCAAGACCACAAAATCGAGGCGCTGCCGTTTCTTGGAGAAATTCCTTTCCTTGCACCGCTTTTCAGCAGCAACAGCTTTAAAAACTCGGAAAGCGAGTTAGTGATTATCGCGACAGCACATTTAGTCGAGCCAACCAGCGACCCAAGTGAATTGACCACGCCATTAGATCGCTTCCGTCCTGCGAATCGATTTGAGCGTTTGTTCTTACGCGACATGGGTGATGACCACGATGATAACCAGCGTTTGTTTGGTAACTATGGATACAACTATTAAGGATGATGATGAAATTCGCGAAATTAGCTTTGACCACATTGACCCTTTTTCTGGTGGTCGGTTGTCAGCGTCCGTATCAAACAGGAACGCATGCAACCTTTCAGGACAAAACCTCTTTTACGACAACCACTGCCAACATTGAGCTAGACCTGAAAAACATTCTTAGCCAGGTGAACAAGCGTGAAGAAAAGGGACAGATTCGTCTCGTGTTACAAGGCGGTGATTTGGATCTGCAATCCCAGAAAAATCTGCGTAATCAGTTGATGACCTATCTGCAATTACCAGTGGAGATGACTTACCACTCGGACAAGCAGAGTCAGATTGTTGCTGAGCTTGAAGTGGTGTTAAAGCCAAACACGTGTCGATACAACCGTCAGTCTCTACCTATTTCAGCGTACCCCTGCCAGCAGCTACGTAATCATTACCTGAGTGTGGTTAACAAATCGACCTGGCACCATGGAGAAGAGTATCAGGAGCACAACAGTGCTCTGACAACAGGGGCGGTACAACGTTTGTTTAATAACCAACTTAAATCGGCAGAAAGACAGCCGGTGACAGGAGAGTAAATCGTGACTGAAAGAGTATTTAATGTTGTCGCGTTTGTTCTCGATAGCCAGAGTCAACTAGTCCTTGAGAGCCTAAAAAGCGATTTAACTACGCAAGATATTCAGGTGAAAAAAGGCGATATCGAAGCCGCAAGACTTTGGTGCGTCAAACAGGGAGCGCCTGATTTACTTATCGTTGATGGTGGTGACTGTCTGGGATTGGAAGCTGCGCTGCGTAAGCTGGCGGAGTATTGTCCACCGCAGATGAAGCTGATCGTATTAGGTAAAAAACAAGAAGTTTCATTATACCGAAGCCTAATGTTCGCGGGTGTGAACGATTACCATACTACACCGCTAAATGCCGACGCGATCCGACTGAGCTTACTGCACCTTCAAGGGCACCAAGTGACTAAGCCATTGCGTCATGGGCGCGTTATTTGTGTGTTGGGAAGCACTGGTGGGTGCGGCGCGAGCACCATCGCAGCCAACCTGGGTTACTTCTTAGCCGAGAAACAACATCAGTTTGTTGCCTTGGTGGATTTTGACCTGTTCCACAGCCAACACCCGATCCTATTGGGCGCTGATTATGACCCACATTTGGAGCACATCATTGCTGATGCTGAGCGTATCGACGAAACCTTGCTGGCGCACAGTAGCCAGCAACTGACAAAGCATATGCATCTGTTTTACGGTCAGGACAGCCAGCTGCCGCACGATGATGTACAGCAGCCGGCAAAGACAATCCAAGCGCTGGCTGAGCACTACGCGACGGTTATTGTGGATGTGCCAAATCTTAACCACCCAGCGATGCCTGCAATTGTAGAACAGGCAGATAACTGCATTTTCGTCACCGACTACAGCCTGAATAGCTTCCGTTATCTGGCAAAGCTGCGCGCCAATACACCGCTGAAACACCAGCGACAAATCTTGGTCGGCAACTTGTGCCGTCATGCCAAAGGCCGAGTACCTAAGCAAGAAATCACCAAAGCGCTGGGACTTGAATTGAGCGTTGAACTGCCGTTTGACGCCAAAGCGTTTGATAAAGCGGAAAGAGAAGGCAAACCGCTGTTGGCTGAGCGTTCGAAGTTCAGCAAAAAAATTCATCAATTAGGGCAAGTGTTGGGTGCCGCTTCGGCGGAGCAGAAAGGGTAAGTCGATGTTTAAGCAAGATGTGTTAACCCACAAGACCCGCAGCCACGAACTGCTTTCGATGACGGATGACGCCAAAAGCGCATTTTACGAACTGGTCGACCCATCGATCGCCGCGAGCTTATCCCGTGATGAGCTGCTGCCGCGTGTCAAAGACGCACTCAACGTCATTTCAGGGCGGAAGATGTTGCCCTATAACCGTCAGGAATTGGCGGTCTTAGGTTTGCAATTGGTCGATGAAATGGTCGGTATCGGGCCTATTCAACCTTTGCTCGAAGACCCAGAAGTCTCCGATATCTTGGTTAATGGTCCTGAAACGATTTACGTCGAACGACGTGGCAAGTTAGAAAAAACCGATATTCGCTTTCGTGATGCCAAACATGTACTCAACGTTGCCCAGCGGATTGTAAACGCGATCGGCCGTCGGGTAGATGAATCCAATCCGATGGTGGATGCGCGACTAAAAGACGGCAGTCGGGTCAACGTCATTGCGCCACCTTTAGCGTTACATGGGACCTGCATCTCGATCCGTAAGTTCCCTGCGAGTAAGTTGATGCTGTCGAATCTGATCGACAACGACAGCCTGTCCGAGCAAATGGCGGAGTTTCTCGCGTTGGCGACCTATTGTCGCTGCAACATCTTAATCTCTGGTGGTACAGGCTCGGGTAAAACGACCTTGTTGAATGCGCTGAGTCGGCACATCAGCGAAGACGAACGTATTCTGACCATAGAAGACGCTGCCGAACTGTCCTTGGCGCAGCCCCATTGGGTGCCGCTTGAAACCCGTAATGCCAGTACTGAAGGTAATGGCGAAGTGACGGTGCGCGATCTGGTGAAAAACGCCCTACGTATGCGTCCGGATAGAATTGTACTGGGTGAAGTTCGTGGCGCAGAAGCATTCGATATGTTGCAAGCGATGAATACCGGTCACGACGGATCGCTGTGTACTTTGCACGCCAACAATCCACAAGATGCGATTGTGCGCTTAACCAATATGCTGCAAATGGGCGGAGAACGTTTGTCCGACCATATTATTCGCAGCCAGATCGTGAGTGCGATTGATTTAGTAGTGCAACTTGAACGTATGCGCGACGGGCGTCGCCGGATCACCGCCATCAGCGAAGTGGTTGGAATAAACGGTGAACAAATCGAACTCAGTCCAGTGTTCCGTTTTGAGCTTATTCGTGCTGAACAGCAGCATATCTATGGTCGATTTAGCGCTCAGTCCGTTTCCTCTGCTTTGCTTGAAAAAGCGGCTCATTTCGCCAAGGAAGATGCATTGCGTCAGTGCGTGGAGAAGTCTTCGTGAACCTACTGATTGTCTTGATTGTTTTCTGGTTGGTTGCAGGCAGGCTGGTCTGGCTCACCATCCAACGTCAGGAACATTGGCAAGGTCAGCTTAAGCGCTACACCTTGTTGAACCTGGATACTGACGCCGACCAGCGCCAACCATTCTGGTGTCACTGGACCTGGTATCAAAACCTGCAAACTTTTGTCAGCCCAGCCAAATTAAAGCAGTGGCAGCTTGGTTTGGTTGCGTCCATTTTGCTAGCACCGACAGTACTTTGTTTTAACGGTATGGACTGGTACGTGTCACTGCCGCTCAGCTTGAGTACGGCATTACTGGTGGTGTGGTTCGCCTATCAACAATTGCAGCAGAAAGCCAAAGACCAGTTTCGCGATGAACTACCGGATGTCATTGATGGCTTAATCCGCGCGTTGCGCGTTGGTGCACCGATGGCGGATGTGTTTCATGAGATGGCCCAGCAACATCAGGGCGTGACTGCTCGCTTGTTTGACAACATGCATGATGAGTTGAAGGTCGGCCAGACGCTGGACGAAGTGATGAAAAATGCCGCGCAGCGTATGCCGATAACTGAGTTTCGCTTTCTGACCATCGTTCTTAGCCTACAGCAGGAAACGGGTGGCCGTTTAACCGGAGTGCTGGAGCGACTAGGGCATACCTTGAGATCGCGCGCGGAGCTTAATGCCAGTATTCAAAGCATTACGTCCGAGTCGCGCAACTCTGCCAAAGTCCTCGCTGCACTGCCAGTTTTGGTGTGTCTGGTGCTGTTTACCACTGGACGCGAGCATTTTGATTTTCTGATGACGTCGAATGGTGGGCAAATCGTCATGGCCTATGTCGTGGGCAGCATTTTGGGTGGGTTGTACCTGATCCGCCGTATGACTCAGCTAAAGGGATAATTCATGGGGCAATGGTTCGTTTCTTCAACCTCGCTTGTCGCTCTGTTGGTAGCGGGTGTGGTGTTGATGTCTGTGTTGCTGTGGTTGTTCTTGTCACAGCAGTCTCAAAGTTGTTGGCAGGCGCAGTGTAAGCGTTACTTAAACCCTGGTAATGATAATGCTGTGATTGAGGCTTCGTCATCGTCATTTCTCGCCGGGTTAGGTGTGTTGTATCCCACTTCTGACAAAGAGAAACAGCGCTTACAGCAAATGCTGGAGCATGCCGGTATTGCGTCTTCGACTGCCTTAAATTCGGTGCGCGGCGCCAAGCTTTTGCTCGGTTTGTTTAGTGCGAGTGCTGCTCTGATTTGGCAGGCGGTATCTGGAGAACTGCTCGATGCATACACCCTAATGATGACGTTAATCGGTTATGTGCTGGGGTCAAACTTACCGGAATACTGGTTGCGCCGCCAAGCCAATCAGGCTCAACAGAAGCAGCAGCAAGTCGTGCCTGACGCCATCGACTTGATGGTGATCAGTGTGGAAGCCGGGCTGTCGCTGGAGCGTGCATTGGAGAAAGTCGGTCTGTATTTGCTCGATGTTGAGCCGATGTTGGCGCGACAGTTATTGCGCACTCACGCAGAGATTCAGGTGCGGGGAGAGTCTGCACAGTGTCTGAAAAAGCTGGCGTGGCGCACGGGGCTGAAAGAGGTAGAACGTCTCGCCAGTACGCTAGCGATGGCCGAGCGATATGGCTCTCCTTTAGCGGAAACCATGCGCACCATCAGCGCCGATGCCAGACAACTACGCAAAATGACGTTGCAGGAGCAAGCTGGTAAGTTGCCGGGACGCATTACGCTGATTCAAATGGCTTTCATTATGTTGCCATTGATGGTGCTGATCGTCGCACCGACCATGAACTTGTTATTGGAGAGTTTAAAATGATGACGACAAACCCGACCAAATGGCTGTTGTTGGTCTGTCTAAGCCCTCTGCTATTAGGCTGCGCGACGGCGAGCAAAGTGAAAAAGCAGACTGAAAATAATACTCAAGCACTAGCCGAAGCAGCATTCAATTATGGTCAGTATGGTAAAGCGGAGCAGCAGTATCTTAAGTTGCTCGAGCTCTCACCAGATAATCTCACTTACCAAATGATGTTGGCTCGTAGTCAGTACCGTCAGGACAAGAAAGAAACCGCGATGGCGAAACTGCGTTATGTGTGCGCGAATCCGGAGCCTGTCTCTGCGCAAGCGTGCATGTATCTTGGCCGCTACTTGCTTAGCAACAGTCGTGTGACCGAAGCTATCGAGGTGTATAAGTTAGGGCTACCGAAAGCGGACGGTCCACAGGTTGAAGCGCAGCTGCATAACGGCCTTGGTATCGCATTGTTGGGCAGTGATGCCTTACAAGCACGAACGGCGTTACAACAAGCGATGATCCTCTCACCAGATAACCCTCATTTTCGTTCTAACTTGGCGATCAGCTATCTGCATGACAATCAGGTCGAGAGAGCTCGAACAACATTTTCTCCGCTCTTGGCGTATCAGCAGTTACCTCCGCAGGTAGAGCTGAATTTCGCGCTGTTGTTACTGGCAGAAGGTAATGAAGACCAAGCGCGAGCGTTACTTACTCGTCATTTACCCGCGAGCGAAGTTGAGCGCGATCTAGCTATCCTCAACGCGCGTTTGACGGCGATGCGGAATGCCCAATGAGTCGGTGTCGTTCTCGTCAGCGAGGTGTCATCAGTTTAGAAACCGCACTGCTATTTCCTGCGGTCTTAGCGGTGTTGTTAGCCTTTTTTGATATTACCCGTGTTCATTTGCAATACGGATTATTGGAACACGCGATGCGTAGCTCATTGCGGGTGCTGTTAGCAGAAGACTGGCGCGTTAAACCGTTGAATCCCTCTGTTATCAAACAAATGCTCGATGACAACAGCTACGGTTTTATCGACCAGGTCGAGGTCAGCATCATTCGTTATGACTCGTTGGAAGAGATGCTTCGAGTGGGGAAAGAGCAGGAAGAAGTAGAGGCCAGCGCGTTCTTTCGCCCGAGAGACCCGGTTTTTCAGGTGACCGCGACGCTCTCGACACAAATGGAAATCAGCCCTTTAGCCACGCTATATCCAGAACCCTTGGTGTTTACTAGCACTTTGATTGCTTCACAGGACTTGTTGTTCGATTAACTATGTTTCGATACCCGATTTTTTCCGCGCGTAAACGTCGTTTACAAGGCAGTGTCAGTATGGAAGTTGCTCTGATCTTGCCGATGTTGCTGACCGTGATTGTTGCGGCGTCAGAAATTCTGACCATCCTCCGTGTGGAGCAACGCTTGGTGAACCTTAACTACAACATTCTTGAAATGGTGGGCAATCGCCGGACGTTGACGATTGAAAATAATATTGCCCAGCTCCCATATTTTAGTGGTTTTGCCGAGCAGCAACTCTCGAACATTGCCAAAGGCAACGTGAGTTTGTCTATCGCAATGCACAATGCAGCGACTAAGGAAACCACGCCAGTGATGGTGAGTTCTGCTTGTATGTTGAGTGGAAAATGGCCTGATTTTGACGTCGGTAGCTTAGTAGAAGTCGCGATCTGCTTCCAGCCTGACGACAGTGTTAGTAGTAACGCAATCTGGAAACTATGGCCAAATGGTCGCTTCCACTCTCATATGATCAGGGAAACGAACTGATGATGGCGCTATCTACATATTCTGTGTCTCGTCGCCATCAGGTTGGCGTGGTGTCGGTGTCGGCGGCGATATTTCTAGCCGGTATGCTGACCTTCTTTAGTTTTGTGCTGTTAGTGGTCGTCACCAGTACCACAGACAGCCGGTTATCTATGCTAGCGGATGCCGTGTTGTACTCTTCGTCTGATAGCGTAAGCGCAGATCAAGATGCCAACCAACTGTTGAACGCTAACGTTAGCGACGATGCTACGGGATTATCGGCACCTCAATCGAGGTTAGATAAGCGTGATGACTTCACCACAGCGACAGTGACCGGAAAAGTTAAGGCGAGTGAGTTAGTACTCAATGAAGAGTTAGTGACCGAAGACTTGATTATTCGTCACCAGGCTACCTCCCGATTACACCAGATGACACTAGAAATTGTCATCATGTTGGATGTTTCTGGTTCGATGGAGGGGGCTCCAATGACTCAGGCGATGGACGGATTACGGGATTTTGCTGACATCTTATACGCCGAAGAAAGACGAAATCTGAGTAAAACCATCAGCATCGTACCGGCAACTGGATTGGTTAATGTCGGTTGGCGTCCTAATTTTCTTAAACCTGGTGCGATAGCGATTCCCCGCTCATTACGCACTTTGGCAAAAGAGCAGGGTTGGAAAAACCTGCTGAGTCCATCGGTGCCGGGGCGTTGGCGTGAAGCGATGTGCATGCAGTTGCCCGAGATTCAGTCGGATTTAACCAGCCCTGGAATGTTAAACCCAAGCTGGATACGCAGTTTGGAGCTCGGCCCTAAGCAGCAAAACATTCGCTTCTATCTCGAAACTCACAAGAAGCCACCACTAGGCGCGACTTACAAAAATGGCATGCCGTTGCATTCCTATATTCCAACTAAGAACTCACCGTATAACCCAGAGTGGAAGCACATGCATGCGCTGTTTGACACACTTGACTGTGGTGTTAGCAGTGTTCAGTCATACATGTCCAATTATCGTGAGTTTGTGCATGGTTTAGAAACGCTATATCCGGAAATGAACACAAATAACGCTGAAGGTGTGATGTGGGCATGGCGATTACTGTCTCCAGAATGGCGTGGTGAGTGGGATAAAACCAAGGGTGAACTGCCACGAGATTACGGTTTGAAAAGTAATAAGAAAGTCATGGTGCTGTTTACTGATGGTGACCACTTGATTGATCGAGAAGTACGCGATCGAAAACAAGTGATGTTATGTCGAGAGATGAAGCGAAAAGGAATAGAAATCATCGCGGTGGATTTCAACAACCGCTCACCGTCGATGAAATCCTGTGCCAGCCCGGGTGCTTATTATCAAGCGACCAACCGCACTATTCGCAATGTATTACAACAAGTGGCCACCACACTGAACAAAATTGAATTGGTGGAATAACTACCATTATGAAAGGAACTGTATGTCGTACCGAAAAGAGCAGCTAGAACGTTTACCTGAAAAAATTCAGGGGTTTATTCAGCAATTCTCAACCGCCCAACTGGGAACCGTAGATTCACAAGGCATACCATTGGCGAGTTACGCTCCGTTTGTTCGTCAAGGCAACGACTTCGTCATGTTATTGAGTACTGTCTCGAAGCATGCTCGTAATCTGCAACAAACGCCGAGAGCGTCGCTGATGTTAGTTGAATCAGAAGATAAGGCGCGTCACTTGTTTGCTCGTGAGCGACTGGTCATAGACTGCGATGTCGTTTGTATTGATAAGCACAGCGAGGAAGCCTCACCGCTTAAGCAACAAATGCAGCAAAAGTACGGCGAGATCGTCGAGCAGTTGTGTGGCATGAAAGATTTTAGCTTCTACCGTTTTGCACCACGCTCAGGTAACTACGTAAAAGGATTCGGTCAGGCGTTTCGTCTGGATGAGAACCTTCAACACGCAGTGCATCAGACGGAAGGCCATACCGAGGAAGAGAAGCAGCTACAACCCGCTTAATTATTGCGAGGGCAACCTCGCATTTTTTCGATAACAATAGCGTAAAGCCGTACTGGCCAAAGCGCAGTGAAATTCAGCCCTTCATTACTACAGATAATCTACAGAATGAATTGGAACATGATTAAAAGATATGCCTTTTTAACTATAGGGGTCAGTGCGACAGGGCTGGGTATGGTTGGTGTGTTTATTCCGTTACTGCCTACCGTTCCTTTTGCGTTACTTGCGCTCTATTGCTTTAGTGTCAGTTCGCCTCGTTTTCAGTCGTGGTTGCTCGCCAGCCGTTTGCTCGGTCCAACGCTGAGAAACATTAAAGAAAATCTTGGCCTAACCATAAAAGAAAAGGTGCGAGTACTGATAGTGGTGTGGTGCTCGATACTGGCGACCGTCGTTTGGTTGCTCGGTGAACGACCATCTGCACAAATTACATTGCTGGTGATTGCGCTTATCGAAACCTACATTATTTTGCGCTACAAGACGCGCGTTGATCCAGTTGAGGAAAATAAATGATAGGTAAGATTCCTCAATCCGCAAAACCTTGGCTTTTGGGTTCTGTCAGCAGTGGCGTGTTGGTTATTCTTGGTTTAGTCGGTCAATATTGGTTGGTGAGCCGAGTGTTCAGTGACAACTTTGAACCGATTGTTCTACAGGTGCTATTGGCGAGTGTGACTTTATTAGCGTTACGCTTTGGTGTGATTATTTTCCATCGTTACTTGGGGGCAAAAACGGCGCAGCAAGTGAAGCGGTCAATACGTGAGCAACTGCTTGATAAATTGGCCGCTTTAAAGCCAGCCCAAATGACACCAGAGCTGCGTGGGAAGCTCAATTACCTGCTTGGTGAAGGCGTGGAAGTACTGGACCTATATTGGGGTCTGTTTGTCCCTCAGTTTTTTATCGGTCTGCTTGGCCCTTTGCTAGTGTGTCTATTTATTGCATTCATAGACCCATTTGCTGGCTTTATCTTGCTGTTAATGATCCCTCTAATTCCAGCCATTTTAATGTTGGTGTTTAAACGTTTTGCCAGTGTCAGTGCGACCTATAAGCACAACTTGGCTCTGCTGACGGAGTTGTTTACTCAGAGCTTGCACGGCCTTCCCGTGTTAAAGCTGTACCAGTATTCCAAAATTTGGGGAGCGGAAATTGAACAGCATGGTGAGGCCTTACGACGTTCTACCATGTCGCTCCTCAAAACCAATCAACTGGTGATCTTATTGGTCGACCTGTTGTTTTCTCTGGGCACGATAGTCGCTGCGTCATTGTTGGCGATTACGCGTTATCAATTGGGTATTCTCGACGCAGCATCGGCAGCTTTTATCATTTTGGCCAGTGTCGAGCTGATACGTCCATTGTCTTTAATGGGAGCGTTCTTCTTTGCCGGTGCGCTGGGCCGAGAAGTGCAGGCTGACGTACAACACATCTTGTCTTTGGACGAAAATGAATCCCACCATCTTACACAGCAAAATCATGCCGTTGTTCTTGATGTTCGCGGTTTGGCTTATGGTTATCCTCAGCAAGAAAAACTATTGCAGGGTGTCGATTTAACCGTATACAAAGGTGAACTGGTGGTGCTGCAGGGGCCAAGCGGTTGCGGCAAATCCACCTTGTTCAAACTGATCCGTGGTCAGTTGATGCCCGATGCAGGTGTGATTACCCATCAGCCGATTGGTTACTTACAGCAGATGCCGTATGTGTTTCATCAGACGCTGGACGATAACTGTCGTATGGCGGCATCCAGTGCTACACAAGATGAGATGCGTGATGCGCTAAAACAGAGTGCGCTGGATGAATGGCTAGAGCACTCAGACACACTGTCATTGCATCCGGGTGAAGGCGGAAAGCATATCTCTGGCGGGCAGGCGGCTCGGCTTGGTTTATCTCGAGCATTTTTATCCGATCATGCGCTGATGTTAATCGATGAACCGACCCGCCAGTTGGATGAAGTGACCGAACAAAAAGTGATTGATGCGCTGCATCAGCTCAAGCAGCAGGCCGGCGTATTGGTGATCAGTCACTCACCACGACTAATTGCTCAGGCTGATCGAGTCGTAGATGTCAGCCGTTGGCGCGATGTAACTAAAGTAACAAGATCGGAGGCCTGGGCATGATCAATCAGTTATTAAATCTAGCTAAACCGCACTTAGCTCCGCTTGGTTTGTCGTTGCTTTGTCGGATATTAAATCAGTTAGGCACCATTGCAATCCTCATTGTCGCGGGGCAATACGCGCAAGAATTATTTATTGGCCAACAACCCGTATCGATTTGGCCACAACTGCTTTGGCCGTTACTTTGGATTGGTATCGGCAAAGCAATCTGTCGATATATCGAGCAACTTTCAGGGCATAACGCTGCATTTCGTATCCAAGAAGACTTACGTAATCAAGTGTATTGGCGGCTAGAACAGCAAGCGCCGGACAATATTCACGACCTTTCGACCGGTGACCTCACCGCACGGGTAGTATCGGACATAGAGCGCATCGAAGTCTTCTATGCTCACACCATTGTTCCAGTACTCTCCGCGCTGGTGGTGTCGCTGTTGGTGACTGCTTACGGGTATTGGTTAGTTGGTCCAGCGGCAATCGCCTTGTGTTTACTGTTAATGATTGTCGGTGGTGTGTTGCCTGCGTGGCACCTCAGTCGCAGCGCGAAGCTAGGGCAGAATATTCGCGATCAATTTGGTCTGTTGAATACCTTGCTGACCGACGTGGTATCTGGTTTCAATGAAATACAGAATTGGTCAGCGATGGCGTTTTTTCAGCGCAAAGTAACCAAACAAGGACAAGCGCTTCAACGCTTACATAACACCTTAGCTGTCCGCAATGGTATTAAGGATGCGCTGACAGATTTAATCATTGGTAGTGGCTTTATTGCCATGATTGTCTGGGCTTGGTGGCAGGGAGATCCGCTATCGCTAAAGGCGCTTTGTTTATATGCGGGCGCTTTCGGTCCGGTGCTAGCGTTGACGAGGACTTTTGAGGACTTGCCTCAGACGTTTCCTGCTTGTCACCGAGTTCTGACTATATTGGAAGCGCAGCCGTCAGCAGCACTTAGTGACGATACTAAAGCTCACGCCAGATCTGATTCTGAGGCTCTACTCAGTGTCACAGGTTTAAGCCATCGTTATAGCCCTGAGGCTGACTGGCTGTTTGAAGACTTATCGCTGTCGCTGCCTGCGGGAACGCATTTGGTCATCCATGGGCAAAGTGGAAGTGGCAAGACATCATTGCTGCGCTACTTGGCTGGTATTCATCTTTCCGAGACGACTCCGTTGCGGTTCAAAGGCGAAGCGATTACCTGTTTGAATCGAGAATCAGCTTGGCTGAAAATCAGTTATATACCTCAACAGAGTGTGATTTTTCCCGCGTCTTTGCGCTACAACTTATCTCTAGGTGGTCACTATAGTGATGAGAAACTGATGCAAGCACTACGGCTAGTCTGCTTGGAGCCAATGTTCTTTGCATTATCCGATGGGCTAGATACTGAGTTGGGGCTTAATGGTACTCGTCTCAGCGGTGGAGAAGCGCAGCGGATAGCGTTGGCGAGAGCCTGGTTGCGCGATACGCCCGTTTATTTGTTGGATGAAGCATTCAGTGCGTTAGACAAACAGACCGAGACCGTTATTCGTCAGCGTCTTCGCCAAGATTGGCAAGACAAGTTAGTGGTTGAAGTTGCGCACCAGCCACATGGGCTAAATTCGCACTGTGAACGCAGGCTGATGAAAGATGGTCAACTTACTCCCCTCAGTGACTAAAAGCACATAAACATGCCGGAGTTATCCGGCATTATAGATTACTGACAAAGGATGAGCATTGAGCAATTTTCTACTTGTTTTGGATTTTAGATCGAGCGTAAAGCGTTAACTGGCAAGCCGCCGAAGCATTTTACCCCTTTGTCTTTATATCCCCACCAGTCGTCCAGCTCCTCAATTTTCAAACGGAAGATGTTATTTGCCTCGCAGATAAATAGATAAGTCACTCGTTGATGGCTAATCAGCTATGCATGGTCTCGTCTTTTGGAATCACCTGCTTTAGTTTGTTTCCCAAGTTCAGATTTAGCCAGTAGCGGAATCATCATGCGGTCTATGTTCTTCATCCTATCATTGTGTTTTTGCGGAACATTAAGTGCGCATGAACGTGATTCAGGTACCTCTTTAGAAGTTCTTGTGGGCGCGTCACTTGGTTACCGAACCATTGAAATCAGCGAAAGAGAAAGTGTTATGGAAGTGGCTGAATTTCAGACCGATGGCTTGAATGTCTCACCAAGCATTTCTCTCAGAACTGAGCCTAAATATATATGGCAAGACCGAAACTGGTCTTATACGTTTTCGGCTGACTTTTTTACCTCTAAATTTGATAAGCAAGTTGTGGGAGATGGTGGCGGTTATAACCGCGTTATTAAAAACAAAGGCACCAAAATAGAGGGTTTATCTCTGTATTTTACTCCTATCATCTACTACCAATTTGGGCGAGAAAAACCTGAGGGCTGGCAATATAGAGTCGGTGTTGGGGCTGGGTTGGGATACCAGGATCATAACGGCGAGTTTTTAATCACCAATCGAGAGCACCCCAATTACGGAAAGGTGAGAAAAATTAATCACTCCAAACTGGGTTTATCAACTGGTATTTATGCTGAGGCTAAATATAAAAAGCATCACATCGTATTTAATGGGGATCTCATTACCAATGCGCTATCTGGTGATGACTATCGGTATGTGGAAAACCATGTATCCATTACCTATCGCTATCAAATATATTCTTTTTCTCTGGATTTTTAATTTCTGACGCAGTTATAAAGCCGAGTATTTCTTACTCGGCTTTTGCTGTTAATGGTTGTCCGCTATAGAAATAGCTTGTTGGGAGTAACGGATGGGCTAAATAAAAATCCCTGACCGTAAATACATCCTTTGTCTGACAGGTATTGTGCTTGTTCTTGAGTTTCAATCCCTTCTGCGACGACTTTAAGCGATAAGGTTTTGCCCATAGCGATGATCGCATTAACGATGGCATTGCTGTCGCTGTGACTCGGTACATCTTTCACAAATGAACGGTCGATTTTCAATTTGTTGATCGGCAGACCTTTCAGGTAAGAAAGCGAGGAATAGCCAGTACCAAAATCATCCAAAGATATTTCAATACCCAGTTCTCGCAGTTGATTTAACGACGCAATGGCCTGTTGTGGATCGATCAACAAAAAGCTTTCGGTGATTTCGATATCCAAATGCTGCGCAGAAAAACCAGTCTCTTGAAGTATCACCTGAAGCCGGTCGATAAAGTTCGATTGCTGCAGTTGGAGTGCGGATACATTGACGGCTATTTTGCCGAAATTAATTCCAGACTCCCGCCAAGCGTGGCCCTGAATACAAGCCTGCCTGATAACCCAATCGCCGATGCTTTGAATTAGCCCAGTTTTTTCTGCAATTGGAATAAAATCAGCAGGGGACACTAAGCCAAATTCAGGGTGCTGCCAGCGCAACAGGGCCTCCACGCCAACAATAGAGTTCTGCTCCAGGTTGTATTGGGGTTGATACTCCAAACGCAGTTGCTGTTTCTCTATTGCCTCGTGCAGCGCTGATTGAATTCGCACGTGGGAAATGGACTTGTGAGTCAGATCCGGTGAATAAAAAGCGTAGCCGTTACGGCCATTCTTTTTCGCTAAGTACATGGCAGTATCTGCATTTTTCAGCAGTGTTTCACTGTCTTGACCATCGGTTGGATACAGGGCAATACCGATACTTGCTGAGACACGCAATGATTCGTGACTGGTCAGCTTAAACGGTTGATGGAATACACCTAAGATGCTGTCCACCGTTTTGGACAGCGCGACATCACTTTGCGCCTCTGGAAGAATAATCACAAATTCGTCGCCGCTGATTCGTGCGACATGGGCATTGAGATGCAAGGTGTCTTGCAGACGTATTGCCAGTTTGGTCAGCAATTGATCACCGCAAAAATGCCCCATACTGTCGTTGATGTGCTTAAAGTGATCGATATCCAGGAAAAGGGTCGCAAAGCCTTGCTGGCTCTTTTGACCAGTTTCGATGTGCTGCTCGAGCAATCCAAGTAAATGAGTACGATTTGGCAGATTGGTCAACGGGTCATAAAACGCCATTCGCTGCAGCTTTTCTTCATGTGCTTTGCGCACCGAAATGTCTTCAAACACACAGATATAGTTGATCAACTGATCTTTGTCGTCCATTACAGCGCTTATGGTGGCCAGTTGAGGGTAAAAGCTGCCATCTTTCTTGCGGTTGATGAACTCGCCTTTCCACTGTCCTTTAACTTGTAGCTCAGACCATAAATTTAGATAGAAGCTGCTATCGTGGTGTCCAGAGTGAAGGATTTTCGGCGTATGACCAATCACTTCTTCTGCACTGTACCCTGTGATGTTCGTAAAGGCAGGATTGATATCGATAATGTTTGCATCACGATCGGTGATGATCATCCCTTCTTGCGAATTATTGAAGATTTTCGACGCCAACGTTAGTTGGGTTTCTATGGTTTTTCTACGTGTGATGTTTCGCGTCATGCCCATGACACCAATCAGCTCACCTGCTTGATTGCGTACAGGTGACTTAATGGTTTCGAGCCAGGTTGGATTATTGTTCGAGTCGATTTGTCGGCACTCTTCAACAATATTCTGATTGCCAGTTTCAACCACTGTAATATCAGCTTGAATGAATTTTTCAGCGCGCTGTTCGCTGAAAAGGTCAAAATCATTTTTACCAATGATTTCCTGATTGGTTTTTTGCCAGGCTTGCTCGACGCTTCGGTTAGTCATTGCATACAGGCCATCGGTGCCTTTGATCCAGATATGGTCTTCAAGGCAGTCGATAAACTCTTGTAATGTTGGGATTTGACTTTGATCTTGCTGATACCGCAGATGGCGTTGTTGTTCTTGTTGGTAATGTCGGCTCACATCAAAACTAAACCGACCAGCAAGTGCGCTCAGCCACGCTGGCACGTGATGGCTTTGTGCGTTTGTGTAAGTCAGCGTAATCGCGGCAAACAAATTACCGTTAGGTAGCCACACCGGACAGATGCTGAGGATCTGCTGCTCATAAGCTGTGTTGACGGTTTCTAACTGAAAAGGGATAAATTGAGCGGTGATCTGCTCAATCTCGGCAACAATCGCATCATGGTTCTGCTCTGCGGTCGACAACGCACTGTGTTGCCACTGTTCGTTGTCATTGAAGGCGTAGACTTGTCCCTGTGCATGGTTGGCATTACAGCACTGTTGCAGGGCATCTTGCCAGTCTGCTAATGAAGAAGATGGAATATCAAAGCGAAACATAATTAGTACGGTATCCTGAATCGCCCAACGATGTGTTTATAAAAATATAGCTGAGATGGCTATTGGGCTTTGGCTGTATCGTATCCGACCATAAAATAATTCCAAGCGGTAGAAGACGCTTCAGTTCATAAAAATACGAATTGATAACGTCTGTTAGTGAGAGGCATTGGCGGTTTTCTCTTTTTTGCCAAACTTGACTTGCTGAATCACCAGACCACTGATGATCAATACCAGCCCGATCAGCGTAGAGGGATGAATGTCTTCACCAATAATCGTCGCCAGTAACATCAGGGAGATGAATGGGGAAGCGAAAATCAGGTTACTGATGCGAGCCGTATTCTGTGTTGACTTGAGCGCGCTTAGCCAAAGGACGAACGTAATCCCCATCTCAAAAAGACCCACATAGGTCACCGCAGCCCAGCCTTGGATCGAGATAGTATTCCAGCTTTGTCCTTCATAGATGCTTAACGCAACGGTAAAAGGAATCGCAACCAGAAAACCAAGTAACACGCCTACGACCGGATCCGCTTTGTTTTTTGTGTTGAGAATCCAATATCCTGCCCATAGCAATGTAGAGAGCAGAGCTAAACCAACGCCAAGCGGGCTTTCAAAATCCATGCCTAATATGTTGCCCTGAGTGGCAATCACAATCACGCCCAGGTAGCTAAACGCGCAAGCAATCCAGTCTTTGCTACGAATTTTCTGCCCGAGAAATACCGCTGCCATGAGCGTCAGCGTGATGGCCCAGCTGTAGTTGATGGCCTGAGCCTGAGAGGCCGGGAGCAAGTCATAAGCCTTAAACAGGATCAGGTAGTAGGCTAATGGGTTAATCAGACCAAGTAGCAGGTAATACCAAGGATTCGACAGAAAGGTATCGCTGAGCTGATTCAACTTGCCTTGAACACCACATACGATGATAAGAGCAATGGCAGAAACGATGCTGGCAATACACAGCATCTGAATCGGAGTGAACTCGGCTAATGTGAGTTTAAATGCGGTCGCCACTGTCGACCAAAGTAATACTGCTGAGAGCCCAAATCCTAGGGCGCGACGCTCATTCATGATGCCTCTGTATCGTGTTCAAAGGCTCGGCGATAAGATTTTGAGCGAGCCAAAGGATATTATTTTGAGCAGGTAGTGTATGCGAGGATTTTTCATCCAACAAACTGGACATTTATCCAGTGTCTAAATACCATTGTTATAGATATAAAACACAGGCTAACTCGCTATTATGCAATGGATTCTTGAGCATCAATCTCTCATTCTCTCTACTCTATGTGCCGCTGCAGCCAGCGGAGCGGCGGTCGGTTGGTGGGTAAAACAGCGCTTTATCACTCAAACTCAGCTTCTTGAGCAGCAACTGTCTGCTGAAAAACAGCTTCACCAACAACAGCTTGAGCAAGTGGGGCAGCGTCTGGCTGAAGCGCAACAAGAGCTGGATGAACTGGATGACGAGCGCGATAAAGCGGCATTTGAAGTGCGTCAGTCACACGGCAAGTTGATGGCAGCAATGGAAAAGCTTCGTTATTTCGAAGCCGTCAAACAAGAGCGTCAGCAGTATTTCGATGAGCTCGGGAAAATGCGTGAGCAAAAATCGCGTTTGGAAACGCAACTGCGAGAGCAGCAAGCGCGCCATGAGCAAGTAAATCAGTCGAATGCGGAAAAGCTGCAAATACTGGAACAAGCAGAAGTACGTTTGAAGCAGCAATTTGAGCATCTTGCCAACCAGCTGTTTGAAGAGAAAACCGCGAAGGTGGATCTGCAAAACCGTCAGAGCTTAGAAGGTTTGCTTTCTCCATTAAGGGAGCAATTGGATGGCTTCAAAAAACAAGTTAATGACAGCTTTAGTCAGGAAGCCAAAGAGCGTCATACACTGGTGCATGAGCTAAAAAATCTGCAACGTTTAAACGAGCAAATGACGCGTGAAGCGGTGAACCTGACCCAAGCTTTGAAAGGCGACAACAAGCAGCAAGGTAACTGGGGTGAAGTGGTTCTCGCCCGTGTACTGGCAGAATCTGGTCTGAGAGAAGGGCACGAATACGAGACGCAGGTGAATCTACAAAATGAAGCAGGTAAGCGTTATCAACCTGACGTGATTGTGCACCTTCCGCAAAATAAGCAAGTTGTAGTCGACTCGAAAATGGCTTTGGTGGCGTATGAGCGTTACTTCAACGCGGAAACCGATGCACAGCGAGACCAAGCTTTGAATGCCCATCTTATTGCGCTGCGTGCGCACATCAAGGGCTTAAGCATGAAGGATTATCACAAACTCAAAGGCATCCAAAGCCTCGACTACGTTTTGATGTTTATTCCGGTGGAACCCGCTTTTCAGGTCGCCATTCAGGCCGATCCGAGTTTGGTTAAAGACGCGATGGAGCGGAACATCATTTTGGTCAGCCCGACTACCTTGCTGGTGGCGCTACGTACCATTGATAATTTATGGCGAAATGAACGTCAGAATGAAAACGCGAAACTGATTGCAGAGCGAGCAACCAAACTTTACGACAAACTACGTTTGTTTATTGATGATATGGAAGGTTTGGGCGGGGCGCTAGATAAAGCCAACCAAACGTATCAAGGCGCGATGAATAAACTTGCCACAGGTCGTGGTAATGTGATTCGACAGGCTGAAAGCTTCAAGCAACTTGGTGTCGAGATTAAGCGCCCAATTTCCTCTGATCTTGCACAACTGGCACAGAGTGAAGCATTTTCTGAAAATGAATCGTTAGTAGAAAGACATCCGGCTGAGGATAAAGTAAACTAATCGCCCGCAGTACATTGGGCGACTCTATTTGTCAGCAACCGCCCAGCAGTGAAACGTGCTGCCTAAGAGGAATTAGAATGACGGACACAAGCTTGCAATCCAATAATGCATTAGAGAACGAAACCACCCACTTTGGTTTCACTACCGTGGCGAAAGAAGAAAAAGTAACTAAAGTTGCCGAAGTTTTTCACTCCGTGGCAGCAAAGTACGACATCATGAATGACCTGATGTCGGGAGGCGTTCACCGTCTGTGGAAGCGTTTCACTATCGATTGTAGTGGTGCTCGCCCGGGGCAGCGCATTCTGGATCTTGGCGGTGGTACTGGTGACCTGACAGCAAAATTCTCGCGAATCGTCGGCGATCAGGGCCATGTGATTCTGGCGGATATCAACAATTCAATGCTGAATGTCGGCCGCGATAAGCTGCGCGATAATGGTATTGTGGGCAATGTGCATTACGTTCAGGCGAACGCAGAAGAACTGCCGTTCCCAGATGATTATTTTGATGTGATTACTATCAGCTTCTGTCTGCGTAACGTAACAGATAAAGACAAAGCGCTGCGTTCGATGTTCCGCGTTCTTAAGCCGGGTGGCCGTCTATTGGTACTGGAATTTTCGAAACCAGTCATCGAACCATTATCGAAAATTTATGACGCATACTCGTTCCATCTGTTGCCAAAAATGGGCGAACTGGTCGCGAACGATGCGGAAAGTTACCGTTACCTAGCAGAATCTATCCGCATGCACCCAGATCAAGACACTCTGGAAGGCATGATGCAAGAAGCGGGCTTCGAAAACACCAAATACTACAACCTAACGGGTGGTATTGTGGCGCTGCACCGCGGCTACAAATTCTAAGGGTTAACGGCATGCCATTTGAACCTCTTATTACTGCCGTCATTGAAACGTCGCTGAACACACTGATTAAAGACGATCCTGCTCTGGGTCGTCGTTTAGCACGTCTGAAAGGCCAGGTTATTCAAGTCCACCTGAAAGAAATTAATAAGACGCTGACCTTTGTTTTCAGTCAGCAGATTGATGTTTTGGGTAACTATGAAGGTCATCCTGACTGTTATTTGTCTCTCAACCTGAGTGTGTTGCCAGAACTGAGAGATCAAGCCAACATCACCCGTCTTATCAAGCAAGATAAGCTTGAGTTGGAAGGTGATATTCAACTGGCACAAAAATTCTCTCAGTTGATGGTAGATTGCAAACCAGACATTGAAGAATGGCTGTCGCGAGTGACTGGAGATGTCGTAGCCCATACGGTCGTGCAGGGTTCAAAAAACGTCGGTAACTTTTTCGTTTCTCAAGCAGAAAAACACCAGCGACATCTAGCGCAGGTGGTGACAGAAGAGTGGAAATTCGCGCCAGCGCCGCTCGAAGTCGCGCATTTTTGCGATCAAGTGGACGAAGTACGCAGTCAGGCATCACGAGTGGAAGCTCGTCTGAATGCTCTGCTTGATAAATTAAATGCGGATAAGCCTGCGTTGGAGAAACCATGACTCCAGCAGAAATAAAGCGCTTATATCACATCGTTAAAGTACAACTGGAATATGGGCTGGATGAGTTGTTGCCGGAGCATCAACTGACGAAAGCGCCGCTTTGGATGCGCAAAAGCCTGTTCTGGATTAAAAATAAACACCCAGAGAAGCCTCTAGGTGAGCGACTTCGTTTAGCGTTACAAGAGCTGGGTCCGGTTTGGATCAAGTTCGGTCAGATGATGTCGACCCGCCGTGACTTATTCCCCCCTCATATCGCTGATCCCCTCGCGTTGCTTCAAGACCAGGTTGCCCCATTTGATGGTGAACTGGCGAAACAGCAAATGGAAAAGGCGTTAGGTGGACCGCTCGAAAATTGGTTTACCGAGTTTGATATTAAACCACTGGCCTCTGCATCTATTGCTCAGGTGCACACAGCGCGATTAAAAGACACTAACCAAGAAGTGGTATTAAAGGTCATTCGTCCGGATATTCGCCCAGTTATTGATTCCGATCTAAAACTGATGCACCGAATGGCACGTATAGTCGCGGGGGCAATGCCTGAAGCACGTCGTTTAAAACCGGTCGAAGTTGTTCGTGAATATGAGAAAACGCTTCTCGATGAACTCGACCTGCGTCGTGAGGTGGCTAACGCGATTCAATTGCGTCGAAATTTCGAAGATAGCGAAGAATTATACGTTCCTGAAGTTTTTCCTGACTTCAGTAATGAAACTGTCATGGTTTCTGAGCGAATATATGGCTTTCAAGTTTCTGATATAGAAGGCTTGATAGCAAATGGCACCAATATGAAACTGCTAGCTGAACGCGGCGTGAGTGTGTTCTTCACTCAGGTGTTCAGAGACAGCTTCTTTCATGCCGATATGCATCCCGGTAATGTGTTCGTTAAACCTGATCACCCGGAAAACCCAACGTGGATTGGGTTAGATTGTGGGATCGTTGGTACACTTAATAGTGAAGACAAACGTTATCTGGCGGAAAACTTCCTTGCGTTCTTCAATCGTGATTATCGTCGAGTGGCGGAATTGCACGTGGACTCAGGTTGGGTGCCGGCAGATACCAATGTTGACGAATTTGAGTTTGCGATTCGCATTGTTTGTGAGCCAATTTTCGCTAAGCCACTGTGTGAAATCTCCTTTGGTCACGTGCTATTGAATCTGTTCAATACTGCACGTCGTTTCAATATGGAGGTTCAACCTCAACTGGTATTGCTGCAAAAAACCTTGCTGTACGTGGAAGGGCTTGGCAGACAACTTTATCCGCAGCTTGATTTGTGGGAAACCGCAAAACCATTCCTTGAAGAATGGATGATGAACCAAGTCGGTCCGCAAGCTTTAGTGAATGCCATTAAAGATCGCGCACCATTTTGGGCGGAGAAGTTACCGGAATTGCCAGAGCTGCTTTATGATAGTCTCAAACAAGGTAAGGCGATGAACCAACGTATGGATCAGCTTTATCAGGGCTACCGTCAAAGTAAGCGACAGCAGGCGACAGGTAAGTTTTTATTTGGTGTTGGCGCCACTTTAGTCGTATGCTCGGCAATATTGGTGGATAACGCTTATGAGCAGCTATCGTTCGCCTGTGGGATTGCAGGTGTCACATTCTGGCTGTTTAGTTGGCGAGCTTATCGTCGATAGACGGTAAACTCTTGAAATACATTTTGTTTAAAGACCCGAGGTAAAAAGAATGGGTGGTATCAGTGTTTGGCAACTTCTAATCATTGCTGTAATTGTTGTATTACTATTCGGAACCAAGAAGCTACGTGGTATCGGTGGTGATCTAGGCGGTGCCGTTAAGGGCTTCAAAAAAGCAATGAGCGATGACGAAGATGCTGCGAAAAATGCTAAAGACGCTAAAGACGCTAAAGACGCAGACTTCGAGCCAAAAAGTTTAGAGACGCAGCAACAAAAAGAAGCTGCACCTGAAACGAAAAAAGACAAAGAGCAGGCGTAAAACGTGTTTGATATCGGTTTTTGGGAACTGGTATTAATATCTGTTGTTGGTCTGGTCGTTCTTGGACCGGAGCGTTTGCCTCATGCTATTCGCAGCGTGTCCCGCTTTGTCGGTGCCGCTAAGAGTATGGCAAATAGCGTCAAAGACGAATTGTCACACGAGCTGAAAGTCCAAGAGCTGCAAGAGAACTTGCGCAAAGCTGAGCAAATGGGGATGAAAGATTTATCTCCTGAATTGAAGTCTTCTGTGGAAGAACTTAAACAAGCTGCGCAATCTGTAAACCGCCCTTACGCGGAAAAAACTGAGTCCGATACTAAGCCTGTGAAAGCAGAGCCTGTCGTTGAGTCGGTAGAGAAAGCGGAAGATATCAAGGTTACAGCGGCAGATAAAAAAGCCGAATAGTCTCATTAGGAGGAGCTGCTAGGATAAGTAGCTCCTTTTTGATCTGGTTTTTACAAAGAGGTTTGCCATGTCTACCGTCGAGCAGACACAACCTTTAATTAGTCACTTGTTGGAGCTTCGCAACCGACTACTGCGTTCAATATTGGCAGTGTTGGTGGTGTTTGTCGGGCTAGTTTATTTCTCTAACCATATTTACGAGTTTATCTCAGCACCTTTGGTAGAACGTCTGCCTGAAGGGGCGACGATGATTGCAACTGATGTTGCGTCACCATTTTTTACGCCACTTAAACTGACTCTGATTGCGTCGGTATTTGTTGCCGTGCCATTTATTTTGTATCAGGTGTGGGCATTTGTGGCACCGGGCTTATACAAGCACGAACGTCGTTTGATCATGCCGTTGCTGTTTTCCAGCTCTTTGCTGTTCTACTGCGGTGTAGCGTTTGCTTATTTTGTTGTATTTCCGCTCGTGTTTGGCTTCTTCACCGCGATTTCGCTTGGTGGTGTAGAGTTTGCGACTGACATTTCCAGCTATCTGGATTTTGTACTGGCGCTGTTTATGGCGTTTGGTATTGCTTTTGAAGTACCGGTCGCGATCATTCTACTGTGCTGGACGGGTGCAACAACACCACAAGATTTAAAACAAAAACGCCCATACATCATCGTTGCAGCGTTTGTTGTTGGTATGGTGTTGACGCCACCGGATATGATTTCGCAGACGCTGCTGGCTATTCCAATGTGTTTGCTGTTTGAAGTTGGTTTGCTGTTTGCGCGTTTCTACACACGCAAAGATGAGGAAGACGAAACCGAAGAGTAGTCTTTGGTTCGTAAAATTATCAGTAAAAAAGCGGCTCAATAGAGCCGCTTTTTGATCGTAATCGTGAGTACTAAAACGTCATTACTTGATTTTTAGTACGTAGCCACAGTTCGAACATACATATATTTCTTTGATTCCGATGAGCTTTTGAAAGAAGGTTCGGCGCTGACGTTGTAAGTAAATACCATGCTGACACATAAATATTCCTATTTTTGTTATGATTGTTAATAAATATATTATGTGAAGCTGGTTCCAATTTTAAGGGGGTAAATGAGTTTGAAACGATGTTGTGTGATGGTGATTGTTAAATAGGGCTTGCTTGTTTTATGCAATACTCAGTAAGAGACTATTTTTAAAGCTAAATTAATCGGTTCCAATGCGCTCTGACAGAGCTCTCGCCGTGATACCATGTAAAACAAGGCTTAGTATTACAGTGCAAGCTACGGTTAATGCAATAAAGCGTCCCCCTGGTAACTCCGCATCTAAGACGATGATGGTAAATACAATACTCGCTAAACCTCTCGGACCAAACCAGCCCATGAACCAGCGGTGACGGGCGGGTACGGAAGTGCCGATAAATGAGAGATAGATAGGGATCATTCGAATCAGCGTTAAACTGATGAGGGCGTATACCATCATGTTGATGGAGAAAAGCCCGAGAACTTGCCCCACAACAGCCGCGCCAAAAAGAATCCAAGTCAGCATGGCTAATAGCTCTGCGAGGCTCTCTGTGGTCAATACCAGTTTGTGAGTATGGCGAGAAGCAAGATGACCAAACAGAAGCCCACCTGTGAATGCCGCAATGTAACCACTGCCGTGTAGAGTTTGCGCTAAACCGAAGCTGGTAAGGGCAATAGCGCCCACTGTCAGTTGAACCCAAATTTCACTGAGCCATTTTTTCTTCGCGCTCCAGTAGAGTAGCTTGGCGCCAATATAGGCTAGCGACAATCCAACCAGTGTGCCTATACCCAGCTCTTCAGCAAACACCATCAAAGCATGACGCGTACTGATATCAGCATGGGTAGTACTGGTTTCCACGGCGATGAGAAGCAACAGGATTGGGACGCACAGACCATCATTAAGTCCGCTCTCTACATTGAGTCCTTCGCTTACGGGAGTTGGTACCTTCGGGTTTGATATGACGGCTTTGCCCAGTGCCGCGTCGGTTGCCGCGAGCATAGTTGCGAGGATGGCAGCTTCTATAACCGATAAGACGTCAAACAGAATAACCGCGACGAATGTTCCCAAGATAATCGCGCCTGGCAGTCCAAACATGAGCATCCGGACTGGATAAACCGCTTTTTGTTTTAATACGGTGAGATTGGAGTGAGCGGCATCAGAGAAAAGAATTAAAGCCAGCGTCAGGTCGGCTAGCAGTCTTAAGTCATTCGCTTCTGCCGATAATCCTATTATCCCCAGGCCATATTCACCTAGCAGCAATCCCAGAGCGACATAAACTATCGGTCCAGATATTGCGGAGTTTTCGATGCGCTTTGCTATCAGGGTATATAAGAACACAATTCCAGCGAGAATGCTGATAACAAAATAGATACGCTCCAAATCCATAAGTACTTCCTTGTACGTCATGCTGATTTTTGAACAACTTTGGTATCAGTGTAGCAATAGCTATCGCAAAGTTTTTAGTTTGTTGCTGAGTAACTTATTGAGTTGAAGGTAAATTAAACAGTGATTCGGCATTCGCTGTCGTCATTGTGTCTACTTCTCCAATGGTTAAGTCTCTCAGTTCAGCAATACGCTGGGCAACGAGAGAAGTGTAGGCTGGCTCGTTGCGTTTCCCGCGATGTGGGACTGGCGCTAAGTAAGGGCAGTCAGTTTCCAGTATGACCCACTGCATATCGAGGTGAGGAATGACTTTATCCATCCCACCATTTTTAAATGTTGATACGCCACCTAAGCCGAGGTGGAAGCCCAACTCGTTAATCGCTTTTGCTTCTTCTAAACTGCCACCAAAACAATGAAATACGCCACGCAAGCGGCCATCTTGCTCCTGACTTAGCAGAGTTAATGTTTCTTCGATGGAATCACGAGTGTGGATCACAACAGGTAAGTCCATCTCTTTTGCCCAGTTAAGTTGGGTAATAAATGCCATTTCCTGCTCAGCTCGGTAGGTTTTATCCCAGTACAGATCGATACCAATTTCTCCCACAGCGATGAAGTTATGCTTCTCAAACCAGCCGCGAATGATTTCCAGCGTTTGTTCAACATTATCATCCACATAGCATGGGTGAAGGCCCATCATCGAATGGCATACTTCAGGATAAGCCTGTTCGGTTTGCAGCATCGGCTCAATCGACTCCAGATCGATGTTTGGCAGCAAAATCTTATTAATGCCTTGTTCTCGTGCGCGTTTTACAACTTCGTCGCGGTCATTATCAAATTCGCTGGCGTATATGTGCGCGTGGGTATCGATCATGGTTCGTCTCTGTGCTTCGTTTTTTAGGTCTTGTGAGAAGTATACTTGAGTGTGAGGGCGGGGTCATTTTCAGTTTTTTTCCGCGCCTTTTTCCAGATTGTCACCCGCAAGGTGCATCAAGAGTGATATGATTTTATCCACCAGATGATTTGATCATCATAACCGTCCAGACAAGGAGAAAATGGTGTCTGTATCAATTCAAGGTCCATTCCCTGCACGCCGTATGCGTCGCTTACGTAAGCATGACTTTAGCCGTCGTCTAGTGGCTGAGAACCAACTTTCTGTTAATGATTTGATTTACCCAATGTTCATTCTGATGGGCAAAGATCGTCGTGAAAGCGTAGAGTCCATGCCGGGTGTAGAGCGTTTGTCTATTGATTTAATGCTAGAAGAAGCGCAATACCTTGCAAATCTAGGTGTACCTGCAATCGCACTTTTCCCTGTCGTAAACCAGGATGCGAAAAGCTTATGTGCGACTGAAGCCTATAACCCAGAAGGTTTAGTTCAGCGTGCAGTGCGTTCTCTGAAAGAGCATATCCCTCAAATCGGTGTTATTACCGACGTTGCGCTGGATCCATTTACCACGCATGGCCAAGACGGCATCATTGATGAAGACGGCTATGTAATGAATGATGAAACGACTGAAGTGTTGGTTAAACAGGCGTTGTCTCACGCAGAAGCGGGTGCTGATATTGTTGCACCATCAGACATGATGGATGGACGTATTGGTAAAATCCGTGAAGCGCTAGAAGAAGCAGGCCATATTCATACTCAAATCATGGCTTACTCTGCGAAATACGCTTCGAACTACTACGGGCCATTCCGTGATGCGGTCGGTTCTTCGTCTAACCTTAAAGGTGGCAATAAGAAAAACTACCAAATGGATCCGGCAAATATTGATGAGGCGATTCACGAAGTCGCGCTGGATATCAATGAAGGTGCCGATTCTGTAATGGTTAAGCCGGGAATGCCTTATCTGGATGTGGTACGCCGTGTGAAGACTGAGTTGCAGGTTCCGACATTTGCTTACCAAGTGTCGGGTGAGTATTCGATGCATAAAGCAGCGATTCTAAACGGTTGGTTAAAAGAGCGTGAAACGGTGATGGAATCATTGCTATGTTTCAAACGTGCGGGCGCTGATGGCATCCTGACTTACTTTGCCAAAGATGTGGCGGAGTGGTTAGCGGAAGAAAACGCACAAGCGGCTCAATATCTAAATATGTCTCAGAAAGCGACAGAAGAGTAATTATCGCTTAGTGAGAAAAACCAGACCGACAATAGTTGTTCGTCTGTATATACCCAAGTAACCTCTGGCGGATCAAATATGGCTTATTTACATAGCAGCAGCCCAAGGTGCTTGGGTATTAAATTTCTGGGGAGAGAACAATGACAATGCTGATTCGTGAAGGCACGTTGGAAGAGGCACTTCAGGTGGTAACTCACGTAAAAGAGTTTTCCAATGGAGAAACAATGGAGTCTATGGCACAGCGTCTCGGCGATAAGAACAGCTTAATTCTAGTGGCTGAAAAGAACGGTTCGATTTTAGGCTTCAAAATTGGTTATGAATTGGATGATGATACTTTTTACAGCTGGTTTGGTGGCGTAGCTCCTCAGGCTCGTAATGAAGGGGTTGCACAAATGCTGTTAGAGGCCCAAGAAGAGTGGGTGGCTGAGCAAGGTTATAAAACCCTTAAAGTGAAGTCTCGTAACCAATTCCCAGCTATGCTTAGATTGTTATTGCGAAATGGATATCTCATTGAAAAGTTTGATGAAAACGTTAATCTTCGCGAATCTAGAGTACACTTCATTAAAGCAATGTGAAATTAAATGAGATTTTTTCTCATTTAATTGTTGACAGTTAAATGAGAATCATTATTATTAATCCTGTCTTAGGGAATGAGGAATGGTTCACAAGGACGTTGATTTACTTATTAATAGTTGTTGATTAACAGAAGTTGATTAACTGGTGTTGAGAAGGTGATGAAACAGTTTCCAAGAACTTGCACGAACTCTTTTTGACACGACATTGCTCACATTGCTTCCAGTGTAATTTATAGCTTCTTGGTTAAGCAGCTTGATAAAAAATTGCTTTACCACTTCTGCTAGGCGACCCAATTGGGTCGCTTTTTTCTTTTCTACGATTTCATTTGACGCCACGATTCATAACTTTTCCACATTTGATGATCATTTTTAGATCGTTGATCTTTTCATCTTAAAATAAAATTATTTAATATTATTAGTAACTTAACTTGGTTATTTTCTTTGTTTTGTAATCTTGTATAACCAGTGGATAAATAATATAAACAGAGTTATCCACAGGGTGGGTTGAGTTTTAGTGTATCAGCTCGAAATATTTACGCGATCTGGATCGAGCGAACAAGATAGATTCGGATCAGTAGTCATGGCATCCTAAGCAGATCTATTAAGTACTGACTTGGATACAGACAATTATGGCAAGTATTCCTGAAAATCCGCTGATTCTTATCGACGGTTCTTCTTATCTATATCGCGCTTTTCACGCCTACCCAGGCACAATGAGTAATGGTGAAATACCAACTAATGCCGTCTACGGTGTAGTAAACATGCTACGCAGTATGATGCGTCAGTTTGCGTCTGATCGTATTGCAGTGGTTTTTGACGCGAAGGGTAAAACCTTCCGTGACGATATGTATCCAGAATACAAAGCGAATCGTCCGCCTATGCCGGATGATCTTCGTTGCCAAATCGAGCCGTTACATAATGTGATTCGCGCAATGGGCTTGCCTTTAATTTGTGTTCCTGGCGTAGAAGCGGATGACGTCATTGGTACTTTGGCTTATCAGGCATCACAAAAAGGCATGCCAGTATTGATCAGTACCGGTGATAAAGACATGGCGCAGTTGGTGGATGACAATATCACCCTGATCAACACCATGACCAATGTTGTGATGGATCGTGAAGGTGTGATTGAAAAGTTCGGCATTCCACCGGAGTTGATCATCGATTACCTGGCGTTAATGGGTGATAAAGTCGACAACATTCCGGGTGTACCGGGCGTGGGTGATAAAACTGCAACTGCGTTGTTGCAAGGTATCGGTGGCCTGACGAAGCTTTACGAAAACTTAGATGATATTGCTCCACTGGGTTTCCGTGGTTCAAAAACCATGGCGAAGAAGCTAGTCGACAACAAAGAAAATGCAATGCTGTCGTACGAACTCGCCACTATTAAGCTCGATGTTGAACTGGAAGAAACGCCGGAATCACTGCTCAAAGCAGAACCAAGCAAAGACGAACTGATCAAGTTATATGGTCAACTGACGTTTAAGTCTTGGCTCAATGAGCTGTTAGAAGGCGGCTCAGGCGCTGTAGAAGCGGTCGAAATGGCTGGGTCTGCACGCGCATCATCAGCTTCTTCTCATGCTGAGATGGAAACGTCAGCAGTGACGATTGATCGCAGTCAGTACGAAACCATTTTAGACGAAGCGTCTTTTAATGCTTGGTTAGAAAAACTAAAAGCCTCTGAATTGTTTGCTTTCGATACGGAAACGGACAGTCTCGACTACATGGTAGCGAATCTGGTTGGTCTCTCGTTTGCGGTAGGCGAAGGCATCGCAGCTTATGTCCCTGTTGCTCATGACTACCTTGATGCACCGCAGCAGCTAGACCGCGACTGGGTGTTAGAGCAGTTAAAACCTATCTTAGAAGATGAGTCGCAAGCGAAAGTCGGCCAGAACCTGAAATACGATGCATCTGTTTTAGCTCGCTACGGCATTGAGATGAAAGGTATTAAGCACGATACCATGCTGGCTTCTTACGTATACAACAGCGTAGGCGGCAAACATGATATGGACAGCTTAGCGCTACGTTTCCTTCAGCATAGCTGCATCTCCTTTGAGCAAGTTGCAGGTAAAGGTAAAAAGCAGCTTACTTTTAATCAAATTGAACTCGATCAAGCGTCCCCATACGCAGCAGAAGATGCAGATGTCACTCTTCGTCTGCACAACCGTCTGTTTGCTAATATTGAACAAGACGAAAAGCTTAAATCGGTGTACGAAGATATCGAAATGCCGCTTGTTCCTGTGCTTTCTCGTATCGAGCGCACTGGGGTATTGATTGATGACATGAAGCTGGGCGCTCAGTCAGTAGAAATCGCCGCTCGCCTTGAAGAGCTTGAGAAAAAAGCTTACGAAATTGCAGAGCAAGAGTTCAACATGAACTCACCAAAACAGTTACAAGCTATCCTGTTTGAGAAAATGGGTTTACCGGTAGTGAAAAAGACACCATCTGGCACGCCTTCGACCAACGAAGAAGTTCTGCAAGAGTTGGCTCTAGACTACCCATTACCAAAACTGATTCTTGAATACCGTGGTCTGGCAAAGCTTAAATCGACTTACACCGATAAGCTGCCGAAGATGATTAATCCGACCACAGGACGCGTACATACCTCTTACCATCAAGCGGTAACGGCGACTGGTCGTTTGTCATCAACCGATCCAAACCTACAAAACATTCCAATTCGTAATGAAGAAGGACGCCGTATTCGCCAGGCATTTGTTGCACCGACGGGTTACAAAATCCTGGCGGTCGACTATTCACAAATCGAACTGCGCATTATGGCTCACCTTTCTGGCGACCAGGCTCTGCTTGATGCATTCCGCGATGGTAAAGACATTCACGCCGCCACTGCTGCTGAAATCATGGGCGTGGGCATTGATCAAGTCTCTAGTGAACAGCGTCGCCGAGCGAAAGCGGTTAACTTCGGTCTTATCTATGGTATGAGTGCGTTCGGCTTAGCGAAACAGTTAGGCATCCCACGTGGAGAAGCACAAACCTACATGGATAAGTACTTCGAGCGTTACCCAGGTGTGATGCAGTATATGGAAGACACGCGCAGTGCTGCAGCCGATCAAGGTTATGTTGAAACCATCTTTGGTCGTCGTTTACACCTACCAGAGATTAAATCTCGTAACGGGATGCGTCGTAAAGCAGCAGAACGTGCGGCGATCAATGCGCCAATGCAAGGTACAGCGGCAGACATCATCAAGAAAGCGATGTTACTTGTTGACCAATGGATTCAGGCTGAAGGTGACGGTCGAGTGAAACTTTTGATGCAAGTACACGATGAACTGGTATTTGAGGTTGAAGAGTTATCATTGTCCGAAATTGAAAGTAAAGTACAGAAATTGATGGAATCTGCAGCAGAGCTGAAAGTGCCTCTGGTTGCAGAAGCTGGCCATGGTGACAACTGGGATCAGGCTCACTAGTCATTTTTAAATCGATTTGTCTAATTTATTATGATCCAGCGCACAAACGCTGGCTTTTTTTTACGATTAAAAAAGACATGGCAGTCTTAGGTTTGCTGTCATTTAATAAAACTTTAATGAAAAAAAACTACAAAAATTCTTTGCAATTCTGACCAATTGTTGTACATTAATACTCGTAGGGTACAGAGGTAAGATGTTCTATCTTTCAGACCTTTTGTTTCACGTTATTGGATTAGGCTGATTCAGCCGCCCCAGTCAGTTTTTGACTGGGGCGTTTTTTATTGGGCCAAATAAAAATGTGTTAAAGAACAATTGCTTATTGTTTTTGGGCTTTTCATCAACCTTCCCCTTTCTTTAACTCCTTACAAAACCTCACTTTTTTCTGCATTTAGCTGTTCTCTACGTCCTGTAAATTTACGCCAGTCACATTCTGATTTTTTCTCCACAGAAACTAAGTCGTTAATAATCACAATTGTATTTATTTTAACTTTTTGAAATTTATCATTTTTATTGTGATTGAATGTGGCAGAGAGACTATAGTGGGGAAATTTGAAGGCTTTTTATGCTATTGAAATCATTTGATAGTTCAGTAATGCTTTACAGCATAATAACAACTACCAAGTTTTCTCTCCCGTTATCCCTGCCAGGAAGGTGGGGATTTTTATTTCTGTCATTTCCTTTCTTATTCGTTAGATAAACAAAAGCCCCACCAACGGGTTGGCAGGGCTATCGCAAAAATTTAACAAGAATTGTTAATTATTCTTCATTGCTCTCTGGCGTTTCTAATTCGTCTTCTTCAATCAGATGTGCCAGTGCAGGCGCAAACCAGGTGTCCAGTTTGGCACGCAGCTGATCAACACCTAGACCTTTCAGAGACGAAAATACGTCCACGTCTACATCACCACCGAAAGTTTCAACTTGCTTACGAATTTTCAGTAGCGTCTGTTTACGGGCACCGCTTTTCAGTTTGTCTGCTTTGGTCAGCAGCACTTGCACTGGAATACGGCTGTCGATAGCCCAAAAAATCATTTGCTGGTCGAGATCTTTCATTGGGTGACGGATGTCCATCAGAACCACTAAGCCTTTTAGACACTCGCGCTTCTGAAGGTATTCGCCCAAAGATTTCTGCCATTTGTTCTTCATCTCAACTGGGACTTGAGCAAAGCCGTATCCCGGTAGATCGACGATATGACAACCTTCTTCTACCTTGAAAAGGTTGATCAACTGGGTACGACCCGGTGTCTTTGATGTCTTGGCTAAGCTTTTTTGGTTAGTCAGACGGTTAAGTGCACTCGATTTACCAGCGTTTGAGCGTCCTGCAAACGCAATCTCGACACCTTCGTCCTCCGGCAAGTGGCGAATATCGGGTGCGCTGGTGATGAAATGCGTATTTTGGTAATGAATTTTTACGCTCACTGTTAACTCCATCTCGACTTTGTGTAGTCGATTGATTACTTTTTTGTGAAATTGTGTAAAATAACCGTGCTCGGCATGAGGTCGCCTATTGTACCATGAGTGTACACGGTATGTTCACATTCCGTGGTACTGGAAGCTTGATAATTATAATGGAATGTCATGAAGAAATTAGCGCTAATTTTGAGTGTTTTAGCCAGCTGCTCAGTATGGGCCCAAGGTAGTATTGAGGCTGGTAAAGCAAAATCACAAACCTGTGTCGCCTGTCATGGTGCAGATGGCAACAGTGCAATCGCAATGTACCCTAAACTCGCTGGTCAACACGCTAAGTATCTTGAAAAACAGTTGCAAGATCTTAAGTTAGGTATGACAAGCGGTGGTAAGCAAGGTCGTTACGATCCCGTCATGAGTGGTATGGCAATGCCGCTAAGTGATGAAGACATCGCAGATCTATCCGCATACTTTGCGTCTCTGCCAACGTCAGAGAACTCAACACCTGAAAACGTTGTTGAGAAAGGCAAAGTGCTTTACACCGCTGGTGATGCTGAGCGTGGTCTAACGGCATGTATTGCATGTCACGGTGCTCGTGGTAACGGTACTGAGCTTTCAGGTTTCCCTAAAATTTCTGGTCAGCATGCTGACTACATCAAAGCTCAGCTTACTAAATTCCGTGATGGTAGCCGTGGTAACGATATGAATGCCATGATGCGTGATATCGCGAAGAAGATGACAGATGAAGATATTGAAGTTCTGTCGCAATATGTTGGCGGTCTGCACTGATAACTGATAACCCTACATAGTTCGAGCAATGTTATTCAAAAATGCCCCGGCGAATTCGTCGGGGCATTTTTGTTGGTGACTTAGCTCACACCAGAGGTAAGTGGCTAAATAGATATCTAGCTCGGTAGCTTGTAAGACATTTGCCATACTTGTTGTTGCCTTTTTCTCTTCGGTTAACCTTAACATTATGATTAGTAATATCTTTTGTCTGTAACAGGAAAAATGCTGTAGTTTTTTTCTGTGCTCGGCTTGTCGCAAGGTTTGATCGGCGTAAAGTAGAAGCTGTTCACAGGGGGGTGAACAAAGGGAAATTTAGACCAAGGTTTCGGTCTCAGGGATTCAAGCTAGGGATGCTTGGTTGTTGCAAAAGGACTTGGGTAGGCAGGGAGCCTACCGGATAAGGATGGTCATCTAGTCTGACGGTTAAGACAGTGAAAAGGATCAGGCACAGGAAGTTGCCCAGAAGACAGGAAGTTAATGGATAGCCAAAATTCATCAGGAAGATGAAAAACAACACTTTTTGGCAAGGAAAGCTCGAAAAACAAAAGGATTATTGGTGCACTCAATGCGTGCAACACAGTTTCGCCACATAAGATGGCATTAGGAAGCGGCAGTTTAACTGTCGCTTTTTTTATTTCTTTCACAATAAATTCGACGTCGAAATTCTCTCAGGAGATGATGTCGCATCAGAATCAGAGTTTTTTAGTAAAAACTGCTGAAAAAATACTCAGTAACACTCCAATCTGAGTTCAGTTTCTGGTATGTTTCGCATCCCTGTTTGAGGAAGTCAGCATGCATACCTGTCCTTTATGCCACAATCAGCACACTCACCATTATTTTGAAGATAAGCGTCGCGAGTATCTTCAATGTGAACAGTGCCGTTTGGTGTTTGTAAATCCAGACCAACGTTTGGATGCAGATACCGAAAAAGCTCACTATGATTTGCATGAGAACAATCCCGAAGATATGGGATACAGACGCTTTTTGTCGCGAATAGCTGATCCAATGACAGAGCGAATTTCTCCACAATCGAACGGAATCGACTTTGGTTGTGGTCCGGGCCCGACACTTTCTCTGATGTTAGAAGAAACGGGCCACAGCATGGCGTTATATGATCTTTATTACCACCCTGATACATCGGTGTTAGAAAAGCAGTATGACTTCATGACAGCAACAGAGGTGATTGAACACCTCTACCACCCAGATATGGTGTGGAAGCAATGGTTGAATTTAGTTAAGCCAGGGGGCTGGATTGGCCTGATGACAAAAATGGTCATCGACGCAGAGGCTTTCAAATCGTGGCATTATAAGAACGACCCAACGCATGTGGTGTTTTTTAGCCGTGAGACGTTCCAGTTCCTAGCTGAGCGGGATAAGCTCGAACTTGAATTTATTGGTAATGATGTAATTTTACTGAGGAAGACCCAGTAATGAGCCGTAGTAAAAAATCTAGAAAGCCGGGTGCCGCAGGCGCACCTGATATTATTGTCACTCGTAACCGTACTGAATCAGACGTGGAAGGCCGTTTACGTAAGCGTGCGAAAAAGCGCAAAGGTTTGAAAACGGGTAACCGTAATTCAGACGCGAATGAGCAGAAGCAACGCGCCGCTGCACAAAATCGTGACCCACGTTTAGGCAGCAAGAAGAAGATCCCTCTGATTGTTGAGCCAGCGAAGAAGATGACCAAGCAAGAACGTCGTCTGTCTGCGGAACAAGAGCTGGAGATGCTGGAAAACGATGCACAATTGAATGTGTTGTTGGATCGTATCGAAGCAGGTGAGAATCTGGGTACTGGTCTACAAAAATACGTAGACGAGAAGCTGGATCGCATCGAGAAGTTGATGGACCAACTTGGTCTGTTAGAACCTGAAGAAGAAGAGGACTTTACTGCTCCTGCTGCGAAAGGTTCTCGTAATGACGATGATCTTCTTGCGGATTTTGATGATATCAACTTTGACGACTACAAAGGATAATTAAGCGATGAACGTAACCTTATTAGCAATTGCAGGGGCGGTGATCATTATCGCTCTGGCTTCTTATGCAGGTTACCTTCTGCTTCAATTGAAAAAGCAAAAGGAATTGCAGCTGAAGCATCAAAAACTGGCGATTGATAAACGTAACGCCAACATTTTTGAGAACGTGCATACCTTGTGTCAGGCAGGTATTCAAGGCCAGTGCGATTTGTCGGAAATCAGTATTCGTGTCTACTGCATCATGGATTATGTTCAGGGTGAAGACCGTATTGATTTCGACAAAACGTATCCTGCAATTTCTGAGCTTTACCATATTGTGAAAGATATGGCGCGCGGTGAAGATCGCCAGCAACTAGCCAAAAAAGAGCGTATGCAGCAGAATCTGACTCGTCAGAAAGCGGAAAGTCGCTTAACCGAGTCGATCGTTAAAGAGCTCGAATTGTTGAAGAAAAACGTCCAGCCACTGAATAATCAAATTAATATTCAGATGATCTAGTCACCAGAACGTTACTTGATTGCTTGAGTCAGTAATTTCACCCCAGTTATGCTCTTGTGGCAGCTGGGGTTATCGTGATCACGCTAGCACTTCTTTGGTTTTATAATTAAAAAGCCAAAAGGTATTACCGCGGTTATCTTTGTCGTGTGGCAAAATAAGCAGCTCTGAATATTGGGTGACGGCTTTCGTTGCCCTAACATTTAACGGAAAGTACCACCATGTCGAATCAACACACTGAATCGAAACAACAAATCGTTTGGGATCAAGCAGTATTGGATAAGTACAACTATTCCGGTCCTCGCTATACGTCGTACCCGACAGCATTGGAGTTTCACGAAGCATTTACTATTTCTGATTATGATATGGCATGTGCTCAGTACCCTGATCGGCCGTTATCGTTATACATCCATATTCCGTTCTGTCACAAGCTTTGTTACTACTGTGGTTGTAATAAGGTGATTACTCGTCACTCGCATAAAGCCGATGAGTACCTCGATGTTCTAGAGCACGAAATTCGTCAACGTGCCTCTTTGCTAGTGGGCAGAACAGTAACGCAATTGCATTTTGGTGGTGGTACACCAACGTTCCTATCTGAAAAACAGATCACACGTGTGATGAACCTGCTTCGCCAGGAATTTTTCTTCAGTGATGATGCCGAAATCAGCATTGAAGTTGATCCGCGAGAAATTGAACTCACTATGCTGGATCACCTGCGCAGCGAAGGCTTTAATCGCTTAAGTATCGGCGTTCAGGACTTTAACAAAGAAGTTCAGAAACTGGTCAATCGTGAGCAGGATGAAACGTTCATTTTTGATATGGTGGCACGTGCGAAAGACTTGGGCTTCCGCTCGACAAACCTGGATTTAATCTACGGCTTACCGAAGCAGACCAAAGAGTCTTTTGCTAAGACATTGGAGCAAGTGCTTGAAATGTCGCCGGGTCGTCTGTCGGTATTTAACTACGCCCACATGCCGCAGCTGTTTGCCGCTCAGCGTAAGATTAAAGATGAAGACCTGCCTCAAGCCGAAGAAAAGATGGCGATTTTGCAAGATACCATCGCAACGTTAACCGATGCGGGTTACCAGTTTATCGGTATGGATCACTTTGCTAAGCCTGATGATGAACTTGCGGTTGCTCAGCGAGAAGGTGTGCTGCATCGCAACTTCCAGGGTTATACCACACAAGGTGAGTGTGACTTAGTCGGCTTTGGCGTTTCGGCTATCTCGATGATTGGTGACGCTTATGCGCAGAACCAAAAAGAGTTGAAGAAATACTACGCTCAGGTGAATGACCTGCGTCATGCGCTTTGGAAAGGCGTCTCGCTGGATGCGGATGACTTACTACGCCGCGAAGTAATTAAGCAACTGATCTGTAACTTTAAACTGGATAAAAGAGCCATTGAGTCGGAGTTTAAGGTTAAGTTTAATCAGTACTTCAAAGAAGACTTGGAGCTGTTACAAACCTTCATTAATGATGAGCTGGTCGAAGTGGATGACAACGAAATTCGTGTCACTCTACGCGGTCGCCTGCTTATCCGTAACATCTGTATGAGTTTCGATAAGTACCTCCGTGCGAAGGCTCGTCAGCAGCAGTTCTCTCGAGTGATTTAGAATTCGAGAGATTCCGAATACAAGAAATGCCAGCAAATGCTGGCATTTTTTATGATTTTCGCGGAATTAAACGCGATGTTTAACTTTTTCTTTCAGCTCTGCTTTTTCAGCGTCTGACAAGAATGCCAACTCAAGGCCATTGATTTGCGCTTGGCGAATCTGTTCTTGGCTCAAGCCTGCAGCTGGTGCTGCGACTTCGTATTCGTAAGGCAGCTCAATACCTTCAACCGCTGGGTCATCGGTGTTTAGACATGCAAGAACACCATGTTCAAGGAACTGTTTTAGCGGGTGATTCGCAAGAGAAGCAACGGTGCTGGTCTGAATGTTCGATGTCAGGCAAGATTCAATACCAATGCGGTTTTCTGCTAGGTAATCCATCAATTTTGGATCTTCAATCGCTTTCACACCGTGCCCGATACGCGTTGCACCTAACGTGTTGATTGCTTGCCACATACTTTCTGCACCAGCAGCCTCGCCAGCGTGAACAGTCACGTGAAGACCCGCGTCTCGCACTTGTTTAAAGTGAGAAACAAAACGATCACCTGGTTGACCTAGCTCGTCACCTGCAAGGTCAACTGCCACAATGTGGTCTTTCTGACTAAGGATACCGTCTAATTCCTGTTGGCAAGCATCGATACCGAATGTACGGCTCATGATGCCAATCAGATTAGCTTTGACACCGAAATCACGCATACCTGCCTGAACACCATCGACGACTGCTTCAACGACACCGGCTACTGGCAGGTTGTGCTTCATTGCCATGTAGTAAGGCGAGAAACGCAATTCCGCGTAATCAATTTGAGCGTTCAGCGCATCTTCCACGTTTTCATACGCAACACGACGACACGCGTCTAGATCACCCAGTACCGCTACGCCCCAATCAAGCTTTGAAAGGAAAGCAACGAGAGAAGGCTCTGCTTCGACAATCTGAACGTGTGGCGTGAGAGATTCAACGTCGTACGCAGGCAGAGTCATCCCAAATTTTTGGCCAAGATCTAGGATGGTCTGGGTACGGATGTTGCCGTCAAGGTGGCGGTGCAAATCGGTAAGAGGAAGGTTCTTAGTTATCATTGTGTTGATCCGGATAGTTATGAACTGGAACAAGGCCCAAACATCATCTGTGACAATACATTGGGAAGATTTGCAATTAAGTATAATTAACAGTTTGGTTGATTGTCAGTAGAGCGTGACCAGGAATTCAACGATTCTCGCTCTTTTCTACTCCATGTTAACTAAATGTGTTGGCCATTCTTCCAGTGGCATAGGTCGGCTGTAATAAAATCCCTGCACCTGATGGCAGCCTATTGAACGAAGCAGTTGGGCTTGAGAGGCGTTTTCTACCCCTTCAGCTACAACGCTGGTTTTAAGTCCAGCCGTTATATTAAGCACGGCTGCAACTACAGATCGCTCTAGATTCTCTTGGTTTAATTGGTTTACGAACGTGCGATCGATTTTCAGACATGTAAAGGGCAGGGTATGCAGATAGCCCAGAGACGAATAGCCTGTACCGAAATCGTCTATCGCGATGCCTATGCCCATATCGCGGAGTTTTTTCATGTTGTCTAGCGTTGTCGGCCCGCTATCGATGATGCGCGATTCAGTGATCTCCAGAGTCAGGTTACTGGCTGGGAGTTTAGTTATTGTTAGCACACGCGTGACGCTATCGACAAAGTCCGGACAGGAAATTTGGTTAACCGAGATATTTACATGCAGTTGGAAGTCTGATGGCCACTGCTTATTTTCAATGGCGTCGTAGGTATCGCGACAGGCTTGTAACAGAATCTGTTGACCAATCGCTTTGATCATCCCGCTCTCTTCTGCGATGGGAATAAAATCCAACGGTGAAACCATGCCTGACTCACTCTGCCAGCGCGCCAGAGCTTCGGCACCACAGGTATTGCCAGTTGCCAAGTCGATAATCGGCTGATAATGCGGAATGAACTCTCGGTTTTCCACTCCGGTTTGAATCTTAGTCAGCATCTGAGTGCGAAATTTAGAAGCGTTGGCGAGTTCAGGGCTGTAATGGCAAACATTTGTGAGAGAATCTTGTTTGGCGTAACTCAGTGCAATGCTGGCATTACGTAACCATAAAGACATATCTTCGCCTTGCTTGCTTTGCACAATACCAAGCGAGATTTTCATGATGACGGCTTCTTCTTGCGTGATGAACGGAGTCGCAAAGAGTAGCTGTAAACGACGCTCTATGAGCCGAACGTCATTGCTGTTGTGTACATTGGATACAAAAATGGCGAACTCGTCTCCACCGATCCTGGCCAGCAAAGTATCACCTTGAAATTGTTGTTTCAGCCTTTCCGCTATGTCTATCAGTAGTTGATCGCCATTGTGGTGGCCGACACTGTCATTTATGTCCCTAAATCGGTTGATGCCGAGCAAAAATAGCGTTCCGTGGCACTGGCAGCGTTGCTGAGTACACATTTCTACTAACCCTTGGCGGCTGTATAAACGTGTAAGTGAGTCATAAACCAACTGCTCTCGTAAGGCGGTAAATGATGCTTTTAAATTTGCGGTCATTTCATTAAATGCCTGAACAAGCACCGTGGTCTCATATACATAGCCCGGCTTGGGCAGGCTGCTGTTCCAATCGCCCTTAGCCAACTGGAGTGCTGCAGCTGCAGTGGTATTAATTGGCTTTGTGATGCGATTGAAAATGACCCAGCAGATTGCAATGCCGATTAAGCTGACAATGATGCCCACAAGCCAGCTTTTTTCCTGACTGTCTGGCAACACTCCGAGCAATTCTGCCTCAGAGATAGAGGTACCGATAAACCACTTAATCCCGTTGGGGTCTTCATAGGGTGTGAGTCGGCTGAAGATACGTTGTCCGTTGTGGTCAAAGACAAAGGTAAAAGTTTGCGTGGTGTGGGAAAGATCGAATGAGCGGACCCGAGTGGCGCTGGATTGAATGATTGGATTGGTGCTCTCAGAGGCCAATAAGCGCTGTCCTTTATCGGAGAAGCGTGTGCCCCATGATATGACACTGCCGGATTCGGAGTGCGCGACCAAGCGATGCTCCTGATCCATGATAAAGACAGAGGCTTTTGTCTTTTGTGCTACTTCGCGTAGAAACTTGTTAAAGGTATTCAGCCGGACATCGGCGACCAATACTCCCGCTAATTCTTGTTTAAGGTACACCGGTGCCATCGCTGACAAAGTAATCTCTTGGCGTTCATCGGAGTTACTATAAATTTCTGACCACATTGGTCTTTGATTTTTGGCTACCGGTTGGTACCAAGGGCGGTTGCGCGGGTCATAAGAAGTAATGACTGAACGAATATCGTCACTGACCAGACTGGTTTCGTAGATTACCAGATCACCACTGGTTTGTTGGCTTTGAAGCATTAAAGTGTAGTTGCCAGAAGGCTCCAGACGAAAACCGGTAAAGTCGCCACTTTCAGAGCCAAAGGCTATCACATCCAGCTGTGGGATAGACTCTGAAAGGGTCTCAAACGTGCTCAGTAAGTAGGTTTGGATCTCATGGGAATCGATAGGGTGGAAGAGGTTGTGATGATTCACACTATGGGCGAGTGTTGTCACGGCAGCCAGAGGCTCATTTAGAAAGCAGTTAAGATGCTCGTGGACACTCTCGGTCAAAACCGACAGTTGCTTATCACTGATATCGGTCACCACCGTTTCGTAGTTCTGCTTTTGGACGTAGACCATTACACTGATAGCCAATAAGAAAATCATCACAAATGGGATGAGTACAGCGGTACGTAGTGTAATTTGAGTCGTAGCAGTAGACATTGTCTAATCACAAAAGGGTGGTGCGCCATATTGTACTGATACGTTTATTAATACTAGATGACAGCTATGCTGTATTATTAATCAAAGTGTCAGTACAACTCCTTTAATTTTCTGGTGAGCGTATTACGTCCCCAGCCTAGTACTTTAGCGGCATCTTGCTTGTGACCTTTAGTGTGTTCTAACGCGGCTTCCAATAAAATGCGTTCAAATTCTGGTAATGCGTAAGAAAGCAGTTCTTTATCGCCTGCAGCTAATGATTGACGTGCCCAGTCCGCCAATTGTTCTTGCCAGCTGCCTTGCGTAGAGTCTGAGATAGTTTTCTTTTCTTGCAGCAGTTCTGAAGGCAGGTCGTTGGGTAATACTTCACTACCGCTAGCCATAACGGTCAACCAACGACAAATGTTCTCCAACTGACGCACGTTGCCCGGCCAGTCCAATCTGTTGAGAATTTCTACCGTAGAAGGATGCAGTGTTTTAGTTTCAACGCCAAGCTCGTCCGCAGCGCGCAGCAGGAAGTGCTGAGTCAGTTTCTCTATGTCTTGCTTACGTTCACGAAGTGCTGGAATTTGTACCCGAATAACGTTCAAGCGGTGGAACAAGTCCTCACGGAAATCACCTTCATGTACCAGTCTTTCCAGGTTTTGGTGAGTTGCGGCAACGATACGGACATCGACACTGATTGGCGAGTGACCACCGACACGATAGAACTGACCATCAGCGAGAACGCGTAGTAAACGAGTCTGGATATCCAATGGCATATCACCGATTTCATCCAAAAATAACGTACCGCCATTCGCTTGTTCGAATCGGCCTTGGCGAACATTGTTCGCGCCGGTAAACGCGCCCTTTTCATGGCCAAACAGTTCGGATTCGATTAGGTCTTTCGGGATTGCTGCCATGTTAAGTGCAATGAAAGGTTTGCTGGCTCGAGGGCTATGTCGATGAAGCGCGTGAGCCACAAGTTCCTTACCGGTACCAGATTCACCATTGATCAATACTGAAATTGAAGAGCGGGAAAGGCGGCCAATCGCGCGAAACACTTCCTGCATCGCCGGTGCTTCACCGATGATTTCTGGTGTTTCGGCAGGGATGTCTTCTGGTGATATCTGCACTCGTTTATTTTCATGACTGTGAGCGATAGCGCGCTCGACTAAAGTCAGGGTTTCATCGATATCAAACGGTTTTGGCAGGTATTCAAATGCGCCTTTTTGATACGCATTAACTGCCGCGTCCAGATCGGAGTGAGCGGTCATAATGATGACGGGCAAGTCCGGGTAGTCGCGCTGAACTTGTTTGAGAAGCTCAAGGCCATCGATGCCCGGCATACGTATATCTGAAACCAGAACGTCAGGAACTTCGCGTTCTAGTGCCATTAATACGCTTTCCCCATCAGCGTAGGTTTCGCACTTAATATTGGCTGAAGAAAGGGTTTTTTCCATCACCCAGCGAATTGAACTGTCGTCATCAACGACCCAAACATATCCTTTACTCATCTACTAGTCCTTGCAGCAAAACCGTAAAACTGACCCAAAGCTAAACTTGGTCAGATCGGCAAATAAATTGTGAAATTGGTGTGGCCAGGCCAGCTCTCAACATCGATTTTTCCGTTGTGCTGGTCGATCAAATTCTGTGAAATAGACAGTCCGAGTCCGGTACCGCCTTCTCGGCCACTGACCATTGGGTAAAACAGCGTATCTTGTAATTCAGGTTGAATGCCCGGTCCGTTATCGGTGATCTCAATACGCGCGGCTAATTTACAGCGCTTACCATGAATATTTGCTTGGTGCACTGTTCTGGTGCGAATGGTGATCTTGCCGTGCTCTTGAGACGCCAGAATTTGTGCTGCGTTGCTGACGATGTTCAGCATTGCTTGCTCTATTTGGTCTGCATCCATCAAAATCTCAGGCAGGCTTGGGTCATAATCTCGCTCGATAGTGATAGAGTTTTGCGACTCCAGTTCGACCAATTGGCGGACTTTTTCCAGAACCTGATGGAGATTTTCTTGTGTCTTTTTACCTGGCTTTTGAGGGCCAAGCAGGCGATCGACTAAGGCCCTCAATCGATCGGCTTGTTCGATAATAATATGGGTGTATTCCGTTAAGGATGGATCTGGCAACATCTTTTCCAGTAGCTGTGCTGCCCCCCGCAACCCACCTAATGGATTTTTAATTTCATGCGCCAGACCACGCACAAGAAGCTTGGCTGCTTGTTGTTGTGCGTGTTGGTTGAGCTCCTGCGTGAGTCGGCGTTGCTGGTCGATCTTTCGCATTTCGACCAAAAGCATAAGCTGCTTTTCCCAGGTTATCGGGCTCACCGTCACTTCCAGCATCAAAGGCTTTCCGTCGACAATGAAAGTGACATCGCTGTCGGTGATACTTTGGCCACTTTGCAGAGGCTGAGTGAGCAGTGCCAAATCCATCGAGGCATGTTGGATAAGCTGAGACAACGACTGCTCGATGATGCGTTTAGCACTTTGTGAAAACAACAGCTCCGCTGCTGGGTTGGCATAACGGATCGCTAACCCATCATCGAGAATTAGCGTTGCTGTAACCATATTGTTGAGAATGGCACTTGGAAGATTGGTATCCACATTATGTCCTTGTTTGCGTTAAGATCGTGCGACGCACAATAATGGTGCAATAGAACATTGAGTATGGCCAATAAAACTAAGAAGAAAAAGTGAAAAGCTTCATTGTGATGCTAAATTTTCACCAAAAATTCTACTTTGCCCCGTTTACGGTCGGCTTGATACTCGCTCTGTGTAAATGCACCGTTATAGGGCTAGATGATGCAATAAGCTTGCCGCTTCGCTTAGCATGAACTGAAAGAGTGTGAGTCCCTCGGTCAATATCACTTAACTGCCAATTTAGGTGCGTTTGGGGTGCCCCATAAGGGTTACCGTCGAGCAGAAGTTGTAGCTGTTCACCAATGCCGAGCTTACGGTTTGCTTCAAGCTGAATATCAATAAGTCCACGATTGCTGCGTAATGTTGCATCATGTGTCGGGCTGAGCATGGTGAGCTGTAAAGGTTGGGGTTTTTCAGGTTGAGCCTGAGGCGCGTCCTGTGATTCGTCTGGCGTTTTATTCACTTGTGGTGCAAGCGATTCGGTACTTTCGACTTCAGGAGCTGGAGGTGAGGCTTCCAAGTTAGGTAGAGCGATGGCCTTTGCACCCTGACGAGGCGTGTCACTGAAGTGAATTACGCCATCTTTATCAACCCAGGTATAAGCAACTTGTGCAATTACGGGGGTATTCCATGCACTGCTGAAAGCGCACAGGAGTGTAATAAGCTGAACTTTCATGGCTCACCTTCTTTTGACTGATATTTTCACGTTTAGGTTACGGACTCCCTTGCTTCACATAATAAGAGTCTCTGCGTATTGTAATTATTTCCTCATGTTAAACGGCGATTCTTGACTGACGAATACAAAAAAGGCCCGCCTGCGAGGCGAGCCTAATATTTTGCTACTGTGTTTACATGTTACACAGTCTGAACCTGAACCTGAACCTTATACAGAGTAGTAAAGTTCGAATTCAAGTGGGTGAGTCGCCATGTTGATGCGCTCAACGTCTTTTGACTTAAGTGCGATGTAAGAATCGATAAAGTCATCAGAGAATACGCCGCCAGCTGTTAGGAACTCACGATCTTCGTTTAGTGCATTAAGCGCTACTTCTAGAGACTCAGCAACTTTTGGAATCTCAGCCGCTTCTTCTGCTGGAAGATCGTAAAGGTCTTTATCCATCGCTTCGCCTGGGTGGATCTTGTTCTTGATACCGTCAAGACCAGCCATTAGTAGAGAAGCAAACGCTAGGTATGGGTTCGCTGCTGGATCTGGGAAGCGAGCTTCGATACGACGCGCTTTCGGGCTTGGTACCACTGGGATACGGATAGAAGCAGAACGGTTACGTGCAGAGTAAGCAAGCATAACTGGTGCTTCGAAGCCTGGTACAAGACGCTTGTACGAGTTAGTTGATGGGTTAGCAAATGCGTTGATTGCGCGAGCGTGCTTGATGATACCGCCGATGTAGTAAAGTGCAGTTTCAGATAGGCCGCCGTACTTGTCACCAGCGAATAGGTTTACACCGTCTTTCGCTAGAGATTGGTGAACGTGCATACCAGAACCGTTGTCACCAACTAGTGGTTTAGGCATGAATGTCGCTGTTTTGCCAAATGCGTGAGCAACGTTGTGAACAACGTACTTGTAGATTTGGATTTCGTCAGCTTTAGTTGTTAGCGTGTTGAAACGAGTCGCGATTTCGTTCTGACCAGCAGTTGCAACTTCGTGGTGGTGCGCTTCAACAACTAGACCCATTTCTTCCATGATTAGACACATTGCAGAACGGATGTCTTGAGATGAGTCAACTGGAGCTACTGGGAAGTAACCGCCTTTAACGCCAGGACGGTGACCTTTGTTACCGCCTTCGATTTCAGAACCTGTGTTCCACGCTGCTTCTACGTCGTCAATCTTGAAGAAAGAACCTGACATGTCGTTCGAGTATTTAACGTCGTCAAATAGGAAGAACTCTGGCTCTGGACCAACAAGAACTGTGTCTGCGATACCAGTTGCACGCATGTAATCTTCAGCGCGTTTTGCGATAGAGCGTGGGTCACGGTCGTAACCTTGCATAGTTGCAGGCTCTAGGATGTCACAACGAATGTTTAGCGTTGCATCTTCAGTAAATGGGTCAAGAACTGCAGAGGCAGCGTCTGGCATCATTACCATGTCTGACTCGTTGATACCTTTCCAGCCAGCAACTGATGAACCATCGAACATTTTACCTTCTTCGAAGAAGTCTGCGTCGATTTGGTGAGCAGGAATCGAAATGTGCTGCTCTTTACCTTTTGTATCTGTGAAGCGTAGGTCAACAAACTTAACTTCGTTTTCTTGGATCAGCGATAGAACGTTTTCTACTGACATCTTGGATAACCTCCAGTGTTAAATAAGCGGTAAAAGCTCGATTTAGGAACTATTCTTTAAATGTGAAATTCGGCATTGATTAATCAAACTAAACTTTCATTAACCGATGCTGTTTTTTCTAAAGCTAGAACCGTGCCAAAAAAAATATTCCATTAATTTCAATGGATTGTGTTTTCGGATACTAGTTTGGTGCAAATCATTGCACCATAATGATCCTTATCTGCACCTTAGTGGTGCAATTTATTTTTATTGCACCACGATGTGACAGCCACATAGCTTATTCAGCCCATTTTTTAAGCAATAGTCAATTTGTATTGAACGTTGAAGTAAAGAAAGTTCACTTCACGGCACCGCTTAGAAGACGAAAGCGTGCATTAAGCGTATAAATCGCAGAAATGCTCGGGAGTAGATCACATATTTCTAGGCTTTTTGCTAAAATCTGGTACATTATGGCCGTTTTTTTAATCAGCAAATGTCGCCAGAGAGCACCCGTTCTTAGCGTGGTGGCATTTCATCTATCTAAGTGAATCAATATCCATGGCTACTCCACAGATTGATAAATTAAGAAATATCGCGATTATCGCGCACGTTGACCACGGTAAAACAACGCTGGTTGACAAGCTGCTACAACAATCAGGCACGCTTGAGTCTCGCGGTGAAGCTGAAGAGCGAGTCATGGACTCGAACGACATCGAGAAAGAGCGCGGTATTACCATTCTTGCTAAAAACACAGCAATTAACTGGAACGATTACCGTATCAACATCGTAGATACTCCGGGACACGCGGACTTCGGTGGTGAAGTAGAACGTATCATGTCGATGGTAGACTCTGTACTACTTATCGTTGACGCAGTTGACGGTCCAATGCCGCAAACTCGTTTCGTAACGCAAAAAGCGTTTGCTCATGGTCTTAAGCCAATCGTTGTAATCAACAAGATTGACCGTCCTGGTGCGCGTCCTGACTGGGTTATGGACCAAGTGTTCGACCTATTCGACAACCTAGGCGCAACTGATGACCAGCTAGACTTTAAAGTGGTTTACGCATCAGCACTTAACGGTTGGGCTTCTCTAGAAGAAGGCGAAACTGGCGAGAACATGGAACCACTATTCCAAACTATCGTTGATGTTGTTGACGCGCCAAATGTTGACCTAGACGGTCCACTACAGATGCAAGTTTCTCAGCTTGACTACAGCTCTTACGTTGGCGTTATCGGTGTTGCTCGTGTAACTCGTGGTAGCGTTAAGCCAAACCAACAAGTAACAGTTATCGGTGCAGACGGTAAAACTCGTAACGGCAAAGTTGGCACAGTAATGGGCTACCTTGGCCTAGAGCGTCACGACATTGATCAAGCTAACGCGGGTGATATCATTGCAATCACTGGTCTTGGCGAGCTAAAAATCTCTGACACTATCTGTGCTCAAAACGCGGTAGAAGCGCTACCTGCACTTTCTGTTGATGAACCAACAGTAACGATGACGTTCCAGGTAAACACGTCTCCATTCGCGGGTAAAGAAGGTAAGTTCGTAACTTCACGTAACATCCTTGAGCGTCTAGAGAAGGAACTGGTACACAACGTTGCACTACGCGTAGAGCAAACTGACGATCCAGATAAATTCCGCGTATCAGGCCGTGGTGAACTTCACCTGTCTATCCTGATCGAAAACATGCGTCGTGAAGGCTTTGAGCTAGCGGTATCTCGTCCAGAAGTAATCATCAAAGAAGAAGATGGTCAGTTGATGGAACCGTTCGAAACGGTAACTATCGACGTAATGGAAGAGCACCAAGGCGGCATCATGGAGAACATCGGCCTACGTAAAGGTGAGCTGAAAGACATGTCTCCAGATGGTAAAGGCCGTGTACGTATGGACTTCGTTATGCCATCTCGTGGTCTGATCGGTTTCCAAACTGAGTTCATGACGCTGACTTCAGGTTCTGGTCTTCTTTACCATACATTTGATCACTACGGCCCTCACAAAGGCGGTAACATTGGTCAACGTGTGAATGGTGTACTAATCGCGAACGCGATGGGTAAAGCGCTAACAAACGCACTGTTTAACCTTCAAGAGCGTGGTCGCCTATTCATCGGTCACGGTGTAGAAGTTTACGAAGGCATGGTTATCGGTATTCACAGCCGCGACAATGACCTTACAGTAAACGCACTGAAAGGTAAGCAGCTAACTAACGTTCGTGCTTCTGGTACTGATGACGCACAGGTTCTTACTCCGCCAATCAAGATGACTCTTGAGCAAGCACTAGAATTCATCGATGATGACGAACTAGTAGAAGTAACGCCTGAAAGCATCCGTATCCGTAAGAAGTTCCTAACGGAAAGCGATCGTAAGCGTGCTTCACGTTCAGCGAAATAATCTGCTGTAACGTTTAAGTTAATAAGAAGCCCCGAGTTATGCTCGGGGCTTTTTGTATTCAGGGAAAGGAAAAACTTTGATGAAACCGATTGTGATTACGGGTGGTCCAGGCGCTGGCAAAACGACGTTATTGAACGCTTTGGGTGAGCAGGGCTTTGCAACTTTCGCTGAAAGCTCTCGCACCATAATAGAGCAACAAAGCCAGTTGGAAGGCGGTATCTTACCTTGGAACAACTTACCTGAGTTTGCCAGATTGTGCCTTGAGCTCATGAGTGAGCAGAAGCAGCAGGCGCAGAGTCACGAAGTGGCGTTTGTTGATCGCGCGATTCCAGACATCATTGCTTACCTGCGAGTTGGCGATTGTGATGTAGACTTAAACTTTGTGACAGAAAGTGCTGGGTACCATAGTCAGGTACTGACTTGTCGACCTGAAGCCTCTATTTATGTGCAAGATGAAGTGCGTCCCCACAGTTTTGAAGAGGCACTGGCTATCCATCAAATCCTAGTTGCTACCTACGCTGAGCTTGGTTATCAGGTGATTGAAGTGCCATGGGGAACGGTAGATGAGAGGGTAAGGTTTGTTCAAAGTGTGGCCGGTTTAGTCAGCCAGGAAGAAAGCGAACACCTCTCCACGTAGAGAGGTGTTAAATTCGGGTAGGTTATTTTTGGTTTAGCTTTTGCAGGAACTTGTCTGATTCTGCTATCGCTGCATTCATCTGTTTGATGGCATATTGAATGTCTTGCTCTAGATTCGAGAATTCACCTCGTAGAGAGCCAATTGCGCTCGCATTTAAGTTATGTTTTAAATACAAGGTGTTGTCGCGTAATGTATTAAGAACTGGCGTCATCTTTTGTTCAGCTCGCTTCATCGCGCTGAGCATGGTTTTGTAAGACGCCTTGGTATCACGCAATTTCTGTTCACTTGAACGACGCAGTTTTGCACTGGTGTACAGGTTGAGTTCGTCCTGCCATTCATCAAAGAGTGCATCTGATACATCTTCGATAGCAGCGATACGATCGCGGACATCTTGCGCCGCTTTCTCACTGTCTTCATATTTGTCGTTTATGTTGTTGTAAACGTCTTCCAGCTCACCACCATCAAAGTTGGTCAGAGCGGATAGAGCCTCAAGCGCACTGGTGAATTCTTCTTGAGCGTCTTGTTGAGATTCTTTGGCGTCTTCAACACGATCGACCATGATGTCGCGTTTATGGTATCCCACTTGTTCCATTGCTGAATAATATGCAGACTGACACCCTGTTAAAGTAAAAATTGATAGTACAATTGCTAATAAATAAGGCATTTTTTATGTCCCAGATGCTAATTATGAGATGAACTATGAACCAGTTATCAGAGAGTTACAAGGCGAGATTGAGCAATCTATTGCCAAGTTGCGTCGCTTTCTTTAAGTATCTTCTTAAGCGTTTGACGCACGATCGCATGAATGTGAACGCTGGCTACCTTGCCTATATCACCCTGTTGTCCATCGTGCCGATGCTAACGGTATTGTTGTCAATCTTATCGAAATTTCCGGTGTTTGCGAATGTTGGAGAGGTGTTGCAAGGGTATCTCATCGAGAATTTTGTGCCCGCGTCTGGAGAGGCGGTAAATACGGCTCTGCAAGAGTTTGTGTCCAATACCGGAAAAATGAGTGCGGTTGGCGGTGGATTTTTATTTGTCGCGGCACTGATGCTGATCTCTAATATTGATAAGAACCTAAACTACATATGGCGAGTAAAGGATAAACGTCGCTTTGTGTTTTCCTTCTCAATGTACTGGATGGTATTAACGCTCGGGCCAATTATGGTCGGCGCCAGTATTGCCGCCACGTCTTATGTGACATCACTTCAGATCCTGGAGCACGAAACCTTATCGGGTGCGTTTAACCTGTTTTTGCGTTGGTTGCCTTTGTTATTGTCTTTCTTTGCTTTTTTAGGCCTGTACATCTTAGTGCCAAATAAAAAAGTATACCTGAGCCATGGGGCTGTGGGGGCCGCTCTGGCTGCGGTATTATTTGAATTGAGTAAAAAAGGCTTCGCTTTGTATATTACTCAGTTCCCGTCGTACCAGCTTATCTATGGCGCTCTGGCCGCGATTCCTATCTTGTTTGTTTGGGTGTACTTGTGCTGGATGATTGTGCTGTTAGGAGCGGAAGTGACGGCGGCGATGGGTGAACGAGAGCACTGGAGTGAAGACCTAGACATGATACACTCGGTCGCAGAATCTCAGTTAGCAAATAAAGGAAACGAGCGTAGTGATAGCTCTAATTCAAAGGGTCAGTGAAGCAGCCGTCCGTGTTGACGGTGAAGTAGTTGGTGAAATCGATCAGGGTCTTCTTGTTCTGCTTGGCGTAGAGAAGGACGACGATGAAGCTAAAGCCAAGCGTTTGATGGAGCGTGTGACCACTTACCGTGTGTTTGAAGATGAGGACGGTAAAATGAACCTCAACGTCAAGCAGGTGGAAGGCAAGGTGTTAGTCGTTTCTCAGTTCACTCTGCCAGCCGATACTAAAAAAGGGACTCGCGCCGGCTTTTCGCGCGGTGCTCACCCTGCCGATGCAGAACGTCTGTATGATTACTTTTCTGACTTATGCGAACAGGTGCTACCTACCCAGCGTGGCCGTTTCGCTGCTGATATGAAAGTGTCATTAATTAATGACGGCCCAGTGACTTTCTGGCTACAGGTCTAATCTGGTAACGCAATCTTCATAGGCTAAGCTTTAACTCCAAGTGCAGGGAAATAGCTTAGCCTTGTTTCTTTGACATTTATTTGTTTTGTACTTTCAAAGGATTGATATGTTCAAACTCATTACTCCAAAAACCGAAAACCAGCTTAACAAGTATTATCAGTTCCGCTGGCAGATGTTACGTGAGCCGTGGCGAATGCCGATCGGGTCGGAACGTGATGAATACGATGGTATGAGTCACCACCGAATGATTGTGGATGGTCGTGGCCGTCCGATGGCGATTGGACGTCTTTATATTACGCCAGACAATGACGGTCAGATTCGTTACATGGCGGTAAAAAGTAATCGTCGTGGCAAAGGCATGGGTTCATTAGTGTTGGTGGCACTTGAGTCACTTGCGCGCCAGGAAGGTGCGAAACGTTTGGTATGTAATGCCCGTGAAGATGCGATTGCGTTCTATGAGAAAAGTGGTTTTGAGCGCCGTGGTGAGCTGACTGATGAACGTGGCCCGGTCCGTCACCAACAAATGGTTAAGCCCTTAGACCCGATGGCTAATGTTCTTCGCCGCCCTGAGTGGTGTACGGAGCTTCAGAAGCGATGGGAAGAGCAAATCCCGATCAGTGACAAAATGGGGATTAAGATTAATCAATACACGGGCTATCAATTTGAATGTTGCGCCCAGCTAAACCCTAACCTGAACCCTCACAATACGATGTTTGCTGGCTCTGCTTTTACCTTGGCGACATTGACTGGGTGGGGAATGACCTGGTTACTACTTAAAGAGCGTGGCTTGCACGGTGATATTGTTCTCGCGGACAGTTCCATTCGTTATCGCCAACCCGTTGAGCAAAACCCTGTCGCCAGTACATCACTTGATGGCATCAGTGGTGACTTAGATCGACTGAAGTCGGGCCGTAAAGCGCGCATCGTGATTCATGTGGTGATTTATAGTGGTGACACGCCAGCAGTCGATTTTGTCGGGACTTACATGCTAATCCCTAATTATTCGCAATTACTTAGCTGTTAGCGCTTCGTCGGCAGCAGCATTTATTGTTGGTTCATCTTCTTCCACTATCTCTTCAACCAACTCTTCTTCCTGCAGCTCTATATTGATTTCCGCGATAGGAGCTGTGGGTTGCGCTTTTTCTGCCGTTAACTCTGGTTGCTGAGTCTCTTTTGTTGATTCCAGTCCTTCGCTCTCTGCGGGCTTGATACAGTCATTTTTCGTCGGCTCATGGCTGAAAATATCGCCGCTAATGACGCCACACTGCTCTTCTAGCTGATACTCAAGCCCACTTAGTGGGTTGTTAGCCAGATCAAACGCACCAGTGATTTTGCCTTTAATGTCGCTTCCCGAAATGGTGATGGGTTGGATTGAAACCTCACCACGTCGCGCTTGCAGACGGACAGGAGAGAATGTGATCGACTTCAGTGACTGATCGGCTTGAGAAAGCAACATCGTGTCACGGAAGTTGGCTTCGATATCGCCGGTTAAGCTGTACGCCAGCATATTGCGATCGCCAGCCAGGCCTTGGAGATCAAGATTCAGATCGGACAAGCCTTCTACGGTTAATACTTTAGGTAAGTATGAGTGAAAGAGGCGCAGAGGAATGCCATCTGCATTGATGTTCAGCGTCCATGGTTGGCTGGTGGTGCTGACATCAATCTGCCCGTAACCTTCGATATAGCCTTGCTCTAATGGCGCAAATAGACGAGTCAATTGCCAAAGACCATTGTCACTTTGAGTTGAAAGTGCGGCGTGAGAGGCAATCACCTGATCATAGCTGGCGTTGACGACGCTAACATCCAGATTACCATTCCACACTGCCCAGTGATTTCCTAGGCGTTTGAGGGCAAGTTGACGACCCTCCAAATTCAGGCCTGAAACCTGCCAATAGGGCTGTTGTGATATTTGTATGATTTGGCTGTGCTCAATGTCGAGCTGATTTATCGTCACTTCGTTTAGTGCTTTTGTCGCCGCTTGCCACCAGTCTGAACTTTCGTCAGGCTTCATTGCCCATTTCAAGCCATAAATTGAGGCATTGTCTATTTGCCACTGGGTTGGTTGGAACTGTCCTGAAATTTGAACACGGCCTTGTTGCCAGTCCAGGTAGAGTTCTTTCAGTTCAATCTGATTAGGCGTCATTACCGCGCTTAAACGTGGCTCTATTGCAGTTTGTTCCTGAAAGCTAACGCTGTCTGCTTGCAAAGAGATCTGAGCTTGTGTCTGCCAAAGTGATAGCGGAAGTGAAGCATCTTCGAGCGAAAGTTCTAGGTTTTGCCAATGCCAGTCTCCCCATTCAATGTCAGCGTTTAACAGGTCGAGACTATTAATGTGGTTAATTTTGAAAGGTATGGCATTCCATGGCTTAGCGAGCAGCGATTGCAGCTGGGCATTGTTCATTTTCAGCTTGTCGACGGTGACATTGACCAAAGACCAGCCTTGAGGGTATTGCTCGCCCTGACCCGAGATCAGACTGTCTCTCCACTTAAACGACGTACCATAGAGAGTGCTGTTTTCTGGTCGATAATCCATATCAAGCAACACATTATCGAAAGCTTCGCCATTCCAGTAGATTTGCGCAGCAGACAACTGAATCTCGCCATAAGGCAGCACGTACGAGTTGTTCTGCCAGATTGGTGATTGGATTTGAACATTCAGCCCATTGATCACTAACTGTTTGTTCGCGTAATCGAGATTTTTAATCGCAACTTGGTGGAACTGGACAGATTCTAGATTGGCGAAATCCGGCAGTCCTTGTTTTAAGCTCACACCGTTGATAAGTAAGCTATCGACAATCCACTTACCATCGCGGCGCACATCTGGGTTTAGCCATACATCGACTTGCTCAATGCTGGATATATCTTCGCTATTCGTTCGAATGCCTTGCGCGGTGAGGTGATAAGGAAAGTCGTAGTACACCTTTTCTGCCTGAATAGGCAAGTTCAGGTGCTCTGAAATAAAAGCCCAGGTTTGGTTAGCATAGGAAGTGGTAAGCAGCGCAATAACGGTTGCAGGGATAGCAATCAGTAATACAAGTAACAGAATTAGAATTCGAAGCGCTGTTTTCATCCTTGCCAGAACCTACGTAAAGTATGGAAGTCTGCTTTAGCTTGTATCAATCTTGGGTGGGATTCAATAAAAAGCCCCTCAAAAGAGGGGCTTGTAGAATATTTTGGTAACCAAGTCACTCTCGACCGGGTTTTCGCACAACATTAGTCAAGCTGTGGACCAGCAGCAACCAGAGATTTACCTTCTGCGTTGTCTGTGTATTTATCAAAGTTATTGATAAAGCGTTCTGCTAGATCTTTCGCTTTGCTTTCCCATTGCAGTGGATCAACGTAAGTATCACGTGGATCAAGAATGCTTGGATCAACACCTGGTAGTGAAGTAGGAACTTCAAGGTTGAAGATTGGGATATGCTTAGTTGGTGCATCTTCAATTGAGCCATCTAGGATCGCATCAATGATGCCGCGTGTATCCTGAATTGAGATACGTTTACCGCTACCATTCCAGCCAGTGTTAACCAGGTAAGCTTCTGCACCTGCTGCTTCCATACGTTTAACCAGTACTTCTGCGTACTTAGTTGGGTGAAGCGTTAGGAACGCAGCGCCAAAACACGCAGAGAAAGTTGGCGTCGGCTCAGTGATACCGCGCTCTGTGCCGGCTAGTTTTGCAGTAAAGCCAGACAGGAAGTGGTACTTGGTTTGCTCTGGTGTCAGCTTCGATACTGGAGGAAGCACACCAAACGCGTCAGCAGACAGGAAGATCACTTTATTTGCATGACCGCCTTTCGATACTGGCTTAACGATGTTTTCAATGTGGTAAAGCGGGTAAGAAACACGAGTGTTCTCAGTCTTAGAACCATCATCAAAGTCGATAGAACCATCGTTACGTACCGTTACGTTTTCTAGCAGTGCGTCGCGGCGGATAGCGTTGTAGATATCAGGCTCGGCTTCTTTCGATAGTTTGATGGTCTTCGCGTAACAACCACCTTCGAAGTTAAATACGCCGTCGTCATCCCAACCGTGCTCATCATCACCAATTAGCGCACGTTTAGGGTCTGTTGAAAGTGTTGTTTTACCTGTACCAGATAGGCCGAAGAAGACTGCAACATCGCCATCTTCGCCCATGTTCGCACTACAGTGCATCGATGCGATGTCTTTCAGAGGAAGGAAGTAGTTCATCATTGCGAACATGCCTTTCTTCATCTCACCACCGTACCAAGTACCGCCGATAAGCTGAGTACGTTCAGTCAAGTTGAAGACAGTGAAGTTTTCAGAGTTTAGGCCTTGTTCTTCCCATTTCGGGTTAGTGCATTTCGCGCCGTTCATAACAACGAAGTCTGGTTCAAATGTTGCCAGTTCTTCTTCTGTTGGGCGGATGAACATGTTTTTCACGAAGTGCGCTTGCCATGCAACTTCGGTGATAACACGAATGCTCAAGCGTGTATCAGGGTTTGCACCACAGTAACCGTCAATCACAAACAGACGTTTGCCAGAAAGTTGGTTTGTCACTAATTCTTTTAGCTCATTCCAAACTTCTTGGTTGATTGGCTTGTTGTCATTTTTGACAGCGTCAGAAGTCCACCACATGTTTTCTTCTGTCGTCGCATCTTTAACGATGTATTTATCTTTTGGTGAGCGACCAGTAAAGATGCCTGTGTCAACAGCAACCGCACCCAATTCAGTAACCACACCGCGTTCATAACCGGTCAGTTCTTCACGCGTTTCTTCTTCAAACAGCACTTCGTAGCTTGGGTTGCGCAGAACCTCTTTTACGTTGTGCAGTCCATGTCTGGTTAGATCAAGTGTTGCAGCCTTTGTATGTTCCATAACGGTCATAGGTGCTCCTTATAAGGATTTTGTAGGGATTTTGTAAGAATGTTTTAATTTTTATCTGCTCACCATGCTAGCAACGGGACTGGGAGAAAACAGGGATGTAGTTCAAAATTTATCCATGATTTTGCTAGGGTTTTAGGTGACCCGTCACATATTGGTTGGAATAGTTTATCGTGGGCGCAATCCTTTACGCTAGGGCAAAACGATTATTAATTACTTAAAATTAAGCGGTTATTTTATTACGGTAAAAGCTAGGGTTTACGGGGCTTAGGTCACAAAAAGGCCAGCATTGAGCTGGCCTTTTGAAGGGGGAATTACGTGCTTGGTAAGCTATGAAAATTAATGCAGCGTTTTTTTGTCCGTTGAAGCTTGTTCGTAGAGCGCAGTAACCTCAGCTTCATCGAAGCTATATGTTGTGCCACAGTAATCACAATGTAACGAAACTGATCCAACCTCGGCTAAAATGTCATAAATTTCCGCCTTCTCAACAGTGACGATCGCTGCACCACTGCGTTCACGAGAACAGCCGCACTGGAATGAAACTGGTTGAGGTTCGTAAAGACGTACTTTGTCCTGGTTGTAAAGACGGTAAAGTAGTTCATTGGCTTCTAAACCGAACAGCTCTTCCTCTTTTACTGTGTCAGTCAGTTGCTCCAGATGTTCAAAGTCATCAGGAGAACCAGTACCATCCGGCATTACCTGAATCAGCATACCTGCAGCATGCGGTTGACCTTCGAATTCACCAGTACGGATCCAAAGACGCGTTTTTAGCTGCTCAGAGTTAGCGAAGTAGCCTTCCAGAACTTCTGCAAGATTGTCACCTTCTAAGCCAACAACGCCTTGGTAGCGCTCGCCTACTTTAGGTTCGATGGTGATCACCATATGACCTTTACCCATCATATCGTGAAGGCTCGCGTCATCGGCAATATCGCCTTCCCAGCGCGCAACACCACGAATTCTTTGTTTGTGGTCACCATTGATCACAGCAAGAGAAACCGGGCCGTCGCCTTGAATCTGAATGGTGATTGAGCCTTCGAATTTAAGCGTTGCGGTTAAAAGTGTGGTTGATACGAGTAGCTCGCCTAACAGTTTTTGTACTGCCGCCGGATATTCCTTGCTGGAGATAATACGCTGGTACGCTTCGTCCAATTGTACCAACTCGCCACGAACTGAAAGGTCTTCAAATAGGTAGCGGTTTAAAACATTATTTGCCATGGAGTGATTTCCTCGTTGGTATTCCGGCTTTTTACTGGTGTTTGAACTTAATGATGTCTCGGCGCTGCTTCTTATCTGGGCGGCGTTCCGGACTTGGGTTGTGGGCATTAAGTTTACGTTGTGTCGCGTGTTCCTCACGTTTCGCTATACTTTCATTAGTTTCGCGATACAGAGTCTGTGCGATTGGTGCGCCCTTACGCTGATCGGAGATTATCTCAATGATCACCGTTTTCTCTTCATTGCCTTGACGAAGTTTAATTTCGGCGCCCACTTCAACGATTTTACTCGGTTTGCTTCGTTGGCCATTATAGTGGACTTTACCGCCATCGACCATGTTACGAGCGATGGAACGGGTTTTATAAAATCTGGCGGCCCAAAGCCATTTATCTAGCCTAACGGCTTCATTAACGGAACTCATAGAACACTACGCTATCTAACCACTGCCATTAACTGCAGTGAGTGATGGATTATTCACCTACAGATGGAGCCAAGGTCTAATTTTTTCAAGGGAGTTGGCAAAAACTGAAGAAGAAAAAGGTATGCCATATCTGTTGTGATATAGTTCACTGCTATTTGTTTATTAGTAATTTTACTGTCATTTTAGAAAGATAGAGTCGATGTTTTTTTAATAGCCAGTTCGACCTACATCGAAAGAAAGGAATCAATTTAGTGAAGCGAATAGAGCTGAGTGCTGGATTATCTGGTAGCCCGCTACTGGCTCAGATGAAATCCAATAACTACGCGATTCAAACCAAGCTTAGTTTGCTGTTTACTTGTTTATTTATCGCGCTAGCCGGGTGGCTGCTCGGAAAGATAGTGTGGTTAGCGATCCCACAAACGGCTGATATCAGCCCATGGCGGCCTTCAGCAGGTAACGTTATTGCTGGCAATAACAAAGACGCGATTGATTTCAATGCCCTTCAAAATGCTCACTTATTCGGTCAATACTCTGAACAAAAACCTGTCATCATCGAACAACCAGTTGTCAAAGATGCACCTAAAACTCGTCTAAACTTAACTCTCGTGGGGGCAGTGGCCAGTAATCAGGTGCAAACCAGCTTAGCGGTGATTGCTAATAAAGGTAAACAGTCAACGTATGGTATCGGTGAAGAAATCGAAGGCACACGTGCGACACTGAAAGCCGTATTGGTGGATCGTGTGATCATCGAAAACCAAGGCCGTGACGAAACCCTGATGATGCAGGGGATTGAATACAACAAGTTATCTGAATCGCCTCAATTAAGACGTGCGCAGGCAGCACAACCAGAATCCGTAGCGGGTGACAAATTGGAGCAAATCCGAGAGGAAATTGCTCAAGATCCGAAAAGTGTTTTCAAATACATCAGCATTTCACCAGTTAAGAATGGTGATGACATTGTGGGTTACCGAGTTGCTCCGGGTCGGGACGCTGCATTATTTAATGATGTGGGCTTAGAGTCTGGTGATATTGCAGTACAACTTAATGGGATCGACTTGAGTGATCCTTCTTCTTCAGCTGAATTGATGCGAATCATGAACGATCCGCAAGAGCTGAATCTGACTGTTGAGCGTGAAGGCCAGCAGTACGAAATCTATATCCAATTGTAATACTTAGGCTATCAGCGTAAGTGCAGGGAGAAATACGTGAAACATTGGTTAAGCAAAAGTGCTTGGTTATTGGCAGGGAGCCTACTCTGTGCCCCTGGTGCGATAGCAAATGAATTTAGTGCCAGCTTTAAAGGCACTGATATTCAGGAATTCATTAACATCGTTGGTCGAAATTTAGAGAAGACCATCATTGTTGATCCATCGGTACGCGGAAAAATCGACGTCCGTAGTTATGACGTGCTGAATGAAGAGCAATACTACAGCTTTTTCCTCAACGTACTTGAAGTGTACGGCTACGCAGTTGTAGAAATGGACAATGGCGTACTGAAAGTTATTAAAGCGAAAGACTCGAAGACTTCTGCAATCCCCGTTTTAGGTGATAGTAGCGCGCAAGGCGACAGCGTTATCACCCGAGTCGTTGCTGTGCGTAATGTATCGGTACGTGAATTATCTCCATTGTTGCGTCAGCTTATCGACAATGCCGGTGCTGGTAACGTCGTTCACTATGATCCAGCCAACATCATTCTGATTACAGGTCGTGCGGCGGTGGTCAATCGTTTGGCAGAAATCATTAAACGTGTTGACCAGGCAGGTGACAAAGAAATTGAGCTGGTAGAACTGCGCAACGCGTCTGCAGCAGAGATGGTGCGTATTGTGGAAGCTTTAAACAAAAGCACCAACCAGAAAAGCACACCAGAATTCTTAGAGCCTAAAATCGTGGCTGATGATCGCACCAATGCGATCCTTATCTCGGGTGACCCTAAAGTACGTGCTCGTCTTAAACGCTTAATCCGTCAGCTTGATGTCGAGATGGCAACGAAAGGCAATAACCGAGTAGTTTACCTTAAAAATGCCAAAGCGGAAGATTTAGTCGAAGTACTGAAAGGTGTCTCTGACAATCTGCAAGCAGAAAAACAAGCGGGTCAAGGCCAAAGAGCAAGCGCGCAGCGTGGCGAAGTGGTTATCGCTGCTCACCCTGCAACCAATGCACTCGTATTGACTGCGCCGCCAGATATCATGATGGCCTTGCAAGATGTTATCGCCCAGCTTGATATCCGCCGAGCACAGGTATTGATTGAAGCGCTGATTGTTGAAATGTCGGAAGGTGATGGTATTAACCTTGGCGTTCAATGGGGCTCGCTAGAGACTGGCGCAGTTATTCAGTACGGTTCTGGCGCGCAAATCGGCGAAGTCATGGTCGGTCTGGAAGAAGCGAAAAACACTACGCAGACAGAAAGCTACTGGGATAGCGATTCAAGTAGCTGGCAGACCCGTGAGTACACCGAAGAAGGTGATTACTCAACATTGGCATCTGCATTAAGTGGTGTAAACGGCGCGGCTATGAGCATCGTGATGGGTGACTGGACAGCACTGATTAACGCAGTGGCAACGGATTCAAACTCTAACATCCTGTCATCTCCAAGCATTACGGTGATGGATAACGGTGAAGCGTCATTTATTGTTGGTGAAGAAGTGCCGGTTATTACTGGCTCGACTGCTGGCTCAAACAACGACAACCCATTCCAGACTGTTGACCGTAAAGAAGTGGGTATCAAACTGAAAGTGGTGCCACAAATTAACGAAGGTGATTCTGTTCAACTGAATATCGAACAAGAAGTATCGAACGTTTTAGGTGCTAATGGTGCGGTGGACGTTCGCTTTGCCAAGCGTCAGTTAAATACGTCTGTTATGGTTCAAGATGGTCAGATGCTAGTGCTGGGTGGCTTAGTGGATGAGCGGGCACTGGAAAGTGAAGCCAAAGTACCTCTATTGGGTGATATTCCCGTTTTAGGTTACTTGTTCAAATCAACCACTACAGAAACGCAAAAACGCAATCTGATGGTATTTATCAAACCAACGATTATCCGTGATGGAATGACGGCGGATGGCATCACTCAGCGTAAGTACAACTTTATTCGTGCTGAACAGCTTTACAAAGCAGAGCAAGGTTTGAAGCTGATGTCGGATGACAAGATCCCACTGATGCCTGAGTTTGGTAAGGACCGTGAGCATCCTGCTGAGATCCAAGCGTTTCTTGATCAGATGAGTATGAACTAATGGTAGATATGTTAGACACTGCGCCAAGCATGCGTCGTCTGCCATTCAGTTTTGCCAATCGCTTTAAACTGGTGCTGGAGACTGAACATCCTGAGCGCCCACCAATTTTGTTTTACGTCGAGCCGCTTAACCCAGCGGCTCTGGTTGAAGTCCGTCGCGTGATTAAGCAGAGCTTTGTGCCTCAGCCTATCGATCAGGAGACGTTCGATAAGAAGCTGACTGAAGCGTATCAGCGAGACTCCTCTGAAGCGCGTCAGCTGATGGAAGACATCGGTGCAGACAGTGACGACTTCTTCTCTCTTGCAGAAGAGTTGCCGCATGATGAAGACTTATTAGAGTCCGAAGACGATGCACCTATCATCAAGCTAATCAACGCGATGCTCGGCGAGGCTATCAAAGAAGGAGCCTCAGATATTCACATCGAAACGTTCGAGAAAAAACTCTCGATTCGTTTCCGCGTTGACGGTGTACTGCGTGAAGTTCTCACGCCAAGTCGCAAGCTATCACCCCTGTTGGTTTCCCGTGTCAAAGTCATGGCTAAACTGGATATTGCAGAAAAACGTGTTCCTCAGGATGGACGTATTTCCTTGCGTATCGGTGGTCGTGCTGTTGATGTGCGTGTTTCGACCATGCCGTCATCACATGGTGAGCGTGTGGTGATGCGTCTATTGGACAAAAATGCCACGCGTCTTGACCTGCACAGTTTGGGTATGACGACCTCGGTGCATGACAATTTTCGTCATCTCATCCAGCGCCCTCATGGCATTATCTTGGTTACCGGTCCGACGGGCTCTGGTAAATCGACCACTTTGTACGCTGGTTTGCAAGAAATCAACAGCAACGAACGTAACATTCTGACGGTAGAAGACCCGATCGAATTTGATATCGATGGTATTGGTCAGACACAGGTCAATACTAAAGTGGACATGACCTTTGCCCGCGGCTTACGCGCAATTTTGCGTCAGGACCCGGATGTGGTGATGGTCGGTGAGATCCGTGACTTAGAGACCGCACAAATTGCCGTGCAAGCGTCTTTGACTGGTCACTTGGTGATGTCGACGCTTCACACCAACACCGCGGTGGGTGCCATTACTCGTCTGCGTGATATGGGTATTGAACCGTTTCTGATTTCTTCTTCGCTGCTAGGCGTATTGGCTCAGCGCCTTGTACGTACGCTATGCCCGGATTGTAAACAGCCTTATGAAGCAGACAGTGAGCAGAAAAAGCTGTTTGGGATGAGTGAATCTGAATCGTTAGTTCTTCATCGTGCTAAGGGTTGCGAGCTATGTAATCAAAAAGGCTACCGTGGCCGTACTGGTATTCATGAGTTGGTACTGGTCGATGAGGAAGTGCAAGAACTGATTCATAAAGAAGCCGGTGAACTGGAAATCGAGAAATCGGTACGTGCGCATACACCTTGTATCCGCAGTGATGGGCTGAGCAAAGTACGTCGCGGTATTACGTCACTTGAAGAAGTGATGCGAGTGACGAAGGAAGCGTAATGGCGGCATTTGAGTACAAAGCGCTGGATGCCAAAGGGAAACAAAAGAAAGGCACCATCGAAGGCGATAATGGACGTCAGGTCCGCCAACGCCTGAAAGAGCAGGGCATGATCCCAATTGAAGTGATGGAAGCGAAAGCAAAAGCGGCCAAATCTTCAGGCTCAGTCAGTTTTAAGCGTGGTATTAAGACCGCAGAATTAGCGTTGATTACACGCCAGCTTTCCACCCTCGTTCAGTCAGGCATGCCTCTTGAAGAATGTTTGCGCGCCGTTTCTGAGCAAGCAGACAAACCTCGCATTCGAACCATGATGGCTGCAGTTCGCTCTAAAGTGACAGAAGGTTATGCCTTGGCTGATAGCCTGGCAGACTACCCTCATGTGTTTGATGAGCTGTTTCGCTCGATGGTTGCGGCGGGAGAAAAATCGGGACATTTGGATGCGGTATTGGAGCGTTTGGCGGATTACGTAGAAAATCGTCAAAAAATGCGTTCTAAATTGCTGCAAGCTATGATTTACCCTGTGGTTTTGGTCGTCTTTGCGGTTGCTATCGTCTCTTTCTTGCTGGCGACAGTCGTGCCGAAAATCATCGATCCTATTATTCAGATGGGACAAGAACTGCCTCAATCAACCCAAGTTCTTCTGGCAGCCAGTGAGTTTGTTCAGGAGTGGGGGTTGATTATCTTTGTTGTCTTAGTGGTGTTTTTCTACGGTCTAAAGCTGGCATTGCAAAAGCCGGATTTCCGCCTTGCCTGGGATAAAAAAATTCTTAACTTGCCTCTGTTAGGTAAGATTTCTAAAGGTATCAACACAGCGAGATTCGCTCGTACACTTTCGATTTGTACTTCCAGCGCCATCCCTATTCTAGACGGGATGCGTGTCGCGGTGGACGTCATGTCGAACCGCTACGTGAAGCAACAGGTGCTGGTGGCTGCGGACAATGTTCGTGAAGGGTCAAGCTTGCGTCGCGCTCTTGATCAGACTCGCCTGTTCCCGCCAATGATGTTGCACATGATCGCCAGTGGTGAGCAGAGTGGCGAGCTGGAAAGCATGCTCACTCGTGCCGCAGACAACCAAGACCAGAACTTTGAATCAACCGTTAATATCGCATTGGGCATCTTCACCCCTGTATTGATTGCTTTAATGGCTGGCCTTGTACTGTTCATAGTGATGGCGACCTTGATGCCAATGCTAGAAATGAATAACTTAATGAGCGGATAATATTCGGGTTAAGGGATGTCTACTAAGGGTGTTCCTTTAATCTAACTTTCGGAGAAAAAAATGAACTTTAAGCGCAGTAAACAACGTGGCTTCACACTGTTAGAAGTAATGGTGGTGGTTGTAATTTTAGGTATTTTGGCAAGTTTTGTTGTACCAAACCTACTTGGTAACAAAGAAAAGGCAGACCAACAAAAAGCGATCACAGATATTGTGGCGTTAGAAAATGCTTTGGATATGTACAAATTAGATAACAACGTTTATCCAACGACCGATCAAGGTTTGGATGCATTGGTAAACAAACCGTCAAACCCTGAGCCACGTAACTACCGTGATGGTGGCTACATTAAGCGTCTTCCTAATGACCCTTGGGGTTATGAATACCAATACCTGAGCCCTGGTGACAATGGCACGATTGATATCTTTACCTTGGGTGCGGATGGTCAAGAAGGTGGTGAAGGTCCAGCTGCAGATATCGGCAACTGGAATATGCAAGATTTCCAATAACCGTGATCGTTAAACCAGCGCCAAGGAAGCAAATGCGAAAACATCAAGCGTTTACATTAATAGAAATTCTATTGGTGCTGGTTTTATTATCTCTGACCGCTTTAGCGGTAGTTACGACATTGCCTACCAGTCAGAAAGACCTTTCAAAACAATACGCCCAAAGCTTTTTTCAGCGCTTACTACTACTCAATGAAGAGGCAGTATTGAGCGGCAAAGATTTTGGTGTTCGAGTTGACGACGTAAAATCGACCTACGCATTACTGAGCCTTGGCGAAGAGGGCTGGCAACCATTAGACATGCGACAGATACCAAGTGAAACCACGCTGGATGAAGACATCACGTTGCAACTGGACTTAGGCGGTGGTGCCTGGGATGACGATGATCGCTTGTTTGAACCCGGTTCCCTGTTTGATGAAGATATGTTTGCCGAGCAGGAGAAAAAGGTAAAGAGCAAGCCGCCACAAGTGTTTGTGTTTTCCAGTGCTGAATTGACGCCGTTTACGTTGTCTTTCTTTCCTAAAAATGGCGACGCATTGAATGATGGCTGGCGTGTGGTAGGTAAAGAGTCCGGTCAGATTTTGTTATTAGCACCGGGTGAAGAAGCAGAAGAGGATGAGAATGCGCAATTTTAAGCGAACTCACCTGAGCTTAACGGGTCGCCAAACCAGAGGCATGACCTTGTTGGAAGTGCTGGTTGCTCTGGCGATTTTTGCGACAGCGGCCATTAGCGTGATTCGCTCAGTAAGCCAACACATTAATACGGTCAGCTACTTAGAAGAAAAAATGTTTGCAGCAATGGTTGTGGATAATCAAATGGCCAATGTGATGTTAGACACCGGTGAACTCAAAGCGAAAAATGGCACTGAGGATCTCGCTGGACGCACGTGGTACTGGAAAGTTTCGCCAGTGGCTACCACGCAGCCATTGCTGAAAGCATTTGATGTAAGCGTCGCGACAGCAAAAGACGCAAGCCCAGTTGTAACGGTACGAAGCTATGTGGCGCAGTAGAGGGCACAACGTGGCTAAGCACCACAAGCAAAAAGGTTTTACACTTATCGAAGTGTTGGTGTCGATTGCGATCTTTGCCAGCTTAAGTGTTGCAGCCTATCAGGTGGTGTCGCAGATACAGCGCAGCAACCTGCTTTCTCAGGAACGCACGGCGCGTTTGAATGAGCTGCAGCGCACGATGGTAATGATGGACAATGACTTTCGTCAGATGGCCTTGCGTCGCACTCGTACCGATGGAGAGGAGGTGGCGAGCCAGCTCATCTTTTGGTCAGACTACTTATTGGACTCGGATGCCAAAGGCGTGATGTTTGTTCGCTTGGGTTGGCACAATCCGCAACAGCAGTTTCCTCGCGGTGAGGTAACGAAAGTGGGTTATCGAATTAAGGGCGAGACGCTGCAGCGCATCTGGTGGCGCTATCCGGATACACCTGTTGGACAGGAAGGGATTGTGACGCCTCTGCTGACGCAAGTCGAAGCATTCGACATTCGCTTTTATGATGGTAATCAGTGGAAAAGTGATTGGGACAGCAGTGACTCATTGCCTAAAGCCGTATCGGTGGTTCTGACGCTGAAGGACTATGGCAAAATCACGCGTACTTATCTTACGCCAGATGGCAAACTGGGTGAGTCAGAGGGGAGTGACAATGGCTAAAAGTCAGCGTGGTGTCGCTCTACTCATTGTCCTGATGTTGCTGGCGATAATGACGACGGTAGCAGCAAGCATGTCTGAGCGTCTATTTGCTCAGTTTCAACGTGGTGGTAACCAAATCAATTTCCAACAGGCTTATTGGTATAGTTTAGGCGTCGAAGCTCTGGCAAAAGTGGGTATTGAACAAAGCTATGAGGATACTGACACCATTAACCTGAGCCAGCCGTGGGCGATAAAAGATCAGGTTTATCCACTTGATTACGGTCAGGCGACCGGACGGATTGTAGATAAACAAGCGTGCTTTAACCTCAACGTGTTGAGCCGTGTACAGTCAACCAGTCAGCAAACGGTCAGACCTTACTTGGTGCAGGTCCTGCAACGCTTACTGGAAGAGTCGGAAGTGGATCCTTATCAAGCTGAAGTGATTGCAGACTCGACTTGGGAGTACGTAGACAGCGACTCTGTGGTTCGTTCGACGACTGGGGTCGAAGACAGTACTTATGAAGCGATGAGCCCGGCTTATTTGCCGCCGAACAGCTGGATGGCAGACAAAACGGAGTTACGTTCAGTCTATCAGGTGAGTGGCGACTTCTATCAAAAAATAGCGCCGTTAGTCTGCGCTTTACCAAGCGATGACTGGCGTCTGAATGTGAACACTATCGAAGCTGAACAAGCGCCAATTTTAGTCGCGATGTTCTCACCCGGTTTGAGCAACAGTGATGCGGTACAGCTGATAGAAAAGCGCCCATTCGATGGCTGGGACAATATTGAAGCGTTTTTAGCCGAGTCAGAATTAGCTGGCTTAAATGAAAATATCACGAAGGAAGCCAAAGCTTATTTAGGCGTCGATAGCGCTTTCTTCGAATTAGATGCACAAGTGCTGGTGGATGATTCACGCGTGCGTATCCGCAGCCTTTTGCAAAGTACAAACAGAGACACAGTGACGGTAGTACGCCGTCGTTTTGGAGGGATCAGTGAGCGAGTTTCTGACCGTTCGGCTGAGTAGCGAACAACAAAGTACCATTCCTTGGGTGGTGTGGTCGACAGAGCAGCAGGAAGTGATTGCCAGCGGCGAAATCGCCGGGTGGGAACATTTGGATGAGTTAGTGTCTTACGCTAACCAGCGTCCGGTGTTTGCTTTACTGGCAAGTAACGATGTCGTGCTCACTCAAGTGGATATCCCCGCAGGGGCAGAACGTCAGTTCGACACCATGCTGCCGTACTTGGTGGAAGACGAAGTGGCACAAGATGTCGACAGTCTTCACTTCACCGTATTGAGCAAGCAATCTGGGAAAGCGCACGTGTGTGCGGTTGAGCGACTGTGGCTGGAAACCGTATTGCAGCGCTTCTTGAGCCAGGGAATGACAATTAAACGTGTTTTGCCAGATGTTTTGGCATTACCAGTGAATGAGAACAGCAGCGCAGCACTTATGGGTGATCAGTGGCTGATTCGTCACTCACAAACCGAAGGCGCGGTGGTGGATGTTTCATGGTTAGACCTTTATCTCTCATCTTATCTACAAAACCATGAAGGTTGGAAACTCGACTGTTACAGCTCGGTTCCGGAGTCTGCCGTCAGTGAAGTATGGGTACCTCAGCCAGAAGAAATGACAATGGCGTTGTTAGCCAAAGGTGTGGCTGAAAGCAAAACCAACTTACTCACCGGAGCATTTAAGCCGAAATCGTCTTGGGGTAAATACTGGAAAATTTGGCAAAAAACCGCTATCGCTGCGGGTGTTTTGCTCGTGGTCTTGGTCGCCCAACAGTTGCTAATGGTACATAAGTATGAAGCTCAGGCTCAGACGTACCGCGAAGAAAGTGAACGCATTTTCCGCCAGGTTTTCCCGGGTAAAAATCGCATTCCGACCGTCAGTTACCTTAAACGCCAAATGACCGATGAAGAGCGTCGCTTGTCTGGTGGTTCTGGTGACGAAGCGATGTTGGTTTGGCTGGCCGCGCTTCCTTCTGCGCTGAGTCAGGTTGAGGATTTGGAAATTACCAGCTTCAAATATGATGGTCAGCGTGGAGAAGTAAGAATTCACGCTCGCAGCTCTGACTTTCAGCCTTTCGAACAAGCTCGAGTAAAACTTGCTGAAAAGTTTAATGTCGAGCAAGGCCAGCTTAATCGCAACGACAAAGTTGTGATGGGCAGTTTTGTATTGAAACGTTTGTGAGGTGATGATGAAGAATTTAATCTCTCAAGTTCAAACTTGGTGGAGCGGCATCTCACAACGTGAACAGCGTATGATGATGGGTTGTGGGGTTCTCGTAATTGTCGGTCTCGTTTACTGGGGCATATTACAACCGATGAGCCAGCGAGCAGATTTGGCACAGTCAAGAATACAGAGTGAAAGACAGCTTCTTGCCTGGGTGCAAGACAAAGCAGACGACATCACGGCACTGCGTAAGAGCGGTGGTGTAACCTACTCGAATCAGCCTCTTAATCAGTTGGTGTCTTCTTCAGCTCGCCGTTATAAGGTTGAGCTGATCCGCGTACAACCCCGCAACGAGAGTGTTCAGGTGTGGATCAAACCTTTAGCCTTTAACCAGTTGGTAGATTGGTTACGCTATTTGAAAGAGCAGCAAGGTATCGAGGTGGAGTTCTTAGATATTGATCGAACCGAACAGGCGGGCATGATCGAGGTGAATCGCCTGCAGTTTAAGCGAGGATAAATTGAAGCGAGTTGTACTTTATGCAGGCATCTTTATTGTCTGCTTTTCTGTGAGTTTATTAATGGGCCTGCCGGTTTCCTGGGTTGTTAAACAAAGTCCAAAGGTAAGTGGGCTCGATATTCAGGGCGTTCAGGGCACCATATGGCAAGGTCAGGCGTCTAATGTTCGTTGGCAACGACAAAACCTAGGTGAAGTTAACTGGGATTTCCAATGGTCTGCTTTGTTTACTGGTAAAGCAGAATTTGCCGTGCGCTTTGGTCGTGGCAGCGATATGGATGTGCGAGGACGTGGCCTAGTGGGCTATGGTTTGTTTGGTGATGCCTACGCAAAAGACTTAGTCGCCTCTGTTCCGGCGATAAAAGTCGTTGAGCAGGCGCGCTTGCCAGTTCCGGTTGGTGTCGATGGACAGTTGGAGCTCAATATCCACCATGCAACGTATGCTTCTCCTTGGTGTAGTGAAGGGGATGGCACTCTGGTTTGGAGTGCGAGTGGCATACAAAGTCCATTAGGGCGCTTAGATCTCGGTCCGGTCGTCGCCAATTTGAACTGTAAAGACAGCGTGCTGACCGCATCCGGTGAACAAAATAGCCCGCAAGTCTCTGCGGCGTTTTCAGCGGAGTTAATGCCGAATCAGCGTTACTCGACGACAGCATGGTTTAAACCGGGCGCTGAATTCCCTTCTGCGATGGGAGATCAGCTGCAATGGCTCGGTAAGCCAAACGCACAAGGTCAATATGAGTTTGATTACAAAGGGCGCTTTTAAATAAAAGCCTAAAACAGACAAAGAAAAGAGCTGCCAATGTGCAGCTCTTTTTGTTTTTAGATCATGGTAGGCCAAACCCTCAAATTGCTGTACGAGAAAATGCCTAACCCAAACAAAATGGAATAACTGGTTGATTTTAAAGTTATCTATGAGTTTTTGTGCAGCTTGTATAGCTTTTGGATCATAGTAGGCCAAATGCCCTAATCGCTGTACAGCAATAAAAAGAAAGGCCACGAATTAGATTCGTGGCCTTATAGAAGTTCGCTCTGCTGGAGGAGAGAAAGTTAATCTTTTCGCTGAAGAATATCATTCCAAGGTAATAATTCATCACCTAATACGATGAAGTTAGGGTTTTCCAACGTTTCGCGCTCATTGTAAGACAGAGGTTCCAATTGAGTGCTCAGGATACGACCTCCAGCCTCTTCAACAATGCATTGAGTTGCGGCCGTGTCCCATTCGCCAGTTGGTCCTAAGCGCAGGTAACAGTCCACCGCACCTTCAGCAACTAAACACGCTTTTAACGCAGCAGAGCCAAGTGGGATCAGTTCATAATTCCAGGCGCTGCTCATGCGGTTGGTGATGCGGTTGATGTCCTGACGACGGCTGATGGCAATCGCAATATTTTGACCGGGATGCTCATGTTTATGAGTGTGGATTCTCACGCTCTCCGACATGTCGGGAATTTTCCATGCCCCTTTCCCGCTGTAGGCATAATAAGTGACACCGGATACCGGACCATAAACAACACCGAGCGTCGGCTTGTTATTGTCGACTAAGGCGATAATCGTCGCGAAGTCGCCACTGCGTGCAATGAATTCTTGAGTACCATCGAGAGGGTCTACCAGCCAATAGCGTTGCCATTGAGCACGTTTTGACAGGCTGATGTCTGCGTCTTCTTCAGACAATACAGGAATATCCGGAGTCAGTTCGCTCAGGCGTTCAATGATGAACTTGTGTGCAGCGATATCAGCGCTGGTCACCGGAGTTTCATCACTTTTGGTGTATTCTTCGTATTGCTTTTTTTGATAGATATCGAGGATCAATTGCCCGGCGCTGCGGGCGATCTCAATAACTTGAGGGAGCAGGTGAGATAGATCTTTTGTCATTGGCATAGGTGATTGTCCTTACTCACAACGATGATTTGGCTCTGTTGTTGTTATTGGTTACTGTTGCGAGTGGTATTGCGTAAATGTTTCAGTGCTAACATCAATGCGGTGATGCTGCGTGCTTCACAGAAATCCATGTGCGTGATGAGCTCTTCAGCCTGTGCCAGTGGCCAGCGCACAATTTCTAATGGCTCAGGTTCGTCTCCTTCTTGTTTTTCCGGATACAACGCCTGACCTAAAAACAGGGTCATTTTGCTCGAAAAGTAAGAGGGTGCGAGGATAACTTGTTTTAAAGCGGTTAATTGATTACAGCCAAAACCGATTTCTTCTTTCAGCTCGCGGTCTGCCGCCTCATGTGGCGTTTCTCCCGCATCAATTAGACCTTTGGGAAAACCCAACTCATATCGTTCTGTACCAGCCGCGTACTCGCGTACCAACAGGAGATCGCCCTGTTCGGTAATAGGAACAACCATAACGGCATCTCGGCCACTAGGTTTCATACGCTCGTAAGTGCGATGTTCGCCATTAGAAAAGCGAAGGTCGAGGGCTTCCACTGCAAACAGCTTAGACTTTGCGACCGTCTGGCAAGAGAGAATCTCTGGTGGGGTCCTTTTCGACATAGCGCTGGCTCCTTGGTGTCGTTGGGTTTTTACGAGGTGCGTAAGATTCTTAATATATGAAAAGTCTGCCTGAGTTGCTAGCTGGAATTTATCGCTCTGGCGAATGCTAGATACAAAAACGGGAGACCTGAGTCTCCCATTTTCAATGACAGTACTTACCTTAGTAGTAAGAGTGGTCACCACGATCGTGTTCTGTAGCATCGCGAACCGCAGTTAGTTCACCAGAGAACTGGTTTAGTAACTCTTTTTCGATGCCTTCTTTTAGTGTTACGTCGACCATTGAACAGCCGTTACAGCCGCCACCAAATGCAACGATAGCAACACCTTCATCAGTGATTTCAACCAGACTTACGTGACCGCCGTGGCCAGCAAGCTGTGGGTTCACCTGAGTTTGGATAGCGTATTCAACACGCTCAACAAGCGGTGCATCATCCGACACTTTACGCATTTTAGCGTTTGGCGCTTTTAGCGTTAGTTGAGAACCCATTTTGTCTGTAACGAAGTCGATTTCAGCGTCTTCAAGGAATGGCAGGCTCAACTCATCAACGTATGCTGAAAAGCCGCTGTATGGGAGCACTGTGTCAGTTCCTTCCACCGCTTCAGGTGGGCAGTAAGACACACCACATTCAGCGTTTTGTGTACCTGGGTTTACAACGAAAATACGAATGTTAGTCCCTTCTGGCTGTTGACCGAGAAGATTAGCGAAATGCGTTTGCGCAGTTTCTGTAATAGTAATATTTGACACGACAATACCCGAGTAAATTTGTAGGTTACTGCTGCTATTCTACTCTTGTTGACGTATGGGTCTAGCTTTTTTGCTGATAAGGCATAGTGAATCGGTCTAGAGCGAAGTAGGAGCAGGTGTTCTGCAGATGCAGTAAATATCGATGCTTTCTACACCAACTTCAAGTAGTAATTGGCATAATTGTCGTACCGTACTGCCCGTTGTGACGACATCATCGACAATCGCCACGTGTTTATACATCGGCTTTTTATTGAGGATAAACGCACCTTGCAAGTTTTGCTCTCGTTGGGTTTTAGTATGGCCTCTCTGAGAGTCTGCGTATTGGATACGACGAAATACTTTAGGGTCAAAATGGCGATGCAGATGGGCTGCCAAGTGTCTGGCAAGTACATCACTTTGATTGAACCCACGCGATAAATAGCGTCGCCAGTGCAGTGGAACGCTGGTAATCAGTGTCGCTGGAGAAGAAATGCGCGCCGCGAGCAATCGCGTTAATTCTTCTACGTGCCAACTCTCGCCATGATCTTTAAAGCGCTGAACCTCGCGTGACAGAGGAAACGCATAGTCACCGAGAGTGATGAGTCGCTGCCAGGGCGGTGGTTCGGCCAAGCACTCGCCACACACCGTGTCGCTCCTTTCTGTTTCCTGCATAACCAAACCGCAATGTTGGCACCTTCTAATCGGATTAAGATACTGAAAACAATGGCTACACCAACGAAGAGCGTTAGGCGGCTGTGTTATTTTCAGTGGCAGCCTGCACAGACCACATTGGCTACCGAGCACGCGATACATGATGTTTTGCCAGTGATGAGATAACATACAACTTATTCAGGTAGAGGTTTTGCACAGACTAACGCCGGGATGTAAGCGTAAGGAATAAGTTAAGTGGGAGAGATTGAGAGCATGAGCACGAATTTACACTGGCAGTCGTTTGGTCAGGGACCAGATCTGGTGTTGCTGCATGGCTGGGGAATGAATGGTGCGGTTTGGCAACAAACAATAGAGTCGCTTCAGTCCAGTTTTCGGGTGCATGTGGTTGACCTTCCAGGATACGGCCACAGCGCTGAACATCACGGCGAAGATTTAGCTCAGATTGCTCAGATGGTGCTAAAAGACGCGCCAGAAAAAGCGGTTTGGCTGGGCTGGTCATTAGGCGGTTTGGTGGCGACTCATATTGCGCTTAACGCACCAGAGCGTGTGAGTAAACTCATCACTGTGGCGAGCTCTCCTAAATTTGCGGCAGAGAAAACATGGCGTGGCATTCAGCCTAAGGTTTTGAGTGCTTTTACAGAGCAGTTGCTGGAAGATTTTTCACTCACAATCGAGCGTTTTATGGCGCTGCAAGCAATGGGCAGCCCATCAGCGCGTAAAGACGTAAAACTGCTTAAGCAAGCAGTGCTCTCTCGCCCTCAGCCGAATCCAGACTCACTGCTGGTGGGTTTAAATATCTTAGCGGACGTTGATCTGCGCGATGCGCTTACCTCTCTGACCATGCCGATGTTACGTTTGTATGGACGACTAGACGGACTGGTACCGATTAAGGTCGCCAGCGATCTCAATGAGCAGCTGCCACACACTGAGCATGGCATCTTTAGCCAGTCCTCCCATGCGCCATTTATGACTGAACATGACGCGTTTTGTGCGCAAGTTCGAGAATTTGCTGTCCGCTAACGGTTCATGGGGCAAAAAACTCAAGTTGTTTAAAAAGTGGTCGATAAAGGTTTGAGCTAGGCTGTATTTGCTAGCGGCATAGATGAGTGGCGACTCCGAGGAGGGTTCGCAATGATTGTGTCACCGACCAACGTAAGTGTGCCATTGATCGCCCCGTCCGTGAATGTGCAAACGGAGCAAGCGGCTCGTGATAACAAAGTCCGGGAGCCTGTGACGCCAACGACAGCATTGGTTAAAACCAGCGCTGAGCGCAAAGTAAAAGGAGAGGACAAGCGGCGACGCCAGCCTGCTTGGGATCCTTCTGAGCATCCCAGTTATGAAAGGGAGCCTGAAGTTGACGCTCGTTACTCTGAAGACCCAGCCGATACGTTAGAACGGCTTTTCGGATTACTCGCACTCAAGTCGTACAGTGAAGAACAGGGTAAAGGCTATACGATACGCTTTCGCTTACCCAAGCGCATTCTGGATGCTGCGATCTATCAAGGATTGATGGAAAGGCGCAGGAAAGTGATCAAGTTTCATTATGGTCATTCGGTCGCGCCCCATACGCCGTCAGACGTGATAGCAGTATTGTAATAACTCAACACTCTACTCAAATAAAAACGCTCCAGTCAGAGCTACCTGACTGGAGCGTTTTCTTTTTTGTTTTTAACGTAATTTACTTTTTCGCCTTGGCAAAAGCCGCGGCAAAAGCGCCACCCATTGCGTTATTTCCTAATGCATTATTTGATGAGGAATTATCACGACGTGGTTGACGACGTTGCTGATCATTACGACGTGGCGCATCAGAACGCTGGCTGCGATTGTCCTGGCCCGGCTCATCGTTAAGACGCATCGACAGAGCAATACGTTTACGCTGAATATCGACTTCCATCACTTTTACTTTGACGATGTCACCTGCTTTTACCACTTCACGCGGGTCAGAGACAAAGCGATCCGTCAGTGCTGAGATGTGTACCAATCCGTCTTGATGGACACCGATATCAACGAATGCACCAAAGTTTGCGACGTTCGATACCACACCTTCCAGAATCATGCCGGGTTCCAAGTCTGCCACGGTGTTAACACCATCAGCAAAGGTCGCGGTTTTAAACTCAGGGCGAGGGTCACGGCCCGGCTTATCCAGTTCTTTGATGATATCTGTCACCGTTGGAACACCAAAGTTGTCGTCAGTGTAATCCACAGCATGCAAGCTTTTCAGGAAAGTGGTATCGCCGATAAGTGCTTTAACGTCTTTGCTGTTTTTCGCTGCGATACTTTTGACCACTGGGTAGGCTTCTGGGTGAACCGAAGAGGCATCCAGCGGGTTTTTTCCATCCATGATACGCAGGAAACCGGCACACTGTTCAAAGGCTTTTGGCCCTAAGCGAGGCACTTTTTTCAGAGTCGTACGCGCATCAAAGCGGCCGTTTTCATCACGGAAATCAACGATGTTTTGCGCGATGGTACTGGAAAGGCCAGCCACTCGAGTCAGCAGTGCGGCAGATGCAGTGTTAACGTCCACACCCACGGCGTTAACACAGTCTTCTACCACTGCATCAAGACGTTTTGCCAGCATCGATTGGCTGACATCATGCTGGTATTGACCCACACCGATCGATTTAGGATCGATTTTTACCAGCTCCGCCAGAGGATCTTGCAAACGACGTGCGATAGAAACAGCGCCACGCAGCGAAACGTCCATATTCGGGAACTCTTTCGCTGCCAGCTCTGATGCTGAGTAAACCGAAGCTCCGGCTTCACTGACCATGATTTTTTGTACTTTCAGGTTGCCGCGCTTAATGACGTCAGCGACAAAACTGTCAGTCTCGCGAGAAGCCGTACCGTTACCAATAGCGATCAAGTCAACGTTAAACTTGCGTACCAGTTGGTCCACAATCTGAGCCGATTTATCGTATTGTTTTTGCGGCGGGTGAGGGTAGATGGTCTCGGTCGTCAGTACTTTACCTGTGGAGTCGACTACTGCGATTTTTGAACCAGTACGCAGACCCGGATCGAGGCCCAGCGTGGCACGAGGGCCAGCTGGAGCCGCCATTAACAAATCTTTCAGGTTGGTGGCGAACACATCAATCGCTTCGATTTCTGCGCGCTCTTTCATCACTCCCATCAGCTCGGTTTCCATGTGCATTGACACTTTGATGCGCCATGCCCAGCTGATTACCTGTTTACGCCACGTATCTGCGGGTGCATTGCTAAGTGTCACGCCATAATGGTCTGCAATAATGGTTTCACAGTAAGCCTGACGAACGCCCTCTTCCTGTTCTGGGTCGGCATTCATTGCCAACGTAAGGAAACCCTCGTTACGGCCACGGAGCATCGCAAGGGCACGGTGAGATGGCACTTTGCTGAGTGGCTCATTGTGGCTGAAGTAATCTTTAAATTTCTCACCTTCGTTCTCTTTGCCTTCGACAACACGGGCAACGAGCTCTGCATTACGGTTCAGATGCGTACGAATCTTTTCTAGTAAGTTGGCGTCTTCGGCGATGCGCTCCATGATGATGGCACGCGCGCCATCCAGTGCCGCTTTGGTATCCGCGATACCTTTGTCTGCGTCAAGGTACTTACTTGCTTCGCTTTCTGGTTCAGTTTGCGGATGATTCCACAGGGCGTCAGCGAGTGGCTCTAAACCTGCTTCAATTGCGATTTGGCCTTTAGTACGACGCTTTGGTTTGTAAGGCAGGTAAAGATCTTCCAGACGAGTTTTACTGTCTGCCTGAGTGATTTCTGTTTCCAGTTCAGGCGTCAGCTTACCTTGATCCTGAATAGACTTCAGAATGGTTTGACGACGGTCGTCCAGTTCACGAAGGTAAGACAGGCGACTGTCCAGCGTACGCAGTTGGGTGTCATCAAGGCCACCCGTCACCTCTTTACGGTAACGTGCGATAAAAGGAACGGTGTTACCGTCATCAATCAGGGTGACAGCAGCGTTGACTTGCTCTGGGCGAACATTCAGCTCTTGAGCAATCATGCGACAGATAGCTTGGCTCATCCGTGTATTCTCTTTTTATTCAGTTGAGTTTCGTTAGGTATAAACATTGGGGTCATTCGATGAATTTGCAATGTTTTCCGCGAGCAGTGCAAAAATTTACCGGGCGCTGGTGGACATCAGTCAGGTTTGTGTCAAAACTTTAATTAAATTGAGAACTTATATCCTCGATTATCAACTAAAGTACATACCTTAGCTCATAGGGATAATCATGATGAAAAAAATGTCTTTGGCTTTGGCGCTTACCAGTGCCTTACTTGTTGCGCCATTTAGCTGGGCGCAATCTCTTTCCGCAACCACTCAAGATCCAATTTACCAACTTGATGACAAACTGGTGTTAGGCCGGGTTGAAAATGTCTATTACAGCGAGATTCCAGAGCTAAGTGACGTGCCGTTTATGGGTAAGATTGATACGGGTGCCGATACCACCTCGATGCATGCCGAGAATATTCACGTCACCAGCTCGAACCCAGAGTTCTCTAACCTGAAAGATAACGAGTTACTTTGGGCGATCATCGATGATCTGGGTGGAACCAAAGCCAAGTGGGATGATGGGACTTTCGAGCCGTATCAAGTCAAAGTGAGCTTTACCATTCAGCACCCTTACACGGGCAAACAGATCACCGTCACCGATGATCTGGAACGTATCAGTGCGATTCGCAGCCGTACCAGTACAAAACCGATATTGCGTCCAAACGTAAAAATGCCGATGACGATAGCGGGTCATACCGTTGATACCGTTGTGAACTTAACCGCACGTAAGCAGTTTTCTGCACCAATTCTGATTGGAAAAACCTATCTGAAAGATAACGCGTGGGTGTTTGCCGGATATGACTACCTGCAGCAGCAGCCCAAGGCCAAAATGATTGGTAAGCAAGAGCTTGTTTCTGTTGAAGGCGTTCCTTACAAGGTGAGTATTTCGACCAGCAGTCGCTATACCAACGCGCATGCTCTGGACATCAAAGTAGATAAGAAGGCCAAGCAAGTGTCCTTCACCTTGGAGGGCGAAAACGGTAAGCGACATCCGATGACACTGCCGCTGATTCGTATGCTTAAAACTACCAAGGGTGAGCGACCACTGGTGTATTTACCCGTGAAAGTGTCGGAAAGTGAAACTCAGCACTGGTTGGTGTATTTGCGTGATCGCAGCAATTTTAGCTCACAGCTTCGTTTAGGCAATGATGTGGTTAGCCAGCACTTTGTGGTCGATACCGATAAAGAAAACCTGCTTGGTGGTGTTGAAAAGACCTTTAAGAGTGCTCTGAAAGCCAAACCTCTGGTGATTTCTCCTGAGGAGACTCTCAATATTGATGGCTACTCCGTACCAGCCTACCCAACGTTTACCGTCAAAACACCGCTTCTTCGCGTGCATGGCTTTGAGCTGAGCGAAAAAGGCAAAGATGAAGTTGCGACCTATTACTTAACCAATGAACAGGGCAAAGAGGAAAAAATCACCAAACCCGTTGTGAAAAAGCTAAGAGTGGGCGATATGGTGCGCCCTGTGGTTGAAGGGGATTTTGTGTTTGGGAACACAGAGAAAACCATCGAATTTGCCATTGATGTGTTGGAGAACGAAGAAACTCAACCGTTTTTCGTGTTTGGCCATGATATGGCAAAAGGTGGTGTGCTGCTGAATACGCGAGCGGATCACCTCTTGGATGCCAAACCGTTATTCCGGGCTGGTCATATTGAAGTGGCTGAAGTGGAAGGCATGTTGTTCCCGGTGAAACTGGATACGGGGGCTGACGTCAGCTCAATCAGCGCTACTGATATTAAGCAATTTCAGAAAGACGGCAAAGACATGGTGAGCTTCACTTATGAAAACGATTATGGCGTGAAAAAACAGCTGACTCGTGAAGTGGTCAATGTGATGCACATTACTGCGAAGAAGGGCGAGAAAACCAACGTCAGGCCGGTGGTTAAAATGCACGTGAAACTGGGCGATCTGGAGAAGAAAATAGAGGTCAACCTTCAGGACAGAGAACGTTTTAAGTACAGTATGATTTTGGGTAAAAACTTTTTGAAGCATGGTGTGGTGGTGTCGAGTGATACCAATTACATCGTGACGAAAAAATCGGATGTCAAAAAGTAAAAACTCAGTCAATTTGTAGGCTGAACGCTAATTTCGCCCCGTGTTTTACGTACTGTGATTGGTATAATCTCAGAATTAGAGCCGGGGCATAAACCAAACGAAAATCACCCGTCTCCCAAGGAGAAAAATTGAAAACTAAGCTGATTACGCGTGAAGGCTATAACAAACTCAAACAAGAGCACGATTACCTCTGGAACGAAAAGCGACCTGAGATCACCAAGATAGTCACCTGGGCTGCCAGTTTGGGCGATCGCTCTGAAAATGCAGATTACACCTTCAATAAACGATTATTGCGTCAAATCGATCGTCGCGTTCGTTTTCTCAGAAAGTTTTTACCTGAAGTGACCATCGTGGATTACTCACCTCAGCAAGAAGGCAAGGTCTTCTTCGGAGCTTGGGTCGAGATCGAAAATGAAGCGGGTGACGTGAAGAAGTTTCGTATTGTCGGGCCGGAAGAAATCTATGGCGATGCGAAAGGCTATATCTCTATCGACTCACCCATGGCACGCGCGATGCTGAAAAAACAAGTCGATGAAGAGTTTACGGTTAGGACGCCCGATGGCGATAAAGAATGGTTCATTAACTCGATTGAGTACAACCTATCCAGCCCAGATGCGACAAACCCTAGCTAGGGTGACTGGTCGGTGAGTGAATGTTCCGACCATGTTTAACCGACATCCTCTTTATCCTGAGAAGAAAAGGCATTGAGCGCTTTTATAGGAGCACATAAATGATGAGAGCAGTGATTAGTGGCACCGTATTAACCGTAGGATGTTCATTTTCTGCGTTTTCCCAAGAAGAACTAAAAGGGTGTGATGCAAAAGAGTTTGCTGTCGAGCAGCAGCTTGAATACGCCAAAGTGCAAGGTAAAGAGCAGCATATTGAAGGCCTCGAACGTGCGTTAGCTTCGGTACAAAGTGAGTGTATTCGAGAGGAGCAACGCCAGAAATTACATGCAGAAATTGAAAAAAGTACTCAAAAGGAAAAGTTGCAAGCCAGCAGCGAAACAGAGTGGGAACTGAGCCAGTAACCTCCGTTTGATAGGCGATATTTTTGCTAATCTGAGCAATCACTTCGCTCAATATTAGCGCTGTATCTTCGAAATAATGTGTCAAAAGAGCGGCTAAGATAAAAAGAGTAACAATTTGCACAAGCACGTTTGAAAAAACAGTGATACATTTTCGACAATACATGCTTCTGAAAGGATGTTTCAATGCAGGAAAATCATAAAATTTTAGTGGTTGATGACGATGCTCGTTTACGTGCTCTATTGGAGCGTTACCTTTCTGAGCAAGGTTTTCAGGTTCGTAGCGTTGCCAATGGCGAACAAATGGATCGCTTACTGACGCGTGAAAACTTTCACTTAATGGTGCTCGATTTGATGTTGCCAGGTGAAGACGGTTTATCTATCTGTCGCCGCTTACGTAACGCGAACAACATGTTACCTATCCTGATGCTTACCGCAAAAGGGGACGAAGTTGATCGTATTGTTGGCTTAGAAGTCGGGGCAGACGATTACCTGCCAAAACCGTTTAACCCGCGTGAGTTGCTGGCTCGCATTAAAGCAGTATTACGCCGTCAAACCATCGAACTGCCGGGCGCGCCAAGCACGGAAGAAAAAGTGGTTGAGTTTGGCGAGTTCCGTTTAAACCTTGGAACGCGTGAAATGTTCCGTGGCGAAGAATCGATGCCGTTAACATCTGGTGAGTTTGCCGTACTAAAAGCCTTAGTCACCAATGCACGTGAGCCAATGTCGCGTGACAAACTGATGAATATGGCCCGTGGCCGTGAATATTCGGCAATGGAACGTTCTATTGACGTACAAATTTCTCGTCTTCGTCGCATGTTGGAAGATGATCCGAGCAAACCACGTTACATTCAGACGGTATGGGGCTTGGGCTACGTATTTGTCCCAGACGGCAAAGAAGTATAATTCGCGTAACTGCACTCCGATATTTGTCTGTACATTCCGTCCTCTTGCATCTCCTGTATGAGGGCGGAAAATCGCGATTAGGCACATTCTTTTAGCAACACTCTGTTAGGATCACCAGGAACTGTCCATGCGAATCCGAAGCTCTCTCACTCAATCTATTCTGCTGTTTATTTCTTTGCTTCTCGCTAGCCAAGTCTTCTCTTATTACGCCGTTTTCAATTATGCGTTGATGCCGAGCCTGCAGCAGTTCAATAAAATTCTCGCTCATGAGCTCAACCTGGTGCTTGATGCCGACGGAGAGCTTCAGTATGAGGCACCAATAAGGCGTCAGTTATTAGAAAGGCTGGGCGTAACGGTTCACAGTATTGATAGTGAAAGAGCGGACGAGTTTAATCATGCGATGTCGATTGAATTGATGTCGGAAGAAATGACTCAAGAACTGGATTCTCCGACTGAAGTACGTTTGATGTTGGGCGAGGAGAGTTACATCTTGTGGATGCACATCGACAAGCTGCCCAACTCGCTTATCCGTATCCCGCTTTCAGAGCTGCAAGAAGAGGATTTTGCGCCGCTATTTCGTAACAGCCTGATCATGGCATTGCTGATTATAGCTGGTGGCTGGCTCTTTATTCGTTTTCAAAACCGGCCGTTACTGGCGTTAGAAAAAGCAGCTAAGGGGGTTGGTCGTGGTGAGATACCGCCACCGATACCAGAGAAAGGCGCGTTAGAAATTCGCGCGGTGACCCGTGCTTTTAATCAGATGTCGAAAGGTATTCAGGAGCTGGAAGAAGACCGCGCCTTGTTGATGGCGGGGATCAGCCACGATTTACGAACACCGTTAACCCGAATTCGTCTCGCGACAGAAATGATGTCACCAGAGGAAAGCTATCTCGCTGAAGGCATTATCAGCGATACGGAAGAGTGTAATGAAATCATCAGCCAGTTTATGGATTACCTTAAACCGGTGAATAACCAGACGTTTGAGGCGGTGTCTCTGAACGACATAGTATGCGATGTCGCGAGCTCAGAAGGCAGTGATGAGCGGGAAATTGAGACCAAAATTGAAGCGTCCATCAAACCCGCTCTGGGTAATTCGATTGCGATAAAACGCGCAGTGACTAACTTAGTGGTCAATGCGGTTCGCTATGGCAATGGTTGGGTCAAAGTGTCGACGGGCATGACCGCAGATAACCAATTGGTTTGGGTCACAGTGGAAGACAATGGCCCCGGTATTGAACCTGATCAGGTCGGTAAGTTGTTTGAACCGTTTACGCGTGGAGATACGGCACGAGGCAGTGAAGGTACCGGACTTGGTCTGGCGATCGTTAAGCGCATTGTCAGCCAGCATTCAGGCTCGGTTGTGATGCGTAATCGTAGTGAAGGTGGCTTAATCGCCCAAATCAGCTTCCCGACTAAGTAACCCAACAGCTAAAGCATCATCGACGAGCAAAATAAAAGCCCAGCTTAGAACCTAAGTTGGGCTTTTTTATTATCCTATTGATCAGTTTAGGATTCTTTAATCTCTTCAGTTTGAGACTCTTCATCTTCCAGTTTTTCTGGCAATAACAGGTTCAAGATGATTGCAGTAATACCGCCCGCAGCAACACCCGTCGAGAAGATGCTCTTAATAAACTCTGGCATGAATTGCAGAATTTCAGGTTTCTGAGCAATACCAAGGCCCATCGAGAATGACAGCGCCATGATCAGAATCGCACGACGGTCGAGATCAACACGAGAGATAATACGCACACCTGCCGCGGCAATCGTACCAAACATCACGATGGTTGCGCCGCCAAGTACAGGCTCAGGAATCAGCTGAACAAAACTCGCTACACCGGGGAATAAACCAAGTAAAACCAGCATAGCGGAGATGAAGTAACCCACGTAACGGCTTGCGACACCAGTCAGCATGATAATGCCGTTGTTTTGGCTGAAAGTAGAGTTCGGGAAGCTGTTAAAGACTGCAGCGATCGCTGAGTTTAAACCGTCAGCCAACACGCCACCTTTGATGCGCTTCATGTAAACCGGACCTTTTACTGGCTCACCGGACACTTCAGAAGTTGCGGTAATATCGCCGATGGCTTCTAGCGCAGTAATAAAGAAAATCAGTACTAGAGGAATAAACAACGACCAGTCAAACGCTAGGCCGTATTGCATCGGGATTGGCAGCGCAACCAGGTTGGTCTCGCTTAGCTGTGAAGTGTCAACCATACCCATAAAGTAGGCCATGATATAGCCAACCAGCATCGCAATGACAATCGAAGCAACGCGAATGTACGGGTTGTTTGAGCGGTTCAAAATAACGATCAGACCCAGTACAGTGCCAGCCAGTGCCAACTTGTCCAGGCTACCGAACGTGCCGTCACCCATTGCTGCATAGCCACCGCCCATCGAGACTAATCCAACTTGAATCAATGTCAGACCTATCAGAGTTACCACAATACCTGAAACCAGCGGAGTGATGATACGGCGAGCGTGCTCAAGCACTCGAGACAGCAGAATTTCCGCGAAGGAAGCGACCAGAATCGTGCCGAAAATGGCGGCCATCATTGTGCTGATGTCTGCACCGCCCGCTTTCAATGACAAGCCGGCACCAATGATTGGGCCTAAAAAGTTAAAGCTGGTGCCTTGCACGGATAACAGGCCTGAGCCTATCGGGCCAAAGGTACGAATCTGAATAAATGACGACACACCAGAAGCAAATAGAGACATGCTGATAATCGTGTTTGTCTGATCGGCTGGTACGCCTAAGGATTGGCAAATGATCAACGAAGGGGTAATCACCGCAACGAACATCGCTAACAAGTGCTGAATGGCGGCGAAAATCGTTTGTGGCAGTGGTGGGCGATCGTTTAATTGATACACCAGTTCCGAAGATCGGTTTGAAGTTGTCATGGTTTGTCTCGCTTGTCGCAATATATATTACCCAGCGCTCGCTGAATGGGAGTACTGGGAGGAGCTGACGTTTTGATCTGTGATTGCTGTTAATCAGTGTCAACTCAGATTGGTTGGGGTAAATACCCTAATTTTGTGCGCGATTATAGAGTGATTTATTTAAAAAGCAAACGATTGCCATGAGGCGTTGATAATCAATTATTCGGACTATTTTAAGCTTAAGCTTTGGAGTAAATATCCCGTTCGCCTAGCCAACGATCGATAATCGCCGTGGCATTAGTAGGATAATTGTCGTGAATATGGCGAGCTATGCGTTGAACTTCGGGTATTAAGCGCTGATCACGAACCAAGTCCGCAATTTTAAAATCTGCCAGACCGGTTTGCTTGGTACCTAATAACTCACCAGGACCACGGATCTCCAAATCTTTCTGCGCAATGACAAAGCCGTCGTTGCTTTCACGCAGAACGCCGAGTCGCTTTTGTGCGGTTTTTGATAGTGGTGAATGATAGAGCAGAACACAATGACTGGCGACAGAGCCTCGTCCGACGCGACCTCTTAGCTGGTGGAGCTGAGCTAAACCGAGTCTCTCCGGGTTTTCGATGATCATCAGGCTTGAGTTTGGTACGTCCACGCCAACTTCTATGACTGTAGTAGCAACAAGTAGGTGCAGTTTGTTGTCTTTAAAATCCTGCATCACCGCTTGTTTTTCCGCTGGCTTCATCCGGCCATGAACCAAGCCAATTTTTACATCAGGCAACTTGCGTTGCAGTTCTTCAGCCGTATCAGCGGCTGCTTGTGCCTCCAATACCTCAGACTCATCAATCAGTGTACACACCCAGTAGGCTTGCTTACCTTCGTTGAGACAGGCATGGCGAACTCTTTCTACGATGTCGTCGCGTTTTGTATCGGGAATCGCGACGGTTTGAATCGGAGTTCGGCCCGGTGGTAATTCGTCAATTACTGAGGTTTCCAAATCGGCGTAAGCAGTCATCGCTAAGGTACGTGGGATAGGGGTTGCGGTCATGATGAGCTGATGTGGGTAAGCGCCTTGCTTGGCTCCTTTCTCACGTAACTCTAATCGCTGGTGGACGCCAAAGCGGTGCTGTTCATCAATAATAACCAGCGCCAGATGATGGAATTCAACATGTTCCTGAAACAAGGCGTGAGTACCCACTACCATTTGTGCTTCACCGCTGGCAATGCGTGCGAGCTCTGCTTCTTTGGCTTTACCCTTTAACTTACCTGCCAGCCATCCCACTTGGATTCCCATTGATTCAAACCAGTTGGCAAAGTTGATGGCATGCTGTTCGGCTAGCAGCTCAGTGGGTGCCATTAGTGCGACCTGATAACCGTGCTCAATCGCACGAACAGCGGCCAGTGCTGCCACTAATGTTTTGCCTGAGCCTACATCGCCCTGAACAAGACGCATCATCGGGTGAGGCTTCTCCAGATCGGCTTCAATCTCTTTTACCACTCGTGCCTGAGCGTTGGTTGGTGAGAACGGCAGTTGTGCCAGCAGTTGGTTCTTCAGTTTTTCACAAGGAGCAAGTGGCAGGGCAATATCTTGCTGTCCTTTACTGCGCACTGCCAACATAGAGAGGTTCTGAGCCAACAGTTCTTCCATGATCAGGCGGATTTGTGCCGGATGCTTACCTTCATCGAACTCATCTAAGTTGATCGTTGGGGGCGGTCGATGAATTGTGTGCAGCGCCTGAGACATGGTGATCTGGTGATTGTATAAGCCCGCAGGCAGTAACTCTTGCACTGCGGCTTTATCAAGTAGCGCTAACGCCTGTTCGGTCAGGTTACGCAGGGTGATTTGTCTTAGGCCATCTGTGGTTGGATAAACGGGCGTCAGTCTTTGTTCTACATCTGGCTTTTGTTCGCTGATATAGAACTTGTAATCTGGGTGGACGATTTCCAAACCCATTCCACCACGTTTTATTTCCCCGTAAGCGTGTACTAACTTACCTTGAGAAAAGTTGTTCTTCATCGCCGCGGTAAAATTGAAAAAACGCAGCGTAATAGTGCCGTTACCATCACTGATTTTTACCGTGAGCATTTTGCGTTTACCGAAAATGGTATCCACGGCCATCACCTTGCCTTGTACTGCGGCCCACAGACCGGCATGGAGCTTAGCAATAGGATAAATACGGGTACGATCTTCGTAACGAAGTGGCAGGTGAAACAGTAAATCCTGAACCGAATGCAAGCCAACTTTGGCTAGTTTTTCTGCGACTTTCGCGCCAACCCCTGAAAGGGAAGTTAATGGGACAGCAGATAGCAGTTGGGCAGACATAGAAGGCTCAAAAAATGGTTAACATTGCAATATGTTAACCATGGAGCTGTGTTTTTGTACAGGAAAAAATAAGAGGAGCGACCAGGAACTAGGATCCTAGTCTCGCTATTATTTCTGCTGCATCTCTTTCCACCACGCCTCATCGGCGATGATTTGACCCTCATCGTCGAGTGGCGGATAAGCGAGACCTTTACGTTTCGCAACTTTAGCCAGAACCGGGTGACCTCGCTCAAACAGAATTCGGTTAATCGTCTCTTTCGGCAGAGCGCTTTCTTCACGCTCGTACATACCGGCGGCTTCACGCTGTCGCTGGGCTTCATACAAAATCACCGCACTTGCGACAGAAACATTAAGAGACTGCACCATACCAATCATCGGGATGATGATGTCTTGATCAGCGAGCTGTTTGGCTTGTTCTGAAGCGCCTGTTTTCTCACTGCCTAAAATGATGGCGGTTGGTTTGGTGTAGTCGATGTCTCGAAAGTCGACAGCTGTTTCCGATAGGTTAGTCACCAGTACCTGCATGCCTTGCTCTTTTAACTCGGTCACGGCGTCTTCGATAGAATCGTGAGTGTCCACTTCTACCCAGTTGCGTGCGCCTGCTGATGTGTGGCTCAGGGTACGCATTTTATTTGGCCAAATGGCGTGGACTTTGTGTAAGCCCGTTGCATCGGCAGTGCGGATAACCGCTGAGACGTTATTCGGCTTGTGAACTTCTTCAAGGCATAACGTTAGGTCGGTCTGGCGTGCTTTCAGGACTTGGTGGATACGGTGGTAGCGTTCTAGGTTCATAGTAAATAAATAGGGATATAAAAAATCGCCACCTAGCGGAGTAGGTGGCGATGATTGTTATTATCTTCTTCTGCGTCGGACTCGAGTCGCGTGTGGCATCGCTTTGATTTTTCGCATGATGCCAGCAAGGTGAACACGATCTTTGGTGGTCAGCAGTACGGTGACGGTATACAGGCGACCATCACGTTCTTCCGTTGACAAGCCATGGATGTTCGAGCCTGTTTTCGAAATTACGTTGGTTAACTCAGCGAGCGCACCTTGGTGGTTGAGCATATCGACTTTAAGTTCCGCGATGAACTCTTTATCGTAATCGTCAGACCAGGCAACCGCCATGTAGCGATCCGGTTCTTTCTGGTAACCACGTACGTTTGGACAGGTTTCGCGGTGAACAACCAACCCCCGGCCCGGTGATACGTGCGCAATAATGTGATCATCCGGAATTGGGTGACAACAGTTTGCAAACGTCAGCAGTAAACCTTCCGCGCCACGAATTGGCAGCTTCTTCTTCGAATCGCCAGGAATCGAACTGGTTGTGGTCAGCTCTTCGGTATCACCTAGCAGACGACGCGCAATGACGATACTCATTAACTCACCCAAACCAATTGCAGCCAACAAGTCATCGGTACTTTCCAAACGAAGGTCAGTCAGGACTTCCTGGACGTTATCTGGGTAAATGGAGTCAATAGAGTGGCGACCAAGTGCGTGATTCAGCAAGCGGCGACCGAGAGTGATTGACTCTTCGCGACGCATGGTTTTCAGTACCTGACGAATCTTGGTGCGTGCACGTGAAGTCACGACATAGTTCAGCCATGCTGCGTTTGGACGTGCACCAGGTGCGCTGATGATCTCGACCGTTTGACCGTTTTTCAGTGCCTTACTCAGTGGGTAAGGATTGCGATCAACACGGGCACCAACACAAGAGTTACCGACATCAGTATGCACCGCGTAGGCGAAGTCAACCGCTGTCGCGCCAAGTGGCAATTCGACGATACGACCTTTTGGTGTGAAGACGTAAATTTCGTCTGGGAACAGATCCGATTTTACGTTTTCAATGAATTCGAACGAGTTACCCGCGCTTTGTTGCAGTTCAAGCAGGCTTTGCATCCAGCGTTGAGCTTTCACTTGCGCTGTCGTGCCAGAGGTATCGCCTTTGTCTTTGTAAGACCAATGCGCAGCAACACCTTTATCCGCCATTTGATCCATATCTTCAGTACGGATCTGTACTTCTACCGGAACACCATGAGGGCCGACCATCGAAGTATGCAGCGATTGGTAGCCGTTGGCTTTTGGAACCGCGATGTAATCTTTCATGCGGCCTGGGCGTGGCTTGTATAAGCTGTGCACCTGGCCCAGAACGCGATAACACGTATCTGCAGTATCAACAACCACTCGGAATGCATAGATGTCCATGATGGTGTGGAAGCGCTGTTCTTTGGTTTTCATCTTGTTATAGATAGAGAACAGATTCTTCTCACGGCCAACAACGCGTGAACTCAGACCGACATCTTGCAGGCGGCCTTCGATCTCGCTGTGGATACGTTGGATCATCTCTTTACGATTACCGCGTGCCGTTTTCACGACTTCTTTTAGAACGCGATAACGGTTTGGGTAAAGCGCTTCAAAGCCCAACTCTTCCAGCTCGGTTTTGATATTGTGAATACCAAGACGGTGGGCGAGTGGCGCATAAATCTCTAGAGTTTCACGAGCGATACGGCGTTTTTTGTCTGGTCGAAGTGCGCCAAGCGTACGCATGTTGTGCGTTCGGTCAGCCAGTTTGATCAGAATTACGCGGATGTCTTGCACCATAGCCAGAACCATTTTACGAAAGTTCTCAGCCTGAGCCTCTTTCCTGTCACGGAATTTGAGTTTGTCCAGTTTAGATACACCATCAACCAGCTCAGCTACAGTATTACCGAATTGCTCTTCGAGATCTTCTTTACTGACATCACAATCTTCAATGACGTCATGCAATAGAGCTGCTTGGAGGGTTTCGATATCCAGACGCATTTCTGCCAGGATTCGAGACACAGCGACAGGGTGGATGATGTATGGTTCACCGCTAGAACGGGTTTGCCCTTCATGGGCATCTCGCGCTACCACATAAGATTGACGCAGAGCCTCAATCTGAGGCTCTGTTAGGTATTCTTGGGCAACGTCTTTGAGGCTATCGAATAGATACAAATTATAGGCCCGGGAGGTTGTTGAATTCTCGAGTCAGAATTAACGGTTGTGAGCGATGCTGCTTACTGCCGCTAGCTCTGCCGCTTCTTGCTCTTGTTGTTCTTGACGTTCACGAGCGTCCAGAACTTCTTTCGTGATTAAACCTTCTTCGATTTCGCGAAGTGCGATAACCGTTGGCTTATCGTTCTCTTCTGGCACTAGTGCATCTTTACCGCCAGTTTGCATTTGACGAGCGCGGGGAGCCGCAATCAGTACTAGGTCGAAACGGTTGCCAACTTTTTCAACAGCGTCTTGAACAGTTACGCGTGCCATGAGGACTCCAAATAGTTAACTAAAATATTAGAATGACGAGAAAGTATACAGTCTAACTGCTTTATTTACTAGCGATTAGACGTGCCACTGTAAGCGGGCTTTCTCCGGTGTTTTATTGTCTGCTCTTTGCTACGGAAAATTAAGAGCAAAGAAGCAAGAATTCTTTATGTTTTACAGCGTGACTTTATATTGAAGTTACTCTGCTAACAACGCGTCAAGCATACCTTTATATTTAGCAGCTTGTTTTTCTTCCTTCAATCTTTCAGCTCGAAGAATAGCTTTAAAGTCCATCAGCGCTGTATCGAAATCGTCGTTTACAATCACGTAATCGTACTCGTTGTAATGCGAGATTTCTGACTTGGCTTCTGCCATGCGCTTGGCAATGACTTCATCGCTGTCTTGGCCGCGAGTGTTCAGGCGACGTTCTAGCTCACCATTTGATGGAGGAAGAATGAAGATGCTTTTTGCTTCAGGCATTTGCTCACGAATTTGTCGTGCACCTTGCCAGTCGATATCCAAAAATACGTCGATACCTTTGTTTAGCGTTTCTTCAATCCAGACGCGGGAAGTGCCATAGTAGTTACCGAATACTTCGGCGTATTCCAAAAAGTCACCTTTCGCAATAAGAGCTTCAAACTCTTCTTTTGCTACGAAGTGGTAGTGGATACCGTTTTCTTCACCAGGGCGCATGTCGCGAGTGGTGTGAGACACAGACACTTTCATTGCGTATGTCGGATTGCGCTCCAACATTGCTGAGATCAAGCTAGATTTACCTGCGCCGCTAGGTGCAGATACGATATAGAGAGTACCTTTGCCCATTGTACTGTTCCACTATTGATTGGATTGATTGAGTGCCGACGGAAAGTCGCGACAGTCTTATAACGATAGCACTGGCGTTGTTGAATTAACCACCAAAGGGATGGATATTGGTGATAATCCCGCCAGAAAAATGGAGGCGAAGAGTATCATGATCTCTATATTGTTGCCAGTTGATCTTTCTATCTGTACTCACTCCCAATAAAAGAGCAATTTATGCTGATGTGACTTATTCGTACTCGGTTTCTAAATAGACGGAAAAAAGGGGAAGCTTTCACTTCCCCAGGCGTGCGACTGACTCACACTTAATTTTTAAGTTTATTGACTTGTCTGAGCTTAGCCCTGGCTTTCTAAGAAAGTGATCCAAGGGTTCGCAACGGCTTTCAAGTCAGGAGACTGAGCGGCACTTTGCATTGCTTTAAGAGCACTGTCTGGCTGGTTCAGCTCAAAATATGCCATGCCACGAATGTAGGCTAATTCGCCTTTTTGATCGCGCTTGGCATCAGGAGCGGCGTTTTGAGTAAACTTCGTCGCTTCTGAATATTGCTTGTCTAAAATCATCAGACGAGCGATTTTGATTTGAGTTTTCGCCTTTGGAGCCAAGTTATAAGCTTGTTGGTAGACGTCGATTGCACGTCCAAGCTCTTGCGCTTGCTGCCAGAATGCACCCTGCTTTTCTAGATTCTCCGCGTTACGCTCTACATGACCTTCGTCAAAGGCCGTTTGAAGCGTTTTTGCTGCTCGGAATGGTACGCCTTGATAAGCCTGGAAGTTCACTAAGCGCAGGTACTCTTTTTCATCTTCCAGAAGACCTAGTTTATAGGCCATCTCCAGAGTAGAAAGGGCATTACGCTCTTGGTTTAACTCCATGTAGATACCAGACAATTGCGTCCAGTAACGCTTATTTTTCGGGTACTTGGTCGTTAAAATCTTCAGAACACCGGCCACGCTCTTGAACTGTTTGAGTTCATAATGCGCAGACATCAGAAGCTGGTACCAGGATTCGCTAGGGTCTTTACTCATTGCGATAGCCTGTTTAGTCGGCGGAATCGCGTTTTTGTAATCTTCTAGCTGAATATAAGCACTCGCCAGCGTGATGTAGGCATGAGCTTGCGGTTTTTCTTCCGTTGTCTCGGCAATTTTGAACCACTCTTTCATAGTAGAGACGGACTTTTTAAACTGACCTTCAGCAAGATAAAGCTGAGCCACGCTGTAGCGAACCTGTTGAGCAACAGGGACAGGCAGCGCGTTCAAACTCAATGCATCAGCAAAGTATTTGACCGCTTTGGGATAGTTATCTTGCAACGAGTACAAGAAGCCCATTTGTTGCAATAACACGGCGCGGTCGTATTCACGTTTGCTGCTACTTAACGCTGAGTTCAGTTTCGAAATCGCTTCCGAATACTTTTCCGTTGCGATCAGTTCCTGAACTTTATTGACGGTTCTGAATGTTCTGTCAGACAACTCAGGAGTGCTGGAGAAAGCAGGCGCGCCGTACGCACCTGCAATGAACACCAGAGAAGCCAACAATTTTGTGTATGATTTCATGATTGCGACTCCTTAGTTGGTAGAGAACTCGATTTCTTGAGAAAGGCGAGAACTTACAGCTTTACCATCAACCATCTTAGGTTTGAAGGTCCATTTAGCTACGGTTGTTTTCGCTGCTTTACCCAAGCCTAACTTACGTGGTGTTTCTTTTAAGACTTTTACATCTTCGACGCCACCGCGTTCGTTAACGGTAAACTCTACAAGTACGATACCTTTCTCAAGTCCCGAGCGTGCCGCTTTACGAGGCATCTGCGGTTGGAACGTGGCCAGAGGAACCGGGCCTCCGCCGCCAATGACCTGAGCACCACCACCTTGTGTGTAGTGACCCAGTACTGAACCACCTGTTACGTTAACTGGAAGGTCTAGATTAGGCATGTTCATTGGAACTTGATCCATCACCGGTTTCACGGTCGACGTCACCTTCATTTCTGGTGGTGGCGGCGGACGCTTAGGTGGTGGTGGTTTCGGGAGTTCGCGTTTTTTCTCCTGTACTTTTTCGTCTGGTTTAATGCGAATGAAATCGACCATACGCTGATCATCATTCGACACTAGCTCGTGGCGCTCTTTGTTTACCAGCTTGTCCATCCCCCAGAACAATCCGAGGGAGACAATGAGCGCCAGTGCAATTGAGGCCAGATACCGCATAAGCTTAATCCTTACCAGTTGCGGCAATGGAGATGCTTTCTACACCTGCCATCTTGATCTGGTCCATAACCTTCACGACTACGCCTGCGTTGGCTTCTGTATCCGCCTGGATAACAACCGCACCATCAGGGCTTTCTGCGCGAAGACGCTCGATGTTGGCGCGAACGGCGTCGACTTCAATGCGTCGTTTATCAACCCAAACGTCACCCGCTGCACCAACGGCAACCATGATGTTACCTTTCTTCACGGTTTGTGCTGAGCTTGCCGTTGGGCGGTTTACTTCAATACCAGCTTCTTTAACGAACGATGTTGTTACGATAAAGAAGATCAACATGATGAATACGATGTCGAGCATCGGTGTCATATCGATAGCGGTTTCATCACTGCTATCACTGCTATAGCGTCTTTTCATGACCTATACCTCTAATTCCATTTACTCAGGCAATATGCTTTAGCTTATCTTCCAGCCTTTGCGTTGTGACTTTGGCTAAATGATCAAGACGTGAACTAAAGAACAGTCCTGATAGAGAAGCCACCATCCCGGCTAACGTTGGGATTGTTGCCTTTGAGATCCCCGAGGCCATTGCTCGAGGGCTTCCTGTTCCTGTTACCGCTAAGATGTCGAATACCTGGATCATGCCGACAACCGTGCCGAGCAGACCGAGTAGGGGACAAAGCGCAATCAATACTTTCACGATTGGCAGACCCTTTTTATTCTCAATATCCTGACGAGAAACGATTTCTTGTCGGATCATCTTTGCGTTCCAGCTTTGATGTTCTGAACGCTCACTCCAAAGAGTCACGGCTTTTTTCGCGGCTCTCGGAGCGACGGCGGCAAAGTAGAACCAGCGTTCTAGCAGCACTGCCCACAACATGAAGCTGAGGATGAAGATGGCGACGAGTACATCGCCACCCATTCCCAAGAAGCGCCTAATTGATTCAAGTTCTCCAACTAACCACCACATAACGCCTCCTTAGCTTTCGGCTTTATGTAGTTTTTCCTGATAGCGAGCGATGAAACCTGCACTCTGTTCTTCAAGAGTTTGAACCAAACGACGACCTTTACTGTGTACGATGGTGTAAAGGAACAGTAGAGGAATTGCGACAACCAGACCTAGCATGGTGGTTACCAATGCTTCAGAAATACCGCCAGCCATTAGTTTCGGATCGCCGGTACCAAATAGCGTGATTGCCTGGAAGGTACCGATCATACCCATTACCGTACCCAATAGACCTAGTAGCGGTGCAACAGAGGCAAACAGTTTGATTGAGCTAACAAAGCGTTCGATGCTTGGCGCATTGCGTAGGATGATTTCGTCCAGTTTCGCTTCAAGATCTTCAAGGTTGTCGCCTTTGTGCTCTTGGTAAGCTTGGATAACTTCACCCAGTGGGTTACCAGGGATAACCGTGTCAGATTTTGCCTGTTTACGCATTTTGCCACCGATAACCTGAAGGCGTAGGAAGCAGAATAGTGCGATGATGACACCGACAGCACCCATAGCCAGGATGACGTAACCAACGATACCACCTTGGTCAATACGTTCCTGAACGGTCGGGCTCTGTACCAATAGCGATAGGATTACGCCACGAGACGGGTCAAGGAACAGCGGCTCGTATGTGCTTTCTGCTGATTCGAAACCAGCCACTTGGCTTGTGATGTTCTTGCTTGGCTGACGTGATAGTTCTTCGAACTTGCCAGTTTGAGGTACGTAAATGACGTATTTGCCATCTGCAATTGCGTTGAACTCACCTACTAGCGTTACGTCGCGAACGGCTTCTTTACCTTCACCGTAAACAACGGTTGCTTGTGTTGTTGATGTATCACCAGATACGACAACTTGTTGAAGAATGGTGTGCCAGAATGCTTCTAGTTCTTGAGTTGACGGTAGCTCTTTACTTTCTGCCAGCTTCGTCAGCAGTGCATCACGCTCTGGGAACTGAACGGCATTTTGCGAAGCGGCAAACAGACCTTTAAATTCGCCTGCGTATTGACGAACTACACCAAACATTTCACCCAAGGTACCTGAACGAACACGCAGTGTTTCGGTTAGTTCAGTCAGTTGTTTGTCGTTTTCGTCGAATGTTGCTTTTAGCTGATCACCCAGTGCTTGTTGTGAGGCAAGCTCATCGCGCGCTTGTTGTAGCAACACGGCTTGTTGATCACGATCGCGCTTGAAGATTGCTTCGCGTTCTTTGTTTTCTTTCGATTCAACAATACTTTCTGATTTTACGTTTTTCAGTAGTTCGGAAAGAGTTTGTGGGGTTTCTGCTTGAACGCCAGAAACCATAAATAAGCTAGCTAATAGACCAGCGGCTAGAGTTTTGAATCCTTTCATCTCTTATTCCTCCCCAGCAAATACAGGCAGTTTGATCAGCGATGGTGGCGCTTGCTTCTTAGCGATGCGCAGACCTTGCTGTACAGCAATACGGTAGCTTTCAGGTAATGTTTCCCATTGACGAGTTTGTTGGTTCCACATACCCGTTTCACCGCCGTCTGGAGATTGGAATAGAAGTGCCGTACGACCAATACGCAAGAAGTCGTAAGTCACAACTTCGCCGCCACGATCCAGGCTAGCTTTGTAAGATTCGATAGAGCGCGAGAAACCTTCTTCGATTTGGTAAGCTTCCATTACTTTACGGAATTTCTCTGAAGTCGTTACGTCTGCACGGTCCATCAGGCGACGTAATTCTTGAACGCGTTTATTACGTTCTTCTTTTTGGAACGGCAAGTCGAGCGTCACGAACTCGTCTAGTGCATCGATCATTTTTAGTGTTAGAGGGACAACTTCGGTTGCCGTTTGATCGATTTGAGCAATCTGATTGTTTAATGAATCCAACTCACCCTGTTGAGATTGAACCATACGGTTAATTTGCTCATTGTAGACTTTCATGCTGTCGATTTGACGAAGTAAGCCTTTGTATTCAGCCAACATGCCTTCAGTGCTTTCAGCATAGTTGTCGATTTTTTCTTGTGAAGCCTGTGAAGACTTAGTGGTTTGTGCTTGATTAGAGACTACGGTTCCTGAGTCAGCAGCCATTGCTGCACCACTTACCGACAGGATCGCGGCAGTCAACGCACTTACGCCAAATTCCTTTAACGTCATAGTAGCATCCTTGTTAGTGTATAAAGTCAGTCGAATAGGGCGCAGGAAATCCTCCTGCGCCAAAGGTCTTAATTAAAAGTTTTGAGAGTATTTCAAGAAGTAAACACGGCCTTGAATGCTGTATAGGTCTGACTCATAAGTCACGCCATCAGCTTCAAATGCTGGATCTTCGTCAGTCAGGTTACGTACACCCGCTGTGAATTTTGCATCCCATGGAGCCAGATAGTTGTACGCCACGTTCCACGTTGTTTGTGAAGAGATGTGGCCAGTTTTCTTGTAGTTGTCATCAACATCTTGTGCCTGGTCTGCGATGTGATCTGCAGATAGGTAGATGTCGTGATCTTCAAGGAAGCTTACACCAACACCAGAGTTGAAGCGGTACTCAGGCAAGCCGTTGCGGCCTACTTGGTTGTTTGTTGGACCGCCAACGTATTCAGGTGTGCTGTAGTCAAGTACGTAGCTACCCATAAAGTCGTAACGAACAGTCGCGTAATCGAAGTCGTAACGGTAACCCAGTTTCAGGTCGATACCAGAAGTGTCTAGTGTACCTAGGTTCTGAAGACCCGCTGTTGCTTCAATGATACGGCCATTTGCATCACGGATGATGTTCGGGTTAGAAACGCCAGAGCTACGCTCTTCGTCGATCATGCTTTGCAGTGTATTCAGTGTGATCATGTCATCAATGCTGATGTTGTAGTAATCCACTGTTACGTCTAGATCTTCGATTGGTGAGTAGCTCACACCGAAGTTAAATGATACTGACGTTTCTGCTTCCAGATCTTCGTTTGAAGTACGAGTAACATCGTATTGAGTCTCTGGACAGTCTTCGATTGCAATACCATTCGCTGTACAGTAACTGTAGTCTTTTGCGAAGTCTGACGAGAAGCTGTCAGCGGCGTAAAGGTCAGATAGTGTTGGAGCGCGGAAGCCCATACCAGCGCCAGCGCGGAACATCAGGTTATCGAGTGGCTGGTAACGGAAAGAGACTTTTGGTGAGATCTCATCACCGAAGTCACTGTAGTGGTCGTAACGAGCCGCCAGGTTCATTTCCAGCTCATCAGTGAATGCGATCAAAGATTCCGCGTAAAACGCGTAAGTTTCACGGTCACCGCCGGCAGAGTTGCCCGAACTACCGATGATGTTACCCGCTTCACTTTGCGGATCGTAGATGTCAGAGTAGTCGTAAGTCGTGAACTCGGCACCAAGGTACAGTGGAATCGTTACGTCACCCACTTGCGCAAGGTCAAACTGAAGGCCGCCAGAGAACTGGTGCATTTCCATCTCGGTTTCACGGCCAGTACCTGCAGAAAGCTGGTCTGTCGCGTCTGTACTGAACTCACCGTCTACAAATTGGCCTGATTCTACAAGTTGCGATGCTGCTGAACCGAAGACATAACCAGTACCTGTTTCGCTACCGTTGGAGTAGTTCATATGGTAGCCAGCTTCCCAAATCACATCACCGAATGTGTCAGTGTAAAGGGTTCCATCTAAGCCTGCTTTGAAATCAGCCTGGAAGTCTTTAACGGTATTATCACGAGTTCCCACGTTGTTAAAACGATAGTAGACCGAAGCAGGGCCTGCAGTTGGATCAAGACCATTTTCTGCGAAGAATGCTGCACCACCATCAGTGTCCGGGTTTACTGTAAAGCTACCCGCAGCTGGTGCGAAACGACCAAAACTTTCGTTACGGTTAAGCATTAACTGTGAATTAAACGTTGTGTCGTCAGTCAGGAAAATATTACCGTTAACAAACACCGTGTTACGTTCTAGAGAGGCAGTTTGAGCCGCTTCACCAGTGTAGTCGTAACCACAAATGTCACCCAGCCCCGGGTAGTTTGTTAGACCAACAAAACCTTTTGATGTACAAGATGCGTCAGTGTTGTAACCGTTTAGCGCTTTTAATTCGCCGTCGTGGTACACGTTACGGCCGAAGATGCTCACGCCAGACATATCGAAGTAGTTCGCTGAGCCAGTATTCGTTGAGCTTAGGTAATCGCGATCGCGTTGGTAGATTTCATCTTTGCTGTCATGTTCAAACGAGAACATGATGTTACCTTTCTCGCCGCTGGTACCCATCACAAGCGCAACGTTTCCTTCATCGCCGCCTTCCTGGCTAGGGATGCCTGAACCAACCGTTACGTTAATGCCATCAAACTCTTCTTTCAGGATGATGTTAACTACACCAGCAACCGCATCAGAACCGTATACCGCTGAGCCACCGTCGGCCATTACTTCAACACGCTCAACAATCGCAGATGGAATCGCGTTGATGTTCGCAGCGCCGCCACCCATGGTTGCAGAACCAGGAAGACGTTTACCGTTAACAAGAACCAAAGTACGTGAAGCGCCTAAACCACGCAGAGACATGGTTGCCTGGCTTTGCCATGAGTTACCAGAGCTTTCACTGAATGATCCGAAAGAGTTGAATGAAGATTTACGTAGAACGTCTGCAATCGATACGTCACCAGCACGTTCGATCTCCGCACGACCGATCACTGCTATCGGAGTGCTTCCTTCCATTGATGCGCGCGTAAGGCGCGAACCAGTAACTTTCATTTTTTGAAGTTTTTCAACTTGCTGCTCTTCTGCCTGAGCTGCTACAGGTGCGAAAGCCGTCGCCGTACCCAAAGCAAGGCTGATCGCAACAGATAAAGCTGTTGTGTTTTTATACATCCTTGTTGCTCCAATTTATTATTATTTCCTGTGTCTGGTCGTAAACGACCAAATGTGACGTTAATGTTTCGTTAACGTGCGGCCAATGTATAACCGAGGTCAAAAAAGGAAGTCAAACCAGTAGTAAACTAGGATGGTCAAATGTAAAAAAGATGTAAAAATCTGAAGATATTGTGAATTGCAGAATAATTAACCAAGTAATAATAAAAAAATGACATTAAACCTCGATAAAACACCGTGTTTTGTCTTTCTTGTAAACTTTAATGGGTTATGTTGTGTATGGTTTTTAAGCGGGTAATTGAATCTGAAAAAAAGTATTTTTCCAGTGAATAATTCTGACATGGGTTTTATATGTAAAGCTAATCAAGTTAGCTCTAGCACGTAGGGTGGTATCAAAATATGATACCCGTTGCTACCAAAGGGCTCACTCGTGATTTCGAGTCAATATGCTTGGTTGGGAATTGTCTTATTATTCTTAATTTCTGCATTTTTATGTAGGGTTTTGGCTCTAATTTAGTCAGATTGATATTCTGTATGAATTATTTTTGTGGTTTTTTATCATTTTTTACCAAAATATTGCGTTTTTTTTGATAGTGGACGAAGTGCGTCATGTTTTGTTTTTAAACACTTGAAGCCAATGTGGATTCAAGCTAAATATGACGCTGACATTATTGCAGTGATAAAAAACAAGTTATTGACCCACATGGAAGGTGCTTCAGTGATTTGAATTTCTGCAAGATAGATATGCACCATTTGGGGCCGGTATTTTTTCTGTTACGCCGGTCTAAATTGGACAGTAGACAAGGAGCAAGTTGTATATGCTGTCGTACTTTTTACGCCGTTTAGCGTTAGTGATTCCGACGTTTCTCGGAATTACCATTCTTATTTTCGCCATTACTCGTTTTGTACCGGGTGGACCTGTTGAGCGTATGTTGTCTCAAATGCAATCACAGGGAGATGGCGCCGCCTCTATGACGTCTGCGGGTGGTAACACCGCGCTTTCTGACGATCAAATCGCAGAGTTAAATGCTTTCTATGGTTTGGACAAGCCAGTGATGGAAGCGTACGTCGAGTGGTTAAGCCGTTTGGTTACTTTAGATCTTGGCGAATCAACCCGTTACTACGAGCCAGTATCAGAGATGATTGCAGAACGCCTGCCTGTTTCTCTGTTTTACGGAGGGATGACGTTCTTTATCAGTTACTTCATCTCCATTCCTCTCGGTTATTACAAGGCGCTCAAGCATGGCTCCGTGTTTGATTCCTCTTCCTCGATATTGATATTTGTTGGCTATGCCTTACCTGGGTATGTGGTGGGCGTGCTTCTCATTACCTTGTTCAGTTATCACCTCGAGTGGTTCCCTATGGGAGGCTTTGTTGGCGATGACTTCGATGACTATGAAACCTTCTTTGAGCGAGCCAAGGACATCATGTGGCATGCCGTGTTGCCATTGATTTGTTATCTGATTGGTGACTTTGCCACGCTGACAATGACGATGAAAAACAACCTGATGGAAAACCTGTCATCAGATTACATTCGTACTGCAATCGCAAAAGGTTTGCCGTTCAAGAAAGCCGTTCGCCGACATGCTTTGCGTAACAGTTTAATTCCGATTGCGAGCCATTTCGGTAACTCTTTACTTTTCTTTATGACGGGCGCATTCCTGATCGAGGTTATCTTTAACATTGATGGTATTGGCCTGCTGGGCTACGAGTCCATCATGGAGCGTGATTATCCTGTAGTAATGGGCATTGTTGCCATCAACGCGATCTTGTTGTTGATCGGTAACATTATTTCAGATGTCTGTGTTGCTTTAGTCGACCCTCGTGTGAAGTTTGGAGCGTAAGATGTTTACAGTCAGTCCATTAACTCAAAAGAAAATTCGCCACTTTAAAGAGATCAAACGTGGTTACTGGTCATTCGTGGTGTTATCAATCATGCTGATCCTCTCTCTGTTTGCAGAGCTGTTGATCAACAGTAAAGCTCTCGTCGTGAAGTATGACGGCAGTTTCTACTTTCCTGTGGTCAGTGATGTACGCTTAGGCAGTGATTTCGGCCAAAACTCCGCAAGTGAAGCAGATTACCGTGTACTGCAGAAGGTGTTTGAAGAGCAAGGTGGAGATAATTTTGTCATTTTGCCGATCGTTCCTTGGAACCCGTATGAGCAGGATTTCAGCGGTGATTTCCCACCAACAGCACCGAGCGCTGAGAACAAGCACTATTTAGGTACTGACGTTATCGGTCGAGATATCTTAGCTCGTCTGGTTTATGGCTTTAGAACCGCGATGGGATTTGCTTTGCTAACCATGATCGTCTCGTACGCGATTGGTACAGCAGTCGGTTGTGCGATGGGTTTCTGGGGCGGAAAATTCGATTTGTTCGTTCAGCGATTGATCGAAATTTGGTCGATGGTGCCATTCCTGTACGTGATTATGATTCTGGTTTCAATCGTTCAGCCCACCTTTGCGCTCTTCGTCGCCATCAACGTGCTCTTCTCCTGGATGGGGATGACGTGGTACATGCGGACCATGACCTATAAAGAGTCGGCTCGTGAATACGTAATGGCAGCGCGTGCTTTGGGTGCATCAACGGGACGTATTCTATTTAATCATATACTTCCTAATACGATGGTTATGATTGTAACACTGGCTCCATTTACTATTGCGGCTAATATTACTGCACTAACAGCGTTAGATTACTTAGGCCTTGGCCTAATGCCACCAACACCGAGCTGGGGTGAGCTACTGCAACAAGGTAAGTCGAATTTAGACTCGCCATGGATTGTGTCTTCAGTAGTGACTTCGATTGTATTGGTATTGGTGATGGTGACCTTCATTGGTGAAGCGATCCGAGCGGCTTTCGACCCGAAAAAATTCACACGCTATGTTTAATTAAGCGTGTGAACAAAACATAAAAAAGGGAAGTTTTATGAATAGATTACTTTTAGCGTCTACGTTGACCGCCCTGAGTTTCGGTGCGATGTCCGCGACGCTCCCGACTGACTTAGAATGGAAAACAAACTGGGATGAGCCGCAATATGGCTCTCCAGAAGCTAAGCGTGGTGGCACTTATCGCACTTACATGTCGAGTTTTCCGCAGACATTACGTAGCGTAGGGCCAGACGCGAACGCAGGACTGCGTGCTTTCTTGTTAGATGACACCCCGGGGTTGGTGGTACGCCATCCGGATACTTTGGAATTTATTCCTGAGTTGGCAAATGAATGGGCGTTGGCTGGTGATAATAAGACGGTTTACTTCCGACTAAACCCGAAAGCGAAATGGTCAGATGGCAAGCCAGTGACTGCAGACGATTTTGTCTTCATGCTCAAGTTCTACCGTTCCGCAGATATCCTTGAGCCTTGGTATAACGATTACTACAACAAAACGGTCGCAGACGTCGTTAAATTCGATGATCACACGTTTTCAGTTGTTGCGGCTAAAGAGTTCAACCAAGAAGAACTGATGTTGAGAATGGGCGCGTTACGCCCACGCCCAGCGCATTTCTATGCTAACCCAGCCAAAGATGAAAACGGCGATGGCATCCATGATGATTTTGTTCGTTACTACAACTTTAAAAGTGAACCAACCACAAGCGCTTACTACCTGGATGATATCAAGAAAGGCAAAAGCGTAACGTTTAAACACGTTGGTAAAGACTGGTGGGGCTATAGCAATAAGTACTACCAAAACCGCTACAACGTCGACAAGATTCGTATCACTGTCATTCGTGATAATGACATTGCGATGAAGCACTTTGAGAAAGGCAATCTCGACGCCTTTGGCTTAATACTACCAAGTTTGTGGCATGATAAATCGAACACGGAACCGTATCAAAAGGGCTACATCGAGAAGTTCTGGGGCTACAACCAATATCCTGTAGGGGCTGGTGGCCTTTGGATCAATACGGCACAACCGTTATTGAATGATCTTAATGTGCGCAAAGGTGTCACCTACGCGACGGATTTCGATGGAATGATCGAAAATGTCTTGCGCGGTGACTACTCTCGTAAGCCTAATCCAACCGGTTTTGGCCATGGCAAATACTCGCTGCCAGATGTAAAAGCACCCGCCTTTGATGTCGATAAAGCCATTGCAGCATTTGAAGCTGCAGGCTTTGACCAAATTGGGGCTGACGGCATTCGCGTTAACTCTGAAGGTCAGCGACTGAGTTTCGAGTTGACCTATGGAACGCCTGTCCACACTCCGCGTATCGCTTATCTAAAAGAGCAGGCTAAGTTGGCTGGTTTGGACATTGAACTGAAGCTGGTGGATGGTTCTTCGATGTTCAAATATGTGCGTGAGAAAAAGCACGATCTCGCTTTCCTGACCATGAGTACTTCTGAGATTCCAACCTATTGGGAATACTTCCATTCGGTCAATGCCAATAAGCCGCAAACGAACAACTTCACCAATTACAGCACACCAGAGCTGGATGAAAAAATCATGGAGTATCGTTTCGGTTTAGATATGGACAAGAAAATCAAACTCGGACACGAAATTCAGCGCAATATTATCGACGCGCACGTGATCATCTCGGGCTACATGGTGCCTTACGTTCGCTACGGCCACTGGCGCTGGCTGAAGCTACCAGAAAAACCGATGAACCGTATGACAGAAGCACTTTACAGTGATGGTGTTATTGGTGACGGCACATACTGGATCGACAGTGATGTGAAAAAAGAAACTCAAAAAGCGATGAAATCGGGTAAGACATTCGAGCCTGTAGTTGAAATCGACGACACCTATAAGCTGTAGGGAGGTGTTATGGAAAACGATGTAATTTTAAGTGTTAAAGACCTCGAAGTAGAATTTACGACCGACGATGGGCCGGTAAAAGTACTCCATGGAGTGAACTTTGATGTTCGAGCTGGACGCACGCTTGGCTTAGTGGGTGAGTCGGGCAGTGGCAAGAGTGTGACTTCAATGTCTATTATGGGGCTGCTGCCGAAGCCATACGGCAATATTGTTAAGGGTGAAGTGAACTACCGCGGAACCAATCTGGTGGATTTGCCTGCAAATGAAATGTATGCCATGCGTGGTAACCGCATTTCTATTATCTTCCAGGATCCAATGACGGCATTGAACCCTGTTCACACCATCGGCCGTCAGATTTGTGAAGTACTCGAACTACACCGCCCAGAACTGGATAAGAAGTCACGCGAGTCCTATGCGATTGAAATGTTGGATAAAGTAAAAATTCCAATGCCAGAAAAGCGTCTTAACGAGTATCCGCACAACTTGTCTGGCGGTATGCGTCAGCGTGTCATGATCGCAATGGCACTGGCTTGCAAACCGGACATTTTGATCTGTGACGAACCAACAACTGCACTGGATGTAACCGTACAGGCGTCTATCCTTGAACTAATGAATGATCTTCAGGAAGAGACGGGCATGGCGATGATCTTCATTACCCACGACCTTGGTGTGGTGGCAGAAGTGTGCGACGACGTGGCTGTGATGTATGGCGGGCGCATTGTTGAAAAAGCAGAGATTTTTGAACTGTTTGATAACCCGCAGCACCCATACACCGAGCGTTTGATGGGATTGATGCCAAGCTTAGATAATGAACCTAAGCAGATGATCGACATCAAACCAATCGATGCAAGTATGTTTGCTCACTAGTACAAAGTGAACGAGTCATAAAAGAGGATGTTATGGCAAAAGAAGTATTAAGAATTGAAAATCTTAAGCAGCACTTTGTATCTGGTAAAGGACTGTTTAAGAAAGGCTACACGATTAAGGCCGTAGACGGTGTATCTCTGTCTGTCGGTGAAGGGGAAACACTGGGTCTGGTAGGAGAGTCAGGCTGTGGTAAAAGTACCTTAGGTCGAACAATATTAAAGCTTTACGAACCAACGGAAGGCAAAATCTTTTTCGAAGGCAAAGATATCACCAAACTGTCGGTAAAAGAGATGCGCTCTCTGCGTAAAGACATGCAGATTGTATTTCAGGACCCGATGGAGTCGCTTAACCAGCGCCACACCATCGGCATGATTCTGGAAGAACCCTTTGTTATTCATAAAATTGGTACGCCAGCAGAGCGCAAACAGTGGGTGAAAGAGTTATTGGTTAAAGTAGGCTTGCCAGAAACGGCAGTAAACCGCTATCCACATGAATTTTCTGGTGGCCAACGTCAACGTATTGGTATCGCTCGAGCGATTGCGTTAAAACCAAAACTCTTGATTTGTGACGAGTCCGTTTCGGCGCTGGACGTTTCCGTTCAGGCTCAGATTCTGAACTTGCTGTTACAGCTGCAGCAAGAAATGAATCTGGCGATCATCTTTATCTCGCATGACTTATCGGTGGTTAAACATGTATCAGACAAAGTAGCGGTGATGTACTTTGGTAAGGTGGTAGAAGCGGGTAACGCAAAAGAGATCTACGCCAACCCTCAAAACGAATACACCAAAAAATTGCTGTCTGCTATTCCGATTACGCACCCTAAATACAGGAAGAAAAAGCGTTTGGCTGAAAAAAAGCAGCGAGTGGCGTAAGCTGTGCCACTTCTAGGTTAAACAATAAACGCTCCACCAAATAGTCGGAGCGTTTTTGTTTTGTATGCATTTACAGCTAGCATGCGAAACTCAGGTTTATCTCTTTGGTTTCATTTGGATAATTGACTATGGCGTCAGAGTTACCTAAATCATTCAGCCGACCGTTCTTAAAAATCTTCCATATCTTTGAGGCGATATTGTTGGTCGCTATTACCTTAGCGACCTTGTATGCCATGGTAGAAGAGTTCATCCATGTTTTTATTGAAAAGCGAGTATTGCTAACAGACATCTTGTTGATGTTTATCTATCTCGAAGTGTTAGCGATGGTGCGGCAGTTTGTGATGAATGGGAAAATTCCGGTTCGTTACCCTATCTATATCGCAATGATGGCGATTGCTCGTTACATCACACTTGGTATGAAAGAGCTGGACGCGGTTCCTGTTGTCTGGCTATCTCTTGCGGCGTTGATACTTGCGGCGGCGACATTGTTAATTCGTATCGGTCATCATTACTGGCCGTACGTAGATAACCGCACGGCGGAAAAAGACGAGTAAAGCTTACTCTGCTTTATCTTTCTGCTTTGATTCGTGGTCGGGCTGATTCCGCTCGGCCACTTTTTCGTAGTAACGCTGCTGTTGTTCCTTGAGCTTTTCTCTGAGCTTCGCTGTTTGCTGCTCATCACCGAGCAGGCTGATGCAGTAGTCTAAGTCCGATTCCGTATAGCGCTGTTCTGTTTTGGCTCTCTGGTATATAGAGCGAATCGGGATTAAGCACTGGTTCCGCTCGTCTACATCTTTCAAATGCCCGCATGGTTTGGAAGCTTCGAAAGGTTTGTAAGCTTCAAAGGCGAATGTCATCGTTAAATAACCTGTCCATCCCAACCGGTTAGCCATGAACGAGCAATGTAGAAGCTCCTCAGTACGTTCTAAGTCGACTTCCGGTTCTTGCTCTGCGTTGCCAAGCGGAGAAAAAAGGAGAGAAAACAGTATGCTGCTATAAACAAGAGATTTATTGTTCATAATATGGCCTCGTTTTATTTATAGCTGGCTTTCTTTGCTAACGGTAATGTATGTGGTTTGTGATAAATAATTATAGTTTATAGGTTTGCGTAAGTGTGCTTATTCAAAGTAAGAATAAAGGTGAAACAGCGCTGTTAAGTCAGTTTGGGTATGCCCATTTATTCAAAAAGCGCGATTTGAAGATTAAGTCCTCCCATTTTAGGTGCTAATTAAGATATTTTTATCTGGTTTTCTTGAGTGTTTAAATGAGCCCCTGTCTTGTCGGATCTACAGTTATCTTGTCCCTATGAGCTTGATTTTGAGATGTGACTCGAAATATACGCTTGGGAATGAAGTAAAAAAAATAATTAAGTTTTTTGTAAATGCGGACTTTGAGGAAATATTCCATATATATTGGCTGAGAGTCTAAACGGTTTTTTAACTCAATATTGGACTTTATTTTTAAAGTTGTTACTTATTTCAGTGTTATTTGATGTTTTTTAATTTGTATTGCTTCCTGTGTTACCAGTTTATTAATATTTAGACTTGTGATTTAAGACTATTTAATTTTCCAATTCTTTTAAATTTAAGTTTATTTGTTAATTGTTTGTTAAGTAAAAGGGCTGTTCTCATTGTTCTTACCACCGATACTGTTGCGAGAGTCATGCCACTGGGTAATCTAATTATTTTCTTGTTACCAGGTGTTACATTTCTACTGCCTTATAGTCGCCTCGTCCCTCCCAATTAACAGATTAAGATAACCGTATTATGTCGATGCAGGAATGAAACGATTGATTGATGGAGTTGTTTCTCAGAGCCTAATTTTTAGAATTGCCAATACCAGTTAATAGATATGATATGTCAATTTTAGGTGATTTATCTGTCAGGTTTATGCAAACAGTTTTTTACATTCATATTGATTTCTTATATGATGGCCAAAATTCTAAAATTCATATATTAATCAAGGTTAAAGATAATAGAGAACTATTATTGCGGCCCTTTATTGGTATACCCTCACTTGCAAGAAAAAAGGAGATTCAAGTGAAACTTTCACTATTGGCAATCGCGGTTGGCTCCATAATTTTAGTCGGCTGTAATGATAGTAGCACTGATACTGTATCGTTTTCTAAGGATGTACGTGCATTCGATGGTGCTGTTCAAGGTATGGCTGCTCAGTTTGATTGTATTGATGGCTCAGGCGGCGCTATCAACGGGACAACTGACTACGATGGTTTTATCACTATTGAAGATGAAACGTTTGCAACTAACCCTGAAACGTGTTCTGTAACCTTCAATAAAACACCAGGTGCGGTGGATACCTCTAACGGTAAAGACATGTCGAACGTAAGCTACAGTGTGCCAAAAGGCTTGCTCCAAGTGGGCCAAGAAGCAGCGGCAACGCCATTGACTACAATTATTGCCAAAGTGCTTGGTGATGACGTGTATTCTGAAGAAGTTGCTAAAGAGACTTTGACAAAACTGGGTATCGATGTTGATCAGCTGAACAATGATGGTGTCCAAATTGATGTTCTTGAGCTGCTTACTGACCCAGAAACAGCACTAAATACTCTTAAGACATCGAGTCCAACGGTTTACTCAGAAATCATGGTTACGACAGTTGTACTGTCTGACACACTTGCCGCTCAAGGTGATAAAGAGGGTGTAACTGTTGATCAACTTGCTAATGTTGCTAAAACGGTAAGTAAGGCTGTTCTAAGTGAACATCCAAAATATCCAGAGAACGACAATGGCGACGAAATCTATGTTGACCTTTCCGAAGCACTGGAAGATAAAGATGTATTCAGCGAAATTGCTAATGCCGGACCAGACGACGAAATCGACCTGACGGATCCAATCTTTGATAAAATTACTGATGATATAGCATCAGCTAGACCATCGGTTCCTGTCCCTGATCCTGAGCGTCCATCTACAGGCGGTACAGGTGGTACTGGTGGTAGCGGTAGTGAAGGCGGCGGCGGCGCTTAATAACTTTCACTTTCCTTATCATCGTTAAAAGATTAGTCACCCACAGCGCTCGCTTTGGGTGACTTTTTATCAGTGGATATATCGCATGTTCAAACCAAATTTTTCCTTGCAAAGCTGCATAACAGCTGTTTTGCTCTTAGTCCCCTGTACCAGTTTTGCTTCACCCGATAACCTCTCTTCATATCAGAGTTTCACCGGCTTGGGATTTACCCCAAATGCCCAGGTGATTGATACTGGCAATTTTCACATTTCATTCAGCCAAGGCACGCCTTATAAGGGGTCCATCGCTCAGCTTGATAACTGGTTTTTTGGTGCTGGTATTCTTCCTGGAGTCGAAGCTGGGGGGAGAATTGTTACTCAAACATATGATTGTAATCTCTACTTTGACCCCGACTGTGGTGATATTCGAGACCTATCTGCATCTGTAAAAGTCCAAGTGCCATATGTCTATGACTTAACTGGCATCCAACTAGCGGTTGGGGCTCAAGATATTGGTGGTGCAGCCAGTAACTTTAGAGCGGCATATGTCGTCGCAGACAAAACTTTCGAAGACTACGGATTACGTGTTAGTTCAGGTTTTGGCAAGTCAGATCTTAGCCTTGGGATTATGGATGGGCCATTTGGTGGGGTAGAGTGGCAACCGCTTCCCTTTACCCAACTTGTTGGCGAATACGATGCCAGCGAATTCAATGTCACAGCGAAGGTTTTTACTCCCGAGGGCTTTTTGCCCTATGGCATTCAATCCTCTGCTCATGTTGAACTTTACACCGGCCACCAGAGTAGTGACCAGACGTTATGGGGTATTAATACTGCCATTCCATTATTAGGTTATAGCAGCAATAGCATTAATAGCCGTAAGCGATTGAAACTGGCTGAACAAGAAACGACTGAGCAGCGTCTTGCCTCTAAGTTGGCTGAAAGCAAATCAACTAGCCTGACGTCTTTGCAACAAGCTCTCAAGAATGAAGGCTTTATCAATATTCAAACGGGCACCCATCTTAACCAATTTGTTGTTGCTCTCGAGAACCGCCGTTATAACCACAATGAAGTGGATGGTGTCGGTGTGGCCTTGGGCTTAATCGCAACAAACCTAAGCCATGTTACACTCGCTGATATGGTAGGTAGCAGTGATGCACCAGTGATCAACGTGCTATTGCTGAATAACAATATTCCAGTAATGCGAGTTTCCACTACCCTTGACTGTTATCAGGACTTTTTGGCGACAGGTGAGTTATGCAAGCAGACCTCGTTTTCTTCAAAACACCTCAATGAATACCGCAAACAGACTCAGTGGATTCACCAGAATATCAACGAAGGTATTGGTCGCTCGCAACTTATTTTTGCGCCGATTATGAATTACAATGTTGCTACGGAGTATGGTGTTTTTGATTATTCTGTCGGTCTGAGCTCCAACTTATATACACCACTGTGGCAAGGCGCAGCGTTTGATATCCGACATGTATTGCCGCTTGATGATAGCGATGATTATGACAGCGGTGGTCTGTGGGAAAATCAAAGCTTAGATAATGAGATCAACCGTGTTCTTATTCACCAAGCTTTCCGTCTACCTATTGATATCATGACTCAGTTTTCTGCAGGTTATATTTATAGTGGTTACCTTGGCGGAATGAATGAAACGCAATGGAATTCACCTGAAGGGAACCATGGCGTTAGCTTCCAAATTAGCGAATTCACCTACAAGGATGATGTAGACTCGCGTGGCCGTCAAATCGAAGATAAAGCTACGCGCTTAGCCAACTATACCTATTCAAAACCAGACTGGAACTGGCAGTTGAGTTTACGAGGTGGGGAGTATTGGTTTGGCGATAAAGGCTTTGATATCACGACCACGCACTGGTTGGGTGATGCTAAATTCTTTGCGAAATACTTAAACAGTGAAGATGAAGAATTCCTGACTCTTGGTGTTTCTTTACCGTTGACACCTTGGCGAGACATGAAGCCAGGATACTTACAGGTTAGAGGTATCGACCAATATGAGCTGACGGTGCAAACTCGAATCAATGATTCTCACAACAATGTGAATACCGGCCTTGGTCAGTCTATTGAGTTACAACACAGTCTGGAGCGTGAGTATCTTAACCGTTCGAGGCTAACACCAGCGTATTTTAATACCAACCAACAGCGTATGAGAAATGCGTACATTCGTTTGTTAGAGCAAGAACTGTAAGCAGAATAAAAGTAATATTTAAGGGCGGTTACCTAATTTAGGTACCGCCCTTTTTCTTTAGAGGGTTAGATATGTGAGAGTGATAAATACCCTAGAAAATATTATTCGATGTTCTGGATCTGTTCGCGCATCTGTTCAATCAGAACTTTTAGCTCAACGCCAGATGCCGTGATGTCCGTGCTGATTGATTTCGACGCTAGTGTGTTCGACTCTCGATTGAATTCTTGCATCATGAAATCCAGACGACGACCGACAGCGCCACCTTTTTTCAGAATGTTAGTCGTTTCTTTTACGTGAGAGTCGAGACGATCCAGCTCTTCTGCAACGTCAGATTTTTGCGCTAAAAGGATAAGCTCTTGCTCCACGCGAGAAGCATCCAGCTCGACTTTGGCATCTTCAAACTTAGAGAACAGACGCTCACGTTGCCACTCCAGGATTTCTGGCATACGCGCACGAACTTTTACTACTTCTGCAGTAATTGCATCTAGGCGTTGTTCGATAAGCGCTTTCATATTGTCGCCTTCACGGCCACGAGCATCAATAAACTCACCTAAAGCTTCATCAAAAGCACTCAGTAAAACTTTGTTTACTTCATCCATGTCTTGCTCTGGCGTTTCCATCACACCTGGCCATTGCATCACCTGGAATGGGTTGATGCGGCTTAGTTCGCCCGTCATGTGCATCACTTGCTCTGCCGCTTTAATCACTTGGTTTGCCAGAGTTTCATTGATGCTAAGTTCACCTTTCGCGGCTGGGTTCGCTTCAAAACGAAGGTTACACTCAACTTTACCGCGAGCTAGGCGCTTACGAAAACGCTCGCGTAGCAAGGGTTCTAGTGCTCGGAATTGTTCTGGCATGCGGAAGTAAGTTTCCAGGTAGCGCTGGTTTACACTGCGGATTTCCCATACCGCCGAACCCCAATCGCCTTTCACTTCTTTGCGCGCATACGCTGTCATACTGTAAATCATCGAATTTTCCTGTCTTCAATTTTTTGAAAATTACCTAGAGAGTGTATCACGGAGTGAGAATAGGTGCGCGGGATGTAGCGCGATGTACTAGGGAAATGTGCATCGATTGCATGACTTGTGACCTAGGAATCCGGAATCGATTCCGCTATAATCCTCGCCCAACCAAATCGTCTTCTCCTCATATTTAAGGTAGATGCCCATGCGTCCAAACGATCGCAAGGCGGACCAAGTTCGCCCAATCAAAATTACTCGAAACTACACCGCTTATGCTGAAGGCTCAGTGTTAGTGGAGTTCGGTAATACCAAAGTGTTGTGTAATGCGACCGTCGAAGAATCTGTACCACGCTGGCTAAAAGGCCAAGGTAAAGGCTGGGTAACTGCAGAATACGGCATGCTGCCACGTGCAACACACTCTCGTACTCGTCGCGAAGCGGCAAACGGTAAGCAGGGTGGCCGCACTATGGAAATCCAACGCCTTATCGCGCGCAGTCTACGTGCTGTTGTCGACTTAAAAGCGATGGGCGAGTTTATGATCACCGTTGACTGTGACGTAATTCAAGCGGATGGCGGCACAAGAACTGCTTCAATCAGTGGAGCAAGTGTTGCGATGGCAGATGCGTTCCAGCACCTAATTGAGAGTGGCAAGCTAAAAGCAAACCCAATGAAAGGCCACGTAGCGGCGGTTTCTGTTGGTTTGCTAGGTGATGAAGTACTGTGTGACCTTGAATATGTTGAAGATTCAGCCGCTGATACTGACATGAACGTGGTCATGACTGAAGAAGGCAAGATGATTGAAATCCAGGGCACTGCAGAAGGCGAACCGTTTAGTCACGAGCAACTGATGGCACTGCTGGAGTCGGCGAAAGTCGGCATTAGCGAAATCGTCACGGCGCAGAAGGCGGCGTTAGAAAATTAATTTTTAAAAGTAGCTTCCCCGCAAAGGAAGCTATTTTTTTGCGTATTTATAGGGCTTTTGTCCTAGAACTTTAATACTGATATCCACACACTGAAAATTGAGAGAAATCCATGAAAGCATACCAGCGTGAATTTATTGAGTTTGCACTTGAGAAAGAAGTTCTTAAGTTTGGTGAGTTTACTTTGAAATCAGGCCGTAAGAGCCCTTACTTCTTTAACGCTGGTCTTTTCAATACTGGTCGCGACCTTGCTCGTCTTGGTCGTTTCTACGCAGCCGCATTGGCAGACTCAGGTATCGAGTTCGATGTGCTATTTGGCCCTGCGTACAAAGGTATCCCTATCGCGACGACAACAGCAGTAGCACTTGCGGATCACCATGATATCGACACGCCTTACTGCTTTAACCGTAAAGAAGCGAAAGACCACGGTGAAGGTGGCAACCTGGTAGGTTCGGCTCTTGAAGGTCGCATTATGCTGGTTGATGATGTGATCACAGCAGGTACCGCAATTCGTGAATCGATGGAAATCATCAAGGCGAACGGTGCTGACTTAGCTGGCGTGTTGGTGGCTATCGACCGTCAAGAAAAAGGCAAGGGTGAGCTGTCTGCGATTCAGGAAGTTGAGCGCGACTTCGGCTGTGCGGTTATCTCTATCGTGAGTTTGGGTGACCTAGTGACTTACCTTGAAGAGAAAGGCAACGCTGCAGAGCACCTAGATGCTGTAAAAGCATACCGCGCGGAATACGGCATTTAATCTATTCTGAAGCTTTAAAACGTAAAAAAGGGGCTAGTGGATATCCATCAGCCCCTTTTTTTGTTGCCACTTATCTGTAGCGAATGCCTTTTGGCACGTTTTCATCCTGCATGGTTTTGTAGCGCTTATGCAGCCACATCCATTGTTCAGGAGCGCGTAAGATGACTTCTTCAACGTATTTGTTCATGTACGCTGCGGCGGCAACTTCGTCTTTTTGCGGGTAATCGGCTTCAATGCATTTATCTGCAATGATTTCATACTTGCCCTGCTCATTGCGGAAACCAGAGCCAGGAACGATGGCACACTTCGACGTATAAGCCAGAATGCTCGTACCTGTTGTGGTACAAGCATCTTCTACTGCGAAGAATGGCACATACACCGATTTGTTGCGTCCGTAATCGTGGTCAGGTAGATAGAACAGACGTTCACCACTACGCAAGACGCGAATCATCTTTTTCACGTCTTTACGGTCAATCAGTTTGTTGCCGTTATGGGTGCGGCCCCAGTACTGGATAAAGTTATAAGCTGGATTATCGTGTGGACGAAAAGCGCCGTAGCCCGCAAGTCCCATGACTGCAAAAGCACGTGCGGTGATTTCAAGGTTCAATGCATGCACACAGCAGAGTAGGACGCCTTTTCCTTCTTGCGCCTTTTCTTTTAGAGCACCAACATCTTTTTCCACTAGCAGCGTTTTAAAGCGCCAAGTTGGCCAGAACCAGGTAATGCCAGTTTCGATCAGTGCCATGCCGGTGTTTTTGAAGTTTTCGGTAACGATACGGTCGATGTCTTCTTGAGACTTGTCTGGAAAAGCCAACTCAAGGTTGCGCTTTGCGACGTGTACTCGTTTTTTACCATAACGCATGCCGAGCTTACCCACCGATTGGCCCAACGACAGAAGCAAGCGGTAAGGTAGAATATTAACGATGATCGCCAGTAGACCAAACCCTATCCATACACCCCAGTTACCTGGATGGAGAAGGGAAAGAGAAAACTCTGGCTGCATGTGGTTGTCTTTACTCATAATCTCTACTTAATTTGTGCGCTGAGCAATGCCCAATATTCATCAAAGTTGGCAGTAGGTTGATATTTGAAGTCACTACGAACAAAGCGGTTTAGACTGCCCTCTACTTGGCCCAGGATCTGTGCCGCAAGAATGCGTTCTTCTACGGGGAAAGATTTCCCTTCACGAAGTTTACGTTCACGTAGAATCTGACGCAGCTGCGTTTCAATTCGTTCAAATAGCTGATTGATTCGCTCACGCAGCCGCTCATTCTCAAACATTAGAGCATGACCTGACAGAATGCGTGTCAGACCCGGATTACGCTCCGAAAAGACCAGAATCAGGTGCATCACCATGCGGATACGCTCTAAGGTATCTTTTTCGTCGTCAAGAATACGGTTAATACGAGTCATTAATGCTTCTTCAATGAATTCGATCAAACCTTCGAACATACGAGCTTTACTTGGGAAATGGCGGTAGAGCGCCGCTTCTGAAACGCCAACTTGTTTCGCCAGTTTTGCCGTAGTAATACGTGAAGCGCCTTCTGTAGATTCAAGCATCTGTGCTAACGCTTGCAAGATCTCTTCACGACGATTGGATTTTTTACTGCCGGCCATTAGTTATTTCCTTTCAAAATACAAAGTTGAGCGGAGGGGATTATAAGACGCTAAGTCGGATCAAACTAGACTACTGAGGGTGGATTGGGAGTTACAACACCCTCAATTGTCATGTTTGTACTAAATTTTCGCCAGTTTCTTATCAAAAAATGAGCACTAATTACATTAATGCGTGCATTTTTTCGAGGATTTTAAAACTCAGTGCCTCTTTAGATTCTAAAGCGAGAGCGAGTTCACCTTCTGGCCAGAAAAGAGTAATCGCATTGTCGTTGCTGTTGAAGCCTTGTCCTTCAACCGATACGTCATTTGCACATATCATATTGAGGTTTTTCTTCACTAACTTACCACGAGCATAAGTTTCGACATCGTTAGTTTCAGCGGCGAAGCCGACAGTGAATGGGCGCTTGTCTGTCATGGCTGCAACCGACGCAACAATATCAGGGTTTTTCACCATTTTGATGACCATCTGGTCGTTGTCTGCGGTCTTTTTCAATTTTTGAGACGCGATGTCTTCTGGTCGGTAATCGGCTACTGCTGCGCAGCTGATAAATGCATCATGGCTGGTGGCGTGCGACATTACAGCATCATACATTTCCTGAGCGCTTGCGACGTTAATGCGTTCAACGCCCGATGGAGTAGTTAAACTAACTGGGCCGCTCACCAAAGTTACTCTTGCTCCCAGTTGTACTGCTGCATTCGCCAGTGCAAAGCCCATTTTGCCAGAGCTGTGGTTGCTGATGTAGCGAACAGGATCGATCGCTTCGCGAGTTGGACCGGCGGTGATCAGTACTGATTTTCCTTCGAGTACTTTAGGCTGAAAAAACTGCTCACACAGATGCACCAGTTGCATTGGCTCTAACATACGGCCAGGACCTATATCACCACATGCTTGTTCGCCAGCGCCTGGCCCCCAAATGTGCATGCCACGACGAGCCAAGGTTGCGATGTTCTCTTGTGTGGCCACATTACTATACATCTGTTGGTTCATTGCCGGAGAAACCGCAACTGGTGAATCAGTGGCTAACACTAGAGTTGACAACAGGTCATTTCCCATCCCTGCCGACAGTCGAGCAATCAAATCAGCCGTTGCTGGCGCGAGCAAGACTAAATCGGCCCATTTTGCCAATTCAATGTGCCCCATCGACGCTTCAGCGGCGGGATCAAATAGACTGTCAGAGACTGGATGGCCAGATACCGCCTGCATGGTGAGTGGAGTAATAAACTCCTGAGCCGCCTTGGTCATCACGATGCGCACTTGTGCGCCTCTCTCTATTAAACGACGAGTTAGCTCCGCACATTTATACGCGGCAATACCGCCACTGATGCCGAGTAGAATTTTCTTTCCTGCTAGTGTTTGCATGTGAGATCTCCAATTTTTCTGGCGACGAGTTTATCACAACTCAAAGTCTTACCGCCTGCGTATATTTAGTTTGCTTACTTTGCTATGCCACTATTATGTGGTCGTAATTCGAAGTGACGTACCCCAATAATTCGGCTGAAAATTCACGATCTAGTTGGTAATTTTAAACTTTGATGAACCATTAAATTACACAGAAAATCAGAACGGAACTAAAAAGACGAAAGTCATGCTCGACTTTCGCTTTTTGTTTTGTGGAATAGGGGCTCTTACCTATAAAGAGACAGTCGATGATACTCAAATCCTTACCGAATGAGTCGATGCCTCGGGAGAAGTTGCTCCAGAGAGGACCACAAGCGCTAACCGATGCTGAATTACTCGCTATATTTCTGCGTACGGGCACGCAAGGCATGAATGTGATTGAGTTGGCGGATTTCCTAATTCAGGATTTTGGCTCGCTCAGGCAGCTGTTTTCGGCGTCAGAGAAAGACTTCTGCCAACATAAAGGTTTAGGGCAAGCTAAATATGTTCAACTACAAGCCGTGCTTGAGATGACTCAGCGTTATTTAGCGGAAACTTTAAAGCGTGGTGATGCCTTAACCAGCCCGGAACAGACGAAGTTGTACCTCTCATCGATTTTGAGAGATCGACAAAGAGAGGCCTTTTATATTCTTTTTCTCGATAATCAGCACCGCGTTATAAAAGATGAAATCTTATTCGAAGGAACGTTGGATGCGGCGTCGGTTTATCCGCGAGAAGTGGTGAAGCGAGCCTTGCATCATAACGCGGCAGCCTTGATTCTTGCTCATAATCATCCGTCTGGTGTGGCGGAGCCGAGCCAGTCTGACAGAAGAATTACTCGCCGTTTAATCGACGCTTTAGCACTGGTAGATATTCGCATTTTGGACCATTTCGTCATCGGTGATGGAGAAAGTGTCTCTTTTGCTGAAAGAGGATGGATATAACTGTGCGTTTTTTAGGTTGTTAGTTGCAAAAAATCTGCTATCATCCACGCCACTAAATTTTAAACTGAATTCAGCTTGGACTGCTAGAAAAAACCTGCTGTCTAAAAAAAGATCACGAAAACCTGTAAAAAGGATCTGTTCGGGTCTTGAGCAATGCATGTCAAGTTAGTATAATGCGCGACCTTTGATAGCCTTGTATGGATTTTCCATAGCGGTTCTTAACCTCTAACTTCTTTTTGAGAGATAGAGAGGTTCGGCCACCAAGGTTGATATCGAGCTGAAACGATTTTGGAGAAGACATTCATGTCACGAGTATGCCAAGTAACTGGTAAGCGTCCAGTAACGGGTAACAACCGTTCACACGCACGAAATGCTACTAAGCGTCGTTTTCTGCCGAACCTACAAACTCATCGTTTCTGGGTAGAGAGCGAAAAACGTTTTGTTAAACTACGTCTATCTGCTAAAGGTATGCGCATCATCGACAAGAAAGGTATCGATACTGTTCTTGCTGATATGCGTGCACGTGGCGAAAACGTTTAAGAGGAAATAAGCAATGGCAAAGAAAGGCGTTCGTGAGAAAATCCGTCTAGTATCTTCTGCAGGTACTGGCCACTTCTACACAACTGATAAGAACAAGCGTAACATGCCAGGCAAATTTGAGATCAAGAAATTTGATCCAGTTGTACGCCAGCACGTTATGTACAAAGAAGCAAAAATCAAGTAATTGGTTTCTGACTCTTTTACGAATTGAAAAACCCAACTTTCGAGTTGGGTTTTTTATTACCTCCAGTTCCTAGCACCCATCCCCATTACTCTTCCTCACTGCTTTCTGCATCTGTTTACAGATTTTCTAGTCAATATTTATCTGCTTTGCTAATTTACTGTGACTTACAGAAATTAGGAGTGATTATGCGCATTAGTCCGGCTCGTCGTCGCCGATGGAACAATATCCTTATCCTAGGTGTTATCGCTTTTATCGTGATCTTAAATGCGCCGATGTGGATCAAAACCTACTTATTATCAGAAGAAGTGGATCCATATCCTAATTTACTACGATCTGATCATCAGGTGAGTGCGATTTACTATAGTGGTTGGGAATTAGAACTTAAGAAAGACGAGTGGCAGGCCAATATTAAAGTGAGTATTCCTTCTGAAGAGCTTGTGGCTCGCTGGCAGTCTTTAGAGGGCACGGAGCTTACTGAGCAGCAATTTGAGACGTTGAAGCGTCAACTTACAGCGCCAGAGTCGATAGAAGTATGGTATCAGGATCTTGATGAACCACAGCGTATCACCTTCTACCGCTTAAGAGATTTTTGGCTGTTCAAGAACTGGCAAGATAAATGGATTGCGATTTCAGTGGATGATGGTTACCTCCTTCCTAAGTAATATGACTGCTTGAATCATTCCTGTATTTATCCACGAGTTTTCGATTATGCTAGCCGAGCAGATTAATAAGAATAGACAATTGAACGGAGCCAACAATGCCTGAATTACCTGAAGTCGAAGTCAGCCGTATGGGAATCACGCCGCATATGCTTGATCAAACGATCCAGGCGTTTGTGTTTCGTACCCCCAAACTACGCTGGGATATCCCCCAGGAACTGAAACAGCTTGAAGGGCAAGTGATTCGTGCAATCCGGCGCCGTGCTAAGTACCTGTTGATTGAGACGGATAAGGGAACCGCGATTGTTCATCTGGGTATGTCAGGCTCGCTACGTGTGCTTGATGCCGATTTTCCACCGGCTAAACATGATCATGTGGATCTGAAGCTGACTAATGGCAAAGTACTGCGCTACAACGACCCGCGTCGATTTGGAGCGTGGTTATGGTGCGCGCCGGGTGAGTCTCACACCGTACTTGATCATATGGGGCCAGAGCCGTTGACTGACGAATTCAATGCTGAGTATGTGGCAGAAAAAGCGCAAGGCAAGCGTGTTGCTGTAAAGCAGTTCATTATGGACAACAAAGTCGTGGTCGGCGTTGGTAATATCTACGCGAATGAATCCCTGTTTAAATCTCGGATCCATCCAACCAGACCTACGGGTCAAGTGACGGCAGAAGAGTGGAAGTTACTGGTTACCAACATTAAAGCTACTCTTGAAATCGCAATCAACCAAGGCGGTACCACTCTCAAGGATTTTGCACAGGCAGACGGTAAACCTGGATACTTTGCCCAGGAACTATTGGTTTATGGAAAAGCAGGAGAGCCTTGCCCTGAATGCGGTGAGCCACTTCAAGAGCAAAAGATTGGTCAGCGTAATACTTTCTTTTGTGAGGAATGCCAGAAGTAAAACTTTTCGCTAGAAGTGCTTTAAAATAAATGGATTGCGGAGAAGCTGAAGCCTGAAATAGCCTAGCATGGCTAAGTCAGGCTTGTTCATTAATTGCGTTTTTTGTTGTGCATCGCGTCCGCCACTATTTTTGGAACGAATGCACTGACGTCTCCACCATGAATAGCCACTTCGCGGACGATTGTCGATGAGATAAATGCGTACTCTTCGGCCGGAGTGAGAAACACACTCTCTAAGCCAGGTAATAAACGTCGATACATATTGGTTAAACCGAATTCGTATTCAAAGTCTACTGTGGTTCTCAGGCCGCGTATTAGCACGTTCGCATTAACATCGCGTGCAAAGTCCACCATGAGTCCGGAAAAGCCTTGGGCAGTAACATTGTTTAGATGTGCGGTGACATCTTTTACAAAGCTGACTCGCTCTTCTAGTGTAAACATGGTGTTTTTACTTGGACTTTCGGCGACCGCGACAATGACTTCATCAAACATATCAGCCGCACGTTCGATCAGGTCGAGATGCCCATTGGTGATTGGATCAAAGGTGCCTGGGTAGATTACTCTTTTCATTTTTCTATTTTCTTATAAAGCTCAAGGTACTGCTGGGAAGTATAACTAATATCGAACTTTTCGAGCTTTTTAACCCCATTTTGTATGAAGCTGGCTCGTTTTTGTTCGTCTTCATAGAGTTTCACGATTGCATCGGTTAATGCATCGCCGTTTCCGGGCTCGATTAAAAAACCGTTGTAGTCATGTTCAATAATATCCGGGATTCCGCCTGTGTTCGCACCAATCACAGGTAAGCCCGCAGACATCCCTTCTAAGATCACTGAGCCCAGTCCTTCTGTGTATGACGGGTGAATTTGCAGATCGGCGGCGCTAAACCAGTCACCCATATTCGTTTGTTTACCTTCAAAGCTAACGTTATTAAGTCCGCTAGCTTGTTGCTCAAGAGCAGGTCTCTCTGGACCATCACCGAGCAAGCAGAACTGTATGGGTAGGTTGGATTCTTCGAGCTTTTTGGCTGCAGAAATGGTGACATCAAACCCTTTATGTTTAAGCATATTCGCGGCCTGAATAACCAAAAACTTGCCTGCGAATCTTTGTTTAATCGATTGAACCGTTTTCTCGTCACTAGGGTACTGGACAGGAGAGCTTGGGATTTTATGTGTCTGTAATGCGGGATAGGCATCATTAACACGCTGAACAATCTCGGTACTTAAACCGACGACTGCTGCTGCTTTGGAGTAGGCTAGATTCGCTAACCATTTCTTTTTTAAAGCGTTGTCTATTCGGCGAGTGACAATATATGGCGTGCCATACAACATGTGTTGAATCAAGGCCCAGTAAATTGCTCTGCCTTCATGCACATGAATTAATGTGCAATTTTCGGTAACTGACTTTGAGTGAGCTTTAGTAAAGTGCGTCGCGAGCACCAGTTTTACGTCCAGTTGGTGGACAGCTTCAGCAAAAGGGCTTTTAGGGTTCGCGACAACAGTGAGGTCATAGCCTAACTTAACTTGTTGTTTGATAAGTTGCAGAGTTTGGTTCTCACCACCGTGATACCCAGACGCTAAATTCACGTGGCAGATATTCATGCTTTGACCTTTTCGCTCTGAAGGTTAGTTAGCACCTTATCCAACATGGCGATGACAGACTCGCTGGTAATTCTCTCCATCGCTTTTTCATCTTGAACTCTGGTACGCCAGTCAACCTGAGAAGGCTGTTTTTGGGTTTCCGCCCAAAGCGCGTCGTTGTACGCTGAAACGACCAACGATCGATAGTTATAAGGCCCGGTACGTTCTGGATTATGATGCGCATAAAGCCCAATAACAGGTGTACCCATGGCATTGGCCATGTGTGTTGGGCCGGTGTCTGGTGCTATCAAAACATCGGTTTTATCGAGCAATGCCAGCATTTGCTGCAGCGAACTTTGACCAATGAGATCGGTAACTGGCACATCAAGTGCTTTCTCAATATCACGACCAAGATCTTTTTCAACTTGGGCAGGACTGCCAGCAAGAATGACATTTAGATTATTCGCCACGGCATGATGAATCACATCTGCATACCCTTTAGCGGTCCAATTTTTGTAGGCCTTACTCGCACCAGGAACAATGACTAAGTTTGTTTTTTCGTTGGATAGATTCTTCGTCGCCCAGCTCCGTGCATCATCATTATATTCTAGCGACCATGATGGGGTGAATTCAGGCACACCAAGCGTAATCGCAAATTGGCGTAAACCATCTAAAACATGATTGGATTCAGGAGAGGGAACCTTCACGTTCGTAAACAAGCGTTGCCCGTCTTGGCTTCTCTTCGCATCAAATCCAAGTTTGTATTTGGCTTTGATTCCTATTGTCAGAACGCTCGCTCTGATGGCGTATTGCATATGAAGTAATGCATCAAAACGAGTGCCTTTAAGTAGCTTCCAAACTCTTAGATATTCGGAAAAGCCATTCTTTTTGTTAAACACCACTACGTTAATATTTGGAATCGATTTAAGCAACTCAGCTTCTAGCTTTCCGGTGATCCAGGTGATCTCCGTTGTAGGCCAGTGTTTTTGTATCGCTTGTATAACTGCGATGGTGTTGCATACATCACCAATAGCAGAGAGTCTCAGAATACAAATTTTCTGTGGTGGTTTATTAAAAAGGCTCATGACTCTGAAGAGGGTTGTTATTTATCTCTGAATTATGCAGTTGCATCAACAGAATGTATACCCAAATCACCCTGAGTTGTGTGATTTGGCGAGTCAAGGTCCAAGAACGAGTATGCAACAATCCTAATTTTTAGTGGTCCAACCCTTTAGTATTGATAGGTGTTTTTAATCCTTTTGTTTGATTTTGGTACAGGCTTTCGCCAATAAATTGAACTAGGATGAATTTTTGGTTTCAGGAGCACAAAATGGAATGCTATTTGTAAAAACTAGGTCAGTTTTTGATATTATTTCTCTGTTTTATATTAGGAATAAATTTAAATATTACTTAGCCTTACGTGTCTAGATTCATATTTTGGTCTTTATAGTAAGGAAGGTGACATATACGTATCGTAATTGGTGGATATATTAATGACAAACGTGGCTGTATTTGTTCCACACAGAGCACAATTTGGAAACATCACAACGCAAATTCCATTGCTTTGCGCCATAAGAAAAGAGATTGGAGATGCAAATATTACGATTTATACCAAGGCCAAAAGCAGTCAGCTTCTTGTTTGTAATGGACTTGCAGACAACGTCATTAATTACAAAGGCTGGAATATTCTAAAAATAGTAACGAATATCAATTCGAATAAGTTTGATAAAGTTTTTAATATTTACTCCGGCTCAGAGCGTGTTCATGCAGCACTGCTGCTGGCGAAAACAAAAGAAAAATACGCGTTTAGTAACTCCAAGTTTTTGAATAAATGTGGTTTATATAGCAAGCATTTATTTACGCCAAAAGGTCGACAGTACATCGCAAAAAACAATCTCGATTTAGCCAATGTCGCATTTGGTACTAACTACGATACCACGATAATCAATATGCTGGGTTCAGAAGCCGGGCAAGATGCAAAGACAAGCGCGTTAACTTTGGTGCCAGCTGGTGGCGCTGGAGCTTTTAAAGTCTGGCCAATTGAAAGGTACTGTGAAGCAGCGAAAGATATCTATCGAAAATCAGACAAAATTGACAAAATTAATATCATACTCGGTCCTCAGGAAAGTTCAAAGGCAGCTATCGTAGAGCGTTTATTGCACGGTTTACCTTTTGAGATAAAACATTCTCCTTCTATTTCTGATCTGGTCGATATTGCCCACGAGTCTGCACTTACTTTATCGAATGACTGTGGTCCATGCCATATATTTCAAATGATGAAGGTTCCAATGGTGATGATCTGGGGGTGGGATACCAGAGCTGCGTCTCCAACATCCCCCTATTATGTACTACCAGATTGGTATCACAGCACCAATAATTCTTGGTGTGTGTTTCCATCTGAGTGTAGTAAGTCTATAGAATCTATATCTGTAGAAAGGGTAAGTAGCTTATCTTTGATGGAGTTGAGTCGGGAGACTCAGATCTTAGAAACCGCATAGTTTTGCTCAGGCTAAGCGGGGTTCGATGGATTCTGCGCGTAACGTTATATGTTAAAAGGCTTCGAACAGTTGTGCGAAGCCTTTTGTATTTTATCGAATTATGTGGGTGATATTATTTTAGCTGTTTCTTTTCCCACGCTTGTTTGATCAACTGATAGTTCATTTCCATAATGTTATTCACGTCCAGCGGTGCGACTGACTCACGACAGGCCGCTCGGAATTCTTTAGACTTTGCTTTGTCTGCCCAATGACTCATTTCCTGTGCGAGCTTTTCGGTCGAAAAGTCAGACTCAAGAATCGAGCTCACTTCGTCGTTCATCACTTCTTTTGCACCACAGTCGACGGTGGTAATCACTGGACAGCCGCTTGATAACGCTTCAATGGCAGTAAAACCAAATGGTTCATATTTGGTAGGGAAAACATAACAAGATGCCATGCTAAAGAAGACTTCCGGATTGTTTTGTTTACCTAAGAAATAGCATTTATCTTCAATACCAAGTTCTTTTGCCAGGTCTTGGTACTGTTGAGGGTGCTGTTCATTCCCTACAATGACCAAGCTTGCCTCTTCTTTCAGCAAGCTAAATGCCTTGAGTGTCGGCTCCAATCCTTTGCGGTGATAACCTGAACCAAGAAACAGAAAGATAGGGTGTTTATCGTTAATTTGTAGTTTCTTTTTTAACTCAGCTACTTGTGTCGCGCAGTTTTCACGTGAGAAACGGTTTAGATCAACCGCGTTATGAATCGTGGCGATTTTATCTGGAGAGACACCATAATCTTCCATTATTTCGGTGCTGCTTTTATGCGAGTTCGATACCACGAAAAGATTATCGGCAGACGACAGGGCTTTACGCTCGATATACATGGAGACGCGGTCCCTTGGCGTCGGTTTCTTGTCTTTTCTCAGATCAACGATGTGTTTACGAGTGCCTCCACCAACGCGAATTAGGTCGTGTGTCCAGGTTTTCCCCAACGCATAAACAATATCATAGTCATTTTCATTGACGTGGTTTTCAACCGCTTTCGCAAACCGATAGGCTCGATGCGCTTTACCAATACTGAGCGGTTTTAGTGTGACAAACTTAATGTTTGGGTGACTTGGTTCTTCGTGAGAACGGCAAATAATGGTGACGTCTTCACCTTGTTCGCACAGGTATTTGGACAATTGATTTAAGAACAGTTCTGTGCCGCCAACCTTAGCGTGACGCATGTGAATCAGTGCAATCTTCATTATGAACCCTAAAGCAGAAAATGGTGTTTATGTTAGCTTAAACCCAAGTTTACCAAAGGTCCTTCATTAAAGATGCTGTTCTGGGTTTATTTTTAAGCCAAACAGCCAGCTTGTTCCCGTTTCAGCTTCATTGGTACTCATGTAGAATACGTCGCGTGAAGGTTTAGGCGATCATTCAATCATGGGGCGACATGAACAAAAATAACGAAAAGACTACCGGAAAGCCTGGTCAAACAGGGTTAAGGCGCATCTACAATGCGACTTTTTATTCCGCGAAAGGGATAAAAGCTGCATTCAAACATGAAGCGGCCATCAGACAAGAAGTTGGCTTATTAGTCTGCGCTGCCATCATCGTATTTTTGTTGGATTTGTCGGCGATAGAGCGTGTTTTGATGTTTGGAAGTGTCGTATTGGTGCTGATTGTCGAGTTACTTAATTCAGCTATCGAAGCCGTGGTTGATCGTATAGGTATTGAGAGGCATGAATTGAGCGGCAGAGCAAAAGACATTGGCTCGGCTGCCGTAATGGTAGCGCTAATGCTAGCCGGGTTCACTTGGTTAACGATCCTCTTCTTTTAAGGAACAGCATGAAACTTTTTAAACACGGCAATACTCGAGTTTGGTATGACGAATCGGTAGTTTCAGAGCCGGAAAAAACGCTGTTTGATATTGAATACTGGCAGAGTCTGAACGCAGTTGTTGGTAGTGCAACTGGGCGTGGAACCACTTGGTTTGTCCAACTTGGTACCATGCAAGCCGCGCTGCGTCATTATCGACGTGGTGGTTTGTTTGGAAAGTTAGTTAAAGATAATTATTGGTTTTCTAGTTGGGAAAGGACTCGCAGTGCGGCGGAGTTTCAGCTCTTACTTACGTTAACGGAAGCCGGTGTGAACGTACCGAAGCCCATAGCAGCAAGAGCGGTCAAGACAGGCTTATTAACCTACCAGGCGGACTTACTCAGCCAATGTATACCAAATGCCAAGGATTTAGTAAGTATCCTCCAAGAGGGGGCTTTACCAGCAGAAATGTACCATAAGATTGGGCAAGAAATTGCCAAAATGCACAAGGCTGGCGTTAATCATACCGATTTGAATATTCACAACATTCTGATTGATGCAGATAAGCAAGTGTGGATTATTGATTTCGACAAATGTTCCCAACAAGCTGGCTCAGACTGGCAAAAACACAATTTAGATAGATTGTTGCGCTCCTTTCGTAAAGAGCTTAAGAAACGCTCAATTCATTGGCAAGAAGAGGAGTTTGAATACCTCCTTAAGGGAGCCGCTAATCATTGAACTGAGTTTGAATTAATCAAATCCCAATCAACTTACTGTTTCGTAAGTGATCTATATGGGTTGTGGAAGAGTGGTATGTTTTTTCCTCGGAAGTTGTCGAAAATTGAAGGGATATAACTGCATACTACTAAAGCTTTGACTAACCTCTTTGCGCTGAGTTCAGGTTAGTCAAATTTCTTGTTAAGATACCGCTGATAAATTTTAGCTCAAAGTTCCCTTTGACTCTGCATATAAAGTCAATGGGTGACCGATTATGACTTTGATATCAAATAAATCCAGTTTAGGCTACAGATGAATTCGATAGAAAGCCAAACATGTGCTTCGGAATAACAGTTATGAAATATGATTATTTAATAGTAGGTGCCGGTTTATTTGGTGCCGTATGCGCTAATGAATTGACGAAGCAAGGTCGTTCGGTGCTTGTGATAGATCGACGACAACATATTGGTGGAAATGTTTACACTGAAGACAGTGGTGGGATTCAGGTGCACAAGTACGGCGCGCACATATTCCATACAAACGACAAAGCTATTTGGGACTATGTGAACGATCTAGTGGAGTTTAACCGCTTCACTAACTCACCGTTAGCTAATCACAAAGGTAAACTTTACAATTTGCCTTTTAATATGAATACCTTCTACCAGTTATGGGGAGTAAGAACGCCGGCCGAAGCTGAAGCAAAGTTACAAGAGCAGCGACAGGAAATGGCAAATAAAGAGCCTGAAAACTTAGAAGAACAGGCGATCTCTCTGGTTGGACGAGATATTTACGAAACCTTGATCAAAGGATATACCGAAAAGCAGTGGGGACGAGATTGTGTGGATCTACCTGCTTTCATCATTCGTCGTTTGCCGGTGCGTTTGACTTATGATAACAATTATTTTTCCGATCGTTACCAGGGTGTGCCTATTGGTGGTTATACCAATCTAATCGAAAAGATGTTAGAAAATTCAGAGGTGCAATTAGGTGTCGATTTTTTATCGGATAAAGCTCGCTTTAAATCAATGGCTAAAAAGGTAATTTATACTGGGCCAATCGATGAGTACTTTGATAATCAACTTGGTCGATTAGAATATCGTTCATTAGAGTTTCAGAACGAACGAATGGATATTGCTAATTATCAAGGTAATGCCGTTGTTAATTATACAGAGCGCTCAATTCCTTTTACCAGAATCATCGAACATAAGCATTTTGACCCAGTAGATACTGAACATACTATTATTACAAAAGAATATCCTTCTGAGTGGAAACCAGGTGATGAGCCATACTATCCGGTGAATGATGAGAAGAATATGGCGCTGTTTAAAAAGTATCGCCAGCTAGCTAAAAATGAGTCTGAAGATGTTTTTTTTGGTGGTCGTCTTGCTGAGTATAAGTACTACGATATGCATCAGGTAATACGTAGTGCGTTGAACAAAGTTAATGAGATGGAAGGGAAATCTTAATATGGATAAAGCTATTGTTCTTTGCCCAGCGAATAGTGTGACTGGTGGTCCAGAGTTGATTCACCAGTTTGTGGATGCTCTGACCCAGTTAAATGTCGATGCTAAAATTCTTTACTACCCCTTTACGGAAAAACATCAAACACCTTCTGCTTACGCACATTATAATGTGCCATTAGCCACGCTAGAGGAGTGTCGTGAGGCTACTGTTATTGTACCTGAGGCGGCAACCAAATATTTGAATTTGGTAGAAGGAAAAAGAAAGATCGTCTGGTGGTTATCGGTTGATAACTACTTTAAATCTCATCCCAATACACTGTTCAAGCATATAAAACATTGGTATCGAAGCAATGTGACAAATAATCCAAAGTTTTTACCGATGGATGAGCTCAAACAATATTCACACTTGACACAGAGCTACTACGGTGAATTGTTTTTAAACCAGCATGGTATTTCTGATGTCTTTCATTTAAGTGATTATCTTGGTGAAGAGCACTTAACCAGGCAAGTTGATATCAACCAGAAAGAAAATGTTATTTGTTACAATCCCAAAAAAGGCATAGAAACTACGAATAAGTTAATAGCTGCAATGCCATCTGTAAAGTTTGCTCCGATTCAGAATATGACAGCAGCGGAAGTTGCTGACTTGCTAGCCAAGAGCAAAGTTTACATTGATTTTGGTAATCACCCTGGTAAAGACCGTATTCCTCGTGAAGCCGCAATGGCAAAGTGTATTGTAATCACAGGTGAAAAAGGCAGTGCTGGAAATACCGTTGATATTGCTGTTCCAAAAAAATACAAACTTAATGAATCTGGTGAAGGCTTTATTGATGAAGTTAGCTCGTTAGTTAATGAGGTCTTTACTCACTTTGAACGTTCACTGGACGATTTTGAATTTTACCGCAATAAAATTAGAGAAGAAAAGGCCACCTTCCATAAAGAAGTAGCTGATTTTGCAAAGAAGTTTTTATAGGTGAAGTGTATCTATACTTAAAATAAAATCTAATTGCTTGGCTTACTATAGCGTAATTTGATTTGTAGATCGCAGATAGAGTAGTGCTTAGAAGAACTAGCTTTTATACGTTAATACTCCACGCTAGCTATAAGTTAAGATTTTTTGGAGTGTGTCACTGGCGATGTCATATCACCGTCAGTGGCACCTTCAATTCATATGGTAAAAAAGGTTTTTGACTATTTATATCTGTAGTGCTTTCCAGTCATTATTGCTTTAAATATAAAGCCCTCTAGGTCTTCCTTTTCTGTTAAGCGATTTTTAAAACTTTTTAACCCAGTACGAAGAGTATAAACGATTAAGCTTGATTTACTTTTGTAATATCGTGCTCGAAGCCCTTCATCATAGGCTCGCTCTTTTTTTCTGAAGTCACTGATAGCATCTGGATCCGTAGAAAGGCGAGAGTATGAGTGCTCAAACCCAGGTATCACTTTGAGGTGCGATAATAATTTCGCGCGTTCTAACCTGATAAAAAAGGTTGTATCTACTCCGTACAAAAGAAAGTGCTCGTCAAAGACGCTACCGTACGTAGCTTTGAGTTTGTTGGCAACATTGGCTCCAACCACAACACCGCTGCCTACAGCTCGAAAGCGGCTCCTGTCTTCCGGCAGTTCAGTGCTTTCAACTTTCTTTTTCTTTAATGTTGGGCTTTGGACCTGGCCATTGTGAGTAAGAATAGGGACGGCACATGTATCTTTATCTACATGTAGAATGGATTTAATGTAAGTAGGAGATAAATTAGAGTCATCATCGAGAAACACAAAGAAATCATTTTCTTTAAAGGTGAAGACGAAATTATAGATTTTTGCGAGCCCAGCGTTAGATAGATCCTCTTTGATTGTCACACTACGAAATTTTTTGGTATCGCTCTCATCTAAATTCTTGTTTATCTCGTCAGGACCGTTATTCCAAATAAGCAAGTCTATGTTATTGAGGTTTCCTGGATACTTAATAAGACTTTGATAAGTAGTCGATTCTGAGATCTTTTTGTTATACAAGACAATAAGTATGGTGCCTGTTTTCGCCAAAATTTATTCCTTAACAAGTAACTGGATGGTTTTCGCAAGAGGGCTTTCTGTTGCACCTAACGCTGAGTTAGCGATTTTCCTTGGGTTGAAGAAAATATCAGTTATGGATTCCGCTAATTGAGAGCTATCTTCGATGATACTTAGAGATTCAGTTTGAGATAAACTGGCAACAATTTCGGTAAAATTAAAGTAACTCGGCCCTGTAATAACTGGCACGCCAAGTGCGGCTGGTTCCAGAACGTTGTGTCCGCCAACTTTATCACCAATTAGGCTCCCACCCATAAAGCAGACATCGGCTGCGCCTATTAAAATCAACATCTCACCCATGGTATCGCCGAGGTAAACTTGAGTTGATTCAGCTACGTCTGACTGTGAGGTACGGCGAATGGTTTCCAAGCTATGTTTCTGACAAAGTTCAAAGACGCTATCAAAACGCTCCGGGTGGCGAGGGACTAAGATCAATAAGGCTTCTGGATAAGATTCAAGTAGTTTCTTATGTGCGTTAAGTACTTGTTCATCTTCGCCCTTATGAGTGCTTGCCGCTATCCAAACGGGTCTGTGTTCTCCAAGAACAGAGCGCAATTCTTTACCCTTCGTTTTCACGTCGTCTGAGATCTGGATATCAAACTTGATTGAGCCAGTAACTGATAGCTTATTACTATCGACGCCCAAGCGAGAAAAACGCTCAGAATCCGATTCGGTTTGGCACAACACCTGAGTAAGTTTTGGATGCAAAAGGTTAAATAACGGCTGCACTTTAGCGTAGTTTCGGCATGACTTTTCAGATAAACGGGCGTTGACCACAGTAATTGGAATCCCCGCTTTGTGCACCGTGTTCAGGGTATTTGGCCAAAGCTCGGTTTCAATGATCAGCATTTGCTTTGGATTTACAGCCTTTAAAAAGCCTTTTACCGCAAAGCTAAAGTCGATAGGCATATATCGGTGTTCAACTAAATCACCTAATTTTGCCACCTGCTCAGCCCCGGTACTGGTTGTTGTAGTAACCAAAATCGCCTGTTCAGGATTCTGCTTTTTCAATGCTTTTATTAACGGTGCCGCAGCGATGCTTTCACCAACCGATACGGCATGAATCCATATTGGGCGTTGATCAGTATTGAGCTTGGGCGTGACACCAAAATGCTCTTTCCAGCGCGGACCAAATTTAGGCTTGTTTGGCTTGCTCTTATACAAACCAAACAAAAGAATTGGTGACGCTAGTGCCAGCAGTAACGTATATATCAGACGAATTAACATGAGCTAATGGTAATGGCTTCGAGCTTTTGGATACTGTTAAGTACTTGTTTCGGAGACAACTCCGTCAAGCACTTAAGGTGGTTAAACTGGCATTCACGCTGAAAACATGGGCGACAGTCAATATCGGTATGAACAATCTCGACTTTGTCCGCAAGTGGCGGCGTGTATTTTGGTGATGTCGAACCATACACAGCAACGACACTACAACCGACCGCGGCTGCGACGTGCATTAAGCCCGAGTCATTTGCTACTACCGTTTTACACGCAGCCAGTAAATCAACGGCTTCAATTAAACTAGTTTGTCCGGCTAGAACATGAATATGCTGTTGGAACTGTGGCGGAACCAGTGCTCGAATTCCGTTACACGTCTCAAGATCTTTTTGTGAACCAAATAGCCAGATTTGATGGCCTTCTTTGCACATCTGTGTGGCAACTTCCGCATAATGCGTTTCTGGCCACTTCTTAGCCGGGCCAAATTCTGCACCTGGACACAAGCCAATAATTGAGCGTTCTTTATTTAGGTTGAACTTCTGGATAGTGGCTTGTTGCTCTTCAGTATTGATAGCTAGGCGAGGGCGCGGCAGCGTCTCTAGTCCACCTAGTGATGATGAGTCCACCATCTCCGATTTCGGATAAGCCAAGGCCACATAGCGCTCCACCATATATTGGAATGACTTCATGTTTGGACGAATGTCATTCAGCAAGCCAAAACGCATCTCGCCTTTCCAACCGGTACGAAGTGGTATATTGGCAAACCATGGAATCAAAGCGGATTTCGCAGATTTTGGCAGGATATAAGCGTGGTCGTATTTCTTCTCACGTAGTGTTTTACCAATTTCACGGCGCCCCAGCAGGTTAAACTCACCATGGCCAATCGGCATTTGTATCGATTGGTTTACCTCAGGCATACGCTCTAAGATTGGTTTACACCAACCGGGCGCAATCACATCAATCTCACTTTCAGGGTTTAGTTGCTTTAAAACGATATATAAGGATTGCGACATCACCATATCGCCAACCCAAGAAGGACCAATAATTAGAATTTTGTTTTTCGACATGTTGATATCACTTCTCTTTAATAAAGCCATGCTCACGCATTTCACTGTATGGATTGCTGCCATCCGCCTGAGTACGCAGTAGACGCAGTGTCCACATGTATTGCTCTGGATTTTTCGTCACAAAGTACTCAACGGCTTCATTGAGTGAGCGAGCATCGTCGCAGTCGGTTTCCTGAAGCGTCAGTGGAGGCATGAACTCAATACTAAAGCGACCAGTTTCCGGATCCAGTGAGGCAAAAGTCGGGATTACTTTGGACTTTGACAGTTTCGCCAGTTTTGTCAGACCTGGCAGGGTTGCCTTCGTCGTCGCGAAAAAGTCCACAAATTCACTGAGTTCAGCACCATGATCCTGGTCTGGTAGATAGTAGCCCAAGTAACCGTCTTTAATCGATTTGATGAAGGGTTTAATCCCTCCAGAGCGTTCGTACACACGGCCACCATATTGCACGCGTTGGCGATGCATCAGCCAGTCTGTTACTGGGTTTTTCTGTCTTTTCGCCATCGCAGAAACAGGTAAGCCTTGTGAGGCAAGTAGTACCGCAGGTATATCAATCGACCAAGAGTGCGGCACTAATAAAATCACTTTTTGATTTTGCTCAGTTAGGTCGAGCAACTGTTCGGAGTTTACAAAGTCACACTTTGATTGCAGCCATTCGGGTGAACGCAAAGAGACCAAGCCAAATCTAAGAGTAAATACGCCGGCAGTATAAAGCGTTTTGTAAACCAGTTGGTCACGCTCTTGTTCACTTAACTGTGGGAAACACAAGGCTAAGTTGGTCTTTACGTTGTTGACTGAGTTTGCTTTAGATTTAACTAAACGTGATGCTAGCACTTTTGCCAGCCACTGGTGAAAAGCGAGGGGCAGCAATGCGATAAGAATTGAGCTAAAAACAGCGAGCCAGGTTCCCCAATATTTAGGCGATAGAAAGTGGCGTTCAAACTCAGGGTTATAGGCTTTGGGATCGAAATCATCACGTTTATTGGTCATGGGGTGTCTTGTTACCTATACGTATGGAGACGAGTGATTTAAATGTAGATAAAGGAAATGATACAGGCTATTGAAGCTGAGTAAAGGTGGCAGGTCATAATCACCGCCACCTCATAATTGAGAACAAAGATGCTTAGCGGTTTTGGATAGCTAGGTATTCAGCGACACCTTCTGCAACCGTTTTGAATTCTACGTCGCAGCCTGCTGAGCGTAGCTTAGTCAGATCAGCTTGAGTGAACTCCTGGTAAGCGCCTTTTAGATGCTCAGGGAAAGGAATCGTTTCGATTTCACCTTTTCCGTGGTGAGTGATCACCGCTTTCGCGACCTCTTCAAACGACTCCGCGCGTCCTGTGCCACAGTTAAAGATGCCTGATACTCCGTTTTCAAAGAACCACAGGTTGACTTTACATACATCGCCGACGTAGACGAAATCACGCTTAAAGGTCTCACTACCAGCGAAGAGTTTCGGGTTTTCACCTGCATTTAGCTGGTTATTTAGGTGGAAGGCAACGGATGCCATGCTTCCTTTATGGTCTTCACGAGGGCCGTAAACATTGAAGTAACGGAAGCCAGTGATTTGAGATAGGGTCTCACCGTGCTCTTCAGCGTCTTGCCATAAGCGACGTACGTAGTTATCAAACTGTTGCTTAGAATAACCGTAGACGTTGAGTGCGCCTTCGTATTCTCGCTCTTCAACAAAGGTGTCTGTCTCACCGTATGTGGCAGCAGAAGAGGCGTAAAGGAATGGAATTTCACGGTCTAAACAATAATGCAATAACTCTTTTGAGTACTCATAGTTGTTTAGCATCATGTATTTACCATCCCACTCGGTGGTTGCAGAACAAGCACCTTCATGGAAAATTGCTTCGATAGGACCGAAATCATCACCGGCCATAATTTGGGTAAGGAAGTCGTCACGATCCATGTAATCTGTGATGTCCAGATCAACTAAGTTCTTAAACTTTTTACCATTTTTTAGGTTGTCGACAACCAGAATATCGTTCATACCAGCTGCGTTGAGAGCTTTAACAATGTTGCTGCCAATCATGCCAGCACCACCAGTTACGATGATCATAGAACTTCCACCATAGATTAAAATTTTCTCAGGAATTTTAGCAAGAAACGTTATACAGCGCTATTGAAGCGGTAAAGAAAGGTTATAGGGAGTAGGGCCTAATAGTCTAGGCCCTCGCGTTAGTTACTTCTCATCCGAATGGTTTGGTCGCTGGTACCAAGGGTTTCGTTCATCTGTTAGTTCGATCAAGCTGTATTTGCGACCCAGCTTCTGACCACCATCACGAGTCAGTGGCTGCCAACTAAAGTTTGCTCGGTTGTTGCTTGGTTTAACGGTCATGATGTCGTAAGGGATTGAAATATAGAAGCCTTTTGTAAAACTACCTTCACCAAACTCCTCGGCTGACAAGTCACTCACAGACGCAAATACGCCAGCGATTACGCCGCTCTTGAACTGCTTGGCGAAATTCAACTGAGCACCTTTGTCACCACCTAAGAATTGACCAACATCCAATTGGATCATCGTATCAGACAGGAATTCCCATTGTGGGTAGTAGTAGCCGGATACAAATCCAGTGAAGCCCTTATCAATAACTTGGAACGGACGACCATACTCAGGAATGTTCTGCCATTTGTCGGTGTAAACGCCAAGGTAACTTTGTGGGTCACGTTGAGAAATTAAGTTAACGTCAGCACCAATGGCCCAATTTGAGCCTTGCGGGCGGTATAAGAGCTCCGTACCTACACCAACAAACATACTTTCTAGATAACCCGCGTAGAACTGCTGGTCTATCGTATCCGAGTATTCTTGGAACCAAGTTAGCTGTAGGTTTGACATGGTTATGTCGTTCTCATTTTGGTAAGCACGGAACATGGTACGTACACGTGGAATTGTTGTACCATCTGGTGGTGTTACGTAAACAAACTTATCGTAGTTGTTGTACCAATCCCAGTAAAGCGAGCCGCCTATTTCTAGGTTGTCAGTTAACCAGTACGAAGCATTACCATTTAAACCAACGCTAAACAGGTAAAAGTCTTCTGCGCTCCCCAGAGTTTGAACTAATTTAGGTGCAAAACCCCAGTCAAAGCGTTTATAACCATCGTAGGTTGCTTCACCTTGAGGCTTGTTGTTTGATGATGAAACTGCATCCTCGATTTTGGGATTTACGTAGTTTACTTGCGCGTAATCTCGATACTTATCTTTAGAGATCACCGTTTGGCTGGTAACTAATCCACGGTTTCGCTCATTAATAGTAAAGGTATCAACGCTTTCAGGTACTTGGTTAGTTAACACGGCGGCGGCTTTCTCATGTGCCTCATTGCGGTCACGGTATTTCTTCTGCTCACCGACAATCGCTACTGTATTATCTTTCGCGTATATTTTTGTATTTTGATAGCCTGCAATCTTATCTAAGTCTTCCGTTACACGCTCCCAATCGACCTGAGAAAGTTCTGCCGGTTGGTTATCTTCTGCCTTTGGCGTTGGTGTATCACGCCAGAAAGATGGCATCCTATTGAAGTTAGTGTACAGATTTAAACCTGCTACGAGGGTATCCCCACGCTCATAACTTACGCGCAGATCTGCCATGTGTCCCAGACGGTAAAGTACGCCGAAGTTCCATGGCGTGTGTGGTGTCATGTCTGTACCACCACGAACAACAGGGTAGTCTTCACTGTAATCATTACTGTCGTATTCCAGTTTAAAGCGCAGCGGTGCGTAAAGCGTTTGGTATTCAATACCACCAAATATAGCAGTTGAGCCTTTAAACCAACGTTCATAATCTACGCTGCCACTGTTTCCTTTAAAGTCTGATGGGCGGTTGCAGTAGCGGTCTAAAACTTTACAAGCTGGGTTGGTAATATTGTCACGGGTACCTAAGTAACCCCAGCCCATACCCAAAGTAAAGTCGAACGTCCCTACGTTGGAATTAGAGTAGCGTTTGGTTGCAGCAATATATTCGGCATCAAACAGACCCGTACCGGCAAAATCACGAACGCCAATCGAAAGTTCTGGTAAGTACTGTGATTCTTCTAAGAGGCGAATTTTGAAATCGACGCCTTTATCTGTGTATTTTGTATCCCCTGAGTAGTCAGGGTCATCGCTATAGAAAAGATCATTTGCGAGAGTATAACGAAGGGTAGCTTCCAGCCATGGCATTACTTGAAGTGTGACATTATAAAACTGGTATTCATTGCTGAAATTGACAGCAAAGTTAAATTCTCCTTCTGGTGCCATACGACCAGTTGGCATTTGCATTAGACCTACACCGCCAAAGTCCATCTGTGATGGCTGTAATGGTGGAGCTTCAAACGGCACATCTTGAGCCCAAACTAATGCCGGACCCATTAACGAAAGGGTTAAAGTGTTTCTAATCAGCGTCATAGTGGACTCTTAGTTGAGGTTGGCTTTAGTTGTGTAAGTAACTTAACAATATCCTGATCCATTTCAGAGCTTTCAAACTCCTCATATGGGATATAAACCATGGTCAATGGCGGCAGATAATATTGCGTCGTCAACCAAGAACCGTGGTGTGGGTGAACGACTTTTCCGTCGGGATAAATGAGGATCGGTGGGTGTGCCAGTTCACCAATGTCGCTCTTTAGGTTTGCAACTTGTTGTTTTAGAGTAATACCTGCTTGCTCTTTAACTGAATAGACTTGTTCTAAGTTTCCTAGATAAATAACTTTTTCTTCTCGCTGCGGAGATACGAGCGTTAGGTCACCACTTATGAGGGGGTTATTAAATTTATCTAAGCGGATGTCATCCAAATCAACAGCAGAGAATAAACGTGGAGCAAACTGATGTTTTTGGATGTATTTATAAAACGGGTGAGCGACCAGGTTATGCTGAATCATTTGATTCAATACCGAGTTTTTTAACGCTGTTGATTCTCGTAATGAGTGTTCAGAACTGTCAAATAACGTTGTTCCGAGGGGGTATTGTAAACGAAGGTTTTGCTGTTGTGCCTGCTTTAGAACATCTACTAATCGAGCTCGTTGTTCGAATTGCAACTGTTTACCCACACCAACTAAATCAACGTTTAAATATGAAACATTATCAGGGGCTAATCGAGCCGAAACACAAGTAGCACTTGCGCTAGCTAGCAAAGCGACAACTAATAAAGGTAACAGTCGTTTACTCATGATTTGCTGTATCCTTTCAGTATCGTTAACTCAATAGGTACCATATTTGGTCCTAGGTGCTGTAGGGTCTTCACGACTTGCCCTTTATCATCTACCCAGTAAAAGTTTTCAACGGTTTCAGATAGGCTTGAGAACTCAACGGATTCACGATAGACATTGGCTAACGTTGAGGATAGTGGTGTTGTGATCACTTCTTTACCTTGATAGGTTCGAGTAATGTGAGCAGGAAATCCGTATCGATATTGTTCTTCCCAGTCATAAGAAAGTAGATATTCAGTATTTGTTGGCGTGTAAGCAGGTATTTGACCATGCACACCAGCTATATTATTGTTCTGCAAGTTTACGGTTTTAACAATATGGCCATTCTCGGTAACCACCATAGCTCTATCTGAACTTACCCATTTCAGTTGCGTTTTACCGGTAAGTGGGTTTTTATCTGCAAAGGCTAGAACGACAAAAATTTGTTTTTGATTGCCTATCTTAAGATAGGCGCTAGCGTAAGGTACGGCTTCAATTTCTAGCGGCGAGAGCTCTACATCGATGTAGTTACCATAAGCTTCTTGAACGGTTGCGGACACATCATTGAATTTTTGCGTACATCCGAACATAAGACTCAATACCGGTAGGATAACAAGTAGGCGCTTCCACTTTATTGTTCGAAAGATATTCATTGTTCCCTCTTGAAAATAAAATCGCCCTGAATAAATCAGGGCGATTATTAATCGACTGCTTTTGGTATTACTGCTGAGCAGAAGCAGAAGCAGAAGCCGAAGCTGTTGTAGTGCTAGAGTCACTGTCTGTTGCGGCTACTGCGACGACAGTTGCTGCTGCTGCTGCACCAACACCTACCGCAACTTCACCACTAGCAAGAGCAGATGCGCCTTCAGTTGTGCCTGCTTCAGGAGCTGCAAATGCTGTTGACGCACTTAGAGCCATAAGAATAGCCAGAGCTGTATTCTTCATTATTTATCCTTTTTATATCCGGTATATAAAACATCGATGTTTGGAGCATAAATTAATGCTCCAAAATCTATTCTAGATAAAAAATCATCAGCATGTAAACAGTTTCGTATCTATTTGGTTGTTAATTTTAAGAAAATAAACAGCCTAAGGAGGAAAGATGGGGAGGACAATAGCTAGCTTAGAATAAACTCCGCATTCCAACGAAATTGTCTTTTACTATAACCCAACCCATCTACACCTTCTTTACTAAAAGCGAGCATCCCATTCTTACATTATGGTCACATTCGCCCCCTTGCCGTTTAATGTCTTTACATGCATAATTTGACAGCTTTGTTTTGATCTTTAGATCATGATTTTTGGGTTTAAATTCACAAAAAATTGGCTTAAATAACAGTATTTCTATCAATAAACCGAATAGAATAAATCGGTAATCAGCGAACAGTGGCTAACGCGTAAGTGCCGCAGGGCGGTAGCGTGGAACGCGAGAGATGTTTAACAGGCCTTACTGCTCGCATTTACACAGCGGTAGGTCGATACCTAGGGAACAATTACGTGATTAACAAACGACCATGGCTAGGGGCATTGAGCGCAATCAGTTTAGGCTTGTGCTCTTTTTCTGCCTCGGCTAATTTTTATGCCGGTGCGTTATTGAGTTACTCTAACGCCGAATATCACCACTCCTCCTCATCTTCAGTAGCTGAAGGAAGTCCTTTTCTTCTTCAAGCGCAAGCTGGCTACTTCTTCAATGATTATCTTGCCTTAGAAGCCCGCTATGGTACTTCTCTCGAACGAGATAGTGGCCTAGCAGTCGATAGTATTGCAAGCGGCTTCGCCAAGTTTAATATTCCAGTTTCTCAGCGAGTCGCCTTATATGGGTTAGCTGGCTACTCCAGTGTGCAAATCGATCAGCAGAATGTTGGAGCTGGTAAAGATCAGGGCTTTAGCTTTGGTATGGGAGCACATTACGCTCTCGATAAACAAAGTGCTGTTGTCTTTGAGTTCATTGACAGCTTGGCTGAAGATAAAGTCCGTTTGAACGGAATCTCAGTGGGCTTCCAGCACCGATTTTAATTAAAGACCTAGTGCCTAGGTCATTGTGTCTAGGTTTTTCACTTCATTAATATTTATAGCGATTGATCATGCTTAAAGGATATTTCTCCATTGCGGTTTGTGTATTGGCCAGTATGTTTGCGCCATACACCTTGGCGCAAAACCCAACCCCAGAACAGCTTCAAATGTTTAAGAGCTTACCAGTCGATCAGCAACAAGCATTGGCAAGTAAATATGGTATTACTCTGCCTTCAGGGGCCTCTCAATCAACCAGCTATGAGAATCCACAAGTCATTGAGCAGCGTCCACAAGCGGCAGCTGATATGGACAGTGAGCAATTTGATTGGCTAAAGCCTGATGAAGAGCAAAAACTGAAACGTTTCGGTTTGGAGTTATTTGCTGGCTCACCAAGTACCTTTGCTCCTATTAGTGACGTCCCTGTTCCTGCTGACTATACCATTGGTGCAGGTGATGAAATTGTGATCCAGCTATTCGGTAAAGAGAACACTACTCATCGTCTGCGTGTTAACCGTGCGGGAATCATCAACTTCCCATCGTTGGGGCCGGTACAAGTCGCTGGCATGAGCTTCTCTGAAGTACGTGACTCACTTAACCAACGTGTACAGGAACAGATGATTGGTGTGCGTAGTGATATCTCTCTTGGTGAAATGCGTACCATGCAAGTATTTGTCATGGGTGATGCGTACAAACCGGGCGCGTATACCGTGAGTGCACTCTCGACGATTTCTCAAGCGATTTACTACAGTGGTGGCTTTGGAGAAAGTGGTGCACTGCGTAATATTCAGTTGAAACGCGATGGTAAAGTGATTCGCAATCTAGATATGTACGATCTGCTGCTAAAGGGTGATGCTCGTAACGATGTACGCTTAATGCCGGGTGATGTGGTATTTATTGGTTCGGTTGCACAAACCGTTTCAGTTGACGGCGAAGTAAACCGCCCTGCGATTTATGAAGTAAAACCGGGTGAAACCTACAAACAATTAATTCAAATGGCGGGTGGTTTTACTGCTAATGCCTTCTTTGAAAAGATCGATATAAAACGTTACGGTACTGAAGGTAGCCGAGAAGCATTAACGCTGAACTTTGTGAATTCCCAAGACCAACAAGCGAAAGTTAAAGTGGGTGATGAAGTCAACGTGCTGAAGAAAAGCGAAGAGTTAACTCGATACGTTCAAATCGAAGGTGATGTGCGCCATCCTGGCTTTGTGGAATGGAATAATGGCATCCGAATCGCCGACTTATTCCAATCGGTTGACTCGTCGTTTAATTCAACTGCAGATGTAAACTACGCCGTAGTCGTTCGAGAAATCAATCCTCAACGAGATATAGAAGTACATCAAGTTAACCTAGCCAAAGCGATTTTATCACCGGGTAGTAAAGATAACCTGCAATTAAAGTCTCGCGACCGAGTTCTGGTCTTTAACCGTTTTAATAATGAAGACTTAGATAATTTTGCTGAGGACGATGTTGTAACCAAAGCAAAAACACTAGAAGAAGCTCAATCACAAGCGCAGCAAGATCTTAAACAAGAGCAAGATGTCTTAAATCCTGTGGTTGCTGTGACGGCGATAGATAGCAACTCAAAAGCCAACACTCGACAAACTAAGATCATTTTCCGTGGTAAAGAGATCACGAAAGAAGATTTTGAGGCAATGAAGCAAAACACTCGACGAACTTTGCTTGCGCCTGTACTTCTACAACTCCAGCAGCAGTCTAAGCTCGGCTTAGCTCCGCAAATTACAGAGGTGTTTGGCGAAGTAAAACATCCGGGTCGATATCCAATTACGCCACGAATGACCGTCTCAACACTACTAGAAGCAGCTGGTGGATTAACTTACAACGCATTTACTATCAATGCGGAACTTGCTCGTACTGTGGTTAATAGTGTCGATGAACGCGCTTATATTGATGTAGAACGTATTGACCTACGTAAAGCAATTCAGGGTAGTACTGCTGACGATGCTATCATTGCAGGTCGTGATCGTTTGAACATATTAGAAAAGCCAAGCGTGAAACTACAAAGCACAGTCACTTTGCAAGGTGAAGTTCGTTTCCCTGGCACTTATACAGTTCGCCAAGGAGAGACGCTAGGCGAGCTACTTGAAAGAGCTGGTGGTCTTACCGAATTTGCTCACCCTCAAGGGGCAATATTTACTCGTGAAGCACTTCGATTACAAGAGCAGAAGCTACTTAACGAGTATGCGGCTGACATGCGTGCAGAAACAGCCAAGAAGACTTTCCGTGCCGACAGCAACTTAGGTTCTGTTATTTCTGATCCAGATAAGACACTGAAGTTTGTGGAAGAAGCAAGCCGTAGTAAAGCTCTTGGTCGTATGGTTGTTCAGCTTAATCGCATTATTAAAGATCAGCGTGCTGCAGACTTTATGCTAGAAGACGGTGACTTCCTGTTTGTTCCTACATTCCGCAATACAGTATCAATCATGGGCGAAGTCCAGGTTCCAATTACTTACCTCTTAGATAGTAAGTTGGATGTGGACGATTACTTGAACAAAGCTGGCGGTGCGAAAAAACAAGCGGATGAAGACCGTATTTTCGTCGTACGTGCTGATGGCTCTGTGTACAAGCCAACTTCAGGCTACTGGTTTGGTAATAACAATGAAGAACTAAGTGCCGGTGATACGATTGTTGTGCCTATCGACACTGATTACCGCGATGCTCTAAGTACTTGGACCGCAGCAACACAAATCCTGTACCAAACTGGTGTAGCGATAAATGCGCTTAAATAAAGGTTATAGGGCCTAGTATACTAGGTCCTAGAAAAACCAAAGAATTGGAAGTGGATGATGCGACAGCTTGCTTTTAAAAAATAGAAGTATGGAAACGTAGTTGTCGCCTGTCTTGTGAATTATATAAAGAGCTAGATAGTTGTAAGAACTACGGCTTTAAAGATCAACTGACCAGAAGTGCACTTTCAATCGCATCTAACATTGCTGAAGGGGAAGAGCGAGAAACCGCAAACGAGTCCGCAAGATTCTTATACATTGCAAAAGGTTCCGCTGGCGAAGCCATCACCCAACTTTACATCGGTATAGAGGCAGGCTTTATAGAAAAACAAAAAGGCCTAGCCCTAATTAAAGAAGCCAAAGAATATCAGCAATGCTAGCCGCACTTATAAGGTGCAGAAAAGGTTCTGTCCGCGAACCAACCGCGAAGTATGAAAACCAGATACTAGCCTTCAAAAACTTTATTTACAGATTAAACTCGATCCTGACCCCTAGCTCTTGGTTTTTACCTAAGACCTAGGGCCTAGGATCCTAGGACCTAAATACCCTATGGACCCACAAAAAGAACAATCATCCCAATACTTACCCTACCCTCCCCAACCCGCAGCGATCGCTGACGACGAAATTGATCTGCGTGAACTCTTCAAAGCCATTTGGAAAGGTAAGTGGATCATCATAGCCACAACGTTTGTATTTGCGGTTGCTTCAGTGCTTTATTCCTTAAGCTTACCGAATATCTACAAAGCAGATGCTTTGTTATCGCCTGCAGAAAGCTCAAGCGGCGGCGGCTTATCAAAAATGGCTGGTCAGCTTGGCGGATTAGCGGCTCTCGCTGGAGTGAATCTCGGCGGTGGGGAAACTTCCCAAGCCGATCTTGCAGTACAAGTAATGAAGTCTCGCCAGTTTGTGGATGCGTTCATCAATAAACATGACTTACTCGTTCCGTTGATGGCAGCAAAAGATTGGGATCTGGCCGCTAATAAGTTGGTAATAAATGAAGACTCATATAACCCAAGTACAGGTAATTGGCTTCGTGAACCAAAAGGTCTTCGCGGCTCTAAGCCAACGGCGCAAGAAGCTTTTGAAGTATTCAACAAAGATACCTTAAGTGTAAATCAAGACAAAGAAAGCGGCTTATACACTGTATCTATAAAACATTACTCTCCATACATTGCTCAACAATGGGTAAATTGGCTCGTAGAAGACATAAACAAGGTCATGAGAGAGCGCACCATTGCTGAAACTTCACAAAACTTGGACTACCTAAACACCCAACTACAGAAAACCGCTGTAGCCGATATGCAAAGTACTTTTTACAAGCTTATAGAAGAACAAACCAAAAGCTTAATGCTGGCTGAAGTTCAAGAAGAGTTTGTTTTTAAGACGGTAGACCCTGCAGTGGTTCCAGAGTTAAAGGACGGCCCTAAACGTGCATTACTGTGTGTATTAGGTTCGCTATTAGGTGGAATTCTTGGGTTAGCGATAGTATTAGTGCGCTTTGCCTCTAGAAAAGAAGATCCTTTCGCTGAAGCTCTTGAGATTCATTTAAAAAAGTAGCTTAAAATAATTATCGATATTGGCTTAATCTAAATAGGTCGTATCAAAATAGATAGAAAGAGCAGTATCTTATGAAAATTCTCGTCACTGGCGGTGCTGGTTTTATCGGCTCTGCGGTCATTCGACACATCATTAACAATACCTCAGACAGTGTTGTGAATCTCGACAAGCTTACCTACGCAGGGAATTTAGAGTCCCTGAGTGAAGTAGAGAGCCATGAGCGTTACGCATTCGAGCAAGTGGACATTTGTAACCGCAACGAACTCGACCGCGTATTTGCCGAACACCAACCAGATGCTGTGATGCACCTTGCGGCAGAATCGCATGTAGACCGTTCGATTGATGGTCCTGCTGCGTTTATTGAAACCAATATCGTGGGCACGTATACATTACTTGAAGCGGCGCGCAGTTACTGGAACAACCTTGATAATGTTCGTAAAGACGCATTCCGTTTTCACCACATCTCTACAGATGAAGTGTATGGCGATCTGGAAGGTACCGATGATCTGTTTACTGAAGAAACTTCCTATGAACCATCTAGCCCATACTCAGCATCTAAAGCATCGAGTGATCATTTGGTACGAGCATGGTTAAGAACTTATGGCCTTCCAACTATCGTGACCAACTGTTCAAACAATTATGGTCCCTACCATTTTCCAGAAAAGCTTATTCCATTGATGATTTTGAACGCCCTAGATGGTAAGGCATTGCCTGTGTACGGTGATGGTATGCAGATTCGAGACTGGTTATTCGTGGAAGATCATGCGCGAGCATTATATAAAGTTGTGACGGAAGGTGTAGTAGGGGAAACCTATAATATAGGGGGGCACAACGAAAAAGCCAATATTGAAGTCGTGAAAACGATTTGTACGCTGCTTGAAGAGTTAGTGCCTAACAAGCCAGTCGGAGTTTATAAATATATCGATCTAATCACTTATGTTACCGATCGTCCAGGGCATGATGTTAGATACGCTATAGACGCTTCAAAGATAGAAAGAGAGTTGGGTTGGAAACCTGAAGAAACTTTTGAGTCTGGCATCAGAAAAACGGTGGAGTGGTACTTGAACAATAAAGAATGGTGGTCTCGTGTGTTAGACGGGTCTTACGCGGGTGAACGTTTAGGTACAGGGGCATAAAAATGAAAGGTATTGTTCTTGCTGGTGGTTCGGGCACACGTTTATATCCGCTAACTCGTGGAGTGTCGAAACAGTTATTACCAATATATGATAAACCGATGGTTTTTTATCCGATATCTACGCTGATGCTTGCAGGCATCAGAGATATTCTAATTATCACCACTCCTGAAGATAACGCTGGCTTTAAGCGATTGCTAGGAGATGGTTCCGATTTTGGTATTAACCTAGAGTATGCAATTCAGCCAAGCCCGGATGGTTTGGCACAAGCATTCATTATTGGCGAAGAATTCATTGGTGATGATAGTGTGTGCTTAGTTCTTGGTGATAATGTTTTTTATGGTCAGTCATTTTCTAATACCCTCAAGCGTGCGGCGTCTCGTGAACTCGGAGCAACTGTTTTTGGATATCAAGTTAAGGACCCCGAGCGCTTTGGTGTAGTTGAGTTTGATGAACATATGCAGGCAATTTCAATAGAGGAAAAACCTGAACTTCCTAAGTCAAATTATGCTGTGACTGGACTGTATTTTTATGATAACCGTGTGGTTGAACTGGCAAAACAAGTGAAACCATCAGAGCGAGGCGAGCTTGAGATTACGACACTTAATGAAATGTATCTCAACGATGGTTCATTAAATGTCGAACTACTAGGGCGAGGCTTTGCTTGGTTGGACACTGGAACCCACGAAAGCCTGCATGAGGCATCTTCATTTGTGCAAACTATCGAAAACGTTCAAGGATTAAAAGTTGCCTGTTTAGAAGAGATTGCTTGGCGCAATAATTGGCTAACCAATGAACAGCTGTTAGCGCTTGCTGAGCCAATGATGAAGAATGAATACGGCCAGTATTTGTATCGTTTAGTGAATGAAAAGCTAAGCAAGGAAGAAAGATAATGAGGGTTTTACTTACTGGCGGACGAGGCCAGGTCGGCTATTGTCTTACCAAACGCTTATCAGAGTATGAGAATACGACGGTTCTATCTCTCGATAAAGCAGAGCTCGATATAACCAACCAAGATGCTGTGAAAGCAATGGTCCAAGAATTTCAACCAACGATCATTATCAATGCTGCAGCGCATACTGCCGTGGATAGAGCGGAAGAAGAAGTAGAGCTTTCTTATGCTATCAATCGCGATGGACCAAAATTTTTAGCCGAAGCCGCGCAAGAAGTGGGGGCTGCCATATTACATGTTTCTACAGACTATGTCTTTGAAGGAAACAAGCATGGTGAATATGGCGAGAATGATCTAACTAATCCGCAAGGCGTTTATGGTGCGAGCAAGCTAGCTGGCGAAATAGAAGTAGCAAAGTCTTGTGAAAAGCACATTATTCTCCGCACTGCTTGGGTCTTTGGTGAAAAAGGGAATAACTTTGTTAAAACCATGCTTCGATTAGGTGCAACAAGAGACGCGCTAAGTATTGTTGGAGATCAATTTGGAGGACCAACATATGCAGGTGACATTGCTAATGCACTAGTTAAAATAGCTAAATGTATCAACGATGGTGATGCAGTTGAATATGGTGTATATCACTACTCAGGATTGCCACATGTGAGTTGGTTTGAGTTTGCAGACGTGATTTTTGATACAGCGATAGATAAAGGTTTACTAAACAAAAAGCCGAACTTATCTAGTATTACTACAGAGCAATACCCGACACCTGCCAAACGCCCTAGTAATTCCCGAATGAGCACTCAGAAAATTACAGCTTTGTTTGATATAGAAGCGAGTGATTGGAAATTAGCACTAAACAATATTAATGAGTACACGGAATAATATGAAAGTTATCGATACCAAAATTCCAGATGTTAAAATTATTGAACCAACGGTATTTGGTGATGAGCGTGGTTTCTTTATGGAGACCTGGAACCAAAAGCAATTTGAAGAGTTAGTAACTGGAAAACCAACACAGTTTGTACAAGATAACCACTCAAAGTCAAAAAAAGGCATTTTACGTGGTTTGCATTATCAAACGGTGAACACGCAAGGTAAATTAGTGCGAGTGGTTTCTGGCGAGGTTTTTGACGTTGCGGTTGACATTCGTAGAGACTCTCCAACATTTGGTCAATGGGTAGGTGTGTACTTATCAGCTGAAAATAAACGTCAGTTATGGGTACCGGAAGGTTTTGCTCATGGCTTTTATGTGACTAGTGATGAGGCGGAGTTTGTGTACAAATGTACCGACTTTTATAATCCTAGTGCAGAAGTTTCTATTATTTGGAATGATGAAGATGTAGGTATAATTTGGCCAGTAGAAGGAGAAGTATATCTATCAGAGAAAGATAAAGAAGGGGTTAGTTTAAAGTGTGCTGAGGCGCTTTAATGGGGTTACTCAAAAAGATATCATTTCTTTCTAGCTCTGTCTTTTCAAGGTTAGTGATAGGAAGTATTTTAGTTTTTGTGTTTGCAAGAACTTTAGGGCCGGAGGGGTATGGACAGATAGTCGTAGCTACAACGATATCTTCTATATGTATTGTTCTTATAGATTGTGGCTATCAAACCTTCATAGTAAAAGAAGTGTCTGGAGATGAAGCGGGGATACCTAATTCATATTCAAATGCTATACAGGTCAAGGCTTTATTAGCACCGCTTTACATTATAGTCGTTTTTTGTGTTAACTATGCTTTTTTTGAAAATCAAAACCCAAATGAATTGATATTTATAGCTATATCTGTTTATCTTTTGTCTATGGGAGACTTTTTTAACATAGCTTTTAGAGTTGTTGATATGTATTCATTAGAAGCGAAAAATATTTTGATAGGAGCTATATTAAACTTAATTGTTGTAGGTTCTACATGTTTATTTTTTAAATCTATATATCAAGTATCTCTATCTATGATGATAGCTAGATTAATGTATCTGTATGTCTGTTATAATCAATTTTATAATAGATTTGGAACAATCAATATTTCATTTTCTATTAATAATGTAGTACATCAGATTAAGCGTGTAAAGTTATATGCATTAGATCAGGCTAATGTGGTCTTTAGGAGCAACGTAGATGTTCTTATTATTGGTGCTTTATTAGGTAACCACAATGTTGGACTTTATCAAGCTGGTATGACTCTTGGTAAATCATTTGAAAAATTAGCTATAATAGTAGCAAATATATTTTTAGTGGAACTTAGTAAACCAAAGAACTTTTTTTTCCAAAATTGTAAAAAATTAATATCTATCCAAGCTCTAATTGGAGGGTTGATATTTTTTATTTTCCTAATTTTAGACGAATTTATAGTTCTGCTTTTATACGGTGAAAGCTTTTATGAACTAATCTCTCTAATGTGGCTGTTTGGCCTTTTTATTTTTTTACGATTTATGGCATCTTCATTTGGAGTTATTCTTACGGCATTAAATAAACAGAAAATCCGTGTTATTATCGGTATCGGCTCTACATTATTATCTATACCTTTAATGTTGGTATTAGTCAGTGATTTTGCAGTATATGGGGCGATCGTCTCTCAAATAGCTATTAATGTAGTTGTATTGCTTTTATTTTTTATTTTTGTTTATGTTTATTATAGAGTGAAACTATGAAAATTGTATTGTCAGGTGGTTGGGGCTATGGAAATTTAGGTGATGATGTCATTTTAAACTCTCAGTTACATATTTTAAATGAGATGTTCCCAAATGCAGTTTTTACAGTTTTAACTTATGATGTAAAAGATAGTGTAAGTCATTCAGGAAAAAATATAAAACTAGAAGAAAATATTCATAAGAAGTGTGATTTTAACTCATCAAAAATAAGATTTATGGGGTTGGGTGACGCTTATCCATATAGCTCTAGATTTAAAGATAGAGTTATAAATAGAGTAATTGATGAAAAGTCAATTTTTGAATATTTTGTTAAAAAAAATTCTAACCTAGATGAGTTTAGGAAAGTAATATCTGGTTCTGATATTTTTATTATGTGTGGTGGTGGATATTTTAATGAAAAATGGAAGTCTAAAATATATTCTCAACTAAAAGAATTAGAAATTGCAATAAATGAAGGTCTAAAAGTTTATATCTTAGGGCCAACAATAGGAAAACTAGAAAATAAAATAGCAATAGACACTAAATTGATGTTTGAAAAGGCAGAAATTATTACTGTTAGAGATAAAGCCTCAAAGAAAGAGTTGGAAAAACTAGGTTTGAAGGCCGAAATAGTTCCTGATGTCGCTTTATCAAAGTGGGTTACTAATATTAGACAAGAATCAAAGTATTTAGGTGTCGTCTTTACAAGTAAAAAAAGTGAAGTAATGGAGAACGTTGTTTCTCTGATAAAACTGTATCAAAATAAAGGACGGAGTTATAAAGTAAAGCTATTTTTGTCTAGGTTGTGGAATAATGATTTCTTAATGTTGAAAAATCTACAAGAAGTATTAAAAGAAAATAATATAAGTAGTGATATTATAATTCCTTCAGATCATATTAATCTAGAGCAACAGTTAATTACCTGTGATTTGGTGATTAGTGAAAACTTGCATGGAATGATAACAGCGGCAAGAAATGGTGTTAGAATCATAGCAATTAATGATTATCAATTAAACTCACCTAATTATAAAAAAATCGTTTCCTTTTTAGAGCAAATCAATATATCTAATGATTTTATATCCTCATCAACTACGCAGAATGATATAAATAATATAGTTGAGCGTATAGAAGATAATCAAAAAGAATATGAGAAAGGTATAAAATCTGTAAGGGAAAATACAAAAGAAAGTTATCTGAGAGTTTTTAATGGCTTCAAAAAATAAAGTATATATCGTTGTATTAAATTGGAACTCTTATGTAGAAACTATTGAGTGTTTAAATAGCATACTCGACCTAGACTATGAAGAGTTTTCTGTTATTGTTTGTGATAACGGTTCATCTAACGACTCTTTAGAACATATTAAAACATTTATACTTAATACTGTACCCAATAAATTTAAAAAGTGCTTTGGTACAATAAACTATACCCCATGCTCGAATGAGCGACAGTTTATATTAATTGATAACAAAGAAAATTTTGGTTATGCAAAAGGAAATAATATTGGGATTAATATTGCGCTAAAAGATAAGGCTTGTGAACATGTTTGGATACTAAATAATGATACTGTTGTAGTCAAAAATTGTCTTACAGAAATGATAAGAACAGTTGAGAGCGAACCTAATTATGGAATCTGTGGATCTCGGCTTATTTATTATCATGAACGTGATAAACTACAGGGTTTTGGTGGTAGATACAACAAAGTTACGGGTAAAACATCACACTACTTAGAAGGTTTAGGTTCTGATATTGATATTGATGAATTCGAAGTAGCAGATAGAATCGATTACCTGATTGGTGCGTCTCTATTGATTTCTAGAAATTTTTTAGAGTCGGTTAATGGATTTTCAGAAGATTACTTTTTATATTTTGAAGAATTAGATCTCTGCCATAAACTAACAAGTCGTTATAGTAAGTTAATATCAAAAAATGCAGTTGTGTACCACAAAGAGGGTGCAAGCTTCGATAAAACTCTATCTGGTACCTCTTTATATTATTTATTTCAGAATAGAATCAGGTTTACAAAAAAATTCTATCCCTTGATGTTACCAACCGTTTATTTATATAGTGCTTATTTAATATCAAAAAGATTGATAAAGATGGACTTAAAAAAAACTAGGGTTATGCTTAAAGCAATACTTTTCTTGAGGTTATAAATTTATGATGTTGAATTGAAAAAATAAAAACTTATATGAAGTGTATTATGACTTTATTATTTCTAATTTAGAAAGTTATATAAATATTTTCAGTGGTCAATCATGTATTTAATATCGTTTTGAGTTGGTTGTTATAGAGATGAATGGCTACTAAAATATAAGGTAAATTTTTATAAGTATGAGAAGTGGAATGAGTTTATTACAATGTTAGGTTTATTATTTAAAAAATAACAGACCATGATTAACATCATTTTCTATAGTTCTTAATTTGTGTGGTAAATATTTTTAATAGAATATTGGTCTGTTTATTTTGTATTTGACTTGGCTATTGAGTTTGGATGTTGGTGATATATTGATATACGGTGTTGCTTTTTTTATACTAGGTTTTTTTTGTCTATACGAAATTTTAGTATGTGCTGATAAGAATAAGCTCATTCAAGTAAGGAGTCGCTTACTTTTCAATTACTTGAGTGTTGTTTTTCTTTCTGTAATATTAATTGGAAGGTATAAAACAGGAACCGATTGGCCAAATTATTATGAGTATTTTTATAATAATACTTATTTTTGGGAGTATGGTTGGTCGCTGCTTAATCATATAATATATATCTTAGGTTTTAATGCAGAGGTTCTTTTTGTTCTGGTAGCGTTCATATCAATTTTTTTAAAGGTGTATGCTGCTAATAAGTTAAAACTACCAATATCCATTTTTTTATTTTTGCTTTTTCCTTTCATAATAAACAAAGATTTTGGTACGATAAGGCAAGGTTTAGCTATAGCTATTACATTTTTATCTTTTACTTTTTTGATAAAAAGAAAATACCTAACCTTTATTACACTTTGTGGTGTTGCATTTCTTTTCCATAAATCTTCTATTATTTTTATATTTGCCATTTTTCCCTTTATATTTAATTTCGACTTGACAAAGAAACTTCTTTTTTTAATTGTGCTGATTTCATTTATTTTAGGGGTTATGGGAGTAGTAGGTAAGCTTCTTGAGTTTATTATATATGGACTAGGACTTGATAGTGGTGTTTTTTACAAAGTTAAGCGATATTTGAGCTATAGTGATGATTATACCTCATCAGGTTATCCAATATTACCTGTTATTAAAAAAATCATCACATTAGCAATGTTTATTGCATGTGGTGTCTTTTCTGAAAGATATAAAGAGAACATTATTTTTGATATGTCTTTTAAGATCTATATTTTTGGGTTGTGTCTGTTTTTGGCTCTAAGTGACTTCAGTCAACTTAGGAGACTTGTTGGTTATTTTGAAATATTTGAGTATGTTTGCTTTTCAATTTTAATTATTTCAATCAAAAAAATTCACTTAAAGTTTTTCTTGTTCTTATATATAGTGGTGACATTATCTAGTAAAGTTTATGTCTATATGTCTACATATTCTGACTATCTACTTCCTTATAAATTTATATCTGAATATCTAATATGAAAAAAAACATCTTTATAACCTCAGCCCCCATTTTAAATGATATTATCCCAAATGGAGGAGAGCTATTATCAAAAAATTATTTTAAGTTAATATCGAGTAACTATAATGTTGATCCTATAATTATTAAACCAAGATTTAATAATAGAGTGATCTTGAAACTCTATAGTTTAGTTAATTGCTTGTTTGGATTTACATCATCTTTTGATATTTTAGATTTAATTAGAATAATTTCTTTTCTTGATAAGAACGCTAACAATATAGACTCAGTTTTACTAGACTCGTCAAAATTCGGGGTCGTAGGGCGATTCATTAAACGTCGTTTTCCAAGTGTTAAGGTTATCACTCTATTTCATAATTGTGAATCTTCTTACATGAAAATAAAGCATGGAAATAACCTTATTTATAAGCCAAAGTTATTGTCAATATCTCGTTCAGAAAGATTAGCTATTGAAGCAAGTGATTTATGCATCTTCCTAAATGACCGTGATAGGTTAGATTTAAAAACAAAATCACTTAATCCTAAAAAGTTTATAGTTCTACCTCCAGTCTTTGATGACGTCTATCTTAAAGACACTAATACCATCACTGAAGAACCATATTTACTTTTCGTTGGGTCTGCTTTTTTTGCTAACGTAGGTTCGTTACGTTGGTATTTAACTAATGTTCAATCTAAAGTCGAAATGAAAATAAAGATAGTTGGTAGAGGCTTCGAAAAGTATAGTGAAGAATTTAATAGAGAAAATATAGAAGTCATTGGAAGTGTAAACGATTTATCAGACTACTACTTGAATGCAAAGGCCGTAATCGTACCAATATTAGATGGTTCTGGAATTAAGATAAAAACGGGAGAGGCGTTAATGTGGGGGCGAAAAATTATAGCATCTCCAGAGGCATTGAGTGGATATCCTAATATAAAAAGCTTAAATGATATATATGAATGCAAGAGTTCTGATGATTATATTAAAGCAATTAATATTGTATGTTCAGAAAATCATGGCTTCTCGGAAGATAATAGAGAATATTTTATGAAAAATTTGTCCTTTGGTGCTGTATCTACAAAACTTAGTGAAGCGATATCTCTATGATTTCAGTACTGTATGTTAACCCTCAATCCTATAATAACCTTAGTAAGTATGATGCGGAAATATTTGGCAATCTGAGTGGTGATATTCGTATTGATTATGCTTGTTCTGATAAGTTAGATATTGACTTGGAATCTTTTTCATCAATTTCTTCTATAAATAGAATATTTAAATATAATGAAAAGAAGCATATTTTTAAAGTGTTGTCATACTTATTTAGTCTTTTGAGTTTACTTCTGATTATAAACCAGAGGCGGCCTGATGCTATACATGTTCAATGGGGGAAATTGTATTCTATTGAATCTGCTTTTTATAAGCTAGTTAAGAAAGTCTTTAACATTAAACTCCTATTCACAGTTCATAATATTTACCCTCACGATTGTAGCGAATCAACTAAAAAACGCTACAGGCACTTTGTTAAGGCGTTTGACCATCTTTTTGTCCATGAAGAATCAACCAAAGACCAACTGATTGACTGGTTTGAGCGCTCTAGTGGTAATGTGACTTGTATTACGCATGGTGTTATCCCTTTTAAGCAAGATAAATCTAGTTTTGATGATGAAAAACTAAGCAATTTTTTCCAAAATAGCGATAATATAACATTCTCATTCGTTGGTTACGGAACTGAGTATAAGGGGATAATGGAGTTATTATCTGCTTGGGAGAAAAATAATCTTACTAATTGCCGTCTTTTAATTGCCGGGAAGTTATGCGATAAGGCAAAACTGTGGTTGAAGAATAACAGTGTACCTCATAACACTCTCATCATTGATGCCCGAATTTCTGATAATGATTTGTATCATATCGCAACCAACACTTCAGTAGTACTATTGCCATATAAAGCCATATCCCAAAGTGGTTTGTTATTGAGCACTATTCCTCACAGAGTGCCAATTGTAGTTACCAAGCTGCCTGGTCTACTACAACCATTTAAGTTTGGGCAAATTGGTTGGAAAATAGAAAATTGTTCACAAGTTAATATTTTGAAGATATTAAATAAACTGTCACTAATACCTTCAGAAATAGCCTCAATTCGACGTGATGATGAGTTATGGAAAAATGTTAATCGAGCTTTTAGTTGGCAGAAAACCGCAGAAGAAACAGAATTAACTTATCGTGAGGTAGTTAAATTTATATGATTTATGCCAGAAGCAATCTATTATTATTCCAGTATGATTGCTCATCAGGATATATTAATAAGAATTACGTGAATTTAAATTTACAAACATTCAAAGGTTGGGAGTGGATCGTTTTTAACGACATCTAGACTGATCAAACTGGCGCCATCGTAAAAAATATTGGAGCATCTAATTGCTCTACAGTTATGGTTGGCAGGACATTTGTAGGTATTAAACGTATACTTGAAATTATAAGCGGACAAGATGATGCTTTCGGTCGATTCTTCTTAAATCAGGGTTTAAGCCTTCTGTCTAAATGAAGGATTAACATATTATCGAGTTACTTCAGGTTCTCATTCTAGAAATAAAGTCACAAAGGCAATGGCAAATTTGCCGTGATTACCGTCAACTGGACAGGTTACCATTGATGTAGTCTGTTGAGTGTTTTTTGAACTATGCATTCCGATCTGTATTATTTAGGAGAAGTTAAATGAGTGCAATTTTACCTGTAATATTAGCTGGCGGCTCAGGTTCTCGTCTTTGGCCAATGTCTCGTACTCATTACCCCAAACAATTTTTGTCTCTTACCAATGAAACGTCGATGTTGCAAGATACTATCCTTCGTTTATCGGGTTTTGAACATACTCCTGTATCTTTAATTTGTAACGAAGAGCATCGCTTCTTAGTTGCTGAGCAGTTGCGCTCTAATGACTTTGAACATTCGGGCATTATCCTAGAACCTTTCGGGCGCAATACAGCTCCAGCCGTGGCGCTAGCAGCCTTACGCGCTGTAGAAGACGGACAAAATCCAATACTCCTAGTTTTAGCTGCAGACCACCTTATTCAGCGAGATGATGTCTTTCGTAAGACAGTTAATATGTCTATACCTCTTGCCGAAAGAGGAAAACTAGTTACTTTTGGTATTGTTCCGACTAAACCTGAGACCGGATATGGTTATATTCGAAGAGGTGAGCAGTTGGGTCAAAATGTTGCTTATTCTGTAGATGCTTTTGTTGAGAAGCCAAGTCTGCCTGTTGCGGAGCAATACTTCAATGGAGGTGACTACTATTGGAATAGTGGAATGTTTATGTTCACTGCTTCACGCTATTTAGAAGAACTTGAGAAGTTCCGACCAGATATTTTAACTGCCGTACAAAACGCATATTCAGGTGCACATAGCGATCTTGACTTCATTCGTCTTGATGAAAAAGCATTTGATAAATGCCCCGACGTATCAATTGACTATGCAGTGATGGAAAAAACCAATGATGCGGTAGTGTGTCCGATGGATGCAGGTTGGAGTGATGTTGGGGCCTGGTCATCTCTTTGGGAAGTCAGTGATAAAGATGAACACGAAAATGTGATTAGAGGTGATGTATTCACTGAGGGTACTCAGCGCTGTTACATTAACTCTCCAGAACGTTTGATTGCCACGGTTGGTGTTGAAGATTTGATCGTTGTAGATACTAAAGATGCTTTATTAGTGTCACATCGTGACAGAGTTCAAGATGTTAAGAACATTGTTTTAAACTTAAAAGCTGATGAACGTAGCGAATTTCAGCATCACCGTGAAGTTTATCGCCCATGGGGGATGCATGATCATATTGCCGACGGTGATCGGTACCATGTTAAAAAGGTGGTTGTGAAACCGGGTGAAAAGACCGCCTTGCAAATACATCGCCACCGAGCAGAACACTGGGTGGTGGTTCAAGGCATAGCGAAAGTTACTAATGGCGAGAAAAGTTACTTGGTCAGTGAAAATCAATCTACTTACATTCCTGTTGGTTCTGCTCACAGAATCGAAAACCCAGGGAAAGTCGATTTACATTTAATTGAAGTACGTTCAGGTAGTTACTTGGAAGAAGACGATATTGTGCGCTTAGAAGAATACGAAGTAGGGTACTAGTTATGGGAATGATTAATACAAAACATGTGATTGAGCAATCAGGCGTACAATTTGGCACTAGTGGCGCGCGTGGACTGGTTACGCAGTTTACTCCTGAAGTGTGTTCAGCTTTTGCGCATGCTTTTCTTGACAGCCTATCGGGTCGGTTTGAGTTTAAGCGAGTGGCAATCGCGATTGATAACCGTCCAAGTAGTCCTGAGATGGCGAAGGCTTGTATCGCTGCAATAGAATCTTGTGGTTTTGAAACTATCTACTATGGCGTGATCCCAACTCCTGCACTGGCCTACTCTGCAATGCAGGATGATATCCCTTGCATTATGGTCACAGGTAGTCATATTCCTTTTGATAGAAATGGCCTGAAATTCTATCGTCCGGATGGTGAAATTACCAAAGTTGATGAGCAATCAATTTTAAATGCTAGAGTAAGCTTTGATAGCAAAATGAATTTACTAGAGCTTCTTGTGGATCCTAAAGCAGCTCGGCAGTACGTACAACGTTACACAAGTCTATTTGACGCTAATATGCTTCAAGGCAAGCGCATAGGTATATATGAGCATTCAAGTGCAGGTCGCGATTTGTATCAAGGCTTGTTCGAAGCTTTGGGCGCAGAGGTTATTTCATTAGAAAGAACTGATGGTTTTGTTCCAATTGATACTGAAGCTGTGGCTGAATCCGACAAAATTAAAGCTCGCGATTGGTCTGAAAAGTATGAGCTTGATTTTATCTTCTCGACCGATGGTGACGGTGATAGACCGTTGGTAGCTGATGAAAGTGGTGAATGGCTACGTGGCGATATTTTAGGGCTGCTTTGTGCTGAGGCGATGCAAGTCGAGGCGTTAGCAATCCCAGTAAGTTGCAATACGATAATTGCTAACTCCCCTACATTCAAAGCTGTTTCAAAGACAAAAATTGGTTCCCCTTATGTTATTGCTGAGTTTGATTCATTATCAGAAAACTATAATACATTTGCGGGTTTTGAGGCTAATGGTGGGTTTCTATTAGGATCTGATATCAAGGTTAATGGTAAGGCTTTAAAAGCTCTCCCTACTCGCGATGCTGTATTACCTGCATTAATGTTATTGGAGTATTCGAAGGGGACATCGATTTCCAGTTTGGTCAAAGAATTGCCAAAACGTTACACGAGTAGTGATCGTATCCAAAATTACGCGACAGAAAAAAGCCGAGAGTTAATAAAAAAGGCTACAACACAACCTGACCTTTTGCTCAAACAACTTGATTATTTAGGGAGTAATGTCGCGGAACTGGATACAACGGATGGTTTAAGAATAACGCTGAGTAGCGATGAAATTATTCACTTACGACCGTCAGGTAATGCTCCTGAGCTTAGATGCTATGTAGAATCAGATTCTATAGATAAGGCTAACTACGTTGTTAAGCATATTTTAGAGAGGCTAAAGATGATTAAACTTACTGATCTATAAATTATTCTGGATCATAAGATCAAGCATTTAATTCTAAACTTAGAGTGTGTGATACTGATAATATAAATGATATATAAGTTAAATAATCCTATTAAAAACTTTCAGTGGGGCTGTAAAAAAGCATTCTCTGATTTATTTAAAATCCCTAATCCTGAAAACAAGCCACAAGCTGAGATATGGATGGGAGCTCACCCAAATGGTAGTTCTGAACTTAATGTTAGTGGAAAAAAGTGCTCATTGGTTGACTGTATTGTCTCTAACCCTACCCAATGGTTAGGAGATAAAAGCAAAGAGTTTGAAGGGAAATTGCCATTTTTGGTTAAAGTATTGGCTGCTAGTGAACCGCTATCGATCCAGGTTCACCCAAGCAAAGCGGCTGCGCAGAAAGGCTTTGAGAAAGAAAATTCTCAGGGTATTGCGATAGATGCTCCGGAGAGAAACTATAAAGATGCTAATCATAAACCAGAATTGGTTTATGCATTGACACCTTATCAAGCAATGAATGGTTTCCGGGAAATTGAAGTGATTCATAAGCTATTTTCATCAGTAAAATTACCTTCGATAGATGAATTAATAACTCCTTTTTTGTCGAAGCCAAATAAGGAAACGCTACAGCAACTGTTTACATCAATATTAATGTTAGAAGGTTTACAAAAAAGTAACGCTGTTAGTGAACTTATAAGCTTTAAAACCTGTAAGGAATCACAGGAACAGTTCAATAGTGAATTTCGACTGATTTCAAATTTGGCAAAGCTGTACCCAGATGATGTAGGGTTGTTTTCTCCTCTTTTTCTTAATGTGATTGAACTTCAGCCTGGTGAGGCTATGTTTTTATACGCCGAAACTCCACATGCTTACTTGAAAGGTGTTGGAGTTGAAGTGATGGCTAATTCTGATAATGTGCTTAGAGCAGGTCTAACACCCAAGTATATTGATGTTCCGGAATTAATTGCCAATACAAATTTTGAATCTATAAAAGCCAACGACCTTTTGTTAAAAGGAGAGGTAAAAGAAGGGCATGTAAGTTTCAATATACCTGTAGACGATTTTAAAGTTGACATTTACCACTACTCTACCCACGTTGTAATTGTTAGAACTCCGGAGATTCTACTTTGTATTGAGGGAAGAATTAGTATTTCATGGTTTAATGGTGAAATTGTTATTAGTAAAGGTGAATCTGTAATAGTTCCTGCCGTTCTAAAAGAATACACATTAAATTGCAATGGTGTTTTAGTTCGAACATTCTGTTAAATTTAGTTAGGTTTCAGCTTTTATTGGATGTTATTGTGGAGATGAAGTTGGTTAGTGATAATAATGATAGTTTAGTCTCAATTGTGATGCCAACATATAATTCAGAAAAGACGGTATCTGAAAGTATTCAAAGTGTACGATCTCAAACATATAAAAACTGGGAACTTATAATAGTAGATGACAGATCTACTGATAATACTTGGAAGGTAATTCAAACATATGCTGATAAGTACGACAATATTCATGTATATCAGAATAAAGAAAATCTGGGTGCAGGAGCGAGCCGAAATTTTGCAATAAAAAAAGCAAAAGGTCGCTTTATTGCATTTCTAGATTCTGATGACTTATGGATGGAAAATAAACTTTCAGAGCAAATTCCATTCATGATAGAAAATGGATACCCACTAACTTACACTCACTATACCCGGTTTAATGGTACTGGAGAATTAAATGTTGTAACTGCACCCGAGTATATAACTTACAATAAACTTATATATAGCAATGTTATTGGATGTTTGACAGCAGTTTATGACACGAAGTCTCTTGGCAAACGCTACATGCCATTAATTCGCAAGCGTCAAGATATGGGGTTATGGTTAGATATATTGAAAGACACACCTAAAGCATATTGTCTTCCCAAGCCATTAGCTAAATACAGAATGGATACTGGGATGACGGCAAATAAACTTACCGTATTGTCATACCAGTGGCGATTCTATAGAGATGTAGTGGGGTTAAGCTTGCCTAAAAGTCTATTCACATTTGCAGTTTATGCAGTAAAAGGGACGATGAAGCATCGATCGAAACGTTAGTTTTGGAACATAAGTGTCCTAACATAAAAAAGAGCAGTAACCAATGGTTGCTGCTCTTTTTTATTGTTTGAATGTAAATTCTTAACGACCCATCCCAAACAAAACTGTTTTCACGGTTAGAAACAGAATCTTGATTTCCATCTTCCAGTTCTGGTGCTTGATGTAAAAAATATCGTATTTATGCTTCCAAACTGCATCTTCTAAAGATGCGCCGTAAGGGTATTTTACTTGAGCAAGGCCTGTCACCCCAGGCTTAACCGCATGACGAAAACGATAGTATGGAATTTCCTTTTCTAGTTCAGAAATGAAAACTTCGCGTTCTGGACGAGGACCTACCATCGACATCTCGCCTTTCAATACATTGATTAGCTGAGGAAGCTCGTCAATTCGAGTTTTACGAATAAAGTTGCCGACTTTCGTTACACGAGCGTCATTCTTAGTCGCCCATTGGGCACCATTCTTTTCTGCATCGTTGCGCATCGAGCGAAACTTAATAACTTCAAACTCTTCATTGTACTGACCAGTACGGCGTTGCTTAAAGAAAACAGGCCCTGGTGATTCTAATTTAATGAGTAATGCTGTAATTAGACCTATAGGAATAGCAATCCAAGCAAGCATGAATACAAACAGGAGATCGATTGCTCGCTTTTGCCAACTGTTCTTACGGTTAGAAAGGATAGAAAAAGCTTTTTGGTGTAAGAAATAGCCGCTATGTAGGAGTTCTGTTTCCGTATAGCCTAAGGAAGAATCTAAGTAACTAACTAGAGGCTCAACCCATGCCCCAAGCTCCGTCGCTGCAACTAAAAATGCTTGCTGCTCTTGGGTTAAATGTGAGCTTTTGAAGTGACAAAGAGTCTTACTTTTAAAGTCCCTGATAGTGTAATTGTTTACTTGAGCATTTAATTCTGGGTGTCGTTTTAAGACCCTAGCGATCTTATCCTCATCTGGTTTAGGGCAGTAGATGTAAATACATGATTCCAGATGCTTAGAGGTTGTACTCGAAAAATTAGCATTTGCTTCGATAGAATCGTTCGCTGGTAACTCCAACGCATCTCTTTTCTGAATTGTATCGCTGATCGTATCGGTCATATTAATAATTATTTATTAGTTGGTTAGCCAAGCTTAGTAACGTAAACAACAAATTTTAGTTTATTTATTGTAGTAATTGTACATCATATCAATTCTGTTTTAATCGTTTAAGGCACACTTTTCAACCTTAAAATAGTACTTCTTTTCTAAAGTTTTTGAGGCGATATCCATCCTACAACAACTTATGGTTCACATCATCGACTCAACACAATAAATCTTAGAGTAGATGAAGGAGAGACAATAGCAAGACAAGCTGGCTAATCAGCTACACAAATTCAAATTTAAATACAAATGATAGGAATTAATCGCAATTGAAATACTTTATCAGTTAAAAGTTTAATCTAGGTAGACTAGATATGGTTTGGATAGTGCTCGATATCATGGAGGTGGCTCTAAGTGCCTTACCCATATACAAATCCCTAAATACCAATTTATATCTCATTTTAAGAGTGGAACTAGGATCCACATTTCTATACGAGTTAGAAAAGGTGTTGTGATCTTGAGCTGAATATGGATAATGTTTGCGCTTGAAAACTATAAGAAATAGGCGCTATTTTTCAGCGTCTTAAAAACAGAAACGTCAGTAAGACTCAAACCCAACTTTGATATTGTTGGTGAGTTTAGCGCTATGTGGTTTGCGTACAGCCAATGGGCGGTAGCGTCTCGAAGATGCTTTACCAGCTGAATATTTACACATGGAGCTCGTGTAAACAAGCTGACCCCCAGAGTTTTGACATTATTTTGAAAAATATCAATTAATGTGAATTCTCGGTAAATTTTTTGGTTAAGTCAAAGCAAACTACTTCCTTCATTTAAACCCTATTACTTATGGCTTGTTCTGACGACTCTTTTCTATGAGTTTCAAAGCTTTAGATGGTGCTCAGCCGTGCCTTTACTTAACTATAGCTGATGTTGGTGTATTTTCTGTAAGATCACCTACTGATACTCTTCAACTCTTGATGATTTGGCTTACATGGAACTGAAATCAAAATTTTTGCTAGTGATGCTAGCACCCACCTTGTTAGTCGGCTGTACCTTGCCGGGCTCACACCTATCTCCAAATAGTGAAAACGTTGTAACTCTTATTGAGGCTAATCAGAAGGATGACATTTCCGAAGTCGTTAATCTGCATACGCTCAATGCTAAAACAGTCGCTACCTACGGTGGAATGACCAACTTTTCTTCTAAAGCCAACTCTGAGCTTGATCAACAGATTGCCCAATACGAATATCGAGTAGGAGCGGGTGACATCCTTAATGTGACAATCTGGGACCACCCAGAGCTAACCATTCCTGCGGGCTCTTACCGAAGCGCTTCAGAGGCTGGTAACTGGGTACATGCTGATGGCACCATCTTCTATCCTTATATTGGCGTAGTTAAAGTGGCAGGAAAGACGGTACGCGAGATTCGTGCTGATATTGCTGCTCGCCTCGCGAAGTATATTGAGAGCCCTCAAGTAGATGTTAACGTCGCGGCGTTTCGCTCTAAAAAAGCTTATGTGACAGGTGAAGTCGGCCAGCCGGGTCAACAGTCTATAACCAATATCCCACTAACGATATTAGACGCAGTGAACCGCGCTGGCGGTCTAGCAGAAAACGCTGACTGGCGAAATGTTACCTTAACGCGAAACGGTGAAGAGCAACCAATCTCTCTTTATGCCTTAATGCAACGTGGTGATTTAACCCAAAATCGTTTGTTAGAGGCCGGTGATATTATTCATGTGCCGCGCAACGATGGGCAAAAAGTCTTTGTCATGGGCGAAGTAAATAATCCCCAACTACTTAAAATTGACCGTGCAGGAATGAGCTTGACCGAAGCATTGAGTAATGTCGGAGGAATTAACCAGCTTTCTGCTGATGCGACAGGTGTGTTTGTGATACGCACTTCCGACAACAAGTCAGAACGTATGGCAGATATTTACCAGTTAGACATTCAAGACGCGTCTGCACTTGTGGTCGGAACGGAATTTAATCTCAAGCCTTATGATGTGGTTTACGTAACTGCAGCACCAATTACGCGCTGGAACCGTGTTGTCTCTCAGCTTATCCCAACAATCTCAGGCTTTAATGAGCTGACGGAAGGGGTATTACGAGTTCGAAATTGGCCATAGAGCGTAGACCTTTTTTCACTATAGGCGTGATTCATGTTTAACAAAATCTTAATCGTGTGTGTCGGAAACATTTGCCGTTCTCCAACAGGTGAAGCGATTCTCAAAAAACTATTACCGAATAAAACGGTAGGCTCTTCAGGTATTGCTGCTCTAAAAAGCGGCTTAGTTGGTAAGCCTGCGGATTCTATGGCCCAGCAAGTGGCTGCGGAACATGGTGTAGATTTAGCAGAGCATCAAGCTAAGCAGCTCACCTCGGAATTGTGCACTCAATATGATCTCATCCTTGTGATGGAGAAAGGGCATAAAGAGGCATTGACTGAGATTGCGCCTGAAGCCCGAGGGAAAACCATGCTATTTGGTCAATGGATTGGGCAAACTGACATTCCAGATCCTTATCGGCAGAGCAGAGAGGCGTTCGATCATGCTTACAAGCTTATTGAAGAATCTGCTCACTCTTGGGCAGCAAAGTTGAAATAAAGCTTATCTCACTTAATAAACTCCATTATGGTTAACCATCGAATTACCCCCCTATACAGGGTGATTATCTTAAAATAAGAACCAGCATTTATTATGACAACACCACAACAACGATCTTCTGTTGAAGCCGCTTCCAACGTAGTGGACTTTGGTAAGCTGTTTGGCATCTTGTTAGATGCGAAATGGACCATTTTATTTACCACCTTTTTATTTGCGATCGGAGGAGTAGCTGTCGCACTGCTGTCTACTCCGATTTATAAAGCGGATGCGCTGCTGCAAATAGAGTCAAAAAACTCCGGAGGAGTTGGCTCTCTGGTCGGAGACATGGGCGAGCTTTTCTCCCAGGAATCTTCTGCCTCGACAGAAATAGAGATCATCAAATCGCGTATGATCTTAGGCGATACGGCTGATAAATTTAATTTAACCACCGTCGTTACGCCTGATTATTTTCCTGTTATAGGTAAAGGCTTGGCGCGTATATCGGGTGAAGTAAATCAAATTACGCTTAGCCGTTATGTGATCCCTGATTTTGCTAAGGGCTCAACGCATCGTTTAGTAGTGGTGGATACGGAGAAGCAGACTTATCAATTACTTCGTGACAATGAGCAGGTAGTCCTAGAGGGAGAAGCTGGTAAGTTAGCTAAGAACAATGGTTATGAACTTTTTATTACTGCCATTCATGCTAAAACCGGGCAGGAATTTAATATTGGTAAGCGAAGTCGTATGAATGCGATTGGGTGGCTTATGGGAAGCCTATCAATTAGTGAGCGCGGTAGACAGACTGGAATATTGCAATTGAGCTTTGTGGGTGAAAACCGTACCCAAATTACTAATATCCTCAATCATATTAGCCAAACTTACTTTTTACAAAATGTAGAGCGACAATCTGCAGAGGCAGAAAAAAGTTTGGTTTTCCTGAAAAATCAACTGCCTGATATTAAAAGTAGTTTAACGGCAGCAGAAGATGCGCTCAATCAATACCGCCAGGCAAACGACTCTATTGACCTAGGGTTAGAAGCTAAGTCGACGTTGAGTGTGCTGGTCGAACTTGAAGCTCAGTTGAACGAACTGACATTCAAAGAGAGCGAAATTAGCCAGCGCTTTACTAAAGATCACCCAGCCTATAAGTCGCTACTTGACAAACGTGCCACACTGTTAAACGAGAAAGAACGACTAAACAAACAAATCCAAAAGCTACCAAAAACTCAGCGCGAAGTGCTGCGCATGACACGAGATGTTGAGGTAAACCAACAAATTTATATCCAACTGCTTAACAAAGTTCAGGAGTTGAGCATTATTAAAGCCGGTACAGTGGGTAATGTTCGCATTCTTGATACCGCACAAGCTTATGCCGCACCCGTGAAGCCGAAAAAGTCGTCAATCGTTATTTTGGCAACCTTGCTCGGTGGCATAATAAGTGTTTCATTCGCACTCTTAAAAGCCGCGCTTCATAAAGGTGTGGAATCTCCGGACGAGATTGAAGCCATCGGGTTAGCGGTATACGCCAGTGTACCCAAATCGGTGCTGCAACTTGAAATAGCTAATAAGGTGAAGCGTAAAAAGCAAAACAAGGAACAACTGTTATTGGCAGAAGTTAACCCTGCGGACCTTTCTGTTGAAGCACTACGTGGCTTACGCACTAGTCTCCACTTTGCGATGATGGAAGCGAAAAACAACGTACTGATGATCTCTGGCCCTGCTCCAAACATTGGTAAGTCATTTATTTCTACCAACTTTGCAGCAGTTACAGCAAAAACTGGTCAAAAAGTATTACTCATAGATGCTGATATGCGAAAGGGGCACCTGCAACACTCGTTTGGGGTAAGTGCAGATAACGGCCTGTCGGATTTATTAAGTGGTAGGATTGATACCAACCAGGCAGTAAAATCCTCCCAAGTTGAGAACTTAGACGTCATTACACGTGGTCAACTACCTCCAAACCCTTCAGAGCTGTTAATGCACCCACGATTGAAAGAGTTAGTGGAATGGGCTTCCCAAAACTATGACTTGGTGATTATCGATACGCCACCTGTACTTGCCGTGACGGACCCAAGTATTGTGGGCGCTTTTGCTGGCACTACCCTAATGGTCGCCCGATTTGGTCAAAATACAGCGAAAGAAATTGATGTCGCGCGCAGCCGATTCCAGCAGTCAGGCATCGAGGTAAAAGGCGTGATCTTTAACGCGATCGAGAAAAAAGCCTCAAGCTCTTACGGCTATGGGTATTACAACTATGAATACTCAAGTAATAACACTTAAAAGTTTGAAATATATTTAAGATAAAAAAGGAAATAGGGCCTATTGGGGCAGGGTAGTAAAAATAGGCTAAATCAAGCAATTACAGACAGTTAGTGAGAAATAACTGTCTGAAAATGAATAAAAACTGTCTCAGATTAATCCGAAGTCAGAGATGAAATATAGAAAAACTTCACAATTTAAGATGAAGAATTCTTTAAATACCGCTCATAAAACGCTTCTATTCAGTAAGTAATAAAAATACAGACAAGAAAAATAATACGAAAAACACAGGCTACTAACACTCAGTTTGATAACGCCAGTACGTTTTTCTGTATATGTCTCGTGTTGATAAATATAAACCGTTATAGGCCTTTTACGTCTAGGGGCACTAGGTTGTCTAGGAACATAATATGAAATACTTAGTAACAGGCGCTGCTGGTTTCATTGGTAGTGCGGTTGTCGAACGCCTTACAAATATGGGGCACGATGTCGTTGGCATTGATAATATTAACGATTATTACGACATTAACTTAAAGTACGCTCGTTTAGAGCGAATCGCACATCCACTATTTAAGTTTATCAAACTGGATATTGCCGACCGAGTGGTGATCCCAGAGCTATTTGCCAGTGAGCAATTTGATCGCGTTATCCACTTAGCAGCGCAGGCCGGTGTACGTTACTCTTTGGATAATCCGCTTGCTTATGCAGACAGCAATTTAGTTGGGCACCTGAATATTTTAGAAGGGTGTCGCCACAATAAAGTGAAACACCTCGTTTATGCTTCCTCCAGCTCTGTTTATGGTCTAAATGGAAAAGTACCTTTTAGTACCGATGATTCAGTAGACCATCCTATCTCTCTTTATGCCGCAACCAAAAAGTCTAATGAGTTGATGGCACATACCTATTCCCACCTTTACGATATCCCAACAACAGGATTACGTTTTTTCACAGTGTATGGTCCATGGGGGCGTCCAGATATGGCGCTACTCAAATTCACCCATAAAATCGTGAAAGGCGAAACCATCGATATTTATAACAACGGCGACATGCGTCGTGATTTCACTTATATCGATGACATCGTGGAAGGCATCATTCGCATCCAAAATGTAATCCCAGAAGTGAACCAAGATTGGACTGTTGAAGATGGTTCCCCGGCAACTAGCTCTGCACCATACCGTGTTTACAACATTGGTAATGGTCAACCTGTCAGACTAATGGATTACATTCAAGCACTAGAAGAATCTTTAGGAATTGAAGCGAAGAAAAACTTTATGCCTATGCAGCCTGGTGATGTTTATCAAACATATGCTGATACAACAGCATTGTATGAAGCTACTGGGTATAAGCCTAAAGTTGATGTACGAGAAGGTGTGAGTGAGTTTGTTGAATGGTTTAGAAGTTTTTATCAATAAGGATAATAAAGTGTTAACTAAAAAAACTAAAATTGGCATTATTGGTCTGGGCTATGTGGGATTACCGCTTGCGGTAGAATTTGGCAAAAAATCGCCAACTATTGGTTTTGATATCAACCAATCACGTATCGATGAACTCTCTGCTGGCCGTGATAGCACACTAGAATGTAGTGACAATGAATTAGCAGAAGCAAAATACCTTTCTTACACATCGTCCCTTCAAGAATTAAAACAGTGCAATGTTTACATTGTTACCGTTCCTACTCCGATTGATGAGCATAAACAGCCAGATTTGACGCCACTAATCAAAGCGTCTGAAGCTTTAGGTAGCGTTGTTAGCCAAGGTGATGTCATCATCTATGAATCAACCGTATACCCTGGGGCAACAGAAGAAGACTGTATTCCGGTTGTTGAGCGTGTTTCTGGTCTTAAATTTAACCAAGACTTTTTCGCTGGTTACTCACCCGAGCGAATCAACCCAGGTGATAAAGAGCACCGTGTAACCAACATCCTTAAAGTCACCAGTGGCTCGACACCTGAAGTCGCAGAATTTGTCGACCAACTATACAAATCAATCATCACTGCTGGCACACACAAAGCATCGACAATTAAAGTAGCAGAGGCAGCAAAAGTCATCGAAAACACCCAGCGCGATGTGAACATAGCCTTGATCAACGAGCTATCCATCATTTTCAACAAGCTTGATATCGATACTTTAGAAGTACTGGAAGCTGCTGGTACTAAATGGAACTTTCTACCATTCCGTCCAGGCTTGGTAGGTGGCCACTGTATTGGCGTTGACCCATACTACCTAACACATAAAGCACAAACGGTGGGCTACCACCCTGAAATGATCTTGGCGGGTCGTCGATTAAATGATGGCATGGGCCAATACGTTGTTTCTCAACTTGTGAAGAAAATGCTGAAAATGCGTATTCACGTAGAAGGCGCGAATGTGCTTGTTATGGGTCTAACGTTTAAAGAAAACTGCCCAGATCTGCGTAATACCAAAGTCGTCGACATCATTTCTGAGTTGAAAGAGTACAACATCAATGTCGATGTCATGGACCCTTGGTGTTCAAATGACGAAGCTCAGCATGAATATGGTTTAACACTTTGTGAAAAAGAAAAGCAAGGCCACTACGATGCGATCATCATGGCGGTATCTCACAACGAGTTTAAACAACTGGGTGTCGATAAAATTCGTACACTAGGCAAACCAGAACACGTGCTATACGACCTAAAATACGTCCTGGACAAAGAATGCGTAGATATGCGTCTTTAATCTAAGGTAAAGATAAAAGTTAAGGAGACAAATAGTTGGACTCCTTAACTTTGTCATGGTGGGAAACGAGTGTTTTAACACTGCGAGCTTAAAGATCGTCATTCTGAACAGCGAGGAACGAGCGTGATTCAGAATCTACCATCACAGTTCACCCAGCCCCACCGAATGTCACTAATTCCCCACCACGGAAAACACAATGACCAAATACGAACAAATCCAAGAAGAGTTACTTGAATCACCAAAAACGTGGTTGGTAACGGGGGTTGCGGGCTTTATTGGCTCAAATCTGCTCGAAAAACTACTTAAGCTGAATCAAACTGTAGTCGGCCTAGATAACTTCGCAACTGGGCACCAACACAACTTAGATGAAGTCCAAAGCTTAGTAACAGAAGCTCAGTGGGATCGTTTTGCCTTTATTGAAGGTGATATTCGCGAACCGAAAACGTGCCAACAAGCAGTAAAAGGCGTTGACTACGTATTACACGAAGCCGCACTAGGTTCTGTGCCTCGCTCTATCGCTGACCCACTAACAACAAATGCCGCGAATATCACCGGCTTTTTAAATATGCTTGATGCTGCAAAAGAAGAGGGGGTAAGCAGTTTTACCTATGCAGCGAGTAGCTCAACATACGGTGACCACCCAGCATTGCCAAAAATAGAAGAAAATATTGGTAATCCGCTTTCTCCTTATGCTGTCACCAAATACGTAAACGAGTTGTATGCAGGTGTATACGCACGCACTTATGGCTTTAAGACCATCGGTCTTCGTTACTTTAACGTATTTGGTCGAAGACAAGATCCAAACGGCGCTTACGCAGCGGTAATTCCTAAATGGACCGCTGCAATGATTAATGGTGCAGATGTCTACATTAATGGTGATGGTGAGACAAGCCGAGATTTTTGTTACATCGACAATGTTGTTCAAATGAACCTATTAGCAGCAACTGCTGATGAAGACCATAAAGACGAGATTTACAACGTAGCTGTTGGTGATAGAACTAGTCTCAATACTTTGTTCGATGCGTTGAAAGTTTCCCTTGCTGACTGTAGCGTTGTTTATGATCGTCAACCTATCTACCAGGATTTTCGTGTCGGTGATGTACGTCATTCTCAGGCGGATATTAGCAAAGCACAACAAAAATTGGGGTATACACCAAGCTACCGAATTTATGATGGCATAGGGCAGTCTATGCCTTGGTATGCTGCAACCTTAGGTTGAGAAAACGATGACAGTTTCAAATCAGTCGGCAGCTTCAGTTGAAGAAAGTCAGGTAACCCAGGTAGACAAATCTGAGGTTGGTAACCGTGCTCGAAAAGGAGTGAAATGGACCGCACTACAAATTATTGCTCGTAATGTTCTGAGTTTGGGTACAACGGCAGTGCTAGCAAGGTTGCTTAGTCCCGGAGATTTTGGGTTAGTTGGAATGGTTGCGACTTTAACAGCTTTGTTGCAAGTTTTTTCTGATATGGGGCTGAGCTGGGCAACTATACAAAGGAAGGAATTAAGTAATTTTCAGGTTAGCAATCTGTTTTGGATTAACACGTGTGTTGGCAGTGTTCTCTGGCTTATATGTGCTTTTGGAGCACAAAGTGTCGCTGATTTCTATAACCAATCTGAGTTGGTGGGAATAACCATTGCGCTGGGAGCTGGTTTCTTTCTTAGCGGACTGTCTGCACAACCGATCGCTCTACTGAATCGCAGCATGAACTATAAATCTGTTGCGCAAGTGGAAGTTTGTGCGATGTTAGCTGGCGCTACCTCGGCGTTGCTTGCGGCTATCTATGGCGTTGGTTATTGGGCCTTGGTAATACAAAGCTTAGTAAACCAAGGAACAAGGGCACTACTATCTATACCAATTAGTCGAATTCAATTATTCGCCCCAAAAAGAGGGATTGGAACTCAGGATTTGGTCAGTTTTGGTGGTCTTTTGGCAGTGAATGGCTTGTTGATTTATTTAGCCCGTAATTTAGACAGCGTCTTGGTAGGAAAATACTGGGGAATTGAAGAATTAGGTTATTACAATAGGGCCTACTTTTTAATGCTGTTACCAAGTATGTTGGCAACGGGAGTATTAACCAACCTAATGGTACCATCACTATCTGCTTTGCAAAACGATATCGAACGCTTTGGTAGTGCCTATCGGCGAGCTCTCCGAATGATCGCTTTTATTGGCTGTCCAATGGCGTTGGGGCTGGCGTTAACTGCAGATGAAATGGTCCAACTTGTCTATGGGGATAAATGGCAAGCAGTGGTACCTATGTTGATCTGGTTAAGTATTGCTAGTGTGACACAGCCTCTTTATAACACTACAGGTTGGCTTTTCACTGCTGCTGGGAAAGCGAAGGCATACCTTAGGTTGACTGTGACAAGCGGTTTGGTACTTGTAGTTACTTTTTTTATAGCGTTGCCGGGAGGGGCATTAGGGATTGCGAAAGGCTATGGTTTGGTAATGGGTGTGGTTATATTTTTTCCGGCAATGTGGTTGGCTCACAAAGTAGCTGGAATTTCTCTTTATCGATCGTTAAATTCTATTTTTCCTGTTTTTATATGCCTAGTTTGTATGGCTGTATCTGTCAAAAGTATGGATCATTTGATGACTTCGATAGAATTGACCTGGAGGCTAAAGCTTGCTTTGAAAATTGCCATTGGTGTCTTTAGTTATGCTCTACTGGCTTTAATCTTTATGCGTGAATTTATCAAGGAAGAATGTCTGCCTATGTTGAAGAAAAGAGGTAGTTAACCATGGTAGCTAGTAGTTCTACACGAGGTCGCCTTGGTTATCTGGATGGTCTGAGAGGAGTAGCTGTATTATGTGTTGTTCTCTATCACTATTTTTCGCGCTTCGAAAGTGATAACTTTTATGCCTTTCCTCCTTTAAATGACTTTATTTTTTTTAGGTTGGTTGATTTTGGCTATTATGGCGTACATCTTTTTTTTACAATTTCAGGGTTTGTTATTGCGTTAACGTTGTATAATTGTAATAGCATAAAAGAGTTTGTAATACGAAGATTCGCTAGGTTATGGCCTCCTATGCTACTTTGTTCAATATGTACCTTTGTTTATCTGAGTATTTTTGATGGAGTTTTCGAAACATCCATATGGAGATTTATTCCAACCCTGACATTTATAGAACCTTACTTTTTTAACAAGTTGATTCATGGTATAAAATTTGGCTGGATTGATGGGGCATATTGGTCTCTATTTGTTGAAGTTAGGTTCTATTTTTGGGCTGCAGTAATTTACTTTTTTACTAAAAAGTTTGAACAATCATTTCTTATTTTTTGTTTAATAGCTTATGTTTTAAGTTTAGTTCTTGTTGATAAACGTTCTCAGTTTATTATTCATATGATGTTTTTTACAGAACACTTATATTGGTTTGTATTGGGGATGGGGTTTTATTTCTACCATGTTGATAAAAGAAAATTGGCACGATTTTATATATTATCTAGTGCCCTTTTCTTTTTTATGACAAAAATAGGTGGATTTATAATGACGGATTTAATTGTTCTGATTTTGGTTACTAATACTTTCTTTGTGTTGAATAAGTTTACTTTTTGTCAAAAAATATTTTCACAGAACTGGTTAACATCTATTGGTGTTTGTTCATATAGCTTGTATTTACTTCATCAGAACATTGGTGTGGATTTAAACCTGAAGATTGCAAAATCATTAAACATGGAAGGCTACCTTTCTGCAGTAGTACCATTTTTGATGTTGATCATAATGATTGTGATCTCACACCTGATTTATATTTTCTATGAAAAGCCATTAAACAAGAAGATTGTTAAATTTAGTTCTTCTATCAAAAAATCAAGTCAAGTAAAATGTTGAATATTGTTTATATCTGTAATGAATATCCGCCATCAGCAACTGGTGGAATTGGTATCTTCACCCAAAAACTGGCCGAAAGTTTAGCGACAAAAGGTAATAAGATTACTGTCGTTGGCTTATATCAAGATTGTATTGAAGAAAAACATGAAAAAATTAATGGGGTAAAGGTAATTCGTCTTCCGGCAAAAGGCGGTCGTCTAGGGCTATTTAATGATAGGTATAACCTTTATAAAACGCTAAAACAACTGTCGATAAAGAAAAATATCGATATTATAGAGTGTCCGGATTTTGAAGCGACTTTAGCGTTTGTGCCTAAGGTTGCTAAACATATGCTTACTCGTTTACATGGTAGTCATACCTATTTTTCTGCAGAGCGCAATGTTGAGGCTTCGAACGTGGTTAAGTTTTGTGAAGCTAGGCAACTGAAGACATCTCACAAAGTTGTATCTGTCAGTCGATATACCGCTGAGGTAACGAGGGATTTGTTTTCACTGAAAGTTCTGCCAGATGTTATCTACAACTCCGTTGATGTAACTCGTTTTACCCAGCATATCAAGCAGGATTATAGCACCCGAAAAAAAGCTATCTACTTCGGTACACTTGTAGAAAAAAAAGGCATTTATCCATTGGCTTTCGCTTGGAAACAGTTTCAATCTAATAATCCGGATTGGACGCTTACCGTTATTGGTAAAGATGCGAAGGAAGGTGGTAAATCAAATAAAATTAGAATGCAGAAACTGTTGGGTGATGCGTCCGTTAGTGTGAATTTTATTGAACACATGCCAAATGAGGAGCTTGTGAGTTCTCTAAAAGAATATGACTTTTGTGTACTGCCGTCTTTTTCTGAAGCCTTTGCGCTTGCTCCGATGGAAGCTATGGCGGCTGGGTTACCAACTATAGTCTCATCGATGTCCAGTGGTCCAGAGTTAGTAAAGCATGGTATTGATGGTTGGCTTTGTGATCCACAAGATACTGCAACTGTATTAAACGCATTAAATTTAGCTGCTGCCAGTGAAGAAACCAGAGAAAAAGTGGGTCAGGCAGGGCAAAGAAAGATTAACGAATATTTTAGCTTTGATGATTTTGTCCAAAACAATATTAATTATTACAATAACCTTTAATCAAGAGAAAGTACTTTCGTGAACGAATGTCAATTAACGCCTGTATTAATTATTACCCCTTATTTCGCGCCACAGACCCATGCAGCCATGTTCCGGGTTCACAAATTGGTAAAATATCTTCCTGAGCATGGCTATAGGCCAATAGTACTGACGACAGATATTAATTACCTTTACAACGAGAATTCAGATCTGCTAAAAGAGTTGCCAGACTGTGTTGAAATCGTTCGTACTCGGTATATCGAGCCCAGTATGCGCGGATTGAGGATGGCACTAGGAGGACGTGATCGTACTTTTAAAAATACAAAAAGTACTTCGGCGCATAGATCAGAGCTCTCTATTGCTGGTATGTCAGAAAAAATAAATCCTATTAGGAAGGCGCTATCATCAATTTATTCAACGCTTACCCAATTTCTTTATAATATTCCAGATGCACACTGGACTTGGTCGTTAGCATCAAAAAAAACAGCAGAAGCATTAGTCAAAGAGTATGATATTAAGCTGATGTATACCACCGCAAATCCATACAGTCACTTGGGGATGGCAGCTCGTTTAAAAGAAAATTTTAACCTTAAGTGGTTGGCTGATTTTCGCGATCCTTGCGGTTATGGGAATAAACATGGTGTAAATAACTATTTAGGTTCTAAAATTCAAGATCGTTTGTTGAGTAAAACAATCGCTAAGGCTGATAAAGTTAGCGGTCTTGCGGAGACGTATAATTCAATTTATTCAGATCTTTATGGCCTTGATAATAATAAATTTGCATTTATACCAACTGGAGTTGATGATGCTTATCTTCCTGAGCCAAAAAAAAACATAGTTGAGTACTCTAACCATATTATTTTCGCAGGTGAAGTAATGAAGGAACAGAGCGATTATGTTTTTAATGTTATCCAAGAGCTCTATATCGATTGTAACGTTCAATTAACGTTTATCGGTAGGGAGGAAATTAATCGGCCTATAGTTGAAAAAATTACATCAAACATTAAAAATTGGTCAGTACCTGTTAACTTTATTGATCACTTACCACAAAACGAACTTTATATAATATTAAAATCGTCCAAAGCTTGTATTTTAGCTATGGGCAGTAATCGCCAATGGTGGAATAACTTTGCAAAGATGGTTGATTATATAGCACTTGGGGTGCCGGTGGTCGCTGATGTGCCATATTGCAGCGAAGCTAAAAAAGAATTATCTCGTGCAGGACTTGGTTTCTTCCTTGAACGTGAAAGTATAGAGCAAGATGCTAACCACTTGAGATTCTGGTTAGAAAATATTGAACACAATGCAATAGAAAATGATTATCGTAAACGCTATTTAGCCAGTTCACAGGTTGATGCCTTTGCAAGATTATTTGATGAGTTAAGTAGTAAGGATAATGCGTGAACGATAAAATCACCCTGTTAAGCTACGATTACCCGCCCAACGATGGAGGCATTGGTCGTTTGGCTGCGGCTTTCGCCGACGAGTTGTCTAAAAAAGGGCGACAAATCGAAGTTTGTACCTTGGATGGTAGCCATATTAAACAAGGCCTGACCAGACCAAAGCTCCCAACTGTTGAGTTACCAAGAAAAAAACTTTGGCGCGAGTTGGCGTTACTACACTATCTATTAAAACGACCTAGAAACACCCCAATTATTGCCACAGTTTGGAACCCCGAAGCAACTTTGGCCTGGCTCCTAGGGCGCCGTAATCTATATGTATTAGCTCATGGCAATGAAGTTATGCCCTATCCAGAGGGAGTAGGTTACCGGATTAAAGGTTGGTTGAGAACAAAAGTGATATCGTCTGCGCACAATGTAATTTGTAACAGCCGTTATACGGAACAACTTGTTCGGCTACAGGTTCCTGATGCGACAACTGTAGTTGTTAATCCAGGAGTGGATTACGAGCGTTTTCAGATTACTCTGACGCAGTCCGAGGCCCGACAACATATAGGACTACCAGAAGAAAAAAAAATTCTGCTAAGTGTTTCCCGAATTGATGAATATAAGGGACATGATGTAGTACTGAAAGCATTGGCTAATCTCCCTGCAGAGCAAAGAAAGAAACTACATTATGTGATTGCTGGTAAAGGTCGATATCTGGATATACTTAAACAAAGTGCTACTGAGCTAGGCTTGGACGATTGTATCTCCTGGTTAGGTTTTGTTGCTGATGAATCATTACCAATACTATATAAAGCGGCAGATCTCTTTGTGCTTTGTACTCGGGAAGATAAACGCCAACGAGGTGTAGAGGGGTTTGGTATGGTATTTCTGGAGGCTCAGTCTGCTGGATTGCCAGTTGTTGGCACCCGCGCGGGCGGTATCCCTGACGCAATTAAAACAGATCGTGGAGGCTGGGTAATTGAGCAAGATGATCATACCGCTTTAAAAGCTTATTTTGAGAGGCTTGTTACTACTCCTGAAGTTTTTGTTGACGAAGGTAAAAAAGGACAAGAACGAGCACAAAGTGAATGCACTTGGCAACACTATACAAACAAACTAATAGCAATATTGGAAAGCAAGTAATGACTAACTCAAATAGACCTCAGGGTGTATCGGTAATTATCCCAACGATCAATCGTGCAGAAGTGCTGCTGGATACTATCTCGGATATCTTAAAGCAAGAATTTGATGATTTTGAGATTATTGTGGTTGATCAGTCAGATGAAATTAATGACAAAGCACTGGCTTTAATGGCTAATGCAAATATCTTATGTCGTTACTTCAAAGGAAATTTCAAGGGGTTGCCTCAAGCTCGTAATTTTGGATTAAAGCAAGCCCAAAAGGATATTCTCTTATATATTGATGATGATATACGTTGTGAGAATACTTTAGTAAAGAACCATTACAAGGCTCATGTCGAAAGGGGGGCGGTTTTAATTGCAGGCGGGATTACCGAGAAAAAGGGAGACAATCTCACTTCTGCACCGCCAGGTTCATTTAATAAATGGACTGCAACAGCGATAAGAAATTATTCGTCAAAAAAATCGGGTTGGTGTTGTCATGCTCCTGGAGGAAATTTTTCTATCCAAAAATCTGCTTTGGTTGATATAGGGGGGGTCGATGAAATATTAGCAGTTGGTGCTGCACTATATGAAGAGTCTGAACTAGCTCTGAGACTTGAAAAGGCAGGCTATAAGGCGTGGTTTGAACCTTCTGCGCATTTGACTCATTTAGCCGCTCCTATGGGAGGTTGCCGGGTACTTAAAAATTGGCCTAAATATATGTATGGTTTAGGTCATAACCGAGCAATTTTGATTTTCCGTCACTTGAGACCTATCTATTGGCCAACAGCAATTCTTAGAGCACTGATGCTTGGTGTATCTTACAGTCGTTTGGATAAAAGTCTACTACCATTCTTTGCGGTAATTAGAGGATTGAATGCGGGTAGAAAAGCGGCGAAGATGGCACCGCTTAGTACAAACCTCAAGGGAGATGAAGTTCCTCTCCCTGTAAAAAGACTTCAGAGCACATTGGCTTGATATGTTCTTTAATTTCGTATTTTATTCTACAGCTTGCATTGTTTTTTTGGTGTTTTATACGAAAAAAGACAACAGTATGTCAGGGGCTGTTCTAATTCTTTATGCAGCATTGGCCGTAATCTGGCTCTGGGTTTTGCTGGCTTTTCGTGAGCCAGTTGGTGATCCGTGGCGTTATATGCGGGGGTTAGAATATATTGCTGAGCTTAGCTTTGATGGTTTGCTTGAGTATGAGGCACCGCTAGCGTTTAAGTTTCTGAACTGGTTGGTCGCTGTCATTAGTGTAAATTCCATCTTTTTCTTTTCAGTTATTTATGCCTTTTGTATTATCCCTCTGTATTTAGCTTTTCGCGAACGTTTTGATAAAGTCAACTCGGCTGTATTGATAATGCTTTATCTATTGTATCCTTTCTATCTCAATTATTTGGGGAGTGGTTTTAAGCAAGGTATCGGTTTTGGTTTTATGCTCTGGGGGTTCGTTTGTCTTATTGATAAAGAATGCCCAAAAATAATAAAGGGCATTACGCTTTTAATAGTAGCTACATTGTTTCATTCCTCCTTCTGGATTGCGGTGTTTGCCTATGTAGTCTGGAAGCTATGGCTAAAAAATAGGCCGTTGTCATGGCCGGTTGGTGCTCTGGCTTTTTGCGTTTTACTGGCAGCGAGTGGTTTGGTTGACAGTGTTGTAAATGGAATACTCCCTCAGAGTATTGTAGATAGTCTTGGTTTCAATGAGTATTTTGATGACACTTTTACTTCTGGCGACCATTTCCAGAGTTTGAATTATAAATCAGGCTTCAGGTTAGATTTTGCTCTTTTTACATTAGCGCCATTAGGTGTTTTGATCTATCTTAAAAAACGTTTTCATGATAATGAAAATTTGGATGTTATCAAAATATATTGCTTGTTGGCCTGTGCCTATTTCCTTCTTTGTTTTATTCCATTTTCTGATCGAATTGCTTCTTTTGCTTGGTTTATGATGCCCTATATGCTGTATTTTAATGGACAATCGAAATGCTTGAATAAAGTGCAACAGTATTTTGTAGTTATCTGTATTTCAAGCTATCCCCTGCTGATGCTGACCTACTCAAAGGCCTTATTTTAATGATTACTATTCTTACACCTACTTATAACCGGGAAAAAACACTACCAAGGTTATTTCAGTCACTCATGGAACAATCTAGTTATGATTTTGAGTGGCTAGTGATTGATGATGGCTCCAGTGATCATACTGAGCAATTGGTAGAAGGTTATTGTATCGAAGCTCCTTTTATTGTGCGTTATATGAAAAAGAAGAACGGTGGAAAGCACACAGCCTTGAATTTGGGTTTTAACGTCGCAGAAAGAGAGTGGATATTTGTCGTTGATAGTGATGATTGGTTACAAAATGATTGCATAGAGGAAGTTAATAATCATGTAAAAGTAATGCCTGAAAGTTTTCATTCACTATCCATGTTGAGAAAAAATGAAAAAGGAAATGTTATTGGTGATTGCTTTACGGATGGACTTAGTACTTATTTGGATAGGCTTTATGCCAATATTAAAGGTGATAAAGGAGATGTTTTTCGCAAGTCAGCTTTAACAGGGTTCTCTTTTCCTGAATATCCGGGTGAAAATTTTATGGCCGAATCACCACTTTTTCTTTGGCTAGGAAAATTCGGAAATACTAAATTTATCAATTATCCAGGTTATATTTGTGAATATCAGCCTGGTGGACTCAGCGATATGAGTGTGCGGAACCGACTTCGGTGTATTAACTCAACTCTTTATGTTTATGAAAAGCAGTATGAGTTATTAGATCGTATTCTCTTAAGGAGTAGAGCTGCGATCAATTGGTGGCGATTTAGGTTGAAGAATCCTATGATAAAAACATCATATAGACCTCCGATTATTTACCTCCCTTTTGGATTATTACTTTGTCTAAATGATAGATTTAAAACAGGGATAGTTAAAAAGTGAAGATATTATATGTTATCTCTGGCCTTGGTGTAGGTGGTGCAGAGAAAGTTGTTACTAGTTTGGCTGATTCTTTTGCTGCTAATGGACATGAGGTAGTCATCGTTTATTTAACTGGAGAAGCATTAATTAAGCCATCGAATGAAACTATTCAGTTAGTCGGACTTAATGTGCAATCAGCTTGGGATATGATAAAAGCTTACTATCAGCTTCGTATGTTGGTTACAACTTTTTGCCCAGATGTGGTCCATAGCCATATGGTGCATTCTAATATTCTTTGCCGTCTGCTACGTTTAACTACCCCAATACCTAAAGTTATAAGTACTGTTCATAACGTAAATGAGGGAAGCCAATTAAGAATGTTGGCCTATCGGTTTACCGATTTTCTAACAGATATATCAACCAATGTTAGTGGAGAAGCCGTTGAGGCTTTCGTCGAAAAAAAGGCAGTAAAATCAGGACGAATGCTTGCTTTGCATAATGGTATATCTACATCGAATTTTGTATTTTCTAAACGTGCTCGCTGTGAGATTCGAAGTGAACTTGGGATTAGTGAAGAACAAGAATTGATATTAGCGGTGGGTAGTTTGAGTGAACAAAAAGATTACCCTAATCTTTTTGCAGCAGTGAAGAACTTAGTAGAAAAAAAAGACAATTTTCAGGTTGTAATTGCTGGTTATGGTTCATTGCAAGCTGAACTTGAGAATCAACTCTGTTTGTTAGGTATTGAAGATAAGGTACGTTTTTTGGGTATCAGACAGGATATTTCTAGATTGATGTCGGCAGCTGATATTTTCGTATTGTCTTCTGCTTGGGAGGGATTTGGCTTGGTGGTGGCTGAAGCTATGGCATGTGAACGGATAGTTGTAGCAACAGACTGTGGTGGAGTCAAGGAAGTGGTTGAAGATGCAGGCTTTTTGGTTCCTCCTGGAAATTCTGAGCTACTCGCAGATGCTTTGGGAAATGCACTTTTACTTAATGAAGACGAACGCCATTTTATGGGGGTAAAAGCACGAGAAAGAATTGTTAGCTCCTTTTCTTTAGATGCATCTATGCATAAATGGCTACAACTTTATTCATCCCGCACAGAGACTTTTGATTAGTCTTTAAACGTTGAGTGTTATTTGGCTTAATAATTACAAACCATATAGTGTGGTAAAATCTGACTAGTATCTTTTTAAAGGTATTTATTGCTTTCTTTTGACATTAGTATCAAGCAGGGCTTTTTATGAGCGACAGTAAATGTGTTCTTTTGACATCGAATACATCATGGTATCTCTATAACTTCCGAAAAAATACAATTATAGCCCTTATCCAAAAAGGGGTTAGAGTAGTGTGTGCAGCTCCCAAAGATTCGTATTCGGAGAAGCTTGAGGATTTAGGTGCTTCTTTTATAGCAATTCCAATGATTGGGAAAAGTACTAATCCTATTTATGAAATACAGTCTTTATTTTATATTTTTAGAATATTGCTTAGGTTAAAGCCATTCTTTGTATATAATTTTACAATTAAGATGAATTTGTATTTTGGGTTACTTTGTCGATTCTTATCGATCCCTTATGCGAATAACGTTTCTGGGCTAGGAACCGTTTTTTTACATGATAAATTGATTTTTAAGTTAGTTAAAAAACTATATGGTTTTGTAAATAATGGTGGGAAAACCGTTTTTTTTCAAAATCAAGAAGATCATAATTTATTTGTTAGTGATGGTTTGGCTATTGCCGATAAATCAACGATATTGCCTGGTTCAGGCGTAGATGTGGAGCACTTTAACTTTCATCATCTCCCTGAAAAAGGGCCTTTCACCTTTACGATGGTTGCAAGACTCATTGCAGATAAAGGCATTCGCGAATACGTTGCAGCAGCCCGCAAAGTTAAACAACTTTACCCTGATGTGCATTTTATCTTGGTTGGCCCTTCAGGTGTTAGCAACAAAACAGCAATTACTGATAGTGAAATTGAACAGTGGCAACGTGAGCAAGTAGTTGAGTGGGTTGGAGAGCAAGCAGATATTAAGCCTTGGCTTGTGAATAGTTGTGTTTTTGTACTCCCATCTTACCGGGAGGGGATGCCAAAAACAGTTTTAGAAGCGGCAGCAATCGGACGCCCTGCTATCGTGACAGATGTACCTGGATGCCGCCAGTCTATTGTAAACGGTAGAACAGGTTGGCTTTGTCAGGTGAAAAGTGCTGATAGCTTGGCTGAAACAATGATGCTAGTTTTGGCTACTTCTCGTGAAGAGTTGGCGTTTAAGTGTATGGAAGCGAGAAAAAGAGTCGAACACGAGTTCACAGAAAAAATTGTTATTGATCATTACTTAGCTTGCTTGGATATTTGATGTGTTATTTGCAATAAAAGGTGGGTTTATTAACACCGAGCAAGAGCGTCGATGGATACTATGGCTATGCAGTACCAGATACTAAACAAATCAATTTTTAACGATTAGATACTTTATTATGACTACAATTCTTCCTGTTATTATGGCTGGCGGCTCTGGTAGCCGACTTTGGCCTATGTCGCGCACTCACTTTCCGAAGCAGTTTCTTTCTCTTTCCGGAGACACAACGATGCTGCAGGACACCATCACTCGTCTAAGTAATATTGAGTATTTGCCACCTTCCCTGATTTGTAATGAAGAACATCGCTTTTTAGTTGCAGAACAGTTGAGGCAGGCAAAAATTTCTCATAGTGGAATCATATTAGAGCCAGTTGGGCGTAATACCGCACCTGCAATTGCTTTAGCTGCCCTGAAATCTCGGATGGATGGGAACGACCCACTGCTACTGGTTTTGGCTGCTGATCATCTGATTAAAAATGTTGAGGCATTTACCAGTTCTGTGGAATCTGCTCAATTCTACGCTGAAAGTGGGAAGTTAGTTACTTTCGGTATTGTTCCTACTGGACCTGAAACAGGTTATGGCTATATTCGACGTGGTGATGCCATGGATGAAAATATTGCTGGCGCTTTTGTCGTGGATTCCTTCGTCGAAAAGCCGGATCTAATTACAGCCGAGGAATATCTGGCATCACAAAAATATTACTGGAATAGTGGCATGTTCTTATTTAAGGCATCCCGGTATTTAGACGAACTAGAAAAGTATCAACCGGAGATTTTGTCGGCCTGTAAAGCTGCTATTGAGGATGCTAAAGAAGATCTTGAGTTTATCCGTATTGAGGAACAAGCCTTCTTAAGGTGTCCGGACGACTCTATTGATTATGCTGTAATGGAAAAAACTGATGATGCAGTCGTAGTGCCAATGGATGCCGGATGGAGTGACGTAGGTGCCTGGTCTTCCTTGTGGGAAGTGAGTGATAAAGATAAACAAGGTAATGTCATCCGTGGTGATGTAATCGCAGATGATACGCATAATTGCTATGTGACCGCACCAGAGCGCCTAGTGGCAACAGTTGGTGTAGACGATCTGGTTATCGTAGATACTAAAGATGCACTATTGGTGGCACATCGTGACAAAGTGCAAGACGTTAAGAACATTGTTAATAATCTTAAGCAGCAGGATAGACCCGAATTCTTAAACCATCGTGAAGTTTACCGCCCGTGGGGTAAGCATGATCATATTGCTGAAGGCTCTCGTTATCACGTTAAAAAAGTATCTGTTAAGCCTGGTGAGAAAACTGCAATGCAGGTGCACTACCATCGTTCTGAGCACTGGATTGTGGTATCAGGCACTGCAAGAATCTATAAAGGTAATGAAGCCCATATTGTTAGCGAAAATGAATCTATTTATATCCCTGTCGGTGTTAAACACTGTTTCGAAAATCCGGGGAAAATACCACTAGAAGTTATTGAGGTCAGGACTGGTGGATATTTAGGGGAAGACGATATAGTACGTATAGACTCCACTGGCGAAGGATACTAAGGTTTCAAATTAAAAAGGCTTTATTTAAAATGTTAAACGCTACTAAAGAAATACAACATTCAGGTATTCAATTTGGCACCAGTGGTGCTCGTGGGTTGGTAATCCAGTTTAGTTCAAATGCATGTGCTGCATTTACTCATGCATTTATCAGTAGCATTACAGACAAATTTGAGTTTAAAAGAGTAGCTATTGCTATAGATAATCGACCAAGTAGTCCTGTAATGGCTCAGGCTTGTATTCAGGCTATTCACGACTCCGACTTGGAAGCGGTTTATTATGGTGTTATACCAACACCAGCTCTGGCTTACTCTGCAATGCAGGACAACATCCCTTGTATTATGGTAACGGGCAGCCATATTCCTTTTGATCGTAACGGCCTTAAATTCTATCGGCCAGACGGTGAAATCACCAAAGCCGATGAGCAGGCAATATTAAGTGCCAGTGTTGAATTTGCACCGGTTGCTGTGTTGCCTGAGCTTGCAGTCAATCCTAAGGCTGCTCAGCAGTATGTAGAGCGTTATACTAGTTTGTTTGAGAGTAATTTGTTAACGGGTAAACGTATTGGTATATATGAACACTCCAGTGCTGGGCGTTATATTTATGGTCAACTCTTTTCTGCACTTGGCGCAGAGGTTATCTCCCTTGAACGTAGTGATGAGTTTGTCCCGATTGATACGGAAGCCGTGTCAGAAGACGATAAAGCCAAAGCTAGAAAATGGTCGAAACAGTATCAGCTTGACGCTATATTCTCTACTGATGGAGATGGTGATCGCCCGTTAGTAGCCGATGAAAATGGAGAGTGGTTGCGGGGTGATATTCTCGGTGTATTGTGTGCTCAGGCAATGCAAATGCAAGCGCTTGCTGTCCCTGTCAGTTGTAATACTGTTATCGAAACCATTCCACAGTTTACAAAAGTTTCCCGTACCAAAATTGGTTCACCCTACGTTATTGCTGAATTTGCTGAGCTGGCTAAACAGTATCAGGCAATTTCAGGCTTTGAGGCCAATGGCGGATATTTGCTGGGCTCAGATGTCGAAATTAATGGCAAAATGCTTAAAGCTCTGCCAACCCGTGACGCAGTATTGCCTTTTATCATGTTGCTTTCTGCGGCTAAGAATTCGGGTATTACTGCCTTGGTGGATGCGTTACCAGCCCGCTACACCCACAGTGACAGAATTCAGAACTTTGCTACCGAAAAAAGCTTATCAATCATGGGTATGGGTAAGTCCAATCCTGAAAATCTGATTGCTCAAGTTGGCTTTGATGATGCCAACGTTGAAAGTGTCGATGTTACCGACGGATTAAGGCTGGCTTTATCTAATCAAACGATTTTCCATTTGCGTCCTTCCGGAAATGCGCCAGAGCTACGTTGTTATGCTGAAGCGAGCTCCTTTGAGCAAGCTCAGCAAATCGTTAGGCAGGTGCTTGATAAAGTGCAGAAACTGTAAACATTCAATAACTTAAAGATTAATTTAGTGTTTGTAAATTAAGCTTTTTTGTTTATATGGTTATGAAAAAGAATTTATTTAAACTAGATAATACGATTCAGAATTATGCATGGGGTAGTAAAACTGCTATTCAGGAATTATTTGGAATCGAGAACATTAATCTGGAACCTCAAGCTGAATTATGGATGGGTGCACATCCGAACGGGTGTTCTAAAGTAGAGCTAGATGGAGAAATGCATCTACTTTCAACGCTTATAGAATCGGATAAATCTGGTTTTTTATCAGAGATTACCGCTGAACAGTTTGGTGAATTACCATACCTGTTTAAAGTCCTTGCTGCTGATAATGCGTTGTCTATTCAGGTTCATCCAAGTAAAGAAGAAGCTGAGTTGGGGTTTGCAAAGGAAAACGGTTTGGGTATTGACTGTAAGCACCCACAAAGAAATTATCGTGATGCTAACCATAAGCCCGAATTAGTCTTTGCTCTAACACCTTATCAAGCGATGAATGGCTTTAGAAGCTTTAATGAAATTGTTTCACTGTTCTCTCGCATTACGGAGCATATATCTATTCCGAAAGTTCAGGCGTTAGTTGAACAGTTTGAAAAAGATTTAACATCAAACGGGTTAGAGGTGTTTTTTGTCGGAATATTATCTCTGAGTGGTAGTGATAAGCTACAAGCTGTCGATGGCCTGTTGACGTTCGCTTATGAGTGCTTCGAAAACGGTTCGGACGGTGATGAATTCGCGTTGATACTTGAACTGGCGAAAACTTATCCCGGAGATGTCGGATTGTTCGCTCCATTGATTCTGAATGTCCTCACTCTGCAACCTGGTGAGACGATGTATCTTGATGCCAGAACACCACACGCTTATTTGAAAGGTACGGGGTTAGAAGTGATGGCGAATTCTGACAATGTATTACGAGCAGGTCTTACATCTAAACATATTGACGTTGAAGAGTTAGCAAGTTGTACGTTGTTTGAAGAAAAACCTAAAGACATGTTACTTGTACAACCAAGCCTGCAAGGCAATAAGCAAAGTTACGAAATCCCTGTTCCTGATTTTGAGTTTGACTGCTTTCTTAAAGCAGAAAATGAGGTGGTTAAGGTTCACAGCGCTGAAATAGTTTTTGCTATTGATAGTGATGTAGAAGTTTATCATCCGTCAGGTGAGTTTATTCTATTGAAAAAGGGTGAGTCGGTATTTATCCCGGCTTATGCTAAAGAATTCACTCTTTGCTCTGAAGGACGTATTGCTCGAGTGTACAATTAGACCTGAACTGAATCTGTTCCAACTTCCTTTATTAGGCAATGCTTACACAAATGGTGACGACTGCATTTGTTAGCAGTCGGCACCATCATAAAACAACATCAGCTTAAAAGAAGCGCAGGCTATTGCGCTTTTACATCTTGAGCTACTTCTAGTTTTTCTTTACCAAATATACGGCGTACCCAACTCGTAATACGCCAAATGTAAGCTAGGGTAGAGAAGTAAATAGCAAATACCACAATAAAGGAATAGAACATAACTGGCTCGCTAATGTTCATAAACTCCCCATAAATACCAAACAAGGCAAAAACAGAGGCCAGTAAACAGATCGCAAATAGAGTCTGGTGTGAGGTAAATCCAATACGTTGGAATATATGGTGAAGGTGCTCTCGGTCAGGTTTAAATGGCGAATCTCCGCGGCGAATACGGCGAACCATAATGGCAACCATATCCATAAGTGGTAAGCCGATGAGCCATAAAGCAGTAACTGGACGGATAAACGGCTCTGAACGGGTTTGACTTGCGGACAGAAGTAACCAAATTACGGTGAAGCCAATTAGCATACTTCCTGCATCACCCATAAATACTTTGCGTTTACGGCCTAAAAGACCGAGATTCATCATAATATAAGGCAACATTGCGACAATGATAACAACGCAGAAATAAGCTAATGTATAGTGGCTGTCTGCATGTAATAGCAGGGCTATTGAACCTAAAGAAACAATAGATAGCCCACCAAGTAAACCATCGATACCATCCACCATATTAAAGGCGTTAATTGCACCAATAACGGCTAGCACGGTAATAACAGGGCTTATAATGCCTAGAGAGATGTCACCAAAGCCAAACATATTGCCCAAGCTGTGCAGCTCAGTGCCATACGTTTCCATCATAATAAGGGATAGGATCGCCTGAACGCCCATTCGAGCTTTAAAGTTTAAGTCTACTTTATCGTCTATTGCGCCAATCAACGTCAGCACAGCAATACACGCTAGGTAAAGCCAGCTATGTTCTATTGCTTCTGGCCTGAACGCTAAATATTGCGCTAGAACGAAACAAATTGAAATACCACCAACCAAAGGGATGGCACCATTGTGAAGCTTTCTTTTGTTTGGTTTGTCTACCAAACCTATCCTTTTTGCAAGTTTTCGCATTAAGAAGAGAGTTACACATGAAGAAATAAAGATACTACTCAATTCTAAAAACATGATTTAGCCAACGTGTGTTTAATAATTTTTTTATCTAATTGTGTGATTTTACTTCAAACCGTTTACAGACTAAAGAGTAATTGACACTTTGCTGTCTATTTTTTGACAATGTCAATCTTGACATTTTTGTTATTTAAACTAGCAAGCATCGGTCTAGTCCAATTTTTCAAATTCTGATATTCTCGGATAAAAAGAAACCAAGGATTTATCAATGAAAATTGCAGTTGCAGGTACCGGCTATGTAGGGCTTTCCAACGCCATGCTGTTGGCACAGAACCACGAAGTTGTTGCGTTGGATATCATTTCAGAAAAAGTTGAGTTGCTAAACAAAAAGCAACCTCCGATTGTGGATGCGGAAATAGAATACTTCCTAGAAAAAAAGCAGTTAAATTTTGTCGCTACGACAGATAGAGAGTTGGCCTACAGTGGTGCTCAATACGTTGTGATTGCTACACCAACTGATTACGACCCGACGACGAACTACTTTAATACCTCTTCGGTAGAAGCCGTGATTAAAGACGTAATGTCAATTAATCCAGATGCTGTGATGGTCATCAAGTCGACGGTGCCGGTTGGTTACACTGCTCGTATTAAGCAAGAGCTAGGCTGCGAAAACGTTATCTTTTCACCAGAGTTTCTACGCGAGGGTAAAGCGCTTTACGACAACCTACACCCATCTCGTATTATTGTCGGTGAGCGTAGTGAACGTGCCGAGACTTTCGCAAGTTTGTTAGTTGAAGGTGCGGTAAAAGAAGACATTCAGGTACTGTTTACCGATTCAACAGAAGCAGAAGCGGTTAAGCTGTTTTCAAACACTTATTTAGCGATGCGTGTTGCGTATTTCAATGAGCTGGATTCTTACGCGGAAGCGCATGGCTTAGACGCACGCCAAATTATCGAAGGTGTCGGTTTAGATCCTCGTATTGGCAATCATTACAATAATCCATCGTTTGGTTACGGTGGCTACTGTCTGCCAAAAGACACCAAGCAGCTTCTTGCAAACTATCAAGATGTACCAAATAACATCATTGGTGCAATTGTAGATGCAAACCGCACGCGCAAGGACTTTATTGCAGAGTCGATCATCAAACGCCAGCCTAAAGTCGTCGGTATTTACCGCCTGATCATGAAGGCAGGTTCTGATAACTTCCGCGCTTCTTCTATTCAGGGCATCATGAAACGCATCAAAGCTAAAGGTATTGATGTCGTGGTGTATGAGCCTGTTCTGCAGGAAGAGGAGTTCTTCAACTCTCGTGTCGTAAAAGATTTGAGCGAGTTCAAACAGACTGCTGATGTGATCGTTTCAAACCGTATGGTAGAAGAACTGGCTGACGTCGCAGATAAAGTCTATACACGTGACCTGTTTGGTAGCGATTAATTTCAATTTTTCTTAAAGCTAAAGGCTCCTTCCGAGGAGCTTTTTTTCAGTTGGTAATTAAAAATGATAAAAAAATGTCTATTCCCAGCAGCGGGTTACGGTACACGTTTCTTGCCTGCTACTAAATCTATGCCAAAAGAAATGATGCCAGTGGTCAACAAACCACTCATCGAGTATGGCGTCGAAGAAGCCATTGAAGCAGGCATGGACGGCATGTGTATTGTGACAGGCCGTGGCAAGCACTCGCTGATGGATCACTTCGATAAAAACTACGAATTAGAGCATCAAATCAGCGGTAGTAGTAAAGAAGTGCTGTTAGATGATATCCGTAGTTTGATTGATTCAGCGAGCTACACTTATATCCGTCAGAGTGAAATGAAAGGCTTAGGTCATGCTATTCTGACCGGGCGTGAGCTTGTGGGTGACGAACCGTTCGCCGTGGTATTGGCCGATGACCTGTGTGTTAACGAAGACAAAGGTGTTTTGGCGCAGATGGTTGAGTTGTACAAGCAGTTCCGCTGTTCGATTGTTGCCGTACAAGAAGTCCCAGAAACAGAGACGCATAAGTACGGTGTCATTGCCGGTGAGATGATCAAAGACGACATCTTCCGCATCGACAATATGGTTGAAAAGCCAGAGCCGGGCACCGCACCAAGTAATCTGGCGATCATTGGTCGCTATATTTTGACTCCTGATATATTCGAATTAATTGAAAATACTGAGCCGGGCAAAGGTGGCGAAATTCAAATTACGGATGCGCTGATGCAGCAAGCACAAAACGGCTGCGTATTGGCGTACAAGTTTAAGGGGCAGCGCTTCGACTGTGGTAGCGTAGAAGGTTACATTGAGGCGACAAATTACTGCTTCGAGAATATTTACAACAAACCTTCGAAAAATCAGGTTGAAGACGTACCCGCAGTAAAAGTGGCTTAATTACGTTAGGGCCCAGGTACTAGATTCCTAGGCCCATAACCTCCACTATCAATAAACCACCGTAAATACTTTCTTCTCTAATTCCTTCCCCAATACTTGTTGGGCTTCATCTTCCCCATGAATCAAATGAATGGCTGTTGGTGTTGTGGGAATGCCAGTAATAAACTTGAGTAAATCACTTTTGTCTGCATGGGCGGAATAACCAGAAATAGTATGAATCTGAGCATTAACTTGGATTTCTTGAGCATCTATCTCAACCTCTGAAATTCCTGATTGTATCGCCTCACCCAACGTACCTTGAGCTTGATAGCCAGCGAATAGCACATCGTTTCTTTTATCCGGAAGCAGTGCTTTTAAATAGTTGACGATTCTACCGCCTTCACACATTCCGGAAGCGGCCACAACAATGGCGGGTTCATCAGTTAAAGCGAGTCGGTTTACTAAGGCTTTATGCTCGGTGTGGCTCTGTACAGTAATACACTGATCGAACGCGAGTGGATGGCGTTGATTATCTAATCTTTGTTTTGCTTCCTGACTCCATAAGGTTTTAAAACGTCGATACGTTTTTGTCACTTCTTTTGCTAGAGGGGAGTCTAGGATGATGGGTAATGAAGGTGCCAATTCATGCTGGTTAATCAATTGCTCAATATCAAATAGCAGCTCTTGTGTTCGACCTACACTAAAAGCAGGGATCAGAATTACACCACCATCTTTTAACGCATGATCGATGATGTCATTTAAACGCTTTGTTCTCGTTGCAATGTCTTCATGTTGTTTATTGCCGTAGGTGGATTCCATAAATAGGTAGTCCGCGCGCTCTGGCGATTGTGGATCAGGCAAAAGTGGTGTATTCGATGGCCCTAAGTCACCGGAGAAAACGACAACTTCATTATTTGAGAGTTTAAATTCGACATACGCAGAACCCAGTATGTGCCCTGCAGGTTGAAAGCGAACATGTGCGAGGGCAGGGAGTTCTATCCACTGCTGATAAGCGCAGGCCTCGAGCTGTTTCTTGATGATATTGAGGACTTGTTGTCGCTGGTGGTAGTTTAAACCGAGTTGCAGTTTCAAGCCGTCTTCAAGCATTAAAGGGACGAGCTCCGCCGTTGCTTGCGTGCAATATATTGGCCCTTTAAATCCAGCTGCCAGTAACCATGGCAATCTGCCAATGTGATCTATATGAGCGTGAGTCAGAACGAGAGCTTTTATCTGATCGGTAGGAAACTCGATATTCAGTGAGGCATTGCGTCCACCAAAACTGAGGTCCTTGCCTTGAAAGAGTCCACAATCAATCAAAATACTGCCATTGGCGAGCTTAAGCTCATGACAGGATCCAGTAACAGTATGCTTCCCGCCATGATGGATCACACTGGCGATGTCTGATATTGGTGTCGTCATGCTTTCTCCTTATCTATTCAGCATAGGCGAGCAGGCTGTGAAAGAGTAAGGCTTATGTTTCAGTAGATTAGATGTAATAAGTTGGAAAAGTACTGAAATGCGATTAAGTTAGCATCAATAAACACTGTAATAGAGAAAAGCGACAAAGAAGCGTGATTTAGGAGTTACGTACAAAGTTTTTTATCGTTAGTGTATTTGCCTTGGTTTATGTATTCACAGTTAGTAGATTCCTGATGCCGCTTAGGCTCCTCGGAATGATGCTCTTGAGGGAAGGACCTAGATACTAAAACCTAGCAACTTTAACCCTAATATCCGAGCGACTCGTCACAGTTTTCCTCGTTCGTGGTACAATTAGCATTAAGTTCAAAGAGAGCCTCTTGAAAGTATAACGTAAGCGTATTTCTGCTGTCGATTACAAGAGAAAACATGTAAAGGTTAAAGATGCAATCAGATCATGAATTCCAAAATTGGGCGGTCATTGGTAAGGGTACCGAGCGAGTTTGTTATCAAAATCCCAGCAACCCTGCTCAGTGTGTAAAGTTAAGTCAGAAAGACGCTGCAAAGCAAACGTATCGAGAAATTGAGTTTTTTGAGCGATTAAAAAAGAAAAACGTTCAATTCGCACATATCCCTAATTTCTTAGGGGAGGTCACAACAGAGACACGTGTTGGATTTAAGCAGCAAGTGGTTTTGGATGACAATTTGTCAGTCTCAAAGAATCTCGCACAATATCTTGTGCAGCAAGGAGATAATCTTGATATCGATAAGTTGCTGTTGGCAATTCGAGTTCTCAAAGATTACTTGCTTAAGAACAGGGTCATACCAAGCGACTTGGTGATGACAAATATATTGGTGAGGCAGGCAGAAAGCGATATCACACTTTATCTGATTGATGGATTTGGCAATACAGAGTTTATTCCGATATCTGATTTTATCCCTTACCTGACAAGTAAAAAAATTAATCGTAAGTTTAAGAAATTTTTGAGAAAGAACTTACACCTAAGTATGCAGATTAGAGATAAGGATGAAGAGTTAGCAACTTACAATCGTAAAGTTGATGAGTTTGAGTCTTTATATCTGAAATAACCAGCTGTTCTAAGTTGCGAGTGTTGGTGGTTGATTAGATAGATATCTAGGAATACAAAAAGGGATGCATCACGCATCCCTTTGTTATTTTTCTTGTTTATAAACAAGATTAAGCTTTTGCTGCTGCCGCTGCTTTAGCGATTGCTGCGAAGCTCTTCGCGTCTAGAGAAGCACCACCAACTAGAGCACCATCGATGTCTGGTTGTGAGAAGTATGCTTCTGCGTTTTCTGGTTTAACAGAACCGCCGTATTGGATGATTACTTGCTCAGCAACTGCTTCGTCTTTCGCTGCGATTAGTGCACGGATAGAAGCGTGGATGCGTTGTGCATCTTCAGCTGTTGCTGCTTTACCAGTACCGATTGCCCAGATTGGTTCGTAAGCAATGATTGCGCCGTTTAGAGCTTCAACGCCGTAAGCGTCGATAACTGCGTTGATTTGACGAGCACATACTGCTTCAGTTTCGCCTGCTTCGTTTTGTGCTTCAGATTCACCGATACAGAAAACTGGCGTTAGGCCGTTTTCTTTTAGGAAGTTAAATTTCTTCGCGATGAACTCGTCTGATTCGTTGTGGTAATCACGACGCTCAGAGTGGCCGATGATGATGTGTGTAGCACCGAAATCTTTCAACATTTCTGGAGACATGTCGCCAGTGAAAGCACCGCTGTTGTTTAGGTCAGTGTTTTGCGCACCTAGAATGATCTTGTTACCGCCTTCTGCGATTACGCGCTCAGCTAGATCGATGTAAAGTGCTGGTGGAGCTACTGCTACGTCAACACCTTCAACGCCTTCAAGCTCAGCGTTAAGACCAGTTAGCAGCTCAGTTACCATTGCTTTGCTGCCGTTTAGTTTCCAGTTACCCATAACTACAGGACGACGCATAGGAATATCTCCGTATTATCTATTAATGATTAATGTAAAAAATCTACGAAAGAATATAACAGAATAATTTGAACAGATCATGATTGGTATCATGTCTTGTTCGGCTTTGTACATCTGGTCAGCGTAGCACTTGTTTCTGTCAGTTCTATCAAAAGCAATCGATTGGTGATCACGTAGACAGAATGATAGTTCATTCCTCGGAAATTGCAGCTTGGATTGGTATTACTACGCACTGGATTTTAATGTTGTAGAAAGGAATCAAAATGCCAAATTTGGTTTTAGAGTATTCGAACTCAGTGGAAGAGCGCGTCAACGTTCAAGGATTACTAGAAGATTTACATAGAGCCGCGTTGGATTGCGGGCTTTTTGAATTGGCATCAGTGAAGTCAAGAACACTCCGCTGTCATAACTGGCTAATAGGTGAAGAAGGCGACAGTCTGGATTTTATCCATGTAAACTTTGATTTACTGGAAGGAAGAACGTCAGAACAAAAACGAGCGTTATCCCGAGACTTAATGGTTGTACTTCAAGAGCAAGCCAGCCATGTTCACAGCCTAACGGTGAACATTCGCGATATGGATGTGGAGAGTTTTCAGAAAGTAGTGAACTAACGACCATCTTCTTCTATTAACTCGCTGCGTGGTGACCTTTCTCACGCAGTGAAGCCTTAGTTCATCTACCCCTAGTTTTGTGATTCTGCTAACCTATTGCACGGCATTGACTTCTAGGTCTATTTAATGAAACTTTTCTACTACCTTAACAACTTACTACTCAACGTCGTTCCGTCCTTTGTTTTTCAACGACGTAAAGCTCAATTAGAGCGCCATTTTGAACAGGATAAAGACGCGATTCAGGCTCGTGTTGATTATTACTGTAAGCCGAATGAATTACATGAGTTACCAAGTGATGCTATCACGCAACACACCTATCAGCGTCGTGGCAAGAGTGCTTACTTCTATGACTTAAAGCAGTACCTGCACTATTTTCCTAAACACCTTAAGTTCGCGTACTACTTTGGCGACCACGTAAAAGTCGAGCCACAGCCAACTCTGTATAAAGCCAGGCCGACACAGGGTGACAACTCAACGTCGGTGTTGTTTAAGTTAGATAAAATGCGCCACTTTCGTTTTATTGAAGACAAAACAGAATATCTGGATAAGAAAGATATGGCGGTTTTCCGCGGCGCTGTTAAACAAAAACATCGCATTCGTTTTATGAACGCCATGTTTGGCCATCCACTGGTAGATGCGGGTCAATCAAACCCGTCTAAAGAGCACCCTGAGTGGAAGCAGCCATTTATGTCCATTGAGGAGCAGCTTCAATATAAATTTCTCATTTGCCTAGAAGGGAATGACGTGGCTTCTAACTTAAAATGGGCGATGTCTTCAAACTCAGTCGTTATCACGCCGAAAATGCGATTCGAAACCTGGTTTATGGAGGGGGCACTTAAGCCGAGTGTACATTATATAGAAGTTAAAGATGATTGGTCTGACTTTGAAGATAAGGTCAATTACTACTTAAAGAACCCAGCTGAAGCCAAGAAAATTTTGGATAATGCCCATGAGCATGTTGCGCAGTTCCAAGATAAAAATAGAGAAGACCTTGTCTGTATCAAAACGTTGGAAAAGTATTTCTCTATCACTAATCGCTGATTTTTATTGATATTTTAAAACATGAAGGCTCGTCTGCTCTATGCTAGTAGTAAAGACAAACTTTTAGGCTACCAGTGCTATTTGAATGACATGTTTATTTTTTTGGGTAATTGCGAATGCTAACTAAAGAGCTATTGTTTTCTTTTCGAGGGCGTATCGGGCGTAAAACGTTTTGGATATGGAACATTGTCTATTACGTTTCTATCTTAGGTTTTGGCGTGGGTATCAATCAGCTGTTTCCCGCGTTTTCTCACCTTCTGCTGCCTATTTTTCTCTTGGTCATGCTTATTCCTGATCTCGCGATTACCACAAAGCGCTGGCACGATCGTGATAAATCGATTTATTGGTTAGCGCTGAATATTCCTTTGGTTTTGGGCCGACTCGCTACACCAATGACGAGCCCAGTTTCACAAGAGTCGGCTACGCCGCAACTGTTCATTGCTTCTATATCTTTAATTTGTGGCTTATGGATTTTGGTTGAATGTGGTTTATTAAAAGGAACGAAAGGCCCTAATAAGTACGGTCCTGATCCGGTTGGATAAATGATGCTGCTCGCTAGGACGACGAGTGAGCGTATTGGTAAGTTTAAGGGCGATTATTACAGGATCCGAGAGTCATCAACAATAATCGTCATTGTCCCTCATTGACCTGAATTGAACCACATTACGTGTCTTTTCAGGTTGTGGTGTTCCTTGCAACGCTTCTCTGAACTTTATCACTTGTTTCTGTAGTTCATTCATCAATGCCACGTTGACATGGTTTGGGTTTTTACAGTTGTTGATCACTCTGTCTGTATGGCTCTGCTGCGCCCAAAGTCGTGGCTGCATGCTTTCTGATGCGCCTTCTATCATTTCGCGGGCCTTATCTTGTCGGAATTGCTCAAAAGCTTCCGGGTCATCTTGTGCCATTTGCATTAGTTCGTCGAAAGAAGGCAGAGTTTGCGGTTTGTGAGTACGCAGATTGGCCATCGTTTGTCTCCCAATCCATACGGATAGTTACACTTCGATATTAAAAGCGTATATCACGGACAAGAGGAGAACGGCGAAATGACTCTGTAGTCTCAGATATAAGAGAGCATTTTCATAGGTGAGTTGTAGGCAGGAGCTGCGTGTTTCTAATCATTACCTACGCTTGAATACGGTATACGCAACGTCGCTGGCCGCTAATGATATGCTCAGTGCGTTCCACACGAGTTTCACCACCAAGTAGAGCTTGGAATACACTTAGCTCTGACTGGCAGAGGCTAGGGCAACGTGTAGCAGCTTTACAAATCGGACAGTGGTTCTCAATTAAGATAAAACCGTGCTCATCTTGCTCTAGTTCTGCCATGTAGCCTTCTTGTTCTCGTAATGAGACGAGCGTTTTCAATTTGCTTTCCAGCGTGTCACATTGATCAAGATGTTGACGATAGTTTTGTAACGTGAGCTTTTCGCGCTCAGAGGTCACTTTCTCTAGGCCATCTTTACCAAAGATGTGTTCGACGGCTTCGATGAATTGTACGGTAAGTTCACCATGGCGATCGGCAAATTGCTCATGGCCTTTTTGAGTAAGAGCCCAGTGTCTGGTCGGGCGACCGACTTTGACTTTGACGTCGTAGATAGACAGGATGCCATCATCTTCTAAACCTTGCAGATGCTGACGTGCACCCATGGTGGTCATTCCAAGTTCAGAAGAGAGTTGTTTTGCCGTGACAGAGCCGTCACGCTTAACGATTTGCAATATCCTATCTACGGTTTTCATATTCCCACCATTTATATGTCATGACATATTATGCGCGATAGGTTTTGTAAAGAAAAGTGTTGACTTAGTTTTGGCGAGATAAGCGAGATTCTAGGGCCGTTTATCCAGGCCCTAGAATCTCTGATCTTTATTAAAGAATAATATCGCGCACTTCTTGATCTTTACGCTCTAAGTAATGGATCGACTTGATGCGACGGATGGTGCGGCAGCGACCACGAATGAGCAGCGTTTCGGTTGTCGCGATATTGCCTTGGCGAGTAATACCTTCTAACAGATCACCTTTGGTGATGCCTGTCGCGGAGAACACAACGTTGTCACTGCATGCCATGTCTTCCATTTTCAACACGACGTTTGCTTTCACTCCCATCTCTTCACAGCGTTTTAGTTCGGCTGCGCCGTAGATGCGGTTTTCTTCTGTATTACCTTTTACTTCATGACGAGGTAGTAGACGGCCATGCATGTCACCATCTAGTGCACGAATTACCGCCGCAGAAACTACGCCTTCTGGTGCGCCGCCAATGCAGTACATGACGTCCACTTCGCTGTCTGGCATACAAGTCAGGATTGAAGCAGCCACGTCACCGTCTGGCACAGCAAATACACGTACGCCCATTGCCTGCATTTCTGCGATCACTTTGTCGTGACGAGGCTTAGCCAGCGTGATCACAACTAAAGTGTCTAGAGTTTTGTTCAGCGCCTTGGCGATGTTCTCTAGGTTTTCATTTAGTGGCTTTTCTAAATCGATAACGCCTTTTGCACCTGGGCCAACCACCAGTTTTTCCATGTACATGTCAGGCGCTTTAAGGAAACTGCCTTTTTCACCGGCCGCAAGAACCGCTAAAGCATTTGATTGACCCATGGCCGTCATGCGTGTGCCTTCGATAGGATCGACTGCAATATCGACTTCATCGCCACCAATACCCACTTGCTCACCGATGTACAGCATTGGTGCATCATCGATTTCACCTTCGCCAATAACAATTTCACCGCTGATTTCTGTTTTGTTCAGTAGTGTGCGCATAACCTCAACGGCTGCACCGTCCGCTGCGTTTTTATCGCCGCGACCAAGCCATTTATAACCAGCCAGTGCTGCACCTTCAGTAACACGGGAAAATGCCATTGCTAAATCACGTTTCATGATGTCTCCAAGTAAGCAAGAGGGAAGAAGAATTTGCGCGGCGATTTTACCATAACGAGTGTTAAACGTTTGCGTTTTTGCCGAGCTTTTACTTTGGTTAAGTTGAATTTGATCAATACTGAGTGCGTTTTTCTCGTGGCGAGAGGCAAATACCTTGCTCAAAAATGCTTCGGTGATCAGAAAAGTCAGCATTTAGTGAGATTGCGCCGGTTTTTTAACCGAATGATGCAAAATATCGAATATAGTGAGTGTTTCTCGTCGCAACGCTGAGTAGAATGAACCTCATATAGGTAAGGTGCGCGCCTGTCTCGTGCATCATCCCAACGGAACAACATAGGTAGGCCAAGATGTCTTTTGAAGTATTAGCACAACTAGAATCTAAAATTCAAACTGCAGTTGACACAATCACTCTTCTTCAAATGGAAGTTGAAGAGCTGAAAGAAGATAAAGTAAAGCTAGAAGCACAAGCAAACGAGCTTCGCACGCAACGTGAAGAGCTTGAGCAAAAAGCAGAGCAAGCACAGCAAGAGCACGCGCAGTGGCAAGAGCGCATTCGTGCACTACTTGGCAAAATGGAAGAAGTGGAATAATTCTACTTTTCTGTCCAGAATTGAAAACACCCGCTATAAGCGGGTGTTTGTGTATTTGGTGTCGGGAAAAGCGCTAAAGCCTAGGATCTTGTTCCTCTAACTCTTCTTCCTCAACTTCCTCGTCCAGTTCTAGGTCTATATTGAGCGGTTCTGGAGAGAGAATGATGCCAGTACTGTCCGCGTAAATGTAGTCTTCTGGTAGAAAGCTAACGCCGCCAAAGTTCACCGGTACGTCGAGTTCACCTATCCCCTGGCTAGATGCGCCGACAGGAATAGAAGCGAGAGCCTGAATGCCAAGGTTCATATCTTCGAGTTCGTCGACTTCACGAACGCAGCCGTATACGACAATGCCTTCCCACTCATTTTCTTCTGCGATGGTTGCGATTTCTGCGTCGACAAGGGCTTTGCGTAAGGAACCACCACCGTCAATTAGCAGCACGCGACCTAGGCCATCTTGCTCTAACGTTTCACGGATCAGAGAATTGTCTTCAAAACACTTGATGGTGGTGATTTGTCCGGCAAAGGAAGCGCGACCGCCAAAGTTACTGAACATTGGTTCAACCACATCTACCTGCTCGAGGTAAATATCACAGAGTGCTGAGGTATTGTATTCCATAGCGTACCTTTCTAAACAGAAACTGGTTGTCTTTGAGTATATCTGGGCATTAAGTCAATGCAATGACAATCCTTTTTTAACTTACCAGAGTTTGAGCTACCACAATTGTTGCAAATAAAACGTTGGTAACCAGCGAGCATTTTACGATCACTGGCATCATAGGTGCGATCTGTGCAGGCTTTTCGGTTTCCCAAACGGCTTTGCCATGGTGGGCGACAAAATAAATGCTCAATAAGAATGGCAGACTGATCCAAACCGGTTTGTCCTGAATAAGCAGGTAAACAGCGAAAGCGAGAATAGCGCCACCTAATAAGATGAAATGGTACTGTTTGGCCTTCTGTTGCCCTAAACGCACGGCTACGGTTCGTTTTCCACACTCACGGTCGTTATCAATATCACGCATGTTATTGATATTCAGCACTGCGACGGCCAGTAAGCCGCACCCTAAAGCGGGTAAGAATAGGGTGGTATCGACATGTCCGGTATGCAGAAAATAGGTGCCGGATACGCCAAGCAAGCCAAAAAACAGAAATACAGAAATATCACCCAGTCCGACATAACCGTACGGTTTACTGCCCATGGTGTAGGCAATGGCGGCGAGGATGGCAAGAATACCCAATCCGATGAAGGTGAGAATACTTTCAAGAGAGCTCAAAGAGTAAAACACTAAGATCAGGCCGGAAATGACGGTGAGCACGATGTTGAAGCCAATTGCCTGCTTCATTTGCTCTTTCGTTACTGCGCCAGACTGTAAAGCACGCAGTGGACCGAGACGTTTTTCATTGTCGGTTCCTTTTACTGCGTCGCCATAATCGTTGGCCAGATTGGAAAGGATCTGTAACAGAGTCGCGGTGATAAACGCCATCAAGGAAATAGGCAAAGAGAATTGACCTGCAGCATAAGCAAGCACACTACCAGTAAGAATAGAGACTAATGCCAGCGGTAATGTTTTGGGACGAGCGGCGTCGAGCCAGATCTGTAGAGATTGTTTCATGGATATTTCGTGCTAGTAACCGATGTGTCCAGTATAAGCATAAAGAAGCAGATGCGCTATTGACCTAAAGCAAGTCAAAGAGAGTCAGGAAGTGAAGGGTTGGTTGAAAAGCGAGGTTCTGGACTTTGAAGTATGAGAATAGCATTTCAAGTACGATTGCCCGGCGATTGCACAAATACACTGTTGTTGAATTGTCTATGCAGAACTAAAAAGCCCAGAGACTGAATCTCTGGGCTTTGTTGATTAAGGGGCTTATTAAAGAATAAAGCGGCTTAGATCTTCATCTTCAATTGTATCGCCCAGACGAGCTTGCACGTAGGCTGCGTCGATCACAAACTTAGCACCAGATTGCTCTGCTGCATCGTAAGAGATTTCGTCCATCAGACGTTCCATAACGGTATGCAGACGACGAGCACCGATGTTTTCGGTGGTTTCATTTACTGTCCATGCGGCTTCAGCAATTCGCGTGATACCGTCTTCAGTAAATTCAATGTCGACATCTTCTGTCTTCATCAACGCGATGTATTGCTCAGTCAATGACGCTTTAGGTTCCGTCAGAATACGTTTGAAGTCGTTACTGCTTAGTGCTTCAAGTTCAACACGAATTGGCAAACGGCCTTGCAGCTCAGGGATAAGATCAGAAGGCTTCGCGACCTGGAATGCACCAGAAGCTACAAACAAGATGTGGTCTGTTTTTACCATGCCGTGTTTGGTTGAAACAGTGCTGCCTTCAATCAGAGGTAACAGGTCACGCTGAACACCTTCACGTGAAACGTCAGGGCCAGAGCTCTCACCACGTTTACAGATCTTGTCGATCTCATCAATGAAGACGATACCGTTGTTTTCAACGTTGTAAATCGCTGCTTCTTTCAGCTCTTCCTGGTTCACAAGCTTCGCTGCTTCTTCCTCGGCAAGGGCTTTCATCGCGTCTTTGATTTTCAGCTTACGCTTCTTCTTGGTATCGCCCGCTAGGTTCTGGAACATACCTTGCAGCTGGTTGGTCATCTCTTCCATACCAGGAGGCGCCATGATCTCGACACCCATTTGCGGCGCGGCGACATCGATTTCAATCTCTTTATCGTCCAGCTGACCTTCACGCAACTTCTTGCGGAAAATCTGACGAGTGTGAGAGCTATCATCGCTCTGTTCTGCTTGTCCCCAGCTGTCACGAGCTGGTGGCAGTAGAGCATCAAGAATACGCTCTTCAGCTTGCTCTTCAGCGCGGAATTTTACTTTTTCCATCGCTTGTTGATGAGTGAGCTTCACTGCAACATCGGTAAGATCACGGATGATGGTTTCTACTTCTTTACCAACGTAACCTACTTCAGTGAATTTGGTTGCTTCTACTTTTATGAACGGCGCATTTGCAAGCTTAGCAAGGCGGCGTGCAATTTCAGTTTTACCAACACCAGTTGGACCGATCATCAGGATGTTTTTAGGTGTAACTTCGACACGTAGGCTTTCTTCAAGTTGCATACGACGCCAGCGGTTACGAAGAGCAATCGCAACCGAACGTTTTGCTTTGTCTTGACCAATAATATGGCGGTTCAGTTCATGAACGATTTCGCGAGGGGTCATTTCAGACATATTCTTTCCTTACTTCGTTACGATTACTCGGCTGGAGCGGCCAGCTCTGCAGTTGATTCTAGCTCTTCTACAGTGTGATTGTGGTTGGTGAATACACAAATATCGCCAGCAATGTTTAATGCTTTTTCTGCGATTTCACGAGCATCCAGATCTGTGTTCTCTAACAGTGCCGTTGCTGCCGCTTGTGCGTACGCACCACCAGAACCGATCGCAATCAAGTCATTTTCTGGCTGAACCACATCACCATTACCAGTGATGATTAAAGATGCGGTTTCGTCTGCAACAGCAAGTAGTGCTTCCAGCTTACGAAGCGCGCGATCACTACGCCAGTCTTTCGCCAGCTCTACAGCGGCTTTGGTTAAGTGGCCTTGGTGCATTTGCAGTTTGCTTTCGAAGCGCTCGAAAAGGGTGAAGGCATCCGCAGTACCGCCGGCAAACCCAGCCAGTACTTTATTGTTGTAAAGGCGGCGAACTTTACGCGCGTTACCTTTCATTACGGTATTGCCTAGAGATACCTGGCCATCACCCGCGATGACGACTTTATTATTTCGACGTACAGATACAATGGTAGTCACAGTCGACCTCTTAATTATTTCTCTTTGGAAGTAATATTGTATATGGGGGAGAGGAAAAGGGGATTCAAGGGGAAATTAAAGGATGGGGTTTCGGTGGAGTAGGTTTCTAGTGACCTAGGGCCGATTAAACTGGCCCCAGGTTGTACTTTATCGCTAGAAATTCTCTTTCCAAATCGCACACGGTTCGATTTTAGCGCGTTGCAATTTATGGCGATCTTTTTCTGCATCGCGCTTAAATTTGTATGGGCCTAGAATAATGCGATACCAAGAACTGCCTTCTTTCTTAACAATTTTGCTGGTTAAGCCCTGGAAAGCGATGGCGAGCTTACGCTCTTCCGCTTGAGCTTGAGTTTTATAAGCGCCACACTGCATGATGTAAGGGATCTTCGATACTTGAATCTCTTTGGCGACCACTTCCACTTCGCGATTTGGGAGAGATTCTACGTATTCCCATTTCTCTTCGGGTGGGGGAGGTAAATCTGTCTTTGCCTTAGGCTTGCTGACTGGAGCCGTTGATTGCTGCACAACTTGTGGCTGGGGCTCTGGATCATTGTTTAGCAAATATAGCCCATAGCCAAAACCACCCACTAGCACGATTGCCAGTAGACCACTACGCCAAGGTTTCTTTCTTGAAGGCTGTTTTTTTGTCGACTTTTTTGGGGTACCACGCCCCCTTCTTACATAATCTTTGTTTGCCACGGTCATTTCTGGTCATCAAGAATTCTTCCAAATATGTTAATCCAGAACGAGTTGAGAAAACACCCTGTTTCTCTAATCTTGATAGGTACATATAAAAAAGCAGCACCAAATGAGTGCTGCTTTTAATGGACAGAAACTTAACTGCTCTTAGCGAGAAAAGTTTACGCTCGTTGAGGAGGCGCCGCACTTCCGCGCACAATCAGGTTAGTCTCCAGGAGACGAGAACCAGAATGCACATCGTGGCCTTTTAAAAGCTCTAACATCATTAGCATCGCTTGTCGGCCAATCTCGTAGCGAGGCTGAGAGATAGTTGTTAACGGTGGATCACAGTACTGCGCGAAATTGATGTCATCAAAACCTACGACCGATAGATCTTGTGGTACACGGAAGCCGAGTTTTTTCGCTTCTTGAATGGCGCCGATTGCCATCGTGTCACAGTGGCAGAAAATTGCGGTTGGTGGTTCCGCTAGTTCCAGCAGCTTACGCACTGCTTTTGCACCGCCGTCAAAAGAGAACTCGGTGACAATACTGTATTGCGGGTCTTTATTGATCCCTGCACGACGCAGCGCTTGCTGGTAGCCTTGTTGACGGAATTGGCACAATACCGCGGTATCAGGACCTGAAATTTGCGCAATACGTTTGTGGCCAAGCTGAGTCAGATAATTGACCGCTTCAAAGGCAGATGTCAGGTTATCGATATGAACGGTTGGCAGTTCCAGCTCAGGCGCAAATTCACACGCCATGACCATTGGTGGCAGGTTTTTCTGCTCTGGCTTACTCACATCAAACGGTAAGTCAGTACCAAGTAGCAGCATCCCGTCTGCTTGCTTTGTAAATACCAGGTTTACGAATGAGCTTTCGCGTTTCTTCTGCTGGCCACTGTCTCCCAGTAAAACCAGGTAGCCGTGCTCCATCGCTGCATCTTCGATACCACGGATGATTTCGGAAAAGTAAGGGTCGCAGATGTCAGGAACGATCGTAACAATCGTCTTCGATTCGTTTCGTCGTAAATTACGCGCTAATGAATTTGGTGAGTAACCTGCTTCGAGTACCGCGTCTTCAACTCTTTTTCTGGTTGAAGAGGAGACTTTCTCCGGATTCATTAATGCTCGAGATACCGTCGCGGTAGATACTCCCGCAAGCTGGGCAACATCCTTCATTGTCGCCATAGTTTTTTAACCTCTCAAATTGTTCGCCAAGGTGACGTTATTCCCTTTAGTGAAATTACTGTCATTGAGTACAGATAAATTCGCACTTTACCATCACATTTCTGGTGTTTATTTGCCGAGTAAAGTACGTCTTTATTACCAGAACAACACTTCAAATTTGGGGAATCGCTATGGTGTTCATTTAAAGTCTTTTTCTGCAAAGCACTTAAGACTTTACTAATTGGGATAGTCTATTCATTTCTATAGCGAAAGTTACGGTCTGTTTAACAAAATCCACAATGACAACGTGATATGTATCACATTAAAAGGTAATTCATTACATAGCTAAACGTTTGCTAGCTGAGATCCTGTGGTTCTATGTCTAAATTCCAACGTACTTTCTTGGCATTAGGTAACAACTCAATAGCAGGTTTGGCACTGGTTAATAACTTTTGCATTAATGACCGGTGTTGGGTTTGCAGCAAGAGTTGCCAGCGATATTTGCCTGCCCGTTTAGCCAAAGGCGAGGGGGTCGGGCCAAGTACCATACAAGTGTCGTCAAACAGTGGGTGAGACTCCAGCGTAAAACGAACTTGGCGCAGGAAGTCTTCGACTACCTCACTTTGGTTTGCCTCTGCTTTAAATAGAGTCAGGTAACTGTAGGGAGGTAGTTGCGCTAACTTCCGCTCCTCTAATGCGGTCATGGCAAAGTGGCGGTAATCTTTTTGCAGCAATGCTTGTAACAAACTGTGCTCGGGGTGGTGAGTCTGCAAAATTACTTCTCCAGGCTTACTCGCACGACCAGCCCTGCCTGCAACCTGAATAAAAAGCTGCGCGAGGCGTTCAGAAGCCCGGAAATCACTACTGTATAAAGAGCCATCCACATCCAACAAGGCAACCAGCGTTACGTTGGGGAAGTGGTGTCCTTTAGCCAGCATCTGGGTACCAATTAAAATCTGGAACTCACCTTTACGAATTGATTCAAGGGCATCTTCTAAGCTGCCTTTACGGCGGGTGCTGTCTCTGTCGATACGAATGGCTTTGTATTCTGGGAAGAGTTGCGCCAATTGATGCTCTAACTGCTCAGTGCCGACACCGACCGTTACTAACTGAGTGGAACCACATCCCTGACACTGATGAATTACAGGCTGCTGTGAGCCGCAATGATGGCAGCGTATTTCGTTACTGTATTGATGGAAGGTGTAGTAGGCATCACAGCGTTTACACTCGGCTATCCAGCCACATTCATGGCACATTAGGGCTGGGGAGAAACCTCGGCGGTTAAGAAACAGCATCACCTGATTGCCCGCTTTTAGGTGTTTACGCATTTCAGCAATCAGTGGCGCAGACAATCCACTTTCTAAATACTGACCTTTTACGTCGAGTACTTTATTAGTGGTTGGCACCGCAGAGCCTGCTCGCTGGGTTAATGTCAGGTGATGATATTTACCCGTCAACGCATTGTGCAGCGTTTCAAGAGCCGGAGTCGCAGAGCCCAACACAATAGGCACTTGCTCTTTGTGCGCACGCATTACAGCAACATCACGAGCGTGGTAGCGCAAACTGTCTTGTTGTTTATATGAAGAGTCGTGTTCTTCGTCGACAATAATAATGCCGAGATCAGCAAATGGCGTCAGTAGGGCGGAGCGTGTCCCAATGATAATTCCCGCCGCTTTATCAGGAGCCGATAACCAAGCGTTTAAACGTTCGGTATCATTCAATCCTGAGTGGATAACATCAACCGGCACTTTAAAGCGGTGCTTAAAGCGGTTGATAGTTTGTGGTGTCAGGCCTATCTCTGGCACCAGAACTAACGCTTGTCGTCCTTTTTCCAACACTGGCTTGATCAGATTGAGGTAAACCTCGGTCTTACCAGAGCCTGTTACTCCCTCTAATAAATAGCAGGCAAAACCACTTTGGCTATTGACGCTGGCGATAGCTAACGCCTGCTCATGGTTAAGTTTGGGTTTGTCGACGTCGTTTTCGACTTGCTGAGGCCAGTTTGAAATCGTTGGCATTTTCTCAATTCGCTCAATCCAACCTTTCTCTTCGACCGATTTCAGCACTGTTGAGGCGATCTCTTGCTCTACAATCTCTTGGTGCGGCACGGCTCCATCTACCAGGATTTGCAGAACTTTTTGTTGCTTCACGGCCCGACGATCAAGTCCTTGCATCAGTTTGTCTTTACCCGCTTCGGTGATCTGCCATTCCTGCAAGGTGGCAAAATCGGCTGGTTTTCCTTTTCTCAGCGCTGCTGGCATTGCATTGTGAAGCGTATCGCCCAATGGATACTGATAAAAATGGCTACACCATGTGAGCAATGAATACAGCTTTTCTGACCAGATAGGTTGTGAGTCCAATACGGCTTTAATTGGTTTAAGCTGCTCTTTAGGAAAATCAGAGTGATTCACCATCGCAGTAACGATGCCTACTAAGGTCTGGCGTCCAAAAGGTACGGAAACGCGCCCACCAATGATCGGGAACAGGTGCCCCGGGATGGCATAATCAAACTGTTTGTCGAGTGGAACGGGTAATGCCACTCTGGCAATGGATGGACGCATAAAGTTCAGCTGTAATATAAAGAGGGAAAGGAGCTTAGAGTCTATTAAAGTTGGAATGAAAATTCGAGTAAAGCTCACTGATCTCCGTTCAAACAGGCGATGAGCAGTAGACTGGCTAAAAAAGTGGCGAAAAAATTGCCAAATGTGTTGATCCCATCAGTGCGATTCATTAGTATATCGCGCCTTGAGATATGGCTTCAGCATTATGCTGATGCGGTATCGCACTTTTGATATTAATTACGTGTGGTGTGCGGCTTAGACTCGTATAGCGACACGGCCTACTATTGAGGTTATCCCATGAAAGCTGGTATCCACCCAGAATACAAAGCAGTACAAGCTACTTGTTCTTGCGGCAACTCTTTCGAGTTCAACTCTACTCTAGGTAAAGAGTCTATCCACCTAGACGTATGTGACAAGTGCCACCCATTCTACACTGGTAAGCAACGTATCGTTGATACAGGCGGCCGTGTTGATCGCTTCAACAAGCGTTTCGGTGCACTATCAAGCGGTAAGAAATAATAGCGACTGCTATTACGATTACAGTTTAGAAAAGGACGCTTCGGCGTCCTTTTTGTTTATAGTAACACTGGCTGGTGGTAGTAAATCAGTGAGTTAAAAATTGTCTCGATTATTTTTCACTCAATGCTTGCAACCTAAAATGTGATCTGTATAATGCAGCGCACTGGTTAAGCCAGTTGTGAACCAATGAGCAGTGAGGAGCTAATAAATCCAAAGATTTATTAGGTAATGTAGACTCAGCTTATGTTCGCGGTTAATACAATTAGCTATCTTTTCTTCGGAAAAACTATCCCCAAAGGTGACTTTGGTATGTAGGGATAGTTAATCGAAAATTAACTGACAATGCGTCCTAATCTTGGATGCTACGGTTTCACATAAATCAATCGGCATTCTCTCGTCTTGACGAGTTTGAGTGGCGATATTGTTTGTGTAATTTATTTAATTTGGAGCTCTGTCTCATGCAGAACCAACGTATCCGTATCCGCCTAAAAGCTTTCGATTACAAACTAATCGACGCTTCTACAGCGGAAATCGTTGAAACAGCTAAGCGCACTGGCGCACAGGTTCGTGGTCCAATCCCACTACCAACTCGTAAAGAGCGTTTCACAGTTCTTATCTCTCCACACGTTAACAAGAAAGCACGTGACCAGTACGAAATCCGTACTCACAAGCGTCTAATCGACATCGTTGAGCCAACAGACAAAACTGTTGATGCTCTAATGCGTCTAGACCTTGCTGCGGGCGTTGACGTTCAAATTAGCCTAGGTTAAGGGAGATTAGAAGAATGATTGGTCTAATCGGTCGTAAAGTGGGCATGACCCGCGTATTTACTGAAGACGGCGTTTCTATCCCAGTAACTGTTGTTGAAGTTGAAGCTAACCGCGTTTCTCAAGTGAAAACTCTAGAAACTGACGGCTACGCTGCAATCCAGGTTACTGCTGGTGCAAAGAAAGCTAACCGCGTAAACAAAGCTGAAGCAGGTCACTTTGCTAAAGCTGGCGTTGAAGCTGGTCGCGGTCTTTGGGAATTCCGTTTAGAAAACGGCGAAGAGTTTGAAGTTGGTTCTGAACTAACTGTTGAACTATTCAACGAAACTAAGAAAGTAGACGTTACTGGTACATCTAAGGGTAAAGGCTTCCAAGGCGCTGTTAAGCGTTGGAACTTCCGTACTCAAGATATGACTCACGGTAACTCATTGTCTCACCGTGCTCCTGGTTCTATCGGTCAATGTCAGACTCCAGGTCGCGTATTTAAAGGCAAGAAAATGGCAGGTCACATGGGTGCAGAGCGTGTAACGACTCAAAACCTAGAGATCGTACGTGTTGACGCTGAGCGCAACCTGCTTCTTATTAAAGGTGCAGTCCCAGGCGCAACTGGCGGCAACGTGATCGTTAAACCAGCTGTTAAAGCATAACGTCTCAGGAGTAAGTAATGGAACTAATGGTTAAAGGTGCTGATGCACTAACTGTTTCCGAAACTACTTTCGGACGTGAGTTTAACGAAGCTCTTGTACACCAAGTAGTTGTTGCGTACGCAGCAGGTGCTCGTCAAGGTACTCGTGCTCAAAAAACACGTTCAGAAGTTTCTGGCGGTGGCGCTAAGCCATGGCGTCAAAAAGGTACTGGCCGTGCGCGTGCTGGTACAATCCGTAGCCCAATCTGGCGCTCGGGTGGTGTTACTTTTGCTGCGAAACCACAAGATCACAGCCAAAAAGTAAACAAGAAAATGTACCGCGGTGCTATGAAGAGCATTCTTTCTGAGCTTGTTCGTCAAGAGCGTCTAATCGTTGTTGATAACTTCTCAGTTGAAGCACCAAAGACTAAAGAGCTAGTTGCTAAGCTTAAAGAGCTTGAGCTAACTGACGCTCTAATCGTGACTAGCGAAGTAGATGAGAATCTATTCCTAGCGGCTCGTAACCTATACAAAGTTGACGCACGTGACGTAGCTGGTATTGATCCAGTTTCACTAATCGCGTTCGACAAAGTTGTAATGACTGCTGAAGCAGTTAAACAAGTTGAGGAGATGCTAGCATGATCACTGAAGAGCGTATCCTAAAAGTTCTACGTGCACCGCACATCTCTGAAAAAGCAACTATGGCAGCTGAGAAAGCGAACACTATCGTTTTCAAAGTAGCTAAAGATGCAACTAAAAAAGAGATCAAAGCAGCTGTAGAAAAGCTATTTGAAGTTGAAGTTAAGTCTGTAAATACTCTTATCACTAAGGGTAAGACCAAACGTCAAGGTCTACGCCAAGGTCGCCGCAGCGACGTTAAGAAAGCGTACGTTACTTTGAAAGAAGGTCAAGATCTTGACTTCGTTGGCGGCGCGGAATAACAGGAGTAGTTAAAAATGGCTATTGTTAAATGTAAGCCGACTTCCCCTGGTCGTCGTCACGTTGTTAAAGTTGTTAACGCTGACCTACACAAGGGCAAGCCATACGCACCTCTTCTAGAGAAAAACTCTAAGAATGGTGGTCGTAACAACAACGGTCGTATCACAGTACGTCATATCGGCGGTGGTCACAAGCATCACTACCGTGTAATTGACTTCAAACGTACTAAAGACGGTATCCCAGCGACAGTTGAGCGTCTTGAATACGATCCAAACCGTAGCGCAAACATTGCTCTAGTTCTTTACAAAGACGGTGAGCGTCGCTACATCCTAGCACCTAAAGGTGTTGTAGCTGGTGATGTTGTTCAGTCTGGTGTTGATGCACCTATCAAAGCTGGTAACACTCTACCAATGCGTAACATCCCAGTAGGTTCAACAGTACATAACGTTGAACTTAAGCCTGGTAAAGGTGGTCAGCTAGCTCGTTCAGCTGGTGCTTACGCTCAAATCGTTGCTCGCGACGGTACGTACGTAACTATCCGTCTACGTTCTGGCGAAATGCGCAAAGTTCTTTCTGAAGGCCGTGCAACAATCGGTGAAGTTGGTAACTCTGAGCACATGCTACGTGAACTTGGTAAAGCTGGTGCTACTCGCTGGCGCGGTGTTCGTCCAACCGTTCGCGGTGTGGTAATGAACCCGGTTGATCACCCACATGGTGGTGGTGAAGGTCGTACTTCTGGTGGCCGTCACCCAGTATCTCCTTGGGGTATGCCAACTAAAGGCTACAAGACTCGTAAGAACAAACGCACTGACAAGTACATCGTACGTCGTCGTAACAAGTAATCTATTTAAAGAGGAATCGCCATGCCACGTTCTCTCAAGAAAGGTCCTTTTATTGACCTACACTTGCTGAAGAAGGTAGAGAAAGCGGTGGAAAGCGGAGACAAAAAGCCTATTAAGACTTGGTCCCGTCGTTCAATGATCATCCCTACGATGATCGGTTTGACCATCGCTGTCCATAATGGTCGTCAGCACGTACCAGTATTTGTAACTGATGAAATGATCGGTCACAAACTGGGTGAATTCGCACCTACACGTACTTACCGCGGTCACGCTGCGGATAAGAAAGCTAAGAAGCGCTAAGGAGTAGATAATGGAAGCAATTGCTAAACATAACTTTGCTCGCATTTCGCCTCAGAAAGCTCGCTTAGTTGCGGATCAAATCCGTGGTAAATCTGTTGACCAAGCTCTAGAAATCCTAACTTTCAGCAACAAAAAAGCTGCTGAACTAGTTAAGAAAGTTCTTGAGTCTGCTATCGCTAACGCGGAGCACAACGAAGGTGCAGATATTGACGATCTGAATGTCGCAAAAATCTTTGTAGATGAAGGCCCAACCATGAAGCGTATTATGCCTCGTGCTAAAGGTCGTGCGGATCGTATCTTGAAGCGTTCAAGCCACATCACTGTTGTTGTAGCAGATCGCTAGAGACTAGGAGAGTAAGCAATGGGTCAAAAAGTACATCCTAATGGTATTCGTCTAGGCATCGTTAAGCCTTGGAATGCTACATGGTTTGCTAACACCAAAGATTTCGCTGACAACCTAGACGGCGACTTCAAGGTACGTCAGTTCCTTACAGGTGAACTGAAAAAAGCGTCTCTATCACGTATCGTTATCGAGCGTCCTGCTAAGAGCATCCGTGTGACTATTCACACTGCTCGTCCAGGCGTTGTTATCGGTAAGAAAGGTGAAGACGTAGAGAAGCTACGCGCAGCTGTAGCTAAAATTGCAGGTGTACCAGCGCAAATTAACATCGCTGAAGTACGTAAGCCTGAACTAGATGCGCAACTTGTTGGTGACAGCATCGCGTCTCAGCTAGAGCGTCGTGTTATGTTCCGTCGTGCTATGAAGCGCGCGGTACAAAACGCAATGCGTCTAGGCGCTAAAGGTATCAAAGTGGAAGTAAGTGGTCGTCTAGGCGGCGCTGAAATCGCACGTTCTGAGTGGTACCGTGAAGGCCGTGTGCCTCTACACACTCTACGTGCTGACATTGATTACGCAACTTCTTCGGCTCACACTCAATACGGTGTGATCGGCATTAAAACTTGGATCTTCAAAGGTGAGATCCTAGGTGGTATGCCAGCAGCTAACGCTGTAGAGCCTAAAGGCGACAAGCCTAAGAAGCAGCGTAAAGGCCGTAAGTAAGGAGTCGACAGATGCTACAACCTAAACGTACTAAGTTCCGTAAGGTTCAGACTGGTCGTAACCGTGGTCTAGCTAAAGGTACTGATGTAAGCTTCGGCGAATTCGGTCTTAAAGCTGTTGGCCGTGGTCGTCTAACTGCTCGTCAAATCGAAGCGGCACGTCGTGCAATGACACGTCACGTTAAGCGTCAAGGTAAAATCTGGATCCGTGTGTTCCCAGACAAACCAATCACAGAAAAACCACTTGAAGTTCGTCAAGGTAAGGGTAAAGGTAACGTTGAGTACTGGGTAGCCCAAATCCAACCTGGTAAGGTTATGTACGAAATGGGTGGTGTACCTGAAGAATTGGCACGTGAAGCGTTCCGTCTTGCGGCACGTAAACTGCCTTTCAAAACTACATTTGTAACTAAGCAGGTGATGTGATGAAAGCACAAGATCTACGCGAGAAAAGCGTTGAAGAGCTTAACGCTGAGCTAATGAATTTGCTACGTGAACAGTTCAACTTGCGCATGCAAGCTGCAACTGGTCAACTACAGCAAACTCATACTCTGAAAGCTGTACGCCGTGATATCGCACGTGTGAAAACTGTTTTGACTGAGAAGGCAGGCGCATAATGAGCGAAGTAAAACGTACTCAACAAGGTCGTGTTGTTAGCGATAAGATGGACAAGTCTATCACTGTTGCTATCGAGCGTTTCGTAAAACACCCTATCTACGGTAAATACGTTAAACGTACGACTAAAGTACACGCACATGACGAGAACAACGAGTGTGGCCTAGGCGACACAGTTGAAATCGCAGAGTGTCGTCCACTGTCTAAGACTAAGTCTTGGACTTTGGTAAAAGTTCTAGAAAAGGCGAAGATTTAATCTCGTTAATTCTATGAAACTAAAGCGGCTCCAAAATATTTTTGGAGCCGTTTATTTTTTGACTACCCAATCACAAAAAAGGGTGGTACAATTCGCGTCCCTTTTAAAGAGGCAGCCCGACCCGTGATGGGTCTAGTTATTAATATTTAGCGGAGCACTAACATGATCCAAATGCAAAGTATGCTGGACGCAGCTGATAACTCAGGCGCACGCAGCGTAATGTGTATTAAGGTTCTGGGTGGCTCTCACCGCCGTTATGCACATATCGGTGACGTCATCAAAGTTACTGTGAAGGAAGCAATTCCTCGCGGTAAAGTAAAAAAAGGTGATGTTCTGAAGGCGGTGGTAGTGCGCACCCGTAAAGGCGTACGTCGTCCTGACGGTTCTGTCATTCGCTTCGACCGAAATGCTTGCGTATTGTTGAACGACAATACAGAGCAACCAATCGGTACACGTATCTTTGGTCCTGTGACACGCGAACTTCGTGGCGATAAGTTCATGAAGATCGTTTCACTGGCTCCAGAAGTTCTGTAAGGAGCACGTAGAAATGGCAGCTAAAATCCGTCGTAACGACGAAGTAATCGTTCTTGCTGGTAAAGACAAAGGCAAGAAAGGTAAAGTAACTAAGGTTCTAGCAACCGGTAAAGTTATCGTTGAAGGTATCAACCTTGTTAAGAAGCACCAAAAGCCGGTTCCGGCTCTAGGTCAACAAGGTGGCATCGTTGAACAAGAAGCAGCAATTGATGCTTCTAACGTTGCAATCTTTAACGCAGCTACTGGTAAAGCTGACCGTATCGGTTTCCGTTTTGAAGATGGTAAGAAAGTTCGTTTCTTTAAGTCTAACGGCGAAACCGTTTCTAACTAATTAGAAGTAATTTGGAGTTCTACTATGGCGAAACTGCATGATTACTACAAGTCGTCTGTAGTCGCTGAACTGACCAAACAGTTTAGCTACACAAGCGTCATGCAAGTCCCTAGAATCGAGAAAATCACCCTAAACATGGGTGTTGGTGAAGCAATCAACGATAAGAAACTGCTAGAAAATGCAGCGTCTGATATGGCAACGATCTCTGGTCAAAAGCCACTTATCACAAAAGCGCGCAAATCTGTTGCAGGTTTCAAAATCCGTGAAGGCTACCCTATCGGTTGTAAAGTAACCTTGCGTGGCGAACGTATGTGGGATTTTCTTGAGCGTTTAATTAACATCGCTCTTCCACGTGTACGTGACTTCCGTGGCGTTAGCGCTAAGTCTTTTGACGGACGCGGTAACTACAGCATGGGCGTTCGCGAGCAAATCATCTTCCCGGAAATCGACTTTGATAAAGTTGATCGAGTACGCGGTCTAGACATCACTATTACGACGTCTGCTGGTACTGATGAGGAAGGCCGTGCTCTGCTGGCTGCCTTTAACTTCCCATTCCGTAAGTAAGGTGAAGGGTTACTGTTATGGCTAAAAATTCAATGAAAGCACGTGAAGCAAAACGTGCAAAGCTAGTAGCTAAGTTCGCTGAAAAGCGTTCAGCGCTAAAAGCTATCATTAGCGATGTAAACGCATCTGAAGAAGATCGTTGGAATGCAGTTCTTAAATTGCAATCTCTTCCACGTGATTCAAGTGCATCACGTCAGCGCAACCGTTGCAACCAAACTGGTCGTCCACACGGTTACCTACGTAAGTTCGGTCTAAGCCGTATTAAGGTTCGTGAAGCTTGCATGAAAGGCGAGATTCCGGGTCTTCGTAAGGCTAGCTGGTAATTGCCACTTAATCATTTGGAGTAAATCATATGAGCATGCAAGATCCGATTTCGGATATGCTGACCCGCGTTCGTAACGGTCAGGCAGCAAACAAAGTTGCTGTAAAAATGCCTTCTTCAAAGCTTAAAGTTGCAATTGCTGCACTACTAAAAGCTGAAGGTTACATCGTTGACTTCGCTGTTGAAGGCGAAGCAAAACCTGAGCTAGAAGTTACACTTAAGTACTTCCAAGCTAAACCAGTAATCGAGCAACTTAAACGTGTTTCTCGTCCAGGTCTACGTGTTTACAAGAAGAAAGATCAACTTCCTTCTGTAATGGGTGGTCTTGGTATTGCTATCGTTTCTACTTCCAAGGGTCTTATGTCAGACCGCGCTGCACGTAAAGCAGGTCTTGGTGGTGAAATCATCTGCTACGTAGCTTAATAAGGAGTAGACTATGTCTCGTGTTGCAAAAGCACCTGTCGCTATTCCAGCTGGCGTAGAGGTGAAACTAAACGGCCAAGAAATCACTGTAAAAGGTGCTAAAGGCGAACTAACTCGCGTTCTTAACGATGCAGTTGTTATCGCTCAGGAAGAAAACAACCTAACTTTCGGTCCTAAAGAAGGTGTTGTTAACGCTTGGGCACAAGCAGGTACTGCTCGTGCACTAGTAAACAACATGGTTGTTGGTGTTACTGAAGGCTTTACTAAGAAGCTAACTCTTAAAGGTGTTGGTTACCGTGCTGCTATCAAAGGCAACGCTGTAGGTCTAACACTAGGCTTCTCACACCCAGTTGAGCACGAGTTGCCAGCGGGTATTAAAGCTGAATGTCCAAGCCAAACTGAAATTGTGATCACTGGTGCTGACAAGCAACTAGTTGGTCAAGTTGCGGCTGACATTCGTTCTTACCGTCAACCTGAGCCTTACAAAGGTAAAGGTGTTCGTTACGCAGATGAAAATGTGCGTACTAAAGAAGCTAAGAAGAAGTAAGGTAACACTATGGATAAGAAAGCATCTCGCATCCGTCGTGCTACACGTGCACGTCGTAAGATTGCAGAACTGGGTGCGACTCGCCTAGTTGTACACCGTACTCCTCGTCACGTGTACGCACAGGTTATCGCGGCTAATGGCTCTGAGGTTATCGCAGCAGCTTCTACTGTAGAAAAAGCGATCCGTGAGCAAGTGAAATACACTGGTAACGTTGATGCAGCTAAAGCAGTAGGTAAAGCTGTTGCAGAGCGCGCTCTTGAAAAAGGCGTAACTGCAGTTGCATTTGATCGTTCTGGTTTCCAATACCACGGTCGAGTAGCGGCGCTAGCAGAATCTGCTCGCGAAGCTGGTCTGAAATTCTAAGGTAGGGTTGGAAGATGGCTAAAGAACAACAAGTTCAAGCGAATGATTTGCAAGAAAAATTAATCGCAGTTAACCGTGTTTCTAAAACGGTTAAAGGTGGTCGAATCATGAGCTTCACTGCACTAACAGTAGTTGGTGACGGTAATGGTCGTGTAGGTTTCGGTTACGGCAAAGCTCGTGAAGTACCTGCAGCGATTCAAAAAGCAATGGAAAAAGCGCGTCGTAACATGACTACGATCGCTCTAAACGAAGGCACTCTTCACCACCCAGTGAAAGGTCGCCACTCGGGCTCTAAAGTTTACATGCAGCCTGCTGCAGAAGGTACTGGTGTTATCGCAGGTGGTGCGATGCGTGCAGTACTAGAAGTTGCTGGTGTACACAACGTACTATCTAAAGCATACGGTTCTACGAACCCTATCAACATCGTTCGTGCTACGATCGATGCACTAGGTAGCATGAAGTCACCAGAAATGGTTGCTGCTAAACGTGGTCTAACTGTTGAATCTATTTCGGAGTAAGAACACCATGGCAACTATTAAAGTAACTCAAACTAAAAGCTCAATTGGTCGTCTACCTAAGCACAAAGCTACTTTGCGCGGTCTAGGTCTTCGTAAAATCAACCACACAGTAGAACTTGAAGATACTCCGTGCGTACGCGGTATGATCAACAAGGTTTACTACATGGTTAAAGTTGAGGAGTAATCAGAATGCGTTTGAATACTCTAGCACCGGCTGCTGGCGCGAAAACTTCTGCGAAGCGAGTAGGTCGTGGTATCGGTTCAGGCCTAGGTAAAACTGGTGGCCGTGGTCACAAAGGTCAAAAATCACGTTCTGGCGGCAGCGTTCGTCCAGGTTTCGAAGGCGGTCAGATGCCTCTGAAACAACGTCTACCAAAATTCGGTTTCACTTCTCGTAAGAGCCTAGTGTCTGCTGAAGTTCGTCTAGCTGAGCTAGCGAAAGTTTCTGGTGACGTAGTTGATCTTAACAGTCTTAAAGCTGCTAACATCATCACTAAGAACATCGAATTCGTAAAAGTTGTTCTTTCTGGTGAAATCAACAAAGCAGTGACTGTAAAAGGTCTACGTGTGACTAAAGGCGCTAAAGCTGCAATCGAAGCTGCAGGCGGTAAAATCGAGGAATAATCTCGAGGAACGAGGTACAGATGGCTAAGAAACCAGGACAAGATTTTCGTAGTGCTCAGAGCGGCTTAAGTGAGCTGAAGTCGCGCTTATTATTCGTAATTGGTGCACTTTTAGTATTCCGAGCAGGCTCTTTTGTGCCGATCCCTGGTATTGACGCTGCTGTACTTGCCGAATTGTTCGACCAGCAAAAAGGTACCATCGTAGAAATGTTTAACATGTTCTCCGGTGGTGCTCTTGAGCGTGCATCTATATTAGCATTGGGCATCATGCCGTATATTTCGGCATCTATTGTTGTCCAATTGCTAACTGTAGTTCATCCAGCGTTAGCTGAACTCAAAAAAGAGGGTGAAGCAGGCCGTCGTAAGATAAGCCAATACACACGCTACGGCACGCTTGTACTTGCAACCTTCCAGGCTATAGGTATTGCAACGGGCTTACCAAACATGGTCGATAATCTGGTTGTTATCAACCAAACCATGTTTACGCTTATTGCTACCGTAAGTTTAGTAACCGGCACCATGTTCCTAATGTGGTTAGGTGAACAAATTACAGAGCGTGGAATTGGTAACGGTATTTCGTTACTAATTTTTGCAGGTATTGTTGCTGGATTGCCTTCTGCAATCGGTCAAACAATCGAGCAAGCGCGTCAAGGTGAATTGCATGTACTTCTTCTGTTGCTAATCGCGGTATTGTCTTTTGCAGTCATTTACTTCGTTGTTTTCATGGAGCGTGGTCAACGTCGAATCGTTGTTAACTACGCGAAGCGTCAACAAGGTCGTAAAGTATTTGCTGCACAAAGCTCGCATCTGCCACTTAAAATCAATATGGCAGGTGTTATTCCAGCGATTTTCGCATCAAGTATTATCCTGTTCCCAGGAACACTGGCTCAGTGGTTTGGTCAGAACGGTGAGAGCAGCGCGTTCGGTTGGTTAACTGACGTGTCTTTGGCTCTTAGCCCAGGTCAACCGCTGTATGTAATGCTTTATGCAGCAGCAATTATCTTCTTCTGTTTCTTCTACACAGCGTTGGTTTTCAACCCTCGCGAAACAGCAGATAACTTGAAGAAGTCAGGTGCATTCGTACCCGGCATCCGCCCAGGTGAGCAGACAGCGAAATACATTGATAAAGTGATGACACGTCTTACCCTTGCAGGTGCACTGTACATTACCTTTATCTGTCTGATTCCCGAGTTCATGATGGTCGCGTGGAACGTACGTTTCTACTTCGGCGGTACATCACTACTAATCGTAGTGGTTGTAATTATGGACTTTATGGCACAGGTACAGACTCATATGATGTCTCAACAGTATGATTCTGTGTTGAAGAAAGCGAATCTGAAAGGCTACGGCCGTTAATCCGGCGGTAGACTCAGTTTCATTTACGGAGTTTAGCAATGAAAGTTCGTGCTTCCGTTAAAAAAATCTGCCGTAACTGTAAAGTAATCAAGCGTAACGGTGTCGTTCGCGTGATTTGCAGTGAGCCAAAGCACAAACAGCGCCAAGGCTAATTAGCAGAAATTTTTACTTGAAAACGAAGGTTAGGTCGAGTATATTCCTCGGCCTACCTTTTGCGTGCAAAAGAAGTAGTACTCCGCAGCGTATCCATAACGGGCTTTGCTGCGGCTAATTCTTTTATAGAAACACTTAGGAGTGAATAATGGCCCGTATAGCAGGCATTAACATTCCTGATCAGAAGCATGCTGTAATCGCACTAACTGCGATCTACGGCATCGGTAAAACTCGCTCTCAAGCTATCCTAGCTGAAGTGGGTATTGCTGAAAATGTTAAGATCAGTGAACTAACTGAAGAGCAGATCGATCAACTGCGTGATGGTGTAGCTAAGTACACTGTAGAAGGTGATCTACGTCGTGAAGTATCTATGAACATCAAGCGTCTTATGGACCTTGGCTGTTACCGTGGTCTTCGTCATCGTCGCAGTCTACCACTACGTGGACAGCGTACTAAAACCAACGCTCGCACCCGTAAGGGTCCGCGTAAGCCGATCAAGAAATAATCGGGAAGGTAGAGTACAATGGCTAAACAACCAACTCGCGCTCGTAAGCGCGTACGCAAGCAAGTTGCAGATGGCGTTGCGCACATCCATGCTTCTTTCAATAACACAATCGTAACCATTACTGACCGTCAAGGTAACGCTCTTGCATGGGCTACTGCAGGTGGTTCTGGTTTCCGTGGTTCTCGTAAGTCTACTCCGTTCGCTGCACAGGTTGCTGCTGAGCGTTGTGCTGAAATGGCTAAAGAATACGGCCTAAAGAACTTGGAAGTTATGGTTAAGGGTCCAGGTCCAGGTCGCGAATCAACTGTTCGTGCACTGAACGCTGCTGGTTTCCGCATCACAAACATCGTTGATGCTACACCAATCCCTCATAACGGTTGTCGTCCACCTAAGAAACGTCGCGTATAACGTTTCTAGGACAATTGGAGAAGAATCATGGCAAGATATTTGGGTCCTAAGCTGAAGCTTAGCCGTCGTGAAGGCACTGACTTATTCCTTAAGTCTGGTGTTCGCGCGATCGATACCAAGTGTAAAATTGATAACGCACCAGGTGTACACGGCGCTCGTCGCGGTCGTCTATCTGAGTATGGCGTTCAGCTTCGTGAGAAGCAAAAAGTTCGTCGTATGTACGGCGTTCTAGAAAAACAATTCCGTAACTACTACAAAGAAGCTGCTCGCCTAAAAGGCAACACTGGTGAAAACCTACTTCAGCTTCTTGAAGGTCGTCTTGATAACGTAGTTTACCGCATGGGCTTTGGTGCAACTCGCGCAGAAGCACGTCAGCTAGTTAGCCACAAAGCTATCCTAGTAAACGGTAAAGTTGTAAACGTTCCTTCTTTCAAAGTAGCGGCTAATGACGTTGTTTCTATCCGCGAGAAAGCTAAACAGCAATCTCGTATTAAAGCTGCTCTAGAAGTTGCTGAACAACGTGAAAAACCAACTTGGATTGAAGTAGATGGTGGCAAGATGGAAGGTACATTCAAGCGTATGCCTGAGCGTTCTGATCTATCAGCTGACATCAACGAACAATTGATCGTCGAGCTTTACTCTAAGTAAGGTTTAAACTAAAGAGAGGACACAATGCAGGGTTCTGTAACAGAATTTCTTAAGCCACGTCTAGTTGACATCGAACAAATCAGCTCGACTCACGCAAAAGTAACTCTTGAGCCATTAGAGCGTGGCTTTGGTCATACTCTGGGTAATGCACTTCGCCGCATTCTTCTATCTTCTATGCCTGGTTGTGCAGTGACAGAAGTAGAGATTGAGGGCGTACTTCACGAATACAGCACTAAAGAAGGCGTACAAGAAGATATTCTTGAAATCCTTCTAAACCTTAAAGGTTTGGCAGTGCGTGTGGCTGAAGGCAAAGATGAAGTGTTCATTACTTTGAACAAATCAGGCTCGGGCCCTGTGGTTGCAGGTGACATCACCCATGATGGTGATGTAGAGATCGCTAACCCTGAACACGTTATTTGTCACCTAACTGATGACAATGCTGAAATCGCTATGCGTATTAAAGTAGAACGTGGTCGTGGTTACATTCCAGCTTCTGCGCGTATCCATACTGAAGAAGACGAGCGTCCAATCGGTCGCCTACTAGTAGATGCTACTTACAGCCCAGTAGACAAAATTGCCTACGCTGTAGAAGCAGCTCGTGTAGAACAGCGTACTGATCTAGACAAGCTTGTTATCGATATGGAAACAAACGGTACTCTAGAACCTGAGGAAGCAATCCGTCGTGCAGCTACTATCCTAGCTGAACAATTGGATGCGTTCGTAGATCTTCGTGATGTACGTGTTCCTGAGGAGAAGGAAGAGAAGCCAGAATTCGATCCGATCCTACTGCGTCCTGTAGACGATCTTGAACTAACAGTTCGCTCTGCTAACTGTCTGAAAGCAGAAGCGATTCACTACATCGGTGATCTAGTACAACGTACTGAGGTAGAGCTACTTAAAACGCCTAACCTTGGTAAAAAATCTCTTACTGAGATTAAAGACGTACTTGCGTCACGTGGTCTGTCTCTGGGCATGCGCCTAGAAAACTGGCCACCTGCATCAATCGCTGAAGATTAATCGATACTAGTTAGAAGGATTAGGTCATGCGCCATCGTAAGAGTGGTCGTCAACTCAACCGCAACAGCTCACATCGCAAAGCGATGTTCAGCAACATGGCTAGCTCTCTAGTACGTCATGAAGTTATCAAGACTACTTTGCCAAAAGCAAAAGAGCTACGTCGCGTAGTTGAGCCTTTGATTACACTAGCTAAGACTGACAGTGTTGCTAACCGTCGTCTAGCATTTGCACGTACTCGTGACAACGAAGTAGTTGCAAAACTATTTAACGAACTAGGTCCACGTTTTGCTGCTCGTCAGGGCGGTTACACTCGTATCCTAAAAGCTGGCTTCCGTGCTGGTGACAAAGCTCCAATGGCTTACATTGAGCTTGTAGATCGCCCAGCTGCTGAAGAAGCTGCTGAGTAATCAGTTCGTAAGAACGAAAAAGCCGAGCGTTAGCTCGGCTTTTTTGTATCTGTAACTTTTCAAATAAGTAAAAATCTAAGCGCGTTATAACTTTTGTGACGTTAAGAAATTCACTCTAGTCTGAATGTAGAATAACAACGCTTAGCTCTTATTACTTCGTAACTCTTACTTATTCACCAGACCATAAACCAGTTAAAGAGTCGAGCAAGCCTGTGCTTGCGCCCTGTTCGCTTAGGTATTGCAGAATAACTGGCGCAAACTGGCTAATCATCGAAGCATCAAGTCCAAGCGTATCAAATGCACTTTGTACCGCGCTTAGGCTTTCGACATTACCTAACAAGCTTTGTGCTCCACTCAGGCTAGACAGTCCAGGAATAAGGGACTCTAACTCACTGCTATTTTCACCAGACAGTTGGCTTTGTGCTAGCGCTAGTAATGCACTGCTGCCACCTGCAGCTTGTTCAGTGGATACTGGTAATTGACTTGTCAGCAATTCAGTTAATGGTGAAGACTCTGTACTTAAACTTTTACCGACCATGTCCATCAGTCCGCTCTCGTTACTTTTTTCTACTACTGAATCCAGGAAAGCATGTGCACTGCCGATATTCATCGATAGCAGTGCTAGAGTTAGGAGTGTTTTACGCATAGTACCTCCAACGGTTGAGCGTGTTTTTAATTATTAGGTCGTTAGAGTGACAGTTTATGTTTAAGAGAACAACGACTTTTAACTTAAACAAAAAAAGCGGCGCAAGAGCGCCGCTTTAGAAACCGTAATTGAAAAGAATTTCAATTATAGGATGTCTAGTAGTTCTACTTCGAATACTAGTGCTGCGAATGGAGGGATTGCAGCACCTGCGCCACGCTCACCGTACGCAAGATCTTGTGGTACGTATAGTTTCCACTTAGAACCAACTGGCATTAGTTGTAGTGCTTCAACCCAACCTTTAATTACGCCCGTTACTGGGAACTCAGCTGGTTGACCGCGAGAAACAGAGCTGTCAAATACAGTACCGTCTGTTAGCTCACCGTGGTAGTGAACACGTACAGATTTGTCTGCTGTTGGGATTTCGCCAGTACCTTCAGAGATAACTTCGTACTGTAGGCCAGATTCTAGAACTTTAACTTCTGGGCGTAGAGCGTTGTCTTTTAGGAACGCTTCGCCGTCAGCTGCTGCAGCTTTAGCTGCTTCTTGACGAACTGCTTCAGCGCGAGTGTGTAGCTCTTGTAGCGCTTTGTTGATTTCGTCGATTTCAATTGCTGGCATGTCACCAACTAGTGCAGTAGCAATACCTGCTGCGATTGCATCAACGCTAAGACCTTCTAGACCAGAACCTGCTAGTTGCTGACCCATTTGCAGACCAATGCCGTAGCTTGCTTTTTGTTCTGCAGTTTCAAATTTAATTTCAGACATAAATGTCGCTCTTATTAGGAGTGTTAAAGGTCACAGGATATCAGTTTCGAGCTAAGGTTTAAATGATTGGCTCAGATTGTCTCGTCTGACCATTGAGGGTGTGACTTATCTCTTACTCCAAGTGAATTTTCTGCTAATTTAATCCAAATTCCATTTTACTTGAGTGAAAAACATATACTCTCCGCGCTGGTATTTTTATACTGGCAGTAAGTATTAAGGGGTCTATCGCAATGAATCGTCGCAGAAAGAAAAAGCAGCAAGTCGACTACGTCGAGTTGATCAAACAAAAATACGCTGCTATCGACTGGAAGCAGCCGTTCGACAAAACTAAGTGGTTAGAACGCGTACAGCCAGTTACTGCGTTTTGGCAACGTCTACCTAAATTCCATCAACGAGCATTGATGGTGTTGGTGCCACTGCTGCTTTTGATTCTTATTGTCCCGATGCCAAAGAAAACCGAAGAGTTAGTTGAGCAAACTCAGCCTGTTGATCATCAACGTGTTGCGATTAATTTGAACACCCAAAGTTTGAGCCAGCAACGCACGTCCCAGAACTCAGGTCCAAAGTCTGAAAATTGGAAAGAGTATCAAGTGAAGAATGGCGACACGCTCGCGCAGGTCTTCCGCAATAACCAGTTGTCTATGGCTGATCTCAGCTCGCTGGTCAAAATTGAGGGTAGCGACAAGCCACTGAGTCATATCAGGCAGGGACAGTTGATTCGCTTTAAGTTCTCTGATGATGGTCAGCTTGATATGTTACAGCTCGAAAAGGGCGACCACTCGGTTATGTTCTTCCGCTTATCTGATGGAACCTTCGGACGCAATAAATAGCGATATCGGCTAAAAGACATGTTGTAAAAAAGACGCGCTCAAGTCGCGTCTTTTTTGTTGGAAGATAGCGGGGAGGTCATTGTCTCGGTTTACTTCGTCGCTGCTTCTCTACGCATGTCGACATGTGGAATACCATCTTCAAGGTAGCTGTCTGAAATGACATTAAACCCGTGGCGTGAGTAGTACTCAATGAGGTGTTCCTGAGCGCCAATATCGATGGTTTGTTCAGGCCAAAGTGCTTCACACTGTGTTAATGCTTCTTCCAGCAGTTTATGACCTAAACCCCCGCCGCGAGCCGTTTTTTTAGTAACGACGCGACCAATACTGACGTTGTCGTAGGTTGTTCCAGCCGGTAATAAGCGAGCGCAAGCAACTAATTCATCATCGTGATAGCCGAGCAGGTGATAGACTCCGTCCAGTGTGTCTTTGCCATCTAGCTCCGGATATGGGCAGGTTTGCTCTACAACAAACACATCGACACGTAATCTCATTAGCTCGTAGAGTTGTAGTGTGGTCAGTTGAGCGAAAGGCAAAGTCATCCAGGTAAGCATTTCTCTATTCCGTTATTGATTTTGTGTTACTGACTTTACTCGGTTTTCTGCTAATACTCATTAACTATACCCAAATAACTTCAAGATTCTAGGTTCAGCGAGAATGACTTGGTTCACAGACGAGGCAACGATTTGATGATCTAGTGGTTCTAAATCAAGAATCGTTAACAAAGGTTGTGAGCCAAGACAACTCGCCCTTCGGGAACGTGTCACTGGCTCAATTTCTGCGTCAAATAACTTGGAAAGAGCTTGCTATTCCACTGCGTTATTTTCCTTGCACTTGAGCCAGTGACAAAGTTCTGAATCCTGCATCTTGAAGTCATTTGGGTATAAGATTAATTTTAACTGGTCTTCCTGACAAATCTGGCGATAATGTGCCCTCTTTTTCATCCCACCTGAGGATATTCCCCTGTGAGCAAACAAACTTTTGACCACGTAGGGCTAAGCCCGGCGTTACTCGCGACGCTTGATTCAATGAATTACACCCACATGACGCCAATTCAGGCATTGAGCTTGCCGGCGATCCTGAACCAGCGTGATGTGATTGGTCAGGGTAAAACTGGCTCGGGCAAAACCGCTGCGTTTGGTCTTGGGGTTTTATCTAACCTAAATGTGAAGCGATTCCGTGTGCAGTCTTTGGTGTTATGTCCTACACGTGAACTGGCTGATCAGGTGGCGAAAGAAATCCGCACTTTAGGGCGTGGTATCCATAACATTAAAGTTCTGACATTGTGTGGCGGTATGCCAATGGGACCACAAATTGGTTCACTGGAGCATGGCGCTCATATTCTGGTTGGCACTCCAGGGCGTATTCTTGATCACCTTGAGAAAGGCCGAATTGATCTTTCTGAGCTCAATACGCTGGTACTGGATGAGGCTGACCGCATGCTAGACATGGGCTTCCAGGATGCGCTGGACGCTATCATTGATGCAGCGCCGAAAAAACGTCAAACGTTGCTTTTCAGTGCCACTTTCCCTGAAAAGATCGAGCAAATTGCCCAACGTATCATGCAGTCACCTGAGATGATTAAAGTGGAATCGACACACGATACCTCAAGCATCGCTCAGTATTTCTACAAAGTCGAAGGCTCGGAAGCGCGTGATGAAGCATTGGCAAACCTTCTTCTTACTCATCAACCTGAATCTGCGGTTGTATTCTGTAACACCAAAAAAGAAGTGCAGAGTGTGGCGGATGAGCTGCATCACCGTGGCTTCAGTGTGATTGATCTTCATGGTGACTTAGAACAGCGTGAGCGCGATCAGGCGTTGGTTCAGTTCGCGAATAAGAGCGTTTCTATTCTGGTGGCAACAGACGTTGCGGCGCGCGGCTTGGATGTTGATAACCTGGATGCAGTATTTAACTTTGAATTGTCTCGCGACCCAGAAGTACACGTGCATCGCATTGGTCGTACAGGCCGAGCGGGCAGTAAAGGTTTGGCGTTCAGCTTCTTTGGTGAGAAAGATGGTTTACGTGTTGCACGTATCGAAGAATATTTAGATATGGATATCCTTCCTGCGACGTTGCCAGAGAAATCAAAACAACAGCCTTACCAAGCAAAAATGGTGACGATAAATATCGACGGTGGCAAAAAACAAAAAGTGCGTCCGGGCGATATCCTAGGCTGTTTAACCGGGAAAAATGGTATTCCGGGAGCTCAAGTGGGCAAAATTCATTTGTTCCCAATGCGTGCTTATGTGGCGGTAGAGAAGTCTGCGGCGAAGAAAGCTCTGCAAACCATCAGCACGGGTAAGATGAAAGGACGTCAGTTCCGAGCTCGTCTTCTTAAATAAGTATTTAATTTTAAGTAAAGGCTCTTCTCTTGAAGAGCCTTTTTTGTTTTTGGCTTACTGGTTGTCTTTTGCTAACCGCGTTTTAATTCTGCTCAAACTGATGGCTGTAATCCCTAGATAGGCGGCAATTTGGCTATCGGTAATTCGTTGTTCTAAATCGGGGTAGTGCTGGCAGAACAACTGATAACGTTCTTCCGGCGAGTAAAGCAGCATAAAGCGTTCTTTGTGCTCTTTATTTAGCAACTGTGTTTCCAGCAGTTTGAGATAAATAGAATGCTTGTCTGAACGCCAACGGTGAAGTGTCTCGATAGGTAAGCAAAATAAACGACAGGCAGTGAGTGTTTCCAATAAATAGAGAGAAGGCTGGTTGTTGATGACGCTTTCGAAACCAATTACCCAGTCTTTTTCCCAATAGAATTCTTTACTGAATTCCTTACCTCGTTCAGTGAGGTAGCTAGCATGGCATAGTCCCTCGAGAATGAAATAGATATGCGAGCCAAATTCTCCCTGATTGCAGAGAATATGTCTGGTCGGCAATTCGAGTTCTTGCCCATGCTCTATCAGTTGTGCGGCTTCTTGTTCGGAAAAGCCATTTTTAGTCAGGTCAGAAAATACGTCGTTTGGCATCAAGGGGAGAAAAGTCTAAAAGTCGTTGATACATTCTAACGTTTCTTGCTCAACAACAGAAAGTCGCTTAATAAAAAAAGCGGCCCTGAAGAGCCGCTAATAGCTATAGAACCTTGATTACTGGTTCAGATTAATTTGATAGATTGCAAAGCCGATTTCATCGGTCGCCACTTGCTTCATCGGGTATTGCGCTTTGTCTTTGATGAACTTCGCTGCTTTATCACTTGGTGAAGTCTCAAAGCGAATATCCAATGGTTGGTCCGATTTAATTGGCGCGAATGACCAGTTGTTGTCTGCACTTGGTGTGACTTCGCCTTGTTCTTCACTGACTCGTGAAATATAAGCCGCCACGACCGAACGGTTTTCATCTGGTGAGTCAAACGCGATAAAGTCTGGCCCTGTACCTGGGAAGGTGTTGCTGTATGCTCGATAGTTGTTGGTGGCGATAAGGAAGTCTTGTTTAGGATCGATCGGTTTGCCGTTGAAAGTCAGATTCACAATACGCTGCGACTCTGGGTTTATCTCTTTACAGCCTGCATCATACTTAGGTGCTTTGGTTACATCGATTTGATAATTAACACCGTCAATCACGTCGAAGTTGTAGGTACGGAAATTATCCCAGTCAATCAGAGATTGAGGTTGGGTGTTAGCAACATCAATCTGCTTAAACTGACCAGCGCTGCACTCTAACCATTCCTGAACTTGTTTGCCTTTCACTTTTAGCGCGACCAGTGTATTTGGGTACAAATACAGATCGGCAGCGTTACGGAAAGTCAGTTGACCTGATTCCACTTCCGTAAAGTTATTGGGATCGTTTTTACGGCCGCCGGCTTTAAATGGCGCAGCTGCACTGAGTACAGGAATGCCTTCTAAATCCGGGTCGCCCTGAATAAATCGTTCAACATAATCTTTTTGCGCTAAATTCACGATTTGGATCGTCGGGTCGTCCTGAACCAAAGACAGGAAGCTGTACATCACGTCATTCGCTTTACCAATCGGTTGATTAACGAATTCGCGAGTTCCTTTATGGTCACCTTCTAATGCCTTTACGATATCCGGGTCAGCTTCTGCCAAAGATGCCTTGTTGGCCTTATCAAAGATTGGACGTGCTTCAGATTGCCCGTCAACCACGTGCCATTTGTCATCTTTTTGTTTTAGGACCAAGTCCATGACGCCAACATGACTTCCCCAGCGGCCTGGCATCACCGCAGTAACACCATTAATAGTGCCATTCTCATTGTCTACACCTTGCAGGTTTTCAAACCCTTTTCCTGGGAAGACTGCATGAGAGTGACCAAAAGCAATCGCATCAATCCCTTCAACCTGGGTTAAGTAGTAAACCGAGTTTTCTGCCCCTAGCTTATATGGATCTGTCGAAACGCCAGAGTGGGGGATGGCCACAATCACGTCTGCGCCTTCCGCTTTCATTTGAGGGACAAGCTTCTGAGCGGTTTCTTTAATGTCTTTGGCGAAGACTTTTCCTTCCAGGTTTTTTTTATCCCAGACCATGATTTGCGGCGGCACAAAACCGATGTACCCGACCTTGATTTGGTGCGTTTCACCATCTGTGTCTTTCATGGTGTAGGTTTTGATTAGATAAGGTTTGAACAAGTGCTCACCGGTTTCTTTATCAAAGACGTTGGCGTTGATGTAGGGGAAGTTGGCACCTGCGAGCGCTTTTTGCAAAAAGTCCAAACCGTAGTTGAATTCATGGTTACCGATATTGCCGACCTCGTAATGAAGTTGGTTCATGGCTTTGTAGACGGGATGAATTTCGCCATCTTCAATCCCTTTTGCCGCCATATAGTCACCCATAGGGCTGCCCTGAATAAGGTCACCATTATCCACTAGCACGTTGTTTACGGATTCTGATTGAGCTTGTTTAACCAGAGTAGCGGCTCGGCTTAGACCAATTTGCTGAGACGGCTGGTCTTTGTAGTAGTCGTAGTCCATTACGTTGGTGTGAATGTCAGTCGTTTCGATGATGCGTAGCTTGATCGTTTCAGCCATTGCTGGTCCGGCAAGCGTTAACATTCCGCTCAAAACCGCGACGGAAATAGGATTAACAGCCAATTTCATTAGGTGCTCCAATTCAAGGGGTAAAAGATAAATGTAACGAAATTCTTTGCAACATGATGATTTAAGTGCAGAAAATTGTGAAAAAACGCATTTTACTGAACCCTTTTCATATAAAACGCCCGCTTTTTCACGCTTTTGAATGAGACCAAACAAAAACTTCTTAGCAGATTTTTGAATAAAAAATGAAATTTTAGAATTTCAGGTAATATAAACGCCCCGCCATAATGCACGCATACCAAAATCTATGGACGATGAGCAAACACATGGCAGCGAAAGATACAGTCACCACTTTTCCCACATCAAAGCCTCGTTTGGTTTCTGATAACCCAACGGCAGTGACAACGCGATTTGCAAAGCGCTCACTGCAGCCTGGTGAAGTTGCACTCGTTGGTGCGGGTCCGGGTGACCCTGAACTTTTGACTGTCAAAGCACTGAACTGCTTACAGCAAGCCGATGTAGTTTTGTATGACTACCTTGTTTCTGAAGAGATCATGGCGTTGATCCCAAGCGATACTATCTTGGTTTGTGTTGGCAAGCGCGCTGGACACCATAGCGTACCGCAAGAGAAAACCAATCAACTGCTGGTAGATTTCGCTAAACAAGGATACCGAGTTGTACGAGTAAAAGGTGGCGATCCATTTGTGTTTGGTCGTGGTGGTGAAGAACTCGAAGTTCTGGCTGATGCTGGTGTGCGCTTTCAGGTTGTGCCTGGCATTACCGCGGCGGCTGGAGCAACAGCTTATGCTGGGATTCCTCTGACTCACCGTGATTACGCTCAATCAGCCATTTTTGTCACTGGCCACTTGAAAGAAGAAAGTGACGAGATGGATTGGTCGACACTGGCTCGCGGCAATCAGACTTTAGTGATCTACATGGGGCTGATGAAATCACACTATATTCAGAGTCAGCTTATTAAACATGGTCGCTCAGCCTCAACACCGATAGCTATTATCGAACGTGGTACGCAAATAGAACAGAAAGTATTTACGGGAGAATTGTCCCAACTATCTGATTTATCGAAGGACGCTCAATCTCCTTCTTTAATCGTGGTAGGTGAAGTGGTGCGATTGTCTCAAAAGTTAGACTGGTTTTTGTCTAGTACTGAAATCAACAAAAGTGCTATTGCCAACTCCATATAATTTCAGTCCAAAGATTAGAGACGTAATGCGCCTTCAAGCTTAAAAGGAAATACAAAACATGGACCAACAACGTTTAACTCACCTTAAACAACTCGAAGCGGAGAGTATTCATATTATCCGTGAAGTTGCGGCTGAGTTTGGTAACCCAGTCATGATGTATTCGATTGGTAAAGACTCATCAGTGATGCTGCACCTAGCGCGTAAAGCGTTTTACCCGGGCAAAATTCCATTCCCACTTTTGCATGTCGATACGGACTGGAAATTCCGCGAGATGATTGAGTTCCGTGACCGTACTGCAGAAAAATACGGTTTTGAGCTTTTGGTTCACAAGAACCCAGAAGGTCTTGCGATGGGTTGTAGCCCATTTGTTCACGGTTCTTCAAAGCACACTGACATCATGAAGACTCAAGGTCTTAAGCAAGCACTAAACAAATACGGTTTTGATGCGGCTTTCGGTGGTGCGCGTCGTGATGAAGAAAAATCACGTGCGAAAGAGCGTGTGTATTCATTCCGCGATAAGAACCATACGTGGGATCCAAAAAACCAACGTCCAGAGCTTTGGAAAACCTACAACGGTCAGGTGAACAAAGGCGAGAGCATTCGTGTGTTCCCTCTATCAAACTGGACAGAACTGGATATTTGGCAATACATCTATCTAGAAAATATTGAGATCGTACCGCTTTACCTTGCTGACAAGCGTCCGGTTGTCGAGCGCGATGGCATGTTGATCATGGTTGATGATGACCGCATGGAAATTCAGCCAGGTGAAGTAGTAGAAGAGAAGAGTGTTCGTTTCCGTACTTTAGGTTGCTACCCGTTAACCGGCGCGATCGAATCCGAAGCCAATACGCTGACGGGCATCATTGAAGAGATGCTGGTGGCGACATCGAGTGAGCGTCAAGGGCGAGCGATCGACCATGATCAATCAGGATCGATGGAACTTAAAAAACGTCAAGGTTACTTCTAAAGGATCTAAGGAAAGATAATGAACAGTGCAGTTGAAGCTCAATTAGCCGAGCTTGGTATCGAAGGCTATTTAACACAACACCAGTACAAGTCTTTACTTCGATTTCTGACTTGTGGTTCTGTTGATGACGGTAAGAGTACCCTTATTGGTCGCTTACTCCATGACTCAAAACAAATTTATGAAGATCAACTAGCGGCAGTGCACTCAGACAGCCAACGCGTAGGTACAACAGGTGAGAAGCCTGATTTAGCCCTACTTGTTGATGGTCTGCAGGCAGAGCGCGAACAGGGTATCACTATCGATGTGGCTTACCGTTACTTCTCTACACAGAAGCGTAAGTTCATCATTGCTGATACTCCAGGGCATGAGCAATACACTCGTAACATGGCAACAGGCGCTTCGACGTGTGATTTAGCCGTGATTCTTGTTGATGCGCGTAAAGGCATTCTTGATCAGACTCGTCGTCACTCATTCATTTCAAACCTATTGGGCTTGAAGCATTTCGTTGTTGCAATCAACAAAATGGACTTGGTTGACTACTCGCAAGCACGTTTTGAAGAGATTCGTGATGAGTACCTTGAGTTCTCTGAAAAGCTGACCGGTGATATTGATATTCAAATCATTCCGATTTCAGCGCTTGAAGGCGATAACGTGGTCGACAAAGGTGAAAACCTGGATTGGTTTGAAGGTCCGTCACTGCTTGAGCTACTGGAAAACGTTGATATTGACCACGAGAAAGGCAGCGGTGAATTCCGTTTCCCGGTTCAGTACGTTAACCGTCCTAACCTAGATTTCCGTGGTTTCGCTGGCACGATTTCTTCAGGTTCAGTGAAAGTGGGAGACAAGATCAAAGCGCTTCCATCAGGTAAAACGTCGACAGTTGCACGAATCGTAACTTTCGATGGCGATATCGAAGAAGCACGCGCAGGTCTTGCAGTAACGCTGACTTTGAACGACGAAATCGATATTAGCCGTGGTGATTTGATTGTTTTAGAAAATGCTCAGGTAGAAACCACAAACCATCTTCTTGCAGACGTTGTGTGGATGACTGAACAGCCACTTCAACCAGGTCGTGATTACGATATTAAGATCGCGGGCAAGAAAACTGTTGGTCACGTTGAGACGATTCGCCATCAATACGACATCAACAACCTTTCTAGCCATAGTGCGGCTGAATTGCCACTGAATGGTATTGGTTTGTGTGAGTGGTCATTGAACGAGTCTGTTGCACTTGATAATTACCAAGATTGTGCAGACACGGGTGGTTTCATCATTATCGACCGTCTGACTAACGTTACTGTTGGTGCCGGTATGGTGAAAGAAAGCCTGGCATTGGTAGAGCGTGATCTGACTGACATCTCTGCATTTGAACTGGAGCTTAATGCACTGGTTCGCAAACACTTCCCGCATTGGGAAGCTAAAGACCTAAGCCAATTACTTAAAAAGTAATTGGTGTTCCTGAGCAGTGAAGGAGCCAATGTTGCCTCTTTTCTGCTCAGGTTTTTAGCCCGACTGAGTTGCGAAATGCAGTCAGGCTCTTTCCCCCAGAAACCAGAATGCACGATGAAGTGTGAGTCATTCTGGCTTTCTTTTTCGCTTGCTTTGCTCTGGTTACTTATTTTCTCGCTCTGCAACATTTGATGTGCAGTCGCTGTTTTCGCCCTGTTCGGGCTATTTGGTAAGGAAAGGCTATGTGGGAACAAGGATTTGTATTAGCGATTTTGCTTGGCATTATCACTTGTTTGCTTGTCACGAAAATTAAGCCTAGTTATGTTTTTGCTGGTGCAGCCTTTATTTCGTTTCTAGCTGGTATGATGGATTTGACATCCATTGCCTCTAACTTTACCAACTCGTCATTACTAACCTTAGTGTTACTAATACTTGCGTCGTGTGCCTTAGAAAAAACGCTTCTAATCAGCTGGGTCAGTCGCAGTATCTCTGAAGGACAATTAGGTAGCGTTATCGCTAAGTTGGGACTCTCTACGGCGTTGCTATCGTCGTTCACCAACAATACGGCTGTTGTTGTATCTCTGATTGGCGCTATCAAGCGAAACCAGCAGCATGCGCCGTCAAAACTATTAATTCCACTTTCATACGCGGCTATTTTGGGCGGCACATTGACCTTGATCGGTACGTCGACCAACCTCATTATCAATAGCTTCGTGGAAGATGCAGGCTTACCTAGCTTAGGTTTTTTTACTCCGACGCTGATTGGTTTAGCGGTTCTGGCTGGTGGCTTACTGATTTTGATTCCACTGAGCTACCTGCTGCCGAATTATGATGATCAAACTCAGGAAGATCTGCCTTATTTCCTTGAATCACGCGTTGAGCCGGGCTCACCATTAGTTGGACGCACGGTTAGCGAAAATAATTTACGTGCGTTACGTAAACTGTTCTTGGCAGAAGTCATACGCGATGGCGTTACAGTCTCGTCAGTCGGGCCTGAGTTTGTGCTTAATGCAAAAGATCGTTTACTGTTTTGTGGCGATGTCGAAAGTGTCGCGACGTTGCAGGAAATCCCTGGTCTGACGCTGTTTGGTCATCAGCACTTGAATGGACAAAACTTCCGCGAAGTTGTCGTCAGTTCTTCGGCTACTTTTTGTCATAAAACTCTGAAAGAGAGCCGATTTCGTGACCGTTTCGATGCGGTTGTTGTCGCAATCCGCCGTGGCCATGAGCGACTCGAAGGCGGGCTGGGCAGTATTAAACTCGCCCCGGGTGACACCTTAGTGTTGGTTCCGGGTAAGCGATTTGAATCTGAGCGTCGTGCGCATCGTAAAGAGTTCGTATTGGTGCATGATTTGGACTCGAGCGCACGTCTGGACGCAAACAAATCTTCTATCGTATTACTCGGTTTCGCGGCGGTTATTGGCTGTGCGTTACTGGATCTTGTGCCAATCATAAAAGGGCTGGCGGTTTACATTTTATCCCTGCTGGCATTTGGCATTGTGCAAGTTTCTGAACTTCGCCGACGTTTTCCGATCGACATTGTTGTGATTGTTGGCTCTGCGCTTTCGATAGCTCAGCTAATGATCTCTTCGGGGTTATCCGTCAGGATGGGTGAGATGTTTATCCAGGCCTTTAATGGCTGGGGCGTTTTCGGCGCGTTGGTTGCGACGTATATCATGACGCTGGTGTTAACTGAATTAGTCACCAATAACGCCGCTGCAGCGCTCTCTTTTCCTATCGGCTACAGTATGGCGATAGGGTATGGCGTCGATCCAATGCCATTTATTATGGCGGTACTGTTTGGCGCAAGTGCGAGCTTTATTTCTCCCTACGGTTATCAAACTAACTTGTTGGTTTACAGCGTAGGTAATTACAAATTGACCGATTATGTGCGAATTGGTGTGCCGATTTCTATTGTGTATTCCGTATTAGTACTGACACTGATTCCGGTCTTCTTTCCGTTTTAATTCCGATATTTACAAGGATACGTTATGACAGCCGACACCACGGTAAAAGATGAAAACATTGTTTGGCATCAGCACTCGGTTGATAAAAAGTTTCGAGCTGACTTAAAGCAACAAAAACCAGCAGTACTCTGGTTTACGGGCTTATCTGGTGCGGGTAAATCAACCGTAGCGGGCGCATTGGAAAATCGTCTTGCTGAGCTTGGTTACCATACCTATTTACTTGATGGTGATAATGTTCGTCACGGGTTGTGCAGTGATTTAGGCTTTTCTGAGCAGGATCGTCGCGAGAATATTCGCCGTATCGGGGAGTTGGCTAAGTTGATGGCCGACGCAGGTTTGATTGTGCTGTCTGCTTTTATTTCCCCTCATCGAGCTGAGCGCCAACTGGTACGTGATCTATTGCCGGAAGGTGAGTTTATCGAAGTGTTTGTCAATGCTTCTCTGGAGGTGTGTGAAGGACGTGATCCTAAAGGGTTGTACCGTAAAGCTCGCGCTGGGGAAATTCCAAACTTCACGGGTATTGATTCGGAATATCAAGCACCTGAAAACCCAGAAATAGATTTACCAGCGGGAGAAAAGAGTGTCGATGAGTTGGTAGAACTGTGTATCAATGACTTAAAACAGCGTGGTGTGATCCGCTAAATAAGCATTTAGATCATAGGTGACTAAAAAGTCGTGAAAGTGTTTAAAGAGCTTTTGGAACATAGGTGACCAAAAGCTCTTAAAGCATAACTAAACGGTGTGGTCTACGCGACTGTGTGATTCTGTATTTACAGTAAACTTATGATTTATAAGTGCAATTAATTGGTCGTAGTATTCTGTGTTAGGTTTGTTGCCAAGCAGCTTGCACAGTTCGTTGCCCGTTAAGGTAAATCGATAGTAAAGCAACCTTACTCCTTTGGTGTTGGCGTGGAGTGATAGGTTTTTACCTTGGTACGTGAGAATTAAGGGTGTTTCAACACTGATTTCTCCAGACTCGAGCTCGGCACTGTGCAGCAGTCCCAACTCAATTAACATCAATAAACTGGAGTAGGGGAGCTGGAACGTCCCCATGTTCAGATTGCTGGTGGTATTTCGCTTGCCAAAGCTAAAAATACCGTTCTGAGCTTTGTAACCAATCAACAACTTACGGCTGCCATCACCACCAAAGCTGCAAGCCAAAGAGGCAGCTCTTTGTAGTGTCTGGGCTTCTTTAGGTGACATATCTTTGAGGGCTTTAAGTGCCTTCATCGATGTTGAGCCAGGGTTCGTGACTTCACGTTTGAGTACCTGCGCCCATAGCTTTTGCATCGAGCTGTTGTGAATATCCTGAGCCATGTCGAAAAAGCGATACAACCAATCCTGTTCCGGCTCGCCCGCAGTTTCGTCTCGGCAAGCACCGTGGGCCAATTTTAACACCTGTTCAAGGTTCTGTTGCCGTTGCTCCTGACGTCGTTGCTCGCGCAGCTGAGCTCTCTCAAACGTCGATTGCTTCGGAGTATCGGCGTGAAGCAAGGCATCGAGTCCATAACTTTGTGCAATGTTTTGAATTCGACTGGCGCTGTCTTTGATATAGCTGCTTTTCGTGTCGTTTTTAGGACGTTGCTGGGAGTTGGGCTGTTGTACCATTACGCTAGGTTGCTTTGCTGATTCTGCCATTTATGTTCCTACTCAGGTAGCGACGAGTCACGCTTGCCTCAATTTACATCTTAATCCGCTTAACGACCAGAAAGTGACTATCAAAATTTGATCAAATTAAGGCTATCCAAGATGATAACAAATTGTTAAAATTGTTATCGTTATTTTGGAGGGGCAATGAAGTTCTCGGAAGCAAGCAAACTGAAAAAGCACCTGTCGATAGCGTTTCTTTTGATTCTCTATGTGGGCGTTCTAGCGTACCTGTCTCGCTATATTATGTAACACCAATCTAAATAAGCATTTGCTTATTCATTCGGGTGGAGATCACTGATAGCTGCGTTATATGTTTTGTCATTAGAATAACCAGTTACCGCAAGTTGTACTTTGACCTAAGCGATTTTTCCAACGCAGAGCCTGACTACTTATTTATCCGGACTGGTATCTCTTCACATATGAAAATGGCGCCTAAGCGACGCCATGGGTTTACCTAAAAATTCGCGATATTACATATCGTCGTAACTTTCTATTTTTGTCCCTTCGATCAAATACGCTGTTTGAGCTAGCTCATGGCTAATGACTTCGGTTTTAAGCGTTCCGACCACGTAAACCACATCCCAAAGCTCCTGAACTGGCGCTCCCTCTGGGAACTTCACGTAAATGATTTGATTTGGTGGTGGCGGTGGAACGTGAATACATGCCCCGAAGTAGGGTACCAACAGAAACTCAGTCACTGTGTTGGCGTCACCTTCTAGCGGAATGACAAATCCTGGTATTTTTACCAGACTGCCATTCAACTCTGTTCTTACACTGCCAATCTTAGATTGTTGTGCAGCGCCACCACTATGCTCTGACGCCGATGGCATGCCGACACTATCAAACAGTTTCCGTTCTGATTCTGGAACCAGATCAAGCCAGTCGATCTTCAATGGCTCGTCACTTGCCATTACCGGTGCCGTAAAAGAAATCACCAGCAAGCAGCTAGCGAGTATTTTTTTCCACATTTGTTTATATCCTTATTGTCATTCCATCACTCAGAGATTGTCGATAAGCGCGTAGTGCTGGGATGAAACCAATCATAATACCAGCGCATTGGACAAAACCGAGTAGCATCCATTCATAGGAAGAAAGAAAGCTTAGTGTCAGATGTATACCATAATGTTGCTGCATGATCGGTTGCAATAGAGCCAGAATGGAATAAAGCCCCGCAACTCCTGAGATAATACCCGCAGCGGTCAGCAAACTGGCTTCGCTGATTAGCAATGAAAACACATGGCGTGGTCTTGCGCCCATGGCACGCAGAATAGCCATTTCCCGGCGTCTCTCCTGCAAGCTTGTCAGTAGGCTGCTTAGCATGCCAAGTAACCCGGCTACGACGACAAAACCGGATACTGCCATCAACGCTTGCTCTGCGACGGACATCATTCCCCACAATTCATGCAGTGCAACGCCCGGCATGATGGCACTGAGCGGCTCTTGCGGGTAGGTATTGATTTGTCGTTGCAAGGCGAACGTTTGGATGCGTGATTTTAAACCGACGAGCATCGCCGTGATCTGCTTTGGTTGAAAGTCGACGGTTTTTAAAACTTCGGCTTTTGGTGCTGCTCCTAGATTCGCACCACTTTCCCAACCTACGTGAATGGCTTCGATCGCTTCTAAAGATACGTGAACGGTTTTATCTACTGGTGTCCCCGTTGGGGCTAAAATACCCACGACTTTGAAAGGAAGATTGTCATGGCGGCTAAAGCCCACATCACTGATGCCATGAGCTATTATGATCTCGCTACCTATTTGGTAACCCAGTGCTTTAGCAACATCTGCACCAATGACGGTTTCAAATAATCCTTTGAACTCTCGACCTTTTTCGAAAGTAAGTGGTTGCTTACTTCCATACTTGAAATGCTCGAAGTAGCTGTGGTTGGTGCCCATGACACGAAAGCCTTTGTGGGAGTCACCCAGCGAAATTGGGATAGCCCAATCAACGGAGCGGTGCTGACTGAACTCTTGATAGCTCTTCCAGTCGATGTTGTTGGTGGCATTACCAATTCGAAATACTGAATAAAGTAATAGGTTTACCTGACCTGAACGGCCACCAATAATTAGGTCGGTACCAGAAATCGTATTGGCAAAACTGTCTTTGGCCTGTGTTCGAATTCGCTCAACGCCAAGTAGCAAAACCACAGAAATTGCAACGGTCATCACGGTGAGCAATGCCGTCGCCTTACGGTTCATCAGGCTCTTCCAGGCGAGTGTCACTACCGCTGTCATGACAAACCTCCAGCGCTACTACATTGGTTAATATCAGGAAGGTTAATGGTACGGTTGAATAGAGGCTCCAGAGTTGGATCATGGCTGACAAATACCAAGGTCGCGTTGACTTGATTGGCTTGCTCCATAAGCAGCTCAATAAAAGCCATTCTATTGTCATGATCCAAAGCAGAGGTTGGTTCGTCAGCAATGACTAACGCAGGATGCCCCATCAGAGCTCTGGCTGCTGCAACTCGCTGCTGCTGGCCGATACTCAATTCGGATACCGGACGCGAATGCAGGCTTTGTGGCAAATGCAGCCTTTCTAATAATGCCGAAGCCTGTTCAGCTAACGCCTGATTGCTGGCATTCGCTGCAATACGATTACGTCTGACTTTGCTAAATTGGCATGGAAGCAAGACATTTTCGATTACGTTGAGGTAGGGCAACAGATTGAATTGCTGGAAAATATAGCCAATATGATCTGCTCGAAATTTGTCTCTTTGGCTGGCAGACAGAGTCGATAAGTCGGTGTCGAGTACCGATAGAGAACCCGCACTCAATGTATTAATACCGGTCAGCAGCGCGAGAAGCGTCGACTTACCACACCCGCTCGGTCCTTTGATGAATACATGTTCACCGGGCGTGATGCGTAAGTGAGGTATATCGATGGTAGCGATGTCTGAACTCGGCCAAATAAACTGGGCGTTATTGAGTTCAACAACGCTTGATATTGAATCAGTCATAGAAAGTTACCAAAGTAATAGCGTGTAAGTGGGTACTTACACGCTATGTGGTTTATTTGATTACGATTTCGGCGTTGTCTTTGTTCAAACTGGTCGCTGATTGCGTGGTATCCGTGAACAGGTTAACGCTGACTGATTCTGTATTCGGGAATTGATTGAACCAAGCCGTTTTGATTGTGCTCAGCTCGCTGACCTTTTCACAGTTGAAGCGGTACTGTGCTGAGAACTCACCATGGCTGCTGTGCGCATCATGGTCGTGACCTTCGTGATCATCATGGTCATCGTGGTTCGCATGGTCTGCATGATCATCGTGGTGTTCATGTTCGTCATGGTCACTGTGATCATGGCCTTTGTGTTCATCATGATGCTCATCATGGTCATGACCTTCATGTTCGTCATGCGCGCCGCCAAGAGTATGCTCTACATGTACATCTGCGATGTCACATTCCGCTTGTGAATTGATAGTAAAAAGGCTGCTGGTGTCTTCCAGCTTTGCGACCGCTTGTTTTAATTGCTGCTCTTGCTCTGCGTTCTCTGGAGCGTGTTCGAAACCAACCACATCGGCACCCGGAGCGGTGATTTCAACTAACAAATCTTTGCCGTCTTGTGCGATGTTAAACTCTACATGGCCATGCTCGTGCGCATCGTGTTGGCGATATTCTTCTGCCATTGCTGTAGTAGACAGAGACAAGCCGATAACAAGAGCCAAAGTGTGTTTAGATGGCATTTTATTTTCCTAATTTTGCGTCTATCAATTTGAATGATTATGCATCCCAATTGATACTAAGTCTTTTAATACATTATTAAAAATCGCGAATGTGCGAGTTAATAACACTAAATGGTTTGGGTTAATGAAACTTGAGCAAAATTAGGCGGTGCGCGGGCAGAACTGCGTATTTCTTCTAGGTGGAGTGAGTTTTCCACTACATCATGAAACTTGAGCCGAGTGTAAGTCTGGGCTGGTATGGTGGGTTGAGCTTTTGCCAGACCATGGTGAGTCCCAGCAAACATTTGACAGTGATGGTGCGTGTGATGCTCAGGTGTTACATCCATTTGATGAAATAGGCTGGCAAAATTCCATACGATCAGCAAAGCCGTACTGAAAAGTACAACAGTACGATAGCAATGTTGAATTGTTGTTTGCCTGGAGAGAACCATCATAGCGCCTGAGACCCAATTGAGTGTTATAATATAACACTCATTTTTGGTAAAAGTTCACTCTTTTGTCAGTTAAGGGAAAATTCAGACATCGCAGAGAAACTAACTCCTTGTCCTTGCCGAAACAAGGAGCCTATTGGTAGCCGTTAAATATTTTGCTTGATTAACTCAATCACTTGCGTGATCTCGTTTTGTTCTAAAGGTCCTTCTTTGCTGAAAAGCACTTTTCCTTGCTTATCCTGAACGATGATCGCTGAACTCTCTTGCTCTAATCCCCAAGCTTTTGCGACTAAGCCATTTTCATCCAATACCATTGATGACCAAGGAAATTCCTTCTTGCTATCTTGTGCTGAAGACTTGACGAAGGAGCTAGTACCCCAAATCGCATCATCCTGATTGATGATGGTTGTGGTTTGGTAACTTTCTTGAGGAAACTTCGCGGCAGTAATGGCAGACATTAGCGGGGCGTTCATCTCTTTCGCACTGCTACGTCCGGCTATCGCCTGAATAACGCGTACTTTGCCCAGCATGTTTTGCGCAGCCCATGGTTGATACGCAACGCCTTCGCCCTGCATAACAATTTCACCATAAGCACCAACTCGAACGTCTGGAACATTTTCGCCGATGGTTAAATTATTTGCGAATGAAAGGCTTGGCGTCATAGCCAGCAGAAGTGGTAGGAGAGTCTTAATTTTCATATTGTTATATTCCATATATGTGAGAGCTTTATAACCAAGTCACCTCTGGATGATGGATACAATCAGACGAGCTTGGTTTATAGGAACCATCTGGATGTCGCCAGTATATAAGTAGAACAAGTAAAATTACAGCGAGCTTGTTAACATTTATTTAACGTTTGAGGTGATGTAATATTGCGTTGTTTTTAGGATTTGCTAGAATGAAGTCGTTCGCAAATTGCGCTACAAGATTGTTAAGGATAGACAATCTGTACTTTCTCAAAGGAATTGAGGTGAATTATGCTACGTGAATTCGCGGTATACCGACCACTCCAGGTGGCTCGTTTTGTAAAGACGCTATTTAAAGGTCAGTTTTTCATCGCAGGCGTCGGGAACTTTGATTTTGATAATGGCAAGGTTCTTCTACCAGACGTGAAAGATCAGAAAAGACTCTCTGTGTTCAAAGAAGTGAACCAGGAGATCGCATCGTTGAAACTACGATGAGCAGGTTACAAGCAAAGTTATGTTAAGAGCGACTAAGGTCGCTCTTTTTCGTTAATGGCTGTTGATTTTAAGTTGTCTCTCAATCAGCTTTGTAAACTTGGTGGAAAGCACACACCTGTACCACCAAGGCCGCAGTAGCCTTCAGGGTTCTTCGCCAGATATTGCTGGTGGTATGTTTCAGCAAAGTAGTACGTCCCTGCCGGTTGGATTTCTGTGGTGATAGAAGCTCTTTGTTCTTCTTGCAGTGCTTGCTGGTACTGATGCTTTGAATGCTCTGCAATGTCTTGTTGTTCTTGCGAAAAAGTATAAATAGCGGAACGATATTGCGTGCCTAGGTCGTTCCCCTGACGCATCCCTTGTGTAGGGTCGTGCTCTTCCCAAAATGCAGCCAGAAGTTGCTCCAGAGAGATAACTTGCTCATCAAATACTACTCTGACGACTTCAGCATGTCCGGTTTGTCCTGTACATACTTCTTCATAAGTCGGGTTTTTCGTGTACCCACCAGAGTAACCTACTGATGTTGAGATGACGCCATCCAGTTGCCAGAACAGGCGCTCCGCTCCCCAAAAACAACCCATACCTAATAGAATTTGCTGTTGGTTAGACTGCAATGGTGCCGTTAAACTGGATTGATTAACAAAATGCGTATCTTCAATTTGCATTGGCTGCTCTCGACCTGGTAGAGCATCTTCTATACTGATTAGTGTCTGTTTGTTGAGCATGCTATCTGTCCTTTAAATTTGTCTTAAATTTGCGAACTTTTCCCAGTTCGTCTTTATGTGAATACGGATTTACAAAGGCTGCGGTAAAGTTATGAATATTACAGACTTAGCCTTTAATTGGCGCTATTATGACACAAGTGTCTTTAATCTCACGAATCTCACGCATCTAAAACGCATGATAAAAAAAGCTCTCCCGATCATTGTTGTTGGCTTGTTTGCCTTTTCCCATAACGCCTCTGCCAAAGTATCTATTAAGCTACAAGGTATAGACGGCGCGTTAGAAGAAAATGTTAACGCTTATCTGACTTCGATTCCTGAAGAAGATTACTCGACTTCGTTGCGTTTTCAAGCGCGATTAGATGAAAGCATCACTGAAGCACTCAACGCGCTTGGGTATTATCACGCAGATATCTCATACTCTGTTACTGAAAATAATGATGAACTGATCATCGATATTGCAAAAGGCTTACCAGTCAAGATCAAAGTTATGGATGTCGTGATCACTGGTGAAGCGCAAGACGATGAAGCATTTGAAGCGCTTCTCGCGGCGTCTCCTTTAAAAGTTGGCCGGGTTCTGAATCAAAGCGAATACGATAGCCTCAAGTCAGGAATACGTAATTTAGCGTTGCAGCGTGGTTACTTCAAAGGGGATTATCTACTCAGTCGTTTGGAGGTGGTACCTGCATTCAATGAAGCGAACATTCGTTTGCATTATGACAGTGGTATCCGCTATCACTTTGGTTCCATCAATATCACTGGCAGCCAGATTTGGGATGAGCGCGTCGCTTCGTTAAGTCCTTTTGAGGAGGGCGAACCTTACTTAGTTTCGAGTGTTGGTGAGTACAACCAGAACTTGTCTAATACTGACTGGTTTTCGTCTGTATTTGTTGAGCCTGATCTGGCGATGCTGGAGGAAGGACGTGACTTACCAGTAAAGGTTTCTCTTGCTCCGGCGGCCAAAAACCAGATAGAAACGGGTCTTGGTTACTCCACTGATACTGGCGTACGTGGCACATTGAAATGGAAAAAGCCCTGGATCAGTTCCCGTGGCCACAGTCTAGATACCGCACTTTCCCTGTCCCAGCCGGAACAAACCATCACAGCAGGCTACAAAATACCGCTTGATGACGTTTTGCATGAATACTACCAGCTTCAATTTGGCTTAAAGCATTTGGACAACCGTGATACCGAAAGTCTAGAAACGAATTTAGCGGTAGAACGTCACTGGATCGTCGATGGTGGCTGGCGTAAGACTTTGTATATACGTCACTTGTACGAAAACTTCTCTCAGGGTCTACAGGAAGACGGTGTGCAGTTCTTGCTTCCTGGCGCAACGTTCTCACGTACAAGAAGTCGTGGCGGCAGCATGCCAATGTGGGGCGACAAGCAAACCATCACGTTTGAATATGGTGACCCGGCCGTTTTATCTGCGACCCGAGTCTTTCGCTTTTTGGGCCGAACCTCTTGGATCCGTGGGATTGGTGAAAACCATCGTGGACTTTTCCGCTTAGAAGGCGGCGCTAACTTTATGGACGAGTTTGATAAGCTGCCTCCATCGTTGCGTTTCTTTGCTGGTGGTGACAATAACATCCGTGGTTATGGTTATGAATCTATCTCGCCGGTCGATGAAAGTGGAGCGTTAACGGGGGCAAAATATATCCTGAGTAGCACACTTGAGTATCAATATCGTCTTACCGGTAACTGGTGGGGGGCGACTTTCTACGATATTGGTGATGCATTTGATGATACCCCCGTATGGAAAGCGGGTGCCGGGGTAGGTATCCGCTGGGCTTCGCCAGTTGGTCCGGTCAGCTTTGATTTTGCATGGGGATTGGATGACCCACAGAAGAACGAATTTCGTATCCATTTCTCATTGGGGCCTGAACTATGATGCAAAAGATGTTTAAGTGGACCAAATGGCTATCGCTAGGTTTGATTGGTCTTCTGTTGTTGATCATCATTTTAGTCTCAACAGTTCTCTTTACTCACCCTGGATTAAAGCTCGCCATATGGGGGGCAGAAACAGCCGTGCCACAATTGAAAGTGGAGAACGTCCAGGGCTCGTTATTTCCACGTTTTGCATTGGAAAACGTCAGCTTTGTTGATGAAACACTGAATGTTGATGCGAAAGTCGAACGCCTGACCTTAGCGGTTAACTTCCGTTGCTTTTTCGATCCTAGAGTGTGTGTCGATGAGCTTTCATTGCAGGGCGTAAACTTCCAGATGCCGGAACTGCCACCTGCGAGTGACGAGCCAGAAGAAGAGACGCCTCCGCTGCATTCAATCAGTACGCCAGTGCCAATTTTCGTCAACAAAGTTAGCCTTAATGATATCAACCTGAATGTTTTGGGTAATCAAGTTGACTGGCAGGATTTCACGACCGCGTTATCGATGCAGGGCGACCGCTTAGTCATTGCGCCAACAGCATTAAAAGAGATCAATGTTGCTTTGGCACCAACGGACACCGAACAAGCACCTACTGAAACTGACGTTGCAGAAGCCGAGAAAGCCACAGCCGAAGGGGATGAGTCCCAGAGTGCTCCAGTCGCGGGCACTGATACTGAAGTCGCTGATTCCCAGACCGATGCAACTAACGCAACGGATTCGGAAATAGTAAAAACAGCCGATGCAGAGCCGCAAGATATTGTTTTACCTGAAGTCTGGATTCCGTTGACCGTCGATGTCCGACGTCTCGATATTCATAACTTCAAGTTAGCTGGTGAAACGCCGGTTATTGTTCATCATCTCGGTTTGGTGGCGAAGGCGGGTCGTGATCGTGTGGATTTGCAAACACTTGAGCTCGACATGCCTGAAGTTGAGGCTACGCTGAGTACGCAAGTGACACTTTCTGCAGACTATCCTCTTAGTGCCCAGCTGGATGCGCTAGTGAAACATACGGAAGCGAAAGGACAGAAGTTGTCGCTGTCAGCATCTGGCTCAGCAGGCGATTTATCGCTGCAGGCAACACTGTCTGAACTGACTAAAGCCGAAATCCAAGCCAAAATTCAGCCACTGAAAGTGCAGTTACCGTTTGATGTGACCCTCAACAATGTCGAAGCGCAGTGGCCTTTGTTGGGAGAAAGTGACTATCAGGTTGCTGTACCGAGTCTTACCGCTAAAGGCTCGTTAGAGGGCTACAAGGTCGCGCTGGAAACTAAAGCATCTGGTAAGGATATTCCTGCGGTAGATGTGGCGCTAAACGGAAAGGGCACCCTAGAGCAAATCGATCTGGAAAGTCTTGTGGTGAAAACCTTAGGCGGCGAACTGTCGGGCAAGGTTATGGCTAACTGGGCGGCACCAATCAACTGGCAAGCCGATCTCAACTTACAACATATCCAGCCGGGTCTTCAGTGGCAGGAAGCGGAAGGGGACATCAGCGGTAGCTTATCAACCTCTGGGTCGCTGACGGAGCAGGGCGGCTGGCAGGTTAGTCTTCCTACCCTGGATATTGATGGTGTTTTACGTGGTTATCCACTGAAAGTGAAGGGGCAGCTAGAAGCATCTGATAAAAATGGCAAAGCCGAAGATATCCAGCTTACAACTCAAGGTTTAGTATTGGCTCATGGTCCTAACCAGTTGAGTGCCAAGGGTAAGATCGATAAACAAATCTTGATGGACGTTGAGGTTAACTTCCCTGATTTTGCGAAAAGTGTGCCTGATCTTAGCGGCAATATGAACGGTAAAATTGCGGTACGAGGCAGCTTAAAAGAGCCGAACATCAACCTGGATCTTGCCGTCAATAAAGCGAACTGGCAGCAGTTAGCCAAAGTAGAAACGGTCACGCTGAAAGGGGATGTTTCACCGTTACCCGTACCAAAAGCTAACGTGAGCTTAGTAGCAAATAACATTAACTATGACGGCATCAAGATTGATAGCGCTGACCTCGATGTCTCAGGTGATGAAAAGCAGCATCAACTTACCTTAGATGTGGCCTCGGATATCGTCTCAACCAGCCTGGAGATTCAGGGCGCATTTACTCAGAAGCCTGAAATGATCTGGGACGGTGCGCTAACTCGTTTGTCGCTTGATACCATTCAAGGGCCTTGGGCACTGGAAAAGTCGACGGCAGTGAAGGTCAATATCGACAAGCAGATCGCGAATGTTCAGGCGCACTGTTGGTTACAAGCTGATTCAAGTGTGTGTTTATCTGAAAACATTAGTGTAGGCAAAAGTGGTGAGGCGAAGTTAGCGGTGAATCACTTTGACTTTAGCCAAATCAAGACACTATTGCCGGCAGAAACGAAACTGCAAGGTGAAGTGAACGCACAAGCCTTTGCTAAATGGGCTCCAAACATGAAGCCTGAGGTGACGTTGAATGTCGATATGCCGCAAGGTCAGGTGGAACAAGCGCTGGAACAACCAATTACGGTTGGTTGGGAAAGTGTTAGCTTTAAAGCTGCGTTAGCAAAAGACAAGCTCGATGCTCAGTGGCTCGTCGATGTGGCGGATAACGGTGATCTCTCCGGTAATGTGTCACTGATTAATGTCTCTGCTGAGTCTCCTGAGATCGCGGGTAACGTGTCACTTTCGACGCTCCATCTGGATTTCTTAGCGCCATTGATTGGCGAGTACAGCTTGTTTAAAGCCAATATGAATACCGATTTGGCGTTATCTGGTGATGTCATGCACCCAAGGGTGAACGGCCAGTTCCTGATTGACCAAATTAAACTGAACGGTGAAGTGACGCCAATTGATATCGACTCAGGTCAGGTAGAGATCAACTTTAAAGGCCATCAAGCTGACCTCAACGCTGGCATCAACACCCCAGATGGCAAATTGGAAATTACCGGTGATGCGGACTGGCAAGACCTACAGGACTGGCATACCAAGGCGCGAGTGTTCGCTAAAGAGCTGAAAGTGGATATGCCTCCGATGGTGAAAATCAAAGTTGAGCCAGATATGACGCTTGAGGTGACGCCAAATTTAGCCAAAGTACAAGGTAATATTAATCTGCCTTGGGGTCGCATCGTCGTTGAAGAGTTACCACCAAGCGCGGTTGGCGTTTCGAGTGACGTAGTCATTTTGGATGAAAACTTACAGCCAGTTGATGACACTGTGGCAGTACCGTTTAATGTCGAGACCGATATTAATATTAAGATTGGCGACGATTTTCAGCTGTCGGCATTTGGTCTGAAAGGTGGTCTGAGGGGTAACCTCAATGTGACTCAAAAAGACAAAGGTCCATTTATTGTAGGTGAAGTTAACATTGTCGATGGTTCCTACCGCTCATTTGGCCAAGATTTGGTGATTGATGAAGGTAAAATCATGATGAATGGCCCAGCTGATGAGCCTTATCTGTCGATTTCTGCCATCCGTAACCCTGATAACACGCAAGATGATGTGACCGCAGGTGTTCGTGTTACTGGCCCTGCATCTGACCCAAGTTTGGAGATCTTCTCAGATCCAGCTATGCCTCAGGCAAACGCGCTGTCCTACCTATTACGAGGTCAGGATATCGACGCAGAGTCTGGTGGTAATGCCATGACCACTACCTTGATTGGCTTGAGTCTGGCGAAAAGTGGTCGTGTTGTCGGACAGATAGGTGAAGCCTTTGGCGTTCAAGACTTGCAGCTCGATACTGCGGGATCGGGTGACGACTCTCAGGTGACGGTGAGTGGTTATATATTCCCGGGTCTTCAGGTGAAATATGGTGTCGGTATCTTTAACTCTCTGGGTGAATTTACTGTTCGTTACCGATTAATGCAGGATCTGTATTTAGAAGCGGTTTCTGGTGTAGACAGTGCAGTTGATCTACTCTATCAATTCGAGTTTGATTAAAGCGTAACTCATAACTAAGGAGTGGTTATGCAGCATTTAGTCTTTGTATACGGAACGTTACGCAAAGGAGAGTACAACCATCACTACTTGAGCTCGGGGCAATTCCTGGGGCTGCATGAAAGTGATGCTCAATATACCTTGTATGATTTAGGTCCATACCCTGGGGTGTCGAAAGGTCACCAAACCATACAAGGTGAAGTCTATCTGATTGATGACGATACGCTAACGGCGCTGGATAAACTGGAAGATGTTCCGGTAGAGTACCGACGTGAAAGCATTAGCACGCCGTTTGGTCAGGCTTGGATTTACATTTATCAGGATACCGAGCAGCTGACGGAAGAGATCGCATCCGGAGATTGGTGCCAAAGAGTATAGGTCCGCCGAGTGTCACTGCTGAGTCTTATCATGGCTACGACGTTAGTCGCATACTATGGTGGCGTTCAAACCGACTGAAGCTTATGTGACGTTCAGGCATAAAAAAGAGCTGCGTATTTGCAGCTCTTTTTTCATTCTGGTCGCATTTATTTGTTTTGTGCGCGATCGTAAGATTCCAGGATTTCAGCTTTTGCGGCTTCCACGTCTGCCCAGCCATCAACCTTCACCCATTTACCGGATTCCAGCTCTTTGTAACGCTCAAAGAAATGCGTAATTTGCGCTTTCAGTAGCTCTGGGATGTCACCGACGTCTTGAATGTGCTCGTACTCTTTAGAGATTTTAGAGTGAGGAACCGCGACAACTTTAGCATCTTCACCAGATTCATCAGTCATTTTAAGCACACCAACAGGGCGGCAACGAATCACTGAACCTGGCATCAATGGGTATGGAGTCGGAACTAGTACGTCTACAGGGTCACCATCAAGAGACAGTGTGTTGTTCACATAACCATAGTTACATGGGTAGAACATTGGTGCAGACATAAAACGGTCAACAAATACAGCACCAGAGTCTTTATCTACTTCGTATTTAATTGGGTCTGCGTTTGCAGGAATTTCGATAACGACATAGATATCTTCAGGCAGAGATTTACCTGCTGGTACATGGTTTAGGCTCATTTGAAACTTCCTTTTCATTGAGGATGAGGGAACCTCATCTTATTACGATTTATTCGCAACTCACTTTAGCGACAAAAACACGGCAGGTAAACACCTGCCGCGTTGGACAAAGGTCTATTCGTCGCGATTCTTCTCAAGGAATTCTTCGACCTTACGTACCATGTTTTTTGAACCGACAAAGAACGGCACACGTTGGTGTAATTCTGTTGGCTTGATGTCCATGATGCGATTCACGCCGTCAGAAGCTATACCACCTGCTTGCTCGATTAGGAATGCCATAGGGTTGCACTCGTAAAGCAGACGCAGTTTACCTTGCGGATGGCTTTGCGTGCTTGGGTATAGGTAGATACCGCCTTTTAACAAGTTGCGGTGGAAGTCTGCTACTAGAGAACCGATGTAGCGAGACGTGTATGGACGACCATCTTCAGGTACATTTTCCTGACAGTACTTGATGTACTTCTTCACACCAAGTGGGAAGCGGATGTAGTTACCTTCGTTGATAGAATAGATTTTGCCTTCTTCAGGGATCATCATGTTTTCATGAGAAAGACAGAAGCTGCCGATAGAAGGATCGTACGTGAAGCCATTCACGCCGTTACCTGTTGTGTAAACCAACATGGTTGAAGAGCCGTAAATCACGTAACCAGCCGCAACTTGTTTGTGACCTGGCTGAAGGAAATCTTCTTCTGTTGCTGGCGTACCAATTGGTGATACACGGCGGTAAATTGAAAAAATAGTACCTACAGAAACGTTCACGTCGATATTAGATGAACCATCAAGTGGATCCATTAATACAACGTACTTGGCGTTTTGGTTGAGTTCTTTATTGAATGCAACCGCCTCATCTTCTTCTTCGCTGGCTACGCCACAAACTTGGTCACGAGCTTCAAGTGCCGCTTTAAACTTGTCGTTTGCATAAACGTCTAGCTTTTGCTGAGCTTCACCTTGGACATTCTCTGTGCCGACAGCACCAGTAATATCGCCAAGGCCAGCAGCGTTAATTTCGCGGTTAACGATTTTCGCAGCTAAACGAATGGATGCTAAAAGAGATGATAGATCACCGCTAGCGTGGGGGAAATCCGCTTGTTTCTCGACAATGAATTCGCCTAGGGTGCGCAATCCAGACATGGTCAATCCTTACATTTTCATTTATTGGGGGTGTTGCGCAACGGGGCATCTCTTTATGGATGTTAAACGTTTGCGCTAAACGTAATTTTATGTCGAAGATCTTTTTAATGGTAATGAAGTAACCGTCTGAGATCTCAATTTATTTGTCTTGTCACTGACGAGTTCATCATTTAGTTCAGTGACTGTACAGTCCGTGTTCAGGCTTGTCATTTTTTTGAAAGTGACAGCAAGAACAAGGTGAAAGTCTCTCGCTTTTCTGGTGGTTATCGCGATAATGAAAGCATCAAACACGGCATTACAAGGTTAAGTTTATGCACATCCATATCTTGGGTATCTGCGGCACGTTTATGGGTGGCGCGGCAATTTTAGCTCGCCAGCTCGGCCACAAAGTAACGGGCTCTGATGCGAATGTTTACCCTCCGATGAGCACATTACTGGAGTCTCAAGGTATTGAAATTATTGAAGGCTTCGACCCTTCTCAGCTTGATCCTGAACCTGACCTAGTCGTGATTGGCAATGCCATGAGCCGTGGCAACCCATGCGTAGAGCATGTACTCAACAGCAACATGCGTTATACCTCCGGTCCGCAGTGGTTGAATGAGTTTTTACTTCACGATCGCTGGGTGTTAGCGGTGTCTGGGACGCATGGCAAAACGACCACCTCAAGCATGCTGGCTTGGATACTCGAAGACTGTGGTTACCAACCTGGTTTCCTGGTCGGGGGCGTACTGGGTAACTTTGGTGTTTCTGCTCGACTGGGAGAAAGCATGTTTTTCGTTGTTGAAGCGGATGAATACGACAGTGCTTTTTTCGACAAGCGTTCTAAGTTTGTCCATTACCACCCACGCACGTTAATCATGAACAATCTTGAATTTGATCATGCAGACATCTTCGACGATCTTGAAGCGATTAAGCGTCAATTCCACCATTTGGTACGTACTGTTCCGGGCAATGGTCTTATTTTGTCTCCTAAACAAGATCAGGCACTTGCTGATGTACTTGAGCGCGGTTGTTGGACAGAAAAGCAGTTTTCTGGTGAAGATGGCGACTGGCAAGCGCATAAACTGGTCGTCGATGGCTCGAAGTTCGAAGTATCGCTGCAAGGTGAGAAAGTCGGTGTTGTTGAGTGGGACTTAGTGGGCGACCACAACGTGGATAATGCACTGATGGCCATCGCCGCTGCAAGGCACGTCGGGGTGACTCCAGAGTTAGCCTGTCAGGCATTGGGCCGTTTTATCAATACCAAACGCCGCTTAGAGCTTAAAGGTGAAGAGCAAGGTGTGACGGTTTACGACGATTTTGCTCATCATCCTACCGCTATTGAACTAACGGTTGGTGGCCTGCGTAACAAAGTGGGTGACAAACGTATCTTAGCAGTACTGGAACCTCGCTCTGCCACCATGAAGCGTGGTGTGCACAAGAATACGCTGGCGGACTCATTGCACAGTGCCGATGAAGTGTTCTTGTTCCAGCCAGACAATATTGAATGGTCGGTACAGGAAATTGCAGACCAATGCCAGCAACCGGCTTTTGTTGACGCTGATTTGGACCGTTTTGTTGCGAAAATCGTTGAACGTGCAAAGCCTGATGATCAAATTCTGGTTATGAGCAATGGTGGCTTTGGCGGTATTCACGGTAAACTTCTCGAACAATTAAAACAAAAAGCTTAATCCTTATGTCTCACAAAAAACATCAACAAAAAAAAGCCATTACCCTAGCACTTACTGGCGCTTCTGGTGCGCCTTATGGCTTGAGACTTCTGGAATGTTTGGTCGCTGCGGATTATCACGTCTATGTGTTGATATCTTCCGCGGCGAGGGTTGTGATGGCAACCGAGCATGACCTGAAGCTGCCAAGTGGTCCTGAAGCGGCGCAAAAAGCGCTGGTGGAGCACCTGAAGTGTAACCCTGACAACATTACTGTCTGTGGTAAAGATGATTGGTTCTCGCCAGTGGCTTCAGGCTCTGCGGCTCCAAAACAAATGGTGGTTTGTCCGTGTTCGGCAGGCAGCGTCGCGGCGATTGCACACGGTATGTCGGATAACCTGATTGAGCGTGCCGCCGATGTAGTGATGAAAGAGCGTGGCCAACTGCTTCTGGTAGTGCGTGAAACGCCATTTTCGACCCTGCATCTGGAAAATATGCACAAGCTGTCGCAAATGGGCGTAACCATCATGCCAGCAGCGCCGGGTTTTTATCATCAGCCAAAGACTATCGAAGACTTAATCGACTTTATGGTGGCGCGAATTCTCGACCATCTGGGGATTGAGCAAGGATTGGTTCCGCGCTGGGGATACGACCAACGTTCATAAATAGTTATCTTGCTACGTAACCTGATCTTCATCTAAGTCCCAAACCCCCTCGCGTAACCTAGCATCGCGAGGGGGTTTGGGTATACAATCCATCCAACTCATCGGGGAGCAACCCCATTTTGTATTGTGTTGATCAATACTTAAGGGCGCTGAGACCTAATGGCTTAACCTAGTTAGGCTACGGGGACCCGTAATACCTGAACCAGATAATGCTGGCGTAGGAATTGAGTCTGGATATTAGCAATCCCAAATAGCCACCTCATACCTGTGCCGCTCAACTAATTTCTCTGAAATACACGTGGAGAGCGAGCAGTGAAAACCACTCTAAGCCTAATTGCCCTTGCTGCAATGACAACAACTTCAGCGTTTGCTGCTGAAAACACATTAACCATCTACACCTACGACTCATTCGCTGCGGATTGGGGACCGGGTCCTAAACTCGAACAAGCTTTTGAAGCGAAATGTGGTTGTGACGTAAATTTCGTTGCTCTTGATGATGGCGTATCGATTTTGAACCGTCTTCGCTTAGAAGGCAGTAATAGCAAAGCCGATATTGTTCTGGGTCTGGACAACAATCTGATGGTCGAGGCACAGAAAACGGGTCTGCTTACAGAGCACAAGGTCGATACCTCTAAAACCATTTTACCAACGGGCTGGGACGATAAAACATTCGTGCCTTACGACTATGGTTATTTCGCGTTCGTTTACAACAAAGAAAAATTGGCTAACCCGCCAAAAAGCATGAAAGAGCTGGTGGAAGAGCGTGATGATCTTAAAGTGATTTATCAGGACCCTCGTACTTCAACTCCGGGGCAGGGTCTGATGCTGTGGATGAAGTCAATCTATGGCGACAATGCTACCCAAGCTTGGCAGCAATTGGCTGGCAAAACCGTTACCGTGACCAAAGGTTGGTCTGAAGCTTATTCCATGTTCCTTAATGGTGAATCTGACTTAGTGCTTTCTTACACGACATCACCAGCTTACCACCTGATTGCAGAGCAAGACGCTAAGTTTGCTACCGCTGATTTTGCTGAAGGGCATTACATGCAAGTGGAAGTTGCTGCCAAAGTGAAAGACTCGAAGAATACCGAGTTGGCTGACGAGTTCATGAATTTCATTTTGAGTGATGAATTCCAGTCAGCAATGCCAACGGGTAACTGGATGTACCCAGTCACTGACGTTGCCCTTCCAAAAGGCTTTGAAACCTTGAACGTACCAAGTAAGCCACTGAGCTTTAGCGCCGAAGAAGTGGCGAAAATGCGTAAGACTTGGATTCGTGAATGGCAAAGCGCCCTGACTTTCTAAGAGTTACCTTTGAATACTGTACCCAAATTAGGCATAGGGGTCGCGATAGTCATCGCGGCCTTTGTTCTTTCTGCGCTGAGTGCTTTAGCTTTTCAGGCTCCGTCTCTGGATGTGTTGCTGATTTGGCATGATCCCTATTATCAGCACGTTACTAAGTTCAGCTTCTATCAGGCTTTTTTATCCACGTTGATTAGTGTGGGTTTAGCGACTCCCGTCGCCCATTCGCTTTCCCGCCGTGAATTTTTCGGTAAGTCATTACTGCTCAAACTGTTCGCTTCCACTTTAGTTCTGCCTGTTTTAGTCGGGGTTTTTGGATTGTTGTCGATATATGGCAACAGCGGTTTGATTGCCCAATGGTTACAAACCCTTGATGCCAAGCTGCCATTTTCTATCTATGGCTTGAACGGTATTTTACTTGCGCATGTGTTCTTTAATCTGCCTTACGCTGCGCGGTTATTGTTGCAAACACTGGAGTCGATTCCTGCTGAGCAACATAAGCTATGTGCTCATCTCGGCATGAGCCATTGGGATAAGTTTCGTTGGGTTGAGTGGCCTCGATTAAGACAACAATTGCCACATGTAAGCGGCCTCGTTTTTATGCTGTGCTTTACCAGTTTTGCCACGGTGATGGCACTGGGAGGCGGGCCTAAATCAACCACCATTGAGTTGGCTATTTACCAAGCGATAAAATTTGACTTTGACCTGCAGGCTGGCGCGTTATTAGCACTGTGGCAAATGTTGTTGTGTGGTGTGATCGCGATAGGCGTACAAAAGCTGACGAAGCCAGTCTCTATAAGCTCTGGTAGTACATCGGTACAGCAATATTTAACGAAGGATCATGGGTGGTCAAAAGCTTGGGATAGCTTTTGGATCATGGGTGCCTTTTTACTGGTTATCCCACCACTTGCGATGGTGATTCTAAGCGGAATAAATCAACAGGTTGGCTCGGTATTAAATGACGAACGTTTTTGGTCTGCGCTATTTAACTCTTTAAAAGTTGCAGCAATGGCGAGCACTCTTGCAGTGGCTGCTGGCGTTTCCATTTTGCTCACCAGTCGGCGTTGGCGTCTGGAGTATAAAAACTCACGGGCGGATCACATTGAGTTGGTTGGTACCATTATTTTGGTAACGCCTGGTTTGGTGATCAGTACAGGTTTGTTTTTGTTGCTCCGTTCTTTTACCGATGTTTTCAGTCTGGCATTTTTTGTCGTCATACTGGTCAACGGTTTGATGGCGCTGCCGTATGTGATTAAGACGCTAGCACAGCCGATGTTACACATTGAACAGCAATATCAATACGTTTGTGCCAGCCTAGGGATGCGAGGCTGGCAGCGATTTAAAGTTGTGGAATGGCGAGCACTACGTAAACCTTTTGCTCACGCTTTCGCAATCAGCTTTATGTTTGCGATAGGGGACTTAAGTGCGATTGCGCTATTTGGCGGACAAGAATTCAGAACCTTGCCGCTGTATTTATTCCAACTGCTCGGCAGTTATCAGATGGAAGCGGCAGCGGTGGTTTCGGTCACCTTACTCTTGCTTAGTGTTGGCTGCTTTACTCTGATTGAAAAAGTATTAAAAACGAAGGAGAGAGCACAATGTTAGTGTTGGATGATGTGCAATACACCTATCAAAGTGAACTGTTTCGTTTTGATTTAACCATTGAGCGCGGTCAGATTGTCTCGTTGATGGGGCCGAGTGGGGCGGGTAAATCGACATTGTTGGCACTGGTCGCTGGCTTTATCCATCCTGACCAAGGGGATATCCAAGTTGATGGCGAATCCATTGTCGGTAAAGAACCTTATCTGCGTCCATTCTCAATGTTGTTTCAGGAGCATAACTTGTTTGCTCATTTGTCGGTGCGCGACAACATCAGTTTAGGATTGCATCCGGGCTTAAAGCTCACCGCAGACCAAAAGCTTCAGGTTGAGCAAGCCGCACAGCAGGTTGGTGTTGCAGAGTACCTCGAACGCTTGCCAGAGCATCTCTCTGGTGGTCAACGTCAACGCGTTGCGTTAGCACGTTGTTTTGTCCAGCCTCATCCGGTGTGGCTGCTGGATGAACCTTTCTCTGCGCTCGATCCTGTGCTGCGTGAAGAGATGCTTAGCTTAGTGAAAAGATTGGCAGCAGAACGAGGAATTACCGTACTCATGGTGACTCACCACCTCAATGATGCAAAAGCCATAGCAAGTCACTTTGCGTTTGTTGCGGGTGGAAAAATTGAGGCGGCAGGTGAGATAGGTCAGCTCTGCGTGACACATTCAAGTGAGGCTTTACAAGCCTTCGTTCGGGCCGCTGGTTAAGCTCTATTGGGTTAGAAAAACAAAAGGTTGATGTAAACATCAACCTTTTTCTTTTGTCTCGATCGTTTAGTGACTTTAGCTTTGTGGCTTCACTACCATCACGTTGACGGGAGAATACTCCACCACTTTGCTGGCTACTGAGCCGAGCATCACTTTATTGATTTTCGAACGCTTGTGGCTTGGCATGATGATCAGGTCAATCCCTAAACGCTTAGCGTGTTCAATAATGGTCGTGTACGGTTTACCTTCTGCCACGTGGATACTATAGGTGACGTCTTCCTTGATGTTGTCTTCCGCAAACGTCGTTAACTGCTTTTCGACATCTTGCTTCATCTTTAGGGCAGCATCTTTTGGAAAGTAAGTCGCGACCATCGACATATGGATTCCAGGTACAACCGTCAGCAAATGGATGACCGCATTCGCTTGCTTCGCATGCCAAACAGCCAGTTCAACCGCTCGGTCTGAGAAGCCTTGATCATTAAGGTCTACCGGAACAAGAATTTGTTTATACATTCAATTTCTCTCACTCAGCCCCCGGTCTCCCGGGGGGAATCGTTTAGGCGCTCAGTTGTTCTTTGCGCATACGACGTTTCTGGTTCATCGCTAGTGCCAGCAGAATCAATAAGCAAGGCACAAACACCCACTCTTTCATTGGGCGATCAGCGTCTTGAACGACCGATTTGATCTCCCAGTCAAAATCGATACCAGAGGATTCAGCAGGGCTACCAAATTCCACCATATCAACGATCATTTTGCCGTCATTTTCGACCAGCATCAGACCCATTGATGAGATACGTTCTTCTGCGGTTGTTGCATTGTCGTCAAACGGCAGCAGTACGGTTTTTTCAACGTTCTCACCTTCTAGGTTCTGTCCGGCGACACGCAGCTCAATTGATTGTCCCACACTTAGTCCCTCGACAATTTGAGCCACTTCAACCCCTGGGGAAAGTACTTTGGCAGGGAACATCATGTCCCACCAGAATCCCGGACGGAAGAAGGAAAATGTCAGTACCAATAATAGGACGGTTTCCCACCATTTATTGCGAGTAAACCACCAACCTTGAGTAGCGGCGGAAAATATCAGCATCGCAATAATGGAGGATATGATGGTCAGGGCTAAATGCCACCACGTGTCGATACCCATCAATAGCAGTTGGGTATTGAAGACGAACATGAATGGCAAAATAGCGGTACGAATATCATAGGTGAAGCCCTGAATACCGGTACGGATCGGATCTGATTTCGCAATGGCTGCAGCTGCAAAGGCGGCTAAGCCCACTGGCGGTGTATCGTCGGCCAAGATACCGAAATAGAACACGAACAGGTGAACGGCAATCAGTGGGATGATAAGCCCATGTGCCGCGCCAAGCGTGACAATTACTGGTGCCATCAGCGTCGATACGACGATGTAGTTTGCCGTGGTAGGAAGGCCCATACCTAATACCAAGCTGATCACTGCGGTGAACAGCAGCATTAAGAACACACTACCACCAGAGATGAACTCAACAAAGTCAGTCATGACCAGACCGATACCAGTCAGAGTTACCACACCGACCACCGTACCAGCAGCAGCTGTCGCCACACCGATACCAATCATGTTGCGTGCACCAGAAACCAAGCTTTCCAGAAGATCAATAAAGCCTTCTTTCGTCTGTTCTCCAATACCCCCTTGTTTAGATAGCAAGGCGATTAGCGGGCGTTGCGTTAACAGGATGAAAATCATGAACACGGTCGCCCAGAAGGCAGATAAGCCTGGAGAGAATCGCTCGACGGTTAAACACCAAACCAGAACCACAATTGGCAGTAAGAAATGAAGTCCCGATTTTACTGTTGGCCCCGGTTCAGGTACCTCAGTCAGCTCTTCATCGATATTGATCGCGCCATCTTTGGTGTGATTCGCCGATACTTTAACTAAAGCAACATAAGCAATAAGAAGAGCAACCATCACGATAGGTGTTGCAGCCTCACCAAAGACATCTTTCGTCCAGCCTACGCCGTAGTAAACCAGCGCACTGATGACACAAAGCCCTAAAATGGTTCCGGTGAACGACAACATGCTTTGCAGCATGGTTGGGTTATGACGACGAGGTAACCCCGTCATGCCTGCTTTACATGCTTCAAGGTGAACGATGTAAATCAATGCGATATACGAGATAAGCGCTGGCAGGATTGCCGCTTTGATAACTTCAACGTACGAGATCCCAACGTATTCCACCATCAAAAATGCAGCGGCACCCATGATAGGAGGCGTCAACTGACCGTTAGTAGATGCTGCTACTTCTACCGCACCTGCTTTGGTTCCCGGGAAACCAACGCGCTTCATCAAAGGAATCGTAAAGGTACCGGTAGTTACTACGTTCGCAATCGAAGAGCCTGATACAAGGCCTGAAAGACCTGAAGCCACAACGGCCGCTTTTGCTGGACCACCTCTCATATGACCTAATAGTGAAAAGGCCACTTTAATGAAGTAAGCACCAGCCCCAGCTCGTTCTAACATCGCACCAAAGAGTACGAACAAGAATACGAAGGAAGTCGAAACGCCTAAAGCCACACCAAATACACCTTCAGTTGTTAGCCATAAATGAGACATCGCTTTATTCAAGCTCGCGCCTTTATGGGCAATGACGTCTGGCATGTATGGACCGGCGAAGGTGTAGGTAAGGAATACCGCAGCGACAAGCATCAGTGGTGGACCAAGTGCACGTCGTGTTGCTTCCAGAAGAAGCACCATACCAATCACGGCGACAACAATGTCAGGCGTGGTTGGCGCGCCTGAACGTCCGGCGAGTTCCGTATAAAAGAGATAGATATAAGACGCTGAAAAGCTACCAGCAAGCGCAAGAATCCAGTCGACAGCCGGAATATGATCGCGTGGGGAATTTTTCATTGCAGGATAAGCAGTGAAAGCCAGAAAGATCGCAAATGTTAAGTGAATCGCACGAGCTTCAGTGTCATTAAGTACGCCAAAATTAAAAATAAATGGTAATGGTGATGCATACCATAACTGAAATAGTGACCAACACAGAGGGACAAACCAGAGGATTCGTCCTTGTATGCCAGATGGGCTACGTGCCCCTGTGTCTGCCTGAGCCACCATATCTTGCACATCTTGTGACGGGGCTTTGTTCGTCGTCATGTACTTTTTCCTTATTATTGATGGTTCTGCCTGTTTTATATGTCGAAAACTCACTTCGCCTCTATCAGTGTAGTGAACTGAGCGAAGTTTGCAGTCGAGTATTCCGCTGCCTGAAATTTAAATGAGGCTCGTTAGAAGCTCTGAATTGGCGGCGTTAAAGTGTTTTCTTGGCATGAGTGTGAGGTTTTAGAAAAACCGACGAATATACCCAGATGATTTCCAGATGCGGGGTTTATCGCTGTCTTCATGGAGAAATGAATCAGCGGCAAAACTGACAAATGTCGGGTGACTTACCATGACTTTGGAATGTTGCAGGCTCTCAAAAACCAGAACAAGTCAGTCACATTAAGTTTGGCATCCAGAAGCGCCTTAGGTAATAAACAAAGTATGCTGGCGATCCTGCGACAACCAGCATACTTAATCAGGCAGAAACCACTTGTTCCTGCCTTGGTTTAGAGTTCGTAGTGCTTACTTTAGCAGTCCCACTTCTTTGTAGTACTTAGCCGCGCCTGGATGAAGAGGAATTGAAAGGCCTGCTTTCACCATGTCTTCTTTTTTCAGGTTCGCGAAAGCTGGGTGCAGGCGTTTGAATGTGTCGAAGTTTTCGAATACTGCTTTTGCAACATTGTATGCCACTTCATCAGAAACGTCTGTTGAAGTAACCATTGTTGCAGCTACACCAAAGCTCTTAACGTCTTGATCCGTACCACGATACATGCCGGCAGGTACTGTGCTGTACGCGTAGTAAGGGGTACTTGAAACGATCTTGTCGATCTCAGGACCAGTCGCTGGAACTAGCTTAGCATCACATGATGTGGTTGCTTCTTTGATTGAGCCATTTGGGTGACCAACCATGTAAATAAATGCGTCGATTTTGTTGTCACAAAGTGCTTGAGAACGCTCAGAACCTTTAAGCTCTGAAGCTAACTGGAAGCTATCTAGGGTCCAGCCCATCGCGTCCATCACTACGCCCATTGTTGCACGGTCACCAGAACCTGGGTTACCGATGTTGACGCGTTTACCTTTCAGGTCTTTAACGTTTTCGATGCCAGAGTCTGATCGAGCAATGATGTTGAAAGGTTCAGTATGCAGAGAGAACATTGCGCGTAGCTTATTGTACGGGCCTTGTGCAGCAAACTCACTCGTACCGTTGTAGCCATGGTACTGCCAATCCGACTGAACGATACCGAAGTCTAATTCGCCAGCACGGATAGTGTTAACGTTGTAAATAGAACCACCAGTCGACTCAACCGAACAACGAATGTTGTGATCTTTACGACCTTTGTTGACCAATTTACAGATAGCACCGCCAGTAGGATAGTAAACACCTGTCACCGAGCCCGTACCGATAGTAATAAACTCTTGAGCGTTAACTGCGCCTGCACCCATAACGGCTGCAGCGATAGCGCCTACTTTGAGTAGTTTGTTAAATGCCATGAAATTCCCTTCCTTATATTTCATTATTTACCCGGAAATAACCATCAATCACTTCTGGAGTTTCCTGTTTGGAAACGGCATCTTTTCCAATCCAATTGTTTGAAAAAGCGAACAAATCATAACAAAAAATTGGCAGAAAATTATCCGACTGTTAAAAGTTATAGCGAATAAACCTGAAGATTGCGTTAATAGCCAGTGATTAAGTTGTTATTTTATTTCTTTTATAACAGTAGTTTACGATTGAATGAGGGGAAAGGAAGGAAAAATTAATAGCGTGATATACATCACAAAAAAATGATTAAAAAATAACCTTAAAACGCGATAGGGGAAGGAAATTGTGAGCTACAGAATAGGATTTATCTTATAGCTCACAATCAGTTAGGTGACTTCAACCTACAGTTGTTAGCCAGTGTATTCGAACAGTTCACACACGGATTTGAACAACTGCTCTGTCGATACTGGCAACGTCGGAGTGATAAAGATAGTGTCATCACCAGCGACAACACCCAAGATGCCTTCAGATTTGCCAAGAGAGTCCAGCATACGAGCGATAAGCTGCGCAGCGCCAGGACCAGTGTGGATAACAACTAACGCAGCATTGTGGTCGATATCCAACACGAGTTCACGCAAAGAACTGCTTGTCGTTGGGACACCCAGTTCTGCAGGAAGACAGTAAACCATTTCCATTTTTGCATTACGGGTACGAACAGCACCAAACTTAGTCAGCATGCGAGACACTTTAGATTGGTTAATACTTTCAAAACCTTGCAGTTTTAGAGCATCAACAATCTCGCCCTGTGAGCCAAAGCTTTCTTCCTTTAATAGGGCTTTAAAAGCTCGAACTAGGTTATCTTGTTTTTCAGTATTGCGCATAGTCATTATGATTCTCTTAATTACGGATCAGCAATTTTGCATATTCTCGCATATATATTCAGACAGTTCCAAAAAGTCCCGAGATAATGCTAGTTACATCACTGTAAATTATAAACAGAATAGTATTCCATTTAACGGTGAATCATACATCTGTTTTATTTCCCGTAATCTATTGTCATTTCAAATGAATAAAAGAATAATCCAACCGTTTGTGTAGCACGAAAATGCGGATTTGCGCGAGGTCGCAAAGCTGGCGTTAATTGATTGTAATCAAGTTGTGATTCCTATAGCTTTACTTGGTTGGTTAAAAACTACCCTACAAATACATTTATAAAAAAATACTCTCAAGGAGAACTACATGAAAGTAGCCGTTATTGGTGCCGCTGGCGGTATCGGTCAAGCCCTTGCCCTTTTACTAAAGAACCGTCTTCCTGCTGGTTCTGATTTAGCCCTATATGATATTGCCCCTGTAACTCCAGGTGTTGCCGCTGATCTTAGCCACATCCCAACACCAGTATCGATCAAAGGATACGCAGGTGAGGATCCAACACCTGCACTGGAAGGCGCAGATGTGGTTCTAATTTCTGCTGGTGTTGCACGTAAGCCAGGTATGGATCGTGCGGATCTATTTAACGTTAATGCTGGTATCGTTAAGGCATTGGCTGAGAAAATTGCTGTAGTTTGTCCGAAAGCATGTGTTGGTATCATCACTAACCCTGTGAATACTACTGTGCCAATCGCTGCAGAAGTACTTAAGAAAGCTGGCGTTTATGACAAGCGCAGACTATTCGGTGTAACTACACTTGACGTTATTCGTTCAGAAACCTTCGTTGCTGAGCTGAAAGACAAAGATCCAAGTGATGTTCGTGTACCAGTTATCGGTGGTCACTCAGGCGTGACTATTCTTCCTCTGCTTTCTCAAGTAGAAGGCGTTGAGTTTACTGCTGAAGAAGTTGAAGCACTGACTAAGCGTATCCAAAACGCGGGTACTGAAGTCGTTGAAGCGAAAGCGGGTGGCGGTAGTGCAACTCTATCTATGGGCCAAGCAGCGTGTCGCTTTGGTCTGTCTCTAGTACGTGCTCTTCAAGGTGAAGAAGGCGTTGTTGAGTGTGCTTACGTTGAAGGTGACGGTGAGCACGCACCATACTTTGCTCAGCCAGTGAAGCTAGGTAAAGAAGGTGTTGAGGAAGTACTAAGCTACGGTGCACTAAGCGACTACGAAAAGTCTGCTCTAGACAACATGCTAGAAACGCTAAATGGTGATATCAACATCGGTGTTGAGTTCGCGAAATAATTTTAAGCGTTTATACGTTTATAAAAAGCCGATCTTAGGGTCGGCTTTTTTGATCCCTTTATTCTGTCTGACGTAAAAGGTGTAACGTCAACAATGTCAATCAGGAGTAGGGTATGGAAGCAAGTCGAATCCGTAAAGGCATGGTTGTAGAGTGCCAACAAGGTGTCGGTACGATTCTTGTTGTTGATCGTGAAGCAGAAACCGTTTTACTGGCTAAACAGGGAACTGACCAGCAAATCGCAGTCACGTTTGACGAGATAGAAGATGACCCGCAGCTACACGGAGGGAGCGACCGTTATTATTAGCTGAGCAAACAACACTGGAACGAGAAAAGGAAGAGCGTGCTCTTCCTTTTTATTTTCAGCCTTAAACCACCAACGTTGGTCGGTGGTTATAATTGATCGCCTTGCTGGTCCAGGTAGCAGTGCTTATCGAGTGCGCTTAACCGCTACATGAGCCAGTGTAACGAGTGCTTCTTTATACTCTGACTCAGGCAGTACAGACAGCTCCGCGATTGCCTTGTCGGCTTCGTCGAGGGCTTTTTGAGTCGTGTACTCTAAAGAACCTGCTTCTTTCATGACAGCGAGGATATCGTCAAGACGATCCATTCCGTTTGCTTTCTCGATCGCTTCACGGATCATCTGAGCATTTTCAGGTGTCGTGTTTCTCATCGCATGAAGTAAAGGAAGGGTAGGTTTACCTTCTGCTAAATCATCGCCGACATTTTTACCCATGTCTTCGCCATCGGATGTGTAGTCCATGACGTCGTCAATCAGTTGGAATGCGGTACCTAAGTACTTACCGTAATTCTGTAATGCAATTTCGACGTGCTCAGGTGCATCATTCAGGATGGCACCAATTTGTGTCGCAGACTCAAACAGGCGTGCCGTCTTAGAGTAGATGACCTGCATGTAGCTTTCTTCTGTCGTGTCAGGATCGTTACAGTTCATTAATTGCTGAACTTCACCTTCGGCGATCACGTTTACGGCGTTACTCATTAACTGAAGGATCTTCATGGATCCTAGCTCAGTCATCATCTGGAATGAGCGAGTATAGATAAAATCCCCAACTAGCACGCTTGCTGCGTTGCCAAAGGCAGCATTTGCGGTCGCTTTACCACGGCGCATATCTGACTCATCTACCACATCATCGTGCAACAGCGTTGCTGTATGGATGAACTCAATAAACGCAGCTGCCATGGTATGACCGCTGCCTTGATATCCAAGAGCACGGGCCGACAAAATCGCCAATAGCGGTCTTAGGCGTTTGCCTCCACCACTGACGATATAGAAACCGAGCTGATTGATTAAAGAGACATCAGAATTTAGTTGGGCTTGAATTGTTTCATTCACTTTTGCCATGTCATTGGCAGTAAGCGCTTGGATAGTTTTAAAATCCATTGTATATCCGGCTGAAGTTAGACCCTGCAAGGCTTATTCGATTTATATAATTGTCGAATAATACACTAAAAAACGTTGATTAATACATTACTAAAGGGCATGATTGCCGCACTTTTCTTTGGCGATTAGCTTTTCGCCAATTTTTTCAAAATATGGCTTGTCATAGGGACATCTCTTCTGTAGAATCTGCGCCCTATTGATGATTAGTTTAGCGCACACCCTCACGAAAGGCTGTGCGGAAAAAGCGGAGTAAAATATGTACGCTGTTTTCCAATCTGGTGGTAAACAACACCGTGTAAGCGAAGGTCAAACTCTTCGTTTAGAGAAATTAGACGTTGAAACTGGTGCAACTGTAGAATTTGATAAAGTTCTTCTTGTTGCTAACGGCGAAGACATCAAAGTTGGTGCTCCTCTTGTAGAGGGCGGCAAAATTGTTGCTGAAGTTGTACAACACGGTCGTGGCGATAAAGTTAAAATCGTTAAGTTCCGTCGTCGTAAGCACTCTCGTAAGCAACAGGGTCACCGTCAGTGGTTCACTGAAGTGAAGATCACTGGTATCAACGCTTAATCTATTAGGAGAGTTTAACAATGGCACACAAAAAAGCTGGTGGTTCTACTCGTAACGGCCGCGATTCAGAAAGCAAACGTCTAGGTGTTAAGCGTTTCGGTGGTGAATCTGTACTTGCAGGTAACATCATCGTTCGTCAACGTGGTACTAAGTTCCACGCTGGTAACAACGTAGGTATCGGTAAAGACCACACTCTATTCGCTCTTACTGAAGGTAAAGTGAAGTTCGAAGTGAAAGGTCCTAAGAACCGTAAGTTTGTTAGCATCGAAGCTGAGTAATTAGTTTTTAACTTAATTACTTAATAGCTTTAAGCTGAATTCAAAAGCCCTGCCGAATCGGCGGGGTTTTTTATTTGTAGGCAGTCGACATATCGAAACTTCTCGGTAGATCCAAAGCGATTCGAATCTGGGAGTTTAGATCTGTCATCTGCTAAAATTGTCGGATGACAAAGTAGATTTAATCCACGCACGAAGTAGTCGGAGTAAAAGATGAAGTTCGTAGATGAAGCTGTAGTAAAAGTTCAGGCAGGCGACGGCGGTAGCGGCGTTGTTAGTTTCTGGCGTGAAAAATTCATCACTAAAGGTGGTCCTGATGGCGGTGATGGTGGTGACGGCGGCGATGTATATATCCAAGCTGACGAAAACCTAAACACCCTAATCGATTACCGTTTCCAACGCTTTTACGAAGCAGAGCGTGGAGAAAATGGCCGCGGTGGTAACTGTACTGGTAAGCGTGGTAAAGATATTGTGATGCGTGTGCCAGTTGGTACTCGTGCAGTCGATATTCACACTAACGAAATCGTTGCAGAAGTTGCTGAACACGGCAAAAAAGTAATGGTAGCTAAAGGTGGTTGGCACGGTCTGGGCAACACGCGCTTTAAGTCTTCTGTAAACCGCGCTCCTCGTCAGAGAACGTTGGGTACTAAAGGTGAAGTTCGTGAAATTCGTCTAGAGCTATTACTGCTTGCTGACGTTGGTATGCTTGGCTTGCCAAACGCTGGTAAATCAACCTTTATTCGCGCTGTATCTGCTGCAAAACCAAAAGTGGCGGATTACCCATTTACGACGCTTATCCCAAGCTTAGGTGTGGTTAGTGTTGTACCTGAGAAAAGCTTTGTAGTTGCGGATATCCCTGGTCTGATTGAAGGCGCTGCGGATGGTGCAGGTTTAGGTATTCGATTCCTGAAACACCTAGAACGTTGCCGCGTTTTACTGCACATGATCGATATCATGCCGATTGATCAGTCTGATCCAGTGCAAAACGCACTAACGATCATTGATGAGTTGGAACAGTACAGTGAAAAGCTAGCTGATAAACCTCGTTGGTTGGTGTTCAACAAAGTTGATCTAATGCCGGAAGATGAAGCGAATGAAAAGATCCAAGAGATCTTGGATGCGCTAGGTTGGGAAGACGAGTACTTTAAGATCTCGGCAATCAACCGTTCTGGTACGAAAGAACTTTGTTACAAGCTGGCAGACTTTATGGAAAACCTACCTCGTGAAGAGGAAGAAGTTGCTGAAGAAGATAAAGTTAACTTCATGTGGGATGACTACCATAAAGACGCAATGGCTGGTAAAGACGTTGTTACTGAAGATGATGACGACGATTGGGATGACTGGGACGATGAAGAAGATGACGGTCACGTTGTCTACGTTCGTGACTAATTTTATCATCCGGTAATAATTACCAAGAAAATTTAATCAAGCCGCAATGCCTATTGCGGCTTTTTTTGTATCTAATCATATTTAGATGATGTGATTTACGGCACAATAATACTCATGCCAGTAATGTGTGATCATAAAATTGCGTAGGAAACATCGTTTAAAGCAAGGAAGAATGTGCGGTATTTAGTGGTTCTAATTCTAATATTCTCACGTGACTATAGGCGATTTGGTCCAGCAAGAATGATTTATTAATTTCTGGAACTAGTATCATTAATTATGCAGACCCTAAAAGGACTTAGATGTATCTATGGCATTAGAAACTATACCTACCACAAAGGTATCGGTATCAAATCAAAGGGCGATTTCTCGCCTTGTTGCTCAAGCTGGGCAGATGTTGCTTGCTCATGGTGCTGAAAGTACCTTAGTGAGCGATATCATGCGCCGCATTGGCCTTGCTTGTGGTGTTAATGAAGTCGCGGTAGCACTCTCTGCAAATGCACTTGTCGTAACCACGCTGATGGATGGGCATTGTATTACCACAACACGAAGTTGCGCCGATCGTGGTATCAATATGCGAGTTATCACGCAAATTCAGCGTATTTGTATCATGATGGAACGAGGGTTGCTCGATTCAACCATGGCGCAGAAAAAGCTTAATCATATCAGTCCTGAGCGCTATAACCGCTGGCTGGTGGTCTTTATGATCGGACTATCGTGTGCGGCATTCAGTCATTTAGCAGGAGGGGATATAAGCATATTTTTCATGACTTTCTTAGCCTCTGCTGTCGGCATGATTGTTCGCCAGGAAATTGGCCACCGTCATTTCAATCCTTTACTCAATTTTGCTGCTACGGCATTTGTGACGACCTTAATTTCTGCGCAGGCGGAAATCTATCAGATTGGTAACTTACCTACGGTCGCGATGGCATCGTCAGTGTTGATGCTAGTGCCGGGCTTCCCATTGATTAACTCGGTAGCCGACATGCTAAAAGGTCATATCAATATGGGGATTGCCCGCTTTGTCATGGCGAGTTTATTAACGCTTGCGACCTGTCTAGGCATTGTGGCTGCGATGAGTGTGACCGGGATTTGGGGATGGAGCATCAGATGAGTACTGTCGATTTGCTGGTTGGATTATTAAACGACATGTTTTTTGCCGCTATTCCGGCTGTGGGGTTCGCATTGGTCTTCAATGTGCCGCATAAAGCATTAATCTATTGTGCGGTAGGCGGGGCGATTGGTCATGGTAGTCGTTATTTAATGATGCAGTTCGGGATTCCTATTGAATGGGCAACCTTCTTCGCGGCGACCTTAGTTGGGATGATTGGTGTGTATTGGTCTCGTCGCTTTTTGGCCCACCCGAAAGTATTCACTGTTGCTGCTCTGATCCCTATGGTTCCCGGCGTGTTTGCCTACAAAGCCATGATTGCGATGGTAGAGATAAACCATTTAGGTTACTCACCTGAGCTACTTGCGACGTGCATGGAAAATTTTCTTAAGGCCATGTTTATTATTGCAGGTTTAGCCATTGGCCTTGCTGTTCCGGGGCTGTTATTCTATCGCCGCAGACCGATAGTATAAGGACCCGACATGATCATTAGTATGATTGCCGCGATGGCAGACAATCGTATCATTGGTAAAGATAATCAAATGCCATGGCACTTGCCGGCTGACTTCGTATGGTTTAAGCGTTGCACCATGGGTAAGCCCGTCGTCATGGGACGCAAAACGTATGAGTCTATCGGACGTCCGTTGCCTGGTCGTCTTAATATCGTTATCAGTCGTGATGAATCTCTAAGTATCGAAGGGGTGACGACAGTGACGTCCATTGATCAAGCATTAGAGGTTGCGGGTGATGTGGAAGAAGTGATGATCATTGGTGGTGGAGCTATTTACTCAGCCTGTCTACCACTCGCAACGAAGTTGTATGTGACACATATTGAGGCAGCTATCGAAGGTGATACGCAGTTCCCTGATTGGGGGAATGAGTTTAAAGAAACTTATTCTGAAGCGTATCAAGCGGATGAGAAAAACGCCTACAACATGCGCTTTACGATTCTGGAAAAATAATGGTTATAAAAAAGCACCGCGAATGCGGTGCTTTTTGTTTGTCGTGTAGGTTTATGTTAAGAGAATGAATCGCTTAACTTAATGCCTGTTGGGTAAAAATTTGTTTATCTTCCCAACGGATCATCGTTAGTTCTCCACCCCAAACACAGCCAGTATCCAGACCAATCACTTCTTCATCGATATGGCCTTGTAATGCCGCCCAATGTCCGAATAGGACAGTCTTGCCTAGCTCCACTCTCTGTGGAAGATCAAACCAAGGAATTAACTCTTCATCTGTCACTTGTTGTGGCGGAAGTTTGCAATCCATGTCCAGGCGTCCATCCGGAAAACAAAAGCGCATACGCGTAAATGCATTGATGGTATAGCGATAGCGATCTAACCCTGTCAGAGAATCATCCCAGTAATCAGGTTTGTTACTGTACATATTGTGCAGTAGCCACGATAGGTGATCACTTTGCAGGATGTTTTCTACTTCGCGTGCGCATTGGCGGGCTGTTGCCAAATTCCACTGTGGTGAAATTCCGGCATGGCACATAACGAAGTCATCATGCTCCGCAAGAAGCGGTTGCTTAGAGAGCCATTGCAATAACTTTTTACAGTCTGGGGCCGAAAAGATTGGGGCGGTTCTGTCTTTATCTTTCAATTTCTTAACGCCATGAGCGACGGCAAGTAAGTGCAGATCGTGATTGCCAAGTACCACTTTGGCACTGTCACCCAATGATTTAACAAAACGTAAGGTTTCTAACGATTTAGGCCCTCTGGCGACGAGATCACCCGCTAGCCAGAGTTGATCATTCTTGGGAGAGAAAGATACTTGTTCTAATAGGCGCTGCAGTTCTTCAAAGCAGCCTTGGATATCACCAACAATATAGGTAGCCACTGACTCTCCAATCTTATTAATTTAAAACATTCGGAATGGCAAGACGGAACGGTTCTATTTCAGCGATGAACTCCTGACCATGTTCATCTAGCATTTTATAGTGTCCCTGCATAACACCGACGGGTGTTTCTAGCGCAGTCCCACTGCTGTAGGTGTATTCATCGTTACTTGGAATAAACGGCTGCTGGCCAACCACACCATCGCCTTCAACGGTCATCTGTTTGCCATTAGAGTCGGTGATCAACCAACGACGGCTAATCAATTGCACAGTTTGCTGGCTCAGGTTTTTAATCGTGATGGTGTAGGCAAAAACGTAGCGTTGTAGCTCGGGATTAGACTGTTCTTCGATGTATTTGGTGTGAACTTGAATTTTAATGCAGGGTTGGATGACGTCCATGTACACTCCTTGGAAAAATTAGCAATAAGCCAAACCGACAGGGTTTGGCTTATTGTTTGGTTTACTTAGTGCTGTGGGTTATCCGCCAGCCAGTTCGCCATCGCGACGAATTGCTCTAGCGTCAGGTTCTCTGGACGCATACTTGGGTTGATTCCCAACTCTTCCAGCACTTCTGTACTCAACAGTGATTTGTAACAGTTACGTACGGTCTTACGGCGTTGGTTAAAGCCTTCACGACATACGCGATCCAGTAAACGTAAGTCTTTAGCTGGACATGGTAGTACTTCGTAAGGAACCAGACGAACGACGGCTGAGTCTACTTTCGGTGGCGGTACGAATGCTGTTGGTGGCACTTCCAGTACTGGCACCACTTTACAGTAGTACTGAGCCATGACCGTCAGACGGCCGTAAGCTTTGCTGCCTGGACCTGCTGCCAAACGGTTAACCACTTCTTTTTGAAGCATAAAGTGCATGTCTTGAATGTCTTTATGGAATTCAAAAAGGTGAAACATCAACGGGGTAGAGATGTTGTACGGCAAGTTACCGAAGATACGTAGCTTGTTATTCGGTTTTACGAGCTGTGTGAAGTCGAAACGCATCGCATCGCCTTCATGAATCGTTAACTTGTCCGCCAGCTCTGGGTGGTTACGTAAACGCTCTGCCAGATCTCGGTCAAGTTCGATAACGGTGAACTTGTCGACTTCACGACCGACAGGTTCAGTAATAGCGCCCAGACCTGGACCGATTTCAACCAGATTCTGGCCTGGTCTTGGGTTAATCGCTGATACGATACCATCAATAATGTATGGATCGTTCAGGAAGTTTTGACCAAAACGTTTACGCGCTTTGTGTCCTAAATGGACATCATTTCTCATTGTTTCTTCTCTACCAATTCTATCGCATGCGTGAGCGCTGTTCGGAAACTCCCTGTATCCGCCTGACCTGTCCCTGCCAGATCTAATGCAGTACCGTGATCCACCGATGTTCTAATAAAAGGTAGACCAAGCGTAATGTTTACTGAACGACCAAAGCCTTTGTATTTTAAAACTGGCAATACTTGATCGTGGTACATGCCTAAAACAGCATCAGCATCGTTTAAATATTTGTCATTGAAAATGGTATCTGCCGGCAATGGGCCGATCAGATTAAACCCTTTTTCTTGTCGAATCTTTTCCAGTGTCGGAGTGATGGTTTCGATCTCTTCACGACCTAAACAACCATCTTCTCCCGCATGTGGGTTAAGCCCGCAAACATAGATGTTTGGTTGCTTGATGGCAAATTTTTCAACGAGGTCTTTATGAAGAATATCGATGATTTTCTCTAATCGCTCTTCAGTGACGGCTTTTGACACATACGCCAAAGGAATATGTGTGGTTACCAGCGCAACACGCAGTCCTTCCGTCGCCAGCATCATCACAACTAACGGCGTATTAGACTTCTCGGCAAAGAATTCAGTATGTCCACTGAATGCAACGCCAGAGCGATTGATCACCCCCTTATGAACAGGGCCGGTGACAATAGCATCAAATTCGTCATTCATACAGCCTAAAGCGGCTCTTTCTAGCGTTTTTAATACATAGTGGCCATTCGCTTCATTGAGCTGGCCAGCAACCGCGCTTTCTGATATTTCAACATGATCAACGATAAGCGTGCCGGCTTTCTGTGCTTGTGGCGCTTCTTCTGAATTATAATCAGAGAGTTGGACATCGATACCAAGTAATTTGGCTCGTTCCATTAACATGTTCTTATCTGCGCAGACGACGATTTGGTGTGCCCAGTCTTCTTTTGAGAGAGCAAGCACCAGGTCAGGGCCGATACCCGCAGGTTCCCCTGCGGTCACGACAATTCTGCGGACTAAATTAGTTGTCATTGCTGTCATCCACGATTTCAACAAACGCACTTGCACGCAGTTCCTGCATCCATGCGCCTGCTTCTTCATTAAACTTACGGTTGAAGAGAATGCGGTAAGCTTTATTCTTCAATGCAGAGTCTGTACGGTCAACCTGACGGCGATCCAGCACTTCTACAATATGCCAGCCGTGAACGGTTTTGAATGGTTCACTGATCGAACCCACTGGTAGTGTTTCTACCTGATGTTTAAATTCAGGTACGTAAAGGTCCGGAGTTTGGTAACCAAGTTCACCGTTCTGAGCGGCTGAGCCTGGGTCTTGGCTGTATTGAGACGCTAACTGAGCAAACGTTGCTTCGCCTGCTTTAATGCGACGAGCATACTCATTTAATTGTTTTTTAGCACCGTCATCACTCAGGATAACCGTTGGTTTGATCAGGATGTGGCGTGCGTTAACTTCCGTTACTGCAACAGTTTCCAGACCTTTTACATCGTCAATTTTCAGGATATGGAAACCAACACCACTACGGAATGGACCGATGATGCTGCCTTTGTTCTGCATATTGATTTGGTCGGCAAAGATGGTTGGCATTTCCTCTTTGCGCATCCAGCCCCAGTCACCACCTTGCAAGGCTTTTGGCCCTTTAGAGTAGGTGTAAGCCATTTCAGTGAAATCAGCGCCGTCATTGAGTTTTTTGGCCAGCGCTTTTGCTTCTGCTTCTACTGCCGACTTTTCTTGATCATCAGAGAAGCGCAGCTGGATATGGCTGATTTTGTATTGAACCGTGGCGTTGGTTTCTTGTGATAACTGTTCTGAAAGGCTGTCTACTTCCGCAGGCAGAATGTTTACACGACGACGTACAAGCGCGTTACGTGCTTCTGACGCTGCAATTTCCTTACGGATTTGCTCGCGGAATTCTGTGTAACTTAGCCCTTCGCTTGCAATCGATGCCGTCAGTTGCTCCACACTTTGATTGTTGTTGCGTGCAATCTCTGCAATTGCCTGATTAAGGCGGCTATCGTCGATACGAACGCCGATACGATCCGCTTCCTGGCCTTGAAGCGTATCAAGAATCAGTTTTTCTACTACTTGGTCATGCAAAACCTGGGCAGAAGGTAGGCTTTTACCACTTTGGCGAGCATTGGCTTGTAGCGTTTTTAATGCTGTGTCGATATCACTTTGTAGAATGACACCGTCATTAACGATAACAGCAACCTTATCAAGCTCTACTGGTGCTGCAACGGCTCCGCAAGAGAGTAGGGTCGTAAATAAGATTGATTTCCAAATTTTCATTTAAAATTCCGTCAGTATTTTTAATTAGTGTCTTATTTACTCTAAGACGCTTAATTCGATTAATTGTTCAGATAGAATGGGCGACCATATTTGATTGTGTTATCTGAGCCTTCCAATTCTTTGGCAGCAGTGCCGTTGGTTTGGTTGGTGGCAAACCCTTGAATACCGACGCTAACACTGAAGTTGCTTTCGTATTCTGCTGATGCCCCTGAGCCGCCGATAATCTGGTCTTCCCAGCCTAACAGTTGGTTAGAGTAGGTTAAACCGATATACCAACAATCAGATTGATAGCGTAAGCCTGCTAGCCATTCTAAGTCGTTATTTTCATTTAGGTCATAGTAGTACTGACCACTGGCGGACCAGTTCTGGTTGAATTCGTAAGCGGCAACAATACCTGCCTGAGAAATACCTTTACGAGTAATGGTGTCCAGGTTTTCGAGAATGATCGTATCTTCAATGTATTCACGAGTGACATAACGGTAGTTACTTTGAATAAAGCCACCGTCGAACTGGTACTCTAACGTGCTGTTCGCAAGTTGCATTGAGCCTAGGTCGATGTCGTACTGAATACCGCCATGATAGAACACGGAATCGTTGTAGTTGAAATCAGCTTCAATCGCCCAAGACGAATAGTTTGTTGTTTCATCTGGATCGGTTGGGTTGTTGCTGAGCTTGGTCTTTTTATCAAAGTAGTAGATTTGACCAAATGAAATATTGAGACGTTCTTTATAATCGTCATCAAAGAAACGTGTGCTCGCACCGTAGCTTAGCTGGTTTGCGGATGCGATCTTATCAATACTACTGTACTTACGGCTGCGGAATAGACCGTAGTAATCGGTTTGAAGCAACGTTGTATCATAGTTGTAGATATTGGTTTGATCTTCTTTCGGTACGTACAAGTACTGGACCTGCGGTTCCAGAGTTTGGGTGTAACCTTCGACCCAGCTGGTATCACGTTCAAGGTAAATCTGCGCATTACTACGGAACTCTGGAATCACACGAGACACTTTTTCATCCAGCTGAAGCTCTAGATCTGAGTCGGTAAGACCATTTAAGTCTTGAGAGTAGTAAGTCGCAAGTACGCGTGCTTCTGTGGTCCAGGCCGACCAAGAGTTTGACAGTGGGATAGTAAAGCCTGGCTCGATATGAAAGCGAGTTGCATCAGGTTTTGCGTTATCACTGGTGTCAAAGCGGCTAAGTTGGCTTTTAACATCAAAGTTCAGGTAATTTCCCCACACTGGCGTGTAGTAGTTTAATGCCAACTGAGGCATCAAACGGTAAGGTTTGTTTTCTTCTTGCAACAAGACCTGGAAGTCACGAACCGATAATGAGGCGTCCCAGAAATCTGAACGGTACTGGACTTCTCCTTCCTGCATCAGTTGACCATCTTCACGGTTACCGATATCAGAGTCGAGATCCAGGAAGTAATCGATATCGCTAACTTCTGAGTAATCGACATCGACAACCCAATGCTTGTCGATAATGCCTTCATGCTTAAACTGGTAGCCCCAGCGCGTTTCATCGGCATACTTTCTGTCTGAATTTAGGTATTCGCCTTTGATTTCACCTTCTCCCCAACCATCGGTTAGATAGCGGAAGTCGGTGTCGAATTTGGTACCACGTTGCTGCATGTAGAGCGTGGTCAGGGTCATATCGTATTGAGGTGCAATGTTCCAGTAGAATGGCACTTCTACTTCCATACCATCGCTAGAACCGTACGATAGAGAAGGGAATAGCAGCCCCGATTTACGTGTATTGCCAATTGGCATCGTCAGGTAAGGGACGTAGAAGATTGGCACATCTAACACTTCAAAACGAGGGTGGTGCAGTGTTGCCGTCTCTTCATCCTGGTCGACATCGATACCCGACGCAACCAGACGCCAAGAGTTATCCCCCTGAGGGCAGGAGGTGATAGAACCGTCTTCCAGTTCATAAATCGACTGGCCAGTACGCGCAATATAAGCCGCTGTTCCTCGGCCTTGTTGGCAAATGAAGTAGTAGTCTGTGTTCTCGAGAGAGAAAGTGTCTTGATCAATATCGCTGGTGACGCGATCCGATCGGGCTTCGACCTGACCATCATTGAAGGTGACATTACCTTCAGCAACCACGACGTTGTCTTGTTGGTGCAGCGTTACGCTATCTGCGGTGATTTTCTTTTGACCTTGCGTGACTTGGACGTTGCCAGAGTACTGTGCTTTATCGCCACTAATGGCTTGCAGTCTGTCAGCTTCGACTACTACGGGTGCATTTAAAGCGTCCTGCTCACCACTCGTTTCGACCAAACATTGATCTGTGGTGGGCATTTCCTGCACACTATCATGGATATTCGCGTCAGCTTGAGTGGTAGGTACAAACAAGGCGGTGCTGATAGAGGCCGCTAAAAATGTGCGGGAAAAATGTTGCATTGAATCGAACTTTCCTGTGTCACTGTTATACCAATCGTAGTAAATAACTACTAACTTACTTACGGTAATTGATATTACTCGATGGCTATAGGGCTCGTTGTACCCTAGCGTAATAGCCAAATGAATCAACTACTATCGTCGTAAATGTCCCAGCTCATTGACTCGCTGTGGCATAATCGAGATAAAGTAGCTGCAAAGATAAGCAGGCGAATGGCCTAGCCGAAATAAAACTAATTCCATTATCATAAAGGAAATCGTTGCATACGGCACTATAAGACCGCTTTCGTCGATAAAAATTCATTGATAGAGAACACATAATGCATATTTTTGGCAAAATATTAGGTGCCTTTTTTGGCTTGTTACTTGGCGGGCCACTCGGCTTGCTATTTGGCTTATTTGTTGGCCATCAGTTTGATAAAGCACGCCGTTTGAGTCAGGCGGGGTTCTCTACTGGTGGGTTCGGCAAAGGACCGAGTCAGGCGCAACGTCAGGAAGAATTTTTCAAAGCGGCCTTTGCGGTCATGGGACACGTGGCAAAATCGAAAGGTCAGGTCACTAAAGAAGAGATTCAGCTTGCGTCTGCAATGATGGACCGCATGAACCTGCATGGTGAACAGCGCCGTGCAGCGCAAGACGCATTTCGTGAAGGTAAGGAAAGTGATTTCCCGCTGGAAGAGGTGTTGGTTAGGGTTAAGATCTCGACTGCGGGTCGTTTCGATTTACTGCAATTTTTCTTGGAGTTGCAAATTTCAGCCGCCTTTGCCGATGGCGAGATCCATCCAAGTGAACGCAATGTGCTGCACAAAATTGCTCGCGCTTTAGGATTTTCTTCTGAGCAGCTAGAGCGACGACTACACATGCAAGAAGCCGCGTTTCGCTTCCAGCATCAGGGCGGTTTTCATGGTCAGCATCAAGGCCAGTCGTCTGGTGCAGGGTGGCAGCAAGCATCTCAAGCTGATCAGTTAGCGGATGCGTATAAGATCCTTGATGTTTCGGCGGATGCCGACAGCAAAACGGTTAAGCGTGCTTATCGTAAGCTGATGAACGAGCACCACCCAGATAAGCTGATGGCGAAAGGTCTGCCTCCAGAAATGATGAATGTAGCCAAAGAAAAATCGCAAGAAATTCAAAATGCTTATGATCTGATTAAGAAAGTAAAAGGCTTTAAGTAATCTTTTTAGTTCTATCAGAGATGAAAGTAAAAAGGGCACTTGGTGCCCTTTTTGAGTTTTGGGGTTACAGGTGACTCAAAGCTATTCAAACTATTCCACTCAGTAAAATCAGTTGGCTTGATTTAAATTCCAATCGTAGTCGTATTTAACTCGACCGGAAAAGCGGTTGTACTGCGGTGCGTATTGCCTTATGTGATTAAACACGTTGTTCTCTCCACCAAAATCCACTGCAAACCAATCATAAATTGAAGAAATTTGCGCCGTGTCTCCTTCGATAGAAACGCCTTTTTTACTGTTGATAAATGTTTTCGCTGCGCTGTCTAACAAGGTCTGTGTGTTGTCAGCGGTAAACGCCTGAGCTTGCAAGTTCGGGCAGCCTAGGCTCGCACAGTTAACCGCATAATGGGTTCTTGGATCTTGCCAGATGGGGCGCAGGATTCGATGCTCAATATCATTCAGAGTTAAGTTTTGATTATTAATGGTAATAACGTCTTCATCCCAGGGCCCAAAACTAAACAGCCCTCCTAACTTAGTGATCGACTTTATCGGGTAATTATCCAATATCAGATCCACAGTGATGGCGTTGTACAGGTTCACCCAGTAAGCATATTGCTCAGCTTTGCGGTACTGCAAAGGATCGAGTTTTGCCAGGCGCTGAATGTACTGTTTGAGTGTTGCTTTATCCGCTGCCGACACAGCGCGGTAGCGAAATAACGTATTTTCTCCCTGAGTGACAAGATAGCGGTCGAGTAATTGTTGCCACTCTTGGTGAGAGACCTGTGTTTGGCTGGCCTCATTTGAGTGGTTCCAGTAGGGCCATAGATCGGCTTTGGGAGCGGAGAAAACGGAAAAAGAAAATAGGGCGCAAAGGAGCAATAAAAAACGCATCATAGCGATACCGTCGGTTAAAGTTTGTAGTTAGTGTAGACCGGATTAGTGTTTGTTTTCTTACTTTTATCGACACGTAAAAATGAAAAAAGGCTGACAATGGTCAGCCTTTTTCTTGTTTATTGACTAAAGCGTCTTAGCGCAGGAAGCTTGGAATATTCGCTTCATATTCCGCAATTTTATCTTCGTGCTGTAGCGTCAAACCGATGTTGTCCAAGCCATTCAGTAGACAGTGGCGACGGAACTCATCGATTTCGAAATCGTACTCTTTGCCATTGGCACGCACTTTGTTCGCTTCAAGATCCACTTCAATCTGTGCACCTTCATTCGCTTCAACGTATTGGAACAGTTCATCAACCTCTTGCTCAGTCAGACGCACTGGCACCATTTGGTTGTTGATTGAGTTGCCATAGAAGATATCTGCAAAGCTTGGTGCGATCATCGCTTTAATGCCGTAATCGGCTAACGCCCAAGGAGCGTGCTCACGAGAAGAGCCACAACCGAAGTTTTCACGCGCAAGTAGGATAGAAGCACCTTGGTAACGTGGTGCGTTCATCACAAACTCAGGGTTTGGTTGTTCACCAGCATCATCAAGGAAGCGCCAGTCATGGAATAGGTGTTTACCGAAACCCAGGCGAGACACCTTTTGTAGGAACTGCTTTGGTATGATGGCATCAGTATCAACGTTCGCTGCATCTAGAGGAACAACTAAGCCTTTGTGTTGTTTAAAACCTGACATCTGTTTTTTCCTTAATCTAGTTCACGAATATCAACAAAGTGACCAGCGATAGCCGCCGCCGCCGCCATTGCAGGACTAACCAAGTGGGTACGACCATCACGGCCTTGACGACCTTCAAAGTTACGGTTTGAAGTCGATGCACAACGCTCCTGAGGACCTAGGCGGTCGTTGTTCATCGCCAGACACATTGAACAGCCCGGTAGACGCCATTCAAAGCCCGCTTCTTTAAAGATAACATCCAAGCCTTCTGCTTCTGCTTGTGCCTTCACTTGCTCAGAGCCAGGAACAATCAATGCCTGAACATGTGACGCGACTTTGCGGCCTTTAGCCACTTCTGCCGCTGCGCGCATGTCTTCAATACGTGAGTTAGTACAAGAACCAACAAACACTTTATCAACAGGGTAGTCTGACAGTGATTTACCCGCTTCTAGTCCCATGTAAGCCAGCGCTTTTGCTGCTGATGCTTTTTCCACTGGGTCTGAAAAACTTTCTGGTGAAGGAATCGGTTGGTCAACCGCGATAACCTGACCTGGGTTTGTACCCCAAGTTACTTGCGGTTTGATGTCCGCTGCGTTTAGCGTTACTACGGCATCAAATTCAGCATCATCGTCCGTTTTTAGTGTTTTCCAGTATTCAACCGCCGCGTCAAAATCTGCACCTTGTGGTGAGAATTTACGGCCTTTGATGTATTCGAACGTGGTTTCATCCGGTGCAATCAGACCTGCTTTCGCGCCTAATTCGATAGCCATGTTACAAACTGTCATACGGCCTTCCATTGAAAGGTCCGTAATCGCTTCACCGCAGAACTCAACTACGTAGCCAGTACCGCCCGCCGCTGTAGTTTTACCGATGATCGCCAGCACGATATCTTTTGCTGTAATGCCCGGAGCGACTTTACCTTTCACTTCGATTTTCATTGTTTTCGCACGTGCTTGTTTTAGCGTTTGAGTCGCTAGTACGTGTTCAACTTCAGATGTACCGATACCGAAAGCCAGTGAACCGAACGCACCGTGTGTTGCTGTGTGAGAGTCACCACAAACAATGGTCATGCCCGGCAGAGTAATACCTAGCTCAGGGCCCATAACGTGGACAATGCCTTGGTATTTGTGGTTTAGGTCGTAAAGGGTTACACCGAATTCTTCACAGTTTTTCGATAGCGTTTCCATCTGGATACGAGCCATCTCGCCAGAAGCGTTGATGTCTTTGGTTGTGGTCGAAACGTTGTGGTCCATCGTTGCGAACGTTTTGCTTACCTGACGCACTTGACGGCCCTTTTCACGCAAGCCATCAAAAGCCTGTGGAGAGGTAACTTCGTGTACCAAGTGACGATCAATATAAAGAATCGGGTTTTCCCCTTCAGCTGCGACAGCGACGTGTGCGTCGTAGACCTTCTCGTAAAGTGTTTTGCCCATTATCACTAATCCTGTGTGCTGCCCCTGATAACGGCTTATCAGAGGCGAATAATTATTATCAATCTAGTTTAACTTATGAGTTCAAGATGTACTCGGCGATCTTGTCACCCATTTCTGACGTGGTCAGTGCAGGCTTGTCGCTTGCTAAATCAGCGGTAAGCTCGCCAGCAGAAAGTGCTTTCGATACTGCGGATTCAATGTCTTGAGCCGCTGCTTCTTCACCCAGGCTGTAACGTAGCATTAGCGCAGCTGAAAGAATTTGTGCTACTGGGTTCGCGATGTTTTTACCTGCGATATCTGGTGCACTACCGCCCGCTGGTTCGTAAAGACCAAACTTGCTTTCGTTAAGGCTTGCAGAAGGTAGCATGCCCATCGAGCCAGTAATCATTGCACATTCATCCGAGATGATGTCACCGAAGATGTTTGAACATAGCATTACATCGAACTGCGCTGGATCTTTGATTAGCTGCATGGTGGCGTTGTCGATGTACATGTGAGACAGCTCGACATCTGGGTAGTCTTTCGCGATCTCTTCTACTACTTCACGCCATAAGATAGAGCTCTGTAGTACGTTCGCTTTGTCGATTGAGCAAACTTTCTTACGACGTAGACGTGCAGATTCAAAGGCAATTTTAGCGATACGCTCGATCTCAAAGCGGTGGTAAACCTCGGTATCAAACGCTTTCTCTGTTGCGCCTTCGCCTTCACGACCTTTTGGTTGGCCAAAGTAAATACCGCCAGTCAGTTCGCGAACCACCACAATGTCAAAACCACGCTCAGAGATATCAGCACGAAGAGGAGAAAATGCCTCTAAGCCGGTGTGAATCTGAGCTGGACGTAGGTTACAGAACAGTTGGAAGTGTTTGCGCAGTGGAAGTAGAGCGCCGCGCTCTGGTTGGTCGTTTGGTGGTAGGTGTTCCCACTTAGGGCCACCTACTGAACCAAATAGAACCGCATCAGACTCTTCACACGCTTTTACCGTTGTTTCAGGAAGTGGGCAGCCATGATTATCAATAGCAATACCGCCGACATCGTGCTCATCACGCTCAAAAGAAAGGCCATGCTTTTTCTCGATTGCATCAAGAACTTTGTGCGCTTGTGCCATCACTTCAGGGCCAATACCGTCACCAGGTAGAACGGCGATTTTGTATGATTTGTCTGTCATGTTAATCCTTTAATATTCTAATTTTTAGCTAAATTTTATATCGAAGTTATTCTGTTGTGTGCTTGGAAGTAACGTTAGCTATTAAACAGTCGCAATTTTCTTTTGCTTGATTTCGGCAATCTTGTCGGCACGGTGAATGCTGTTGATTACGTGCAGTAGAGCCTGACCTGACGCTTCTACGATATCCGTTGAAACACCAGTACCATGGTACTTACGACCTTTGTAGTTAGCGATGATATCAGCTTGGCCTAAACCATCTTCACCTTCACCTTTGGCTGTTAAGTCGAACTTGTCTAGCACGATTTCGTAGCCTGTTACGCGGTAAATACACTGGTATAGCGCATCTACAGGACCATTACCGACTGCCGCTTCACACATTTCTTCATCGCCACATTGCATTTTAATGCTGGTGGTTGCCATCACGCTGCCTGATTGCACGCTCAAGTAGTTCAACTTGTAGAAGTCGTCTTCTTCACGAAGGTTAGAGAAGTGCATTAGCGCTTCCAAGTCGTAATCGAAAACTTGTCCTTTACGGTCTGCTAGCTTCAAGAAGTCAGCGTACAACGCATCTAGGTTGTACTCATCTTCTTTATAACCCATGGTCTCCATGTGGCTCTTCACTGCTGCACGACCGCTGCGGCTGGTTAAGTTAAGCGCTTGGTTCTTAAGACCAATAGATTCAGGAGTCATGATCTCGTAGGTATTCTTGTTCTTAAGCATGCCATCTTGGTGAATGCCTGAAGAGTGGCTAAACGCGTTGGCACCGACGATAGCTTTGTTACTCTGGATAGGCATATTACATAGTTGGCTGACTAACTTACTGGTACGGTGGATTTCATCGTGTTTGATGCCAGTGCGAACGCCCATTAGTTCTTCGCGCGTTTTGATGATCATCGCGATTTCTTCAAGCGAGCAGTTACCCGCACGCTCACCGATACCATTAATTGTACCTTCTACCTGACGCGCACCTGCCTGAACAGCGGCAATAGAGTTAGCAACGGACATACCTAAATCATCATGGCAGTGAACCGAAATGATGGCTTTATCGATGTTTGGTACGCGGTTAAATAGCGTTTCAATAATGCCGCCAAACTCACTTGGTACTGTGTAGCCCACAGTATCAGGAATGTTAACGGTTGTCGCACCTGCATTGATTGCAGCTTCAACCATACGGCATAGGTTGTCGATTGGTGTACGACCGGCATCTTCACAAGAAAACTCAACATCATCGGTGTAGTTACGTGCATGTTTGACTGCATTCACCGCCATTTCTAACACATCGTCATAGCTGCGGCGTAGCTTGTCTTCGACGTGAATGGTCGATGTAGCCAAAAATGTATGAATACGGAACTGGTCAGCGACTTTCAATGCTTCTGCAGCAGCATCGATGTCTTTCGCAACGGCACGCGAAAGAGCACAAATTCGGCTGTTTTTAATGTTTTTAGCAATGGTTTGTACTGACTCGAAATCACCCGGAGAAGAGATAGGGAAACCTGCTTCGATGACATCAACGCCCAGCCTTTCCAGCGCATAGGCAATTTGCAGTTTTTCTTTAACCGTCAAGCTTGCTGATAACGCTTGCTCGCCATCACGCAAAGTGGTGTCGAATATAATGACTTGATCGTTCATGTTTGCTTCCTTAATGATTTCTGCACTTTCGTGTGAGTTAATCGTTTACTTCCGGTATTTAGGTATAAAAAAACCCGCATTTGCATGCGGGTTCTTAGAACTTGGTGTGGTTATTTTTCTTCCACAGCCTACCCGCGCGAACTGGTCACGATCAGGAGGAGGCTAAGCAGGATAGAAAAATGAGCTGACATAATTGTTAAGCTTTCCACAAAATTAAGTTAACAAATTAGTACCGCACTCCATGAACTACGTCAACCCTAAAGTCGATTTTTTATTCATATCGGATGAGTCGATTGCAAAGAGGAGTATTTCATCCCGTAAAAAGTGAGCTGATAGGGGGTTCCATGATTCAGTCAAACTCTCGATAAAGATCACGGGTTCATTAGGTTGATCATTAAATAGAGGGATCAGGCTTACAAGCTATCCAGACAAGCATTGAATTGTTGGTTGAGAATCGATAGATAGAGTTTATAGTCTATCTCGAAGTGATGATAACACAGCCTATTGCTTAGATTGGTTCGACAAGACAATGAGGCGTCTTTGTGTTCGTTTTTGAGGTAGTTCTTGAACTAAGTGAAAGTTACAAAGGCAGAGGGTTAATGGCTAAAGCAAAACAATTTGGATGTTCAGCACTAGCACTAGCATTGATCAGCTTATCAGGTTGTCAGCTGTTTCAATCACAACCAACTCTGATCGTTCCACCTACCGTTGCGAATGATCAGGCTCAGGTCGTCGCGGTAATTCGTGATCAAATGGATATGTACCTGAGCTACGAAGGCCGAGAGTATTTCTTAAATCAGATGTTGGTTGCGCTGGAATCTGACAATCGTGATAGGTTTAAGGGTAAAGACCCTGAAACTTATGCGTGGTGGAAGATTCATGTTCAGCCTAACGAGTTGCATCAGGCTGAAGTCGTCAGACCGATGGAAGAGGGCATTGAGGTATACCAGAAATTAGAGTTTATGGATGTACCTTATCGCTCAAAGTCGACATTGCATTTGCGCTCCAAGCCCAGTTCAGATGGGGAAGAACTGAGCTCAGTCAGTAAAGGAGAAGTATTTAATGTTGTCGCGAAAGTCTCCGATCTGCCTTGGTATTTGGTTGAGAAGCGAGGGGTGATCAAAGGCTATGTCCATCAAGATTATGCGCGGAGTAATGTCGGCGAGCGTGATCTTCTTTCTACACCACCCAATCCTTTACTCGCGTCCGCTAAGGTTGCCGATGATAACTTTGAATATCGGTATGAACTTCAGGGAAGCTACACTTGCCGGGTACTCAGCTATGAGTTGAGTAAAAATGGTGAGTTTACCACTGGTGCCTTACGGGCCTGTCGTAAAAAGAGAAAGGTCTGGTATATCGACGCACCGCAAGCCTAAACCCCCATCATGTCCCAATACGTCCATATATGGCACGTAGAAATATTGATTTGTTCGGCTGTCTTGAGTTCGGGTAAATCACTTCTACGTTACGCCTGTCATTAATTGTCCAACTTCCCGTCATGTGGCTGTCACTAAAAACACCTAATTTGCGTAAAAGGCGTTGTCAAAGTGAGGGAAGGTCATATGAGAACGATAGAGACAATTACTCAGCCAATAACGGCCATCGCTAAGTTCGACTTAGCACTTTCTAGCGTTTGTTTACAACACCGCTTTAATCAGCAAGTAGCAAATATTAGCAAAGGGATTTCACACAGTGGTGATGGCCATCTTTACTTAGTTCTCGGAGTACTGGCGTGGTACCTGGATAAGGAGCAGGGGTTATGGTTTCTGCTTGCCGGGCTGCTGGCATTTGCCGTCGAACTGCCAATTTATTGGACGCTGAAAAACAGTTTTAAGCGTCGCCGTCCTGAAGAACTGAGCGCTTTGTTACCTGCTTTTATTACCCCTTCTGATCGCTACAGTTTGCCGTCCGGACATACTGCTGCCGCTTTTGTCATGGCAACGCTTATTGATCACTTTTACCCACAACTGGGATTTGCTGCTTATTTCTGGGCGAGCTTAATCGGCTCTGCGCGTATCTTCCTCGGGGTGCACTTTTTTACGGACATCATCATCGGTGCGCTGTTGGGAAGTTTGTGTGGTGGGTTTGCTATTTCAATGATCGGAGTTTAATTGATGAAAATCCTATACGGTGTGCAAGGCACCGGAAATGGTCATATTGCTCGCGCCAGAGCCATGAGCAAAGCATTTGGAATGCGAGATGTGCAAGTCGATTTTCTGTTTTCTGGTCGTGACCCAAACAAGTACTTTTCAATGGAAGCGTTTGGAGATTATCAAACGCGTCGAGGGCTCACTTTTGTGACCGAAAAGGGATCGGTAAACTACGCAAAAACGGCACTTAACAACAATTTGATTCAGTTTTTTAAAGAAGTGAATCAGTTAGACCTCTCTACTTATGATCTGGTGATTAATGATTTTGAACCTGTGACGGCATGGGCTGCCCGTAAGCAGAACAAGCCATGTATTGGGATCAGTCATCAGAATGCCTTCCGTTATCCCGTTCCGCTTAAAGGCGCAAGTTGGCTGGATAAGTCAGTGATTGAACACTTTGCTCCCTCACAACATCATCTGGGTTTGCACTGGTATCATTTCGATCAGCCCATACTGCCTCCTATCATTCACACATTGGACAGTCAGGAACACTGCGATAACTTCGTGTTGGTCTACTTGCCTTTTGAATCTATTGAGGACATTGCTGATCTATTGTTCCACTTTAATCAGCAGTCATTCATTTGTTATCACCCAGATGTGATAGAAAGTGAAGTGATCGAGAATATCGAGCTGCGTCCACTGTGCCATACCAATTTTCAGCATCACCTACATCGTTGTAGTGGCGTCATCGCCAATGGTGGTTTTGAGCTGCCGTCAGAGGCGCTTTCTCTCGGCAAGAAGTTATTGTTGAAACCATTAGCGGGTCAATTTGAACAGCAAAGTAATGTCGCAACGCTTGAAGATTTAGGGCTTGCTTCTTCGATGGACAGCTTAGACATTTCAGCGGTTCGCCATTGGCTGAAAGAGCAACAAGCGGAGAGCGTTAAGTATCCGGATGTGGCTCAGGCGATCGTTCATTGGGTGCTGCAAGGCTCATGGGATTCTCAAGAAGAGTTGTCCAGGCAGTTGTGGGAGCAAGTGGACTTTCCGAGTTACGTCTCTCATATCTAAAAAGCCAGAACCAAGAAATTTTTAATGCAGCAGTGTAATAATTACTGCTGCATTTTTATTCACTTCATGTTAGTTTTGATTCAATCGTACTGTCGTTGCTACTGTGCTTTTCTAAGTAAAATTGCTCAGGGTTATTGACTGTGTTTCTCTTAAAAAATTTATTCATATTCTCAGTGAATGGGTTTTGGGCTCATTTTTCTCACTGTTGAAAACACGACCCATGGGCTTGATTTGCCTGATTTTAGCGATTTTATATTTTTTTATGTTTTTATCAATATATTGATTTTTAAAGGATAAATAATTTAAGGGCTAAAATTTACTGATTAATTGTCAATCTAGTTGCGAAACCCTAATCAATTCGTTGATAGTACGGTTCGAGCCGGAATTATGCGGCCGATAAATATAATAAAAATCAGGTTTTCTATTCGTGAGATAATTGAATCCAGCCGCCGTCTTTTGTGCGAGATGGGATTCTATTCGCTATGAATTCATTGAACCAAATTGACGATTACAAAAGAGGCGCACTCAATGTTAGATAAAAAAGACGCGATGAGCGCAATTGCTAGCTACCGTATGGAAAGTACTTTGCGTGGTGTAGATTTAAACCTGTTAACGGTATTTGATGCCGTAATGCAGGAGCAAAATATCACTCGCGCAGCACACAACTTAGGTATGTCTCAACCAGCAGTAAGTAACGCAGTCGCACGTTTAAAAGTGATGTTTAATGACGAACTATTCATGCGTCAGGGTCGAGGCATTCAGCCAACCCAACGCGCTCGTCAGCTATTTGGTCCCATCCGTCAGGCGCTACAATTGATCCGCAATGAGCTGCCAAGCTCTGTATTCCAACCGGAGTCTTCAACGCGCTTATTTAAACTGGCAATCTGTAGCCCATGTGACTTACGTTTTGCACCAAAGATTATGTCTAAAGTGGCGCAACAGGCACCGAGCGTTCAGCTTCATTTAGACGCTGAATTCGACCGTCTTCTGTCTGAACGCATGCGTTACCAGGAGATTGATTTTGTGATCGACTACGCTCGCTTTGATGAGCAAGGTTTCTCGAGTACAGAAATTTTTAAAGATGAACTGGTTGTGATTGCTTCTAAAACGCATTCACGTATTCAGGGCGTGGTCACTGAAGAACAGCTGATTAACGAAAAACACGCGAAACTTTCACGAGTGCATGGTCAGCGTAGCTTCTCTGAGCAAGCATATCGCGAGCTTGATTGTCTGGCTGCGTATGAAGGTTCAAGCCTGAGCAACCTGCTTTATGTGGTAAGCCAATCTGAGCTTGTGACGATTGCACCACGCTGGATGGCAGAAAATGCGGTAAACAGCGATCAGCTGCAAATTCTGGAACTGCCATTTGCAAGTAAAGAAATCAGTGGATATCTGAGCTGGCACGAGTCTAGTGAGAAAGACAAAGGTCACATCTGGCTTCGTGATCAGTTGATGATTATCTGTGGCGAAGTTGTCGCACAAAAATAAGTGAAGTATGAGCTACCGGTTGAGTCCGGTAACTAAGTAAGTACTGAGTGTTTGATGCGGAAGATTCCTCAAATACTCACCAAATTTTACAATTACAAAGCCCCGGAAGGTTTGCTCTTTCGGGGCTTTTTATTTTTTACAATGGTTAATACAAACAGAAAGTTAAGTGCTTTTCTATCCGACTATTGATGGGGTGGTTCGCACTCATTAGTGAAGCCGATCTCTTAATAAAGAGAAGTTTGATATTCGTCAGTTGCGTTTTGCCGCCCTGTGAGTACACTTGCTCGCTCAATTAGCTTACACCTGTAAGCCAAAGGTAAGTAAAAATGGCCAAGTTAGATTTTCATATCGTTAAACGTATTCGTGAACAAATTGCGAAAGGTGATACTCGCGTTGCTCTAAAACACAAAGTGGGCAATGAATGGCAAGGTATTACTTGGCAGCAATTTGGTCAGCAAGTGGATGAACTATCGCTTGCACTTTTGGCTCAGGGATTGAGAGTTCAGGATAAGGTCGGCATTTTCTCAAATAACATGCCGCAATGGACGATTGCTGATTTCGCCGCACTGCAAGTACGCAGTGTGACGGTTCCTATCTATCCGACTAATACGGCTGCGCAGTCGGCGTATATCCTCGACAATGCAGACGTGAAAGTTCTGTTTGTGGGTGAGCAGCCTCAGTTTGATGCAGCCGTCAGTATTTTCGAGCAATGCAGTCAGCTAGAACTGATCGTGGCGATGTCTGACGATATCGAGCTTGGAGATCATCCATTTGTTGCTTCTTGGAAGGATTTTATTGCCAAGGGCAACAGCAGTTACCAAGAAGAGTTGGACGCTCGTGTTGCACAGGCTTGTGAAGATGATTTGCTTACCCTGATTTATACCTCTGGTACAACAGGACAGCCGAAAGGGGTAATGCTGGATTACGCCAATATTGCCGCGCAGCTAGAAGGTCATGATAAACGCTTGAGCCTAACTCAGGATGACGTCTCGCTGTGTTTCCTGCCATTGTCTCATGTGTTCGAGCGAGCGTGGACATTTTATGTCCTGTATAAAGGCGCAACCAACTGTTACCTCAAAGACACAGCGCAAGTGCGAGACGCGCTCAGTCAGGTTCGTCCAACTGTGATGTGTGCAGTGCCTCGTTTCTACGAAAAGATTTTTTCTGCGATTCATGAAAAGGTGTCTCGAGCACCGATCCACCGTAAGATCATGTTTACCTGGGCGGTGAACATGGGCGCTAAAATGGCGTTATGCCATCAGGAAAAGCGTCAGCCTTCAATCATGCTGCGTAAAGCTCATGCTCTGGCTGATAAGCTGGTACTGAGTAAGCTACGTGCGCTATTAGGTGGGCGTATTAACTTTATGCCTTGTGGCGGAGCGAAGCTGGATGAAACCATCGGCCGTTTCTTCCATGCGATGGGCATTAACGTTAAGTTAGGCTACGGCATGACGGAAACAACCGCGACCGTATCCTGTTGGGATGATTACTGCTTTGATCCTGACTCTATCGGTACATCGATGCCGGGCGCACAAGTAAAAATCGGTGCAAACAATGAAATTTTGGTTCGTGGCCCTATGGTCATGCGTGGCTACTACAAAATGCCAGAAGAGACTGAAAAAACGTTCGATGAGCACGGTTTCCTGAAAACTGGCGATGCGGGTCATATTGATGAAAACGGCAATCTTTTTATCACTGATCGTATTAAAGAGTTGATGAAAACCTCGGGTGGTAAGTACATTGCGCCACAGATGATCGAGGGTGCCATCGGTAAAGATCACTTTATCGAGCAGATTGCGGTTATCGCTGATACACGTAAGTTCGTTTCAGCATTGATTGTGCCGTGTTTTGATTCGTTGGAAGAGTATGCCAAAGAGTTGAACATTGCGTATCACGATCGCGTTGAGTTGATCAAACATCACCAAGTCGTAGAAATGCTCGAAAAGCGAGTTAATGAACTGCAAAAAGAGCTGGCTAAGTTTGAACAAGTTAAAAAGTTTAAACTGTTGCCAAAGGCTTTCTCGATGGATGATGGTGAGCTGACACCGACACAAAAATTGCGTCGTAAAGTTATCAATGACAAATACCAAGATGAAATCGAAGAAATGTACAAGGAAAAGCACTAGTTCGCTTAACTTGAACTCGCTTAGATTTCAAATTGATTAAAAAGTCCCCAGAGATGCCTCGTTCATGTCTGGGGACTTTTTTATTTACCAGTGTTCCTACTGTATTTTCGCCTGGTTAAGGGTAATTTTTCGACAAATATGGAGTTGCATATGAAATAATATTCTTTTTTTAACCAATACGCTCATTGATCATACTGTCTATTTTCGCTTCTCTGGCTGCTCTTCCTTCTATCAATCCAATTCTTGGTATCTTGTTAAGGAATGAGATCTAGATCTCATTAGACCCGTTGATAATAAAACGTTACATTTGTTGGGTAACCTTGCGGGATGTTATGACGAACGCAAGACATAGCCGAAAACGTGGAAGTATTTCGATTAGGCTACGAATAAGCCCTAAACTATGTAAAACCAGACCTATCCGTTGACCTTACGGTGTGGAAACTGGGTAAGGAGAGCAATTATGACAGCAATGTTGTCAGGTGCAGAGATGGTTGTGCAATCTCTGATCGAAGAGAATGTATCGCAGATCTTTGGTTACCCTGGCGGTTCCGTTCTAGATATCTATGACGCACTGCACGCCAAAACCGACCAAATTAAACACGTACTAGTAAGACATGAAAAAGCCGCAACGCATATGGCCGATGGCTATGCTCGTGCTACCGGCAAGCCGGGTGTCGTACTGGTATGTTCAGGTCCTGGCGCGACCAATACAATTACAGGTATTGCGACCGCTTATATGGACTCTATCCCAATGATAGTTATCTCAGGTAACGTACCGAACAACCTGATTGGTAACGATGCATTCCAGGAATGTGACATTGTTGGTGTCTCTCGCCCAGTGGTAAAACACAGCTTTTTAGTAAAGAAAGCGGAAGATATTCCTGAAACCATCAAAAAAGCGTTTTACATTTCGACGACAGGACGCCCTGGTCCAGTTGTGATTGATTTGCCAAAAGATGTTATGAATCCGCAAATCAAACTGCCTTACCAGTATCCAGAAAGCATTTCGATGCGTTCATACAAGCCAACCACTTCGGGGCACAAAGGCCAAATCAAGAAAGCACTCAAGTCTCTACTTGAAGCGAAAAAACCTGTGCTTTATGTCGGTGGTGGTGCGGTGATTTCCGGCGCACACGAGCATATCTTTGAACTGGCAGACAAGCTGAACCTTCCTGTAGTGAGCACCTTGATGGGCTTGGGCGCATTCCCTGGCATGCACAAAAACTCGCTGGGTATGTTGGGTATGCACGGTACGTACGAAGCCAACATGGCAATGCACGAAGCTGACCTGATTTTTGGTATCGGGGTTCGTTTTGATGACCGTACGACGAACAATTTGGAAAAATACTGTCCGAATGCGAAAGTTATGCATATTGATATCGACCCATCGTCGATTTCAAAAAACGTGAAAGTAGATTTACCAATCGTTGGTTCGGCAGAAAAAGTGCTTACGACCATGCTAGGTTTGCTGGCTGAGCAAGAAGGTGCAAACGACGAAGAGGCTATCAAAGCGTGGTGGGAAGACATTCAAGTATGGCGCGATCGTCAGTGCTTATCCTATGAAACCTCTTCAGAGATTATTAAGCCTCAGCAAGTTATTGAAACTCTGCACAAACTGACCAATGGCGATGCTTATGTTGCTTCAGATGTAGGTCAGCACCAAATGTTTGCTGCGCTTTACTACCCATTTAATAAACCACGCCGTTGGATCAACTCTGGTGGTTTGGGCACGATGGGCTTTGGTCTTCCTGCTGGTTTGGGTGTTAAATTTGCTATGCCAGAAGAAGAAGTGGTTGTGGTTACCGGTGACGGCAGTATTCAAATGAACATTCAAGAGTTGTCGACCGCAATGCAGTACGACATCCCAGTGAAGATCATCAACCTGAATAACCGTTTCCTAGGCATGGTAAAACAGTGGCAAGACATTATTTACCAAGGTCGTCACTCTAATTCATACATGAGTTCTGTTCCTGATTTTGCAGCAATTGCAGAAGCTTATGGTCACGTTGGTATTCGTATCGAGACGCCAGATCAGCTCGAAGCTGGTTTGCAAAAAGCACTCGATATGAAAGACCGCTTAGTTTTCGTTGACATTAACGTCGATGAAACTGAGCACGTTTACCCTATGCAGATTAAAGGTGAGGGTATGGACAAAATGTGGCTAAGCAAAACGGAGAGAACTTAATATGAGACACATTATTTCATTGCTATTGGAAAACCAACCTGGTGCGTTGTCTCGCGTTGTAGGCTTGTTCTCTCAACGTGGTTACAACATTGAGTCTTTGACGGTTTCTCCTACAGACGACGAAACTCTTTCTCGTATGAATATCACAACGACATCAAACGAGATGCAACTTGAGCAGATTCAGAAACAGCTACATAAGTTAATTGATGTGCTAAAAGTTCAGGAAGTAACAGAGCTTGAGCACCTTGAACGTGAACTGATGATGGTGAAGGTGAAAGCGAGTGGTTTTGCTCGTGCTGAAGTAAAACGCACAGCAGACATCTTCCGCGGACAGATCGTCGATGTAACAGCTTCTCAATATACCGTTCAGTTGGCGGGCACTAGTGAGAAACTGGATGCGTTTATTAAAGCAATTTCGGAAGTTACGGAAGTAGTGGAAGTTGCTCGTAGTGGGGTAGTTGGCATTGCGCGTGGAGAACGTGCGCTGAAGCCTTAACGCTAACCGATAGATTGCTACCAAGAAAAGCCACCGTGAAAATCGGTGGCTTTTTAAATTTGGTACCAGACAACCGGTGAATCAGTTTCGTTAGAAGCAAAAACAAAAAAAGAGGGCCGAAGCCCTCTTTTTATTTATCTTGTAAACGTTTCGAATTAAAGAACGTGTACAGATGCAGTGTTTGTAGTACCTGAAGCTACTAGAGCACCAGAAACCATCACAACGATGTCGCCTTTGTTACCTAGGCCAGACTCTAGAGCAAGCTCTTTACCAGTCACGTAGAACGCGTCTGTGTTTTCGATAGAGTCAACAACGATTGGCGTAACACCTTTAGTAAGAACAAGCTGTGCAGCTGTCTTAGTGTTAGTTGTTAGTGCTAGGATGTTTGCAGTTGGGAAGTACTTACGTACTGAACGTGCAGACTTACCGCCTTCAGTTGCAACAACGATAAGTGGAGCAGCCAGTTTCTCAGCAGTGTCTACAGCGCCTTTACATACCGCTTCAGTGATACGTAGACGTGGGCTGTCTAGACGAGAACCTAGTTCCGCTTTAAGAACTGAATCAGTACGTTTAGCGATTTGCGCCATGATAGTTACTGCTTCAACAGGGTATTTACCTTTTGCAGTTTCACCAGAAAGCATTACTGCGTCAGTGCCATCCATTACAGCGTTAGCAACATCGCCTGCTTCCGCACGAGTAGGACGTGGGTTGTTGATCATAGAATCAAGCATTTGAGTTGCAGTGATAACCATCTTACGTGCACGGTTACACTTCTCGATCATCATTTTCTGAGCGAAGATTACTTCTTCTGCTGGGATTTCAACACCTAGGTCACCACGTGCAACCATGATGCCGTCAGAAAGCTCTAGGATCTCATCGAAGTTATCAACACCTTCTTGGTTTTCGATCTTAGAGATGATGTGGATGTTCTCGCCGCCGTTTGCAGCAAGTACGTCACGGATTTCTTGAACGTCAGAAGCTTTACGGATGAAAGAAGCCGCAACGAAGTCAACGCCTTGCTCACAACCAAACTTAAGGTCGTTCTTATCTTTTTCAGATAGAGCTGGTAGGTTTACAGAAACGCCAGGTAGGTTAACACCTTTGTTTTCGCCTAGTGCACCGTTGTTAAGTACTTTACATTTAACTTCAGTTTCAGTAGTCGCGATAACTTCCATCTCGATTAGACCGTCGTCTACAAGGATAGTGTTACCAACGTTTAGGTCTGCTGCGAAACCAGCGTAAGTCACTGCTACAGTGTCTTTGTTACCAACAACTGAAGTGTCAGTTGTGAAAGTGAATTCTTGACCAGCAACTAGATCAACGTCGTTACCGCCTTCTAGTTTGATAGTACGGATTTCTGGACCTTTAGTATCAAGAAGGATTGCCAGTTGTTTGCCAGTTGCTTCCATTACTTGGCGGAAGTTCGCAATACGAGTGCCGTGCTCTTCATAGTCACCGTGAGAGAAGTTAAGACGCATAACGTTCATGCCTGCGTTTACTAGTTCAGTTAGCTTCTCTACAGATTCAGTTTTAGGGCCAATCGTACAAACGATTTTGGTCTTTTTCATGGAAGATACTCTCCGGTAAGTATAGTTACAATTTGAAAGTCGGTTATTTACTCTGAAGTCAGGGCGTTTTTGATGACATTTTGTGCCTGTCATCCACCGATTTTCCGCCACATTATTGAACTTCAGATTCTGAAAGTCTTTCACCAAGTTTAGTCATTTTATGACTTAAAGATCGGTGATTTTGGTTACCTTTTTGTGACTAATCCCACTTTATATGCAGAAAGTTGCAAAAAAATAGCCGTCATTTCTGTAATTTTTTTTCTTTTCGGTGGCGAATTCTACCACCGAATGAATCCAATATCACTGTTTAAGAATTGTCTTAGGACAAGGTTTTATCGAGAAATATTAATTTTTTGGATCGAAATAAATGGACTTAAAAGTTTCGATTTGACTATAATAACTTTCGAAACGAAACTTAAAATCAAAATGTAAATGTCGAAACGAAACACTCAACTAAGAAGACACGCTATTTCTAACCTGGTTTCTGAACTGGGCGAAGTCAGTGTAGATGAATTGGCTCATCAGTTTGAGACCTCTGAAGTCACGATTAGAAAGGACTTAGCTTCTTTAGAGAAAAATGGACAGCTTTTGCGTCGTTATGGCGGAGCGATCGCGATCCCAACGGAAGTTATCCATGAAGAATTGAGCCCAAATGTTTCGACTCGAAAGTTAAATTTAGCCAAAGCGGCCGCATCGCTGATCCGAGACCACAATCGCATTGTTATCGACAGTGGCAGTACGACCGCAGCATTAATACAGCAGCTAAACGACAAGCGTGGTTTAGTGGTAATGACCAACTCATTGCATGTGGCAAATGCCCTCAATGAGCTGGAAAGTGAACCGACTTTGTTGATGACAGGCGGGACCTGGGATACACACTCTGAATCCTTTCAAGGCAAAGTAGCTGAGTCTGTTTTAAGAGCTTATGACTTTGACCAGCTTTTTATTGGTGCTGATGGTATCGACCTAGAGCGCGGAACGACCACATTTAATGAGCTGGTTGGCTTAAGTAATGTGATGGCAGAAGTGTCCCGCGAAGTCATTGTAATGATTGAGTCTGAAAAAATTGGTCGCCGTATTCCGAATCTTGAGCTCGCATGGCAACAGATCGATGTGCTGGTAACCGATGCGGATATACAAGCTGAGCATAAATCACAGATTGAACAGCATGGCGTGAAAGTCATTTGCGCCTAACAAACTTATATTCAAACTAACATTTTTAAATTTACTTCCCTCATGTACGGGCCTTTGCTTGCTGCCTCTATATGAAATCATGGCTAGGGAAGAACAAAACTAAAATCGGAGAAAAAACATGTGTGGAATCGTCGGTGCAGTGGCACAACGAGATGTTGCAGAAATTTTGGTCGAAGGTCTACGTCGTCTGGAGTACCGTGGCTATGACTCGGCGGGCGTAGCGATCGTCGATGCTGAAAATAATCTGACTCGCGTTCGTCGTCTAGGCAAAGTGCAAGAGCTGGCTGATGCGGTTGATCAAGAGAAAGTGATTGGCGGCACTGGTATTGCGCACACGCGCTGGGCGACACACGGTGAGCCTTCAGAAATCAATGCGCACCCACACATGTCAGGTGATATCACTGTTGTGCATAACGGCATCATCGAAAACTACGAAGAGCTGCGTGAAATACTTCGTGAGCGTGGCTACGTATTCGAATCTCAAACTGATACTGAAGTGATTGCACACCTTGTTGAGTGGGAACTTCGCACTTCAGAAACGCTGCTTGAAGCGGTACAGAAAACAGCGAAGCAACTGGAAGGCGCTTACGGCACGGTAGCGTTGGATCGTAAAGATCCTTCTCGCATTGTTGTGGCTCGCTCTGGTAGCCCGATTGTTATTGGTTTTGGTGTGGGTGAAAACTTCCTGGCTTCAGACCAATTGGCATTGCTTAACGTTACTCGCCGCTTCATGTACCTGGAAGAAGGTGACGTAGCTGAAATTACGCGCCGTGAAGTGACCGTTTACGATGAAAAAGGTGAGCGTGTAGAGCGTGAAATTACTGAGTCCAATGCTGAGCACGATGCGGGTGATAAAGGTCAGTACCGCCACTTCATGCAGAAAGAAATCTACGAGCAGCCAAAAGCGCTAATCAACACAATGGAAGGTCGCATTACTGCCGATTCTGTTGTGACGGATGCGATTGGTGTACATGCGGCAGACATTCTAAGCAAAGTCGAGCACGTACAAATCGTAGCTTGTGGTACCTCTTACAACGCTGGTATGACGGCTCGTTACTGGTTTGAAGATATTGCTGGCGTAAGCTGTGACGTAGAAATCGCATCTGAGTTCCGCTACCGCAAGTTTGTTACTCGTCCGAACAGCCTTCTGATCACGCTATCTCAGTCAGGTGAACCAGCCGATACGCTAGCAGCACTTCGTCTTGCGAAAGAGAAAGGCTACATGGCGGCAATGACCATCTGTAACGTGGCTGGTTCTTCTCTTGTTCGTGAATCTGATTTTGCCTTTATGACTCGCGCTGGTGTTGAAATCGGTGTGGCTTCTACCAAAGCATTTACTACTCAGCTATCTGCACTGTTGATGCTGGTTACTGCGCTTGGTAAGCAACAAAACCGTATCAGCAAAGAGAAAGAAAAAGAGATCGTAGAAGCGCTGCACGCCCTACCAGAGCAAATCAATCAGGCGTTGTCTTTTGAAAAAGAGATCGAAGCACTGGCAACGGATTTTGCTGATAAGCACCATACTCTGTTCCTTGGCCGTGGTGAGTTCTACCCAATTGCGATGGAAGCATCTCTGAAACTAAAAGAGATCTCTTACATTCATGCTGAAGCTTACGCAGCAGGTGAACTAAAACACGGTCCTTTGGCTCTGATCGATGCCGACATGCCAGTGGTTGTGGTTGCGCCAAGTAATGATCTGCTTGAGAAGCTGAAATCAAACGTTGAAGAAGTTCGTGCACGTGGCGGTCTACTGTACGTATTTGCTGACGCTGATGCAGGCTTTGAAGGCGATGACACAATGAAGATCATCACAATGCCACACGTAAGCGAAATCACTGCAGCGATTTACTACACCATTCCAATGCAGTTGCTGTCTTACTACATTGCTCTGATCAAAGGTACTGACGTTGACCAACCACGTAACCTGGCAAAAGCAGTTACCGTGGAATAACACTACCCATTACCAAGTGAATTTCAAAGCCACCTATTACGCCGCGCGTGATAGGTGGCTTTTTCTTTTATGCTCATAGACAAAATAGGGGAAGGATCTTCACAGTGCCGCGAATAAACCCAGTCTGCTTGCTCACATTGTTCGATGTACAGCGTTAAGGCTGAATTTGACGAAGTGAGTCCAACGCCGTGTTCATGCTGACAGAGTCGGTCAGTGTATTGAGTTTGAAAAACAGGATGTCGAAAGCAATCATCTGCAGCAGTTGTGGCGTGACCATACCTAATTGGTTGTGCTCTTCGGTGTAGCTATAAGGAATGACGAAATCCGATAGCTGAGCCACTTTGCCTTTTCCGTAGCGAGTCAGTGCGATCACTTTGGCACCGTTGGCACGTGCTTTTTCAATCGTGGCCAACACTTCTTGTGTATTGCCTCGCGCCGATACCACCAGCAATACATCGTCTTTTTTCAGCAGTGAAGCCTGGACGATTTGAATGTGGTAATCCAGGTTGAACTGAACGTTAAAACCAGAGCGAATCAGCTTGTGGTTGATGTCGGCGGCGACCACCGCAGAAGCCCCAATACCCGAGAGCAGAATCTTGTTTGCCTTGAGCAGTAACTCAGCACTGCGCTCAATGGTATCGGTATCAATCAGGCTTAGAGATTGTTCTATCTTACTGGTAAATAAGTTTTTTGATTTCTCAATGATGGTTTGGGTTGAGTCACTGCTTTCGATTTCTGCATACAGAGATTGAGTGGGCAGCTTTTGTGTTTGTGGAGCAAGTGCCGCGAGCTTCAGTTTTAAATCGGGAAAGCCGCTACAGCCGATGCTCTTGGCATAGCGAATCACCGAGGAGTCGCTGATACCCAGTTTAGCGCCGACTTTGGTGGCGCTAAACTTAGAGAGGTCAAACTGTTGCTCAATAATAAAGTGCGAAATTCTTTGCTCGTTCAGGTTAGTGGAATGAGCGAGTACTTTGACTTTATTGATGATGCTTTCCATTAATGCCTCTACAGTGAATTCGTCCCGCCGCAACGAATTGTACGACGGGATGATATTAGCGACTTTTCGCTGTCTTTTCGACTGGATCGGTAAACCCTAAGAGCATCGACGCGATAAAACCGACAATCCATGCACACACTACCGCAAGAAGGAATGATGGAATCTGCCCCTCGCCAACCAGTGGAATCAGAGAAAGCCCAGCAGTACCAAATGGAATGATGATGCCAATCTTGAACGCGGCCATCATGGCACCACCAGCAAAACCGCCAATACAGCCTGCAATAAAGGTTTTACCTAGCGGTAGTGACACACCAAACAACAGTGGTTCGCCAACACCCAGAATACCAACAGGCAGAGCACCAGTGATGGTCTTCTTCAGGCGTTCATTCTTCGACTTAAGGTATACGTACGCCGCTGCGCCGACTTGCCCCATGCCACCCATCGCTAAAATCGGGAACAGGTAGTTAAGACCAAAAGTTTCAAGAATTTGTGCATGAATAGGGATAAGACCTTGGTGTAAGCCTGTTAATAGTAGGAACAGGAAGCCACCACCCAGGACACCGCCAACCGCTACGGAACCTGCGGATTCATTAAGCAGTGCAACCGAAACCAAGTTGCCTAGCCACACGTTTACCGAGTGGGCGATAGGCTGCAAGATGAACAAAGCCACTGCCGACGACACCAAAATCGTCACGGTTGGAGTAAAGATAAGGTCGAGACTTTCTTTACAGTGGCTACGGAACCAAAGCTCAAACTTAGAAGAAAAGACACAGACCAACAATACAGCAAACATGCCGCCGCCGCCCGGAACTAACGCGTTACCAAATAACTCGATATTAGCGAGGCCCGGCGCAGCCAAAACTGCAGCCATCACCGCACCAATCGCAGGAGACGCCTGAAGTTCTTTGGCGGTATTCATACCGATCATGACAGAAAGCACGGCGAATACGGCTTTACCAACGACAGTGAATAGCGAGAAGATATCTGGGTTGGCTGCGACAAATTCCGGAGCGACGAGTTTGAAGATGTTCACCATCCCCAGAACTAAACCACATCCGATCAAAGCTGGAATGGTAGGTACAAAAATTGCGGCTAAGGTGTTGAGAGCGCGACGAATCGAAAATGGTTGCGCAACAGGGGCCTCCGCCGAACCTTCCTCAATACCTGCACCTTTCATTCGTTTATTAAGAACGCCAGCGACTTTTGCCGCAGTGCCCATGCCGACGATAATTTGATATTGTTCTCCGGCATCAACGACACCTTTAATACCCTCAACCTCTCGTAGTGCATCCATATTAAATTGGGAGCGGTCTTTAAGCACGATACGTACGCGTGTCATGCAGTTGGTCAGGGTCGCGACGTTATCAAAGCCGCCAATATGCCGTTCAATGTGATCGGCAATGAGTTCCAGATGTTCTATCTTATTTGCCATGCTATTTTCCTTGCAGTAACTGCTGTTTCAGAGGTTGGAAGGGTTGTGCCGCAAGAGCCAACGCTTTAGAAGGTGAAGTGTCCAACGTGTGCAGCAATACCGCAGCACGAACATTGTATTCCACCGCATCCAATAGCTTGGCGGCGGTGAGATCATCCACTTCACAAATTTGCTGCACCATGTGCTGGGCACGAATGCGCAGCTTCTGGTTATTCGCTTTGACGTCTACCATCAGGTTTCCGTGCACTTTACCCAGTTGAAGCATGACCGAGGTACTCAGCATGCCCAGTAACATCTTTTGTGCTGAGCCGCTTTTCATCCGTGTCGAGCCTGCCAGTACCTCTGCGCCGACATCCGGTGCAATAGACACATCCGCGTGTTGCGAAATAAGCCCAGGTCCTCGGGTACTGAGCGCAATGGTTTTCGCGCCGATCTGTCTGGCGTAATCCAGTGCTGAAATGACGAAGGGCGTTCTTCCACTTGCGGCAATCCCAACCACTACATCTTGCGAAGTCAGTTGGCGCTGGCGAAGTTCGGCAGGAGCGGACTCTTTGCAGTCTTCAATGTCTTCCACAGCCGCGAGCATAGCGTCAAGACCGCCTGCGATAATGGACTGGACCAGAGCAGGATCGGTACCAAAAGTAGGGGGGCATTCTGCTGAGTCTAAAACACCAAGTCGGCCGCTGGTTCCTGCACCAACATAGAATAAACGGCCGCCTTGTCTCATCTGCGAGGCAATCAGTTCAACCGCTTTGGCGACATCTGGCAGCACTTTATTAATCGACACCGCAACACTGGCATCGTGCGCATTGAGTAATTCCAGCACTTCCATTAATGGCAACTCGGACAGCTGTTCTGTCTCGGGGTTTTGCTCCTTATTAATGGTTGACGACAACTCACTCATAACTCTCTCCGTTGATAATCGACGGGTAGATAATAATAAAATGTCGAGTTCCGACAATTTAAATAGTACGGATTATAGATTGGAGTCACATATATAAAACGATGTTTCATTTATTTTTGTTGTGGTTCGACTACTTATTGGTAGGAGACTTGACGGGGAGTGAATGGTTGTATTAACGAGTGAGAATGTCGAGAGGTGACATTCTCTAAACAAAACATCAGGTCGAGGAGTCGGTGGGCAGAGGTAGTAATAATTCAAAGCAGTAGTCAGTACTGCACAAAGATAGCGTTAGTAATGTTTAACTATTAAAAAGGACTTTCCTTGCCAAGTTCATTGCAGATTTCGACAATGGCGAGGGAAAGCCCTGATTTGATGATTTGTTGTTGGCGCTGAAGTTGAAGCTGATAGAACTCCAGATCGATGTCGTCATCCGGTTCATTGACTTCCAGTTGCACCATGCCCATTTTCTTCACTAAATGCAGTTTTTTGATCGGATCGAGAATGTTTGGGTCAGTGAACTCGTAGTCGGATGCGTCGCTGTTGAGTTGGTTTTTGAGCTTAATGATATCTTCAATATCGTGGTAAATATCGTCAGGTAGTACGCCCAAACCAAACAGTAATTTTAGACGAACAGACAGATCGCCCAGTGGGCCTGAGTCTTGTAGTAGCGGGCCAACAACCGATTGAACAGCGAAGTTATCTTTACGGAAAATTCTTTGTATCAGACCGTCGATCGACTCGTTAAAGACGTCGACCGTGGCAATAAAGAAGCCCCGCACTGAGGGTGCGCCGTTGAGTCGTTCAATGATCTCGGTTTCGTTGATGTTATCTGCCATATACTGAGTAGTTGTTAAGTCGTTATTATAAGGGGAGCATTGCCCCCCTCTGAGTTAATTACAGCTGGTTGTAGAGTGCCTCAATATGAGCCACCTCAGCGCTGTCTTCTGCAAGACCTGTGTATTTCGCGAGCGTTGGCTTCACGCCGACTTCTTTTAATGAAGTTTGTAATTCAACCGCTTGAGGATCGGTGTCGTTAGTGTACTTCAACGCCGCCGCTATCCCTTTTAAAAGTGTTTGATTTTCAGTGCCATATTCAATTGTACCGAGTAATGGCTTCACTAATCTATCATTTGCACCTAATTTGCGAATTGGCTGACGTCCAACGCGGTCAACTTCATCAACTAAGTATGGATTGGCAAAGCGACCCAGAATCTTCTCGATGTAGGCATTGTGCATGTCGCGGTCGAAGCCATAACGACGAATCAGCACTTCACCACTCTCGATCATGGCCTGCTTTACTTCAGCCTGAATCTCAGGATCTTCAATCGCTTCTCGAATGGTGCGGTGTCCTTTCAAGCAGCCCAAGTAAGCCGTAATACAGTGGCCGGTATTTAGGGTGAACAGTTTACGTTCCACAAACGCCATCAGGTTGTTGGTCTTTTCCATCCCTGCGATGTCCGGGATTTCCCCTTTGAATTGTTGCTCGTCAACAATCCACTCGCTGAAGCTTTCTACCGTTACTTCCAGTGGATCATCGTTGGCAGCTTCTGCTGGTGGCACGATACGGTCTACTGCAGAATCGACAAAGCCAACGAGCTCATCGGCTTTTGCGTGCAGTGACGCATCAAGATGCTTGTACACTTCGCCTTTTAAATGGGTCGTGCCGCGAACCATGTTCTCACAAGCGATGATGTTCAGTGGTGATTCATTCCCCGCTTCGAAACGTTTGGTGATGCCGGTTGCAATGGTTTTCGCAATGATGTCCAGCACGTTTGGACCAACAGCGGTTGTCACTAAATCGGTTTTTACGATGCGGTCAATCACGTCTTCACTTGCTGAGTTAACTGCGGTGACATGCGTGACTGTGTCGATTTGGCACTCCGTGCCCACCACTTTAACTTTGTATTCTTGTTTATGACTGAGTTGGTCTACCAACGGGGCATCAACGTCAGCGAACGTGACCTCGACGTCTGCGTCTGCTAAAAGTTTACCGATGAAACCACGGCCAATGTTACCTGCGCCAAAATGAACTGCATTTTTCATAACTGTTACCTACCAATGTCTGAAATATTGACTAACGAATCTAGGGTGAGGCCAACCGCATAGGGGGTGACAGCTGACCTCGGTTTGCTCAGGAGCAAATTAAGTGAAGTAATTAAGCGGCTTGTTCGCGGCCAAGGATGTTGAGGATCTCTTCTACATCCGTGGTGCTGGTTAGCTTCTCAATTGCTTCTGGCTCATCGAGCGCGTTCGTAATGGTGGTAATAACTTGGATGTGCTCATCATTTTTAGCGGCAATGCCGATAACCAGTTTCGCTACATCGTCTTCGTCTTCAGTAAATTGGATACCCGATGGGTATTGGCAGATAACAATGCCAGTCTTTTTAACGCGATCTTTCGCTTCAATCGTGCCGTGTGGCACCGCGATAGATTCGCCAAGGTAAGTAGGAACCAGTGCTTCACGATCAAACATCGCATCTACGTATTCTGGTTCAGCATAGCCAAGTTCAACTAACTTGTTGCCCGCAAAGCGAATCGCTTCTTCTTTGTTAGCCGCGCTTAAACCTAAGTGGATGTTTTCACGTTGAATCTGGAATACAGATGGTTGCTGTTGTTCAAAATTGTCGTCGTTTGCTGCAAGAACCGATACTTTTACCATCTGATCGTCATTGGCAGATGAAGTTTGTGCCGCCAGCAGTTTGGTGACGAGTTGGTTGTACATTTCGCTGTCCAGGAAGTTAGTCAGTGAAATGTGGTGTGCGTTAGGAGCATGCTTACGTGCACGATCCGTCAAATCTTTATGAGTAATCACGATATCTGCACTCTCTGATAAATTGTTAATAGCAAGGTTAGTGACGTGGATGTTCAGACCTGCGTCCTGAACTTTCTTGCGTAGCATGCTCGCACCCATAGCGCTTGAGCCCATGCCGGCATCACAAGCGACAATAATGCTTTGCACTGTCGCAAGGTCTACGTCGCCTTTGCTTTCACTGTTTACCGCTGCATTGTTTTTTGATGCAGATTTCATGTCTTTCATTTGTGACGTTGCTTTTTCTAGCGCTGCTTTATCGCCGTCTTCTTCTGTCGATGTTTGAGTCTTCATTAACAGAGAAGCTACGGTGAACGACACGCCCGCTGCCGCCGCGATAGAGGCTAGAACACCAACGATCGAGCCTTTTTGCGTCATCAATAGTACCGCGAAGATAGAACCTGGAGACGCTGGAGAAACGATACCTGCGTTGAACATAGTGAGAACGAACACACCTGTCATACCACCTGCGATAGCCGCTAGGATGAGGCGTGGGTTCATCAGAATGTATGGGAAGTAAATCTCATGGATACCACCAAAGAAGTGGATGATAGAAGCACCACCAGCAGTCTGACGAGCAGTACCTTTGCCAAACACCATGTACGCCAGAAGAATACCTAGACCCGGACCTGGGTTTGCTTCAATCAGGAAGAAAATAGATTGACCTGTTTCTGACGCCTGTTGAATGCCCAGTGGTGAGAAGATGCCGTGGTTAATTGCGTTGTTCAGGAACAGAATCTTCGCTGGCTCAACAAAAATAGAAGTCAGAGGTAGAAGGTGCGCTGATACAAGGAAGTTTACGCCTGCTGCTAAAGCACCAGAAAGTACTTTTACAAAAGGACCGATCAGGAAGAAAGCAAGAATGGCACACAGCATACCGATGATGCCTGCAGAGAAGTTGTTTACCAACATCTCAAAGCCACTTTTCACTTTGCCATCGATGTAGTTGTCGAATTTTTTAATCGCCAAGCCGCCCATTGGACCGACGATCATCGCTCCCATGAACATAGGGATGTCTGTACCGACAATCACGCCCATTGTGGTGATTGCGCCGACTACAGCACCGCGATCGCCGCCGACTAATTTACCACCGGTGTAACCGATAAGTAGTGGCAGCAAGTAAGTGATCATAGGACCAACCATTGAAGCCAAAGTCTCATTTGGCAACCATCCGGTTGGGATGAATAGTGCAGTGATAAAGCCCCACGCGATAAATGCGCCAATGTTAGGCATTACCATGTTAGACAGAAAGCGACCAAAATTTTGTATCTTGATCTTAGCATCTGGTGATATCATAACAATTCCCCGTTCGATGTTCTGATGAATATTGTTGTCGTAAACGGTTCGCCAAAACCGCTTGTTTGATTGCTTAGTACCCAATCAATTTATCACACAATTTCCAATTAGAACTGACAACGGGCTTTTCGTGATCTACCCCCGCACTTCTTCAGATAAAAAGCATTTTTTAAGTGATGGCGATCAATTTATTGATATGTAACTTAATAACAAAATGCAGGTTTTAAATCTGTCAATAAAAATCTTAGTGATCAAATCGATCTTATTACAAATTTGAATTGAAAATATAATGTGATCAAAATCACTTGTGATTTATTTCTGGGATCGAATTAAATATTTCGATCGATCAACATCACACTTTGTCGTTGTTTGGTTGTTGGTAAAAGTGTGATCTGTATCTGTTTGTGGTTTTTTTGAAATTTTGTAACGAGATATGCTGCGCAATATCAGCACATAGCGACTGATTGGCTGGGCAAATGAGTGCAATGTCAGAAATATCGGAAAATTTTGGTTATATTTCTTACAAATTAAAAGGATAGTGCACTGCTTGTATCAGCAATGCACTATTTCTCTGGTAAGTTATTTATCGAGGTGTTGTGCTAAATATGTTCGCGTATTTTCCAGCCCCATGTATCGTGCCAGTGTCTTTTCTGGCACGTCGCGTAAGTCCACCATAATTAATCCGTCTAGCGCGTTGTTAAAGGCAGGATCAACGTTAAAGCAGACCAGTTTGCCGTTTAAGCTCAAATACTGACGCAGTAAAACAGGAACTCCTTTGCCTTCATCAATTCGAGCGATCACACGAGACAGCAGCTGCAAATCGCCTAACGCGGTGAGCATGCTGGTGTTCCAGTTCAGGTTAGTCTCGGGAAGCGGGTTGGATGGGGTAACGTGCTCTGCACAGGCATTGTCGTAGTGATGTAGTGTCATGGACTGAGCCAGTAATTGACGAGCGGTTTGGCTGTAATCGTTACTTATGCTGACCGGACCAAACAGGTGCGTATACTCTGGGTTTCTATGTACGAATGTTGCAATGCCTTTCCAAAGCAGTAGCAGGGCACTCATGCTCTTTTGGTATTGCTCCGCAATCACCGAGCGTCCCATCTCAATCGATTTACCCATCTTGTCGATAAAGCGCTGGTCATAGTTAAACAGGGTGCGGGAGTACAACCCTTCAACTCCATGTTTTCTCATTAATTTATCGACTAATCCCAGACGATAAGCGCCCACCATGCATTGATTTTCACGATCCCAGACAAATAGGTGCAGGTAATCATGATCGAAATGATCGATATCGATCGCTTGCCCTGTGCCTTCGCCCACCTGACGAAAGTTGTATTCACGTAGACGACCGATTTCATGCAGTAGAGATGGGATCTGATAAGCGGATGTGCAGTAGACCTCAAACTCACCACTTTCAAGAAGTTTGGCTTCTGCAGGTAAGCTGTGCAGCTCATCGAGTAATTGGCTTATCGGTAACCCTGCCGCAATAGGCAGCAAAGCATTCATCGATGTGGTTTGCCCAGGAGTGCTGGGTTCACGGTTAAGCAGGTAGGTATTGAGCCTCAAATAATTGACCACCTGATCATCACTGAGGTTATTCAGCTCTTTAAATTTAATCGCTTGGCCAAAAGATAGTTCAATTGTTTGAGCATTCTTATTAAGGAGCTCTCTACCCAGCATTAACGTTCTTAGCAAAGGATGGATTTTTCCGGCCATATAAAAGCGTTTCGAGTTTTGCCCGTTAATAAATACGGGGACCGTCGTCGCTTTGTTTTTACGAATTAACGTACTGACACTACGGCTCCATTCTTTGTCTTCTAGACGCTGTTGCTTTGGATCAACCAGTTGGGACACTTCACCCGCAGGGAAAACTAACAACAATCCGCCGTTTGCTAGGTGTCTGTTCGCCGCTCGCAGTGCTTTCATGTTGGACTTGACCGCATCCTTACCTTCAAACACATCTACACCAATAAATAACTGGTCGAGTTCCGGGACGGTTTTAAGGTATTGATTAGCAAGGATTTGGATGTCATCTCGAACCATGAGCAGTAATTCAGCCAGTATGACGCCTTCTACGCAGCCGAGAGGGTGGTTGGCAACAATGACGGTAGGGCCTTGTTTTGGTACGGCGTCGAGTGAGCCATGAGCAATTCGGTAATCGATACCTAAAATCGACAGCGTAAAGCGTAAGAAAGTTTGAATATCTGCATTAACAGGTCTTTGCGCATAGAACTTATCGAGCTGGCTTAATCCAGTAGCCCACTCAGCGACATTTTCACCAATGCCAAATGGCGTTTTACGAGGGAGACGAAAAGGGGTAGTGCTATCCATATTTACCTCAGCGTGCAAGTTTCTAACTGGATAGTAGGAATTACAGATGACAGTTCAGCGGCAAAACAGTGAGTCTTTGGTGACAAAAGGGTGACGATTTATTGAACGCTGAGGTTAGATTCAGAGGTCGGTGAGGAATTTTTGTCCGCTTTAGTTGAGCTTATGCTATGGTAGCTAAAGCTCATTCTATGGGCTTATTACATGCCGTCATATCGGTATTTTTAATCAAATAAAATCACTCAACATCTTCTCACGTGAAGGTGTAGGTACAAGTCCGATTCCCCTGAAATGGTTGAAACGGCTAAGGATATTTATGAATGGAAACAATCTGGATTAAGAATCCACTCGCGATTTACACTGGCAATGAGCAGGACGCTCGCGGAGGTCTGGTGATTCGCGGAAACAAAATTGTTGAGCTGGTGGCCCTTAATGCCACGCCTGATGTACAAGTCGACTCGGTGGTCAACGCCAGCCAGCACGTTATCACTCCAGGGCTAATCAATGCCCACCATCACTTTTATCAAACTTTGACTCGCGCTTATCCCGATGCTCTCAATAAAGAGCTGTTTCACTGGTTGAAAAGCCTTTATCCGGTGTGGGCGAACCTTGATCAGGAAATGATGAGTGTCGCTACTGAATTGGCTTTAGTTGAGCTTATGCGTTCAGGGTGCACGACCGCTTCGGATCATCACTACTTATTACCCAATGGTCTGGAACATGCCATCGATCTGCAAGTTGAAGCTGCACACAGCCTTGGCGTACGCGCTATTTTTACTCGGGGTTCAATGAGTTTGGGAGAAGATCAGGGCGGTTTACCGCCAAGGCATACTATCCAAACAGAGCAAACGATAGTCGATGACAGCAAAAGACTGATCAATGAATATCACCAAGACCATGATGGCGCGATGATACAAATTGCGCTTGCGCCATGTTCCCCATTCTCGGTGACCACGGATCTGATGAAAGAGACTGCGCGAATCGCTCAAGATGAGAATGTCATGGTGCATACCCACTTGTGTGAAACCATTGATGAAGAGAATTTCTGTATCAAGCAGTTTGGATTACGCCCGGTCGATTACCTTGAAGATGTTGGCTGGTTAAACGAGCGGACCTGGCTGGCTCATGGTATTCATTTTAACGCTGAAGAGATTCTACGATTAGGTAAAGCGGGCGTTGGGGTCAGTCATTGTCCGACATCCAATATGATGCTGGCCTCTGGTATGTGTAAAAACTTGGAGCTTGAACAGGCCGGTGTGAAAGTTGGCCTTGGCGTGGATGGTTCTGCCTCAAACGATGGCTCCAATATGATTGCTGAAGTCCGCATGGCGATGTACCTGCAACGCCTTCAGTATGGATCAGCAAAAGTAACGCATTTTGATGCTCTGCGCTGGGCGACAAAAGGCTCTGCTCTTGCGATGGGGCGACAAGATATTGGAGAACTAAACATCGGTTATCAGGCTGACATTGCCATGTTTAAGCTGGATGATATTCGCTTCTCTGGCAGTCATGATCCGCTGGCAGCTTTACTGCTATGTGGCGCACAACAGGCTGACCGAGTGATGGTCGCCGGCCAATGGCGGGTCCATGATGGTGAAGTGATCGGTGTGGATTTACAGGACTTGATGGTTCGTCATAGCCGCGCCGCGAAGCGACTGGCAGAGCTGTCCGCCAGTTAATGTCTGACAGACCAAAAATAAAAAGCCGCTTACAAACCAGTAAGCGGCTTTCTCTATTCTATGTGTGAGAACTACAGAATCGGGTAGATGTCTTGTTCTGTGTGTTCACCCTCAACCACTTCTACAGGCGTATAGTGTTGGTACATTAAGAAACCGTCTTCAGAAGTTTCATGGGTATCCGGGCTGTCGATGTATGAAGTACATGTGTAGCCAATGGTGTAAGTTCCTGGACCAATAAAACCAAACTCGTAATCGTACGTTAAATTGCCGAGTTCATCTTCGGTCTCATTTACATCAGCAATCGCAACTGGTGTGTTAAATTCTGCCGGAGCACCTAAGTCACCCATCGTGCTGCGATCCATCTCACCAGCATATAGGTAAACTGAGTGTACAGCTGGCACGTCGTTAATTGCGTTCCAACTTGCACTGTCTGCTTCACACGCGTTGTACTGTACGGAGCTAACTACACCGCCAATATGGCCAGCCTCTGATGCGTTAACCAAGCTCACCGCATTCGAGTTCATGTTCATATGATCCTGACCCGTTGGATCTGCCAGGCCTTTACGTAGATCAAACTCAACGACGTAGCTGTTATGACCTGTATGTACTTTTACGTACTGACCTTTTTGCGAGAACTTCAGGCGGCCTTGATCGCTGGTATCAGGCTTCGTTCCATAACAGCTGCCTTTGCTGTTCACTACAAGGCCTTTCACTGTGCCGTCAGTTTTTTCGACGTAAGAAAGTGTTGTGTCGTTTAGCTGTCTGCCATCTTTTGCGTACAAGCACATCGCATAATCGCCAGGTGCGATAGTTTGCTCGCTAATGATGGTTTCTGCATTGCTACCTTGATACTGCATCAGGTCTACTTGACGTAATGCACCGTCTTCGCTGACGTTCATAATGATAGCGTCGCCAGTCTTATCACCTGTTTCAGGGTCAAACGGGATTAAAACCACATCTTCAAAAGCTAAAACGACTTTATTTGCATCATCGACAGGAGCATCTGAAACCGCAAGAGAAAAAGTTGCTGCTTCTGTGTCGGATGAAGAGTCCCCGCCATTACAGCCAGTCAGTAAAAGACCACCTGAAATCGCGAGGATAGGGTAGGTGTATTTTTTCATATTTCCTCTTTCATTCACATTGCTGATAAATGCAAAGCGTAGTCTTAAAAACGAGAATGAATGTCATCAAAGAGTGATGAGCGGGTAAATTATCAGTGTAATCAATGTCATTACCAAGGCGATTTGGTGGGTTTATATTGGGTCTTGAATCTTCTCTCGCCCGACAATATTTAGTTATAATTTTCTTTTTTTTTGAACATTATTAACTAGTCTGAAGGTAATCATCCATAGCTTTACTACTCTCGTCACAATGTTATTTTTTTGACGGATTAAATTTAAATAAAAGAAAAAACTCATATTTTTTAAATTTATTACGCAACTATAGGATTGCAACACAAACTCAACTATATTTGCAAACTGTGCAAAAGTAGGAGTGCGTATGTTTACTGTTGAATATTCAACGTGTGGTGGCGTTACAATAAGCAACAAAAATAGCTATGTAACCCTAGAGTTTTTATTGCAGCCAATATACCTCCCTAAATCTGGAGAAACGATCTATTGCGAGTGCCTCTCAAGAGTAATTAATGAATCAGGAGAGACATTAAATAGTGAATCCTTCTTCGATAATATTGACGATGAATTCATTAAAACTGTTTTTTTACTACAGATGGAATATTTTAGTAGTATAAAAACGTCTAAAGGTATTTTCTTGAATTTAAATCTATCTGCATTAGAAGATGATGAATTTGTAGAGAAGGTTATCAATAAAAACATCTACAATAAATTTCATATAGAAATAAATGAAATAAGCACTTCTATTAAATATAGTAAAATACTAAAAAATATAAAACGACTTCAAAAGTTAGGTATGTTTATCGTTCTTGACGATTATTATGAAGAAAATATAGCGGCTCACTTATCTTTAGGACTGATTGAATGGGACTATATTAAAATAGATAGGTCATTCTTATTATACAATTCTGGTGATGATGATTGTTTAAAGTCTCTTATTTTTGTTTTACGACCTTATTGTAAACACGGTTTGATAATTGAAGGAGTTGAGACTTACTTCCAGAATGAATACCTTAAAAAATATAATATTCTAGCACAAGGTTATTTTTACTCTAGACCAAGAAAGGTGACTAACGAACGAGATGATCATCAAGAATCAGAGTTAATGAAGAAAAAATCAAAAGCAAACACTTATCATTGACATTTTAGAATGTGTAATCTGATAGATTTGGCACTTGTCATCTAGGTAACCCCCTCGTGTAACCGATTCCAAACTAAGAGTGTTCGTGTGTTAGTATTGTTTAACCGCACGAATAATTGTAGACTCTAATTTACTGTATGCTAATGAATTAAAACCCTTTTTGTCTCATTTTATAGTCTATTCTTTAGCAACAGATCATTTTAATAAGAATAAATTAAAGATATACAGGAATAAAAATGATTAGGAAAAGAGTAATAAATCTTAGTCATAAAATTGAAGGTTCTCTATTTACTCGCAATAGCCATATTATAAGCATCAGTGGTGAAGGGATAATCTTCTATAATGGAGGGATAAAAAAAGTACAGCCTAATGTGGCTATTTTTATTCCACCTAATGTATTAGTGAGGTTTTCATTAAAGTCTATATCTAAAAGTGATCTAATTTTAACCACTTATCATGTTGATGGAATGAATTTGTCTTGTAGGCAAGAAAAGACTATGAATCTGATCAATGCTTATATTGAGGTCAACATACTAGATTTAAAGAATAAAAACACACTAATAGAATTAATAAATCTAAAGTTAGATAAAATAAAGAATAATAAAGTTCTATGTAACTATGAGCCTTTAGAAAAAAAGATTAATGAAATTATAAACAAAGATCTAAAAAGGAAATGGTCACTAGAAGATATCTGCAATCTCACATACACCTCTAAATCCACTCTCACTAGAAAACTCAAAAACAGCCAAACAAGCATGGGGCAGATAATTTCAAACGCTCGCTTAGAGTATGCAACGGTACTTATAACGAATACGAGTTTGAGCGTCGATGAGATTTCTATGCAATCTGGATTTAATAGCACTTCTTATTTTTGTAAAAAGTTTAAAGAAGCCCATGGGTTTAGTCCCAGGCAATTCCGAAAGATACTAGCAATGAATAAATAACAATAGTAGGCGATTAATTTTTCCTGGCTAAACAATGTAAAGCACATTTATTTAATAATCTTATGGAGATTTATTTAGATTAGAGCTCTAGGCTAAATGTCTCCTCATAGCCCGCCAAAAATACCACTTTGTGATTATTGTAAAACCAGTCAATAAGATCATGGCACTTTGAATGTAAGTTTTTTTCAATAATTAAAAAAGATCAAGTTCCTATCAGAGAATCAGTTTGGAAAGCAATATACTGACGTACACCGACATCATTATTACTGACACTTCTAATATTTAAGGTGAGCTATGAGTTGATTACTTGCGGCTCTAAATTAAGGCTAAATTGACTATAATCAAGTTAAGGGCTCGGATAGAGGAGTATGTTGGTCAGACATACTGCTAAAAGGAAGTAGTGCCATGATATACAAATATTTTCTTCGAGAGATATTGGGTTTAGCCATTGTGGTCTGTGTTGTTTTCGGAGTATTGGGTGTACTGCTGGATGTTTTTGCTCTAACAGCATATTTTGAGCATCAAAACTCTATTGCTGATGTCTTTTTCCATGAGTCTTTATACTTTGTTATTTTCTTCATCCCGCCGTATTTTCTCTGGAAACTTATCAATCGCCCAGATCTAGTCGTCGCTAGGCAAAGTTACTTGGCGATGAAGCTTGAAGCAGAACGCCGTCAATACGCTGATCATCTTTAAGAGCAGTTGGCTATTGACCTCAGGCCAGTATCTAAAAAGCACAAAGGCTCATGGATGTTTCCACGAGCCTTTTTCAATATTGCCATTACCTATGCGAAAGGTGATGGCAGAGTACTATCAAGCGCTATGCTGTTTCTAATCCTTAAAATGCAGGCTCAATCGTGCCCTTAAAGGTTTTATCTAAAAAGTCACGAATCTCCTGAGACTGGTAGATCGACACAAACTTCTTGTACTCTTCTTTATTTTTATCTGCTTCGCGTGTTGCGATAACCATAACAGCCAGAGGTGCTTCTTTCGATTCTAGATAGATCCCTTGTTTTTTAGGATCAAGCCCTGATGACATCACATAGTTCATCGTAATGGTTGCCGCATCGACATCGTCTAATGTTCTTGGCAACTGGGCTGCATCAACTTCAACGAACTGAAATGCTTTTGGATTCTCCGTAATGTCTGTCAACGCCGCTTTATGGCCGACACCCGGTCTCAATGTAATTAAGCCCGCATCAGCAAGTAGGAGTAGGCCGCGACCACCGTTGGTTGGATCATTCGGGATCGCAATGCGCGCATTCTTAGGAAGATCTTCAAGAGAACGGAACTTGTTTGAGTAAACTCCCATACGCATCAGAATAGATTGGCCGATAGAGACTAAGTGAGCGTTGTGGCTGTTGTTGAAGTTATCTAGAAACGGTTGATGCTGATAGCTGTTGATGTCGATACTGCCATCACTCAATGCTGCGTTTGGTGTTACGTAATCGGAAAACTCAACCACCTCTACTTTAAGTCCTTGTTTTTCTGCTTCTTTGGCGACCGCTTCTACAACTTGTGCATGAGGGCCAACGGTTGCTCCAACCTTAATGACAGAGTCTTCTTTTTGCCCGCACGCCACTAAGCTCAATGCTGCTATGAGAATAAAAGGTAACTGCTTAATTTGGCTAAAACTTTCCATAATAACTCCATTTATATTTTTTGGACGTCTATACGGCTAATCTATCATAATTATAAAACCCGTCAATGTTTGATCGCTCGGTCACCTACTAATGTCTCCCATCAGTGAGAATTTTGCTTCTGCTAACGTATCCCTTACCAGTTGCCTCTCTGTCTTTAAAGGTTGGTTAATCATTTATGCGACGAATGTAATAAAGTTAAATTATTCAACTAATTATGCATAAAGTCACTAAAGTGCAGATGGTTTTGGTCGATATTTAAAATGAGACTTTAGTTCCATAATTTCAAGCAGTAATAATGGAAAGGAGGGCCATGCGTGACATTGAGCCTACACAACAACACCGCTGCGTTAGCAACACGACGTCACGTTGCTGATGCATCTGAAGATTTTAACTCTTCAATACTTAAACTTTCTTCGGGAAAAAAGATAAACAGTGCTAAAGATGATGCGGCTGGTTTACAAATTTCGAATCGATTACATGTACAAACTCGAGGGTTAGATGTAGCAGCTAAGAATGTTAATGACGGAGTAGCCATAGTTCAGACTGCAGAAGGATCTATGAGAGAAATATCTTATATTCTACAAGATATGAGAGACCAATCCTTACAAGCAGCCAACGGAGCATACTCCATAGCAGATCGGCAAGCTATTCAAAAAAATGTCCAAGCTTTAAAGGATGAGCTTCATAGTATCGCGAGTTCAGCCAACTTTGCTGGCATTAACTTGCTCGATGGCACATATGGTAAGAAAGCCCTTCAAGTGGGTTCCAATAATGAAACGATTCTCCTTGAGCTAAAGGATATGCGCTCTAGCGCTTCATCGATGGGTGGAAAGATATTTGTTGCACAAGAAGCCAAAGGTGCAGACTGGGTTGTCGGGGAAGATGGCCACAAGCTCAGCATTGATTTCATCGACAAATCTGGGAACGATGTGAGCCTTAACATCGAAGCTAAAATTGGAGATGATATTGAAGAGCTTGCAACTTATATCAACGGACAGCAAGAGTTTATTACAGCATCGGTATCGGGTAGTGGTGAACTGCAAATGTTTGTTGGTTCTGATATTGCAGAAGATGAGGTTTGTTTTTCTGGATGTCTGGCTAAAGAGTTGAACTTCGACAATGGCCGTAAGTCGATTGTTGAGAACATCGATGTAACCAGTACAGGAGGAGCCCACGAAGCGGTCGCTGTCATTGATTCTGCATTGAATTATGTGGATGGACATCAAGCAGATATGGGAGCACTTCATAATCGATTTGATCGCATGCTCTCTAATTTAACTAATATGCATGAAAATATTAGTGCTTCGAAAGGAAATCGTACTGATACAGATTTCGCAAAAGAAACAACTGAAATGACTCGAGCTAAAATTCTTCAACAATCTTCATCATCTATGTTAGCTCAAGCCAGAGTAATTCCTAATGCAGCTTTGAACCTGCTGAATTAATAGTGTGTGACTTGATATCTGTATCTCAATGGCTGCTCATGTGTTTGTAATACACATGGGTATCTATTGATGAGAAAACTTAGAATACCAATACTAAGCAACGAATTAGTTGTTCTTGTGCGATTTTATGCTTACTAAACGGCTGGTATTGGTATACGACGGGCGTGGTACTTACCTGGCAAAGTTCACAACCAGAAAAGACAAAGGCCCGTAGATTTCTCTACGGGCCTTCTGGAATATGGTGGCCCCTCGCAGACTTGAACTGCGGACCAATCGATTATGAGTCGACTGCTCTAACCACTGAGCTAAGGGGCCTGATAGGTCAACGATTATAGGGGAAGCGCTGCGAGGTGTCTAGATACCAACATGGCTAATTGCGCTTAGTTTTTATCCACTTAGCACAGTGGATAATAAAAAAGGTGACCTAGAGTCACCTTTTTCGATTTTTAAAGCGTATTAGCGCCTGATTACTCGTCCAGGAAGCTGCGCAGTGTTTCTGAGCGGCTTGGGTGACGAAGTTTACGTAGTGCTTTTGCTTCGATCTGACGAATACGTTCACGAGTAACGTCGAACTGTTTACCAACCTCTTCTAGAGTGTGGTCGGTGTTCATGTCGATACCAAAACGCATACGAAGTACTTTTGCTTCACGTGGCGTTAGACCTGCAAGCACGTCTTTTGTCGCGCCTTTCAAGCTTGTCGCTGTTGCAGAATCCAATGGTAGTTCAAGCGTCGTATCTTCGATGAAATCACCTAGATGCGAATCTTCGTCGTCACCGATTGGTGTCTCCATTGAAATTGGCTCTTTAGCGATTTTCAGAACTTTACGAATCTTGTCTTCTGGCATCTGCATGCGTTCAGCAAGTTCTTCCGGTAGTGGCTCACGACCCATCTCTTGTAGCATTTGACGAGAGATACGGTTTAGTTTGTTGATCGTTTCGATCATGTGTACCGGAATACGAATCGTACGAGCTTGGTCTGCGATTGAACGAGTGATAGCCTGACGGATCCACCACGTTGCGTATGTCGAGAACTTGTAACCACGACGATATTCGAACTTGTCTACCGCTTTCATCAAGCCGATGTTACCTTCTTGGATTAGATCCAAGAACTGTAGACCACGGTTGGTGTATTTCTTCGCGATAGAAATTACCAGACGTAAGTTCGCTTCAACCATCTCTTTCTTAGCACGGCGAGCTTTTGCTTCACCGATAGACATACGACGGCTGATGTCTTTAACGTTTTGTACGCTCAGAGACGTCTCTTCTTCAATCATTTTTAGCTTAGTGATTGAACGACGGATCTCTTCTTCGTTACGTTTGATTTTCTCTGCGTATGGTTTGTCAGACGCTAGAATCTCATCTAACCAAGCATCACTTGATTCGTTACCAGTGAACAGAGCGATGAATGATTTCTTCGGCATTTTGCCGTATTCAACGACTGACTTCATGATCAAGCGTTCTTGAGTACGAACGCGATCCATAGACGTACGCAGCTCATTCACCAAGTGATCGAACTGTTTTGGTGTTAGACGGAATTCTTTGAACACGTCTAGCATCATTTCATTAGCAACGGTTGCTTTCGGGCTTTCGTAGCCGTATTCGTTGATCGCTAACTGCAGATTTTGGTATGTACTACGTAGCTGATTAAACTTCTCCAGAGCAAGTTCTGGATCGATACCAACATCTTCTTCAGTGTCTTCTGAATCGTCGTCGCCATCTTCGTCTTCGTCGTCATCATCAACGTCTGTGTCATCTTCATCTTCTAATTGAGATTCAGATAGCTCAGAACCGATGTGTGTTGCTGTAGGTGCAGCAGTATCTTCTGCGTCAGGGTCTACAAATCCAGAAATTAGATCCGTAAGGCGAAGCTCTTCTGCTTGAACTTTATCAAACTGTTCAAGAATGTACGGGATCGTTCCTGGGTATTCAGCAACAGATGATTGAACTTGGTTAATACCTTCTTCAATACGTTTTGCGATGTCGATTTCGCCTTCGCGAGTCAGTAGTTCTACTGTACCCATTTCACGCATGTACATACGCACTGGGTCTGTAGTACGACCAATTTCACTTTCTACGCTAGAAAGTGCAGCGGCTGCAGCTTCGGCTGCATCTTCATCGGTAATATTTGTGTCATCATTTAGTGCTAAATCATCAGCATCAGGAGCAGTTTCTACTACCTTAATGCCCATGTCATTGATCATCTGAATGATGTCTTCTACCTGTTCTGAATCTACGATTTCAGCAGGTAGGTGGTCATTTACTTCGGCGTAGGTCAGATAGCCTTGTTCCTTGCCTTTAATAACAAGTGACTTTAGCTGTGACTGCGGATTTTGATCCATAGACGGTATCCAACTTCGTAATCTGGTGAAGGAATCAGTATGCGAAATGCAAACCACTAACTATAACAAATTAAATTGATGCTGACTAATTAAACAGGGTTACGCTTTTAAATCTAGCATAAGTGCTAGCAGCTCCCTTTTCTCTTCGGCTGATAAACCGACACTTCTTGCTTTGGCCTGCAGGTTTTCAATTTGCTTTTCTACGCACTGGGCGATAATTTTGTCCAGTGAGTCTAAAAATATTTCTTCTTGATTGTCTTCATCGAGTGGAATGTCCCAGCTCGCAAGACGAGACAGAAGTGCCTCATTCTGGCTATTTCGCCAGTGCTCTAATAATTGGCCTGTGTTTATATGGGGATGCGCCTGGCATTTATCAAGTACATCTACAAATAAACTGAGGCCTGGTATGGATAAATCTCTCACTGTGGAAAGGTCCGGTACCATTTGAGCATAGCTCGGATTTTGAATAAGTAGAGCAATAACCTCACGCATTGGAGTTCGTTTGATCTCTTTGTGCGGTTGAGGTCGAGTTTCGTTTACTTTTTTACGTGATTGACGCAGGCGGTTATCAAAACCTGTACGTTCATCAAGTAGCTTTTCGAGTAGCTCCTGAAAGTATGGATCAGGAATCCTGTCTATCAAGGCACTAGCATAAGCTCTGAGTGCTGACTTACCCTCATTATTGCCCAAGTTTATTTGGTGCAATTCGATCAGGTTATCAAATAGATAGCTCGATAGTGGCGTCGCTTGTTCAATTTGCTGTTCGAAGGCCGCTTTGCCGTATTTTCGAACAAAGCTATCTGGGTCTTCTCCATCTGGTAAGAACAGGAATTTCAATGTGTTACCAGTTTTTAAGTATCGAAGCGCGTTTTCTAGAGCTCGCCAAGCGGCTTCTTTACCAGCTCGGTCTCCATCGTAGCAACACACCACCGTATTTGTTTGGCGAAACAGCATTTGAATGTGATCGCCTGTGGTCGAGGTACCTAGTGAAGCGACAGAGTAATCGACGCCGTATTGCGCTAAAGCGACAACGTCCATATAACCTTCAACCACTAAAACTTGTGGTGGCTCTCGGTATGCCTGCAGTACTTCGTAAAGGCCATAAAGCTCTTTACCCTTGTGGAAGATAGGCGTTTCCGGAGAGTTAAGGTATTTCGGTGTGCCGTCGCCCAGCACTCGGCCACCAAAACCAATCACTCGGCCGCGGCGGTCGTGAATCGGGAACATCACACGGCCACGGAATCGGTCGTAGCGGTTGCCTTTGTCGTTTTCAATCAACATGCCGCCAGACACGAGCATGTCTTGAGCGTCTTTCTGCTGGCCGAAGTTTTTACGGACTAAATCCCACTCGTCAGCCACGTAACCGATGCCAAATTTCTGCACGATTTCGCCAGATAAGCCACGGTCTTTAAGATACTCAATAGCAACTTTGTTTGCTGGTTGCTTAAGTTGATTACGATAAAACTGAGCGATGCTGCCCATTAAATCGTAAAGATTTCGTTTCTCGCTACTGCTGGCTTGTGGGCTCGATTTAAACTGGCCTCCGCCACTGCGTTGCTCACGTGGAACGTCCAGACCTAAATACGAGGCAAGCTCTTCGATGGCTTCCACAAAGTCCAGGCGTTCGAACTCCATGATGAAGTCGATGGCGTTGCCATGCGCACCACAACCAAAACAGTGATAAAACTGCTTCTCTTGGCTAACGCTGAAAGAGGGCGTTTTCTCATTGTGGAATGGGCAACAAGCGCCGTAGTTTTTACCTTTTTTCTTAAGTTTCACACGTGTGTCGACGATATCGACAATATCAAGCCGAGCTAGAAGGTCATCGATAAAACTGCGAGGGATGTGTCCAGCCATAAAACCTAACAAAAAAGAAAAATCATGATTGGTGTGAATGAGTTACTGAGAAAGTTTGCGTGCGACTTTGAGTTGCTTCATTCAGATACAAACAAGCCGTGCGTTCCAAAGGATAGCACGGCTTGCTGCAATTGGGTGGGGTATTAAGCCAATTTAGCGCGAACTAAACCGCTTACTTTACCCATATCTGCACGCCCTTGAATTTGCGGTTTCAAAACGCCCATTACTTTACCCATGTCTTGCATGCCAGCTGCACCAGATTCTGCAATTGCATTCTCGATAAGAGTCGCAACTTCATCGTCTGTCAGTGGTTGAGGCATAAAGTCCTCAAGAACCGTAATTTCTGCTTTCTCCGCATCAGCAAGATCTTGACGACCCGCTGCTTCATACTGCGTTACAGAGTCGCGACGTTGTTTAACCATCTTAGTCAATATCGCAATAATGTCGTCGTCGTTCAGAGTAATCTGTTCGTCAACTTCACGTTGCTTAATTGCTGCTAAGGCTAAACGAATAGTACCAAGGCGCAATTTGTCCTTGGCTTTCATCGCTAATTTTTGCTCTTCTTTGAGTTGTTCAATCAGAGCCATAACTAAATTCCTCTACGGAGCTCAGTTATTAGTACAGGCGAACGCGACGAGCGTTTTCGCGAGCTAGCTTCTTAGCGTGACGCTTTTGAGCTGCTGCTTTAGCGCGTTTGCGAACTGTAGTTGGTTTTTCGTAGTGCTCACGACGACGCACTTCAGAAAGGATACCTGCTTTTTCGCAAGAGCGCTTAAAACGACGTAGAGCAACGTCGAACGGTTCGTTTTCACGTACTTTAACTACTGGCATATGCCTTTCACCTCAGGGGTTATTCGTTAATGCTGGCATTCAACAGACCAAATCACAATTATTTGGTCACTTACCAGCTGATCAAAAATGGTGCGGAATTTTAATCCGATCACAACTGCTTTGTAAAGCCTTTTATCGATTATTGTCTGTACAAAATTTGTTTGCAGCACCAAGGCAAGGTAATATGACGCCCAAATTTCCTCTATATAGAAAGCATACTGAGATAACCATGCGTATTATTGGTATTGAAACCTCTTGTGACGAGACTGGCATCGCGATTTATGACGATGAAAAGGGTCTGTTGTCACACAAGCTTTACAGCCAAGTAAAACTTCACGCGGATTATGGTGGTGTGGTGCCTGAGTTGGCTTCACGTGACCATGTAAAGAAAACCATTCCTCTTATTAAAGAGGCGTTAAAAGAAGCGAACCTCACTTCAAAAGACATTGATGGTGTGGCGTACACCGCTGGCCCAGGTTTGGTTGGGGCGTTATTGGTTGGCGCAACCATTGGTCGCAGTATTGCTTACGCTTGGGGTGTGCCTGCGGTACCTGTTCATCATATGGAAGGCCACTTACTGGCGCCAATGCTGGAAGACAACCCACCACCGTTCCCGTTTGTAGCGGTATTGGTATCTGGTGGTCACTCTATGATGGTTGAAGTAAAAGGCATTGGTGAATACCAAATACTGGGTGAGTCGATTGATGATGCGGCTGGTGAAGCTTTTGATAAGACAGCGAAGTTAATGGGTCTGGATTACCCTGGTGGTCCGCTGCTTTCAAAGCTAGCTGAAAAAGGCACACCGGGGCGCTTTAAATTCCCACGTCCAATGACAGATCGTCCGGGTCTGGATATGAGCTTCTCTGGTCTGAAGACATTCACGGCGAATACTATTGCGGCGAACGGCGATGACGAACAGACTCGCGCAGATATCGCGCTGGCATTTGAAGAAGCGGTTTGTGCAACGTTGGCGATCAAGTGTAGGCGAGCACTGGATCAGACTGGTATGAAGCGTATTGTTATCGCAGGTGGTGTGAGTGCGAACCGTCGTCTACGTGCAGAGTTGGAAAAACTGGCGAAGAAAGTCGGTGGTGAAGTTTATTACCCACGTACAGAGTTTTGTACCGACAATGGCGCAATGATCGCTTATGCGGGCATGCAGCGTCTGAAAAACGGTGAAGTATCGGATATGGCAGTCGAAGCCCGTCCTCGCTGGCCAATCGATCAACTAACGCCGATTGCGTAAGCGTATTTATCTTATACCCAAATAACCTCGAGATGCTTGGTTCAGCGAGAATGACTTGGCTCTCAGACGCGGCAACGATTTGAAGATCTAGTGGTTCTAAATCAAAAATCGTTAACAAAGGCTGTGAGTCAAGACAACTCGCCCTTCGGGAGCGTGTCACTGACACAATTTCTGCGTCAAATAACTTGGAAAGAGCTTGCTATTCCGCTGCATTATTTTCCTTGAACTAGTATCAGTGACAACGCTCTGAATCCTGCATCTTGAAGTCATTTGGGTATATACAGGCCTCTATTCATAGAGGCCTTTGTTTTTGATAACAGAGCACATCAATAACAGGTGATTGTATTTTGCAATAACCTCGGGCTGCTTAGTTCATTGACAACATCGGATAGAAAAATAAGTAATGGATATAGCAATGAATAAATTTGAAATTGAAGGTCAGCAACTTGCGTACCTGGATAAAGGTGAAGGGCCAGTTTTGCTATTTGGTCACAGCTATTTGTGGGATAACCAAATGTGGGCTCCACAGGTTGAAGTTCTCAGTCAGTTTTATCGCTGTATCGTGCCGGATTTATGGGCACATGGTGAGTCTGAGGCGGCACCTGCATCAACTCGCTCTTTAGTGGACTATGCCCAGCATATGTTAGCGTTGATGGATCACCTTGAAGTGGAAGAGTTTTCTATTGTTGGTTTGTCTGTTGGTGGCATGTGGGGCGCGGAGTTAACTGCTCAAGCACCACAGCGCGTGAAGTCGCTGGTATTGATGGATACTTTTATTGGCTGGGAGCCAGAAGTCACACACAAAAAGTACTTCGCAATGCTCGATACCATCACTCAAGTTCAATCGGTACCAGAGCCGATTGTTGAAGCGGTTGCGCCGCTATTCTTTGCCAACAATGTTGAGCAAGCAAACCCAGAGCTCATCGCATCATTTAAGCAAAGCTTACAAGCACTGCAGGGTGAGCGTGCGGTTGAAGTAGCGCGAATTGGTCGAATGGTCTTCGGTCGACGTGATGTGATTGAAGATTCGGAGAAGTTTGCTTTGCCTACGTTAATTGCCGTAGGACGTGAAGATAAGCCTCGTCCCGTGTTCGAATCTTATTTGATGAATGATTGCATTACAGGCAGTCAGCTGGTTGAGATTCCAGAAGCGGGTCACATCAGTTCTCTTGAGCAGCCTGAGTTCGTCAATCAGATGTTGTTGAACTTTTTAAACAAAGTTCACTCTTAAAGTTGCATTAAACAAAAACTCGGCACTATGCCGAGTTTTTTTCTGTCAGATTCTTTTGGCCAATTTTAGGCTCTTCGCCGGACAGTAAACGCCGAATGTTCTGGTGATGTTTGAATACGATCAGGCAACACAACATCGCTACAGGTAAAGTGTACTGTGGCTTGAACATCCAGGTATAAAATGGCGTGAGCAATACAGTGACCAGCGCTGCAAGGGACGAATAGCGGAATATAACCGCAACGCAGAGCCAGGTCAGCATCACTAAAACTGTAAGGTCGAGCCCGATTGGCGCAATTGCCCCGAATGCTGTGGCAACGCCTTTTCCGCCTTTGAAATGGAAGAAAATAGGGTACATATGGCCAAGGCAGGCGGCGATTGCTATGACACCAAGGATGATCGGGTTAATCCCAAGGAAGTAGCCTCCCCACACAGGAATGGTGCCTTTGAGCATGTCACATAGCAGGACAGAGATGGCGGCACCTTTACCACCAATGCGTAATACATTGGTTGCGCCTGGGTTATTAGAGCCAACTTTGCGCGGATCTGGCAATTTTAAGAGACGACAAATCAACACCGCACTGGAAATAGAACCCAGTAAATAGGCGGCCATCGTCATTATCAGTGCCAGTGCGTCCATAGAAGTCCTTGATGGATTGGAATTTAATGCTCAGTTCCAGCGTAATTGCTATCATAGCGTGAATCTGCTGCTAGCAGAAACACTCTCTACGAAGGAGCTTGCATTATGTGAGTTCCTGTATATAAAGGTGTTTTGCAGTTTTTATACCTAAGCAACTTTATGCTGACCCGATCATAAGTTGCTTAGGTATAGAATATTACGATCAAATTACCCTCAATGGGTATCCGACCTCTGAAATAGAAGGACATAAGATGGCTCTGGATAAAGTGTTTATTGAACAATTAGAAGTGATCACCACAATTGGCGTGTACGATTGGGAACAGCAAATTAAACAAAAGCTGGTACTTGATATCGAAATGGCACACGACAATAAGCCAGCTGGCAAAAGTGATGATGTTCAAGATGCATTAGATTACTCACAAGTGAGTGAAGCGGTATTAAATCACATAGAGAACGGCCGTTTCTTGCTGGTAGAACGTGTGGCGGAAGAAATTGCAGAGTTGATCATGCAACGTTTCTCAGTGCCTTGGATTAAAATTCGCTTGGCAAAACCAGGCGCGGTTCCACAAGCTCGCGCTGTTGGCGTCGTTATTGAGCGAGGTCAGGCATGATCACCGCTTATATCGGTGTAGGTACGAACATAGACAGAGAGCAACACGCAAAGGTTGCTTACAACGAGCTGCAACAGCTTGGAGAAGATCTTCTTGTATCCCCGATATATGAATGTGAGCCAATTGGTTTCAGCAGCCAGAATTTCTACAACTTTGTGATTACTCTTCGCACTGCATTGTCATTAGAAGAGTTTAGTCATCGCCTTCGTGAGATTGAATTTAAGTGGGGGCGAGAAGAAAATGCGCAAAAGTATCAGGATCGAACACTCGATCTCGATATAGTGTTGTTCGGTGAGATTATCTCTACACAAAAGCCCGAACTGCCTCGCAGTGATATCTACAAATATCCTTTTGTCACAAAGCCTTTGTATGATCTCAACCCACATTTGGTTATTCCTGGTGATGGACGCACGGTCGCGGATATATGGTACGCGATGCAACCAGTTGATTCTCTCAAACCAGTTTCTTTTTCACTTTAAATTTGAGTTGTTTACATGAGTTATTTGGAAGCCTTTATTTTGGCTCTGATTCAGGGTCTGACGGAGTTTTTGCCGATTTCCAGCTCCGCACACTTGATCCTGCCTTCCGCTATTCTTGGTTGGGAAGACCAAGGTCTTGCATTTGATGTTGCCGTTCACGTCGGAACCTTGATGGCCGTGGTGATCTATTTCCGTTATGAAGTGATCACGTTATTTCGGGCGTTGTTTGCCTCTATCTTTAAAGGTGATCGTGGCAAAGAAGCGAAACTGGCGTGGATGATCGTACTGGCAACGATTCCGGCTTGTGTGTTTGGTTTACTGATGAAAGACATCATCGAAGTGTACCTGCGCAGTGCCTATGTGATCGCGACGACGACAATAGTGTTCGGTTTATTGCTGTGGTGGGCGGATAAACACGCCAAACAAGTGGCAAACGAATATCAGACTGGCTGGAAGAAAGCGCTATTTATTGGTATCGCTCAAGCACTCGCGATGATTCCGGGAACCTCTCGTTCTGGCGCGACAATAACAGCCGCGCTGTACCTTGGCTTTACTCGTGAGGCCGCTGCTCGTTTCTCGTTCCTGATGTCGATTCCAATCATCGCGCTTGCAGGTAGCTACCTTGGTATGAAGCTGGTTACCAGTGGCGAACCCGTGCACATTGGGTTTTTACTGACGGGCATCGTGACGTCTTTTGTGAGTGCGTACATTTGTATCCACTTCTTCCTCAAGATGATTTCACGTATGGGGATGACACCATTCGTTATTTACCGTCTGATTCTGGGTGTGGGCCTATTTGCTTTCTTACTTAGTGCCTAATCCTTATTTAATAAAACGCCCGCTCCATGTTGAGCGGGCGTTTTTGTTTGGTCGCTATTTATTAAGCGCGACTCTTACCGCTTCAATCCGTCTCTTTTCTTGTTCATCTCGAATCGCTGGCCCTTTAAATCCGTCCTGAATGATAGCCTGAACATCCACGGCTACTGCGGCTTGATAGGCTCGGGTAAAAATCTCCGCTTGAGGATAAGGCAGATCTTCTAAGCCTTTTCTACCTGCATGGTCAGCCTGACAGCAGATTAAAATGTCTTGCAGTCGATCGGCTTTACGCCATACGTCGAACTTGTTGAGAACTTTGATGATGGTTTGCGGTTTTAACTCTGCTGCTCGGTGAATATTGGAATGCTGTTCGCAGACCATTAAGGCTAAATCACGAAACTCATTGGGTACGCGAACGCGTTCACACAGTTTTTTAATCAGCTTGAGGCCTGTATGGCAGTGCATTTTGTGACTTGGCCATTCACGCTTTGGCGTCACGCCTTTACCGAGATCATGCACTTGTGCCGCAAAGCGTACTGGTAGAGAAGCGCTGAGTTTCGCGGCTTGTTCGGCGACCATTAAGGTGTGAACACCGGTGTCGATTTCAGGATGCCATTTCTCAGGTTGAGGCACCCCAAACAGGGCGTCAATTTCTGGTAGGACAACCGCCAGAGCTCCACAATCACGCAGTACGGAAAGAAAGACATCCGGTCGAGGAGAAGACAAAGATTTATGCCATTCCTGCCACACCCGTTCTGGTGTCAGTGTGTCGAGCTCCCCGGATGCAGACATATTACGCATCAGTTGCATGGTTTCGTCTGCCACCTTAAAACCCAATGGCGCGAGCTTGGCTGCAAAGCGGGCCACACGCAGGACTCGAAGCGGATCTTCGATAAACGCATCAGAGACGTGGCGCAGGAGGCGTTGGTTGAGATCGTCTTGGCCGCCGTAGGGATCGTACAGCTTTCCCTGGTCATCCATTGCCATGGCGTTGATGGTTAAGTCTCGACGAATCAAATCTTCTTCCAAGGTGACATTTTGATCGAAGAAGCACTCAAAACCGGTGTAACCCGAGCCTGATTTTCTCTCTGTTCGTGCTAGTGCATGTTCTTCTTTGGTTTTAGGGTGAAGAAACACAGGGAAATCTTTACCGACGGCGGTATACCCCTGTTCAAGCATCATTTCTGGGGTTGCACCAACCACCACCCAATCATTGTCATAGTGATCAATTCCAAGTAATTGATCCCGGACTGCACCACCTACTAAGTAAACTTGCACGAACAACCTCTTAATTTACTGATATGTCGTTGGACATTGTAGCAAGCAATGGTACTTTTCTTTACTCCCAATAGAAGATGCATCTATGTTTATTAGGAGCAGTTTCAAAGTGGGCGGGTTTTTAGCTGGAGATCCTATGTATAAGGACTTTTTTGGGTTTGTAGAGCAACCTTTTTCGATTGTTCCAAACTCTCGTTATTTGTATCTGAGTCAACGTCATAAAGAAGCGATTACGCACCTCAAAGCCGGATTGGGTGATGGGGGCGGATTTGCCATGTTGACAGGAGAAGTAGGGACGGGGAAAACCACCGTGGCGAAAGCCATGTTGGCCAACTTGGACGAGACCACCAAGGCGGGTTTGATTCTTAATCCAACGTTTTCGACTCGAGATCTTCTGGAGGCGATTTGTGATGAATTTAAAATTGTCTATCCACAAGATGCGACGTTAAAACAGTTAAACCAAGTGATTCATCAATACCTGCTGCACAACCATAATGCTGGCTGGCAAACCTTGTTGGTTATTGATGAAGCGCAGCATCTGGTCGCGGATGTGTTAGAGCAACTTCGCTTGCTGACTAATTTAGAAACAGAGACCCGAAAGCTGCTTAAAGTCCTTTTGGTGGGTCAGCCAGAGTTACAACGCTTATTACAAACCACCCAGCTACGCCAGCTAGCTCAGAGAATTACCGGTCGTTACCACCTCTTGCCTTTGGATGAAAAAGAAACCGAGGATTACATCGCGTTCCGGCTTCATACGGCGGGGGGCAATCAACAGTTATTTAATCGTAGTTCGACCAAACTGATCGCCAAGTACAGTCATGGTATTCCCAGGCTAATTAACCTCATTTGCGATAAAGCTCTTAACATGAGCTATCACCAGGGCAGCACAGTTGTAGACAAGCAGACCGTTCTGCGCGCTTGTGAAGAGGTTATGCAATTTCAGGCCGATATTTATCAGCAAGACAACAAATCTGGACAAATGGTATCTCGTCGTTCATTTAGCTGGCCAGCTTGGGGAACCGCTGCCATTGGGGTAGCTGCCGCGCTTGGAGTCGGTTGGGCGGTCATGAATCATATGCCGATGAAGCCCATTTCCCAGTTTGTCGAAGAGACCGTTGCCATCAGTGCTCCTGAGCCGGTTGAGTCAGTTGAACCTGTCGTCGTGCGCGATCAGCTAAGCAATGAGCAACGCGAGTTACTGCTTTCACAAAAACAATCGAACCTTGCCGTGAACGACCTGTATAAATTGTGGGGCTACCGAGCTTCGGTACGCGATAACCTCTGCTTATCTGAGGCACAATCGACCATGGTTTGTGAGAGGAAAATGGCGACTTGGCCGCTGTTGATGAAGCAAAATAGACCCGTGATCTTGGAGCTGAATTATCAAGGCGATATTGGTTATGTGATTCTCTACGCGGTAGGGAACGATAAAGTCGAAGTACTTAACGGTAAGCAGCGTTTACGCCTCCCTCTCTCCTGGTTAAAACCGATGTGGCAGGGAAATATTATCGAGCTGTGGCAATCGCCGCTTAAAGAAACCTTGCGGTTAGATATGGAAGGGCCTGCTATAGAAGTGTTAGACCAGCTACTTGCTGAGGCGGTCAGCGAATTACCATTAGGCACCTCCATTTTTGATTCAGAAATGAAAGAACGCGTCGAACTGTTCCAACGCTGGCAAGGCATTGGTGTTGACGGTATCGCGGGTCAGCGCACGCTAGAGCGATTACAGCAAAATGTGCAGCCTAACGCGCCAACTCTGGCAAGCATAGATAAGGAGAATGCGTAATGTCTTTAGCCAAGCATGCAAGCTTGCTGCTTTTGCCTATAGGTATTTCTGCCCTTGGCACTGCCTGGTATCTGGAAAAGCTGACTCCTAAAACTCAAGCTGCGACACCTGTGGCTGTTGCCGTAGCGGAGGTTGTACAGCCGTTTGAAGTATTGGACTATCCAGATGTTAGCCAGCTGGCGCAACTGCCAAGAGAGTGGCCGAGCGCGGAATTATCAGGTGATATGGGAAGCTACATGCCATCAGAAGAGTATGTCAGCAGCAATCAGAGCACTTCATCCCCGGTGGCACAAAATCAAGCCAGCGATGACGATTTAGACTTCACTTTGGATGATATCGATTTATCGTCACTGTCGCCGGATTTGGCAATGAAGGTGGAGAACGCACTGTCCAAGAGCGGAAGTTCAACGTCGCAGCGCTCAACGCCAGTTAACGATTTGGAGGGGAATGCCCAGCAGTGGCAGGGTCGTCTTCCAGCACTCAACTTACAAACACACATGTACGCCAGTGATTCCCAACGGCGTTGGGTGAAAATCAATAATGTGGAATATCACCAAGGTGATGTGGTGGATGGTCAGGTCACACTGAAAGAGATTCAGCCACAATCGGTGATTGTTGAGTTTCAGGGAGAACAGATCCGGATCCCCGCACTTTATGAGTGGGAAGGGTAACTTAGTCCAAATAAGCAAAAGGCCACAATCATGTGGCCTTTTTAGTATTCAATGCGAGGGAGCGATTATGCCCAACCTGCTGGAGAACGCTTTTTGCGTGGCATTAGATGAGGCAAGACCAAACCAAACAGCAGGCCAAGACCTGCAACACCACCACCGTAGGTGAAGTACTTCAGCAGCATGTCATCTTTTTGCGTATCAAGTTTAGCGCGCAGCTCACGATTTTCTGTTTCAATCGAAGTCAGTTGGTCGCTGATCTCTGAATACTTGTTCTCAAGATCAGAGATTTGTTGATTACGTGTTTCTAGTGAGGTCACAAGGCCCGCTTTTTCTGTGTCTGAAGTCTGGCGAGCATTGGCCAGTTGTTCTTTCACTTCAGCAAGCTCTTTTTCAATACGAGGTAGGCGAATTGCCATGCTTTCTTTGTTAGTGACAAATTTGCTTTGCCCCCAGCCAGTACGGCCGCGGGAGTCACGAACTTGTGTATAGCCGGTCTCTTTATTCGCGCTTAGTAGTTGTACTTGCGAACCTGCGTCGACACTACCAATAATTCGGTAAGTGTTGTTTGGACCTGAGTGCATAAAAGTGAATAGGTCATCAGAAATATAACGGTTTGCAGCTAGGGCCGTTGGCGCTGCTAGCAAAGTAAACAAAACCGTGATGATTAGTTTTTTCACAGTAAATCCCTTAACGATTTTTCTTGGATACAGCGTTGGCACCGAATTATTGGAGCCGGAATTAGACGAATAGTATGCAGTTTCAAACTTTGGTGCAACAAAGAAGGGAGGCAAAGCCTCCCTTTCTGTGCGTTTGGGTCAATAATGACAAAGCGCTTACATTCTATTGACGGATGTCTTAATTACGAAAACATTGCTTGAATGCCGTAGAAGAAGACCACTGCCAATAGTGCACCAGCTGGTAGAGTAACAATCCATGAAGCAACGATGTTACGAACCACACCTAGGTTTAGTGCTGCAATACCGCGAGCAAAACCTACACCCAGAACCGCACCAACCAGTGTTTGAGTGGTTGAAATTGGCAGACCTGTACCAGATGCCAGAACAACGGTACATGCCGTCGCTAGCTGCGCTGCAAAGCCACGGCTTGGTGTTAGTTCAGTAATACCTGTACCAACGGTTGCCATTACTTTGTGGCCCAGAGTCGCAAGGCCCACAACGATACCTATACCACCTAGTGGAAGAATCCACCATGCGATTGTGCTCTTAGATGTGATTTCACCCATGTGCTCAACAGTTGATACTACCGCTGAAAGAGGGCCAATCGCGTTTGCTACGTCGTTAGAACCGTGTGCAAATGCCATCGCACAAGCTGTGATAACCATTAGCACACTGAAGATGCCTTCAACACCTGAGAAGCTGTGGTCATCTTCGCGGTTAGCAAATTTCTTCTGAATGTAGAAGTAGCCCCCAGCCATTACAATTGCCGATACCGCAGCCGCCCACATCCAGGCTTCACCGTTGCTCAGGTGAAGACCAACGTGCTTAAGACCTTTTTTGATAGTAACCAGTGCAATCACCATTGTGGTGATAAACATGTAAACAGGCACAAAGCGTTTTGCATTAAATAGCGGATTTTCTGTATCAAAAATCAGGCGTTGTGCGCTGACAAAAATCACGTATGCAAAGAAGCCGGAGATAACTGGAGTAATGATCCAACTACCCACAATGCCCTGAACGCTGCCCCAGTCCACGGCTTCTGTACCTACAGATACGCACGCAAAACCGATGATCGCACCGATGATAGAGTGAGTGGTTGATACTGGCCAGCCCATGTAAGACGCTAGCAGTAGCCATGTGCCGGCAGCAAGTAGCGCAGACATCATACCGAAGACAAGAACGTCAGGTTGGTGAGCAAATAGAGATGTTTCGATAACACCTTTACGGATAGTGTCGGTTACTTCACCGCCTGCAAGATATGCACCCGCAAATTCAAAGATCATCGCAATGATGATAGCTTGTTTTACGGTTAGCGCTTTTGAACCTACCGATGTACCCATCGCATTGGCAACGTCGTTCGCGCCAATACCAATCGCCATCATGAAACCAAAAATCGCTGCAACAATAATCAGGACAGTGCCGTAGTTCGCAAGGATATCCATCGTAATACCTAGTTGTTTTATAACAAGCGGAACAAAATTTTACGCGCGCCAAATCGAAAGACGATGAAAACAGTCATCGTCCTTATGACACGTGTGTATTATGCTCTTCGTTATGTCGTTAACTTATGTTTTAAGATCGAGATAGCATGACTTCCAAACGAGCACCTACGCGCTGCGCTTGGTCGGCAATACCACCTACCCATTCAAGAATCTTATACAAGAACATGACATCGATAGGGTTCATGTCAGATTCAATCGCCATCAATTGTTGACGAAGTTCAATCTGCATAGCATCGGTATCATCTTCGATGACGTCTAACTGATGAATCATTTCAGCAACGAGTGTTACTTCACGGCCTTTAAAGCCTGTTTCTAATAGTTCATCAAGTTCATTAATTACCTTTTGCGCCTGATTAGCCGCGTCAAGACAACGTTGAACGTAAGCGAGGAAATTTGGCTGGAGAGCCTCAGGAATGACGAGTTGACGACCATATACACGGCCAGCAATGTCTTTCGCCAAGTTGGCAAGTTTGTCTTGTTGAGTCAGAAGCTCAAGCATGTCAGTACGGTCTACTGGCATAAACAAACCGCGAGGCAGTTTTAGACGGATTTCACGTTTCAGAACATCCGCTTCTTTCTCAAGGTGAGAAATTTGAGCACGGATCTCTGCTGCTTTTTCCCAGTCTCCCTTTGAAGAAACTTCAAAGAACTTCACCAGGTGTGAACAACATTCGTTGACACACACAACGTGGCGTTGCAAAGGCTTAATAGGGGACTTTGCAAATAACCCCATAATTGTATTTACTGGCATGGTCATTCAACCTAATAACTATAACCTAAAAAAAACATACACCATTTCTTTGGTCTTGGCGAAATGTTGAGCGATGGCTATAAAGGCGCGCATGTTAACGCATTAAATCGCTCTTTAAAACTGTTTTAGATCATCATTCGAGTGATATTTCTTTCTTGCCGTGTAAGAAAATACGCAATATCCTGTTTCTATCTGCTTTGAAAGGTATAGCTATGGAAACCGAAATAGAACTGAAGTTTTTTGTTTCTCCTGAATTTTCAGAAACTTTAAAGGAAAAAATTTCTGAGACAAAAGTACTTCAGCATAGTTGTCGTGACTTGGGTAACACCTACTTTGATACTGCCGATAAATGGTTAAGAAAGCATGACATTGGTTTAAGAATTCGCCGTTTTGATGATGTATTTGTTCAAACAGTGAAAACCGCAGGACGCGTCGTCGCTGGTTTACACCAAAGACCAGAATACAATGCTGAGCACACGAGCGATGAGCCCGATCTCACACTTCATCCTTCTGATATCTGGCCTGCTGGCAAAGATGTCGAGACCTTACAATCCGAACTCACTCCGTTATTTTCGACTAATTTCACTCGCGAGCAGTGGCTAATTGGTATGCCTGATGGCAGCCAGGTTGAAGTCGCCTTTGACCAAGGTATGGTTATCGCGAAAGGTGATGATGGAGAAGACAGACAAGAGCCGATTTGCGAAGTCGAACTAGAACTCAAATCGGGACAAACCGATGCTCTGTTTACATTGGCGCGTAGCTTTTGCGAGCAAGGTGGCATGCGTCTCGGGAATTTAAGCAAAGCGGCCAAAGGCTATCGCTTGGCAACCGGATACACGGGTGATGAGGTAAAACCGCTGGCGTTAGTCGACAGCCGCAGCACAGACACCGTGGAATATTGTCTGATCAACTCGTTAGAGCACGCGTTGTCCCACTGGCACTACCATGAGCAAATCTATTCTGAACGTGATTGTGTCGAAGCACTTCGCGAAATCAGCAATGCGCTTCGATTTATTCGTCAGACCTTAACCATATTTGGTGGCGTTGTCCCACGTCGAGCCAGTGCTATTCTGCGTCAGGAACTAAAATGGTTGGAAGAAGAGCTTACATGGTTAGACGAACATGCTCACCTTGAAGAGTTACTGGATGACAAAGGTAACGTGTTGCGTAAGCTTGATGCCCGCAAGTTCTTGGTTTCGGAGCTAACCCAGCAACTGCAAGAACTCCCAAGCCGTGAAGAAGTGCTAGAGCTATTAAGTTCAGCTCGTTACACCGGTTTATTGCTTGATCTGAGCCGTTGGATCCTTGCTCGTGGCTGGCAGCCATTTTTGGATGAAAAAGCACGAGAAAAAATGGCGAGCAACATCTTGCCATTTTCTGTCACGCAACTGGATCGCACTTGGGCTGAGCTGATGGAAGCGTTCCCCGCAGAGCGTGATTTGTCTGCGCAGGATTATGTTGACCAGCGTTATCGCTTACTTCGCAATCTCTACACCGGAATCGGATTCGCGAGCCTGTATAACAGCGACGAGCGTAATAGCTTCCGTCTTCCATGGGCGGATCTGGTTCATGGTATCGATGATTTGTTGATGCTGAATCATTTGTTGCCGCTGGTGGACATGCTGCAAGCCGATGAAAAAGAGCAGCTAGAACGATGGCTGCACCGTCAAGAGCGCTCTATCCTACACGCTATGGATCAAACCCGAGCCATCAGCGTTGAGACACAGCCTTACTGGCGAGAGTGATAGCACCTCATCAACTGCGTATTGAATACAATTAGGGCCTCCAGGCCCTATTTTTCTTTTTGGCTCTGTTGCTCTTGTTGTCGCAGTTCAAGCTCATTTATCCGATTAAGGATCGTTTCCTGCTGTTCAACGAGTTTGTTCAACATATGCTCTGTATGCTTGGTTCGATGATCTTCTTTCTTCGTTGGAGCCGTCACGATTGACGTGACCAAACCTGAGATCATGCCAAAGATCCCCACACCACAAACAATGATCACTACGGCGAGAAATTTGCCACCACTGGTTACCGGATAATGGTCCCCATATCCTACGGTAGAGATAGTGACAAACACCCACCACAAAGCGTCGGCCCCTGTCCGAATATTGGCTGCAGGATCTTTGGCTTCAATGAACAGCATCGTGCTGGAGCCCAGAGTTATTAAAATCACCATTAGTAACAGAATGGACGCAACGGTTGTTTCTCGGCGGTTCTCTTTGAGTTGATGGAGAATGAATCTAGAAGAGCGCAGTACCAGTACCATGCGCAAAATATGGAAAACTCTGGCAAAGCGTAGTGGCTCGATCATTGGGATACTGGCCACAAAATCTATCCAGTGTAGTTTGAGGAAGTTCCACCGATTTGTGGCGCGGATCAAATCAATGGTTAGTTGTAAGAGAAAAATACTACAGATTATGAAGTCGAGACCGATAAGTACTTGACGGGTTTCGCGATCGATCGAAAAAAATAACAGACCTGAGGTCACAAATAATGCCAGAAAGGACAGGACTAATGACAAAAGTCCCATTGGGCGGGTGCTGTCTTTGATATCGTTGTTTTTCATACAAATCTCGAATTAATTCGCGTAACAGAATGACAAAAACTATATAAGACTCGGTGGAGAACTGACAATGGAAAAACTGGCATTTAAGCCGTGGGAAAGAGTCATATCCGACATTCGACTGGTACCAAAGATGGTCATGTTGATGGTCTTCAGTACTATTTTGATTGTGGCAAAGCAACTTTGGGATGCCAACACGTTTTACGATTCATTGTTGGCTGCGACGCAGAATACGGATATTGCTCAGCAGCATTATGAGGCCTACCTGACTCAGGTTGTTTGGCAGACAGCGCTGCTCATCATTGTCTTTGTTGTTTTGTTGTTAGCCGCAGCACGTGTCATGTTACGTCAAACTCAATACCTGAATGATGCGATAAAACTGATGGCGAGCAAAAACTTATCGGTACCATTTGGTATGGATTGTAAGGATGAATACGGAGACGTGGCACGCGAGCTGGAAAAAACACGTCGCCAATTGCATGACGTAATCCAAATGCAAATCAACGCCTCAGATGAGCTCTCTGCGCTGACTGAAGTGATGACAATAAGCATGTCAGAAACCAAAGAGTCGGCTCAGGAAGAGTTCAATGAAATAGACCAGCTTGCGACCGCCATGAGTGAAATGTCTTCTACGGTTCAAACGGTGGCAGAACATGCCCAGCAGGCATCGATTCTCACCGAACAGGCGTCGTCTCAAGCGGTTTCTGGTCAACAATTCTTACAGAGCACTGTCGCTAAGATGAGTGAACTTTCTAAGGACATTGCCTCTTCTGCTCAGGCTGTTAATCAGGTGGAAGAACGCGTGGAAGCGATTGGCAGTGTTGTAGGAACCATTCAGGGCATTTCTGAACAGACCAACCTATTGGCACTTAACGCTGCGATTGAAGCCGCACGAGCGGGTGAAGCGGGACGCGGTTTTGCGGTAGTCGCAGATGAAGTTCGCAACTTAGCACAGCGCACGCAGCAGGCGACGATAGAGATTCAGGAAATGATTACTCACCTGCAAACCAGCGCAGAATCAGCCGTTGAACTGATGGAGAAAAGCGTGGTTGAGGCCGCGGAGGGGAATGAACTGGTCTCAAATGCTGGCACAGAGTTGGATGGCATCGTCACTCAAGTTACTCAAATTAACGATATGAACTTCCAAATCGCCACGGCTTCTGGTCAGCAAAGCAGTGTCGCAGAGGAAATGAGCCAAAACCTGACTAACGTAAGAGAGCTGGTTGAAGCATCTGTGATTGTGGTGACCGAGTTACTGGAAACGTCTGAAACCATGCAAAATAACGCTGGAGAATTAGACAAGAAAATCAAGTCTTTCAGTGTTTAATGCATATAGCTTTTGATAATACGCCCACAAACCTTTTGTGGGCGTTTTTATTTGCTGCAACTCTGGTATAACTTAAAGCTCATTCATCGTGCTTTTCACAAGGAAGAAAAATGCAGCTGCCTTCGTCTTTGATTTCTGTCGCTGAATCTGCCGTTCAAAATGCTCAGCAAGCTGGCTACTTTCAATTGTGGCCAAGTGAAATCGCAGAGCAATTTTACTATGTATCTGGCCTGAGCCAGTTCATAACCGAAACTATTCATCGAGATGAAAAGCTCGCTCAGGACTTGCCTGAGATGGTGGCGGAAGCGAGCCGACAAGCGTCTTACCGAACAAGACTCGCGGAGTTATTGGCAGATTGTCAGGATGAAGTGTCAGGCCATCGTGTATTACGTCAGTTCCGTAATCGTGAGATGGTTTATATTGCGTGGAAAGATTTCCTTCATGCCTGGACACTAGAAGAGTCACTGAGTCACCTTTCTCAACTGGCAGAGGCGCTGATCTTCGAAACTTACCAATGGCAATATCAGGCTTGTTGTAAAGAGTGGGGGACACCAACCAATGCTGAAGGTGAAGCTCAACCGATGCTAGTCATTGGTATGGGTAAGCTTGGTGGTGGCGAGCTGAACTTCTCTTCCGATATTGATCTTATTTTTACCTATCCAGATAACGGTGAAACTCAGGGTGCGCGCCGCATCATTTCCAATGCGCAATTCTTTACCCGCCTTGGCCAGCGCATTATTAAAGCATTAGACCAGCAAACCTTTGATGGCTTCTGCTACCGCGTTGACATGCGTTTACGTCCATTTGGTGAAAGTGGTCCCTTGGTGATGAGCTATGCGGCGCTGGAAGACTATTATCAGGAACAAGGCCGCGACTGGGAACGCTATGCAATGGTTAAAGCTCGTGTGATGGGATGCGAAATGTACCCACAGTATCAGGAGCTGCGTAAGATGTTGCGTCCATTTGTGTTCCGACGTTATATCGACTTCAGTGCGATTCAGTCCTTACGCCGTATGAAGTCGATGATAAGCAGCGAAGTGCGTCGTCGTGGGCTGAATAACAACATCAAGCTGGGGGCGGGCGGTATTCGTGAAATTGAATTTATCGCTCAGGTATTTCAGCTTATCCGAGGCGGACGCGAGCCTTCTCTGCGTAATCGAGGCTTGTTGGAAACCCTGCGAGGGATTGAAGAGCTTGCCTTGCTAACACCACAAGACGTACAAAGTCTGGAAGCTGCGTATAAGTATTTGCGTCAACTAGAGAACTTACTGCAAGCCATGGCGGACAAGCAGACGCAGACACTGCCAGACTGCGAGATTGAGCGCATGAAACTGGCGACTGCAATGCGATTTGACTCCTGGGATGAGTTGATCACTCAGACTCAGCTGCACATGGGCAAGGTTCATCAGGTATTCGATTCTTTGATTGGCGATGACGAAGAAGATGAAGGCAGTAATGTTGCGCGCCATTTCCATGAGCTATGGGATATGGCTAAAAAGCAAGATGTACTAGAGCATATCCTACAACAAGATATTCAGGTGGAAGATTTTTCCTCCTGCGCAAAAACCATTATCGATTTCAAGCAAGACATTGCCAAGAAAACACTGGGTCCACGCGGTCGAGAAGTGCTCAACAGACTGATGCCTAAAGTCTTCGATGCGGTTTTCGCGCATCCAGACGCCCAATTTGGTTTACCTAGAGTGTTGCACTTGCTGCACAAAATCTGTACCCGAACCACGTACTTAGAGTTATTGGATGAACACCCGGCTGCTCTGGTGCAACTAGTGAGGTTGTGTACGGCAAGTCCGATGATTTCGGAGCAGTTATCGCGTTATCCAATCCTGCTTGATGAACTGATTGATCCGCAGCAACTGTATAATCCGATTCCTTTAGACAGTTACCGAACTGAGCTGCGTGATTTTCTGGCGCGAATTCCAGAAGATGACATGGAACAGCAGATGGAAGCACTGCGTCAATTCAAGCAAATTTGTATTCTGCGTATTGCAGCGGCAGACATTGCTGGTGCTTTGCCTGTCATGAAAGTGAGTGACCACTTAACTTATCTGGCAGAAGCCATCGTGGAAGCGGTTGTCAGTCAGGCCTGGTTGCAGGTGTCAGAAAAGTACGGTGAGCCTACCCATGTTAAAGATCGTGAAGGCCGAGGGTTTGCGGTTATTGGCTATGGAAAAGTTGGCGGCTGGGAGTTGGGTTACAACTCTGATTTGGACATCGTATTTATGCATGACTGTCCGGTCAGCGTATACACTGATGGTAAGAAAGAAATCGATGGTCGCCAGTTCTATCTTCGTTTAGCACAGCGCATTATCCATATTTTCTCAACCCGCACCGCATCAGGGATTCTGTACGAAGTGGACACTCGCTTACGTCCGTCTGGAGCCTCGGGTTTACTGGTGAGTCCTACTGACGCATTTGACGAATATCAGCATCAGGAAGCCTGGACATGGGAACACCAAGCTTTGGTTCGTGCCCGAATGATCTATGGAGACGAACCTTTGGCTATCGCTTTCCATAACACTCGACATGATGTGCTGTGTAAATCGCGCGACCAAGCGACACTCAAAAAAGAAGTCGTCGAGATGCGTGAGAAAATGCGCGATCATCTCGGTGGAAAGAAAACCGGACGTTTTATGCTTAAACAAGATGTTGGCGGCATCACCGACATTGAGTTCCTTGCTCAGTATCTGGTGCTCAACTACAGCCATGATAAACCTAAACTTACGCGTTGGTGCGATAACGTACGAATTTTTGAAACGCTAATTGCACAACAGGTGATGGACGAAGACCAAGCGATGCAGCTGATAAACGCCTATACCTCCATGCGTAATGAGATACACCATAGAAACTTACTCAATCTGGACGCTGATGTTGCCGAGAATAAATTTGTTGCGGAAAGAGAGTGGGTGAAACAGGCATGGAATCAGTGGTTCAGTTAAGGCGAGTTATTTAGCCACGCCAAGCGCTGTGGTAAACTCTGCACGATTTAATTTTTGGAGACCAATAATGAAACCAATTCTACCTGATTACAACAACGCTGGTGTGCTTATCATCGGTGATGTCATGCTAGATCGTTACTGGTATGGCCCAACTGGACGTATCTCACCGGAAGCGCCAGTTCCTGTTGTAAAAGTAGAAAACAATGAAGAGCGTCCGGGTGGTGCTGCAAACGTTGCGATGAACATCGCGTCATTGGGTGGTCACGCTCACATTGTTGGTCTGACAGGAATGGATGAACCTGCAAAAGTTCTGACAGAAAAACTCAGCTCGCTCAAAGTAAAATGTGACTTTGTGCCGCTACCAGAGTACCCAACGATCACTAAGTTACGTGTAATGAGCCGCGGTCAGCAGTTGATTCGTCTGGACTTCGAAGACAAGTTCGAAAATACAGACCCAGAACCTGTGCTTACGCGCATGGATTCTGCTCTGCCAACTGTCAAAGCAGTGATCATGTCAGATTACGCAAAAGGCTCTCTTGAACATGTACAGGCGTACATTCAGAAAGCGCGCGCTGCCAACGTTCCTGTATTCATCGATCCAAAAGGTGCCGACTTTGAACGCTATCGTGGTGCGACACTTCTGACGCCAAATATGAAAGAGTTCGAAGATGTGGTTGGCAAAGTGAAGTCTGATCAGGAGCTGGTGGAAAAAGCGCTGGCGCTTGTGGAAGAGTTTGACTTTGATGCGCTGCTGGTTACCCGAAGTGAACATGGTATGACGTTAATTCGCCGAGGTGCGGAACCGTTCCACCTGCCAACACAAGCAAAAGAAGTGTATGACGTAACGGGTGCAGGTGACACCGTTATTTCTGTACTGGCGGCTTCAGTTGCTGCGGGTAAATCATTTGAAGAAGCGTGTGCTCTAGCGAATGCGGCTGCTGGTGTTGTGGTTGGTAAACTAGGAACATCAACCTTGTCTGAAATTGAACTGGCTGAAGCGGTACATGGTAGTAAAGATACCGACTTTGGTGTGATTTCAGAAAAAGCTTTGATCGAAGCGGTGAAGAAAGCACGTGCTAAAGGCGAGAAGGTTGTGATGACCAATGGCTGTTTTGACATTCTTCACGCAGGCCATGTGTCTTACTTAAACCATGCGGCTGAATTGGGCGATCGCCTAATCGTAGCCGTGAACACTGACGAGTCGGTTAAGCGTCTTAAAGGTCCTGGCCGTCCGGTAAACCCAACCGATCGTCGTATGGCGGTATTGGCTGGTTTGGGTGCAGTTGATTGGGTGGTGCCATTTAGTGAAGATACGCCGCAACGCTTGATCTCAGAAGTTCTGCCAAGCTTATTGGTGAAAGGCGGAGACTACAAACCAGAAGAGATTGCAGGTGGCAAAGAGGTGATTGCTGCTGGCGGTGAAGTTCGCGTACTGAACTTTGAAGATGGTTGTTCAACTAGTGAAATTATTAATGCGATTAAAGGTGGCAAAGGGTAAACCCTTTTACATCTAAATTAAATCGTAATGAGAAGGCTGCCTAAGGTGGCCTTTTTTGCATCTGCCTGCGATACCTAATCTTCCGTTGTTTTTTACAGGCAATAAAAAACGCCAGTTGTTTAGCAACTGGCGTTTTGCTTGTCTTGTTTACTGATTAGTTTACAGCTTTCAGACCCGCATCGATATTTAGAATGTCTTGCTCATTCAGTGTACCTACCGCCTGACGCAGTTGAAGACCACTGATGATGTAGTCGTAACGAGCATTAGATAGGTTGCGGTTTGCATCGTATAAGCGGCGAGTCGCGTCCAGTACGTCAACAATCGTACGAGTACCAACATCAAAACCTGCTTCTGTCGCCTCTAGTGCAGAGCGAGCAGAAACTACAGATTGCTCGTAAGCTTTCAATGCACCGATTGATGCGTTGATGTTGTTGTTTTGTGCGCGAACATCTTTCACTACGCTACGGTACTGAGCTTCGAGATCTTCACTTGCAGCAACATAAGCGTACTCAGCTTGTTTAGTTTGCGAAGTTACGTTACCGCCTGTGTATAGAGGAACCGATAGGTTAATACCCACGCTCAATGCGTCAAGATCATAGTCAGCTGAACTCTGTCCACGGTCAGAATAGTTGTAACCACCGTCCAAGCTCAACGTTGGTAAGTGACCAGAACTAGCCAGGGAAATGTTGTCACGAGCGATATCCTGTGAAATGCGAGAAGACAGCAAACTTAGGTTTTGCTCTTTTGCAATTTCAATTAGGTCTTCAGCAGGACTATCCGAGCGGCTTGCAGAGAAGCGAGCTGTATCAAGCACGTTCAGATTTTTGTGTTCCTGACCGGTGATTTCACGCAATGATTCGTAGCTGTTGATCAGATCGTTTTCTGCCAATACTTCATCAGCAAGTACTGCATCGTATTGAGCTTGTGCATCATGTACGTCGGTGATAGCAGAAAGGCCCACTTCAAAACGTTGTTTAGTTTGCTCAAGTTGGCGGCCAACAGCGGCTTTTTCGGCACGGACAAACACTAGGTTATCCTGAGCACGTAGTACTTCAAAGTAAGCTTGCGACACTCGAAGGATCAAACTTTGTTGTGTTGCCGCATAAGTGGCGTCTGCTTGACGAGCTGTTTTCTCTGCCGTGTCTAACGTAATCCAAGATGCGCGGTTGTAAAGTTCTTGAGTGAAGTTGATACCAGCGGTCAGGTCATTCTTATCATAAGTCGTTTTACCCGCCGAATCGTAATCGATATCACCGCGGATTACATCGTATCCCGCTGTTAAGTTGATTTGTGGTAGAAGGGCACTACGGCTTGAGGTGATTGCTTCGAAAGCTTGGTCACGCTGTGCTGCTACGCTAAGCAATTGTGGATCGTTTTGTTTTGCTAAGTCGTAGATGTCAGCTAATGAGTCCGCATAAGCCGATACGCTTATGCTACCTAGCGCTGCACTGATAAAAAGTGGAAGCAATTTTTTCATTTTCTATTCCCGCGGTCAATAGATTGGTTAATTCTCAGTAGTTTAACTCAATTTGGACGATATTTACTCTAAACTTTGCATTTTTTTACACGTAATTATCCAGTTGTGCAATAAAAATTTGTACAATACTTAAAATAAATTATAACTATTATACAAAAAGTTGAGCCAAGTCCTTTGAGCAAGTGATTAACAATGAGTACACTACAAGATTCACTCAGAGAGGTGTTTAATGCAACAGTGTGACAAGCGACAAGACGAGTTTACTTCACAAGATGTGGAAATCATCTCGAAAGAGACCCTCTTCAAGGGCTTCTTTAAAATGGTGAAGTACCGTTTCAAACATCGGCTCTTTGCTGGTGGTTGGAGTGATGTTGTTGAGCGAGAAATGTTCGAACGTGGACACGCTGCGGCGATGTTGCCTTATGATCCAATAAAGGATCAGGTTGTTATCATTGAACAGATACGAGTTGGTGCATTAGAACACGATCATCCTTGGCAGCTTGAAATTGTTGCCGGCATGATTGATCGAGATGAGTCCGTTGAAGATGTGATCCGCCGCGAAGCTCACGAAGAGGCGGGGCTTGAGGTGGGGCGAGTGATTCCGATGACGTCTTACTATCCCTCTTCAGGCGGATGCTCAGAAAAGTTGGATATTTTTGTCGGAGAAGTCGATGCTTCTAAAGCGGAAGGCATTCATGGTTTAGACTATGAAGATGAAGATATTCGAGTTCACGTCATCAGCCGTGAAGAAGCATATCAATGGGTGAAAGATGGAAAACTTGAAAATGCTGCTTCAATTATTGCAGTGCAATGGTTGCAATTAAACCATCTTGAGTTGAAATCACAGTGGGTAAGCCCCCATAACGGTGGAGAGTAAGTAATGGCGCAGATAGCTGAAAAACAGCGATATCATGTTGATTTAGCGGGTCTAATGAGAACCTATGAGACCAATTACGCTAAATTAAATGCCCTGCTGCCTGTCTCTGCTGAGGTTGGTGACGTGCGCTGTTATCAAGCCGCGCATATGGTTTATCAATTGACCGTGAATGAAGTCACAAAATACACCACAGTTGTTGAGATATGTCAGAGTGATGAAACACCAGTGTTTCCTTTACCGACAATGTCTGTCAGGCTTTACCACGATGCGAGAGTAGCGGAAGTATGCTCAAGCGGAGACTTCTCTCGTATCAAAGCTAAATATGATTATCCCAACGACAAATTGATGCAACGAGATGAAAAGCATCAACTAAACACGTTCCTTGGTGAATGGCTGACGTTTTGTTTAAGAAGTGGAATCAGTAGAACACCACTTGCCTTCAATTGCTCGTCACGTCGCTAAAGGAAAATAACAAATAACAATATAGTGGACGAATCAGGTTTTCATTTTGCAATCATCTAGTGACAGCATCAAACTTTTACAAATCACGGATACTCATCTGTTTGAGGCAGATGAGGGAAGTTTGCTGAGCGTAAAAACGGCCGACAGCTTTTCTGCTGTGGTTGATGAGGTTTTGCGCCGCGAAGTGGGGTTTGATTACATTTTAGCAACCGGGGATATTTCGCAAGATCACAGCGCGGGATCGTATCAACGATTCGCCGCAGGTATTGCGCCACTCGAGAAAGATTGTTTCTGGCTGCCGGGCAATCATGACTACAAACCCAATATGGGCAGTGTACTTCCATCACAACAGATCAAAGCGACGGAGCATGTGTTGCTTGGTGATAAGTGGCAAGTGATCCTGCTTGATTCTCAAGTAGTCGGCGTTCCGCACGGTCGTTTAAGCGATAAGCAGCTGGCATTGCTTGAAGAAAAATTAGCCGAGTACCCTGAGCGTTATACGCTGGTATTATTGCATCACCACCCAATTCTTGTTGGTAGCGCGTGGCTAGACCAGCACACTCTGAAAGATGCAGAAGCATTCTGGCAGATTGTCGAACGTTTTGATGGTGTTAAAGGGATTCTGTGCGGGCATGTTCATCAAGATATGAATGTGCTACATCAAGGCATTCGAGTCATGGCGACACCTTCTACGTGTGTGCAATTCAAGCCTAACTCAGATGACTTTGCATTAGATACCACTTCGCCAGGCTGGCGAGAATTAGAGCTGCATGCGACTGGCGAGATTACGACCCAGGTTAATCGATTGCCGGAAGGTCAGTTCCAACCAGATTTCTCCTCGAACGGATACTAATCCTGCCCGAACATTATGTTCGGGCTTTCTTTTTATGTGAGACTTTTATGATGAAACCTTCATTATTGCTGTACATCCACGGTTTTAATAGCTCACCACTCTCAATGAAAGCGAATCTGATGAGAGAGTATTGTCAGCAGCATCGCCCGGACATCAAAGTGATCATTCCGCAGTTGCCGTGTTTTCCGCAACTAGCCGCTCAACTGTTACTGGACATCGTCGAGCAATATCAAAATGATTACCGGATTGGATTAGTAGGCAGTTCGTTAGGAGGCTTTATGTCTACTTGGTTGAACAGCCAGTTTGGATTCAAAGCTGTAGTGGTCAATCCGGCCGTCAAACCTTATGAGTTGCTAGTCGACTATTTAGGTGAACAAACTAACCCCTACACGAATGAAACTTATACACTTGAGACTTGCCATATTGACGAGTTGAAAGCTCTTGATGTACAAAGCATCGCATCGCCAGACGCGTTTTGGCTTCTGCAGCAAACCGAAGACGAGGTTCTGGACTATCGCCAGGCGGTAAATAAGTTTGCGCAATCCAAGCAAACGGTAGAACAAGGCGGTGATCACAGTTTTGTAGGCTTTGAGCGTTATCCTGCAAAGATTATCGAATTTCTAGAACTGTAATGGATAGGAACGATTGGAATACGCTCATAGTTTTTGCTGATATATCCAACCGTTGCTTGACATAGGCGGTTTGCTTTCCGACTATATTTTGCTGAAAGATCTTAAGGGTCATAGACTCTGGCTACTTTGTTATGTATCAGATTTACAAACATTTAAAGATACTAACAGGGTGGCTTTTTCGTTTCCTGAGAAAACACATTCTGAACTGTGTTTTGCAGGTAACAAATAAACTTTGAGAACAATTCCGTATTATGACTGAACAATATAATGCTGGGGCCATTGAAGTACTGAATGGCTTAGAGCCAGTACGTCGCCGACCAGGGATGTATACGGATACAGCGCGCCCGAACCACCTGGGCCAAGAAGTTATCGATAACAGTGTCGATGAAGCGCTAGCCGGACATGCCTCAAAAGTACAAGTCATCCTACATGCTGACCAATCACTTGAAGTGATCGATGATGGTCGAGGCATGCCTGTTGATATCCACCCAGAAGAGAAAGTCTCTGGTGTTGAGCTGATCTTATGTAAGCTTCACGCGGGTGGTAAATTCTCGAACAAAAACTACCAATTCTCCGGTGGTCTCCACGGGGTAGGTATTTCGGTAGTAAACGCGTTGTCTAAGCGTGTTGAAGTGACCGTTCGCCGTGATGGTCAGGTCTATGAGATTGCCTTTGAGCACGGTGATAAAGTTTCGGATCTAACCGTAACCGGCACATGTGGCCGCCGTAATCGTGGTACTAGTGTGCACTTCTGGCCAGAAGCGAAGTACTTTGACTCTGCAAACTTTTCTGTGACGCGCCTGGTCAATAACCTACGTGCGAAAGCGGTTCTTTGTCCGGGATTAGAAATCACGTTCACAGACAAAGTGAACAACAAAGACTACAAGTGGCACTACGAGGATGGTTTAAAAGACTATCTGGCTGAAGGCGTTAAAGGATACACCGTTCTGCCAGAAGAACCGTTTACTGGTGAATTCTCTGCAGAAACTGAAGCCGCAAACTGGGCCGTGATCTGGCAGCCAGAAGGCGGCGAGATGATCACCGAAAGTTACGTCAACCTGATCCCTACGGCTCAGGGCGGTACACACGTAAATGGCCTGCGCCAAGGTTTGCTGGATGCAATGCGTGAGTTCTGTGATTTCCGTAACTTGCTTCCACGTGGCGTCAAACTGACCGGCGATGATGTTTTCGACCGTTGTTCATACGTGCTATCGGTGAAAATCCAAGATCCGCAATTTGCCGGCCAAACCAAAGAACGCCTTTCATCTCGTCAAACGGCGGCATTTGTTTCAGGCGTGGTGAAAGATGCCTTCAGTTTATGGCTGAACGAAAAGCCGCAACTGGCAGAGCAACTTGCTGAAGTTTGTATCGCTAACGCGCACCGTCGTATGCGTGCGAGCAAAAAAGTAGTGCGTAAGAAAGTTGCGTCAGGCCCTGCCTTGCCAGGTAAGTTAACCGACTGTTCTGTGCAAGACCTAAATCGTACCGAAATCTTCTTCGTGGAGGGTGACTCGGCGGGGGGCTCGGCAAAACAAGCACGTGATCGTGAGTTCCAGGCAGTGATGCCACTGCGCGGTAAAATCCTGAATACCTGGGAAGTATCTGCTGACCAAGTTCTGGCGTCACAAGAAGTGCACGATATTTCCGTCGCTTTAGGGATCGATCCTGACAACGATAACCTCGACGGTCTTCGTTACGGCAAGATCTGTATTCTTGCCGATGCGGACTCGGATGGTCTTCATATCGCGACACTGCTGTGCGCCTTATTCACTCGTCACTTCCGCGCACTAGTGGAAGCGGGCCATATCTATGTCGCCATGCCACCGCTGTACCGAATCGACTGCGGTAAAGAAGTGTTCTACGCGCTCGATGACGATGAAAAAGATGGCGTACTAGAGCGCTTGTCGAAGAAGAAAGCCAAAATCAACGTGCAGCGATTCAAAGGTCTGGGTGAGATGAACCCATTACAGCTGCGTGAAACCACCATGGATCCAAACACACGTCGTCTGGTTCAGTTAACCATTGACGACTCTGCAGCGACCATGGAAATGATGGACATGTTGCTTGGTAAGAAGCGTGCAGATGACCGTCGTTCTTGGTTACAAAACAACGGCGATTTGGCAGAGGTTTAACGAATGTCTACAGAAATTACTTACGATGGCGTTGAACAGTTGCCGATGCGCAAGTTCACCGAAGACGCTTATCTAAATTACTCGATGTACGTAATTATGGATCGTGCATTGCCATACATTGGCGATGGTTTGAAGCCGGTTCAACGACGTATCATCTACGCGATGTCGGAGCTAGGTCTCTCGGCATCCGCAAAATACAAAAAATCAGCACGTACCGTCGGTGACGTGCTGGGTAAATACCATCCGCACGGTGACTCTGCGTGTTACGAAGCGATGGTATTGATGGCGCAGCCGTTTTCTTACCGTTACCCATTGGTTGACGGTCAGGGTAACTGGGGTGCGCCGGATGACCCGAAATCCTTCGCAGCGATGCGTTATACCGAAGCGAAACTGTCTAAGTTTGCTGAAGTATTACTGGGTGAACTAGGTCAGGGCACGGTTGAATGGCAGCCTAACTTTGACGGCACGATGAAAGAGCCGCAAATGCTGCCAGCACGTCTGCCTCATATCCTGCTTAACGGCGTAACGGGTATCGCGGTTGGTATGGCGACGGATATTCCTCCGCATAACGTACGTGAGGTAGCTGACGCAACAATCCATCTGATTGATAACCCTAAAGCGGAACTGCCGGACGTAATGCAGTACGTGAAAGGCCCGGATTACCCAACGGAAGCTGAGATCATTTCCCCGCAAGCGGAAATTGAAAAGATCTATCGTAACGGACGCGGCAGTATCAAGATGCGTGCTGTCTGGCATAAAGAAGGTTCGGACATCGTCATCACGTCGATTCCGCACCAAGTGTCAGGCTCTAAGCTACTTGAGCAAATCGCAAACCAAATGCGTGCGAAGAAGCTACCAATGGTCGAAGATCTTCGTGATGAATCGGATCATGAGAACCCAACCCGTATCGTTATCGTTCCTCGTTCTAACCGAGTCGATTGCGATATGTTGATGAATCACTTGTTCGCTTCTACTGATCTAGAACGTAGCTACCGCGTTAACCTGAACATGATTGGCCTGGATAACCGTCCTCAGGTTAAAGGTCTGGTTCAGATTCTATCGGAGTGGATTGAGTTCCGTCGCACGACGGTTCGCCGACGTTTGCAATATCGCTTAGACAAAGTGATGGCTCGCCTGCACATCTTAGAAGGTTTGTTGGTTGCGTACCTGAACCTTGATGAAGTGATTGAGATCATCCGTACTGAAGACGATCCAAAAGCGGTGCTGATGGAGCGTTTTGGTATCACCGATATCCAAGCCGACGCGATTCTGGATACCAAGCTTCGTCATCTTGCCAAACTGGAAGAGATGAAGATCCGTGGTGAGCAAGAAGAGCTGGAAAAAGAACGTGAGAAGCTAGAGCTGCTATTAGGTTCTGAGCGCCGTCTGAATACATTGCTGAAGAAAGAAATCAAAGCAGATGCAGAGAAATACGGCGATGATCGTCGCTCGCCACTAGTAGAACGTGCAGAAGCGAAAGCGCTAACTGAGCGTGACCTAGTGCCGAGTGAACCGATTACGGTTGTTCTGTCTGAAAAAGGCTGGATTCGTCACGCGAAAGGCCACGAAGTTGAAGCTGAAGGTCTGAACTACAAGTCTGGTGATAAATACTTGGCGCATGCCCGAGGCAAGAGTAACCAACCTGCCGTTTTCCTTGGTAGTGATGGTCGCAGCTACTCGCTTGAATCGCACTCTTTACCGTCTGCTCGTAGTCAGGGTGAGCCAATTACCGGCCGCCTGAACATCACCGCAGGCAGCAGCATTCGCCAGGTGATTATGGGTGAAGAAGATCAGTTATGGCTGGTGGGTTCTGACGCGGGTTACGGCTTTGTATGTAAAGGTTCCGATCTGTTGTCGAAGAACCGCAGCGGCAAAGCTCTGGTCACCTTACCTGCGAACTCGGAAGTGATGACGCCTAAAGAAGTTGAAGATTTAGACTCTGATGAAATTCTGGCGATCACTAACCAGGGACGTATGTTGTTGTTCCCGATTAAAGACCTGCCGCAATTAGCAAAAGGTAAAGGGAATAAGATCATCAACATTCCTGCGGCGAAAGCGAAAGATCGTGAAGAAGTATTATCTCATCTGATGGCTCTGCCACAGGGAGCTTCTCTGACACTTTATGCTGGCAAGCGTAAGCTGGGCTTGAAACCAACTGACTTGGATAATTTCCGTGGAGAGCGTGGCCGTCGAGGTAGTCTGCTGCCAAGAGGCTTACAGCGAGTGACTCGAATCGACGTTGAGCTCGGTGAGTCGAGCAACACTGAAGAATCGAGCGAAAGCGAATAAAACAAAAATCCCAGCCAGTGGCTGGGACTTTTTTATGCTTCTTGTTTGTCTTCAGCAATAGTGACTTTTAACGTTATCTCTTTGCCTTTACGAATAATGCCCACTTCAACAGTCGTACCGGGACGTAAATCGGTGACAATATCCATCACACTTTGTCGTCCCTGAACTTTATTGCCATCAATACTAATTATGATGTCTTGTTTCTCGAAGCCTGCTGCGCTAGCGGGACCATTAGGGTCGATACCGAGAACGACAATGCCACCGACATGTTGATTACCCAATAATCGAGCGGTGACCGCATTAATATCTTGACCATCAATGCCGATATAGCCACGGATCACACGGCCATCCGCAATGATCTTTTGCATGATCTTGCTTGCGAGTGGTGCCGGAATCGCGAATGAAATGCCGTAAGTTTCCAAATCGGTTGCTTGCTGGAAGGAGGCGGTATTAATTCCGACTAACTCACCCTGGGTATTAACCAATGCACCACCAGAGTTACCTTCGTTGATTGCCGCATCGGTTTGAATGAAGGCTTGTCGTCCGTCGCTGATAGAAGAACGTCCCGTCGCGGAGATAATACCAAAGGTCGTGGTTTGTCCTAAGTTGTATGGATTGCCAATGGCCAGTACCACATCACCAACTTGAGGTTTGTATTCTGAGTTAAGAGGTATCACGGGTAGATTGGTGCCCTCAACACGCAGCACGGCAATATCGGTGCGTTTGTCGGTACCGACAAGTTGTGCCGCGGCAGCTCTGCCATCTTGCAGTGCTACGACGATTTGGTCAGCCTGCGCTACAACATGGTAATTGGTAATGATGTAGCCTTTCTCACTGACAATCACACCAGATCCCAGCCCTTGTGTAGAAAGCTTGCTACGATCATTTTCTACATACTTGCGGCTGTAAATATTCACCACGGCTGGAGCGGCTTTTCTAACAGCCTGATTGAAAGAGAGTTCAAGAGAGGCGATGTTGCTTGGTTGTGGATCAAGCGCAGCTGGAATTACGTTATTACGTAAAGATGGAACCGCAAGTAGGACAACGGCGGCGGTTGCCAAGCCTAGAAAGACAGAACGTAATAAAAAGCTAAGCATATCCTCTCCATGTGTGAACGCCAAAGTGGCATAAGAAGGTGAAGAATAGCATTACATTGAAAAATAACAAAAGGACAGCACGTGATTGTGCTGTCCTTTTAATTGTCCGACTAAAAGTTCGTCAAAGTATTAGAGCTCTGTCACCGAATGTTGTGTATCCAAAGCACTTTTACCTAACCACCTTTGGGCCAATACCGTTATCGAATTACCAGATAAATGGTACGGTCTCCGCGCTGAATGTTGAGTGCGAGTACGCCTTTTTGCTTATCAACAATCGCTCGAAGTTCAGCAAGGTTTTTCACGCGCTGACGGTTCACTCCGATGATGATGTCACCTTCTTGCAACTGGTATTGAGCTGCAGGTGAGTTTTCAGCAACGCTTGTCACCTTCACACCTTGAACGGAGTCACTCGGGTTTGTGTTACTTAACTCAGCCCCTTTTAGACCATCATGCAGGGTTTCTGCTTTCGCTTTGATATTGGTCGACTCACCAAGCGTCACATTAAAGGTTTCGTTTTTACCATCACGCACCACACCGAGCGTGATCTTTTTACCTGCACCTAATGTTGCGACTTTGGCACGTAGCTCAGAGAAGGTGTCAATCGACTTACCATTCACGGAAACGATGATATCACCTGCTTTCAAACCCGCTTTATCAGCAGCGCTGTCAGGCACTACTTGACCAATAAATGCGCCTTTGCTGGACTCGTAGCCGAGTGCCTCTGCTAGCTCCGACGTGACTTCGCCGCCTTGAACACCCAACATACCGCGTTTCACTTCACCAAACTCTAAAATTTGCTCGGTAAGGTTTTTCATCATGTTGGAAGGAATAGCAAAGCCAATGCCGACGTTACCACCATTTGGACCCAAAATAGCGGTGTTGATGCCGATCAGCTCACCATTTAAGTTGACCAAGGCACCACCTGAGTTGCCGCTGTTAATCGCTGCATCGGTTTGAATGAAGTTCTCGAAGTTTTCAACATTCAAGCCGCTACGGCCAAGTGCTGACACAATACCTGAAGTGACGGTTTGACCCAGACCAAACGGGTTACCAATCGCAACGGTAAAGTCACCGACGCGCAACTTGTCGGAGTCGGCAATTTTAATTTGTGTCAGGTTCTTTGCTTTTTCCAATTTGAGCAGTGCCACATCGGCCATTTCGTCACCACCGACTAATTCGGCGTCATACTCTCGTCCGTCATATAAGCGTACTCGAATCTCATCCGCCCCTTTTATTACGTGATAGTTCGTTACGATATGACCTTTGTTCGCGTCAATGATGACACCTGACCCTAAACCTCGGAACGGACGTTCCCGCGTTTGTTCCATTGGAAAATCTGGGCCAAAGAAAAATTGAAATTGCTCGGGAATACGGCTGGTTTGCACCTGTTTGCCTTCTACCGCAATGCTGACTACCGCTGGGGTCACTTTATCCAGCATTGGTGCGAGGCTAGGTAGTTGCTGACCATCCATGCTGAGCGGCAAGGCTGCCGTCGCCTGGATTGGCGTGAAGATAGAACTCAAACTTAGAGATAGAACGGTCAGTGCAAGCAGTGGTTTTTTCATCCAATAACTCCTCTTGAAACATGTCTGCCAAAAAGAAATATCCTAACTGTTAGTAATATAGGGATTAGTTGGGATAATCAAAAGGGGTAGCAGTTCACAAGTAAGTTAGAGATGGCTGTTTCAGAAAAGTTCAAAAAGGGCCGATACAAAATGAGATTTGTATCGGCCTGATAGGGGAGATAAGAGGTGTTATGATGCTTTGGCGGTAACCGCTTCAGGTGCTGTAATTACTTCTTTCTCTTGATCTTTTAAAAGACCTGTTGCGCCATTGGCGTAGTCTTTAGGTTGTTCGTTGACATTTGGCTGATCTTCTTTGATCTGCTCTGAAGCCATCGCTGTCTTCTTATCAAACGGGTTATCTTGCTCAGGTAGATTAGGCAAAAGTTCTGAAGACGTCTTCGCTAGATGCTGATACAGCTTGGTGTAATCTTTACCTAGGGTATCCAACATTTCTGCGGTTTGGGCAAAGTGGTCAACGAGCTCTTGGCGTTGTTGCTCTAGTTCAAACTTCGCCGACTCTAATTCTTTCTGTACAGACTTCTGTTTTTTGTATTCAGGTGTGGTTAGTCTACTAATGACTACGCCTACGATTGTACCGACCAGCAAACCCACAATGGCATGAATCCAAGGCATAACTGCTCCTTATATTTGTTTTAACAAGTCTTTTACTACTTAGTTACACGCGGTGCTCGTCCATGTTACTATGGCTTGAACAGCCGATAAAGAAAAATAGCAGTATGTCTTCGGGGACTGATAACTAATTCTCTGTAATCAGACATTGCCCCCGAGGTGACACTTTCCTTTGTACCTCTAAAACGACTTAATGCGATGACACCACTACAACGATATCAAAAAGATATAGCAGAACATGGATTCCAGCGTGATGAAGCCCAACATCAGGCAGTAACTGCTTTGGATAAGCTCTACCACGCTATTGTCAATTTTCAGTCTGCACCTGTACCTCAACTTTCCAAATGGCAAAAACTCATGGGTAAAAAGGTTGAATTGCCTGAACCTCCGAAAGGTTTGTATTTTTGGGGAGGGGTCGGTCGAGGTAAAACCTATTTGATGGATGCTTTTTTTGATGCGTTGCCAACAGAAAGAAAGATGCGAGTGCATTTTCATCGCTTTATGTACCGAGTACACGATGAACTGAAGCAACTGGGTGATGTTGAAAACCCATTATCGAAAGTGGCTGACAAGTTTAAAAAAGAAGCGGACGTGGTGTGCTTTGATGAATTCTTTGTCTCTGATATTACCGATGCAATGATTCTGGCTACATTGCTACAAGAAATGTTTAAGCGTCAGATGATCTTAGTTGCGACGTCGAATATTGAACCGCAAAATTTGTACCGTAACGGTTTACAGCGAGCGCGATTCTTGCCTGCAATCGATATGATTTTGGCTCGATGCGATGTTTTGAATGTCGACAGTGGAGTGGATTACCGTTTAAGAACGCTCGAGCAGGCAGAAATCTATCATCATCCTTTAGACGAACAAGCGACCATTAACCTGAATAAGTACTACCAGCAACTGACAGGTGAGCGGCAGCACGTGGCGCATCAGATAGAAATTAACCACCGTAATATCGAGGTTATCGAAGCCAGCGACGGTGTATTGCATGCTTCTTTTGCTCAGTTATGTCAAACGACTCGAAGCCAGAATGATTACATAGAACTCTCACGCATTTATCACACCGTATTGCTGGCTGATGTTGTGCAGATGAGCGGCAAAATAGACGACGCAGCGAGACGTTTTATTGCTCTGGTCGATGAGTTTTATGAGCGACATGTTAAGCTCATTATTTCTGCGGAAGTGCCGATGGATAGCTTATATACTCAAGGCCAGCTTGAATTTGAATTTAAGCGCTGTCTATCTCGTTTAACTGAGATGCAGAGTCATGAGTATCTCGCAAGAGAGCATTTGGCTTAAATCTACTTGTTTCAAAAAAACTGAAGAAAAAATTAGTGATTTGGCGCAAAAAAAGGTGATTTTTTCTTCGGTCTTCTCTATAATCCTGCGACCCACCGTTACTGCAGACCTGATTATCGAAGTTATTTCGACAATGAAGGTCGAGAGTACCACCGACTCGAAGGGGTGATGACTGGGCTCTTAGACAGTGTGGGAGCACCAAAAGGGTGTTCCTTTAAAGTTTAAATTTTAATTAACGGGTTATTATTAGCATGAAAACTTTCGTTGCTAAACCAGAAACTGTAAAACGCGACTGGTACGTTGTAGACGCTGAAGGTAAAACTCTTGGCCGTCTAGCAAGTGAAATTGCATCTCGCCTACGTGGCAAACATAAAGCTGAATACACTCCTCACGTTGACGCTGGTGACTACATCATCGTTATCAACGCTGAGAAAGTTGCTGTAACTGGTAACAAAGCTAAAGACAAAGTGTACTACCGTCACTCTGAGTTCCCAGGTGGTCTAAAATCTATCACTTTTGAAAAGTTGATCGATCGTAAACCTGAGATGGTTCTTGAGCTTGCAGTTAAAGGCATGCTTCCACGTGGTCCTCTAGGCCGTGCTATGTACCGTAAGCTTAAAGTTTACGCAGGCGCTGAGCACAACCATGTTGCTCAACAACCACAAGTACTAGACATCTAATTGGGGATTTCGAAAATGGCAGAGAATCAATACTACGGCACTGGCCGTCGCAAAAGCTCAGCTGCGCGTGTTTTCATCAAACCAGGCAGCGGCAACATTGTAGTAAACAAGCGTAACCTTGACGAATACTTCGGTCGTCCAACAGCACGCATGGTTGTACAACAACCTCTAGAGCTAGTTGAACTAACTGACAAGCTAGACCTTTACGTAACAGTTAAAGGCGGCGGTATTTCTGGTCAAGCTGGTGCTATCCGTCACGGTATCACTCGCGCGCTTATGGAATACGATGAGTCTCTACGTCCTGCTCTACGTGCAGCTGGTTACGTTACTCGTGACGCTCGTTGCGTTGAACGTAAGAAAGTTGGTCTACGTAAAGCACGTCGTCGTCCACAGTTCTCTAAGCGTTAATTTCCTTACGGGAATTATGCTTTCCAGAGTTATTCTGGATACTGTGCACCAAAAGCTCGGCTATATGCCGAGCTTTTTGTTTTTTATACGGCTGAAAAATACGCTATTAATTTGATATTTTTATCCCGGACCTAACTTAATACCCACGCAATATTTAGCTGAGCCATTATTAAGTTTTTTCTTAATTTCATGTGCTACAAAATTTTAATAACTCTCGTCATTAGTCCGGCTATTTTATTTCTTCTTCAGCAGACTTAATTTACTGAAAACAACCAATATAAAAGGGATAAACCTCGTTATTTCGTGTCTCTTCCTTTCGCTTTCTTGTTACAAATCACATCAAACATTTATTATTTTACTGCTTTTGTGACGACACGGGCGATTTGCCTCACAAATGTTACAAAAAGGTAGCTTTATCTTGTCAAAAAGTAGGGTTTTCTTTATCATTTCCTCCCAATAAATATAACGAAATTCATTATGTGTTAGCCATGCTCTTATAAGCGGAATAATAACGATCCAAGGGAGCAAATGGGAGAATGTTTGGATGAGCAACGCGCCTTTAAATAACGGTCGCAGGCGTTTTCTAACCGCTACAACGGCAGTTGTGGGTGGGTTAGGGGCAGCTGCCGTCGCCGTTCCTTTTATAAAATCATGGAATCCGAGTGCTAAAGCAAAAGCTGCTGGTGCACCGGTGGAAGTGGATATCAGTAAAATCGAACCGGGCCAATTGGTTCGTGTTGAGTGGCAGGGTAAACCTGTATGGATTGTACGCCGTACTCAGCAAGTGATAGATAACCTCAAAACTATCGACGATAAACTTCGTGATCCTAAGTCTGAAATGGAGCAGCAACCTGCTTACGCTCAGAATGAGTACCGCTCAATTAAGCCGGAGTTCTTTGTTGCAGTTGGTTTCTGTACTCACTTAGGCTGTTCACCTAGCTACCTGCCTGATTCTTTCTCAGAGCAAGTTCAGGGTGTGAAATCTGGCTTCTTCTGTCCATGTCATGGCTCTAAGTTTGATATGGCTGGCCGAGTGTTCCAGGGTGTTCCTGCGCCGTTGAACCTTGTGATTCCTAAGCACATGTATCTGAGTGACACGAAGCTCATAGTTGGTGTTGATGAGGGGGATGCATAATGCAAGCAATGTTAGACTGGGTAGAAAAACGTATTCCAGCCATGAATGCTTATAAAAAGCATTTATCTGAATACCCAATGCCGAAGAACTTCAACTTTTGGTACCTTTTTGGTTCTCTGGCTATGTTGGTTCTTGTCAACCAAATCCTAACGGGTATTTGGTTAACGATGAACTACGTTCCTTCTGGCGAAGGTGCATTTGCTTCTATCGAATACATCATGCGTGATGTTGAGTACGGTTGGTTGTTGCGATACATGCACTCTACCGGTGCTTCAGCATTCTTCGTGGTTGTATACCTACACATGTTCCGTGGTCTGATCTACGGTTCGTACCAAAAGCCTCGTGAACTACTGTGGATCTTCGGTATGTTGATCTTCTTGGTTCTTATGGCTGAAGCTTTCATGGGTTACCTATTACCATGGGGTCAGATGTCATACTGGGGTGCACAGGTAATCATTTCTCTATTTGGTGCGATTCCTGTTATTGGCGACGATCTAACACTTTGGATCCGTGGTGACTACATCATCTCTGGTGCAACGTTGAACCGTTTCTTCGCGCTTCACGTTATTGCGCTACCAATCGTACTGCTTCTGCTTATCGTACTTCACGTATTGGCACTGCACGAAGTTGGCTCAAACAACCCTGACGGTATCGAGACTAAACTACCGAAAGGCACAATGGGCGATGATTACCAAACGCAATTCAAGTTCCACGATTACTACTCGAAGAAATACGACATCATCGACTCTATTCCGTTCCACCCTTACGGTACGGTAAAAGATTTGGTGGGTGTAGCTGGCTTCTTGTTCTTCTTCTGTTACGTGTTGTTCTTCAACCCAGAAATGGGGGGTTACTTCCTTGAGCCGCCTAACTTTGAAGCAGCGAACCCGCTTAAGACACCTGCGCACATCGCGCCTGTATGGTACTTCACACCGTTCTATGCAATCTTGCGTGCGGTTCCAGACAAGCTGTTGGGCGTAATCCTGATGGGTGCTTCGATTGCAGTTCTGTTTGTACTACCGTGGTTAGATCGTTGTAAAGTGCGTTCTTACCGTTACCGTAGCAAACTTCATCTGTTGAATATTATCCAATTCACTATCAGCTTCATTGCGCTAGGTATTTTGGGTGCGTTACCTGCAACGCCAACATACACACTACTAGCACAAATCTTTAGTTTGGGTTACTTCATGTTCTTTGTACTGCTGTTCTTCTACAGCAAAAATGAAGCAACTAAACCATTACCAGAGAGGGTGACATTCAAATGAAGAAGTGGATTGTAATTCTATTTGCTATGTTGCCATCTCTAGCGATGGCAGCGGGGGCCAGTGTGCCGCTTGATAAAGCACACGTGGACCTGTCGGATAAAGCTTCGCTGCAAAACGGCGCGAAGTTATTCATGAACTACTGTTTCGGCTGTCACTCTACGCAGTACCAGCGTTATGAGCGTGTCGCAACAGATTTGGAAATTCCAACAGACTTAATGAAAGAGAACCTGATTTTCAATCCAGAAGCGAAAATCGGTGATCTGATGGTTAACTCTATGCCACCTAAGCAAGCGGCAAACTGGTTTGGTGCTCCACCGCCAGATTTGACGCTGGTTGCTCGAGTTCGTGGTGCGGATTGGTTATACACTTACTTACGTTCGTTCTATGTGGATCCATCACGTCCGTTTGGCGTAAACAACATTGTATTCCCAAGTGTTGGTATGCCACATGTACTTGAAGAACTACAAGGTATCCCAACGCCAGTCTACGAGACTCACCACGTTGATGGTGAAGAAGTTAAAGTTGTTATTGGTACTGAAACGGATGGTACTGGCGAACTAAGCACAGGCGAATACGACAAAGCTGTGGGTGATCTGGTTAACTTCCTGGTTTACTCTGGTGACCCGGTACAACTAGAGCGTCACGCAATTGGTTGGTGGGTGATGGGCTTCTTAGTCATCCTGACTATCATCGTTGTGTTGCTTAAGAAAGAGTATTGGCGTGATGTGCATTAATTGTGCTAAAATATCGTGCTAATTCCCAATTTTAATTGACTGTACAATGGAGGCTTAGCCTCCATTGTTTTTATTTGTAAGTGTACTGGAGGGCTCCATGGCTGTAGCTGCCAATAAACGTTCTGTGATGACTCTTTTCTCAAGTGCATCAGATTTGTATAGCCATCAGGTTCGCATTGTACTGGCTGAAAAAGGTGTAAGTGTTGAAGTTGAGCTTGTTGATGAAGCTAACCTTCCTGCTGAACTTATCGAGCTAAACCCATATAAATCAGTGCCAACTCTTGTGGATCGTGAGCTTGCGCTTTACGATTCAAAAATTATCATGGAGTACTTGGACGAGCGTTTTCCTCATCCACCTCTAATGCCGGTTTACCCTGTTGCCCGTGGTAACAGCCGTTTGATGATGTACCGTATCGAACGTAATTGGTACTCACTAGCTGAAAAAGTAATGAAAGGTAACGCTGAAGAATCAGAAAAAGCGCGTACGAAACTTCGTAACGATCTTCTGACTCTAGCGCCAATCTTTGCTGAATATGAGTACTTCATGAGTGAAGAATTCAGCTTGATCGATTGTTACTTGGCACCATTGTTGTGGCGTTTACCTCAACTTGGTATTGAGCTTGTTGGTCCTGGCTCTAAAGAGATCAAGGTTTACATGAACCGCGTATTTGAACGTGATTCATTCCTTGCTTCTTTGACTGAAGCTGAACGTGAAATGCGTCTAGTTCGTTAAGCGATTTAGATACATTATGGATATTGCAAAAATGACTGCCCGCCGCCCATATATGCTTCGAGCATTTTATGACTGGCTGGTAGACAATGACTTAACTCCTCATTTGGTTGTTGATGCAACCATGCCAGGTGTACGTGTACCTGTTGAGTTTATTCAAGATGGTCAGATTATCCTGAATATTGCCCCTCGTGCCGTTGGTAATCTTGAGTTGGGCAATGATGCGATTACTTTCCATGCTCGTTTTAGCGGTCGTCCGCACTCGGTAATTGTGCCTGTTTATGCGGTTCAAGCTATCTATGCACGTGAAAATGGTGCAGGCACGATGTTTGAACCTGAAGAGGCTTATACCAATATCGAAGAAGAAACGATGGTAGAAGAGCAATCTCCGTCGTTTACTACGGTTAGTGATGACGCTCAAGTTGCGGACTCGGAATCAGGTGACAGCGAAAGTGAAGCACCTCGTCCGAAAGGCAAACCAAGCTTAAGAGTTATTAAATAAAAAAAGCAGCGATTCCGCTGCTTTTTTATTGCTTGATACTTGAGTTGATGCTTTAGCAATCACTGAGTTATCGTGAATACTTCAACATTTTCTTCGTTATCTTCGTCTGTGTCACTTTGAATTGGCTGTGTACCATCGTTCGGTAAGTCAACTTCAACGGGCTCTGTCTTTCCGTACTGGAACCCATTAATGACTTGCTTTACACCAGAGACGTTACGTGCGATTTCTATTGCTCTCTGACTCTGTGCTTCTGTTACATAGCCAAACAGAAAAACTTCACTATCTTCAGTAATCACTTTCACTTTAACAGCATTAAGCTGCTCATCAGTAAGCAGTGAGGATTTTACTTTCGTGGTGATCCAACTGTCATTGCTGATTTGCGTCACTGTCAGCGGCTCTTTTTGCTTCATTTGGTTGTGAATCACTTTCACGCCGGTGATTGCACGAGTTCTTTTCTCAAGATCACTGATTAAGTCCTGAGTTGGAGCCTGACCCATCAGCACCACGGTACCATTGTATGAGCTGGCAAAAACACGAGCCTGGCCTTTGAATGGCTGTTTATTACCAATGGCGGCGACTTCAAACTCAATGTTGTTATCTTGCCAGATCTGTTTGGTAGTACGGGTGTCCGTGACGATATTGGCTGTCGTTGCGGCGCCAGCAATGAACAAACCCGCACAACCACTGAGATTAAACACGGTAAGTAAAAGGATGAGGCTACGTAGCATGATTCTGACTCTCAATCTGAGTTATTCTTCGTGAGCAGGGAAAAGTACTTGGTCTATAAGGTCACATAAGCAATGTAAGGTCACCATGTGAACCTCATGAATGCGTGCCGTACGATGAGACGGAATTCGAATCTCGACGTCATTTTCACCCAGTAACCCCGCCATTTCACCGCCGTCTTTGCCTGTCAGAGCAATAATGGTCATGTCGCGTGTTACCGCCGCTTCCATTGCTTTGATAATGTTCTTGCTATTACCGCTGGTCGACAGTGCCAAAAGAATGTCACCCGGTTGGCCAAACGCACGGACTTGCTTAGAGAAGATTTCCTGATAATGGTAGTCGTTAGCAACGGCTGTAAGGGTAGTATTATCAGCGGTCAGCGCCATCGCCGGCAGGCTTGGACGTTCTGTCTCAAAGCGATTTAAAAGGCAAGAGACAAACTGTTGTGAGTTGGCGGCACTTCCACCGTTCCCACAACATAGGATTTTATTACCATTAAGCAAACTCGAAACCATGGCTTGAGCCGCATGAGTAATAGCGTCTGGCAGTGCTTCAGCAGCTGCAATTTGAATTTGTATACTTTCTGTAAAGCTGTCTTTAATGCTATCTAGCATCGCTTATCCTTCAGATATTGCGTTTTGTATCCAGTTAATATCTCGGCCATTGTCGTGAATGGCGATAACATCGAACCGGTAATCGATTGTATGTATGGACTGTTTTTGGCGGCTTAGCCAAATGTTGGCGGTTTTTATCAGCTTACGCATTTTGGCGTGAGTGACCATTTCCGCTGCCGAGCCAAAACGATCGTTGTTGCGATATTTGACTTCGACGAAGACGATAGTTTCACCTTGTTGGAAGATTAAATCAATTTCGCCAACTTTTGTTAGAAAATTTTGCTCGACAAAGCGTAAACCCTGGCGAAGCAGATATTGCTTGGCCAGGGTTTCATATTGATTACCTATCTGACGTTTACTGAAGAGCCCCACGCTCGGTCCAACTTAGCTCACGTTGTACAACACAGTTGTTGTCGAGGCTCAACACACCTGTCTGACCTCGTATCGATAGCCCCGGAACAAGCTTCATCTGAGGCAGTTCGCCAATCAACTTGTAGGCATCCATTCCGAGTGCTTTTAGGCGGACTTCCATATTGGATTGTTCTGCCCACAGCTCTTTCATTTCAGCTGCAACCGTCGGATCTGGGTCAATCAATAGCGGGATGTCGCTGTAAATAATGCCAGTCAAATCATCGTACGTTGCGCCACCGCTATTACTACGAGAGTTAGAGAAGATTTGTGGTGGCTTGGCGTCCGGGTTAATCGCGACTTCGATAAATGGTTTAATCAAAGTCAGCTCTGAACTTCTTGCAACAATGTAAACCGCATCTACGTCGCGGCGGCTACGTGGCTGAGTTTCAAGTTTAATTTTCATCAGCGATTGCATCTGAGCGATACGCTGTTTACTTTCCTGCAGGCCGAATACGTCATTGATGTCTTTTTGCAGCTGGCGTTTATCACCAAAGTAGCTGGTTGCGACTTTGTTTGAGCTGTATTTATTCCACTCTTCATTAAACGCTTCAACTACTCGCTCGCCGTAACTGCCTTTAGGCGCAAGAATTAGCGGGAAATTGTAGCCTTGATTGAACAGGTACTTAGCTGCCTGAGCCACTTCTTGCTCTGGTGAAAGTGCCAGATAGCAGATATTACTGCCCGGTTGGATTTCTTCAGGAATGTTCAAAGCTAGGGCTGGAATCGTCGGTCCAGCTGCAGAGCCATCCATTGAAGTTTGCAGTAGTTCCACATTTTCTTTCTGCAGAGGGCCGACAACAAAATCAATATTCTCGTTGATTAGGCGCTGCTTGATTTGCTCGGGACTGTACGCGTGCGTATCGATCACGGTTAAGCTTGTGCTCTCGTCACGATTCTCATCATTCATCATCGCAAACATGAAGCCTTCACGGATCAGCTGTGCTTGAGGCGCAAATTTCCCCGTCAGCGGCAGTAGCAACGCCGTATTATTTGGCTTAACAATGTTGAGAGACAGAATATTTTGAATTTCTTCAGGCGTGTAAACCGCAGCCGGGTGTGAAGGGTTTTCCGTTAACCAACGATCCAGCGTATTTCTTAGCTGAGAAAGGTTACCCGACATGGCTTTAGAGTAAATCGCCAGTTGCAACCAGCCACTCAAAACTTCTTCGTTTGGAGCGGTGCTTAGCGACGTCAATTCTGCTTCAGAGTAGCTACCGAAGTTCATCCAAATACGGCTGGAAATCTCACGTTGCTCAGGAGACGAAGAGTAATGACCCAGCATGACCAGTTCACGGTTTGCTTCAAATGACTGGTTCAGGCTTTGGTAAGCGTCTGCACGTAACGCGTAGTAATCCTTCCATTGGTCGTTTGGTAGTTTCCACCAAGGCTTAAAGTTCAGTAGCTGAAGTAACTGAGAGTAATTGCCTTGCTTTTGCTGTATGGTCGCTCGCGCCAGTTGCCACTCTGCCTGTTGCACTTCTGACAACTGCTGGCGAGAAAGTCGCGTGATCAGCAGGTCAGCCTGATCAAATTGGTTGGCTTGAATTGCGGCTTTGGCTGCCATGATCAACCAGTCGTTTTGCACGCTGCCTTCCGAACTGTCAGCTTGAATCATGTAGCTCTGCACTGACTGGGTAGGCTCCAGTGTGACATCTACACCATCAGGTTGTCTCGGACCTGAAGAACAGGCGGCGAGTGTAATTGCTAGTGCAACAGGAGTGAGTATGCGTGGTACACTGAGTCTCTTATGGTTAATCATTGCCGTGAGTTCTCTATAATTTTGTACAAAATTGTCTTTATATTAATCGTTGAAGTGATGGTAAACAAATGACAGATAAAAATAATTTGCCGAATGAGGGGCCAACTCTCTATATCGTACCGACTCCAATCGGAAATTTAGCAGATATCACCCAACGTGCTATCGAAGTTCTGTCGAATGTGGACATCATTGCTGCTGAGGATACCCGACATACGGGTAAATTACTGTCTCACTTCAATATTCAAACCAAAACTTTTGCGTTGCATGATCACAACGAACAGCAAAAAGCACAGGTTTTGGTAGAAAAGCTACTTTCAGGTCAGTCCATCGCTCTGGTTTCTGACGCGGGTACACCTTTAATCAGCGATCCAGGATACCATCTGGTGACAAAATGTCGTCAAGCGGGCGTAAGAGTTGTGCCTCTTCCTGGTGCGTGTGCGGTTATTACGGCGTTAAGTGCTTCTGGTTTGCCGTCTGATCGCTTCAGTTTTGAAGGGTTTCTACCGCCTAAAAGCAAAGGACGTAAAGACAAGTTCTTAGAAATCTCATCGGTAGAACGCACCTGTATCTTTTATGAGTCGCCACATCGCATTTTAGACTCTCTACAAGATATGTTAGACGTTCTTGGCCCGGAACGAGAAGTTGTTTTGGCGCGAGAGTTGACCAAAACGTTTGAAACTATTCAAGGTATGCCGCTTGGAGAATTAATCGAGTGGGTGAAAAGCGACGACAACCAACAGCGCGGAGAAATGGTGTTACTGATTCATGGCCATCGTGAAACTGCGGATGACTCTTTGCCTGATGACGCGTTGCGCACACTGGGTATTTTGACCAAAGAGTTGCCACTCAAAAAGGCGGCGGCGTTGGTGGCAGAAATCCATAACCTTAAAAAGAATGCTCTGTATAAGTGGGGTTTAGAAAACCTGGATTAATCAGGCGACCTCTGTCTAAACAGGTTTACCTGGCAAAATGGATTAGGGCTGATGATTTTCATTAGCCCTTTTTTCTGCTGACCAGACGTAATGCTGGGCGTTGTTAGAGCAAAAAAGCACCACTTGATGCATTCCTTACATCATATCTGTGATCTAACTAGACTCTGAAGTGAGAACTCTATACAATCCGCTCCGGAGCTGACTGGGTAGTCGCTGCTTTGTTGATGTCCTTCGGGAGACTGACGTTGAGGTCCTTCGGGAAACTGACGTTGACGTCCTTCGGGAGACTGACAAAGGGGAGGAAAGTCCGGGCTTCACAGAGCAAGGTGCCAGGTAACGCCTGGGGGGCGCAAGCCTACGACAAGTGCAGCAGAGAGAAGACCGCCGATGGCCCGTAAGGGATCAGGTAAGGGTGAAAGGGTGCGGTAAGAGCGCACCGGGCGACTAGTAATAGTTCGTAGCAGGGTAAACTCCACCTGAAGCAAGACCAAATAGGCCTCCACATTGCGTTGCTCGCGTAAGGAGGCGGGTAGGTTGCTCGAGCCAGTGAGTGATTGCTGGCCTAGACGAATGGCTACCGCCGCGCAAGCGGAACAGAACCCGGCTTATGTGTCGGCTCCAACTATTCGAGACCCATCATTACTTTATAGTAATGATGGGTTTTTTGCATTTTATTGACTCAGACTGCGTCATTACCAATAAACTTGGCGTTAAATCACGTCTAACTCTAGACTTGTGGTGGCGATGATGTGGGAAATCAGTACACTAGGAACTATTATTCACTCGCTGATTAAATCAGCATGAGAGAACAACACGTCCTAAAAATCGCTTCAAGATTATTCAACGAGAAAGCTATGACCGAAACCTTTCAACATATTTCCGTGTTATTAAATGAATCCATTGATGGCCTGGCTATCAAACCTGACGGTATCTATATCGATGGAACATTTGGCCGAGGCGGTCACAGCCGTACGATTTTATCTAAGCTAGGTGAAAACGGCCGACTTTACAGTATTGACCGCGACCCACAGGCAATCGCAGAAGCGGGTAAGATTGACGATCCACGTTTTACCATTATTCATGGTCCATTCTCAGGCATGGCTGAATACGCACAAGACTACGATCTGGTTGGCAAAGTAGACGGAGTATTGCTGGATCTTGGCGTATCTTCCCCTCAGCTAGACGACGCTGAGCGTGGTTTTAGCTTTATGAAAGATGGCCCACTGGACATGCGTATGGATCCAACCACGGGCATTCCGGTATCTCAGTGGCTAATGGAAGCGGATTTGGATGACATCACCTGGGTTATTCGCGAATTTGGTGAAGACAAACACGCCCGTCGTATTGCGCGCGCGATTGTGGAATACCGAGAAAATGAAGAAAACGAGCCAATGGTTCGTACAGGCCAGTTGGCGAAGCTAATTTCAGAAGCTGCGCCAAAAAGCTTTAAAGAGAAAAAACACCCTGCGACACGTGCATTTCAGGCATTCCGTATTTACATCAACAGTGAGCTAGAAGAGATCGATACCGCGCTAAAAGGGGCGGCAAGTATTCTTGCTCCACAAGGGCGTCTGTCTGTAATCAGCTTCCATTCATTGGAAGACCGCATGGTTAAGCGCTTTATTCGCAAAGAGAGCAAAGGGCCGGAAGTTCCGCATGGTATTCCACTAACCGAAGCTCAAATCAAAGAGCTGGGCAGTGCGAACATGAAACCCATTGGCAAAGCGATTAAGCCAAGTAAACAAGAAATTGACATAAACCCTCGTTCACGCAGTTCAGTGTTAAGAATTGCTGAAAAGCTTTAATTATTATGACGAAATCCACTCCTAACCTTGCTAAGTTGATTGCCACGGACTTATTAACAGTTGGTCGTTGGCCATTATTGTTGTTGCTTCTTATTCTGGCATCAGCAATGGGAGTGGTATTTGCTACCCACCATGCGCGTCAAGCGATCACCGAAAAAGACCATACTCTGGTTGAGCGAGAGCGGCTAGACAGTGAATGGCGCAACCTGATGTTGGAAGAAAACGCCCTGGCAGAACATAGTCGAGTTCAAGACCTTGCAAAAAAGGAGCTTGAAATGAAACGACCTGATGGCGATAAAGAAGTGGTTATCACACTAAAATGATTAGAAAGAAAACCAATACCAAACAAGGAAATAAGCGCAAGGTTTCCGCAAAAGCAAAAGCTGCAGTCGATGATAAGAAAACCGAAAAAACAGCAGTAAAAGTTGAGGTAGAAGAGTCTTTTTTGATTCGTTGGCGTTTCCATCTATTACTGTTTTTTGTCTTCTGTGCGTTTGCGCTGCTTATTGGGCGTGTGGCGTACATTCAAATCATCGAGCCCGATAACCTGATCAAACAAGGTGATCTTCGTTCTGTTCGAGTTAAGTCGATTCCCTCTGCGCGAGGCATCATTTCCGACCGTAATGGCGAGCCACTCGCTGTCAGTGTTCCTGTTGAAGCCGTTTGGGCGGATCCTGCGACTATTTTTAAAGAAAACGCCCTAAGTCAGACTCAAAGCTGGTATGCGCTGGCGGACGTTCTTAACATTGATCGTCAAGGTCTGATCAATAAGATCAAGCAGAATGAAAAGCGGCGCTTTATTTACCTGCAGCGTCAGGTAAGTCCCGCCATGGCGAATTACATCCGTGAGTTGAAACTACCGGGCGTAGGGCTTAAATCCGAGTCTCGTCGTTATTATCCTGCAGGTGAGGTTAGTGCTCACTTAGTGGGAGTAACGGGCATCGATGGCCATGGCTTGGAAGGCGTAGAGCGCAGCTATGATGAATGGCTGACTGGCCAAGAAGGTAAAAAAACCATCCGTAAAGACCGTTATGGTCGAGTGGTAGAGAATATAGCCTGGCAGGACAAGCAAGAAGGCAAGTCGTTGCAATTGACGATTGACCAGCGTTTACAAGCCATTGCTTATCGTGCCATTAAACAGTCCGTGGCCGACCACCGCGCAACCTCTGGCTCTGTTGTGATGTTGGACGTAAAAACGGGGGCGGTACTGGCGATGGTCAACGCGCCATCGTACAACCCGAATAATCGTAGTGATTGGCAAAGTTACAAAATGCGTAACCGCGTGATTACCGACTCGATGGAGCCGGGCTCGACCATTAAGCCGTTTGTAATTCTGGCTGCGTTAGAAAATGGCATCGCAGATACTGACACCATCGTTGATACAGGGAACGGTGTGCTTCGATTAGGCGGAAGCCGGGTAAAAGATGTCTCTCCCGTAGGTAAAGCCAGCCTGGAAATGATCCTGAAAAAATCCAGTAACGTCGGTGTAACTAAACTGGCGATGCAAATGCCTGTTGAAGCGCTACTGGGCTTATACAGTTCGGTCGGTTTTGGTGAGCTTTCTGGCTTGAATCTTGTGGGTGAAGTGACAGGTATTTTCCCTAGTCGTTCGCGTTGGTCACCAATTGAAAGAGCGACCATTTCTTTCGGCTATGGTCTTTCCATAACACCAATTCAGCTTGCTCACGCGTACGCGACGCTGGGTAACCTTGGTAAATATGAGCCGATACATATTATAAAAAGTAACGACAACAATATGTCTCGCCAGGTCGTTAGCCCTGAGCATGCGCGTCAGGTACTTAATATGCTGGAAACGGTAACTCAGCAAGGTGGCTCCGCTCGCCGTGCGGCCGTGCCGGGCTATCGAATCGGGGCAAAAACGGGTACTTCTCGTAAAGCTTCTGCGGGTGGATATAGTGATGAGTACATTACTTACACCGCAGGTCTCGCCCCCGTTAGTGACCCTAAAATCGCACTCGTTGTGATCGTCAATGAGCCGCAAGGTGATGATTACTACGGTGGTTCAGTGGCATCTCCGGTCTTTTCTGAAATTATGAAAGGGGCGCTACAGATCCTGAACGTGGCACCAGATGAAAATAAATTCCAGCAGTAAGCAAAGTTAGCTTACTGCCAAATAACTTGAGTAAACCTGAGCCAAAGCTCGGAGAACAAATATGACTAAAGCCATCAGTATGGACGCATTGCTGTCCTCTTGGGTTGATTGCCCAAGTTTAGCGTCCGTTCTTGTCTCTGAACTGGAACTCGACAGCCGAAGAGTTCAACCCGGTACCACTTTTGTTGCGATTGTCGGGCACGTCGTGGATGGAAGGAAGTTTATTCCGGCGGCAATTCAGCAAGGTGCGAATGCAGTTATTGCACAAGCCTGTGAGAACAAAACGCATGGCACCATAGAGTGGGTCGATGACATTCCGGTTATTTATTTGAGTGCTTTGGATAAGTGTCTGTCTGAAATGGCAGGTCAACTTTATCGCTATCCAACAATGGATCTTATTGGTGTTACAGGAACCAATGGCAAGACCACCATCACCCAACTGATTGCGCAGTGGATTGAGCTCATCGGTTCGAAAGCGGCCGTGATGGGGACGACAGGAAATGGTTTCTTAGATAATTTGCAAGCAGCCGCGAACACGACCGGCAACGCGGTGGAAATTCAACATACGCTTGCGTCATTAGCTGAGCAGGGCGCGAAGTACACGGCGCTGGAAGTTTCTTCTCATGGCTTAGTGCAAGGACGAGTGAAAGCTCTGTCATTTTCGGCTGGGGTGTTTACCAATCTGAGCCGAGATCACCTCGACTATCATGGCACGATGGAAGATTACGCGAGCGCTAAATTTAGCCTCTTTACCCAGCACCAGTGTGAAAAAGCCATCATTAACGTTGATGATGAAGTCGGTGCTGCGTGGGCTAAAGATCTTCCAAATCCGATTGCAGTTTCTTTAGTGCCGGCAACTGAGTTTACAAGCGCATTATGGGCCAGCAACGTTACGTATGCAGAATCTGGTATTACTATCGATTTTGACGGTATGTTTGGCAGCGGCACCTTATACGCCCCTTTGATTGGGGAGTTCAACGCGGCTAACTTGATGTTAGCGTTTGCGACTTTGCTAAGCTTAGGTTTTGACAAACAAGAGCTTTTGGCGACGGCGAATCAATTACAGCCGGTATTAGGCCGAATGGAACTGTTCCAGACAGATAACCGAGCCAAAGTTGTGGTTGATTACGCGCATACCCCGGATGCATTAGAAAAAGCGTTGCAGGCGCTGCGTGTGCATTGTGACGGTCAGCTCTGGGCGATCGTCGGATGTGGCGGAGATCGTGATCCAGGTAAACGTCCAATGATGGCTGAAATTGCAGAGCGTTTGGGTGACAAGGTTGTGTTAACGGACGACAACCCGCGCAGCGAAAGCCCTGAACTCATCATTAAAGATATGCTGGCTGGATTATCGAAACCTGACGAGGCGATTGTTCAGCATGACCGCTTCAAGGCTCTGTCATATGCGCTCGACAATGCGTCAGCCCAAGACATTATCTTGCTGGCAGGTAAAGGCCACGAAGACTATCAAATTCGTAATGGCGAGACGATCCATTATTCGGATAGAGAATCTGCAATGCAGCTATTAGGACTGTCATCATGATTAAAGTAACTTTATCTCAACTTGCTGAAATAACACATGGTGAATTAGTCGGTGAAAACATCACTATTGCGGCGGTTTCAACCGATACGAGAACAATCGAGAGTGGTTCCCTGTTTGTTGCATTAGTGGGTGAACGATTTGACGCGCATGACTTCTGCCAGCAGGCAGTTGACGCTGGAGCAGGTGCTCTGCTGGTACAAAAACGTCTCGATGTGGAAGTCCCACAAGTGGTGGTCACTGACAGCAAAATTGCTTTGGGTGAAATCGCAGCCTGGGTTCACCAATCTTGCCAAACTCCAACGGTAGCTATTACGGGTAGCTGCGGTAAAACCACAGTAAAAGAAATGGTGGCGAGCATTCTTCAGTTGAAAGGTCAGGTGTTGTTTACGGCTGGTAACTTCAACAACGATATCGGTGTGCCATTAACGCTCTTACGTTCGCAAGCCGACGATGACTATGCCGTCATTGAGCTGGGCGCTAACCATATCGGTGAAATTGCCTATACCACTCAATTAGTGAAACCGGATATCGCGCTGGTCAACAATGTTGCAGCGGCACACCTTGAAGGATTTGGTTCCATTGAAGGCGTTAAGCAAGCGAAAGGTGAAATCTATCAGGGCTTATCAGCTGGCGGAGTCGCAATTGTTAACCTGGATAGTCAGGGTGATACATTATGGCAATCGGTTCTTGCTGATAAGAAGGTGATCACTTTTTCGCAAAATAACACTCAAGCTGATTTCTATGCTTCCGATATAGCAATGAATGAAGAAGGTAAGGCAAGCTTCACTCTGCACCTCGCAGAAGATAGACAAGAAATTGAACTATCGCTGGGTATTATTGGTCAACACAATGTTGCGAATGCGATTGCGGCTGCAATTATTACCCAAAAAATGGGAGCCTCGATTGAAGAAATTCAATCTGGTTTGCTGAATCTTAATAAGGTAAAAGGCAGAGTAGACGTTGAGCAACTGAGTCAATCTGTCAAGCTGATTGATGACAGCTATAATGCCAGTGTTCCCGCGATGAAAGCCGCAGTGGACTTATTGGCTGCTTTCAAGGGGCAACGTTGGTTGATTTTAGGCAATATGGCTGAATTGGGCGAGGAAAGTCTTGCACTTCATCGTCAAGTCGGGGAACATGCTGCCCCACAAAAATTTGAACACGTTCTCACGTATGGGGCGGACGCAAAGGTAATCAGTGACCTGTGCAACGGCACCCACTTTGAGACACATCAAGATATGATTGACTACATCAAGCAGCATCTAGACCAAACCGTTTCTGACAACCACACCATATTGGTTAAAGGAGCGAACGGTGCTCGTATGTTTGAAGTCGCTGCTGCTTTGAAGGAGTATTTTTAATGATTATCTGGCTTGCCGAGCTGCTACAGCCATATTTTTCTTTTTTTCGCTTGTTTGAATACCTGTCTTTTCGAGCAATATTAAGTGTATTAACTGCCTTAGGCCTGTCACTTTGGATGGGACCTATAATGATCAAGCGTTTGCAAATGCTGCAAATCGGTCAGGTAGTACGTAATGAAGGCCCTGAATCTCACTTTAGTAAACGTGGTACGCCGACCATGGGCGGTATCATGATTTTGGCTGCAATTTCTATCACCATTCTGCTTTGGGCTGATTTATCAAACCCTTATGTCTGGGCGGTACTCGCAGTTCTACTCGGCTATGGTGCTGTCGGATTTGTCGACGATTATCGCAAGGTAGTGCGTAAGAATACCGATGGCTTGATCGCGCGCTGGAAATACTTTTGGCAGTCGTTAATTGCATTTGTGGTGGCGTTCGCGCTTTACGCTTACGGCAAAGATACTGCTGCAACTCAACTTGTGGTGCCATTCTTTAAAGATGTCATGCCGCAAATGGGCATGTTATACATTATCTTCACTTATTTTGTGATTGTCGGTACGAGTAACGCGGTAAACCTGACTGATGGTCTGGATGGCTTGGCGATTATGCCAACGGTTCTGGTAGCAGCTGGCTTTGCAGTTATTTCTTGGGCGACAGGTAACGTTAATTTCTCTGAGTACCTGCATATCCCTTACCTTCCTCACGCTTCTGAACTTGTAGTCGTCTGTACGGCGATTGTTGGTGCTGGTCTTGGCTTTTTGTGGTTCAACACTTACCCAGCGCAAGTATTCATGGGCGATGTAGGCTCACTTGCTTTGGGCGGTGCGCTAGGTACCATCGCAGTATTGGTTCGTCAGGAATTTGTACTGGTTATCATGGGTGGTGTATTTGTGATGGAAACCCTGTCGGTTATTCTTCAGGTGGGTTCTTACAAACTACGTGGTCAGCGTATTTTCCGCATGGCACCTATCCATCACCACTATGAACTTAAAGGTTGGCCAGAGCCTCGTGTTATCGTGCGTTTCTGGATTATTTCTATTGTTCTTGTTCTGATTGGTCTAGCTACACTGAAGGTGCGTTAATCGCGCCTTCTCAGACAAGAGTTACAGTGTGAACAAATATGGAACGTTGGCAAAACATACATAGTGTTGTCGTCGTAGGGCTCGGTATTACCGGGCTCTCTGTCGTTAAACACCTAAGAAAATATCAGCCACAGCTGGTGGTTAAAGTCATTGATACTCGAGCTAATCCTCCGGGGGCTGACCGCCTTCCTGAAGGGGTTGAACTGTACAGCGGTGGTTGGAATACCGCGTGGCTTGCAGAGGCCGATTTGGTGGTGACGAACCCTGGTATCGCACTTGCGACGCCTGAAATTCAGTCTGTACTAAGCCAAGGGATCCCCGTTGTCGGTGATATTGAACTGTTTGCCTGGGCAGTCACTAAGCCCGTTGTAGCGATTACCGGTTCAAACGGCAAAAGCACGGTAACAGATTTAACTGGCGTAATGGCAAAAGCCGCTGGGTTAAGTGTTGGTGTTGGCGGCAATATTGGCGTTCCTGCACTCGATCTGCTTGATCAAGAAGCAGACTTGTATGTGCTTGAACTTTCTAGCTTCCAGCTGGAAACCACGTCTAGCCTCAAGTTAAAAGCGGCAGCGTTTCTGAATCTTTCTGAAGATCATATGGATCGCTATGAAAGCATGGCCGACTACCGATCAGCAAAATTGCGTATTTTTAATCATGCTGAGCTTGCGGTAGTGAATCGAGATGATCAGGAGACCTTCCCAGATCATGACATGCCTGTGGTTACCTTTGGTTGCGATGAGCAAGCATTTGGTTTAGAAACCGATGGTGAGAAAACCTGGTTACTTGATCACGGCCAGCGCGTGATTGCCAGTGATGAACTCAAGCTTGTCGGTAAGCACAATTTAGCGAACGTGCTGGTTGTATTAGCACTGCTTAAGGCTGCGGGTGTTGATTGTCACAACACATTGAATACACTAAAAAATTACACCGGACTGACACACCGTTGCCAGGTTGTTGAAGATAATCAAGGTGTTAAATGGGTCAATGATTCCAAGGCAACCAATATTGCGAGCACGATGGCGGCACTATCGGGGTTGGAGCTGACTGGCAAGTTGTATCTACTGGTTGGTGGCGTTGGTAAAGGCGCAGATTTCACTCCATTAGAACCGATTTTCGCGACGCTGAATTTACAGTTGTGCTGCTTTGGTAAAGATGGTGATGAGTTTTTACCATTGCATCCATCTGCGACTCGTTTCGACACGATGGAAGATGTGATTCAGCAAATATCTTCACAGTTAAAAGCGGGAGATATGGTGATGCTGTCTCCTGCATGTGCTAGCTTTGATCAATTCGACAACTTTATGGCAAGAGGTGATGCATTCGCCGCGCTTGCTAAAAAATACGCATAACAATTGAAGGTCACTCGTTTCGTGAGTTTAGGTAACGTTAAACACAACATCAGTAATTGGCTCAGGCAGCCTGCACCAGAGGCTCTGTTTGATCGCCAATTGGTGTGGATTGCGTTGGGGTTGATGTTGACGGGATTGATCATGGTAACGTCGGCCTCTTTTCCTATAAGCTCACGCCTGACTGATCAGCCTTTTCATTTTATGTTCCGTCACGCCACTTTTCTTGTGCTTGCGTTGATCACATCAGCGGTGATTCTCCAAGTTCCTTTGGAAGAGTGGTTCAAGCGCAGTCACTATTTGCTTTGGCTCTCTTTTACGTTGCTTATCATCGTGTTGCTAGCGGGTAAGTCTGTAAATGGTGCCTCTCGATGGATCCCTCTGGGGCTGTTTAACCTGCAGCCTGCCGAGGTCGCGAAGCTGGCCCTGTTTATCTTTATGTCTGGCTATTTAGTCCGAAAGCAAGACGAAGTGCGTCAAACCTTCTTTGGCGGCTTTATGAAGCCAATCATGGTGTTTGCATTTTTTGCCGTACTATTGTTGGGACAGCCAGACTTGGGAACGGTTGTGGTAATGCTTGTGACCTTATTCGGCATGCTGTTTATTGCGGGCGCAAAGTTAACCCAGTTTCTTGCACTGATGGTCGCTGGTATCGGCGCCGTCGTCGGTTTGATTCTGGTCGAGCCTTACCGTATGCGACGCGTAACGTCATTTCTCGATCCTTGGGAAGACCCGTTCGGCAGTGGCTATCAGCTGACTCAATCTTTGATGGCGTTTGGTCGTGGTGAATGGTTTGGCCAAGGGCTGGGTAACTCCATTCAGAAACTTGAATACTTACCAGAAGCGCACACTGATTTCGTGTTTGCCGTTTTGGCCGAGGAACTTGGTTTTGTCGGCGTCGTGCTGGTGCTGATGTTGATATTTAGTCTGGTACTGAAAGCCGTTTACATTGGTAAGCGTGCTTTTGAAGACGGCGAAATCTTTGGTGGCTACCTCGCGTTCGGTATTGGCATTTGGTTCGCGTTCCAGACACTGGTTAACGTCGGCGCTGCCGCAGGTATCGTACCAACCAAAGGTTTGACCCTTCCGCTAATCAGTTATGGTGGATCCAGTCTGATTATTATGTCCGTTGCAGTATCCATATTGCTGCGTATCGATCACGAATGCCGCTTGAAACGCGAGCAACAACAATCAGAACAACAAACTAATGAAGAAAACTAAACGTTTGATGGTGATGGCTGGTGGTACTGGCGGTCACGTATTTCCGGGGCTTGCCGTTGCTAAGCAATTGCAGGAACAAGGTTGGGAGATTCGCTGGTTAGGTACGGCGGATCGAATGGAAGCGGATTTGGTACCAAAACATGGTATTGAAATCGACTTCATCAAAGTGAAAGGTTTGCGAGGTCAGGGCGTTAAGCGTCTTCTGGCGGCGCCATTCCAAATTATCAATGCCATTATGCAAGCGCGTACTCACATGAAACAGTGGCAACCGGATGCGGTTTTGGGCATGGGTGGTTACGTGAGTGGACCTGGTGGCGTTGCGGCTTGGTTAAGTGGTATTCCGGTTGTTCTACATGAACAAAATGCCGTTGCAGGTTTGACGAACCAATGGCTGTCTAAGATCGCTAAAAAAGTCTTTCAGGCTTTTCCTGGTGCTTTCCCAAAAGCTGAGGTTGTCGGTAATCCTGTACGTGAAGATGTGACTCAACTGGCTGAACCAGCGCTTCGTATGCAAGGTCGCCAGGGGCCGATTCGGATTTTGGTCATGGGTGGTAGCCAAGGCGCTCGTATTCTTAACCAAACGTTACCTGAGGTTATGGCTAACTTAGGTGAAGACTACTGTATTCGTCATCAAGCGGGTAAAGGATCAGCGCAAGAGGTGCAAACGGCATATCAGAAACACAATGTGGTTAATGCCGAAGTGACCGAATTTATTGATGATGTGGCGGAAGCGTATGCATGGGCTGACCTGTTAGTGTGTCGCTCAGGCGCTTTGACGGTATCTGAAGTTTCTGCTGCTGGTGTCGGTGCTATTTTCGTACCGTTTATGCACAAAGACCGCCAACAGGCACTCAATGCGGATCACTTAGTCGAATGCGGAGCGGCGAAAATGATTGAACAACCAGTGTTTACGGTTGAATCACTCACTGAGCAAATCCAGCAGTTAGATCGCAAAACTTTACTAGAGATGGCTCAGCATGCACGTGGCGCCGCTAAACTGGACGCCGACAAAACTGTCGCACAAGCCATCGTTGCTTTGACTGAAAAGCGTTAATGAATTATCGAGAATAGAAACAGATGACTATTGAACATACACAAGACTTAGCTCAGATTCGCGCCATGGTTCCAGAAATGCGTCGCGTGAAATCAATCCACTTCATCGGTATTGGTGGTGCGGGGATGAGCGGCATTGCTGAGGTGCTCCTAAACGAAGGTTATCAAATTACCGGTTCTGATCTTGCAAAGAATGCGGTAACTGAACGATTAGCGGCTAAAGGCGCGACCATCTATATCGGGCATCAGGCAAGCAATGTTGAGCAAGCAAGTGTGGTTGTTGTTTCTACAGCTATCAACGAAGAAAACCCAGAAGTGTTGGCGGCTCGTGAGTTACGTATTCCCATTGTTCGTCGCGCAGAGATGCTGGCCGAGTTGATGCGTTTTCGTCATGGCATTGCTGTGGCTGGTACACATGGCAAAACCACAACCACGGCACTTGTGACACAAATTTATTCAGAAGCGGGTCTTGATCCAACGTTTGTTAACGGTGGCTTGGTGAAAAGTGCGGGTACCAACGCACGTCTTGGCTCTAGCCGTATTCTTATTGCAGAAGCGGATGAAAGCGATGCGTCATTCCTGCACCTTCAGCCAATGGTGAGCATTGTTACCAACATCGAAGCCGATCATATGGATACTTACGGTGGTGACTTTGAAACCTTGAAGCAAACCTTCATCGACTTTCTGCATAATCTTCCATTTTATGGTCAAGCGATTGTTTGTATTGATGATCCTGTCGTTCGCGAGTTAATTCCGCGTATTAGCCGTCAGGTGATTACCTATGGTTTCTCTGAAGATGCGGACGTACGTATCGAGAATTACCGTCAAGAAGGCCAGCAAGGTAAATTTACAGTGGTTCGTAAAGGCAGAGCCGATCTTGATATCACTCTGAATATCCCGGGTCGTCATAATGCACTCAACGCATCAGCTGCAATCGCAGTTGCAACGGAAGATGACATTGAAGATGACGCGATCCTGAAAGCAATGGCGGGAACGCAAGGTACGGGACGTCGCTTTGATCACCTTGGTGAATTTGATACGGGCAACGGCCATGCGATGCTGGTGGACGATTACGGTCACCACCCAACGGAAGTCGGCGTAACGATCAATGCAGCGCGCAGCGGTTGGCAAGACAAGCGCTTGGTAATGATTTTCCAACCGCACCGCTACAGCCGAACCCGTGATTTGTATGATGATTTTGCTAACGTACTTGAGCAGGTCGACGTGCTGATTATGTTGGATGTTTATTCTGCAGGTGAAAAGCCTATTGCAGGCGCAGATGGACGCGCATTATGCCGCACAATTCGCAGTAGAGGTAAGCTAGATCCAATTTTTGTTCCAGAAATCGAGCAATTACCGTCAGTTTTGGCTAACGTTATACAAGACGGAGACCTAATTTTAACTCAGGGTGCTGGTGATGTTGGTAAAGTAGCTAAACAGCTGGCAGCTCTTGAGCTAAATATTAATAAAATGATGGGATAAGCTGAAATTCGGTGTGAGCTTTAAGATAAAGACCTAGATCTCGATTTTGCGCCAACAACGTTGTGATTTATTGTTATCAGTGTTTGATAGTTTATTAGAGCTCAGTATAATCTCAAGGTTAAAGTCATTGCTTTTGTTAGTGTGTTATTAACATGAGCAAGGTAGACGACAAAGGTCAGGAAACGAAGACGTTGTTGAATATTGCACTAAATGAAGAGCGACTGAACACGGATAATAATCGTGGTCGCAAAAATAAAATCTTAGGTGCGCTATTTTTTGTCGTAGTTTTGACTTTAATTAGTTCTGTTTTGTACTCGGCGATCAGTTGGATGTGGGATGACCAAAGACTTCCTCTATCCAAAATAGTGCTCCAAGGAGAGTTGGAGTATATCAAAGCTGATGATGTTCAAACTGCATTCAGCAGAATTGACCACATTGGTACGTTTATGTCACAAGACATCGATGTATTACAGCAAAGTGTTGAAGCCTTGCCATGGGTTGCTCATGCAGCAATTCGAAAGCAATGGCCAGATACAGTAAAAGTTTTTTTGACAGAGCATCATCCTGAAGCCATTTGGAATGGCAACGAGTTGTTGGATAAAAACGGCTTGGTATTCGACGGGGATGTTGGTCTGGTAAAGGAAGATAAAGTTAAGCTGTATGGACCTAAAGATAGCGGACCTGAGGTTTTACAAACCTACCGTGATTTGAGTCCTAAGTTTCAGCAGCTAGGTTTAGCGATATCGTCTCTGGTATTAAATGAGCGACGAGCTTGGCAAATCATCCTTGAAAATGGTATTCGATTAGAGCTCGGTAAAGAGTCTCTTCTTGAGCGTATAGAGCGTTTTTTCTCACTCTATAACAAGCTCGGTAGTGACACGCAAAGAATCAGTTATATCGATCTCAGGTACGATACAGGAGCTGCAGTCGGTTGGTTTCCTGAAGAAGAGTTAGAAGAGAGTACAGATGACTAAGGCCGCAGACGACAACATTATTGTTGGTCTTGATATAGGCACTGCAACCGTATCAGCTCTAGTGGGCGAAATTTTACCAGATGGCCAAATTAATATAATTGGTGCGGGTAGTAGCCCTTCGCGCGGCATGGACAAAGGTGGCGTGAATGACTTGGAGTCGGTTGTAAAATCAGTACAACGCGCAATTGATCAAGCTGAGTTAATGGCCGAGTGCCAAATCAGCCGAGTATTCATTTCGTTGTCTGGTAAGCATATCGCAAGCCGAATCGAAAAAGGTATGGGTACGATATCTGATGAGGAAGTTTCTCAAGAGGATATGGACAGAGCTATCCATACTGCAAAATCAATTAAAATCGGTGATGAACAGCGAATCCTCCATGTGATTCCACAAGAGTTTACCATCGACTACCAGGAAGGGATTAAAAACCCGCTTGGTCTCTCTGGGGTAAGAATGGAAGTGAGTGTCCATCTTATCACCTGCCATAATGACATGGCGCGCAATATCATTAAGGCGGTAGAACGTTGCGGCCTTAAGGTAGAGCAACTTGTATTTTCTGGGCTTGCTGCAAGTAATGCAGTAATTACCGAGGATGAAAGAGAGCTTGGAGTTTGTGTGGTCGATATTGGCGCAGGCACGATGGATGTTGCAATCTGGACGGGTGGTGCGCTACGTCACACAGAAGTATTTTCGTACGCGGGAAATGCGGTAACAAGCGATATTGCTTTTGCTTTTGGTACGCCAGTAAGCGATGCTGAAGAAATAAAAGTAAAATATGGCTGTGCTTTAAGTGAACTGGTCAGTAAGGATGACACGGTTAACGTTCCAAGCGTAGGTGGGCGACCTTCACGTAGTCTGCAACGTCAAACATTGTCAGAAGTGATTGAGCCACGCTACTCTGAGCTTATGGGACTGGTTAACCAAACGATCGATACCGTTCAGGCAAAATTACGCGCAGAGGGCATTAAGCACCATCTGGCAGCCGGTGTAGTACTGACTGGCGGCGCTGCGCAAATGGACGGGGTCGTCGAATGTGCGGAACGCGTATTCCGCAACCAAGTAAGGGTCGGCAAACCGCTCGAAGTCAGCGGCTTAACTGACTATGTAAAAGAGCCGTACCATTCTACGGCAGTTGGATTACTTCATTACGCAAGAGACATGCAGTCCAGCGACGATAGCGATTACAATGAACCTAAACGCTCATCTGTTACTGGCTTTTTCGGTAAATTGCGTAACTGGATACAAAAAGAGTTTTAACCTGAGTTGCAGGATAAACGGAGACAACACATGTTTGAACCGATGATGGAAATGTCTGACGATGCAGTAATCAAGGTCGTTGGAGTTGGTGGCGGCGGTGGTAACGCTGTTGAACACATGGTGCGTGAATCCATCGAAGGTGTGGAATTCATCAGCGTTAACACTGATGCGCAAGCACTTCGTAAGACAAGCGTTGGCAATGTTATTCAGATTGGTGGTGATATCACCAAAGGTCTGGGTGCAGGTGCGAATCCACAGGTCGGCCGTGAGGCAGCTCTCGAAGATAGAGACAGAATTAAAGATTCCATAACTGGTGCCGATATGGTTTTTATCGCAGCAGGTATGGGTGGTGGTACAGGTACTGGTGCAGCTCCTGTTATCGCTGAAGTAGCCAAAGAGCTAGGCATTCTTACTGTTGCAGTGGTAACTAAACCATTCAGCTTTGAAGGTAAGAAGCGTTTGGCGTTTGCTGAACAAGGTATCGATGAGCTTTCTAAACACGTTGACTCATTGATTACGATTCCAAACGAAAAGCTACTTAAAGTTCTTGGTCGTGGCGTGACGTTGCTAGAAGCGTTTGCAAGTGCGAATGATGTTCTTAAAAATGCAGTACAAGGTATTGCGGAACTAATTACTCGTCCGGGTATGATCAACGTCGACTTTGCTGACGTACGTACTGTTATGTCTGAAATGGGTCACGCAATGATGGGTAGCGGTATCGCGAAAGGCGAAGACCGCGCTGAAGAAGCGGCTGAAATGGCAATTTCTAGTCCACTTCTTGAAGACATCGATCTAGCTGGTGCACGTGGTGTTCTTGTTAACATTACTGCTGGCTTGGATATGCGTCTTGACGAGTTTGAGACAGTGGGTAATACAGTTAAGGCATTTGCTTCTGATAATGCAACTGTGGTTATCGGTACTTCTCTAGACCCAGATATGACGGATGAAATCCGCGTAACTGTTGTAGCGACAGGTATTGGTAACGAGAGAAAACCAGATATCACCCTTGTTGCTGGTGGTAAAGCGAAAGTAGCACCAACAGCACAAGCTCAGCCACAACAACAAGCAATGGCAACTCAAGCTGAAGAGAAGCCGGCACAAACTCTGCAACCTCAAGTGCAAGAAAAGCCACAGGTAACTCCTCAGCCGACAAATACAGCGTCTTCTGCTCCTGCTTCGTCGAGCCAAAGCTCTGCGGCACCAAAGCAAGAGAAAGAGAGCGGTTATTTAGATATTCCGGCATTCTTGCGTCGCCAGGCTGATTAATCTTTAACCCATAAATTTGACATGGTTCAAAATTATGGTAGCATTCACGGTCGACGTTACAGACGACCGTGTTTTGTAGCACACTTTAGAGAGGCAAGCAGATGATCAGACAACGTACTCTGAAAGAAATAGTGAAAACAACTGGTGTGGGTCTCCACTCTGGTCGTAAAGTCACGCTTACTCTGCGCCCGGCTGCTGCAAATACAGGTATCATTTACCGTCGTACAGATGTAAATCCACCTGTAGATTTTCCAGCTGATCCTGCGTCTGTGCGTGACACTATGCTATGTACTGCATTAGTTAACGACGAAGGCGTGCGTATTTCAACAGTTGAGCACTTGAATGCTGCGCTCGCTGGTATGGGTATCGACAACATTGTTGTTGAAGTAGACGCTCCTGAAATTCCAATTATGGATGGTAGCGCAAGCCCATTTGTATACTTGCTTCAACAAGCAGGTATCGAGATGCAAAATGCTCCAAAGCGTTTTATCCGCATTAAAAAACCAGTTCGTTTCGAAGATGGCGATAAATGGGCAGAGTTTGTTCCATTTAACGGCTTCCGTATGGACTTCGAGATTGAATTTAACCACCCTGCAATTGAGTCTGACGAGCAGCGCCTGTTGTTTGACTTCTCATCTAAAGGGTTTGTTCGCGAGATTTCTCGTGCACGCACGTTTGGTTTTATGCGTGATATTGAATATCTACAGTCTCAGAACTTAGTTTTGGGTGGTAGCTTTGATAACGCTATCGTACTGGATGATTACCGAATTCTTAATGAAGAAGGTCTGCGTTTTGACAATGAGTTCGTTACTCATAAAGTATTGGACGCAATTGGTGACCTTTACATGTGTGGACACCCAATTATTGGTGAGTTCCGTGCATTCAAATCAGGTCACGGTCTAAACAACCAACTTCTACGTGCTGTTCTGGCTGATCAGGAAGCATGGGAATGGACAACATTCGAAGAAGAAGCGGGTTCTCCAGTCGCATTTGCAGAGCCAAATATGGTACTAGCATAAGCTTAAACTGAATTTAAAAAAACCAGGTCTCGACCTGGTTTTTTTCTATCCAAAATTCAATCTTTTCAGCGTATTATTACTTTGACTTATCAGCCATGTCAGCCAGCCTTTTCAGGCGCTCTTGAATTTTAGGTGGCGCCATATCCGCAATAATCATTAATGATTTGGCCGCTGACTCAGTTAACGGCGGTCGCTTGGGTCTATCGTCTTGCTCGTACCGGTTGCGATAAAGAGATGGATTAATTCGGACATCCACGCTGATCAACTTTGCATAGCCTTGAGTTCGGAGTTTATTGAGGATCATTAGGCGATCGTAGTCGATCTTCATTTTGATGGCAGCGCTAGACACATCGATCAATAGATGACCGTTACGGACATTAGCAACTCGGCAATGATCAGCCGTGCCTTTAGGCAAGATATCCTGTAAGGCTTTGTTGAGCTGCAAGATTTCTCCAGCATGCTCTTGAATCTTCTTAAACTGAGATTCAGCAATAACATCCTCTGTTGAGGTTGGTCGATGATCACGCATAGGTAAAATCTAATTTTGTGGATATACCGCTATTCTAGAGCAGCTTTCTATCTAGGTATAGTTTACATTAGCGTCTTTATTACAATTGGTTTGGACGCCGCATAATGAAAGCAAATTGATAGATTTGGAGAGTTACAATTAAAAATTTGGCTAATCTATCACCACTTTCAATAAAATTTACAGAGTGCTTCAAACAAATAGGTCTATTTATGGTTGTATCGATTAAAAATCCTTACACTAAGCCCCAATGTTTCTAAATTTAGCCTTGAAATATGGATGTTTGGACTCAATATCATTTGTTAAATGATTTATATCAGTATTCTTAGTACCAAACTGGCAGAGACTGAAGGCATTACGAGTAGATCGGGAACGGTCTGATGAAAGAGAGATTCACGAAAAATGATAACTAAGCTACTGACAAAAGTTATTGGCAGTCGCAACGATCGAACACTGCGCCGCCTTAGAAAAATTGTAAAAGAAATTAATAACTACGAGCCGACATTTGAAGCTCTATCTGATGAAGAACTAAAAGCAAAGACTGTTGAATTCCGCGAGCGTCTGGACAAAGGTGAAACTCTCGATCAACTCCTTCCAGAAGCGTTTGCTACTGTTCGTGAAGCGTCTAAGCGTGTTTACGGCATGCGTCACTTCGATGTACAGCTTATTGGTGGTATGGTCCTGAATGCAGGTCAAATCGCGGAAATGCGTACAGGTGAAGGTAAAACTTTAACTGCAACTCTTCCAGCTTACCTAAACGCACTAGCGGGCAAAGGCGTTCATGTTGTAACCGTGAACGATTACTTGGCTAAACGTGACGCAGAGACAAACCGTCCGTTATTTGAATTCTTAGGTATGAGCGTTGGCATCAACGTGCCAAACATGCCACCTCAAGAGAAAAAAGAAGCGTATCAAGCTGATATCCTTTACGGAACCAACAACGAGTTTGGTTTTGATTACCTTCGTGACAACATGGCTTTCCGCAATGAAGACCGCGTGCAGCGCGAGCGCTTCTTTGCCGTAGTCGATGAGGTTGACTCAATCCTTATCGATGAAGCTCGTACGCCTCTTATCATTTCTGGTCCTGCTGAAGACAGCTCTGAGCTATACACTCGAATCAACTTGCTGATTCCACATCTTGAGAGACAAGATCAAGAAGATTCAGAAGAATACCGTGGTGATGGCCACTACACGTTAGACGAAAAATCGAAACAAGTTTACCTGACTGAAACGGGTCAAGAGTTTGTCGAAGAGCTTCTGGTTAAGAACGGTTTGATGGAAGAGGGCGATACGCTTTACTCTCCAACCAATATCAGCCTACTTCACCACGTGAACGCAGCGCTGCGAGCTCATGTACTATTTGAACGCAATGTTGATTACATCGTTACTGAAGACGGTGAAGTTGTCATCGTTGATGAGCACACTGGTCGTACTATGCCAGGCCGTCGTTGGTCTGAAGGTTTGCACCAAGCTGTAGAAGCGAAAGAAGGCGTTAAGATTCAGAACGAAAACCAAACGCTGGCATCTATTACATTCCAGAACTATTTCCGTCTATACGAGAAATTGTCAGGTATGACAGGTACTGCCGACACTGAAGCGTTTGAGTTCCAGTCTATCTATGGTTTGGAAACGGTTGTTATTCCAACCAACAAACCAATGATTCGTAATGATATGCCGGATGTGGTGTACCGTACAGAAGCTGAAAAGTTTGCCGCAATCATTGAAGATATCAAAGATCGCGTAGCAAAAGGCCAGCCAACACTAGTAGGTACAGTATCAATCGAGAAATCTGAACTGTTATCTAATGCACTTAAGAAAGCTAAGATTAAACACAACGTACTGAACGCTAAATTCCACGAGAAAGAAGCTGAGATCGTTGCTGAAGCAGGTATGCCGGGCGCTGTGACTATCGCTACAAACATGGCGGGTCGTGGTACCGATATCGTGCTTGGTGGTAGCTGGCAATCTAAAGTTGAAACGTTAGAAAATCCGACTCAAGAGCAAATCGACGCGATTAAAGCGGATTGGAAAGTCGTACACGATAAAGTGCTGGAAGCGGGTGGTCTGCACATCATCGGTACAGAGCGCCACGAATCTCGTCGTATCGATAACCAGCTACGTGGTCGTTCTGGTCGTCAGGGTGATGCAGGTTCTTCACGTTTCTACCTATCAATGGAAGATTCATTGCTGCGCATCTTCACTTCAGACCGCATGGCAAGTTTGATCCAAAGTGGTATGGAAGAAGGCGAAGCGATCGAATCTAAAATGCTTTCTCGCTCGATTGAAAAAGCGCAGCGTAAAGTGGAAGGTCGTAACTTCGATATCCGTAAACAGCTACTTGAATACGATGACGTTGCGAACGATCAGCGTAAAGTCGTTTACGAGCTACGTGATGAGTTGATGAGCGTTGACGATATCAGCGACATGATCGAGCAGAACCGCGAAGACGTGATGACGGCGATCATTGATGAATACATTCCACCACAATCTCTGGAAGATATGTGGGATGTTGAAGGTCTGCAAGAACGCCTGAAAGCGGACTTCGATCTGGACGCACCAATTAAGCAATGGCTAGAAGAAGATGACAAACTTTACGAAGAAGCTCTTCGTGAAAAGATCATTTCACTGGCTGTTGAAGTCTACAAAGCGAAAGAAGAAGTCGTTGGTGAGCAAGTACTGCGTAACTTCGAGAAATCTGTCATGCTACAGACTCTGGATACGCTTTGGAAAGAACACTTGGCAGCAATGGATCACTTGCGTCAAGGTATCCACTTACGTGGCTACGCACAGAAGAACCCGAAACAAGAGTACAAGCGTGAATCGTTTGAGCTGTTCGAAGGTTTGCTAGATGCGTTGAAATCTGATGTTATCACTGTTCTATCTCGTGTACGTGTTCAACAACAAGAAGAAGTTGAGCGTATGGAAGAGCAACGTCGTGCGCAAGCAGAAGAAGCGGCACGCCGTGCACAAGCTCAACATGCAGCTGCAGAAAACCAGCTTGCTGATGGTGAAGAATCTGAAGGCGCACACCAACCTGTCGTTCGTGATGAGCGCAAAGTAGGTCGTAATGAGCCTTGTCCATGTGGCAGCGGTAAAAAGTACAAACAGTGCCACGGAAAAATTGACTAACAGAGTTTAGTCACATATTGATAAAGAGTCGCTTAGGCGGCTCTTTTTTTAAGTAAATTTTATTGCTCCCCATAGTGCCATCTTAATGCAGTGCGGGAAGCAGTTCATTTTTAGGAAACGTTCTCCATGAAAAGAATTCACATCGTTGCGGCGATCATTTTTAACCAAGATAAATCGCAGATCTTCATTACTAAACGTCCTGACGATAAACATAAAGGCGGATTTTGGGAGTTTCCTGGTGGAAAAGTAGAGCCGGAAGAGTCTGTGGAGCAGGCGATGATTCGTGAGCTGGAAGAAGAAGTCGGGATCAACGTGACAGAACAATCTTTGTTTGAGCACCTTGAGTACGACTATCCAGACAAATCTCTGAAGTTCGATTTTATCTCCGTCACTTCTTTTGAAAATGAACCATACGGTAAAGAAGGTCAGGAAGGGCGCTGGGTTGATATCAAGAGCTTGCCTGAATATGCATTTCCGGAAGCCAATGTGCCAATCCTTGAGCGTGTTGTACAAGAGTTTTCTTCATAGTTTCGACATTAATCATCTTGTGGTTCGCAAGGTATGTTGTTAGTTTAAAAAGATTGAGCGAAACGAGAGAAACGAGTATAGGTCTCGTTATCCAGAGAAGGAGATAAAACGCAATGGTTCGTATTGCAATCGCAGGAGCAGCTGGCCGCATGGGTCGCAACTTGGTTAAGGCTTCACACCATCATCAAGAAGCGTCAGTAACAGCGGGATCTGAGCGTCCGGAATCATCACTCGTCGGTGTCGATATCGGTGAACTATGTGGTGAAGGCAAATTTGATGTCGTTCTCACGGATGATCTTGCTAAAGACGTGGATAACTTTGATGTCATTATCGACTTTACTGCACCGGTAAGCACTTTGGCTAACCTTGAGCTTTGCAAACAGTATGGCAAAAGCATGGTGATTGGCACCACTGGTTTTAGTGATGAAGAACGTGCGCTTATTGATGAAGCGGCAAAGCAAGTCCCTGTGGTAATGGCTCCTAACTACTCTGTTGGTGTTAACCTAGTCTTCAAGCTACTTGAGAAAGCAGCCAAAGTCATGGGTGACTACTGCGATATCGAGATTGTTGAAGCACATCATCGCCATAAAGTGGATGCACCATCAGGTACTGCCATTGGTATGGGAGAAGCGATTGCAGGAGCGATGGGTAACAATCTTAATGATGTAGCGGTTTATGCTCGTGAAGGCATTACGGGTGAACGTACTAAAGATGAGATTGGTTTTGCCACTATTCGTGCTGGTGACATTGTTGGTGAACACACGGCGATGTTTGCTGATATTGGCGAGCGCGTTGAAATTACACACAAAGCAACGGATCGCATGACCTTTGCTAACGGTGCGGTGAAGGCTGCGGTTTGGTTGAGTGCTAAACCTGCAGGTTTTTATACCATGACCGATGTACTGGGTTTGAACGAACTCTAATTACATAATTATTCGCCGGCGTAAGCCGGCTTTTTTATATCTCTAGGTATAGATGTAAAATAAATGATTTAATAACGCTACCATTCTCACGTTAGTTTAGTGGTGTTTTTAGCGCTTTTGTTGTCTATGCTGTCTATATGGCTTAAAAAGTATAGTTATTTTTGGTTGGTTAACGTTTGCGTAAAAATCTCATCTGATTTTGTGATCTGTATAAAGTTCAAATTTGTAAAATTCACAAAAAAGTCATCCCTTCCGATATAGAGATGTCTAAAACTTGTTATTTTGGGGGTTATTCTACCTAAACGTCCTTACTTGCTAGAAAAGCATAATTTATTTTTAATTGCTTGTTGACAGGTTTCCTGTCCGTCTTTAGAATACCGCCAATTTGTCTGAAGTACCTATTTATGTAGATTTTATAGGTAAAGGAAGGCATGTTTGCACTTTGATTTATTTTTTTTGCATTTTTATTCTGGAGGTTGTCTTGGGTAAATTAGCACTGTTAGTCCTAGAAGATGGGACAGTGTTCCGCGGAGTGTCCATTGGGGCAGATGGCGTATCCGTCGGTGAAGTCGTTTTCAATACCTCGATGACGGGGTATCAAGAAATCCTCACTGATCCTTCCTATTCTCAGCAAATCGTTACTCTTACTTATCCTCACATTGGCAATACCGGAACCACTTCCGAAGATGAAGAATCCTCTTCTATTCATGCACAAGGCCTTGTGATTCGCGATCTTCCTCTTATCGCTTCTAACTTCCGTAATGAACAATCTCTTTCTGACTACCTTAAATCACAAAATATTGTTGGCATCGCTGACATTGATACGCGCAAACTGACTCGTATCTTGCGTGAGAAAGGTGCACAGAATGGTTGTATTGTTGCAGGTGACAGCTTAGATGAAGCTTTGGCACTGGCGAAAGCAAAAGAATTCCCGGGTCTGAAAGGAATGGATCTTGCGAAAGTTGTGACAACAAAAGAAGCGTACCAGTGGAAGCAAGGCTCGTGGACGCTTGAAGGTGGACTGCCTGAAGCGAAAGATGACAGCGAGTTGCCGTACCACGTTGTAGCATACGACTTTGGCGCAAAGCGAAACATCCTACGCATGTTGGTTGACCGTGGTTGCCGCTTGACGGTTGTACCTGCTGAAACTTCAGCAGAAGAAGTACTGGCTCTTAATCCAGATGGCGTTTTCCTATCAAACGGCCCTGGTGACCCAGAACCATGTACTTACGCGATTGAAGCAACAAAAGTGTTCCTAGAAAAAGGTTTACCTATCTTTGGTATCTGTCTGGGTCACCAAATCCTGGCGCTAGCGTCTGGTGCACAAACTGTGAAAATGAAGTTTGGTCACCACGGTGCGAACCACCCAGTTAAAGATTTAGATCGTAACGTTGTAATGATTACCTCTCAAAACCACGGTTTTGCAGCGGACGAAGCAACGCTACCGGAAAACCTACGTGCAACTCACGTATCTCTATTTGATGGCTCTCTGCAAGGTATCCACCGTACAGATAAGCCAGCATTTAGCTTCCAAGGTCACCCAGAAGCGAGCCCAGGTCCACATGACGCAGCACCGCTTTTTGACCACTTTATCGAACTAATCAAACAACACAGCGCTTAATTCGGAGTAGTAGATAATGCCAAAACGTACTGACATTCAAAGTATTCTAATTCTTGGTGCTGGTCCGATTGTTATCGGTCAGGCATGTGAGTTTGACTACTCTGGCGCACAAGCGTGTAAAGCACTTCGTGAAGAAGGCTACCGAGTTATTCTGGTTAACTCGAACCCTGCGACAATCATGACTGACCCAGAGATGGCTGATGCGACTTACATCGAGCCAATCCAATGGGAAGTGGTACGCAAGATCATCGAAAAAGAGCGTCCAGATGCGGTTCTACCGACAATGGGTGGTCAGACTGCGCTTAACTGTGCTCTAGATCTAGAGAAGCACGGCGTTCTTGAAGAGTTCGGCGTAGAAATGATTGGTGCAACCGCTGACGCGATTGATAAAGCGGAAGACCGTTCTCGTTTCGATAAAGCAATGAAGTCTATCGGCCTTGAGTGTCCTCGCGCAGATACTGCGAAGAGCATGGAAGAAGCTTACAAAGTTTTAGACATGGTTGGCTTCCCTTGTATCATCCGTCCATCATTTACGATGGGTGGTACTGGTGGCGGTATCGCTTACAACAAAGAAGAATTCGAAGAAATCTGTCGTCGTGGTCTGGATCTTTCTCCGACTAACGAACTGCTTATCGATGAATCTCTAATCGGTTGGAAAGAGTACGAAATGGAAGTAGTTCGCGACAAAGCGGACAACTGTATCATCGTATGTTCAATCGAAAACTTCGACCCAATGGGCATCCACACTGGTGACTCAATCACAGTAGCGCCAGCACAAACACTGACTGACAAAGAATACCAGCTAATGCGTAACGCATCGCTAGCAGTTCTGCGTGAAATCGGTGTGGAAACAGGTGGTTCAAACGTACAGTTTGGTATCAACCCGAAAGATGGCCGTATGGTTATCATCGAGATGAACCCACGTGTATCTCGTTCTTCTGCTCTAGCGTCAAAAGCAACGGGTTTCCCAATCGCTAAGATTGCAGCGAAACTGGCTGTTGGCTTTACTCTGGACGAGCTACAAAACGACATCACTGGTGGTGCAACTCCAGCATCATTCGAACCAACTATCGACTACGTAGTAACTAAGATTCCTCGCTTTAACTTCGAGAAATTTGCAGGTGCTAACGACCGTCTGACAACACAGATGAAGTCAGTTGGTGAGGTGATGGCGATTGGTCGTAACCAACAAGAATCTCTTCACAAAGCTCTACGTGGCCTAGAAGTTGGCGCGACTGGCTTTGACGAGATGGTTGACCTAGAAGCGCCAGATGCATTGACTAAGATTCGTCACGAGCTGAAAGAAGCTGGTGCTGAGCGTATCTGGTACATTGCTGACGCATTCCGTGCGGGCATGTCTGTTGATGGTGTTTTCAACCTGACTAACATCGACCGCTGGTTCCTGGTTCAAATTGAAGAACTAGTGAAACTAGAAGAAGAAGTGAAAGCAGGCGGTTACGCTGGCTTGACCAAAGACGTTCTTCGTCAACTTAAGCGCAAAGGCTTCTCTGATGCTCGCCTGTCTAAATTACTTGGTGTTGCTGAAAGCGAAATTCGTCGCGCTCGTGAACAATTCGATATTCACCCGGTTTACAAACGTGTGGATACGTGTGCAGCAGAATTCTCTTCTGACACGGCTTACATGTACTCATCTTACGATGAAGAGTGTGAAGCAAACCCAACAGACAAAGACAAGATCATGGTTCTTGGTGGCGGTCCAAACCGTATCGGCCAAGGTATCGAATTCGATTACTGTTGTGTACACGCATCGCTAGCACTGCGCGAAGACGGTTACGAAACCATTATGGTTAACTGTAACCCAGAAACGGTATCTACTGACTACGATACGTCTGACCGTTTGTACTTCGAACCAGTAACGCTGGAAGACGTACTGTCTATCGCTCGCGTTGAAAAGCCAAAAGGTGTGATTGTTCAGTACGGTGGTCAAACGCCACTTAAACTGGCTCGCGCACTAGAAGCTGCAGGCGTGCCAATCATTGGTACTAGCCCTGATGCAATCGACCGCGCAGAAGACCGTGAGCGTTTCCAAGCTGCTGTTGAGCGTCTAGGCCTTCTTCAACCACAAAACGCTACCGTTACAACAATGGAGCAAGCGGTTGAGAAGTCTAAAGAAATCGGCTTCCCATTGGTTGTTCGTCCATCTTACGTACTAGGTGGCCGTGCGATGGAAATCGTATACGACGAGCAAGACTTACGTCGCTACTTCAACGAAGCGGTAAGCGTATCGAACGAGTCTCCAGTTCTACTAGACCGTTTCCTAGATGATGCAACTGAAGTTGATATCGACGCTATCTGTGATGGTGAGCGTGTTGTTATCGGCGGTATCATGGAGCACATCGAGCAAGCAGGTGTTCACTCAGGTGACTCAGCATGTTCACTTCCAGCTTACACGCTAAGCCAGGAAATCCAGGATAAGATGCGTGAGCAAGTTGAGAAGTTAGCATTTGAACTAGGTGTACGCGGTCTGATGAACACGCAGTTTGCAGTGAAAGGCAACGACGTTTACCTAATCGAAGTTAACCCTCGTGCTGCGCGTACGGTACCATTCGTTTCGAAAGCAACAGGCGCACCACTAGCGAAAATCGCTGCACGTGTAATGGCGGGTCAATCTCTAGAGTCGCAAGGCTTTACTAAAGAGATTATTCCTCCTTACTACTCAGTGAAAGAAGTGGTTCTACCGTTCAACAAATTCCCTGGTGTTGACCCACTATTGGGCCCAGAAATGCGCTCAACAGGTGAAGTAATGGGTGTTGGTGCAACGTTTGCAGAAGCTTATGCAAAAGCAGAACTAGGCTGTGGCAGCGTTTACCCTGAAGGTGGCCGTGCGCTACTATCAGTACGTGAAGGCGATAAAGAGCGTGTGGTTGACCTGGCTTCTAAGCTAGTGAAACTAGGCTACCAGTTGGATGCGACACACGGTACAGCTGTGATTCTAGGCGAAGCGGGTATCAACCCTCGTCTAGTAAACAAAGTACATGAAGGTCGTCCTCACATTCTGGACCGTATTAAGAACAACGAATACACCTACATCGTGAACACGGCGGCAGGTCGTCAAGCGATTGAAGATTCGAAAGTTCTGCGTCGCGGTGCCCTAGCTGAGAAAGTGAACTACACAACGACTCTGAACGCAGCGTTCGCTACGTGTATGTCTCACACAGCTGATGCAAAAGCGTCTGTGACTTCTGTTCAAGAGCTACACGCTAAAGTGAAAGCGAGTCTAGAAGCGTAATAGATAAAAAATCAGTAAGCTCGTTAATGAGAGCTTATATGACAACCTCATTGCCCGCTCATTAGAGCGGGCTTTTTTATTTTTGACGTACGCAATTACAATTGATGAAAATCTGGAATAGGTTGGTGTCTTGCCTTTCCTTTTGCGCTTAGTCTGATTAATGCTACCGTTGCCTTCCTTTTGGTATCTCATTGACAAGGAAGCATAAGTGGAAATCACGTTTGAGGTTTTAGTCGCACTGTTTGTTGTAGCATCTGCAGCAGGCTTTATTGATGCTATGGCGGGGGGAGGCGGTTTGTTGACACTTCCTGCGTTACTGGCTGCGGGGCTTAGCCCGACTCAGGCGTTGGCAACGAACAAACTGCAAAGCTCATTCGGTAGTTTTTCCGCGAGTTGGTACTTTGTGCGCAATGGCATCGTCAGCCTAAAAGAGATGCGCATCGCTATCTTGTGTACTTTTGTTGGTTCTGCAATTGGCGCTGAGGCGGTGCAATTTGTCGATGCCGGCGTGCTGACCAGCTTAATTCCAGTTCTTCTCATTGCTATTTCACTCTATTTTTTACTTGCGCCAACAACGAAAAAAACAGGCGGCGAACCAAGGATTTCAGAGGCAATGTTTGCGCTTTGTATCGGTGGTGGCGTAGGTTTTTATGACGGATTCTTTGGCCCTGGAACCGGGTCTATCTTTACGGTTTGTTTTGTTGTTCTCGGCCATTTCTCTTTAGTTGATGCTACCGCACGGACCAAGATCCTCAACTTCACTTCTAATATTGCAGCGCTGTTGTTTTTTGTACTAGCTGGTCTGCCCGTATGGGAGATAGGCTTAACCATGGCTGTTGGTGGTTTTATTGGTGCTCAACTTGGGGCAAAAGTGGTGGTGACGAAGGGACAAAAGTGGATTCGTCCCCTAGTGATCACCATGTCGATGTTGATGGCACTAAAACTTCTTTGGCAACAACATCAGCAATGGATTCTATCAGTGTTTTAACCCGTTGATTACGATAGGTGTTATGGCGCAGGCAAACGTGAATTGGGCGGATAAGATGCGCTAGCTGTTCGAACTCAAAGCGGTATTTTTCGTCGATTTTGAGTGTGTTGATGATGGATTTTGGAATCAAAGCTGGTGCCATACCCGCTAATGCTAATTGTGCCGCCGCGGTATAGGAGTCCATTTCCATGATGGGTTCAATATTGTACTTAGACAGGATGGCTTGCTGATAAGTATTGGCCGGATTACTCAAATCATTAGTCAGCACTGCTGTTGGTAACGTAGTCAGTGGATGTTTACTAATGATCGAGAAAGGCTCATCGGCGAGGTGAAAGCTCATCAGGCCGTGATGAGGGGGTAAATAGCCGGCACAGAACCCAAGCGTTGCTTTGCCTGACTTTACATTTTCTATGATTCTTGGCGTATGGTTGGTGGAGATGCGCAGATAGGGATCGTCTGAAAATCGCTCTTCCATGATCAAACTCAGATAGCCCGCAACTAATGTTTCAGAGCAATCTAGCTTAATCAGCGACGTATCTTCGAGCACTTGTTGATCGTGGATTTGACCGATTAACTCGTTGAAGGTTGGTTCAATGGTAGCAATGAGTGCAAGTGCATCTGAGGTCAGTTTGATGTGCCTGCCGCTTGGCTCAATAAGCTTTTTCCCGATTTTCTTTTCCAGGTTGGCAATACGTTTACTCACCGCAGACTGGCTAATGTACAACTGACTGCCAGTTCGGCTCATGGTTTTTTCTCTACTCAGAACAAGTAACGTCTCAATGCCTTCTAGTAACATACCAATTGATGAAAATGAGGAATAGTAGAGCTAATTTAACCAAATATAGAACAGTAAGCGAGCATAACAGGACAAATAAAAAGAGCCGATGTTATGACCGGCTCTTAAAAGTGTTCTTGGAGAAGGGGAGTTAACGATTGATGGCGAACGTAGGCAAAGACAAGTGCCAGCGGATCGCACCAAGACGGATTATCAATGTTGAGCTTACACAAGCGATCAGCGCTGTTGAGTGGTCATAGCCCATTGCAATCGCGGTTGTATGGAATATCCCTCCAATAATACAGGCTGTTGCATACACTTCACTCCTCAGTACCATCGGCACCTCTCGCGCCAGTACATCACGTATGATGCCACCACCACATCCAGTTATCACGCCCATAATCACAGCGACCATTCCTGAAGCATTGTAAGCCAGGGCTTTTTCTACTCCGATACCGACGAAGACAGCAAGACCAATAGCATCGCAAACGGGCAAAACCCACCAAGGAAGGCGCTTGGGACGGCGGACTATCAACATGGTTAATAGACAGGTGATAAAGATAACCCAGAGGTAGGTCGGGTCAGTGACCCAAAATACAGGTGTGGCACCCAGTGCCATATCTCGGATTGTTCCACCACCAATAGCGGTGACGCTACCGAGCACAATCACGCCGAATGGATCCATCTTTAACCGGCCAGCCAGTAATACACCTGAAATGGCGAATATAGCAGTGCCGAATAAGTCGATCATGTAAAGCAGCATGGAGTCCATGTTACTTGGTACCTTTAAGCAAAGTGATAAAAAATGGGCGCAAATTGTACGGTATTTGCCACGAAAACGTTAGCGTTTTTGGCGTACGCTTTCAAAGTAATCACACACTTCTGTGATGGCGTTAAGTGTTCTCGGTGTCGGGCGGTTAATCCAGTCAGCATTCAATGACCAAATATGCCCATCTTTTAAAGCAGGCACTTCATTCTTCCATTCAGACCACATCCCGTCACTACTCATTGCATGACGCGAAGTAAAAATGACGTCTGGTTGGCGAGTGATGATTTGCTCAATGCTGACCTGAGGGTAGGGAGAGCCCGCACTGGAAAATATATTTTCGCCGCCACAAAAGCTAAACACTTCACTCGGCCAGTTTTTTCCTGCGACCGTGATGATTGGTTTTTCACTGAGCTGGTAAAAATAACGGACCTTGTCTTCGGTGTTGTATTTGTCTTTCAACACTTTTAACTGGGTTCGAAAGTCATCAGCGGCTTTCTGGCCTATTTGTGGATTTTCGCTGTACTGACTCAATTGTTCGATGTTGTTGGTGATGTCCATCAGTGAGCTGGAAGTAGAGTAATAAATGGGTACATCAAACTGAGCGAGCTTTTCCAATTCTTTGGCTGGATTACCTGAAGGCCAGGCAATGACCAAATCCGGACGAAGCGCAATGATACGTTCGAGCTTTATTCCTTGGTAATTAGAGACTTTCTCCAGCTTATTCGCTTGTTCAGGATAATCACTCATTTCGCTCACTGCGATTAATTTGTCCCCAAGCCCTGCGGCATAGGCAATCTCGGTGGCGTGTGGAGCTAAGCTAATTACACGTTGCGCTGGCTCGTTAGCCAGTACGATTGATGAAAACAAAATTGAAATTGATAAAGCAATTTTAGACATCATAATCCTTGATAAATCAGTCCTAGAAGAAGGCTTTGGATAACAATCCAAGCAAAAATACGCCAAACCAAGAGATCTTGGATCTGCGCCAGATGTATAGCAGACGGCGCAATACGCCCACCTATTTTAGCTCGCTCTGCTCGTGTTCCCTGGTAAAGAGCTGGGCCACCCAAAGAGAGCTGTAACTTGTTCCCGACGCTACACAGTAACCACGCTGGTCCGGGTAACGGCCAGGATTGTGCTTGTTGGCTTATTCCGCTAATCACAGCAGACAAACTCTTCCCAGATGCGATAAACAGAGCGAACAAGCGCAACGGGATGATTTCAAGTACAGCGAGAAGTTGAATGGCGGGTTTGCCAAATGGTGAGTATTGTTTTCGGCTTGGTGACCAGGTACGTGCAAGTTCTGCGATAAGTCGGTAAAGGAAAGCACCAATACCACCGGCAAGTGCGTACCAGAACAGAACACAGACAACATTTCGGCCGTAGCCCATAATGATCGTTTCCGCTCCCGCTTTTCCTATCTCTAACAGAGAAAGGCTGTTTGTATCACGGTTGAGGTACGGTTTTAATCGTTGGCGACATAAAGGTTTGTCCTCATTGGACATAGCGCTAACGAGCTGTTTGGTTAACCTCTCGCTGCTTCGCCAATCTAACGCGAGCAGCAATAATGCTAACTCGTATAGTGGCGCTTTCCATACCAGAGGCTTTAAGGCAATCAATAGCACCAAACAAGGCAATATCATGATGAGAATGGAAAGGCTGCCTGCCAGTATGCTTTGCGAATAGCTATGGTGTCGGTTCACCTTTATGGTCAGCTGCTCTGCTATTTTTCGCCATAAAGTGAAAGGATGAGCGGAGTGAGGGATAGGTAAAACGAGGTGAAACAACAGTGCGCCCCACATTACAAGGAGCGCACCATTGGCGTAAAGTTGCTGAAAAGTTTCTTCCATGAATGGTTCGATTTATTTAACCGACTCGACTTACTTTACTAGCTCTAGCATTTTGAACACCATTTCTGAGGAGCTTTTCGCCGCTAACGGTAAAAACTCTTCGAAGCTCATTGGTGATTCTTTGTCTGCTACGTCTGAAATGGCACGTACCACCACAAATGGCGTATTGAACTGGTGGCAAGTTTGAGCAATTGCTGATGCTTCCATCTCTACTGCGATCACTGATGGGAAGTGCTCGCGGATAAATGCTTGACGCTCAGCGGTGCAAACGAAAGCATCACCAGTACAAATAAGGCCGCGTACCGCGTGTTTGTTTTCCATCTTAGCTAATGCTTTTTCTGCCAGCTCCATCAGCTTTTCGTCCGCTTTGAATGCCGCAGGTTGGCCAGCCATTTGGCCTATTTCGTAGCCGAATGCTGTTACGTCTGCATCGTGGTGACGAACTTCAGTTGAGATGACCACATCACCCAGATTCAGGCTGGAGTCGAAACCACCAGCAGAGCCCGTGTTGATTACAACGTCAGGTTGGTATTCATCAAGTAAGATAGTCGTACCCACAGCAGCGGCGACTTTACCGATGCCCGATTGCAGAAGTACTACATCTACACCGTTAATTTGACCAGAGAAATACGTACAGCCTGCTTTGTTAACCGTCTGGCAGTTTGTCATTGCTTCTTTCAGGATGGTCACTTCTTGTTCCATCGCGCCGATGATACCAACTTTCATAACACTCTCTTTGGGTAATAAAATATTCATTCGGGCGAGAGTATAACACTCACCAGAGTCAGTTTTCTATTTGATGAGCCCTGCGTCAGAGAGTTCAGTGCGTAATTGTTTTGCTCGCTTTCTGTTGACGCCAAAATCGGAGTAGCCAATACGCGATTCAGAGCGAACGATGAGCTTATCGTCACTGATTTTTAGCTCAAGATCATCAACAAAGCGCATGATTTTGGAAGTACATTCAATTCGTAGGTAATCACCTTCTTTGACTGCCGTTTTTGCCCCCGGTAGTTTGAGAGCCGCTTGCTCAATCGCATCGAGTGTGGCGGACTCTGTCAGCAGGAAAGGTTCAAGGTAGTGCTCTTCACGAGAATCTTGGGTGGATACGCAATTTGGCTTATCACCACATGGTGTTTGAGAGCGATCGGTCATGGTTGGTACTCCTTGGCTGCACGCGGTTAAGCTGAAAAGAACGATAGAAAGGAGAGCGAATTTTTTCATGGTATTGATTCCTTGTGGTAGGAATTTAGTCGTGCAAATTTTTTGTTATGTAATTATATGTAATAAAAGAAAAAAGGACCCAATAATCGGGTCCTTTTGAGAGATTTAACGTGTTGAACGTTAGACGTCCAGGTAGTCGAGGATACCTTCGGCTGCTTTTCGACCTTCGTCGATCGCGGTTACTACTAAGTCTGAACCGCGTACCGCATCGCCACCAGCAAAGATTTTTTCGTTACTGGTTTGGTATTGAAACTCTTGTTTTAGAGGCGCTTTAATTCGGCCCCACTGGTCAAGATCAACATTGAAAGGTGTTAACCAATCCATTTGATGCGGTTGGAAACCAAATGCCATGATCACAGCGTCAGCAGCTAAAACATGCTCACTACCTTCAACAGGCTCAGGACGACGTCGGCCTGCTTCATCTGGTTCACCAAGTGCTGTTTTCACCACTTTCACGCCAGTTACATTACCCGATGCGTTGACTTCTAATCCCAAAGGTTGAAGGTTGAACATGAATTTCACGCCTTCTTCTTTGGCATTTTTGACTTCTCGGCGTGAGCCCGGCATGTTGGCTTCGTCACGACGATACGCACAGATTACGTTGGATGCACCCTGACGGATAGAAGTACGTACACAGTCCATTGCGGTATCACCACCACCGAGTACCACGACTTTTTTCCCAGCCATATCGATATAAGGCTGGCTATTTTTCAGGTTCATCACTTTATAGGTGTTGGAAATCAAAAATGGCAGAGCGTCATAAACACCCGGTGCATCTTCATTTTCCAAACCCGCACGCATGTTTTTGTAGGTACCCACACCAAGGAAAACGGCATCGTAATCATCGATAAGCTCTTGCATCTGCACGTCTTTACCGACTTCTACGTTCATGCGGAACTCGACACCCATCTCAGTGAAAACGCGGCGGCGATTTTCCATCACCCCTTTTTCGAGCTTGAAAGAAGGGATACCGAAGGTCAGCAGACCGCCAATCTCTGGATAACGGTCAAACACCACAGGTTTGACACCGTTACGGACTAAAATATCGGCAGCCGCCAAACCCGCTGGTCCAGCACCGATGATGGCGACTTTTTTGTCGGTCCATTCGACTTTAGACATATCCGGTTTCCAGCCCATTTCAAAGGCTTTGTCGGTGATGTACTTTTCGATGTTACCGATGGTGACTGCACCAAAGTCATCATTCAGTGTACAGGACCCTTCACACAAACGGTCTTGTGGACAAACACGCCCACACACTTCTGGCAAACTATTGGTTTGATGTGATAGCTCTGCCGCTTCCAGAATACGTCCTTCATTGGCCAGTTTTAGCCATTGAGGAATGTAGTTGTGTACCGGACATTTCCATTCACAGTATGGGTTACCACAGTCCAGACAACGGTCAGCCTGTGCCGTTGCCTGTTGTTTAGTAAACGGTTCGTAGATTTCGACAAACTCAATCTTACGAATTTTAATTGGCTTTTTTGCCGGATCTACGCGTTGAACATCGATAAATTGATAAACGTTCTGGCTCATGATTCAAACATCCTCCATGATTTATTGGGCTTGAACGCGCAGTTCAGCAGCGCTACGACTTTGGTGACCAAGCAGAGTATTCAAATCTGCCGCTTGAGGTTTCACCAAGTAGAACTTCGGAATCCATTCGTCAAAGTTCGCCAAAATATGCTCTGCGTGGCTAGAGCCGGTTTCTTCTAAATGCTCTGCAATCAGACCGCGAAGATGTTCTTGATGTATATACAAGTCAGACAGCGAAATGGCTTCAACCGACTCGTTGTTTACACGGCCTTGGAAGCTTTGGTTTTCATCCAGCACATAGGCAAAGCCGCCTGTCATACCCGCACCAAAGTTCACGCCTGTCGCACCAAGAATCGCGACAATACCACCTGTCATGTATTCACATGCGTTATCACCCGCACCTTCAATGACCGCGATGGTGCCAGAGTTACGCACACCAAAGCGTTCACCCGCTTTACCCGCCGCAAACAGTTTTCCGCCCGTTGCGCCATACAAACAGGTGTTACCGATGATGGTCGCTTCATTACATTTGAACGCAGTACCTAAGTGTGGCTTGATAGCAATCTTGCCCCCCGCCATACCTTTACCTACGTAGTCGTTGGCATCACCAGTAAGGTAAAGTTCTACACCACCAGCGTTCCATACACCAAATGACTGACCTGCAGTGCCATCGAGATGCAGTTTAATCGGTGAGGCCGCCAGCCCTTGGTTACCGTAGCGTTTTGCAATTTCACCTGACAGGCGCGCGCCCACTGAGCGGTCGGTGTTGATCACATTGTAGTAGAAGCTGGCTGAACGGCCTTCTTCGACAGCATTAATAGCGTCATCAACGATGCGTTGGTTCAGCTCTGCTCTGTCAAATGGTGCATTTGGCTCGGTCCAGAACAGCGGATGTCCTTCTGGAGAAACTGGTGCTTCCAGAATATTGGACAGATCCAGTTTGGTTTGTTTTGCGGTGAATCCTTCAACAGCTTCAAGTAGGTCAGTGCGACCTATCAAGTCAGTCAGTTTCTCGACGCCAAGCTCTGCAAGCAGACCACGTACTTCTTCAGCCAAACCGGTGAAGTAATTTATTACCATTTCAGGTAAGCCTTTGAAGTACTCTTTACGCAGGGTTTCATCCTGAGTCGCAACACCTGTCGCACAGTTATTTAGGTGACAGATACGCAAGAATTTACAGCCCATTGCTACCATTGGCGCGGTACCAAAACCAAAGCTCTCAGCACCTAAAATAGCGGCTTTAACCACGTCTAAACCGGTTTTCAGACCACCGTCAACCTGCAAGCGAATTTTATGACGCAGACCGTTGGCAACCAGAGCTTGTTGAGTTTCAGCTAGGCCTAGCTCCCAAGGGCTACCAGCGTATTTCACCGAGGTTAGTGGGCTTGCCGCTGTACCACCGTCATAACCAGAGATAGTGATAAGGTCAGCATAGGCTTTTGCCACACCCGTAGCGATAGTGCCAACGCCTGGTTCAGATACAAGCTTCACCGAAACCAATGCTTTCGGGTTAACTTGCTTCAGGTCGAAGATCAGCTGCGCCAAGTCCTCAATCGAATAAATATCGTGGTGAGGAGGAGGGGAGATCAGCGTCACGCCTTGCACGGAATAACGCAACTTAGCGATTTCTGCCGTGACTTTATGTCCAGGAAGCTGGCCACCTTCACCCGGTTTTGCGCCTTGAGCTACTTTGATTTGCAGCACATCCGCGTTAGTTAAGTAATGTGGCGTTACACCAAAGCGACCCGAGGCAATCTGTTTAATACGCGAGTTACGCTCGGTACCAAAACGGCGAGGATCTTCACCACCTTCACCAGAGTTCGAGTAACCACCGAGTCGGTTCATCGCGGTTGCAAGTGCTTCGTGTGCTTCTGGACTCAATGCGCCGATAGACATCGCAGCGGAGTCGAAACGTTTGAACAGGTCGTTTTTCGGTTCCACTTTATCCAGTGATAACGGGGAATCGGTTTTCTTTAGTGTCATTAAGTCACGCAGCATCGCTACCGGACGTTGGTTTACCTGCTTCGCGTAACTATGATAGTCATTGATATCGCCTGATTTCACTGCAGTTTGCAGCGTACCGACAACATCTGGGTTGTAGGCATGGTATTCACCATCGTGTACGTATTTCAGCAAGCCACCTTGTTCGAGTGATTTACGTTTCGTCCAAGCTTTACGGGAAAGGTTAGTCAGATCTTGCTGGAAGTCTTCAAAGTTCGCCCCGGCAATTCGAGTGGTCACACCTTTAAAGCACAGGTCTACGACTTGCTGGCTCAAACCTACAGCTTCAAAAAGCTGCGAGCAACGGTATGAGGCGATGGTCGAGATGCCCATTTTCGACATGATTTTGTACAGACCTTTATTGATGCCGTACTGGTAGTTCTGCATCACGTCGCGGTAGTCTTTGTTTAGTACGCCATCATCAACCAGCTTACCTAGCGCTTCATAAGCTAAGTATGGATAAACCGCCGTGGCACCGAAGCCAAGCAGTACTGCAAATTGATGTGGATCTCGCGCCGTTGCTGTTTCGACGACAATGTTAGCATCACAACGCAAATTGGCTTTAGCGAGGCGAGTTTGTACTGCCCCTACCGCCATTGCCGCAGGAATTGGTAGTCTGCCTTTTACTAAGGCGCGATCAGATAGGACGACCAGAACGGTACCTTCACGAACCACTTGCTCCGCTTGATCACACAGGAAGTTGATGGCTTGTTCGAGGTCTCTTTCTTCCGGATCGTAATTGATATCGAGAATCGTATTGCGATAGTGATCGTCACTCAATCCCAGCAGTTGCTGCATATCCGAATAGAGCAGAACGGGTGAATCGAACGTCACACGATGTGCGTGCCCGTCGGTTTCACAGAAGACGTTCATCTCCTGACCGATGCTGGTTGCCAGCGACATGACGTGTTGCTCGCGTAGAGGATCGATTGGTGGGTTGGTGACCTGAGCAAATTTCTGACGGAAGTAATCGGTCACTAGACGCTCTTTTGACGACAGCACGGCCATCGGAGTGTCATCACCCATCGAGCCAACCGCTTCTTGTCCCATTTCACCAAGAACACGCAGTACTTGGTCGACTTCTTCGTTGGTCATGGCGAATTGCTTTTGATAAGTCTTAAGCAAGTCTTCATCAAAATTACGTTCACCAACCTGATCTTCAGACAGTTCTGAAAACGGCGTTAGTTTGCGGACGTTGTTCGCCATCCATTCACGATATGGGTGGCGACTTTTCAGATCGTTGTCGATCTCGCTTGATTGCCACAATTTACCTTTTCGGGTATCGACAACCAGCAGCTCACCCGGACCTACACGACCTTTTTGCGCCACTTCATCTGGCGCGTAATTCCAAATACCAACCTCTGAGGCAAGTGTGATCAGCTTGTCTTTGGTGATCACATAACGAGCCGGACGCAAGCCGTTTCTATCTAAGTTACATGCAGCGTAACGGCCATCAGATAATACAATGCCCGCAGGGCCGTCCCATGGTTCCATGTGTTTGGAGTTGAAATCGTAGAAAGCACGCAGATCCTGATCCATATCTGGGTGATTCTGCCATGCAGGCGGCACAAGCATGCGCATCGCACGGAAGATGTCCATACCACCTGCCAGGAATAGGTCCAGCATGTTATCTAAGCTGGAAGAATCTGAGCCTGTTTCATTAACAAATGGTGCAGCAGTTTGCAGATCGGGTAACAGCGGAGATGAGAATTTGTAAGCACGAGCTCTCGCCCACTGACGGTTACCTTCAATGGTATTGATCTCACCGTTATGTGCCAGATAGCGGAACGGTTGGGCTAATGGCCAACGAGGTTGCGTGTTAGTAGAAAAACGCTGGTGGAACAGACAAATCGCAGATTCCATACGAAGATCAGCAAGATCCAGATAGAAGCGCGGTAGATCCGCCGGCATGCAAAGTCCTTTATAGACCAACACTTGGGTTGATAAGCTACAGATATAAAAATCTGGATCTTCCGTGATCTGCTTTTCAATGCGACGTCGAGCTATATATAGACGGCGTTCAATATCTCGCTCGCGCCATCCCGCTGGTGCGGAGATAAATACCTGTTGGATATTAGGCACAGAGTGAAGGGCAATCGGGCCCAGCACTTCGGAATTTGTTGGTACTTCTCGCCAACCCGCAACAGTCAGAGTTTCTTGAGCGAGTTCTTTGTTAACGATTTCTCTCGCTTGCTGAGCTTTGATAGGATCTTGGCTAAAGAAAATCATCCCCACGGCATATTGCTTACCAAGGTTAAAACCATTTTCTTCGGCGACTAGGCGTAAGTAGGAATCGGGCTTTTGTAGTAGAAGACCACAACCATCACCAGTTTTACCATCGGCGGCAATACCACCACGGTGGGTCATACGGTCAAGCGCAGAAATTGCTGTACGAACCAGCTTGTGACTTTGCTCGCCTTCCATATGAGCGATCAAGCCAAATCCACAGTTGTCTTTCTCAAGACTTGGATCATAAAGAGCCATTGCAATTCTCCCTTTGCTTATCTGTCATCCCGACAGATACATCAACACTGCTTATGTTGATAGTGATGACTAACTATGCGTCATTTTTTTGTTTTTATGTATATTTATTCAATAAAAGGCGTGAAATATTTAACAATTTTTGACTGTTTTATTTTCATCAACTTCACAAGCTATAGGTTATTGTAAAAAAGGTCAAGTTATTAGTGGATAATCACGCTAATCAGGGATTTACCATTTAATTGGCTGGAATTATTCAATGATTTCAATTAGATATGAATTTGATTGTTACAATAAAGTAACATTTACTACTGGCTGGAATAAAAAAGACCAGCATAAAATGCTGGTCAAAATAAAAAGACTGGAAGGAATTGTTTTCTTTCTTGTTGAACAGCCAACAATATAATTATTGGCTGCTCGCACTCAGAAAGAGGGAGGAGTGCATCTCCTCCTATTATGCTGAAAGCATCAGCGAGTTTGCTTTTGCTTCTAGGTGTGTACCGCCCATCAGGTATTCATCGATAGAGCGAGCACACTCACGGCCTTCGTTGATACAACGAACGACAAGTGATTGACCTGTACGCATATCGCCTGCAGCGAAAACACCTTCTTGGTTAGTCGCAAAGCCCTGAGTTGCTACATTGCCACGATCATCAAGAGCGATGTCTAGCTGAGCCAGCACACCTGTTGGTTCAGGGTGTAAGAAGCCCATTGCTAGGAAAGCCATGTCACATGGAATTACTCGCTCACTGCCTTCGACTTCTTTGAAGCTTGGGCGCTCGCCAGGTTTTGCATCTTCCCATACGATGTCAGCAATACGCAGACCCGTTACTTCACCTTTATCGTTACCAATGAACTCTTTAGTAAGGATGTTCCAGTGACGATCTACTCCTTCTTCGTGAGAAGTTGAAGTACGAAGGATCATTGGGTACTGAGGCCACGGCATATTCGCAGGGCGTTTTTCTGGTGGAATTGGCATGATCTCAACTTGAGTCACACTCGCTGCACCGTGACGGTTTGAGGTACCAACACAGTCAGAACCTGTATCACCACCACCGATAACTACCACATGCTTGCCTGCTGCGTGAATTTCTTCAGTTTTCAGGTCCATGTTGTTTGCACGGCGGTTGTTTTGACCAAGGAACTGCATTGCGAAGTAAACGCCGTTTAGTTCACGTCCTGGTACCGGAAGGTCACGAGGAACCGTAGAGCCGCCAGTCAGTAGTACCACATCGTATTCTTGACGTAACTGCTGAGCGTTCACGTCAACACCAACGTGTTGGTTCACTTTGAATTCCACACCCGCTTCAGCCATCAGGTTGATCTTACGATCAATCACTTCCATGCTGAGCTTAAAGTCAGGGATACCAAAACGTAGCAGACCGCCGACTTTTTCGTCTCGTTCAAATACCGTCACTGAGTGACCCGCGCTGTTCAGCTGTTCAGCTGCAGCCAGACCCGCAGGGCCTGAACCGATGATTGCAACGGTTTTACCTGTACGAGAGCGTGGCGTTTTTGGCTTGGCGTATCCTTCACGATACGCTGTTTCCACGATGGTTTTCTCAATGTTACAGATGGTGATTGGGTCTTGGTTAATACCAAGTACACAAGAACTTTCACAAGGTGCAGGACATACACGACCCGTAAATTCAGGGAAGTTGTTGGTCGAGCTCAGAATGTTCCATGCTTCTTCCCAGCTATCGCGGTAAACCGCATCGTTAAATTCTGGAATGATGTTACCAATCGGGCAGCCGTTATGACAAAACGGCACGCCACAGTCCATACAGCGAGAAGCCTGAGTATTGATCTTGCTACCAAACTCCTCGTTCAGAACGAACTCTTTGTTGTTCTTGATACGTTCAGCGGGATCGATCTTCTGTGGAAGTTCACGACCATGCTCTAAAAATCCAGTAGGCTTACCCATTACACTGCCTCCGCTTCAGTTTGTTGTGCCTCAGCTTTACGCTTTTGAAGTACCGCTTTGTAATCGCGCGGCATGACCTTAACCATAGAGGCTAGGCTAGCTTCAAAGTTGTCTAGGAAAGACTGAGCAACTTCACTTCCTGTGAATTGAACATGCTTAGTTAACATGTCTAGTAACAGATCTTTGTCTTCTTGTTCGATAGGATCCAAGTCAACGAGTTCTGGGTTCAGTTTGGACTCGAAGTCACCTGATTTATCCCATACGTACGCTACACCACCGCTCATACCAGCAGCAAAGTTGCGACCTGTTGAACCTAGGATGATAGCTGCACCACCAGTCATGTATTCACAGCCGTGGTCACCCACGCCTTCAACCACAACTTTCGCGCCAGAGTTACGAACACAGAAACGCTCACCAGCCATACCGCGGATGAAAGATTCACCAGACGTTGCACCATAGAAACATACGTTACCTACGATGATGTTGTCTTCAGCAACAATGCTAGAGTTCGCATCTGGGTACAGTACTAAGGTACCGCCAGACAAGCCTTTACCCCAGTAATCGTTCGCGTCACCTTCAACTTCGAACTTCACACCTTTCGCAAGGAATGCGCCGAAAGACTGACCAGCAGAGCCTTTGAACTTCACGTTCATTGGCTGTGGCAGACCTTGGTCTTTGTACACTTTCGAGATCTCGTTCGACAGCATAGTACCCGCAGAGCGGTCTGTGTTGACGATAGGGAACTCAGCGTTCACTGCTTCACCTTTCTCAAGCGCCGGAATAGCAGCTTGGATAAGTTTGCGGTCTAGTACTGATTCAAGGTTGTGGTTCTGCACTGTTTGGTTGTATACACCATCGGCTTCACGTGGTTGCTCGATGTGTAGAACAGGAGACAGATCCAGGTTCTTGTATTTCCAGTGAGAAATGTCTTGGCGAACACGCAGTTTCTGGCCTTGGCCAACCATTTCATCGATAGTACGGAAACCAAGTTCCGCCATGATTTCGCGCAGACCCTGAGCCATGTACTGGAAGAAAGTCACTACGTCTTCTACGCGGCCATCAAAGCGCTCACGCAGAGTTTTGTTCTGAGTTGCGATACCAACAGGACAGGTGTTCTTATGACACTTACGCATCATGATACAGCCTTCAACAACCAATGCTGCTGTTGCCACGCCCCATTCTTCCGCACCTAGTAAAGTTGCGATTGCAAGGTCACGAGGTGTTTTCATCTGGCCGTCAGCCTGAACAACGATACGGTTACGCAGACCATTCTTCAGAAGTGTTTGGTGTGTTTCTGCCAAACCTAGTTCCCAAGGAAGACCAGTGTGACGAATCGAAGAAATTGGCGATGCACCTGTACCGCCATCGAAACCAGCGATCAGTACAACGTCTGCTTTTGCTTTCGCTACACCTGATGCGATGGTACCAACGCCTGCTTCAGATACCAGTTTCACGTTTACACGACCCGCACGGTTCGCGTTTTTCAAGTCGTAGATAAGCTGAGCCAAATCTTCGATTGAGTAGATATCGTGGTGTGGCGGTGGAGAAATCAAACCGACGCCCGGAGTTGAGTGACGAGTCGCACCGATCCAGTCATCGACTTTATCGCCAGGTAGCTGACCACCTTCACCTGGTTTCGCACCTTGAGCCATCTTGATTTGAAGCTCTTCTGCGTTAGTCAGGTAGTAAGACGTCACACCGAAACGACCTGATGCAACCTGTTTGATTGCAGAGCGTTCCCAGTCGCCGTTTTCTTTACGCTCGAAGCGAATTGGGTCTTCACCACCTTCACCTGAGTTGGATTTTGCGCCTAAGCGGTTCATCGCAACAGCCAGTGTTGAGTGTGCTTCGTGAGAGATCGAGCCAAATGACATTGCACCCGTTGCAAAGCGTTTTACGATGCTCTCAATTGGTTCAACTTCGTCGATAGAAATAGAACCTGCTGGGTTCTTAATGAACTCAAGTTGGCTACGAAGCGTAACAGCATTGTCGCCTTGCTTATCTACTGCGCTCGCGTACTGCTTGAACTGAGAGTAGTCTTTGTTACGAGTCGATTGCTGTAGCAGAGAAATCGTTTCTGGGTTGAACAGGTGTTTCTCACCACGTTGTTTCCATTGGTAAACACCGCCAACATCAAGCATTTGAATTGGGATTTCACGTTGTGGGTAGCCAATACGGTGACGAACCACGACTTCTTTTGCGATGTCATCCAGAGTCAGACCCTGAATACGAGAAACCGTACCAGTAAAGTATTTGTCTACAACGGATTTGTGAATACCAAGCGCTTCGAAGATCTGTGCGCCGTGGTAAGACTGCAGCGTTGAGATCCCCATCTTAGAGAAGATCTTCAGCAGACCACCGTTAACGGCTTTACGGTAGTTGTTGAACAAATCGCTTGGATTTGCTTCAGGATCGAGCTTTTTCGTACGCTGTAGTTCGATGATGCTTTCGATTACCAAGTAAGGGTTAACCGCGTTTGCACCATAGCCAAGTAGAGTCGCGAAGTGGTGAGTTTCACGCGCGTCACCCGTCTCTACCACGATGTCACACTTAGCACGCAGACCTTTACGGATCAGGTGGTGGTGAACTGCGCCAACCGCCAGCATTGCTGGGATAGCCGCGTGGTTTGAGTTTACTGCACGGTCTGTCAGTAGGATGATTGAGTAGCCGTCGATCACTGCATCTTCTGCGTATTGGCAGATACGTTTAAGTGCGCGCTCAAGTTTTCCTTTTTCTTCGCTTGCCTGGAATACGATGTCCAGTGTCTTAGCTTGTAAGTGCTCGTTATCGATAGCACGTAGCTTCTCAAGCTCAGAGTTAGCCAGTACTGGAGATTCCAGTTCTACCTTTTGACAGTGAAGTGGTGTTTCTGTCAGTAGGTTTTGGTCTTTACCCAAGTAGGTGTTCAGGGACATAACCATACGCTCACGGATCGGGTCGATCGGCGGGTTAGTTACCTGAGCAAACAGCTGCTTGAAGTAGTTTGATAAATGCTGTGATTGGTGAGACAGAACGGCTAGCGGCCAGTCAGCACCCATTGCAGATAGTGGCTCTTTGCCATCGTTTGCCATTGGAACGATGATTTCGTTCACTTCTTCTGAGCTTACGCCAAATGCTTGTTGGCGGTGTAACAAACGCTCTGGAGAAGGTTGGCTAAACTGGTTACTTGCATCTGGCAAGTTTTTCAGACTGAGAAGGTTATCTTCAACCCATTTTTCGTATGGCTGAGACGTAGCAATGGTATCTTTCACTTCTTCATCAGAAATGATACGACCTTGCTCAAGGTCAGCAACAAAGATACGACCAGGCTGAAGACGACCACGGAACTCAACGTTTTCTGGTGCAATGTCGACTACACCAGACTCTGATGCCATAACCAGGAAGTTGTCTTTCGTTACTGTATAGCGAGAAGGGCGCAGACCGTTACGGTCAAGCGTTGCACCTACTTGAACACCATCAGTAAAACATACAGAGGCAGGGCCATCCCATGGTTCCATAATGTTTGCGTGGTACTGATAGAACGCACGACGCTTAGGATCCATGTTTTTGTTTTCTTGCCATGCTTCAGGAATCATCATCATCAGCGCGTGAGGCAGGGTACGACCAGAAAGAACCAGCAGTTCCAGAGCCATATCAAAGTTTGCTGAGTCAGACATGCCTTCTTGACAGATAGGCAGCAGCATATCGATCTCAGCCTGCGTGAACAGGTCTGATTCAATAATCGCTTCACGGGCTTTCATCCAGTTCAGGTTACCGCGAACTGTATTGATTTCACCGTTGTGAGCAATGTAGCGGAAAGGCTGAGCCAGACGCCATCTTGGGAATGTATTGGTAGAGAAACGAGAGTGTACCAGTGCCAGTGCAGTCACCATGGTTGGGTTCTGCAGGTCAAGGAAGTACTGTGGTACCTGTTCTGTCGTCAGCTGGCCTTTATATACCAGAGTCTTGTACGACATAGAGTTGATATAAAACTCGTCTTTGATATTCGATACGCTTTCCAGGCAGACACGTACAGTGTAGTTACGCAGAACGTACAGTTTACGTTCCAGTTCCTCAGGTGTAACACCCGGGCCACCAGAGATAAATACGTGTTCGAATTGCGGCTCCGTGCTAAGCGGGTCGGCACCAAGCATAGAGTTATCTACTGGAAGTACGCGGTAGCCAATAACTTCAAGATCCAGGCGCTTGGCATTGCGCTCTAGAATGTCACGGCACTGTTCACGTTTGTATTCGTCTTTCGGGAAAAGAACGACACCAACACCATATTTTTCGAACGAAGGCAGTTTAATGCCCTGTTTAACGGCTTCTTCCAATAGAAATTCATGAGGTTTCTGCAGCAAGATACCAGCGCCGTCACCGCTACATGGGTCACAACCTTGACCACCACGGTGTTCCATACGCGCCAGCATATCCAATGCTTGCGTTACTACTTCATGAGATTTACGGTTTTTAAGGTGAGCAACAAAACCGATACCACAAGCGTCATGCTCCAGCTCTGGAGTGTACAGACCCTGTGAATTGTGCTCTCTATCTACCATAGATACATCCTTCCAGTTCAATGTAGACGCGAAAACCCCAGACAGACTAAGCCTGTCTAGCGAAATTTAATTTGCGTCTTGTCCTTTATATTTATGATTCGCCACCGGTCGAGGTTGACCAGTCTTGATTCCTTTCCGTATCTCGCAGGAAAAGTGTTGCGAGAAAAACATTCCTTGGTGTTATCTCTTTATTATTTGCCACTTATTGGTGACTTATATAGGTAGGAGTGGGATAACACCGATAATCCCCGCAGTCCGTGTTGTAATCAAAATGACAAAAACTACGTGGATACGTAAGTATCCTACAATTTTGTTACTTCGGAATGCAACGAAAAGTCGACGTTGTGACCCATTTTTTTTGTTTAATTATGCATATTTTGTTTAACAATTACGTAACATTGCCAGTTTTTGTATGTATTTATGCAGGTTTATTGATTTTGACTAGTCTGTGACTCGTTTGGATTGAGTAATATTCTGTGATTTTTCTTGCAGGGATGTAATTTATTTACACTAATCGTAGTGATATTGATTGCGATTTTGGTTTGGTGGAATTTTATGCAGTTACATGAGTTGGTCAACACATTAGGCCAGGATCTTCAGCGCCGATATGGTGAAAAAGTTCATAAATTAACATTGCATGGTGGATTTAGCTGCCCAAACAGAGACGGTACTATCGGACGAGGAGGGTGCACATTCTGTAATGTTGCGTCTTTTTCTGACGAGGAAGTACAGGTTAAAAGCATTCATGAGCAACTTAATGATCGTGCCGGGGAGATCCAACGCGCGAAAAAGTATTTAGCCTATTTTCAGGCGTACACCAGTACTTATGCCGAAGTTCAAGTTCTCAAGAATATGTATGAAGAGGCGCTTAAAGCGGCGGATATCGTAGGTTTATGTGTCGGTACCCGACCTGACTGCGTTCCTGATGCCGTGCTGGACTTACTCTCTGATTACGTCAAGCAAGGTTACGAAATCTGGTTAGAACTCGGTTTACAAACGGCTCATGACGACACGCTGAAGCGAATTAACCGCGGCCATAATTTCGAATGTTATGCGGAGATCACCAAGCGAGCGCGTGCTTTAGGCATTAAGGTGTGCACGCATTTGATCGTTGGTTTACCCAAAGAAACGCGCCAACATAACGTGGAAACCATGAATAAAGTTCTTGAAGTGGGGACGGATGGCATCAAATTGCATGGTTTGCACATTGTTGAAGGCAGCACTATGGCTAAAGCGTGGCGAGCCGGGAAGCTGGAAGCACCTGAGCTAGAAGAGTATGTCGCCATTGCCAGTGAATTAATCCGCATGACGCCGGCGGAGATTGTTTATCACAGGGTTTCTTCTGCGGCACGTCGCCCGACGCTGTTGTCTCCACTCTGGTGTGAAAATCGCTGGTTGGCGATGACAGAGATTGGTCGCGCATTGGACATAGAAGGTGCTCAGGGGAGTTTAACCGGTAAGCCGTTTATCTATAAAAAGCCTGAGCTTAAACTTAAAGCATCTACTCATCTCTGATTTCTTACTGCTAGCGTAAAGTTCTACAGACCCAAGTATTTTATTCCTACTTGGGTCTGTGGTTTACCATTCTACCCTTAGCGCTTCTCATCGCTTTTTAAGTCTTTTCCAATGTCTGTTTCATCGTTCATTATTAAACATACGAACGTTGAAAGAGAAGTTATTGCCAACGCTTTGTGACCTCTTGCTCTAAGTTGATAGTGAGAAGTTTAAATCACCGTATCAAACACGTTAAACTGCTGGTACTTGGTGTTTTTCCATTATTACCCTGACGTTGTATACCAAGGTTCATGTCTAATGTTCAGGGATGATATCTAGCTTTACGCCGTGGAGTCGTGAATGAAACCGATGAAAAATCTTGCCCAGTATTATGTCGACCTTCTGGTGAAACTGGGGATTGTCCGTTTTTCAATTTTGCTAGCACTTGCGCTGGTGGCGTTAGCTGTCGTGGTACAAGTTGGTATTACCTTGGCACTTAAGGGGCGAGTTGACGATATTGATATCGTACGCTCTGTGTTCTTTGGTCTGCTGATTACTCCTTGGGCGGTGTATTTTCTGTCGGTGGTGGTTGATCAGTTGGAAGAGTCTCGCCAAAGGTTAACTAAGCTGGTTTCCAAGCTGAAAGACATGCGCTCGCGCGACCAAGAACTGAACTTCCAGTTGCAACAGAATATTGAAAAGCTCAATCAAGAGATTGAAGAGCGTATTAAAGCCGAAGAAGCTCGCGAAGAAGCGATGAAGGATCTGGAAAATGAGGTCTTTCAGCGTGAACGCACACAGTTAGAGCTCGCGGAGCGAACCGCCTTATTGCGCTCCTTCATTGATGCGTCTCCGGATCTGATTTACTACCGAAATGCGGATGGTGTGTTCTCCGGTTGTAACCGAGCAATGGAAGAGCTGACGGGTAAGAAAGAGCATCAGTTGGTGGGCTTGAGCCCTTGGGATGTCTACAGCAAAGAAATCGCACAGCCAATAGTTGATACGGACCAGAAGGTTTTCACTGATAATCAAGCCATTACCTATGAGCAATGGCTGGAATACCCGGATGGTCGTAAACACTACTTCGAACTGCGTAAGGTTCCTTTTTACAGTAAGGACGGCCGTCACCTGGGCCTAGTTGGTTTTGGTCGTGATATCACCGAACGTAAACGTCATGAGGAGTCTCTGGAAAAAGCCAGCCGAGACAAAACCACTTTCATTTCTACTATCAGTCATGAACTTCGTACTCCACTCAACGGTATCGTCGGCTTGAGCCGAATGCTGCTTGATACTCAACTGACCGAAGAGCAGCGTAAGTACATGCAAACCATCAATGTCAGTGCGATTACGCTTGGAAATATTTTCAACGATATTATCGACATGGATAAGTTTGACCGTCGCAAACTAGAATTATTACCTGAGCCACTTAATTTCGAAGACTTTGTCGCAGAAATAGAGAGTATCTCCGCGTTGATGGCTGAACAGAAAGGTTTGCGCTTCGACTTAGAACGTTTGAGCGATTTACCGAAAGCGATTGAAGTTGATGCCACCCGTTTACGTCAGGTTATCTGGAACCTGGTCAACAACGCCATGAAGTTCACCAAAGAAGGCGGTGTGGTAATGACGGTGAGTGCGGATGTCGAAGATGATTTCGCGACGATTATTATCGAAGTGGAAGATACTGGTATCGGTATTCCTGAAGAAGAGCTGAATAAGATTTTTGCCATGTATTACCAAGTGAAGTCAGGCAAAGATAACTTACACGCAGTTGGTACTGGCATTGGACTGGCTGTATCTAAACAGCTGATTAATATGATGGATGGTGATATTTCTGTAGCGAGTGAAGAGGGCTACGGCAGTACATTTACCGTTTCTATTCATGTTCCAGTCGTGGCTCTAGAAGAACCTATTATCGACGCGCAACGCGATAATGTTCACTTAAATATCTTTATGGTTGAAGATATCGAACTGAACGTGACCGTGGCGAAATCGCTATTGGAAAGCTTAGGCCATTCAGTCACAGTTGCCATGACGGGACAAGAGGCGTTAGTCAATTTCGTTCCGGATCAGTATGACTTGGTTTTACTGGATATTCAGTTGCCTGATATGACTGGCTTCGATGTGGCGAAATACTACCGAGAGCACTACGACAACTTGCCACCGTTAGTCGCGTTGACGGCAAACGTACTGAAAGATCGTAGAGAATATCTGCAAAACGGCATGGATGATGCAATCAGTAAGCCGTTGGCTGTGCATGCTATTCAGTCTGTGATTGATAAGTTTTTTGTGCACAGAGTGGAAAAACCACAGCCGGTTGAAGTTCTTGAAGTTAAGGAAGAACCTGCGCCATCACCTGTGATTGAGACGCATCTGCTTGACCTCGATATGCTGGAGTCTTACGTTGATATTGTGGGGGCGAAGCCCGTTTATGACAGCATCAAAATGTTTGAAGATATGATGCCAGATTATATTGAAGTACTGGACTCCAATATGATCGCGAAAGATAAAGATGGCATCGTCTCTGAAGCGCACAAGATCAAAGGTGCAGCAGGTTCCATCGGTTTGAAACGTATCCAAAGTGTCGCGCAAAAAGCCCAGTCTCCAGATATGCCTGCCTGGTGGGAGAATATTTCAGATTGGGTTGAAGAAATAAAAAATGAATACCTCAACGATATCCAAGTACTAAAAAGTTGGTTAGAACAAAGGAAATAACATGAAGAAACTTGCATCAGTGGCCATTGCTACTGCACTGCTGTCGGGTTGTAGTGCTGTTCCTGAAGTGAATTGGAAACAAGACAGCCAGATAACAATTAATCAAGTCAATATTGAACTCAAGAGTAACCTCTGGGTAAATCTGATGCCGACAATAGGTGAGTCTCAGGAACCCAACCTTCACGGCTCTCTCTCTTTGGAAAGTGATACGGAGTTACCGGCCAATCTGACAGTAGAAGCTTTGATAATTAAACAAGGTGACGAGCAATGGATGCTGGACGAAGACGCTTTAGAAACTCGGACGCATAGCGAAAACCAGTGGGAAGTCGCGTTTACCTGGCAAAATCAACTTAATACTGAAAAGTGGGTTGAGCTGGCAATACTGCTGGATGATGCCGGTAAAAAACGCTGGCTGGTAGAAAAGTATGTAAAGGTAAACAAGGTCTATTAGCACCTATTCTGCTTAAAAAAGCGGTATAGAAAAAGGGCTTGCTCCAATGAGCAAGCCCTTCATGTTTCTCGTGGAATGAAGAATTAGTCTTCTAAATCACCACAGAAGCGGTAACCTTCACCATGAATCGTTGCGATGATTTCTGGTGTACCTGATACAGATTCGAAGTGTTTACGAATACGACGAATGGTTACGTCAACAGTACGGTCGTGTGGTTTAAGTTCACGGCCTGTCATCTTCTTCAGAAGATCGGCACGTGTTTGGATTTTGCCTGGGTTCTCACAGAAGTGCAGTAGCGCACGGAATTCAGAACGAGGCAGTTTGTAGTTATCACCTGACGGGCTCACCAGTGAACGGCTATTGATATCTAGCACCCAACCGTTGAACTCGTATTTTTCTACCGAGCGTTTTTCTTCTTGAACAGCACTTGCGCTCATTGAGCGACTCAACAAGTTGCGCGCACGGATAGTCAACTCACGTGGGTTGAATGGTTTAGTGATGTAATCATCAGCACCAATCTCAAGGCCTAGAATCTTGTCCACTTCATTGTCACGGCCAGTCAAAAACATCAGTGCGATGTTTGCTTGTTCGCGCAATTCACGTGCAAGTAGAAGACCATTCTTGCCTGGAAGGTTAATGTCCATAATGACCAAGTTGACAGAGTTGTCTGATAATACTTGGTGCATCTCTTCACCGTCACTGGCTTCAAAAACAGCGTATCCCTCTGCTTCAAAAATACTCTTAAGAGTGTTACGAGTTACTTGCTCATCTTCAACGATCAGAATCTGCGGGGTTTGCATTGGCGGTACCTAAATTTGTGACAAAATTGTGCTAATAGAATAAATTCTAGGCAAAAATATAACATACAGGTAATGAAATTTTGATAATAAATCAAGTTAATCAAAATTACACTTCTTTCAGTTATCCGCCTTCCATGGAGATTTACCAGCTCACCTACATCCCGTGGCGACTTTTATTCTAATGGGATATTTACCTTTCATTTCCAGTTTCTTATTGGGGGAGGAAACGTAAACACCCTAGATATGGGGCGAATTTTATATTGTTAACAGCATGCTAACAATGCTCAAATGTTAATTCCATGCAGTTTGTTGATTTACATCAATTGATGAAATTTAACTGTTATTAATCATTTAAGAGTTATGATAGAAAAAAATAATACGAACATCGACGCATCGTTATGGAATGCTTATGCAAATTCTTTTTTTCGCTTTGAAACGAAATGGAATGTTTTGAGCTATGTTGTGATAACTGCTTGGAACCCATACAGTAATTTGCGGTCAAAAGAAGATAACTGCATAATTAATCAAAAGCTAGAAAAGCGTCTAAAACACGTTAACTATGTGCCAGTTACTGTAGGTGACCGTACCTTTGAATGGTACGAAGAGAGTTTTGCGGCGGAGATCTCAATAGACGACGCGATAACATTGGCAAACGAGTTTCAGCAGAACGCGATTTATTTTGTTTCTCATGACGACATCTACCTTATTGCCTGCGGTGATCCGATCAATCGACACAAGGTAGCTAAGATGAGTGAGCGACTCGTATAACGAAAACAGGATACTACTCGTTGGAGCGTACTCGGACGAGAAAATTCACGGAGGAAATATGAACGATATAACACCAGATATTTGTGACCAATTTGAAGACCTAGTAACGTTGCTGAATCTGCCACTACAGAACTTTGGACAACGCACCGCGTTTTTTGGCGAAATTGTCACAGTGCGTTGTTATCACGATAACTCCAAGGTTCGAGAAGTGCTTGGGCAGGACGGCACAGGCAAAGTGTTGATTGTCGATGGTCACGGTTCATGCCAAAAAGCGTTGCTCGGTGATCAATTGGCCATCCTTGGTATTGAGAATGGGTGGGAAGGCATTATTGTCTATGGTGCGGTGCGTGATGTGGCGCAAATGTCACAAATGGATATTGGCATTCAAGCGCTTGGCACATGTCCGTTTAAAACAGAAAAGCGAGGATTGGGCGAGGTTAATGTGACAGTAACGATGCAAAATCAGTTAGTGCAGCCGAAGCATTATGTTTATGCAGACTGGAATGGTGTGTTGATCTCAAAAGAAAAACTGGATTTTTAGAAGCGAAACCCTAATCCAACCTCAAAGCCTTGTTGCCAATCTTGATAATCTAGAGTTGCGTGAATATCTAACTTGTCAGTAATTTTCACACGACTAGACACCTCGGCAGCAAGGCCCGTATCTTCTTCATCGACACGCTCGTTGGTGTCAGCTTTGAAAGAACGCAGCGTACTCTTAACAGTGACACGATCATTAAAGTGGTAGCTAACGCCACTTAAAAAGCCGCTTTGATTTTGGACTGGGGAGTTGTTGACGCGTGCACCAACATAAAGATCAACCGAATCAAATAACTCGTACGAGTAACCGCCGTCGATGTTCCATACATCGAAGCTATCCGTTTGATAACTGTCACTTGAGATAAATAACTTGTGTGGGGAAGTCATTGCTGCCCCAGGAAGGGTAGGTAGCTCAGTCGCTAAAGAAACACCAGGCATGGCAAAAAGTAACAGAAAAAGCCATTTTTTCATGCTCACCACTCCTTGTGTTTCAAAACTTTTTATTGGTATGTGCTCAACGCTTCCCAATATTAAAGCATATAATATGAAATGCAGCTCATTTATTTCCCAAATAATTAACTCTCGTGGAGTGTGATCACACTTAAATTGTTGTGCAAGAGTGGTTGCTCTGCATTTTCTTTGATCTTTGCCGTTTTAGCCAAGATCGCCATGAATGTGGGTGGAATGTAACTTTTTCTATGCAAAGCTATTTCGGGAATGAAATACTAAGATAAATTTATTAAAAAATTGAATTTTAATTTATTTCTTTATTTTCAGCGATATATGGCAGAATTTATCTCTGTAAGACTGGAAAATAAACAATTTTTTTGTTGACTCTGTTACAGAAACTCGGTAAACGTAGGGTTAAGCAAACACACAATTCGTAGAATATTAATTTATGCCAGTTAACAGCCTCGTTGTAATGACCACCACCATTATTATTACCGACATTACAATTGTTGGGGCAGGCTGCTGAGCGAAAGAAATTCACAAAAAAGGCCTGTATCCAACAAGATACAGGCCTTTTTTTATGCTTTCTTAATACAAAATTTAGACAAGTTTAAGAAGATACACTGGAGGAAGGGATGCGAGTATTGAAGTTTGGCGGTTCATCATTGGCTGATGCAGATCGCTTTTTAAGAGCAGCAGATATCATTGCGAATAATGCTCAACAGGAAGAAGTCGCAGTCGTGCTTTCTGCACCGGGTAAAACAACTAATAAACTGGTTGCTGTGATTGAAGGCGCTTTACGAAATGGTGAAGCAGAATTACAAATTAACGAGTTAGAAGAATCGTTTAAAACGCTTTTTGCCGATATCCAAGCCTTGGTTCCTAATCTGGATGGGACTGGCTACGACAATCAAGTTAAAACCTCGCTCTCTCAATTACGTCAATTTGTCCATGGCATCAGCCTGTTAGGCATGTGTCCAAACAATGTGAATGCGCGCATCATCAGTAAAGGTGAACGTGTTTCTATTCAACTAATGAAAGCGGTACTTGAAGCAAAAGGTCAAAAAGCCAGCCTAATTGATCCGGTTGAATACCTTTATGCTCAAGGCGATCATCTTGAAGCGATGGTTGATGTTGATATTTCTACACAAAACTTCCGCCAAAAGCCTCTTCCTCAAGGTCATGTCAACATCATGCCTGGTTTTACTGCCGGCAACGAGAAAGGAGAACTGGTTACTCTAGGTCGTAACGGTTCTGACTATTCGGCTGCGGTTTTGGCTGCTTGTCTTCGTGCCGACTGTTGTGAAATCTGGACTGACGTTGATGGCGTATACAACTGTGATCCTCGCTTGGTAGAAGATGCACGACTATTAAAATCACTGAGCTATCAGGAAGCGATGGAGTTGTCTTACTTTGGTGCGTCCGTTCTGCACCCTAAAACCATCGCTCCAATTGCTCAATTCCACATTCCATGCTTAATCAAGAACAGTTTTAACCCGCAAGGTGCAGGTACGCTGATTGGCCAAGATACCGGTGAAGATAACCTCGCTATCAAGGGTATTACTACACTGAATGACCTGACCATGGTGAACGTCTCTGGCCCAGGTATGAAAGGCATGGTTGGCATGGCAAGCCGCGTATTTGGTGCTATGTCTTCAGCGGGTGTTTCAATCGTACTGATCACTCAGTCATCATCAGAATACAGCATCAGCTTCTGTATCGAAGCAGAAGACAAAGCAAAAGCGCAACAGACTCTGGCAGAAGCATTTGAGCTTGAACTGAAAGACGGTCTGCTTGAACCAGTAGAGTTTATCGATGATGTTGCTATCGTGACCCTTGTTGGTGACGGCATGCGTACGTCACGCGGCGTTGCGTCACGTTTCTTCTCATCTCTTGCTGAAGTAAACGTCAACATTGTTGCGATCGCACAGGGTTCTTCTGAGCGCGCTATCTCAGCGGTTATCCCAGAAGATAAGATCTCTGAAGCAATCAAAGCCTGTCATATGAACCTGTTCAATTCTAAACACTTCCTTGATGTTTTCGTTGTTGGTATCGGTGGTGTTGGTGGTGAGCTGGTGGATCAGATTGAACGCCAACAAGCCAAACTGGCAGAGAAAGGCATCATCATTCGCGTATGTGGTCTGGCAAACAGTAAGGGTCTGCTTCTGGATAGTGAAGGGCTGCCACTGGAACATTGGCGCGACCGCATGTCTTCAGCTACTGAAGAGTTCAGCCTAGCGCGCCTGATTGCACTTGTGCAACGTAACCACATCATTAACCCTGTTTTGGTTGATTGTACTTCGAGTGAAGCCATTGCTAACCAGTACGCTGATTTCTTGGCGGCAGGTTTCCACGTTGTTACTCCAAATAAGAAAGCTAATACCGCAAGTATGGCTTACTACCACCAGCTTCGTGATGTAGCACGCAGCTCTCGTCGTAAATTGATGTACGAGACAACGGTTGGTGCGGGTTTGCCGGTCATCGAAAACCTGCAGAATCTTATTTCAGCGGGTGATGAGCTTGAACGATTCACCGGTATTTTGTCTGGTTCACTATCTTACATCTTCGGTAAGCTAGACGAAGGCATGAGCTTGAGCGAAGCGACAAACATAGCGAAAGAAAACGGCTTCACCGAACCGGATCCTCGTGATGATCTATCGGGTATGGATGTGGCTCGTAAGCTTCTTATTCTGGCGCGTGAAGCGGGAATGTCGCTTGAGTTGGAAGACGTTGTGGTTGATCAAGCGCTGCCACCGGGCTTTGATGATTCAGGCAGTGTTGATGAGTTTATGGCGAGACTTCCTGAAGCTGATGCGTACTTTAAAGATCTTGTCGAAAAAGCCGCTGAAGAGGGTAAAGTTTTACGCTATGTTGGTGAAATCAATGATGGTAAGTGCAAAGTCAGCATTGCTATCGTTGATGAAAATGATCCAATGTTCAAAATTAAAGATGGTGAGAACGCTCTGGCGTTTTACAGCCGTTACTACCAACCAATCCCATTGGTACTTCGTGGTTACGGTGCAGGTACGGAAGTTACCGCAGCAGGCGTATTTTCAGATGTGATGCGTACTTTAGGTTGGAAACTAGGGGTATAACAGTAATGAGTTCAAGTGATATGGATGTAGTGGTTTATGCCCCAGCATCAATTGGTAATGTAAGCGTAGGTTTTGATGTTTTGGGAGCGGCTGTCTCTCCTATCGATGGCACCTTATTGGGTGATCGAGTCCTAGTGAAATCTGGTTCTGAGCCATTCAGCTTGAAAACCGCAGGTAACTTCGTCTCGAAGTTACCTACAGAACCAAAAGAAAACATCGTTTACGACTGTTGGGTTGTATTTGCTCGCGAGCTAGATAGAAAGGGCGTAGAGCTGAAACCACTGGAAATGACACTCGAGAAGAACATGCCTATCGGTTCTGGTCTTGGTTCCAGTGCTTGTTCTATTGTTGCTGCATTAGATGCTTTGAACCGTTTTCACGGACAACCGCTTAATGAAACTGAGCTGTTAGCGCTAATGGGCGAGATGGAAGGTAAAATTTCTGGTGGTATCCATTATGACAACGTTGCACCTTGTTACTTAGGTGGCGTGCAGTTGATGCTTGAAGAGCTTGGTATCATTAGCCAGGAAGTGCCATGTTTTGATGATTGGTACTGGGTAATGGCTTATCCGGGAATCAAAGTGTCTACTGCTGAAGCTCGAGAGATCCTACCATCTCAGTACCGTCGACAAGATATCATAGCTCACGGTCGACACCTTGCAGGCTTTATTCACGCGTGTCATTCTGGTCAACCGGAACTTGCGGCGAAAATGATCAAAGACGTGATCGCAGAACCGTATCGTGAGAAACTGCTACCAGGTTTTGCAAACGCTCGCCAATACGCAGCATCTGCAGGCGCGTTAGCAACCGGTATTTCTGGCAGTGGCCCAACACTGTTCAGTATTTGCAAAGAGAAAGATGTCGCTGAGCGAGTTGCTCGCTGGTTAGAACAAAACTACGTACAAAACGAAGAAGGATTCGTCCACGTTTGTCGTCTGGATAAACAGGGTTCGAAAGTAACAGGAAGTGAGCTATGAAGCTTTACAATATAAAAGAAAATGATGAACAAGTTTCCTTTGGCCAAGCCGTTCGCCAAGGATTAGGTCGTAACCAAGGCCTGTTTTTTCCATCGGAATTACCAAAATTTGATGATATTGATGCGCTGCTAGAAGAAGACTTTGTCTCGCGTAGTACAAAAATTCTTTCTGCATTGATTGGTGATGAGCTGACAGAAGACCAAGTGAACTCTATGGTTGATGCGGCTTTCCAATTCCCAGCACCTATCAAACAAGTAAAAGATGGCGTTTATGCGTTAGAGCTTTTCCATGGTCCGACACTGGCGTTTAAAGACTTCGGTGGTCGTTTTATGGCGCAATCACTGGCTGCGGTATCTACTGGCGGTAAGATCACGATTCTTACAGCAACATCCGGTGATACAGGTGCTGCGGTTGCACATGCTTTCTACGGTATGGAAGACATCAACGTTGTGATTCTTTACCCTAAAGGCAAAATCAGCCCACTACAAGAAAAGCTGTTCTGTACGCTAGGTAAGAACATCCATACAGTAGCAATTAACGGTGACTTCGATGCTTGTCAGGCACTTGTTAAGCAGGCATTTGATGATGCCGCTCTGCGTGAAGAAATCGGACTAAACTCAGCAAACTCAATCAACATCAGCCGTTTGATGGCGCAAATCTGCTACTACTTTGAAGCAGCAGCGCAAATGAGTAAACAAGAGCGTGAGAACCTGGTTATCTCTGTACCAAGTGGTAACTTCGGTAACCTAACCGCTGGTTTGCTGGCAAAAGCGCTTGGTTTACCAATTAAACGTTTTATCGCTGCAACAAATGCGAACGATACAGTACCTCGCTACCTAGAAACAGGACAGTGGGATCCAAAACCAACGGTTGCAACGACATCTAACGCGATGGACGTAAGCCAACCAAACAACTGGCCACGTATCGAAGAGCTTTGCCGCGTAAAAGAGTGGGGCTTGGAAACGCTGGGCAAAGGTGCAGTTTCTGATGAGCAAAGTGCCGAGTCAGTAAAAGAGCTGAACTCACTGGGTTACTTATGCGAGCCGCATGGTGCAATCGCTTATCGCGTACTGGACGAGCAACTTCAAGCCGGTGAGACTGGTTTGTTCCTATGTACTGCTCACCCTGCGAAGTTCAAAGAAGTGGTGGATGATATCTTAGAATCTGATATCGACCTACCAGCACCACTGGCTAAGCATGCTGTGATGGACCTATTGTCTGAAGATTTAGATGCGGATTTTGATGCACTAAAAACAGTACTGCGTCGCGTCCAATAAGCCAAATACAAGCTAAATGAGAAGGTGGAGCTTAGTCTCCACCTTTTTTATTTTATAGAGGCAATAAAAAACGACGCTCAGTGAGCGCCGCATTCAAAACTTACCGGGGTGTCTCTTTATTATAGAGACTCAGTAAACGTACGTGCGATTACATCACGTTGCTGTTCTGGAGTTAGTGAGTTGAAACGCACTGCGTAGCCAGAAACACGAATGGTTAGCTGAGGGTATTTTTCAGGGTTAGCGACTGCATCTTCTAGTGTTTCACGCTTAAGCACGTTCACGTTTAAGTGCTGACCACCTTCAATTTTAGGTGCCGTTTCGATTGCTACTTCACGGCTTTCGTATTCACCTAGGTCGCTGATTGCAATAACTTGGTCAGCTTCATAGCCTGCTGATGCTGCAATACAACGAGCTTCGTTTTTTTCACCATCTAGTAGCCAGATAGAGTTTAGTAGTTCGTCATTCGCTGCTTTAGTAATTTGGATACCTTGGATCATCACTGTCTCCTAGTCCACTTACGTGGTGTTTATTGGTGTTAGTTTTCAAACTTTTATTGAGCTGAGTATTATATAGCTAATAACCACTATTTTAATATTGATTTAAGTCAAAAAACAACCAAAAACATTAATTTTATTAAGGTTGTTTTGTTGAGGTAAATCAATAAAGTGTTTAAAAACATACTGATTACACTATTTTTGATAAGATAAAAAATATTTTAAATGCAATTATGTTGTTAATTTACTACATATTGTTGATTTGAATTTAACCTGTGATGTGTAACTAATTGTATTTAGGTACGCACACTGAAAGTCTGAAGTGATTAAATGACAAACATGAAAAACAAGTTTGGGAACAAGATGATCGGCGCTCACGTCTCTGCGGCTGGTGGTGTCGATCAGGCCCCGTTACGTGCGCGTGAGATTGGCGCTAATGCTTTTGCTTTATTTACCAAAAACCAGCGTCAGTGGGTGGCAAAACCTCTTGAAGCTAAAACCATCAGTGCATTTAAAGCCAATTGCAAAATGCTCGGGTTTGGTACTGAAAGCATTTTGCCTCATGACTCCTACCTGATTAACTTAGGCGCACCAGAAGAAGAGAAGCTTGATAAATCTCGAGCGGCATTCATCGATGAAATGGAGCGTTGTAATCAGCTTGGTCTGACACTTTTGAACTTTCACCCAGGAAGTCACTTAAAGAAAGTATCTGAACAAGAGTGTTTAGCGACGATTGCAGAATCAATTAATCTTGCGCATAAAGCAGTACCAGATGTTATTGCTGTTATTGAGAACACGGCGGGTCAGGGTACCAACCTAGGCTGGAAGTTTGAGCATCTCGCTGAAATCATTGAGCAAGTGGATGATAAAGAGCGCGTGGGTGTGTGCATCGATACTTGTCATACTTTTACCGCAGGCTACGATTTAAGAACGAAAGAAGATTGCCAACACACGTTTGCGGAATTCGACCGTATCGTTGGTATGCACTATTTAAGGGCGATGCATTTAAATGATTCAAAAGTCGAATTTGCTAGCAGGGTTGATCGTCATCATTCTCTAGGGAAAGGTGAAATCGGTTGGGACTGCTTTGAGTATATTGCCAGAGACTCTCGTTTTGATGGTATCCCTCTGATTTTAGAGACAATTGACCCTGATATTTGGCATCGAGAAATTGATACTCTTCGTGGTTACCATTTGGAAGAATTCAACAAAAATTAATGCCGTTGTCATAGTTGGCACTTTTCTTTCTTAGTGGTTACTGGGGCCATACAAAGAAGGATTGCATTATGTCTCGACCAAACACTTTTACTCCTTTTTCTCATACCAGACGTTCGGTTCGTTTACCTGCACCTAACCGTCATATCACGGGCCAAGGTCACTTCCGAACGCCGCAGAAACACTAAATTCGAATTACCGCTCTCAAGTTGGGGGAAGTTTTTGTCTGTTTAAGTGTTGCTGGTTAGAATAGAGCAACACTTTCGGACAGGAACTTTCTATGAATCAGTCACCGACATGGCACGATGTGATCGGCGAAGAAAAAAAACTCAGCTACTTTGTCGACACCTTAAACTTTGTTGAATCGGAACGTTCGGCGGGGAAAACGATCTATCCGCCAAGCAAAGATGTGTTTAATGCGTTTCGCTATACCGAGTTTAACGATGTAAAGGTGGTGATTTTAGGTCAGGATCCTTATCACGGTCCGAATCAGGCGCACGGATTGTGTTTTTCGGTTTTACCTGGTGTGAGAACCCCGCCCTCATTGGTGAACATATACAAAGAGCTCGCTCAGGATATCGACGGTTTTGAAATCCCTCAACATGGATTCTTGCAAAGCTGGGCCGAGCAAGGTGTATTACTGCTTAATACCGTGCTGACGGTTGAGCAGGGCAAAGCACATTCACATTCGAAAACGGGATGGGAAGCGTTCACTGATAAAGTGATTGAAGCGATAAACATGCATCAGCAGGGGGTTGTATTCCTGTTATGGGGCGCGCACGCGCAGAAAAAGGGAAGATTTATTGATCGTTCCAAGCATCATGTCCTTACTGCTCCTCATCCTTCTCCGCTCTCTGCCCATCGAGGCTTTCTGGGGTGTAAGCACTTCTCTCAAGCAAACCAACTACTTATAGCCCAAGGTAAAGAGCCGATCAATTGGCATTTGCCGATGACGGTGTAAAGCTAACAACAGCGATTAAGGTTTTCTTATCGCTGTTTTTTTGAGCAGGCTCAAGCTGGTAATGCATTTCTCATGTACACTTATTAGAAGCAGGTGTTAAGGAGAGACGCTATGATGATCGAAAGAATTCGACGCGAACACGGCTACATGGTTCGCCTGTTGGCTATATTGCGCCACAAACTTAATGAAATAAAACAAGAACGTGCCATTAACTATGCGTTAGTGGGGGAGATTGTTGACTACCTCTCTACTCATTCAGAACAAGTTCACCATCCAAAAGAGGACATCCTCTACCATCATTTTCTAGAACATTATGGTAAGCAACGAACCATGGAGAACCTAGAGCAGGAACATAAAGATCTCGCCGAAAAGACCAAAGAATTCTCAACGGTGATCGAGATGATTCTGCAAGATGCTGTGGTACCTCAAGATGTGTTTGTAAGACATCTTGAAGATTTCATTGATTCACAGAAACGCCACCTCGAACTTGAAGAGCGGAAGATCCTGCCGTTAATAGAAGAGCTGTTTACGACTGAAGACTGGCAGTACGTAGAAAGTCTCTGGAGTGAAAATGAGGATGATCCGGTATTTGGCGATACCATTGCTGACCGCTATAAACAGTTGGCGGAGCGTGTGCGTCAGAGCGATATGGAATACATCTAAAGTAACATTCGCCCGGGCAAATGTGGAATCTGCTCGGGTTTTCTCACCACTTTTCTTATTTAATAAGAATTAACGAGAAATAAAGTTAAGCCTGAATATGGGTTTAACGTGCTCAAAATTCTCAATAGATGAGAACGAAGGCCAAGTGCGTTCTAAGTGCTCTTAGCCCCCTTGATGAATCGCTCTTTTCGAAATAACAAAAGGCACCCGTAAGGTGCCTTTTGTTCGAATTAGAGTTTGATGTCGTCTAGGTTGTAATCGTTACAGACATCAAGTTCACGCAGCTCTTTTAATAAATTGCGTCTGTCGTTCATCTCTTCAATTTCTCGCCATTTACGTTTCATTGGTTTGGCACGAGATTTGGTTGTTGAGGTAGTATCCAGATTAAAAATGTCATCTAGTTGAAAGCCGTCCATAAGCCACCTTACCTTGTTTATCTAAACTGTTGTAACCAGTCCTTGTGGAGATTTTTAATTACCACAATAATTGTGAGAATAGCCATGACATATTTCGAATTTGTGTCTGTATCATGACATTTTCGTGCAAAAACACTTCCACAATCACACTTTAGTTTGTCTTTCTTGCATAAAAAATGCCCAAACGAGCCAGTGAAAACGATTAAATGAAGAGATTTTCTGTGTTAACGAGAAGGCTGGAATTAGAGCATAAAGCCAAGGTAAAAGTTGCATAAAACCACTTTGGTGAAATAGTGGTCGACTAACGATTTTATTAAGGAGGTAACTTTCTGTTACACCTTATGAATACTAGCCTTAAACCGAAAACATGGACTGAAACTCTATTGGTTATAAATTGAATATCATTGTTATCTTTAGGTAAGAGATATGTTGCGTTATGTGATGGTTGAGTCTTCTATTTATGTTATTTTTTGGTGACTTTATAGTGAAATATAACAATATTAAGCAATGTATTTCATATTGATTTTTGTGTCTCTAGGTTGCATTATCCGCCCGTCAAAAAATACGCTGGTACGTAAAATGGATGCATGAAGCGACATTTACGATTCTAGATTGCCCTTAAAAACAAACACTACTTAATTAGCTAAGCACACTTTGACACTTAGCAGGCAATCTGGTGGATGGCTAGGATGCATAGACCGGCGCAACTCACTTTGAGGTACGCATGACAGACTTAATCAATTTGATGAACGATCTCCTTTGGGGTTCGATTCTGGTTTATCTTCTTGTTGGTGTAGGTATTTACTTCACCTTTCGATTGGGATTCATCCAGTTCCGCCACTTCGGGCACATGTTTTCGGTTCTAAAGAACAGTCGCAAAGCAGACAAAGCTGGTATTTCTTCTTTCCAAGCACTTTGTACCAGTCTCGCAGCACGTGTTGGTACCGGTAATATGGCCGGTGTGGCAGTTGCACTAACAGCGGGCGGACCAGGCGCTATCTTCTGGATGTGGCTGATCGCGATGCTGGGTATGGCAACATCGTTTGCAGAGAGTACTCTGGCACAGCTATACAAAACCAAAGATGATGATGGCAACTACCGTGGTGGTCCTGCTTACTACATGGAAAAAGGTTTGGGCATGCGCTGGATGGGCGTCTTGTTCTCGGTTTTCCTAATCATCGCTTTTGGTTTGGTATTCAATGCCGTTCAAGCTAACTCTATTGCTAATGCGATGAGTACGGCATTTGGCTGGAACTCTCTATACGTTGGTATTGGTGTTGTTGCCTTGTCTGCTGCGGTTATCTTTGGTGGTATCAAGCGTATCGCTAAAGTCGCGGAAATGATTGTTCCACTTATGGCACTGCTTTACCTTGCGCTCGCGCTAGTGGTTGTGTTTGCCAACATCGAGAAGCTTCCAGCGGTACTTGCTCTGATTGTTAAGAGTGCCTTTGGTCTGCAAGAAGCAGCGGCTGGTGGTTTAGGTTACGCTATCGCACAAGCGATGATTAACGGTGTAAAACGCGGCCTGTTCTCGAACGAAGCTGGTATGGGTTCTGCGCCTAACGCAGCGGCATCAGCAACGCCGTACCCGCCGCATCCTGCGTCTCAGGGTTACGTTCAGATGCTGGGTGTGTTTATGGATACAATCGTGATCTGTTCTTCTACGGTAGCGATCATCCTGATGTCTGGTGAATACGTAGGTCAGGCGACAGAGGTTACCGGTATCGAACTGACACAGCGCGCATTGAGCTCACAAGTGGGCGACTGGGGTGGCATTTTTGTTGCTGTCGCAATCTTCTTCTTCGCGTTTACTTCGATCATTGCAAACTACTCATACGCTGAGACTAACTTAGTGTTCCTTGAGCATAACCATAAAGCGGGTATCGGTATTTTCCGAATCATCTTCCTGGGGATGGTGATGTTTGGCGCGGTAGCTTCGTTACCAATGGTCTGGTCGTTGGCTGATGTGTCAATGGGTCTAATGGCGATTGTGAACTTGGTGGCGATTATTCTGCTATCGGGCATCGTTATCAAGCTGGCTAAAGACTACAACCGTCAGCTAGACGCTGGTAAGGTACCAACATTTGATGCTAACGATTTCCCAGAGCTGAAATCTCAGCTGGAAGAAGGCATCTGGTACAACGACAAAAAAGACTGAGTGTCATAGTTAAAAGCTATTAGCACGATTTATAAAGCCATGCAGACAATGCATGGCTTTTTTTGTACCCTTAACGGTATATAAAATTAAAAGGATAGAGTCAAAGTCATGCTTATCGTAGTTTCTCCTGCTAAGACACTGGATTATGAGTCTCCGTTAGCAACGGAAAAGTTTACTCAACCTGAGTTAATTGAATTCTCCAAAGAGCTGATCGAAGTTTGTCGTAAATTGACGCCTGCTGATGTTGCGTCGTTAATGAAGGTGAGCGACAAAATCGCAGATCTGAACGTAGGGCGATTCCAAGAGTGGAGTGAAACCTTCACGACTGAAAACTCACGTCAGGCGATCCTCGCGTTTAAAGGGGATGTTTATACGGGTCTTGAAGCGGAAACCTTGTCTGAAGCTGACTTTGATTACGCTCAGGATCATCTGCGTATGCTATCTGGCCTTTACGGTTTGTTGAAGCCATTGGATTTGATGCAGCCATACCGTCTGGAAATGGGTACTAAGCTTGCGAACGACAAGGGCACTAACTTGTATCAGTTCTGGGGCAATATCATCACTGACAAGCTTAATGAGGCGATTTCAGCGCAAGGTGACAATGTGCTTATTAACCTTGCATCAAATGAATACTTTAAAGCGGTGAAACCTAAGAACCTTGACGCTCAGGTTATTACGCCAATTTTTAAAGATTGTAAGAATGGCCAATACAAAGTGATCAGCTTCTACGCGAAAAAAGCGCGTGGAATGATGGCGCGTTACATTATCGAAAATCGTATTGAGAGTGTGGCTGACCTGACCAAGTTTGATACGGCGGGTTACTACTTTGTTGAAGAAGAGTCGACGCCAACTGAGCTGGTCTTTAAACGAGAAGAGCAGAACTAATAAGCTCAAACTCCGGACACAAAAAAGGGTTGGCATTGCCAACCCTTTCGCTATTTTAGACTTACAAGCTTACTTCTTTTTAGCGACTTTCTTTTTCGCAGTTTTCTTCTTATCGTCTTTTTTCTTTTTCTTCTTAAACACAGGTTTTTTGTGTTTTGGACGCATCTCTTTGATGAAACGCTCTTTGATGTCTTCTTTCACGTAACGAGCAACGCGATCCATCATTGGCTGGTCGTGCGCTTCTACAATTGAGATAGCGTTACCTTTTTTACCAGCACGAGCGGTACGGCCAATTCGGTGCAGGTAAACATCTGCTGTACGTGGCAAGTCGTAGTTGATCACGTGTGACACATCAGGAAGGTCGATACCACGAGCCGCAACGTCTGTTGCGAGTAGAACGTTAACCGTACCATCACGGAAACGTGCAATCGCGTTATTACGGCGATCTTGTGGCATTTCACCTTGAATCCATGAACATGGAATCTGTGCGCTTTCAAGCTGGCTACGCAGTTCAGCCAGACGTTCACGCGTTTTCAGGAACACGATAGTACGTTCTGCTTGCTCCGTGATGATGTGCTTGAGTAGCGCGAGTTTATGCTCTGCGTCGTCCGCTCGGTGATACCACTGTGCGATCTTCTTGCGTTCGCGTAGCGGTGACTTCGCATCGATCTCTGCAGGTTCATTCAGCAGGTCCGCAGTAAAGCCTTCAACGCCTCTGCCTTCTAATGTTGCAGAAAACAGAAGGGTTTGCTTACGCCAGCGACACTCGTTCGATAGACGATCGACTGTTGGCGCAAAGCCCATGTCTAGCATGCGGTCGGCTTCGTCTAGGATTAACCATTCAATCGCACGACAATCAAAGCGTTCAGCTTCAATGTATTCGCGCAGACGACCTGGTGTCGCAACAACGATGTCTTGCGTGGTAGCAAGAATGTCAGCGTGCTCTTGGTACTGAACGCCACCGGTGATGGTAAAAATATTGAGCTTAGTATTTTTCGCCAGTGCACGGGCTTGATCCGCAACCTGCATCGCCAACTCACGCGTTGGGGTTAGGATAAGGATACGCGCAGGTCCAGGTTTACGACGTGGAAAATCCTGTAGGTATTGTAGAGCAGGCAATACGAATGCTGCTGTTTTACCTGTGCCAGTCGGTGCTGACGCTAGAATGTCACGACCATCCAACGCTTGTGGGATTGCTTCTGCCTGGACTTTTGTTGGGCGTTCGAAGCCCATTTCTTCAATGGCATCAAGTAAGTTTGAGTCTAGATCAAGTTCAGCAAAGGTTCTGATCACAATGAGTTCTCCACAAGCAAGGCTTGGTTAATGGTTCGCCGCAACAGCTTAAAATACGAAAAGGTCGCACATTATAAAGTGATTGGTGATAAGGATCACATGTTATTTCACATCTTAAGATAAAACTCACGGGTTAGCTGGACAAAATCGTCGCTGTACCCGTCTGATGAGTGAATGATCAAGTGAGATATTTGAGTGTCACAAGGCTGCTTCGCTAACTCAAACAGCACACGATGAACTGGCTTTCTCTCTGATGGCTGCACACGGCAAAGACGAGATAAATACCAGCCCTGTTGTAATGCTAACTCGATAAACTGCTCACCTTCGGTGACAGGCAACACAAAGCTGGCTTTTCCATCCTCTTCTAACAGTTGGTAACAACGATACAGCAGGGCGTCATGGCGCAGAGAGTCTGTGTGTCTTGCCGTCGCTCGCTGACTCTTTTTGGATTGCTCGCCACTATTGAAATAGGGCGGGTTACAAATGATTCGCTGGAATAACTGAGATGGTGTGAAGGTCAGCACATCGGCATGAAAAACAGATAACCTCTCTTGCCATGAAGAGTGGGTAAAGTTTTTCTGAGCGGCATCGATTGCTGTGGCTTCAATATCGACTGCCGTTATCTTCGCTCGGCTAAAGCGTTGAGCACACATTAATGCCAACAAACCTGTGCCTGTGCCTATATCGAGTATCTCAGCCTCTTCAGGGCTTTCAACCCAGGCTCCTAGCATCACGCCATCTGTACTGACCGGCATGCCACTTTCACCACCTTCGATGAAAAACTGCTTAAACTTGAAGCTCTTAGTTTTATGTTTTTCGTTATTCATGTTTATTTTATATATGCTCTATATTTCAGTTCTTTCATCTAATGTTTATTAATTGTGTGGTTTGTTGTGTTGTAGGTTAGTAAATTGTATCGTTGTTTGATCGAGATAAATTTCTAGATTTTTGTTTTATATTGGTTAGATTAACTGGTTTTTAATTCTATATATAAATTAATATGGTGTTTTTTTCTCATAGGTTGCCAAATGATGATTCTTTCGTCATTATGCGGCGCTATTTTATAGATTGAACCACGAGTACTTGTTAATAACAAAGACTCCAAAAGTGGTCGATGCATAACACAACATTCACACATTTTTTAGACAAGGGTTATCTGTGAAACAGACATTAAAACTAACAGATATTATCGCAGTAGGCTTTATGCTGTTTGCGTTCTTTTTAGGTGCTGGCAACATCATCTTTCCACCGTTGGCTGGCCAATTGGCTGGTGAAAACCTAATGCCAGCGATGTTCGGTTTCTTGCTAACAGCGGTAGGTCTACCTCTTATTACTATCGTTGCTATCGCTGTAGCTGGCGGAACTTGGGATCATCTAACGCAAGACCTACCGAAAAAAGCAGCGGTTGTGATGGCAGCGTTGATCTTCATTATTATTGGCCCTGCATTTGCGGCTCCTCGTACAGGCCTTGTGGCATACGAAATGGCTGTTAAACCATTTTTTATTGAAGCGTCTCAAACAAACCTGACGGCATTCTCAGTGCTGTTCTTTGTTGTCGCGATGCTATTCTCATGGTTCCAGGGACGTTTGATCGACCTGATTGGTAAGGTGCTGACTCCTGTCCTGTTCCTTGGTTTGATTGTTCTTGCTCTTGCAGTATTTATTGATCCTCAAGGTGAAATGATCGGTGCAACAGGCGAGTACTTAACTCAACCGCTAACGAAAGGCTTCCTAGAAGGTTACAACACCATGGATACCTTCGCGTCACTGATGTTCGGTATGCTGATGGTGGATGCGCTTCGTGGTAAAGGTATTACTGAGCGCGCGGCAACGACAAAATACCTGATTTTTGCTGGCTGTATTGCAGCAGCGGGTCTGGCGTTCGTATACATTTCGCTGTTCTACTTAGGCGCAACAAGTGCAACAGTAGCAGCGGGTGCTGATAATGGCGGTTTGGTTCTGAGCCAATACGTTCAGGCACTGTTTGGTCCTTACGGTCAAATCGTACTTTCAGTGATCGTATTACTGGCATGTTTGACCACAGCGATCGGTCTTATCTCTGCGTGTTCTGATTTCTTCAGTTCTAAAACGTCGCTGTCTTACAAACACTGGGTTCTGATTAACGGTTCTGTGTGTGCGTTGGTTGCTAACGTTGGTCTTGCGCAGTTGATTTCTCTGTCTGTTCCAGTGTTGTTCGCACTCTACCCTGTAGCAATTGCACTGGTAGCGTTAACGTTTGTGCGTAGCAAACTGCCTAACACTCGCTTTGCTTACCGTGCAGTACTGCTTGTTTCTTTGTTGTTTGCGTTACTAGATGCAGCAAAAGTAGCAGGTATGGATGTTTCGGCTTTCAACATGCTACCTCTATTTGAAATCGGTATGGGTTGGGTTCTGCCAACGCTGGCTGCGATCATTTGTATGTTCTTCATTTCTAAGCCTCAGAATGAGCTGGTAGAAGAAACGGCGTAAGTTTACATAACGACGAATAACAAAAAGCCCGATGAAGTGATTCATCGGGCTTTTTATTTTTGGCGTGGAAACCGAATAGCGATTAAAGCGTATCGTGGAATTCGACCAGCACTTGTTCACACCACTTCTCAATGCGTTCGTCACTCAAGTCGTACTGAGAATCTTCATCTAATGCCAGACCTACAAATTGGCTGCCATCTTCAGTGAGTGCTTTAGAGGCTTCGAATTCATAGCCTTCATTAGGCCAGTAACCAATAAATTGTGCGCCAGTTTCTTTCAGCTCATCATGGAGCAGACCCATAGCATCCAGATACCATTCACCGTAGCCTTCTTGATCGCCCAAACCAAATAATGCGACCACTTTTCCTTTTAATGGCGTCGTTGCGATGTCTTGCCAAATAGCACTCCAGTCCTCTTGGATTTCACCAAAGTCCCAGGTAGAAATACCAATGAGCAATAAATCGTAGTCAGCCATCAAAGCTAGCGGTGTCTCTTTCACATTGTGAATGTCGACAAGATCTTCTCCAATGATGGAACGAATTTTCTCTGCTGCCATTTCGGTATAGCAGGTCGTAGAGCCGTAAAAGAGTCCGATTTTCATTATATTCGTCGTATTTTATGTTGCTGTTGTAGAGGATTTTAACCTTAAACTGCCTGCGAATGCAGCGAATATCGTTAGATTAACGCACTAAGCTATTTTTTTATGGCATTCAAACAGGGGCTGTCTTACCCTCAGAGGTTAATTAAAAAAACAAAAAAGGAAGCGCGAATGACAGCACAGCTGCCTGTCAATCAACAAGATTTTGCTTTTGTGGAGCAATTCTTAGACGCGATGTGGATGGAGCGAGGACTGTCTGAGAACACGCTAGCTTCATACCGAAATGATCTAATTAAACTTCTTACCTGGATGGAGCAACAGCGTTACCGTCTCGATTTTATAAGCTTAGCTGGCCTTCAAGAGTATCAAAGCTACTTGGTCGATTTAGATTACAAACAGACTTCCCGTGCACGAATGTTATCGGCGATTCGCCGTCTGTTTCAGTATCTTCATCGCGAAAAAGTACGCGCCGATGACCCTAGCGCATTGTTAGTCAGCCCTAAACTACCGCAGCGTTTACCGAAAGACATCAGCGAAGAGCAAGTCGATGCTTTACTGGATGCGCCTGACCCTAATGACCCGGTAGAATTGCGCGATAAAGCGATGTTAGAGTTACTTTACGCGACAGGGCTTCGTGTTACTGAACTGGTAAGCCTGACGATGGAAAACGTCAGTTTGCGTCAGGGCGTGGTCCGAGTGACGGGTAAGGGTGGCAAAGAGCGCTTGGTGCCGATGGGTGAGAACGCCGTGGACTGGATTGAAACTTTTATTCAGCAAGGTCGGCCAGCATTGCTGGGAGAGACCTCTTCGGATGTGGTTTTCCCAAGTAAACGCGCACGGCAAATGACTCGTCAGACGTTCTGGCATCGTATTAAATACTATGCTGTGATAGCGGGAATCGATACCGATCAATTATCGCCGCATGTGTTACGTCACGCGTTTGCAACACATTTACTGAACTATGGCGCAGATCTCAGGGTCGTACAGATGCTACTAGGGCATAGTGACTTATCGACCACGCAAATTTATACTCACGTGGCGACTGAACGACTGAAGCAGATCCACAGTCAACACCACCCAAGAGCATAGTGATGGTTTATTCATCCCTTCTCATTGGACGAAAGAACGTATTTTTAAGGTGATTTTAATGAGCGTATTACGCCGACTAACTCTGCTGACTTTACCATTTTTTGTTACCGCTTGTGGGGCGGAAGAAAGTCAGGCTAAAACGGAAACTCCTGCACAACAAGTTGCTCCAACGGCGCAACAACACTTTGATGAAGCAGCATTAAAAGCAAAGTTTTCAAAACTTGGCTTATCCATTGTGGATATCAAACCATCAGACGTCACAGGTTTGTTAGAAATCCAAACCAATGGTGGCATTTTATTCGCGTCTAATGATGGCAATCACTTTATCGCTGGTACCTTGTATGCGATTGATGAAAATGGTGGTTATAAAGATGTGCTGGCCGAGCGTCAGGCACCACTCAATGCTGCGAAGATTGCGGAATTTTCTGACAGCATGATTGAGTTCAAGGCTGATAATGAAAAGTATGCAGTGACGGTATTTACCGACATTACATGTGGTTACTGCGTGCGTCTGCATAACCAAATGCAGGGCTACAATGATTTAGGTATTACCGTCCGCTACATGGCTTACCCACGCCAAGGCGCAACGGGGCCTGTTGCTGATCAAATGGCAACAATTTGGTGTGCAGATGATCCGAAAGCCGCTATCCACAATGCGAAAGTAAATCGTACTTTCGACAACCCTGCGAAGGACTTGAATCAGTGTAAAGAAACGGTTCAGGCACATTACAATGTAGGTCGACAGCTTGGTATTTCTGGTACGCCAGCAATCTTCCTACCTGGCGGTGAAATGGTAGGCGGCTATCTGCCTCCAGCAGATCTACTAAACCGTTTAGAGCAACAATAATCCTTTAGGAGCAGAGCCAGCCGCACCGCTGGCTCTTTTCAAGCATGATAGAAATTCAACGACGTCCGGAACCGGATCTTTCCCTTCTACCGGATTCCATCCCCCCGATTTTGAAGCGCATCTATATCAATCGTGGCATCACGGATATGGCACAGCTGGAAACCTCAGCACGTGGTTTACACTCGTATCAAAAACTGGGTGGTATTGATCAGGCGGTTGCACTTTTGTTCCAGGCTATTAAAGAACAAAAGCGCATTATCGTCGTAGGGGACTTTGATGCCGATGGCGCGACCAGTTCCGCATTGTCAGTGATGGCGTTACGAATGCTGGGTAGTGCCAATGTGGATTACTTGGTGCCAAACCGTTTTGAAGACGGTTACGGCCTTAGTCCGGAAGTGGTTGATCAGGCTTTAGAACTTGGCGCTGAGATGATCATGACCGTGGACAATGGCGTCTCTTCGATTGAAGGGGTTCGCTATGCCAAAGAAAATGGCATCACGGTACTCGTCACTGACCACCACTTACCAGGACAAGTACTCCCTGACGTGGATGCTATGGTAAACCCAAACTTGGAAAGCTGCGCGTTCCCGTCTAAAGCGTTGGCAGGAGTTGGGGTTGCGTTCTATCTGATGATGGCGCTGTGCGTTCACATGCGCAAACTGAACTGGTTTGCCGAGCAAGGGATGCAAGAGCCTAAACTGATGGAACTGATAGATCTTGTTGCATTAGGCACTGTGGCGGATGTTGTGCCGCTTGATGAGAATAACCGTATTCTGGTTCATCAAGGTCTGCAACGCATTCGTGCTGGTAAAGCTCGTCCGGGAATTCAAGCGCTGATTGAAGTGGCTAAACGCGACGCCCGTCGTCTGGTTGCGTCGGATTTTGGATTTGCTCTTGGCCCGCGGATTAACGCGGCTGGTCGTTTGGACGACATGTCTTTCGGGGTCGAGCTGCTGATGTGTAACAACATCCATGCCGCACGCCGAATGGCCAGTGAACTTGATGGCCTCAACCAAACCCGTAAAGAGATCGAAGAAGGAATGAAGCAGGAGGCCATGGCCTTTTGTGAGCGCCTGCAGTTTGGTGAAAACAGTGAGTTACCTTATGGCTTGGCTCTGTTTCAGCGCGACTGGCATCAGGGTGTGATTGGTATTCTTGCATCGCGTATTAAAGAAAAATTCCATCGCCCAGTGATTGCCTTTGCCGACGGAGGCGAAGGGACGATCAAAGGTTCTTGCCGTTCGATCCCTGGTCTGCACATGCGTGATGCGCTCGATTTTATCGATACACAGAACCCGGGGTTGATCATCAAGTTCGGTGGCCACGCGATGGCGGCTGGATTAACCATTAAAGAGCAGGACTTTGAGCGCTTTAGCCGTTTATTCGATGAAGTGGTTAAGAAAGAGCTTGATGACGCCGCGTTAAAAGGCGTGATCCTTTCTGACGGCGAACTTAAGCCGGAAGAATTTTCGATGCATGTTGCTGAGCTTCTGCGCGCTGGTGGCCCGTTTGGACAGGCGTTCCCTGAACCGGTTTTTGATGGTGAGTTTAAGGTATTACATCAAAAGCTGGTGGGAGAAAAACACCTGAAATTAATGTTAGAGCCACTGCATAAAGGTCATCCAACCAACGTGATGATTGATGGAATCGCGTTCAATGTCGATTTGCGTCGCTGGCCGGATGCGTCGGTAAAAACGGTGCGTTTAGCATACAAATTGGATGTGAACGAATTCCGTGGAAATCAATCTCTGCAACTTATGATTGATCACATTGAAGCTAAGTAAGAACTAAGTTCTTCTCAGATATCGAGTACGGTCTCCTTTACGCGCGGGACCGTACTTTTTCTTGATTTAATCTGCCTTTCCATTCGAAATTTTCCTGTATCTCCGTCACATTTTTCAGTAGAATTCCTCGGTTAAATTCTATTCTAAAATGTTGAGTAAACATGTTTGAAATCAATCCAATTAAAAACCGTCTACAGGACGTGTCTGAGCGCACAAATGTCCTGAGGGGGTATCTTTGACTATGACGCTAAGAAAGAGCGTCTAGAAGAAGTAAACGCAGAACTAGAACAACCAGATGTATGGAACGAGCCTGAACGTGCGCAAGCACTAGGTAAAGAGCGTGCATCGCTAGAAGCGGTTGTTGAAACCATTGATCAACTTGAGCAAGGTGTGGAAGATGTTGAAGGTCTTCTGGAGCTTGCGGTTGAAGAAGAAGATCAAGAAACGTTTGACGAAATCGAACCAGAACTTGCTGAGCTAGAAGAGAAGCTAGAGCAGCTTGAGTTCCGTCGTATGTTCGCAGGCGATCACGACAGCTCTGATTGTTACATCGACTTGCAAGCTGGCTCGGGCGGTACAGAAGCTCAAGACTGGACCAACATGATGCTACGTATGTACTTACGCTGGGCTGAAGCAAAAGGCTTTAAAGCGGAAGTGATCGAAGTATCTGAAGGTGAAGTTGCGGGTCTGAAGTCAGCAACGGTTCGTATCTCTGGTGAGTACGCTTACGGTTGGTTACGCACAGAAACGGGCGTTCACCGTTTGGTTCGTAAATCGCCATTTGATTCAGGCGGCCGTCGTCATACATCATTTGCTTCTGCGTTTGTTTACCCAGAGATTAATGACAACATTGATATCGACATTAACCCGTCCGATCTACGTATCGACGTTTACCGAGCGTCTGGTGCGGGTGGTCAGCACGTTAACACCACAGAATCTGCGGTACGTATTACGCACGTTCCAACCAACACTGTGGTTCAGTGTCAGAATGACCGTTCTCAGCATAAGAACAAAGATCAAGCAATGAAGCAGCTTCGTGCAAAACTGTTTGAACTTGAACTTCAAAAACAGAATGCCGAGAAGCAAGCAAATGAAGATGCGAAATCTGACATCGGTTGGGGCAGCCAGATCCGTTCTTACGTACTGGATGACTCGCGTATCAAAGATTTACGCACAGGCGTTGAAAACCGTAACACTCAGGCGGTTCTTGACGGCGACCTAGACAAATTTATTGAAGCTAGCCTGAAGTCAGGTCTTTAAGCTTTTCACCGACACTCAAATCGAAACAGGATACATCGAAAAATGACTGATGCTGTTCAAAACGACAACGTACAAGAAGAAAACAAGCTGATTGCTGAACGCCGCGCGAAACTGGACGAGATTCGTAAGAGCTGCAAAGCAAACGGCCACCCAAACGACTTCCGTCGTGACGCACTAGCGGGCGACCTTCAAAAAGAGTTCGGTGAGAAGACTAAGGAAGAGCTAGAAGAGCTTAACCACGTTGTTGCAATCGCTGGCCGTATCATGGCTAAGCGTGGTCCTTTCCTAGTAATTCAAGAGACTTCTGGCCGTATTCAAGCGTACGCTGCAAAAGACGTACAGAAAGAGCTTAAAGCTAAATACCAAGGTCTAGACATCGGTGACATCATCGGTGTGAAAGGTGCGCTTCACAAGTCTGGTAAAGGCGACCTATACGTAAACATGGAAGAGTACGAACTGCTAACTAAAGCGCTGCGTCCTCTACCAGAAAAATTCCACGGTCTGACTGACCAGGAAATGCGTTACCGTCAGCGTTACGTAGACCTAATCGTGAACGAAGATTCACGTAAAGCGTTCATCATTCGCTCTAAGCTAGTGTCTGCGATTCGTAACTTCATGAGCTCAAAAGGCTACCTAGAAGTGGAAACGCCGATGATGCACGTGATCCCTGGTGGTGCGACTGCACGTCCATTCATTACTCACCACAATGCTCTGGACATCGACATGTTCCTACGTGTTGCTCCTGAGCTGTACCTGAAGCGTCTGGTTGTTGGTGGTTTTGATCGTGTATTCGAAATCAACCGTAACTTCCGTAACGAAGGTCTTTCTCCTCGTCACAACCCAGAATTCACAATGATGGAATTCTACCAAGCTTACGCTGACTACAAAGATCTGATGGATCTGACTGAAGAAATGCTAAGCACAGTGGCGATGGAAGTTCTGGGTTCTACATCAATGCCTTACGGCGAAGAGACTGTTGAATTTGGCGGTACTTACGCGCGCATGAGCATGTTTGAAGCAATCAAACACTACAACCCTGAGCATGCAGAAATCCAAGCACTAACAGAAGCGGATCTACAAGACCGTGAGAAGATGGTTGCGATCGCGAAATCAGTACACGTTGAAGTGGAAACATTCTGGACATGTGGTCAGCTACTTGAAGAGATCTTTGGTGAAACGGCTGAGCCTCAACTGATTCAACCGACTTTCATCACTGGCTACCCAGCGGATATTTCTCCACTGGCACGTCGTAGCGATGACAACCCATTCTTCACTGACCGTTTCGAGTTCTTTATCGGTGGTCGTGAAGTGGCGAACGGTTTCTCTGAGCTTAACGATGCTGAAGACCAAGACGCGCGCTTTAAAGCACAGGTTGACGCGAAAGACGCGGGCGATGACGAAGCGATGTTCTACGATGCAGACTACATCACTGCACTAGAGCACGGCCTTCCGCCAACAGCTGGTCAAGGTATCGGTATTGACCGTCTGGCAATGCTATTTACTAACACGCACACCATTCGTGACGTGATTTTATTCCCAGCGATGCGCCCACAAGCGTAATTGATTGAGAAATAAAATAAAAACCACCTTAGGGTGGTTTTTTTTTGCCTTTAATTTAAACAAATTCAGACAATTGCATTAAATTCTTTACAGGATATGCAAATAAACATTCGCCAAAACTCAATCTATTGCATAGTCTTAATATTGAGACAGACTTGAGCGATCGGAGTCTCGATAATGTTACCCGTTCGCACAGATGGGCTTTTCACAAATATTTTATCAACAATAAATAATAAGGGTTAGAGAATGGCTGGGCAGTTTAAGATGGATTCCATTCCGGGGTCGCTTGTCGTCGTCGGCGGCACGTATGAGCCTTGGTTATCAGTATTAGAGCAAGTTGGCTGGAAGTGTCACCAGGTAGGTGATTTACGTAAAGCTAATGCGTTGTTGGAAGATATTGGTCCCTGTATTGGTATCGTAGACCTTAGCCATGATGAGTTCAGCTTAAACGGTTTGGCTAATTTGGTGAGCTCTCATAAGCACGTGCGTTGGCTGGCATTCATCAGAGAGTCGCAGCTGGGTGCTGATACGATCTGCCAGTTTATCGTCAACTTTTGTATCGACTTCTTCACTGCTCCAATTCCTGACGCGCAACTACTAAGCACCATCGGTCACCAGCTTGGTATGCTGAAATTAGAAAAGAAAGTGTGGCCAAGTTTTGGTAACAGTCTTGATATGGGCCTGTTGGGAGAATCAATCCCAATGAAACGATTGAGAGATCAGGTGAAGCGTATCGGTCCAACAGACGTCAGTATCCTTATTTCTGGAGAAAGCGGTACCGGAAAAGAAGCGGTCGCCCGAGCGATTCATAAGGTCTCTTCCCGTTCTCACAAACCGTTTATGTCGATTAATTGCAGAGCTTTGAACGAGCAAAGATTCCAAGCGGAAGTGTTTGGTATGGCAGCGAACAGTTCAATAGGTCCAAGCTTACTGGAACAGGCTGATGGTGGTACCGTTCTTTTTAATGACGTGCTTACCATCTCTAAGCAACAACAAATGAATTTGTTGAGGTTTTTGCAAGAAGGCACTGTCGAAACCGCTGACGGTGTGAAAAGTGTTAACGTTCGTATTCTTGCGGCGAACTCATCTGATGTAGAGAAAGCGCTGATTAACGGTGACTTCAACGAAGAGCTTTATCACTACATTAACGTGTTGCGAATTAGTGTTCCTAGCCTTAAAGAGCGTGCCAGCGACATTGCGTTATTGGCGCGTTTCTACTTGCAAGAGTTTTCAAAAGAGTACAACTCTCAAGCGAAAAGCTTCTCAGAAGATGCCCTAAAAGCTCTGACGCGTTACTACTGGCCTGGCAATGTGCGCGAGCTAATGAATCAAGTCAAACGTGCAGTATTAATGTCTGACAGCGTTGTGATAGATGAGCATCATTTAGATCTGCCTCAACGCAATGACTCCAAACGAAGCCTGAAATCGATTCGCGAAAAGAGCGAACGTGATGCATTGCTTGTGGTTTTGGAGTCGCACTCAGGCCAAGTGTCGAATGCTGCTAAAGAGCTGGGCGTTTCACGTGCAACCATGTACCGCCTTCTCAACAAGCATAATTTAATTTCAGACCAAACTATCTAAGCCATATGTCTTCATTGATTCGGAATAGATTGAAATAACAAGAGCGGCCAATGGTCGCTTTTGTTTTTCTATATTTATGATTTATAAAATTCGATGATTTATATATTCCCTAGATGAATATGTTATTCAAAAAAACATATGCAACTTGATTTCAGGTTATTGGTTTGTTTTTTATCGAGACGGCAAAAATTGTTTGATAAATAAACACCAGAGCTTACAATTTAACCGTAACTCAAAGAGTTATATCACTTCATAAACGGATTAATTTTTTAGCTAGGAGGCGCAAGATGAAACATTACGTTGATAACACCATGACTTGCGCTGATTGTATTTCTATCGCACCGACACCTCTAAAATCGGCAGATACCAATACTACCACTGGCTCACGAGATAAAAATTAACCCGTAACCTATATTATTTTTTACTAGGCTGCGGAAAAATGGCGGCTTAGTACCACAGTTCAATCTGTTTCTCTGCGCACTATTTTTCCCAGTCGACCTCTATCGATACTTGGAGAAAATATTATGCGTCACTCTATTTACTTGAAACTTGCCACTCTACTTTTGAAAGCAGACTTAAGACGTGAAGAAAAGGAATGGCAACGCAAAGTTCGCCGCTCTGCTCATGATATTCCGTGGACTAATTTGCACTTATTGAAGGATATTGGTCTGGATCCTGAAGGTCGCTCTACACGCGTAAGTGTTCCTGACACTGTTATGGTTGAGCGTCGAGTTCGTCATCTTCGTCGTGTTTTAACTGCGCGAATACCGACGTAATTTATAGCGTGTTGGGCTTTGTCTGTTGCTATCTATGAGACGTAAGTTCGGCACGCTATAAATACAGAACTTTGAAAGAGTTAATCCAAATAGAACGAAACAGGCTGACCTTTATGGTCAGCCTGTTTGCATTTATGGACAAGGGTTGGAATAAGTGGTGCCTATGGTTTGAATCTCAGTTAGCAGCTCTTCACTGAGTTGGAGATCAATACTATCAATGTTGGCTTTTAGCTGATCTAGGTTAGTGGCACCAATAATATTTGAAGCGACAAACGGACGCTGATTCACGAATGCTAATGCCATTTGAGCCGGATCTAAACCGTGCTCTCTCGCCAGACTCACATACGCTTCGGTTGCTTTGACGCCCTGAGGCGTAAAGTAACGAGCAAAGCGCTCCCATTTAGTACAGCGGGCACCTTCTGGTTTCGCTCCGTTGAGATATTTACCGCTCAGGCAACCAAATGCGAGAGGGGAATAGGCCAGTAGTTGGACGCCTTCGTAGTGGCTAATTTCGGATAAGCCCACTTCAAAGCTGCGGTTGAGTAAGTTATACGGGTTTTGAATGGATACTATACGTGGCAAGTCGTGCTTTTCTGCTAAGCGTAGCAACGACATTACGCCCCAAGGTGTTTCATTTGATACGCCGATATAGCGAACCTTACCCGCGTTGACCAGCTCGGTTAATGCTTCTAGTGTTTCGATTAAGGTCACTTCTTCTTGTTTGTCTGGGTAAGGGTAATTGAGTTGTCCGAAGCAGTTAGTTTGACGTTGTGGCCAGTGCAATTGGTATAGATCAACGTAATCCGTTTGTAGTCGTTCCAGGCTTGTATCAATGGCATCGTGAATATTGCGACGATTCAGGCTCATGTTGTCGCGAATATAGGGAACGCTTCTCGGTCCGGCGACTTTTGTTGCCAGTACGACTTTTTCTCGTTTGCCTGATTTTGCTAGCCAATTTCCAATGTATTGTTCGGTCAGTCCTTGTGTCGATGCTTGTGGTGGCACAGGGTACATCTCAGCGGTATCGATGAAGTTCACCCCATGATCCAGGGCAAAGTCGAGCTGCTCAAACGCTTCTTTTTCTGTATTTTGTTCTCCGAACGTCATGGTCCCAAGACAAATCTTACTTATCTCGAGCGATGAGTGCGGTAGTTTGGTGTATTGCATTTCACTTCCTTGAGTTACCGACTTAATAAGTTCTTCCAATATAGGGGATTTTTAGGCGCTCTCGCAAATGATTTACGTTTAACCATATCGATGACTCGAAAGCTATTCATACCGTAACTACACTTAGAGCAAGTGGTAAAGGAGGTGAATCATGCAGAAGCATCAATTGGACATGTGGTTACATGGTCAGCACAAAGACAGCTATAAAATGCCTAAGGTCTTTGTGATAGGTTGCTCTGATGTCTCTGACTATTTGCTAGCAGTGGAATACAAACACCAACTGGAACCGATCAAAGATGGCGAAGAACCTATTCATTTCGGATCGTTAGAATTGGTGAAAGAAGAACTGCTCAGGTTGGGGTTCGACAAAGCATATTTGAGGTTGCACAATGCGTACGACGAGTGCGGCAGTGATGAGGTTGCTTCATATTGTGATATTGAATTGTCACTCATCACACACTAAATGTCGGTAAGCTGTTTTACTCCGATTGGGCGTTGATGTAGTGCTTCAACAAAATCTGCTCGGTAAATTGTGTTCTGAGGTAGAAACCTCGGGGCAGAGTTTTTATCGGCTTGCCATTTGAGCTGTAAGCTTCTGTTTGTGCTTTGGCATTGGCGGCTTTTGGCCTCAGATGCAGTGCCTCTCCGTGTCTGGCGGATATTTGATCAAATTTGCCCAGTACGATCATTTCCATCAATTCTTCCCAGTCGCAACGTAAAATACGCTCTTCTTCTTCATCGGGCGACCAAATCAGAGGGCTGCCGACACGACGTTCAGCAAGAGGAATTTCTCGCTCTCCTTCAACGGGCACCCAAAGTACACGAGAGAGCTTGTTTCGTACGTGGCTTGTTTCCCATGTCAGGCCTTGCACGCCAGTTAGGGGGGCGACACAGACGAACGTAGTTTCTAACGGTCTGCCTGAATAACCAATTGGAATGCTTTTGAGTTCGATCCCCAGTTTGGAAAAGTCTTGTTGGGGTTTACTGCCCGCTGGTGCGCCTAAATGCCATTCAAGTAACTGACCCACCCAGCCTTTGTCCCTCTTTAAATTCTCAGGAACGATCATATCGGCTTCTGCTGCAAGTTCCGCAAAGCTGAGACCGGCGATATCGTGAGCACGCTCCATAAGCTCTGATTCTGTTTGTGGTTCTGGTTTCATAATGAATGGGGGTTATCTCAAAACATACAGTCTAACAAATTCCGCAAAAAAGCACTGTTTAAGATTTCATCGAGGTGGATTAAGAATGATCAATTCATAACTTATCCACAGGTAGGTGGGGTGGTGATTGGATCTAAGCCGGTGCTGGATGAATTAACAGGGGTTTTAAACGGTTTTTAGGCTTGATTTTATTAGGATGTCGTGAAGCTACGCTGGATAAGTGTGGATAAATTGCAGGTTGGTGGATCTTTAACCGATCTATTTTTGATGAAAAGATCATCAGTTGATTTTTGATCATTTAATCATCAGGTTTGGGTTTAAAGTGATATTAATCATGTATTTATTTTTAGTTGTCATTAATATCAACCAAGTGGTTTGCGAATGTTTTGAACAGAAATACTTTTTTCTATCGAATTCTTCACAAAGTTATTCACAGAAAAGGTGAATAAATGTGGGCAATGTCTCACTCTTGTGTTGATAAAGTATTTTATGGCTAAAAGATATCCAATGATGGTGGAAAAGTAATAAATCTTGCTCATATCACATCAGTAAGTTTGCTAGTCATGGGGATATGTGGAAAAATCACGGTAATAAAAAATTATTCATAGAGGTTAGCCAGTGATAGATGGCGATGGTTACCGACTGAATGTTGGTATTGTGATATGTAATAACCATGGTCAGGTCTTCTGGGCTAAACGATACGGGCAACACTCATGGCAATTTCCACAAGGTGGAATTGACGAAGGTGAAACACCTGAGCAAGCAATGTTCAGGGAGTTATATGAAGAAGTCGGTTTAACGAAAAAAGACGTTAAAATCATTGCAACAAGTCGTCATTGGTTAAGATATAAGCTACCAAAGCGACTGGTGCGTTGGGACTCCAAGCCTGTTTGTATCGGCCAAAAACAGAAATGGTTTCTGTTGCGATTGGAATGCGATGAATCTCGCATTAATATGCAACGTGGGAAATCCCCTGAATTTGATGGTTGGCGGTGGGTAAGTTATTGGTACCCGGTTAGGCAAGTTGTTTCTTTCAAGCGAGACGTTTACCGTCGAGCAATGAAAGAGTTTGCTTCTTTAGCCATGCCTTTTCGAGAAAGAAAAGCGAAAGGGAAAAGAAAAAAGCAACGTAGAGGATAGTCATGCTCAGCCAGCTAAGGGAAATAGTTGAAAAAGTCTCCAGAGTCGACGATGTCCATCTGGCTCTCGATATATTGGTAAAAGAGACTTGTGCTGCCCTTCGCACAGAGTGTTGTACTATTTATCTTGCTAATGAAGAGATGCAGCGCCTTGAGTTAATGGCAACTCAAGGCCTGACTTTTGAAGGTGATAGCATCCATATCAACTTCAATGAAGGCTTGGTCGGGTTAGTAAAACGTAGCGCTGAGCCGCTCAACCTTGCTGAAGCGTCTAAACATCCCGAGTTTAAATTTTTCCCTCAGCTCGGAGAACAAATTTTCCATTCCTTCCTAGCCACTCCTATTATCCATCGCAAACAAGTTCTGGGTGTTTTAGTTATCCAGCAGAAAACGCCGCGTTTGTTCAGCGAGATGGAAGAGTCATTCCTCGTGACGCTCTCCGCTCAGCTAGCGGTATTGATTGCCCATGCGCAAAGTCTTGGCCATTGGCAGTTAGCTTCTAAACCTACTGTTCTTAAAGGCGTACCTGCGTCTACTGGCGTGGCAATTGGCGAGTTCTGGTTTGATAATACTCAACCTAGCTTGTCCGATGTCTTTCCTGCCTCTACGTTAGACAAAGAGCGAGAATATGAACTCTTGCTGGTGGCGATTGAACGCGCCTTAAATGATTTTCGCCGAATGCGTAAGAAGCTGGATAGTGAAATCAATAAAGACGCGTTAGCTATCTTCGATTTGTTTACTCACTTGTTGAACGATCCGATGTTGCGCGGTGATCTCAAGAAACAAATTGAGAAAGGCGACAGAGCTGATTGGGCATTGCGCCAAGTGGTGGAGTCGTATTCAAATCGATTTGCCCGAATGTCTGATGTGTACATGCGCGAGCGAGCGCAGGACATCAGAGAGTTGGGCCAAAGATTGCTTTACTTCTTGCACAATAGTGAGCAAGAGAATTCTGCAATTGACCGACCAGTCATTATGGTGGCGAATGAGCTTACTGCAACCTTACTTGCGTCGGTTCCTAAAGAACACTTATTGGCGGTGGTTTCGCTAGAAGGGGGGGCAAACTCTCACGCGGCGATTCTATCTCGCGCACTAGGTGTGCCTGCTGTTATGGGCGCAAACATCAACACAGAAGTGGTCAATGGTAAGTTGGGCATTGTTGATGGTTATACCGGAGAGATTTTCCTCGAGCCAAACCGTCAGTTATTACGTGAATACCGCAGTTTAGTCAGCGAAGAGACTGAGCTCGCCGCAATGGTGAACAAAGATCTCGCACTACCTGCGATTACGCAAGATAACCACCAGATTGAAGTGATGCTCAATGCGGGTCTCAGCGCGGACAGCAATATTGCGATCAACACAGGTGTGGATGGGGTAGGGTTATATCGAACTGAAATTGCATTTTTACTTCAGCATCACTTTCCATCTGAAGATGAGCAGTATCATCAATACAAAGCGATACTAAACAGTTACGCACATCAGCGTGTGGTAATGCGTACATTAGATATCGGTGGGGATAAACCACTGCCGTATTTACCTATCGATGAAGATAACCCATTTTTAGGTTGGCGCGGTATTCGCTTTACCTTAGATCACCCGGATATTTTTCTTATCCAGTTACGCGCGATGTTAAGAGCAAGCGCTGATAGCGGTAACTTAAGTATTTTGTTGCCAATGGTCTCTGGTGTGAAAGAGTTGGATGATGCGATTACTTTAATTAATCAGGCATATACTGAAGCCGTGTTGATTGATGATCGTATTCAGGCACCGAAAGTCGGGGTTATGATCGAAGTGCCATCGATGGTGTATTTGTTACCGACCATCGCGCATCGCGTTGATTTTGTTTCAGTGGGTACCAACGACTTAACCCAGTATTTATTAGCCGTGGACCGGAACAATTCCCGTGTTTCTGATGTCTATGAATCCATGCACCCAGCCGTGTTGCTGGCGCTAAAGCAGATTCATGACGTTTGTCAGCAATATCACGTACCGGTTTGCATCTGTGGTGAGTTAGCTGGTGATCCGTTTGGTTCGCTCTTGTTATTGGGCTTGGGCTATACATGTCTGAGCATGAACACGTCTAACGTCGCTAAGGTTAAGTATTTGATTCGTCACAGCCAACAAGAAGAACTTAAAAAATTAGCGGAACAAGCTATGACACTTTCATATGGAGAAGAAATTCATCAAATGATGCATGATTTCTTTATCCAACAAGGATTCGCTGGCTTTATTAGGGCAGGCAAAAAGTAGTAGGTAATCGTGACTGTCTCTTTATTTTTGTTATTGCTGGCATTGGGCGCGTTTGTCGGTGTCATGGCGGGTCTGTTAGGTATCGGCGGCGGGTTAATTGTGGTACCTGCCTTGCTGTATCTTCTTCCTTTTGCAGGTATTTCGCCTGAGCTGAGTATGCATATTGCGCTGGCAACCTCACTGGCGAGCATTATTATTACCTCTGGCTCATCGGCCATGCATCATCTCAAACTCGGTAATGTCGATATGTTTGTGGTCAAGTGGTTGATGCCGGGAGTGGTAATTGGTGGTTTTGTCGGTGCCAGTTTAGCTGAATTAATTCCCACGCATTATTTGCCAAAGCTCTTTGGTGTGATTGTGCTGCTTCTTGCAGTACAAATGTTCCGCTCAATAAAAGTACTGAAATCTAAACCCATGCCGAGCAGCCCGGTTACCGTAATGTATGGCGCTGGCATTGGTGTCGTGTCCAGTTTGGCTGGGATTGGTGGCGGTTCACTGTCCGTTCCTTTCCTCAACAAACATGGTGTTGAAATGCGAAAAGCGGTGGGCTCGTCTTCGGTGTGCGGCTGCGTAATCGCTATTTCAGGTATGATCGGTTTTATCTTGCACGGCTACAAAGCTGAGAATTTACCTGCGTACAGTATTGGGTATGTTTATCTTCCGGCTTTATTAGCGATTGCCATGACCTCTATGCTCACCACCAAAGTTGGCGCGAAGCTGGCGACCCGTCTTCCTACAGCAGTATTAAAAAGAGTTTTTGCCGTATTTTTGATTATCATTGCGGCGACCATGTTACTGTAAATTTTATCCGTTTTATTTGTATTAAGAAGAGAATGATTTATGTCTCAGGGATTCATCGAATTTCCCAATATTGATCCGGTTTTAATCTCTATTGGTCCTGTCTCAATCCGCTGGTACGGCTTAATGTATCTGGTTGGCTTTATCTTTGCCCTATGGCTGGCGAACCGCCGTGCTGATAAACCGAACAGTGGTTGGACGAGAGAGCAGGTGTCCGATCTATTGTTTGCGGGCTTTCTCGGCGTAGTGATTGGTGGCCGAGTAGGTTACGTGATTTTCTACAATTTTGAGTTGTTCTTGGCAGATCCTTTATACCTGTTTAAAGTCTGGACGGGTGGCATGTCATTCCATGGCGGCTTACTCGGCGTAATTACCGCAATGTTCTGGTACGCACGCAAAAACGGCCGTACTTTCTTTGGTGTGGCCGATTTTATTGCTCCACTTGTGCCGTTTGGTTTAGGAATGGGGCGTCTGGGTAACTTCATGAACAGTGAGCTGTGGGGGCGTGTCACCGATGTACCTTGGGCGATTATTTTCCCGAACGGTGGTCCTCTGCCTCGTCACCCTTCCCAGTTGTATGAAATGGCGCTGGAAGGCGTGGTTCTCTTCTTCATTTTGAACTGGTTTATCAAAAAGCCGCGTCCTCTCGGTTCAGTATCAGGGCTATTTTTAGCTGGATATGGTACATTCCGCTTCCTAGTAGAGTTTGTACGTGAACCGGATGCTCAGCTTGGTCTGTTTGGTGACTTTATTTCGATGGGACAAATCCTGTCTACGCCGATGATCGTGCTTGGAATCCTGATGATGGTTTGGGCGTACAAACGTGGTCTTTACCAAGATAAAGCTCCAGTTAAAACGAAGTAAGGTATTGGTGTGAAACAGTATTTAGATTTGTGTCAGCGTATCGTTGACCAAGGTGTTTGGGTTGAAAATGAGCGTACAGGCAAGCGTTGTCTGACGGTGATCAACGCGGATTTGACCTACGATGTTGCGAACAACCAATTTCCTTTAGTGACGACACGTAAAAGCTTCTGGAAAGCGGCTGTTGCTGAGCTACTGGGTTACATCCGTGGTTATGACAACGCAGAAGACTTTCGCAAATTAGGCACCAAAACCTGGGATGCAAATGCTAACCAGAATGACGCATGGCTGAATAACCCTTACCGTAAAGGTGAAGACGACATGGGCCGTGTATACGGCGTTCAAGGTCGTGCATGGGCTAAGCCTGATGGCGGCCACATTGACCAACTGCGTAAGATTGTTGATGATTTAACGCGCGGCATAGACGACCGTGGTGAGATCCTTAACTTTTACAACCCAGGTGAATTTCACATGGGTTGTTTACGTCCATGTATGTACAGCCATCACTTTTCACTTCTCGGTGACACGTTGTACCTCAACAGCACACAACGCTCATGTGATGTGCCGTTGGGGCTGAACTTCAACATGGTTCAGGTTTATGTTTTCCTGGCTATCATGGCGCAAATTACCGGTAAGAAGCCGGGTCAGGCGTATCATAAGATTGTGAATGCACATATTTATGAAGATCAGCTGGAGTTGATGCGTGATGTGCAACTAAAACGTGAACCACTTAAAGCACCAACTTTCCACATCAACCCTGAAATCAAATCTCTGGAAGATTTGGAAACTTGGGTCACGCTGGATGACTTCTGGGTCGAAGGCTACGAATATCATGACGCAATTCGCTACCCATTCTCTGTGTAGTCTGCTCTGTTGGTCATAAGATGAAAAAGCTCCGAATGGAGCTTTTTTCGTTTACGGCAATTATTTTAGCGCGCTGACTATATACCGGTGTATTGGGTCAGTTTGCTGAGGATGAGACAGTGCAGGGCTGATGAATTCTGGTTGGGCAAAGATGCCTTTGTTAACCAGTGAGCGAATCATATCGAAGTATTTCAGCTCTGTTTTACCACACAAGAGTAATGAGAAATCGTTCCCCAGATTATCGTAAGCGTTGAGCACTTCTCGAAACCCGCGTAGGTATAAGTAATCTTTCGTCAGGCCACCACCGCGGTAAACACGAGCGGTAATCGTGAAGGCTTGTGTATCTGAAGTATGATATTGCTCTTTAAGCAGCCTGAAGGTTTGGCGGAAATCACGTTCTTTGATCATTGATTCAACCGCTAACACACGCAGAGCCAGTGTACGTAATCGCTTGATGCTAAAGTGTCCGGAAAGGTACTCACATAAAATCGCTAAACCTTCCTGCGTATTGGTATTGGCAGGGCAACCTAAACTTAAGACGTTAAGAGGTTGTCTACGACCGTTAATGGTTGTCAGTAAATGGACCCCCATCTCGTGATGTGCCAATGCTTCTAGCTCATCAGTCGTGATGTACGCAGCACTGTTTATTTTTACGCGTAAGCCAGAAACAAGGGCATTTGCTAGCATGCCATCAAGCACCTGTATTTCACAGTCATAGCCATGTCTATCTGCAAAGCTCCCCATGAACTGAGCGATGGAATGGCTGTCATGCTCTGGCTGGCTTTCTTCTTCCGTTGGTAAGTGCAAGATGAAGTGTGCATTGGCGATATCCTTTGCACTCGGCTCACCGTAGTAACGCAACGAGTTATACAGAAAATCTTGGGTACCAATGGTATCTACTTGATCAAGCTTATCGGCATAGGATTGAATCACATCCGCATAAAGTTTTTGCAGTTGTGTATCCTTGATATTTTCTAATGGTAACTCATACAAAAGACGTTTGGATTGGTGGGTGATAAGAGGCGTCTTTTGGTATTCAAAGTTAGGCTCTTGAGAATACTTGTTGTTGATGAAGCTTTCTCTTTCTAATGCGTAATTGAGAGGGTTTACGCTACTGAGGATATCAATATCACTAACCAATTGGGTTAGTTGTTCGTCTATTGCTAATAGCTGGCTGGAAATCGGTTCGTGAGCTTGAGCCATACTGTTTAACTCCGTGTAAAGGCAACACCAACCGTCATCGTGATTGATTCGAGTGGTAAGGCTCAAATTATCACCAGGCACGTGACTTGAACAACAAATATTTGTTGTTCATCCTCTTTAACGTTGAACAATACTTGTGAAAATGGCGGATACAAAAAAGGCTCCACGATGTGGAGCCTAAAGTAAAGCGATGGTAATTCGGTATTATTATGCTGTCAGAGCAAGAATCGCACCTGGCAAAATAATGAATACAGACATCAAGTAGCCACCAACAACGGCTTTGTTCTTAATTGCCATCTCTGAAATCATTTCAGCACCTTTCAGTGGTAGTTCACGTAGGAACGGAATACCGAAGATAAGTAGCGTTGCTGCAATATTGAATACTAGGTGTACCAGAGCGATTTGTAGTGCAAATACTGCGAACTCACCAGATACAGCCGTTGCTGCCAGTAGAGCTGTGATACATGTACCAATGTTAGCACCTAGTGTAAATGGGTAGATATCACGTACTTTTAGCACGCCAGTACCGACTAGTGGAACCATCAAGCTCGTGGTTGTTGAAGATGATTGCACAAGAACAGTAACGATAGAACCAGAAAGGATACCGTGGATTGGACCACGACCAATTGCGTTCTTAAGAATGTCACGAGCTCGGCCAACCATCAGGCTCTTCATCAGTTTACCCATCACAGTGATAGCAACGAAGATAGTTGCAATACCAAGGATGATAAGCATCACGCCACCAACTGTATCACCGAATGTTGAAAGAGGCTCTTTGATTGCACTCACAACAGGTTTCGTCATTGGTTTAATGAAGTTAAAGCCTTTAATGCTCATGTCGCCAGTTGCAAGTAACGGTGAAACAAGCCAATGAGAAATCTTCTCTAAGATACCGAACATCATTTCCAAAGGAAGGAAAATCGCCACAGCAAGTAAGTTGAAGAAGTCATGGATGGTTGCACTAGCAAATGCACGCTTGAACTCTTCTTTACAACGTACGTGACCTAGAGAAACAAGTGTATTAGTAACCGTTGTACCAATGTTGGCACCCATTACCATAGGAATCGCCGTCTCTACAGGCAAACCGCCCGCAACTAAGCCCACAATAATAGAAGTTACAGTACTAGAAGATTGGATTAGGGCTGTCGCTACCAGACCGATCATAAGACCAGCTACAGGGTGCGATGCAAATTCAAACAGTACTTTTGCTTGATCGCCAGTGGCCCATTTAAAGCCGCTACCAACCATAGATACTGCTAGAAGAAGCAGGTATAGCATGAATGCCAAGTTAGCCCAGCGTAACCAGCGAGTCGTACTCGAGATCGGCGCCGCTGTTGAAGTAGCTTGGTTCATCATAATTTTCTCCGTGACCTTTCAGTTCTTTCTTGGTCTTTAGTTGAAACTGAGGGCGATGTTAGAGAAGAAATATTTCAGTAATATTACAGATTGATGGCGGTTTGGATTTTTTATTGTCATTTTTGACAGTTGCAAGTTTGTGGTTGTTTTTGTTGTTTTAAGTTGCTGTTTTTAAATGGTTTTTATTTTTAATTTCTGGTGACGTTATGCGGGGCTAATTTCGTAAAAATGGGTTTTATCGCAAGTTTTATGACAATGTGAATATTACATATTCGGTAAAACCTGAGTTTAAATGATTATTTTGTCGGTTTTGCCGAGTTAATTGTCTATCCCTGTCACATTTGATATAAAAACATCACCATCATTTCGGGAAATGGGTATGTCACATCTAAATTATAATCATCTTTACTACTTCTGGATGGTCTGTAAACAAGGCTCTGTTACTAAAGCAGCAGATGCGCTCTTCCTCACACCGCAAACGGTGACCGGACAAATTAAAGCGTTCGAAGAGCGAATGAAAGGGAAGCTGACAAAGCGCAATGGGCGAACCGTTGAGCCCACAGAATTAGGACAGCTGGTGTTTAAATACGCCGACCGAATGTTCGGGTTGAGCTATGAGATGCTAGATATCGTGAATTATAGCCAGCACTCCAATATTTTGTTTGAGGTCGGTGTGGCTGATGCATTGTCAAAGCGTCTGGTTAGTAAAGTACTCATGACAACCGTTCCTGAAGATAACAGTATCCATTTGCGCTGTTATGAATCGACCCATGAACTCTTATTAGAAAGATTATCTCAACACAAACTGGATATGATCTTATCTGACTGCCCGGTCGATTCAACTCAAAGCCCAGGCCTCTATAGTAAGAAACTCGGGGAAAGCCGTATGAGTTTCTTTGCCTCATTTGAAATTGGAGAGGTAAATTTCCCCGAAATATTGGAACAGAAAAAACTGTTGATACCAGCTAGTCGCACAGCAATGGGGCGCAAAGTCATTCAGTGGTTTGACCGACAAGGTTTACAGCCTGATATTTTAGGTGAGTTTGACGATGTTGCCTTGATGAAGGCCTTCGCACGATACCATGATGATGTGATATTTCTGGCTCCGACCATGTACATGTCCGAAATTGAAGACGACCGAAAGTTACAACTAATCGGTCATGTGGATGATTTAAAAGAAGAGTATTATGTTATTTTTGCGGAGCGGATGATCCAGCATCCCGCAGTAAAGAATGTTTGTGACGCTGATTTTAGCCAAATGTTTGAATAAACACGTATCGTTGCGCAAATAAATAGATTACTATCGACAAAAATATAAACCTAAATCTAAATGAGACTTAAATAACTTCGACTGGTTTTTTGAACGTGCAAATGGGGTATCGAGATAGGGTGAATTAACGCTGGTGGTTAAGACTTACTAGCTTTACCTGTAATCGAGAACCTAGGTTAAAGTTATCAATATTGAGACTCTGATTATTTATCTGGATGTCACGAGAAAATTTTTGTATCACAACTAGCTAGCCCGAGTTGGAATGAGTAAGTTGTAGCTAGAGGTCCAACACATGAATTTACAAGACATGGAGAAAAACTCCGCTAAAGCTGTCGTATTGCTTAAAGCGATGGCGAACGAAAGACGCTTACAAATTCTTTGTATGCTGCATAACCAAGAGCTTTCTGTTGGAGAGCTGTGTGCAAAATTGGAGCTAAGCCAGTCGGCGTTGTCACAGCACCTTGCTTGGCTGCGACGTGATGAGCTAGTGGCAACAAGAAAAGAAGCGCAAACGGTGTACTACACCTTGAAGAGTGACGAGGTCAAAACACTGATCAAAACGCTTCACGGCCTATACTGTGCCAATTAATCATTTTGACTAAAGAATGTGACATGGTGATTTCAGGCTGGCAACGGTTAGCTTAGTTATCAGAAACAAGAAAAGCTGGCAGTGCCAGCTTTTTTTATCTTGATATCGATTTTGACGAATTTCAGATATAAAAAAACCGACATAAAGTCGGTTTTTTCTTCACTTTAAAATCAGGACTCTATTAAAGAGCTTTGATTTGTGCAGTGAAACGAGACTTATGGCGAGCAGCTTTATTCTTGTGAATAAGGCCTTTAGTTGCCATGCGGTCTAGGATAGGTGTAACTACAGCGAATGCAGCAGTTGCAGCTTCTTTGTCGCCTGCTTCGATAGCAGCAACAGTTTTCTTCATGTAAGTACGCATCATTGAGCGACGGCTAGCATTGTGCTGACGACGTTTCTCAGCTTGGATAGCGCGCTTCTTAGCAGATTTACTATTTGCCAAGGGTCTAACTCCCAAAAACTTAGTTCTGTGACAATTTAAGGGCGAGGAATATCCCTCATTTGCGCTTAAATGTCAAATGATTTGTGCAAAAACCGTTCTAAACCAAAACAAGTTTTGGTAAGAGAGGTCATCGCGGTTAAGATGGCGGGGATTCTAACAGCATTTTTATACCAATGCTAATAATTATCCACTCAGAACTAACAATAGGTGGATAAATTTTTGACGTCTATTTAGAGCCTCCACAAGCTTAACGGTATAGGGTTGGCTGTCTTATAGTGATATTCCGAGGTTACAGTGAGTAAACGACTACTCAAGTCAGGCATGATCGTCAGTGCTATGACTCTTATTTCGCGCGTTTTAGGCTTAGTCCGTGATGTGGTAGTGGCGAATTTAATGGGGGCAGGAGCAAGCGCAGACGTCTTTTTCTTTGCTAATAAGATTCCAAACTTCTTACGTCGTTTGTTTGCAGAAGGTGCATTTTCTCAAGCATTTGTACCAGTACTAACCGAAAGCCATGCTCAAGGCGATATGGACAAAACACGGGAGCTCATCGCCCGAGCCGCGGGGACTCTAGGGGTCATCGTTTCGGTAGTGACCCTGTTTGGCGTACTTGGCTCTGGCGTTGTCACCGCACTATTCGGCTTCGGCTGGTTTTTAGATTGGATGAACGGCGGGCCATCTGCCGAAAAGTTTGAGCTCGCTAGTATGATGCTCAAAATTACGTTCCCCTATTTATGGTTCATTACTTTCGTTGCACTGTCTGGCGCGATCCTCAATACACTCGGTAAGTTTGCCGTTTCGTCATTTACCCCCGTATTTTTGAACGTCATGATCATACTGTCGGCTTGGTTTATTTCGCCGCAGATGTCACAGCCTGAGATTGGCCTTGCGATTGGTGTTTTCTTAGGTGGCTTAGTTCAGTTCCTGTTTCAAATTCCTTTCCTTATTAAAGCAGGCGTGATGGTCAAACCTAAATGGGGTTGGCGCGATCCGGGGGTAGTAAAGATACGTACCTTGATGATCCCGGCTTTGTTTGGTGTTTCAGTCAGCCAGATCAACTTATTGTTTGATACCTTTATTGCCAGTTTTCTACAGACAGGGTCAATCAGCTGGCTGTATTACTCAGACCGCTTGCTGGAGTTTCCTCTTGGGCTCTTTGGTATTGCTATTGCAACCGTGATTCTACCAGCACTTTCTCGTAAGCACGTTGATGCCCACAGCGAAGGATTTGCTCATACTATGGACTGGGGTGTACGCATGGTTACGCTACTCGGTATTCCAGCCATGTTGGGGTTGATGGTGTTGGCGAAACCAATGCTGATGGTGCTATTTATGCGTGGTGAGTTTTCGCCGCAGGACGTACACCAAGCTTCACTTTCTCTGTTAGCCTACGCATCTGGCTTACTGAACTTTATGTTGATCAAGGTACTCGCACCGGGTTACTACTCGCGTCAGGATACTAAAACGCCGGTGAAATACGGCATCATAGCTATGGTGACGAATATGGTATTTAATGCCATTTTCGCTTATTTCTATGGCTATGTGGGTTTGGCTATCGCAACCGCGTTATCTGCTCTCGTCAATATGGTGCTGCTATACCGAGGTTTGCACTTAGCTGAGGTTTATCAGATAACTAAGCGCACTATCTTCTTTATTCTACGCTTGGTGATTGCCGGGGCTGCGATGGTTGCAGCGATTTTGTGGCAATTGGAAGATATGTCTGTCTGGCTCGAGTGGAGTTTTGCATACCGTAGCGGTGTATTAGGAATGTTGATCGCGTTGGGAGCGGCGGTTTACCTTGTCGTTCTATTTTTAACAGGTGTGCGCTTAAAAGACCTAAAAGCTGGGACAGAGTAAGGGTGATTAGTATATAATCCGTCAGTTTCACACAGTGCAAAGTAAAAACAGAGGCAAAAAGCAGTATCCAATGGAACTGATCAGAGGCATTCACAATATCACATCGCGTCACTATGGGTGTGTTCTGACTATTGGCAATTTCGATGGTGTCCACAGAGGACATCAGCAAGTGTTGCAACAAGTGTCTGAACAGGCAAAGGAACTTTCGTTACCTTCGGTTGTGATGACCTTTGAACCTCAACCAATGGAGCTGTTTGCTAAAGGCAAGGCACCAGCAAGGTTGACTCGACTGCGCGATAAGTTTGTCCAGTTAAGTAAACTAGACATTGATCGATTGCTGTGTGTCAATTTTAATCGACATTTTGCCAACTTGACGGCGGAAGAGTTTATCCGTGACTTGTTGGTAGAGCGATTGGGTGTTAAGTTTCTTGTCGTTGGTGATGACTTCTGCTTTGGTAAAGGCCGCAGCGGGAGCTTTGCCATGTTGCAGGAAGCAGGGGAAAAGTACGGCTTTGAAGTCGTCAGTACCCAAAGCTTTTGTTTACAACGATTACGAGTGAGCAGTACCGCTATTCGGGAAGCCCTGGCTCGTGATGATTTGCATTCCGCACATGAGATGCTGGGAAGAAATTACAGCATCAGCGGTCGTGTTTCTCATGGAAGAAAGCTAGGCAGAACCATTGGTTTTCCTACTGCGAATATTCCTTTGAAACGCTGTGTATCTCCGGTATCCGGAGTCTATGTTGTTCAAGCGCTAGGCATTGGTGATAAGCCAATTGGTGGCGTGGCTAACATTGGCCAAAGACCAACGGTAAATGGCGTTCGCCAACAGTTAGAAGTACACTTATTTGACTTTCATGCCAATTTGTATGGCAAGCAATTAGAAGTGGAACTTTTGCACAAACTTCGAGATGAGCAAAAGTTTGAGTCGTTTGAAGCACTTAAACAACAAATCGAATTGGATGCTGAAGCAGCAAGGGTGTGGCTGCGTCAGCTTAAGAGTTGAGCGGTTTATTCCACCGTTCAACATAATGTCTAATTTTCGCCCAATATAACGGAATTAAGAATCGATGAGTGAGTATAAAGATACCCTGAACTTACCTGAAACAGGGTTTCCAATGCGCGGCAACCTGGCCAATCGTGAGCCAGAAATGCTTAAGCGTTGGTACAAAGAAGATCTTTACGGTGAAATCCGTAAAGCTAAGAAAGGCAAAAAGTCATTCGTACTGCACGATGGCCCTCCTTACGCAAATGGTGACATTCACATTGGTCACGCACTAAACAAGATTCTTAAAGACATTATTATTAAATCCAAAACACTTTCAGGTTTTGACGCACCTTACATCCCAGGCTGGGACTGCCACGGTCTACCTATCGAATTGATGGTAGAGAAGAAAGTGGGCAAACCAGGCCAAAAAGTGACTGCAGCTGAATTCCGCGAAAAATGTCGTGAATACGCAGCAGGCCAGGTTGAAGGTCAAAAAGAGAGCTTCAAGCGTCTTGGTATCTTGGGTGAGTGGGATAAACCATACCGCACTATGGATTTTGATACTGAAGCGAACATCATTCGTGCGCTTGGTAAAATCGCGAGCAAAGGTCACCTGCTAAAAGGTTTCAAACCGGTTCACTGGTGTACAGATTGTGGTTCTGCTCTTGCTGAAGCAGAAGTGGAATACAAAGATAAAGTTTCTCCGTCTATCGACGTACGTTTTAAAACTGCGGACGAAGCGGCACTTTTATCTAAGTTTGAGCTGACTGAAGGTCATGAAGGTAAAGGTGACATCTCTATTGTTATCTGGACAACAACACCTTGGACTCTGCCAGCAAACCGCGCTGTATGTCTACGTGATGATCTTGAGTACGTGTTAATCCAAGTTGAAGGTGACAACCCTGAGCGTATCATCGTTGCCGCTGAACTTGCGAAAGATGTCATGGATCGCGCTGGTATCGAGCATTTCCACAACCTTGGCTTTGCTAAAGGTGCGGATCTAGAGCTTTCTCAGTTCCAACACCCATTCTACGATTTCACTGTACCGGCGATCCTTGGCGATCACGTTACAACTGACTCAGGTACGGGTGTTGTTCACACAGCACCTGGCCACGGTCAGGAAGACTTCGCAGTTGGTCAAAAATACGACCTAGAAGTAGCAAACCCAGTGGGCTCAAACGGTGTTTACCTGCCAGACACTGAGCTATTTGCTGGCCAGCACGTATTTAAAGCGAACGATGCTGTGGTTGAAACGCTAAAAGAAAAAGGCGCTTTACTGCATCACCACGCTTACGAGCACAGCTACCCACACTGCTGGCGTCATAAGACTCCAATCATTTTCCGTGCAACACCTCAATGGTTCGTTTCTATGGACCAGGCTGGTCTACGTGCAAAAGCACTAGAAGCAATCAAAGGCGTGCAATGGATGCCTGAATGGGGTCAAAGCCGTATTGAAGGTATGATCGAAGGTCGCCCTGAGTGGTGTATCTCTCGTCAACGTACCTGGGGTGTGCCAATCGCTCTGTTTGTACATAAAGAGACAGCAGAACTTCATCCAAACACTCTTGAACTGATCGAAAAAGTAGCGAAGCTGGTTGAAGAAAAAGGCATCCAGGCATGGTGGGATGTAGACGCAGCAGAACTATTAGGCGACGAAGCAGAGCAGTACGAAAAAGTACTGGATACGCTAGACGTTTGGTTTGACTCTGGTGTTACGCACTTCTCAGTTGTTGATGCTCGTGAAGAGTACAACGGCCACAGTGCTGACCTATACCTAGAAGGTTCTGACCAACACCGTGGTTGGTTCCAGTCTTCTCTGATTTCATCTATCGCGATGAAAGACGAAGCGCCGTACAAACAAGTACTGACTCACGGTTTCGTTGTTGATGGCCACGGCCGCAAGATGTCGAAATCTATCGGTAACGTTGTTGCGCCAAAAGACGTAACTAACAAGCTAGGTGCAGATATCCTGCGTCTATGGGTTGCTTCTACAGACTACACTGGTGAAGTTGCGGTTTCTGATGAAATCCTAAAACGTAGTGCAGATGCGTACCGTCGTATCCGTAATACGTCACGTTTCTTTCTTGCTAACCTAAACGGCTTTAACCCAGAAACAGACATCGTTCCTGCAGAAGAAATGGTTGCGTTGGATCGTTGGGCTGTAGGTCGTGCACTTGCTGCTCAAGAAGAGATCGTAAAAGCGTACGGCGAGTACAACACGCATGCGGTAATGCAGCGTCTAATGCACTTCTGTTCAATCGAAATGGGTTCTTTCTACCTAGACGTTATTAAAGACCGTCAGTACACAGCAAAACGTGGCGGTCACGCTCAACGTAGCTGTCAGACTGCGCTTTACTACATCGTAGAAGCTTTGGTTCGCTGGATGGCGCCTATCATGTCGTTTACTGCTGACGAAATCTGGAACGAAATGCCAGGTAAGCGTGAGAAGTTTGTACTTTGCGATGAATGGTACGAAGGCTTGTTTGGTCTGAATGAAGGTGAAGAGCTAAACAACGACTTCTGGACTGAAATCCAGAAAGTTCGTGGTGCGGTAAACAAACTTCTAGAAGCAGCACGTGCAGAGAAAACCATCGGTGGTGCACTGCAAGCTGAGTTGACGCTGTTTGCTGATGACGCGCTAGAAGCGAAAATCAATAAGCTGGACGATGAACTACGTTTCGTACTACTAACTTCTGCAGCAACAGTGAAACCACTAAGCGAGAAGTCAGACGCAGCACAAGCGACGGATATCGAAGGCCTGTTCGTTGAAGTGAAAGCAACAGAGTCTGAGAAATGTGACCGTTGTTGGCACCACACTCCAGACGTAGGCACAATCGCTGGTCACGAGAAAATCTGTGGCCGTTGTGTATCGAACGTTGAAGGTGAAGGCGAAGTACGTAAGTTTGCATAATTAGCAAAGTAACGACTGAACTTTTTCACAATTTTATAGCCCCAGTATCTACTGGGGTTATTTTTATTGCCCAATTTCGCATTATCCTTGCAAGAGGATAACCAGCGAATTAAAACTCTTTGGTATTAATGACGGATTAGGTTCCTTATCGTACTCGTTCTCTATTTTAGGGGATGGTCTGAGTGCAATGGGTTAGTTGATTGAGATAGGGATAGAAATGAGTCATATTCCATTAAAGCAATCTGGTGTACGTTGGCTATGGCTGGCGATTGTGATTTTTTTAGCTGATATTGGCATAAAGTACGTTGTGATGAACAACATGGGGTTCGGTTGGGCAAACCGCATTGAAATTTTGCCTTTCTTTAACCTTCTATATGTCCATAACTATGGTGCAGCATTTAGCTTCTTGAGTGATCAAGCTGGCTGGCAACGTTGGTTCTTCACTGGCATTGCCTTCATAGTGTCAGGTCTGTTGACCTACTGGATGAGCAAGTTACCAGCGAATGAAAAGTGGAATAATATTGCGTATGCCATGATTATTGGTGGCGCGGTAGGCAATGTCTTCGACCGAGTGATTCATGGCTTTGTGGTTGATTATCTAGATTTCTACTGGGGTAATTACCATTGGCCAGCATTCAACCTTGCAGACATGGCGATCTGTATGGGGGCTGCGATGATCATTCTTGATGGTTTTCGTAAAAAAGATGCTGAGAAGTAACGCTTGCCGACAATATTAAAATAACCCTAAGCGTCGCCCGTTGATTCGAGCGGCGCTTTTTATTATGTTGGAGCGCAAACTGGCGCACCTTAATAAATAAAGTGAAAAGCGCTTAAACCGATCACAGTAAATAAGTGACCAGTTGTTTACCGTGGATTGGTATTATCCAAGAAAAAGGAAGCAGTAACGTGACAACAATTACTAAAGAATCTGTAGTAACTTTGCACTTCACCATTAAAATGAAAGATGGTTCAGTTGCAGACAGCACCCATAATATGGGTAAGCCCGCTAAATTTGTAATGGGTGATGGTAGCCTGAGCGAAAACTTTGAACAATGTCTGGTTGGCCTGCAGTCTGGTGAGCAAAAAGCGATTGAACTAAAAGCGGAAGATGCGTTTGGTATGCCAAACCCAGATCATATCCACCACATGGATCGCACCAAATTTGTCGGTGACGCAGAAGTGGAAGTGGGTACCATCATGGCATTTAGTGGCCCTGATGGTATGGAAATCCCAGGCATCATCACTGAAATTGCTGGTGATTCAGTAACGGTTGACTTCAACCACCCTCTGGCAGGGCAAGACGTGACTTTCGAAGTTGAGATTTTGTCAGTAGAATAGCGAACCCAAGTAAAGATAACTTCCATGAGCAATGAAATGAAAATCCTATTAGCTAACCCACGCGGTTTTTGTGCTGGCGTTGACCGTGCGATTAGCATCGTAGAGCGTGCGCTTGAAATGTATCAGCCACCGATTTATGTCCGTCATGAAGTGGTGCACAACCGTTTTGTCGTTGAAGGGCTAAAACAACGTGGTGCGATCTTCGTAGAAGAGTTGCATGAAGTGCCTGATAACAACATTGTGATTTTTTCTGCTCATGGTGTATCGCAAGCGGTTCGCCAAGAAGCCAAACAACGTGACCTTACTGTGTTTGATGCAACGTGTCCGTTGGTGACTAAAGTTCATATGGAAGTGGCTCGCGCCAGCCGTCGTAATATGGAAGTGGTACTGATCGGCCACGCCGGTCACCCTGAAGTGGAAGGCACGATGGGCCAGTACGCGAGTGAAACTGGCGGTATGTACTTAGTGGAAACACCTGCTGATGTAGAGAAGCTAAAAGCGATCGTTAAAGATCCTTCCGATCTGCATTACGTAAGCCAAACCACGCTTTCCGTTGATGAGACGGCAGACGTGATTGAAGAGCTGCGCCGCGTATTTCCTGATATTCAGGGGCCGCGAAAAGACGACATCTGCTACGCGACTCAGAACCGTCAGGATGCCGTTCGAGAAATGGCAAGTGAAGTGGATGTGATGGTCGTCGTGGGTTCCAAGAACTCATCAAATTCGACCCGTCTAAAAGAGCTAGCAGAGAAACTGGGTACACCGGGCTATTTGACGGATTGTCCTGAAGACATTAAACCTGAATGGTTTGATGGCAAAACGAAAGTCGGTGTTACTGCTGGTGCTTCAGCGCCTGAGGAACTGGTTAACCAAATCCTTGAGCGCATTAAAGAGATGGTCGGTGCGCGCGCTGTGGACGAGGTTTTAGGCCGCGAAGAGAATATGTTCTTTGAAGTACCAAAAGAGCTGCAAATCAAGCAAGTAGACTGATATCCAGTTTTCGAATAGGCAAAAGGCGACCTCAGGGGCGCCTTTTTTGATTAAATAGCTTGGTGCTTAATGGCTGATACCGAGCATCTCTTTGAGTACTTTTAGATAGCGACGACTCACTGGGATCTCAAAGCCAGTTTTAGTGATGATTTCCGCTAAGCCATTTTCTAATAATTTTATTTCGCTAATCGCTTTGATACTGACCAGGTACTGACGGTGACATCGCACCAGTGGCGTTTTTTCTTCAATTGTTTTCAGTGTTAACTGCGTACTGGCAGTTTGGTTAATTGAGCGAACGTGTACACCGCTGATATCACTATAGGCGCATTCCACTGTGTCAGTTGCCATGATCACAATGCGGTTGTGACCAATACAAGGTATTTGGTCTAACGTATCAGGCGTTATCGCGGAGAGCTGTTGAGTCAGTGTCGACTGGCTAATGGTCTTATGCAGACGCTTCACTGTCTTGTTGAGTCGCTCCGGATCGACGGGTTTCAGCAAATAGTCGAACGCGTTGTCTTCAAAAGCCTGAATCGCATACTGGTCATAAGCGGTCACAAAGACCACGTAGGGCATGGTTTCCGGATCAAGCATACCAAGCAGCTCAATGCCCGTGACTTGTGGCATTTGAATATCCAAGAACACCACATCTGGTTTAAGCTCATTGATTTTCTTCAGACCAAGAATGGCGTTGGAGGCATCACCTATCACCTCTACCTGGCCTGTTTCGGACAACAATTCGGCTAATTCTTCACGAGCAAATTGTTCATCATCAATGACGAGTGCGGTTAACATCCATTCTTACCTTGTAGTATTGCGACTGACCTTTACGAAGTTGTGGGAATAATAAAACTCATTTTAGTAAATTGATGCTTCTCGCACGCAATTTTTAGCGCTGAATCACGCCCAAACTGATTTGTGAGACGTTTGTCGACAATTTCCATACCTAAACCAGAGTGGTTGTCTTTAGGTGGCTCAAAACTGCCTGCATTGTCTTCCACGGTAATCAGATGACCTTGTGGATGCGCTTGGCTGTATATTCTCACTTTGCCGCCTTCCAGCATATTAGAGACGCCGTGTTTAATGGCATTTTCTACCAAAGGCTGGAGTGTAAAGCTTGGTAACTTGATGTCCAGTAATTCTGGTTCAATATCGATTTCGACTTCGAGTCGGTCAGTAAAACGAGCCTTTTCAATACTCAGGTAAGAATTCACATGAGCAAGCTCTTCTTTTAGCGTTACCGTGTTGATGTTTTGTTTTAAGTTACTGCGGAAGAAGTGCGATAAGTTTTGGATCAGCTCACGAGCTTTATCCGGGTCACGTCGCGTAATCGCACTGATGGTATTGAGCGCATTAAACAAGAAATGTGGATTAACCTGTGCGTGTAGCAATTTGATTTCTGCCTGAGCTAATAAGGTTTGTTGTTGCTGATAATCGCCATATAAAATCTGACTGGATAACAGTTGTGCAATCCCTTCTGCCATCGACATGTTTGCCGTGGAAAACAGTTTTCGCTTTGGCTCGTAGAGTTTGATAGTACCTATTACTTCTTTACCCGCTCTTAGAGGAATAATAAGCGCTGAACCCAGTTTACAGTCTTTCGCAATGGAGCACTGATAAGGGCGCTCAGAGCCATCGAGATAAATAATGTCGTTCTTTTCCATCGAGTCTAAGGTACTTTGCGATGAAATCGGGGTATTTGGTTTGTGGTGATCATCACCGATACCAACAAAGGCGAGGATTTTTTCCTGATCGGTAATCGCGACCGCGCCTACTTTTGTCTCTTCATAAATAATACGGGCGATTTTTTCTGCGTTTTCAGTGTTAAAACCGTTACTTAAAATGCCCACTGAGCGGTCGGCAATAGTTAACGCTCGGCGTGAAAAGGTCGCCGAGTACTTTTCGAAAATGGTTTTTCGGTCTTGAAGAATGCTCATGAACAGAGCAGCACCAAACGAGTTGGCAATGATCATCGGAGCAGCAATCGCTGATACCAGTTCATAAGCCTGGTCGAACGGTTTTGCGACCGCGAGCAGCAAGATCATTTGTACAACTTCAGCCACAAAAGTTACGCTGAACACGACGCTTGGGTTAAATAGCAGGGCACCTTTGTTGCGCTTGATTAGGTATACGTGAAGCAGGCCACCGATAACCCCTTCAGCCGTGGTTGAGATTGCACAAGCCAGATCGGTAAAACCACCAAGTGTGTAGCGGTGAATACCACCAGTAAGCCCTACCGCGAAACCAACCACGGGGCCACCAAATAGCCCGCCCATGACTGCACCGATAGCGCGAGTATTGGCAATTGCATCGTTAATATGCAGACCAAAATAGGTGCCGAGAATACAGAAGCCCGAGAAGAGTACGTAGCAAATTAAACGGTGGCTTAAGCGAGAAGAGATGCTCAACAGAGGCAATATAATGGGTGTTTTACTCAGCATGTACGCCAGTACTAAGTAAACACACATTTGCTGTAATAGAGAAATAACCAGTTCCATAGCGAACCTAACCTGAAATCAATGTTGTTATTGTATACCTAAGTACCCTCAAGATGCTTGGTTCAGCGACAATGCTCTAAGCCAGTATGTTGAAGTCACTTGGGTATAAAACAAAAAGAGCCTGCATTGGGCAGGCTCTCTATCTTAATCAGTCGATGAAAATGCGCTGATATTAAGCAGTTTCAGATACCGCTTGTGGTTTCTCTTCGTCAGCCAGTTCAGTTTCGCCTTTACCTTTAGAGGTTTTGATAACGTAACCCGTAACAACTAGTGAGAAGATGATACCCGCGATAGTCGACACTTGCATTGGCAGACCGAAACCTAGTGAGCTGTTGTTCAGAATGAACGTTACACACACCGTTGTCATGAACATTGCAGGGATTGTTGTAATCCAGTGCAGTTTGTTGTGACGTAGTAGGTAAGCCGACGCAGTCCAAAGCATCATTACTGCTGTAGTTTGGTTTGCGAAACCGAAGTAACGCCAGATGATACCGAAGTCAACTTGAGTCAGGATACCACCGATAACGAACAGTGGAAGCGCCATTAGTAGACGGTTGCGCAGTGTTTTCTGTTCCATGTTGAAGTATTCAGCAAGGATCAAGCGGCTTGAACGGAACGCTGTGTCACCTGAAGTAATAGGTAGGATAACCACACCTAGGAACGCGATGATACCGCCGAACACACCTAGTAGACCAAATGATGCGCTGTAAACTACGTTACCCGGGCCGCCGTTCTTCACTGCTTCTGACAGTGCGTCTAGAGAGCCGAAGAAAGACAGTGCGATAGCACACCAGATTAGCGCGATAACACCTTCACCGATCATTGCACCGTAGAATACGAAGCGACCGTTTTTCTCGTTTTCCATACAACGTGCCATCAGTGGAGACTGAGTCGCGTGGAAGCCAGAGATTGCACCACATGCGATAGTGATGAACAGTGCTGGCCAAAGAGGCATGTCATTCGGGTTTAGGTTGCTGAACATGTCCGATACTTGGAAGTCACCCATTACTGTGTGCTCGCTAGAGAATGCGACAGCAGTCATCAGGCCAACAGACATGAAAATCAGTAGTGCGCCAAATAGTGGGTAGAAACGGCCGATGATCTTATCAACAGGAACGATAGTCGCAATGATGTAGTACGCAAAGATTGCGATAACCATTGTTGTCATGCTTACGTTTAGGCTTGTTTGATCGTTGATTAGGTTTGTGATCATGCCAGCCGGTGCTGATACGAATACCACACCAACAAGAAGCAGTAAGACAATGGCAAAAATGTTCATAAAGTGTTTTGCGCCATTACCTAGGTAACGTCCAGTAATGGTTGGTACAGAAGCACCGCCGTTACGAACAGATAGCATACCTGAGAAGTAATCGTGTACCGCGCCAGCAAAAATCCAGCCGATAACAATCCATAACATTGCCGCTGGGCCGTATAGCGCACCCATGATTGGGCCAAAGATAGGACCTACGCCAGCGATGTTAAGTAGCTGAACAAGGTAAACTTTCTTGGTTGACATTGGAACATAGTCAACACCATCTGCTTTAGTGTGAGCAGGCGTTTGGCGTTTTTCATTGATGCCGAAAATTTTCTCGACGAAAGCGCCGTAGATGAAGTATCCGCCGATTAGGGCTGCGACACAGGTTAGAAACCACATCATAACTATTGTCCTTGGTTAGTAGGATAGGGTAATTGTTTTAATTTCAGGATGCATGTTAAGGGCTGCTTTTGTTAATTGCATTCGCTTAGTCGGTAAGTGGTCGAATAGGACTACGAGTGGTCGATATAGCCTTTGAGTGGTTTTGGGCACCGCTCAGTGGTTGCTCTGAGCCGTGAATGGTATTTGGCTGGAATGAGTGGTTCTGATTTCACGTTTAGCGGTTGCTTACCACTGTCAGGGGTTAAATACGCAGATAAACGGTCAAAGTGAGGATTTAGTGGTAAGCTTATTTTGAAAACAAATTTTTAAAACAAAGAGTTAAGGGGAAATATGAAAAAGGCAACGTTAGGGTTAGCGCTGGCTTTACTGGCAGGGTGTTCCGCTACTACAGAAGATCTCGCTCAGTCAGGCGACTGGTATCAAATCGGTTATCAGGATGGCATCGCGGGTCATACATCACGCACAGTGAAAGAGCTAAGCGCAATGGGCAATGTAAAACAAGGAGATTACGACCAAGGTTATCTCGAAGGTTTGTCTGAATACTGTAACCCTGATTTTGCTTATCAGATTGGACTATCTGGTCAGTATTACGAAGGGGTGTGCGAGGGGACGAAACAGGCCCAAAAATTCCGAATGGAATGGCAGCGTGGCTGGAACGAATACAGTAACTAACGTAGTTTCATAATCAAGACGACTGTCTGACTTGTTAATCTTCTGACAAATGGGGAGGGTTTGTTTGGTCTACTTTTGCCATTGAATTTTAATTCAGAGTGATTCCGACGATGAAAAAGTACCTCCTGCTCACCTTAGTTTTATTGCCGCTGACCGCTAGTGCATCTAATGCGCTAAAGGATACCATTAAAGCTAAACGTAAATACGAGCATAGCAAAAGCCATATTACTAATACGCTTGATAACACTAAGCGTGATATCGAAGAGATCACCAGTGGCACCTACGTACAGAATCAGGCCAAACGTGAGGCCAAGAAAGCGACGAGCAAGTACACCAATAAAGTGGAAAACGTCAAAAACGCCACCGACCCCGAACATATTAAACGTAAAGCGAATAATGAGCTCAATCGCCAGTTTGATGAATGGCTCTATGAAGATTAATCAACGTTAAATAGACGAGTAAAGGTGACACGAAGTCACTTTTTTTATGCTTACCTGTTTGTGATTATTTCGGCTGGTGGTTTTCTACCGCTTTACGCAGGAAGCCATCCTGATGCGCCAGTTGCTGGCGAGCGGAGTCGATATCCAGATCTGTGAGGATCATTAAGATCGCTAGTTTTACCTCATAGTCTGTTTGTTTGAGCACGGCTGTTGCCTGATCTTTACTGCAGTCCGTCGCTTGCATCACGATACGAGCGGCGCGTGCAACCAGTTTGTCATTGGTGGCTTTAACATCCACCATTAAGTTTTGGTAGCTCTTACCAATGCGGATCATGCTTGCTGTTGTCAGCATGTTCAGCACCAGTTTCTGTGCCGTTCCTGACTTAAGACGGGTAGAGCCTGTTAATGCTTCCGGACCGACAACCGGGCTGATCGCGATATCAGCGATGTCGGCAATAGGAGAGTCAGGGTTACAAGACAGCGCTACTGTTGTTGCGCCAATCTCATTGGCATACTCTAATCCACCAATCACATAAGGCGTTCTGCCACTTGCTGCGATGCCGACAACCACATCGCTTTTATTGAAGTTGAGTTTCTTTAAATCTTGCTCGCCGAGTAAAGGAGAATCTTCAGCACCTTCTTTCGCTTTGAGGATAGCTTCTGGTCCGCCAGCTATTAAGCCAATGACCATTTTGTCGGATACCCCAAACGTTGGCGGGCACTCTGATGCATCCAAAACGCCTAAACGACCACTGGTACCAGCACCCATATAAACCAGCCTGCCGCCCGCTTTAAATGCTGCAGTGATCTTATCGACCGCCAATGCTATCTCAGGAAGGACCTTTTCTACAGCAAGAGGAACCAGTTTGTCTTGCTGATTAATGCGCTGAACAATATCCAGTGAAGGCAGTAAGTCGATATCCATTGTTTCTGGGTTACGACCTTCAGAAACGAGCTGGGATAAAGCTGCAATAAGTGCGTCGTTTGTCATAATTAAGCCTTCATTATTAATTTTTTGAATACAGTACACCGAGTGAAGCCAGTCGGCTTGCTCCGGTGACTTCCGGTAAATTGCTCGGCAAACCGTGAATATGGCGCTGAGCTAACCAGGCAAACGCCATTGCTTCCATATAGTCGCCATCAACGCCTTTTTCGTTGGTTGTGGTCACTTGCCATTGAGGCATTAATTCGCTTAAGCGTTGCATCAACAGTGGGTTTCTCGCTCCGCCACCACAAACCAGCAGTAGCGGAGATGTGCCGTAAGTAAATTTCTCTACTTCACTGGCGATGGTGACGGCGGAGTATTCACATAATGTGCGCTGAACATCTTCTGCAGAGAGTGAATGCCCAGTCAGTTGGGATTGTAACCAGTTGATATTGAATAGTTCGCGGCCGGTACTTTTGGGTGCTGCGCGTGTTAAATAAGGCTCTTGAAGTAATTGATTGAGCAGTACCGGATTGACTGTACCTTGCAGTGCAAATTGTGCGTCTTTATCGAACCCTTGCGTCGTATGCTTCTCACACCAGGCATCCATCAACAAATTACCAGGCCCAGTATCGTAACCAATCACCGGTTGCTGTGGGTGCAAAACGGAAACATTGGCAATTCCACCGATGTTTAAAACTACGGTTGTCGAGTCTTGCATCGCGAAGATACTTTTGTGGAAAGCTGGTACAAGAGGAGCGCCTTGCCCGCCGAGTGCCATGTCCTTACGACGAAAATCCGCCACGGTGTCGATACCGGTTTTCACCGCGATAATATTGGCATCACCCAATTGAGTGGTAAATGGATACTCGCCAGTTGGCTGGTGGAAAACGGTTTGACCATGGTTGCCAATAGCCCGGACTTGCTCAGCGGAATAGCCTGATTTATCCAACAACTGGAGGACGGCATCGGCAAAGAGGTGACCAAGCTGGTGGTCGAGTTCACCAATGGTTTTCAGGTTCGTCTCCTGACCAGTGCATACGGACAATAAAGCCTGTTTCAGATGGGCAGGCATTGGATAATCATCGTGGGCAATAAGCTGAACGTGGTTTCCTTTAATCTCAACCAAAGCCGTATCGACACCATCCATACTCGTGCCAGACATCACGCCAATGTAAAGTTCGTTAAAATTCACAGCCGATCTCGTCAATTCTTCATTCGCTTATTGTAAAGCAAATCTGAAGCGAATAACCTCATTTGGTACCAGATATTTGAGGAGAAAACATGGGTCCGTTATGGGTTGACGTTGCAGGCTATGAGCTGACTGCTGAAGACAAAGAAATTTTGGAGCATCCAACGGTTGGTGGCTTGATTCTGTTTACACGGAATTATCATGATAGCGAGCAACTTCAGGCGCTTACCCAGTCTATCCGCAAAGCGGCGAAACGTCCGCTACTGATTGGTGTCGATCAGGAAGGAGGGCGCGTACAGCGATTTCGTGAGGGCTTTTCTCTTATCCCTGCTGCTGATGAATATGCAAAACATCAAAATAGTGAAGAGCTTGCTCGAATGGGCGGCTGGCTTATGGCAGCGGAGCTGATTGCTCATGACATTGATTTGAGCTTCGCCCCTGTATTGGATAAAGGCCATCAGTGTAAAGCGATTGGAAGTCGGGCTTTTGGCGAAGATGCAGATACTATCCTTCGTCATAGCACTGCTTACATGCAAGGGATGAAAAGCATCGGTATGGCGACAACAGGCAAACACTTTCCCGGACATGGTGGCGTGATTGCTGACTCTCATCTGGAAACGCCCTATGACGAGCGCAGTGACATTTTTGAGCAAGACATGGCGATTTTCAAAGCTCAGATCGAGGCGGGTATTTTGGATGCCATGATGCCAGCTCACGTCATTTTTCCGAACTACGACTCTCAACCTGCCAGCGGTTCCGAATATTGGCTGAAAACAATTCTGCGTCAGCAACTTGGTTTCAAAGGTTTGATCTTCTCTGATGACTTGACCATGGAAGGCGCGGTTATCATGGGCGGTCCTGCAGAACGCTCCATTCAGGCTTTGAATGCAGGGTGCGATATGCTGTTGATGTGCAATAAAAGAGAGGCTCAGGTCGCAGCTCTGGACAACTTACCTATCACGAGTGTGCCGCAAGCCAGCGCGTTACTGAAAAAACAGAGCTTTTCTCTGAGTGAGCTCAAGTTGTCACAAGAGTGGAAACAAGCCAGCGAAGCGATGAAGCGTTTAACTCCATAAACTTCAATACTTGTAAGCACGTAAACTGCTAAAAACACCGAACTCAAGCCAAACTTAAGTTAAGTTTGGCTTTTATTTTGTGTAAAAATAAATTTACAGTAAATGTTTTTTAAAATGTACACTTGTTTTTATCGTTTAGCCTGTTATCTTGTCGTTAAAGATTAGTTGTCTCACCAAGGATTTGGTTGGGTGTAAAAAATAATATACAGGTCAAGATTATGAAAAAAAGTGAATTGAGCGACATTAACATCGTCGAAGAACAGGTTCTTATCACTCCAGATGAGTTAAAAGCGAAATTGCCTCTGAGTGACAATGCACGCCGCTTTATCCAAGAATCTCGTCAAACTATTGCTGACATCATTCATAAGAAAGATCACCGTTTGCTTGTTGTGTGTGGACCTTGTTCTATCCACGATATTGATGCGGCGAAAGACTACGCAAAACGTCTTAAAGCGCTTTCAGAACAACTAAGTGACCAACTGTATATTGTAATGCGTGTTTACTTTGAAAAGCCTCGTACTACCGTTGGCTGGAAAGGTTTAGTTAACGACCCGCATCTGGATGGCAGTTTTGATATCGAACATGGTCTGCATGTTGGCCGTGAACTGCTGGTTGACCTGGCAGAGATGGAAATTCCGCTAGCGACAGAAGCTCTTGACCCAATCAGCCCACAGTACATCGCAGATACCTTTAGCTGGGCAGCAATTGGTGCGCGTACTACCGAATCGCAAACTCACCGTGAAATGGCGAGTGGCCTGTCTATGCCAATTGGTTTTAAAAACGGTACTGATGGTAGCTTGGCGACAGCAATCAATGCGATGCAAGCAGCATCATCTAGCCACCGTTTCATGGGTATTAACCGTGAAGGACAAGTTGCACTGCTCACGACTCAGGGCAACGCGAATGGTCACGTGATTCTTCGTGGCGGTAAGCAGACGAACTACGATTCAGTATCCGTGACTGAGTGTGAACAAGAAATGGCGAAGTCAGGTCTTGATGCATCACTGATGGTGGACTGTAGCCACGCTAACTCACGTAAAGACTACCGCCGTCAGCCACTGGTCGCTGAAGACGTGATCCATCAAATTCGTGAAGGCAACAAGTCTATTATCGGACTGATGATTGAAAGTCACATCAACGAAGGCAACCAGTCTTCTGACCTGAAACTTGAAGAGATGGAATACGGTGTATCTATCACCGATGCATGTATCAATTGGGAGTCAACTGAGGCACTATTACGTCATGCACACGAAGAGCTGGTGCCTTTCTTAGAGAATCGCCTAAAAGGCTAAAAAACGGAACTTATTTAAAGGAACATCAATGGCAGTTGAACTTAACGCATTACGCGATCAGATTGATGCAGTCGACAAGCAAATGCTTGAGCTTCTAGCCCAGCGTTTATCGCTGGTAGAAAAAGTGGGTGAAGTAAAAAGCGAACACGGTTTGCCAATTTATGCCCCCGACCGAGAGGCCGCGATGTTAGCGTCTCGTCGAGCTGAAGCTGAAAAAATTGGGGTACCCCCACAGCTAATCGAAGACATTCTTCGTCGTACTATGCGTGAGTCTTATGCCAGTGAGAAAGATTCCGGATTTAAGTGTTTGAACCCAGAATTACGCTCAGTTGTGATTATCGGTGGTAATGGTCAACTGGGCGGCCTGTTTGGCCGCATGTTCAAATTGTCGGGCTACCAGGTCAAAGTTCTGGGCAGTAAAGATTGGGATCGTGCGGATGAAATCCTGGACAACGCGGGTTTAGTCGTGGTCACGGTACCGATTCATCTGACGGAAGGGGTTATCGAGAAGCTGGGTAACTTACCAGAAGATTGCATTTTGTGTGATTTAACCTCGATTAAGTCGAAGCCACTGCAAGCGATGCTCAAGGTGCACGCTGGCCCGGTTGTTGGTCTTCACCCGATGTTTGGCCCTGATGTTCCTAGCCTTGCGAAGCAGGTTATTGTGTACTGTGATGGCCGTGGGAACGAGCATTACCAATGGCTGCTCCAACAATTTGGTATTTGGGGCGCAAGTTTGTGTCAGATTGACGCAGAAGAGCACGATCATGGCATGACGCTGATTCAGGCACTGCGCCACTTTACGTCGTTTGCTTACGGCATGCACTTAAGTAAAGAGAACCCGAATATCGATCAGTTGCTCAAACTAAGCTCGCCTATCTACCGCCTTGAATTGGCGATGGTTGGGCGACTGTTTGGTCAGGACCCGAATTTGTACGGTGATATCATTTTCTCTTCTCAAGAGAATATCGACATGATCAAGCGATTCCATCAGCGTTTGGGTGATGCGGTGGCGATCCTGGATAGCAAAGACAAAGCGCGATTCATCGAAAGTTTCAAACAGGTGAGCGATTGGTTTGGTACTTACTCTCAACAATTTATGAATGAGAGCCAGAATCTGCTCAAGCAAGCCAATGATAATATTCATCGTGGCTAACAGCCTGATATAAAAAAAGAGCAGCTTTGGCTGCTCTTTTTTTATTTGAAGAAAATCAGTTAACGGCTGTCTCGTTACCTTCTTCACTGGACACGGTGTTGATGCTGGTGTCTCGGTAAGGCGAATTAGTTAAGTTGATTTGCAGACGAACAACGTTGTCAATCAACTGAACTAATGGACCCCATTTAACTTTATTCTCTTTTTCAAACACGTAGTTGAAATTCTCTGGTGTCCAGTCCATCAAGTATTGAGGATTCAATGCTCGCCCGAGGAAGCGCACTTCATAATGCAGGTGAGGTCCGGTCGAATTACCAGAGTTACCACATTGAGCAATAACATCCCCTTTACTGACAAATTCCCCGCTTTTCACTTTGAATTTTTGCAGGTGCGCATAAGAACTCATAAAACCAAACGAATGGCGTAAAGTCAGGTAGTTGCCATAGCCTCGATTACCCGGACGAACCGTCTCTACAACCCCATCGGCAGGAGCCAGCACCTCTTCACCACGCTTACAGGTTAGGTCGATACCAGTATGAACGTGTTTCTTCCCTGAAATCGGGTTGATTCGAGTGCCATAAGAGGACGAGATGCGCTGATAAGTGATTGGGCTGTCGTTAGGAATAAGGCGGAACATGGTTGCACGTACAGCAGAATCTATTGCCGCTGCGTCAATTCTCTCTTCCAGTGCCAAATTGTTTTCATCAAGCATCAGCTCTTCGTCGGCTAATCCAAGTACCGACTCGACATCGAATACACGTTTACCCAGCAGCTGAATTTGGTTATTTCTGTCAGTCAAAGATTGAGATAACGAGTGGTTGGTATCAAGCTGTTCTTCGTAAAGTGCGGTGATTTCGTTTTTCTCACTCTCCAGTTTAGCGACGGCTTGAACCAGTACATCCTGATCATAGCGCTGTTGCTGGTTCATATACCATGCACCACCAATAACGGCAGGTAACGCGATGACCGAAGCCAGCACTGTGACGACCGAAATGCGGCCAAAGTAAAATTGCTGATCGCCGTTTTTTGTCGGGATCTGAATGATGATTTTTTTAGACATAGTGATAGTTACTTAAGTAGGCATTTGATTATTTATTTCCTAAAGCGAAAGCAGCGTTAACTTTCGTATGGAAGTTCGTTATTGCCTACATTCAATTCTGAAAATTACTTTTGTTGGCTGTACTTTCAATGAGCATCAGCCTAATTAGTTGGTTCGATGGGCAGAGGAGTTTGGTCGACAATTGATGAAAAAAGTCGTCTCTCCACTTTATTATTTTTATTACCAATGACTCGAACGGACTGAATCATATATCAAAAAGCACAAAAAGTGTGCGAATATTATCTGAAAGTGTCGGGATGGCTAAAAAGTGATGTTGGTTCAGCCTTCAGAAAACGAAAGGCCGCTATGATAGCGGCCTTTGTTCAAATTACAATCGGACTTTCCTGACTGTGTCAGGTAGCGACCATGAATCTGTAGAGATTACTTCGCGATACGTTTGTATTTGATGCGATGAGGTTCTGCAGCTTCAGGACCAAGCGTCTTCTTCAACCAGTCCATGTACTCGGTGTAGTTTCCTTCGTAGAAGTTAACCTGACCTTCGTCACGGTAGTCGATGATGTGTGTTGCGATACGGTCAAGGAACCAACGGTCGTGCGAGATAACCATTGCACAGCCTGGGAATTCAAGTAGCGCTTCTTCTAGTGCACGTAGCGTTTCAACGTCAAGGTCGTTGGTTGGTTCATCGAGTAACAGTACGTTGCCGCCCGCTTTCAGTAGTTTCGCTAGGTGTACACGGTTACGCTCACCACCAGATAGCTCACCGATTATTTTCTGTTGATCAGAGCCTTTGAAGTTGAAACGTGAACAGTATGCACGTGCAGGGATTTCGAAGTTGTTGATCTTAATGATATCAGCGCCTTCAGAAATCTCTTGGAATACAGTGTTCTTGTCGTTCATTGAGTCACGGAACTGCTCAACCGATGCCAGTTTCACAGTATCACCCAGTTCGATAGTGCCTGAATCTGGTTGCTCTGTGCCGCTTAGCATTTTGAATAGCGTTGACTTACCTGCACCGTTGGCACCGATAATACCGACGATCGCACCTTTAGGGATGCTGAATGACAAGTCATCAATCAGTACACGGCCGTCGAACGATTTCGTCAGGTTATTCACTTCGATAACCTTGTCACCTAGGCGCTCACCTGGCGGGATAAATAGTTCGTTGGTCTCGTTACGTTTTTGATGGTCAGTGTTTTGAAGCTCTTCAAAACGAGCCATACGCGCTTTCGATTTCGCCTGACGACCTTTAGGGTTTTTGCGTACCCACTCAAGTTCTTTCTCGATGGTCTTTTGACGAGCGCTTTCTTGTGATGCTTCTTGTTGTAGACGTGCATCTTTTTGCTCTAGCCAAGAGGTGTAGTTACCTTCCCATGGAATACCTTCACCACGGTCAAGTTCAAGAATCCAGCCAGCAGCGTTATCAAGGAAGTAACGGTCGTGGGTAATCGCTACAACAGTACCTGTGTAATCAACCAGGAAGCGTTCTAGCCAAGCAACAGACTCGGCATCCAAGTGGTTGGTTGGTTCGTCGAGAAGAAGCATGTCTGGCTTTTCTAGTAGAAGACGACAAATAGCGACACGACGACGCTCACCACCTGACAGATGGGCAATCTTTTGATCCCACTCAGGAAGACGCAAAGCATCCGCTGCGCGTTCCAGAGCATTATCAAGATTATGGCCATCTTTCGCTTGAATCAGAGCTTCCAGCTCGCCTTGTTCTTTTGCCAGAGCATCGAAATCCGCATCTGGTTCAGCGTATGCTGCATATACCGCGTCCAAACGTTGAAGCGCGCCTGCAACGTCTGATACCGCTTCTTCTACGATCTCACGAACGGTTTTTGATTCATCAAGTACCGGCTCCTGTGGAAGGTAGCCAACGTTTAGCCCAGGTTGTGGACGTGCTTCACCGTCGATATCCGTGTCGATCCCCGCCATGATACGTAGCAGAGTCGATTTACCTGCACCGTTCAGACCTAAAACACCGATTTTCGCACCAGGGAAGAAGCTCAGAGAGATGTCTTTAAGAATTTGACGCTTAGGTGGCACAATTTTGCTCACCCGCGACATGGTATATACGTATTCAGCCATTGCCGATCGTTCCTAAATTAACTGTTATTCAAACCCACTATTTTATACCAACTGCCTGATATACCCAAATGACTTCAGGATACCCAATTCAGAGCCTTGTCACTGACCGGCATAAATAGTTTACCTGGGGCTATTTGTTACCGCGCTGCAAGAATTTTACCTGTTATACGATTTCTTATCCTCTGCTGACCGGAAACTTACATGGTTACGGTATACACTTTTGTTATTCGCTTGAAGTGAAGAATGGATTTCTTTGCACATTATGAACTTCTCGTCCTCATTGCTGCAAAAGTTAACGAGTATAAATTTTAATACATCAATTCACTTTACATTGGTTGCATATTTCTGTGTAAATGTATGCATATACTTAAAGTGCCTTTGAAACATAAACTCTAAGAAAACTAGGCTTTGAGGCAATAAATGTCTGGGGAAAAATATACAAATGAGATTCAACGTTACGGAATTGGCTAAAAGTGTATGCTGTGCTGCTGCTTTATGTGCGGTTAGTCTGACAGCGAACGCCGCGCTTAGCTTAGAAAAACAGCGCGAAGTGTATGAGCAGGCTCAAAATCTATTAGATAAAAATGACATCAACGGGTACTTAGTGATCCGTCCCAAAATTGCGGACTATCCACTAACACCTTATGTGGACTACCGTACTTTCATTCGACAGTTACCGAGTAAGTCCCCAAAACAAGTTAATGACTTTATCGCCGAGTACGAGACTTTTCCTTTTTCTCGCCGTGTTAGCGCTCCTTATCTGAATCATCTCTACAAAGAGAAAGATTGGAAGGCCATTACTGAGTTTCAAAAAGTGATACCCAGTGGCGAGCGCTACCAGTGCATTTTTTACCAGGCGAATTTGAAGCAGGGTAAACAAGTTGCGGCGTTTAAAGGCGCGGAAGATATGTGGTTAAGCGGTTCAAGTATCGCTTCTGAGTGTGACCCACTATTTTCTGCCTGGGATAAAGCGGGCGGAAGAACTGACGATTTGATATTACAGCGAATGTTACTGGCGTTTGATGCACGTAACGGCAGTCTGATGAGTTATCTGCAAAAGCTACCAAAGTCGGCCAAAGCGAAACAACAAGCCCAAGATATGAAGGCGTTGTTTGATAAGCCTGCCTCGGTCGCTGAATTTGCCAAGAAAAAGCCCGCGAACGATTTTAATCGTGCTCAGAGTCAATATGCGTTAGAAAAGTTAGCTCGTATGAATATCGAGCAGGCACAACAAGCGTATGACTCGGTGGTAAAAGGGCAGAAATTTTCTCCTGAAAAAGCACAGTCTTTGGCAGATTACATTGCCTTTAGGCTGACGCGTACAGAGTCGGCCAGTCTGGCTAAATGGCGAGATGACAAGACAAAAACCAGTCAGGACTTGCCACTCATCGAGACTCGTATTCGCCTCGCGGTGCAAAATGCAGACTGGAAAGGGGTTCAGGAGTGGATAGCGGTTCTTAACAAAGAAGAGCAGGCGACGCTGCGATGGCAATATTGGTTGGGCCGAAGTGAGATTGCACTGGGAGATGACATTGCGGGTAAGAAGCGTTTAGCAACATTGGTTGGAGAGCGTAACTTTTATAGTGTCGCAGCCGCAAACGCGATAGGGCAGTCGATCAAATATCCAAGTCACCGAATCAAATTAGACAGTAAGGCCGTTCAGCCTTATCACGATGCTTTGGCGCGTATTTCGGAGATGATTGCGACAGACAAGATTTCTGCAGCAAAGAGCGAGTGGGCGCATTTGCTCCGTCGAGTGAATAAAGACGACAAAGCCATGCTAGCGGCTTATGCCTCTTCGAAGCATTGGCATCATCTGACTGTTACCGCAAGTATTCAAGCTCAGATGTGGGACAATATTGAATTACGGTTCCCTGTTGCGCATCAATGGTGGTTTAATTTCTATGCGAAGAAGCATGATATCGACCCGGTTACCATGATGTCTTTGGCAAGGCAAGAAAGTGCGTTGGATGTAGAGGCTCGTTCACCCGTTGGTGCTCGCGGTATCATGCAGATAATGCCTGAAACTGCAAAATACACCGCACGCAAGTACAAGTTAAAGTATCAAGGTACTGAAGAGTTGTATAACGTCGGTAAAAATATCGAAATTGGCAGCCATTACCTGCAAGGTTTATTGGAGGATTACGATAATAATCGTATTTTTGCTCTAGCGGCTTATAATGCTGGCCCTAACAGAGTGAAAACGTGGCGAGAGCGAACCCAGGGAAAAGTGGATGCTTATGCCTTTATTGAGGCGATTCCATTTAAAGAAACACGTGGTTATGTTCAGAACATCTTAATGTTTGAAACTTACTACCGTGATCTTTTGGGTATCGATGGCGCGTTCTTGAATCAACATGAGATCAATACCAAGTATTGAGTGAGGTAACTTGATGTCACACGAACCCGAGTACACAGACTGGCAGCAGATTCTTGAGCTAATTCGAACAAGTGTCGATAGTCAGCAGCATGAAATGTTTTTAACGATGCTGATGACGCCTGATGAACGAGATTCATTAATTGCCCGAGTGAACATTCTTAATGAACTGCTCAAAGGCGAGTTATCTCAACGTCAGATCAGCCAGATGCTAGGCGTGGGCATTGCAACCATCACACGTGGCTCAAATGAGTTGAAATCCAAATCGGATGAAGAGAAAGAACAGCTCAAAGCATTATTAGAGCCAACAGAGTAAAACAAAAGGGCGGAGATTCCGCCCTTTTTAATACCACTAGAATAGGAACGTGAGCTTTAAAGATTCGCTGGAAAGTGCTCTGTGTTGGTAAAAGGAATCAAAGCCAGAATTAAGGCTTGATGATATACCGAGCTGCGCGTCAATTGGTTTTGGGTCAATAGACTGATTGCGCCACCCTTCTGTTTAATATTTTCTGTGCCAAACACGCTGTCCATGACATCGCCAAGTTCATTGGCATGTTCAAGTTGCGCCAACACTTCTGGCGGTAACATCAAACTTGCAGAGCGGGATTCGCCACGATGAGTCTGCGACTCGATCACCATCCAGGCGAAGGTAACATTGCCTTCGATACCAGCTTCTAGTCCAACATAAAAATCCCCGCCTAGAGCTTCGACTTTGGCATTTTTTACTCTATTCAATGCGCCTGTATACGTTTCTTCGTTGCTCATCGGCTGATCCGCAACTTCGCTGGGTACACTCACTCCCTCAAACTCAAAAGCCTGATTTGGAAATGCACTTTGAAACGCACTCTTAACCGCATTGATTTTTGCCGGATTTAAAGAGGCAATAACGACTTTTTGGGTTGCCATGATCTTTTTGCTCACAGGTGTCTATTAACTCAATTTAACTTGGGTTGGTTTTACATTTTCGCTAGGGTAACAACCCAGTACTTTCAGGTGCTTAGTGATCTTAGTGAGCTCTTGTAACGCTTGTTGCATCTCTTGCGAATCCAAATGAGATTCTAGGTCAACGTAGAACATTTCTTCCCATGGATTGCCCATAATAGGACGCGACTCAAGCTTGGTCATATTGATGCCATAGCGTTGCAGTACCAGTAGTGTTTCAACCAGTGAACCCGCTTGTTGAGACGTGGACATAATCAGCGTCGTCTTGGCTGGTATTTGCGTAGAAACCTCAACTGGTTTACGAGCTACTACGATAAAGCGAGTATGGTTTTCTGTTTGATTAGCGATATTGCCTTGAATCGCTTGTAGGCCGTACAACTTACCGCTTGATGCATTACCGATAGCCGCTACATCATCACGATTCAGTTCTTGGACTTTTTGCATAGCGTCGGCAGTGCTGGCGCAAGATTCCAGTTTTACGCCTTTCATGCGGCTTAGGAACTCACTGCATTGCTGATGAGGCTGAGGGTGAGAGTAAAGCGTTTTAATGTTTTCAAGACGAATGTCTTTTGTCGCTACCAGACAATGCTCAATCGGTTGTGTCAGCTCACCAACGATGTACAACGTGGTGTGTTGCAGCAAGTCATACACTTCGTTAATAGAGCCTGAGCTCGTGTTTTCAATCGGTAGGACACCGTAGTCGGCGTGACCTGATTCTACCGTCTGAGTTACTTCCCTGAAGTGTTCACAGTTCAGTTCAATCAGTTCAGTATTTTTACGGCTAAAATATTCGCGGCTTGCCAGATGTGAATATGAGCCTTTCGCACCAAGGAAAGCAACACGTGCGAGAGGTTTACGGCTTTGTTGTGGATTAACTAGATTCTGGAGATAACTTTGCTGCAGAAGAACGGAGTCTTCAATAATTGTGTGGAAAAGTTTGGTGATGTACTGAGCGTCTAAATCATATTTTTCGCGGCCATTAGAAATGAGCTTCACCAACAACTGTTGTTCACGGACAGCATCGCGAACAGGCTTTGAGGTTTGTACTTTGCTCTTGGCAACTTCAATGCTGAGTCTGCGGCGTTCAGACAACAAGCTAAGTAGCTCGTCATCAAGTTCGTTTAAACGTACACGAATATCTTCCAGAGAAATGGGTTGGTCAGTCATCAATTCTTTCCTTATAAAAAAGCCTCCCGGTTTGGGAGGCTTTCTGTTTGTTTTTGACTTTTCTTTCACAAACGAGTTCGCCCCTCCATCTATGGGAGGAAAAAGAAGTCAAAAATAAACAGAGGGGTTAAATGCATAATTAGTGCGCAATTTATGAGTGTTTAAACACAATAAGCAAGCAGGCGTAGAGCGTCAAGCAAAAAAATAGCGCCTTACGGCGCTATTTCCTCAATCTGGTCTATTTACTCTTCTTCTACTTCAAGCTCTGGCTTGTTAGCTCTGCGAGCTTCAGGCTTGTGGGTCAGCTTATTCAATTGTCGTTCTAGTTTTTGCTCCACTTCATTGATAGCTGCGTAAAGATCTTCGTGAGTTGCTGAGGCGATAAGTTGGCCTTTTGGAACCTTGATAACCGCTTCGAATTTTTTCTGTTTATTTGGTTCCTCACTGAAAGTTGCTTGGCATCCAATTAGGTCGACTTGCCATTTCTCCAGTTTTTTAAATTTGCTCTCAATATGAGCTCGGATTGCAGAGGTGATTTCGATGTTTTTGCCAGTGATATTCATTGTCATAAGTGTTTTTCCTCTGTTGCATCCCTCATGGGTTAAGTTCAGATTACTGCTTTATGGATAAATAAATGTGATCTATATCACCATTTGGTTCGAGGTTTTTAAAAGGAAAAATGAATGTGATCTCACTCAAGAAGTATCGAGATTTATCGTTAAATAGCTTGTTATCGGTTAGCAAATCATTAGATTGGATAGAGTACTCAGCTGAAAACCACCTCGTTTTTAGGGGCGTTGTACAGCCCATAATTTAGTTTGGTCAAAAATTAACTGAACAAAATACGTGATTGAAATCACGCTAGAGTATGTAATCAAAGAGAGTTTTGAAAAGCCGCTTAGTTAACAAGCGGCTTTTTGCTTTCTGGTGTTTGACTCACCTTGAGTAATGGGGTCATGAAAACCGGATCGTCCGGAGCCAACAAAACATTCTTTAACGATTTAGCGTGGTCCAAACTCTCTAATTGTTTGTATATGACGTAGTAACGGTTGATGGTGGTGACATAACCGACGGTTGCGCTGATATTCTTTCTCATCACGACTTCAACATTATTGAACCACACATTTGGGTTATATCCCTGTCTGGCGGCGAGCTTACGCATTCTCTCAACATTGCCCGGCCCAGCGTTATAGGCGGCCAAAGTGAAGTAGATTTTGTTTTCGGCGGATATGGCTTTGTCGTTGAAGTATTGCCGACGCAAAAACGCCATGTACTTCACGCCTGCATGAACGTTGTTTTCCAATTGTCGAACATTTTTGATGTTGATATTCGGATCTTGTGCGGTACTGGGTAGGATTTGCATAATGCCCACCGCGCCTCGACTGCCGACCAGGTTATTATTAAAGCCCGATTCTTTATAAGCGACGGCCGCTATCAGCAGATAATCAAAGTTATACTTCTCGCCATAGCGTGAAAACAACGCGGACAGTTTTTCTAACTGAGCAATTTTTTTCGGATTGAGCGCTTTGTTGAGCCAGTTGGTATTGTCGATGTACTTGCCGTAGATGACGTTTCCGAGCAGGGTACCGGAGCGTGATTTCTTGATGAACTTATTGACCACAGCTTTCAACTGCGGACTGTCTTTACGCATTGCCCAGCCGATTTTGCCACTTTTACGCAGTGGAACCTTTTTGTGTACTCGAATGTCATCCATTACTTTGAGCCAAAGGCTTGCTTTGTGGCTATCTAACACGATGGCTTTGACGTAGCCATTATTCAGCATGCCAACCAGTTCGTAGTCTTGGAGGGTTTCTTCAACGAAGTGGACAATGACAGGTGGTAATCCTTTCTTGTTTAAAGTTTTATTAAGAGATTGAATGCTTTCAAAATAACTGGAGCTAGCTCGGACCCATATCTCTTTTCCACTCAGTTGCTCTAGCTTTGTGATGGCGGGTGTTTTTTTGTTGGTAACGATCCACTCTTGAATTCCCGAAATTATTGGGGAGCTAAAATCGACTTTTTCTTTACGGCTATCAGTAATCGTCAGGTTTGCGACAATTAAGTCGCCAGAGCCTTTGTTTAAAGCGGGAATCAACTGGTCACGAGCAAGAGGGATAATTTGTACGTTTAGTTTCGGTTTGATTTTACGTAAATCTTTCTCGAAATGAGCCAGAAGCTCTGCACCAATTCCTTTAGGAGTTCCGCCTTCAATGTAGTAAAAACCCAGGTCAGCAGAGACAAGCACGCGTAGCAAGTTCTTCTCTTTTATGACGTCTAAATCACCGGTATACGGTGGCTGTTTCAACGGTGAAATTTGTAATGCGCAAACAGATGCTGACAGCAGGATCAGTAATATTGCCCATAGCTTAGATAATCTCACGTTCACGTCCAGGTTAATGGTGGGAGAGCTTTAAGCATATATTGTGCTCAAAAAACCATCAAGTTAGGCGCGGGGAAGATGCTTTGATAGAAAAACGCCACAGTTGTTGAGACTGTGGCGAGGAGTTTTGCGGCAGTTTGGTTTAATCGACTGGATTAAGCTTAATCAACTCTTCCGTTCTGGCGATAGAGTCTTCCAGACCAAGCTGCTTGTAAGCTTCTAGCTGTATATCAAGCGACTTACGCGCCGCTTCTGTATCAGGGAAGGTCTTTTGCAGTTCTTGGCTGCGGTTGATCGCGGCAATCCACGCTTCACGGCGTAGGTAGAAATCTGCCGTTGCCAGATCATAATTGGCCAAACGGTTTTTCAAGGCGATCATGCGTTTTTGCGAATCTTCCGCATAATGGCTGTTTGGATAACGTTGCAGCAGCTTTTTGAAATCATCAAAGGCTTGTTTAACTGGCTCTGGATCTCGGTCGCTACGATCAACATTAAATAGATCGTGCATAAAGTTACGATCTTGCGCCATATGAGTTAGGCCGCGCATATACAACACCCAGTCCATTTTTTCGTGAGTTGGGTTTAGGCGCATAAAGCGTGAGATGGTTGCCAAACCAAGTGCTAGGTCGTCGTTTTTGTAGTACGCGTAAATGAGATCAAGTTGTACCTGCTCGGAGTACGCACCAAATGGGTAGCGTGAGTCTAATGCTTCCAGTTTTTCAATCGCAGTAAGCCAATTGCCGGTTTGAAGCGAGGTTTGTGCGTCTGCATACAGTTCCGAAGGTGGCACATCAGGAACGATTTCTTCTTTGCTTGCACATCCAAACAGAAGGGATACCGCTAAAAGGCCTGTTAAAGTCTGACGTTTCATATCAGGAGTCTGTTCCTTGAATCTAAATATTTCTTAAGCTGCCGTTACTTTCTTTCCAGTAACAGATACAATGACGTAATAGTCTATTTTTCCACAGTCGTGAGCATTAGTCTCACAGTTTTTAAAAAAGTTCGATATGGCTCAGCAGATAGTATTAACAAATACCGTAAAAGATAGTCAATTAGGTCAGCGTTTAGACCAAGCTATCGCAGAATTATTCGCGGACTTCTCTCGCTCTCGCCTGAAAGAATGGCTTCTTGAGGGGAAAGTTCAAGTGAATGGTGAAGTTGTCACCAAACCTCGCACCAAAGTCATGGGCGGCGAGGAAATTACATTGCAAGCCGAGCTGGAAGATGAAGAACGCTGGGAAGCGCAAGATATCCCGCTAGATATCGTCTACGAAGATGATGACATCATCGTAATCAATAAGCCTCGTGATTTTGTTGTACACCCAGGTGCAGGTACGCCTGATGGTACGGTGCTAAATGCATTACTACATCATTACCCGGATATTGCTGAAGTACCGCGTGCAGGTATTGTTCACCGTCTTGATAAAGACACGACCGGTTTGATGGTGGTAGCGAAAACGGTACCAGCGCAAACGCGTTTAGTTCGTGCACTGCAAAAGCGTAATATCACTCGTGAATACGAGGCGATTGCTATTGGCCGTATGACTGCGGGTGGTAAAGTCGATCAGCCGATTGGCCGTCACTCAACGAAGCGTACATTAATGGCTGTGGCTCCAATGGGTAAACCAGCGGTTACTCACTACCGTGTTGCAGAACACTTCCGTGAGCACACGCGCATTCGCCTGCGTCTTGAGACGGGTCGTACTCACCAGATTCGTGTTCATATGTCTTACCTGCAGCACCCATTGTTGGGCGATACGGCTTACGGTGGTCGCGCACGTATTCCTACTGGAGCATCGCAAGAGCTGACAGATATGATTCGTAGCTTTGATCGTCAAGCGCTTCACGCTGTGATGTTGCGTTTCGAGCACCCTATCACTGGTGAAGAGTTGGAGTTTCATGCTCCAGTGCCAGATGACATGGTGGCAATGACCGAAGCACTGCGTAAAGATACTGAAGAACACGGTTTACCGGACGAATTCTAATATGAAGATAATTGTTCCTAACTGGCCAGCGCCTAAAAATGTAAAAGCGTTTGCTTCCACGCGAGTGGGAGGCGTTTCGACGGGAGCCTATCAAGGGCTTAATCTTGGCGCTCACGTTGGGGACGATTTGTCATTAGTAGAACAAAACCGTGACTGGTTGATGAAGCAGGCCGAAATGCCAAGTGCGCCGGTTTGGTTGAATCAGACTCACTCTACCGTTGTCACTCAGGTTTCAGAGCCAACGTCTAAAGTGCTCGATGCCGATGGCGTGTTCACCAATTCTGGCTACGTTGTATGTTCTGCGATGACCGCAGATTGTCTGCCGGTGATTTTAACCAATAGCCAAGGCACACAAGTTGCGGCAGTCCATGCTGGCTGGCGAGGTTTAGCTAATGGCATTGTCGAAAATGCTTTAGAGATGTTTTCTGGAGAAGTGATGGCATGGCTTGGACCTGCTATCGGTCCAGAAGCATTTGAAGTCGGTGAAGATGTTCTGCAAGCGTTTGTTGATTTTGATCCTAAGGCTGAGCAAGCGTTTATTCCGCGAGACATTCAAGGCAAGTGGTTTGCTGATATGTCCAAGCTCGCAACGCAGCGTCTAAACAAAGCTGGAGTCTCCCAAGTGTTTGACTCGGGTTTGTGTACATACCAAAACGGTGATGATTTTTACTCTTATCGTCGTGACGGAGTGACCGGGCGCCAAGCGACCTTTATCTGGCTGGAAGATTAGGTTTTAACCAGTAATTGAAATGGGTGATGCATTCCCTGAGTTTGCATCACTGTTTATATTTATTTACATCCTCCCTTGAAATTCCCCTACTGAGTATCCATCTTTCTACTGTTATTAGTATTCTCTTATATGAGGTTAGGAAGGTCGATATGCGTCTTGATAGATTCACAAGTAAGTTTCAAATCGCTATCTCTGATGCTCAATCATTAGCGTTGGGGCGCGATCATCAATATATAGAGCCAGTTCACCTGATGGTGGCTTTGCTTGATCAAAATGGCAGTCCAATTCGTCCATTGCTGACAATGTTGGATGTGGACGTGACACATTTACGCTCTAAGTTGAGCGAAATCCTTGATCGATTACCAAAAGTCAGCGGCATTGGTGGTGATGTGCAGCTTTCGGGTGCAATGGGGACTTTGTTCAATCTTTGTGACAAAGTCGCTCAAAAACGCCAGGACTCGTATATTTCGTCTGAAATCTTCCTCCTAGCCGCCATTGAAGATAAAGGTCCGCTTGGTCAATTATTGAAAGAAGTCGGTTTAACCGAGCAGAAAGTAAGCCAGGCGATCGAAAAGATCAGAGGTGGTCAAAAGGTCGATGATCCGAATGCGGAAGAGCTTCGTCAGGCTTTGGAAAAGTTCACCATAGACCTTACCGAAAGAGCAGAGCAGGGTAAGTTGGATCCGGTGATTGGCCGTGATGATGAAATCCGTCGTACGATCCAAGTTCTGCAACGTCGCACCAAGAATAACCCGGTTATCATTGGTGAACCTGGTGTGGGTAAAACAGCGATCGTTGAAGGTCTGGCACAGCGCATTATTAACAATGAAGTGCCAGAAGGTTTACGTGGTCGTCGAGTGCTCGCGTTAGATATGGGCGCACTGGTTGCCGGTGCAAAATACCGAGGTGAGTTCGAAGAGCGCTTGAAATCAGTATTGAATGAGTTAGCCAAAGAAGAAGGCAACATCATTCTGTTTATTGATGAGCTGCATACCATGGTGGGCGCTGGTAAAGGTGAAGGGTCTATGGATGCGGGTAACATGCTGAAACCAGCATTGGCTCGCGGTGAACTTCACTGTGTTGGTGCGACAACATTGGACGAATACCGTAAGTACATTGAGAAAGACGCGGCATTAGAGCGTCGTTTCCAAAAAGTGCTGGTGGATGAGCCAACCGTTGAAGATACGGTCGCCATTTTACGTGGTTTGAAAGAGCGTTATGAGCTGCATCACCATGTAGAAATTACCGACCCGGCTATCGTTGCGGCAGCAAGTTTGTCACATCGATACGTTTCTGATCGTCAATTACCTGATAAGGCGATCGACTTAATCGATGAGGCGGCATCAAGCATTCGTCTGCAAATCGATTCGAAACCAGAGTCTTTGGATAAGCTTGAGCGTAAAATCATTCAGTTAAAAATTGAGCAGCAAGCGTTAAGTAACGAGCATGATGAAGCGAGTGAAAAGCGCCTGACGACTTTAAATGAAGAGTTGACTGAAAAAGAGCGCGAATATGCTGAGTTAGAAGAGGTATGGAATACAGAAAAAGCAGCACTATCGGGTACGCAACACATTAAATCCGAGCTTGAGCAAGCACGGATGGATATGGAGTTTGCTCGCCGTGCTGGTGATCTAAACCGTATGTCTGAGTTGCAATACGGTCGTATTCCTGAGCTGGAAAAACAGTTGGACTTGGCTGCACAAGCCGAAATGCAAGAGATGACGTTGTTGCGTAACAAAGTTACCGATAACGAAATCGCGGAAGTGCTGTCCAAACAAACGGGCATTCCGGTCTCGAAGATGCTCGAAGCAGAGAAAGAAAAACTGCTTCGCATGGAAGATGTATTGCATCAACGTGTTATTGGCCAGGTGGAAGCGGTTGAAGTGGTTGCGAATGCGATTCGCCGTAGCCGTGCCGGGTTGTCGGATCCAAACCGACCAATTGGCTCTTTCTTGTTCTTAGGTCCAACGGGTGTGGGTAAAACCGAGTTGTGTAAAACACTGGCAAACTTCATGTTTGATAGTGAAGACGCAATGGTGCGTATTGATATGTCTGAGTTTATGGAGAAACACTCTGTAGCGAGACTGGTTGGTGCGCCTCCGGGTTACGTTGGCTATGAAGAGGGCGGTTATCTGACAGAAGCGGTTCGTCGCAAACCTTATTCGGTCATTCTATTGGATGAGGTAGAAAAAGCGCACCCAGATGTGTTCAACATTCTGCTTCAAGTGCTGGATGACGGGCGTCTGACTGATGGCCAAGGTCGTACGGTTGATTTCCGTAACACTGTGGTGATCATGACTTCAAACTTAGGCTCTTCGAGAATTCAGGAAAACTTCGCAATACTGGATTATCAAGGCATTAAGAATGAAGTTATGGAAGTGGTCAGCAAACACTTCCGCCCTGAGTTCTTGAACCGTGTTGATGAAACCGTGGTATTCCATCCACTTGGTAAAGAGCACATTAAGTCGATTGCTTCCATTCAGTTGGAACGTCTGCATAAACGTCTGGCTGAGAAAGACTACGATCTGGAAGTCGGTGACGAGGCGTTAGAGTTGATCGCACAAGTCGGCTTTGACCCGGTGTATGGCGCACGTCCTTTGAAACGTGCAATTCAACAAAATGTTGAAAACCCACTAGCGAAATCGATTCTCTCTGGGCAGTTCTTGCCAGGAAAACCGATTGTGCTGGGTGTCAAAGACGGCAATATCATCGCCAACCAATAGTTTTTCACCAATAGAACGAAATAAAAGCCATGCACCTGCATGGCTTTTTCGTCTTCGGAGTATTGGAATAACAGGGCTTGAACTGTCATTCCAATTGCCGAACTCTTTAAGAGAAGTTCGCGTTAATGCGCATCTTCAAGTAGTCTTCAGCCGTCATCGGCTCCTAAACCTTCATTGGACCCTGAATGATTTGGTCTCGGTTTGCTTGGCAGAAAAACGCCATGCTATAACGAGAGTCTTGGTTCTCTTCTGCTGTTGGCATACGCACGCGGTGCAGGGTTGATTTCAACAAGTCATCACTCCAACGCATCAGCATGTCGCCAATGTTGCAAGTGATGACACCTGCTTTTGGTTCAACCGTGCTCCACACCAAATTGTCTTTGGCGTCTTTCCCGGCAGCAGCTTGCAAGCCTCCCTGATTCTCCTGCTGGAATACCATCGTCAAGCAATCGAAATCTGTATGTGCACCAGCGCGCCAGAATGTACCTGTTTCTGGTACTTCTTTCATCGGCAAGTAATGCAACATACGTAAGGTGCTCAAATAGTTTTCTGACTCTCTTTGGTGTGCTTTAGTAAAAAAGTCACGTTCAAACCCCAACTTATCGGCAAAGCAGGAAAGAATTTTCATCCCGAGCTGCCACGCCTGATGCTCGAATGACAACAGATGCGATTCAAACTCTTCCACTTGAGCATTGCTCGGCCATAAGTCATCCATATGAGGAAGAGTAATTTGATACGACTCTTTTTGATCCGCAGTGCCGGTGGATGGACGAACTTGTTGTTTAAACTCCCAGCCAGCGTTTAAGCCTTCTTTCAACGAAAAGTTTTGCTTTGTTTCCATTGGCAGGGCAAAGAATTGCTCACTGAGCTTAAAGGACTTTTCAATGTCCGCTAAGCTGATCCCGTGATCAGCCAGCTGGAAAAAACCGACTTGAGTGGCTGCCTCCCAGAGTTGTTCTGTGATCTCTTCGCGACGGTTTTCAAAATCGTGTAAGTTGATCAAAGGGATCGCGGTATCGTTTGATTCTAAACCTTGTCCACCAATGGTTGTTTCAAAGTTAAGTTCATCTAAAAGGTATGATTGAGTCATTGTTTTTCTCCAATTAACAATTAAATACGTGCTTGTTATTGGAGCAATGTCCAGCAATAGCTTGAGACTCTCAATGGCTCGCTATTACAGACCGCTTCTACTCCTAGTCATGTTAATCTCGATGAACTCAACCCCTAAGCAGGAGTGAGTTCACCTTGTTAAATTTCTTATTAAACGCCGTCTTGTTTCCTCGCCCGGTGATTGTGAAAGCCATTACGTTGTTATTTACGGTTTCTATCTTTGCTTTTCTTCTTCGGTCAGGCTCCATGAGAAGCAAGCTCGTTGCACCCAGCTAACGGCTTTAAACAGCAACATACTCACCAAAGACAAGAACACCAGTGCAGCAAAAGCTTGAGGGATCTTGAAATACGACGTAGAGAATTGAACCAGATAGCCTAATCCTTTTTCCGCAGCGACGAATTCAGCAATCACAGAACCAATCACGGCTAAAGTAATCGCGACCTTTACACCACTGAAGATATGTGGAATGGCGTAAGGAAGGCGAATTTGCCAAATTGTTTTACTGTTTTTTACGCTTAACGAGCGAGATAGCTCAATCAGCTCTGGTGGGGTTGCCAGCATTCCGGTTGTCGCGGATACCACAAGCGGGAAGAAGGTGATCAGGCAGGTAATGGTGAGACGCGGCGCATCACCGGTCCCCAAAATAACAATCAACAGTGGAGCAATCGCCACTACGGGTGTTGACTGGATAACAACTAGTATTGGAAACAGCGCTTTAGTGAGAAATTTAGAGTTCACCATCATGATGGCCAAAGGAATACTCACTAAAAATGAAATTCCAAAACCAAGCAGGGCGATGCGTAGTGTTGCCCATAAATTGTCTAACCACCTTTCCATCGGAACTTGGCTGAAAGCCAGTGCAATATCTGATGGCGCGGGGAGTATAAATGTTGGTACCGAGAAGATCCGGCACGTCGCTTCCCACATAGGAATGAGTGCTAGTATTGCGACGAGTGGAAGCCAGTTTTGTGACCATTGTGACAAATACTGTTTCATATCTATTCCTTTAGATAAATTCGATTACGCAACCGTTCTGCGTATTGGTTCAACGTTGTCTGTATCCTTGCTATCCGCCTCATTCTTTTTCTCTGAACGATAAAAGTATTCGCGAATTTTGTTGGTATAAGAGCCAAACGTTGGATCTTGCAGTGTGTGAATGTCACGTGGGCGAGGCAAGTCAATGTTGATTTCCTCTAACACCGTACTTGGTCGTGGGCCCATGACTAATACTTTATCGGCGAGTAGCACCGCTTCGGAGATCGAGTGAGTAATGAATAAGACGGTTTTCGGTTTCTCCATCCAAATTTTTTGCAACTCAAAGCCCATCTCTTCACGAGTCAATGCATCAAGGGCGGAGAACGGCTCATCCATGATCAAAATATCCGGATTAAGTAGCAAAGCTCTGGCAATCCCGACTCGTTGTTGCATCCCCCCTGAAAGCTGGTTTGGCATGCTGTTTTCAAAGCCAGCCAGACCAACCGTGTCTAAAAGAACTTCGGCATGCTGCTTTTCTTTTTGACTGACAAAGTTGAACTTGTGCTTGAGCGGAAATAACACATTGTCGAGAATGTTTTTCCAAGGCAATAGCGTTGGTTTTTGAAATACGATACCGATATCTTCTCTTGGCTCAGTCACTGGCTGACCAAAAACGGAAATCTCACCTTGGGTTGGCAATATCAGGCCTGACAGCAGGCGCAGCAAGGTAGACTTGCCGCAACCTGAAGGACCAACGATGGCAACAAATTCATGCTTATTAACATTGAAGTTGACATCGTTGAGAACCGTAACCGAATGTTTGTCAGAGTGATAGGTATGCCCTATGTTCTTGAACGAAACAAATGGCTGCATTAGTTCACCTCTTGGAAAAATTGACGAGCAACGGTGCTTTCAGGGTCTAACTTACCAATATCAAGGCCTTGAGCTTCCGCTGTCCACGCCCATGTTTCACTCAGGCGAGCTGGAGTAAATACACCCACGCCATCTTTTTCCGAAACTTCGTTCATCACTAAACCACGAATGGATTTAATCGTATCGGTCGCTTGGGCAGCATCGACATCTGGAACGATTTTGTTGACGGCAGCGCCACTTTGCTCTGGATTTGCCCAGGTGTATTCAACGGCTTTCGCGTAAGCTTTTACGAATCGCTTCACTACGTCAGGACTTTGAGACATGAACTTATCGCTGGCGATAATAGATGATGAATAGAACTCAAGACCGGCGTCATACCAAGGCAGTACATTCAGCTTTTTACCCGCTTGTTCTGCCTGCTCCGTATTTTTCACTCGATCTGTCATCCAGGAAATCATCACATCAGACTGCCCCGTAATCAGCATTGGATTGAGTGCGCCTGGATCTGCTTTGAGGACTTTTACACTGTTTTCATCGATGCCATTTTTCTTAAGCATGATTGGCAGGAAAACGTTCGCAGAAGTGAAGGGAGAGGTGACGATGGTTTTGCCTGCGACATCTTTAACCGACTCAACACCAGAATCATCCAGTGCGTAGAAAGCATAAGGTGCTTTATTGAAAATTGAGTAAATGGCTTTTACCGGCACATTATCATTCGCTTTTGCAACCATCAGAGCAACAATATCAGCCGAGCCAATGTCGGCGGTACCCGTCGCTACTTTGGTGATTGCATCTGTAGAACCTTTACCACCAAGAATGGTGACATCCAGATCCTCTGCTGCAAAAAATCCTTGTTCAACCCCAACGAATACTGGTGCTTTGTCTCCCCCAGGTAACCAGTCGAGCTGGAAAGTTACTTTATCTGCTGCAAGGCTACTTCCTGAAGCGCATAGCAAAGATAACGAAAGGGCAAGTTTGTTGAATTTTGAAATAGTTTTCATAGTTACTCCGTGTCTTCCTTTTCACTTCCCTAAAGATGCGACCGTATTGTTGGTTACACAGCTTTAGGTTAACTATGAGCAATGTCCCGACACCTTATGTTTAGGTATCTAACCGCTTCTACTCACGCTTTCAATTAACATTTAGCAAACACTGTGCCATTCATTGATAACCTGTAGTCTCATATGATGTAACCTGTAAGTAACGAATGATTAACCTTGAGTTTGAGGGAGAAATTACAAAATCAGTGTTGTATACAATAAATGCTAATTTGAGGGGATGATATGGACTATGTTGCACTAAAGATGTGCATTTTGGCCTCAAAAAAAATATTTTGGTGCATTTGAACGGTGCTAAACATTGAGGATTACATATTCTGAATATGGTTCAGTTATTGCATTGTATACAGAGTGGGGGGAGTGAGTTCTCATACCCTCATTATTAGTTGAGTAGAAGCGGTTAAGAGTTGAATCTCTGGGACATTGCTCAAAGGTTAATCCATTCTAGTTGTTTGAACTTAGATACCGATTGTTCATTAAAAAGGATCTTTATATGAACTACTTAATTAAAAATGCCAATAGTGTGTTTTCTCCTCAACAAAGTGTAAAAGACATTCGAATTCAGAATGGTGTCATTACTGAGCTGGGACAGAACTTACTTCCTAATGAAAGCGAAAAATTGGTCGATGCGACAAATTGTGTTGTTTACCCGGGAATGGTTAATACGCATCACCATATCGCTCAATCCATATTAAAAGGGATCCCGGCAGGCATGAATCATGGCTTAGGTGATTGGCTAGCGAGCGTTCCATATCGCTATTGGCCTCAAATTACACCGGAGATCATGTATTCCGCTGCTAAGTTGGGTTTCTATGAGTTACTTCGCTCTGGTGCGACGACCTGTGCTGACCACCACTATCTTTATCATGCGAGCTCCAGCCAAGAGTTAGAAGATGTTCTTTGGCAGGCTGCTGACGAAATGGGAATACGCTTGGTCTTATGTCGGGGAGGGGCAACAGTTAAAGGCACGCACAAAGGGTTAGCGAAAGCTGGTGTTGTTCCAGAATCTGCAGAGCAAATGATTTCACGTTTAGAGCATACTCGTAGTCGTTACCATCAAGAAGGTGGATCTGCGATGCGTAAGCTGGTCGTTGCACCAACCACAATCGCTCATTCTGCAACGCCTAGCGATCTCAAATTAATGGCTGAGTATGCCAGAAGTCAAAAATTGAGAATGCACTCCCATCTTCTAGAAGTGGACTTTGATAATGAGCAAGCATTCGCTAAGTACGGAATGAGTGCGGTTGAGTTTGCACAGAGCTGTGACTGGCTGGGTGATGATGTATGGTTTGCTCATTTGGTCCAAGCGAGTGAGGCTGATATTCAGCGGTTAGCGGAGACGAAAACGGGAATCGCTCATTGCCCAACATCTAACTGCCGTCTGGGGAGTGGCATCGCACCAGTCATTGATATGGCCAAAGCGGGCATGCCTATTTCACTGGGAGTCGATGGCTCCGCGTCTGCTGAATCAGGATCGATGCTGCAAGAGCTCAACCTGACTTGGTTAATACACAGAGCACAAAATGGGCCTGATGCGACAACATTGGAACAAGTCCTGGAATGGGGCAGTAAAGGAGGAGCTGATATCTTAGGTCTTACCAATGTGGGGGAAATAAAAGAAGGTTACGCGGCAGACCTCGTCCTTTATGATCTCAATCAGCCTCGTTTGTCAGGCTGTCACTCTTCACTAATGGCTCCAATTATGTGTGGTGAACCTGCGTCGGTTAAAGTGAGCTTTGTCAATGGGCGCATTGTCTATCAGCAAGAGCAAGATGCGCAGTACGGCTATTTAGTCGAAGAAGTAAGAAATTCGATCGCTGAACTCAATCAACGAGTGGCGAAATTAGAGTCATAAGCCCATTAATCGGCTATACAATCCTCAAATTGATGCTTATTTAAACGTTCAGTCTAAAAATGTCTTTTTTAGGCTGAATTCCCCTTGCCAAGTTAAATTTTCTCCCTATAATTCGCCTCCGTTGTCTAGCAAAGCAATGCGAGATAACAAGACGGTTGAGTTAAAAAATAACTCACAGAGAAATAACTGAAAAAAGTGTTTGACACCAAAAGTTATCTCGCTAAAATGGCCGTCCGATTTGAGCAAGCCTCAGTCGAAACGCTCTTTAAAAATAAGAACCTATCAATCTGTGTGGGCACTCGTTGATGATAATCCAATTAGATACCTCGGTATCAAATTAGGTTTCAATGATACGAAGTGACCATTGAATCTTCGGATTCAGCACAGTCAATTCAAACATTACTTTATGTAATGTTCAGTATTCATTGAGCCGAACAAAATCTTAAATTGAAGAGTTTGATCATGGCTCAGATTGAACGCTGGCGGCAGGCCTAACACATGCAAGTCGAGCGGAAACGAGTTAACTGAACCTTCGGGGAACGTTAACGGCGTCGAGCGGCGGACGGGTGAGTAATGCCTAGGAAATTGCCCTGATGTGGGGGATAACCATTGGAAACGATGGCTAATACCGCATGATGCCTACGGGCCAAAGAGGGGGACCTTCGGGCCTCTCGCGTCAGGATATGCCTAGGTGGGATTAGCTAGTTGGTGAGGTAAGGGCTCACCAAGGCGACGATCCCTAGCTGGTCTGAGAGGATGATCAGCCACACTGGAACTGAGACACGGTCCAGACTCCTACGGGAGGCAGCAGTGGGGAATATTGCACAATGGGCGCAAGCCTGATGCAGCCATGCCGCGTGTGTGAAGAAGGCCTTCGGGTTGTAAAGCACTTTCAGTCGTGAGGAAGGTTTATGCGTTAATAGCGTATAGATTTGACGTTAGCGACAGAAGAAGCACCGGCTAACTCCGTGCCAGCAGCCGCGGTAATACGGAGGGTGCGAGCGTTAATCGGAATTACTGGGCGTAAAGCGCATGCAGGTGGTTTGTTAAGTCAGATGTGAAAGCCCGGGGCTCAACCTCGGAATAGCATTTGAAACTGGCAGACTAGAGTACTGTAGAGGGGGGTAGAATTTCAGGTGTAGCGGTGAAATGCGTAGAGATCTGAAGGAATACCGGTGGCGAAGGCGGCCCCCTGGACAGATACTGACACTCAGATGCGAAAGCGTGGGGAGCAAACAGGATTAGATACCCTGGTAGTCCACGCCGTAAACGATGTCTACTTGGAGGTTGTGGCCTTGAGCCGTGGCTTTCGGAGCTAACGCGTTAAGTAGACCGCCTGGGGAGTACGGTCGCAAGATTAAAACTCAAATGAATTGACGGGGGCCCGCACAAGCGGTGGAGCATGTGGTTTAATTCGATGCAACGCGAAGAACCTTACCTACTCTTGACATCCAGAGAACTTTCCAGAGATGGATTGGTGCCTTCGGGAACTCTGAGACAGGTGCTGCATGGCTGTCGTCAGCTCGTGTTGTGAAATGTTGGGTTAAGTCCCGCAACGAGCGCAACCCTTATCCTTGTTTGCCAGCGAGTAATGTCGGGAACTCCAGGGAGACTGCCGGTGATAAACCGGAGGAAGGTGGGGACGACGTCAAGTCATCATGGCCCTTACGAGTAGGGCTACACACGTGCTACAATGGCGCATACAGAGGGCGGCCAACTTGCGAAAGTGAGCGAATCCCAAAAAGTGCGTCGTAGTCCGGATTGGAGTCTGCAACTCGACTCCATGAAGTCGGAATCGCTAGTAATCGTGGATCAGAATGCCACGGTGAATACGTTCCCGGGCCTTGTACACACCGCCCGTCACACCATGGGAGTGGGCTGCAAAAGAAGTAGGTAGTTTAACCTTCGGGGGGACGCTTACCACTTTGTGGTTCATGACTGGGGTGAAGTCGTAACAAGGTAGCGCTAGGGGAACCTGGCGCTGGATCACCTCCTTATACGATGATTATTCACGATGAGTGTCCACACAGATTGATATGGTTTTAATTCAGAGCAAAAAATTGGTTCTGCATAAAATGCAAAGCAATTTTATGTGGGGCTATAGCTCAGCTGGGAGAGCGCTTCGCTGGCAGCGAAGAGGTCATCGGTTCGATCCCGATTAGCTCCACCACTGACTTTCTGTGTCCCGTTCGTCTAGAGGCCTAGGACACCGCCCTTTCACGGCGGTAACAGGGGTTCGACTCCCCTACGGGATACCATCTTTAAGCGCATTAGTGATAGTGCTTTTAAAAATGGTTTTCATCAGAAAATCTAGCTCTTTAACAATTTGGAAAGCTGACAAAGTAATCTTTAAGATTACTTGTAAAGTTCTCAAAGTATTCCTAATGGAATACAACTAAAAACACATTCAAGTGTTCTTGGCTTTTTGTTTTCACTTTTTATAAAAAAGTAAAATAAAAAGATATTTGAGTCCGGCAAAATCGAATGTCTCTCGCTCATTCAAATAATGAGAGACAACTTTGGTTGTTTAACATCAATTCGAAACTCCTTCGGGTTGTATGGTTAAGTGACTAAGCGTACACGGTGGATGCCTTGGCAGTCAGAGGCGATGAAGGACGTATTAACTTGCGATAAGCCCAGATTAGGCAGTAAAAGCCACTTGAGTCTGGGATTTCCGAATGGGGAAACCCACTTACATAAGTAAGTATCCTGTTGTGAATACATAGCAACAGGAGGCGAACCGGGGGAACTGAAACATCTAAGTACCCCGAGGAAAAGAAATCAACCGAGATTCCGAAAGTAGCGGCGAGCGAAATTGGACTAGCCCTTAAGCTTTACACACGTTAGACGAACGGCCTGGAAAGGCCGACGATACAGGGTGATAGTCCCGTAGTTGACGATGTGTGTTCAGTGAAATCGAGTAGGGCGGGACACGTGATATCCTGTCTGAATATGGGGGGACCATCCTCCAAGGCTAAATACTACTGACTGACCGATAGTGAACCAGTACCGTGAGGGAAAGGCGAAAAGAACCCCTGTGAGGGGAGTGAAATAGAACCTGAAACCGTGTACGTACAAGCAGTAGGAGCAGGCTTTGTCCTGTGACTGCGTACCTTTTGTATAATGGGTCAGCGACTTATATTCAGTGGCAAGGTTAACCATCTAGGGGAGCCGTAGGGAAACCGAGTCTTAACTGGGCGTTCAGTCTCTGGATATAGACCCGAAACCAGGTGATCTAGCCATGGGCAGGTTGAAGGTTGAGTAACATCAACTGGAGGACCGAACCGACTAATGTTGAAAAATTAGCGGATGACTTGTGGCTAGGGGTGAAAGGCCAATCAAACCTGGAGATAGCTGGTTCTCCCCGAAAGCTATTTAGGTAGCGCCTCGGACGAATACTACTGGGGGTAGAGCACTGTTAAGGCTAGGGGGTCATCCCGACTTACCAACCCTTTGCAAACTCCGAATACCAGTAAGTACTATCCGGGAGACACACGGCGGGTGCTAACGTCCGTCGTGGAGAGGGAAACAACCCAGACCGCCAGCTAAGGTCCCAAATTACTACTAAGTGGGAAACGATGTGGGAAGGCTCAGACAGCCAGGATGTTGGCTTAGAAGCAGCCATCATTTAAAGAAAGCGTAATAGCTCACTGGTCGAGTCGGCCTGCGCGGAAGATGTAACGGGGCTAAGTAGTAAACCGAAGCTGCGGCAATGCACTTTTGTGCATTGGGTAGGGGAGCGTTCTGTAAGCGGTTGAAGGTGTGTGGTAACGCATGCTGGACGTATCAGAAGTGCGAATGCTGACATGAGTAACGATAAAGGGGGTGAAAAACCTCCTCGCCGGAAGACCAAGGGTTCCTGTCCAACGTTAATCGGGGCAGGGTAAGTCGACCCCTAAGGCGAGGCCGAAAGGCGTAGTCGATGGGAAACGGGTTAATATTCCCGTACTTCTTACAATTGCGATGGGGGGACGGAGAAGGCTAGGTGGGCCTGGCGACGGTTGTCCAGGTTCAAGTGCGTAGGCTTGAGAGTTAGGTAAATCCGGCTCTCTTTAAGGCTGAGACACGACGTCGAGCTACTACGGTAGTGAAGTCATTGATGCCATGCTTCCAGGAAAAGCCTCTAAGCTTCAGATTGTAAGGAATCGTACCCCAAACCGACACAGGTGGTCGGGTAGAGAATACCAAGGCGCTTGAGAGAACTCGGGTGAAGGAACTAGGCAAAATGGTACCGTAACTTCGGGAGAAGGTACGCTCTCGACGGTGAAGTCCCTTGCGGATGGAGCTATTGAGAGTCGCAGATACCAGGTGGCTGCAACTGTTTATTAAAAACACAGCACTGTGCAAAATCGTAAGATGACGTATACGGTGTGACGCCTGCCCGGTGCCGGAAGGTTAATTGATGGGGTTAGACTTCGGTCGAAGCTCTTGATCGAAGCCCCGGTAAACGGCGGCCGTAACTATAACGGTCCTAAGGTAGCGAAATTCCTTGTCGGGTAAGTTCCGACCTGCACGAATGGCGTAATGATGGCCACGCTGTCTCCACCCGAGACTCAGTGAAATTGAAATCGCTGTGAAGATGCAGTGTACCCGCGGCTAGACGGAAAGACCCCGTGAACCTTTACTACAGCTTGGCACTGAACATTGACCCTACATGTGTAGGATAGGTGGGAGGCTTTGAAACAGGTACGCCAGTATCTGTGGAGCCGTCCTTGAAATACCACCCTTGTAGTGTTGATGTTCTAACGTTGACCCCTTATCGGGGTTGCGGACAGTGCCTGGTGGGTAGTTTGACTGGGGCGGTCTCCTCCCAAAGCGTAACGGAGGAGCACGAAGGTGGGCTAATCACGGTTGGACATCGTGAGGTTAGTGCAATGGCATAAGCCCGCTTGACTGCGAGAATGACAATTCGAGCAGGTGCGAAAGCAGGTCATAGTGATCCGGTGGTTCTGAATGGAAGGGCCATCGCTCAACGGATAAAAGGTACTCCGGGGATAACAGGCTGATACCGCCCAAGAGTTCATATCGACGGCGGTGTTTGGCACCTCGATGTCGGCTCATCACATCCTGGGGCTGAAGTCGGTCCCAAGGGTATGGCTGTTCGCCATTTAAAGTGGTACGCGAGCTGGGTTTAGAACGTCGTGAGACAGTTCGGTCCCTATCTGCCGTGGGCGTTGGAGAATTGAAAGGGGCTGCTCCTAGTACGAGAGGACCGGAGTGGACGAACCTCTGGTGTTCGGGTTGTGTCGCCAGACGCATTGCCCGGTAGCTAAGTTCGGGATCGATAACCGCTGAAAGCATCTAAGCGGGAAGCGAGCCTTGAGATGAGTTCTCCCTGATACTTTAAGTATCCTAAAGGGTTGTCGTAGACTACGACGTTGATAGGCAGGGTGTGTAAGCGTTGTGAGGCGTTGAGCTAACCTGTACTAATTGCCCGTGAGGCTTAACCATACAACACCCAAGGGGTTTTGATGGACTCAATGTAAGAACATTGAATGTGTAATAACGAGAATTAAAAACAGCTTTCCAGATTAAAGAATTTGCTTGGCGACCATAGCGTTTTGGACCCACCTGATTCCATTCCGAACTCAGAAGTGAAACGAAATAGCGCCGATGGTAGTGTGGGGTTTCCCCATGTGAGAGTAGGACATCGCCAGGCTTTAAATTTTGGACACTTGCGATAGCGAGTGATACCACTGCGGAGTGGTAGTTCAGTTGGTTAGAATACCGGCCTGTCACGCCGGGGGTCGCGGGTTCGAGTCCCGTCCACTCCGCCACTTATTTGAGAGTCGTCTCATTAAACACGAACTGCAGGGGTGTAGCTCCAATTGGCAGAGCAGCGGATTCCAAATCCGCGTGTTGGGAGTTCGAATCTCTCCACCCCTGCCATTATTAAGAAGCCTCGTTCGAAAGAACGGGGCTTTTTTGCATCTGTAGTTTGGAGATTGTAGAGTCGCTCCAATTGGCAGAGCAACGGATTCCGCTAATACCAAAAGATCAGCGCGTGTTGGGAGCTTGGAGGCAAGTCCCATCGAATCTCTCCCCCCCTGCCATTATTAAGAATCCTCAGACTAGGCGCTCCCGTCGAAAGAACGGGGCTTTTTTGCATCTGTAGTTTGGAGATCGTAGAGTCGCTCTAATTGGCAGAGCAGCGGATTCCGCTAATACCAAAAGATCAGCGCGTGTTGGGAGCTTGGAGGCAAGTCCCATCGAATCTCCCTCACTGCCATTATTAAGAGCCTCTGGCTGGGCATCCCCGACGAAAGTCTGGGGCTTTTTTACGTTTGTAGGTTGGGGGTTGTAGAGTCACTTAGGGGGATGTCGAATATAGCTATTGTCAGAGCACTATTTCCCGACTAGCTGAACCAGATATTACCGATCGTGTCCTAGCGGTTTAATCTCAACCTTTCTTCTTTTTGTTCTTCGCCATACTATCGATACCGCGGTGGTTTCATTTCCCCTTTACCTAAATAGTTCTAAACTTAGTCTATTCTTTGCTCTACTTGGAGCTTGAATGAGACCATAGTGTGTGCCGGGTGATAAAAAACGGACTTCTTGTTATGATCACGGCTTAATTCTAATAATGGAAAGTACGTTTATGCCACATTTTCGATTTCGTGCTGTAGAGCCTCAAACGGTTCAGGCTCTATCAAAACCACTCACTGATGAACTGCAACCTCTGATGGAATGTCCACGTGAGGACTTTACTTTTGAATACATCTATACGACGTTTTTTAGTGAGGGAGAAGTTAGCGCGGCATACCCTTTTGTAGAAGTGCTTTGGTTTGATCGTGGCCAGAATGTTCAGGATAAAGTTGCTAAAACCATTACTCAGCAAGTCAGAGGTATCGTGGGTGAAGATATTGATGTCGCAGTGATCTTCACAGCACTCTCTCCTAAGGCTTACTATGATAATGGTGAGCACTATTAAGGAGTGAGTTTCATGAAGCTGAGAGTTTTTTCCTGTTTGAGTTTGATTTTCTCAGCATCACTATATGCAACTCCGTGGGAGCGGGTGTCGACTCCCACGCATAATTCCTCTTCTGCTATAGGCAGCTATGCTAATGGCTGTTTGGATGGTGCCTATCCCTTACCTCTAGAGGGAACCGGGTATCAAGTCCTGCGCAGTAGAACGAACCGCTACTATGGTCATCCTAACACGATCTCATTTATTGAAAGCCTTGCCTTGAAAGCGAATAAAGAGTTAAGCACTAATTTGTTGATCGGTGATTTATCGTTACCTCGAGGAGGGCGCTTCTCTTCTGGTCACTCTAGCCATCAAACTGGTTTAGATATTGATATATGGCTTCGTTTAGCCGACCAGCCGCTTTCTTATAATGAATTACAACTTCCCAAGCCAATGAGTGTGGTAGACCTTCAAGGGTACTCGATACTTGATCATCGCTGGGATGAACGACATTTTGAACTTATTCGTTATGCGGCTCAGAGTAAAGGCGTTGCGCGTATCTTTGTACACCCTGTCATTAAAGAGCAACTATGTTCGCAGGAAGAGGGTAAAGATCGCTCTTGGCTGCGCAAGGTTCGCCCTTGGTGGGGGCACCACTATCACTTTCATGTCAGATTATCTTGCCCGGACTCCAGTCGAAACTGCGTTGACCAAGCTCCTCCGCCAGCTGGCGATGGTTGTGGCTATGAGTTAGCGAGCTGGAAACCTAAAGCGGTAGTGCCTGCAAAACCTTCGGCTAAAAATGTGGTGGTAAAGCCAAAACGTGAGAAAGTGATTCCATCGCAATGTCAGCCACTTATTCGCACTAATTAAAAGACTGTTTAGCTTCTTATGACCTTGAGCGAATCTCCGTTATGAAACTGGAGAAACATCATACTTTTGTCTACAGTGAATAATACGAATACAAAAATTAACCTAATTAGTTTGGGTGGCATGTTATAGGAATCTCAAATAAACAAAGGGTTATGGCTTTTACTAGTACCTCTGTTTTTTTAAGTTCTTTTGTCGCGATACTCTGATTTCTGTTCAATATGTCTGTCGCTGGTAAAACGAAAAATAGCAACGCAGACAATTGTATTGAGGTGGGCCTAGTGGTGTTACCCACCAATAGAGTTAATCAAGGATAAAACCATGACTATGATTTGTGCAAAAGAGTTTGCAGAGTGGTTAAGACACAGATTTAGCAGTGAGACCAAGGGAGTCTTCTTGACTCGAGAGGATTTGAATCACCTGACAGGGCGTCAGCGTCTTGATCCGGGGTTTGTTAATGATGTGCATTACGAACTGATGCAATACGGGATGGCTTTCGTTACCGATACGAGCCGAGAGAATTTCTATTTAGTTCCGGTATCTCAAGCGGAAAACTGGCGTGAGAGGCTAGAGTATCATTTTGAGAAAGAGTTATTCTGCAATATCTATCCCATAGAAAAATCGGGCTAAAATTAAGGTTCAACTTTGAGAGCAAAGTTGAACCTTATTGATTTATGCCAACCCTTGGATAATCACGAACTTCTCTAGCAATTGCTCTTCTGTTTCAACGTGATTCGGATCGGTGATAATGCATTTTGTTATAGGACAAACGGACTGACACGTCGGCTTATCATAATGACCCTTACACTCAGTGCATAAATCCGGGTCGATTTCGAAGATGCTGTCTCCCATGCTGATCGCGCCGTTTGGGCATTCTGGATCACACATGTCACAGTTAATGCATTTATCTGTAATGAGTAATGCCATGATTACTTACCAGTTGGGTTACGGGTATCCTGACCAGAGTTTAGGTTACGCATTAACAGGCCGTATTCTAAGTCCATATCTTCTGGTACTGGGATAAATACAAAGTGGCCGTTACCTTTTGCGTCTTCGATTGATTGTGACTTACGGTTTTCCATTGCTTCCAGAGTGAAAACAACGTTACCTTTTGGCGTCATTAGCTCAAGGCTATCACCAACAAGGAACTTGTTCTTCACTTCTACTTCAGCCATGTCGCCACGACGCTTACCTGTAAACTCACCAACGAACTGCTGAGCATCAGACACTGAGTAGCCGTAGTCGTAGTTTTGGTATGTGTCATGAGTATGACGGCGAAGGAAGCCTTCTGTGTAGCCGCGGTGAGCCAGGCTTTCTAGCGTGCCCATTAGGCTTTCATCGAATGGTTTGCCTGCAACAGCATCATCAATGGCTTTGCGGTAAACCTGAGCGGTACGAGCGCAGTAGTAGAACGATTTAGTACGGCCTTCAATCTTAAGAGAATGAACTCCCATCTTAGTCAGACGCTCAACGTGCTGGATGGCACGAAGGTCTTTAGAGTTCATTATGTAAGTGCCGTGCTCGTCTTCGTAAGCGGCCATTTTTTCTTCTGGGCGGTGAGCTTCAGAAAGAAGAACCACTTCGTCAGTTGGTTTACCACGACCGATCGTGGTTTCAGGGCGTTCGTCTTGAACTTCTACAGGCTGTGCTTCAGACGGATCAAATTTCTCAACGATATCGCCAGTGTCGTTTTCTTTGCCTTCTTCAACTTTGTACTCCCAACGACATGCATTAGTGCAAGTGCCTTGGTTCGGGTCACGTTTGTTGATGTAACCAGAAAGTAGACAACGGCCAGAGTAAGCCATACATAGCGCGCCGTGCACGAATACTTCGAGTTCAGTTTCAGGGCAGTGCTCACGAATTTCTTCGATTTCTTCCAGAGAAAGCTCACGAGATACAATTACGCGCTCTACGCCGTTTGCTGCCCAAAACTTAACCGTTGCCCAGTTAACTGCGTTAGCCTGAACTGAAAGGTGAATTGGCATTTCTGGGAAAGCTTCACGAACCATCATAATTAGACCAGGATCAGACATGATGAGTGCATCTGGGCCCATTTCTACGACTGGTTTTAGATCGCGAATGAAAGTTTTTAGCTTCGAGTTGTGCGGCTGAATGTTACATACCACGTAAAGCTTTTTGCCTAGGGCATGCGCTTCATCAATACCGATTTTTAGGTTGTCGTGGTTAAACTCGTTATTACGTACACGAAGGCTGTAGCGAGGTTGGCCAGCGTATACAGCATCAGCGCCATAGGCGAACGCGTAACGCATGTTTTTAAGGCTGCCCGCAGGAGACAGTAGCTCGGGTACGAATGCTTTCTCAGTTGTCATTGCTCAATTCTCTTATATCTGATCACAAGTCAGGCCAATTCCACCTTATGGAAATGGGGCGCAAATTTTACGTCAAAATGTGAACTGTGACTAGGGGAATTGTGCTTTTGGTGAACAAACGCCCCATAAAAAGTAGGGGCGTAGCGAGTGAAAAGTAGGGTTATTTTAGGCGTTCGGGTTTGGTAGCCCGCCTAATGCGTCATACAGACTTGGTAGGAACGCACTGAATTCACCGCACATCAGTGAAAAGTCGGCATCGAATCGAGCGGCTTGATCTTCACGTGGGATGTCATCATTTTGGTCTTTCAACTCATCAGAGAACTTCAGACGTTTGATGCCCGAATCTTCTGCCATGATGAATTCGATTCGATCTTGCCAGTTAAGTGCAAGCTTAGTAACAACTTTGTCTGCTGCGATGTGATTACGGATTTCATCCGTGGTTAGCTCTTGTTTCTTACAACGGATCACGCCGCCTTCTTCTAATACGGATTTTAGTTCAGCCTCGTCCATCATAGTGATGCCTTGTGGCGTATCACCGGTTTTCACCCATTCAGTCAATGTTGTTTCAATTGCTACTTCTGGAATAGCAGGAACAACTGGCAAGCTGCCCATGGTTTTACGTAGCAGTGCAAGAACATCCTCTGCTTTCTTGTAGCTACTTGCATCGACCAGAATAAAGCCTTCTTTAGGCATTATTAACACATAGGTATGGCTGCTGCGGCTGAATGCACGAGGCAGCAAATCCATCACGATGTCATCTTTGAGGTTGTCTTTCTCTTTTTTCTTTAGCGGGCGACCTTCTTGCGCTTCCATCGCCTCTACTTTCGCATTTAGAGAATCTTTGATCACGGATGCTGGCAGCATCTTTTCTTCTTTCTTGGCGCAAATCAGAATGCGGTTTTCTGATACGTGAGTCATCATGTCGCCATGTCTACCCATTGCGCTGACCCAGCCAAACTTCTGCTTATCCTGGCTGCCACAAGGGGTGAATTGAAACTCAGCAAGTTGAGTTTCTAGTTGATCTGCATTGAAGTTAATCTCGCGGTTAACGCGGTATACCAGACAGTTTTTAAACCACATAAATCTTCTCTAGGCTTGATGACAAGGGACTAATCATAGGGAATTTTTTTGCTGATGTCTTAATAGAAATGAAAAATATCAGGATGAACCCCAAAAGAAAGTTATATGAAAATTTGTTTTCAAAGGTCACAAAAGTGTCATAATTGGTAGTGATAATGCTTATGCATCGAGGGGCGCTTTGTCTCTTAAAATTCATTAGCTCAACAAACATAAGGTTATTCAATTATGTCTAGAAGGATTCTGGTTGTTGAAGACGAAGCTCCGATTCGTGAAATGCTCTGCTTCGTACTTGAACAGAAAGGTTACCAAGCGGTGGAAGCAGAAGATTACGACACTGCAGTAACCAAACTGGCTGAACCCTTCCCTGATTTAGTTTTACTGGATTGGATGCTACCAGGCGGTAGCGGTATTAACTTTATCAAGCACATGAAACGTGAAGAGCTGACGCGCAATATTCCTGTAGTCATGCTGACGGCGCGTGGCGAAGAAGAAGACAAGGTTCGTGGTTTAGAAGTGGGCGCAGATGATTACATCACTAAGCCTTTCTCGCCCAAAGAGCTGGTCGCTCGTTTGAAAGCTGTCATCCGCCGTGTCACTCCCACTGCACTAGAAGACGTAATTGACGTACAAGGCTTGAAGCTTGATCCTGTATCACACCGTGTGACTGCTAATGACGGTGCTGTTGATATGGGTCCGACTGAATTCAAAATGTTGCACTTCTTCATGACACACCAAGAGCGTGTTTACAGTCGTGAGCAGTTACTGAACAACGTATGGGGCACTAACGTGTATGTTGAAGATCGTACGGTTGACGTGCACATCCGTCGTCTACGTAAAGCTTTAGAAGCCGCAGGCCATGATAAATTGATTCAAACGGTTCGTGGTGCGGGTTACCGTTTCTCGACTAAGGCATAAGTTGGTAGTCAGCTGAACGGTCCCATTTTTGGAGTAATGAGTGGTTGAAAGATTAACGTGGAAAAAGCTGGCCTGGGAGCTGGCTTTTTTTTACACCCCCTGGGTGATAGTAGGTTGGATATTCGGTTATATGCCGTGGTTGCTATTAGCAGCGACGGCGTTGCAGCTTGTGTGGCATTTACATAATCAAGTTCGGTTGTCCTCTTGGTTATGGGACGAAAAGCGTCTTACGCCTCCTTCTGGTAGTGGCAATTGGGAGTCGCTCTTTAATGGCTTATACCGTTTGCAACAACGTCAACGCCGTAAGCGCAAAGAGCTAACTAACCTCATTCGTCGTTTTAGAAATGGTGCAGAATCACTGCCGGATGCTGTGGTGGTATTCCGTGCGGAAGGCAATATTGTCTGGTGTAACAAACTTGCACAGCACCTCTTGGGTTTTCACTGGCCAGAAGACTCCGGTCAACCGATTTCAAACCTGATTCGCACGCCCGACTTCATTAAGTACCTCAATAAACAAGATTTCTCTGATCCTCTAGAAATGCGTTCACCTATCAATGTGGAGCGTATGTTAGAGCTGCGTATCGTACCTTACACTGAAGGCGAGCACCTGATGGTTGTGCGTGACGTCAGTCAGTTAAAACAACTGGAAGGCATGCGCCGCAACTTTTTTGCCAATGTTTCTCATGAACTGCGCACGCCAATGACGGTTCTGCAAGGTTATCTGGAGATGACGGAAGATCCAGATATGATCGTAGGTCCAATGTGGACCAAAGCTCACGGTGTTATGACCGAACAGCTTAACCGCATGAACGCATTGGTTAATCAATTACTAACGTTATCGAAAATCGAAGCAGCACCGATGCATGAACTCGAAGATATCGTCAATGTTCCTGCAATGCTCGAAGTACTGGAAAAAGAAGCGGCAAGCCTGAGTGGCGACGATCATCATAAACTGAAGTTCGATGTAGACGAAAGCCTGCGCGTATTCGGGGATGACGACCAGCTTCGTAGTGCTATTTCTAACCTAGTGTATAACGCCGTGAAATATACCCCGCCAGGCGCCAATATTAATGTGCGTTGGTATCAGAATGCTCAAGGAGCCTGTCTGGAAGTGGAAGACAGTGGTGATGGTATCGAGCCTCAACACTTACACCGACTGACGGAACGTTTTTATCGGGTAGACAAGGCTCGATCGCGTGATACGGGTGGTAGTGGTCTGGGCTTGGCGATTGTGAAGCACGCTCTCAGCCATCATGACTCTCATTTAGAAATCCAGAGTGAGGTCGGCGTAGGGAGTAAATTCTCGTTTGTACTTCCTGGCCGTTTGGTGGCGAAGTAATGGTATACCGAGTGAGTAAATCAGTACTTGTAGCGCTAATTGCATTGATGAGCTCAGGTGCGTCTTTAGCAAAAGATAAGCCGTTGCCTAGTTACCAGAAAACAACGGGTATTGTCGGCAATTTGCTGTCTGTTGGATCCGATACGTTAGCGGGCATGACGACGCTATGGGTCGAAGAGTTCAAGTCCATTTATCCAAACATTAATGCCCAGGTTCAAGCTTCAGGATCGTCAACTGCGCCCCCCGCATTAGCAGAACAAACCGCTCAGTTCGGACCGATGAGTCGTCCCATGCGCTTAAGAGAAATCGAAGCGTTTGAAAGTGGGCACGGTTACAAGCCGACGGCTTTGCGTGTTGCGATTGACGCTATTGGTATCTTTGTCCATCAGGATAACCCAATATCGGGGCTGAACTTTAAGCAGCTGGATGCGATGTTTTCAGCAACGTTGCGTTGTGGTGAAAGCCAATTCATCACTAACTGGCAACAACTCGGAGTACAGGCCGAATGGGCCAAGCGTAATGTGCAATTATTTGGTCGTAACTCGGTGTCGGGTACTTATGGCTACTTTAAAAGTAACGCCTTGTGTGGTGGTGATTTTAAAACCCGTGTTAATGAGCAGCCAGGCTCTGCTTCTGTAGTGCAGTCTGTGGCATCCACAATAAGTGGTGTCGGTTATTCTGGTGTTGGCTACCGTGTATCGGGAGTACGCCTGATACCTATCGCTAAAACGGGCACAGACTACATCAGTCCAACTCGGGATAACATCGTGACGGGTAAGTACCCACTTTCGCGCTTTCTCTATGTCTACGTAAACAAGCATCCGGATTTCCCGCTCTCACCTATCGAAGCAGAATTCATCCGGTTTATCTTCTCTGCTCAAGGGCAGGCGTTAGTTGAGAAAGATGGTTACGTGCCAATCACGGCTGATTTTGCAAAAGAAGAGTTAAAAAAAGTCGGCTTATAAGCCGACTTTTTAGTGATGAACTTTTTTGTTTTAAAAGGTGAGTACCCACTTCGCGTTTTCCCAACGCTGCTGCTCTTCCTGTAAGTCTGCATGAAGCAACTTGTTGTTCTCCAGCCACTCTTCATCCGTACAGGTTAACGTCCAGACATCATCTTTGATCGACAGAGTGATGTCGGGCAGTGGCTCGTCGTTGCGCTGGCCATTTAGCACGATCGAAATCCGCAGGATTTTAATCAAGCTAAGCACATCACTTTGTTTGTAAAGATTAAACTCAGGCAATTCATTGAGTTTTAAAGCTTTGCGCTGAAAGCGAGCCAGCGTTGCTAACACCAACTGCTGCTCTCGGTTGAAGCCCTGCAGTGTTGAGTGCAAGAGGATATAGAATGAATGGCGATGAAAACTGCGTAGGTTAATACTCAGGCCGACTTCGTGTAGCAGTGCTGCCCACTCTAATAAGTCAAACAGATCGCTTTTCTTCTTAATACCCAGCTCGGAATGAACGTGCTCTAACATGTCTCTGGCATGGCCTTTAACGCGTGCCGCATGTTCAAGGTCGACTCGATGTTTCTGAGCTAAGTTTTCAGTGGTGCGCATGCGAATGTCAGAGCGGGCAAAGCGTTCTTCCATCTCATACAACAATCCTTCTCTTAGTGCCCCATCGGAAAAGAACATTTGTTCTATTTTTAATGCCTGGAAAATGGCGGTAAGAATCGCGACACCAGCTGCAAAAACGGGCTTACGCTCGTCAGTTAATCCGGTGAGTTCAATGTCGTCAATGGAGGAAAAGGCGCATAAAGCCTCAATAAGCTTGTTGAGGCGTTTTAACGTAATTAGTCCGTCTTCATAGCCCAGACCAATCAATACTTCTTGAATGGCTTTTATCGTCCCCGATGAACCAAGCGCAATGTCCCAGCCTTTTTTGCGATACTTACTCGCGATAGATTCGAGCTTTTGTTCAGCAGCCAGCATGGCTTTGCTAAAGTTTTTCCCCGATAACTTACCGTTTTTGAAGAACTGTTCAGTAAAGCTGACACAGCCCATTTGTTTACTGTTGAGCAGCTCAGGTTCAAAGCCCTGACCGATGATCATCTCGGTACTGCCGCCACCGATATCAACAACGAGTTTAGAATTTGACTCGACCTGAGTATGTGCCACGCCTAAATAAATCAGGCGTGCTTCTTCCTCTCCCGGGATGATTTCAATCGGGAATGGCATCACCTCTTTGGCGCGGTTGATAAACAAGTGTGCGTTTTTGGCTCTTCTAAGCGTATGCGTCGCGGCAATGCGCACGTTAGACTCGTCAAAGCCTTGCAGACGTTCGGCAAACATAGCCAGGCACTCAAGAGCGCGCTCCATCGATGCATGGCTTAAGTTCAGCTCATTGTCCAGGCCCGAAGCCATACGAACTCGTTGTTTGTGACGGCTGACTAATTGCAGGTCAGTACCGACAACTTTTGCCACCACCATGTGGAAACTATTCGAGCCGAGATCAATCGCGGCAATATAACGTTCATCTTGTTCAAGTATCTGAGACATCTGGCCTTTGTCTTCTGGTTTGCTTTTCTATATTTTTAAGATAGTCATAGATGGCAACTTGTGAGCGAACTTTTTTGCGGTTACCGCGAGGTACGTAGCTATTGCTCATCTCTTTATCTATCAAGCGTGCCTTTACGGTATCAGTAAAGTGAATGTTAATTATATCAATAATTCTTTGCTTCAAGCGAGGATCGCGGATTGGGGTCGTGACCTCGATGCGGTGATCGATGTTACGAGTCATCCAGTCTGCCGACGAGATGTAAACCTGAGGATCGCCATCGTTGTGGGCGATGATCACCCTTGGGTGTTCCAGAAAGCGGTCCACGATACTGATGATACGGATATTCTCACTCACTCCTTCGAGCCCCGGTACCAGAGAACACATGCCACGAATGATCATATTTATTTTTACGCCAGCATTACTTGCCGCATAAAGTCGGGTGACGATGCCCTTGTCGACTAGGTTGTTAATTTTGATCGTCAGGCTGGATTTTTTCCCTGCTTTTGCATTGGCGATTTCACCATCGATGAGACGATAAATTTGTGAACGCGAGTTTCGTGGAGACACCATCAGATGATTGAATTTTACCGGACGATACGGGTTCTCTATATAACCAAAGACATTACGAACTTCTGTGGTGAGTTCTTGGTCAGCGGTAAGTAGAGCGAAGTCGGTATAAATTCGCGCCGTTTTTTCGTGGAAGTTACCCGTACCGATGTGTGCATAGCGAACGATGTCGTCATCTTCACGACGGCTGATGAGTAGTAACTTAGAGTGTATCTTCAGGCCCGGAGCGCCAAAGATAACGTGCACGCCTGCTTCTGTGAGCACTTTAGACCATTCAATATTCGCTTCTTCATCAAAGCGAGCTTGCAGTTCAACAACCACGGTGACGTTCTTTCCGTTATGTACGGCATCGATCAATGAGTTCATTAATCGTGAATCTTTAGCGACACGATACACATTGATTTTGATACCAATGACTTTCGGATCGAACGATGCTTGGCGAACCAGTTCCGTGATGTGGTCGAAAGTATGATACGGGTAGTAAAGCAGAATATCTTTGGCTTTAATCGCCTCGAAACTGTTGGGATAACCTTCGAAATCAGCACACTTCATTGGCGGCATGGGTTTGTTTTCTAAGTAGTCACGTCCAACGTTAGGGAAGGATATAAAGTCTTTGAAGTTCTGGTAACGGCTGCCAGGAATGAGGTTATCGTAACTCGAAATTCTCATCTTACTGCACAAAAAGTCGAGCATATTCTGCGGCATTTCCCGCTCATAGACAAAACGCACCGGCATTGCAGTAAGGCGCTGATTCACACCTTCTGACATCTGTTCCAGCAAGCTGTATTCGATCTCATTACGTAAGTCATACTCCGCATCCCGTGTCATCTTCATGGCATAGCCACTCAACTCGTCATAGTCGAAGAAGCCCTTAAACAGTTCGTCTAAGCAGTAGCGAATAATGTTATCGAGTAAAATGATGGTCTTACGGCGTTTGCCTTTTTGCTCAGGAACCATCACGAAGCGAGGCAAGTGATCGGTTGGAATTTCGATCAGTGCGTACTGTGAGTGTTGTTCTTTGCGCAACTCTACGGCGATATAAGCGTATTCGTCCTTGAGGAATTGCAGGACGTCGATTTCGTCTTTCATCAGAAGCGGCGTAATATGTGGCATAACTTCGTTACGGAAGTATTTGGTTATCCACTTTTGTTGCACTTCATCAAGTTGCTGTTCGTTCACCAAGAAAATGCGACGTCGAGCCATTTCTCGTATTAATTCACTGTAAAGTTCGTCGAATTTTTCGTTAAGCTTGAAGGCTTTCGCTTGCATCCTTGACAGCAGGCGTTTGGAACTGTCATTTCCTCCACGCTCCTGATTGATTAAGATTCTGCGTTTTACGTCCGCAAAACGGACTTTATAGAATTCATCAAGGTTGTTGGAAAAGATCCCCAGAAATCGAATTCGCTCGATCAATGGAACCGTTTTGTCTGCGGCTTCTTGCAATACTCGTTCATTAAAAGACAACCAACTAAGCTCTTTTTCTACATATAGTTTTTCAGTGCTCATTATCTTACCTAGCCAAAAGGTGAAATTTGCATATTCATCAAGGAAAATATAGTTGAATGAGAACATTATGAGATTTTTGTTACAGTTTTATTTCAGCATGCTTGTTGGGTTCCAGAGTTGTTTTCTTTTCAGTTGGTTAATGTGATCTGTAATATAATTGTCATCTAAAAGACATATTCTGGTACTGAGTAAAAAAAGGTAGAGAGATAAATGGCACAAGCCGAGTTTTCATTGCAGGAAAAAGATAAGAAGCGACTGATTAAAGATCGTTTGGTCAGGCTTGCAGTGACGACAGGTGGAGTGGGCGTACTGGCTGCGCTGATTTTGATTTTTGTTTATCTCGCTATGGTTATTATTCCTCTGTTTTCGGATGCGAAAATAGAGACAAATCAAGCGTCCAGAAGCGTTCAGGTAGGTAAGCCGTTAGCGATTTCTGTTGATGATTATGCCCAACTGGCTTTTGTTCTTTCCGATGATGGTGTGGCTCAATTCCTCTCGATGGATGAGACTGCATCGTCTCCAGTGTACTCGAAGAAACTCGTCACTCATCCTAATTCTTTTTCTCAATCAGCGCCGGGCCGAGGTTGGTACGGTCTGGTCGATGAAGAAGGGCAAGTACATATATTCAAACCTGAGTTTAATGCGACTTTAAAAGAGAATGCGCGTCCACCAGAGATCGTCGCGTTCCACACCAGTATGAATCTGGCTTTAACCGACGCCTCCGATCCTGTGGTTCAGTTTGCTTTCAGTGCTTCCGAACAAGCACCAACGATTGTCTGGCAAACTCAAAGTGGTCAGGTTCACGCGCGTTGGCAGTTCTCATCTTCTTTGTTGGGTGACGAGCCAACTACGATTGATTTTACCTTTTCTGCCGGCTTCAACTCTCCCGATCAAATCTTGCTAACCCCAGGAGGGGAGACGCTGTATCTGCGAGATGGTTCAGAGCTGATCATTTTGAAGAAAGAAAAGTTCACGTTTGTAGTACGTGAGGTCATTGACCTGACACAAGGCGATAGCAAGCATTCGGTACGAAATATCGATTTGTTATCTGGCGCCTATTCTCTGCTTGTCACCCATAATGATGGCACGGTTTCTCAATGGTTCGATACGCTTCAGGGAGACAATCGAACGCTGACTTACATTCGTAGTTTTAAGCTGGCTTCAGAGCTCAAGTATTTGTTACCAGACTCTCACCGCAAAGGGTTCTATAGCTTTTACACCAATGGCACCGTGCAAAGTCATTACACCACCAGTGAAAAATTGGTGTTATTTAAGCGCGCCTATCAGCAAGCGCCCGCTTTAGCCGCGATGTCGAGTAATGAACGTTACTTAATTACTTGGCAAGATGATGAGCTTGATATTGCCGTTGTAGACAACCCATATCCGGAAGTGTCGCTCTCTTCTCTGTGGCAAGAGGTGTGGTATGAAGGGTATCCCGAACCGGAATTTGTCTGGCAATCGACGTCGGCAAGTGATGACTTTGAAGCGAAGTTCAGCCTGGTGCCAATCGCGTTTGGTACAATTAAGGCTGCGATGTTTGCCATGTTGTTCTCAGTGCCGCTGGCGGTATTAGGGGCAATTTATACCGCTTACTTTATGTCACCGCGCATGCGAAGAGTGGTTAAGCCGTCGATAGAACTAATGGAAGCGCTTCCGACCGTGATCATCGGTTTCCTTGCCGGACTCTGGTTTGCTCCAATTGTCGAAGACCATTTGATTACGGTTGTGGTGATGCTCTTTATATTGCCGCTGAGTACTATGATCATGGGTGGGCTTTGGGCTTTACTCCCGCAGTCGCTAAGAAATAGGCTGCCAAATGGTTGGCATGCTTTAGTACTGATGCCGGTATTGTTGGTGCTGATTGTATTGGGTGTATGGCTATCTCCAACTATCGAGCAGAGTTTCTTCGGTGGTGATATGCGCTTGTTCTTGACGGAACATGGTATTGGTTTTGATCAGCGTAATGCATTGGTCGTCGGGCTTGCGATGGGGTTTGCGGTTATACCAACGATTTTCACTATTGCTGAGGATGCGATTTTCTCGGTGCCAAAGCACTTGTCGGATGGCTCTTTAGCCTTGGGAGCGACACCATGGCAGACCCTGATTTATGTGGTTCTGCTGACAGCGAGTCCTGGTATTTTCTCTGCCATTATGATGGGGTTAGGGCGTGCTGTAGGTGAAACCATGATCGTGCTAATGGCGACGGGCAACACACCACTAATGGATTGGAACATCTTAGAGGGAATGCGCAGCTTGTCGGCAACGATTGCGGTTGAGTTGCCAGAATCAGAAGTAGGCAGTACGCATTTCCGCCTGCTGTTCCTTGCTGCATTAATATTGTTTTTATTTACTTTTGCGGTGAATGCGCTTGCCGAGTTTGTCCGTCAAAGATTGAGAGATAAGTACCGTGCGTTGTAATAGTAGTTTGAGCAAAGAGCGAGTAATCGCGTGTTAAATTGGATTCGTTCAGGCGCACCTTGGATATGGCTAACGGGCGGAGCGGTGAGTATCAGTTTGCTCTCCGTTTTAGGTTTGCTCCTGCTTATAGGCTGGAAAGGGTTAACCTTTTTCTGGCCTGCACCCTTGTATCAATGGAATGTGGCGGCGCTGACACCTGTGCAGGGTGAAGTGCTGCAGGAAAACAGTAAACTCATTGGTCAGGTTTACGAGCGAAGCTTTGTTCCCAAAAGTTACCTACCAGAAGAGGCCGCGCAGAAACTCGATGAAGATGAGGATTTTGCCACTCGTTTGAGTATTAAAATTGCCAACCGAGAGCTTTATCCAGCGGACTTCATTTCAGTGTTACAAATGCAGTTGGATGAACCGACCACACCTGAAGAGTTAGCGGTTATCGAACGCAGCAGCGGGGGATATTTCTTTGGCAAAATGCTTGCCTTCCAGGATGGAGACAAGCGATATGACAAAGATATTCGGACGATACTTGACGAAAAGATAGATGACGCGGAAACATTGCGTCATGAGATCGATTCGCTGGTGGTCAATCAACTCCAGGATCTCGGCTGGCAGTTGGAACAATTGCGCCTGAACAAGCGCAAACATGAACTGAACAACTCTATTACCGATGCGTTTTTAGCGGATAACCAGAAGCAAAAGGAACAAATAGAGCAAGAGTTGGCGAGTCTGGACTTGCAGCTTGATGGTCTTCGTTTACAGCTATCTGGCTATGCTCTGATTGTCGAAGACATGACTGGTGAACAAGTCTCGATTCCACTCGAAGATATTCTGGACTACTGGTATCCAAACCAAATGTCGCTGCCAGGAAAAGTTGCGCACTGGGGCAAGCAGGTCTGGAAGTTTTTATCGGACGATCCGCGCGAGTCTAATTCGGAAGGCGGTGTTTTCCCTGCAATTTTTGGCACGGTTTTCTTAGTGCTCATTATGTCGATCATCGTCATGCCGTTGGGCGTGATTGCGGCGATCTACCTGCATGAATACGCCAAGAACAATGCGTTGACACGAGTAATTCGGATTGCGGTTATTAACCTGGCTGGTGTTCCGTCGATTGTTTATGGCGTCTTTGGTTTAGGATTTTTCGTTTACACCATCGGTGGTTCGATCGATAACCTGTTCTATAGCGAGAAGTTACCAGCACCGACCTTTGGTACGCCAGGCTTGTTGTGGTCTGCGTTAACCTTAGCCGTGTTAACGCTTCCAGTCGTTATTGTGACGACAGAAGAAGGATTAACTCGGATTCCAAGCTCTGTTCGTCATGGTTCATTAGCGCTAGGAGCAACCCAATTTGAAACGCTTTGGCGTGTGATTTTACCGATGGCGACGCCGGCGATTATTACCGGACTCATACTGGCAATCGCTCGTGCAGCGGGTGAGGTAGCACCATTGATGCTGGTGGGAGTCGTGAAGTTAGCGTCGAGCTTACCCGTTGATGGACAGTTTCCGTATGTACACTTAGACCGAAAGTTCATGCACTTGGGCTTCCATATTTATGATGTCGGCTTCCAGACCTCCAATATTGAAGCAGCGCGTCCGCTGGTGTACGCCACCTCTTTCCTGCTCATTACTGTGATTGTCGGACTAAACTTAACAGCAATCAGTATTCGTAATGACTTGCGTGAAAAATACAGAACGTTAGGACAAGATTAAGTATGTTTAATTTTGATAATACATTGGGTTATGAGCCACCGTTAGACGTGTATAACCTGACGGATGAACAGACAGCCATCTCAATAGAGAACCTTAATCTTTTCTACGGACAAACGCAGGCGTTACATGATATCTCAATGCGCATTCCTAAAGGCAGAGTAACGGCGTTTATCGGACCATCAGGCTGTGGTAAATCGACTCTGTTGCGTTGTATTAACCGCATGAACGATTTAGTTGAAGGTTGTAAGGTCACTGGAGAAGTGCGTCTGCATGGCAAGAATGTCTATCATCCTAATGTTGATGTAGCAACGCTCAGACGCCGCGTTGGTATGGTCTTCCAGCGACCAAATCCATTTCCTAAATCGATCTACGAAAATGTGGTCTATGGACTTCGCTTACAAGGAGTGAAGAATAGCCGCTCTTTGGATGACGCGGTTGAACGTTCTTTGCGTTCAGCGGCTTTGTGGGATGAAGTGAAAGACCGTTTGCATGAGAACGCATTTGGTTTGTCAGGCGGTCAGCAGCAACGTTTGGTCATCGCTCGTGCAATCGCGATTGAGCCAGAAGTCCTTTTATTGGATGAACCGACATCAGCACTTGATCCAATCTCCACTTTGACTATTGAGGAGCTTATCAATGAGCTAAAAACTCAATATACTGTGGTTATTGTTACCCACAACATGCAGCAAGCGGCGCGAGTTAGCGACCATACGGCATTCATTCACATGGGTAAGCTAATAGAGTATTCCGATGCCGACTCAATCTTCACGTCACCGGTCAAGACTCAGACTGAAGATTACATTACCGGTCGTTACGGCTAAGGCCTGCGACGAGATTAAACAGAAGGACAATTATGCACTTTGGACGTCATATTTCAGGACAATTTAACGTAGAGCTAGAATCGATTCGTACTCATGTTTTAACTATGGGTGGTTTGGTTGAGCAGCAGCTGTCGTATGCTATTCAAGCCTTAAATAAAGAAGATATCGAGCTTGCGCGAAAGGTTGTGCGTGATGACCACAAAGTGAATGCGATGGAAGTGTCTATCGATGATGCGTGTACTCGTATTATCGCCAAACGTCAGCCGACAGCGAAAGACTTGCGCTTAATCATGGCCATCATCAAAACGATCACCGATTTAGAGCGCATTGGAGATGTAGCAACGCGCATTGCTTATGTCGCAATAGAAAGCCCTTCATCTAAAGAACGCCAGTTCCAGGTGTCGTTAGAGCCACTTTGCCGTCAGGCGATTCAAATGCTGCATCAGGTACTTGATGCGTTTGCACGTATGGATGTGGAAGCCGCTGCCGAAGTACACAAGCAGGATGATAAACTCGATGCGGAATATGAAGCGGTAATCCGTCAGTTAATGACTTATATGATGGAAGATCCAAAAAACATTCCACATATTCTGCAGGTGATGTGGTCAGCACGAGCTATCGAGCGAGTGGGAGACCGCTGTCAGAACATCTGTGAATACATCATCTACTTCGTAAAAGGTAAAGATGTGAGACACCTTGGTGATCAGAGCATCGATGATGTCTTGAAGTAAATGAAATCGAATCAACAAAAAGACCAGCATAGAGCTGGTCTTTTTTATCTTAACTGAAAGACTAATACTTATCTGGCACAAAGGTTTGATCGTCGATTGGCGCTCTGACGTAACCTTCTTTGTTGAGCTCAGGAAGCTCAACGGGTGGATATTCAAGTGATTTGTAATCAATCTGACTCAAAAGATGGCTGATGCAATTTAGCCGAGCTTTCTTTTTAGAATCCGATGGCACAACCCACCAAGGACAGTTTTTGGTGTCGGTATAGGCAAACATCTTATCTTTCGCTTCTGAGTATTCGGCCCAGCGGTGGCGGGATTCTAAATCCATCGGGCTGAACTTCCAGCGTTTTATCGGCGTGTTAATACGCCCAAGGAATCGCTTCTCCTGCTCTTCATCTGAGACGGAGAACCAATATTTGATCAAGATGATGCCTGAGCGCTGCAGCATACGCTCAAATTCAGGACAAGAACGCAGGAATTCTTCGTATTCATCCGCAGAGCAAAAGCCCATTACTTTTTCAACGCCAGCGCGGTTATACCAACTGCGGTCAAACAAGACTATCTCCCCGGCGCAAGGCAAATGCGTGACATAACGTTGAAAATACCACTGTGTTTTTTCTTTCTCTGTTGGAGCAGGTAGAGCGACGACGCGACATACACGCGGGTTGAGCTTCTCGGTAATTCGCTTGATGACTCCACCTTTTCCCGCTGCATCTCGACCTTCGAACAGGACAACGACTTTTAATCCTTTGTGTTTAACCCATTCCTGAAGCTTAACCAGTTCGATTTGCAGCTTTTTGAGCTCTTTTTCGTATTCCTTGTTTTTCAGCTTAGACATACTTCATTCCTCAATCCTTGATTATCAATATGTTAGCATTCAATTGCAGGTGGCGGAGTATCTAGGCTTTTATTTGAGAGCTGAGACCACGCTGGCAATGGCGCCTGTACTGGTAACAGGAATCGCAAAATCATCAACATCGGATGCGCCCATTTTGCTCTGTTCGGCGATAAAGTTCATCTCACTTGGGCGTGTACTATTGCCTGAAAGGTGCACTTCTTGTACGAGAGTCCTCTCTACTAAAGCGCGTACGTTATCAGCATTAATGCCAGCGCCAGCCATGATATGAATGCGTCCATTCGCTTGTCGTACTAATGATTTAATCACTTCGCTGCCTGCAGGCGCTGATGGTGCCAGCCCAGATGTCAATATACGCTCACAACCTAAGCTTATGACATCCTCCAGAGCTTGCTCTGCGTTACGGCACTGATCAAAAGCTCGGTGGAATGTAACGCCTAATCCGAGCGCCAGCGCAAATTCACACAAAGCTGTCGCATACTGAATATGAATATCACCGTCTTGAGTCAGTACGCCGAGAACCACCCCGTTTAAGCCTGCCTGGTATGCCGCTTCGATATCCCAACGCATCATTTCGATTTCTTGTTGGTTATAGAGAAAGTCTCCCTGACGTGGGCGAATCATGGCGTAGACGGGAACCGTGGAAAGCTTTGCTGCTTGCTGCATAAAACCGCAACTCGGGGTTAGTCCGCCTAAAGCAAGTGAGGAGCAGAGTTCAATACGCGTAGCACCACCAGAAATGGCATGGTGGAGAGATTCAATGTTGTCGATACAGACTTCTAATTGAGTAATCATGTGGTTTTCTCAAATGCATGTTCTAGATAAATAGTAACAAGGACAAGAGCGAGAATCTGTACGGTCGCTTCGGGAAATAGAGGTAAAGTTAGCGCTAGGGCATTACCTCGTTTGTGTTTATAAAGTGAAAAAAGAAAGCCCAGAGCAGATGCCCTGGGCTTTTATAAGACTTTACTTAGACTGATTGGCGTTTGCGGTTTTCCGCTATAGCTTTTGCTTTATATATATCCAACCATTTCACCCGTTGAGCTTGGGTGAGGTCTAGTTGATTACGCTAGGTCACCAGCGTACTCAGATAGGAACGCTGCAACACCTTTTGGAGATGCGTCCATACCTGCTTTACCTTCTTCCCACTGTGCAGGACATACTTCGCCGTGCTTCTGGTGGAAGTTAAGAGCGTCAACCATACGTAGCATTTCGTCGATGTTACGGCCTAGTGGTAGGTCGTTAACTACTTGGTGACGTACAGTACCTTCTTCGTCGATTAGGAAAGAACCACGGAAAGCAACGCCTGCTTCTGGGTGCTCAACGTCGTAAGCTTTACAGATTTCGTGCTTAACGTCAGCAACTAGTGGGTACTTAACTTGACCGATACCGCCATCTGCGATTGCAGTGTTACGCCATGCGTTGTGAGAGAACTGAGAATCGATAGAAACGCCGATTACTTCAACGCCTTTAGCTTGGAAATCAGCTAGACGGTTGTCGAATGCGATTAGCTCAGATGGGCAAACGAAAGTGAAATCTAGTGGGTAGAAGAACACAACGGCTTTCTTACCTTTAGTGAATTCTGCAAAGTTGAAGTTATCAACGATTTCACCGTTACCTAGAACAGCTGCAGCAGTAAAATCAGGGGCTTGACGACCTACTAGTACCATTTTTTTGCTCCTAAAAAGTATGGTTTGTTCCAAGACGAATAGAGTTATGCCGTCCTGGTCCGTATTAAATCGAGACAAACTATAGTACAGATTGTAGTATTGAAAAAAGCGAATTAAATAGATTGAGTTAATCGAAAAAAGCGATAATCACAAAACTCTTAACTTGATCACTTCCGTAGTGGTAGGTAGTAATAAAATTATGAATAAGTGGCCTAGTTTAAAGCAGCTGTATTATCTGGTGACATTACATGAAACACGCCATTTTAGCGATGCGGCTGTTCGTTGTTTTGTCAGCCAGTCTACCCTCAGTAAAGGCATTCAGAATCTAGAAGATTTGATTGGCTGTCCTTTATATGAAAAGAAAGATAAAAAAAGCCCGTTGGTTTTCACTCAAACTGGTGAAATGGTCGTGAAGCGCGGTCGTGAACTGCTGGCGAAAGGACAGGACTTAGTTGAGCTAGGACGGATGTGCCAGGGCGATGATATGCAGGGGCAGCTAAAAGTCGGTTGCATCCCAACCATTGCTCCTTTTTTGCTGAGTGATCTGGTTCAGGAAGTTAATTATCGTTTCCCACAACTCAACCTGCTACTGAGAGAAGATACGACAAGCAACTTGTTACAGGCCCTCAGGCATGGAGAGTTGGATGTGCTGATATTGGCGTTACCAGTAGAAATTGAGGGAATGGAAAGCCGAGTGGTCGGTAAAGACCCATTCCGCATGGTGATCAGTGCAAGCCAAGCGTCATCAGTACCGGTACCTATTCGTTATGCGGATCTGCCAGATGAGTCGGTATTTCTTCTAGAGAAAGAACACTGTCTCACGGAACATGCGGTCTCTGCGTGTAAATTAACGGACAAAGAAAAAATCAATCCATTCACGGCGACAAGTCTACATACCTTGGTACAAATGGTGGCTAACGGTCTGGGGACGACTTTTATTCCTCAGATGGCCATTGAGCACGGACTGCTACATAACCAAAATTTAGTGGTTATCGACCCACCAGGTACACAAGCCTATCGAGAAATTGGTTTGGTCTGGCGTCCAAGTTCGTCACGTACGAACACCTTTAATCAGCTTGCAGATGTCGTTTCTGAACTGCTTTAGCTATTAGTATTAGCCTAATCTGTCCTGATATCCTTCCAAAAGCACACTGTAAATGGTGTGCTTTTTAGCATTTTATGCTGTTCGTAAACTTTGACTTGTAAAATTTTACAGCTTTTCTTTGATGAAGATTTCATAAAATAGTGAAATTTTACAATGTTAATTTTACACATCTACTTATGCATAGTGTTTAATCTTTGTTTGAATTCTTAGCGCCCACCCTTGTGAATACAAGGATCTCCTCCCTACCAAACTATTCATACACCTGTTTGAAGTGACATTTGTATCAAAAAAATCATGTAATTTAATTACGTAATAACTTACAAAACACCATCAAAAATCAACCGTTTGATCCGCGCCGAATAAAACTTCGAATTTCAACTTTTGTTTATCTTGGGGGTTCCTCTAAACCCTTTGTTGATATAGCTTAATTAACGGCCGGTAAGACTTATGTCTAGATTGCAAACGCACTCATTTTTACGCAATCTCTAGACACGGCCTCAAGAGATGAACACAAATATTCAGGATGTAGTTTGTTGTTCGTAACTTACAAATGTAGCTTTTCGCTGACTGCCCAAGATTGATAAAGCACGTTAAGGATGAATGATTATGCTTGCTCAGACAGAACAAAAAACACAACCAACGAAGCAGACCCAAGGCATGCTTGAGGTTACTGGTGCACTTGCTCCGGAACATCAGGCAATTTTCCCTTCAGAGGCCCAAACCTTCTTATCACTGCTTTGTGAAAAATATGCCGGACGTGTAGAACAACTGCTGCAAGCTCGAGAAGAAAAACAAGCACGCATCGATGCGGGTGAACTGCCAGACTTTTTGCCAGAAACACAAGACATTCGTGAAGGAAGCTGGAAGATCTTAGGGATTCCGCAAGATCTGCAAGATCGCCGAGTAGAAATCACAGGTCCAACGGATCGTAAAATGGTGATTAACGCTCTGAATGCGAACGTAAAAGTATTTATGGCAGACTTCGAAGACTCGATGTCTCCAGCTTGGACCAAGGTATTGGATGGTCAGGTGAACCTGCGTGATGCCGTAAATGGCACCATCAGTTACACCAATCCTGGCAACGGTAAGCATTATCAGCTGGCAGACGACCCAGCGGTGTTGATCTGCCGTGTACGCGGCCTTCATTTAAAAGAAAAACACGTTACGTGGCACGGTCAGATCATTCCAGGCGCACTGTTTGATTTCGCGTTGTACTTCTACAACAACTACAAAACGCTACTACAAAAAGGCAGCGGCCCTTACTTCTACATTCCTAAGCTGCAATCTCACCACGAAGCGAAGTGGTGGAGTGAAGTGTTCCATTTCACCGAAGAATACTTTGGTCTAGAAACTGGCACTATCAAAGCGACGGTGCTTATCGAGACTCTGCCTGCTGTGTTTGAAATGGATGAGATTCTGTTTTCGCTTAAAGAGCATATCGTAGGTCTGAACTGTGGCCGCTGGGATTACATTTTCAGCTACATCAAAACATTAAAGAACCACCCAGACCGCGTACTACCTGACCGTCAGGTTGTGACGATGGATAAGCCGTTCCTAAATGCCTACTCACGACTACTGGTACGTACTTGTCATAAACGCGGTGCGTTTGCGATGGGCGGCATGGCAGCTTTCATTCCTGCAAAAGACCAGGAAGAGAACCAGAAGGTTCTGGATAAGATTCATAACGATAAGTCATTGGAAGCGAACAATGGCCACGACGGAACTTGGGTTGCTCACCCAGGCCTGGCAGATACTGCAATGGAAGTATTCAGCAATATCCTTGGCGAGCGTTCAAATCAGCTGGAAGTCAGCCGCTCTGAAGACGCGCCTATTACCGCTGCTGAATTGCTTGAGCCTTGTGAAGGCGAGCGTACAGAACAGGGCATGCGTCATAACATTCGTGTTGCGCTGCAATACATTGAAGCTTGGATTTCAGGCAATGGTTGTGTGCCAATCTACGGCTTGATGGAAGATGCCGCTACCGCAGAGATTTCTCGCGCTTCGATCTGGCAGTGGATTCAACATGGTAAGTCGCTGGATAACGGCCAACAAGTCACAAAAGAGCTGTTCGAATCCTACCTGAAAGAAGAAGTAGAAGTTGTGAAACAAGAAATCGGAGAAGAGCGTTATCAAGCCGGTCGCTTTGAGGAAGCTGCGCAATTGATGGCGAAGCTGACAACCAGCGATGAGCTAACGAACTTCTTAACCATTCCAGGTTATGACTACTTGGACTAAGAATACGAATACCAGAAAACAATACAAAACCAATAACGTGAAGAAATTTGACGGCAGATAAGGATGTACTGCCTGAGAACGAGAACTCAACGCACATACGAAAAGTGCAAATTATAAAGAGGGATAGACCAATGACATTAACTCGCCGCCAACAAATTGAAGCTCTAGAAAAAGACTGGGCAACGAATCCACGCTGGAAAAACGTGAAACGTACTTACACTGCTGAAGAAGTTGTTGAACTTCGTGGCTCTATGGTTCCTGCAAACACAATTGCACAGCGTGGTGCAGACAAATTGTGGTCACTGGTCAACGGTAGCGCGAAAAAGGGCTACGTTAACTGTCTGGGCGCGCTAACTGGCGGCCAAGCGGTTCAACAAGCAAAAGCAGGTATCGAAGCGATTTACCTTTCTGGTTGGCAGGTTGCTGCAGATAACAACACTGCATCAACAATGTACCCAGACCAATCGCTATACCCAGTAGATTCAGTACCTTCTGTTGTTAAGCGTATCAACAACTCTTTCCGTCGTGCTGACCAAATTCAGTGGGCTGGCGGCAAGTCTCCAGAAGACGAAGGTGGTATCGATTACTTCCTACCTATCGTAGCGGATGCTGAAGCGGGCTTTGGTGGTGTACTAAATGCTTACGAACTGATGAAATCTATGATTGAAGCAGGTGCGGCGGGCGTTCACTTCGAAGACCAACTTGCTTCAGTGAAGAAGTGTGGTCACATGGGCGGTAAAGTTCTGGTTCCGACTCAAGAAGCGGTACAAAAACTGGTTGCGGCTCGTCTGGCTGCAGACGTAGCAGGTACAACAACACTCGTTATCGCTCGTACTGATGCGAACGCAGCAGACCTACTAACGTCAGATTGCGACCCATACGATAAAGACTTTATCGAAGGTGAGCGTACTCAAGAAGGTTTCTACCGTGTACGTGCTGGCATTGACCAAGCAATCTCTCGTGGTCTTGCTTACGCACCATACGCAGATTTGATCTGGTGTGAAACAGCAACGCCTTGTCTGGAAGAAGCGCGTAAGTTTGCAGAAGCGATTCACGCAGAGTACCCAGAACAGCTGCTAGCTTACAACTGTTCTCCATCGTTCAACTGGGAGAAAAACCTGGATGCAGAGACAATTGCTAAATTCCAGCAAGAGCTTGCAGACATGGGCTACAAGTACCAGTTCATTACTCTAGCGGGAATTCACAACATGTGGTTCAACATGTTTGAACTGGCACATGCTTATGCTCAAGGTGAAGGTATGCGTCACTACGTTGAGAAAGTACAGCGCCCAGAGTTCCAGGCTGCAGAAAAAGGTTACACATTCGTAGCTCACCAGCAAGAAGTTGGTACAGGTTACTTCGACAGAATGACCAATACGATCCAAGGTGGTAACTCATCAGTTACGGCACTAACGGGTTCGACTGAAGAAGACCAATTTTAATTAGTTAGGCAAATTTCTTACTTAGGCAAAATTTCGATTTCCCAAAACGACGCCAGTAGTGGCATATTGAGCGGCATTATTGCCGCTCTTTTTTTATCTTATGAGCGGATCGATTCTCAGCCCCAACCAAACCAACTTAGACACAATGCAGGTGTTATTGTGTTTCTTCGTCTGGCTCGATTTCTTCTGGTTCAACTTCTTCTTGAAGTTCGAGCAAATTAATTGCAATGGTCACAAAATCACTGTCTGTGATAATGCCGACTAATTGCCCTTTATTCACAACAGGTAAACAGCCAACTTTGTGCTTTTGCATATAGATGGCACTCTCTTTTAAACCGGCACGCGGTTCAGCAGTCATGATATTGGTGTGCATCATTTTTTCGAGAGGCGTATCGAGGGTAAAAGATTGTTCAGCCTGATCCGGGTGTAAACTAGATTCTTGAGCCGCAAGAATATCGCGTTGAGTTACCAAGCCTTGTAAATGTGTATTGGCATCAACAACCGGAATGTGTCGAATATCAAGCGCCTCCATCATCTCTTTTGCGTCACGCAAGGTATGCGCTTTCGACAGGGTATGAGGGTGGCGAGTCATCATGTCTTCAACCTTGATCATAGAAACCTCCAGCAGCATTGTCCTTACTTAAATATAGAGAATATTTTGCTGTATATCTGAGAGCCACCCCGTTTTTTATCAATTAAATAGAACGATGAAATAACATCATATTTTGGCTAAGCAATGAATGAATTATCTATAATTTTGTCACTTGCCGTTGGTTGATTTCTGTGCGACCGAGTTTGCATTTCTACCTGATATTGAATGTGCGGAAAATGTAATCCAATGAATTGAATCGCACATTTTTATTTGTCCGATGTTCCCTGTTAGGTCTGTCGAAGAAGATAAGCTCAGGCTTACTAAATTGAAGACGACTATGTACAAAAAACTATTAGCGATAGTGGCTACTGCACTAAGTGTGCAATCGGCGCATGCCATTATTCTGGGGCAAGAGGAAACCAATCCGGCTGATCGAGTGTCAATTCGAGCCAGCAATATGGCTGAGTTTCCGATTTGTGGTGGCACCCTGTTAACCGAGCAATGGGTGTTGACTGCAGCGCACTGCGTGGTGATAGGGGAGGGAGCCGACGAAGCGAGCTACTACGTTACTCAACCAGGAGAACTCGCCGTTACCGCGAAGGTCTATGATCTAAACGACACCAGTATCGATAACTATTACTCGGTTTCTCACGTAGTCGTGCATCCCAAATACACTCGTATAGCGAAAGCTGAAATAGACAGTGACGGTGACGCCAAACCTATTCAGACCGCATTAGACAGCGATATTGCGTTGTTGTATCTGACTCGCCCCGTTAACAACGCCACCTTTGCGAACCTCGCGACCAAAGAAGATATGGTCGACATAGAAGCTCGGCTTACTGCGGATTGGAACGACAACTATGAAACCAATCAGCGAACCGCTAATGTGCAAGTTTTTGGCTGGGGGGCGACAAAGCCAATGGCAGATGAAGCTTCAATAACATTGAAAAAGACGGCGATTGGCTTTTTGCCAATGGATAAATGCTATGAACGTTTGGAAATTGGCAGCAGCTTCCCTGGGACAATTAACTCCCGCAAAAACGTTACAAAAATCTGTACGCTGCCCACTTTCAACACTGTTCTGGAAGAGGAGAGCCGCACTCAATATGGAAATTCGGCGTGTAAAGGGGATAGCGGCGGTCCGCTTGTGGATATTACAACTGGAAAACAAATTGGCATTGTGAGCGGTGCGCCGTTGATTTTGCCGACCTGTGGCTCACTGACTATTCCGAGCTTTTATACCAAAGTCAGTCAGTATTATGACTGGGTGCAGTCATACATTACGGCTGATGGCCCACCAAGCCGTTACATTATTGAACCTGAGTTTATTACTGATATCGAAGACGGTAATACCGATGACTGTAACGACGGTATTGCGACCAATAATTGTAACTTCAGAGACACGAGTGACGGCGGTGGTAGTCTCAACTTTGGCTTCTTATCCTTGTTGGGACTGCTAGCATGGCGTAGACAACAAAACACCTAAAGCTTGTTCTTCAAGCTTCAATAGAAAAGCAGCGATGAACGCTGCTTTTTTATTGCCTGCATACCTTCTAATTTCACTGTTTATTACACTCTTTAAGGCAGCTTTTACAGCGATATTCTGGGGATTCACTTGCTATTGCAGCATCTAACCATATACTAGTCTGCTGCGAAAAACTCGTCGCAATTTTATCGTCGTATTAGACGTGATTTGACCAATATATAAGACAAGTAACATGCAAGTATCAGATTTCCATTTCGACCTTCCAGATGAACTCATCGCTCGCTACCCACAGCCGGAGCGTACTGCCAGCCGACTACTACAAATGGACGGCAATACTGGTGAGATTGTTGATGGCACATTTACCGATGTGTTGGATCAAGTTCAACCGGGTGACCTAGTGGTTTTCAATAATACCCGTGTTATTCCTGCACGTATGTTTGGCCGTAAAGAGTCTGGCGGTAAGCTAGAGGTGCTGGTGGAGCGTATGCTGGATGAAAAGAGCATCTTAGCGCATGTTCGCTGCTCAAAGTCACCAAAGCCAGGCACAACCATTATTGTTGGCGAGAACGATGAATATGCTGCTGAAATGGTGGCTCGTCACGACGCACTATTTGAGCTGAAGTTTAACTCTGATAAGACGGTTCTGGAGATTCTGGAAGAAATCGGCCACATGCCGCTTCCACCGTACATCGACCGCCCAGATGAAGACGCCGATAAAGAACGCTACCAAACGGTTTATAACCAAAAGCCGGGTGCAGTAGCTGCGCCAACAGCAGGTCTACACTTTGATGATGTGCTTTTAGACAAAATCAAAGCAAAAGGTGCCGAGTTTGCGTATGTTACCTTGCATGTCGGTGCTGGTACGTTCCAGCCAGTTAAAGTCGACAATATCAATGATCACCACATGCATGCCGAGTATGTAGAAGTACCACAAGAAGTTGTGGATGCGATTCATGCAACTAAGGCTCGTGGCGGTCGCATCATTGCAGTGGGTACGACTTCAGTTCGCTCGCTAGAGAGTGCGGCGCAAGATGCGCTGAAAAAGGGTACCGAATTGGTTCCGTTCTTTGGTGATACCGAGATCTTTATCTACCCAGGTTACGAATACCAGCTGGTAGATTGTCTGATCACTAACTTCCACCTACCAGAATCAACCTTGATCATGTTGGTGAGTGCGTTTGCAGGCTATGACAACACCATGAATGCCTATAAGCATGCGGTAGAAAATAAATATCGCTTTTTCTCATACGGTGACTCAATGTTCATCAAGAAGAAAACTGCGTAGTTAAAAATAGATTTACGAGTGCTAGCAGTAGGCTAGGAAATAAAGCAGAACATCGGCTTTGTCTCTCGCAAGGAAAGGCGACCGCTCCTTAGTGGGGATTACCCCGAAAATATCGTCAGACTGTTTCTCTGACATCCGGAGGCATCGTGAAATTAAAATTCGATCTTAAAAAGAAAAACGGCACTGCTCGTCGTGGTCAATTGACTTTCGAACGTGGCACTGTGCAAACTCCAGCGTTTATGCCAGTAGGTACATACGGTACCGTTAAAGGTATGACGCCTGAAGAAGTAAAAGGTACAGGCGCAGAAATTCTGCTAGGTAACACATTCCACCTATGGCTACGTCCTGGTCAAGAAGTAATGAAAATGCACGGTGACCTGCATGATTTCATGAACTGGCATGGCCCTATTCTTACTGATTCAGGCGGTTTCCAGGTATTCAGCTTGGGTAAAATGCGTACCATCACTGAACAAGGTGTGCATTTTCGTAACCCCGTAAACGGTGACAAGATTTTCATGGACGCAGAAAAGTCGATGGAAATCCAAAAAGACCTGGGTTCTGATATCGTGATGATCTTCGATGAGTGTACGCCATACCCAGCGACACACGACGAAGCGAAAAAATCGATGGAAATGTCACTTCGTTGGGCTCAACGTTCACGCGACCACTTCGATAAGCTAGAAAACCCAAATAACCTGTTCGGTATTGTTCAGGGTGGTGTTTACGAAGACTTGCGCGATGTTTCTGTAAAAGGCTTAACAGAAATCGGTTTTGATGGTTATGCAGTTGGTGGTCTTGCTGTTGGTGAGCCGAAAGAAGACATGCACCGTATTCTTGAGCATACCTGCCCACAATTGCCAGAAGACAAACCTCGTTACTTAATGGGTGTTGGCAAACCAGAAGATTTAGTAGAAGGTGTACGCCGCGGTATCGACATGTTTGACTGTGTAATGCCAACGCGTAACGCGCGTAATGGTCACCTGTTTGTGACTGGTGGTGTGATCAAGATCCGTAATGCGAAACATAAAACGGATACAACACCGCTAGATCCGCACTGTGACTGTTACACTTGTCAAAACTACAGCAAGTCGTATCTTCACCACCTAGAGCGTTGTAATGAAATTCTGGGTGCTCGTCTGAATACCATTCACAACCTGCGCTACTACCAGCGCTTGATGGAAAGTATTCGTAAGGCGATTGATGAAGATCGTTTCGAAGAGTTCGTTGAAGAGTTTTACGCTCGTCGTGACCGCGAAGTTCCACCACTAAGCAAAGCTTAAAAGAATTAAAGCCTTTGGCATGTCGCCAAAGGCTTTTGCTAATAAAGTAGGCTAACGCACGTTATTTTTGAGAGAGTGATCTCTATTAGTCACATTCAGACTTGAATCTTAACTGCGAAAGCCCAATTTGTTGGATTATCAATAAAATATAATGAGGATGTATTAATGTTTATTTCTCAGGCTCACGCAGCAGCAGAAGGCGCACCAGCAGGCGGCGGTTTTGAAATGCTAATCATGCTTGGCATGTTCGCAGTGATCTTTTACTTCATGATTTACCGCCCACAAAGCAAGCGTGTAAAAGAACACAAGAACCTAATGTCTTCAATGGGCAAAGGTGACGAAGTCCTAACAAGCGGTGGTCTAGTAGGTAAAATTACTAAGATTGCTGAAGACAATGATTTCATTTCAATCGAGCTTAATGCAAACAATGAAGTTGTAATCAAAAAAGACTTCGTAACTGCAGTGCTGCCTAAAGGTACGCTTAAGTCTCTATAAAACAGCTAAAGGGTCCTCGCTGTGCTAAACCGTTACCCATTATGGAAGTATTTGATGGTGTTTTTTGCCATCATTACCGCTGCATTATATGCACTTCCAAATATCTACGGTGAAGATCCGGCTATTCAAGTTACAGGGGCGCGTGGCGCCTCTGTAGATATGTCAACGCTGGATGCTGTCACTACTGCTCTTGATAAAGAGCAACTCTCTCATAAATCCATTGCTCTAGAGAATGGATCAATTCTTGTCCGTTTTACCGACACTGATACTCAGATTAGTGCCCGTGATGTCATCAGCGAAGCGCTTGACAAAGACAAAATTGTTGCACTTAACCTTGCTCCTTCTACTCCAGACTGGTTAGAAGCGATTGGCGCGTCTCCACTGAAACTGGGTCTTGACCTGCGTGGTGGTGTTCACTTCTTAATGGAAGTGGATATGGATGCCGCTATGGAAAAACTGGTTGGTCAGCAAGAAGAAGCGTTTCGTAGCGAACTTCGCGATGCCAAGATTCGTTACCGTGCTATTCGCCCTTCAGGAAATGAATCAGTTGAAGTACTACTTCGTAATGAAGAGCAATTGGCTGAAGCGAAAAGTACATTAGAAAAGAATCACCCTGACATGAACTTTGTCGATTCTGATTCTAATGGTCGTTTTGCACTTGTCGCTACTTTCACCGAGCAACGTCTACAAGAGATTCGTAACTACGCAGTAGAACAAAACATTACTATTCTACGTAACCGTGTAAACGAACTCGGTGTTGCGGAGCCACTTGTTCAACGTCAAGGTGCAAGCCGTATCGTGGTTGAGCTTCCTGGTGTTCAGGATACCGCTCGTGCGAAAGAAATCTTGGGTGCGACAGCAACACTGGAATTCCGCGAAGTTGATGATAAAGCTGATTTATCAGCGGCAGCCAATGGTCGTGCGCCAGCTGGCAGCGAAATCAAACAAGATCGCGATGGTCGTCCTGTTGTATTGAAAAAGCGTGTTATCCTGGGTGGTTCAAGCATCACGGATGCAAGCTCAAGTGTTGATGAATATGGTCGTCCTCAAGTTAACATCTCGCTAGACAGCGAAGGTGGTAACAAGATGTCTGCGTTCTCGAAAAAGAACATCGGTAAGCTGATGGCTACCGTGTTTGCTGAGTACAAAGATAGCGGCCGTAAGACGCCTGAAGGCAAAGTGATCCTGACTAAGCACGAAGAAGTCATCAACCAAGCGACGATTCAGTCTGCGCTTGGTCGTAACTTCCGTATTACCGGTATCGACTCTGCGGCAGAAGCTCACAACCTTGCGCTACTACTGCGTGCAGGTGCTCTAATCGCACCTATTTCTATCGTTGAAGAGCGCACCATTGGTCCATCAATGGGTCAGCAAAACATCGATATGGGTATTCAGGCATGTATCTGGGGTATGGTAGCGGTAATGCTATTTACTCTGCTTTACTACCGTGGTTTTGGTCTGATTGCCAACATCGCACTGATGGCGAACTTAGTCCTAATTATCGGTGTGATGTCGATGATTCCAGGTGCAACGATGACGCTGCCAGGTATCGCCGGTATCGTATTAACCGTTGGTATGGCTGTCGATGCAAACGTGCTGATCTTTGAACGTATCCGGGAAGAGATTCGCGATGGCCGCAATCCGCAGCAAGCGATTCACCAAGGTTACGCGAACGCGTTCAGTACCATTGCCGATGCGAACATCACGACACTTATCACTGCAATCATCTTGTTTGCCGTCGGTACAGGTGCAGTGAAAGGTTTCGCGGTAACACTATCCATCGGTATCTTAACTTCAATGTTCACCGCTATCATTGGTACACGTTGTATCGTGAACCTACTGTATGGTGGCAAACGCGTTGATAAACTGTCGATCTAAGGCTGGGAATTAATATGTTTCAAATTCTAAAAGCAGAGAAGACGATCGGCTTTATGCGTTGGTCGAAAGTAGCCTTCGTATTCTCAATCTTTATGATTGCTGCTTCTATCTTCACGTTGTCAACCAAATGGCTGAACTGGGGTCTGGACTTCACAGGCGGTACGCTGATTGAAGTTGGTTTTGAAAAGCCAGCTAATCTGGAAAAAATCCGTACGGCTTTGGATGCACAAGGTTTCGGTGACGCAACAGTACAGAACTTTGGTAGTGCACGCGATGTGATGGTTCGTCTTCGTCCTCGTGATGATGTATCTGGTGAAACACTGGGTAACCAAATCATTGGTGCAATCAAAGATGGTACTGGTGAAAGCGTAGAGATGCGCCGAATTGAGTTCGTCGGTCCAAACGTTGGTGATGAGCTAACAGAAGCTGGTGGTCTGGCAATACTTGTGTCGTTGATCTGTATTCTGATCTACGTATCAATGCGTTTTGAATGGCGTCTTGCGGCGGGTGCGGTATTGGCACTGGCGCACGATATCATTATTACGCTTGGTGTGTTCTCGTTCATGCAAATCGAGGTTGACCTGACTATCGTTGCAGCACTACTAACGGTTGTCGGTTACTCGCTCAACGATACCATTGTTGTATTTGACCGTATTCGTGAGAACTTCCGCAAAATGCGTAAGGGTGAACCAGCTGACATCATGGACGCTTCCATCACCCAAACATTGAGCCGTACATTGATTACTTCTGGTACTACGTTGTTCGTAGTTATCGCACTGTTCGTTCAGGGCGGCGCTATGATTCACGGCTTCGCAACCGCATTGCTACTTGGTATCACGGTAGGTACTTATTCTTCTATCTACGTTGCATCGGCACTAGCGCTAAAACTGGGCATCCAGAAAGAGCACTTAATGCCACCTCAAGTAGAAAAAGAAGGTGCAGAGTTCGACGAAATGCCATAAGGCAGATTAAGAATCGAAGTTTAAAAACCGCTGAGCAATCAGCGGTTTTTTTATACTTAAAGGAAAAACTATTGGGGAAGCTTTTAGATGGCCAGCCCTAAATAGTGATATTCAGATATAAAAAAGCCCCGCTCAAAGAGCAGGGCTATTCAAAGTCATCAGCGTGACGGGCTAGTATGACTTCAAAATCTATTACTTAAGGATCGCGCTGTTACCGTTTTCGCGAATGTGCTTAAGGATAGATTTCACGCCACGAGCGCTAGAAGCAACAATGTTGCCAGACTTCATGTAGTCAGTACCGCCAGAGAAGTCAGTTAGGATTGCACCAGCTTCACGAGCAATAAGCTCACCAGCAGCCATATCCCAAGGTTTTAGACCTAGCTCGAAGTAACCATCAACACGGCCAGCAGCCACGTAACATAGGTCAAGTGCAGCAGAGCCGCTACGACGGAAATCAGAACACTCAGTGAATAGAGAGCCGATGATCTTGATGAAAGACTCAGAGTGTTGCTTCTGCTTGAATGGGAAACCAGTTGCTAAAACAGTACCTTGAAGGTCTTTTAGCGGAGTAACACGGATACGTGCGCTGTTTAGCTGTGCACCAGCACCACGTTGAGCCGTGAATAGCTCGTTTTGCATTGGATCGTATACACAAGCAACTTCAGTTTTGCCTTTGATACGAACTGCAATAGAAACAGCGAAGTGTGGGTAACCTTTTACAAAGTTATTAGTGCCATCCAGTGGGTCGATGATCCATTGTACGTCTTTATCTTTACCTTCGATAAGACCTTGTTCTTCAGCAACGATACAGTGCTCAGGGTAAGACTGCTTGATTGTATCGATGATGATGTATTCTGCTTCTTTGTCTACGTTAGTGACAAAGTCATTAGTGCCTTTAAGTGTAGATTCTACTTTATCTGTGTTTTCTAATGATTTAGCAATATGATTGCCTGCCTTTCGCGCAGCGCGAATAGCAATGTTTAGCATTGGATGCATACGAATTTCCCAACGGATGTTAAAGAACGAATAAAAGCGGCGGCGAGTATACCAAAGATAAACGAAAAAGGAAGTGGTTATTTTTTGCGCTAAAAAGCAACAAGGAAGAGTTGTTATTGTTTGGTATACGACATCAATTAACGAGAATGCGAATAGGGCACGGCTTCGCCCTAGGGTGTGTTAAAAAATTATGTTAATATCCTGCGGTTTTTAATTAGGTAGCAAACACAGATGTTGGATCAAGTAAAAATCGTACTCGTAGGTACCTCTCATTCAGGCAATATTGGCTCTGCAGCCCGTGCAATGAAAGTCATGGGGTTAAGCCAGCTTGTATTGGTTGATCCGCAATGTGAAGTGGATGAACAAGCTTTGGCGTTAGCGGCCGGAGCCGGTGATATCGCTCAAAATGCGACGATTGTTAGCTCGCTGGATGAAGCCGTTCAGGATTGTGGACTGGTCGTAGGATCAAGTGCGCGCTCACGTACCTTAGAGTGGCCAATGTTGGAGCCGCGAGAGTGTGGTGAGATGTTCGCTGTTGAAGGTCAAAAGCACCCAGTAGCGCTGGTATTTGGGCGTGAGAGAACAGGCTTGACCAACGAAGAGTTACAGAAATGTCACTATCATGTTTGCATTCCAGCTAATCCGGAATACAGTTCCTTGAACTTAGCTATGGCGGTGCAAACCCTCAGCTATGAAGTTCGCGTTGCTCATCTTAATCTGGAAAAAAGTCAGTTTTCTCCGGTTGAGCAAGAAGAGTACCCACGCCATAAAGAACTAGAAATGTTCTTTGAACACCTTGAAAAGGTGATCGTGGAAACCCAGTTTATTAGTAAAGAACAGCCGGGGCAGGTGATGAATAAACTGCGTCGCTTGTTCAATCGAGCTCGACCTGAAGCTCAAGAGCTTAATATTCTTCGAGGCATCTTGACCTCAATAGAGAAGAAGCGCTGAGTAAAAAATAGCCACCTTTAGTGTAAGGGTAAATACCTGAGTAAAATGGTCAGATAAATACTTGACTAAAACACTCAGGTATGGAAAAATCATAATCATTACAAACCATGTGGATACGGTGTGGTATGAAACTTACATCTAAAGGAAGATATGCGGTGACAGCCATGCTGGATGTGGCACTGCATTCGCAACAAAACCCTGTACCTCTTGCTGATATTTCAGAACGTCAGGGGATCTCGCTCTCTTACTTAGAGCAGCTGTTTTCGAAATTGCGTAAAGCGGGCCTTGTTGCCAGTGTTCGCGGTCCTGGTGGTGGTTATCGACTTGGTACTGACGCAAACGACATCGCAATTGGTACTGTGATTGCAGCTGTAGATGAGTCAGTCGATGCAACTAAATGCCAAGGTAAAGGAGACTGCCAAGGCGGTACTCGTTGCCTTACTCATACACTTTGGCGTGACTTAAGCTCTCGTATCAGTGACTTCTTGAATAACATCACGCTCGGCGAGTTGATGAAAGACAACGAAGTACTAGAAATTTCTGATCGTCAGGATATTGATCTGGCGGTGACTAATGGGCTTTCCAACAAAAATACAACTACCGCGCCCATCGGTATCAACGTCCGCTCTTAGCGGTCAGCATTTTACATTGGAGTAGAGAATGAAACTGCCGATTTATCTTGATTATTCCGCTACATGTCCAGTTGATCCACGTGTTGCTGAAAAAATGGTTCAGTACATGACAATGGATGGCACATTTGGCAACCCAGCGTCTCGTTCGCACCGTTACGGCTGGCAGGCAGAAGAAGCAGTGGATACTGCTCGTGAGCAAATTGCTGACCTTCTAAATGCAGATCCACGCGAAATCGTATTCACATCTGGTGCGACTGAGTCTGACAACCTTGCAATCAAAGGTGCAGCTCACTTTTACTCTAAAAAGGGTAAGCACGTAATCACTTGTAAAACAGAACACAAAGCCGTTCTTGACCCATGTCGTCAACTAGAGCGCGAAGGTTTTGAAGTGACTTACCTAGAGCCAGAATCAAACGGCCTAATCGATCTAGAAAAACTTAAAGCAGCAATGCGTGATGACACCGTACTGGTTTCTATCATGCACGTGAACAACGAAATCGGCGTTATTCAAGACATCACAACTATTGGTGAGCTATGTCGTGAGCGTAAAATCGTATTCCACGTCGATGCGGCTCAATCTGCTGGTAAATTGCCAATCGACGTTCAAGAAATGAAAGTTGATTTGATTTCACTATCAGCTCACAAGATTTACGGCCCTAAAGGTATTGGTGCGCTTTACGTACGTCGTAAGCCACGTATTCGCCTTGAAGCGCAAATGCACGGTGGTGGTCACGAGCGTGGTTTCCGCTCTGGTACACTTGCGACTCACCAAATTGTTGGTATGGGTGAAGCTTTCCGCATTGCAAAAGAAGAAATGCAGAAAGACTACGATCACGCACTTGCACTTCGCAACCGTCTTCTGAATGGTGTGAAAGATCTAGAAGCTGTGACAGTGAACGGCGACCTAGAGCAACGCGTACCACAAAACCTGAACATCAGTTTTGCTTTCGTAGAAGGTGAATCACTGCTTATGTCGCTAAAAGATCTAGCGGTATCTTCTGGTAGTGCTTGTACTTCTGCGAGTCTAGAGCCATCTTACGTTCTACGTGCCCTGGGCATGGACGACGAATTGGCTCACAGCTCGGTTCGTTTCTCATTCGGTCGTTTCACGACGGAAGAAGAAATTGATTACGCAATTGAACAGATCCGCGTTGCAGTGACTAAGCTACGCGACATGTCTCCTCTATGGGATATGTACAAGGAAGGGGTTGATTTGAGCACAGTTGAATGGGCTCACCATTAATCTCAGGGATAGATAGAGGATTCGAGGTAATTTATCATGGCATACAGCGAAAAAGTAATTGATCACTACGAGAACCCACGTAACGTTGGTTCATTTGACAAAGAAGACCCATCAGTAGGTAGCGGCATGGTTGGCGCTCCAGCTTGTGGTGACGTGATGAAACTGCAAATCAAAGTGACACCAGAAGGTATCATTGAAGATGCGAAGTTCAAAACATACGGTTGTGGTAGTGCAATCGCATCAAGCTCACTAGTAACTGAATGGGTTAAAGGTAAGTCTGTTGATGAAGCAGCTGCAATCAAAAACTCTGAAATTGCAGAAGAGCTAGAACTTCCACCTGTGAAAGTTCACTGTTCAATTCTTGCTGAAGATGCAATCAAAGCAGCGGTTGCAGACTACAAGAAAAAACACCAACAATAATTATTCCGTAATATAATGGGAGCCTTTAACGCTCCCATTCCAATCGAAATTTAGACAGACTAAGGTGCAGTATGGCCATCACAATGACAGAAACAGCGGCAAGTCGCGTAAAAGCATTCCTGGATAACCGAGGTAAGGGTATCGGTTTACGTCTTGGAGTGAAGACGACTGGTTGTTCCGGTATGGCGTATGTGCTTGAGTTTGTTGACGAGCTTAATGCTGAAGAAGATGAAGTATTTGACCTCTCAGGGGTAAAGATCATCATCGACAAAAAGAGCTTAGTGTACCTAGACGGTACCGAATTGGATTACGTGAAAGAAGGGTTGAATGAAGGTTTTGAGTTCAACAACCCTAACGCGAAAAGTGAATGTGGTTGTGGTGAAAGCTTCAACGTCTAATTGATTGTCCTTCTGGGCAAACGAGTCCGGAAGGCTTTACTAGGACCCGAACTTAATGAATCACTTTGAATTATTTGGGCTACCAAGTCAGTTTAAGCTGGATGGTAGCCTTCTTTCTTCTCAGTTCCGAGAACTACAAAAACGTTTCCACCCGGATAACTTTGCTACTGCGTCTGAGCGTGATCGCTTGATGGCCGTGCAAAAAGCGGCGCAGATTAACGATGCGTACCAAGTCCTGAAAAACCCAATCTCTCGAGCGGAGTACATCTTGGCTGAGCAGGGTACGGAAATTCGTGGCGAACAACAAACCATGCAAGATCCTATGTTCTTAATGGAGCAAATGGAACTGCGTGAAGAACTGGAAGATATTGCTGGCGGCTCTGATCCTGAATCAGCGCTCTTTGACTTCGATTCTAAGGTCAGCAAAATGTACAAACAGCATTTGGCAAGCGTCGAGCAAGAGCTCAATGACGGTCTTTGGGCAGAAGCCGCAGACCGCGTCCGTAAGCTGAAATTCATTGCCAAACTAAAGAACGAAATTGAGCTGGCTGAAGAGAGACTCCTCGGCTAGTTAGTGTGACAAGGACCAATCATGGCACTACTTCAAATCGCAGAACCGGGCCAAAGCTCGGCACCTCATGAGCATAAGTTAGCTGCAGGTATCGACTTAGGCACGACCAACTCATTGGTTGCTTCCGTGCGCAGTGGCGATGCAACGACTTTACAGGATGAGCAGGGCCGCAGCATTCTGCCGTCCGTGGTGAACTACTCAGCAGAAGCGACCATCGTAGGTGATGACGCAAAATCGAAGGCAGAGTTTGAACCAGAAAATACCATTATCTCGGTAAAACGTTTAATCGGCCGTTCATTGAAAGACATTCAATCTCGTTACCCGTCGTTACCTTACCAGTTTAAAGAGAGCGATAACGGTCTACCAGTTCTACAAACGCCTCAAGGTGATAAAAACCCGATTGAAGTCTCTGCTGATATCCTAAAAGTTCTTGGTAAACGTGCTGAAGAATCATTAGGCGGTGAGCTTGCTGGTGTGGTGATCACAGTGCCAGCATACTTTGATGATGCGCAGCGCGCGGGTACCAAAGATGCCGCTAAATTGGCTGGTCTGCACGTTCTTCGTCTTCTTAACGAACCAACCGCAGCGGCAATCGCCTACGGTCTCGACTCGGGTCAGGAAGGCGTGATTGCGGTTTACGATTTGGGTGGTGGTACCTTTGATATCTCTATCCTGCGTCTGTCTAAAGGTGTCTTTGAAGTATTGGCAACTGGTGGTGATTCAGCGCTAGGCGGTGATGACTTTGACCATCTGTTTGCTGACTTCCTAATGGAGCAAGCTGGTCTTGAAGCGCCTCTTTCTGCAGAGAAAAACCGCACACTGCTGAACATCGCAACCGCAACTAAAATTGCATTTTCCGAGCAAGACAGCGTAGAAGTTGATGTATTTGGCTGGAAAGGCACAGTGACTCGTGAGCAGTTCGAAGAGCTGATCCGTCCGCTAGTGAAGAAGACACTGATGTCTTGCCGCCGTGCACTGAAAGATGCTGACGTTGATGCCGACGAAGTACTTGAAGTAGTCATGGTTGGTGGTTCAACTCGTACCCTATTGGTTCGCGATATGGTTGGCGAATTCTTTGGCCGTACACCTCTGACAAGCATTAACCCGGATGAAGTAGTCGCAATTGGCGCAGGTATCCAAGCGGATATTTTGGCAGGTAACAAGCCAGATTCTGAAATGCTGCTGCTGGACGTGATTCCATTGTCATTGGGCATTGAAACCATGGGCGGTTTGGTTGAAAAAATCATTCCTCGCAACACCACGATTCCTGTTGCACGCGCACAAGAATTTACCACATTCAAAGACGGTCAAACGGCAATGAGTGTGCATGTTGTGCAAGGTGAGCGTGAAATGGTTGATGATTGTCGTTCACTGGCTCGTTTCTCGCTTAAAGGGATTCCACCAATGGCGGCAGGTGCGGCGCACATTCGTGTAACCTACCAAGTCGACGCCGATGGCCTTCTTTCTGTTACGGCAATGGAAAAGAGCACTGGTGTGCAATCTGAAATTCAAGTGAAGCCTTCATACGGCTTGAGCGACACAGAAGTGGCTAACATGTTGCGAGACTCAATGAGTCATGCGAAAGAAGACATGCAAGCACGTGCGTTAGCAGAGCAGCGCGTCGAAGCTGACCGCGTTATTGAAGGTCTGATCGCTGCAATGCAAGCTGATGGTGATGAACTACTATCAGAGCAAGAGAAACAAGATCTAATAAAAGCCATTGAAGCACTGATTGAGCTGCGCAATGGTGATAGTGCTGATGCGATAGAGCAGGGCATTAAAGATACCGATAAAGCGAGCCAAGACTTTGCATCGCGTCGTATGGATAAATCGATTCGAGCTGCGTTGTCAGGTCAATCAGTAGACGATATATAAGAGATAAGTAGTTATGCCTAAGATTATTGTATTACCACACGAAGATTTGTGCCCAGAGGGTGCTGTGCTGGAAGCTAATACTGGTGAAACGGTTCTAGACGTAGCGTTAAAGAATGGTATCGGTATTGAACACGCGTGTGAAAAATCCTGTGCTTGTACCACTTGCCACGTGATCATTCGTGAAGGTTTTGATTCTCTTGAAGAGAGTGAAGAGCTAGAAGATGACATGCTAGATAAAGCATGGGGTCTTGAGCCTGAATCTCGTCTTGGTTGCCAGGCGAGAATTGCGGATGAAGACTTAGTTGTAGAGATTCCTAAATACACGCTAAACCACGCGTCAGAAGATCACTAAAAACTATCCCTTAAGTTATAAGGGAAAGAAAAGGAAGATGAGCATGAAATGGACAGATTCTCGCGATATCGCGATTGAGCTTTGTGACAAGTTTCCAGATGTGGACCCACAAACCGTACGTTTTACCGACCTTCATCAATGGATCATGGAGCTGGATGAGTTTGAGGATGACCCAAACCATTGCAACGAAAAGATTCTGGAAGCCGTTATTATGTGCTGGATGGATGAAGCTGACTGATGCTCAATTCGGCGGTAAAACGCAGCCGAGTTAACAATTTTTACTAAAAAAAGCGGACCCTTCGGTCCGTTTTTTTATCATTTTGACATTTTTGCCCTACATAATGCTAACATCCGTGAGTTACTAAAAAACAAGCGGCGTAGGCAACGCCGTTATAAGACAAGGAGAAACCATGTCTACACAGATGTCTGTATTTTTAAGCCAAGATTCTGCAGCTCCACATTGGGGTGAAAAGGCCCTGCTTTCGTTCGCCGAGACTGGCGCGACTATTCATTTAGGTGAAGGCCATGATCTTGGTGCAATTCAACGCGCAGCTCGTCAGCTCGATGGTCAGGGAATTCATTCGATTCTACTTTCTGGTGACAACTGGGATCTGGAGAGTATCTGGGCTTTCCATCAAGGCTACCGTAACCCGAAAAAACACGGCTCTCTAGAGTGGGTTGCTTTATCTGAAGACGATCAAGCTGAGCTTCAGGGGCGTATTACCGCTACTGATTTCACTCGCGATATCATCAACAAAACAGCCGAAGAGGTTGCACCTCGTCAACTTGCGACCATGGCGGCGGAATTTATTAAATCTGTCGCGCCAGAAGGCACCGTTACGGCACGTATCGTTAAAGACAAAGATCTTCTAGCAGAAGGTTGGGAAGGTATTTATGCCGTTGGCCGTGGCTCTGAGCGCACTTCTGCAATGCTACAGTTGGACTACAACCCAACTGGCGATGAAAACGCACCAGTATTCGCATGTTTAGTTGGTAAAGGCATCACTTTTGATTCGGGCGGCTACAGCCTGAAGCCATCTAACTTTATGAGCGCAATGAAAGCGGATATGGGCGGCTCCGGTACCATCACCGGTGGTTTAGGCCTCGCGATTCTGCGTGGTTTGAATAAACGTGTGAAACTGATCCTTTGCTGTGCGGAAAACATGGTATCAGGTCGTGCCCTTAAACTGGGTGACATCATTACCTACAAAAATGGTAAAACCGTTGAGATCATGAATACCGATGCGGAAGGTCGTTTGGTATTGGCAGATGGTCTCATCTACGCAAGCGAGCAGAACCCTGAACTCATTATTGACTGCGCAACATTGACTGGCGCGGCGAAAAACGCACTGGGTAATGATTACCACGCGCTAATGAGTTTCGATGACGAGCTGTCTCATCAAGCTCTGACGGCGGCAAATCAAGAGAAAGAAGGCTTATGGCCACTGCCTCTGGCTGATTTCCACCGTGGCATGCTGCCATCAAACTTCGCGGATTTATCAAACATTAGCTCTGGTGATTACTCACCTGGCGCAAGTACCGCTGCGGCATTCCTGTCTTACTTTGTTGAAGATTACAAGAAAGGCTGGCTGCACTTTGACTGTGCGGGTACGTACCGCAAATCAGCGTCTGAAAAATGGGCTGCTGGTGCAACTGGTATGGGTGTTCGCACTCTGGCTCGCCTTCTTAACGAGCAAGCTGACAAGTAATTAATGTGCGGCATTGGGCTTACCGGTGCCGCATTAATCAGTCACTTTTATATAAAACTATTATTACAAGTACAAAAAAGGAAACTTTATGGCTCTAGAAAGAACGTTTTCAATTGTTAAGCCTGACGCTGTGGAACGAAATCTAATCGGTGAAATCTACAATCGTATTGAAAAAGCGGGTCTGCGTATTGTGGCTGCAAAGATGGTTCATCTGACTGAAGAGCAGGCGAGCGGTTTTTACGCAGAACATGAAGGCAAAGAATTTTTCCCTCCTCTAAAAGAGTTTATGACCTCTGGCCCTATTATGGTTCAGGTTCTAGAAGGTGAAAATGCAATTGCACGTTACCGTGAACTGATGGGTAAAACTAACCCTGAAGAAGCGGCTGCTGGCACACTTCGTTGTGATTACGCGCTAAGCATGCGCCACAACTCAGTACATGGCTCTGATAGCCCTGAGTCGGCGGCTCGTGAGATTGAGTTCTTCTTCCCTGAATCGGAGATTTGCCCACGTTAATCTTGGATTAACCTGTGCTCGTAAAGATAGTAAGCCTCGGATAATTCCGGGGCTTTTTAGTTTATGAAGGAAGACTCGCTCTAACAGTAAAATTGTTTAAATTTTAATCAGAATAATTTTAATGCCTTAGCAAACTCAGGGTTTTAGACCCCTTGTTGTAGCTGCATAAAGGCTGTACAATTCGCGCCCTTATTCTTGTTTCAGTCATTGAGAGGCAACATGACTACTGAAAAAATTAATCTACTCGACTTTGATCGCAAAGGCATGCGTCAATTTTTCGCGGAAGAACTAGGCGAGAAAGCGTTTCGTGCTGATCAGGTTATGAAGTGGATCTACCATTTCGGTGTTGATGACTTCGACAACATGACGAACATCAACAAGAAACTACGTGAAAAACTGCAGCACAAGTGTGAAATCAAAGCACCGACTGTAGCTGAAGCGCAACACTCTTCTGATGGCACTATTAAATGGGCGATGAAGGTTGGCGATCAAGACGTAGAAACGGTTTACATCCCTGAAGATGATCGCGCTACATTGTGTGTGTCTTCTCAGGTTGGTTGTGCACTGGAATGTAAGTTCTGTTCAACGGCTCAACAAGGCTTTAACCGTAACCTTAAAGTGTCTGAAATCATTGGTCAGGTGTGGCGTGCTGCACGTGAAGTTGGCCTTGAGAAGGAAACAGGACGTCGTCCAATTACCAACGTGGTAATGATGGGCATGGGCGAGCCTCTTCTGAACATGAAGAACTTGATCCCTGCGCTGGAAATCATGTTGGATGACTTAGGCTTCGGTTTATCTAAGCGCCGTGTGACGGTATCGACATCTGGTGTTGTATCTGGTCTTGATCAGATGACAGGTAAAATTGATGTTGCATTGGCAATCTCTCTTCACGCGCCGAACGATAAGTTGCGCAGTGAAATCATGCCAATCAACGATCGTTGGGATATTCAAGATTTCTTAGCCTCTGTGCGTCGTTACATCGCTTCGTCTAACGCAAACCGTGGCAAAGTGACGGTAGAATACGTATTGCTTGATCATGTCAATGACGACATGGACCACGCGCGTGAGCTTGCTGAACTGATGAAAGACACTCCATGTAAGATCAACTTGATTCCGTTTAACCCGTACCCAGGTTCACCATATAAGAAGCCAAGCAACTCTCGTATTGACCGCTTCCAAAAGACTCTGATGCAGTACGAGCATACTGTTACCATTCGTAAGACTCGTGGTGACGATATCGATGCGGCATGTGGTCAGCTTGTTGGTGACGTTATTGACCGTACCAAGCGTACCGCTGCGTTAAAAGCGGCACGTGGCGCGGATACCATTGAAGTCAAAGCAGTATAAGTTGTGTGAATTTTAAAATAGCCAGAGCCTTTTGCTCTGGCTATTTTGTTTAGAGAGATTGCGATAAGCAAATAGCTGTCATGATAGGTGATGCATAGTTTTTTCAACTACATTAATAGTGGGAAAATAACGATGCTGAGGCGGTTACTGAAGGTTGTTTCGCATCATAACCCTGTGCTTAGAGTGGAATTGCGTATAATTTCCAATTACAGTGTCAAAGTTTGGACAAAAGCTTGAGCAATCTGTTAGTTTGAGTGGAAAGAGTTTTTGTCTTTGTTATACATTGTCTTATCATGTTGTATAGCATTTACGACAGCATCGGGAAATCTCGGCTTATTCTCTCATACGTTTTGCAGATATCGGCAGGGCGAGTATTCACATTCAAAGCTCAGAGAATTTCTTAAAATTATTACTTTGGTTAACACGATTAGGCTGGCTATCTTTAAGTGAGTCTTAAGAAAAATAACGAAAATAAATAACAGTGTTAGCCACTAAAACAGACTAAAAACCATCATTATGACAGAACACGAAAACACGAATGAAGTACCGCTTTCCATTGAAGCGGGCACACTATTGAAAAACAAACGCGAATCTTTAGGAATGACACAAAAGCAAGTTGCTGATCGCCTGAGACTTCGCGTTTCTGTTATTGAAGATATTGAAAACAATCGATTTGAATCACAACAAGTAGCGACCTTTACTCGTGGTTACTTGCGCTCGTATGCCAAAGTGGTTGGTCTTGATGAAAAAGTAGTGTTAACAGCACTAGAGCAAACCGCCGATATCCAGCCGAAAGATCAAGAAATCGAAATGCAGAGCTTTTCTCGCAAAACTAAGCATGAAAAGCACAACAGCCGCATTATGTTCCTGACCTGGGTTATCGCCATCGTGATTACCGGGATCTCTGCTGCCTGGTGGTGGCAGAACCAACAAGATAATAGCCTGACTCAGGTTGTGACGGATTCCAGTGTAGAAGGGCCAGAGCCTAGCGCACAAGAGTTGGCGGACATAGATCAGATGAGTGCCGATGAATTAATCGCAAGCGCTCCCGCTGATATTACAGTTTCCGCTGAACAGCCTGTAGCAGCAGATGAAGAGTTAAGTTCTGCTGAAGAAACGGACTTATTGCCTAGTGATCAACTGGCAAGTACAGATATTGAAGAGCCTGTAGCAGTGATTGAAGAGGCTGAGGTCGTTGAAGAGCCAGCTATCATCGTGCCGGAGGGAATGAGCCTTCTCACTATGACATTTAAAGCAGACTGCTGGATTCAGGTGAAAGATACCAATGGCAAAACGCTGGTGAGCGGCACCCATAAACCAGGTCAGGATGTAGAACTTACCGGAAAAGCACCATTTAAAGTGATTTTGGGCGCACCGGAAGGGGTTACAATGACATTTGCGAGTGAACCTGTCGACCTTTCTGGGTATACTTCAGGCAAAGTCGCTAGATTCACTTTACCGTTATAAAAAATTATGCAACACGAATCTCCTATTATTCGTCGTAAATCGACGCGTATTTATGTGGGTGATGTGCCAATTGGTGATGGTGCTCCAATTGCTGTACAGTCAATGACCAACACTCGCACGACTGACGTGGAAGCGACAGTCGCACAAATCCGAGCACTAGAAAAAGTGGGCGCAGACATCGTCCGTGTTTCTGTACCTACAATGGATGCAGCTGAAGCTTTCAAACTGATCAAACAGCAAGTGTCTGTTCCGTTGGTTGCTGATATTCATTTCGATTATCGTATTGCGCTTAAAGTAGCAGAGTACGGTGTTGACTGTCTGCGTATCAACCCAGGTAACATTGGCAATGAAGAGCGTATTCGTTCTGTAGTTGATTGTGCACGTGACAAAAACATTCCAATCCGTATTGGTGTCAACGGTGGTTCTTTAGAAAAAGATCTGCAGATGAAGTACGGTGAACCAACCCCAGAAGCGTTGGTTGAGTCGGCAATGCGTCATGTGGATCACCTAGATCGTCTAAACTTTGATCAATTCAAAGTGAGCGTGAAAGCATCCGATGTTTTCCTTGCGGTAGACTCATACCGTCTGTTAGCTAAGAAAATTGACCAGCCGCTGCACTTAGGCATTACCGAAGCCGGTGGTGCGCGAGCAGGTGCCGTGAAGTCTTCTGTAGGCTTGGGCATGCTGCTGGCTGAAGGTATTGGCGATACTTTGCGTATCTCTCTTGCAGCAGATCCCGTCGAAGAAATCAAAGTTGGTTTCGATATTCTGAAGTCCCTACGCATTCGCTCACGTGGAATCAACTTCATTGCGTGTCCGAGTTGTTCTCGTCAGGAATTTGATGTTATCGGGACTGTGAACGCACTTGAAGAGCGTTTAGAAGATATCATCACCCCAATGGATGTTTCGATTATCGGTTGTGTCGTCAATGGCCCAGGTGAAGCGGAAGTTTCTCATTTAGGCTTGGCGGGTAGTAACAAGAAGAGTGCTTTTTATGAAGATGGTAAACGTCAGAAAGAGCGCTTTGATAACAACGACCTTGTGGATCAGCTAGAAGCTAAAATCCGTGCGAAAGCGTCTATGATGGACAGCGAAAGTCGCATCGAAGTAAAAGTACAAGATTAATCTCAACGAGAATTACGGTAAGTATTGTGGCAAAAACAATTCAAGCAATTCGAGGCATGAACGACTGCCTCCCAACTCAATCACCGCTGTGGCAAAAGCTAGAAAACACAGTGAAAAATGTAATTAGCGCGTACGGTTACAACGAAATGCGCATGCCAATCGTTGAGATGACCCATCTATTCAGCCGCGCTGTTGGCGAAGAGACAGACGTGGTTTCGAAAGAGATGTACACGTTCGAAGATCGCAATGGCGATAGCCTGACGCTTCGTCCGGAAGGTACTGCAGGTTGTGTACGTGCTGGGATCGAAAACGGTCTACTGTACAACCAAGAACAACGCGTTTGGTACATGGGCCCGATGTTCCGTCACGAGCGTCCTCAGAAAGGCCGTTACCGTCAGTTCCACCAGTGTGGCGTGGAAGTATTTGGCCTGAATGGTCCTGATGTAGATGCTGAACTTATTATGATGACCGCTCGTCTGTGGCGTGAACTTAGCATCGACAAGCACGTTCGTCTTGAGCTGAACTCTATTGGTTCGCCTGAAGCTCGTGCAAACTACAATGAAGCTTTAGTGGCGTTTCTGGAACAACATATCGATGTACTGGATGACGATTGCAAACGTCGTATGCACACTAACCCTCTTCGTGTTCTTGATTCTAAAAACCCTGATGTTCAGGCTATTTTAGGTGACGCTCCTCGTCTTTCTGAGCACTTAGACGAAGAATCTAAGCAACATTTTGCAGGTCTGTGTGAACTTCTTGATGCTGCAGGCATCGAATACACTGTTAACGAACGTCTTGTTCGTGGTCTGGACTACTACAACCGTACTGTTTTCGAGTGGATCACTGAAAGCTTAGGTGCACAAGGTACAGTATGTGGTGGTGGTCGTTATGACGGTCTGGTTGAACAGCTAGGTGGTAAAGCAACGCCAGCAGTTGGTTTTGCTATGGGCCTTGAGCGCCTAGTGCTTATGCTGGAAACACTAGAGTTGACGGAAGTACGTCGTAGCGTTGACGTATACGTTGTGACCGCGGGCGAAGGTACCATGATGGCAGGGATGAAACTTGCCGAGCAGCTTCGTGAAGAAGTACCTGGCGTACGTGTGATGAATCACTTTGGTGGCGGTAACTTCAAGAAACAGTTTAAACGCGCAGATAAAGTTGGTGCTGTAGTAGCATTGGTTCTGGGTGAGAATGAAGTTGCGGATAACACCGTAGTATTGAAAGACTTGGCTGGTGGTGAGCAACACACTTACAACCAAGCAGAAGTTGCTGAAAAGATCGCAGCACTGATTTAAGTCTTTTAGTAAGCTAGTAATTTTATCCTGGTTCGTTATTTGAGGCTCCCACATGTGGAGCCTTTAAACGAGATGGGAACAATGGCAGCTTTGCTGCCATTTACATGTTTTAAGAGGACAGGAAGTGGAACTTTACGATACTGAAGAACAACAAGTTGAAGCCATTAAAGACTGGTGGAAAGAGAACGGTAAAGCCGTCATCATCGGTGCTGTTGTTGGTTTAGGTGGTCTATTTGGTTGGCGTTACTACCAGGATTCAGTGATTCAGGCGAGTGAAGCAGCTTCACAGAGCTACACAACAGCGATTAGTGCATTGCAAGAAAAAGGTGTTGATGCACAGGCTGAAGTTCAGGCATTCATCGATTCAAGCGAAGTAAAAGAATATTCAGTATTGGCCGCTCTGCAACTCGCGAAATCACAAGTTGAAGCACAGGATCTTTCTGCTGCGCTTGAGCAACTAAAGTGGGCACAAAGCAGCACTAAAGATGCAGCATTGTCACCACTTATCAGTTACCGCATTGCTCGTATTGAAGCGGAACTGGGTAACTTTGATGCAGCAACGTCTGAACTAAACAAAGTAACCGATGCCGCATGGAATGGTCGTATTGCGGAGCTTCGTGGTGATATCGCGCTTCGTCAAGGTGACGAAGATGCCGCTTATGCCGCTTATACTGAAGCGCAGCAAGCGACAGATGCAAGCCCGACACTGCAAATGAAATTGGACGATCTGGCGAAATAAGGACCGCATTGGATGAAAAGAGTCTTTAAAAAAGCCTTGTTAGGGGCGTTAACGATGGGCATCCTCGCAGGTTGTGCTAGTGAAGAAGATACCATTGTTATGGCGCCGCTACCTCAAGTCGATAGTGAGTTTACGACTCATACAGAATGGAGCACGTCGGTGGGTGATGGCGTTGGTCATTACTTCTCTAAACTGTCTCCAGTTTATGCCAACGGTACTTTATTTGTTGCAAGTCGTGACGGTGTTGTCAAAGCGCTGGATCCAGAAAACGGCAAGCCGCTTTGGGAAGTTGATCTAGAAGAGAGCGTTGTTGCTCGTCTATCTGGAGGTATAACAGCCGCTTACGGAAGCCTATACATAGGTTCTGACAACGGTGATGTTATTGCACTTTCCCAAGAGACTGGTGAAGTGAACTGGCGTGTTAAGGTCGGCGGAGAAGTACTCGCAAAACCGGTTGCTGACTCTGGTTTGATCATCATTAATACCAGCCGAGGCACACTTGTTGCTCTTAACGAAAGCACTGGTGAGCAACGCTGGGCATTGAGCACTGAAGTTCCTAACCTGACTCTACGTGGTGACAGTACACCTGTGGCGATTGGTGGTGGTGTTTTCTGGGGCACGGCAAATGGCCGATTGGCAGCAGCGATTGTGGAACGTGGTCAGCTTATTTGGCAACAACCAATCGGTACGCCAAAAGGTGCAACGGAAATCGATCGTTTGGTTGACGTTGACGCTTCACCAATCGTACTTGGCGGCACTCTTTTCACCATCGGTTTTAATGGCCAGCTAGTTGCGGTTGACTTACGCTCTGCAAACCCGATTTGGAAGCGTAATTACTCATCGGCGAATGACATGGCAACGGATGGTAGCCGTCTGTTTGTCATTACTGAAAAAGATCATGTTGTCGCCGTTGATGCGCGAAGTGGCACTGAGTTGTGGGAAAACAGCTTGCTAGAGCACCGTCAACTGACGGCGCCGGTTGTGATAGGTAACTATCTGGTTGTTGGTGACACATTGGGTTACCTGCACTGGATGGATCGCTCAACTGGTGAATTCGTAGCACAGCAATATATTGATGACAGTGGTTTTGCTGTTGGTCCAACGTTGCTGTCTGATGGTTATGTCCTTACTACTCGCAACGGCGATGTAAAGAAACTAACCATTAACGAATAATATCGTGATATAATTCACATTCGGCTCCTGGCTGGTGACAGTTAGGAGCCGTTTTGTTGTTTGAAATTATTGTTTATTTATTAAAAGTTATTCCTGACGTGGTTATAGGTAAAACCTGGTTTGATTTGGCATTGGGCAAGTCGTTACCTATAACTACAGAAGAAAGATTATTGTAGAGGTTGTTATGGTACCTGTTGTGGCCCTAGTCGGGCGTCCGAATGTAGGTAAATCTACACTATTTAACCGATTGACACGCACTCGTGACGCTTTGGTTGCGGACTTTCCTGGCCTGACGCGAGACCGTAAATATGGCCAAGCTAAACTTGGTGAAGAGCACGAATTTATCGTCATTGATACCGGTGGTATTGATGGTACGGAAGAAGGCGTTGAAACAAAGATGGCCGAGCAGTCTTTAGCGGCTATTGATGAAGCAGACGTTGTGCTATTCCTAGTTGACGGTCGTGCTGGTCTTACGCCTTCTGATGAAGCGATTGCGGCGCACCTGCGTAAAATTGAAAAGCCAGCCATGCTGGTAGTAAACAAAATTGACGGTATTGATGCCGATGCTGCTTGTGCCGATTTCTGGCAGTTGGGTGTCGACGACATGTACCAGATCGCTGCTGCTCATGGCCGTGGTGTGACTGCTCTTCTTGAGCGTGCTCTTGCGCCGTTCTTTGATGACTTGCTGGGCAGCGAGTCAGAAGAAGGCGAGATTGAAGATCTGACTGAATTTGAAGATGCGGAAATCCTCGAAGAAGAGTACAGCGAAGAAGAAGCGGAACAAGAGTTTCAACGTTTGCAAGATCAGCCAATCAAGCTTGCAATCATTGGCCGTCCAAACGTTGGTAAATCAACGTTGACCAACCGTATTTTGGGTGAAGAGCGTGTTGTTGTTTACGACATGCCAGGTACTACACGTGACTCTATCTACATTCCAATGGAACGTGATGGTCGCGAATACGTACTTATTGATACAGCGGGCGTACGTCGTCGTGGTCGTATCAATGAAACGGTTGAGAAATTCTCAGTAGTTAAAACGTTGAAAGCTGTAGAAGATGCCAACGTGGTTCTGCTGGTTATCGACGCGCGTGAAAACATTTCGGATCAAGACTTGAGCCTGCTTGGTTTTGCTCTGAACGCGGGTCGTTCTATCGTACTTGCTGTAAACAAGTGGGATGGTCTGGATAACGATGTGAAAGAGAACGTGAAGAAAGAGCTAGACCGTCGTCTGGGCTTTGTAGACTTCGCTCGTATTCACTTCATCTCAGCGTTGCACGGTACTGGTGTTGGTCACTTGTTTGAGTCAATTCAAGAAGCCTATAAATCGGCAACGACACGTGTCGGTACTTCAGTGCTGACTCGTATCATGAAAATGGCCGTTGATGATCACCAACCACCTATGATTCGCGGTCGCCGTATTAAATTGAAATACGCGCACGCTGGTGGTTATAACCCACCAATCGTGGTCATTCACGGTAATATGGTTCGTGAGTTACCAGATTCGTACAAGCGCTATCTGATGAACTATTTCCGCAAGTCTTTAGAAATCATGGGTACACCAATCCGTATTAACTTCCAGAACAGTGAGAACCCATTTGAGAACCGTACCAACAAACTTACGCTTTCTCAGGAACGTAAGCGCAAGCGTATGATGTCTGCGGTTAAAAACCGTAATAAATAATCGAGTTCAAAAATACCCAAGTTTTGCTTGGGTATTTTTTTATCTTCAAAATACAGAACAACAACTATGACGATTACTGCGACTAAAATTCGCTTCTGTCATCAGACATGGCAGCTAGAATCCCCAATTCAACTCATCGAGCATAACGATGATGTAAGCTATCTGGTGACTGAGACCACTCCTTTTCATCCCGTAAGCCACATTTGGCCCGATCACCCCGCTGATAAAGGCTCGATTGAGATAGACGGAACGCTATTCACGGTTCTCGACTGTCAGGTTGGTGCGGTAGAGCAAGCCACAAACACACTGTATGTTGGAACTGCAATTCCTGTAAAACGAGATACAGCAGGCTGGACGTTTGTTGTCGTGCATGTGCTACCGAGAGTCGAGTCACTTGAGCCAGATATGATGATTGCTTTGCAAGTGGATAAACCCTATCAGCTTTCTCTGAGTCGTGGTCACAGTGCCGGACATCTTGCTTACTTAGCATTAAATAAAGTACTGGCCGATGGTTATTGGCGTAAAGACGCCGACCGTAAAGACCCTCATGGTTATTATGATTTTAACAGCTATGCTCAGGAGACAAGCTTCGTTACGCCGGACAAGTGCGTGGATACGTATCGTTTAGGTAAAACACTCCGAAAAAGAGGGCTAAACAGCGCAGATATGCTGTCGGACCTCAGTGACATAGAACATAAGGTCAATGCTCAGTTGTCAGAATGGCTTCAGCGTAAAGAGACGATCATTATAGAGTGTCATGGTGATAATCTTACCGATTCTCGCTATTGGAAGTGCGATCTGGGAGAAGGGGAAATCGCTGTGATCCCTTGTGGTGGAACGCATGCCGGACACTTAAATGAGTTTGCCTCAATACAAGTAACCTTAATAGAATGTGACCCACAAACTATTGAAATGCACACCGAAGTAAAAGCGTTTTCAGACAATTAGATCTTTTTATTAAATTCTGCCTACTTTATCTTTTTACCTTATGTTTGGGGTTTTTATCTGATTTAAATTGAAATGCAGAATATGTAACTTATGCTTTCGGTGTGTGGTTATATAAATATTCTTTTAGGGGGTGATCGCTGATCAAGTGGGTAATATCCGACGATCAGAATAAGATCTTTATATGCCCGAACGAATGACGCATCAATCCGAGATCTCAAAAGCAGTGACGGCGATCATTGTTTAGTGTGGCAAATTTTGAATAATGAGATTAAGAAATGAGTAAGGTAAAGGCGTATGCAGCAGAATATTTGTCCGACTTGTGACGTTGAATTAGAGTGGACGGGTCAGTATCACTGTAACCAGTGTGAGTCCGATTTCAAAAAGGTAGGGTTTTGTCCCGATTGTGACGCTGAACTGGAAAAGCTTCAGGCTTGTGGGGCGGCGAATTACTTCTGTAATACTTGTAATGAACTCAAATCAAAATCTCGAGTTCGATTTGAGTTTCAAAAGATTGACTAACCCTAAACTGGGTTAGTTGACGGTCGAGCGAATCTCGCCATTTGCTAAACGGGTGACCAGACGGTCGCCCGTTTTCACATCTTCAGCTTGTGTAATCACCTTGCCTTGCTCTGTTTGCGTGATGGAATAGCCACGTTTGAGGGTTGCAAGTGGGCTCACTGCCTCCAGCTTTTCTGCAGCCATTGCCAATTGATGGCGCACAGTCAGTAATTTGCGATCCATGGCATCCAACAGCTTTTGCTCTACACGGTCTAGTCTCGATTTCTGCTGAGCTAAGTGTCTGACAGGAGAGTTCAATTGCAGACGATGGTGTTTACGCTCAATCGCTTGCTGACGAGTATCGATGAAGCGTTGCATTGCTCTGCGCAGTCGTACATCCAGTTCATCTAATTGCTGCGATTGACGCTGCAACTGATAGCTGGGATGTTGACGCTCTAAACCGTGGAGAAGTTGCGCTGCTTGCTGCTTTTGTTCCGCCAAATAGTAACGCATTGCGCTCGCTAATTTATGTTGACGAGTGACGAGGGCTTGATCTTTATGACTATTATCGCGGCTCACCAGCTCCGCAGCTGCCGAAGGCGTTGGTGCTCGAACGTCGGCAACAAAGTCAGCAATCGTTACATCGACTTCGTGGCCTACGGCACTAATGATTGGGATTTGGCTGGCCGAGATCGTACGTGCAAGGATCTCGTTGTTAAAGCACCATAAATCTTCTAATGAACCACCACCACGGCCAACAATAAGCACGTCACATTCATTACGGCTGTTTGCACGACCGATTGCTTGTGCGATTTGAATAGCGGCATCTTCTCCCTGAACCATGGCCGGATAAATTACAACGGGAAGAGAAGGGTCACGGCGTTTTAACACATCGAGGATATCGTAAAGTGCCGCACCGGTTTTAGAGGTGATTACGCCCACGCGTTTTGGGTGCTCTGGCAAAATCTGTTTGTTCGTTTGGGCAAACAGACCTTCTGCTGCCAGTTTCATCTTGAGTTCTTCAAACTCTTGCTGCAGACGGCCATCGCCTTCTGGCTGCATACTTTCGATGATAAGTTGGTAGTCGCCACGAGGCTCATACAGAGACAGGCGTGCTTTTACTAATACTTGGTTACCGTTTGCAGGCTTGAAAGTCACACGACGATTGTTGCCACGAAACATGGCGCATTTAACTTGAGCGCGAGAGTCTTTTAGCGTGAGGTACCAATGACCAGAGACAGGGGCTGAGAAGTTTGAAATCTCTCCGACAAGCCAGACGATCCCCATTTCATTTTCCAACAGGAGGCGGACTTCTGCATTAAGACGAGAAACGGTGAAAATGTTTTGATTGGTCTGGGAGAGCACAGCTAATCTCGTAGACGTGAGTATGGAAATTAGCGGCAATATAATACATAGCAAGGGGGTAATTGCAAGAAAAAAATTAAAAAACTTGTAGTCAATCGATTGTCTTGAACGTATAATCCCTCCGCAATATCTAATCCAAATGTAACTCGTTGACCAAAACGGTTACCCTCATTATGCGAAACGATGAGACTTTGGATTGTTTTTTTTACTCCTCTAATTGTGAGATATTGCAAATGCTAAGAATTGCCAAAGAAGCGCTGACATTCGACGACGTACTGCTAGTGCCAGCACACTCCACCGTTCTCCCAAACACAGCTGATCTTCGCACTCAGCTAACGAAAAATATTGCTCTGAATATTCCAATGATTTCTGCGTCTATGGATACCGTGACGGAAGCTCGTCTCGCTATTGCACTTGCGCAGGAAGGTGGCATTGGCTTTATCCACAAAAACATGTCTATTGAGCAGCAGGCAGCTGAAGTTCGTAAAGTTAAAAAATTCGAATCAGGTGTTGTTACGGACCCTGTGACAGTAAACCCTGAGGCAACCATCGCTGACGTAGTCGCACTGACTGAAAAACACGGTTTTGCTGGCTTCCCTGTTGTCACTGAGCACAATGAACTTGTTGGTATCATCACTGGCCGTGACGTTCGCTTTGTTACTGACCTTTCTAAGAAAGTATCTTCTGTTATGACGCCAAAAGAAAAATTGGCGGCTGTAGAAGAAGGTGCGACTCGTGAAGAAGTGCAGGAAAAAATGCACGAAGCACGTGTAGAGAAAGTACTGGTTGTAAATGATGATTTCAAACTGACTGGTATGATCACAGCGAAAGACTTCCACAAAGCAGAGCGTAAACCAAACGCATGTAAAGATGGACGTGGTCGTCTACGTGTTGGTGCAGCAGTTGGTGCTGGTGCAGGTAACGAAGAACGTGTTGCTGCACTAGTTGAAGCTGGCGTTGACGTACTGCTAATCGACTCTTCTCACGGTCACTCTGAAGGCGTTCTACAACGTATTCGTGATACTCGTGCTGCTTACCCAGATCTAGATATCATCGGCGGTAACGTTGCAACAGGTGCTGGCGCGAAAGCTCTTATCGAAGCTGGCGTAAGCGCTGTAAAAGTTGGTATCGGCCCTGGTTCTATCTGTACGACTCGTATCGTAACTGGTGTTGGTGTTCCTCAAATTACAGCAATCGCAGATGCGGCTGAAGTAGCGAATGAATACGGTGTTCCTGTTATCGCAGATGGCGGTATCCGTTTCTCAGGTGACATCTGTAAAGCAATCGTAGCTGGCGCATCATGTGTGATGGTTGGTTCTATGTTTGCAGGTACAGAAGAAGCACCGGGCGAAGTGATTCTTTACAACGGCCGTTCTTACAAAGCTTACCGCGGCATGGGTTCTTTGGGCGCAATGTCTCAAGGTTCTTCTGACCGTTACTTCCAGTCTGACAACGCTGCAGACAAGCTTGTACCTGAAGGTATCGAAGGTCGTATCGCATACAAAGGTCGTCTGAAAGAGATCGTACACCAGCAAATGGGTGGTCTACGTTCAAGCATGGGTCTAACGGGTTCTGCAACTATCGAAGATATGCGTACTAAAGCTGAATTTGTACGTATCTCTGGTGCAGGTATGCAAGAGTCTCATGTACATGACGTTCAGATTACTAAGGAAGCGCCAAACTACCGCCTAGGTAACTAATTGCCTAGAGTAAACGTTTGCTTTTTCCTTGAAGCATTAAGAAGAGGCGAGTACACTCGCCTCGGTTTTAATCACTTAGCCTAAAAAGACTGCTCAAAATGACTAAAAATATCCATGACCAACGTATTCTGATCTTGGACTTCGGTTCTCAGTACACTCAATTAGTTGCTCGTCGCGTACGTGAAATCGGCGTTTACTGTGAACTATGGAGCTGGGACGTAGAAGAAGCGGATATTCGCGAATTCAACCCAGATGGCATCATCCTATCTGGCGGTCCTGAAAGTGTTACGGAAGAGAACTCTCCGCGCGCTCCTCAATATGTATTTGACTCAGGTGTTCCTGTACTTGGTGTATGTTACGGCATGCAGACCATGGCAGAGCAGCTAGGTGGTAAAGTTGCAGGCTCAAACGAGCGTGAGTTTGGCTACGCACAAGTTAAAGTTTCTGGCGAATCTGCACTATTCAAAGATCTCGAAGCAACTCAAGACGTATGGATGAGCCACGGTGACAAAGTAGTAGAAATCCCAGCAGACTTCGTAAAAGTAGGTGAGACAGATACATGTCCTTACGCTGCGATGGCGAATGAAGAGAAGAAATACTACGGCGTTCAGTTCCACCCAGAAGTAACGCACACAAAACAAGGCCTACAAATTCTAGAGAACTTTGTTCTTGGTGTATGTGGTTGTGAGCGTCTTTGGACTTCTGAATCTATCATCGAAGACGCAGTCGCTCGCATTAAAGAGCAAGTAGGTGACGACGAAGTTATCCTGGGTCTGTCTGGTGGTGTGGATTCATCGGTTGTTGCTATGTTGGTTCACCGCGCGATTGGCGACAAGCTAACGTGTGTATTCGTTGACAACGGTCTGCTTCGTCTAAACGAAGGTCAGCAAGTAATGGATATGTTTGGCGACAAGTTCGGTTTAAACATCATCAAAGTTGACGCTGAAGATCGTTTCCTTGACGCGCTAAAAGGCAAGTCTGACCCAGAAGATAAGCGTAAGACAATCGGTCACGTATTCGTAGACGTATTCGATGAAGAGTCTAAGAAACTGGCTAACGCAAAATGGCTAGCGCAGGGTACTATCTACCCAGACGTAATCGAATCAGCAGCTTCTAAAACTGGTAAAGCGCACGTGATTAAATCACACCACAACGTGGGCGGCCTACCTGAAGATATGGAAATGGGTCTTGTTGAGCCTCTACGTGAGCTATTTAAAGATGAAGTTCGTAAGATTGGCCTTGAGTTAGGTCTTCCTTACAACATGCTTTACCGCCACCCATTCCCGGGTCCTGGTCTAGGTGTTCGTGTTCTTGGCGAGATCAAGAAAGAGTACTGTGATTTGCTACGTCGCGCTGACGCTATCTTTATTGAAGAGCTTCATGCAGCAGACCTATACAACAAAGTGTCTCAAGCGTTCACGGTATTCCTACCTGTACGTTCAGTTGGCGTAATGGGCGATGGCCGTAAGTACGATTGGGTTGTATCTCTACGTGCAGTAGAAACCATCGACTTTATGACAGCGCATTGGGCGCACCTACCATACGACTTCCTAGGTAAGGTTTCTAACCGTATTATCAATGAAGTTGATGGCATTTCACGTGTTGTTTACGACATTTCTGGTAAGCCACCAGCGACAATCGAGTGGGAATAATCCCCAACGATTTTGTTTGATAGAACCAGCCTTCGGGCTGGTTTTTTTGTACTTAACCTGTCTAGGTATTTATGCAATCTAAGTTTCCAGTAACGGCTTTTCTCTTTTGTGACTGCCTCCATTAAAATTTGCGCGCATTTTTTATCAACTTTTTTTAAAGGTATTTGTACATGTCGACAAAACTGGCTAACCCAGCACCGCTAGGTCTAATGGGTTTCGGTATGACCACGATTCTGCTAAACATTCATAATGCAGGATTTTTCCCACTGGACTCAATGATTCTAGCGATGGGCATCTTTTATGGTGGCCTTAGTCAAGTTATCGTTGGCATCATGTGCTTTAAGCGCGGTGACACGTTCGGTACAACTGCATTTACATCTTACGGCCTATTCTGGCTGACTCTAGTAGGTCTGATTGTTATGCCTCACATGGGACTACCAGCAAGCCCAGCGAGCTTCATGGGTTGGTACCTAGCGCTATGGGGTATCTTTACTGGCTTTATGTTCATTGGCTCTCTTTGCTACCCAACAGCAAAACAGGTTGTGTTTGGTTCTCTGACTATTCTGTTCTTCTTGCTTGCCGCGCGCGATTTCACTGGTAGCGAGCTGATCGGTACAATTGCTGGCTTTGAAGGTATTTTCTGTGGTGCTAGTGCGGTTTACTTCGCAATGGCTCAAGTACTAAACAATGAGTTTGGTCGTGAAGTTCTACCTGTTGGCAAAGCTAAAATCGCTCGTAAAGTTGAAGCGGTTGCAATGGCTTAAACGCTACATTTTGCAGATTTCAAAAGCGGACCTCAGGTCCGCTTTTTTATTGTCTGAACTTAACTGCACAAAGTGGGAATTATCTGATTTATATATTGTTGTGACATTACGCGAGCTTTTTCTCAAAGAATAATTCATTATTTACGTATCCATATACAACGAGTTACATTCTATGAAAAAGCATTTGTCAGTTATTCTCACATTCGCCTTTGCGGTGATCTCATCTCCACTCTTAGCTCAGAGTAGCGATCCATTACCTTCTTGGAATGAAGGTTCGACAAAACAAGCTATCATCCAATTTGTTAGCGAAGTTACCGACTCAGATTCCGCTAATTTTGTTGCTCCAGCGGATCGCATTGCTACGTTTGATAACGATGGAACGCTATGGTCCGAAAAGCCGATGTACTTCCAGATACTGTTTGCTCTGGACCAAATTAAAGCACAAGCTGCGGACCATCCAGAGTGGAAAACCACTAAGCCTTACTCCCTCGTATTGAACGACCAGTTGGATAAATTGACGGCAGACGATCTCATACAATTAGTGCTACAAACTCATACAGGTGTAATCAGTGATGAATTTACCGCTGTGGTTAAAAACTGGATCAATACGGCAAAACACCCAGTAACAGGCGCGCCATACACCGACATGGTTTTCCAGCCGATGTTAGAGCTTTTAGATTTCTTGGAAGATAATGGATTCAAAAACTTTATCGTTTCCGGCGGAGGAAATGCTTTTATGCGCGCTTGGGCTTCCGATGTCTATAACATTCCGTCGGAGCGAATTATTGGGACCCAACTTGCAACTGAGTTTGTGAATGTGGACGGAAGCTATCAAGTTAAGCGAATGCCGGGCGTTGTGGTGAATAATGACAAAGTAGAAAAACCACTGCAGATTTATCAACACATCGGTAAGCGTCCAATTGCTTCATTTGGCAACTCGGATGGTGACCTGCAAATGCTGCAGTGGACCACCTCTGGTCCGGGACCGCGTCTTGCAATGTATGTTCACCATACTGATGAGAAACGAGAGTGGAAGTACGATCGTGAGTCCAGCGTAGGCAAACTCGATAAGGGTCTCGACGAAGCAAAAGAGAAAGGCTGGTTAGTTGCGGATATGAAAAATGATTGGGTACAAATATATCCGTCGAAATAGCTTGTGCTATCTCTGTATAAGAAAGGGGTTATCCATAGGGTAACCCCTTTCTTTTTTTTATCAGTATGAGTTTTAGTTAATCTACTGCGCTTTAGTTTTTATTTTGTGTTTTTGTTTATTTTGCTGTTTTTATTTTGCTTACACAGATTTTTCTTCTGTTGCTCTATTGGGGTTGCACCGTTCAAGAGCGCGTGATCACTGAGCGATCATTTAGAAGAGTATTTGTTTTTTTATATTTGGTTATGAGGATAACTTTTGGTTTGTGGTGAGGCTTCTTGTCTTGGCTATTATCTAGACAGTCAATGTCGAATGAGTCGCCATTAGTACAAGGAAGGGAAACCATGAGTAGCACACTATCAAGTTCACTAGAACCAGAATTGACCACCGTGGCTGGTCAAGCCGATAAGTCTTCTTCAGAACCTCGTAAAGCGATCTTTGCCATCTCACTTGGCAATGGATTAGAGATGTATGACTTTACGGTATACAGCTTTTTTGCCGTTATTATTGGCGAGTTATTTTTTAACGTCGGTGGTGCAGCGGCCGGGTTATTGTTATCACTGGCTACGTTTGGTGTTGGGTTTGTTATGCGTCCACTCGGTGCGGTACTGATTGGTAACTATGCGGATAAACATGGACGTAAAGCCGCTCTGACCCTCACGATTGCTTTAATGACGATCGGTACTGGCATGATTGCACTGACGCCTACCTATGAAAGTATCGGTATAGCCGCAACCATTATTTTGGTGGTTGGACGTCTGTTACAGGGCTTGTCTGCTGGTGGTGAAATTGGCGCTGCCTCTGCGGCATTGATGGAGTCAAACAACTACAAGCGTCGTTGTTACATGGTGAGTTGGCAGCTTGCAAGCCAAGGTGCAGCTGCGCTGTTTGGTGCACTCGTTGCTTTCGCGGTAAATGGTCTGCTCACACCCGAAGACGTGCATAGCTGGGGCTGGCGTATTCCATTTATCCTTGGTTTATTGATCGGTCCTGTAGGTTGGTACATCCGTCGTCATCTAAAAGAGTCACATCAGGCAGATTCCCACGCGAAAGATACTCCATTTAAAACCGTTCTGCGTAAACAAGGCCGCACGATTTTAACTGGCATGTTAATGATTTGGGGTGGTACTGCATGTATGTATATTGAAGTGTTCTACATGCCAACTTACCTGATTAAAGAGTTGGGCTACGCGCCGACGACGGCTTTTGCGGTCGCGGTGATGGCGGGTTTTATGTTGATGATGTTGATGCCTTTATTTGGCAAATGGGCGGATCGTTTGCAAAGTCGTAAAACCTTACCGCTGGTTGGTATGTTCGGTGCTTTTGTCTGCATTTATCCTGCGTTCGCGTTGCTTGGTGGTGAAGCCTCTCTACCTAAAGCATTACTGATCATCGGTGGTTTAATCACGTTATTTGCTCTGGCTAATGCATCGTTACTGGTGCTGATTATGGAAGCCTTTACTCAGCAGTACCGCGCGAGTGGCATCTCAATGATTTATGGCTTTGGCGTGACCGTTTTTGGTGGCTTCACTCCACTGTTAGTCGCTACTTTGATCGAGTTTAGCGGCAATAAAATGGCCCCTGCGTTTTATCTGATGACTGCGATTGTGGTGAGCTCTCTGGCCATGTGGCGTTTCCCTGCGAAAGCGCCTCAATAATCCTCTCCGCTAAAAGAACCGAATAAATAAAAGGAATTGATGATGACATTACCTGAATTATCGCTACTCAAAAACGCCGATTTTGTTGCCAGTTGTGAGCCATTTATTCAGACTCGCCATGCCATTCATGCCCATCCAGAGCTGGGAGCAGAAGTGCCGAACACGGCTAGCTTAGTGGCTGAACTGTTAACAGAGTGGGGCTATGAAACTCATACTGGTATTGGAGGATATGGTGTGGTCGGTGTGCTAAAGCAGGGCACTTCGCAACGCTGTATTGGTATCCGTGCAGATATGGATGCTCTGCCTATTCAGGAAGAAACAGGGTTACCTTACGCCAGTAAGATAGATGGACACATGCACGCTTGTGGTCATGATGGTCATACCGCAATCTTGCTGGCAGCTGCCCATTACATCGCGAAGCATGTCTCTTTTGACGGCACAATTAACCTCATCTTCCAGCCTGATGAAGAAGGGTTATCGGGAGCAAAAGCGATGATTGACGATGGTTTGTTTGATCGCTTCCCTTGTGATGCGGTCTTCGCTTTGCACAATATGCCGGGCAATGAGGTCGGGCAGGCAACCGTACGCAGTGGAGCATCGTTAGCATCGTCAGATAAGGTGACTATTCGTCTCACAGGGAAGGGGGGTCATGCAGCAATGCCTCATCTATCAAATGATGTCACCATTGCCATTGGTCATATCATTCTTGGGCTGCAAAGTATTGTGTCGCGCAATATAAACCCAGCTGACCAAAGTATTATCAGTATTGGTCAGATTGAGGCAGGAAAAACAGCGAATGTGATTCCAAATGATGCGTTAATGAAGCTTTCAGTACGTAATTTTAGTGAAGCGAATCAGGATTTGATTGAGCAGCGAATTCGTGAGGTAGTGGCTGGACAGTGTCAGGCGTTTGGTATCCAGGGAGAAGTTGAATACCTGCGTCAGGTGCCGTCAGTGTTCAATTCATCAGAGGAAACTCTGCGAGCTCGCAAAGTGGTCAAGGCTGTGCTTGGTGAAGACAATGTTGCTGGCGATGAAGCACCAGTTGTTCCGGGCAGTGAAGATTTTGCCTGGATGCTGAAAGAGCGTCCGGGATGTTATTTCTTCCTCGCTAATGGGGTAGGCGACTGGCATGGCTGTTCTGTACACAATCCTGGCTATGATTTTAATGATCAGCTAGTTACGATTGGTGCGGCTTGCTGGGTTGAGCTGGTGAGTGAATACCTGAGCACCGAATAAGTGGTGTAGAATGGCTTTGATTAAGGACAATGAGGGTATATAACAGATGAAGTTACATCAAGTTAGAGCATTTCTGGCTGTGAGTCAGGCAGGGAGCCTGAAAGCAGCAGCAGAACAACTGCATCTGACGCAGCCCGCCCTAAGCAAAGCCATTAAAGAACTGGAACAGCAATATGGTGTCGCTCTATTCGAGCGTTCTGCTGGAGGGTTAACTCTCACGCCATATGGTGAGCGCTTGATGGGATACGCACGTTTAATGAACGAAACCGCCCGACGCGCCAAGCAAGAGATTGACACCATGCGAGGGGTTCCCAACGGCAGCGTGACTATAGGAGTGACACCCGTTGCTTCACTACTTAAATCATTGGCTTCCAGTCTGAACACGTTCATGCAGCGTTATCCGGAAGTTTCTCTGCGTATCGTAGAGTTGCGTCCTGCTCCTCTACTGACACAGTTGCGTCAGGGAGAAGTGGATTTTGCTATCACATCGCAAATACCGGTGATTGATAGTGCGCTGGAGTGGCAAGCGGTTTGTCGTATCCCTAATGTCGTGGTGACCCGTAAGTCCCATCCGCTGTGTAATACTCGGTCGTTGAGGACATTACATCAGAGTGATTGGCTGACGCTGGACTCTCCCGATGATCCGAGTACCTATTTTTACCAGTTGTTTTCCGTTAATGGCCTACCATTGCCATCGCGTATTCGTGAATGTACTTCGATGACGTTAGCCCGTTCACTGATTCAAAACGCCGATTTTGCCGCCCTGTTTTCTACGGAATCGCTTGATTTGGATTACATCAAAAATGAATTTGCGGTAGTGCCACTGCTGGACAATATCCCAGATAGCGTCATTTCAGTCGTACGTCCGAAGAGGGATATTATGACGCAGAGCGCGACAGCACTGTTTGATGGCATTTTGCAGGATATGCGAGATATCTACCCCGACTTCTAGTCTGCCGGTTTCTGATGAAGAAAATAAAAGGGCCAGCGAATTGCTGGCCCTTGTTGTTGTGTAATGCTGTATTTATTTTTGTAAATTTATAGAGACGTTTCTTCTGCTGTTTTTTGTGTTGCTTCAACAGCGGCAGTGTGAGCAGATTTACCTGTCTTACGTTTGTATTTCTCTTCCCAGTAATCAGCACCTTTGATACCAAGTGCTACTGGGTTGAACGTGTATTCAGTCACGCCTTCTTTCTGTTGTCTTTCGTAATCGGTCAGCGCTTTAAGTGCTGGCTTAGACATGAAGAAGATAATCAGAATACCGACGATGTTTAACCATGCCATCAAGCCTACGCCTACGTCACCCATCGCCCATGCCAGGTTTGCGGTTTTCACTGTTCCGTAGAATACCGCTGACAGAAGGATTAGCTTCAGAACAAACATTAGACCATCCACTTTAAACGTGCGGCGAATGTAAGCGATGTTTGTTTCTGCGATGTAGTAGTACGCCAGAATCGTTGTAAATGCGAAGAAGAACAGAGCAACAGCAATAAATGATTTGCCCACGCCCGGAAGCGCACTTTCAATCGCCATCTGAGTAAATACAGGACCGTTAGCGCCAATATCTGCTGGTAGGTTTTGTACCAGGAAGGCACCTTCCACTGCACCGTGAACGTTGTAAGCACCAGTGATAAGAATCATGAATGCTGTTGCCGAACAAACAAGCAGTGTATCGATGTAGATAGAGAACGACTGAACAAGACCTTGTTGAGCTGGGTGGTCTACGCTTGCTGCTGCCGCTGCATGAGGACCAGTACCTTGACCAGCTTCGTTAGAGTAAACACCACGTTTTACACCCCAACCGATAGCTGCACCGATACCCGCCATTGGTGTGAACGCGTCACCAATGATCATACCGAAGATGCGTGGAACCTCACCGATGTTCAGAAGAATAATAACAAAGGCAGTAACGATGTAAGCCAGTGCCATAAACGGAACAACGATTTGAGTAAAGTTTGCAATACGTTTTACACCACCAAAGATGATGAAAGCAAGAATGACACAGACAACCGTACCAGTTAAAATTTTAGCAAAACTGATGGTACCGATAGCGGTTTCGATCATGTCACCAGTGCCGAATGCTGCTTCTACTGCGTTACCAATGCTGTTCGATTGAACGCCTGGAAGTAGAACACCACACGCAAAGATAGTCGAGATTGCGAAGATCCAAGCGTACCATTTTTGTCCCATTGCTTTTTCAATGTAGTAAGCAGGGCCACCACGGAATTCGCCTTCGTCTTCTTCTTTATAAATTTGAGCTAGTGTTGATTCTGCGTAAGCAGTTGCAGCACCGAAGAACGCAACTACCCACATCCAGAATACGGCACCCGGGCCACCAAAACCGATAGCGGCTGCAACACCGGCAATGTTACCTGTACCTACACGGCCAGATAGCGATACGGCAAGTGCCTGAAATGATGAAATCCCCTTTGTTGAACTCTTTCCTGATAGCAATAAACGCCACATTTCGAAGAAATGACGAACTTGAACGAAACGAGTCATGATTGAATAGAATAAACCAGCACCAAGGCACAAGTAGATAAGTACTGGGCTCCAGATAATTCCATTCAGAAAATCAACTAATGACTGCATGAGTATTTTCCCTGTTAGTTGTGTTTGCGGTTATTTTCCCAACAACACATTACCTTTTTTTGTAACGTAATTGTTAACCTTTTTAGCTTAAAATCCTTGATAGCGTGACGGTGAACACAGAATGATAGACTACCATTCATATCTGGTTACCATTGCTTATTCAATGTATTTCCTAGCTAAGATTCCTTGTTTGACTAAGTATGCAGTATATCTTTATTAAAATTTACTCAAAAATGCAAAAGTTAATTATGCTAACGTAAATGCATATTGTGGTTTAATAGGCTATTTATTAATCAGTCGTAACGGAATAAGTTAAGCTCTGATTGTTCAATAACCTTGGAGTTTTCTTTCGTCATTATGCTTGCTAAAAGCTGGCCTGAACCACATGCCATTGTCCAGCCTAACGTACCATGTCCGGTATTCGTAAACAGGTTCTCGTACGGCGTTGCTCCAATGATTGGCGTGCCATCTGGTGTCATCGGTCTGAAACCTGTCCAGAATTCAGCTTGGCTAAAGTCTCCGCTACGAGGGAATAGATCACGAATGACCATTTCAATCGTGTTCTTTCTTTTCTGTGGGATAGAGCCATCAAAACCAGCAAGTTCTGCAGTGCCTGCAACACGAATTCTGTCGTCAAAACGCGTCATGGCGACTTTGTACGTCTCATCCATTACCGTAGATCGAGGTGCGTATTGCTCGTTTTCGATTGGAACCGTCAGTGAATAACCTTTGACTGGGTAAACCGGAATATTCACATCTAGCTGTTTAAGCAACGCTGTTGAATAGCTTCCTGAAGCCACGACAAATTGGTCCGCTTTGAACAGGCCACGGTTCGTTTGGACACCTGTGATCTTTTTGCCTTCAGTAACCCAATTGCTCACTTCAGTATTGAATTCAAATCTAACACCATGTGCTTTTGCCAGCTCAGTAAGCTGTTGGCAGAACTGGAAGCAGTCACCTGTCTCATCATCTGGAAGGTACAAACCACCCACGATCTTCTCTTGCACTAGAGCAAGCCCAGGCTCTTGTTTAATGCACTGTTCAACGTCCATCAACTGGAAACGTGTGCCGCTTTGCTCAAGTAGTTTGAGGTCTTTTTCAATAGCTTTTAGCTGCTGCTCTGTACGGAATACTTGTAGAGTACCGAACTGGCGACCTTGGTATTCAATTGCATGGTCTTTACGTAGCTGCTCAAGACAAGCGCGGCTGTGATTCGCGATAGAAAGCATACGCGCTTTGTTAACTTGATAACGTGGCAAAGTGCAGTTAGCGACCATTTTTGATGCCCAGCTGATCATGTCCGAGTTTAGCGTTGGCTTTATTTTCAGCGGAGCATGCTCTTCCATTAGCCATTTGATCGCTTTAAGCGGAATACCCGGCGCAGCCCAAGGCGAAGAGTAGCCATAAGAAATTTGCCCAGCGTTGGCAAAGCTGGTTTCCATAGCACTGCTTGCTTGACGGTCAATGACAGTTACTTGGTAACCTGCCTGAGATAAATACCAAGCCGATGTTAAACCGATAACGCCGCTGCCTAATACGATGACTTCCATTTTGCACTCCACACACAATAATTATTTGTCGCTAGTTTCTTTTGCTTACCTTTTGTTAACAATCGATATAAATTACATATAGAGTTTAGAAAAACTATAGGGTTGTGTATGAGAGGTAATCTAGTAAGCGGTTTGTGGTTATTTAGTCAAGTTGCTGAACATAGCAGTTTTACTGGTGCTGCAAAGTCTTTGCACCTGACGACGGGGGCAATTAGTCAACAAATTATTCACTTAGAAGAGACATTAGGTTTTAATCTATTTGAACGCCACTCTCGTGGTATCCGCTTAACGGCAAAGGGAGTTCAGTTGCAACAAGCGGCTCAGTTTCACTTTAATGAACTGGGAAAACTGCTTGATGAGTTGAAAGTCGACAAGCAAAACAATGAAATTAAACTCAAGCTGACGCCGTCGTTTGCCTTCAAATGGCTGGTGCCAAAGCTAGAGAGTTTCCATCTGGAACACCCAGATATCCAAGTGCAGATCTTTGCAGAAGTGGCATTGGTTAACAGCGATTTGAAAGATTACGACGTCGCTATCGATTACGGGTTACACCCTTACCGACATAAAGACGCTGAATTGCTGTTAGACGAACAGTTATTGCCAGTGATGAGCCCTAAATACCTTGAGGATCATGCATGGCTGAAAGCTACGTCAGATAAAAATAATGCTTTAGCTTCAAGTGCTCAGTGGAAAGAGGCGACGTTATTGCATGATGCTCTGCCGTGGGACAAGGCGACCCGTGATTATGAGTGGCTTTATTGGGCTTCGGCAATGGGGCTCGATTTTAAAACCGATGTCGGACACTTTTTTAACCGTACTGACATGGCCATGTCTGCGGCTGAAGCGGGGGTGGGAATCGCAATGGCAAGGATGGCGCTAATCGAAGATGAACTGGACACTCGACGCTTGGTATCGCCTTTTGACCCAATACCTGCCAACGCCGGTTACTATTTGATCACCAATACCAAAAATGACTCGACAGAAAAGTTTCGTCATTGGCTACTACAGCAAGTGGCAACTGGGTAAGTGATTTTCTGCCGCCCATTACCATGACAGTGACAGGGTTAATGATATGCATTGTGACCAATAGCGAGGTTCTTTGAACGAAAAATAGGCATGATGAATACGGCTATTTTTAGAGATAACGCACAAGGAAGAACATGAAAGACGAAACGCTATCGATCCATTTTGGTTATGAAACGGATCCTACCACTAAGTCCGTGGCGACCCCAATTTACCAGACCGTCGCTTATGAATTTGATAACGCTCAGCATGGTGCGGATCTTTTTAATCTGGAAGTACCGGGCAATATTTACACGCGTATTATGAACCCAACCAATGATGTTCTGGAAAAGCGTATGGCCGCCTTGGAAGGTGGTATTGCAGGTTTGGTTGTGAGCGCAGGCAGTGCAGCGATTAACTATGCGATTCTGACCTTGGCACAGGCGGGCGATAACATCGTATCGACTCCGCAACTTTACGGTGGCACTTACACCTTGTTCGCTCACATGTTGCCTAATCAGGGCATCCAAGTGAAGTTTGCCAAAGACGATAAACCGGAAAGTCTGGCTGAACTTATCGATGAAAATACCAAAGCTGTGTACTGCGAAAGTATTGGTAATCCTGCCGGTAACATCATTGATTTAGAGCGTGTTGCCGATCTTGCTCACGCACAGGGTGTGCCTGTGATAGTGGACAACACCGTTGCAACGCCGGTTCTGTGTAAGCCAATCGAATTTGGAGCCGATATTGTGGTGCACTCTCTGACCAAATATGTCGGTGGTCATGGTACGACATTAGGTGGAGTGATTGTCGATTCGGGTAGATTCCCTTGGGCACTGCACAGCAACCGCTTCCCAGTGTTTAATCAACCTGAACCGTCCTATCATGGTGTGGTGTATACCGAAGCATTTGGTGATGCGGCCTTTATTGGTCGAGCGCGAACCGTTCCGTTACGAAATACGGGGTCGGCGCTTTCGCCAATGAATGCGTTTATGTTAATGCAGGGATTAGAAACCTTATCTTTACGTATGGAGCGCCACACCGAAAACGCGCTGAAAGTGGCGGAATATCTCAACCAGCATGAGAAAGTCAGTTGGGTCAGCTACGCAGGTTTGCCAGAATCAGAGCACCATGAATTAGCGCAGAAATATATGAAAGGCAAGCCTTCAGCGATTTTGTCGTTCGGGCTCAAAGACGGTTACGAAGCGGGCGTTCGTTTTTATGATGCACTAAAAATCTTTAAGCGCTTGGTCAATATCGGTGATGCCAAATCACTGGCTTGTCATCCGGCATCTACGACTCACCGCCAATTAAGCGAAGCAGAACAAAAGCAAGCCGGCGTGTCGCCAGAGATGATTCGCCTGTCAGTGGGTATTGAGCATATTGATGATATCTTGGCCGATTTAGAGCAGGCACTAAACGCCTAATATCGTACCTGAACAGAGCTTTTAGTCACCCATAGGCCAGCCTTTAGTAAAGCTGGCCTTTTTTTTATTTTTATTTTTTATTTTCAATGAATTAATGGCTTTTGGTTTTCTGTATTCCAAAAGCTCATACCAGTCGAATTTTATTCCCTTGTGAGAATCTCGTTTGTTCAAGATGATGTGACGAGACGGCATTCACTTGAAGGAACTCACATGTCTTATGTTTTTCATCGTCATTGTCACAATACGTTGCCAGTAATCGACCGCGGAGAAGGGGTGTACCTGTTTGATAAACAAGGTAAACAATATTTAGATGCTTGTGGCGGCGCTGCGGTATCGAACCTCGGTCACAGCCATCAAGCGGTTAAACAAGCGATGCTAGCGCAGATAGAGCGAGTTCCTTTTGCTCATACGGGCTTTTTTACCAGCGAAAGCGGAGAGCAGCTTGCTGAGTTAATTTGCCAGCACATGCCAGAACAATTCAACCATGTTTACCTTGTTAGTGGTGGTTCTGAAGCGGTGGAATCGGCGCTAAAAATGGCGCGCCAGTACTTTGTTGAATCCGGCAAGCCAGAGAAAAAATATTTCATTGCCCGCCAACAGAGTTACCACGGCAATACCCTCGGGGCATTGTCGGTAGGAGGGAATGAGTGGCGACGTGAACCATTCAGGCCAATTCTTCACTCTGGTCAACATATTGCGCCTTGTTACGCTTACCGCTATCAGAGAGAGGATGAGTCAGAGCTGGAATATTCACTGCGCGCTGCGAACGAGTTAGAAGCCAAAATTCTTCAACTGGGTGCGGAAAATGTGATGGCGTTTATCGCTGAGCCAATCGTGGGGGCGACTGCCGGAGCGGTACCTGCAACCGACGGTTACTTCAAACGTATTCGAGAAATCTGCGACCAATATGATGTGCTTCTGATCTTGGATGAAGTGATGTGTGGCGTTGGTCGCAGCGGTAGCTTCTTCGCTTTTGAACAAGAGCAAGCCGAGCCAGATCTAGTCTGTATGGCAAAAGGGTTAGGTGCGGGCTATCAACCAATTGGAGCTGTTGTGGCTAATGACAGAGTGTACCGGGCGATTGAATCGGGGAGTGGTTTTTTCCAGCACGGTCATACTTTTATGGCTCATCCCGTTGCTTGTGCCGCAGCAGTTGCGACCGTCAAAACAATCTTTGAGGAAGATCTATTAACTGCCGTGAATCGACAAGGTGCGTTATTGCGAAATGAGCTCAGCTTAGCGCTTTCTGAGTTGCCTTTTATCGGTGATATTCGAGGCAAAGGTCTATTCTTAGGGATTGAGCTGGTGGCGGATAAAGAGAGCAAAGCACCTTTAAACAAAGCCACGATGGCAGATAAGCGTATTAAACAGCGAGCGATGGAAAATGGCTTAATGTGCTATCCCATGGGCGGCACTATTGACGGCGTAAACGGACACCATATTTTGCTCGCTCCGGCTTTCATTTTTCAGCCAGCTCACGTCGATGAACTGATAGAAAAACTGACCCGCACGTTGAATGAGGTATCAAGTACATGGCAATAGATTCAGCACCTCATCGAGAGGCCGTCGCAATAATAGTTGCACCTAATGGCGCGAGAAAGACCAAGCAAGATCATGCCAGTTTGCCGATGACCACTGAGGAGTTGATTACTGAAGCGCGAGCCTGTCAGTCGGCAGGAGCTGCGATGATCCATTTGCATGCGCGTGATGGTCTCGGTAAACACTCTTTGGAGGTTGGGGATAATGAGCCGCTTTATCATGCTGTGAAAGAAGCGGTTGGTGAGAAAATGCTGGTTCAGTTAACCACAGAAGCGGTCGGTCAGTATTCCCCAAAGCAGCAGATAGCGTTGATTAAAGCGGTGCAGCCGGAAGCAGCTTCATTTGCATTAAGAGAGTTGTTTCCTGACAAGCAGAGTGAAAGAGAAGGAAGTGCCTTTTTCCACTGGGTTGCTGAGCAAAATATACTCGGCCAAATCATTCTCTACGATGAGGCGGATATTGAACGTTACTTTCACCTACGTAAATTGGGCGCATTGCCTAATTTTAATCAACATGCGCTTGTTGTACTGGGTCGGTACCATAAACAGCAACAGTCTTCACCGTGGGATTTACGAGGACTGAATTTAGAGCGATTTAAACAAGAGAGCATTCGCTGCGCCGTTTGTGCTTTTGGGGCAAAAGAGTTGGATTGTTTGACGTCTGCGATGCTGCTTGGTCTCGATGTTCGGGTTGGTTTTGAGAATAACCATCTCGACGCTAATGGAAGATTGGCCGAGAGTAATGCGGCTCAAGTCAGCCTGCTCAGCGAACTAAGCCAACACTTGAATATTCCTTTGGAAGATGCCTTTAGTTTGAGATCTTCTATCTGCAGTTAGGCAAAGATATTCTATCAGAATGAAAAAAGGCTCCTGTTGGAGCCTCTTCTGAATTTGTCGTTATTGTTCGGTTTGCGCTTCTGGCTGTCGAGCTTTGTGCTTAACAAATACTGCAGCAATAGCGGCAATGGCCAGTGCAAAACAGTAGTAAGAATTCGCTACCACTTCCAGCGGTGACAAATTAAATACTGAGCCTAGCAGCAGCACCTGCGCACCGTAAGGTAAGACACCTTGCACAACACACGAGAAAATATCCAACAAGCTTGCTGAGCGGCGAGGAGAGACATTGTTCTCTTCGGCTAACTGACGCGCAACGCTACCCGATACAATAATCGCAACCGTGTTGTTCGCAGTACAACCGTTAACCAGAGAAACCAGCCCGGCGATACCCAGTTCACTTGCACGGCTGTTTGCATGCTTAGAGTGGCTTGAACCAAAAGTCTTGATCATGCCGCTTACTAAGTTAGTCAAGAATGCAAGACCGCCTTGGCGACGCATCAGTTCACTCAGGCCACCAATAAGCATCGACAACAGGAAGATCTCCTGCATATTGCCGAAGCCAGTGTATACATCTTGCGCCATATTCGTCAGGCCATAACCATCGATAGAGATAAGACCAACACCCCCCGCCAGTAAAATGCCGATAGTCAGAACCACAAATACATTCAGACCGGAAACCGCTAGCACCAAAATAGTGACGTATGGCAGCACTTTCAGCCACTCAACTGGTCCCGCTTCTGGTACTTGTGTTGCTGTGCTGTTGTAAGCAAAAATCGCAATCGCAACCAGTGCCGCAGGCAGGGCAATACGGATGTTCTCTCTGAACTTGTCTTTCATTTCACAGCCTTGAGAGCGCGTTGCTGCAATGGTGGTATCAGAGATGATCGACAAGTTGTCACCAAACATGGCGCCACTGAGTACGACACCTGCCGTTAATGGCAAGCTCATTCCCGCCGATTCCGCAATACCTAACGCAACCGGAGCCACTGCCGCAATGGTACCCATCGAAGTACCCATTGACGTCGCAATGAATGCCGAGATTAGGAACAGACCCGGCAAGATCATGCTGGTCGGAATCGCTGACAAGCCCAGGTTCACTGTTGCATCAACACCACCAGAAGCTTTAGCTACCGCCGCAAATGCGCCCGCAAGCAGGTAGATCATGCACATAGCAATGATGTCTTGGTGACCTACGCCACGCATAAAGTGTTCGATAGAGCGATTGAGCTTATCTTTACTCAACAAAAAGGCGATGATGATCGCTGGCAACACAGCGATTGGCGCTGGTAGTTGGTAGAACGCAAATTCTACGCCTTGTAGCGATAGGTAGGTACCTACACCAATAAATAGAGCAAGAAAGACAAGAAGTGGAATGAGTGCGACCGCAGAAGGTGCAACTGCTTTAGTAGTGTGCTGAGAACCGGACATGTAAACGACAAATCTTAAAACGAGAAAGGCGTGAAGACTAATCTCACATACAAGAGAAGTCAACGTCTAGACGTCTAAATGGCTGGGTAAATGTGTGCTCAGAGAGAATAGAACATAAAGATTTTGATTTTATCTTATTGATACTATTCGTTTTAATTTTAAGTCTAATTATTCAGCAGTTTTTGATTTTTTTCGTTTGATAATCCAGAGTACCATCCATACAAATAAGGCGGCGGTAATTACCCAGACAAAGTACTTGTATTGAGTGTAAAGATGGCTGAGTGAACTCATGTGCTCAAACGCAAAGTGCGCAAGCAAGCTAAATACCATGACCCAAATGGTGGCTGCGAGGGCATTGCCAAGCAAGAACTCTTTACGGGGCATTTTGGCGATACCACAAGCCAACGGCATAAACTGCTTCATACCTTCAATAAATCGGCTGACGACCAGGCAAGCAGGCCCGTATTTTAGTATCGCTCCCTGAAGTTTCTGCATTTTTGGTCCAGAGATATAACCTTTTTCATCTAACCAGCCTTCAAAGTAGTAGCCAATTAAGTAACCGCAGGTATTACCGATAAAGCAGCTCAGCCAGGATACCGCCATCACTAAAGTGAGGTTCATCACTTGTTCTGAAGAGAGAATAGAAGCCGCGACCATGAGCGACTGACCGGGCATAGGAATTCCGATACCTTCAAGGAAAATACTGACAGAAAGCGCTAAGTAACCATACTGCTCAAGCAGGGGCTTCATAGAGATGAGTAGTTCGTTAATCTGTTCCAAAAGCTTTCCCGTACTGTCTCGGAATAAAGACAAAGGCCGCGAAGCCTTAGCGTCTGGTTGTCATAGTGTGTTGGCATCGCGTCTCGAAGACAGGCCGATAAAGTTTGCACAGAATATTCGCCAGCCGCTTTAAATAAAAGAAGCTGGCGTAAGTTTGTTATTGATCTTTTGCTTTGGTAAAACCACCGTACAAATCCAGTCGGCGATGACGTAAGTTCGTCACCGAGCCTTCCGTATTGAGTTGCTTCAGCTTAGTTAAGTCTACATCCGCGAAAATGATCATTTCGGTATTCGCGCTTGCTTCTGTCAACGTTGCATCGTGTGGGAAGTAAATGTCAGAAGGTGAAAATACGGCTGACTGGGCGTATTGAATATCCACGTTGTCGACGCGAGGCAAATTACCTACACTGCCGCCAATCGCCACATAACACTCGTTTTCGATCGCACGAGACTGAGAACAAATTCGTACGCGCTGATAGCCGTTTTTGGTATCCGTCCAAAATGGAACAAATACGATTTGAGCGCCTTGCTCGGCCAGCATTCGACCTAATTCAGGGAACTCGCTGTCGTAGCAAATCAGAATGCCGACTTTACCTGCATCGGTTTCAAATACCTGAACATTGTCACCACCGTCGATGACCCAGTCTTTTTGCTCGTGGGGTGTGATGTGAATTTTGTACTGGGCGTTGATCTCGCCGTCGCGCTGGAGCAGGTAGGCGACATTGTAGAGTTTTCCGTCCTCTTCAATTACCGGCATGCTTCCCGCAATGATGTTGATGTTGTAGGTGACCGCCATTTGTGAGAAGCGATTTTTAATTTCTTCTGTGAAGCTGGCGAGAAAACGGATTGCCTCGACGGAGTTTTGATCTTTTTGTAGTCCCATCAGTGGAGCGTTAAAGAACTCCGGGAAGAGCGCAAAGTCAGCTTTGTAATTCGCCAAAGAAGAGATGAAGAATTCCGCTTGATCCAACAAATCTTCCAAATCGTTCATTGCGCGCATTTGCCATTGGACCACACCAATACGAATCAGTGTTTTTTCGACATCGTGGACAGACTGAATATCCTCTTCGTAGAAAAAGTTGTCCCATTCAAGTAGCGTTGCGTAGCCCATGGACGCATCGTCCTCAGGCAGATAACCACGCATAATACGCTTTACATCAAAATCGTTGGCCAGTTGGAATGACAGAATCGGGTCGTGAAGTTCACGTCGCTTAACTTTATCGATGTACTCGGCAACGCTGAGTTCATCCGCGTATTTATGGTAATTGGGGATACGCCCACCGGCTAATATCGCTTTAAAGTTTTTACTGCGACATAACTCTTTACGCGCATCATACAGACGACGACCTAAGCGCAATCCGCGATAATCTGGATGGACAAATACATCAAGCCCGTACATGGCATCGCCAGTGACTTTGTTTTGAATGACGTTGTTTTCAGTGATGATGTCACTGTAAAGGTGAGGGAGTGAGATTCGATTGTAATCGACTTTCATCGTCAGCGCAGCACCGACAATCTTACCGTTATCTTCAATACAAATTTGCCCGTCAGGGAACTGATGAATAAGATCCATGATGGTCAGGCGCGGCCATGAGCCTCCAACATCCGGAAATACCAGATCCATCAATTCTGCGAGCTCTGGGTAGTCCGTAGGCTCAATGGTGCGTAAAGAGAGTTTCGGCGTGTTGCTGTCCATATACTACTTTCCATTTATCCTTTTCAAACAGTATGGATGAGAATGCCATATTTTTAACCATACATACACCCGACCACGGTTAAGGTTATGTAATCGTTGCCTTCGCTTTTAGGCGTTGTGCATCAATTTACTTTTTAGCCATTCGTAGAATAACGACACTTTTTTGGTGTTTAAGCGGTAACTTGGAATGACCACATAATAGCCGTACCCGCTTTGCAGGGTCATGTTCTGGATATGCTGAATGTCGCCGCGCTGAATAGAAAATTGCGCCATAAAATCAGGCAACAGTGCCAGACCTTTTTCCATCCTTACGGCTTCACAAGCTAAATAGAAATGCTCAAATCCGACCGAGTGATAGGTAATCGGGTTTTCTAGTGCGTGTTCAATCTTGAACTGTTCCCAAAGCTGAGGGCGAGTGGTTTGGGGGATAAACGGATAATCACTTACCGCTTGTTGGCTTGGCAACGGTGGCATGTTGGTACTGCCAACCAGCAGTAAGGTTTCTTCACACAATAAGTAGCTGTAGTCATAGTGTGTTGAAAGCGGTAGGCACCTTACGTTGAGATCGCTGTCATTATTGATGTTCGCGATAGCACCGTCACCCGTGCGAATTTTGACTCTTATATTCGGATGTTGCTGGTGGAAGTCGTCAATGTTGGGCACGAGCCACAAACTGGCAAAAGAAGGCGTAACATCAACCGTCAACAGCTCCTGTTCCGTATTGAACTGAATAAGGCTCGCAGTGGCATGCTGAATGATCTCCAGCGCTTCCGTTATCTGTGGTAAGTACCGTTTACCTTCAGCGGTGAGCTCCACGCCACTCAGACCACGTTTAATCAATGGTAATCCCACCAGCTGCTCTAACGAGGCGATTTGTTTGCTTACCGCACCTTGCGTCAAACACAGTTCATCTGCGGCTTTGGAAAAGCTCAGGTGGTTAGCGACGGCAATAAAAGCTCTTAATGCTCGGATGGAAGGGTACTCACTGCCTTTTAACATGCCTTCAGGTCCATTGAGAGGTGACTATTCACAGAGTAGAGGATTTGTCAGTTGAAGCAAAGTAACTGAATCAGACATTGGAGTGGCAGTAGAGGTAAATAATGGGGAGGCTAAAAAAGCAAAGGTCTGGATAAATACCAGACCTTGCCCCCTACGCTTCAACGGATGTTGATGGTTTGCTCTCTGTGCCCCTTACATCACCAAGAGCCAACCTTTACACCTTATAGGTTGAATTCTTGCTTCAGGATTTCCATGTTTTCTTTAGTGACACCTTCTGGCTCATAACCTGCTGAGGTACACATCAGGTACAGCTTGGCACCTTTGTTTGCTACATCAATGTAATCAAATGCTTGCAGTACATCTGCTCCAGAAGCGGTCGCACCGTGTTTTTCCCAGATAGCGACATCATGTTCTTGCAGTGACGCGGTTGTGCCATCTGCCATCTCTTCTGAAGAAGGCAGGCAGTACGGAATCATACCAATACCACGAGGTACGAATGCGCGTACTTCAGGCAGCATTTTCCAGCAGGTATGCGTGAACAGTTCGCTGCTTTTAGAGATATCTGGGTGATGAGATAAAGCGATCAGCTCTAGTGGGTGAGTGTGAACCACCGATCTGTGGTCAGAGCCTGCTTTGATTTTATCAACCAAAATCTTGATGTGGCTGATGAACTCAGAGGTCGGTGCGAAATCCTCACTCGCTTTACCACCCCAAAGAATTTGGTAGCCGTTAGCTGCTGAGTTGATTTTAAGCACACAACCCGCGTAGGCAGGATCACGTAATTCACGAATACGCTGACCGGTACCTTTTACGTAGTAAATGCGGTTCGCACTTTCGATTGGCAATTGCAGTGGCAGTGCTTTTTCTTGCACGTCAACTTGTGGAATTTCATCGAACAGATCAGTCACATCAACAGAGATATTACCACCGTTGCGCTCTGCCCATTCACGTTGCCAAAGGTATTGAGAAACTTCGCTGACTTTCTCGATTTCGAGCATTACTGCATCGTTTAATTGAATCATAGTATTAGCCTTTTATATCTAGTTAACCAAACAAGCCAGATAGTGAATCTGACTTGTTTGTTGTTGAGCGATTTGAATTAACGTGTTTCCAGAATGGTTGTTTCGTAGTCTTTCACGTCGTTGATCCAATCAAAGCCAACAGGGACTTCGTTTTGTAGGCAGTGGTAGTTCCATACTGCTGCCCATGGTAGAGAGTGTGTTTCTTCGATTAGACCCAAACGAGTGGTGTAGTCGAATGACTCTTCTGCCGCTTTTAATTGCGCTACTGGTTCTAGCAGGGCTTTTAGCAAAGCTTTTTGCGCGTTACGGGTGCCGATAACCCAAGCAGCGACGCGGTTGATTGATGCATCAAAGAAGTCCAGGCCGATAGCGACGCGGTCGAGCAGGTTGTTACGTACGATTTCACGCATGATTGCCTGAGTTTCGTCGTCGAAAGAAACTACGTGGTCTGAGTCCCAGCGTACCGGACGCGTTACGTGCAGTTGCAGGTCGTTTACATACAGTGAACATGCGCTGATTTTGTCACTGATGACTTCTGTTGGGTGGAAGTGGCCCGCATCCAGACATAGAGCCGTACCGCGAGTTGCTGCGTATGCTAAGTAGAACTCGTTGCTACCAACCGTATACGCTTCTGCGCCTATGCCGAACAGTTTGCTTTCTACCGCGTCTTTGTGGAATGCCGTGTCGATTTTCTCAGCCAGTGCTTTATCCAGAGAGTCTTGTAGACGAGCACGTGGAGACAGGCGGTCAACTGGCTGATCTTTCATGCCGTCTGGGATCCAGATGTTCATGAATGAAGCCGAGCCAAGCTCACGACCGAAGTATTCAGAAATTTTGCGGCTCGCCTTTACGTGGTCGATCCAGAACTGACGGATCTCTTCATCTGGGTGAGACAGCGTCAGGCCATCATCTGCTTTCGGGTGAGAGAACAAAGTCGGGTTAAAGTCCAGGCCCAGATCTTTCTCTTTTGCCCACTCAACCCAACGTGCAAAGTGTTCAGGTTTGATTTGATCACGTTCTACGTATTCATCAGCGTCGATGTAGATAGCGTGCAGGTTGACACGTTTTTTGCCTGGAATTAGCGAGAAGGCTTTTTCCATATCTGCACGCAGTTGTGCAGGCGTTTTTGCCGCGCCAGGGTAGTTACCTGTTGCTTGGATACCGCCACTTAATGCCGTATCTGGAGATTCAAAACCACGTACATCGTCGCCTTGCCAGCAGTGCATAGAGATTGGCGTTTGGTTAAGGAGTTCTAGTGCTTTGTCTGTATCCACACCGTACTTTTCGAAAACCGCTTTTGCTTGCTCGTAAGCTGAAATGATCTGCTCTTTGCTCATGGTCAGGTACCTTATTTAGTAATTTGTTGGAATTGGGATTTGATTTGTTCCAATCCCTCAATAGGGTTTGCAGTAAAGTTCTTCACATCAGAAGAGGCATCGATAATTTGGCGGCCTTCTTCCAGTGAGGTAATAATGTCGGACGCGATAAATTGGTTAATCACGTTGCCCAGTGCGGAGGCTTCTGTCGGTTCGGTCGAAACCTTGATTTGACACACATCCGCACAAAGTTGGTTAAGGAACTGGTCTTGTGTACCGCCACCGACGATGCGTAATTCAGTAATTGGTTTGCCGGTGACTTCTGATAGCTCAGTCAGTACCCTGTCGTACGCCAGTACTAAGCTGTCGTAGATACAGCGAATGACTTCGGATAACGTTTCTGGCGCTTCAAGGTCACGTTTTTTAAACCAGTTTTTAATCGCTTGCGTCATGGATGACGGGTTTAAGAAATCGTTGTCATTTGGGTTCACGATGTACTTAAAGGGCTCGGCTTGACGTGCAAGACTGGCAATATCAGGGAAAGTCAGTGATGGGTTTTCTGCTTTAATACGCTGAATCAGCCATAAACCCATGATGTTTTTCAGCACGCGATAACGACCGTCGACACCACCTTCATTAGTCAGGTTGTATTGATAAGCAAGCTCACCTGTGTACGGTTCGAAGCTTTCAATACCCACCAGTGACCAAGTACCTGAGCTCAGGTAAGCCATGGTTTCATGTGCGATTGGCGTCGCTGCCACCGCTGAAGCAGTGTCGTGACTTGCTACAGAACACACAGGGATTTGTACGTCGCCTACATGGTATTGGCCAATAATGCGGTTAGGCATTTTAGGTGGCAGGAACCATTCCATCTTCGCGCCACAAGCATCCAGTAATGGCTTGTTCCAGATCTTATCTTTGCATTCCAGCAATTGGCTGGTGGACGCATTGGTATACTCACAATGCTTAACGCCACTGAGCTTGTAGTTCAGGTAATCTGGAATAAATAGCAACGTATCGATTTCTGAGAACCATTCCGGTTGCTGGTCAGCAATCGCTTTTAACTGGTAAAGTGTGTTGAACGGTAAAAACTGAATCCCAGTTTGCTGATAGATTTGCTCACGGGTAAGTTGACTGTCTTCAAGTAGTTTCTCTAACGTACCTTCAGTTCGTGCATCACGGTAGCTGACGAACTCGCCAAGGTGGCGGCCAAACTTGTCCAGCAAGACAAAATCTACGCCCCAGGTATCAATGCCCAGAGAAGTTATTTCTACACCCGTCGCGAGTACTTTATTGATGCCTACTTTAATCTCTTCCAAGATTGAGTAGAGATCCCAGCACGACTCATTACCATGCATCACTTGCTGGTTTTGAAAACGGTGAAACTCTTCGAGTTCGATTTTTCCGTTGTTCAGATAACCGACCATGACACGTCCACTTGACGCCCCAAGGTCTATTGCAATCACAGCCTTCATCATGATTAACACCTCTTGTTCTTTAGAGGTATTACACCGTTTTTCCGCACTAAATAACTTCAAAAATCCCCCTGAAAAAACGTATTCGATGCGTTTTTCTCAAGAAGCTCTTGCGGTAATTCAAACTTTTGACAACTCGTGCGTGAGGCCAGATAAAACCTGGGTTTAAGTGAAGTGGAGTAGGCGTGTAAAAGGTGTGGTTTTTCTTATTTATTCAAGCTATTTACTGTTTGAAATAACGGGGAGGGCGTAACATTTGGCTGGCTAAAAATAATAAGCCCCGCGAATTGCGGGGCTTGGTTATTAGAGTGTGTCTCAAGCAAGATAGAAAACGGAATCTAACTCAATCGATTGAGGAGAGTTGTCCGGGTTGGTTGCCATAATGTCCTGCATGAAGGACCACCATTTCTGACAGGCTTCCGTTTCGGCAACTTGCTGCCAGCGTTCCTCGTTCTCGATTTCGACATAGCCAAACAGCTGGTTGGTGTCTTCATGAAGAAAGATGGAGTAATTGTGGCCACCGTGACTTTTTAATACATCCACCAACTCTGGCCAGATCTCGTCATGTCTCTTTTTGTATTCCGCCTTACAGCCTTCATTTAACTGCATGACAAAGGCTTTTCGAATCAGATTTTCCACTAGCTGAGTCTCCTATGCTTTATCACGTAGCGTGATCCAGGTGGTTGCGGTGATAAAGTAAATGATGGTCGGATAAATCGCGAAAGATTTAAAGGATTCGAAGGCGACTTGATAGTCAGCGCCAGCTCCCCACACGTTCAGTGCCGAAATCACGATGGCAGCCAAGGAAGCCAGGGCAACTGCGCCAGATACCTTCTCCAGCATACTGGCTGGTTTCGCTTCTGTTTGCTGTGCTTCTTCGCGTTTCGCTAGCTCCGCATGGTACGTTTCACGCTGTTTTAGCTCTTCTTGGTACTCCGCTTCCTGCTGAGTGTAGTCATCGCCTGCGCCCATTGATTTTGCTAGCATGATGTAGATCGCCATAGATAGCAGGTAAGTTGGGACGAATAGGAAGAACAGGTGCAAGAAGCCTAACTGTTCACAAGTCACGGCGAAGACGACGCCAATTGCCCAAGTGATAAGAGCGGCTTTGTTTAGGTCGTTACCTTGGTATTTTGACCATAGTGGCGTCAGACCAATTTTCTTAAATACCCAATGCTCCGAAACGATGATCGCGCCAACTGGTGCAAGCAATAGGCCCATGTAACCTACAAAGTCTAATAGGCGAGTAAATACAAATGGGAAACAAGCAATAACCGCAGTAACCACACCAACGATAGTCGTGATGTATGCACGTGATTTATTTGGGAAGATACTTTGGATCGCCAAACCTGCGCGATAGATAGTTGGGTTTGAGGTTGTCCAGCCTGCGATGATTACAGCAATAATACCCGTTGAACCAAGCACAGCGTACGCGATACCGCCTGCGTCTAGGTTAGACATGCTGGTTTGCATTAGTAGCATGGCACCTGCGCCCATTACACCAGCACAAATCCATGCAATGTAGTGGCCGAAGAACATACCAAATGCTGAGAAGTAACCGTATTTTGCGCTTTTCGCAAAACGTAGCAGCGCCATATCACCCAGAGAACCGTGCATTGCTAGGTTACATACCCAAGCGAAAGCTGCGATCTGCCAGAACGTCATTGATGGTGAGCCATCTGGTGTTTGTCCTGTCCAGATGTATTGATCCGCCAGAGAAAGGAACTGACCAAACCCAGTAAAGGTTTCACCATTGCCAACGTTGCTCAGTGCTGGAAGGGCGACCATGCCACCAGTCACAAAGATAATCAGCAGCCAAGGTGAACAAACCGTTGCGAACTGAGCACATTTTTGAAAACCCAGTACCGCAATGGCGACAACGATGGCACCCACAGCGAGTGCAACTGCAATAAACGCAGCACTATTTGGATACCAGTGAGTTTGCGCTGGAATATCAAATAAAATACGTACTGCAGAAGCTGATACGGTAATCATTGCACCGCCTAATGCACAGAACAACACGGCGTTGACCACGTTGTAGACTTTGTTAAATCCAGGGCCAGCCACTCTGCGCAGATATTCGTAAACTGTTAATCGAGATTGGGTTGCTATAGGCGCGGTGATCAATGCCCAGGTAAGTACTGCCATTAGGTTACCAACCAGCAGGCCCATCAGGATATCAAAGGTACTTGCTCCCCATGCGACAAAAGCGGCACCGATAACAAATTCGGTACCCGCTACGTGTTCGCCGGAATAAGAGCCGAGAAAGTGCCGCCAACCAAGCAGTTTATGTTTGGGCACTCGCTCTTGTTCATATTCATTTAAGGCAGCTTCTGTTTCTTGTGTTTGTGTAGAGGTAATAGTTTCAGACATGATTGTCTCCTTGCTATTCGTAAGCTTTTGTTTCTTATGTCTTTATATTTATTGTTTAAACTTTTATTTTACGTTTCCCTCTGAAATGCTGACGTTCGTAATGTTTGTCATCAGAAGGATTAAGGTCAGCTTACAAACCTGGCAAATTTTAACCTTGGAGAATTAACATAGATAAGAGGGTATTTTGGTGAGTTTTTTAAGGTGAGCAACTTTGCCTTCACACTTTTGAAAATATCAATAAAAGAGTGAGCAAAAGTGAGATATTCGACTAGGTAAACAGAAGTCTAAGCCTCTACATTTAGCCCGTAGAATAAAGAGGTGTAAAATGATCTATCTTAAATCGAGAGAGTTCTTTATGAACTCAAATAGTCCGGTCACTACCGAGCTTAGAGCTCCTCAGGAACCTTATCCTGAGCATGCGCACTCCTTTGAAGAAATCATTATTGTTTCAGAGGGTTGTGGTACACATGTCATGAATGATGTGCCTATGAATCTGAGCAAAAATTACGTCTGCTTTGTTAAGAAAGAAGACCGTCACTTATTTGATTCAGTCGATGATCTTTATTTGAGTAATATCCTGTTTGAAAAGGAAAAACTTCAAGTATGCTCGGAGCTTAAGCGATTTATGCCTAGCGAATCAGATAAAGAAACGGGCTGGTTTATTAATCAAAAGACGGCACAACAAGTAAGTCAGTTAATAGACCGCTTGCATATTGAGTCTCATATTAATAGTGAAGAGTCGAGAATGATTGCTCAATTCATTTTCCAGCAGATTATTGTTGAGCTTTGGCGAGGAAAAATAAAAGACGTCGATCTGTTAAATAACAATGATAAAGTGATTTATGCTTTGTCCCATATTCAACAGCATTACGCTGGAGTGAATGAAATAGAAGAAGTAGCGGATGCCGTTAAGCTTTCATCGCGTCAATTAACAAATAGTATAAAAAAACTGACTGGGATGAACTTTAATCAGTACTTACATTATACGCGAACCAGCAAGGCGTTTTCAGATATTCTATACACTGATCAATCTATTACAGATATTGCTTTTGGGGTTGGGTATCAGGACAGTAATTACTTCTCGACTAAATTCAAGCAAGTCTTTAATCAGACTCCACGAGAAGCACGAATGCGCCATTCTGGTAATTAATCTTTTATCCTAGCCTCTAATTGTCTGGGCTTAATTATAAAATCCGGATGTAAGACAATGAACAAATAAAAAGACCACCCTAGGGTGGTCTTTAGTTTATGTGGGCTAAATAATTGGAGCGGATTGTGATAGCCGGGGTAACTATCAAATGAAAATAGAAGTGAGCGTCATTGCCTGACGCTCAGGTATCTTTACTCAAATGAGACACTTGACGGATTTGAACAGTTACCGCTTGATTGGTCACATACTTTATATGTGTACATGCCGAAGGCGTCACTTGTTAATGTATCTGTAAATGAACCATCATTACCAGTTGTAGATACAATCACACCGTTGCGGTAAACGTCTACTTTACGTGCTGTAGCGTTTGACCATTCTAGGTTAACTTTCTGACCCTGTTTTGCAGTGTAAGTTGACGTAGCCAGTTCAATGTACGCTGCTGCCTGTTGATCACAGCCATTCGCTAACAAGTATTCGTTAGCATCAGCAACTTTCACAATGCCATAACCGAAGTAGTTATCTCGGCCTGACGCACCTGCATCAAATGCAGTTTGTTTTAGTGCATCACGGATTTGAGTACCAGTACATTCCTGATGATTTGACCATAGTAACGCAGCCATACCCGCTACGCCAGGTGTCGCCATTGACGTACCGCTCATAAAGCCGTAATCAGAAGTGCTAACCTCAACACCAATAGTCGAAGATGCATGCAATAGAGCGCGATCTTTTAGGTCGGTACCCACAGCTGGAATAGAGGTCGTGGTTGCCTCACCCAATGTACCATTAAGCATGCCATCAACATTGTTTACGACAACGGCACCAATACCACCTGAGTTTTCACAGTTAAGTACTTTTTCATCAAAGGTGATTTCACCACGGTCCATCAAACAAATCTTGCCGTTAGCGTTGGTATCAACCGCGTTGCCTAACCCCATGTAGTGAACTTCACCTGAAACATCACCCTGACCTGAAAAGGTAAAACTAGAGGAAGCAATGATTTGCTCACCCGCCGCTAAGACTGACGTAGAGGCCATGTTTGCCGGGTAAGTTGAAAGTGTGTTCACGCCGCCTGCTGTGACTTCAACACAGGTAGAATCAATGATTTCCTGGCTGTTTTTGCCTTTCTTGCCGTTGTACACGATGGTACATTCAGGGAACTGAGAAAATGCCGCGATTTGATCGTTATTGTCGTTTGCACCGACCATCATGACTGACTGGTATCCTGCCGGGAATGAAAGAACATCATTACCAGAGTTACCTGCTGCTGCGAGGACTAAACCGCCGTCGTTAGTGAAGGCTTTGAACGCATTCTCTTCTGCCGTTGTTGGCGCACCGCCACCCAAACTCATGTTGATGATATTCGAACCAGCATCCGCACATTTTTCTGCGGCGTACGCCAGATCTGAAGAGTATCCCCAACCATCAGAGTTAAAGACTTTAACGATATGCATTGGTACGCCTGGTGCCATACCAATAATACCAAAGCCGTTGTCTGCCGCACCAATAGTACCAGCTACGTGCGTGCCGTGTGGACCGCCGTTTTCATCCCAGTTACCAGTGCCAGAGTCGTTGTCACCAGTAATATTTGTCCACTCAAAGTCATTGTTTGAACGGTCTAAGCCAGAGTCAATAACACAAACTTTAATGAAGTCATTAGGCTGTAAAGTGAGTTGATCAGCTTGAGACTGATATACAGCATATGGAGTTAACTGAGTTTCACGTGCGTCACCGATGTCATCGCTGTAGCTAAGCAGTTTACGCTTTGCGTCTTCTTCGATAAGTTGGATATGTGGGTTGTTAAGAAGCCCTTTAACGGTTTCTAAGTCTTTGCCAGTGAAGGTCGCGGCAAAAAACTCTTCACCTTCGACATTGATATCTGCACCCAGTTTTTTGGCCAGGTTTTTAACAACGCCTTTATTTGCGCTATCAACTTGAATGATATAACGGTCATCGGCTGCATGCGCGCTAAAAGATAAACAAATACCCATTGCAATTAGCGACTTATTTAATATTTTCATAATCATCCCTAAAGATTGTAACGTCCAGTTATCCACTTGATCTTTAATCAAAGCGGTTTGGTGTGTTTCTTCTATTCATTACTCCTTTTCTAAGGAGTAATAAGGTGTCCGTCGAAATTATTTCTTTTGAAAAAGGTGGCTATCAATCTGTTAGCCACCTTGCTATTTCATCGTAAAATTAATCGTTTAGATGCTCACAGCGGCCAAATTCCGCGCCAGAGTTCATCTTGTTAATTAATCCGTTCGGGAAGCCTGTTTTGACAGAAGCACCGTTTTCACAAACGTATACGTGAGACATATCGACATGGAAAGCGACAGAATAACCAGTTACACCACCTGTCATTTTTGCGCCAGAGCCAGAAAGTGACATAGGGTTATCCATGTAGGCGTCTTGAGCTTCTAATACACCTTGTTTTGCGTAGAACTCATCCAGTTTCATCCAGCCTAGGCCTTTGATATAGATTGCACCTGTGAATCCAGTACGGATATCACCAGCACGGCCGATGATTACGTCGCCGTTGTCGCTCATGTCAGCAGGCATTAATCCAGTGTATTTACCAATCGCAGCATGAACCCAATCAATACCTCGCGTTTCACAGAAGTCACTGCCTAGCATGACTAGCGGTACATCTTTACACCATTCTAAGCCGCCAATATCAGTAAATGCTGCATCGCCTTCTTTAGTGTGATCCCACAACAGAACGTTACCTGTTCTCGTTTGAAGTGCTACTTGCTTGCCATCGTGAGAAGAGGTGTACGCGCCCATTGCACCAACAGCGTCATAAAGGTTGATCATTTCACCTTCATTGACCCATGCTACCGCTTTGTAGCCGCCAAGAGCGCCCATTACCACTTCACCGTTACCTGAAACAGCATGTGCACGAGCCCAAGCTGCATTTGACCAGTCAACATTTCTGGTATCTAGTTCGCGCATACCTTCTTTAGGTGTCCAGATGAACGGCACAACATCACCGGTAAAGTAAGTAGTACAGGTTCCATTACCATCAGCATCTTTATAAGCGGTACCAACTACCGTATTTCCTGATGCATCAATATCCCAACCTGTTGCTGCTGATTTACCTTGCTCACTTGAACCACCACACGCATTGCCCGTAAGGTCACCTAATGGCATTACACCATTTGCATCCGTCCAGATAACTGGTGCGTTAATCCCGTTTCTGTCGTGATCAGAGTTGACCAGAAGTTTGTTACCATTCGCGCTCATTTTGGCTGAGCCAGTGCTTAGATAATCAGGAAGAAGCTTAAAGCCTTTACTTTCATCCCAAATAAATGGAGTGCTGCCTGCCATACCTATTGAAGACTTACCATTTTTTGCTAAGTCACTTAGGTGTGCATAAACCACTTGTTTGAAGTCAACACCATCTTGATAGCCGTTAAACACTAAGTCCGCTGTTTTGGTTTGGCCTGCTTCCGCAACGATTGGTGTTACGTCACATGGATCATCAGACGCTGGGTTGCTGCTTTCGTTGTCGTTCCAGTATTCTGCTACCGATAGGATCTCAGATGTAGCGGTAGGATAAGCACCGCTGTTGATTTCTTCGGTGTAAAGCACATAGCTTTGGCCAGGAGTCAGACCGTTAATTTTAAAGTAGCCATCAGGACCGACTTTACCTTGTGTCAAGTTACCTGACTGTGCTGATACCGCATCAAATAAAGGATCATCGATGTTACGAGCGATGATATTTACACCGCTGTATTCAGTAGAGCCGTCTTTTAAGCGAAGCGTACCTTCAATAGAGCCAAATTGGCTCAAGTACTCTTGAGTAGGGTAAAGGTTAGAGATGGCCACGCGGTCATCAGTGATGTTAACCGTACTTTGTGCTACCGCTCCTGCACCGTGGTGACCGATGAACGGGTACATAGTCTCAATCACTTCTGGGTCGGCGCGGTTAATCTCACCTAAATACCAGTTACCCGTATCATGCGCATGAACTGCTTCTACGTTACAGCCTTTCACACCTGGGAATAATGGTGTAGAAGGGTTACTTCTGTAACCAATATGGCCATTCGTTTGAGAGTGAGATAAGTTAATTGCGTGCCCGATTTCATGAGTAAACACACCAGCAATTTGAAGGCCTGCATTATCATTGGCGTACACGTTCCAGCCATTGATTACCGCTGTTGCTTCGATAATCACGTTGTTTCCGTCCGCAATCTCAGGGAAGGCGATACCCAGTACTGCAGTTTTAGGAACACCGAACACGTTTTCTAGGATGCTGCCATCTGTATCGTAAAGCATCCAGAAGCCGTATCCATTCTGCTGAGTATAAAACTGAAGGGCGTTAGATCCATCTACGTCAGCGATACCCGTTTGTTCTTCAATGGTGCCAGCTACATCTGCTTGGAATGTAGAAGTTTTAACATTATTCCATTGACTGAAAGCAAATTGAGTTATTTGCTGTGCTCGCTCAATCGATAAGAATACTGAACCGTCGTAGTCGTAAGTAAAAGCGTCGCCGCCGTCAACATAGACTGGAATAGAGCCATTAGACGTGTCCCATAGGAAAGGTGTCGGGTTACCATCCTCGGTCGTATATAGTGGACCACCTGCTTGAACGGCACCTGCAGAGAGTAGAGCGGCAATCGCAACTGTTAATGTACTGTGTTTCATTATTTCATCTTCCCATTGCTGATCCATTGCTCTGACACTGCTTTACCTAGTAGGCTCATGAAAGCCACTGCGTTGTAAGCACCTTCTGTATTCACCATTTGTTGCTCAGATGGAGCAAGCGCGCCTTCAGCAAACTCTAGGTTTTCGAAAATGCCTTGGTTATCAAACTCGTTTGATACTTTGCCACCTTGGATGACGAATTTACCGTTAGCCATGCCTGCCGTTGTTTGAAGACCAGTCAGTGATGCTGGTTTATGCATAAATACGACAACGACTTCATCTTGGTTCCAGCGAGGGAAGCCTTCTGGCGCTACCGCTAGCATTTGGTTGCCATTTGGCAGAGTACGAGGCTTTAGTAAGCCAAATTGACGAAACGTGTATTCAGAACCTTCGGCGTGTTTACCTAATGCCGCGTCGCTAACTTTGATAGTAACTTCTGTGTACGGTAAGCCCTGCTCAGAAATGCCATCAGTGACGGTTTGAACCTGACCTGAAATAATGCTTTCAGATTCGGCAATGAGTTGCTTAAGGTTTTGCGATTGGAGTTGGGCTGCTTGTGCGATAGGTGCAAACAGCGTAAACGCTGATAGCAGCACAGCCATCTTTGATCTGAGTTTCATTAGTTATCCTTGACTATATATTTTTTAGCAATTTATTCAGGTAGATCCTCTACCATCGAATCAAAATAGCGAATGGTATTAAATTGCGATATCAGGGATTCCCTGATTTTTTAAAAACTACAAAACCATGATGGCTTTATTTACAAAGGGATTGTTTGAAGGGGGGATGGGAATATTACGGGCTACATATGCACTGTTATTAGATATATGCTTGTTTTTGAAAGGGATAACCGTTATGGTGAATTTTCCCCTCTTTTTATCTGCTTTTTAAGGCTAGAGCTCTTGCTCAGATTTTAATCTACGCAAGTGTTGACCTTGCTTCCATAAAATAGCGATTACCAATTGAAATTTGAGTGTTATAAATATCTATTTTTCTCCCTATAATTAGTTGGAATTATCAAAAATTATTTATTTCAGGGAATAGTAGTTCGATAAAAATAGATTTATCACTACTTATTGCTGTGACAATAATGGTTCTTCTTCTATTTATTTAAGTTGATGTAAAAAAATAATGGTGTTATTCAAATGTTAATCAATGCATTAAAGGATTAATGCATCACTCTATAGATACATATAATTTGTAAGTGTACTAGCGCACTAGTTTAGTAGAGTGTTAAGTTTTTTGCTAGTAAAATGGTTCTATGAATCGGGGTAAGAGCCACATGGATTGTGTAAGTTTTGAAGATCCAGATAGATGGATACGTTTTCTTAATCAAAAATTACAAAACAGTAAGGAGGAAGAAAGAGCAAGTATATCTAGGGAACTGCATGACGATCTCGGGCAGATATTAACCGCTATTCAAATCAACTTACAATTGCACCGGAAGGAGTGTTGTAATCGTAGTGACCGCGTCAATGACTCAATAGAGTTAATTGAAGACATTATAGAGAAAGTTCGCCATAAATCTGCCGAGTTAAGACCCGGTGTTATTAGTGAGCTATGTTTTATTGATGCAATTAAACGTCTTCTTGAAAAAATGTCTATATCTCAAGAGAATAAAATAGATTTTAAATATAGAAATAACTTCCCTGATGTCAGTCAACAATTAAAGGTTGACGTGTTCAGAATAATCCAAGAAGCCGTAAATAATGCAATCCGCCACGCTAAAGCGACCAACATCTTCGTTAATTTAGACTTTGACAGAGAAAAAGTAACAGTATCTATCTCGGATAATGGTAATGGTTTTGAAATAACCAAAATAAAACGCAAAGTAAACACCAACCTACACCTAGGATTGCTGGGTATGGAGGAAAGGGCTGGGCGTCATAACGGAAAAATCCATATCCAATCAGAGTTAAATACTGGAACAAGAATATTGGCGGAATTTAAATATGATCTATAAGAGTAGAGTATTTATTGTTGATGACCATGATATCGTCAGAGCGGGTATATGCAGTATTTTAAACACCTTATCAAGTGTTGAAGTGGTTGGTGAAAGTGGAACGGGGCTCAACTTGATCCCAAATCTGAAAAAGTCTAAACCAGACCTACTTATTCTGGACGTCTCAATTAAAGGGATCAATGGAATAGAGCTGGTTAGCATGATCCGAAAGCACAAGATACCAATTAACATCCTTATGCTATCGATGCATAAAAATATTGAGTATGTTGCAAGATGCTTAAGAAATGGTGCTCAAGGTTATTTACTTAAAGATTCTGCAGTGGAAGAGCTGGAGCTAGCGGTTGGATCCGTTATGAGTGGTGGAAGCTATATCAGCCAAAAAATCGACAAGCCTATGCTGAAGGACTTGCTAGGAAAAACGCAAGATGCAGTACCTTTGGATTTACTGACAAGCAGACAGCGGCAAATACTTCAGCTAATCGTCGAAGGGTATTCCACAAACAAAATAGCTGACGATACATGCATTAGTATCAAAACCGTTGAAACACACAGATCCAACATCATGAAGAAGTTGAATATTAAAGATATTCCGAATCTTGTTCGCTTTGCCATTGAGAACAAACTCTTGGTTCCAACAACGTGAGTACCAGGCTGTGAATCATTCCTCCTAATGCAAAGAGTATGATGCTTTTGGTAATAGGGGGAATGTTAAGAACAACAACGAAAAGGGCGCTACTGAGAGCAACGCTGCCACCCAGTGGATGCAGAGTATTTCGGTAACCCTTTTAGTTCAGTTGGCACAAAACAATAATAAAAAAACAAAAAGGGCGATAACTCTATGAGTTATCGCCCTTTCCAAACGTTTGGTGGAGCTGGGGGGAGTTGAACCCCCGTCCGAAAACCTTTCATCATTGGTACTACATGCTTAGTCGATCTTTAAATTCACCACCCACCTGCGAACCGACACGCTAATGAATGACTATCCTGAATTATAATTCGCCGTTCATCTCTCAGGCGGGAGAATCCGGGCTAGCTAGTTTGGGTTTGACTCTTTGTAATTCCCCGTCTTACAAGCGGAAGCTAGGGCAAAGAGGCTCTGAGCAGGGTATTAAGCTGCTAGTGCGTAGTTTTCGTCGTTTGCGACTATTTTTTTGCGGTTTGTTAACGAGGCCTACCGCACCTCGGCATGCACCTCAGACTTCTGAATTCCCGTCGAATCCTAAATCAGCCCCAAGGTATTGTTCGCATAGTAACAGAAAAGTATTAGCTGTCCAGCACTATGCGTTTAAGTGGTCAAGATTAACGCAGTGAACTCTTCATTACGCGCGCTTTTTCTCTTGCCCAATCTTTTTCTTTTAAATCCGTACGTTTATCGTGCAGCTTTTTACCTTTTGCTACGCCGATTTTTAGTTTCACCCAAGAGCGAGACCAGTACAGAGAGAGTGCCGTTAACGTCATACCTTCACGGTTAACACGTCCGAGTAGGTTATCAAGTTCGCGACGACTCATGAGTAGTTTACGCACACGAGTAGGGTTCGCCACTACGTGTGTCGATGCCTGATTCAAAGGAGTGATTGTCATGCCACTCACAAAGGCTTCACCGTCACGCATAAATACGTAACTTTCAGAAATATTGGCTTTACCTTGGCGAAGGGCTTTCACTTCCCAACCTTGGAGCTCCATGCCAGCTTCGATTTCATCTTCGATAAAATATTCGTGGCGAGCTTTTTTGTTCAGCGCGATAGTGTTACTACCCGCTTTTTGTTTTGATTTTTTCTTTGCCATAATGGCGTCATTATACGGCTTGGATATCGGTTAGGAAATCCTTTTATTTGCGCAATCGCGGAATAAAAGTAAAATTGGGGCTCGCTTTTCATCTGGACATGTATCGATAGGAGTAAGTATGAAGCAAATCAGCCGTTCTGCGTTGGTGTCGTTTAGTGCAGAGCAGATGTTTGATCTGGTCAATGATGTTGCTAAGTACCCAGAGTTTCTGCCTGGTTGTTCAGGTTCCAGAATCATTGACGCTTCTGGCGATGGTATGGTGGCTTCTGTGGATGTCGCGAAAGCTGGGATCAGTAAAACCTTTACCACGTCTAATGAACTTATTCCTGGTCAGTCCATTATGATGAATCTGGTCGATGGTCCTTTTAAGACGCTACGTGGTGGCTGGTTTTTTACTGCACTAGATGAGCAAGCATGTAAGGTTGAACTTAAGCTTGAATTTGAATTCTCTAGTAAAATGATTGAAATGGCCTTTGGTAAGATTTTTAATGAGTTAACCAGTAACATGGTCAATGCTTTTACAAAACGCGCGAAACAGGTATACGAGTGTTATGAGTATTGAATCAGACATGATTCATGTTGAGGTCGTTTACGCCTTACCGCATGAGCAACGTGTGTTCAATTTAGTTGTGAACAAACACGAAACGGTGGAAGAGATTATTAGTCAATCTGGCGTACTTGAGTTGTACCCCGAGATTGATTTATCGAAGAATAAAGTTGGTGTCTTTAGCCGCAATGTAAAATTGGATGCCACTGTACGCGACAGAGACCGTATAGAGATTTATCGTCCGCTTCTCGCCGATCCCAAAGAGATTCGCCGTAAACGTGCTGAACAAGCTAAAGCCGCAGGTAATGCTGATCCCGTTACAGGTGGCAAGCCTAACGCTATGCGTAAAAGCGATTAACTTGTAAATGCCAAACATTAAAAAACCTCCCAGATGGGAGGTTTTTTTGTATAAAGGTTTTGTTATTGAATTTGCTCGTAAAACGCGTCACTTTTCGGGAAGTCGCCAGCAATATCAGCAAGTGTGCCTTGATCATCAAAATTAACAACAAGGTCTTTTTGCACTGGATCGCCATGGCCCGGAGTATGGTGGTATATGTAATACCATGTGTTTGGATAGCCGTTTTCGATAAGCATTGGTGAGCCAAGTACGAAGCGAACTTGTGCTTTAGTCATCCCAAACTTTAATTTATCTACCGCACTTTGTTCTACATAGTTGCCTTGGTTGATATCAATGCGATAAACCAGTTTTTCTACTACCGAACATCCTGTAAGCAATGTCATTGCTAATGGTACGGCAACTAACCACTTCTTTAATTGCATAATAATTTCTTACTAACCTTTAAAATACTGCGCTGATAATAAACAAGCTCGACGCAGATGTAAAAAGCTATGCGTCGTATGGTAGGGAATCTGACAACGAATTTTGAGTTGAGTTGCATTTATTGGCAGATATTCATTTGTGTCTATTCTGACAGATAATTTGAATGCAAGACCAAAACGTCGTTCAAAGTGAGTAGAAAACAAAAAGCCATGGATGTTTTCTCCATGGCTCCAGGGAATGTTTTTTAAGCGGCGATAAGTAGCTCTTTAGCATTTGCAAGGGTCGAGTCGGTGATCTGGCTGCCACCTAGCAGACGGGCTAATTCTGCCACGCGTTGTTGCTCATCCAGAGCGTGCATCTGGGTTTCCGTCTGACCTTTTTTAGTCTGCTTTGCTACAAACATTTGCTGATGTCCACAGCCTGCCACTTGAGGAAGGTGAGTGACACACAGTACCTGAGTTGACTCTCCCAACTTACGTAGCATTTTACCTACTACGGCGGCGGTCGGGCCACTGATACCTACATCGACTTCATCGAAGATGAGGCTTGGAGTATCGACTTTCTGAGCGGTGATAACCTGAATCGCTAACGATATGCGCGATAGCTCACCACCGGACGCGACTTTAGCAATAGGTTGCAGTGGCTGGCCCGGGTTTGTTGAAACTAGGAAACAAACGCTGTCCATACCCAATGGAGAAGGATGGGCATTATCGTTATTGACTGCAATGCTGAACACGGCTTTTTCCATGCTTAGTTCGTGCATGCTTTGGCTAATTAGTTTATTCAGTTCTTTGGCGTAACGACTGCGTGATTTATGTAACTTTTCCGCTGCAGTTAAGAAGCTTTGATACTTTTGTTCCACTTCCTGTGCGAGTTCATCCAATCTTTCATCAGAACAATCTAAGGCTTCTATTTGGGCCAGAAGGTCTTGATGATGCTGGTAAAGTTCCTCTGGCATAACATGATGTTTACGTGCCATAGACATGACTTTGGAGAAACGTTCTTCCACATAAGCCATGCGACCCGGATCGACATCAATGCCGTCAAGGTAGCTGCGGAGTTCGTTTTTGGTTTCCTCCAACTGAATCATGGCTTCTGCCAGCATATTTGGCAGTTCTGCTAATTTTTCATCTAACTCAGCTAATTGAATCAGGGAGTGATTGGCCGATTGCAAAATACCAAGCGCATTGACTTCTTCACCTTCGTAAATAAGTTCGATGGCTTGCTGACAGGTAGCAGCGAGTTCACCGCTATTGGACAGTCGTTTGTGCTCTTGTTCGAGTTCTGCAAATTCTTCTTCACCTAGCGATAACTCATTCAGTTCTTTGATTTGGTATTCAAGCAACTGCTTTTGTGCCTGATTCTGTTGGCTGTTTTCCTTTAGTTGCTTGAGGTTGTTGTCTGCCTGACGCCAGTGCTGATAGGCACTGCGAGTACTTTTTAGTAGATTAAGGTGACCCGCATATTGATCCAGCATGGCCATTTGATGATCACTTTTCATCAACTGGTGATGGGCATGTTGACCATGAATATTGATCAGAAGCTGTCCGAGAGATTTGAGTTGTGAAAGTGGTACCGGACTGCCATTAATGAAGGCTCTTGAACGGCCTTCTTTTGTAATGATGCGACGTAAAATACACTCACTGCCATCGAGCAGATCATTATCTTCTAGCCAACGCGTTGCATGTAAGTTGTTATCCAGTAAAAAAGCGGCACTCACTTCGGTTTTTTCTTCACCTTGTCGAACCATGCCTGCATCAGCACGCCCACCTAAGCAGAGACCGAGCGCATCAATAGCAATAGATTTACCCGCACCTGTCTCACCCGTAATGGTGGTCATGCCCTTAGACAGCTCGAGTTGTAAAGACTTAACAATCGCAAAATTATTAACACTTAGATGAGCCAGCATTTTTATTTACCTGTATAACTGAACAATACTGTATAAGAAAACAGTATATACTGTTTGTTCATACAGTAAAGGTGGTCTTTAAATTTTTTGTTGGTGAAATGGATTTTTGTGATGGATTAGGAAAAACGAGTCTATGAGAGGCAACGACTTATTTAAATTGAAAGAGTTAGGGGGATATTGAATAAAAGGACTTAGGAAGATAGGCGACGGTAATTAGGAGGTTTTAAAGCTTTCTAACTACAGAGATTAAAACGCAGGTATGTGGATACCTGCGTTGGTAAATAGAATAACAGGGGTTAAAAGAGCTTGCTCGACCAGCCTAGTTTGTTTCTCAGAACGTGGTAGTAACTGTAGTCTTTTGGATGAACAAGTTTGAGCACATTCGGGCTCTGGTAAATGTGGATCTCGTCGCCCGGAGAAACAGGCAAAGATACCTGGCCATCACAACTGACTTCTTGCGTGCCACGGTTTTCTGGAGATACCAGCAATTTGATACGGCGGTTACCATCGACGACTAAAGGTCGGCTGGAAAGTGTGTGAGGGAACATCGGTACCAAAGAAATCGCGTTCAAGCTTGGTGAAAGAATTGGACCTCCACCAGAAAGCGAGTAGGCGGTAGAACCTGTCGGAGTCGATACGATCAAACCATCTGCACGCAATGAAAAAGCGAAGCTTTCATCGATATAAACTTCAAACTCAATCATATGTGCGATTTGGCCAGGGTGGAGTACAGCTTCGTTTAAAGCGGCGTTGTGACTTTTAATTTGGCCATGTCGATGCACTTCAGCTTCAAGTAGAAAGCGCTCTTCTTCAATATACTCACCGTCCAGTACAGCTTTAAGAGCGGCTTGGAAATCGTCTGGGTTTAAATCCGTCAGAAAGCCTAAGTTACCTCTGTTGACTCCAATTACGGGAACGTCAAAACGAGATAAAATTCGTGCGGCTCCGAGCATATTACCGTCACCACCGACCACAATCGCCAGATCTGCGTTTTGTCCTAGCTCAACTAAGCTCGCAAACTGCTTTGGCGGGATCTCGTCTAAAATTGCAGTAAGACGATCGTCAATAAATACTTGGTAACCTTCTGATGTCAGCCATTGGTACAGCTCACTATGAGTCTGAATAGCTTGTTGATCTCTAGGTTTACCGATAATCGCGATCACGTTACATGGATTTTTCATAGCATTTCCGCATTAAAGAGGCTTGAATCAGGAATCTTCATCCCCATAATAATGGCAAGTTACCTAAATATGCGAATTTTTATGTGTTTAAAGCCCGCAAAAAACGCATGGCTTGAAGGGCATTACGTTGAATTCTGGAGATATCATGAGCAACGAAGAAAACAAAGTTACAGAAGAAGAGCTTGATCAAATCATCGAAGAGGCTGAGAAAGTGGAAGCAGCAGCTCAGGAAGCTGAAGCGGATCTGGAAGAAGTTGGTGACGAGAAAGACGCTAAAATTGCTCAACTAGAAGCAGCACTACTGTCTAGCGAGACAAAAGTGAAAGATCAGCAAGACGCGGTTCTGCGTGCAAAAGCTGATGTCGAGAACATGCGTCGTCGTACTGAGCAAGAGATCGATAAAGCGCGTAAATACGCTCTGAACAAGTTCGCAGAGGAACTGCTTCCTGTTATTGACAACTTAGAGCGTGCAATTCAGGCGGCAGATACAGAAAATGAAGTCATTAAGCCGATCCTTGAAGGTGTGGAACTGACTCACAAAACCTTCGTTGATGTGGTTTCTAAATTTGGCCTGAAGGAAATTAATCCAGAAGGCGAGGCATTCAACCCTGAATTCCATCAGGCTATGTCTATCCAAGAGAGCCCGGATCACGAATCAAACACGGTTATGTTCGTTATGCAAAAAGGCTACGAACTAAACGGCCGTGTTGTTCGTCCAGCAATGGTTATGGTTGCTAAGTAAGCTTTACTACCGCTGAAAACAATTTGAAAATGCCCATCACATTGGTGATGGGCATTTTTTATTCCATCAATTGCACTGTTTTATTTTTCCCCCTAGAAATTGAAAGTTGATCTTCTTCAAATATTCTCTTATTGGGGATTATTTTTCTTATAGTAAAAATTTGTTCAGTTTTTATTCTATGTTTCGAACTCAAGCTTCATAACTTCCTGTAATTACTTACTTTGTGAAAGCTTGTGCTGGATGTTGGGGAGATAACTAGTGAATTTTGCTGATATTCAGTGTTAACAAATTTGTAAACTTTCTCTTTATTTTGTAACTTCTCTGTGTATGATTTGCGACGAATGCTTTAAAAGTAAGCATATATAACTACAAAAGCGTTAATAGCAAACACAACATATCGGAGATTTACGATGGATAAATCGCTTTCTAGTAAGATTTTTGTCGGCTTGTTTGCCGGCCTCATTTTGGGAACTGCAATCCAATACTTATTTAACGGTGTTGCGATTTTTGACACTTACTTACTTGGTACGGCAGAAGGTGTGGGCGGCATGTTCGTCTCGCTGATTAAATTGTTAGTTGTTCCTTTGGTTTATGTCTCAATCGTATGTGGCATTGTTGATCTTAAAGATATCAGCGCGTTTGGTCGCCTTGGTGGTAAAACCTTTGCGCTTTATATCGTTAACACAATTATTGCAATTACAGCTGCTTTGACAGTCGGCCTTATTTTCCAACCAGGTGCAGGTGCTAATTTAGCCGGTACCGTTGCTGAAACCGTTAAACTGACCACAACTGAAACGCCAGATATCTTTTCTCTAGTAGTTAACATTGTTCCTAGCAATCCAGTTCAGGCATTTGCTAATGGCGACATGCTACAAATCATTTTTATGGCAATTCTGACTGGTTTGGCGATTCAAGCTTTGGATTCTCGTGGTGGTCCTGCTATCCGTACCTTTAAGATGGCTAATGAGATCATGATGAAGCTGGTTGGGTTGGTGATGAGCCTTGCGCCTTACGGTGTATTCGCGCTGATGATTCAATTAGGTGCGACTCTGGATGCAAACACGCTAATGTCCGTTGCAGGTTATGTTGCTTTGGTTGTGACTATGCTTGTGTTCTGGATTTTCGTTTTCTATCCAATGGCGGTAGGTCTTGCTACAGGCACGTCTCCGAAGACATTTCTTCGTGCGACTCGCGAGCAGATTCTATTTTCTCTATCCACGGCAAGCTCAAACGCGACCATTCCTGTAACGATGCGTACTCTGACAGACAAGCTACAGGTGTCTAAATCTGTTGCTGGTTTTGGTGTGCCACTAGGCGCGACCATGAACATGTCTGGTGTGTCTATTTATATTGCTCTGGCTACATTGTTTGTCGCGAACGCTTTTGGCCAGCCAATTAATACTTCGGACATTTTCACCTTAGGCTTGACGATTCTTCTGTTATCGATTGGTGCGGGTGGTGTTCCTGGAGGTGGTGTTGTGATGGTTGGTGTTCTGCTTCACCAACTCGGTTTACCACCAGAAGGTCTGGCAATTATTGCCGCAGTTGACCGTATCAATGACATGTTCTGTACCTCATCAAACGTGGTGGGTGATACCGCAGTCAACACTATTGTTGCAAAAACAGAAGGTGAGATTGGTAAAGAGGAGAGCGTTGATGCTGAGCCAGTACAGGCAAATGCATAGCAACGTTACCCAATAAAAAAAGAAAGCGAGCTATTAGGGCTCGCTTTCTTGTTTTCTGGGCCATGAATGCCCATTTTCTCTTGGTTAGTGTTGCTTTATTGAACGACAGTGATGTGACCTAATCCTAACTAATCAGAAAGAAAGCGATTAAATCAGAAAAAAAACGCTTTTTTTTAATTCTGCCCTTGAAAAGCATTTTACCGCCCTTATCTATGTGGCATAGAGAAGCAAACATTGATTATTTTTGTTTGTGAGCAAGGGTTGAAACCCGATTCTCCTCCCCCCACATTGGGGTTATAACCAAACGAAAATAGAATTTATTCGGAGATAGCCAGATGGGTAAAATCATTGGTATTGACTTAGGTACTACTAACTCATGTGTTGCTGTATTAGACGGCGACAAACCTCGTGTAATTGAAAACGCAGAGGGTGAACGTACTACTGCATCGGTTATTGCTTACACTGATGGTGAGACACTAGTAGGTCAGCCAGCAAAACGTCAAGCAGTAACTAACCCTGAAAACACGCTATTTGCAATTAAGCGTCTAATCGGTCGTCGTTTTGAAGACGAAGAAGTTCAGCGTGACATCGAAATCATGCCTTACAAAATCGTTAAGGCTGACAACGGTGACGCTTGGGTAGAAGCGAAAGGCCAAAAAATGGCTGCTCCTCAGGTTTCTGCTGAAGTTCTTAAGAAAATGAAGAAAACTGCTGAAGACTTCCTAGGTGAGGAAGTAACTGGCGCAGTTATCACAGTACCTGCTTACTTCAACGATGCTCAGCGTCAAGCAACAAAAGATGCTGGCCGTATCGCAGGTCTAGAAGTTAAACGTATCATCAACGAACCAACTGCAGCAGCGCTAGCTTACGGTCTAGACAAGAAAGGCGGTGACCGCACTATCGCTGTTTACGACCTTGGTGGTGGTACATTCGATATCTCAATCATCGAAATCGATGAAGTTGAAGGCGAGAAAACTTTCGAAGTTCTAGCAACTAACGGTGACACTCACCTAGGTGGTGAAGACTTTGATAACCGTCTGATCAACTACTTGGTTGACGAGTTCAACAAAGAGCAAGGTATCAACCTTAAGAACGATCCACTAGCAATGCAGCGTGTTAAAGAAGCAGCAGAAAAAGCGAAAATCGAGCTTTCTTCTACTACTCAAACTGACGTAAACCTACCTTACGTTACTGCAGATGCGACTGGTCCTAAGCACATGAACATCAAAGTAACTCGTGCGAAACTAGAATCTCTAGTTGAAGACCTAGTACAACGTTCTCTTGAGCCTCTAAAAGTAGCTCTAGCTGACGCTGACCTATCAGTAAGCGAAATCACTGATGTAATCCTAGTTGGTGGTCAGACTCGTATGCCTATGGTTCAAGCGAAAGTGGCTGAGTTCTTTGGTAAAGAAGCTCGCCGTGACGTGAACCCTGATGAAGCAGTAGCGATGGGTGCTGCAGTTCAAGGTGGTGTACTTGCAGGTGACGTTAAAGACGTACTGCTTCTAGACGTAACTCCACTGTCTCTAGGTATCGAGACAATGGGTGGCGTAATGACTAAGCTAGTTGAGAAGAACACAACTATCCCAACTAAAGCGAACCAAGTTTTCTCTACAGCAGAAGACAACCAGAGCGCGGTAACTATCCACGTTCTACAAGGTGAGCGTAAGCAAGCGATGTACAACAAGTCTCTAGGTCAATTCAACCTAGAAGGCATCCAGCCTGCACCACGTGGCATGCCACAAATCGAAGTAACTTTCGACCTTGATGCGGACGGTATCCTACACGTATCAGCGAAAGACAAGCAGACTGGTAAAGAGCAGAAGATCACTATCCAGGCTTCTGGCGGTCTAAGCGACGAAGACATCGAGAAAATGGTACAAGAAGCAGAAGCTAACAAAGAAGCGGACAAAAAGTTCGAAGAGCTAGCAACTGCACGTAACCAAGCAGACCAAATGATTCACGGTACTCGTAAGCAAGTGGAAGAAGCGGGTGAAGCACTTCCAGCTGAAGAGAAAGAGAAGATTGAAGCTGCAATTTCTGAGCTAGAAGAAGCGCGTAAAGGCGAAGATAAAGAAGCTATCGACGCTAAAGTTCAAGCGCTAATGACTGCTGCTCAAAAACTGATGGAAATCGCTCAGCAACAAGCTCAAGCACAACAAGGTGCTGAAGCTGGCGCTCAAAAGTCTGCAGATGACGATGTTGTAGATGCAGAGTTCGAAGAAGTTAAAGACGATAAGAAGTAATTCAACATTAGGGTAATTTGATACTTTGGTAGAAAATTACCCCTGTTGGAAACACTTATTGGAATCTTTGCGGGCGTTTGAGGTGACTCTAACGCCCGCATGTTTGTAAATAGCCCAGTCTTTCTAGCTAAGCGCTTTTCAGAGAAAGCTTTTATCTAAAACGATATTAACACCAAGCGGCAGCGGCCGTTTGCAGTACTACATTGGTGACGAAGAACATGTCAAAACGTGATTTTTACGAAGTATTAGGCGTAAGCCGTGATGCATCAGAACGTGATATCAAAAAGGCGTATAAGCGTCTTGCAATGAAATTCCACCCAGACCGTAACCAGGGTGATGATTCTGCTGCGGATAAGTTTAAAGAAGTAAAAGAAGCGTACGAAATTCTCACTGATCCTCAGAAGAAAGCGGCTTACGACCAGTACGGCCATGCTGCTTTTGAACAAGGCGGCGGCGGTTTCGGTGGTGGCGGCTTTGGTGGCGGCGGTGCTGATTTCGGCGACATCTTTGGCGATGTATTCGGTGATATCTTTGGTGGCGGTCGCCGTGGTGGTGGCGGTGGTCATCGTGCACAACGTGGTGCTGACCTTCGTTACAACATGGAACTGACTCTAGAAGAAGCCGTTCGCGGTGTAACAAAAGAAATCGAAGTTCCAACACTGGTTCACTGTGATACTTGTGATGGTAGCGGCGCGAAAAAAGGTACGTCAGCTGAAACCTGTGGTACTTGTCATGGCCACGGCCAAGTACAAATGCGTCAAGGTTTCTTCGCGGTTCAGCAAACCTGTCCAACCTGTCATGGTAAAGGTAAGATCATCAAAGACCCTTGTAACGAGTGTCATGGTCAGGGCCGCAAACAGAAAACCAAAACTCTTAACGTTAAGATCCCTGCCGGTGTGGATACAGGCGATCGCATTCGTCTGTCTGGCGAAGGTGAAGCGGGAGAAATGGGCGCACCAGCAGGTGACCTATATGTTCAGGTACACGTAAAAGACCACCATATTTTTGAGCGCGACGGCAACAATCTATACTGTGAAGTACCAGTAAGTTTTGCCATGGCAGCACTAGGTGGTGAAGTAGAAGTACCAACATTGGATGGCCGAGTTAGCCTGAAAGTACCATCAGAAACGCAAACTGGCCGTATGTTCCGTATGCGCGGTAAAGGTGTGAAAGGTGTTCGTGGCGGCGGTATCGGTGATCTCATCGTTAAGTTGGTTGTAGAAACTCCGGTGAACCTAAGTTCACGTCAGAAAGAGTTGCTAAAAGAGTTTGAAGAATCTTGTGGTGGCGAAGCGGCGACAAAACACAAGCCTAAGTCAGAAGGTTTCTTCAATGGCGTTAAAAAGTTCTTCGATGACCTGACGAGCTAAAGCGACACACAATTCAAAATCACAAAGGCCTGCAGAGATGCAGGCCTTTTTGTTTTTAGACGACGCTCAGTTCCAGCATGTACTTGGTGACTCAACATTGGTTGCAGTAAGTTTGAGTGCATTGACTCCTGAGGGGAAGCAACTGTCCTTATCTTGGCCAAGATCGGATTTCGCTGTTGCCGTGATGGTATAAGCCGTGGTTGCGGAACTCACGATAGAAAAAGTAAAGCGATCGTTTGCAGAATCACAGATGGAGCAATTGCCTCCCGAAATAATAGAGCTCCAGTCATACCCTCCATCGTAAGAGGTTTCCAAAGCCAGTTGGATACGGCTGATATCGCTCAGTGCCACCGTTCGGTGCGACTTAATGACATGATTTGTGTACGAGGGATAAGCGATAGCAGAAATGATCCCGACAATCACGACGGCTATCAGTAATTCGATCAATGTCATCCCGCTTAATCTTATTTTGTTTCTGTTACAACAATATATTCGAATCATTACGAGTAGTTCCCTTTTCACTTTTACGGCTATTTTTCGCAGGTGATAGCATCTGTGCAAGATGAATTACAGTTGACTAGATGTTTGCATAGGAATTTGGGAAATGCCTCGCGGGTTTACGTTATTGGAGCTACTTATTACGGTATCGGTGCTGAGTATTTTATTGGCAGTTGCGGCACCAAGATTTAGTCGTGTTTCACAAACAGTACAGATGCAAGGCCTTGCAACAGAACTCTTTGGTTTTCTGAATCAAAGTAGGTCAGAAGCGGTAATGAGAAATAAAAAGTTGTATGTACATTTTTCGATGGATAAAGGTAACACCATTAATAAAGGAAATTGGTCACTTAACTTGACGGATTCCTCCGTTGCTGGCGGAACGAGCATTTTACATTTATCCGGTTCACCTTATTCAGAGCTATCGATAAATCATAACTATGACGCGAAATATATAAGCTTTGAAGAAGTAAGAGGACGGCCGAACTCTGGGAATATAGAGTTCTTTTCGACTAACAATCAGAATTCCAAACTGAAAATCAAACTCTCTAACCCTCCTGGGCGTATCAAAATTTGCAGTCATTCTGGAGCAAAATTATATGACTACCCAAAATGTTAGTAAGCGCTATCAAGGTGGTAGTTCTTTGATCGAAATAATGATCAGTTCTTTAATTGGTTTAATTCTATTAGGTGTGATTGGCTCGGTCTTTCTTAGCTTGCAAAAAACAGCAAGAGATAAAAGTTTGGAATTGCATCTCCTACAGGGGATTAACCTTACTTTTGCAATGATGAAAGAAGATATTCAACGAGCGGGTTACGATGGCGGAAACGGCAATTCGCTCAAGGTATCTGGCTCTATAAATACAATAACGTTGAGCGGCGCTTCTTCTGTTGGTTTTGTTTATTTCAAACAAGGCTCTCCGGATAACAAAGACTATCGAAATGTTAAGTATGAGAAGCGCGATACTCGACTTTTAATATGCGAAAAAGGTGTGGTTTCACAAGCTCAAATATTAACTTTTGATGGTATAGATTTTTGTCGATCTTTATTTGATGAAGATATTTTGCACGTCACTCAATTTTCAGTGAGTTCAGGAACCGTTACGAATGGAAAAACGACAAGTGCATTAACCGACATCCAATTAGGTTTACAAACGGTTGATGGCTCTTTTAGCAAAGTGGAAACAGTCTCAATTAAGCAAAGGAACTGGCAATGAAATTTAAGTCTAATCAATCAGGCTATGTCGCACTGCTGGTGACTTCCATTCTTTTGCTGCTTGCTTTGATTGTGGTTCTTGCTTCATCAAAAGGTATCTTTTTTCAAATCAAAGTTGCTCAGAATGAGTTAAGAGCTCGACAGGCACATTGGAAAGCTGAGGGTGGGCTGGAATGTGCATTTTCTAAAGCTAAACTAGAGAAAAAGATACCCGCCACGGTAGATGATTGTAAAACTGCAATGGAACTCAATGGATTAACTTTTTCTGCTGGAGAATTTAGTGTCGTTACTTCTGAATTAGAAAACGCAAGGCTTCGGAAAACCATCAAGTTTCCAGCTGTTGGCGGGGCTGGGGCTATAAAATCTACTTCTGATCTTGTTATTAATGGTGCCTATACGAGTTCTGCTGATCCCGGAAAAAGTCTCGGAAATAATTTATGGGAATGCACGTCGGTTCTCTACTCCAATTATTTCTATGCTACAAGCGTGAGCACACGTCATCCCCATCAAATATCGCAAAAACCTTACGCAAAATTTCCAGATAGCAATCCTGGACAATTGCAAGAATGTGCAACAACTCATTACAGTTGGGCAAAGAGTGTTGCTAACTCTGAAGATGACTATCGACAATCTTCAAGCATGGATCCTTTTAAGGACGTATTTGATGTGCCACGAAGCGAATGGTTTGATGTGATGTCTGACAACTCGCTGTTTGGTTATGTGCCACTCTCATTAAACCCTGCCTCTTTGGACTCTGAGAAAGATTTACCTAAGCCTAGTTTCAACGATAAGTGTGCGGAAAATATCGTAGACAACATTAAAACCGGAAAAGATCTGGTTTGGGTCTACGGTGGATGTGAAATAGATACGGCGGGATTTTCCAGCATCAAATCTGCTATTGATAAACACTTAAGTGGTAGTGGCATTATTTTAGTCGTTCAAGACGGGATTTTATCTACGAGAGGAACTCAGGACTTTACTGGCATGCTCTATCACTTTATTTCCCCCCTATATGCTGATCCGAAGGGGGTTGTTCCGGACTTTGTTGGTTGGGATAAACTTGAGAACCATAAAGATTTAAAAGGGGTGATTTCTGCACTTGCTGCTACCGTACCAATGACAAAAGAAAGAGTCGGCTACTTCCAACATGGCTCTTTTAACCCTCTAGGAGGTTTTGTAATGGATGCACCTGGCACTTTCGCTCTTTTCAACGCCGCATTAGATTTTCAGTACAATCGTGATGTGATTGATGAACCATTGAAAAAGATCAAAAAAGTATATTGGAAAAAAGGCTCCTGGAATGATATCTAAACAGCAAGGATTTAGTTTACTCGAAGTCTTGATTGCTTTTCTGCTTCTCGGAGTAGGAGCATTAGGTTTAACAAAGCTAAATGTGTACTTAGAGCGTGAATCGGACTATGCGATTCAAAGTATCGAGGCTCTTCGTTTGGCCGAAAACAAACTCGAATGGTTCCGCACCCGAGGTGCATCTTCTGCCGTTTCTGTAATATCCATCGCCGATTTCGATTCTATCGCGACTGGCTCTTCAATTTCAGGCGCTTACAATCTTCAATGGCAGGTGCCTCCCGCAACAATCTCTGGGTCGCTTAAAACGATTACTGTTACTTCAAGCTGGGAAGACAGGATGGGGCAGACCCAGTCTGTTCAGTTGAAAACGATGATCTCTCGTTATAGTGAATTTGATAAATAACGCTTCTCCAGTGCGTCATCATCGCTTTAAAAAGCATCGTCGCTTTTTTCCTACGTCCTTTTCAGGTTTATTTCCATCAGTTAATGGAGGGTTTTAGAACTGTTAACGTGAATGATGTGCTGCTGTTTTTATTATGTTTCATCCGGTTGCCATTTTTGCAAAATGTGTCTCCAAATATGAAAAAATACTAGCATCTTATACTTTTTATCTTGGTTTTAACTAGAATACTTGGCTGAAAACAGGCCGCAATAAATTATTCCAAAAGGCCATAGCACCAACATCATTCATTATGGAGTTACCATGAGTAACCAAGCAATTAATAAGGCGCCATCTTCTAAGCCGAGTGGGATGGATCGCTTTCTAAACTTTATTGAGCGTGCAGGTAACAAAATTCCTGATCCTGCGATTTTGTTTTTTTGGGCACTAGTCATTACCTGGGCGGCATCCGCACTTTTATCGAATGTCTCTTTCGACCTTGTAAACCCTAGAACTGGTGAAACTTTAATCATCACTAACTTGTTGACAGGGGAAGCGTTGGCTAGCTTCCTTGCAAATATGGTGACGACATTCACTGGCTTTGCACCACTAGGTATCGTATTGGTCGCTATGTTGGGTGTGGGTGTTGCTGACTCTTCAGGCTTTATCACCACGGGCCTTAAGAAGATGCTGAGCTTTACACCTGCGAAGCTTCTTACTCCAATGCTTATTCTGGTTGCTATTGTATCGCATACTGCAGCAGACGCTGGCTACGTTCTGGTTATCCCTCTGGGTGGTATTATTTTCCATGCAGCAGGCCGTCATCCTCTAGCGGGTATTGCGGCAGCGTTCGCGGGTGTATCAGGTGGTTTCTCTGCAAACTTTATTCCTTCTGGTATCGACCCACTGTTGGCTGGTTTCACGCAAACAGCAGCACAAGTTCTCGATCCTGAATACGTTGTTAACCCTCTAGCAAACATCTTCTTTACTGGTATCTCATCAGTAATCATTGTGGCTATCGGTTGGTACGTTACTGAGAAAATTATTGAGCCTCGTTTAGCGAAAACCCCAGTAGATGAAGATGCAGAAGCCGCTCCTGACCTAGGTTCATTCTCTGAAATTGAATCAAAAGCATTCCGCTACGCGGGTTGGTCGATGCTGGCTGGTATTGCTCTTCTTGTTGTGGCGTTAATTCCTGAAACTTCAGCATTACGCTCACCTGAAGGCGAGATTACAGCATTCTCAGCACCAATCATGAAGTCGATCGTTCCACTGATCTTCATTCTGTTTATCATCCCTGGTTACGTATACGGTAAAGTTTCTGGTACATTCAAATCCAGCAACGACATCATTAAGGCGATGGCAGACACCATGTCGACGATGGGTGCTTACATCGTTATGTCTTTCTTCTGTGCTCAGTTCCTATCAGCATTTGCTCAGTCAAACATTGGTACGATGCTGGCGCTATACGGCGCTGAAGGTCTGAAAGCAATGAACCTTCCGGGTGAAGCTACGATCATTGGTATGATTCTGCTAACGGCTTCGGTAAACCTGCTTATTGGTTCTGCGTCCGCGAAATGGGCACTAATTGGTCCAATTCTGGTTCCTATGCTGATGGCGGTTGGTATCTCTCCTGAGTTGTCTCAGGCGGCATACCGTGTTGGTGACTCTGTATCGAACATCATTTCACCTCTGATGGTATTCTTCCCACTAGTGGTGGTGTACTGTCAGCGTTACGTGAAGTCGACCGGTATTGGTACGCTTGCATCACTAATGATGCCATTCTCGATCGCTATGCTGATCGGCTGGTCAATCTTCCTGATTGTTTACTGGATGATTGGTATTCCTCTGGGTATTCAAGCGCCGTACACTTACACCATGTAAGTCGTAACAGCTTAAATCTGAAAGCGCAGATCGCAAGGTCTGCGCTTTTTTTATTCTTTCTTTTTTGATGGGGAAAGAGGAACAGGTAATCTCTAACGTGACTGTAGCGTGTCGAAAGTTAGTGGTAATATTGGCCTGTCGCACATTCACTAATCTGGAGTCCCTTTGTCAGACCTTCAATTTACTCCTCAAGACGAACAATTTATGCGTAGAGCCATCGAATTGGCTGAGCTGGCTGAAGCGGAAGGAGAGGTGCCTGTTGGAGCCGTCTTAGTAAAAGATGGAGAGGTTATTGCAGAGGGCTGGAACCGCTCTATTTGTACTCATGACGCGACTGCCCATGCAGAAATTCAGACTCTGCGCAAAGCGGGACAAGTATTAGAGAACTATCGTTTATTGGATACTACGCTTTATGTGACATTAGAACCTTGCCCGATGTGTGCTGGAGCGCTGTTACACAGCCGTGTTAAGCGAGTGGTATTCGGTGCGCCGGACCTGAAAGCCGGGGCAGCAGGGACAGTGTTAAACCTGTTCGAAAGTCAGGCAGCATACCATTATGCAATGGTTGAAAAAGGGCTCTTAGAAGCCGAGTGCCGAGATCAGCTCCAAGCTTTTTTTAAACGCCGCCGTAAAGAGATTAAGGCAAAGAAGCAGGCTGAAAAAGCGTTACAGAGTGATCAGACAAAAAATGGGAATTAAGGAAGAGAGATTCAGCAAACATCTACGTTCGGGTAGATGTTTGCTTCTTGATCAGTGATTCACTAAGTGAATGAAAACACGATGGCGTTCACTGATTTTCTTTTTCATGCTCGTCAGTTTGCGCTTACGACGAATTGCCGCCACTGTATTATGCAAACGCTTTGACTGAACCTTACGTCTTCTCATATTCTAAACCTCTAGCAGACAAGACTACGAACACCCTCAAGTAGACACTGATTGTGTCTAACTAACCTAAACTCATCGTTATCACGTTAAACAATTCACTTGTTCATACACAACGTATTCAACCCCACTTACACAAACGTGGAGTGTAGTTGGCGTCCAGTTAGGCATGGGAAATTGCAACACTGATAATGGGCCGAGCGTCATCGATGTAATTTTCAATCGCAATGACGTTCATATCCCGACCTCAGATTAGTGGACAACCATTAGATGACATTCTAATAATCAGCGTCATGTTTAATCGGGAGAGGGTAGCCAGCCGAGTATATTGCGCTCAAAATATCTAAATAACGTTTAAATATTAAGTGGTTACAATATTGGTCATTAAGTTTGTTTGCACTTACTTTATGATGCTGACCGAACTCGGAAAGATCGATTCTAGATAAGTTTGTTCAAAGACTCAACAAAAAATGACGAGCTATTCACTCGCCATTTTTAATTCGATGTTTGAGCCTTATTCGGGTTCGACTTCTGACGTTGTTTGGTTTTCTTCTGTCGTACCAGAAGCGCCTGAAACCTCCGGCTTTTCATCCTCTATCTGTTCTGTTGTTGGTTCCGATACACTCTCTACTGCGCCCGATACTGTCTCAGCGATACTTTCTACTGCACCTGACGTGAGGGTGTCGGGATTAAGCGGTGGGATGACTTGCAGATCTTCAGTGCTTTCATCGGTAGCTGGCTTCTGACTGACGTGGCCGATAATTGACTGATAGTAACGACGAATATTTTCAACGTAATTACGCGCCTCATCTCCTCGGGCATAACCGTAACGCGTTTGGCTGTAGAAACGCTTTTGACGCAGTAATGGTAGCCTGTCTTTTACGTCCGCCCACGCATTGGGATCGCCGCCCTGAGCTTTTGTCAGGCGTCGAGCGTCCAGCATATGACCATAGCCAATGTTATAAGACGCCAGTGCGAACCAAATCTTTTCATGATCGCTAATCGTTTCGGGTACGCGAGCGACAATCCGGCGCAGGTACTCGACACCACCACGAATAGATTGCTCAGGATCGAGACGGTTGGTCACGCCGACGCTTTTCGCCGTAGGTAAGGTGAGCATCATCATGCCGCGCACGCCAGTTGGAGACTTCGCTTTTGGTTTCCAATGAGATTCTTGATAAGCCAACGCTGCGATTAAGCGCCAATCAAACTCTTCGCTGTACTTTTGGAATAGGGGAGACCATTTAGGGAGTTTGTCATCCAGTGCACGAATGAAAGCCCGAGTATCCACATAATCAAAGGCTTCAATATGGCCAATGTATTTTTCTTCCAAGGAGGCGAGTTCACCCGATTGCTTGATGTTGCCGAAAAACTCTATCAGCATCGCGTATAAGCTTTCATCTTCGGAACGGCGGGTAAACCAAGACACCGGTTGGTCTTCCGTTAACTCAAATGCTAAAGCTAAATCTGGGTAAAGGCGCTGGGCCAGTGAAAGCTCAACTGAGTCCGTCACCGTGAAGCGCAATTCGCCTGTGGATACGCGTTTCAGCAAATCTCTGGTATCTGCATTGCCAACGATTTCAAACTGTAGCTCAGGATACTGCTTTTTTAATGCCGTTAGTGTCGGAACATATTGTGATTGCTCGACGATTTGCAGTGTATTAGCTGCCGCGTTGCTATCGGCATCGGCTTCGTCAGCCTGAGTCGCTTGATATTTTATCAATCGCTCAATACTACGAGGCCTCAGCTGCCCCTTTTTATACACGACTTGCTGGCTGACATAGTAGTAGGCAGGGCCAGGTCGAAAACGCTTTACCGCTTGAGAAGTCTGGTTCAAACCTGTGGCAATAATATCAATGTCGCCTTTCTTGAGTGCCGGAAAAAGATCGGCTTGGCGAAAAGCGGGTTTAATTTCTAGCTTCACCCCGAGTTCTTCTGCGAACTGACGTGCAAGCTCATAATCCAGGCCGGCAGGGCCATCGGGACCTATGTAATAAGAGAGCTGGTTATTCAGTGTGCCAACTCGAAGAACGCCACGTTCCTGGATTTTTTGGAATTCACTTTTTGGGGTCGACTCAATTTGGCAGGCAGAAAGTAGTAGCACAGAAGCGAAAAGTAGGACGCTGCGCTTAAGTCGGTTGAGCTGGCTAATTTGCATTAATTGGTACTTCTCGAGAAATTTCTAACTACCTTTATATCAAAGGGAAGTGGTGGGGCAAAGGGAATCGCACACATAGAGTGCGACATTGCGTGTTTTATCGACATTTTGGTTATAATTCAAATTTGATAAAAAAATTGACGCAAACGGTTGCTTTTGGTGTTACATCACAAAAACAATTGCTATATAATGCGCTCGCAAAGGAGAGGTGGAATCGGTATAAGTTCGGCTTTTTACGCCTAAGTGGCTGAATTTATTCCAATATCACCTTAATCAATTGCATAAGAGACCTAAGCACATGAGAATTTTGCGTGGCTCCCCAGCTCTTTCTGAGTTCCGTGTTAACAAACTATTGGAACTTTGTCGTGAACAAGATCTGCCTGTAACCGGCATTTACGCCGAGTTTATGCACTTTGCGGATCTAAAATCTGACCTTGATGACCAAGAGTTAGAAAAGCTTGAAAAGTTGCTGACTTACGGTCCAACGATCGAAGAGCACGAGCCTGAAGGTCTTCTACTTCTTGTTACGCCTCGTCCTGGCACTATTTCGCCTTGGTCTTCTAAATCTACCGATATTGCTATCAACTGTGGTCTGGACAATGTTAAGCGTCTGGAGCGTGGTACAGCGTACTACGTAGAAACGTCTGCGACACTTTCTGATGCTCAAATCGACACAGTTAAAGCCCTAATCCACGACCGCATGATGGAAACGGTGTTTACCGAGCTTGAAGCCGCTTCTGCACTATTTACTGTGGCAGAGCCAGCTCCAGTGGCGCACGTTGATATCTTAGCTGGTGGTCGTCTTGCGCTTGAAGAAGCAAACGTTTCACTTGGCTTGGCGCTAGCAGAAGATGAAATTGATTACTTAGTAGAGAACTTCACTAAGTTAGGTCGTAATCCAAACGACATCGAGTTGATGATGTTTGCTCAGGCGAACTCGGAGCACTGTCGTCATAAGATCTTTAATGCAGACTGGACTATCGATGGCGTAGACCAAGAGAAGTCTCTGTTTAAGATGATCAAAAACACATTTGAAACGACGCCAGACCACGTTCTGTCTGCTTACAAAGATAACGCAGCGGTAATGACAGGTTCTAAAGTTGGTCGTTTCTTCCCAGATCCTAAATCACGTCAATACACTTACCACCATGAAGATGCGCACATCTTGATGAAGGTAGAGACGCACAACCACCCAACAGCAATCTCTCCATGGCCAGGTGCTTCAACAGGTTCTGGTGGTGAAATCCGTGACGAAGGCGCGACCGGTATCGGTGGTAAACCAAAAGCGGGTCTGGTTGGTTTCACAACATCTAACTTACGTATCCCTGGCTTTGAACAGCCTTGGGAAACCGACTTTGGCAAGCCAGGTCGAATCGTAAACGCATTAGATATCATGCTTGAAGGCCCTCTGGGTGGCGCAGCATTCAACAACGAATTTGGTCGTCCAAACCTATTAGGCTACTTCCGTACCTACGAAGAGAAAGTGACTTCTCACGCAGGTGAAGAAATTCGTGGTTACCACAAGCCAATCATGATTGCTGGTGGTATGGGTAATATCCGTGACGAACACGTACAGAAGAAAGAGATCCCAGTAGGTGCGAGCCTAATCGTACTTGGTGGTCCTGCAATGAACATCGGTCTTGGTGGTGGCGCTGCGTCTTCAATGGCGTCTGGTCAGTCAGCAGAAGATCTGGACTTTGCTTCAGTACAGCGTGAAAACCCAGAGATGGAACGTCGTTGTCAGGAAGTTATCGACCGTTGTTGGCAGCTAGGTGAAGAGAACCCAATCGCATTTATCCACGATGTGGGCGCGGGCGGTATCTCTAACGCACTTCCTGAGCTTTGTGACGATGGCGAGCGTGGCGGTAAGTTCCAGCTACGTGATGTACCAAATGATGAATTGAGCATGAGCCCGCTGGAAATCTGGTGTAACGAATCTCAGGAACGTTACGTTCTTGCAGTTGCGCCAGAACATATGGAAGCATTCGATGCAATCTGTAAGCGTGAGCGTGCACCTTACGCAGTGGTTGGTGTGGCAACAGAAGAACGTCATCTGACACTAGAAGACTCTCACTTCGACAACACGCCAATTGATATGCCAATGGATATCTTGCTTGGTAAAACACCGAAGATGCACCGTGAAGCAACGACATTGAAAGTAGATAGCCCAGCGATTGCACGTGACGGTATTGAAATCAACGAAGCGGCAGATCGCGTTCTTCGTCTACCAACGGTTGCAGAGAAAACGTTCCTGATTACTATCGGTGACCGCTCTGTTACAGGTTTGGTTGCTCGTGACCAGATGGTTGGTCCTTGGCAGGTTCCTGTAGCGAACTGTGCAGTTACGGCGGCAAGTTACGACACATACCACGGTGAAGCGATGTCGATGGGTGAGCGTACTCCGGTTGCTCTACTAGACTTCGGCGCGTCTGCTCGTCTGGCGGTTGGTGAGTCACTAACTAACATCGCGGCGACTGACATCGGTGATATCAAGCGCATTAAACTCTCTGCGAACTGGATGTCTCCAGCGGGTCACCCAGGTGAAGATGCAGGTCTTTACGAAGCAGTGAAAGCTGTGGGCGAAGAGCTATGTCCGGCGCTAGGTTTGACTATCCCTGTTGGTAAAGACTCAATGTCGATGAAGACCAAGTGGGAAGAAAATGGTGAAAGCAAAGAAGTTACTTCGCCACTATCGCTAGTAATCACTGCGTTTGGCCGTGTTGAAGACGTACGTAAGACAGTAACGCCTCAGCTACGCACTGACAAAGGTGATTCTTCACTTGTTCTTGTTGACCTGGGTAACGGCAAAAACCGTCTGGGTGCAACAGCACTGGCACAGGTTTACAAGCAACTTGGTGACAAGCCTGCAGACGTAGACAACGCAGAACAGCTAAAAGGCTTCTTCGATGCAATGCAAACACTGGTTCGTGATGACAAGCTTGTTGCTTACCACGATAAAGGTGACGGCGGTCTGTTTGTAACACTTGCTGAGATGGCATTCGCTGGTCACTGTGGTGTGAAAGCGAACATCGAAGGTCTGGGCGAAGATGCGCTGGCAGTTCTATTTAACGAAGAGCTAGGTGCAGTTGTTCAGGTTAAGAACGAAGAGCTGGATTCAGTTCTGTCTACGCTAGCAGCGAATGGCTTAGAAGCATGTTCACATGTGATTGGTTCTGTTGAAGCTTCAGACAACTTTGTTATCACGTCTGGTGATGCAGTTGTACTTGAGCGTTCACGTACTGAACTACGTGTTATCTGGGCAGAAACAACGCACAAAATGCAGGCTCTACGTGATAACCCAGCATGTGCAGACCAAGAATTTGAAGCGAAGAAAGACAACACGGACCCAGGTCTGAACGTATCTCTAAGCTTTGATGTGAATGAAGATATCGCAGCACCTTACATTGCGAAAGGCGCGAAACCTAAGATGGCGATTCTTCGTGAGCAAGGTGTTAACTCTCACGTTGAAATGGCAGCGGCATTTGACCGTGCTGGCTTTGAAGCAACCGACATCCACATGAGCGATATTCTGACAGGCCAAGCGGTACTTGATGAATACCAAGGTCTGGTAGCGTGTGGTGGTTTCTCTTACGGTGACGTACTAGGTGCGGGTGAAGGTTGGGCGAAGTCTATCCTGTTTAACGCACAAGCTCGTGAGCAGTTCCAAGCGTTCTTCAACCGTGAAGAGACATTCTCTCTAGGTGTGTGTAACGGTTGTCAGATGCTTTCTAACCTGAAAGAACTTATCCCGGGTGCAGACTTGTGGCCACGTTTTGTTCGCAACGAATCTGAGCGTTTTGAAGCACGCTTTAGTCTGGTTGAAGTACAGAAGTCTGATTCTGTGTTCTTCGACGGCATGGCTGGCTCACGTATGCCTATCGCGGTTTCTCACGGTGAAGGTCGTGTAGAAGTACGTGACGGTGAGCACCTAAACGCAATTGAAGCGTCAGGTACTGTAGCACTGCGTTACGTTGATAATAACGGTAACCCAACGCAACAATACCCGAACAACCCGAATGGTTCGCCAAATGCGATTACCGGTCTGACTACAGCAGATGGCCGTGTAACCATTATGATGCCTCACCCAGAGCGTGTATTCCGTACGGTTGCAAACTCTTGGTCTCCAGAAGGCTGGGGTGAAAACGGCGCTTGGATGCGTATGTTCCAAAACGCACGTAAGAACATCGGTTAATTCTGTTTTTTATATAAACAGCTAACAAACCGTAAAGCGCAGATCGAAAGGTCTGCGCTTTTTGTTTTTACCAACCAAACTCTCACCAAGAGTATGCTCGATAGTGTCTTTGAAATTTTGATGGTGATGACTTCTGCTTCTGGGTATGAGTGACTGGTTTACAGCGTATTTTCTGGTTGTTACGCAATAAAAAATGCCAGTAAGCAATTGCTTACTGGCATTTAAACGCGGCTGTTAGCTAAATGGAGCGAAGGAAATCTAAGAGTAACTGTTTGTCTTCTTTAGTTAGCTCTACAAACGCTTGTTTAGCGGATTGCGCTTCTCCGCCATGCCACAAAATAGCACTTTGCAGATCTTCAGCGCGACCATCATGTAAAAATCGGCTCTGACCATCACCTTCGATAAGACCAAGTCCCCATAAGGGTGGGGTTTTCCATTCTGCTGGTTCTGCACTGCCTTCTTTCACACCATCGCTTAAGTCAGCTCCCATATCGTGCAATAACAAATCTGTATATGGATAGAAGGTTTGATTGCTTAAAATAGGGAAACGAGAGACTTCACCTGTCGTCAGTGACTCTCGATGGCAAGCGTTGCAGCCTACATCCATAAACAGCTTTCGACCTTGCTGGAAAGCAATGCTGCTTCCGTTGCGTCGTTCAGGCACTGCAAGAATGGTCAAGAAGTCATTAATTGCTTCGAGTGAAGCATCGGATACTTCCGGCGAACCGCCAGATGGCATCAATTCGCAAACCTCTTGTTGTTCAGTACAAGGCTCTGCAGGGTTGTAGCTGGATGTGAGTCCCATATCCTGATGGAAAGCACCTGCTACTTGGCTTTCTAAAGTACAGTGAACGCCTTTCCAGCCGAAACGTCCGATACATGTTTCTAGCTGATGTGCCCGTCCTGAAATACCATCAGAGTTACTGTCTTCGATATCTTGATAGTCAAGAATGACTGATTCTGGAACCAAATCCAGCAACCCCATGCCAATCAGCTGTGGTGAGAGGCGAGGCCCTAAAGACACCCCTTCCGCGAGAGGATTCATTGCATCATTTAGATGAAAGAGAATTTCGTCACTGCTGCCTTTAGTCCAAGTCACGGAGCCTTCTGGAGACCCATCGGCAGAAAAAGTTTGCAACTGTCCACCAAGGAATGGGTCGACGGCACCGTTTTTATCTGCCAAGCGGAATAAAATGCCGTCTCCTGTACTGCCATCACTTTTCAGTGATTCAGCTCTGGCTGATGTTTCATGACAACCTGTACATGAATCCGTTATTGCTAAAGGGCCGAAACCATCGAGCAGTTCACGGCTTCCGGGAGCAGGAAGCCATGTAGCGATGAACAGCTCCCTGCCTTGAGAGGCTCCGTGATAGTCTTGGATGTCCAATTCAGGAATAAATTGCAAAAAGCCGTTGTTTGCATCATAGCTAACAGTGGCTACGCCACCTGCTGGCCCAAGTTCAACGTATGCTGGCTGATCTTCTGATTGTGACGATGAACCGTCACAACCAAAAAGCCAAATACTGCACAGAAATAATAAAGACTTTTTCATCATTTCACTTTCTGTGGCAGAGAGTAGCCCCAAGCATTAATTGGATTAGGGATCCCTAATGACCCTTCAAAGCTCCAGCCCCAAGTGAACAATACGCTGTCGAATCTTAGAGCCACGGTGTGTAATGCGCCAGCACCGATGTCTAATACCGAAGATAGGTCTGTAATTGCAACCGTCGGAGCGATAGGGCTCTCATCAGTTTCTAGTCCTAATGTACCCATACCATTGTTACCCCACGGGTATATTTGGCCATCTGATCTTTCAACAAAGCTTTGGTTGCCGTTTGCCCAAACCATGACGCCATCTTCAACCCAAGGTAATACTGTTGCTTCATAAAGCTCTCTTGGCCATGATTCGTCCTCATCATTACCTAATTGATTGCTTGCGTTCAGACCCCAACCATAAAGCTGACCACTTGCCCCAATTGCAATGACATGTGCTTTACCCGCTGAAAATGAGGTGATTTTCTCAGGTAAGTTAATCAGAGTAGGGATAAGGATATCTTCAATATAGTCTTGTCCTTGTGCGATCTGACCATTGTTGTTTTGCCCCCATCCGTATAGGTTGCCGTTAATATCCAGTGCGTAAGTACTGTCTGATCCAGCTTCAATTTGAATAATATCTGATATCTCAACTTGTAGCGGGAAGTCGGAGTCCTCTAGCGAGTTGTTACCTAATTGTCCTTTGTCGTTTTCACCAAAGGTATACACTTGGCCTAGTTCGTCGAGAACTACAGTGTGGTCATATCCACGAGCGACAGAAATAATATTCTCCAAAGAGGATATTTTTTGCGGACTTAATACATCTTCTTCGCTCAATATGTCATCGTCTTCACCCAAACCAAGTTGGCCTCCGTCGCCGTCACCCCAAGCCCAAACCTGACCTGTGCTATCAAGTGCAATAGAGGCATTTTGGTTGAATGCCAATGATACAAATGAGATGGCTTGTTCCTCGCTAATAACGGTCAGTTCCGTTGGAGTGGTTGGGTGGTTTTCTTCATCAAGAGTACTGACATACCCGTGGCCAGTTTGTCCTTTGTTATTACGACCCCAAGTCCATAGTTTTCCGTCTAAGATAGCGCCACTATGAGCGCCGCCAGCAGATACTTGATGACCGAAATAGACTTGATCTTCCAATGATGTTTGATTGCCTAGTGAATCCGTTGCCGTCACGGTGTAGTTATTTAAGCCCGGTACCAAGTTGATCTTTAGTGAAAAGTTTTGGCCATCGAAGTCAGCATAATGAACAGTACCATTGATTGAAACGGTCACTGACTCTACGCCGTCAGTGTCGCTACTGGTCCCAGAAACGGTTGTTTCCGAAGCATAGGTACTATGGGCATCCCACGATTTGGTTAGTTGAGTATCTGGTCCAGAGTTAGCAGTGGTCGCTTCGTCATTAGAATCGCAACCTGCAAGGGCAGTAACGAGTACTGCCAAAAGTGTCTTTGTTAATTTCATTTGATAATCTAACTGAGAATTGTTTTTATTACGGCTGGTTATATATGTTTTTTAGAGTAATTAATCCATATGGATGATGGTTTATTGTGTTTCTCTTCACATTTTTAACCTGCTCTTAACTCGGTTGGGTTAAATTTAACCGTGTCAGTCTTACTAGTTTCTGCATATATTCCCTTGATTGCATCACTGCACTTGTATGGACACTGAGAATTTAAAGTGGTCAAAGTGAAATTACTTTGTGGGTTTTAAGCGGGGCGTATACGGAATTGCGGAGTGGCGTATTTCTTTGAAAAAATCAAATGAGCTTGAGTCGCGTTGTTATCATGGCTATTCCCCATGAATCGCTGAAGTTAAAAAAGTAAGGAAAAAATTTGCAGCCAACAACGGTGATTTATGCTCTAATACCGCGCTTACCAAGGGATGGTGTTAAACAGCTCAGCTTAGATGGAGTTATCAAGTTGACCGAATCCCTGATTAATCCCTTAGGAAATGAATTAAATGTCAAAAAATCAAAAATTTGCTATCCGCGTAACTGAAAAACGTAACGGCTGGAGCGCAGAGATCACTCGCCAAGTAACTTCTCGTAAAACTGTAGTATCAAAGCGTGAAACTGGTTTTGAAAGTGAAGAGAAAGCTCAAGCTTGGGCTGAACAAGAGCTGGCTGGTTTTGTTCAAAACCAAGTAGTTCGCAACGAACGTAAAGCAGCGCAACGTCAAGAGCGTGAAGCTGAGCAACTTGCAGCTAAAGTTCGTAAAGAAGAAGCTCGTAAAGCGCGTGATGCTGAAGCAGAAGCTGACGAAGAATAAGACTTCGATTTAGACAAGTTAACTTGTGATGTTAAAAAGCCCTGACGTATTGTTCAGGGCTTTTTTATAGGTGTTATGTTAGTCAAAAACAGTCCGATGAGATTGAAAGGCTGATTGAACCTTCTGATGGTGTTGAGAACTGCTGGTTGCCTGGCAATAAATTTGGCGAATTGGCATAAACGCGATGCGATACTTTTACCTTGGGTGAATGTACTGGCGGTAAATCGAAATGATGTAAGCCATCGGACAGATCGGTCGCTTCACCGTAGTCAAAATTATCTATAGCTGCAGATCGGTTTTTAACATATTGACAGTGATCTGGTTTGCCATCTTCGCGCCAGATTACCCCTGTGGATTTAGCCTCTGTATCTAACTGCGCTGCAACGGGATGGGCGTAGTGATCGTCATAAGATGACTGCTGGTTTTGTTCTTGTAAGTATTGGGCGATAAGGTCTGATGACTGGGCAAAACTGTACGTAGAGAATACGAAACTCATCAGAGTAATAGAAAAGGTTTTGTACATAGTATGAATGCAAGCAAATACAGGTATCATACAAATAAATAAAACACTGTGCAATTGTGTTTCTTTGCACGAGGTATCTCTGTTGGGAGTTGAGAGCTAGTCAGAGGCTAACTTTTGTTTTAATAGCTTGGCAATCTGATGAGGAAGCATAGTTTTACTTTTGGGAGGGAAAAGCCCAGCGTTAACACAACTAGGCTTCGATTTTCTAACTTTGTACTTTACTGAACGTCGAGTGGGATTTGACCAGTCGTGACTTGTTCAACATCATACTCGTTCAGCTCTTCAATATAGTTTTCCACGGCTTGACCAACTTCATCGTCACCATGTTTGAAGTAAGACAGGTGGAAAATAGCATCACCTTCATTTACTAAAGGTAGTGTGTGTTGGCCAATGACCAGACCGCTTTTAGGCGCGGTGAGTTCAAGCTCAATATGCCCGAGGGGAGAACTGATATAGGCGAGAGTTTCACCTTGTTCAACTTTATCTCCCAAATTCACCACAGTACGCAAAATGCCATTTCCTGGTGAACGAACCCAACTGGTGGATTTCGCGATCACTGGCTCTGGGAATTTTTTACGGCTTGCACGCAGCATACCTATTGCCTGCATAACACGGCGAATACCCAACACACCTGCACTGATTGAGAGAGGATCAAAGCGTAACGCTTCGCCGGCTTCGTAGGTGAGCACCGGAATATCACATTTTTCCGCTTCACTGCGCAAAGATCCGTCGCGCAATGCTGAGTCGATGATGACTGGGGTGGAAAAGGCTTTCGCTATTCGTAATGTTTCCGGGTTACTAAGATTCGCCCGTACTTGTGGCAGGTTGGTACGATGGATAGCACCAGTGTGTAAATCAATAATATAGTTGCAACGTTTCGCGATGTTATTAAAGAAGCCATATGCCATTCTCGATGCGAGCGCGCCTTTCTCACTACCCGGAAAGCAACGGTTGAGATCGCGTCGGTCTGGTAAGTAACGAGACTTATGGATAAATCCGAATACGTTCACTATTGGAACAGCAATAACTGTGCCTTTCAGCTTCTGTGGATCTAATTGGTTAATCATCTGACGTACTATTTCAACGCCGTTGAGCTCATCCCCATGAATGGCAGCGTTAACCATCAGTACTGGGCCGTCTTGTTTTCCGTGGATGATTTCTACGGGAATCGACAAAGGAGAGTGCGTATAAAGCTGTGCGGCTTCGAATTCGATCTCTAATCGCTGACCTGGTTGTACTTGATATCCGAGGAGCTCAAAGGTTTTGCTTCTTTTACTTCTAACCATAAAACCATCTCTTTCCAATAGTTTTTCAACAATGTAACAATCGCGTCATAATCAAACTAATCATTTTGATTAAGGATACGACAAATTATTTTAATTAACGCGAGTAATCAGTCTTGTGTGAGATTTATGTTGTAAATATGACGCCAGTTATAACGGTTTTATCTTGTTATTTCTATATATTGGCAGGTAACTATTTAGCCTCTAACTAATTGAGTCTTAAAAGTAATAATAAAACTTTTAGTGACAAAATATGGCTTTTTTCCTCATTTTTATTTAGCTAATATCCGCGCCGGATTTTGACCGAATAAACTCTACTCTGAGGTTTTGATGAAAAAGGCAATAGCTAAAATTGGCGTAATGACTGCTGTGGCAGTTGCGCTTTCAGGTTGTGTGGGCAGTAATGCAGTGACTGGTTATGTTATGGGCTTTAACTTAAAAGCTGTCGATAACCGTTATGCTCGTGGTGGTCTGAACATGCTTATGGCACCCGTTTATGGTGTAGCGATCGCAGCTGATTATATCGTATTTAACTCATTGGAATTTTGGACAGGTAAAAACCCGTTAAACGGTAAGCCGCATATTTTTGATTCTAAGGTGGACACTTACATTGATGTAAACCACCAATTAGATAAGTCTCTGACTACTGCTCCAATTAGCCCTCTTGCGAATAATCGCGTGATTGAGCAAGGCCAAATGGAACAAATCGACGAAAACACCATTCAAATGGACATTACTTACAGTAATGGTGACAAAGCATTGTTGACTGGCGTACGTGAAGGCGACTTTGTCACTTACTACATTGATGGTGAAGTGGTAGCTAAGACTTCAATGGATGAGTTGGCAGCCTACGCACAAACGCGTGTGTAATCAGCTAGCATCATCTGCAATAAAAAAGGGTGCGATTGCACCCTTTTTTGACTTTATCTTATTTTCACGCAATAAGTGATTATGCTTTTTCAGGAATCGCTTCCAAAAGAGTGACCATTTGATCCCAAAATAGTTGAACGGTATCGATCTTCACTTTTTCGTCAGGAGAGTGAGGGAATTTGATCGTAGGACCAAAAGATACCATGTCCATATTAGGGTAAGGCTCTTTAAATAGGCCACACTCCAGACCTGCATGGATCACCATGATGTTTGGTTTGTGACCGTAGATACCTTCGTACATGTCGCGGAAGATTGCCATGATCTCTGAATCTGCATCTGGTTTCCAGCCAGGGTAGGCACCTGAGAACTCGATTTGAGCGCCAGCCAGTTCCGCAACAGAATGCAGCATACCAACCACTTGGCTACGACCAGAATCAATCAAAGAACGGATTAGACACAGTACGGTTACTTTGTTCTCTTCGGTGGTGATGACACCCACGTTCAAAGAGGTTTCTACGACACCTTCAATCTCGTCACTCATACGAATAACGCCGTTTGGACATGCATTAAGCGCCGCGATGAAGCGCTGTTGGTCTGCAGAAGCAAACGCTTGAGCGTCGGTTGCAATCTCTTCGTTGAAAGTAACAATACCGGTTTCTACTTTACCTAGCTCTGCTTTCAGTAGCTCAGTGTAGTAGTTGAATAACTCTGCAAGCTTGTCTTGGTTTTCTGCTGGAAGTGCAACAGTAACGAATGCTTCACGAGGAATCGCATTACGCAAGCTACCACCGCGGAATTCAACCAAGCGAAGGTCTAATTCACGAGCGTGACCTGCCAGGAAGCGACCCAGTAATTTGTTGGCATTGCCGCGACCCGTGTGAATATCACAACCAGAGTGGCCGCCTTTTAAGCCTTTTAGTGTTAGTTGGCGAGTGACAAAGCCTGCTGGGATCGCATCACGAGTAATATCGAATGTCATTGCACCGTCGATACCGCCAGCACAACCCATGTAGACTTCACCTTCTTGCTCAGAGTCGGTGTTTAGCAGGATTTCACCTTCTAACCAGCCAGACTCAAGCCCGAATGCGCCTGTCATGCCTGCTTCTTCATCAATGGTCAGCAGCACTTCAATCGGGCCATGCTTAATGTCGGTAGAAGCAAGAACCGTAAGACAAGATGCCATACCGATGCCGTTGTCAGCTCCGAGAGTAGTGCCTTTTGCGGTTACCCATTCACCATCGATGTATGGTTGAATTGGATCTTGAGTAAAGTCGTGGTCAGTGTCTTCGTTCTTTTGCGGCACCATGTCGATGTGTGCTTGAAGAACCACACCTTTTTTGTTTTCCATACCTGGAGTGGCTGGCTTTTTGATGAAGACGTTACCAGTAGGATCACGGCGTACGTCAAATCCTTGCTCTGTTGCCCAACCGATAATGTATTGTGCCAGTGCTTCCTCATGCTTCGATGGATGAGGGATAGAACAAATCTTATCGAAAAAGCGCCAAAGTGGAGTGGGTGACAAGGTACTGATTTCAGAATGGAATTCAGACACGGAAAGCTCCTTTTTATCTATATTTCCAGATATGCATTGTGAAAATTACATATGGTTAGCATAAACTGCTAGTGCCATCTGGCTTGAATAGCCCAAGGATACCACCTGAAGAACGCGACTAGTAGTCGGTGACCGCACGATTTCTTTCAGTATTGTCACAGTTTATGAATGAGAATCACGACACAATGAGATTTTTGTCATATTTCCTCACACGTTTATTTATAAAAGTGTAATTTAGTTACATTAATCGCAATTTATCTGTGTGTTGGACTAATTTTTGTGATTTGAGTCACTAAAGATCTTGTAATAAAATTTCTTGGTGGTATATTTATAACCATCTTCAGAGAGAAGAATAAAATGCTCAAAGGATGAGTCCGTTAATCGCCTCCAAGGAACTGAGAATCAACGACTGCATTAATTGATTAAGAAGGTGATAGTTATGAAAGGTTTACCAAGTACAATGTTCTGGAATAGCAAATCTGTATATACCGGTAACTTTGTATACCCAACAAGCTTTGGCTACTAAGTAAGTTGTCAACGCATGTGACTTGAACAGTTTGTTCACCCCTATAATTTGGAATTTTTTTTCAGTAATAGTTCTGACATGATTCGCCGCCACTCATTTTGAGTGGCGTTTTTTTATGTTCTTTTTCGTGGCTTGTCTAAAAATTCATCACTAAGTGCCAATTCCCTTATCGCTTGTCCTGTCTAATGCGATATCTTCACGCAATACGCTCTAAAAGCTAACTAGAAATCGAGCTTTCCTTTTGAAAGTTTAGAACATTGTTCAGTTTGTATTCTTTGTACGTTTTGTGTCCTAACTCGCTAGTCATTGTTTATTAAGTCTTAATTTTTTTTCGTGTGAAGAATCCTAGCGAATGGGTTTCATATCCTGCAAAAAAATCCATTTAGAGTGAAGATTCTATCTAGAATTTGCTATTTGATAACTTTATAATTCACACAATCGATTACGCAACCGTTTACTTTTTACCTTTAACAGGATTCGATCATGCTCGAAAGGCTCTTTAAGCTCAGTGAAAATGGCACAAATGTGCGCACTGAGATCATCGCAGGTGTTACTACCTTCCTGACCATGGCTTACATCATCTTTGTAAACCCAGCTATCCTATCTGACACAGGCATGGATCGTGGCGCTATTTTTGTAGCAACCTGTCTTGCTGCGGCCATTGGCTGTTTCATTATGGGTTTGGTAGCAAACTACCCAATCGCACAGGCTCCGGGTATGGGGCTTAACGCGTTCTTTACCTACTCTGTAGTATTGGGAATGGGTTACACATGGCAAGTGGCACTGGCTGCCGTATTTGTCTCTGGTGTTTTGTTCATTCTATTAAGTGTGTTCAAGATCCGCGAATGGATCATCAACTCAATTCCTCACTCTCTACGTACTGGTATTTCAGCGGGTATCGGTCTGTTCCTTGCGTTTATTGCACTAAAAAATGCAGGTATCGTAGTTGATAACCCAGCGACACTGGTTTCGATGGGTAATATTACGTCGTTACCATCAGTACTTGCTGCAATCGGCTTCTTCCTGACGATTTCGCTTGTTCACCGTGGTGTGAAAGGTGCGGTAATGATTGCCATTCTTGGTGTGACTGCACTAGGCCTACTTTTCGGTGACGTTCAGTGGGGCGGTGTGATGTCGACACCACCAAGTATTGCTCCTACGTTTTTACAACTAGACTTCTCTGGCTTGTTTGAAGTTGGCATGATCTCCGTTGTGTTTGCTTTCCTATTCGTTGACTTGTTCGACACTGCAGGTACGCTGGTTGGCGTTTCTCAAAAAGCAGGTCTAACCGACGAAAACGGTAACATTCCTCGCCTGAATAAAGCTTTGCTTGCTGATTCAACTGCAACTTCGGTAGGTGCTCTACTGGGTACATCAAACACCACTTCTTACATTGAGAGTGTTGCGGGTGTAGCTGCTGGTGGTCGTACTGGTCTGACGGCTGTGGTTGTTGGCGTACTATTCCTACTGGCTCTATTCTTTTCACCTCTTGCAGGTATGATTCCAGCATACGCAACATCAGGCGCTCTATTTTACGTAGCGATCCTAATGCTGTCTGGCTTAGTAAGTATCGATTGGCGTGACCTGACTGAAGCGTCACCAGTGGTTGTTACTTGTCTGGTTATGCCACTGACTTTCTCAATTGCTGAAGGTATCACTCTAGGTTTTATCGCTTACTCTGCTATCAAGCTATTTAGTGGTAAAGGTCGTGATGTATCGCTCAGTGTTTGGGTGATGTCAGCCATCTTTATCGTGAAATACCTTGTAGGTTAATTCTATTTGGTTCCAAGCCAGTGAGGACATCTGTTCTTACTGGCTTTTTATTTTGATTTTGTTCACCGAAATCGATGTTTCTGCGCTCTATGTGGAGAAATTTGATATCACCATTGGTATTAATATTAGCTTTCGGTAGAATAATCGTTTGCGCTGCTTTAAGCCCCGCCTCAAATTTAGTTTGAGAGCTTAGTGAATATGTCGTTTATCCGCCTTTTTCACTGAATATTGGGGATACATATTTTTAAATTATTAGGTTATTACAATGAGTAAAAAATTCATTATCACTTGGGATGCGATGCAGACTTACTGTCGTGAACTGGCTGAAAAGCAAATGCCAGCTGAGCAGTGGAAAGGTATCTGGGCAGTAAGCCGTGGCGGTCTGGTTCCTGGTGCAATTCTGGCTCGCGAACTGGGCATTCGTTACGTTGATACTATCTGTATTTCAAGCTACGACCATGACCATCAGCGTGATATGTCTGTGCTAAAAGCACCAGAAGGTGACGGTGAAGGTTACCTAATCGTTGAAGACCTAGTAGATAGCGGTGATACAGCACGTCAATTGCGTGAAATGTACCCTAAAGCAAAAATGATTGCAGTATGCGCTAAGCCATCAGGTAAAGAGCTTCTTGATGACTACGTTGTTGATATTGAGCAAGATACTTGGATCGAGCAGCCGTGGGATATGTCTATCCAGTACGTTGAGCCGGTAAACCGCAAGCAAAAATAATTGCAGTCAAAGAATATTGAGAAATGCCCCTGTTTAGGGGCATTTTTTTTATTATCATTGTAAATATTGCAAATAGTCTAGAGCGCTTCGTATGCCGGAAGATATCAGTAAAAACCTATCCGAAACTTTGTTTGTCAAACACAAGCAAGCCAAAGAAACCTCGGCATTGACTCAGTACATGCCAACTAGCCAGAAAATCCTTGATGAAAGAGAAGAGCAGGGAGATAGTGCCTGGTATCGTCATTTACTCCGTCTGCAATGGGCATGGCAAGGTGTACCTCCTATCGATATAGAATCGGTATTATCTAAAATAGCGTCATCAAAGCACTCTCGTACTAAAGATGAATGGTTAGATACCGTTATGGGTTACCACAGTGGAAACTGGACGTTCGAGTGGATCAAGTTGGGCATGGAGCATCAAAAGCGCTCTGAAAATTTGCAAGGAGAAGCAGCTGCTGATGAGCTTTTTACTGCCTCTTTGTGTTTCAGTATCGCTGGCTACCCGCATTTAAAGAACGATAATTTAGCGTTGCAGGCTCAAGTACTGGCCAACAAAGCGTATTCGGAAGGGGCAGAGAAAACCCAATACACGATCAAACAAATTGAAGTGCCGTACCAGAATCGCAAAATTATTGCGAATTTACATCTGCCTAGAACGGATAAACAATTGCCTGTGGTGATGGTTAGTGCGGGGTTGGATAGTCTGCAAACTGACATGTGGCAACTGTTCCGTCATCATTTTGCGCCGAAAGATATTGCGATGCTAACGGTTGATATGCCTTCGATTGGACACAGTTCACACTGGCCTCTAACTGAAGACACAAGCTGTATCCATCAGGCAGTCTTGAATGAGCTCTATTCGATTCCTTACGTTGATCACCATAAAGTGGGTTTAGTTGGATTTCGCTTTGGCGGCAATGCAATGGTTCGTCTCTCATTTCTTGAGCAGGAAAAGATCAAAGCCTGCGTTGCGATGGGCGCGCCTGTACACGATCTTTTTACCTCGTCTCAAAAATTACAGCAGATGCCGAAAATGTACCTGGATTTATTGGCATCACGATTAGGCAAGAGTGCGGTAGACATCAACAGCATGGCAGGGCAAATGAAAGCCTGGTCGTTGAAAGTTCAAGGCTTTCTAACCAACCGTAGAACGAAGGTGCCAATTCTGGCATTGGGCTTGGAAGGCGATCCGGTCTCACCACATAGTGATAACCAGTTAGTTGCATTGTTTAGTCAGTATGGACAGGCGAAAAAAATCAGCGCCAAGTCTATTTCAAAAGGTTATGAGCAATCCCTCGATTTGGCCATAAAGTGGTTGGAAGATGAATTATTAAGATGACAAACCTTCCCATTGAGTTAAAGTGAATACCTGAGCAAAAATTAAGCTCATGATAATCAAATAATAATCATTCTTGAGTATTCACTTTTTATTATGGAAACGGAGATTCATATGCCAGAGACGACTCAGGGGCCAACTCACTTTCGCTTGATGTCTAAGTTAAAGGCGATAGGGCCTTATCTACGAGAACCGCAATCAGAAGAAGGTCGTTACTATTTTGATTGTTTGTCGGTGTGCGTCGACGATAAGAAATCACCAGAAAAACGAGAGTTTTGGGGCTGGTGGATGGACTTAGAGGCCATCGAAGGGGGCTTTACTGCCAAATACCACATTGGCAAATACAATAAAGAAGGGCAATGGGACTCGGAAGCGTTGCCTAAAAAATCGGTAGAGGAAGTTTACTTAACACAAAGTACCTTCCATCAGAAACTGGTCGATACCCTCGAAGAGCATTTCAAATTAGAGGTTGAATACCATACAGAGTCGTTTGACTTTGCTTGATTCAGCCCTTTTTCTTCGCTGAAAAACAAAAAGGTGCGTTTTCGCACCTTTTCTCTTGTTAAATCCCAATTTGATTGTTAAAACTCTCCTTTAATTTGTTTTTCACTTCAGAAGACATCATGACAACGAATCAACAAAATGCAGTCGTTTCACATCCAAAAACCGTCGTTGTGAAACTGGGTACAAGTGTGCTTACAGGCGGGACACTCGCGCTAGACCGTGCTCATATGGTTGAGCTGGCGCGCCAGTGTGCTGAACTTAAGAAACAAGGCCATTCAGTGGTAATGGTTTCGTCTGGTGCAATTGCAGCAGGCCGTGAGCATCTTGGATACCCCGCATTGCCCAACGAAATGGCGAGTAAACAATTACTTGCTGCAGTAGGGCAAACTCGTTTGATTCAAACGTGGGAGTCTCTGTTTAGTATTTACGATATCAAGATCGGCCAAATGCTACTGACTCGTGCAGATCTGGAAGATCGTGAGCGTTTTCTAAACGCGCGCGATACGATTAACGCTTTAGTCGCAAACGATATCGTTCCGATCGTTAATGAAAATGACGCCGTAGCGACAAGCGAAATTAAAGTCGGAGATAACGACAACTTGTCGGCTCTAGTGGGAATTTTATGTGGTGCAGATAAATTACTGCTCCTTACAGACCAAAAAGGACTGTTTACTGCCGATCCACGTAAAGACCCAAATGCCGAGCTGATCAAAGAAGTTAAGACGATTGATGACACGCTACGAAAAATTGCAGGTGGCAGCGGCACGACGCTGGGTACTGGTGGTATGGCTACTAAGCTTCAAGCGGCAGACATCGCTCGTCGCGCAGGGATTGAAGTTATCATTGCTGCGGGTAGTGCCGTTAACGTGATTTTTGATTCATTGAGCCCACAGCCACATGGCACACGTTTCTTACCTTGTTCTGAAGCTCTGGAAAACCGTAAGCGTTGGATCTTGGCTGGTCCTGCTGCATCAGGCGATATTATTATCGATGATGGTGCAGTAAACGCAGTGATTGGCACAGGCAGCAGCTTGTTAGCCAAAGGGGTGACTAAGGTCAGTGGCGATTTTGCCCGTGGTGAGGTGGTACGTGTTACCAATACTCATGGTAAGTTAGTGGCTCGTGGTATTAGTGCTTACTCAAGCGAGGATTTAACTAAAATCTCTGGTAAGCACAGCAAAGATATCATCACTGTCTTGGGTCACGATTACGGCTCAGAAGTCATTCACCGCGATGATCTTGTCGTCATTCAGGAATAGAAATTAAGGGAAGCACAGTGGATTTAACGAACATGGGTAAAGCTGCTAAAGATGCAGCTTTTGAATTGGCGACAGCGTCAACATCACAGAAAAACCAAGCTCTGGCTATCATTGCCGATGAGCTGGAAGCAAACTCAGCGGCTATTCTGGCTGCGAATGCAAAAGACATCGAACTTGGCCGCGAAGCAGGTCTGACGGATGCATTACTGGACCGTCTGCTGCTGAATGAAGATCGCTTAACGGGTATCGCGAATGACGTACGTAACGTGATCAGCCTTAATGATCCTGTTGGTAGCGAAATCGACAGTAAAGTGCTAGAAAATGGCATGTCTTTGGCTCGTCGCCGCGTTCCCCTTGGTGTTGTTGGTGTGATTTACGAAGCACGTCCGAACGTAACGATTGATATCGCAGCCTTGTGTCTGAAAACCGGAAACGCCAGCATTTTACGTGGTGGTAAAGAGACCTTCTTCTCTAACATGGAGCTGGTCAAAGTTATCCAGTCTGCATTAGCTAAAGCGAACCTGCCTGCGGCTTCCGTTCAATACATTGAAAAGCCAGACCGAGAGCTTGTTTCTCAATTGCTAAAATTGGACGACTACGTGGATATGATCATTCCACGTGGTGGTGCTGGCCTACACAAAATGTGTAAAGAAAACAGTACCATTCCCGTTATTATTGGTGGTTTTGGCATCAGCCATATTTTTGTTGATGAATCGGCGGATCTTGAGAAGTCACTTAACGTGGTTGAAAACTCAAAGGTACAGCGTCCATCGGCATGTAACTCACTTGATACCTTATTAGTGCACAAAAACGTGGCGGCTGAATTCTTAGCCTTGCTGGTTGAGCGCATGAACGAGAAGGTTACTTTTGTTGCTGAACCAAAAGCCAAAGCGCTGATGGCAAACGCGCAGCAAATTCGCGATGCGGGCGAAGGTGATTTTGATACAGAATGGTTGAGCTACACCCTTGGTGTGAAAGTCGTTGATGATGTAAAAGACGCTATTGACCACATGCGAGTACATAACGCCAGCCACTCAGATGCGATCATGACTAACAGCTTAGAAAATGCAGAATTGTTCATCAACTCTGTGGGTTCTGCAGCAGTATACGTTAACGCGGCAACACGCTTTACCGATGGTGCACAATTTGGTCTCGGCGCTGAAGTTGCCGTTTCTACTCAGAAGCTTCATGCGCGTGGTCCAATGGGCTTAGAAGAGCTGACCAGCTACAAATGGGTAGGTAAAGCCAACTACTTAGTACGTAGTTAACATATTCCACTCGATATTGATTGAAAAAGGGGCGATAAAGCCCCTTTTTGTTTTCTCTCGCATACCAATTCCGCTACACTAGTTTGGCTTTTAAGAGCGCATTGATTGGAGGTGATATGCATTGTCCTTTTTGTTCGGAAAACGAAACAAAAGTTATTGATTCTCGCTTGGTTGCAGATGGCCATCAGGTTCGTCGTCGCCGCCAGTGTCTGACTTGTAGTGAACGCTTTACGACGTTTGAAACCGCTGAGCTGGTGATGCCTAAGGTGATTAAATCCAATGGCAACCGCGAACCGTTTGACGAAGACAAAATGGTCGGTGGCATTCAGCGTGCATTAGAAAAACGTCCGGTCAGCGCTGATGCAATTGAGCTGGCGATCAGTATGATTAAATCCCAGCTACGCGCTACGGGTGAGCGTGAAGTACCAAGTGAGATGATTGGCAACTTGGTGATGGATCAGCTGAAAGAACTGGACAAAGTGGCTTACATCCGTTTTGCGTCTGTTTATCGCAGTTTCGAAGATATCCGCGAATTTGGCGAAGAGATTGCCCGCCTGGAAGACTGATTAAACATGGAACAAAACACGCCTCAAATTACCTTCTCCCCTCAAGATTTCTCAATGATGTCGCGCGCCATCAGGCTTGCTAAGCGCGGCATCTATACCACGGCTCCTAATCCAAATGTTGGTTGCGTCATCGTTCGTGATGGACAGATAGTCGGGGAAGGTTATCATCTCCGAGCCGGAGAACCACATGCCGAAGTTCATGCCCTGCGAATGGCTGAAGGTAAAGCCGAAGGCGCGACTGCCTACGTTACTCTCGAGCCTTGTTCTCACCATGGGCGAACGCCTCCTTGTGCCGAAGGGCTGATTAAAGCGAAGGTGGCGAGAGTTGTTTGCGCGATGCAAGACCCGAACCCTAAAGTCGCAGGGCGAGGCATTCAAATGCTTCGCGATGCAGGAATCGAGGTTCAGGTTGGCTTACTGGAAAGCGACGCTCTCGAGTTGAATCGAGGATTCATCAAATTTATGCAGACGGGTATGCCTTTCATCCAATTAAAGATGGCGGCCAGTCTCGATGGTCAAACCGCACTCAGTAATGGACAGAGCCAGTGGATTACCTCCCCACGGGCTCGTCAGGATGTTCAGCGTTATCGTGCTATGAGTGGTGGGATTTTATCGACCAGCAAAACGGTGATTGACGATAATGCCTCATTGAATGTTCGCTGGGACGATTTGCCTCAAACGATACGAGAGCAGTATCAACCCGAAGCAGTACGTCAGCCAGTGCGCATCATTTTAGATCGCCAATGCCAGCTGACAGATGAACTCAAGTTGTTTAATACCGATGGTGAGCGCATCATTGTCAGTCAAGACGGTGATATCGCCCCTCAATTAAATGAAGATGGCCAGATTGACCTCGCGACGACGTTGAAAGCCGTTGCCAATCAGCATCAAGTCAATCATTTATGGGTGGAAGCGGGAGCGACGCTCGCGAGTGCACTCATACAGGCTAATCTTGTAGATGAACTGATCGTTTATCTTGCTCCAAAGTTGATGGGCAGTGATGGTCGCGGGCTGATTGGGGCGCTTGGTTTAACGTCAATGGATCACGTTATCGATCTGAACATTACCGATGCTCGTATGGTTGGGGTAGATATTCGAATTACCGCAACGCTTATACGAAAATAGATAGAAAAGAAGCAATTATGTTTACAGGCATTGTAGAAGCAGTAGGTAAACTTACTGCGATTACGCCGAAAGGCGAAGACATCACCGTAACCGTCGAAACGGGCAATTTAGATATGTCTGACGTTAAGTTAGGCGACAGTATCGCGACTAATGGCGTTTGCTTGACGGTTATTGATTTTGGCAGCAATTATTACAGTGCGGATCTGTCGTTAGAGACACTGAAAATGACGGGTTTTGCACAATATCAAGTCGGTGACAAGGTTAATCTAGAAAAAGCCATGCTGCCCACCTCGCGCTTTGGTGGACATATCGTGTCTGGTCATGTTGACGGTGTTGGCGAAATTGTAGAACGTAATCAAGTGGGTCGAGCAATCGAGTTTTGGGTGGCGATGCCTGCCGAAATCAGCAAATATGTCGCAGGAAAAGGCTCGATCACCGTAGACGGCATTAGTCTTACGGTAAATGACTTACGTAAAAATGCATTCAAGTTAACGATTGTTCCTCACACGAGCGAAGAAACCACGATTGATCAATTTCAGGTCGGTCGCAAAGTTAACTTAGAAGTGGATGTATTAGCTCGTTATATGGAGCGATTACTTCAGGGGCAGCAAGAAGAGAAGCAAGAGTCGCGTATTACTATGGATTTCTTGCAGCAGAACGGATTCGCCTAAGACAGTATTCACAGAACATCCGTGGGGCAATTGACTTACCGTTTGTAAAGCTCAAACTGTTGCCGTAAGTCTGCTTGTAATCAAGCCCCAACAAATTGTTGCCGAAAATAAATTTAGAATAACGGGAAACAGAATATGCCAATCAGTACACCACAAGAAATTATTGATGACATTCGTGCAGGTAAAATGGTCGTCTTGATGGATGACGAAGACCGCGAGAATGAGGGTGATTTGATCATGGCTGCCGAGCATATCACGCCGGAAGCGATCAATTTTATGGCTACCCATGGACGTGGCTTGATTTGTCTTACAATGACTAAGGAGCGTTGCTCAAGTCTTGGTTTGCCGCCAATGGTGCAAGACAATAATGCGCAATATACGACAAACTTTACGGTTTCTATTGAAGCAGCAGAAGGGGTAACAACGGGTATCTCAGCTGCGGATCGAGCACGCACTGTTCAAGCGGCTGTAGCGCCAAATGCAAAAGCAGCGGATTTAGTTCAACCAGGCCATATCTTCCCACTAGCGGCTCAAGATGGTGGTGTGTTAACGCGCGCTGGCCACACAGAGGCCGGCTGTGATTTAGCTCGTCTTGCTGGTCTGGAACCTGCGTCGGTTATTGTTGAGATTCTAAATGATGACGGCACGATGGCTCGCCGACCAGATCTTGAGATCTTCTGTGAAAAACACGGTATCAAGCTGGGTACGATCGCTGATTTAATCGAATACCGCAACAATACCGAGACAACCATTGAGCGAGTTGCTGAATGTAAGCTGCCGACCGAATTTGGTGAGTTTAATCTGGTGACTTACAAAGACACGATTGATAACCAAGTCCATTACGCGATGTGTAAAGGTGATTTGAAAGCAAACACACCATTAGTTCGCGTACATCTTCAAGATGTGTTTACCGACTTACTTCGCAGTGACCGCAATGCTGAGCGCAGCTGGACACTAGATAAAGCGATGAAGCGCATCGGCGAAGAAGGCGGTGTTTTAGTTGTTCTTGGTCATGAAGACTCCAGTGAGCTTCTTATCCATCGCGTGAAGATGTTTGAAGCGCAAGATAAAGGTGAAGCTCCGACGCTCGCGAAGAAACAAGGTACTTCTCGTCGAGTAGGGGTAGGGTCTCAAATTCTTGCTGACCTTGGCGTGAATGACATGCGTCTGTTATCGTCAAGTAATAAAAAATACCACGCGTTAGGCGGTTTTGGCCTAAACGTCGTTGAATACGTCTGTGAGTAACGACTGAACGATAAGTAACTGGTCTTGAATAGTCTTATGCTGTCCTAGGCCAGTAACTCGTTGCTCCCGCCAATTTCCATTAGATATTGCTCACACAATTGTGCTAGAATCCGGCGATTCTCACTTGATGAACATATTTCACTTAAAAATAGAGTTAAAGGAAAGCTTATGAAAGTGATCGAGGGTGGCTTCCCAGCGCCAAATGCAAAAATTGCTATCGTTATTTCTCGTTTCAACAGTTTTATTAACGAAAGCCTACTTTCTGGTGCGATCGATACACTAAAGCGTCACGGGCAAGTAAGCGATGACAACATTACCGTTGTTCGTTGTCCAGGTGCCGTAGAACTACCTCTAGTAGCTCAACGTGTTGCTAAAACCGGTAAATTCGACGCTATCGTATCTTTAGGGTCAGTTATTCGCGGTGGAACGCCTCACTTTGACTATGTTTGTAGTGAAATGAACAAAGGTCTGGCACAAGTGTCTATGGAATACAGCATTCCAGTCGCATTTGGTGTTTTGACTGTTGATACTATCGATCAAGCGATTGAACGCGCAGGAACCAAGGCTGGTAATAAAGGTGCAGAGGCTGCACTAAGCGCACTTGAAATGATTAATGTACTATCTGAAATTGATTCCTAATGGGGGCCAGTGTGAAACCAGCCGCACGTCGTAATGCACGTCAATTCGCTCTACAAGCGATCTACTCATGGCAAATTACTAAAGAGAATGTTGCCAAGATTGAAGAACAGTTTTTGTCTGGTGACAAATACGATGAAGAAGAACTTCACGCATCAGAGCCAGCTCTAGCAGCGCCAGAAACTGACGTAGAGTACTTTCGTGAACTACTAGGCGGTGTTGTACTTAGCCACGCTGAACTAGATAGTAAAATTCGTCCATACATTTCACGTCCAATGCAGGATCTGGATATGATGGAACTTGCTCTTCTTCGCCTTGCTATGTACGAGATGACTCGTCGCGAAGATGTGCCTTACAAAGTCGTGATCAACGAAGCGATTGAACTTGCAAAAGTGTTCGCTGCGGAAGACAGTCACAAGTTTGTGAATGGTGTGCTGGATAAAGCAGCACCTCACGTACGTAAGAAATAACGATTTCTTCAGTAAAAAGGTCAGCATATGCTGACCTTTTTTATATCAAAAGCGTTTATATAAAAAGAAAAACAAATTATGTCTGGTGAATTTAGCTTAATAGACAAGTACTTTGTTGGTCGTCAAAACCAACGAAAAGATGTTCACCTTGCTGCAGGGGATGATTGTGCACTGGTCAAAGCACCAGATAATGTGCATATTGCGATCAGCACCGATACCTTAGTTGCGGGGACACACTTTCTTCCTGACGCGAATCCTGCTTGGGTCGCGCACAAAGCACTCGCTTCAAACATCAGCGACTTAGCCGCGATGGGCGCGACGCCTGCGTGGGTGAGTTTTGCGTTAACGATGCCGGAGCCTGATGAAGAGTGGCTTGCGCCTTTCTGTGATGCCTTCTTTGAACTTGCGGATTATTTTGGTATTCAACTTATCGGCGGGGATACCACCAAAGGGCCTTTGAGTTTAACATTGACTGTGCAGGGATTTGTCCCGCAAGGAAAAGCGTTAACTCGTTCTGGGGCGAAAGTAGGTGACTGGGTTTATGTAACAGGCTGTCTTGGCGATGCGAAAGCTGGACTGGATGTTATCTTAGACAGCTCTCTTCGTACTCGCGTAGGTGCGGAGAGTTTGGAAAAAGCGCATTACTTGAGTACGCCACGTGTTTTAGCGGGACAAGCACTAGTTGGTCTTGCATCTTCTGCTATCGATATCTCTGATGGCTTGATATCCGATATCAAGCACATACTGAAGCGGTCACAGGTCGGTGTCAGTATCGATGTCTCTCAATTGCCTATATCTTCGGATCTGGCGCAGTTTTTAGATGATAAGGTCAGCGCACAGCAGTATGCTTTATCGAGTGGTGAAGAATACGAGTTGTGTTTTACCGTCTCAGAGCAAAACCATGGCTCGTTGCAAAGTACTCTGTCCCATATTGGCTGTAAGGTGACATGCATTGGTCAGATTCGACCGAATGGTACTTTTGAGCTTCACGACAACAATCAACCTCTTGACTGGGACTTAAGCGGTTTCGACCACTTTAAGTAACCACGATTGAAACCAAACTAGCAGTTATAGGTTTAAGGATATGACCAACCCTCTTTCTCTTATTTCGTTAAAGAATCCGTGGCATTTATTGGCAACAGGGTTTGGTAGCGGTTTATCGCCTGTTGTTCCGGGAACGATGGGGACATTAGCTGCGGTACCTTTCTTTTTGTTGTTAGCTCAGTTGCCGTTTTCTGCTTATGTCGTCGTGGTACTCATATCATGCGTAATTGGCGTGAAAATCTGTCAGGTGACGTCTGATGACATGAAAGTTCACGATCATGGTTCGATCGTCTGGGATGAATTCGCTGGCTTTTGGATTACGATGAGTATTATGCCTGCGCTAAACATTCCGGTAACCGAATGGAAGTGGCTACTCACTGGTTTCATCTTGTTCCGTTTCTTCGACATGGTTAAGCCTTGGCCTATCGGTTGGCTTGATAAGCGAGTGCATGGTGGATTAGGCATCATGATCGATGACATTGTCGCGGGCATTATGGCGGGTATTGTACTGTTTTTAGTTGCCCACTACGCAGGCTGGATGAACTAATAGGCTTTAAACTACATCTGAGCAAAATAAAAAGGGATGCCATCATGCATCCCTTTTTAGTATCAGTAAGTTAACGTTAGTGAAGACTACTTCGCCAGATAATCGTTGATGGATTGTTCAATCCCTTTCGCATCCAGACCAAGCTCTTCATGCAGCTCATCCTGAGTGCCTTGATGAACAAACTTATCAGGTAAGCCAAGGTTGAGAACTGGCTTGATGATTTTTTCTTTCATCATGAATTCAAGAACACCTGCACCGGCACCGCCAGCAATCGCGTTCTCTTCCAGTGTCACGAGTACATCGTGTTCGCTCGCTAGCTGACGAATCAGTTCTTCATCTAACGGCTTAACAAAACGCATGTCAGCAACCGTTGCATTAAGGTTTTCAGCGGCTTCTAACGCATTCCCAAGGAAGGTACCAAAGCTCAGGATCGCGACTTTCTCACCTTGACGCACGATTCGGCCTTTACCGATCTCAAGTGCGGTAAATTCACTTTCGATGTCGGTTCCCATGCCGTTTCCACGAGGGTAACGAACTGCGCTCGGACCCGTGTGCTTGTGACCAGTGTATAGCATTTGACGACATTCATTCTCGTCGCTTGGTGCCATGATCACCATGTTTGGAATACAGCGCATAAAGCTCAAGTCAAACGCACCTTGGTGAGTCTGACCATCAGCACCAACCAAACCTGCTCGGTCGATAGCGAACATGACTGGCAAATCCATAATTGCGATGTCGTGGATGAGCTGATCATAACCGCGTTGTAAGAAGGTCGAGTAAATGGCAACGATTGGGTTATTGCCAGCAATCGCCATACCTGTAGCGAGCGTCACTGCATGCTGCTCAGCGATAGCAACATCGAAATATTGTTCTGGGAACTCTTTAGAGAAACGCACCATGCCAGAACCTTCACGCATTGCTGGCGTAATCGCCATCAGCTTAGGATCTTGCGCGGCCATATCGCATAGGAAGTCACCAAAGATTTTTGAGAACGTTGGTTTACCACCGCTGCTCTTTGGCAAGCTGTTATTTGATGGTGCGAACTTTGGTACAGCATGGTAACCGATAGGGTCTTTCTCTGCTGGCTCATAACCTTTGCCTTTTTTGGTCATGATGTGCAGGAATTGAGGGCCTTTCAACTCACGCATGTTCTTCAGAGTCTGAACCAGTTCATTGACATCATGCCCATCAATTGGGCCGATGTAGTTAAATCCGAACTCTTCGAATAGCGTGCCAGGGACAACCATGCCTTTGAGGTGTTCTTCTGTACGACGAACCAGCTCTTTGATTGGCGGAACGCCAGACAGTACTTTTTTACCGCCTTCGCGAATCGACGTATACAGGCTACCAGACAGTAATTTCGCTAAGTGGTTGTTCAGCGCACCAACGTTTTCTGAAATCGACATTTCGTTATCGTTCAGAATCACCAGCATATCCGGATGAACATCGCCAGCGTGGTTCATTGCTTCGAAAGCCATACCCGCGGTAATGGCGCCGTCACCAATAACACTCACGACCTTACGCCCTTTACCTTCTTTCTGTGCACTGATGGCCATGCCAAGTCCAGCACTGATTGACGTCGAAGAGTGGCCTACCGACAGCGTGTCGTATTCGCTCTCTGAGCGCCAAGGGAATGGGTGAAGCCCACCTTTCTGACGGATGGTCGGCATTTTGTCACGACGTCCGGTCAGGATTTTATGTGGGTAAGCCTGATGACCAACATCCCAGATTAACTGGTCTACTGGTGTGTTATATACATAATGCAGGGCAACTGTGAGCTCTACTGTGCCTAAGCCAGACGCTAAGTGTCCGCTTGATTGGCTCACTGAATTTAGCAGATACGTTCGAAGCTCATCACACAGAGCAGGTAATGTTTCTTTAGGAAGAAGACGCAACTCTTCCGGTGTATTTGCTAACGCCAGTGTTGGGTACTTTGAAATATCAAGAGTCATATAAATGCGCGCTTATAGTGTTAATTTTTGCGCTCGATGACATATCGGGCGAACTCTTCAAGTAACTGAGTATTGTATGGGATAGCTTCCAATGCTTGAAGTGCTTCCTGTAACAGAGAGTGAGCTTTCTCTATCGCTCCCTCTAAACCCAGCAGGGAAGGGTAAGTGCTCTTATTGAGTTCTTGATCAGAACCCTGAGGCTTACCCAATGTTTCTGTGTCACTAATGATATCAAGAATATCGTCTTGAACCTGAAACGCCAAACCAATTGCTTTCGAATAGCGCTCTAAATGAGGTAAAACTGCGATACCCTTATCACCAGCGGCCAAAGCGCCTAATTTAACTGCACAGTCAATTAGGGCTCCGGTCTTTTTACGATGGATTTCTTCCATTTCTTCGAGAGAAATTTGACGATTCTCTGCACTTAAATCCAGTGCTTGTCCGACACACATGCCGTTGGAGCCAGACGAATGAGCCAGAGCTTTTATCATATTGATACGCTGGCTTTCAGCTTCTGGATTTAAAGGACCATCTGCCAAGATAGTAAAGGCGAGCGTTTGTAGAGCGTCACCAGTCAGTATTGCGGTCGCTTCATCGAACTTAATATGGCAAGTCGGTTGACCACGGCGTAACTCATCGTCATCCATCGCTGGCAGGTCATCATGAATAAGTGAGTAAGCGTGAATGCATTCAATTGCTGCGGCTGGTGTGTCCAGATCTTCAGGTTTACAACCGAACATTTGGCCTGTGATGTAAACAAGAAAAGGGCGAACGCGTTTCCCGCCTAGCAAAAGGCCATATTTCATTGCATCAATCAATGGAAGTTCTTGATAAGGAAGCTGTTCTAGCCACAAATTTAATTGCTGATTGTTTCTTTGTTGGAAAGAAGTCAATGTCTGTTGCATCACATCGCTCACTACTAATAATTATTCTGAATCTGGATTGAAGTCACTCAGTGGTGCTTCATCATCTTCGCTGAGAAGAATACTTACGCGTTGTTCAGCGTCGCTTAGCTTTGTTTGGCCAGCACGAGCTAAGGCAATACCTCGTTCAAATTTACGTAAGGCATCATCTAGAGCAAGATCGCCATTTTCTAATTGATCAACCAAGCTATCAAGCTCTTCAATGGTTGCTTCGAAGGTCATGTTTTCTGGTTTCTTAACCGCCATCTCTTCTCTGCCTTAATTCAGCCTCTCATAAGATGCACGAAAGTTACCTTAGCCTAGTAACTTGGTCAAATTTAACCTTACATAATTGTCACAAAATTGGCTCTAAATGTGTCTAAGCGACGAAAGTACCCATTTTACTAAAGATTACTGGTATCAATTTGTGATCTGCTAGCTAAGATTTTTCTAAAAGTTCTCCGCAAGTTGTCGATACAAGGAGTAATTCGTTAGCAATAGATAAAAAGAGCGAGAGGAGTGCTTTGTGGATTTAGCAACCCTAATAGGTTTGATAGGTGGTATTGCATTCGTTGTGATGGCGATGGTGCTCGGTGGCAGCATCGGTATGTTCGTCGATGTAACATCAATCCTTATCGTTGTTGGCGGCTCTACCTTTGTCGTGCTGATGAAGTTCACCATCGGGCAGTTCTTTGGGGCGGCAAAAATTGCGGGTAAAGCATTTCTTTTCAAGGCGGACGAGCCAGAAGACTTGATCGCGAAAATTGTAGAGATGGCAGATGCGGCACGTAAAGGTGGCTTTCTCGCATTAGAAGAGATGGAAATAAATAACAGCTTTATGCAAAAAGGCATCGACCTGTTGGTGGATGGTCACGATGCTGATGTGGTTCGTGCTGCTTTAAAAAAAGATATTACGTTGACTGGTGAGCGACACACACAAGGTACTGGCGTATTCCGTGCATTTGGTGATGTTACGCCAGCGATGGGAATGATTGGTACGTTAGTGGGTCTGGTAGCAATGCTTTCGAATATGGATGACCCTAAATCCATTGGACCCGCGATGGCCGTTGCGCTTTTGACCACGCTTTATGGCGCTATCTTATCTAACATGGTGTTTTTCCCGATAGCTGACAAACTCTCTTTACGACGTGATCAAGAAACGTTGAATCGTCGTCTTATTATGGATGGTGTTCTCGCCATACAGGACGGTCAGAACCCGCGAGTCATCGACAGTTACCTGAAGAACTATCTCAATGAAGGCAAGCGTGCCCTAGAGATAGGTGAGTAATCAGGAGCGTTGTGATGGATGATGAAGATAATAAATGTGATTGTCCGCCACCCGGGCTTCCTTTGTGGATGGGGACATTTGCTGACTTAATGTCACTATTGATGTGCTTCTTTGTACTGCTACTCTCGTTCTCAGAGATGGATGTGCTCAAATTTAAGCAGATTGCAGGCTCAATGAAATTCGCCTTTGGTGTACAAAGTCAGCTCGAAGTAAAAGATATCCCAAAAGGAACCAGCATTATTGCTCAGGAGTTCAGACCGGGACGTCCAGAACCAACGCCGATCGACGTTATTATGCAGCAAACCATGGACATCACGCAGCAAACATTGGAATTCCATGAAGGTGAATCGGATCGTTCAGGTGGAAGTAAGCGTGACCAAGGAAAATTAACCGGTGGCCAGTCACCGGAGACATCGACAAGAGACAACCAGGCGGCAGAATCTGACGTGCAACAGCAGCAGTCGCAAATGATGTCGCAAGAGATGGAAACCTTGATGGAGAGCATCAAGAAAGCGCTAGAGCGAGAGATCGATCAGGGTGCTATCGAAGTCGAAAACTTAGGTCAACAGATCGTTATTCGTATGCGTGAAAAGGGCGCTTTCCCAGAAGGTTCCGCGTTCTTACAGCCTAAATTCCGTCCTTTGGTACGCCAGATTGCTGAACTGGTTAAAGACGTGCCTGGCATAGTGAGAATCTCTGGCCACACTGATAACCAGGTGTTGGATTCTGAGCTGTATCGCTCTAACTGGGATCTCTCCTCTCAACGTGCAGTCTCTGTCGCGCAGGAGATGGAGAAGGTGAGAGGGTTTTCTCATCAACGTTTACGAGTGCGAGGAATGGCTGACACTGAACCACTGGTTCCAAATGACTCCGATGACAATCGTGCCCTTAACCGTCGTGTGGAAATCAGTATTATGCAGGGTGAACCACTCTACAGCGATGAAGTGCCAGTTATTCAATAACTCGGCTTGGGTTTAAAGTCAGTAAAGAGATAAGAAAGCGAGCAGATTGCTCGCTTTTTTTGTCTTTCCAATCCGCTTGGATGTATACCCAAATGGCTTCAAGATACAGGTTTCAGAGCGTTGTCACTGACTCAAGTTCAAGGAAAATAACGCAGTGGAATAGCGAGCTCTTTCCTAGTTATTTGACACAGAAATTGTGTCCGTGACGCGCTCCCGAAGGGCGAGCTGACTAGGTCCACAGACTTTGTTAACGCTTTTTGATTTAGAACCACTAGATCTTCAAATCGTTGCCGCGCCTGAGAACCAAGTCAATCTCGCTGAACCTAGCATCTTGAGGCTATTTGGGTATATAATCTTGCGCCTTTGAAGTGAGCTCAGACAATCTTTTGTGACCAAGACGTGGTTTTGCTGCGTATGAAGTATCGAAGTTGAGTATCACTCTTTGTTGATTGCGAAACTAACCTGCGAACAAGACTATGAAATTTATTGTAAAGCCCCATCCAGAAATTTTTGTAAAAAGTGAATCTGTGCGTAAGCGCTTCACAAAGATTTTAGAGTGTAACATTCGTAATATCGTCAAGAGCCGTACGGAATCTGTCGCAGTATTTAACCGTCGCGATCACATTGAAGTGACCTCTGAGAGCAACGAATACTACGCGGAAGTGCTAGAAATTCTGACTCACACTCCTGGCATTCATCATGTACTGGAAGTAAAGCAGTCTGAGTTTAAAGATCTGCACGATATCTTTGAGCAAGTGCTTGAGCTAAGCCGTCCTCTGATTGAAAACAAAACCTTCGTGGTTCGCGCCAAGCGTCGTGGTAAGCATGACTTTACCTCGATTGAGCTGGAACGTTACGTTGGTGGTGGTTTGAACCAAGCTGTCGAAAGCGCGAGCGTGAAACTGCGCAACCCAGACGTAACCGTGAAGGTTGAAGTGTCGGGTGACAAACTGAACCAGGTTCTTGCGCGTCATAAAGGCCTTGGTGGCTTCCCGCTAGGTACACAAGAAGATGTGTTAAGCCTGATCTCGGGTGGTTTTGACTCAGGCGTATCAAGCTACCTGCACATTAAGCGTGGCTCAAAAGTACATTACTGCTTCTTTAACTTAGGTGGTCCTGCGCACGAAATCGGTGTTAAACAGGTTTCTCACTATCTATGGAATAAGTACGGTTCTTCAGCAAAAGTTCGCTTTATCTCGATTGATTTCGAACCTGTTGTGGCTGAGATTCTTGAGAAAGTAGATGATGGCCAGATGGGCGTCATTCTGAAGCGTATGTTCATGCGTGCCGCAGGTATGGTTGCTCAGAAATTCAAGATTGAAGCTCTGGTAACAGGTGAAGCATTGGGTCAGGTTTCTAGCCAAACGCTAACTAACCTTCGCCACATTGATAACGTGACAGACACTCTGATTCTGCGTCCTCTGATTAACTGGGACAAAGAAGACATCATCAACCTTGCGCGTGAAATTGGTACTGAAGACTTCGCGAAGACGATGCCTGAATACTGTGGTGTCATTTCTAAGAAGCCGACAGTTAAAGCTGTCAAAGCGAAGCTGGAAGCGGAAGAAGCGAATTTTGATTTCACCATTTTGGAAAATGTGGTGAAAGAAGCGCGTGTTATGGATATTCGTGATATCGCGAAAGAATCTGAAAAAGCGGCACCAGAAGTCGAACAGGTTCAGGCTGTTGAAGAGCATGCGATTGTTCTTGATATCCGTAGTCCTGAAGAGGAAGACGACAACCCTCTCGAAATCGACGGTGTTGATATCAAACACATCCCGTTCTACAAACTGGGTACTCAGTTTGGTGACTTGGACCAAGACAAGACTTACCTGTTGTACTGTGACCGTGGTGTGATGAGCCGACTGCAAGCGCTTTACTTGCAAGAGCAGGGCTTTAACAACGTGAAGGTTTACCGCCCATAGTAAGGCGAAAACAAGAAGACTTTCTAAACGCAAACTGAGTGATCAGTTTGCGTTTTTTTATGTCTTTTATTCAGTCTTTGGAAAGGTTTCCGAGTCGTTAAATTGAAGTGACTCGCAATCTTTATCATGACTACTGATATAACGTTAATTAATCCGAACAGAGCGAAAAACGATGAGCTCTATTCCAAGGATGAAGTCGAGAGATTTTTATCTAGGTAGGAGAGATGCTAGGTTGTTCAGTATCTATCACAATGCTAGTTAGTGTAATGACGCTGTGGGGATAGTTGAAGTGTCACTAAGGCAGCCTTGCAAGGTTGAGTTGACCAAGCAGTGAATCAAACTGACATTATTTTATGGATTAGTTTGTTATTTTGTTAAACTTAGATAATTCAGATAAAAAAACACCGCCTAAACAGGCGGTGTAAGAAATTTGACAGACAGGTCAAAAATAAATACAGGAAGTATTGTTTTGTCCCAGGGATAGTAGACAAAACATTTTGGTAGAAATCTACCTAACTCGAAAAACGAGTTTGCAAACACAACATCGCAACAACGAAGCCAATTGATTTATAGAGAAATCAAGCCGTTCAGGCCCGTGTTGCGGGGTGAAATATAGAATTTATCTGGCTGTTCGGCAACGGAGATTTTATAATGTTTCAGATAAAAAAAACTAATCCTATTTGAGGTTCCTTATGTCTCGCAGATTGCCTCCTTTGAATTCTCTTCGAGTATTTGAAGCAGCAGCACGTCATCTTAGTTTTACTCGTGCGGCCGAAGAGCTTTTCGTCACCCAAGCTGCAGTGAGTCACCAGATCAAAGCGCTGGAAGAGTTTCTATCACTCAAGCTATTTCGCCGCAGAAACCGCTCTTTGCTACTCACGGAAGAAGGTCAAAGTTACTTTTTAGACATCAAGGATATTTTTACTTCTATTGCAGAAGCGACCGATAAAGTACTGGAACGTAGTGAAAAAGGTGCTTTGACGATCAGTTTGCCGCCAAGTTTTGCTATTCAGTGGCTCGTGCCACGGTTGGCCGACTTTAACGCTCAGGAGCCAGACATTGATGTCAGGATTAAAGCGGTAGACATGGATGAAGGCTCACTGACTGACGACGTCGATGTCGCTATCTATTACGGACGTGGTAACTGGCCTGGTTTACGTGCAGACAAGTTGTATCAAGAATTTTTGATTCCGCTTTGTTCGCCTTCATTACTATTGGGGACGAAGCCGTTAGAATCTCTCAATGACCTTAGATTACACACTTTGTTACATGATACTTCGCGTAAAGATTGGAAGCAGTTTACTCGCCACTACAACATCGAAGGCATCAATGTAAATCATGGCCCTATTTTTAGCCATTCAACAATGGTGTTACAGGCGGCTGTGCATGGACAAGGTGTTGCGCTAGGAAATAACGTGTTAGCTCAGCCAGAAATGGAAGCAGGACGACTTATCGCACCATTTGATGAGGTGTTGATATCGAAGAATGCGTTCTACGTGGTTTGTCATGAGCAGCAAGCGGACATGGGGCGTATCGCAACGTTCCGTGACTGGATGCTTGCAACAGCGAGAAAAGAACAAGAGGAAGTATTGGATGAGCCAGTGGATAGTTGAGGGGCCGGAAAGTGGACCGTTATTTATTTTTGCCCATGGCGCTGGGGCAGGGATGGAGCACGACTTCATGGCCGCAGTTGCTAAAGGATTAGTCGAACAGGGCATTCGTGTCGTCCGGTTTAATTTCCCTTACATGATGAAACGTGCCGAAGCTGGCAAAAAGCGTCCGCCAGATCGTGCGCCAAAGCTGCTCGAAGCCTACGAAGAAGTGATCACTCACTTTGCTAGTACACCAGTTGTTATTGGCGGTAAATCTATGGGCGGGCGTATGTCGAGTTTGTTGGCTGAAAATACGCTGGTGGCGGGTATTGCCTGTTTAGGTTTTCCTTTTCACCCACCGGGCAAGCCAGAAAACTACAAAGGTGAACATCTGGCAACGCTTGAGAAACCAACGCTGATTCTGCAAGGTGAGCGGGATACCTTTGGAAAGCGTGAAGAGTTTGAAAACTTCACGTTATCTGATCAGGTCTCAGTCACTTTTGTACCAGATGGTGACCACAGTTTTAAACCACGCAAGCGCTCGGGGTATACCGAAGAGGGCAATATTGCTTTAGCGGTTGAACACTTAGCGCGTTTTATTAACGAGGTGTACAGTGAAAAGTAAGTGGTTACTCTCCTTTACAGGTTTGTCTGGATTAGTTTCTGTTGCGCTAGGGGCATTTGCTGCCCACGGTTTAAAAGCGACACTTGCGCCGTATCTTCTTGATGTATTTCAAACGGGTGTGCTGTATCAGTTCATCCACACTTTAGCGATCGCATTTTGTGCCATTCTACTGTTGGTGAATTTAGAACAAAAAGCGCAAAAGTATTTTTTCATCGCTGCAATTTGCTTTATCATCGGCATCTTTTGTTTTAGCGGCAGTCTATACGCGCTGGCGCTGACAGGCATTAAATGGTTTGGACCGATTACTCCATTGGGAGGATTGATGTTCATGATCGGCTGGTGTTTGTTCTTTTTTGCTGCGTTTAATATCAAAGAGGTCTCCAAGTGAAACAACTAATGCTCTATTGCCGTTCAGGCTTTGAGAAAGAGTGTGCTGGTGAAATTCAGGACAAAGCGACACAGTTGGAAGTGTACGGCTTCCCTCGTGTGAAGAAAAACTCAGGTTATGTTGTCTTCGAGTGTTACCAGGATGGAGACGCAGACAAACTGGCAAAAGGTCTCGACTTTAGCTCGTTGATCTTTGCTCGCCAAATGTTTGCTGTTGCAGCCGAATGTGAATCTTTGCCAAGCGATGACCGCATCAGCCCAATTCTTGAGGCGTTGTCTGAAGTCGAAAGCTTCCCTCGTTGTGGTGATCTGCGTATTGAAACGCCGGACACCAATGAAGCGAAAGAGCTACTGAAATTCTGCCGTAAGTTTACTGTGCCGATGCGTCAGGCTATGCGTGGAAAAGGCCTGATGTGGGATAAAGACAACGCTAAGAAGCCAGTATTACACATCTGCTTTGTTGCACCGGGTCATTGTTATGTAGGGTACTCATTCCCGGGTAATAACTCACAATTCTTCATGGGGATTCCTCGTCTGAAGTTCCCGGCAGATGCACCAAGCCGTTCAACATTGAAGCTTGAAGAAGCCTTCCATGTATTTATTCCACGTGAAGAGTGGGATGAGCGTTTGGCTCCGGGTATGTGGGGTGTAGATTTAGGTGCGTGTCCGGGTGGCTGGACTTACCAACTGGTCAAGCGTTCGATGTTTGTGCACTGTGTTGATAATGGCATGATGGCAGACAGTCTGATGGAAACTGGCCAGATCAAACACCACATGGTGGATGGCTTTAAGTTTGAACCAGACCGCAAGAATGTCACCTGGATTGTGTGTGACATGGTTGAGAAACCTGCGCGCGTGGCACATCTTATGGGACAGTGGTTACTAAAAGGTTGGGCAAAAGAAGCCATCTTTAACCTCAAGCTGCCAATGAAAGGTCGTTATGACGAGGTTTTGCAAGATCTTGAAAACCTGAAAATGTTCCTGATTGAGAACAAGGTGAAGTTCAAGTTACAAGCTAAGCACCTGTACCATGACCGTGAAGAGATCACTATTCACATCCAGTGCTTATCGAACATCTCGCCATACTAATTAAGCGAGTTGAACAGATATTAAAAAAGCTCCTATTTTCAGGAGCTTTTTTATTGGCTGGAACAATTTTATTCGGCTTTGTTTGGCCCGGTAAAGCGAATATCTTGCAGATTGAAGCCAAGCTCAATATCGCATTTTAGTGCTGCGACCTTCTTACTTAGGCGGGCCGACTCGATATGCTCGTCCAGTTTTTTTCGATACTTTGGTACTAATTCGTCACTGGCGTAAGCCGCTTCAATATCGTCGAATTGGGTCAGAATTTCTTTTGCGGCTTTAGGTCCGATCCCCGGAACGCCCGGAACCTGACTAGAGCTGATGCCAGCCAGCCCCCAGTAATCAGCCAACTGACTTGGTTTAACCCCAAACTCTTTTTCAATGAATGGCTCATCTAACCAACGGTGCTGGAAGTAATCTCGGATTTGTAATGTCGGAGAAAGCAGTTGGCAGTAGCCTTTGTCGGTCGAAACAATGGTGACCTTTTCTCCATGCCCAGCGACTTTGGTTGCTAGTGTTGCTACTAAGTCATCGGCTTCATCGCCGTCAGACAGCAATGAGTCAATACCTTGTTCCCACCAAGCTTGCTGAATCGCATCGAGGCCCTGCATTAACGGCTCCGGCATTGGCTTTCGGTTTTGTTTGTAGTCCGGCAGTATCTCGGCACGCCAACCTCGGTCTTGCTCATGATGATCAAATACCGCAATGATATGGGTTGGCTGCGCCTCAGACAGGATCCGAGTCAGCGTTCTTTGGGTAGTGGTAATGGTTCTTGCTATGTCAGTGGGATCGGGTTGAGCGGAGTGCACTCGACGGATCAGATTTAGGGCATCAATAATAACAAGATGAATAGACATAATGACTTAGCAATAAAAAAGGGGCGTAATGCCCCTAGTGTAACGAATGCTAGCCTGACTATCGACCATCATTTTCAGGATGAGCGATTCGGTAGCAAGGTTCATAATCGGTGCCACCGGGTAATTTCATCCGATGTTGATCGACGAAGTCTTGCAGTAATTTGTCGAGCTTCTTCATCAGTATTGGTTCGCCATGGATGGTGAACGGACCTTTCGCTTCGATTTCTTTAATGCCTTCCGCTTTTACGTTACCTGCAACAATGCCTGAAAACGCCTGACGTAAGTTTGCTGCGAGAACTTGAGGTTCCTGATCCATATGAAGATCCAATTGCTCCATTGCGTCATGATTTGGCTCAAATGGTAACTGGAAGTGCGGCTCGATTTTTAGTGACCAGTTGAAACTGTAGGCATCGCCTTTTTCTTTTCTATGTGTGCGAACATCGTCCATGCCGCGCTTCATAATCCGGGCGACTTCTGACGGATTATCAATCACGATCTGGTAATGTTTACGACCTTCTTCTCCAAGCGTGTCACGAATAAATTCATCGATCGCAAGGAAGTAGTCCTCACTTTCCTTAGGCCCAGTCAGTACGATTGGCATTGGTTGATCGGCATTTTCTGGGTGCATCATAATACCCAGAATGTAGAGCAGCTCCTCTGCCGTTCCCGGACCACCCGGAAATATCACAATGCCATGCGCCATACGGACAAAGGCTTCCAGACGTTTTTCAATATCTGGCATGATCACCAACTCATTCACGATCGGATTTGGCGGTTCAGCCGCGATGATAGACGGCTCGGTCAGGCCTAAGTAGCGCTGCTCGGTATAACGCTGTTTAGCATGGCCGATGGCTGCCCCTTTCATTGGCCCTTCCATCGCACCAGGTCCACAACCGGTACAAATATTCAGTTCTCGTAGGCCTAACTCGTTACCCACTTCTCGGGTGTATTGATATTCTACTGCGTTGATAGAGTGTCCACCCCAGCAAACCACTAGATTAGGGGCGATGCCGGGCGTAAGTGCTCGGGCATTGCGTAAGATACCAAATACCAGGTTAGTAATATGAACAGGATTGGTCAGGTTTAAACGTTGACTGTCAGCCAAGTGCATATTCACATACACGATATCGCGTAAGACTGAAAACAGATGCTCCTGTATCCCCTTAATCATCTCTCCATCGACAAAAGCGTGCTCTGGTGGATCGGTCAACTCTAATTTGATGCCACGTTCACGGCGAAGCACATCAACATCAAAGGATTGGTATCGGTCTAACAGCTCTTTTGAATTATCGGTATGGCTGCCTGAGTTCAAGACCGCTAATGTACAGTTTCGGTAAAGTTGGTAAAGATCACTCGATGCGGTCTTTTTTAAACGCTCAACTTCCAGTTGGGATAGCAAATCCATGCTACCTGCGGGGCTGATATGGGTAATCATAGCGCCTCCTTGTTGTGATTATATTTGAGGTAAAGTACTCCATCACCTTTGGTTTATACGTGTCGTTTGTGAGTGGTGATTGGAAGGCTGGATAATTGAAGCTTAGCAGACTGGAATGGAAGAAATGTGATAACTCGTTGAAAAATGGTGGATATAAGTAAACTTAAGGGATGAAATCTGTTTGTTTGCTTATATTTTGAACGATTCAGCTCCAGTTGAGTTGGTTTTTTCCAAGCTTTTTAGTTTCGCGTACCATTTTTCCGAGACGACCGAGTACCTGCTCCGGAGAGTCAGACTCTCGAAATGAAGTTGAAACTGCGGTTAGGGTGATCATGATGCTTTGCTCTCGGAACTTAAACGGCAGCTGGCCGATTTCACGCTGGATACTTTTCATTAATTCTAATGTGTACTCTTCCGACTGCTCCGGAATAAGCAAGATAAACTCTTCTCCGCCGAAGCGAGCAACCGTCTCTAATTCGGAGACTCGTTTACTGATGGTACGGGCAATGATTTTGAGTGCTTTGTCTCCGGCGGTATAGCCATAGCTATCATTTACGGCTTTAAAGTTGTCGACATCAAACATGACCAGACGTAAGTTTCTTTGAGAACGTACCCAGCGTCGATATTCCAGTTCGAGGCGATCGTTAAATGCGGTGCGGTTGTATACCTTGGTCAATGGATCAAGCAGCAGGCGCTGAGTCTGGTCATCCAAGCGGCGTCGGTAGTCTTGTGTGGTTTCAAAGACGGCTTCCAGCTGGTTTTTGCTGTAAGTCATTCGCTCTTGCAATGCTTGTTCACGAGCTTCCGTCATTTCCAAACGTTCCGATAGTGACGCCATTTTAGCCAGCAGTGGTGCCATCTCTTTCTTGAGCTCTGATAAATCCTGAGCTTGATTCAACGAGCGTTGACTGCGCTCAACCAAACTATTCATTTCCGAGTTTAGCTCGTGGCGGTGCTCAAAATAGGTTTGATGCTGATCGGCGTTTTGATGGATAGTTTTCAGGTTACTTGCAAGGGCTGTATTGAGTTGGTCGAGAAATTGACTGGAGGTTTCTCGTTCAAATTTAGTGGCTTCTACCACTAACTTTAAGGTTACCAGAGTTAGTTCCACTAAAGACTCTGCATTCACTCCCATCAGGAGCTTAGCGCGGATATCGAGTAGTTTTTCGCCACACTCACCCTCAAAATCCAGTTCCGTAATGGTGTGCTGCAGATCGCTCGCAAGAGACTCAAGCTGAGACTTCTCTGGAGTATTCTCAAATTCGGTTAAATGCAAACGTGAGTTCGAAGCGATGATTTTCAGCGCACGTTCATAAATACTGAGCAGTTTGGTCGCTTGATCGACATTAGTCACAGAGTTCGCTTCAGAAAAGCTCATCAGATTACGCAGTTCGCGCTTTAGTTGGGCGGGTAAACCGGTCACTCGTTGCAGCGTTTCACCACTGCGTTTGATTTGCTCGTCGAGATGGTCGCTCTGTTTTTCCATGGTTCTGGATTGCTGTTTAAGCTTTCTCTCTAATATCGCCAAACGAGGGATTAACGCACTGATATCCGTTTTATGCTGTAGCTCTTGCTGAATTTCTGACAAGTAGCTGGATAGTTGCGCATCAGAACCGGGACATGCAGACGATAAAGACGCCAGAACGCGTTTAAGGATTTGTTGCTCACGTTTAAACTTCAGCGAACTGTCGCGATGAGTCAGTTTAAGTTGATCAAGTTGACAACTTAACTGATGCAGTTGTGCCTGAATATCGGATTCCAAGATTCCCATGAAACGACTACGTTTAAATCCATGTGAGATGACGGTCACTTGATAATAACAAAAAACCTTATAGCGTCATCAGTTATTAATCCTAAGTGGCGCTTAATTATCCATTTTTTAATATTTTCTTGATGTCATCCTCATTCTTGTATGAAGAGTGAATCTTGATTAACCCTTGATTGATAGCGTGCTGACACGCTTTTCTTATGTCGCCGGTTGCAAAGCTCGCTGCTGGCGCGTTATCAATGGCTTTGAGGAATACCCAATGGCTTTGTTTATCTTGCAGGCTGATTTCTCGCGCAATATGCGTTGCCAGTAGGAGTAAATCCAGCAGCTCTGCATCATTAATTGCCGTGTAGGCTCGTGGCAGGAACGGGTAGTCACTGATTCCCATGCGAATAGTACGATTAACATTATGCTGATTAGCAAAGTCATCCACCCAAGCCTGAAACTTATCAAACATCATTTCTGCTGACGCGTCTCTATCAGCGTTTGGTTCGATATAAAGTAAGTTCGCATCTGAGAAGTGATACAAACGAGCGGGCTTTTTGATCTTTTCTGCCAGGAACTCACCAAACGCTCGCTCTAACTCCAGCCCTGCTTTGTAACCATTTTGAACGTACATACTGCGTAAGAACGGCAGGTCGATCATTACAAAGCGCAGACGGTCATTGAGAGGCTCGTGGATTAACTCACCAAGCTGCCACTGTTCGAAGGTGTCACTCGATTTCTTCAAAGAGCGCGACAGTTTTACATTCAGCATGCGCAAGTTATTCAGGCGAGAGCGTGAGTGGGTGAACAGGTCATTACGTAGTTTATCTATCTGACCTGACTGGCGCTGAATGATGACGCCACGGCGCATGATGAACAAAAACATCACTAAGACGGTAATAAACAGAGCGAAAGAGATTTTTTGGAATTTACGGTGTTCTCCTTCGACTTGAGCCAAGCGTTCGGTTAGTCCTACATAGTGAATAGTCTGCTCTGCGAACTCTTTTTGCTGACGGAATGCATCTTCGCTGATCTGGTTTAACTGCACCTGCTCCAGTTTTACTAAGTTGGTGTATTTTTTATACGCCTGTAGCGAAAGCTGGTATTCACTTGCCTGTTCATAACCGAGTCCAAGATAACGGTAAGACTGCTGCTTGATAAAGTTATTTCCTGTAGCCGTCGCGTCAATGAACATGAGCGCTTTTTGCGCGTTTTCAATTACACTTTTACTGTCATTCTGATGATAAGCAAGGCCAGAGTGAAGTAGGGCAGCTTTGGCCTTTAGCGCTGGAATGTCGGCATACTCGAGCAGTTCAGTCGAGCTATCCAGATATTGCCCTGCCAGAGCGTAGTTATAGAGTTGAAGGTAAGTCGCGGCAAGGCTCAGACGAATATTGATCATGCGGTTGATACTTTTACTCGTACTCTCGTGATCCAATACATTGAAGTAGTGGACCAGTGCCAAGTTAAATTTACCCTGATAAAAGTAAATGTCACCCATCTGCTCAAGCACATCCGCCAGGATAGGTGAGTTTGGGTAAGAGTCGTAAAAGTCTGCAGCCTGAGATAAGTACTCGACCGCTTTATCGTATACGCGTCGCTCTTGGAATAGTCTTGCCAGTAATCGGTTTACTTTGGCCAGCCTGGCCCCACTATCGCTTTCAATCGATTGCCAGTAACCGTATAAAAGCTCAGAAAGCGCAAGATTGTATTTTTTCTCGTTGAGGTAAAACTCGCCAACCGTGGTGTAGTAATCGATGAGTGCCAAGCTGGAGCGAGTTTGTTCCAGCATCTCTTTTGCTTCGGCATAATAACTTTCTGCTTTGACACTATCACCACGATAGGACGCTAAAAGCGCACGTTGCATGACCAAGCGATAACGAATGCTATCAGCTCGCTGTAAAACGGCATCTTCTTGATTAAGCGTATTCTCTATTTGGTCCAGAGCTTCTTCCGCAGCTGCGTAATTTTTATTTCCAGTCCAGATCATCTGGTTTCGGATCAGTTGCACATCCAGATACAGGTATGGAAGCTCGTATTTTTGTGCCAGAGTTTGCGCTTCATTGAGGCTTTTGATTGCTGCACTGACATCCCCCAAAGCGAAGTTTGCTTGGGCAATAATTTTATGTGCTTCGATGGTGCTGTTCGGGGTTCGGATGCTACGGTCGGTTTCTTCACGAGACATGGCAGAAGGACCATCACTTTCACTGCGTTCTATCAACTCTCGCTGTAAAAGGTAGTTGGTTGCAGCTTGTCTTGCTTGTGAGGGATCGATCTCCGCCAGTTGTTGGGCTTCATTAAGTAAAGTGGAAGATAAAATGGTCGCGTGAAGCGGCTGTGCTAGCAGTAAGCAGAAAAAGCCAATCAATTTGAATAGACGCGATCTGTCCCAAAACATCCTTTCGTTCCCTCGAACTGGTTTAGATTTTTTGATAATACCATGCTTAGGTATTAAAAACGTTCGGCAATCCAATAGATTGCCGAACTTGTTTCTGCTACTGAATAATTACTGACGAGCCATGCGGTGGTTGTGCTCTGGCTTGGCGTTCTCGGTGGAGCGGTAAGGGTTGATATCCAAACCACCACGGCGAGTATAGCGAGCAAACACGGTCAGTTTACTTGGGTGACAATATTTCATCAGGTCAGTGAAAATACGCTCGACACATTGCTCATGAAACTCATTGTGCTCACGGAAAGAAACGAGGTAGCGCAGCAGCTTCTCACGGTCTAGCTTCGCGCCCTGATAGCGAATTTCAACGCTGCCCCAGTCTGGCTGGTTGGTGATCAGGCAGTTTGATTTCAGCAAGTGGCTATGTAGCGTCTCTTCGACTTGCTCTTCACCAGCAGCGCCTTCCAGCAAGGATGCATCAAAATCGTAGCTGTTGATTTCGATGTCTTGATCATCAATACATTCACCGTCCATCGTGACGATAGGCTGATTGGTGTAATGAGTGACCGGATTTACTTCAACAATGACTTGCTCACCAGCGCAAGCCGAAAGATCCTGTACTAAACGCTCGGTCACGTCTTGCCAACTTGCAAAACGGGTTTGGTTGTAACTGTTCAGGTACAGCTTAAATGACTTGGACTCAATTAAGTTAGCGCTGGTCGCAGGAATGTACACTTCTGCAACGGCCACTTGTGGCAGGCCTTTGCTATTGAGCCATGACAGTTCATACAAGGTCCAGATGTCATGACCCATAAACGGCAGCGCTTCACCTAATTCAAGATCATCGCGGTTAAGGCTACGCGGTACAGGTTGCAGCAAGCTCGCATCATATTGGTTCGCGTACTCGGTCTTTTTACCCAGAGTCAGCCCTGCAAGCTCTTTAGCGTTGGAATATTTGCTCATACTTTGTGGTCGTTTTCGATTAGAATGGAGAGAATTTTACTGAATCCGCTGATTAATTGCTATCTGGCAAATATTGCAGGCAGATAAACAAGGAATAGGAGACCTTCATGACCCAAACCGTTACTCAGGCGCTACAAGATTTTAGCCTACGCTATCAACAAGCTTGGCAAAATAAGCACAATGAATTGCCACGCAGTGAAGAGCTTGCTGATCTTGTATCTCCATGTGTTGAAGAGAAACGAGATGGGGCGGTCTTATGGAAAGCGTGTCTGCGTGAAGAGCAAGCTGATTTCACCAACGTTGAAAATGCGATTGAGCTGACACTGCATGATGACATTAAAACTTTTTATGGTTCGCAATACAGCGCAGACATGGAAGCGACCTGGAAGGGTAACGAACTAACGTTGTTGCAGGTGTGGAGCGATGATGATTTTGATCGTCTGCAAGAAAATATTCTTGGTCATCTGGTGACACAGCGTCGCCTGAAGCTTAAACCAACCGTTTTTATTGCTGCAACAGACGCAGAGCTGGATGTTATTTCTATCTGTAACTTGACGGGCAATGTCATTCTTGAGCGTCTGGGTACTTCTCAGCGTGATGTTCTTGCCGATAATGTCAGTGAGTTCCTGACCAATTTAGAAGCTGCGGTGTAAACATGTACGTTGTTGAATTGCAGTTTGAGTGTTTTGATAACACTACCGTAAGCGCGGTTGATAAGGCGATTAATGGGTTAATGGACGCATTGCGTTATAACGGCCAGGTACTTGGTCGTGAGTTTCCTATTGTGATGGGCGATGGCGAGTTTTTTGTGCGTGTGGTTTGCCCGGAGCAGGACAGCCTACACCCGCGTTACCATTCAGACTTTGTCAAAGTGTGTATGAATCGTTTGTCGGAAGCCTCTTTGCTCGCGCCGAAAATGCGCTTGCTTGGTCGTGATCTGAACTCTGAACAAGCAGCAGAAGAAGAGACACCAAGCTGGCAGGTGCTTTATACCACTTACGTACATACTTGTTCGCCACTGCGAAGCGGTGAAACCTTATTACCAATCCCTTTGTACCGCAATGATCCAACACTCAACGGCGACCATAAAGCGGTCATTAAGTGGCAAACGGAATGGCAGGCGTGTGATGAAATTCAAATGGCGGGCGGATGCCGTGCTGAGCATGCCGCGCTGCACGAGATATGTGATTCTGACAGTGTCCTGTTTCGCCGTGGTTGGGATTTACGTGGCCGTATTGAATACATCACTAAAATTCCGACGTACTACTATCAATACCGCGTTGGTGGCCAGTCACTTGAAAGTGAAAAAGCACGTAAGTGTCCTAAGTGTGGTGGTGACTGGCTATTAGACGAGCCCTTGCATGACATCTTCTACTTTAAGTGCGATGACTGCAGAATTGTCTCGAATATCTCTTGGGACCATCTCAAGTAACGGTTTTTGTATCTCCTGCTGAATCGAAAAGAAAAAGGGCTGATGTTTTCACATCAGCCCTTTTTGCAATGGTCAGCAGAGATGTTTGCTAAGACGGGTTATATTACCAGCCTTTTACAACGCCGCCTTTGAATAGCTCTTTCGCTGCTTCGTAAACTTCTTCAGTTTGGTAAGCTTTCACGAAGTTTTGTACGTTCTCAGCGTTAACGTTCTCTTCACGCGCTACAACTAGGTTTACGTATGGAGATTCTTTGTCTTCAACGAACACACCGTCACGCTCTGGAGACAGATCGATAGAGCTTGCGTATGTTGTGTTGATGATAGATAGCGTTACATCGTCTAGTGAACGTGGAAGTTGTGGCGCTTCAAGTTCGATGATTTCGATGTTTTTAGGGTTGCCAACGATGTCACGTACCGTTGCAAGCAGACCAACGCCGTCACGTAGTTCAATCAAACCTTGTTGTTGTAGAAGGATCAGTGCGCGACCTAGGTTAGTTGGGTCGTTTGGTACTGCGATACGCGCGCCATCTTGGATTTCATCAACAGATTTAACTTGCTTTGAGTAACCAGCGATTGGGTAAACGAATGTGTTACCGGCGATAGCCAGTTTGTAGCCACGGTCTTTAATCTGTTGATCAAGGTATGGCTTGTGTTGGAATGCGTTAGCGTCAACTGAACCGTCGTCTAGCGCTGCGTTTGGTGTAACGTAATCAGTAAAAGTCACCAACTCAACGTCTAGGTTGTACTTCTCTTTTGCGATTTTAGCTGCAACTTCCGCAACCTGTGCTTCAGCGCCAGCAATAACACCCACTTTTACTTTGTTCACATCAACTTCTTTATCACCACAACCAGTAAGTGCTAGAGCAGAAGCGGCTGTTACGACAGTCAAAAGACCTTTAAGGCTAAATTTCATCGGTATCTCCTTATAATTTATGTAATTTGATGCTTATCTGTGATCCACGCGGCGTACCACTGCGTCGCCGATAGACTGAATAATTTGTACTAGAACAATGAGCATGACGACGGTAACAGCCATGATTGTCACATCGTAACGGTGGAAACCGTAACGGATTGCAACGTCTCCCAGACCACCGCCGCCAACGGTACCTGCCATTGCAGAGTAGCTGACCAAGGTTACGAGTGTAATTGTCACTGAGTTAACAATAGTCGGCATTGCTTCAGGTAGCAGAACTTTTGTAATGATTTGTACAGGTGTTGCGCCCATAGATTGTGCCGCTTCAACTAAGCCAGTTGGTACCTCAAGTAGGGCACCTTCGATAAGGCGCGCAACAAACGGAATGGCACCAATGGTGAGCGGTACGATTGCTGCGGTTGTACCAATAAAGGTGCCGACCAGCATTTTAGTCACTGGGATAATTGCAACCATCAGTACAAGGAATGGTACAGAACGGCCCACGTTAACAATCGCGCCTAGAATGCTATTAAGCTTAGTATTCTCTAGCAGACCACCTTTTTTAGTGATGTGCAAAATAACGCCTAAAGGAATACCAATAGCAAAGCCGACAATACCCGCAACTGCAACCATGTATACCGTTTCCCAGGTTGCCCCAAGAAGTAGATTGCTATTTAGGCTCAGCCATTCAGAAGCTGTATTAAAGGACATAACCAAGTACCTCTACTTTCACGTTGTGCTCACGCAGGTATTCGATTGCTGCGTTGTCATCTTGTTCATTACCAAACAGTTCAGCGACCATCATGCCGAATTTCACGCCACCGGCGTAATCTAGATCTGAACTTAGGATACTTACATCAATATTGTATTTGCGTGAAATCTGAGACATCAATGGAGCGTCAACCGTTGCGCCAGTGAACTCCATACGGACTAGCGGGTAGCTGCCCTCAACACGGCTTGATTGAAGTCGAGCCTGGTAATCTTCAGGAATAGACAGATCCAGAGTCGAGCGAATGAACTCGTGTGCCAGTTCTGTTTTCGGGTGAGCAAAAATTTCACCCACGGTGCCTTTCTCTACCAGTTCGCCACCACCGATGATCGCCACTTCGTGACAGATGCTTTTAACCACTTCCATTTCATGAGTGATCAGCAAAATAGTGATGTTGAGTTTACGGTTAATCTTCTTTAATAACTCTAGGATTGATTGAGTCGTTGCCGGATCCAATGCGCTGGTGGCTTCGTCACAAAGTAGAACGCTTGGATCAGAGGCTAATGCACGAGCAATGGCTACACGCTGCTTTTGGCCGCCACTTAAGTTCGCTGGGTAGCTTTCATGTTTGTCTTCTAATCCTACTAGTTTCAGTAGTTCAGTGACTTTCGCATTGATATGCGATTTATCTTTACCTGCGAGTTCAAGAGGTAGTGCAACGTTATCGAAAACGGTACGAGACGACAGCAGGTTAAAGTGCTGGAAAATCATGCCGATGTTACGACGTGTTTCTACTAGTTGTGTTTTGCTTAGTTTGGTCAGGTCAACGCCATCTACGATGATGGAGCCAGAGGTCGGAGCCTCTAACATGTTCACACAGCGAATCAGAGTACTTTTACCAGCACCTGACGAGCCGATCACCCCAAAGATGGTGCCCTTGGCGATATGTAGGTTAATGTCTTTCAGAGCCAGAATTTCTTTGCTGCCCTGGTAGAACACTTTATTGACGTTTTCTATTTCTATCATGTTTCAACCTGCATAGAGATATGGGGAACTTCGTTGTCAAAAACGGCTTTTGACAGAACTTAATTTTGAGCTCTATCTCAATTTTCAGTTGATGCTATGGGTTAAGATGATTTAAGTCAATAGATATTTTTACGTCTAGACGTCTAAATGTGCAAACGTTCTGATATCGGAACTTGGTTCTGTCAGAGGTGTATTTTCGAACATAAGATGAAAGCCCCCGAGATTCAACGATTCTTGAGACGTAGCGTGCTGATTTGTCTCAATGTCAATCTAAATAGATAGTGTTGAAGCTTATAAGGTATGTAATAATCTGCTTAAACCGAGCTAATAGAGAAATACGTTTTGGCAAAACCTGCTGTTTTTATCGACCGTGATGGCGTGATTAACGTCGATCATGGTTACGTTCATGACGAACATGATTTTGAGTACATTGACGGTGTGTTTGAAGCGACGAAAGCGCTGAAAGACCAAGGTTACATGTTGGTTCTTGTGACGAATCAATCTGGTATCGCACGCGGTAAATTCAGTGAAGACCGATTTTTATCTCTGACTCAATGGATGGATTGGAACTTTGTTGATCACGGCGTTGAGTTTGACGGCTTCTATTACTGCCCGCATCACCCTGAAGAGGGGATTGGCGAATACAAGCAAGATTGTGACTGCCGTAAGCCAAAGCCGGGTATGTTCATTTCTGCACGTGACTTCCTGAAGATCGACATGGAAAAGTCGGTCATGATTGGCGATAAAGCGGAAGACATGATGGCAGCAGAAGCAGCTGGCGTAGGGACCAAGATTCTTGTACGTACCGGCAAACCAATTACTGAGCAGGGTGAAGCGCTAGCGACTGTAGTATTGGATAGCATTGCTGACGTTCCTGCATATTTAAACAAATAACATCATCGCTATATTTTTAAAGGGAAGCACTGGCTTCCCTTTTCTCTATTTGTTGTTAAAGTTCATTTACCTAAGTTTCTACCCACTTTAGTTTGATCACCTATGAACAAAAAACTCACCATTCTTGATATCGCAAAACTGGCTGGCGTTGGTAAGTCGACGGTAAGTCGTGTGCTCACGAACGATCCCAAGGTAAAGCCAGAAACGCGTGAGAAGGTTGAAAAAATCATTCGTGATTCAGGTTATGTTCCTTCCAAATCCGCTCAGTCGATGCGTGGAGGAAGTCAAAAGGTGGTGGGCGTGATCATTTCTCGTTTAGATTCACCATCAGAAAACCAAGCCGTAGGCACTATGCTTCGTGAGTTATATTCTGCTGGTTATGATGTGGTGATCATGGAAAGCCAGTTTGATCGCCAAAAAACTATTGAGCATCTTGAGGTTCTTAGACGTCGCAATGTAGATGGCGTGATTGTATTTGGTTTTACAGGTTGCGATGAGAAGGCCCTCGCTGAGTGGGGCAGTCGTATTGTGGTGATTGCCATGGATACGAATGAGGTTTCCTCTATTAATTATGATAACCAAGGCATTATCGATATGGCGCTTTCTCACTTAGAACAGCAATCGCTTTCTCGTATTGCCTATATCGGTGTGGATTCTGATGACAGAACCACGGGGTTTGCCCGTTTGAATGCTTACCAGTTGTGGTGCCAGAGCAGAAATATCCAGCCTTGCTTTAAGACCGGAGCACTTAGCCATGAGAGTGCTTATCAGTTGGTCGATCACGTATTACAACAAGACACCCAAGCCATTGTTTGTGCCAGTGATACGCTTGCACTTGGGGTTATTAAACGTCTACAAGAGTTAGGGCGCGAAGATGTTGTCGTCACTGGCGTGGGCGGCAATGAACTCCTTTCTTTTCTTTTCCCGAATATCTTCAGTGTCGATCCTGGTTATACGCATGCAGGCAAAAAAGCCGCTAACATGCTGATTAATCAGTTGAGCGGCAATGACTCTTTACTCCACTTCACCCAGAAACCTGTCAGCCACCACGGTTAGATATATATGCCATAGTCGCATAATGAGTGTACTGCTCTAGACTTAGTTTGTGATCCTTTTCAATTAATGGGACTGTTCCCATTTTGTTTTTTATCTTCAGGTGGCAATATAAAACCACTTTGTGGGAATGTTCCCACTAATAATAAATACAAAGAAAAGTTAAACATATCCAATACAGGGTGGGCAAAGTTATGAGTAAGATTGCGCGTCAAGATGTACAGCGTCTTATTGAGCTGGTCGGTGGGCCAGACAATATTGCAAGTGTGAGTCACTGCTTAACTCGTTTACGTTTTGTACTTAATAATACTGAGCAAGCTGACATCAAGCAGTTAGAAGCTCTGTCTATAGTAAAAGGCTGTTTTACCAACGCAGGTCAATTCCAGGTCGTTATCGGTACTGAAGTCGATGAAGTGTACAAGGTACTGATCGAGATGACGGGTAAAAGCGAAGCCAGCAAAGATGAATCAAAAAATGCCGCGCGTCAGAACATGAACATCGTTGAGCGTGGCATCTCTCACCTTGCTGAAATCTTCGTGCCTCTGCTACCGGCGATTATCACTGGTGGTCTGATTCTTGGTTTCCGTAATGTGATTGGCGACATCAAGATGTTTGATGGCCAAACGCTGACCGAAATCAGTCAGTTCTGGGCGACGGTCCATTCATTCCTATGGCTGATTGGTGAAGCGATCTTCTTCTTCCTGCCTGTTGGCGTCTGTTGGTCAACGGTGAGAAAGCTCGGTGGTACGCCGATTCTGGGGATCACGCTCGGTGTGACTCTGGTCTCTCCGCAGTTAATGAACGCCTATTTGATTGGTAAACAAGTACCGGAAGTGTGGGATTTCGGTTGGTTTGTGATTGAAAAAGTGGGTTATCAGGCACAGGTTATTCCTGCCATGCTCGCGGGTATCGCACTGGCGTATATCGAAAAATACCTTAAACGTATCACTCCGTCTTACTTGTATCTGGTTGTGGTGCCATTTGTTTCCATCATTATTTCGGTGATTCTTGCACACTCTATCATCGGTCCATTTGGCCGCATGTTAGGTAACGGTGTGGCATTCGCTGCCAAGGCTGCCATGACGGGAGACTTTGCCATCATTGGCTCGACAGTCTTCGGTTTCTTGTACGCGCCATTGGTTATCACCGGTATTCACCACACCACCAACGCCGTGGATTTACAGTTAATGCAAGAGCTTGGCGGCACCCCAATCTGGCCTTTGATTGCACTTTCAAACATTGCTCAGGCATCAGCAGTGGTTGGCATCATTATCATCAGTAAAAAACAAGATGAGCGTGAAATCTCCGTTCCGGCGGCAATCTCCGCTTATCTGGGTGTGACTGAGCCTGCAATGTACGGCATCAACCTGAAATACAAATTCCCAATGCTAAGCGCAATGATTGGTAGTGCTTGTGCGGCGGCAGTTTGTGGTAGCGCCGGCGTAATGGCGAACGGTATCGGTGTGGGTGGTTTGCCGGGCATCTTATCTATTCAGCCTCAGTTCTGGGGTGTGTTCGCATTAGCAATGTTGGTGGCGATAGTGGTCCCAGCTGGCTTGACGCTGATTCTTTATAAGCGCGCAAAAGCGAAAGGTGAACTTGAAACGGCAAACGCATAACAAACTTAAATCAGCGATGGCAATGGAGAATGTCATGCCATCGCTTTTTTCCCAATTTAAAACAGCCATTCCTGACTACGTCCTTTTGAGCTCAGGAGTGCTTGATCTTTAACCATGACTGTCATGGTGACTTTTTAATTTAATGGTAAGTGGGTGTTAGAAATGGCAATGACCAAGCAAGATAACAGCTGGTGGAAAACCGCAACAATCTACCAAATTTACCCGAAGAGTTTTTGCGATAGTGACAGCAAAGGCACGGGTGATATCAAAGGGATCATTTCTAAACTGGATTATTTAAAACACCTTGGTGTGGATGCGATTTGGCTAACGCCTGTGTATGCATCGCCAATGATCGACAACGGCTACGATATATCCGATTACTACTCGATCAATCCTGACTTCGGCACAATGGCTGACTTTGATGAGTTACTGGTGGAAGCGCACCAGCTGGGTATCCGAATTATCATGGATATTGTCGTCAATCATACCTCGACTGAGCACAAATGGTTCCAGTCTGCGCTGGGTGATAAAAACAGCCCATATCGTGATTATTACATCTGGAAAGATCCGGTAGAGGGGGCAGAGCCCAACAATTGGCAATCCAAGTTTGGTGGTAACGCATGGGAGCTGGATGAAGCAACTGGTCAGTACTACTTGCACCTGTTTGCCAAGGAGCAAGCGGATTTAAACTGGGAAAACCCAGTAGTGCGTGAAGAAGTCAAAGACGTGATCAGCTTTTGGGCAGAGAAGGGCGTGGATGGTTTCCGTCTTGATGTCATTAACCTGATATCTAAACAGCAAGACTTCCCGAATGATGAGCGTGGCGATGGACGTCGTTTTTATACCGATGGTCCACGAGTGCATGAGTATTTACAGGAAATCAGCCAAGCGGTATTTCAAAAGTACGGCAGTATAACGGTTGGAGAAATGTCTTCGACAACCCTTGAGCACTGTCAGCAATACTCCTCTTTAGACGGCAAAGAGCTTTCTATGGTGTTCAATTTCCATCATTTGAAAGTAGATTATCCTAATGGTGAAAAGTGGACCAAAGCACCGTTTGACTTTCTTCAGCTCAAACAAATCTTTAATCACTGGCAGACAGGGTTAAACGGTAAAGGCTGGGGAGCGCTGTTCTGGTGTAACCACGATCAACCGCGTGTGGTCAGCCGACTTGGTGATGATCAGCACTACCGTGTTGAATCGGCGAAGATGCTGGCAGCGTCTGTTCACATGATGCAGGGCACCCCTTATGTTTATCAGGGTGAAGAGATTGGCATGACCAATCCGGGTTATACCGAGATCAGTCAATATCGCGATGTTGAAAGTACCAACATGTACGACATCATGGTCAATCGTGATGGTGTTTCACACCAAGAAATGATGACTATTCTGGCTCAGAAGTCCCGTGATAACTCGCGAACGCCTATGCAATGGAATGGCCAACCGCATGCTGGTTTCACCAAAGGAACGCCTTGGCTCGAGGTCGCGCAGAATTATCCGCAAATCAATGCCGAGTCTGCTGTAGCAGATTTAAACTCCGTATTTTATTTCTACAAGCGCTTGATTGAACTGCGCAAACAGATCCCGGTCATCACGGACGGCAGCTATGAAGATTTGCTGCCAGAGCATTTGCGTATTTTTGCTTACGCTCGCCAGAATGAATCCCAGACGTTGTTGTGTATCAATAATTACTATGGGGAAGAGGTGGAATGTGTCTTGCCAGAGCGTTTTGAGATGGCGAAAGCGAAGTGTTTGTTGTCCAACTACCATAATTCGGTAAGTTCGGTTGCCTCTCGACATCAGACACTGCGTCCGTATGAAACACGAATTTTATTGATTGAAGAGTAACTTAAATTTTCCTGAGATTATCTCCCCCACTAAAGGCTTTGGAATGCTCCCCAAAGCCTTTTTTCGTAGAGGTTACTGAGAGCCGTAAGTAACAGAGTATCGATGTGGTTTGTGGTTCATGGCGAGTACCAGATTGAGCGCAAACGCTCCTAAGGCTGACAAAGCGATTACCCAAGGTGAGACGAAGAACATCGACGCCAATACAATACACACATCAATCGCCATCTGACTCTTGCCGACAGAAATGCCAAATTTATCTTGGATAAACAAACACAAAACATTAAAGCCGCCCAGGCTAGAGCGATGACGAAACAAGATTAGCATGCCTAACCCCATCAGTAGCCCGCCCGCGACAGCACAATAGATTTCATTGACTGACTCTAATGAAATCAGTAAATAAAGATGATCGGCAAAAATTGAAACTAAAGCACCAGAAATAACACTATTGATGGCAAAGTGACGTCCAAAGCGTTTCCAAGCTAACAGATAAAAAGGGCAGTTAGTTAAAAAGTACAGCACACCAAAGGTAAAAGGTGTAAATTGGCTAATGAGCAAAGCCAACCCGGTGGTTCCTCCAGTAAGGAGTTGCGCGGATTGGAGAAAGAAAACGCCTTGAGCAACCAAAAAGGTACCTGTGAGAATTGCTATCCAGTCTTCTTTTAACGAGTGTTTTTCCATCAATTTACAGTCATAGGTGAGAAATAAGGCTGGCATCATAGTAAAAAGATGATCTTTTCGGTAGCTAGAGGCTAAAATTTACGGTAAACCTATGTAATTGCTGTTTTACAGGGTGTAAAGCACAAAATTGACAGTAATGGCTGTTGTTTAAATGATTGCAACATCGACATGATATTTATTACTTGTCATCATGAAGAAACTGCATGAGAAAAATTTAAATTTTCTCTTTATGACCCAGATCAAATTATGTAGAATGCGCGCCATTAGGGTGACGGAAACGTTTGCGCTCGGTCATTAAACAGTTTTTTTGCCAATTTCAGTACTAATCTGAGTCAGGAGATACAGATGCTTAAGCGTGATATGAACATCGCAGATTACGATGCGGAACTGTTCGCAGCTATCCAGGAAGAAACTCTTCGCCAGGAAGAACACATTGAACTTATCGCTTCTGAAAACTACACAAGCCCACGTGTAATGGAAGCTCAAGGTTCTCAGCTAACGAACAAATACGCTGAAGGCTACCCAGGCAAGCGTTACTACGGCGGTTGTGAGTACGTAGATAAAGCGGAACAATTAGCAATCGATCGTGCATGTGAACTATTCGGTTGTGAATACGCAAACGTACAGCCTCACTCTGGTTCTCAAGCAAACAGCGCAGTATACATGGCGCTTCTGAACCCAGGCGATACAGTATTAGGCATGAGCCTGGCACACGGTGGTCACCTGACTCACGGTTCACCAGTAAACTTCTCTGGTAAGCACTACAACGTTATCCCTTACGGTATCGACGAAGCTGGTCAAATCAACTACGACGAGATGGAAGCGCTTGCGATTGAGCACAAGCCTAAGATGATCATCGGTGGTTTCTCAGCTTACTCTCAAATCGTTGATTGGAAACGCATGCGTGAAATTGCAGACAAAGTTGATGCTTACCTATTCGTAGATATGGCTCACGTTGCTGGTCTTATCGCAGCAGGCGTTTACCCAACACCAGTACCATACGCACACGTTGTAACAACAACGACGCACAAAACACTAGCAGGTCCACGTGGTGGTCTTATCCTGTCTAATGCTGGCGAAGACATGTACAAAAAGCTGAACTCAGCTGTTTTCCCTGGTGGTCAAGGTGGTCCTCTAATGCACGTTATCGCTGGTAAAGCTGTAGCGTTCAAAGAAGCTATGGAACCTGAATTTAAAGCATACCAAGCTCGCGTTGTTGAAAACGCGAAAGCAATGGTTGCTCAGTTCCAAGAGCGCGGTTACAAAATCGTTTCTAACGGTACAGAAAACCACCTGTTCCTAGTTGATCTAATCGACAAGAACATTACTGGTAAAGAAGCTGACGCAGCACTAGGTGCAGCGAACATCACAGTAAACAAAAACTCAGTACCAAATGACCCACGTAGCCCATTCGTAACGTCTGGTATCCGTGTAGGTACGCCAGCAATCACTCGCCGTGGCTTCACAGTAGAAGACGCAAAAGAGCTAGCGAACTGGATGTGTGACGTTCTTGATAGCATCGACAACGAAGAAGTTATCGAAGCGACAAAACAGAAAGTGCTTGATATCTGTAAGCGTCTACCAGTTTACGCATAATTGTTCTTCATAGAGTGAGCCGATTTCGGTGTCGAACATACTCATTTGCTCGCGCAAACTCCGTGTGTTCTCCTAGAACTCGACTCATCTACTTTGAACATTGATATATTAAAGGTCCTCAATTTGAGGGCCTTTTTGTTTGTCTGGCGTTTGGAATGACTTTTTATCATCATTTGCCAGACACAAAAAAAGGTTGGCGAAGTGCCAACCTTTTTAGCTTTAATAATCAATTGATTACTTGATTTCGATACCTTGAGCCTGCATATCGGCATGGTATGAAGAGCGAACAAATGGACCACACGCTGCGTGTGTAAAACCAAGTTCCAGTGCGATCTCTTTAAGCTCATCAAACTCTGATGGTGGAACGTAACGTTCTACTGGCAGGTGGTGACGGCTTGGCGCCAGGTACTGACCAAGCGTTAGCATCGTTACGCCGTGTTCGCGCAGATCTTTCAGTACTTCGACGATCTCTTCTTTAGTCTCGCCAAGACCCATCATCAGACCTGACTTAGTCGGTACATCTGGGTGCTGTTCTTTGAATTTCTTCAACAGTTGTAGAGACCACTTGTAGTTTGCACCCGGACGAGCTTTGCGGTAAAGACGTGGCGCAGTTTCCAAGTTGTGGTTGAAAACATCTGGCGGGTTATCTTTCATCAGATCAAGAGCGACGTCCATACGGCCACGGAAGTCAGGAACCAAAGTTTCAATCTTGATGTTAGGGTTCAACGCACGGATCTCGCGGTTACAGTCAGCGAAGTGTTGTGCACCACCGTCACGCAGATCATCACGGTCTACAGAAGTGATTACTACATACTTCAGCTTCATATCAGCGATGGTTTTCGCCAGCTTTTGTGGCTCTTCCGCTTCTGGTGGTAATGGACGGCCATGAGCAACATCACAGAAAGGACAACGACGAGTACAGATTGCGCCCAGAATCATAAAGGTCGCAGTACCGTGGTTAAAACATTCAGCCAGGTTCGGGCAAGATGCTTCTTCACATACAGAGTGAAGCTTGTTCTTACGCATTGCTGCTTTAATGTCTTGGATTCGTTGGCTATCGGCTGGTAGCTTGATCTTCATCCAATCAGGCTTACGCAGCACTTGTTTCTGCTCTGTAGGCATGTTCTTTACTGGAATCAATGCCATTTTGTCGGCGTCACGATATTTAACGCCTTTTTCCATCTGGATTGGTTTGCTCATGCTTTATTACCTTGAGAAGGTGCTTCTGTGCTGAATTCCACTTGCTCGTAGTCGAGCAAAGTAACGAGTTCTTCTATTAGTTGCTTTTCTACAGCTTCCACATCGTCCGGTCCACCAAATTGGCTTACCTGAACCATTTCCATGCCTTGATACCCGCAAGGGTTAATGCGCAGGAATGGTGTTAAATCCATATTGACGTTTAAGGCGAGGCCATGAAAGGAACAGCCTTTACGAATACGTAAGCCGAGAGAGCATATTTTTTTACTATCGACGTAGACACCAGGAGCGTCTGGTCTTGCTGCAGAGTCGATATTGTATGCTTTTAGCGTGTTGATCACGAGGTTCTCTATGTTGGTAACGAGATCTCGTACTCCTAATTTTTTGCGACGCAGGTTAATCAGGAAGTATGCGACTAACTGGCCCGGACCATGGTAAGTCACTTGACCGCCGCGGTCGCTTTGCACGACAGGAATATCACCAGTGTTGATCAGATGCTCGGCTTTACCTGCCTGACCTTGAGTAAATACTGGGTTATGTTCCACCAACCAAACTTCATCAGGTGTTTCTTCTGTACGTTGGTCTGTGAACTCATGCATTGCCTTCCATACGGGCTCATAGTCCTGGCGGCCAAGTCGTTTTACAACAAGTTGGTGTTGCATGGCATTTCCTGTCGCGATTATATAAAGTGTTTGGATTATAAACTGGATAATCCTTCTACTCTACCATTGAGTAACAGTTTTTTAACTCAAAGGTAAGTGTTTTTCTACTATCTTGTTGATATGTAAAAAGAAAGCAGCCGAAGCTGCTTTCAAAAAAAATTTAATTTATCAAATTTTTATAGAACCATACGAACGATGTCGATTTCGCCCAGTTCTTTATATAGGACTTCAACCTGCTCGATTGAGGTCGCTGTGATATTGATAGACACCGAGTGGTAGTTGCCCTTCGCACTAGGTTTTACTGTTGGGCTGTAGTCACCAGGTGCGTGGCGCTGAATCACTTCAAGAACAAGTTCTGGAAGCTCAGGCTTTGCATGACCCATTACCTTGTAAGTAAAAGAACAAGGGAACTCAAGCAGGTCTTTTAATTTAGCATCAGAGTTGATGGTTAGCATATCGGTAACTCCAGTTGGTATTCGTTGCGGTGCGAAATAGTACAGTCAATTTAAGGTGAACTCAAGGCAAGGATCATTGACTTAAAAAGCCGCCATAGTCGGCGGCTTAATGAATCGGTTTGTTAATCTGTAGCTGTCTTTAGAAGAAGCTCTTAACTAACAATACGATGTAATCCCACATACGGCTGAATAGGCTGCCTTGTTCTACGGTTTCCAGTGCCATTAGCGGGTATTCGGCAATATCTTCACCATCGATCTGATAGTATAGCTTACCAACTACATCACCTTTATTAATTGGGGCTTCTAGCTCTTTTTCAAGTACGAAGCTTGCTTTTAGATTCTTAGCTTCACCACGTGGAAGGGTTACGTAAGTATCTTTATCCAGGCCAAGTGCAACCGTGTCTTTGTTACCCATCCATACTTTTTCTTCTACGAACGTTTCGCCCGCTTTGTGTGGCGCAACAGTTTCGAAGAAGCGGAAGCCGTAACTTAGCAGCTTTTTACTCTCTGATTTACGAGCGTTAGCATCTTTAGTGCCCATCACTACCGCAACCAGACGCATTTGGCCTTCAGTTGCAGAGCTTACCAAGCTGTAACCAGCGTTACTTGTGTGGCCAGTCTTGATACCGTCAACGTTCATACTCTTATCCCAAAGCAAACCGTTACGGTTGTATTGGGTAATGCCGTTGTAGGTGAACTTCTTCTCAGCGTAAACGCGGTACTCGTTTGGTACATCACGGATAAGCGCTTTACCTAGCAGTGCCATGTCGTATGGCGTTGAGTATAGTTCTGGGTTATCTAAACCGTGCACGTTGGCAAAATGAGAGTTACTCATACCCAGCGTGTTTGCCCATGCGTTCATTAGATCAACGAAAGCATCTTCCGAACCGGCGATGTGTTCTGCCATTGCCACACATGCATCGTTACCTGATTGGATGATAATGCCACGGTTCAGGTCTTTTACTTTTACAGTGGTGCCAACTTCGACGAACATCTTTGAAGAGTCCGGGAAGTTTTTCGCCCATGCGTTTTTACTGATGGTTACATCATCATCTTCTGAAATATTACCACGCGCTAGCTCTTGGCCAATAACGTAGCTGGTCATCATTTTGGTCAGACTAGCAGGAGACAACTTTGTGTTCATCTCTTTCTCTGCCAGTACTTTACCTGAATGGTAATCCATCAGTACGTAGCCTTTCGCTGCGATTTGAGGAGAGTCTGGTACCACGATCGGTGCGGCAAGAGCTGATTGAGCAAAGGTTGCTGAAAGAACAACGGATGAGACGAGAATAGATTTCACAAACTTATTTTTATTCATGGTAATTCAAATTTTTGGGTTTAACTGCGGACATCTTATCAGAATCCCCAACGATAATCAGAGGGGATTCAACTAGAAATCCATGAACCTACGTCATTTTACAGTGTTGTGTTTTTTAATAAATGCAGACGAATAGCCGAGCAATTTTACTTTATCCAGTGTGGCTTGCGTCAGGGAATAGTCACTAAACGGGCCTAATAACAAGCGATACGACTCTTTCGCATTTTCAAGGAAAGTATCCGTATCCAGCTTTTGACCGAGTTCTGAGCCTAAAGTTCGGGCGCGATTTTCATTTTTTGAAGATGCGACCTGAATTACGTATTTAGGATGTTCGTCCAAAGACTTTTTGTCAGTCGGTTTATCTACGCTGATGACTTCAATTTTGACATTCGCGGTGCCAGTTTTAAGTACATCTAACTTATGTGCCGCCGCGTAGCTTAAATCAATAATTCGGCCATCATGGAATGGACCTCGGTCATTCACGCGTACTACCGTTGTTTTGCCGTTATCGGTGTTGGTCACTTTGACGTAACTAGGCAGAGGCAGTGTTTTGTGTGCCGCTGTCATTGAGTACATGTCGTAGATCTCACCGTTGGACGTCAAATGCCCCTGAAACTTCTTACCATACCAGGACGCTCGTCCTTGTTCGGTAAAGCCTTTCGCGTCGCGAACAATTTGGTAGTTCTTACCGAGGAGATGGTAGTCTCTGTTGCCGCCTAAGCTGTATGGTTCGTACTTAGGGTAGGCGTCTTCAATATGATCCACTGAAAGTGGTGTGTCTGGCGCGACATCAGACTCAAGTTCGTAGCGGCCATCTTGCTGAGTTTTCTGGCTGGTTGATGAGCATCCAGCCAAAATAACTGCAGAAAAAACTAAGGAATATAAAGCGCGTTTTTGCATGTCTAGGTCGCCTTAGAGAATGCTTTTCTGTGCGTATGAATTGACATTAAAATACCAAAGCCAGCCATCAAGGTCACCATTGAAGTGCCACCGTAACTGATGAGAGGTAACGGTACGCCTACGACGGGCAGGATGCCACTTACCATGCCGATATTTACGAAAATATACACAAAAAAGCTAAGTACAATACTGCCTGCCATCATTCGTCCAAATGCGGTCTGTGCTTGGCTAGCAAGGTACAGGCCTCGACCAATAATGAAGAGATAGATGGCTAATAAGCAAAGAAAACCAATCATACCCCATTCTTCAGCAATTACTGCAAAGATAAAGTCAGTGTGTCGCTCTGGCAAAAATTCCAGCTGAGATTGTGTCCCGTGTAACCAGCCCTTACCTGAAATACCACCGGATCCAATCGCAATTTTGCTCTGGATGATATGGTAGCCCGCACCTAAGGGGGCAGATTCTGGGTTAAACAAGGTTCGTACACGCGTTTTCTGATACTCACGCATCAGGAAGAACCACAGAATTGGAATAAAGCCACCCAGAGCAACAGCCGCAGCTGCAATGATTCTCCAACTGATGCCCGCAAGGAAGATAACGAAAATACCGGATGCCGCGATCAGGATCGAAGTGCCTAAATCAGGCTGTTTCGCAATCAAAATGGTCGGTACACACACCATGACTAAGGCAACCATCAAGGTTTTGAAGGTTGGCGGAAGTGGCTGACGACCAATATAACGAGCCACCATTAGCGGCACGGCCAGCTTGAGTAATTCAGATGGCTGGAATCGGACGAAACCAAGGTTTAGCCAACGTTGGGCCCCTTTGGACGCTTCACCAAAAAACAGCACGCCAAAAAGCAGGATGACTCCTGACGCAAACATCAAGGGCGCGAGACTCTCGTAGGTGCGTGGAGAAAGTTGTGCAAGCACTACCATCACCACAAGAGAGAGCACCATACGCATGGCCTGACGATCCATCATCGCCAGGCTTTGGCCGCTCGCGCTGTACATGATCACCAAGCCAAATGCCATCAACGCTAAAATGCCAAGTAAGAGTGGCAAGTCAATATGGAAGCGTTCAAACAGGGCTCGGTTTTTACCTGTAGAGGGATCCATTTTCATTATTGCGTTGCCTCTTGCTTAACGTTGTTTTCATCTTCTTCAGGCTCGATTTTTTCCGGGCCGAGTACGACACGGTCAAAGATTTTTCTTGCTACAGGCGCGCCATTACTTGAGCCGCCACCCGCATTTTCGAGTACCACAGTCACGACTACTTTTGGATCATCAAACGGTGCAAAACCAGTAAATAAGGCGTGGTCACGCAAATGTTCGGCGACTTCATCTGCCTTGTACTCTTCGTCTTCAGCCAGTCCGAATACCTGAGCGGTACCGGATTTACCGGCGGTTTCGTAGCTCATGTCGTAAAACGAACGACGAGCTGTACCTCGAACCCCATGGTTTACACGGCGCATGCCTTCTTTCGCCATATCCCAGTACTTTTTCGGAACGTCTTTAATCGGCGGATAACTCAGGTATTCCTCTGAGTGCTGCTCATCGAAATCGCCACCATTGTTGATGGAAGCTTTAAGTAAGTGTGGGGCGGTAACGGCTCCGTCGTTGACCAGCACTGACGTCGCTTTAGCGATTTGCATCGGCGTTGCAGTCCAGTAACCCTGACCAATACCTACCGGGATCGTATCGCCTTTATACCAAGGTGTTCTGTGGCGAGACATTTTCCACTCACGGGTTGGCATGTTGGCTTTACTTTCTTCGTAAATATCAATTCCGGTGTAATCACCAAAGCCGAACATCATCATCCAGCTGGAAATGCGATCGATGCCCATATCGTAAGCCACCTGGTAGAAGAAGGTATCCACCGATTCTTCAATTGATTTGATGATATCAACACGGCCATGTCCCCAACGCAGCCAGTCGCGGAAAGGGCGAGTGTCGGAATTTGGAATACGCCAGTAGCCAGGATCATTACGGGTTGTTTGTGGAGTCACAACGCCTTCTTGCAGCGCGGCAACGGCCATAAATGGTTTGATGGTTGACGCTGGTGGATAAATACCTAATGTCGTTCGGTTCACCAGAGGTCGGTTTTTATCGTTAAGTAGCGCACGGTAAGCCTTACCAGAAATACCATGAACGAAGGCATTGGGATCGTAGCTCGGGCTAGATACCATCGCTAGCACACCGTTATCTCTTGGGTCGATAACCACGGCACTGCCGCGACGACCATCAAGCAACTGGTGCACATAAAGCTGCAGATTAATGTCCAGGTTCAATACAATATCTTTGCCAGGAACGGGTGGGACATATTTCAGTGTGCGGATCACTCGACCACGACTGTTCACCTCGACCTCTTGGTAGCCAGCAGTTCCATGGAGAATATCTTCGTAATATTTCTCAATGCCGAGCTTACCGATGTCACGGGTCGCTTGATAGTTCGAGGCTTTTTCTTCACGAATCAGGCGTTGTATGTCTCGATCGTTGATGCGAGAAACATAGCCAATCACGTGGGTAAGCACTTCACTAAATGGGTAGTAACGTTTTAGGGTCGCACTGATTTCTACGCCGGGAAAGCGATATTGGTTGACTGAAAATACGGCAACCTGCTTTTCATCCAGTTGAGTGAGAAGAGGAACAGATTTAAAGCGACGGGTGCGTTTTCGCTCGCGATGAAAGCGTTCAATTTGCTCTGGTGTGATTTCCAGAATGGTTTGCAGCTCTTTGATGGTCTCATCAATGTCTTTCACTTTTTCTGGAGTCAGTTCCAGGTTAAAGACAGGGCGGTTTTCCGCCAGTAACACACCGTTGCGATCGTAAATAAGCCCGCGGTTGGGCGCAATTGGTACGATTTTAATACGGTTGTCGTTAGAGCGAGTTTGGTAATCTTGGAACTGGTTCACCTGAATGTTGTACATGTTGGCGACCAGGGCTCCCATCAAAATGACGATACCGATAAATGCAACGATAGCGCGGCTGGCAAACAGGCGCGCTTCGGCTTGATAATCTCGAATTTGACTGCGGCGTCTATGAATCATTAACGCTTGGCTCTAAAGTTAAACAGCGATTATTCGCGATGGTAAGGGTGGTTAGCGGTAATGCTCCACGCTCGGTATAAGCTTTCAGCCATAACAATACGTACCAGAGGGTGTGGTAACGTTAAGGCTGATAATGACCAGCTTTGGTCTGCGGCTGCTTTACATGCTGGAGCCAGACCTTCAGGGCCGCCGATTAAAATCGATACGTCACGTCCATCCAGTTTCCAGGCTTCTAGTTGTTCAGCCAGTTGTGGGGTATCCCACTTTTTGCCAGGGATATCCAAGGTAACAATACGGCTCCCTTTTGGCACTGCGGCCAGCATCGCTTCGCCTTCTTTTTGCAGAATGCGCGCTATGTCGGCGTTCTTGCCACGTTTTCCGGCAGGAATCTCCACGAGTTCAAGTGGCATATCGTGCGGGAAACGACGGCGATACTCTTGAAAGCCTTCCTCTACCCACTTTGGCATTTTTGTACCAACAGCAATGAGTTGAATTTTCAAAAGATTAACCCCAGAGTTTTTCTAGTTGGTACAGCTCGCGGTGTTCTTCTTGCATCACGTGCAGCATGGCATCGCCCATATCCAGAACTACCCATTCACCTTCGTTCTCACCTTCCATGCCTAAAGGTTCAAGACCTGCTTTTTTTACTTCAGTCGCAACGTGATCAGCGATGGATGAAACGTGGCGTTTAGATGTGCCCGTGCAGATGATCATGTAATCTGTCACGCTTGATTTGCCTTCCACATTCAGGATGATGATATCTTCCGCTTTCATATCGTCGGCTTTATCAGCTAGAAAGTCTTTCAGTTCTTCGCGAAGCACTCGGTTTTCCTCGGTTTGTCTCTTATCTCTAAATAGTTTTGCGCTAATCTGGCAAAACGGGTCGCGCACTATATCACGCTTTGGTTTTTAAATTGCCAGCTTAATATCAGGAGAGCAGGTTTCCAGGCTCAATTGATGCATAGTTGGCCAGACGGATTCGTCATATTGGGTTTTCGCTTTTATCTCTGTCTGAGTAAGAAGAGACACAAGCTTAAAGATTTTTCTGGCTGAAAGACGAGTCAAGGCTGCGTTATACAAAGGGCGTTTATTTTGCCACACACGGTATTTTTCAAACACTTGGTTTGTGTTCATCTTGGCCAAATCCTGATGCATGCTCAGCAGTTGGTTGAACTCTTTTTGCACGCTACGAATAAGAATCACCGCCTCCACGCCTTCAGCTTCAAGCTGACGTAAGATACGTTGGGCACGGTTAGCTTTTCCTGCCAGCAAAGCATCAATCCAGTTGAAGGTTGTAAAATGGTTGTGCCGACTTAACGCTTCCTCTAAACGCACGATGGTGAGTTCGCCATCAGGGTAAAGTAGAGCGAGTTTCTCTAAGCTTTGCGACAGTGCAAACAGGTTGCCCTCATGCCACTGAGCGAGCATTTGCAGCGATTGCTGGTCCGGTTTTAATCCAAGTTTGCGACAACGAGCCTGAATGAACATTGGCAGGCGCTGGAGGTCTGGTGTCAGGCAACTTACCCAGTCACCTTTCGCGCTGAGCGATTTAAACCATTTACTGTTTTCCTGCGCCTTAGTCAGCTTACTGCCGATGATGACCAGCATGATGTCATCATGCATCATGTCTGACAGTGCCTGCAGTTCTTTGCTTATTGCGGTGTTGATGCCACTTTCTGGTATTTCGAGCTCAATGAGTTGGCGGCTGGAGAACAGGCTGAGCGCCTGAAAGCAGTCATAAACCTGGTTCCAATCTAAGCTCGCATCAACCGCAAAGCGATGCTTTTCTTCAAAACCGTGTTGGAATGCGGTTTTTTGGATTGCTTGACGGCTTTCTTGAATTAATAGTGGTTCATTACCAAAGATCAGGTAAATCGGCTTGATGTGCTTGGCTAAATGATCTGCCAGCTTGTCAGCATATACTCGCATGTTACTTAAGAATTCGTGTTCGCAGTTGGCTGATTAATTTCGCCAGACTCGTATTCTGCACGCACTCGTCCTAACTGACGCATCATTTGCTTGGCAGCTTGTAAGTGCATTTCATCTTTAATCACGTCGCGTTCAACCGACTTAGCCAAGGCTGTCAGTGGGTTATCCAAATAGTTGCGATTGACTGTAGTGGTGTAGTTCTTCGTGCCATAACCCGGGATCGTGACACGGTATTGTACAACGTAAGTCAGTTCTTTCTCTGCTGCACGGCTGTTTTGGTAAAGCGATAGCGTACGCTCTTCAAGGCTTGTCTCAATCAGATGTAAGTTTGGTACGCTTGACGATGGTTGAACCAATTCTACTTTATTCAGCGTGAGCTGAGATTTCACGTAGCGGGTTAGCTGGTTGTATTCATCGTAACTGGTGAATGACATGGTGTGCAGCTCTTCCGGTACAGAGTATTCGCCGCGAAGGTGAAAACCACAGGCAGAGAGAAGTCCGGCTAATACCAATACCACAGGTAGTTTAATCAAAGAGAAAAAGCGCATTGATTGTATTCATCCTAAATTGCATAAGGGGGATATTTACCTTAAACCACTCAGTGGGAATGGTTTGAGGTAAATAAACAGGGTAGAGGACTACCCTGTTTAATGACTCTTGGTTAGCGAATAAGTTCGCTAAGCTGAGAGAAATTGCAGACTATGATTAGTTTGCAACGATGTTCAGAAGTTTACCCGGAACGTAAATGACTTTACGGATGGTTTTGTCTTCGGTGAACTTAGTTACGTTCTCATCGTTCAGGCCAAGCTCTTCAACTTGCTCTTTAGTTGCGTCTGCTGCAACAGTCAGCTTCGCACGTAGCTTACCGTTAACTTGAACAACGATCGTTTTTTCGTCTTCAACCAGTGCTTTCTCATCGAAAGTTGGCCAAGCCGCGTTGTCGATGTCAGTCTCACCCAGTGCAGTCCATAGCTCGTATGAAATGTGCGGAGTGATAGGGTAAAGCATTGCAACTACTGCTTTAAGAGCTTCATCAAGGATAGCACGGTCTTGTGCTGATTCTTGAGGCGCTTTCGCTAGCTTGTTCATCAGTTCCATGATTGCTGCGATAGCCGTGTTGAATGTCTGGCGACGAGCAACATCATCGGTTACTTTCGCAATGGTCTTGTGAACGTCACGACGTAGTGCTTTTTGATCACCAGAAAGTGCATCTGCGTTAACCGCTTCTGCTGCACCTTTTGCTGTGTGCTCTTTCACTAGTTTCCAAACACGTTTCAGGAAGCGGTTTGCACCTTCTACGCCAGACTCTTGCCACTCAAGCGTCATGTCTGCTGGAGAAGCGAACATCATGAACAGACGTACTGTGTCAGCACCGTACTTGTCTACCATCTCTTGAGGGTCGATACCGTTGTTCTTCGACTTAGACATTTTGATCATGCCTGAGTGCTCAACGTTGCGACCTTCGTTATCGGTAGCTGAGGTGATACGGCCTTTACCGTCACGCTCAACTTTCACGTCAGTTGGTGCAACCCACTCTTTGCCGCCTTTCTCGTTTTCGAAGTAGAACGCGTCTGCCAGTACCATGCCTTGACATAGTAGTTGCTTGAACGGTTCGTCAGACGTTACGTAGCCCGCATCACGCAGAAGCTTGTGGAAGAAGCGTGAGTACAATAGGTGCATACAAGCGTGCTCGATACCACCGATGTACTGGTCTACTGGTAGCCAGTAGTTTGCTTTTTCTGGATCCAGGATGTCGTCTGCTTGTGGTGAACAGTAACGCGCGTAGTACCAAGAAGATTCCATGAACGTATCGAACGTGTCAGTCTCACGTAGAGCTGGTTCGCTGTTGAATGTAGTCTTCGCCCATTCTTTGTCTGCTTTGATTGGGCTCGTTACGCCGTCCATCACCACGTCTTCTGGAAGAATCACTGGTAGTTGGTCAGCTGGTACTGGGTGAACTTCACCGTCTTCAGTCGTTACCATTGGGATTGGTGCACCCCAGTAGCGTTGACGAGATACACCCCAGTCACGTAGACGGAAGTTAACAGTCTTAGTGCCTTTACCTTCTGCTTCTAGTTTCGCTGCGATTGCATCGAATGCCGCTTGGAATTCAAGACCGTCGAACTCACCAGAATCGAACAGAACGCCTTTCTCTGTGTATGCTGCTTCAGAAACATCTAGCTCGCTACCGTCAACTGGTTTGATGACAGGAACGATGTCTAGGCCGTATTTGGTTGCAAATTCGTAGTCACGTTGGTCGTGAGCAGGTACAGCCATAACCGCGCCTGTGCCGTAGTCCATCAGTACGAAGTTTGCTACGTATACTGGTACTTCACGGCCGTTCAATGGATGAATCGCAGTAAGGCCAGTCGCCATACCTTTCTTCTCCATTGTCGCTAGCTCAGCTTCAGCAACTTTGTTGTTCTTACATTCGTCGATAAATGCTGCAAGCTCTGGGTTGTTCTCTGCTGCTAATGCTGCAAGAGGATGGCCTGCTGCGATACCCACGTAAGTCACACCCATAAGCGTGTCAGGACGAGTTGTGTAAACTTCTAGATCTTGAGCTTGGTCTTTCACTTGGAACTTAAGCTCAACACCTTCAGAGCGGCCAATCCAGTTGCGCTGCATGGTTTTCACCATTTCAGGCCAGCCGTCTAGGTTGTCTAGATCGTCCAGTAGTTCTTGTGCGTATTCAGTGATCTTAATGAACCACTGAGGAATCTCTTTTTGCTCTACAGGCGTGTCACAACGCCAACAGCAGCCATCTTCAACCTGTTCGTTCGCTAGAACGGTTTGGTCGTTTGGACACCAGTTCACTGATGAAGTCTTCTTGTAAACCAGGCCTTTTTCGTAAAGCTTAGTGAAGAACTCTTGTTCCCAACGGTAGTATTCTGGCGTACAGGTCGCGAATTCACGGTTCCAGTCGTAACCAAAGCCTAGAAGCTTAAGCTGGTTCTTCATGTACTCAATGTTTTCGTAAGTCCATGGCGCTGGTGCTGTCTTGTTTTTTACTGCTGCGTTTTCTGCAGGCAGACCGAATGCATCCCAACCGATAGGTTGCATCACGTTTTTGCCTTGTAGGCGTTGGAAACGAGATACTACGTCACCGATGGTGTAGTTACGCACGTGACCCATGTGCAGTCGACCACTTGGGTATGGGAACATAGATAGACAGTAGAATTTTTCTTTATTTGGGTCTTCACTTACAACAAAGGTCTTGTTGTCATCCCAGTGCTTTTGAACTTTCTGTTCAATGTCTTGTGGGTTGTATTGCTCTTGCATCGATGATATCCGGTTATCTTGGAATTTGTGAGTTCGGTTAGAACAGACTTAAATAGATCGTCATAGAATACCTAAAGCTAGGGATCACAACAATAGCCAATCTGTACCCTTGCGTACTCAAGTCACGCAGGTAGGAGAAAGATGGAGGTCAGTTATGCCTAAACGTAAAACAGGTTATGAGGAAATGCTCGAGGATGTGATCGAAACCTTGAAGCACAGTCCTGAAGAAGTTAACAAAGCGATAGAGACGTCAGGCAAAGTGGTGGAAGCCGCGAATGACCTGACCAAAGATGAGTTGGCTTTGATTAAAGCGTACGTCAAATCTGACTTAAAAGAGTTTTCAGAAAATTACGAAGACAGTAAAAGTGGCCCTTTTTACCTAACGATTGCAGATTCAATCTGGCAAGGATTGTTAGAAATTACTGACCGGACCAAGGTTGAATGGGTTGAGTTATTTGATGACCTCGAGCATCAAGGCCTGTATGAAGCTGGTGATGTGATTGGTTTGGGTACTTTAGTGTGTGATGAATGTGGTCATAAAACCACGTATAACCATCCAACCGTTATTATTCCGTGTATCAAATGTGGTCATACTGGCTTTAGTCGTCAGTCTTTAAAACCTTAACAAGTATGAAAAAAGAGGCCGTTTGGCCTCTTTTTAGTTGATTAGTTTTTCTTTCTTGGTATCCACCAAGCGAGCATCAAACTTAATGCTACCCAAATATACAATGGCCAGGTGCCAACGAGTCGATAGGGCGTTTTCCCATCGGTTGGAGTCAGTTCTGCACGCAGCACTGCCGTTTTAAACTGCGGTACCTGCTCGATAATCTTACCTTTGTGGTCGGTGACGGCAGTTAATCCGTTATTCGTTGAGCGGATCAGAGGCTTGCCTAGCTCCAGTGCACGCATACGGGCGATTTCCATATGCTGAAGTGGACCAATCGAATGCCCAAACCACGCATCGTTAGAAAGCGTGAGGATGAAATCTGTTTCGTCGTTGACGTTTTGACGAACCTGCTCGTTAAAAATGATTTCATAACACAGCGCAGGTGCCATATGCATGCCATTAGCGACGATGTTTGGCTGCACAAAATCCCCACGACTGAATGAAGACATCGGCAAATTAAAGAAAGGCGCAAGTGGGCGTAAGATGTCCTCAAACGGCACAAACTCACCAAATGGCAGCAAATGATGCTTATGGTAACGTTCTGTTAAGTCAAAGCTGTAATCGCCATATGGCGTCGCTCCGAGAGAAAGAATGCTATTGTAAAACTGTCGGTCTTCGTCCTGATTCACTACACCAGTGATAATGGCGCTGTGATTCATTTTTGCAGCACTGTCTAAGTTCTGTAGGAATGAAGGCACTTCAATCTCAAACGCCGGAATCGCGGCTTCTGGCCAGACAATGATGTCCGCATCCCAGTTTTCGCGAGTCAGATCGGTGTACTTCATAATGGTTGGCCAGCGCTGTGTTGGCAGCCATTTCAGTTTTTGGTCGACATTGCCTTGGATCAGCGCGACTTTGGTGACGTCCTGAGAACGAGGCGTCACCCAATCATACTGACGGATACCAAAACCTGTGCTCAAAAGTACAGCCGGTATTACCACCACTAGCCACTGTTTATGTAACCAAGCGTATGCCAATGCGCCAGCAGAGATGATAATAAACAGAGTCAGAAGCTCTACACCGCCAATTGGAGCAAAGCTCGCCAGCGGGGCGTCAATCTGGCTGTATCCGAGCCATAGCCATGGGAAACCTGTCATTACCCAGCCACGAAGCCAATCGGTAATCAACCAAAGAGCAGGCGCGGCAAGCAGTGCGTTAGTTAAGGTGAATTGAGGAAAGAACTTGTTTTTCAGCCAGGCAAACAGACCCGAGTAGATCGCCAGATAGGCAACTAACAGACCCATTAAGAATAGATTGGCAATCAGCGGCATACCGCCAAAGCCAGCAATACTGACGTATACCCAGCTGACGCCGGTAGCAAATTGGCCAAGGCCCCATGAATAACCAATCCAAAGTGCGCGTTTGGGCGTTTGGTTGGCAAGAAGGATAAGCAGTATCGCAGGGCTAAGAATAGCGATAGGCCATAGTTGGTAAGGAGCAAAAGCCAGTGTTGTGGAAGCGCCAACAAAAGCGGCCACTAAAGGCCGCTTGAGGCGATGAAAGAGTACATTCATCATTTATATTTTTCTGATATTCCCGGTAGGGTATCGCGTTACTCTTGAGTGGCTTCAACCAGTGTTTCTTCGTCTGGAATAGTCACTTGGAGTTGAATGACACGACGGTTATCGGCAGCGGTGACTTTGAAGTTATAGCCTTCAATTTCAACCAGTTCACCACGAGAAGGCAGGTGACCAAAGGCAGTCATTACCATACCACCAACGGTATCCACCTCTTCATCGCTGAAGTTGGTGCCGAATGTCTCATTAAACTCTTCAATCGTTGTCAGAGCTCTGACAGCAAACGTATGTTTGCTTAGCTTACGAATGTCAGTCTCTTCCGACTCGTCAAACTCATCTTCGATATCACCAACAATTTCTTCAAGGATATCTTCAATGGTTACGAGGCCTGAAACGCCGCCGAATTCATCGACAACAATCGCCATATGATAGCGTTCTTCGCGGAACTCTTTTAGCAGGCGGTCGACCCGTTTGCTTTCCGGAACCACGACTGCAGGTCGAATTACTTCTTCAATATCAAATGGGTTGCTGCCTGAGCCTAAGTATTTGAGTAAGTCCTTCGCAAGTAGAATGCCTTCCACATGGTCTTTATCCTCGCTGATAACAGGGTAACGCGAGTGTTGAGCATCCGTGATTAGCGCGATTAGCGTGTCTAAATCGTAAGTGCGCTCAACAGTAACCATTTGCGAACGCGGGATCATAATGTCACGCACGCGCATTTCGGAGATTTCCATAACACCTTCGAGCATGTCGCGGGTGTCGTGGTCAATCAGGTCATTTTCTTCTGAGTCGCGGATAACATCCACAAGCTCTTGGCGGTCTTTAGGATCGCCCTGGAAAAGTTGACCTAGACGTTCAAAGAAGGACTTTCTACTCGGACCTTCTGCCTTTTCTTTCTTACCTTCGCTAGAAGAGGGAGAATTATCTTCGTTCATTGTTTCTCAATTAAGTAACGCTATCAGAAGTGTGATAGCTCACGTAGAAAGACGAACACGAGGGTAATGTAGGTGATTCGCCTTTCCCTGTTGAGCAACCGAGGTTACTCTTTTTCAGCAATGTAAGGGTCTTCATAACCCATACCCTGCATGATTTCTGTTTCGAGGGACTCCATCTCTTCGGCTTCGTCATCCTCGATATGATCATAACCTAGCAGATGCAAGCTGCCATGTACAACCATATGCGCCCAATGTGCTAACAGAGGTTTATTCTGTTCTATCGCCTCTTTTTCAACTACTTGACGACAAATAATCAAGTCACCAAGCAGATCCATTTCCATACCCGGAGGTACTTCAAATGGGAAAGATAGCACATTAGTCGGTTTATCTTTACCACGATAGTCGTGATTTAAAGTGTGACTCTCTTGCTCATCGACAATACGAATGGTGACTTCTGCCTGCGGCTGAAACAGAGGAATAGTCTTATCTAGCCACAGTTGAAAGTCTTCCTGAGAAGGCAAGCCTTCTTCGTTTTCGACTGCCAGTTGAAGATCAAGTTCAATCGCCATCTTTATTCCTTAGTCGCAGTAACTTGAGCGCTTAGCTCAGCTTTTGCCGCTTCAAGCAGTTTGGCATCACGCTCTTCACGACGACGCTTTTCAAACTCTTTACGCTCTTTCTGGTCTTGCGCTTCCCATTTCTCGTACGCGTTAACAATACGAGCCACAACAGGATGGCGCACAACGTCATCTGCCTGGAAGAAGTTAAAGCTGATGTCGTCGACTTCGCTCAGTACCTCAATGGCGTGACGAAGGCCTGATTTTGCGCCGCGTGGCAAGTCAATCTGAGTCACGTCACCAGTGATGACTGCACGTGAGTTAAAACCAATACGCGTCAGGAACATTTTCATCTGTTCAACCGTCGTGTTCTGACTCTCATCCAGAATGATAAAGGCATCATTCAGGGTACGACCACGCATGTAAGCCAGTGGTGCAACTTCAATCACGTTACGCTCAATCAGTTTTTCCACGCGCTCAAAGCCTAGCATCTCGAACAGTGCGTCGTACAGTGGACGAAGGTATGGGTCAACCTTCTGGCTGAGATCACCAGGCAGGAAGCCCAGTTTTTCACCCGCTTCAACAGCTGGACGAGTCAAAAGAATACGACGGATTTCTTGACGCTCTAAAGCATCAACCGCTGCCGCTACTGCAAGGTAAGTCTTACCTGTACCTGCCGGGCCAATACCAAACGAGATATCGTGAGTCACCATGTTAACCAAGTATTGAGCCTGGTTAGGAGTACGTGGTTTGATCACGCCTTTTTTGGTTCTCACGAACACTTCTTTACCGTGTTCAATGTTTGATTCAGTGTTTTGTTCTAAAACGCCTGATTCTTTAATCGATAAATGGATCTGCTCAGGTTCGATGTCTGGGATCTCGCCACGCACAGGTGCGGTATCGACATAAAGTGATTTCAGGATATCCAGAGCAGCGGCAGAAGTGTGTGGTTTACCAACAATGGTAAAGTGGTCACTACGGTGGTTGATTTCAACGCCCAGACGGCGTTCTAAATGCTTGATGTTGTCATCGAAAGGACCGCACAGGCTAGCTAGTCGGCGGTTGTCTGAAGGTTCTAGGTTGATTTCTAGAGTTACTATTTTATTGCTCAATGTTGCCTCTCATTTTTGCCATTTACTGAGAGCCTGATAACGACCAGGCTCTCCATGGCTATTTGTACGAGCTTAAGGCGTAAAAGTAGCTACACCCAGCTCATCTTCGCGACGTGTTTTCGCCATCATTTGCGTTGGTGAAATCACACTACGAAGGTCCATGTCTTTTTCAGTACGTACTAGCTCACCACGCAATGAGTTTGCAAATACGTCTACAATTTTCACGTCTACGAACTGACCAATTAGGTCGGCGCTACCTTCAAAGTTTACTACACGGTTGTTTTCTGTACGAGCGCGCAGTTCCATTAGGTTTTTCTTAGAAGGGCCTTCAACCAGTACACGCTGCTCTGTACCAAGCATTAAGCGAGAGTAACGCATAGCTTGTTGGTTAATCGTTTGTTGAAGTTCGTATAGACGCTCTTTCTTCTCTTGTTCAGATACATCACATGGGTAATCCGCTGCTGGTGTACCAGGACGTGGAGAGAAGATAAAGCTGAAGCTCATGTCAAAGTCTACGTCTTTGATCAGCTTCATTGTGTCTTGGAAGTCTTTGTCTGTTTCACCAGGGAAACCAACGATAAAGTCAGAACTGATCTGAATATCAGGACGCGCTTTACGCAATTTACGGATGATAGACTTGTACTCGATGCCTGTATGCGGACGTTTCATCATGGTTAGGATACGGTCACTACCACTTTGTACTGGCAAGTGCAGGAAGCTTACTAGCTCTGGTGTATCTTCATAAACAGCAATGATGTCGTCTGTAAACTCTAGCGGGTGGCTAGTCGTGAAACGAATACGGTCGATACCATCGATAGATGCAACCAGACGAAGCAGTTCAGCGAATGAACAAATCTCACCGTCGTGCATTGGGCCGCGGTATGCGTTTACGTTTTGACCTAGTAGGTTAACTTCACGTACGCCTTGTTCCGCTAACTGAGCGATCTCGAACAATACGTCATCCATCGGACGGCTAACTTCTTCACCACGTGTGTATGGTACTACGCAGTAAGTACAGTACTTAGAACAGCCTTCCATAATTGAAACGAATGCCGTTGCACCTTCCGCGCGTGGCTCAGGCAGGCGGTCGAACTTCTCAATTTCTGGGAAAGAAATGTCCATGACTGGAGCATCGTCAGATTGAGACTGTTTGATCATCTCTGGCAGGCGGTGCAGAGTTTGTGGACCAAAAATAACGTCAACGTACGGTGCACGTTCACGAATGTGGTCGCCTTCTTGTGTTGCTACACAACCACCCACGCCGATGACTACGCCAGGTTTTTTATCTTTTAGTGTTTTCCAACGGCCAAGCTGGTGGAAAACTTTTTCTTGCGCTTTTTCACGGATCGAACAGGTGTTAAGTAGAAGTACGTCTGCTTCCTCTGGCTCTTCCGTCAGCTCATAGCCGTTTGCAGCATTAAGCAGGTCGGCCATTTTTGATGAATCGTATTCGTTCATCTGGCAGCCCCAGGTTTTAATTAGCAGTTTCTTACTCATCTCACTTTCGCTCGTTCAGTTGTACTTAAATCGGAGAGCTATTGCTCAAATTATAGCCGCCATCACGGCGGTAAGCGGCGTATTGTACTGCTTTAAAAAGCACCTGACTAGTGATCTGGCTAATTCTCTGCAAAGCCTGATGAAATCTAGGCTTTTGCCTTATATTGAACAAGGTTTTTTAGCTCGCAAATCAGGCAGAAACACTCGGTTTACAAATGGGTAAATTTACGCAGAGCCCGCATCTTTAGGAAGAGGGAAAATAAACCGTTTTGTAAATGGATTGGCTGAAAGTACAATTGAAAAGGCAATTTAATCAAGATAATGAAGAACAAAAAATGAACAGATATGACATCGCCGTAATCGGTGGAGGCATGGTTGGAGCGGCAATCGCGATAGGGTTCGCACAGCAGGGCAGAAGTGTTGTTGTCGTCGAAGGCACAGAGCCAAAGGCGTTTGAACCGTCACAAGCGATGGACATTCGTGTATCCGCCATCTCACACCAATCCGTTAAGTTGCTTGAATCACTAGGTGCATGGGCATCGATCCAAGCGATGCGTGTCTGTCCTTACCGTCGTTTGGAAACATGGGAGCATCCAGAGTGTCGCACGCGATTCCATTCCGATGAACTGTCTCTAGAGCAACTTGGTTATATTGTTGAAAACCGCCTGATTCAGTTAGGTTTATGGCAAGCCTTCGATAACCATAACAACCTCACTGTAGAGTGTCCTGAACGCCTAAAAACAATCGAATTTGGTGACGTTAATCGAGTGACTTTAGAGAGTGGTAAGCAATTTGAGGCCCAATGGGTGATTGGCGCCGATGGTGCTAACTCAAAAGTGCGTCAGCTTGCCGGAATCGGGATCACGGCTTGGGATTATCGCCAACACTGTATGCTGATCAACGTAAAGACCGAGTTGCCTCAACAAGATATTACCTGGCAACAGTTTACGCCAAGTGGTCCCCGCTCTTTCTTACCTTTATGTTCACTTACTGAAGATGGTCAGGAAGTAGGCCAAGGATCTCTGGTTTGGTATGATTCGCCAAAACGCATCAAGCAACTTGGTGCCATGACCAAGCCACAATTAAAAAACGAAATTATAAGTTACTTCCCGAAAGAGTTAGGGGATATAGAGGTTCTGCAGTTTGGTTCGTTCCCTTTAACTCGCCGTCATGCTCAGTCATATTCGAATAGAGGCTGCGTACTCGTCGGAGATTCCGCTCATACCATTAACCCGTTAGCTGGGCAGGGTGTGAACCTAGGCTTTAAAGATGTTGATGTGTTGCTGTCGGTTACACAAGGTCAGGAAGAACTCACTGAGCCGCTTTTGGCCAAATATGAGCGAGCACGTCGTCCTGATAATCTGTTAATGCAAACGGGTATGGACTTTTTCTACAAAGGCTTTAGCAATGATTTAGGGCCTCTGAAGCTTGCACGCAATGCGGCATTAAAGTTGGCTGAACATTCAGGGCCAATTAAAGCGCAAGTGTTGAAATACGCGTTGGGTATGTGATCAGAAATAAATAGCAGATAGAAAAAAAGCGAGCCAAGAGCTCGCTTTTTTAATTCGACAAATCAGAGATTCATCGAGTCCAGAAACAGAAAAAAGAAAAAACCCAGCAAACTAATGCTGGGTTTTCCGATAATGGTGCGGAAGGAGAGACTTGAACTCTCACACCTTGCGGCGCCAGAACCTAAATCTGGTGCGTCTACCAATTCCGCCACTTCCGCAACTTAATCTGTAGATATCAAGATAATTGGTAAAATCTCAATATCATTTTGTATGGCAGGGCTACCTGGATTCGAACCAGGGAATGGCGGCATCAAAAGCCGCTGCCTTACCGCTTGGCGATAGCCCTACAGGTATAGTCATGAGACTATGTCTTTCTAAAAAGAAAGAATGGTGCGGAAGGAGAGACTTGAACTCTCACACCTTACGGCGCCAGAACCTAAATCTGGTGCGTCTACCAATTCCGCCACTTCCGCATATTTTGATATTGTAGATGAGTTTAAGATGGTGCGGAAGGAGAGACTTGAACTCTCACACCTTGCGGCGCCAGAACCTAAATCTGGTGCGTCTACCAATTCCGCCACTTCCGCATCTTAAATCTACATGACTGTAAGCCTAGGCTTTCAATCTAATCAATGGTGGCTACGACGGGATTCGAACCTGTGACCCCATCATTATGAGTGATGTGCTCTAACCAGCTGAGCTACGTAGCCATCTCAAATTGTTTAATCAAGAATGGTGCGGAAGGAGAGACTTGAACTCTCACACCTTGCGGCGCCAGAACCTAAATCTGGTGCGTCTACCAATTCCGCCACTTCCGCATCTTGATCTTTAGATATTCAGATAATTGGTAAAATCTCAATATCGTTTTGTATGGCAGGGCTACCTGGATTCGAACCAGGGAATGGCGGCATCAAAAGCCGCTGCCTTACCGCTTGGCGATAGCCCTACGGCGCCAGAACCTAAATCTGGTGCGTCTACCAATTCCGCCACTTCCGCAACTTATTCTGTAGTTATAAAGGTAATTGGTAAAACCTAAATAACGTTATAAATGGTGGCTACGACGGGATTCGAACCTGTGACCCCATCATTATGAGTGATGTGCTCTAACCAGCTGAGCTACGTAGCCAACTCAAATTGTTTAATCAAGAATGGTGCGGAAGGAGAGACTTGAACTCTCACACCTTGCGGCGCCAGAACCTAAATCTGGTGCGTCTACCAATTCCGCCACTTCCGCATCTTGATCTTTAGATATTCAGATAATTGGTAAAATCTCAATATCGTTTTGTATGGCAGGGCTACCTGGATTCGAACCAGGGAATGGCGGCATCAAAAGCCGCTGCCTTACCGCTTGGCGATAGCGGCGCCAGAACCTAAATCTGGTGCGTCTACCAATTCCGCCACTTCCGCAACTAAATCTATAGACATCAAGATAATTGGTAAAATCTCAACGTCGTTGTATATGGCAGGGCTACCTGGATTCGAACCAGGGAATGGCGGCATCAAAAGCCGCTGCCTTACCGCTTGGCGATAGCGGCGCCAGAACCTAAATCTGGTGCGTCTACCAATTCCGCCACTTCCGCATAATTACTGAGAAAACTCAATAATTTAAATAGTGGCAGGTCTACCTGGATTCGAACCAGGGAATGGCGGCATCAAAAGCCGCTGCCTTACCGCTTGGCGATAGACCTGCAGGCAGTAGTTTTACAACTACTTAAAATATGGTGCGGAAAGAGAGACTTGAACTCTCACACCTTGCGGCGCCAGAACCTAAATCTGGTGCGTCTACCAATTCCGCCATTTCCGCATATATTCTTCAATAGAGTTAAATCAAGATGGTGCGGAAGGAGAGACTTGAACTCTCACACCTTGCGGCGCCAGAACCTAAATCTGGTGCGTCTACCAATTCCGCCACTTCCGCGTCTTGAACTCTATAAACCATCAGTTAATTGGTAAAAACTAATAGTTGTTTTTCTTTATCACAAAGATAGTTCTTTCAAAAAGAAAGAATGGTGGCTACGACGGGATTCGAACCTGTGACCCCATCATTATGAGTGATGTGCTCTAACCAGCTGAGCTACGTAGCCATCTTTTTGAGCGAGACAATATAAACCTTCGCGCTCTAAGTGACAACCCCTTTATCAAGGAATCTCCACTTTGAATAGTGGCAGGTCTACCTGGATTCGAACCAGGGAATGGCGGCATCAAAAGCCGCTGCCTTACCGCTTGGCGATAGACCTGCAGGCAGTAGTCTTACAACTACTTAAAATATGGTGCGGAAGGAGAGACTTGAACTCTCACACCTTGCGGCGCCAGAACCTAAATCTGGTGCGTCTACCAATTCCGCCACTTCCGCATCTATTCCTAATCACTCTTTCAAAGAGTATTTAGGAATGGTGGCTACGACGGGATTCGAACCTGTGACCCCATCATTATGAGTGATGTGCTCTAACCAGCTGAGCTACGTAGCCAAAACCATATTTTTCGTTCTCAACACTTCGTTGCCTTGTTGTCGGGAACGGCGCGCATTATGCGAAGTTGAGTAAGATCCGTCAACAGTTTTTTTAAATAAATCTCGGAAAAAACCTCGTTCGCTTCCTTTTTAAACAAAGAGGCGTGTTTATGATCTAAAACTGGAAAAAAAATCGCTTGCAGCTAGGTAGTTAACTTCAGGTCTTTTGTTGAAGGGATAAAAAAAGCCAGCAATCATGCTGGCTTTTTATGTAAATGAAGTGTTTAAAATTCATTCATTTAATTAAACGTTGAAGCGGAAGTGAATAACATCACCGTCTTTTACGATGTATTCTTTACCTTCTAGACGCCATTTACCTGCGTCTTTCGCACCACTTTCACCGTTGAATTCGATGAAGTCGTCGTAACCAACAACTTCCGCACGGATGAAACCTTTTTCAAAGTCAGTGTGGATCTTCGCTGCTGCTTTTGGCGCGGTTGCACCGACAGGGATTGTCCATGCACGAACTTCTTTTACGCCAGCGGTAAAGTAAGTTTGTAGGTTTAGCAGTTCGTAACCTGCGCGAATCACGCGGTTCAGACCTGGTTCTTCGATACCTAGGTCTGCCAGGAACTCTTCACGCTCGTCATCTTCTAGCTCAGCCATTTCTGACTCGATAGCCGCACATACAGGAACAACAACGTTGTTTTCTTTTGCTGCAAATTCACGTACAGCATCTAGGTATGCGTTGTCTTCAAAACCATCTTCGTTCACGTTAGCGATGTACATGGTTGGCTTTAGCGTCAGGAAGTTTAGGTAGCCAATTGCAGCTAGCTCTTCTTTAGCAAGCTCAACGGTACGCGCTGAACCGCCTTCTGTTAGTACTGGAAGCAGCTTTTCAAGCACAGTTAGCTCGAATTTCGCGTCTTTATCACCGCCTTTTGCTTTCTTTGCGTTACGCTGGATCGCGCGCTCACAAGAGTCAAGGTCAGCCATTGCTAGCTCAAGGTTGATAACTTCAATATCTTCAATTGGAGATACTTTACCTGCTACGTGAACGATGTTGTCGTTTTCGAAACAACGTACAACGTGACCGATCGCGTCAGTTTCACGGATGTTTGCCAGGAATTTGTTACCTAGACCTTCACCACGTGATGCACCCGCTACCAGACCGGCGATGTCGACGAATTCCATTGTAGTAGGCAGCACTTTCTGTGGGTTAACGATCTTTGCTAGTGCATCTAGACGTAGATCTGGCACAGGAACTACACCAGTGTTTGGTTCGATCGTACAGAACGGGAAGTTTGCTGCTTCGATGCCTGCTTTAGTTAGTGCGTTAAACAGAGTTGATTTACCAACGTTAGGTAGACCAACGATGCCACATTTAAAACCCATGATAGTAACCTTATTCAGCTTTGAACGTGTGGAGGCGATTTTGTGCTTTTGATAGGCCATCCTTGATCAGAATGTCTAGACAACGTACCGATTCATCGGTCGCGGCGTCCAAAAGCTCTTGTTCTTTAGCTGGAGCTTTACCTAGTACAAACCCTGCCACTTTATCTTTGTGTCCCGGATGGCCAATGCCGATACGAAGACGATAAAAATCTTTGTTGTTGCTTAATTTGCTTATTGTGTCACGCAGGCCATTGTGACCACCGTGACCGCCACCTTTTTTAAACTTAGCGACACCTGGCGGTAAGTCTAGCTCGTCATGAGCAACCATGATCTCTTCTGGTTTTATTTGGTAAAACTTCGCCATCGCGGCGATGGATTTTCCCGAAAGATTCATGAAAGTGGTTGGGATAAGCAAACGGAGATCCTGTCCGTTGACCATGATACGTCCGGTCAATCCGAAGAACTTTGGTTCGTTCTTCAGCGTAATGTTGTGAACGCGTGCTAATTCTTCTACAACCCAAGCGCCCGCATTATGGCGAGTTTTGGCGTATTCTGGTCCCGGATTAGCAAGACCAACGAGAAGTTTGATTGGTTGACTCAAGGTTAGGATCTCTCTGGAATCTCAAAAAGCGCAGTATGATAGCACAGAAAACTGACAGTGGGGGAACTCGGTTGAGATTGATCATTTCCTCAATGAGCCACCATTGGCTGTGTCCTGCGCACAAATAAAAAACACCCCAAAAGGGGTGTTTTAAAAATCAGTGTAACTGAAATGTCCGAATTAGTTGAACATTGCAGAAATTGACTCTTCGTTGCTGATACGACGAATCGCTTCAGCCAGCATGCGAGATAGGCTTAGTGTAGTTACTTTACCTGTCGCTTCCATCTCTTTAGACATAGTGATTGAGTCGGTTACGATCACTTGGTCTAGTACAGAGTTGCCGATGTTTTGTGCCGCGTTACCTGAGAATACAGCGTGAGTTGCGTAAGCGAATACACGCTTAGCACCGCGCTCTTTCAGCGCTTCTGCTGCTTTACATAGTGTGCCGCCAGTGTCGATCATGTCATCAACGATCACGCAGTCGCGACCTTCAACATCACCGATTAGGTTCATCACTTCAGAAACGTTTGCACGTGGACGACGCTTATCAACGATAGCGATATCGATATCACCTAGCGCTTTTGCCGTTGCACGAGCACGGACAACACCACCAAGGTCAGGAGAAACCACTACAGGGTTTTCCAGGCCACGAGCTTGCATGTCTTCTAGTAGTACTGGAGTACCGAAGATGTTGTCTACAGGTACATCGAAGAAGCCTTGAATCTGCTCTGCGTGTAGGTCGATAGTCAGAACGCGGTCAACACCAACGTTAGATAGGAAATCAGCAACAACTTTTGCAGTAATTGGCACACGAGAAGAACGTACACGACGGTCTTGACGAGCGTAACCAAAGTAAGGGATAACTGCAGTGATACGGCCTGCTGAAGCACGGCGCATTGCATCAATCATAACAACCAATTCCATTAGGTTGTCGTTAGTCGGTGCACAAGTGGATTGAATGATGAAAACATCGCTACCACGAACATTCTCATTGATTTGAACTGCAACTTCGCCATCAGAAAAGCGAGAAACAGATGCATCACCAAGAGAGATGTAAAGACGATCAGCAATACGTTGGGCTAGTTCAGGTGTTGCATTACCAGCAAATAGCTTCATATCAGGCACGGTGGAAACCTCGGGTTTGCGTCCAGTTTTAATTAGGTCGGTGTGTGGCTGATTGGTATTCAGCCAGAGTCTCTTTTAATGGCGAAATATTGCGCCCTTGAGCGACAAATGCCGAGACATCATCAGAGAGTTGCGCAAGGAGAGTTTCTGCTTCTGATTTGCTCGAAAATTCAGCAAAAACGCAAGATCCTGTCCCAGTCAATCTTGACGGCGCGTATTGTAGCAGCCAAGAAAGTTGCTTATCAACCTCCGGATAGAGCATTCGGACAATTTTTTCGCAATCGTTTACGTTTGGTGTGTCCAAAAGTGTGGCTAGATCTCGTTTTGCGGTGTTTCGTGTTAAATCTGGGTGACGAAATACGTCAACGGTCGCGATCGAGACGTTAGGTCTTACGACGAGGTACCACTTTTCTTCCGGATAAGCCGGAGAAAGTTTTTCTCCGACACCTTCAGCAAAGGCAGCAAACCCACGTACAAATACTGGCACGTCAGCGCCAAGTTTCAAGCCAATTTGAGCAAGTTCATCATCACTGAGATTCAGTTGCCAAAGGTAATTAAGTGCCACCAGAGTTGTCGCGGCGTTCGATGAACCTCCACCAATCCCACCGCCCATCGGCAAAACTTTTTTAAGATCAATGTGCGCACCTAAATGACATTGTGCGTATTCTTGCAGCGCAGTCGCGGCCTTCCAAATCAAATTATCTTGAAGAGGAACACCTTCAATTTCCGGAGATAGGGTGATGTTTCCTGTTTTATTGGCTTGAATGGTGAGTTCGTCACCATGATCCACGAATTGGAAAAGCGTTTGGAGTTCGTGATAACCGTTTTCGGTTCGGCCATTGATGTAAAGAAAGAGATTCAATTTCGCCGGTGAAGGCCAGCGGGTTGAAATGTCGATCATTGGGTGATGTTCCATTTGGTGATCAGGAGGTTTATTTTAACGTCCGACGTAGTCAGCTTTAATCGGTTGGGTAGCGGCAGTGCTTGCTCATGCCATTTTACATCGCTGTAGCGTTGGTAATCGATGTTCCAGTCGTTTAAGCCAATCTGCTTATTCAAGGCTTGCAGTGTATTGGTTGAGGAGAGTTTGAACGTGTCTGCGTTGGTTGGTAAACCGAGTAGCCAGTCAGGCATATGCTCTACCGGCATCATTAATCCGGTCAATTGGAATATTAGTTGGTTGGCATGACGCGCAGAAAGCACCTGGTCATCGTAAGTCTCTACCGTAGCACCGTCTGGAGTGATGGTTAGGTTTAATGCGGTTTGACCAAGAATCGTCGTCAAACGCAGTTGACTGAGTGCCGTTGAGTGTTTCCAGAAGAAATTAAGGTTTTGTCTTTGGTCTGGCCCAATATAGCCAAGTTTGCCAGTTACTTGAAAATCATGAATCGCTTCAAGTTTTTTTTCGTGTGTTTGCCATTCCACGCTGGTGATACTTTCCGGAACAGAGCTACAGCCAGCGAGTATCAGACTCGACAAGACAAATATTATAAAGGAACGTAAGGTCATGTTTGATGGCTTATTAATCAGTTTCATCGGTATTCGCTCACAACTATAGCATTGAAAAGTCGCAGTTAGGAAAACAAATCCGGCTTGCCCTTTCAATAAATGCGTGCTTACAGTAAAATTCTGAACCTATTTCATAATCGATCTCAGAGATACCACGTTAGATGTCCTTGCTTGCTATTGGAATTAATCACAATACAGCGTCTGTCGACTTGCGCGAGAAGGTGGCGTTTGGACCGGATAAACTCGGCCCGGCCCTCGAGCAACTTAGAAAGCACGAAGCGGTAAACGGCAGTGTTATTATTTCAACCTGTAACCGAACCGAGTTGTATTGCGACGTAAAGCAAGGGGCACGTAACAAGTTAATCGATTGGCTGGTCGAGTTTCATGACGTGAGCCGGGAAGAGCTGATGCCGAGTTTGTATGTGCACGAAGAGCAATCTGCTATCAAGCACTTAATGCGCGTATCATGCGGTCTCGATTCTCTGGTATTGGGTGAGCCGCAGATTTTAGGACAAGTGAAGCAATCTTTTTCCGACTCGCGTGAACACCAAACGGTTGATGCGTCGATTGATAAGCTTTTCCAAAAAACCTTTTCTGTTGCGAAACGTGTGCGTACAGAGACGGATATTGGCGGCAATGCCGTGTCGGTTGCCTATGCGGCATGTACACTGGCGAAACATATTTTTGAATCACTGTCTGACTCTACGGTTCTTTTGGTTGGTGCGGGAGAAACCATTGAACTGGTTGCCAAGCACTTAGCCTCTAACGGCTGCTCTAAAATGATTGTGGCTAACCGCACCAAAGAGCGCGCACAAGGATTAGCGGACCAGTTTGGAGCAGAGGTGATCAGCTTAAACGAAATTCCTGATCACCTTGCCAGAGCCGATATTGTTATTAGTTCTACGGCAAGCCCGCTGCCTATTATTGGCAAAGGTATGGTCGAAACGGCGCTGAAAAAACGTCGTCATCAACCTATCTTACTGGTTGATATCGCGGTACCGCGCGACGTAGAGCCTCAAGTTGGTGAGCTTAATGACGCTTACCTGTACTCTGTTGATGACCTGCAGTCGATTATTGACAGCAATATTGAGCAGAGAAAAGTAGAAGCCATTCAGGCAGAAGCGATTGTGAGTGAGGAAAGTGCTGCGTTTATGACGTGGTTGCGTTCACTACAAGCGGTCGACAGTATTCGCGATTATCGCGAGTCAGCAAACAATATACGTGAAGATTTATTGAGCAAAAGCCTGCAATCATTGGCGGCTGGCACAGACCCGGAAAAAGTTCTGCGCGAGCTCAGTAATAAACTCACCAATAAACTGATTCACGCCCCAACTCGAGCACTTCAGAGTGCAGCGGAGCAAGGCGAACCAGCAAAATTAACGATTATCCGCCAAACACTCGGTTTGGATGATCTATAACTCACGCTTTTTATTAAGAAAACGACACTATGAAAGCCTCTATTCTGACTAAGCTAGAAACGCTAGTAGAACGTTACGAAGAAGTTCAACATCTTCTTGGTGATCCTGACGTAATTGGAGATCAGGACAAATTCCGTGCTCTATCTAAAGAGTACTCTCAGCTAGAAGAAGTAACTAAGTGCTTCCAGGCTTATCAACAAGCGCAAGATGATCTTATCGCCGCTGAAGAGATGGCTAACGAAGACGACGAAGAAATGCGTGAAATGGCGCAAGAAGAAATCAAAGAGGCGAAAGCTACTATCGAGCGCCTTGCTGATGAACTGCAAATTCTCCTTCTGCCAAAAGATCCAAACGATGATCGCAACTGTTTCCTAGAAATTCGCGCAGGTGCTGGCGGTGATGAAGCGGGTATCTTTGCGGGTGACCTGTTCCGTATGTACAGCAAGTACGCGGAGAAAAAAGGCTGGCGTATTGAAGTGATGTCTTCAAATGAAGCTGAGCACGGCGGTTACAAAGAGATGATTGCCAAAGTAAGCGGCGATGGTGCTTACGGTGTATTGAAATTTGAGTCAGGCGGCCACCGTGTACAGCGTGTTCCAGCAACTGAATCTCAAGGCCGAGTGCATACTTCTGCTTGTACCGTTGCGGTTATGGCTGAAATTCCTGAAGCTGAAATCCCAGAGATTAAAGCAGCAGACCTTAAAATCGATACTTTCCGTGCTTCTGGCGCGGGTGGTCAGCACGTTAACACCACAGATTCTGCAATTCGTATTACCCACTTACCAACGGGTACCGTGGTAGAGTGTCAGGACGAACGTTCACAGCACAAAAACAAAGCGAAAGCGATGGCCGTTCTTGCTGCTCGCATTATTCAGGCTGAAGAAGCGAAGCGCGCGGCTGAAGTGTCTGATACACGTCGTAACTTGCTAGGTTCTGGCGACCGTAGTGACCGTATTCGTACTTACAACTACCCTCAAGGTCGCGTTTCAGACCATCGCATCAACCTGACGGTTTACCGTTTGAATGAAGTGATGGAAGGTGACCTGCAAAGCTTGATCGACCCTGTTGTTCAAGAGCACCAAGCAGACCAACTAGCGGCGCTAGCTGAGAACGCTTAATCGATGACTCAAGTTCAATCTATTGAGCAAGCACTGAAAAGTGCCACAGCAAAACTGACAGAGGGCGGCAAAGAGTCGCCTTCTCTCGATGCGGCAGTCCTGCTTTGTCATGTCCTTGGCAAACCAAGAAGTTATCTACTTACCTGGCCTGAACGAATCCTAGAAGCTGAACAACAAGTGCAGTTTGATGCTTTGCTTGAGAGACGTTTAGCGGGTGAACCGGTTGCCTATATTATTGGTGAGCGTGAGTTCTGGTCTTTGCCACTGAAAGTTTCCCCTTCTACTTTGATTCCAAGACCGGATACCGAGCGCTTGGTTGAAGTCGCCTTAGATAAAACCTTTGAGCAGAGTGGTTCTATTCTAGATTTGGGTACTGGAACGGGTGCCATCGCTTTAGCTTTGGCTTCTGAGATGCCGAATCGTCAGGTGATGGGTGTCGATCTTAAGCAAGAAGCGAAAGAGTTAGCCGAGTACAATGCTGAGCAACTCAATATCAAAAATGTGACGTTTGCTCAGGGAAGTTGGTTCGAACCTGTTGCTCCGGAAACAAAGTTTGCTCTTATTGTTTCTAATCCCCCGTACATCGATGAGAAAGATCCGCATTTAGCTCAAGGTGATGTGCGTTTTGAACCCAAATCTGCACTTGTGGCCGATGAAGGCGGGTTGGCGGATATTCGTCATATCTCTGATGCTGCTCGTCAGTACCTTGAAGAGGGCGGTTGGCTTGTTTTCGAGCACGGCTACGATCAGGGGCAAGCGGTGAGAGACATCATGTGTAGCTTTGGCTATCAACACGTCGTTACTGAACAAGATTACGCTGGCAATGACCGGGTGACCCTTGGTTGTTTTGCCGCTGAACAATAACGAGAAAGTCAGCAAATTTAAACTAAGAGAAGAAAAATGTACGTAGCTCTAAAACATATTCACCTCGTGACCATTGCACTTAGTGCGACATTGTTGTCGATTCGCTTTGTGTTAATGATGATGAACTCGCCAAAACGTAACAACCGTTTTTTGAAAGTGTTCCCGCATATTGTTGATACTGCGCTACTCGTATCTGGTATCGCTCTGATCTTCGTCACTGGCTTCATTCCATTTACTGACGCAGCGCCTTGGTTAACCAACAAGATCACTTGCGTGTTAGCGTACATTGCTCTGGGCTTCTTCGCTTTGAAGTTAGCCAAAAACAAATTACTACAAATTTTCGGTTTCTTCGGCGCATTAGGCTGGCTAGTGATGGCCGCTAATATTGCAGTGTCTAAGAGTCCGACTTTATTTGGGTAACAGTCATGGTTGAGTTTTTTGACGAAGATTTTGACAATATGGCGTTGGTGGAAGGCGCGTTAGAGCTTAACAAGTCTGTCGATCCTGAGACGAATGTACATTGGGCAAAACAAGAGCTGGAACGCCTATACCAAGAAGCCGAAGTTGCTTTGGTTCATGAAACGAATGAAGAGCAGCGCTTCGATTCGTTTTTACGCCTATTCTTCCAGGAGTGGGGCTTTAAAGGCGATGACCAAGAGTATTTTAACTCTGATAACAGCTTTATCGATAAAGTGTTAGAGCGTAAAAAAGGCATTCCAGTCAGTTTGGGCTCGATTTTATTGTATCTGGGTAACAAGCTCGGTTTCCCGTTAAAAGGCATTACTTTTCCAACGCAGTTTTTGCTGAAAATTGATTGGATGCACAAGACGCCAGATTACATTAATCCGTTTAACGGCGAATACGTAGGTGAACGAATTCTTCAGGCTTGGTTAATTGGCCAAGACGGCCCACTCGCGCAGCTCAAACCAGAGCATTTCGAAGAAGCGGACAATCCGACCGTTATTGGCCGTTGGCTTGCGCTGATCAAAAGTGCCATGCTGCGTGAAGAGCGCTACACGCTGGCACTGCGTTGTACCAACCTCGCACTGACCTTTGTACCAGATGACCCATATGAGATTCGAGATCGCGGGTTTATCTTTCAGCAGTTAGAGTGCCATCAGGTCGCGGCGTCTGATTTCCAGTACTTTATTGACCAGTGCCCGGATGATCCGGCTTCAGAGCTACTAAAATCACAAGTAAACGTGATGACTGAGAAGCACACCACACTACACTAATGTTACCGATAGGCGCTCTGAAGCTTATCGTGAATAGAAAAAGAGAATCAAAATGGAACAGAAAATCGTTAATATTGGCGACATTCAGGTTGCTAACGACAAGCCATTCACCCTATTTGCCGGTATGAACGTTCTCGAGTCTCGTGATCTTGCTATGCAGATCTGTGAGCACTACGTAAAAGTGACTGAAAAACTGGGTATTCCTTACGTATTTAAGGCGTCGTTCGACAAAGCAAACCGCAGTTCTGTTCACTCATACCGTGGCCCTGGCCTTGAAGAAGGTATGAAGATCTTTCAAGAGCTTAAAGACACCTTTGGCGTGAAAATTATCACGGATGTTCACACTGAAGCTCAGGCACAGCCAGTTGCAGACGTTGTGGATGTTATTCAGCTTCCTGCGTTCCTAGCACGTCAGACTGACCTTGTTGAAGCGATGGCAAAAACAGGCGCGGTTATCAACGTGAAAAAACCTCAGTTCATGAGCCCTGGTCAGGTGGGTAACATCGTTGAGAAGTTTGCAGAGTGTGGTAACGATAAAATCATTCTATGTGAACGCGGTTCATGCCATGGTTACGACAACCTAGTGGTAGACATGCTTGGTTTCGGCGTTATGAAAAACGCTTCAAAAGGCAGCCCAATCATTTTTGACGTGACGCACTCTCTACAAATGCGTGATCCATCAGGCGCGGCATCTGGTGGCCGTCGTGAACAGACGGTTGAGCTGGCAAAAGCAGGCCTTGCAACGGGTATTGCTGGTTTGTTCATTGAAGCACACCCGAACCCAGATCAAGCACGTTGTGACGGCCCTTCTGCACTGCCACTGGACAAGCTAGAGCCATTCTTGGCGCAAATGAAGTCACTTGACGACCTTATCAAGAGCTTTGCGGACATCGACATTAAATAATTAATGTTACCAAACGAGAAAATAGCCAACTCTATGTTGGCTATTTTTTTGTCTGGAATAACAGAAGTCTCAAACTGTCATAGTTAAATTTGAGATCAGATGACAATTGGCCATAATTAAAAATCAATACGTTAGAATAGCCCACTTGTCGTTTCGTACTTTCGTGAAGTGGCCGATAAACGTATTTAATAAAGTACAACAGCAGTGGATTCATAAAAGAAAAGGTAAAACAATGAAGCAGCGTCTGATGGTAAAAACCGCCTTGAGTGCGGTCATTCTGGCTACTCTTGCCGGATGTGCAACCCAACCCGCCCATGAATGGAAAACAGATACCACTTACCGGTTAACGGTACTGCATACTAACGATCACCATGGTCGTTTTTGGCAGAACAAATATGCAGAGTACGGTATGGCAGCACGTAAAACACTGATTGATGATTTACGTGAAGAGGTAGAAGCGGAGGGGGGCAGTCTTTTGCTTCTCTCTGGTGGTGATATCAACACGGGTGTTCCTGAGTCAGATTTACAAGATGCGGAACCTGACTTTAAAGGCATGAGCAAAATTGGCTATGATGCGATGGCACTCGGCAATCATGAGTTTGATAATCCGTTAGACGTTTTGTTTAAGCAGCAGGAATGGGCGACTTTCCCAATGTTGTCCGCCAATATCTATTCGAAAGAAACCGGTAAACGCATGTTCCAGCCTTATGCGATGTTCAATAAGCAAGGCATTAAGATTGCGGTTATTGGCCTGACAACAGAAGATACTGCGAAGTTAGGTAACCCTGAATACATAGGTCAAGTGGACTTCCGTGATCCAAAAGAGGAAGCGAAAAAACTGATCGCTGAGCTGAAAAAGACCGAATATCCTGATTTGATCTTTGCTGTCACTCATATGGGACACTATGAAAACGGCAACCGTGGCATTAATGCGCCGGGTGATGTAGCGTTAGCGCGTTATTTAAGTGAAGGTGATTTGGACATGATTGTCGGCGGCCACTCGCAAGAGCCTGTTTGTATGGAAGGCCCAAACGTCATGAAGCAAAACTTCAAGCCGGGTGATGAGTGCCAGCCAGATCAACAAAACGGGACTTACATCGTTCAAGCCTATGAGTGGGGTAAGTATGTCGGTCGTGCAGATTACGAGTTTCGTAACGGTGAGCTTTCGATGGTGAGTTACGACCTTATTCCGGTCAACTTGAAGAAGAAAGTGGAAATTAATGGGCAATCAGAGCGCGTTCTGGTTGAAGATGAAATTGCTCAGGATGAATCGCTGCTGGAATTCCTGCGTCCTTATCAAGAGAAAGGTCAGGGGCAGCTGAATGTAAAAATTGCGGAGTCAAATGGCAAGCTGGAAGGTGATCGTGATGTGGTGCGATTTAAGCAAACCAATCTTGGCCGTCTGATTGCAACTGCTCATATGGAACGCGCCAAAGCAGACTTTGCGGTGATGAACTCGGGTGGTGTTCGCGATTCGATTGAGAAAGGGGATATTACTTATAAAGACGTCCTGACGGTTCAACCATTCGGCAATATGGTGACTTACGTAGACATGTCGGGCCAAGAAGTTCTGGACTATCTGAATGTTGTCGCGACCAAACCTGTTGACTCGGGCGCATATGCTCAGTTTGCAGGTATCGCTTTAACTATTGAAAATGGCGAGGTGACCAACGTCTTTATTGGTGACCAACAGCTTCGTTTGGATGGCAACTATCGTTTTACCGTACCAAGTTATAACGCGGCGGGTGGTGATGGTTATCCGAAAATTGATAACCATGCAGGCTACGTGAATACAGGCTTTACCGATGCTGAAGTATTAAAAGATTATCTCGAGTCTCACAGTCCGATCGATGTCAATCGTTACGCGCCTACCGGGCAAATCAAATACGCAACTGACAATGTTATTTATCAATAACGCCAGATAGCGAAAAAGCGATTGACTCAAAATCGCTGATATCATTAACTAAAAACGCAGCTTCATTTATCGCAAGCTGCGTTTTTTATTTTGATAAGGAGAATCTTGATGACTCCGGCCATTAATCTTGCGAAAAAGAAAAAAGTGCCACATACCATACATCAGTATGAACATGATCCAAGAGCCGATAGCTACGGCTTGGAAGCTGCTGAAGTATTGGGACAAGATCCAAAAAAAGTATTTAAAACCTTGCTGTTTTGTTTAAACGGCGAGCCTAGAAATCTTGCAGTAGCCATCATTCCCGTTGACCAGAAATTGAATCTTAAACTGGCAGCAAAAGCGGCAAAGGGAAAGAAGGCGGACATGGCAGACCCAGACATCGCTCAGAAAACAACGGGCTATGTGGTGGGCGGTATTAGCCCGCTTGGACAAAAGAAAGCGCTCCCCACTTTTTTACACGAAAGCGCCAAAGAGCAAGAAACCGTTTGTGTGAGTGCTGGTAAGCGTGGGTTGGAAATAGAGCTGGCCCCACAAGATTTGCTGACCTTAACTCGTGGTCAATTTGCACCTTTGTGTTTATAAGTGGCAACCTAAGAGTGACAGATAAATAAAAAGGACGCACTGGCGTCCTTTCTGTTCTTCATGCTGCAATAAATTATTTTTTCAAGCTTAATGTATTGCCACTACGTTTTACTGGTTGAGATGGCTTAGTCGCGTTTGGATTGTCGTAACGCACTTTTTGTTTCGTCGGTTTACGATCGGAGTCCTGCGCTTTCGCTTTAAAGCTCTCTTTGTTTGGACGAGGGTTGTCATTGTCCGGACGGCGTCTTTGTTGGCCTTTCTTAGAGTTAGGTGCATGACGGAACTCATCGGCATTATTACCACGGAATGTACGTGGCTTTTGGTTACGACGAGCGGTTGAATCTTGGTTTTCGTCACGACTGTCAAACAGTTTAGCGTCTGTTGCTTTTCGAATGTTACGCCCTTTAGAATCCACTTTAGAGGCTTCTTCAGTACCAACCGAACCATCACACATCGCCATGATTTCAGCTACTTCCGCATCTGTCAGGTAACGCCATTTACCGTTCGGAATACCATCTAGGGAGATATTCATAATACGCACGCGACGTAGTTTGTATACCTCATAACCCAGAGCTTCACACATACGGCGGATCTGACGGTTCAAACCCTGAGTCAGCACAATTCGGAACGAGAACTTGGTTTCTTTGGTCACTTTACAAGGAAGCGTTACCGTATCGAGGATTTTCACACCGCTCGACATCTGTTTAAGAAAATCGCCAGTGATTGGCTTATCGACGCGCACCACGTACTCTTTTTCGTGGTTGTTACCGGCACGAAGAATTTTGTTAACGATGTCACCGTCGTTAGTCAAAAAGATCAGACCGTCAGACGGTTTATCTAGGCGACCAATAGGGAAAATGCGTTTTTTATGTCCAATAAAGTCGACAATGTTGCCCGGTACATCACGTTCTGTAGTACAGGTAATGCCGGTCGGTTTGTTTAACGCGATGTAAACAGGTTTCTCTTTTGCAGCGACAGGTTTGCCATCGACACAAACATCATCGCCTGGTAAGACTTTTGTGCCCATTTCTGGTTGCTTACCATTAATCGTGACACGACCTTGCTCGATCAGTCTGTCGGCCTCTCGGCGTGAACAAAAGCCTGTTTCACTAATAAACTTATTTAAGCGTTTAGAATTATCTTGTGACATGTTGTACTCCTAACGTTTCACAACGGCGGTGAATAAAGTATCCCAGCTAATGCTAGCGAAGGGGAAAATAAGGTCGGGCATTCTAGCACCGACAAGAAACTTAGCCTAACCGTTTTTGATGGCGTTCTCGGTTTTCCAGCTTCTTATCTGGACTCTTTCTTAACAACACGTAGACGGCTCCGCTACCACCGTGAAAGCGCTGCGCACTGTGAACACACTGCACTTCTTTAATTTGCTGTAGCCAACTGCTGACGAAGCTCTTCATTAACGCTGGTGGATTAGACCGTTCACCTCGACCATGAACAATGACAACCGTGCGAATGTCCATTGATATACATTGTTTCAGGAATTTTACGACTTCATCACGTGCTTCTTTCAGAGTTTTTCTGTGCAAGTCTAAACGTGCCTGAATCGGGTACTTGCCTAAGCGTAGTTTGCGGTATACGCCGTCTTGCACACCATCACGTTTGAACTCGACAAAGTCGTCGGGCTTGAGCATTTCTGCATGATCGAGAGAGAGGTACTCTGGGTCGTCCTCTGTTAACCATATAGCCGCTTCTCGCTTAGCAAGGTGTGCATCGGTTACTTGGTGAACTTTCTTGTGCTCTGCGGTGTCTTGAGTGATTGGCTTTACATCACCCATCATTTGTTGGAACAACTCAAAATCGTCATCGTGAGACATAGTGGCGATCTCATAAAGAACAGGATAGGTACAGGTGATTATATCAATGAGATGAGGGAAAAGATCAATAAAAAACCGGAGTAGGCAAGTAACCGACTCCGGTGCAAAGCGTTTATAGGGCTAAGCGAGATCTAGTGAGGAGATTTATCGTTCATGATCTTGTACATGAAGAAACCGCCATAAAACAACATTAGACCGATCGCTCCGAAGATTACTATCATCGATGATAGACCTACTGCATTACCAAATAGGAGATCAAGCCAAAAGTCCATATGTTTCCTCCAAGATATTCCCGATAGACACAAATTAATTGTTGGTGTTTTTTCGCACACTGATCTGGATCAATTATGTTGCTGAGGTTAATAAACTGTATTTTATTGTGGGTTGTCAGTCACATTTTGCGTGCTTGTGTTCAGTTATTCACCAAACGGATTAAGACATTACGTTTTTTTAGAAAAAGCACTTGCGTCTCGGATCAGAATCCGTAATATACCACCTCGTTGACGGGGACAAGTCCTCAGTTAAACATCTCGAAGATTAGCGTGATTAGTAGCGCATCTCGGGGTTTAGGAATAGCGGACCAGAGGGTCACCCTCTAGCTTTAGCAAGATTCCAAGTCAACATCTCGGTGAATAGCGCAGCTTGGTAGCGCATCTGGTTTGGGACCAGAGGGTCGGGGGTTCGAATCCCTCTTCACCGACCACATTAAGAAAGCCTGCTTTTAAAGCAGGCTTTCGTCGTTTTAGAGGTCATAAAATTCGTACTAACGGATTCGAACCAAAGCGGGGGTTCGCCTGAAGTTAGAATATGGCTCTTCACCGATTATTTTCTAAAAAAGGCTCTGTAGAAATACAGAGCCCTTTTTGCATTTTAAATGCGTGCTGGAGCTTAGGGTCGTGGGCTGGAACGCCAGTCCGATCGAATTCCTCTTCACCGACCACATTAAGAAAGCCTGCTTTTAAAGCAGGCTTTCGTCGTTTTAGAGTTCATAAAATTCGTACTGACGGATTCGCACCAAAGCGGGGGTTCGCCTTAAGTTAGAACATGGCTCTTCAGCGACCATATTAAAAGAAGCCGCAGCAGAAATGTTGCGGCTTTTTGCATTGAGCTTACTGTATCTACATCTGTTGGATATTGCACTTCGCTTTGCGTGTATTACCAAGCGGTGTAATTTCAAAACCTCGCTCGGCCAGCAAATCAATTAGGTTATCTTTACCGACGAGATGCAGGCTGCCAACCACAACGGTATAGCGGCCTTGCTTTTGTGGGAGTATGTTGCCGATGTCGAGCTTTTCTGCCCAGTCTTTATTACGTACATATAAAAAGGCCTCATTAAACTCTTCTGTTGCTTTGTCAGTTAAAGAGGCTTCTTCCAACATGCTACCATCGCCACTTTTCCAGCTTTCAATCAGGCATTCGACGAGCTCTTCTCCTGCTTCATATTCATTGATGGATGACAGCAGCATTTCTTTACCTTCATCAGGCTGACCAGTAATTAAATCGATTTGAAACTGTACGGTTTCGAGTGAAATGACAGGAATGCCGTTTTTGTCGGCCAAGCCAATTAAGTGCATATCGACGCCTTCTGTTGAGACATACCCCAGTTTGTTCACTAAAGCGAGTTGGATGGTGAGAGCGGTATTCCATGGTGGGGCATTCAGCAGCTGAGTTTCTGGTAACTGCAAATCTTTTGCTATTTTGATCAGTTGTTGACGCTGCGTTTTGTTCAGTATCGTTTTGGTTCGCGTAGACACTGGCGGGTAAACAGCACCTTCATTACTTCTTACGTCCGCTTCAATGATCAGCCCCGAACTTTCGCTAAGGTGTTCCAGTAGGTTTTTAGGCAAGGGATACATGGTTTTATCCCCCACATGTACTGAGCCGATAATCATATATTCTGTCTCGCCTTTTTTGGCTAACCAATGTTGTGGCTCAGCGCTGGACGAAAAGGAAGTAAAAAGAACAAAAAACGATGATACAAAGGTCATTATGCGGAACATATTATTATCCTCGAACTGAATCCCGGATAACATTTTGTATCCAGCATCTTGAAAGCGCATCTGCACATCACTTTATACCGAAACTGGAGCAAGATGCCATATTGAGCATAGAACACGTTTTCAATATCTCGTGTGTATACGAGCCGCTTAATAGGGGGCAGATAGAATTGTCACGATAAACTCACCATTTTGCGACGTGCTATTTATTTTTATGCGTAAATTAAGTGTGATCGAAATCTAATTATTTCGCTCTGATAAAAAAGATTGGGGTGAAAGTTTAAATTAATAATGTGATCTTAATTGGTAAATCGTTCTGATTTATGTAGTTTGTTGTGATGTAGGTCGGATATGGTTTTTTTGAAAGATTTTCCAGTTCAGTTGTAATTGACTGTATTTTATGAGTTTTATTTATTGTCTGGTTTCCCGTTTTGAACATGATCACCTTTTTAAAGGATTTATTTTTCATCGAAAATTAATTATTTCAGTATTGCCTCCGCCCACTAAGGCAGATTCCAAATTTTGTTATGTAAAGGAACCTACGAGTCTGGAACCATCACATAACGTGAATAAATAAAGGCAGTAATTATGAAATACATTTTTGCACTGAGTGCTCTTTCTCTCGCTTTCGCGTCTAGCGCATTTGCTGGTTCTTCTTACGTAACAGGTAACGTTCAATTTCACGATGATGGCCGAATTCACGGCTCGGACGTGACTTCTACACTCGAAGCTGGTCATACTTTCGATAATTCATTTGGTGGCTTTACGGTTTACACTGAGTTTGATGGTATTCAACTTGGCAAACTAGAAAGTAAAAATGGTGGCGCAGGGAACATAACACCTTACATTACGGTAGGGGGTGAGCAGTCATTTAACATCACCGATCGTCTTTGGGTTGCAGCAGGTTACCAACACTTGTTCTCAGCGGGCGAAAACATTCAATACCGTCCACTGGTGAAAATTGGTTACAACTTCGATAACGGCATTTCTCTAAGCAACCGCACGCGTGCACACATTGATGCAACAGACGCAGATGCTGATACGGACTACCGCATGGATAACCGCATCGGTTACGTGATGAATGAAGATGTGACGCTAAGCTACAACAATGTATACATGATTGATGCCGATACAATGGACCACGAGTTCCGTGCGACATGGACTCGTAAAGGTGTTCAACCATACTTTGAACTTCGCTCTCAGGCTCATGGCGCAGAAAATGCGAATGGAGACAGCCTAGTGAACAACGCCTTTGTATTTGGTGCTTCTTACGGTTTCTAACGATTTCGTCTTAATTGTCCATTAAGTTGCTAAGAAAAAGCCCAGCATCTGTTTTAAGAGCTGGGCTTTATTTTATTTGTCGTTACCTTTGTGGTGACTAAAGGCCGAAACCTGTCCTTGTTCATTGAAAGCGTAAACGGTGTAACTGTCCTTTTTATCGCCATACTCCATACCTGGGGAGCCTACTGGCATTCCAGGAACCGTCAGACCTTTCGCATTCTTCGGAGGGTTTTCCAAGAAGGCTTTAATATCGGCTGCTGGCACGTGTCCTTCAAACAGATAACCGTTTATTTCTGCCGTATGGCAAGAGTAGAGCTGTTGGTTTTTCATGCCTAATTCGCGTTTTATGGCATTCATATCATCATGCAGTTTTTCTTCGACCGTAAAGCCATTCTCTTCCATGTGTTTTGTCCAGTCACCACAACAGCCACAATATGGCGACTTGTGGTTAATGACATCGGCTGCCAATACATTGGCGGATACGGTCGCAAGCATTGCAAAAGTTACAAGTTTCAATTTCATAATACCCTCAGAAAGAAGTCGTCATTTTACTGAAAACAGTCGTAGTCGGTTTGCATTACTAACGACAGTAATTGAAGACAGTGCCATCGCTGCTCCTGCAACTACGGGACTGAGTAAAAAGCCAAATGCTGGGTAAAGTACACCTGCCGCAACAGGTATTCCCAACGAGTTATAAACAAAGGCACCAAACAAGTTTTGTTTCATGTTTTTAAGTGTAGCGCGCGACAACTCTATTGCGTGCACCACGGCCATTGGTGAAGTGTTGAGAATCGTCATTTGCGCACTTTCTATCGCGACATCACTGCCGCTTCCCATTGCGATACCAAGGTTGGCAAGTGCAAGAGCAGGCGCATCGTTAATGCCGTCTCCGACCATCGCCACAATATGGCCTTTAGATTGAAGTTGCTCGATGTGCTGGGCTTTTTCATCTGGTAAAACTTGTGCAATCACTTCATCAATGCCGAGCTCTTTACCGATCGCATCAGCAACGTGCTGGTTATCACCCGTCAACATCACGGTTTTGACTCCCTGAGCTTTCAAAGCTGAAAGTGCTTCTTTAGCGTCTGATTTGATTGGGTCGGCAATGGCAATCAGTCCGACTAACTCGTTATCCAGAGCTACAGCGACAGGCGTCCACGCGTTTTTTGCACTCTCTTCTATCGCTTGTTTTAGGTTACTTGTGTCAATATTCTCGGCTTGCATAAATTGCAAAGAACCGATCAGCAATGGTTTACCTTGGTAAGTCGCTAAGATGCCGCGTCCACGGACGTTTTCGAATTTATCTAACGTGACTTCTCTCGCGTCTTGTTGTTTCGCAAAATCACACACGGCTTTGGCAAGTGGGTGCTCAGACTGACGCTCTGCCGAATAGGCCATAGTAAGCAGTTCATCTTGACTGGTCGCGTGAGTAAAAACTTGCTGAACCGATGGTTTTCCTTGTGTCAGCGTACCGGTTTTATCGAAGACGACCGTATCGACTTTACTGGCTAACTGCAGTGCATCAGCGTCTTTAATTAAGATGCCCAACTCGGCGGCTTTGCCTACGCCAACTGTGACGGAAAGAGGTGTAGCCAAGCCAAGTGCACAAGGGCAGGCGATGATGAGTACGGTTGTAGTCACCACGAGCATGTAGCTGGCTTTAGGCTCTGGACCTACGGCAAACCAAACCAACGCAGCAAGTAAGGCAATACCAACCACGACAGGTACAAATACCGCTGAGATTTGGTCGGCTAATTTGGCGATGGCAGGTTTACTGCTTTGAGCGGTTCTAACCATACGAATGATGCGCGCGAGCATCGTATTTGCACCAATGCCAGTGGCTTCGATAACCAAGCTACCGTCGGTGTTTAGCGTACCAGCAGAGACTTCTGCATCCAGCCCTTTTAGTACCGGGACAGGCTCTCCGGTTAGCATTGACTCGTCTATATAGGATTCGCCTTCGAGTACGGTGCCATCTACTGGCACTTTCTCGCCGGGCTTAATTCTTAATTTCATACCAAGCGTTATTTGCTCAACGCTGATGGTCTGATCGCCTTTCTCTGTAATAGCCGTCGCTTGTTGTGGTTGCAAGTTAATTAAAGCTTGTAATGAGCGAGTAGTGTTAGCCTTGGCTTTGGCTTCTATATAGTGACCGAGAGAAATCAAACCAACGATCATTGCACTTGCTTCAAAATAGACGTGACGTGATGCGAGCGGGAACCAATTTGGGAAAACCACTACGAGCATGGAGTAGAACCAAGCTGCACCTGTACCCAATGCAACCAGTGTATCCATGGTTGCGCGTTTGTGAGTCGCCGCTAACCAAGCGTTGCTGAAGAAGTGGCGACCAGCAGTTGCCAGAAGCAGCAAACATAAAAGACCGACTGCGCCCCAAATGTACTGGTCACTGGTGTGGCGAATCATCATGTTACCGCCAGCCACACCCCACAGCATTAAGGGAGCACCCACCACTAAGCCTGCAATGGCATCAAATTTAAAGCGTTTTTGCTGTGCCAATTGCTGCTGCGCTTGCTTTTCTTGTTGTGTTGCGGCGTCTTGTAGGATTTCCGCTTGGTATCCTGCTTGTTTTACCGACTCTACAATCGCTTGGTGTAGGTCTTCAGAATCCTGAGTCGCGAACACTAAGGCACTTTGTTCAGCAAGGTTTACCTGAGCTTTTTCTACACCTTCAACCTTAGTTAATGCTTTTTCGACTGAAGAAACGCAACTTGCGCAGGTCATTCCCTGGATTAGCATTTGCAGTTGAGTGCTGCTGGCTGGTGGAATGTCTTTCAGTGGGTTATCTGGTGCTTCGCTTTGTGCTGGTTGGGTTTCATCTTCAGGCTCGGCACTTTTAACTTCTGTACTTTCGGTTCCTGTGATGGCTTCTTTACTCGCGGTGTAGCCTAAGCTCGCGACAAGATCGATGACTTGCTGTTCAGAAAGAAGAGTTCGGATATTTAATTGCGTCGTCGAAGCTTCAAATGAGATAACGTCTGCATTTGACTCTAATAAAGCAGAGAGCTTTCTGACGCAGCCGCCACAGCTTAATCCGGACAAGTTAAAGTCATAGACGTGACCTGCCTGATAGCCTAAGGATTCTATAGACTCAACAATCTCGTTTAAAGAGGCATCGGTTTTGACTTCCACAGAGGTCGGGGACAAGTTGAGGATTTCAACACTATGATTTGCATGTAAAGTTTTCTCAACTTTCCTTGCACAACCCATGCAGTTAAGCCCTGATAACGGTACTACAAACTGATTCATAACTTGTCCTCACTGATCGTAATATAGTGAGCTTAAACCTTACTGCAAGGGTAAGGTCAAGGTTTGTTATCAATGAAGTGAATTTCGTTGAACCCCGCATCGAGAGGTTATTTGGGTATATGAACACGGAAGGATTGTAGTATTGACTTACGATGGTAAAATGTCGCCACTTTTATCCTTGACAATACAACGAGAACCCTCTCGTTGAACATTAACCCTAAGGAACTCAAATGACGGTTAAAACTCGTTTTGCTCCTAGCCCAACTGGCTATCTACACGTTGGTGGTGCGCGTACGGCACTGTATTCTTGGCTATATGCTAAAAACCAAGGTGGTGAATTCGTTCTGCGTATCGAAGATACAGACCTTGAGCGTAACTCTAAAGAAGCGGTTGATGCGATTCTGGAAGGTATGGAATGGCTAGGTCTGGAGTGGGATGAAGGTCCTTACTACCAAACTCAACGTTTTGACCGTTACAACGAAATGGTTGATAAGCTGGTTGCTGAAGACAAAGCATACAAATGTTACGCATCTAAAGAGCTACTGGATGAGATTCGTGCAGAGCAAGAAGTGAACAAAGAAATGCCTCGCTACGATGCTAACCATCCTAAAATCAAAGCGGCAAACGATGCGGCGAAAGATGGTGATCCTTGCGTAATTCGTTTCCGCAACCCGAAAGAGGGTAGCGTTGTATTTGAAGACCAAATCCGTGGTCGTATCGAAATCCGTAATGAGCAGATGGATGACTTGATCATTCGCCGTACTGATGGTTCACCAACGTACAACTTCTGTGTTGTGGTTGATGACTGGGATATGGGCATCACACACGTTGTTCGTGGTGAGGATCACATCAACAACACACCTCGTCAGATCAACATTTACGAAGCACTAGGTGCACCAGTACCTACATTTGCTCACTGTGCAATGATTCTGGGTGACGACGGTGCGAAACTGTCTAAACGTCACGGCGCTGTATCGGTAATGCAGTACCGCGACATGGGTTACTTACCAGCTGCCCTAAACAACTACCTTGTTCGTCTGGGTTGGTCTCACGGTGACCAAGAAATCTTCACTCAAGAAGAAATGATTAATCTGTTTAGTCTGGACGCCGTATCTAAGTCAGCGTCTGCATTTAACACAGATAAGCTGCAGTGGCTAAACAACCACTACATCAAGAGCTCTGATCCAGCGTACGTTGCAGAGCACTTACAATGGCACCTAGACCAACAGAAGCTGGACGTGACAAACGGCCCTGCAATCACTGAAGTGATCAAATTGGTTGGTGAGCGTTGTAATACACTTGTTGAACTGGCTGAGCAGATTCGCTACTTCTACGAAGATTTCTCTGAGTTTGAAGCAGGCGCTGCGAAGAAACACCTACGTGGTGTAGCAAAAGAGCCTCTAGAGCTTGCACTTGCAAAAGCAGAATCGTTAACTGAGTGGACAACTGAAAGCATCAAAGATGGTGTAATTACAGCCGTTTGCGAAGAGCTAGAAATCGGCATGGGTAAAATTGGTATGCCGCTACGTGTCGCAGTAACAGGCGGTGGTCAGTCCCCATCTGTTGACGCAGTTATGGCTCTAATTGGTCAAGAGCGTTGCATTGCTCGTATTAAAATGGCCTTAGCGTTTATTGCTGAACGTGAAGCTAATGCATAATTTAATTGCATAAACATTCAATAACCGCGGTAATTTCCGCGGTTTTTTTGTGTCTAAAGAATGTAATAAAAGCGAAAGTAGTGAACAGATTTGACTGATGTACATGCTATGTCGGCGTGTTGATGTTTGTTTTATGATAAATTTTTGTAATTAAATATCGTGGTTTTTAGTGCTTATTCAATGGCTGATTTTCAAACTATCCCTCTGATTAATATCTACTATCTATAAAATTCCCCAAGTAACATCTCAATAGTGAGACAAATATCTGCATTAGTTATTTTGTTGTGCTTTTTTACGCAAACGTTTGCTTCGTTGTCGCGATAGGCTTTGGGTGCTCTATGTCACATAATGTTTGCGGTTTTGATGACACTAAATTGACAGTTTTGGGATTTTTCTCGAGATTTCTTAGCGTTATAGTTCATCTCGTCAGTGGGACCCAAATAGCGGTCCCGAATACTGAACAGGAATGATACCCGAGCAACTTTTGATAAATAATTTGCATGTATATGCACAAAGTTAGCTTCGGTAATACGCTCAAGGAATGAATCAAATTGGAATACAACGTCAGTCGGCGACGCATTTCGTGATCTAATAAAAGTAATTCTTAATAGGAATCAATAATGAAAAAACTAGCAGCGGTAATTTCAGCATCTTTACTTATGGCATCAGCGGCTCAAGCCGAAGTTTATGTTGGCGGTAAAATGGGTAAATCTTGGTTGGAAGATGCTTGTGTAGCAGGTCAATCTTGCGATAAAGATGACTCGACTCTTGGTGCTTTTGTTGGTTACGAATTCAATGACTACATTGCAGTTGAAGCAGGTTTTGACAATGTTGGTGATTTTGATAACACCTCTTTCGGTGGTCACGTAGAAGCTATCACCCTTGCGCCTAAATTCAGCCTACCAATCACTGAAGACATCGCACTTTACGGTAAAGTGGGTGGCGCTTACGTAATGTTCGATGGTAAAGACGATTACTCTTACCTTGGTGCGGCAGGTCTTGAGTTCAACCTAAGCCAAAATGTTACTGCTCGTGCGGAATACCAAACTATCACTGACATCAACAACGATGTAGTTCGCGCAACAGGCAATACAGCGACCCTAGGTGTTTCATTCAAGTTCGGTGGCAGCGAAGAGCCAGTTGTTGAAGAAGCGCCAATCGTTGAAGAAGTGGTTGTTGTAGAAGAGCCAGTCGTTGTAACGAAAACATTTGAAACTCAAACTATCGGTACTGGTGGCTTCGATCTAAACAGCACAACACTAAAACCTGAAAGCGCAGCTAAACTAGACAACTTGGTTGCTTTCCTAAACGAGCATCCACAAGCGAATGTTGAAGTGGTAGGCTACACAGATGCTTCTGGCGCTGCATCATACAACCAAAAAGTTTCTGAGAAACGCGCAGAATCTGTTGCTAACGCGCTAGTAGAAAAAGGCATTGATGCATCACGCATCCACGCTCGTGGTGAAGGTGAAAACAACCCTATCGCATCAAACGAAACGCGTGAAGGTCGTCAACAAAACCGTCGCGTAGAAGTGATTGTTCCTGAATTTGAATACCAAGTTCAGCAATAAGATACTATTTAAACAAATATAGTCCTGAATTTAAATGCCCCAAAGCGTTAGCGCTTTGGGGCATTTTTATATCTATTGTCGATGCAAAAACTAGTAACAGCCTAAAATGACTTAGTACATTGGGTTATTTAAGATCGATACTGTTTAGGCGTCCCATGAACGTAAGTATTTCCAGATTTTCCTTGTGAGCTTCCAGCAGTGCTTTTTTGGTTTGCATGTATGCGGCAAGCTTGCCGTATTTACTGATTGAGCGCACAACCGTCTTGTACTTATATTCTCCGTGTTCGTTAAACTCTCGCCACTTGGCAATGTAACAAGTGTCTCGATTGTCTGGATTCTCTAGAGTTGGATTGGGTTTATGAACGATTTTCGGTTCAACACTGTGCGGTAATCTTGTCATCAGATAGGGATCTTTCAAAAGGCGCCGCCAAAACTTGCCCCACATCTGCTGTCCCAATTCATTTCTCAATTTAATGGCTTTCTTTAGTCCCTTCTCCTCTCCAATGCGCACGAACCCTACAGAGCGGTGAAGTACCGTATCCTCTGGGGTGTGGATGTGGATCTTAAAGGCTGTTTTGCCTTTGGATATAAAACGGTGTCCGGTATTTGTAATTAAATTGCTCTTAGACATAGCGCTAACTAATATTCTTATTAATAGCCAAAAAGGGTAAGCAAAACTCATCAATAATTAAAGTCATAAAATATAAAACTGTAAATAGCTGCGTTTAAAATTGGTTTTGTGCCGTTAGTGAATGTTCTAGAAAAAGACGCTGAGTGAGCTTCTAATGAATCGTCTCAAGTGATGTCAGATCAAGGGAAAAGAAAAAAACCTTAGTTCAATCGCGAACTAAGGTTTTGATGTGGCGCCCCCAGTAGGATTCGAACCTACGACCTGTCCCTTAGGAGGGGACTGCGCTATCCAGCTGTGCCATGAGGGCGTAATACCAGCTACTGCAGTTGGTATAATCAAATAAGATGCGTCATCTATAATATTCAAAAGTACGCATATCTCAAGGCCTAATGTTGTCTTTTAGAGTATCTTGTTCATTACATCGCCAATTTGAACGCTTGATGACAGGTTGGGTTGATCGATGCTCAGTTCTGCTTCGTGTTCATAAACGCGCGACACGGTTAAGGTCACTTCACTTTGCGATACTTTGTTACGTGGTAAACCACTTTGATCGATAAAAGACGCGGTGTGCCACAATTGCAATTTGTCGCCTTCTTTAACACCGTGCATACGGCCTAAATCCATAGTGACGGTGTTTCCGTAGACAGCCACTACTTCCGGCAAGGTTACCTTACAAGACAGTTCTGATTCCAAATCTAACATGATGTTACGGCTTACGCGCAGCATCATTTCACCATAAGTAGAGGCCCAGAATCGCGCGCTTCGTGTGTCGACCTGACTGGTTTTTGCAAACGGCCAGCGAGCGACTTCGCGGTAGGTTTTATAAAAGACTTCATGGCCAGTTTTACCATCATAAACTTTCATCTCTAAGGCAAACTGCCGGTTGATGATGTCATCTTTGAGTACTTTAGATTCAATCGTCGCGGTTAAGTCAGTGATGATGCCACCAATGATGTACTGTGCCCCATTGTCCTCGGCAATCATCTGAGTGCGAGCAGGGTAGTTGCGGCTAATTGAGTAGTCGGTAGTGCCGACAGAAACGAAACTGTGCGAGGTCTGATCGAGCTGACGATTCACAACGTGGCTAAAGTCATCACCAACTTGATAAATTTGTCCCATCACGGCTTGTTGAGGAGAGGCGACATCAATATTCCCAACCAGGATGGTTTTTTTGTATTGAGCCGTGTGGCAACCCATTGCCGATGGGTAGATGTCGACACGGAGCTTTATCTCCATCTTACCACTTCGCTTTCGCTCTGATTCAACCAGGATGTAGCGTACTTCATGGTTAGTGAACTGATACTCTTTGCGGTTTTCTTCTAATAGCGGCATTAAATTACTGATGCTGCCAATATCTGCCCCCGAAAAGTTGACGGCTTTAAAAAGCGCATCCTCTAAGGCGTGTAGCCTTGCCGCATCGTCCGAAGATACGATCGTGGCAACGCCTGTCACTTCGTACCACGCGGCGACTGCGCGAAAAGGCAGAAGCAGAACGAAAGTGATTGATAATACGCTGATTAATATTTTTTTCATGGCTTGTAACCGTTCAGGTATAAATATTGCTAAAACAAACATCAGTGAAGTTTGGTAGCGCTTTCTAGTTTGGACAGGCAAAAGAAAAGCAAAGACTGTTCCAAGATTTCGTTTCTTGTCATGAATGATAAGGAACAGTGACACCCAAGATTATCTGGAGAATCAATCCATGAAAAAATGGCTTGCTGCCGCATCGATGATGACGCTTTTGACATCGTGCGCGTATTCACCAATTTACAATGGTAAAGAACCCTATTCAGGCAGTCAGTTCATGCTGATGGATAGCCCGCGTCATACGATGGACTTTTTTATTGAAAGCATGACGGAAGAGTTGATGGTTTCTAACGTCGCGGTCTCTGCGCGTACGCCTATTGCGATCACATCATTCGTTGATTTACAGAATATGGATGCAACCAATTGGTTGGGGAACTCGGTATCTGAAGGATTCATCCATCAGTTCCAGCGTCGTGGATTTAAAGTGGTGGACTTCAAAACGACAGGCTCGATTCAAGTCACTCAACAAGGTGACTTTGCATTGAGCAGAGACTGGAGCGATCTCGCTCAAGAGCAGGAAATCCAATACGTGTTAACCGGTACCATGCTACGCCAGGAAGGTGGTGTGCTTGTAAACGCCCGCGTAGTAGGGATGCAAAGCCGAATTGTTGTAGCAACGGCACAGGGCTTTTTGCCTGCGGATCGTATTGGCCGCGACTTAGATACGCTCAACAGTATTCGTACTCAAGATGGCGTCCTGATTCGTTCAGACCCGACGATTCGTCAGCCATACACTGTGATTCTCCGCCCATAGGACAGAGCCATGAAAAAATTATTATTTATTATCGCCACCTTGGTACTGGTGGGTTGCCAACCATTACAGCAGATGCGTCAGGATGAACTATTAGTGGCCGTAGGTTATGCCAGCGTGAGTGAACAAACTGGTCGCACTGTAGAAGAAAAACGTGTTCGAGCAATGCGCGCATCGAAAATTGATGCTTACCGTGAACTGGCAGAGCAGGTCTATGGTATGCGTGTCAGTGGCCGAGCAGAGTTGCAAGATCAGCGTTTAGGGACGGAAAGCACAACCGGTGCGGTTGACGGCGTTATTCGCGGCGCGGAAGTGGTGAGAAGCTACTTGGTCGAAGACAGTTATGTAACAGAGCTTCGTCTGGATATTCGCAAAATGGACAAGCTAAGAGACTATGGTGAAGTACAGCAGGTACCTGAGAAGCGTCAGCAGACCCTGTTCTGATATCTAAATAACGTCAGATAATCTCTTTAGCGGCTCATTGGTAACATTGGGTCGTTTTTTTGTGCGTAAAACTTAGAGTAGATAAACGATAGGGGTATCACGAAGAGAAAAATCAGGCTTTGATGTTGGTGCCTAATGTCGAAATAGTGTGAGTTTGCCCACCGGCGTTGTAAGTCATACCAACTTTACCGTGGGTGCGTTGAAGCATGTTATTGAGCTTGGTGAAGCTCAGCTGCGCTCGATTGAGCGATTCACCGTTCATTTGATTAACTTGTTGGCAATCAATAACGATAGATTGGATCTGGTTTACAACCTGACTTAGGTGTTCATCTTCGGTAAGCTGATTGACATGCGGGTGAGAGGCGATTCGCTGATCAGTCGTCTTTAATTGATCAATGAGTGTCATCTTTTGTTTGGCAATACTTTCGATATCAGCAGAAACACGCGCAGTGATGGCTTGTGTTTCCTGACGTAAAACGACAGAAAGTGCTTTTGCATTTTCTAGTTGGAAGTTTACGAGATCGACTAATGCTGCCATGAATACTTACCTTGAGCCTAAGTCAGTTAGATTTTGCCTTGCAATTCGCTTTCAAGCTTTATCATGTTGTCGGCCAGTTTTTCTGGATCAACCTTGTATGAGCCGTTTGCGATTGCTTCTTTGATTGCGGCCACTTTTGCGGTGTCATAAGCCGGTGAAGCTGCCATATCCTTTTGGAGTTTATTGACGTCTTTACTTTGTTGGCTCAAAGATACTGCATCTTGTTGCGCTGACATTTTATGCGAATCTGTTGTGTTGGTCGCATTCGATTCATTACGTGCAGGTGCGCGACTTTTATTAGTCGTCATTATCTGACCTGAACGTATATTGTCTATACCTGCCATGTTTTACCTTTGCCTTGTATCGTAATACTGGTACTCAGACTATCGACCAACGCCAAAATAACTTTAATCATTTTGTGCACTTTTATTGATCGATTTTCTTCTCGTGCTGTTGTTCGCCGAAGGTCAAAAGTTGACGGTGATTTCTGCAATGCCAGTCACTATGCCTTCTATTATACGTTGTGACTTATCATTTTTCACTCTCACTTGATCACCTGCTGCGCCGTCTTGCAATGCAGTGCCTTGGGTCGAGATTGTCATCCCCGCTTTTACCGCTTGAATTGTCACTCTCTCGTTACGACACACCACGCACACATCATTTCGCTCCACGACATCTCCAAGGCGAACACTACGCTTTAATTTCGCGCCCACGACTTGAGAATGGTCGGTAAAGCCATCTTTGCGAAAGCGTTGTAACTCAATCATTGACGTGGTGACGTCTGAAGCACTGATGATTTCCCCTCGAACGAGCTGGCGAGTACTGACAAGCATCGGGACCGAAACTGACATACGCACTGGGACGTAGACTTTCCAGTCATCAGTAGAACATTCAACCAATACATTAATATTGCTGCGCGTGCTGCTGGTGGTTGAAGCCGAAGTGTCGAGAGGCTCTGGGCAATCGGTAGCTTTAATCCGTGAGTCGATATTTGCTGCATTGACGGTTAACTCACCGCCTGCAGGTTGCTCGACGGTGGCTAAAACATGTTGTTCTGCTGCCATTTTTATCTGCTCGAGCTGATTATCAGTGGCTGAATGAACAAAAAAGCTAAATATACTGAGCAAAATGCCGATAGCCTTAGCGTACTTTGTGAATACCGATCTACATATTGTTTTAGTCAATGTAGTCGAAGTGATAGTGAAATACGCCATAAGGTCTCCCTGGAACAATGCTTGCCAGTGGTAGAGTATCATTTAAAAACAAAAAGTTTGAGATGGAGATGAGCATATGACGGGGATTCTTGACTCAGTGAATCAGCGTACGCAACTCGTCGGTCAGAACCGATTGGAATTGTTGACCTTTAGATTGATGGGGCGGCAGCGTTATGGCATTAACGTATTTAAAGTTCGGGAAGTGCTGCAATGTCCAAAGCTGACAGTAATGCCAAATCTGCATCCGTTAGTAAAAGGTGTTGCTCATATTCGTGGCCATACTGTATCCGTTATTGATTTAAGCCTGGCAATTGGTGGCCGCCCAACCACGGAAATTGACAAGTGCTTTGTGGTGATTGCGGAGTTCAACCGCTCCATTCAGGCGTTCTTAGTATCGTCGGTTGAGCGCATTATAAACATGCACTGGGAAGCGATTTTGCCGCCTCCGGAAGGCGCGGGTAAAGCACATTACCTGACCGCGGTAACCAACATTGATAACGAGCTCGTTGAAATTCTCGATGTAGAAAAAGTTTTGGCTGAAATTGCGCCAGTGGATGAGACGATGGACGCTTCGATTGGTGAAGAAATCGCTCAGGCAGAGCAGGTGAAACCAATTGTACGCCGTATTATGATTGCCGATGACTCTACTGTTGCACGTAAACAACTCGAGCGAGCTATCCGTTCGATCGGTTTCGAGGTGTTGTCGGTGAAAGATGGTAAAGAGGCATACAATACCTTGCTTGAGATGGCTCGAGAGGGTGACATCTACGAGCAAATTTCTCTGGTGATTTCTGATATCGAAATGCCAGAGATGGACGGCTACACACTAACGGCTGAAATTCGCAGAAATGCGGATTTGAAAGACCTTTATGTTATTCTCCACTCTTCCTTAAGTGGCGTATTTAACCAAGCTATGGTTGATCGCGTGGGAGCGAACACCTTCATTGCGAAATTTAATCCAGACGAACTGGGTAACGCGGTTAAAACTGCATTAATACAATAAAGAGACATGAATGACTGCTATTACAATTGGCGATCAAGAGTATCGTGACTTTAGCCGTTTTCTCGAAGCGCAATGTGGCATTGTGCTAGGCGATAGTAAGCAGTACTTAGTGCGCAGTCGATTAAGTCCGTTAGTGACCAAGTTTAAGCTCACTTCGTTGTCTGATTTGCTGCGTAATGTGGTCTCAGGCCGCAATCGGGAACTACGTATTGCGGCTGTGGATGCGATGACAACCAACGAAACGCTGTGGTTTCGAGATACGTATCCGTTCACGGTTTTAGCTGAGAAATTATTGCCGGAAGTCGCGGCAAACAAACGCCCGATTAAAATCTGGTCAGCCGCCAGTTCATCGGGGCAAGAACCGTACTCCATCGCAATGACGATTTTGGAAACGCAGCAGCGTAAACCGGGATTATTGCCAAGCGTTTCTATCACCGCAACCGACATTTCGAGCAGTATGCTGGAGATGTGTCGCGCTGGCGTGTATGACAATTTAGCGTTGGGGCGTGGCCTCTCTCCGGAACGTCGTCGTGTCTTTTTTGAAGACAACGGAGATGGACGCATGAAAGTGAAAGACAATGTAAAGCGTCTGGTCAACTTTCGCCCGCAAAACTTGCTCGACAGCTACGCGCTGGTGGGTAAGTTTGACATTATCTTTTGCCGTAATGTCCTGATTTACTTCTCACCGGAGATGAAATCGAAAGTACTCAATCAAATGGCAAACCAGCTCAATCCGGGTGGTTATCTACTGCTGGGGGCATCTGAGTCGTTAACCGGGCTGACGGATCGTTTTGAAATGGTGCGTTGTAATCCGGGTATCATTTATAAATTGAAATAGTTTAAAGATCCTAGGGTCAAGACCTAGGATCTCTCTTAACCCAATACCTGATCTTCCCCTTCATTTTTGCCTACTCCCTCAAACAAAGGTATCTTTACGCTTAAGCCGAGTGGATTGACACTGACATTCCATCAATCACCTTGGCTTACATATTGCAATTCAAAGCATCGATAACTTTTAGCCGTAAACGTGTGCCAGTTTTTGGCATAGTAATTGCTATTTAGTTATTTATACCGGTCAGTTCTAATTGTAGAGGCAAACATGGCTATATCTTTTGACAATGCACTAGGCATCCACCAACACACGGTGGGCGTACGTGAGCGCAATGCTGAGGTGATTTCCACCAACATCGCGCAAGCAAACACACCTGGTTATAAGGCAAGAGGTTTAGACTTTGCAAAGGAATTACAAGCGGCAACATCTGGGGCAAGTATTAGTCTTAATCGAACCGATGGTCGGCATATTCCTGCCACTACAACGTTGACAGGGGACAAGCTATATCGTCTTCCTACCCAACCTGATACGGGGGATGGCAACACGGTAGATTTGGATTTAGAACGTAACCTGTTCATGCAGAACCAAATCAGACACCAGGCATCACTCGACTTTCTAGGTGGCAAATTTAAGAACTTAACCAAGGCAATCAAAGGGGATTAATTTAGATGAGCTTATTTAACGTTTTCAATGTGACAGGTTCCGCAATGAGCGCTGAGTCTGTTCGTCTGAATACTACCTCAAGCAACCTGGCGAATGCGGATAGTGTCAGCAGCTCTGCGAAAGACACTTACAAAGCGCGTCATGCTGTATTTGGTGCCGAGTTAGGTAACGCCATGCGTAACGGTAATACGGTGCCAGTAAAAGTGTTGGGAATTGTAGAAAGTGATAAACCGCTAAATGCGGAGTACAACCCTGATCATCCTCTTGCAAACGAACAAGGCTACATCTACAAGCCAAACGTTAATGTAATGGAAGAAATGGCAAACATGATTTCGGCTTCTCGCGCATATCAAACCAATGTTCAAGTTGCCGACTCAAGTAAACAAATGCTGCTGCGTACGCTGCAGATGGGTCAATAAGGATAAGGAGGTAGCGTATGGCCGGATTTAACAACGTTGGTCAAAGCGGCTTGTCCTACATCGACCAGCTCAAAAGCCTACAAGAGAACAAAAAAGCGGAAGAGAGTACAGGTAAGCAGGACCTGAAACAGGAAGACTTCCTATCTTTGCTCACCAAGCAATTGTCTCAGCAGGACCCGTTTAAGCCAGTCAGTAATGACCAGATGATCGCGCAAATGGCGTCATTTGCGACCGTTGATGGCATCGGCAAAATGAACACTCAATTTGAGAGTCTGAACTCGTCGATGACATCGAACCAAGCATTACAGGCTTCTTCTCTGGTTGGGCGCGATGTGTTGGTCCCAGGCGCTGCGGGTGTGAAGCAAGACGAAGCCCCAATGGCAGCCATGGTTAAGCTTTCGCAGTCTATCGACAATTTATTTGTTCGTGTCGAAAACGAGGCTGGCCAACTGGTTCGTACTTTTGAGGTAGGGGCGAAACCAGCTGGTGACACCCGTGTACTCTGGGACGGTAATGATGAAAGCGGGAATCCATTGCCTGCCGGTAAATACAAAGTGAAAGCATCTGGCTTAGTTGATGGGGCGTCGCAAGAGTTCCCAGTTTCCACTTATGCCAATGTAAACAGCGTATTACTCGGTAAGGGTGACGGAAACGTATTACTTAATCTGGCGGGTTTTGAATCGCCAGTTCGACTTGCAGAAGTATTGGAAGTCGGCAAAGCGTAACGCATAACACGCGAGATCAGGAGACTTTGGAATGTCATATGTATCTTTAAGCGGTTTGTCCGCCGCTCAATTGGATTTAAACACCACCAGTAACAACATTGCGAACGCCAATACGTATGGCTTTAAAGAGTCTCGTGCCGAGTTTGCGGATGTCTACTCAAACTCTTTGTTCACCAACGCCAAAACCACACCGGGTGGCGGTGTTCAGGCTGGCCAGGTTGCTCAACAATTCCACGAAGGTTCAAGTGTTTACACCAATAACCCGATGGATTTGCGTGTATCAGGAACGGGCTTCTTCGCCGTGGCGAAAGATCGTCTCGTGCCGCAGCAAAATGAAATGACACGTAACGGTGCGTTCCATTTGAACAGAGACAACTACATGGTAACGGCGAACGATGAGTTTCTGCTTGGTTATGAGGTAAATCCAGACTCTGGTGAGGTGTCATCTTACGAGCCACAGCCAATCAATATTCCAGCTGAGTTTGGTAAGCCAAAACAAACGGCGAACATTGAAGTGGGCGTAAACTTACCTGCTAATGGTGATTTGAAAGATCCGACGCGGTTTGATTTTTCTGATCCAGATACTTATAACCGTTCAACGTCTTCAACCATTTATGACTCAATGGGGCAGTCTTACAAGTTGACCACTTACTACCTGAAAGACCAGACTCAGCCGAATACCTGGAATACCTACTACACGGTAACGGACAAAGATGGTGAGAAGCCGGTTAACATTGCTCAAGGTGATGCAACAACCGCATCTGGCCATGTTGGTCACACGATGAGATTCAACAATGATGGTACTCTGGCGAGCCTAAACGGTGGCAACCCTATTCGCTCAGTGGCATTAGGTGCTTCGGTTGGTGAAGGTGGTGCGGCGGCAGAAAATGCCGGTATCAATCTTAACGGTGCTGATCCGATGCAAACTCTGAACTTTGGTTTGGATGCATCAACTCAGTTTGCGGCGCCATTTGAACTGACCAAATTTGATGAAGATGGTGCTACGACGGGTTTCCTGACCAAAGTTGACTTTGATGAAAACGGAAGCGTGTTGGGCACATATTCAAACGGTGAAAATGTTACCTTGGGTCGCGTTGCGCTCGTTCGTGTTCCTAATGAGCAAGGTCTGGATAAAAAAGGCGGCACTCAGTGGGATTCAACTCAGTTCTCTGGTGACAAAATCTGGGGCGAATCCAATAAAGGTTCGTTTGGTACCCTTAATAATGGCGTACTGGAGCAGTCAAACATTGACATGACTCAGGAGCTGGTGGATCTGATTTCGGCTCAGCGTAACTTCCAGGCTAACTCGCGTTCGCTAGAAGTGCATAACCAACTACAGCAAAATATTCTGCAGATCCGCTAGAGCGCTAGTCCGATAGCCCGATAATCTGCTTTATCAAGTGACGCTGCTCGGCAGCTCGCTTGATGACTTTATGACATTCATCAGATATCTAGCCCGAAAATACCTCACTTCAGGCTAGGTATTATTTGATCTCTACGTTGCCGCCATTGCCGCTCAGAGGATCAAAAACTTGCCTCTTTCCGGATTTATCCTCGAAAATTTTCCTTTATCTGGTTTAATTTTAAATCAACTCGTTGAATATTAAGTGTATTTTATTTTGGCATAAGTATTGCTTTTACTCTCAAGTACAGAGGACTTTAGGGAGTAATTTATGGATCGCGCACTGTTTCTCGCAATGAGCGGCGCCAAGCAAAACATGCAGGCTCTGCAATTGCGTGCCAACAACCTGGCCAACGTGAGCACCACGGGTTTTCGTGCGGATTTGGCACAGGCTCGTTCGATGCAAGCGTATGGAGAAGGACTCCCTTCACGAGTGTTTAGCATGACTGAGCGTCCGGGACATAACTTTGCTCAAGGCAGTGTGATCACCACTGGCCGCGATTTGGATATTACTATCGAAGGCAGCGGTTGGTTGTCTGTTTTAGACCACACGGGCAAAGAAGGGTTGACCCGTAACGGCAACTTAAAAGTCGATCAAAATGGCTTGCTGACTAATGCGAGTGGCCATGCCGTATTGGGTGAGAATGACGCCCCGATTACTTTACCTATCCCTCTCTCTAAAATTGAAATCGGTCGTGATGGCACCATCTCTGTACTTCCACAAGGTGCCCCAGCAGAAGAATTACAAGTGGTTGATCGTATCAAGCTTGTGAAAACTGACGACCGCAATTTATTTAAAGACACCAATGGCTTATTTCGCCATAAAACTCCAAACCAGCCTTACGAAGCAGACGCAACCATCGGCATCCAAACTGGTGCTATTGAAGGAAGTAACGTTAATGCCGTGGGTGAAATGACGGCATTAATTGACCTTCAGCGTCAGTTTGAAATGCAAGTCAAGATGATGAGCACCGCTGAAGAGATGGACAAGTCTTCAGATTCACTGCTTCGTATGAGTTAACAGAGTTAGAGGTTCACAATGCATCCAGCACTATGGGTTAGTAAAACCGGTTTAGACGCCCAACAAACCAACATCGCAACGATTTCAAACAACCTGGCGAACGCCTCAACGGTTGGCTACAAAAAGAGCCGTGCCGTATTTGAAGACTTGTTTTATCAGAACATTAACCAGCCAGGCGGTCAGTCTTCTCAGAACACAGAATTACCAAGTGGTTTGATGTTGGGTGCCGGTTCTAAAGTGGTTGCCACGCAAAAAGTGCACACTCACGGTAATGCGCAAACGACCACGAATGCGCTGGATATGATGGTGGAAGGCGATGGTTTCTTTCAGGTGACTTTGCCGGATGGCAACATCGGTTATACGCGTAATGGTCAATTCACGCTCAATGGTGAAGGTACGCTCGTGACATCAGGCTCTGGTTACCCGGTAGAGCCAGAAATCGTCATTCCTGAAGACGCAATCTCAATCACTGTGGGTACGGACGGTGAAGTGTCAGTTCGTGTTCGTGGTCAGCAAGACAACCAAGTCGTCGGCCAGCTCACCATTACCGATTTCGTCAACCCGGGAGGTCTAGAGCCAATTGGTCAGAACCTTTATTTGCCGACTGGCGCGAGTGGTGACCCACAAGAAGGGGTACCAGGGCTGGACGGTTTGGGTGAAATTCGCCAATCCATGCTGGAAGCATCGAACGTTAACGTGACCGAAGAGTTGGTCAATATGATCGAAGCGCAGCGTGTGTATGAAATGAACTCTAAAGTGATTTCATCCGTCGATAAGATGATGAGCTTCGTGAACCAGCAGTTGTAACGCTTAAGCATCGAGAGTAAGGATCTTATGATGAAACGTATTTACTTGCTTGCACTTATCAGCACCATGTCTGGTTGTGCCATGCTAGAGCCAATTGAAACCGATGAAGTCTCTCAAGCAACGACGGTGGTTGATGCCGTTGAAGGCGACAAATCAGAAGACAGCAGCGGCATTGTGGACACTTTACGCGGCAGAACTGATCCGGTGGCTGGCGATCCTGCGTGGGCTCCAATCCATCCCAAACAGAAACCGGAACACTATGCTGCGGCAACCGGGTCATTATTCAGTCCCGAGCACATTACCGATCTTTACGACGACTCCAAACCTCGTGGTATTGGTGACATCATCACTGTCACGTTAGATGAAACCACAAGCGCGACTAAGAGTGCTAACGCGGATTTGTCGAAAAGTAATGATTCGACCATGGACCCGTTATCAGTCGGTGGTCAAGAGCTGCAAATCGGCGGTAATTACAACTTTTCTTATGACTTAAACAGCAGTAACAGCTTTGTTGGTGACTCTTCAGCGAAGCAGAGTAACAGCATCAGCGGTTACATTACTGTCGAAGTGATTGAAGTGCTTGCCAACGGTAATCTGGTTATCCGTGGCGAGAAGTGGATGACCCTGAATACGGGCGATGAGTACATTCGCTTAAGTGGCACCATTCGCCCTGACGACATTAATTTTGACAATACGATTGCTTCCAACCGGGTATCGAATGCCCGCATTCAGTATTCAGGCACCGGGTTACAACAAGATATGCAAGAGCCTGGCTTCTTGGCACGATTCTTTAATGTAGCGCTTTAAGGTGCCGTACTGCGGCAATTTAATTGCGAGAGATAGGTAAGCATGAAAAAATTCTTTTTACTCCTACTGAGCGCTGTGCTGTTTTCAACTGCTGTTCAAGCCGCACGTATCAAAGACGTCGCGCAAGTGGCAGGGGTACGTAGCAACCAACTTGTAGGTTATGGTTTAGTTTCAGGCTTGCCGGGTACTGGGGAGTCTAACCCGTTTACGGAACAAAGCTTCGCGGCCATGCTGCAAAACTTCGGCATTCAACTGCCGCCGGGTACCAAGCCAAAAATCAAAAACGTTGCCGCTGTGATGGTAACGGCAACATTACCGCCTTTTTCTAAGCCAGGTCAGCAAGTCGATGTCACGGTGTCATCTATTGGTAGCGCGAAAAGCCTGCGTGGTGGCACTTTACTGCAAACTTTCTTAAAAGGTTTAGATGGCCAGGTGTATGCCGTTGCACAAGGTAATCTGGTCGTTAGTGGCTTCAGTGCGGAAGGTGCCGATGGCTCAAAGATTGTGGGCAATAACCCAACCGTCGGTCTTATCTCTAGTGGTGCGACGGTAGAGCGTGAAATTCCTAACCCTTTTGGCCGTGGCGACTACATCACTTTCAACTTGCTAGAGTCTGATTTCACCACGGCGCAACGCATGGCCGATGCGGTTAATAATTTCCTTGGTCCTCAAATGGCGAGTCCGGTTGATGCGACATCTGTTCGTGTGCGCGCGCCGCGTGATGTGAGCCAACGTGTGGCGTTTCTGTCTGCGATTGAAAATCTGGAATTCGACCCAGCGGATAGTGCCGCAAAAATCATCGTAAATTCCCGTACAGGTACCATCGTTGTCGGCAAGCATGTGCGCCTTAAGCCAGCAGCAGTAACACATGGTGGTATGACGGTATCCATCAAAGAAAATCTCAGTGTGAGTCAGCCGAATGCTTTCTCGGGCGGCCAGACGGTCGTTGTTCCGGATTCTGACATTGAAGTGAACGAAGAGCAGGGCAAGATGTTCAAGTTTGAGCCGGGTCTGACGCTGGACGATTTGGTTCGCGCAGTCAATGAAGTCGGCGCTGCGCCTTCAGACTTGATGGCTATTTTGCAGGCATTAAAGCAAGCTGGTGCGATTGAAGGCCAGTTGATCATCATCTAAGTCGTTAGGAGGCGGCAATGATTAAGAATCCTAACGATATCGGCTTTATCCACGACATCAGCTCACTTGATACTCTAAGACAAAAAGCCGTCAAAGAGGGCAAAGATGGTGAGCAGGAAGCCTTGCGTGCAGCAGCGCGTCAGTTCGAATCCATTTTTACCTCAATGATGCTCAAGTCGATGCGTGAAGCAAACGAAGGTTTCGAGTCGAACTTCATGAACAGTCAGAACGAAAAGTTTTACCGTCAGATGTTGGATGAGCAGATGGCAAGTGAACTGAGTGCTTCGGGCTCAATGGGGCTCGCAGATATGATTGTCGCTCAGCTGACAGCAGGACAGGGCGGCGATAAGAGTGAAACCGCTGTGCGTGATGCGGCAAATAATGCCGTGGAGTATCGTCGTGTTGACCCGAAAAAAGCACGTGAAACCGAACAACGTTTGATTGAATCTGGCGAGTTAGAACGTCCAAACCGTACTGTAGCTAACATTCAAGCACCGACTCGATTTGATTCTCCAGAATCTTTTGTCAGTTCAATGATGCCTTATGCAGAAAAGGCAGCTAAAGCGTTAGGGGTTGAGCCATCTCTGCTTCTTGCTCAAGCCGCGTTAGAAACAGGCTGGGGACAAAAAGTAGTTAAGAACGCACGTGGCAGCAGCAACAATCTGTTTAATATCAAAGCGGATCGCAGTTGGCAGGGGGAGAAAGTCACCACTCAGACATTAGAGTTTCATGACAATACGCCAGTGAAAGAAACGGCCGCGTTCCGCTCGTACTCAAGCTACCAAGACAGCTTCAACGATTACGTTCGATTCTTAAACGATAATCCGCGTTATGAGGTCGCTCTGCAAAGACGTGGCGATTCCGAATCATTCATTCGTGACATTCAACATGCTGGTTACGCCACTGACCCTGACTACGCGGATAAAGTTCTGCAAGTGCAGCAGAAAATAGAAAGCATGTAGTCCCTCGTTGTTTTTTCTCATCTTTAAGGCTTGCCATTGTGCAAGCCTTTATTTTATCGATAGTTCCTACTTGTTTCTTTGCTTGGCATACCTTTTGCTTTGTTTGTGTAGGCAGTCGGACTTTTACCGATTTTTTCGTTTTTGGGGGCATGTATGGCGTCAGATCTTCTGAATGTAGGTACTCAAAGTGTGCTTACCGCTCAGAGACAATTGAATACCACTGGTCATAACATTTCTAATGTTAATACAGAGGGTTATAGCCGTCAGTCTGTGGTTCAAGGCACTAACGATCCGCGTCAGTTTGGCGGAGCCACTTATGGCATGGGCGTACATGTGGAAAATGTTCGCCGCTCTTGGGATCAGTTTGCCGTTAATGAACTCAATATGGCATCGACCAACAATGCCAACAAAACCGATACTCAAGATAATCTCGACATGCTGTCAGGCATGCTGAGCTCGGTTGCCTCGAAGAAGATCCCTGAAAACCTCAATGAATGGTTTGATGCGGTTAAAACCATGTCTGACACCCCAAATGATTTAGGCGCGCGTAAAGTGGTGCTTGAGAAGTCAAAGATCTTTTCTGACACATTGAACGATTTCCATGAAACGGTTCGATTACAGTCTGATGTAACCAACAAAAAGTTGGATATGGGGATAGAGCGCATTAACCAGATCGCGCTGGAGATTCGCGATACTCACCGTCTAATGATGCGTACTCCGGGGCCGCACAATGATTTGATGGACCAACATGAGAAGCTGATTAAGGAACTGTCTGAATACACCAAGGTCACAGTTACCCCGCGCAAAAATGCGGAAGGGTTTAACGTCCACATTGGTAATGGCCACACTTTAGTCTCAGGCACCGAAGCCAGTCAGTTAAAAATGATTGATGGGTATCCAGACGTTCTCCAGCGACGTTTGGCCATGGTGGAAGGTGGCGGCATCAAGGCGATTCAATCAGACGACATCGACGGAAAAATGGGCGCTCTACTCAATATGCGTGACCAGCACATTCCACAGTTACTTGATGAGATGGGCCGATTGGCTACCGGTTTTTCATATAAAGTGAATCAGTTGCAATCCCAAGGTTTGGATCTCAACGGCAAAATTGGTAAAGAGGTATTTACCGATATTAACTCGGATCTGGTTGCTCAGTCACGAGTGTTCGCCGCGCCTGACTCTCAGGCAGAAGTCGCGGTTTATGTGGATGATATCTCTGCACTCAAAGGCGGGGAATATACGTTGCGCTATGATGGCGACCAGTACAGCGTCACGACCCCTAAGGGTGAGCAGCTTAAGCTTGATATCGATCAGTCGGATTCTTCCTTCGTGTTGGACGGTATGAACGTTCAAATTGGTGAAGGCCTTGCCACTGGCGAACGCGTACTTTTACGTCCTACCCGCAGCGGTGCCGCCATCATAAAAATGGAAACCAACGACGCAAAATCCATTGCGGCGCAAAGTTATGAAGCCTCTACCACGTTTGCTCAAGGCAGCGCCAAATTCAAAATTCATGAAGCCGGTGACGTTAGAGAGTTTGAGGTGACGGTACAGCCTGCGGACGAAAAACATGACAAAGCGTGGTTAAAAATTACTGATAACAAAGGCAATTTGTTGTCCGATAAGTACGACTATCCGTTGGATAAAGACAATCCAATCATCGAAATTTCAGTGCCGAAGAACCATCCGTTGTATAAAAATGGTGATGCAACGATCTTTGAGCTCACGGAAGGCGCACTGCTGAACGACAAATTTACGGCCAACTTAGTACCTTCGCCAGGTGGCAACGGCAACTTGAGGAAAATGCAGCAGTTGCAGACTGACAAAATGATGGATGGCCAGTCAAGCACTCTGATTGATGTTTACCACAATCTAAATACCGAGGTGGGGCTAAAATCGGCAACGGCTAACCGATTGGCATCGGTTGCTCAGCTGGAACATGAATCCGCACAAGAACGTGTAGCGTCCATTTCTGGCGTCAACCTAGATGAAGAAGCCGCCAACATGATGAAATTTCAGCAGGCTTATATGGCGTCGTCACGTGTGATGCAGGCGGCGAATGATACCTTCAACACCATTTTACAACTGAGGTAAGGAGAAGAAATAAGTGTTAACCCGAATTTCTAGTTTCCATAACTATCAGTCCGTACAAAATGACTTGCGCCGCCAGGAGAACAAGGTTCATCACAATCAAGAACAACTTGCATCGGGTAAGAAGTTGCTTAAGCCAAGTGATGACCCTTTGGCTGCGCATTACGTTCAGAATATTGGTCAGCAGCAAGAGCAAATACAGCAGTATTTAAGCTCGATAACTTTGGTACGTAACCGGCTAGAAAACCACGAAGTGAACATCGCCAACGCAGAGAGTTTCGCTGACGAATCAAAACGTCTCACGATGGAAATGATTAACGGTGCGCTCTCTGTCGAGGACAGACAAGCTAAGAAGCGTGAACTGGAAGAAATTGCTAATAACTTTCTGAGCTTGGTGAATGCGCAAGATGAGTCGGGGAATTATGTATTTGCCGGTACAAAGTCGAAAAGTCAGCCTTTTTATCGCGACAAAGACGGCAGTGTGCAGTACGCCGGTGATGACTATCAGCGCAAGATGAAAGTATCCAACATGCTTGAGATGCCGATGAACGACCCTGGCAGCAAATTGTTTATGGAAATCCCTAACCCGTTTGGTGATTATCAGCCGAATTACGAGTTGCAGAATGGTTCAGAGTTGTTGTTAGGCAAAGCAACCAATGCTGACACAGAAGATACGGCTTCTTACCGGGTGACGTTTGTTGACATGAATAACGGTAAGTTTGGCTACCAGTTAGAGCGTAATGGTTCGGTCGTTAAAGCGGATGAATTTTCACCTGAGAAAGGCATTGAGTACAAAGAGTTAAAAATGCAGGTAAAAGGGCAGATTACGCCCGGCGACAGCATTGGTATTGAAAAGCGTGAATCTTTCAATATTTTCGACACCTTTAAGCAAGCCATGTCATGGTCTGAACAATCTGTTTCGGATACATCCTCGACAGCGAAATTACATCAAATGACCGAAGAATTTCAGGCGGCGTTTATTCATCTCAACAAGGCGCGCACCGATGTCGGGGCAAGGTTAAGTACTCTTGATATTCAGGAGCAAAACCACGAAGACTTTAATCTGTCGCTGGCCAAGGCAAAGAGCAATTTTGAAGATTTAGATTACTCGAAAGCCGTGATTGAATTCAGTGAGAATTCACGTGCTTTGCAAGCCTCACAACAAGCTTTTGGTAAAACCAAAGACCTAACGCTATTTAATTATATCTAGGTGCGATACTCAGCTTTATCTGAATGGTTTGGAAAGTTTTTAATGCCTTATGTGCCATGCCTTAAGTGCGAGAAATTTCCAATCAGCGTTAAGGTATTTGAGCGGCATATTGTTACCGAAAGCGGCAAACATACGTGACTCGTGTTCGCTACTGGGTGGATGGAGCAGGCGACTTTGTTGATGTAACTGATTGTTTCAAATTGGATTGTTGCTTAATTTTTATGTGATTCATAAGTTGGCATACAAATTGTATTGAGATTGTCAGTATGGATTTATAAATTCTAAACCCTGCATCCAGGTAGATTTAGCGGGTAATTTTTACGGTCAGTGCTTATCCAAATGAGAGTAAAGCTGGCCGCTTCGCAAAAGCTTGCGAACTCAAAAGGAGAGCAAAATGGCTGTAACAGTTAGTACTAACGTCTCCGCGATGACCGCGCAGCGTTATTTAAATAAAGCGACTGACGAGTTAAATACTTCGATGGAGCGTTTATCTACAGGTCACAAGATTAACAGTGCGAAAGATGATGCGGCTGGTTTACAGATCTCGAACCGTCTTACCGCGCAATCTCGTGGTCTGGATGTGGCTATGCGTAACGCGAACGATGGTATTTCGATTGCGCAGACAGCTGAAGGTGCGATGAATGAAGCTTCATCAGTGATGCAACGTATGCGCGATCTTGCGATTCAATCATCGAACGGGACTAACTCTCCGGCAGAGCGCCAAGCGATTAACCAAGAGTCTTCTGCTCTGATTGATGAGTTAAACCGAATTGCAGAAACGACCTCATTCGGTGGTCGTCGTCTACTTAACGGCTCATTTGGTGACGCGGCATTCCAGATAGGTGCTAGCTCGGGTGAAGCCATGATCATGGGCCTCACCAGTATCCGTGCTGACGATACGCGTATGGGTGGCGTAACCTTCTTCTCTGAATCTGGTAAGGGCAAAGATTGGAGTGTCGATCCGACTAAAGCAGATCTCAACATTACCCTGCCGGGTATGGGCGAGGATGAGAACGGAAATGTTGATGATCTAGACATTAGCATTACGGCTAAAGCGGGTGATGACATTGAAGAGCTTGCGACGTATATCAACGGCCAGTCTGATATGATTAACGCGTCAGTGAGCGAAGATGGCAAGCTACAGATTTTTGTGGCTCATCCAAATGTTCAAGGCGATATTTCTATCTCCGGTGGTCTCGCATCTGAGTTAGGCTTAAACAACGAACCAGTGAGAACATCGGTACAAGATATTGATATGACGACGGTTCAGGGCTCTCAAAATGCGATTTCTGTATTGGATTCTGCGCTGAAGTATGTCGACTCGCAACGTGCTGATTTAGGCGCGAAACAGAACCGTTTGAGCCACAGTATCAATAACCTGGCGAACATCCAGGAAAATGTCGACGCTTCAAACAGCCGAATTAAAGATACTGATTTTGCGAAAGAAACCACGCAAATGACTAAAGCACAAATTTTGCAACAGGCAGGTACATCGATTCTTGCTCAAGCGAAACAGTTGCCAAACTCTGCAATGACACTATTGCAGTAGTTTATCGAGCCTGTATTCAACATATCCAGACGTGGATACGAGTACGGGCTTTTGGCAAGCAACTTTATAACAGAATGAGCGGCTCTCTCATCTCTCACCTGCCAATCATTTTCAATGTAAAGTTGCACCCGGTATGCCGGAAATGTGTTCATTTCTCTTGATCTCCACATAGGTTCTGGCAACCAACCTAGCCCCAGTTCTCTCAAAGGAAAAGGGGCTTTTTCTCTCCCTCTCTTCGAAGTCCAATCAAAACAAGTCCGAATTATTCCCTGGTTAAAATCTCTGTCAGTCGCGATACCAATGTGTAGTGTGATTGGTTGCGGAGGAGGCTATGGGGTATGAATATCTACAGTTTGATCTCAGCGCGAGAAGCTGACCATTTACTGTTCCAGTAGTCTGGAGTTACAGACCTGACGTAAATAGCAGGCAATAAAAAACGCTGCCATTTGGCAGCGTTTATCCGTGTTTGAACTTAAGTAATAATTACTTAGTTACACGTAGAACTGGAGTTTCACCAACAGTTACAGAACCAGAAAGCTTGTTCAGCTCTTTGATTTCGTCCATGTTAGAGATAACAACTGGAGTTAGCGTTGATTTCGCTTTCTCTTCAAGAAGAGCTAGATCGAATTCAATGATAGTGTCGCCAGCTTTAACTGATTGACCTTCTTCAGCGATACGCGTGAAGCCTTCGCCTTTAAGTTCAACTGTATCGATACCGAAGTGAACGAAAAGCTCAACACCGTCGTCAGACTCGATAGAGAATGCGTGGTTAGTTTCGAAGATTTTACCGATAGTACCGTTTACAGGAGCTACCATTTTGTCGCCTGCTGGCTTGATAGCAATACCGTCACCAACGATTTTCTCAGCGAAAACAACATCTGGCACATCTTCAATGTTTACGATTTCACCAGATAGTGGTGCGATGATTTCGATTGCACCAGCGTCAGCGCTGTCATCAGATACAAGCTTCTTAAGTTTGTCAAACAGACCCATTGTGTCATGCTCCTAAGGTTTAGTTTTATTCTGTCGAATTATAGTATACCAATATAGCTCATTAGACGACTTTTTTCGCCGTCTAATGGCCATTAAGTATTGAATTACTTGGTACTACGTATTACTGAACTTTCTCAGCAATGAACTTTTCAACGACTGCTTCAATCTCAGCAGCAGTTGGTAGAGAAAGTGCTTCTTCCGCCATTGCTTTCACTTCTGCGAAGTTAGAGTTACGGATAACTTTCTTCACTTTAGGGATTGAGATACCGCTCATAGAGAACTCATCCAGACCCATACCTAGAAGTAGCAGTGTTGCACGCTCATCACCTGCAAGCTCACCACACATACCAGTCCATTTACCTTCAGCGTGAGATGCATCAATAACTTGCTTGATCACAGTTAGTACCGCTGGTGATAGTGGGTTGTATAGGTGAGAAATCATCTCGTTACCACGGTCAACCGCTAGTGTGTACTGAGTCAGGTCGTTAGTACCGATAGAGAAGAATGACACTTCTTTCGCTAAGTGGTGCGCGATTGCAGCTGCTGCTGGAGTCTCAACCATTACACCGATTTCGATGTTTTCGTCGAAAGCATGACCTTCAGCACGTAGTTCTGCTTTGTACTCTTCGATTGCTTTCTTAAGCTCACGGATTTCTTCAACAGAGATGATCATTGGGAACATGATACGTAGTTTGCCGTGTGCAGATGCACGTAGGATACCACGTAGCTGGTCACGAAGGATTTCACGACGATCCAAGCTGATACGTACTGCACGCCAGCCTAGGAACGGGTTCATCTCTTGAGGTAGATCCATGTATGGTAGATCTTTGTCGCCGCCGATATCCATAGTACGGATGATCACAGCTTGACCGTTCATTGCTTCCGCAACTTCTTTGTACGCTTGGTACTGTTCGTCTTCAGTTGGTAGCGCAGTACGGTCCATAAATAGGAATTCTGTACGGTACAGACCAACGCCTTCACCACCGTTACGGATGATGCCGTCACAGTCTTTAACTGTACCGATGTTGCCGCAAACTTCTACACGGTGACCGTCAGTCGTTTCTGCGTGCAGATCTTTCAGTTTTGCTAGCTCTTCTTTCTCAGCTAGGAACGCAGCTTTAACTGCTTTCGCTTCTTCTACTTCAGCTTCAGATGGGTTAACAAGAATCTTGTTGTTCATCGCGTCAAGAACCAGCATGTCACCGTTCTTAACTTGTTTAGTGATGTCGTTAGTACCAACGATCGCTGGTAGCTCAAGAGAGCGAGCCATGATTGAAGTGTGCGAAGTACGACCACCGATATCACAAGCAAAACCAAGAACGTAGTCCAGGTTAATTTGCGCTGTTTCAGATGGAGTTAGGTCGTAAGCAACCAGGATAACTTCTTCATTGATGTCGCTTAGCGAAACAATGTTGATGCCTAGTGCGTTCTTAACAAAACGAGAACCGATATCACGGATGTCAGTTGCACGTTCTTTCAGGTATTCGTCGTCTAGAGACTCAAGAGCGCATGCTTGCTCTTCGATAACGGTGTGGATAGCGTTATCTGCAGTCAGCTTGTCGTTTTTGATTAGTGCTAGGATTTCTTCTTCTAGCTCTTCGTCTTCAAGAAGCATGATGTGACCTTCAAAGATCGCTTCTTTTTCTTCACCAAACGTTTCAAGCGCTTTTTGCTTGATAGTTTCTAGTTGAGCGGAAGATTTTTCACGAGCGTCGAAGAAACGCTGAACTTCAGCTTCTACTTGATCATCAGAAATAGTGTTTGTGTTTAGGACAATTTCATCTTCTTGAAGTAGTAGTGCTTTACCGATTGCAATACCAGGAGATGCTAGGATGCCTGAAATCATAGCCTTACCTTAAGTTTGGTCAACTTTATAAAACGGGAGAATAATGGGTGTGCTAACGAATAGTTTTAGCTTAGTTTTGAGCCTATTTCCAACAAAGCCATTTTGTTTTCACAAAATGGCTTTTGGAGTAGGTGACACCGATTAGTGTAGCTGGTCCATTAGAGCAACTAGGTGATCAACTGCTTGTTGAGCTTGTGGGCCTTCAGCAGAGATAGTTACTTGAGTACCTTTTACTAGGCCTAGTGTTTGTAGTTTGAATAGGCTCTTCGCGCTAGCGCTTTTACCGTTAGAAGTCACAGTGATGTCTGCATCGAATGCTTTCGCTTCTTTTACAAACTGTGCAGCTGGACGAGTGTGAAGACCGTTTTCTGCTGTGATTTCTACTTGCTTCTCGTACATGTGATATACCCCAATAAATGTATTTTTTTGTTAGTAGTGACTAGTTTGAGCTTAACTGCTTTATACCTTGTGCGCTAGCACGGGAGAGTTCAAAGCGCGTTAGTTCTGATACTAGTCAAAAGATTTGCGATTGCGCAACTGTTTGCGTGCGTAATCACTTTGAAACCTTTTTGTGTTCTGCTTCTTTATTTTGAAGCTAGAAATAAAACGCCCTGATATTACCAAAGGTGGGGCAGGGATCAACAAAAAAGCCCCTGAACGGGGCTTTTTTAGACGAAAAATTGATTTGAACACATATTACTGTTCGTTCTCTTTTTCCGTAAAGATGCCAGCAAACAGTGCTGTACTTAGGTAACGTTCACCAGAGCTTGGTAGAATTGTTACGATAGTTTTTCCTTCAAATTCAGGAAGTTCTGCAATGCGGTTCGCTGCTACTACTGCCGCACCAGAAGAGATACCAGCAAGGATACCTTCCTCTTCCATTAGACGGCGAGCCATCTCAATCGCTTCTTCAGAAGTCACTGGCTCAACGCGGTCTAAAAGCTCTAAATCTAGGTTACCTGGGATGAAACCTGCGCCGATACCTTGAATTTTATGTGGTGCTGGTTGGATTTCTTCGCCTGCTAGCGCTTGTGCAATCACTGGTGATTCTGCAGGTTCTACAGCAACAGAAGTGATCGCTTTGCCTTTTTCGCCTTTGATGTAACGGCTTGTACCTGTAATCGTACCGCCAGTACCAACACCGGCTACAAGCACATCGATTTCACCGTCAGTTGCTTCCCAGATTTCTGGGCCAGTCGTCTTCTCGTGAATCTCTGGGTTCGCTGGGTTGTTGAACTGTTGAAGAAGTAGGTACTTATCTGGGTTGCTAGCAACGATTTCTTCTGCTTTAGCAATCGCACCTTTCATGCCTTTTGCCGCTTCAGTCAGCTCTAGGTTTGCCCCAAGTGCTTTAAGTAGCTTACGACGCTCTAGGCTCATAGATTCAGGCATTGTCAAAGTCAGTTTGTAACCGGGAGCCGCTGCTACGAACGCTAATGCGATACCTGTGTTACCACTGGTTGGTTCTACTAGCTCTACGCCTGGCTTAAGCTTACCTGACTTCTCTGCATCCCAAATCATGTTCGCACCGATACGGCACTTAACACTGAAGCTTGGGTTACGCGCTTCGATTTTTGCTAGAACGTTGCCTTTGCTCACTTTGTTTAAGCGAACTAGGGGAGTGTTACCAATAGTAAGAGAGTTATCTTCGTAGATCTTGCTCATAGTTATGTTCCTTCATTACACGTTTTGTGAATATAGTTAGAAGAATATTCGGTCTAAAAAAAAGGGAAAAGGATTAAAAAGTTATATCTTATTAGGTTGTCCAGATTTCAGCTAGGGAACCGGGAAAAGCAGATGCCTTTCCCGTGCTTCAGGGAAAGCATAGCTTATCTTTGGTGCTTGAACTCAACGACCCACATTGCAGTCGCACCGCATATCGCAACGGGCATGACGATAAGGTTCAAAATTGGGATGGTGGTGAACACAGAAACAAGAACGCCAAACCCATAAGCTTTGCCTTGTTTTTGTTTCAATTTGTAACGCATATCGTTGAATGGAATTTTGTGGTTATCAAACGGGTAATCACAGTACTGGATAGCTAACATCCAGGCTGTAAAGATAAACCAAAGTATTGGACCAACCGTTTGACCGAGCGCGGGTATCAACAGTAGCAAAAATAAACCAATCGCTTTAGGCAGCACATAAAGCAGTTTACGCCACTCTCGAGCTAAGACTCGAGGAACATCTTTGATCACAGCAGTGAAGCCGTCATCATTGATTTTTTGTCCGGTCAGGTATTCTTCTACTTTCTCAGCCAGCAGTCCGTTGAACGGCGCAGCGATAAAGTTTGCTAAAGTACTAAAGAAATACGAGAACGTGGCAAGTATGGTTAGCGCGAGCAGAGGCCAAAGCACATAAGTTAGCCAGGATAGAAACTCTGGCAATTGACCAATCCAGTTCTCAATCCATACATTTAGGTGAGAGAACAGATAAAAAATGGCACCACCGACAAGGAGAACGTTCGCTAATAGTGGTAATACAACAAAGCGTCTGATCTTTGGAGATAGTGCTAGCTTTATTCCATACAGGAAATAACCGAATCCGGTTCTTGGCTGATTATTTAGCGTCATATCCATTTCGTGTTGAGAGAAAGAAAACTCATTGTACCTGTCGCGACTTTTCTTTCAATGCCTTAACAAAAGGCCTCTCGTAAAGTGGAATCGTGGCAAGAATCACAACAAAAAAGTGAACTTCTTGCATTAAGTTGTTCTAAACCTCCATATAGTTTTGGTAAAGTAAACGTATCATTCAGAATAATTACACTTGGGTTGCTGCTCAAGGAACTGCGAGTAGTACAAACAAGTATATTGAGAGTAAATAATGCAGGAATTGCGATTCGTACTCATTGTTGTTGGCGTTTTAGCCATTGCGGCATTACTGTTTCATGGTTTATGGAGCAGTAAGAAGGAAGGCAAAGCGAAATTTGGTAACAAACCTCTGGGTAAATTAGAGGTTGACCAAGGGGATGCAGATTCAGTAGAGCAAGAGCGAAGCTTCGCCTCTGCTCCTGAAGACGATTTTGAAATTATTCGTAAAGACCGCAAAGAACCAGACTTCGGTATGGACAATGCGTTTGATTCGAAGTTTGAGGCGGATCCTTTGCTTGGCGGTGTCCCGGAAGACAAGCCATTTAAGCAAGAGCCGGAAGAGATCCCTTCATTTGTTGCGCAGAAGAGTCATGATGACGACGTCGTAGTTCAAGAACCTGTGATGCAAGAGCCAGTTCAGCCAGTAGTTGAGGAAACGGTACCTTCAGCGTTTGAAGAACCGCAGGCTGAAATGCATGTCGCAGAGCAACCTGCAGCAGTTTCTGAGCCGCAAGAAGAGCCTAAACCTGAGCCAGAAATGCAGGTGATTGTTCTCAATGTGCATTGTGCGGGTGAAGAACCATTCGTTGGCACTGAGCTATTTGATAGCATGAAGCAAAATGGCCTAATTTATGGCGAGATGGATATCTTCCATCGACACGTTGATCTGTCGGGTAACGGAAAAGTGTTGTTCAGCGTTGCTAATATGATGCAGCCGGGAACCTTAGAGCATGGAGACCCTGCGGAGTTTACGACTAAAGGCATCTCATTCTTTATGACGCTACCTTGTTTTGGTGAAGCGGAACAGAACTTCAACCTGATGCTTCGTACAGCACAACAGATTGCTGACGACATGGGAGGTAATGTTCTTGATGACCAAAGAAACTTGATGACTCCTGACCGATTAGCGGCTTATCGACGTCAAATAGTTGAGTTTAAGACGGCGAACGCATAATCTTAACACCAATTTTTAAAAGGGCTCCGATTGGAGCCCTTTTTCTTCGATTCCCAACCTCATCGATTGACAACACACGGGGCTTTAATATGTCTGAATCAGTACTTCAACGACTAGAAGAATTAAAAGAGTCGTTGCATTACCACGCCGTTCGTTACTACGTGGAAGATAACCCAGAGATTCCGGATGCTGAATATGATCGACTCATGCGTGAATTGCTGGATATTGAAGCTCAACACCCAGACCTAGTTACAGTAGATTCGCCTAGCCAGCGTGTTGGTGGAAAACCTTTATCTGAATTTAGCGAAGTGAAGCATGAAGTTCCGATGTTGTCATTAGACAATGCTTTTGACGACAGCGAGCTGGATAGCTTCCACAAACGAGCACAAGACAGGGTTGGCAATCAAAGTGTTAAACAATACTGTTGTGAGCCAAAACTGGATGGCTTAGCAGTAAGCCTATTGTACGAAAACGGTGTTCTTGTCCAGGCCGCGACGCGTGGTGACGGTACAACCGGTGAAAACATTACTGAAAACGTTCGTACCATCAACGCCATTCCTCTCAAATTAAGAGGAAATGATTGGCCTGAGCGTCTTGAAGTTCGTGGTGAAGTTTTTATGCCTAAGGCGGGTTTTGAAAAACTCAACGAACTGGCTCGTCAAAAGGGAGACAAAGTTTTTGTTAACCCTCGTAATGCCGCAGCTGGTAGCTTACGTCAGTTAGATTCACGTGTTACCGCTTCGCGTCCGCTTAGTTTCTATGCCTACAGTGTGGGTGTTGTTCAGGGAGCGGAATTAGCGTCTAGTCACTATGAACGCTTTCTGCAAATTAAGTCATGGGGGCTGCCAATGTGTCCTGAGACTAAGCGAGTAGATAGCCTGGCGGATGTCAAAGCGTACTACCAAGATATTTTACAGCGACGTGATGCTTTGCCATATGAGATTGATGGTGTCGTTATAAAAATCGACGATATTGCGATCCAAGAAAGACTGGGCTTCGTTGCTAGAGCTCCTCGCTGGGCTATTGCTTATAAGTTCCCGGCGCAAGAAGAAATCACCACATTGAATGATGTGGAATTTCAGGTAGGGCGTACTGGTGCGATTACGCCAGTCGCTAAACTGGAACCTGTTTTTGTCGGCGGTGTGACGGTAAGTAATGCTACTCTGCATAACGCTGATGAAATTGAACGTCTTCAAGTAAAAATCGGTGACCAAGTTGTGATCCGCCGTGCTGGTGACGTGATTCCCCAAGTTGTTTCAGTGATCCGCGAGCGTCGTCCAGAAAACGCGCGCGAGATTGTGTTTCCATCGCTCTGCCCTGTTTGCGATTCGCATGTCGAACGAATTGAGGGAGAGGCTGTGACCCGTTGTACGGGTGGTTTGGTTTGCCAGGCGCAGCGTAAACAAGCGCTCAAGCATTTCGTGTCGCGTAAAGCGTTAGATGTCGATGGTCTTGGCGATAAAGTGATAGAACAGCTTGTTGATCGAGAAATGGTCGAAACTCCAGCGGATCTGTTTAAGTTGTCTGCAGGCATTTTGACGGTTTTAGAGCGTATGGGGCCAAAATCAGCGCAGAATATTGTGAATGCGTTAGACAAGTCGAAGTTAACCACATTACCTCGCTTTTTATACTCACTAGGCATTCGAGAAGTCGGCGAAGCGACAGCCGCTAACTTAGCGCAGCATTTCAAAACGCTAGAAGCGATTCAGGTTGCGACAGAAGAACAGTTGATTGAAGTTCAGGACATCGGCGTCATTGTTGCTAAGCATATCACCACCTTCTTTGGTGAAGAGCAAAACCAAGCAGTAGTGAAAGACTTACTAGAGCAAGGTATTCACTGGCCAGAAATTAGTGCTCCTGAACAAGGTGTTGAACTGCCGTTAGAAGGCAAAACGGTTGTACTAACTGGTACGCTTTCTCAACTAGGGCGATCCGAAGCAAAAGAGGCACTACAGGCGCTGGGTGCTAAAGTTACCGGCAGTGTTTCGAAGAAAACGGATATTTTATTCGCAGGTGAAAATGCGGGTTCTAAATTAGCAAAAGCGCAAGACTTGGGAATTGAAATTAAAACCGAACAAGACTTACTCGACTTAATGAATTAAGTTTAGCCAAAACCTAAATACCTTTCTAATAAGCCCCAGTAGCTAAGCTTCTGGGGCTTTTTAATGCCTCTTATTAAGTTCTAATATTTCTATTATTAGAATGATTTAATCTTTTCAGTGATCAAGATCTCCCCTTTGCGGATTGAAATTGTTTTGTTTCATACTCTGCGAGGCACTTCATGTTGAGTCTTGTGATTGTATTTATATTATTGATTTATAAAGTTATTTTTCTTTATTGATGTAAGGGTTGTAAAAATAAGATCTGGATCAATAACTTATATGGAACTTTGTTGTGGCTCATATTTTTTTAGAAAAAAAATAAGTTCCATTTGGATGTTTTTAGTCGCGAAGTTAGTCTTAATAACGTGTTATACACGGTGTGTATGCAGGAACTAAAAAAGCCCAGTTAGAAATAACGAAGCTTTACCACGAAATTACTTCTCTCCTTCGGCGGCCAACTAAAGGTGAGATAAAAAAACAGCTATATCTATTTTTAGGAGTTTATCCATGGACAAATTTTTTAAGGTATCTGCCCTAACTGCGGCAATGATGGGGGCAGTAGTTGCAGCTCCTGCAATGGCTGAAGATCCAGTCGGCCCAGCCTACGCGGAATCAGTTTCAGAGTTTTTCTCTGAATCTACTATCAGCGGTAACGTTAACTTCTTTATGCGTGCACGTGACCGCGCGGGTATGGATGCAAACGGAAATGATACTTCTAAAGTTACAAACCTAGACCACGGCTCAATTTTTGCCAACCTCGGCTTCCACTCTGGCTACGTGGCTGACACAATCGGTTTCGATACAGTAATTTACTCTACATTCGACATGTGGGCTGGTGAAGATACAGGTGGTTCATTTGAACACGAAATGAACTTCTTTGACTGTGATTCTCCTTACGGTGCTGGTGATTCATGTGATTCATACAAAACTGACAACGGTGTATCTTTCGCGTCAGCGGCACTGAAATTCAAGTTCGGTGAAAACTTTAACGCTAAATTAGGTTATTTCCAACCATCTGTTCCTAGCACGCTAGGTGTGAACTGGTCATTTGCTCCAGGTACATACCGTGGTGGTCAAATTGGCGCGAACTTTGGCAAACTTGCTTTAGGCTTTGTTTACGCAGATGAATACAAGGCTCCATGGTTCAAAGAAACTTACGAGTTCAACGAAGGTACGTTCTGGGGGGGGGCAGGTAAAGACGTAGGCGATGCTTACTCATTCGGTGCTCGTTACGCGCTAGACAACGGCATCTCTTTTGACGCAGGTTACGGTGCCCTGACTGATGGCGACCGTAAGAACTTCCATTTCAAAGTGAAAGGTACAACAGACGGTGGTCTATACTGGTCTCCGCAATTGTACGTAGTTGATGATGACAACCAATACGACAGCACTGCATTCCAGGTAGCGCTTTTAACGTCTAAATCAATGGGTCAATACAGCTTCCGTGCTGACGCAACATACACATCAGCAGACTCTGATGACAAGCGTGGTCAAGTAGGTAACATGGCTTACCGTCTGACTGAGCAATACGGTGGTTCAAACGGTTCATACGACGTTTGGTGGAACAATCGTTCTGACTTTAACCACGATGGTGAGTACGCCTTCTTCCTATCTGCTTCTCGTGACTTTGCTGACATCGGTGGTAACGGGTTTAGCGCGGGTCTAAGCGGTGCATACGGCGCTGGAGCGAAAGCTTCAGGTTACGATGAGTTGGTAGAGTACGCATACAGCTTCTTCGCAAACTACGCTATTCAAGGTGGCGCGCTTAAAGATGCTAACATAAGCTTCTACTACACTAACTTCTACAATGATTCAGATGCGCCAGATTGGGGTCCATACTCAAACGCATTTAACGATGAGACAGACTTTAAACTAATTCTAACTATGCCATTCGGCGTAAAATAATTAGTGAATAAAGGAGAAGCTGGGCAATCGCCCAGCTTTTTTTGTTCTTAGCCATCAGTTTTTCACTGTACCTCTTCATTATGTAATTAGGTGGTTTTATGAAGAAAGTTCTTTTAGTTTCAGTCTTAGTTCTTACTCTACAAGCATGCAGCAGCAATCCTAAAACAGCCGAAGAATACTGGTATGGTCAAGGCGAGCGATTCGGAGCTAACGGATACTCGTATGACAACGGAATTTTAGAGACGCTCAAAGAGTCGGTGGCTTTTGATGAGCAGTCATATAAAAATGGCTATAAAGCGGGTAAAGCGGAGTATTGTGACCCGTTTAAAGCTTTTGAGAGGGGTAGACAAGGCATCCGCTATGATGGACAGTGTAGCGGTCAACCTCAAGAAATCATGATTAAAGCTGAGTGGCAGAGAGGTTGGGAAGCTTTTATCGGCTCTGACTTTTACAAGCTCTAGTTTACTCCTAACAATGAAGCGGCATTTTTGGCGAGGATGATGAAGTTTATCTGAGTGCCTTAGTTGCTCTCAGATAAACTTCGTATAATTAACATTCATCTTTATTTAAATACTCCACCATACATCTTGCACAATTCTCGAGGAAGTTGCTTAACCGTGCCGTCACTAAAAGTGCAGTCTACACCTGCACCAAATACATGACCGGCATTTTGAGCTAACGAAATAGGAGAAGAAAATACCAAGCAAGCAAAAATTAAAGTAATAATTCGTTTCATGGTAAACCTCATACTTATTAATGAGTATAGAGTCGTCTCTATACTATTAATTTATAACCAGATTAATTCTTAAAAGAAGACTAAGCTTGAATATAGCTTCGTTAGGATGTTAAGTATTCGTATTCCACTATAAGCATGCCATTGCATTAAGGGGTTGAACTAGTGCTTGTGTGATGATGTTTCTATCACGGCTATTGGTATATGCTTATGGTGACGAGTGGTACACATCGTTAAGCTAAAACAATATCATATTTCATAGTACATCTTTTACTTACCTAAAATATAAGCACTAAATGACAATGCTTATTCATTAAGTATGTATGTAGACCAATAAAGATCAAAAAATTATTCATGATTAGTTAATTTTTTAATTTTAAAATAGAGTAAATATAGTTACGAGACTCTTTAATATCTATTTGATTTTATAACATAGACTAATATTAATTTTTAATTTATAGATAGGATAATAATAGTAACCTTTAACTTAATTTTTATTGGGAATTAAATTAAGGTGATGAAATAAAAGAAGTAGTGAGGGGAAATAATAATGGAGCCATGTAAGCTCCATTATTTTGACATAAATTAATCATCAACCGGTTCGATGACTAAAATAATACCCTTTACAGCAACGATTTTTACTCTGGTCCCTGCAGGAAGGGCTTGGTCACTTTGGGCAGACCAGGTGGTATCTGCAACATGGATTCTATTCACTCCAACCGAGAAGTCTTCGTCTATTGTGAGAGTTTGTCCAATCAGTTGCTTGTACTTCTGATTTAGATCTCTGGAGAGATCATCTTGTTCGTCGTTTTTCCATTGACGTCGCCACCACAACCAAGTGGTGACAAGACTGAACGTGGCAAAAGACAACCATTGTAGCTGCCAGCTAATCGGCATCAGAGACAATAAAATACCAACCAACAGGGCAGACAGACCAAGCCAGAGAAAATAACCCGCGGTTCCGAGTAATTCTAAAGCAAGTAGACCAAACCCCAGTGCGAGCCAATGCCAAAAGGTGATCCCATCAAGTAAGCTTATAAAATCCATAGGCAGGTCTTATTCTTTGTTTTGTTGTTTAAACATTTCAGCAATACCTGCAACGGATCCCATTAGCCCCGTTGCTTCCAGAGGTAGCATGATGATCTTACCGTTTTCAGCCTGTCCAATGCTCTTAATTGCGTCTGTGTAGCCCTGAGCGATAAAGTAATTCACAGCTTGCATGTCACCTTTTGCTATTGCTTCAGAAACCATGTAGGTCGCTTTGGCTTCTGCCTGAGCAGCGCGTTCACGAGCTTCTGCATGAAGAATAGCAGACTGCTTTTCGCCTTCAGCTTTCAGTATTTGTGATTGCTTGTGGCCTTCTGCTTTTAGGATCTCGGCTTGACGCACACCCTCCGCTTCAAGGATTTCTGCGCGTTTGTTCCGCTCGGCTTTCATTTGGGCGTTCATCGCGGCGGTTAGATCAGCTGGTGGCTGTACATCCTTTATTTCAATACGCGTCACTTTTACACCCCAAGGGTTGGTAGCCTGGTCAACAATGAGCAGGAGCTTTGAGTTGATCATATCGCGCTGGCTGAGCATCTCATCGAGTTCCATTGAGCCTAATACAGTACGAATATTAGTGAGAGTGAGGTTTCTAATCGCATGCTCTAGGTCATTAACTTCATAGGCAGCTTTCGCTGCATCTACGACTTGTACGAAACAGACGGCATCAATAGTGACATTGGCGTTATCTTTACTAATGACCTCTTGTGCCGGGATATCTAATACGCGCTCCATCATACTTATTTTATGACCAACACGATCGATGAAAGGGATGATTAAATTTAACCCGGGTTTGAGAGTGTGGGTATAACGCCCAAATCGCTCAACGGTCCAGTTGCTCCCCTGAGGAACGGTTTTTATCGCGGATGAAAGAATAATAATGGCAAGGACAACAAAAATACCGATAGTAATCAACGAATCAATTGGCATGGAATATTCCCTTAAATGCATAAAGTCTGATTCATTTTTACTCATTTATCACGATTAGACAATTTAAGAAGTGAGAACAGGTAAAGTAGTTTGATGTGAGGCAAAATAAAGGCCGAAATAGTCCGGCCTTTATCTCAAATCTATATTTTGACGAACTTAGTATAAAATCGAGTACAGTTGACGACGGTACTTACCCGCTAAAGCATTTCCTTGACCTAACGCGCTAAGAATATCCATAAAGGTTTTCTTCACTTCGCCATCCTGAGCACCTAAGTTCACCTTAAGAATGTTCCAAAGGAGTTCTAATGCTTCTTCATCACGACCAACTTGGTTGTACTGAACCGCTAACTCACAGGCCAGTTCCAGATTGTCTGTATTTGCTGCGTACTCTTGTTCTAAGCGCTGAAGTTCTGGGCTGTCTGCCGCTTGAAGATGCAATTCTAGCTTGGCGATTAAGCCCTTGTAGTAATTATCCTGATACTCAAGTGGAATAGATCCTAATAGCTCTTGAGCAACATCAAACTGTTTCGTTTCCAATAAGCAATCTGCCGTAGCAAGTTTGACATCGCCACGAGATTGCAGCTCAGCAGGAAGCGTGTGAATGATACTCAGAGCCTCTGCGTGCTGACTTTGTTGCAATAGTTCAGTAACTTGTTTAAGTAGTTGCTCATCTGGGCTTGGTAGGTGCTTTTGAAGCATGGCTGCGATGGCGTCTATCGGTTGAGGGCCACCTAATCCATCGACAGCTTGACCATTAATAAACAATGCAATCGTCGGAAGTACCTGAACGCCAAATTGAGACGCTAAGGCTGGCTGGTCTTCACAGTTAAGTAGAGCAAGGGTAAAAGCACCATTGTACTGTTGAGCAAGCGTTTGTAACTCAGGGAGTATTTGTGCGCTTTCTGGCTGAGCATTAGCCCAAAAGTGGATCAGAACGGGCGTGTTCATTGATCCTTCAAGCGTTTCGCGAAAGTTCTGTTCTGTGATCTCAACGATAAATGGGGATTGCATCAGAGTATCCTTGCTTTTGTTTCTTGTCGTTGCTTGTAGATATGGAGTTGATTTAGTGGAAAATCAAGCAGTATCGCTAAATAACATCGAGATGTATGAATTGGTGAGATTTAGATTACGTAGAAAGGAAAAACGCTGCCCAAGCAGCGCTGTCCTAATAGCGTATTAAAGTGGCGATTCCTGCACTGTGATTATCGTTTTTATTATGCAGGGTGTGGTATCAGAATAGGATGAACAAGGTCACCACTACACCCACACTAAGCCAGTTAAGCTGATTTAATGTCATTATTGTCTCGCATTGGAACAAAGTATTGCTACAAAACAGATCGGGTGGCGATACCAAATCTAATCAAACCTGTACACAAAACGCATTCATTGTGGCGTGAGGTTTGCCTAGATATTGATTCGAACAGGTGAGGTTTTTTTAACCTACATGTTCATAATGACATCACATTGTTACGATGAAATTACACTACGACAAAAGAATTTTATGCTGCTTGTCGCAAAATTTTATCGAGCAGTCGAGTTGGTAACACCCGCTTCAACACTGCGAACAGCTTGGTTGGTGTGGTAATACGGTAACGGATTTTGGGTGAATCGCTAGTGAGTGCATGTAGTACCGGGTCAATACATGCTTCTGCTGGTAGCACAAACTTATTGTTTGATTTGTCATTATCCAGGCGCTGTTTCTGAGCTTCATAGGCGACGCGATGTGGACTGGATTCTGTGTTGATCCACTTTTCAAAGGCGGCAAGCGCATTTTGTCTAAATTGAGTTTCGATTGGGCCCGGCTCTATAAGCGCAACTTTGATATTGGTGTCGGCCAGTTCAAGTCTTAAGGTATCTGTCCAACCTTCCAGAGCAAACTTTGACGCATTATAAGCCCCGCGATATTTCATAGCGGCAAAGCCAAGTACTGAGCTGTTTTGAATGATGCGGCCTTCGCCATGGGAGCGCATGTGTGGAAGAACCTCTTGTACCAGTTGATGCCAGCCGAAAAAGTTGGTTTGGAATTGAGCTTTGAGCGCTTCGGTTGGAAGGTCTTCTAATGCTCCTGGCTGGCCGTATGCGCCGTTGTTAAACAAAGCGTACAGTTTCCCCTGAGCTAAACTTATCGCCTGCTCAGCGCCTTGCGTGATGCTGATGGGGTCATTGAGGTCGAGTTGTATGCAGGTTAAGCCCTCGGCCTGCAGTCGCTGGACATCGTCAGGGTTTCTGCACGAGGCAATAACATTAAAGCCTTGTGCTTTCAGGGCATGAGCGCACACATAACCAATACCGGTTGAGCAACCAGTGATAAGAATCGACCTGTTCATAAATTAAGCTCAGAATAAACGTATATTAACGTTTATCATTCAACAGCTTCGCTCATGAAGCAAGTGCTTAAGTGCGGGTTCAATTCTCGAATAGCTGAACTGGAAATCCAATTCTGTCAGTTTTTTCGGTTTTGCTCTGATGCTGTCAAACAACAAACAAGCTGATTCCCCCATCACCAACTCCATGAGCCACTGAGGTGTGAACAGTATGTGCGGTCGTTTCAGGGTTTTTGCTAATGTCGCACTGAAAATGCGATTGCTTACTGGATGCGGAGCACACATGTTAAACGCGCCATGGGCATGAGGGGTATTCAGTAAATACATGATGGCACGCACCATGTCCAGGATATGAATCCAGGGCAGGTATTGGTTGCCGTTTCCAAGTGGTCCGCCTAATCCTAGCTTATAAGGGAGTAACATTTTTGCCAAAGCGCCACCGTTAGGGCCGAGAACCACGCCAGTCCGCAATAAACACACTCTTGTATCCTCAGATTCTGCACGTTTAGCAATCTGCTCCCATTTTTCGCAAACAAGGTGCGTAAACGCTTCACTGTTAACATGAAGGCATTCATCAAAAGGGTGCTCTTGTTGGTCGCCATAATAGCCCACAGCCGATCCACTAATGAACACGGATGGTGGTTTTGTGCTCGCATGGATAAGTTCGACAATTTGTTCGGTTATTTTCCAGCGACTTTTACAAATTTTGTCTTTCTGCTTTTGAGTCCAACGCTTATCTGCGATTGGTTCGCCCGCGAGATTGATGATTGCGTCAATGTGATTAAGATCGGCAAGTTGGTCAAGAGAGTCTATATATTCAATATTACCGACATCAGCATGCTGAAGATGCTGTTTCGATTTTTGTGGTGAACGCGTTAATAGCACCACGTGATGAGTGGTGAGTAGCTTGAGCAACTCAGAGCCAATAAATCCTGTTCCGCCTGTTAATAATATCTTCATGGCGTCTCATTGAATGACAAAAACATGAAAACATTATAGTCACTTTGTTTGCTGCATGATCATATTCTCCCGTGTATTCGCCGTAAATCACCATTCGATTTGAAAGCTTTTGCTCCGCACCAACTTCACATATTGAAAAATTGTAACTAGTTGTTATTGGTGACATTGGTTCCTTCACATTTGCATCAAGAATTTTATGTCAGACTGATATGAGTCGGTTAAATCATTTCAGTTAATTATCACTAGATTATTCAAAAGCATTCAATAAGGAGAAGATATGGAAGCATTTATTGCTCTTTTTCGAGCTCTCCTTAACAGTGCGCGCGATCTGATGCCCATCGTTCTTGTCATCACTTTTTTTCAACTGGTGGTATTACAGGAACCTTTGCCTAACCTAGTCTCTATTCTTTTTGGTTTACTGCTCGTCGTACTAGGATTGACGTTTTTTATTTTTGGATTAGAGCTTGGCCTTTTTCCGATAGGCGAGAGCATGGCCCAGGCGTTTGCGAAAAAAGGCAGCGTTTTTTGGCTTTTAGTTTTTGCGTTTTGTTTAGGGTTTGGCACCACAATTGCCGAGCCTGCACTGACTGCCGTTGCAGATAAAGCGGCTCGGGTGGCGGCCGAGGGAGGAATGATTAACAACTCGGAGTTGGCGATCCAGGAGTATGGTACTGGGCTTCGGGTAACTGTGGCGTTGTCTGTCGGCATCGCTATTGTGGTTGGTGTACTTCGTATTCTAAAAGGCTGGCCTATCCATTACATGATCATAGGCGGGTATGTGGGCGTCGTAGTGTTAACTTGGTTTGCACCTGAGTCGATTATTGGCGTGGCATACGACTCGGGAGGAGTAACGACATCGACCATCACCGTTCCATTGGTGACCGCGCTCGGGGTCGGTCTCGCTTCAGCAATTAAAGGACGCAACCCCATGGTCGATGGATTTGGATTGATTGCTTTTGCCTCGTTGCTGCCAATGATGTTTGTCATGGTTTATGGGATGGTCGTGGCATGATTTCGTTCGAGCACTTTTTTGACACGCTTCTATCCACTATTCGCGATGTTATCCCAATTGCTGCCATCATTTTTGGTTTTCAACTCGCGGTACTTCGCCGTCCGGTGAATAACCTGAGAAAAGTGCTGTTTGGTTTTGCCTATGTCATTTTGGGTTTATCCCTGTTCTTGCTCGGGTTGGAAATGGCATTGTTTCCGCTTGGCGAAACCATGGCGGTACAACTTACTACCCCGGATTTTGTCAGAGAGTTCAAAGTATCAGTAGGGCAGCAACTGGAGTGGATCGACTATTATTGGGTGTACACCTTCGCATTTTTTATTGGTTTCAGTACAACAATTGCAGAGCCGTCATTAATTGCGGTAGCAATCAAGGCGAATCAAGTTTCCGGTGGCAGTATTAGCGTGAATGGTCTGCGTGTCGCGGTTGCATTAGGTGTGGCGATTGGTATTGCATTGGGCAGTTACCGGATTGTTGTCGGGGACCCTATTCACTATTACATCATGGCTGGTTACATCGTAGTCGTCGCCCAGACCTTTTATGCCCCTCAGATGATCGTCCCTTTGGCTTATGACTCTGGCGGTGTGACGACATCGACTGTTACTGTACCGCTCGTGACCGCTCTGGGATTAGGCCTGGCGTCTACTGTGCCCGGGAGAAACCCTATGATAGATGGCTTTGGTTTGATTGCCTTTGCCAGTTTGTTTCCGATGATATCCGTCATGGGATATGCGCAAATTACTCAATGGCTTAATAAAGACACCTCGGAGGACGAAGAAAATGCGCTTTAAATTGATACTTGCGTTTGTTGAGGATGCCAGAACAGATAAGGTGCTTGATGCTGCTCGGGATGCTGGAGCAACGGGTGCTACGGTAATTAATAATGCTCGAGGGCAAGGGTTAAACCAGAAGCGAACTTTTTTTGGATTGACCTTGGAAGTACAAAAAGATGTTCTGCTGTTTGTGGTCGAGGAGCATCTCTCTCGACACATTTTAGAAACCATCAGCGATGTCGGTGAATTTGACAAGGAATCCGGACAGGGCATTGCGATTCAAATTGATATTGAAGATGCGGTCGGCGTCGCCCATCAGGTAGAGACATTGGCTAAGGTTGTAGAGGACGAGTTATGAGTAATCAGGCGATAGTACGGGTTCGAGACGTCATGGCTGCAACTTACGTTATGGTAGATGGGCTGATGACGGTGTACGAAGGGATTACACTAGCCAAAAAATATCAAGTGAAAGCGCTGGTGGTTAAAAAGCGCGATGACAATGATGAATTCGGCATAGTATTAATGAATGATATTGCCAAAAAAGTGCTGGCGAATAACCGTGCACCTCAACGAACCAATATTTATGAGATTATGACCAAGCCAGCTCTGTGTGTTGGGCCGGACATGAACGTGAAATATTGCGCCAGATTGTTTGAACGGTTTGGCATTAGTCGCGCTCCGGTTATTGAAGACGGCGAGGTGATTGGTATGGTCAGTTACAACAATATCGTAATCAATGGCATGGTAAGAGATTAAGTCGAAAGGTAAATCGAGGCTCAGCTTTACTTCTCTCAGATCGGCGACAGTTATCCATCTATATTGCATTGATTACTTGTGATGTTGCATATGTGTCCGTTGGCACTTATCCTTTGTGCCTTACGCTTATAGTCGAGGATTTTTATCATGCCTTTAGTTGCTTGTCCGGTCTGTGAGAAACAGATTTCTAAACGAGCTCATACCTGTCCTGGGTGTGGGGAGCCGGATCCGCTGAATCACTTAGCAAAGTCGAAGTTTATCTCAATGGTTTTTTGGTTGTTGGTACTTGTAGGCGCTGGTTATGCTGCGTGGGTTTATTTACTGCCAATGTTGATCGATTTTGTTCGTAACCAGTAAGTTGAGCTGTAGTAAGAATGGCGTAGAATAGCCTCTGTTTTTATGAGGAGATAATGCTTTGAAACTATTTTTTGCCTCAGATTTGCATGGCTCTTTACCTGCGACGAGAGAAACCATCGATTTGTTTGTTGAATCTGGAGCGGATCATTTGGTTCTGTTGGGAGACATTCTCTACCACGGACCAAGAAATCCGATTCCAGAAGGTTATAACCCAGCACAAGTGGCTGAGCTTTTAAATCGGTACAGTAAGCAGATTATTGCGGTTCGAGGTAACTGCGATAGTGAAGTGGATCAGATGCTATTAACCTTTCCGATGATGATGGATTATGCTTGGGTGTTGCTTGAATCCGGTCAGCGTCTGTTTTTAACCCATGGTCATATATACAACAGTAGCCATCGCCCAGAGCTGAAAGAAGGGGATGTGATCGCCCATGGTCACACTCACATACCTGTCGCAGAGTTACAAGATGGCGTTACTATCTTCAACCCTGGTTCTATGACGTTTCCGCGCAATGACTTACCTCGAAGCTACGGCTTGATGAATGGGAAGACACTGACAGTACAGACGCCAGAGGGCGAAGTGTTGGCTCAGACAGAGATATAGTGTTTGAGATCCGACTGAGAGAATGGTTTTGTTTACATGATTAGGGGAGTACAGCACTCCCTTATTTTGTATCCGAATGTCCTAGATCTCTGTCCGGTGCAATAATGTCTCTGACTTTCTGTTTCAATACCTTTGCTTCCGGAAAACCACCATCTTTTTTACGCTCCCAGATTTGCTGTCCATTACAGAAGATTTCGAATCGACCACCGGTATCAGGATGTAAGGTAATAGATTCGATTTCTTCGCTGAACGTATGTAGCAGCTCTTGCGAAAGCCAGGTTGAGCGTAACATCCAATTGCACTGACGACAGTAGTAGATGTTAATCACAGCTTTTTCCATTTTATTTTCCTTTTAACTAGAATAGCCCGTTAATTCTTAAGCCTGGCATTAAACCAGTAGCTTAAACCCAACGGCAAAGGTGAGAATTTCAAACGCAATTTTTATCACTCGGTTACTATATCGGGTGGCAGCCCAAGCACCCAAGCTTCCGCCTAAAAAGGAACTTAACAGCAATACGGGTAACCATGCCCAGTGAATAGGGGCACCGGCTTGAACGACAGCGACGCCTCCAATGCCATTCCAAAACAACCCGACGCAAATCATGGTGTAAGCGACTGCCTGTTTATAATCAAACCCAAACCAGCGAACCAAAAATAGAGTAACCAGCAGTCCAGAACCAGCGGTGAGTGAACCATTAATGATTCCAATCAGCATGATGCCAAAACCACCAACGATCCAACCGGCTTGATCGCGATGCATCATCACCTCAGATTGTCCTAACTGCTTTTTAAGCCGTGAGTAAATGCCCAGGGCAAGGATCATGGAGCCCAACATCTTCTCAGCAATACCATCAGGAATATGAACGATGATATTGGCACCAATAATGACCCCAATACTGCCGACCAATATTAAATACAGCGCTACGGGAAGTTTTATTGTGCCAGCTTTTAAATGTGTACTGGCTGCGCCTAAACCTAAGGCAACGGACGCGACTTTATGAGTGCCAAGAGCAACAGAAAAAGGCAAACCTAAAAAAATCAGTAGGGGGAATTGCAACAAACCTGCGCCGCCACCAGAAAGTGACGCTAACGTGTTTGCGATAAGAGAGCCCAAAAAGAGCGTGAGGGTATCTAGCCAGTCCATGTGCACAACAAAGGGGACATTTCGCCCCCTTTAATCAGAAAATCAGTTTCTAAACAGTACCGTAGAACCGTGATTCAGGCTAGTTAATAACAGAGTTTTCTCGTTAACCACATCAATACGGCGGCTTTGCTCGGCATCCAGCCTGAATATTTGAGTGATCAAGCGAAGCTGTTCTTCAGAGAAGTCTCTCGACTGAGAAGATGAAATGTCTTTGAATTCAGACGGTGAAACGAGCAGGTAATTATCGCTCACTTCCCAGCGACCTTTCTCTGAGATATTGATGGTTGATTCCGCCGTAGAGCCTTGGGCAAAAAGCTTAATGTTCGCTACACGGATGTATTCGCCATTAGGCAAATATTTCACGTTGGACTCGACATTGACCTTACGCAGCGGACCTACCGTGTCATTCGGCAACTTATCAGTAATGAGTGTCACCATGGCAGATTGCCACTCGTTTGCGGTCAGAACCTGTTCAATTTTGAGGTCGCTGCCCCAGTATAACCAGCCACTGAAAAGCATGGATACGGCCAAAACCGCAGATGCAAATTTTATCTTCATAATGGCCTCCCCTTATTTACAGATATCGGCTGGGTCACTTTGACCAGAAACTATACGCAAAGTGACATTCTCATAAGAGTGGTCGATGTCATGGATATAGTTCAGCACCAGTTGGTTGTTCTGGCCACCGGTTGCGATGACCTGCACAGGCAATGAATCTTTTGTGTGATGGTCAACGTAGCGTTCCACACATTGCTTGATAGACGGCAACCAGTCATTAATTTGCGGGTGATTCACAGGCGTTAGCACAGGTACATTTTGATAAATATCTACCTGACGGAATTGGGACTCCGCGGGATTCGTGAATAGCAGTACGCCAACTGGAAACAATATAGCTACCAATAAAATCAGCCGTGGCAACCACATATTTGGTTTCTTTTGCGGCTGAACCTGAGCTTGTTCACTACGAAACTCGTGCTCTACTTTTGTTTCGGAGATCGGCTCTGCTGGTGGCTCGTCAGAAATATCCGTGCTTTTTGCTTTGTCTGGCTCAACGTCTGAAGCTAGCTCTTCAGAGTCTGAGTTAACAACAGAGGAAAGCGGATTCAATCGTTCTACAGAACAGATTAACTGGTAGCCACGCTTTGGTACGGTTTTTACATACTCTGGAGATTTTGTTGAGTCCTTCAACATCTTACGCAGGGTAGAGATCGCTTGAGTAAGGCTTGAGTCATCCACCTCAAAGCCTTGCTCACGCCAGACAAACTCGTGGAGTTCGTTACGGGTTAACACTTCGTTGGGTCTTTCTGCCAACATCAGGAGAATGCGACTTTCGTTGCTTCCTAAACGTACAACGTCGTTGTCGTTTTGTTGGTCAGCAAGCGAATTACTATTTGGGTCAAAAGTAAACCTTTGAGCAAGTAGAAATTTGGTGCCAATGCTAGTCATTTAGTTCTTCTTAGATGGATGATGTTGAAATTATGGTGATTTATATCACAAATTCATGCTATGCGCGTAGGATATGCACGACGTTTTAGATGCTTTTAGCCGGGTAGGATAATTAAATTTTTGTAAAAAAACACTGTTTTTAGTTGGATTGACCTTGAATTTACATTTGTCAGCCACATGTTACATGACATATTAGAAACGCTATTTCTTGGAGTTGAGGTGTTTACTTTTCTCCCTGAGATGGTTTGTTAGATTAGATGTTATGGAGCAAACATGAGCGAAACTGTATCTCAAAATAAAGAAACTCGTGGTTTTCAATCAGAAGTAAAACAACTACTGCATTTAATGATCCATTCTCTTTATTCCAACAAAGAGATCTTTTTGCGTGAGCTGATTTCTAACGCATCAGATGCATCAGACAAATTGCGATTTCAGGCGCTATCTAACCCAGATTTGTATCAGGGTAACGCTGACCTTGGCGTAAAACTGTCATTTGATGAGAGCGCAAATACCTTAACGATTTCTGACAATGGTATCGGCATGAGCCGTGATGATGTGATCGAGCATCTGGGTACTATTGCGAAATCTGGCACGGCAGATTTCTTCTCAAAACTGTCGGAAGATCAAAGCAAAGACTCACAATTGATTGGTCAGTTTGGTGTCGGCTTCTATTCTGCGTTTATCGTGGCAGATGCAGTTACGGTACGCACTCGTGCTGCAGGTGTTTCAGCAGAAGAGGCCGTGCAATGGCACTCTGCGGGTGAAGGTGAATACACGATTGAAAACATCGTAAAAGACGCTCGCGGTACCGACATCATTCTGCACATGCGTGAAGAAGGTAAAGAATTCCTGAGTGAATGGCGTCTGCGCGAAGTGATCAGTAAGTATTCTGACCATATCGGTATCCCGGTTTCTATCCAAACAGCGGTACGTGATGACGAAGGCAATGAAACTGGCGAGAAAAAGTGGGAGCAAATTAACAAGGCTCAAGCGCTATGGACTCGCAATAAATCTGATATCTCAGAAGAAGAGTATCAAGAGTTTTACAAGCACGTTTCGCATGACTTTGCGGACCCACTGACCTGGAGTCATAACCGCGTTGAAGGTAAAAACGACTACACGAGTCTTCTTTACATCCCGTCTAAAGCACCATGGGACATGATGAACCGTGACCATAAATCTGGTCTGAAACTCTATGTTCAACGTGTATTCATCATGGATGACGCAGAGCAGTTTATGCCGTCTTACCTGCGTTTTGTGCGTGGTCTGATAGATTCAAACGATCTTCCACTGAACGTATCGCGTGAGATTCTGCAAGATAACAAAGTGACTCAGTCATTGCGCAATGCTTGTACCAAGCGCGTATTGACGATGCTAGAGCGCATGGCAAAGAATGACTCAGAAAAATACCAGTCATTCTGGAAAGAGTTTGGCCTTGTACTGAAAGAGGGTCCGGCTGAAGACTTCGCAAACAAAGAGAAGATCGCTGGTCTGTTACGTTTCGTGTCTACTGAAGTTGACTCTGCTGAGCAAACTGTCGCACTGGCTGACTACGTTGAGCGCATGAAAGAAGGTCAGGACAAGATCTACTACCTGACAGCAGACAGCTACGCCGCAGCGAAAAACAGCCCGCACTTAGAGCAGTTCAAAGCAAAAGGCATCGAAGTTATCCTGATGTACGACCGCATTGATGAGTGGTTAATGAACTACCTGACTGAGTTCGACGGTAAGCAGTTCCAGTCAATCACTAAAGCGGGTCTGGATCTGAGCAACTTCGAAGATGAAGCCGAGAAAGAAAAGCAGAAAGAGACTGAGGAAGAGTTTAAGTCAGTTGTGGAACGCACTAAGTCTTACTTAGGCGATCGCGTAAAAGAAGTTCGCACAACGTTCAAATTGGCTTCAACACCGGCGGTTGTGGTGACGGATGATTACGAGATGGGGACTCAAATGGCGAAGCTTCTTGCGGCAGCAGGTCAGGCAGTGCCAGAAGTGAAGTACATCTTCGAAATCAACCCGGAGCATGAACTGGTTAAACGCATGGCTGATGAAGCTGACGAGGAAGCGTTTGGCCGCTGGGTTGAGGTACTTTTAGGGCAGGCGATGCTTGCTGAACGCGGTTCAATGGAAGACCCTGCGCAATTCTTAGGTGCGATCAACCAGCTTTTGACTAAGGTTTAATAGTCAATACACATTAAAAAGCTCGCGTATTGCGAGCTTTTTGTTTGTTATCGCATAAATTTGCATTATAGATGTTGAGTTAATAGTCAATAGCGGCATAAAGATGCGGTTGTTAACATTCTTTAGTCTTAATTCACTCTTTGCTCACATAACCTGTGGTAGAATCTGTGACTTGAATGTCAGTCACAAGGCGTGTATTTTTGCCGCCTAACGTTATACCGAAACTTATCGTTGCGATTGCTTCTTAGGTTTGAAACTTGAGTAGGCAGGCTATTGTGAGCTTCGGTATAAATCTTAAATATTAAAGAGGATAAATCATGCGCATCATTCTTCTAGGTGCTCCAGGTGCAGGTAAAGGCACACAAGCAAACTTCATCATGGATAAATACGGTATTCCACAAATCTCTACTGGTGATATGCTTCGTGCGGCGATCAAAGCAGGTACAGAGCTTGGTAAACAAGCGAAAGCTGTTATCGACGCTGGTCAGCTAGTTTCTGATGAAATCATCCTTGGCCTTATCAAAGAACGTATCGCTCAAGACGATTGCGCAAAAGGCTTCCTACTAGACGGTTTCCCTCGCACTATCCCTCAGGCTGATGGCCTAAAAGAAATGGGTGTTGACGTTGATTACGTTATTGAATTCGACGTTGCTGATGACGTGATCGTTGAGCGTATGGCTGGTCGTCGTGCTCACCTTCCTTCAGGTCGTACTTACCACGTTGTTTACAACCCGCCTAAAGTGGAAGGTAAAGATGACGTAACTGGTGAAGATCTTGTTGTTCGTGATGACGACAAAGAAGAAACAGTACGTGCACGTCTAGGTGTTTACCATGAGCAAACTGCGCCACTTATCAACTACTACGGTAAAGAAGCAGAAGCTGGTAAAACTACGTACCTAAAATTCGATGGTACTAAGCAAGTTTCAGAAGTAAGTGCTGATATCGAGAAGGCATTAGCATAATAGGTAATACCTATTATCAAAATTTTTAAGAATTTTGTTATAGTTAAGCGACCGTAAGGTCGCTTTTTTTATACATTTTTATAATACCAATTCCAGTCATATCTTATCATTCTTGCTGGTTAAAATAGCTGGCATTGGTACACGCTGGAAACAAAGGGACGCTATGCAAAAAATAAAAAAACAAGGTGTGCTTCTGGTTAACTTGGGTACACCTGACGAACCAACTGCTCCTGCTGTAAAGCGCTTCTTGAGCCAGTTTCTTCATGATCACCGTGTGGTCGACATGACACGATGGCTTTGGTGTCCAATTTTGCACGGGGTTATTTTGCCAATACGTGCGCCAAAAGTTGCCAAGCTTTATGAGTCCGTTTGGATGGAAGAGGGTTCCCCTCTGATGGTGTACTCAAAGCGCCAAGCGAAGAAACTGGCTAAGCAGTTAGATATCCCCGTAGAGCTTGGCATGACTTATGGTAATCCAAGTTTACACGCGGGTTTTGAAGCCTTACTGTCGCAAGGGGTCGATGAGGTCATCGTATTGCCTTTGTATCCTCAGTATTCAGGTACAACAACAGCGGCGGTGTCTGATGGGATAACCAAAGCTTTTAAGAAATTACCCGTCATACCGGCATATAGCTTAATTCGTGATTATCACGACCATCCAATGTTCATTGATGCCTTGGCTCAATCCGTAAGAGCGTATTGGGCTGAACATGGACAAGGGGAATATCTGCTATGTTCCTATCACGGCATACCGAAACGTTTTGCAGATAACGGTGACATTTATCCTCAACATTGTGAAACGACGACTCGCTTGCTGGGAGAAGCACTTGGATTGAATGAAACGCAGATAGGGATGGCTTATCAGTCCCGTTTTGGGCGTGAAGAGTGGTTACAGCCATACACTGATAAAACTCTGGAAACCTTGCCTGCCAAGGGTATTAAAAAGATTGATATCATGACACCAGCATTTTCTTCGGATTGTTTGGAAACGCTAGAAGAAATCGCGGGAGAGAACAAACACATTTTCTTAGAAGCAGGCGGTGAGCAGTTTAATTACATTCCTTGCCTGAACGATGATGATCGACATATTGAGATGATGGCGGAGTTGGTTCGCAATAAGCTTTAATCATACTCATGAAATGTTCTTAACAAAAAGGGTCGCAAGTGCGACCCTTTTTAGTTTGAATGATGTATTAAGCAACTTGTACTTGTTGCTCTTCTACTTGTTCCGCGTTGCTCGCTGAACTTTCAGCACCGTGCATCCAGCGCACGAGCGTGTTAGAGAACAACAGCAGAATCAGGCCACTGACCGTCGCACTCGCTGCGATGCCGCTAAAGATTGCCATCGCACCTAGCTCACCAACATGGGATCCCACGTAGCCAGCTACGTAGTTTGCAATCGCATTACAGCCGAACCATGCACCCATCATTAATGAAGCCAAACGCAGAGGCGCAAGCTTGGTTACCAGAGACAAGCCGATTGGAGACAGGCAAAGTTCACCCAGTGTATGGAAGAAGAAAGCACCCACTAACCACAGCATTGATGTTTTCACTGTGGTATCACCGCCTTGCTCAAGTACCGCACCAACCATACATAGGAAACCCAGAGCTAGGAAGAACATCGCCATTGCAAACTTCACTGGTGAGTTTGGCTCACGTTTGCCTAGCTTAACCCACAGCACCGCAAGCACAGGTGCAAGCGTGATAATAAAGAACGGGTTAAGTGACTGGAACCAAGCCGCAGGGACTTCGAAACTGCCAATCATACGGTCAGTGTATTGCTGGGTGTAGATATTCATCAGGCCACCTGCTTGCTCAAAGCCAGCCCAGAATACGATAGTGAAAAGACTCATGACCAGAATGACTTTAATGCGGTCCACTTCTTCTTTAGTAAGTGGCTGCTTCTTGGTTGATTTCTGATTTGCTAGTGCGCGCTTCGCTGCTGGTTCGCGGCCGATATCACCTAGCCAGGATTGAGCGAAGCTTATTTGCATCACAAGGCTCATAAGCATACCGATGCCCGCAGCAACGAAACCAGCTTTCCAACCGAATGAGTTGGTCACCGAGCCAGAAACGACACCAGCGAGCAGAGCGCCAAGGTTGATACCCATGTAGAAGATGGTAAATGCGCCATCACGACGGTTGTCACCTTCGTTGTATAGGTCACCCACCATCGTTGAGATATTCGGCTTAAACAAGCCGTTACCTGAGATCAGAAGCGCAAGACCTAAATAAAAGGTGTGAAGAGAGCCAAGGCCCAGTGCATCGGCTGGCAATGCCAAGGTAAATTGACCAATAGCCATTAATGCACCACCGAGTAAAATGGAGCGGCGTTGGCCTAAGTAGTTATCTGCCAGGTAGCCACCGATCAGAGGTGTGATGTAAACAAGGCCAGTATAAATGCCGTATAGGTCTAGTGCGTCTTTAGTCGACCAGCCCAGACCGCCATTCATTGTGGTATCTGTGAGATAAAGTACGAGAATGGCACGCATTGCGTAGTAAGAGAAACGCTCCCACAATTCTGTGCCGAACAGTAAAAATAAGCCACGAGGGTGGCCAAAATATTGATGTTGGTTTGTCATAGGATCTTTTAATAATAGTTGTTACATTTTCCGGAGAAAATATATACCTTTAAATTTAACAATTAACAAACAAAAAATTTTATACAATTGCATTTACACCTGTATAAGTCTCTGTTTTTAATTTTATTTATGGAATAATTGAAGGATTGACATGTAGTTAAAACTAATTTTCCATTTTTGGTTGTGTGCCATATTTATACAACTATCAAAGAGAAACTGATTTATGCGAGCGATATTTATTTATAATTATATAGATGAATGAATTGCTCATGACTCATCTTTGGCTTAATGCTAGGATGCATGAAAAAGATAAATGGCTAGTAAAAAATGAAACGTTGGTATCTACTTTATTGTAAACGAGGAGAGCAGGTTAGGGCGAAGCAACACCTTGAAAATCAAGGGGTAGAGTGCTTTTATCCGACTGTCGAAGTCGAAAAAATATTACGTGGTAAAAGACAGAAAGTCGAAGAACCACTGTTCCCTTCCTACATGTTTGCTCGTTTTGATTACGAGGAAGGGCCGAACTTTACGTCAGTTCGTTCCACCCGCGGGGTTATTGATTTTGTCCGCTTTGGCGCTCAGCCAAAAGAAATTCAGGGCGATTTGGTTTTTGAACTGAAGAAAATAGAAAAGTGCGTTCATGAAAAAGTGGCCTGTGAAGGCATGCCCAAGCGCGGTGATCAGATTCGGGTCAAAAGTGGTCAGTTTGCTGGCATTGATGCTATTTTCCAGGAGCAAGATGGGGAGAAGCGTTCAATTATGCTCGTGCAGATGATTACCAAACGTGTTCCAGTCAGTATTGACAATAATGATTTAGACTTAAAATAACATGTTGATATATAAATAAAAGGGCTGGTTAAACCAGCCCTTTTGCTTTTCATTCGTGTCTTTTAATTAGTAAGCGTCGTTGTGAACGGCCTGTACTGCTCGACCAGATGGGTCTACACAGTTTTGGAATGACTCATCCCATTCAATCGCTTTTGCTGAAGAACAAGCTACAGATGGGCCGCCTGGAACACATTCTGCTGCTGATGGCAGTGGGAATAGTTCTTCAAAGATTTCACGGTACACATAACCTTCTTTAGTGGTTGGCGTGTTGTAAGGGAAGCGGAATTTAGCCGTTTCCATTTGTTGCTCCGTTACTTTCTGTTCTGCTACTTCTTTCAATGTATCAATCCAGCTGTAACCTACACCGTCAGAGAACTGCTCTTTTTGGCGCCAAGCGATTGATTCTGGTAAGTAATGTTCAAAACACTCACGTAGGATGTGTTTTTCCATTTTACCGTTGCCACACATTTTGTCGGCTGGGTTCAGACGCATTGCAACATCAATGAACTCTTTATCTAGGAAAGGTACACGGCCTTCAACACCCCATGCTGCAAGTGATTTGTTTGCACGAGCGCAGTCAAACATGTTTAGAGCAAGCAGTTTACGAACGGTTTCTTCGTGGAACTCTTGCGCGTTTGGTGCTTTGTGGAAGTATAGGTAACCACCAAAGATCTCATCTGCGCCTTCGCCTGAAAGTACCATTTTGATACCCATCGCTTTGATTTTACGTCCCATCAGGAACATTGGCGTTGAAGCACGGATTGTGGTTACGTCATACGTTTCGATGTGGTAAATCACATCACGAATCGCATCAAGACCTTCCTGAATTGTGTAAGTCATTTCATGGTGTACAGTACCGATTTGGTCTGCAACTTCACGCGCAGCTTTCAAATCTGGTGCGCCTTCAAGGCCGACCGCAAAAGAGTGCAGTTGTGGCCACCAAGCTTCTGATTGTTCGTCATCTTCAATACGCATCGCCGCAAAACGTTTAGCGACCGCAGAAGTGATAGAAGAGTCTAAACCACCTGACAAAAGTACACCGTATGGTACATCAGTCATTAGCTGGCGTTTAACTGCTGCTTCAAGCGCTTCAGTTAGCTCTTCTTTACTTGTGCTGTTCCCTTGAACTGCAGCGTATTCGTTCCAGTCACGAACGTAGTAGCGTTGTGGCTCTGCGTCTTTAGAGCTGTAGTGGCTGCCTGGAGGGAATTCGCTCACTGTTTTACATACAGGCACTAGCGCTTTCATCTCAGAAGCCACGTAGTAGTTACCGTGCTCATCGTGACCTTGGTAAAGAGGAATAATACCGATATGGTCACGGCCAACCAGATACTCGTCCTTCTCTTCATCGTACAGAACGAAAGCGAAGATACCGTTCAGTTCTTCAAGAAGATCTGCGCCCATGTCTTGGTAAAGCGCTAGAATAACTTCACAATCTGAATCCGTTTGGAATTCATATTTGCCTTCGTAGCGTGCGCGGATCTCTTTGTGGTTGTAGATTTCGCCGTTTACCGCAAGGATTAGCTTATTATCAGGGCTGTACAGTGGCTGAGCTCCGCTATTTAGGCCAACAATTGCCAAGCGTTCATGAGCCAGAATCGCTCTATCTGAAGAGTAGATACCAGACCAGTCTGGGCCTCGGTGACGAAGCTTTTTCGACATTTCTAATGCGATAGGGCGTAACGCTGCTGCGTCACTTTTAATGTCTAAAATGCCAAATACTGAACACATACAACTTCCTTTTTAAACTAAACAATTTCTAATCGGTATGGCTTCAATTTGCCAGTTTGAGTAAAAAAAGCAACGCTTTGTGATGAAAAAATTTATAAAAGACCCTTGCTGGTGAATAATTTCTAATTATTCGTCCATTTTGATGAATGAAATTAAGGTTTGGTATAAAAAGAACACAAAAAAAGCCTTCTTTTTGAACGAAGGCTTTATTGCTTATTCACATGAGTGCTTACTTTATTGGTGTGAATTTAGGCTGCAATTGCTGACAAACATGTCTTGCGAAACCACTACCAGCCTCATTATAGATATTGAATGCAGCATGTACGCCGTTTTCCAGAAGGCCATCTAGTTGGTCTGGGTACTCTGCAATCGCGGCTATCTGGCCTTTATAGTGACGGCGTTGCAGCTGTTCCAGTGCGGTCTGATTACCCTGATGGTGAGGCATTGCCAGTAGCACCAGTTGGACGTGTCCTGTATCGAGAATTCGTTCCCAAAAATCTGGGTCAGTTGCGTCACCGGAAATGACATTACGACCTTCTTCACGGTGCTTAACGGCGCCATCCTCGCGAATTTCGACACCAAGCGATATCTTCCCGTAACGAGCGCATAACTCATCGTAAGCCCCCGTGCCAATGCGGCCCATACCAAGGATTAGTACCTGAGCATGACCTGGATTGATCAACTGATCACGTTGATTCAGTTTCTCCGCGGCGGTCTCTTGTAGCCACTTGCCTGAGTGTTGATAGATTTTATTGCTCAAACGGTTGAGTGGCGCAGCGATAATAAATGAGAGTGACACAGCAACAGCAATGGCAGCGAGCATGTCACTTGGCATCCAGCCCATTTTATATGCGAGACCACCAACTATCAGGCCAAATTCGCTGTAGTTAAACAGGGATAGTGACGCGAGCAATGAAGTGCGGACCCGAAAGTTAAAGTAGTTAATGGTTAAAAAGTACAGCAAGCCTTTAATCGGCAGCAGTAGAATGAATAAAATGGCGAGTGCGATACCAGTAAAACTCAGCGATGCCGATAAGCCAATATTCAAGAAGAAGCAAACTAAGAAGAGCTCTTTCATGTTAAACAGGGATTTTGAGAGCTCAGAGGCTTTTCGGTGACCAGCCAGTAACATGCCTAAAATCAGTGCACCAAGATCTGGCTTCATGCCTACTAGCTCAAACAGACCTGCTCCGACGACAAGCGCGAAGAATATACCGAATAGGACCAACATCTCACCGTGGCCTACTTTGTCTAGTAATTTGTAAAAAACTGGTCGAAGGAGGGGAAGACCGAACAGTGCTATGGCGTACCATTCAGGAATTTTACCGGTAGAAGCCGTCAGAAATACAACTGCGAAGATGTCTTGCATTACCAGAATACCGATCGCGATGGTGCCGTAAGTGGCACTCATCTCACCTTTTTCTTGCAGTGTTTTAACTGCAAAAACGGTACTCGAAAATGACAAAGCAAACGCCAGTAAAAGAATCTGCCCAAGATCCATACCCGCCATAGAGGTAATGCCGAGTAGTTTTAAACCACCAAGTGTAATGGTGAACACCGCTGTGGAGAGGATGTTATGTGCGGTCGCACCTCCCCAGATTTCTTTTGATAGCAGTGTTTTTACATCGAGTTTTAGGCCGATAGTAAACAATAAAAGGGTAACGCCGAGGTCGGCTAGGTCAACGATCAGCTTATTACTTTGGTAGCCAAATGCGTGTAATCCGAATCCTGCGAGTAAGAAGCCAACGAGTGGAGGGAGTGAGCACTTTAGCGCAAGGAAGCCAGCCAAAAATGCCGTTGTTATTAGAATTATTTCCATACTGATAAGTAATACCTATGCCAGTAAATTATTGTCAGGTAATTGCGCAGGAAAAATCGCTTAGAGCAAGGCTAATTTGCAGTAATTGGGTTGAGTTTCCTGATATGCAAAAACGGGCTGTGCAAGCACAGCCCGAGATTGTAACTCAACTGTTGGAATATACTTAGTCTTCCAATAACTTTTGTAACAAAACCCCGTTTAACATTGCACGCTTGATCATGGCGAATGCACCCATAGTTGGCTGCTTGTCGATTTGTGAGGCAACAATAGGAAGAGCGTTATGGAACGTTTTTAGAGATTGATTTTCAACGTTACGTTTAATTGCCGGGAATACAATTTCTTGCGCTGCGGTAATATCACCAGCGATAACAATTTTCTGTGGGTTAAATAGGTTGATGGTGATAGCAATCGCTTTACCTAGCTGGTTACCAACACGAACTAAGCTTTGCTTGGCGAGTTCATCACCGTTAACTGCATGTTCGCACACATCCTGAATGGTGATATTTTCCAGCTCAGTTAGGCTGGATTCGTAACCTTGCGCGATTAGCTGCTTTACACGGTGTATGATTGCTGGGTTTGCAGCAACTGTTTCTAAACAGCCAAAGTTACCGCATTGACACTGTTCACCCAATGGATCGATTTGGATATGACCAATTTCACCAACGTTACGGTTAAAGCCAAGAAACACCTGGCCATTAACAATGATACCTGCCCCCGTGCCGCGGTGGACACTGACCAGAATTGAATCCTGACAATCTTGGCTTGCGCCAAAGTAGTGCTCTGCTAGAGCCATTCCGCGAACGTCGTTACCAACGAAACAAGCGGTATTAAACTTCTCGCTAACAATTTCACCAAGGGCCAGGTTATCAACATCCGTATTTGGCATGTACTCAACCACACCGGTAGATGGGTTAACTAAGCCTGGCAGGGTAATACCAATGGCAATCAATTGCTCGATTTTATCCTGGTTGCGACTCATGAAACTTTTCAGTAAATCGATTAAACCAGCAATCAAGTCTTCCTGATTGGTGTAGTGCAGTTCATGCTGATCTTCGGCAAGTGCGGTACCGCCCAAGTCGTACAAGCAGAACTGAATGTAGTCACGTCCCAGACGAACGGCGACTGAATGAAAAGGTTTTACTTCAGTGGTCAGTGAGATAGCTCGGCGACCACCGGTAGAAGCTTGCTGCGCGACCTCTTTAATTAGGCCACGCTCTAAAAGTTGGCGGGTTATTTTGGTAACACTCGCTGGAGCCAGCTGGCTAACGTCCGCGACTTGAATACGGGAGATAGGACCTTGCTGATCTATCAGCCTGTATACCGCAGCGCTGTTAAGCTGTTTTACTAAATCTACATTACCAATTTGTCCGCCATTCATGCTTAATTGTGCTCGTATTGTCCGTTAACAACCGTCGCTTTTACATTGAAGTCACGATCGAAAACAGTCAGGTTTGCTACCATGCCTGTTCGAATTCGGCCAAGTTTATCTTCAACCCCAATAGCGGTTGCTGGATACAATGTGGCCATACGTAGAGCTTCGTCTAAAGCGATACCTGCGTGCTCAACCGTATTCTGAACTGCTTCAATCATAGTCAGGGCTGAGCCGCCTAGTGTGCCATTTTCATCAACACACTTACCATCTCGGTAATATACTTTCTTACCGACAAAAATAAAGTGATCAATGTTAGCACCTGCTGGAGCTGTGGCATCCGTCACCAAAACAAGCTTCTCACCTTTGATTTTATGAGCAATTCTGATGTTTGCGTAGTCTACGTGGAAACCATCGGCGATAATTCCAGCATAAACTTCTGGCGTGTCGTAAATTGCACCAACCACTCCAGGTTCGCGTCCAACCATCGGTGTCATCGCGTTAAACAGGTGAGTCGCAAAGGAAATACCAGCTTCAAAGCCTTGACGAGCTTCTTTATACGTAGCGTTAGTATGTCCGATAGAAACAACCACACCAGCTGCTTTTAAGCGTCGAATATGCTCAGGGTCATTCTGCTCTGGTGCAAGCGTCACCTTCGCGATGATGTCACTATTAGCACAAATCAGATCAATCATGTCTTCATCTGAGGTGCGAATAAAGTCGACATTGTGGATGCCTTTTTTCGCGACGTTAAGATACGGTCCTTCCAAGTGTAGACCTAGTGATTGATTTTGGTATTTATCGTGGTATTCGCGAGCTGCCGTGATCGCGGCACGCATGTCTTCGTCTGAAGAGGTAATCAGTGTCGGCAAGTAACTAGTACAACCAGACTTGAGGTTTGCCTCATGCATGATTTGCATTGTTTTTGGTGTGATGTCGTCATTCAACATAACGCCGCCACAACCGTTTAGTTGAAGGTCAATGAATCCTGGACTTAGGTTCGCACCATTTAGATCTTTCACCTCGATGCCTTTCGGTAGTTCGGCAACTGGTACAACGGATTGAATTAGGTCGTTTTCGATGATGACCGCATGTTCTTGTAGAACATCACTACCGGTATAGATTTTACAGTTAGTTAGCGCGTACATAGTCAGCTAGTCCTTATAGTGAGAATTCATGTCTGTAATGCTATCTAAAGGATGACGATTTGAGTCATGTGGTTACTTAGTATTTACCAAGAAATTAGATAACGAGTTACATAAGGCAAGTTGTGTTTATTTCGACCATGGTGGAGTAACTAACTATAACGGACTGAAAAATGATAAATGAACTTTTTTACTGATTCTTTTTCAGAGCGAAGTTACCGTGGTTACTCGCTGTAGACTAAAATAACACTGATTCTTCCTTACATAAAGTGCGAGGATGTTATCTTGCAAATGCCATTTTTTTGTATGATAAAATAAGTTTTATGATCCCGCTAGCAAAAACCTCCTTTTAGGGTGAATTCTGGTGATTAGGATCACAAACAGTGAGCTTTTAATTTGCGGAGCAAAATTAATGTCATAAACTGAAGAGGACTAAATTGAACGACTAAAATAAGTTATTCAACATAACATCTAATCCTATAGGGGGAACTAAAGGTGAATATTCTCGGATACGCGCAGAAGTTGGGTAAAGCTCTTATGCTTCCTATCGCGACCTTGCCAATCGCAGGTTTGTTATTGCGTTTGGGCCAACCTGATGTACTTGATATTGCGTTTATGGCGCAAGCGGGCGGTTCAATCTTCTCTAACCTTCCATTACTGTTCGGTCTCGGCATCGCTATCGGTTTGTCAAAAGACGGCCAAGGTGCTGCAGGTCTTGCTGGTGCGGTTGCGTACTTCGTACTCACTGCTACAGCGTCAACAATTGATGCTTCAGTTAACATGTCATTCTTCGGCGGTATCATTGCAGGTATCATTGCCGGTCACTCTTACAATGCTTTTCATGCTACCCGTCTTCCTGAGTGGTTGGCATTCTTCTCTGGTAAACGTCTAGTGCCTATTATGGCGGGCCTTTTTGCTCTAGCCGCGGGTGCCGTTGGTGGTATTGTATGGCCAACGATCCAAGGTGGTCTGGACGCACTTGCTCACGCTATCTCTACATCTGGTGCTATCGGTCAGTTTGTATACGGTACGCTTAACCGTGCGCTGATTCCTGTCGGTCTACACCACGTACTAAACTCGTTCTTCTGGTTCGGTATGGGTTCATGTCAGGAAGTCCTAATTGCGGGTGCTTCTGCTGCAGGTCAAGCTCTGCCTACAGTACAGCAGCTTTGTGTAGACCCAGCTCTAGCTAAGACGCTTGTTGTTGGTCAAACTCACACATTTGAATTTGCTAACTCAGTAACACCTGAAATCACAGCAACAGTGAAAGAAGTGACAGAGACAATTAAATCTGGTGACCTACATCGCTTCTTTGGTGGCGACAAAGGTGCTGGCGCATTCATGAACGGCTTCTTCCCAATCATGATGTTCGGTCTTCCTGGTGCGGCACTTGCTATGTACTTTGCAGCGCCTGCTGAAAAACGTGGCCAAGTTGGTGGTGCACTGTTCTCAGTAGCATTCTGTGCATTCCTAACTGGTATCACAGAGCCACTAGAGTTCATGTTCATGTTCCTAGCTCCCGCACTTTACGCGATTCACGCAGTGTTCACTGGTCTGTCGCTAGTTGTTGCTAACATGCTTGGTACGCTACACGGCTTCACATTCTCTGCTGGTCTAATTGACTACGTGTTGAACTTCGGTCTAGCAACTAAACCTCTACTACTTGGTGCAGTTGGTCTTGGCTTTGGTGCTCTATACTTCTTCACTTTCACATTCGCTATCCGCGCTTTCAACCTGAAATCGCCTGGTCGTGAAGGTGATGAAGAGACAGCAGCTGCACCATCTGGTGAAGCGAAGAGCGGTGACTTGGCTCGCCAATACCTAAAAGCTCTTGGTGGTCACGAGAACCTAACGGCAATCGATGCTTGTATCACTCGTCTACGTTTGACTCTGAAAGACCGTTCTGTAGCTGATGAAGCAGTACTGAAAAAACTTGGTGCTAAAGGTGTTGTGAAACTAGGTGAGAACAACCTTCAAGTTATCCTTGGTCCTCTAGCAGAAATCGTTGCTGGCGAAATGAAAGCAATCGGTGCTAACGAAGACCTTTCGAATGTGAAATTACCATAATCACATTGTACGAATGAATCGAAGAAGACCTCCCTTGGGAGGTCTTTTTTTATATTGTGGCTTCTATTCTGCTGCGGTTTCATGCTAACTCGATAAATATTGCCGATTTAGCACGAGTTCTTGTTGTCTAATTGCTTAGAATTGTGGATCATTAGAAGTAATTCACTCTGCATTTCCATACTTGGATGCAGAGTGCCGTTTTCTCTGACAATACTAATATTTTGAGGTGCTATAGATGAGTGAAGCTGATGCTCGTCCATCAAACTTTATTCGCCAGATCATTGATAAGGATCTAGCGGATGGTAAACACACTAGCGTGCATACTCGATTCCCGCCGGAGCCGAATGGCTACCTGCATATCGGTCATGCTAAGTCTATCTGTTTGAACTTCGGTATTGCTCAGGACTACCAGGGTCAATGTAACTTACGTTTTGATGATACAAACCCTGAAAAAGAAGACATCGAATACGTTGAGTCTATCAAGAAAGATGTAAACTGGTTAGGCTTCGAGTGGAGTGGTGAAGTATGTTACTCATCAAACTACTTCGATAAGCTTTACGAATATGCAATTGAATTGATTAATAAAGGCTTAGCGTATGTAGATGAGCTAAGTCCAGAGCAGATTCGCGAATACCGCGGCACACTAAAAGCGCCAGGTAAGCCTAGCCCGTACCGTGATCGCCCTGTAGAAGAAAACCTGGCGTTGTTTGAAAAAATGCGCGCGGGTGAGTTTGAAGAAGGTAAAGCTTGTCTTCGCGCTAAGATCGACATGGGTTCTTCATTCATGGTCATGCGTGATCCGGTACTATACCGTGTTCGCTTTGCTACTCACCATCAAACTGGTGATAAGTGGTGCATTTACCCAATGTACGACTTTACCCACTGTATCTCAGATGCGTTAGAAGGCATCACTCACTCAATTTGTACGCTTGAGTTCATGGATAACCGTCGTCTTTACGACTGGGTACTAGACAACATCACCATTGATTGTCGCCCTCATCAGTACGAGTTCAGCCGCCTAAACCTAGAATACACAGTAATGTCTAAGCGTAAGCTGAATCAACTAGTGACTGAAAAGTTAGTAAACGGCTGGGATGACCCGCGTATGCCAACTGTTTCTGGTTTGCGTCGTCGTGGCTTTACGCCAGCATCTATTCGTGAGTTCTGTAAACGTATTGGTGTTACAAAACAAGACAACATGATTGAGTTTGGCTCACTAGAATCTTGTATTCGTGATGACCTGAACGAAAATGCACCGCGTGCAATGGCTGTACTTGATCCTGTAAAAGTGGTTATTGAAAACTTTGAAGAGGGTACGGTAGAAAGCTTATCTCTTGCTAACCATCCGAATAAACCAGAAATGGGTGAGCGCGAAGTACCGTTTACTCGTGAAGTTTGGATTGAGCGTGAAGACTTCCGCGAAGAAGCGAACAAGAAGTACAAGCGCTTGGTGCTAGGTAAAGAAGTGCGTCTGCGTGGTGCTTACGTGATCAAAGCTGAGCGTGTTGAAAAAGACGCAGAAGGCAACATCACTACAATTTTCTGTACTTACGATGCTGATACTCTGGGTAAGAACCCTGCTGACGGCCGTAAAGTAAAAGGTGTAATCCACTGGGTATCAGCGGATAAAGCATTACCAGCGGAAATTCGTCTATACGACCGTCTATTCACGGTTCCGAATCCTGCTGCTGCTGAAGATTTTGCTTCGACGATTAACCCTGACTCACTTGTTGTGATTAATGGTTTCGTTGAGCCAAGTCTAGCGTCTGCACAAGCAGAGGAAGGCTACCAATTTGAGCGTATGGGCTACTTCTGTGCTGATTCGAAAGATTCAAGCGCAGATAATCTAGTGTTCAACCGCACAGTTGGTCTTCGCGATACTTGGGCGAAAATTGAAGCTAAATAATTGAGCTAAAAATAAAAATGCCAGTCCTGAGACTGGCATTTTTTATATTTGGTGAAGAGATAACCGTTAAAATAAAAGCGCTCATTGAGCGCTTTATTTATATTTAGTGATTATTTCTTTGGCTTGTGTGCGTTTGGATCGTCTTTACAGCTACCATCACCACATTTACCGTATAGGTAAAGGCTATGGTTAGTCAGAGTTACGTTGTATTTAGACGCAATTTCTTTTTGACGCTCTTCGATAAGATCGTCTGAAAACTCAATAACTTCACCACAGTCTAGACAAACTAGGTGGTCATGGTGGTGTTGAGTCGACAGTTCAAAAACTGATTTACCACCTTCGAAGTGGTGACGAGTGACGATACCTGCATCGTCGAATTGGTTGAGTACTCGATAAACGGTTGCTAGACCGATTTCTTCACCTAGATCAATCAACTTTTTGTACAAATCTTCAGCACTGATGTGCTGGCAGTCTGGCTGCTGAAGTACTTCTAGAATTTTTAGCCTTGGAAGGGTTACTTTTAAACCCGCATCCTTCAGCGCCTGATTATTATCTGACATATACTTTCCCGTTGGATCATCTGCAGCGATTTAACAGAATTCAATATTCCTACCATTATAGGCGAATGGCCAAAAACATTAAACCACGAACTTCAAAGGGTTAATATATTCTTTCTTTGTAAATTAGAAATTGGTCAATTATATTAGAGCTCTTACCAGTTACATTTTAGTAACATAAATCGCGCAGAGAGCAGGGATTGCAATGGATAAGCGGATTGCCAAAATTTATAAACCAGGAATCATAAAATTTGGGCTCAATCTTTGGCCCCCATTCTGGGGAGCTGGAATTAAAATCTTACATATTTCTGAAGACTTTCGTTTGGTGAAAGTACGTTTGAAATTGAGCTGGTGGAATAAGAACGCCAATCGGACTCAATATGGGGGAAGTATTTTTTCTCTTACAGATCCCATTTACTCAATGATGCTGATTGGGATTCTGCGGGAGGAGTACTATGTATGGGATAAAGAAGCCAGCATTAACTTCATTAAGCCCGGACACAGTGACTTGTACGCAGATTTTGAAATCTCAGAAGGGATGATTGAAGATATATTTGAAAAGACACGTAATGGAGACAAATGGTTTCCCGAGTTCATTATTCATATCAAGGATAAGGATGGGAACGTGGTGTCTGAGGTAAAACGCAAGCTCTATGTTCGTAAAAAGCCTCAGTACCGAGAGGAGGAGGTCGTAACGGAATCCTCATAAATGTTACATACAAAAAGACCTCCAGAGCGGAGGTCTTAAATAAGATTTTGCGATTAGCCTTCAAGCTCAGCTAAACACATCTCTTCGTAAATCTGTTTTACCCAGTTCTCAACACGTTCATCGGTTAGCTCTGGTTGACGGTCTTCATCGATACACAGACCGACGAATTGACTATCGTCGCCTTCAACAAGCGCTTTAGACGCTTCGAATTCATAGCCTTCAGTTGATGTATGGCCAAGGATAGTGCCGCCTTTTGACTCAACGATGTCACGCACGGTGCCCATCGCATCACAGAAGTACTCTGCGTAGTCTTCTTGGTCACCACAACCAAAGATAGCAACTAACTTCGTAGAGAAGTCAATTTGCTCAAGCTCTGGGAAAAAGTCATCCCAATCACACTGAGCTTCACCATAGTACCAAGTCGGGATACCTAGAAGTAGAAGATCAAAGTTATCAATGTCTTCTTTGCTGCTTTTCGCGATGTCTTGAACGTGAACTAGTTGCTTACCTAGTTGCTTTTGAATCATCTTTGCAACGGCTTCAGTATTACCTGTGTCGCTACCGAAGAAGATACCTACACTTGCCATAGAGTCTATACCTTTACATTGTTTGTTGTTGGCGATGGTACTAAGGGTTTAGCCTAACCCAGAGCCTTCCCACGTTAGCTGAATTATCCCTTTTGCGATAAAACCAGCGCAGCCTAGAAAAAGGACTAACCATACAATACGACGACCAAAAACAGGTACATTGCCTTGCTTTAGCACATCTTTTATTGCCATCCCGATGAAGAAGAAGATAGCAGCAAAAAGAAGATCGAGCCCGATAGATTCGAGCATATCCATGTAGTCGTAGAGCATTGTAGTCCTTCATGCCGAAAATTATTGCGCGCACTATACCACTGTTAACCAGTAAAGTTAATGCAATACCAGAGTGGTTATTCCAATAATCAATGGTTGTTGGTGAATTTGTTAAGCCGAAATGTGTTTCCTGATCACTCGCATGACTTCGGCTGGCTTTTCTGCATGTAACCAATGCCCTGTGTTGGCGATGATATGTGCTTTGGCACGCTTAAATTGTCTTTGTACGGCAGGCTGATGCTCTGGCATTAAATAATCTGAATCTCCACCCTTAATAAAGAGGGTTGGGATCTCGGTTGGTGTTATCTCTTGCCAGCCAATAATTTCCGCGTAATTTTTCAACAGGCCTTCTACGTTAAAGCGCCATGCCATTTTATCTCCGTCTTTATATAGCGACTTCGAAAGAAACTGTCTCACGCCATCTATCTCAACGTGTTGCGCCAGCACATCCATCGCTTGCTGACGGCTCGTTGGTTCTTGGGCTATGACCGCTTGAAGACCGTTAAAAACGTTGTCGTGACGATTCGTCGTATAGGCGACCGGAGCGATGTCTAATACAACCAGTTGTTTGACAAATTGTGGGGCGATGTCGACAAGTTTCATCGCAACTTTACCACCCATCGAATGCCCAATAATGATGGCCGGATCAATGTTTAAGTGGTGAAGCAACTCGGCAACGTCTTGTGCCATATCGCTGTACGTGTGGGTATCCGAGTGGAAAGAGAGGCCATGGTTGCGTAGATCAATACTGATCACCGAGTAATCTTGGACAAGATCACGAGCCAAAAGGCCCAGATTACTTAAACTACCAAACAATCCATGAATCAAAACAACTGTTTGGCCTTGGCCTTCCTGCTTATAGTTGAGTAATGCTGACATTTTATCTTATTCGTGATGGGTTTAACGTGGAGTATCCGCAAGGATCTCATTGTATAGCCAAATGACTCCAAGTCATTCTCGCTGAACCTAGCTTCTTGAAGTTATTTGGGTATAATTCCACAGAGTTTAAACATTGAGAATGTGAAAAGCGAATGAAAACAATTGAGGTTGATGAGGATCTATACCGTTACATTGCTGGTCAAACTAAGCATATCGGCGAAAGTGCCTCGGATATTTTGCGACGCCTTTTAAACCTTGATGGTGAGTTGCAGGAAGCAAAAGTTGCGCCTGTAGTAGAGAAGCCACAAGGGATTGTAGTAAGTAAAGATGCAGGTAAAACAGAGCAAATAGATACAGTGAAAGAAATGCGTTCACTGCTAATATCTGATGAGTTTGCTGATCTTAAGAAAGCGATTGATCGCTTCATGTTGGTTCTATCAACATTACACAAATTAAATCCAGAAGGATTCGCACAAGCGACAAATGTGAAGGGACGCAAGCGCGTTTACTTTGCTGATAATGAAGAAACCCTGCTGGCTAACGGCAATACAACCAAACCTAAGGCCATTCCAGAAACACCGTTCTGGGTTATCACAAATAATAATCCCAGCCGCAAGAGACAAATGGTTGAACAAGTGATGGCGCACATGGGATTCCAACCGGACTTGATAGAAAAAGTAACAGGTTCAATCTAAGAAACCTGATAGAAGCCTCATAATGTTTAGCATTTAGCGGATATTATGAGGCTTTTTAGTTTGTTATTTTTATAGAAAGGATGTCAGACATGGCTATGCACCCTCGTGCTGGGCAAAAAGCGCAGCAGGAAGATCTTCATAATATTCCGGCGTTAGTTGCGAATTATTTCTTACTTCAACCTGATTCGACCAACCCAGACCACAAGGTTCAATTCGGTACATCAGGTCACCGTGGTACTGCAGACAAGCATACCTTTAACGAAAATCATATATTGGCTATTGCACAAGCGGTTGCTGAAGTCCGTGCAGAGCAGGGCACGACAGGGCCACTGTTTGTCGGTAAAGATACGCACGCATTGTCAGAGCCTGCTTTTTCTAGTGTTATCGAAGTTTTGATTGCGAACGGTGTAAAAGTGATCGTTCAGCAAGATAATGGCTACACACCAACTCCAGGTATCTCACACGCAATTCTGACTTACAACATCAAACACGATGAGAAAGCAGATGGCATTGTGATCACTCCTTCGCACAACCCACCTCAAGACGGCGGTATCAAATACAATCCGACTCATGGCGGCCCTGCGGAAGCGGAATTGACTCAAGCGATTGAAGACCGCGCTAATGCACTGATTGCAGAAGATCTAAAAGGCGTGAAACGTCTGCCTCTACAAGAAGCAAAATCTTCTGACCTGTTTGTGGAAGTCGATTTAGTCAAACCCTATATCGATGATCTGGTTAACGTGATCGATATGGAAGCTATCCAAAAAGCGAACCTAAAGATTGGTGTTGATCCATTAGGTGGCAGTGGTATCGACTACTGGCGTCAAATTGGCAAAGCTTACAACTTAGATCTGACTCTGGTTAGTGAAGCGATTGACCCATCATTCCAATTTATGTCACTGGATAAAGATGGCGTTGTTCGTATGGACTGTTCTTCACCATACGCAATGGCAGGTCTGTTGGCGCTGAAAGATGAATACGATTTGGCGTTTGGTAATGACCCAGACTATGACCGCCACGGTATTGTGACACCAAAAGGTTTGATGAATCCAAACCATTATCTGGCTGTATGTATCGACTACCTATACCGCCATCGTGATGCGTGGGGTAAAGACGTCGCGGTTGGTAAGACACTGGTTTCGAGCGCACTGATCGACCGTGTTGTGGCGGATCTTGGTCGCGAGTTATGTGAAGTACCAGTTGGTTTTAAATGGTTTGTTGATGGCCTGTACACGGGTAAGTTTGGCTTCGGTGGTGAAGAAAGTGCGGGTGCTTCTTTCCTACGCAAAGATGGCACACCGTGGTCAACCGATAAAGATGGCATCCTGCTTTGTCTACTAGCAGCAGAAATTACAGCAGTAACGGGTAAAAACCCTCAAGAGTACTACGAAGAGCTGGCGGCGAAGCATGGTGAATCTAAGTACAACCGAATTCAAGCAGTAGCAAACGGTCCTCAAAAAGACGTACTGAAAAAACTGTCTCCGGAAATGGTTGCTGCAGAAACACTGGCTGGTGATGCAATTACGGCACGCCTCACTCACGCTCCTGGTAACGGTGCGGCGATCGGCGGTCTAAAAGTCACCACAGAAAACGGTTGGTTTGCGGCTCGCCCATCTGGTACAGAAGACATCTACAAAATTTACTGCGAAAGCTTCAAGGGTGAAGAGCACCTAAAACAAATCGAAGCCGAAGCGCAAGAAATTGTTAATCAGGTATTTGCAGCCGCAGGTCTGTAAACGAGACAATTTTTTTAATGGAAACGTTAAGGGTTGATGTGAAAGCATCAACCCTTTTTATTTTGGTTTTGCCGAGATTAAAGAAGATAACGTTCAGCGCGTCAAAGCTAGTTTGGCCACTGATCCGGTACAATAAACCAGAACTCACCATCTTCAGTTTGTGCATGCTCAAATCGACCCGACGGTTTCTCAATAGGGTGGGAAAAGTCATCGGTACCCGTTGCCCAGCAAGGTTTGCTCAGATGATAAAGTGGCTTTGGAATCAAGTTCCATTGACTTTGGTAGCACCAATACCCGCTTATCTGAGAGGCATTAAGCTCATAACCCAAACACTCCGTTGGCGTTGTCTCCGAAGAAAACGGGTTTATATAGAGACGGCCTTGCATCAGCAATCGCTCTTCTGGTGGAGTATCTAGTGGGAGAATTTGCTGGAATTCAGGCCTTTCGCTCATTTTTAATTGATGAGTCAGCATTCTATCCAGTTTTTTATGTAATTGATCATGGGCATTGGGACCGTACCAAACGCCTTGATGAAGCAGGTAAAACTTAATGGCAACTTCCCAATGTTCCAACTGACCTGACTGCGTATTTTGCAACACTAAATCCACTGCACCAATCGTTCTTCCAGTGTGGTCATTGAGTTGAATCTCCTCTGCGACAACTTGGTATCGCTCGGAATGAGAAAGCACAGCCGTGCACAAATGCTGATATAAAAAGCCCAGTCTTGGATTACCACTATATTGTTCAGATTCGCATAACGGCGCTACGGATAAATCTTCAAGTGTTGCAAACGGTGGTCGCAATTGAAAAAGTGGTGGTGATGTTGCGATCCAGTCATAAAAGCGTTGCAATTGATTCATCCCGTTTCCTTTTAACCCTTAGCTTTAGCAATAAAGTGACGAAGCAGTATTATTGTAACGAAATTTGCCAACGATGGGGACACGATGTCTGGCATCAGTATCTAGGTTCGATATACACTTTAAACATGCATTAGAAATTGGAAGTGATGATGAATAACTTAAAGCTAGAACAGATTCTTAACGACAAACTATCACCACAGTTAATCAAAGATTACGCCCCGAATGGGCTGCAGGTCGAAGGAATTCCAACCGTAAACCGCATAGTTACCGGTGTTACGGCTTCACAGGCTTTGATTGATAAAGCGGTTGAACTTAATGCCGACGCATTGCTTGTCCATCATGGATACTTCTGGAAAGGTGAACCTGAACCAATTCGCGGTATGAAAGGAAAGCGAATCCGCAGTTTAATTAAAAATGATATTAATTTGTACGGTTATCATCTTCCTCTTGATATTCACCCTGAACTTGGCAACAACGCTGAGCTGGCAAAATTGTTGGAAATTGACGTTGAAGGCGGCCTAGAAGGTCATCCGCAGTCAGTCGCGATGTATGGACGTTTGAAAAAGCCGATGTCAGGTGCTGATTTTGCGAGCAAGATCAATCAAGTACTTGAGAGAGAACCCCTGCATATTGCACCAGAAAATGCAGATAAAATGATTGAGACCGTAGGCTGGTGCACCGGTGGCGGGCAAGACTTTATTGAATTGGCCGTGCAGCACGGGTTAGATGCTTTTATCTCCGGTGAAATATCTGAGCGCACAACGTACACTGCGAGAGAAATGGACATTCATTATTTCGCCGCGGGGCATCATGCAACAGAGCGTTACGGTATTAAGGCGCTTGGTAAGTGGTTGGCTGATGAATACGGCTTACAAGTCGAGTTTGTGGATATTGATAATCCGGTTTAGCGCAGAACAATAAGCAAAAAATAAAAAAGGGTTGAGACTCACATCTCAACCCTTTTTTAGCATTTCACTCAGTGATTATTCACGCTCATGAAGCGGAGAAAATTCACGTTGTGCCTCACCAGTGTATAGCTGACGAGGACGACCAATGCGGTTTAGCGGATCGCTGTGCATTTCGTTCCAGTGAGCAATCCAGCCAACGGTACGAGATAGAGCGAAGATAACCGTAAACATTGATACTGGAATACCGATCGCTTTAAGAATGATACCTGAGTAGAAATCTACGTTCGGGTACAGTTTCTTAGAAACGAAGTACTCATCAGAAAGAGCGATACGCTCAAGTTCCATCGCTACGTCTAGTAGAGGATCTTGGATGTTTAGCTCTTTTAGAACTTCGTGACACGTTTCACGCATTACGGTTGCACGTGGATCGTAGTTCTTGTAAACACGGTGACCGAAGCCCATCAAACGGAATGGGTCATCTTTATCTTTCGCACGTTCTACGTACTCTGGAATGTTATCGACGCTGCCGATTTCTTCCAGCATCTTCAGACATGCTTCGTTAGCACCACCGTGCGCTGGGCCCCAAAGAGATGCAATGCCAGCGGCAATACATGCAAATGGGTTAGCGCCAGAAGAACCAGCAAGACGTACTGTTGATGTTGACGCGTTTTGTTCGTGATCCGCGTGTAGAGTAAAGATTTTATCCATAGCACGTGCAACGACAGGGTTCACTTCATACTCTTCACATGGGTTTGCAAACATCATGTGTAGGTAGTTTTCCGCGTAGCTTAAATCGTTGCGTGGGTAGATAAATGGCTGACCGATAGAGTATTTGTAACACATCGCTGCCAGCGTAGGCATTTTCGAAATTAGACGGTAGGCCGCAATTTCGCGGTGTTCGTCGTTATTAATATCGAGCGAATCGTGGTAGAAGGCTGCTAATGCACCGACTACGCCACACATTACCGCCATTGGGTGAGCATCACGTCGGAAGCCGTGGAAGAAGCTTGCGATTTGCTCATGTACCATAGTATGACGAGTAACGGTTTTCTTAAATTGCTCGTATTGGTCTCGGGTAGGGGCTTCACCATAAAGAAGGATGTAACATACTTCTAGGTAATCTGCGTTATTGGCTAATTGATCAATCGGGTAACCGCGGTGCAAAAGAATACCTTTGCCGCCATCGATATATGTGATTGATGATTCACAAGATGCAGTGGCAAGAAAACCAGGGTCAAAAGTAAAGTAACCATTAGCTCCTAGTTTACGAACATCAATTACAGGAGTACCTAAAGTACCTTCCATAATTGGCAGTTCGATTGGCGCTTTGCCTTCAACATGAAGGGTCGCTTTCTTATCCGCCATAACAATCTCCTTTGTTTATTATTTAATCCGTCCAGGATGTTTGTGTGCCATGTTTTTACTGTTGTTAAGGCGTAAAGTCAATTTTTCTACATCTTTGTGTGCACTTGTTATGATTTTTTCTTTGAAAATCGTTAAAAATCTGTTCTATGTAGCATAATTTGTTACACCAATTGTATTAGAATGTTGCTCGCCGTATATTGGCAAAGAAAATTTTAGTTAAATCCTTATAAATTCGGGGCTATAACAAAGTGTGAGGTTTGGTGATGGCTCCCGGTGTTAACAACTTGTTTACAATATTCTCGGTGATTATCGGTCGTATCTGTTAAATAAATGTTAACTTTTGTACATTTGGACGCTGAAATTGGTTATAACAATAAATGCTCAATGGAGCTGAGTGAGCAAGCCCGTGAAAGAAAGAAAGTCAAGACCTGTTAATTTAGATTTACAGACCATCCGCTTTCCTATCACAGCAATCGCATCCATCCTGCACCGTGTGTCCGGGGTAATCACGTTTGTTGCGGTAGGTATACTACTTTGGTTACTGTCCATTTCTCTGTCATCCCCAATGGGTTTTATGGAAGCCGCCGATATCGTCGATAGCTTCTTCGTAAAATTCATCCTATGGGGCATTTTAACTGCACTTGCATACCACATTGCTGGTGGTATCCGTCACCTGATGATGGATCTAGGCTACTTTGAAGAGCTAGATTCAGGCACGATGAGCGCGAAAGCTGCTTTTGGTGCGACTGCAGTATTGTCACTATTGGCGGGGATAATGGTATGGTAAAACACGTTTCTTCATTTGGTCGTAACGGTGTGCACGATTTCCTACTGATTCGTGCTACTGCCATCATTATGACTCTATACACGATTTATCTGGTTAGCTTCTGTGCATTCTCAGATATCTCTTACGCATCTTGGACCCAATTCTTTGGTGGCACTTTCACCAAAGTATTCACCATGTTGGCTCTTGTTTCTGTACTGATTCACGCTTGGGTTGGTATGTGGCAAGTGTTCACCGACTATATTAAGTGCGCGAAACTTCGTGGCGCATTACAACTTGGTGTTATTGCCGTTCTATTCGGTTATGTCTTCTCTGGTCTATTTATTTTGTGGGGTGCGTAAGTGTCTATTCCAGTTCGTGAGTTTGACGCCGTAGTAATCGGCGCTGGTGGTGCAGGTATGCGCGCTGCATTACAAATTTCAGAGCAAGGCCTTTCATGTGCTTTGCTATCTAAAGTATTCCCAACTCGTTCTCATACAGTATCTGCGCAGGGTGGTATCACCGTTGCTCTAGGTAACTCGCACAAGGATGATTGGCAGTGGCACATGTACGATACCGTAAAAGGTTCTGACTACATTGGTGACCAAAACGCTATCGAATACATGTGTAAGAATGGTCCTGAGTCTGTTATCGAACTAGAAAAAATGGGTCTTCCATTCTCTCGTTTTGATAACGGTTCTATCTATCAGCGTCCATTTGGCGGTCAGTCAAAAGAGTTTGGTGGTGAGCAGGCTGCACGTACAGCAGCAGCGGCAGACCGTACAGGTCACGCGCTTCTTCATACGCTTTACCAACAAAACGTTAAGCACAAGACAACCATTTTTTCTGAGTGGTATGCACTAGACTTGGTGAAAAACCAAGATGGCGCGATCATGGGTTGTACAGCGATTTGTATGGAAACAGGCGAAATCTGTTACTTCAAATCAAAAGCAACCATTCTTGCTACTGGTGGTGCAGGTCGTATCTACGCTTCAACAACTAACGCACACATCAACACTGGTGATGGTGTTGGTATGGCTCTACGTGCGGGCGTTCCGATGCAAGATATGGAAATGTGGCAGTTCCACCCGACGGGTATCGCTGGCGCAGGTGTTCTTGTAACAGAAGGTTGTCGTGGTGAAGGTGGTTATCTTCTGAACAAAGACGGCGAACGTTTCATGGAACGTTACGCTCCAAACGCGAAAGACCTTGCTGGTCGTGACGTGGTTGCTCGTTCAATGATGATCGAAATCCGTGAAGGTCGTGGTTGCGATGGCCCATGGGGTCCACACATTAAACTGAAACTGGATCACCTTGGTAAAGAAGTGCTTGAGTCACGTCTACCTGGTATCTGTGAACTGTCTCGTACATTCGCGCACGTTGATCCAGTTAAAGAACCAATTCCTGTAATCCCGACCTGTCACTACATGATGGGTGGTGTTCCAACTCAGGTTTCTGGTCAAGCAATTAAACAGCTTGCTGATGGCAGCGAAGCGGAAGTTCAAGGTCTATTCGCTTGTGGTGAAATCGCTTCTGTATCGGTTCACGGTGCAAACCGTCTAGGTGGTAACTCACTACTAGACTTGGTGGTATTCGGCCGTGCGACAGGTCTTCACCTTGGTGAAACACTAGCAGCACAAGTTGAAGCTCGTCCTGCGACTGAATCTGACATCGAAGCTTCTCTGGCGCGTACTATGCGTTGGGAAAACAGCACAGGTGGCGAAGATCCAGTGCAAATCCGTAAAGATCTGCAAAGCTGCATGCAAAACAGCTTCTCGGTATTCCGTGAAGGTGATGCGATGGCAACAGGTCTGGAAGAGCTTAAAGTTATCCGTGAACGTCTAAAAGATGCTCACCTAGCGGACAAGTCTTCAGAGTTCAACACTCAGCGTATTGAGTGTCTAGAGCTAGATAACTTGATGGAAACAGCGTTCTCAACAGCAGTTGCTGCGAACTACCGTACGGAAAGCCGCGGTGCGCACGCTCGTTTCGACTTCCCAGATCGTGATGACGAGAACTGGCTATGCCACTCAATCTACAACCCGGAAACTGAAGCGATGACTAAGCGTGATGTTAACATGACGCCAGTACACCGTGACGCGTTCCCGCCGAAAGTACGTACATACTAAGGGAGGATATGACTATGAAACTGAACTTCTCTTTGTACCGTTACAACCCGGATGTAGACACTAAGCCTTACATGAAAGACTACACACTTGATGTAGAAGAAGGCTCAGACATGATGGTTCTGGATGCGTTGATTCTGCTTAAAGAGCAAGATCCAAGCATCGCATTCCGTCGTTCATGCCGTGAAGGTGTTTGTGGCTCTGACGGCCTGAACATGAACGGTAAAAACGGCTTGGCATGTATCACACCATTGTCTGCACTACAAGGCGACAAGATCGTAATTCGTCCACTACCAGGTCTACCTGTGGTACGTGATCTTATTGTTGACATGACGCAGTTCTATGATAACTATGCGAAAGTTAAGCCATTCTTGATCGATGATGGTGCATTACCACCTTCTCGTGAGAATCTGCAGTCACCAGATGACCGTGCTCATTTAGATGGTTTGTACGAATGTATCATGTGTGCATGTTGTACAACTTCTTGTCCGTCATTCTGGTGGAACCCGGACAAATTCATCGGTCCTGCAGGTCTTCTAGCGGCTTACCGTTGGTTAATTGATAGCCGCGATACGGCAACAGATGAACGTTTGTCTGATCTTGATGACGCATTTAGCGTTTTTCGTTGCCATGGCATCATGAATTGTGTAAGTGTTTGTCCGAAAGGACTTAACCCGACGAAAGCAATCGGCCATATCAAGTCGATGCTGGTAAATCGCTCGGTGTAATTGACTCGTAGATGAACCAGTTGCAGTGTTGTGTAAAGTAAACCCCATCACTGCGCTGCAACTGCATAACTCGAGTAGACGAATATTAAAATTGCCGATTTTTTAAGTCGGCTATTTATAGCTCGGCGTAGACCGAAGCAAACGTGAAAACTACTGGTTAAGGGAAAATATGCACAACGGCGTGATGAAGGCATGGCTCGAGTCTTCACACTTGGCTGGCGCCAATGCAACGTATGTAGAGGAACTCTACGAACTGTATCTAAGTGATCCCGATCTGGTAAGTGAGGAGTGGAAACGTGTTTTTGATGGCTTGCCTAAGCCTTCAAAAGAAGTGGCAGAACAGCCGCACTCACGTGTCCGTGACTACTTCCGACGACTCGCTCAAGAAACAAAGCATTACAATGTCCAAGTTAGTGACCCAGATGTCGATGCAAAACAAGTAAAAGTTCTACAGCTAATCAACGCATACCGTTTCCGCGGACACGAAGCTGCAGAATTAGATCCACTAGGTCTATGGCAACGTCCAACCGTTGCTGAGTTGGATCCAGCATTTCATAATCTTACCGAAGAAGATTTCGAAGAAACTTTCAACGTAGGTTCTTTTGCTATTGGGCAAGAAACCATGAAGTTGAGAGACATTTACGAAGCCCTCAAAAAAACTTACTGTGGTTCCATCGGTGCTGAATACATGCACATGACTGACACAGAGCAAAAGCGTTGGATTCAACAACGTCTTGAGTCTGTCGTAGGCCAGCCATCATTCAACAACGATGAGAAACGTACTTTCCTAGAAGAGCTAACAGCAGCTGAAGGCCTTGAGCGTTACTTAGGCGCAAAATTCCCGGGTGCAAAACGCTTTTCTCTAGAGGGTGGTGACGCGCTTATCCCAATGACCAAAGAATTGATCCGTCATGCAGGTAACAGTGGCATGCGCGAAGTGGTTATTGGTATGGCACACCGTGGTCGTTTGAACATGTTGGTGAACGTACTCGGTAAGAAACCACAAGATCTGTTCGATGAATTTGCAGGCAAGCATGATGAAACGTGGGGAACGGGTGACGTTAAATACCACCAAGGTTTCTCTGCCGACTTCGCGACTCCGGGTGGCGATGTTCACTTAGCGCTAGCATTTAACCCATCGCACTTAGAAATCGTAAACCCAGTGGTTATCGGTTCTGTGCGCGCCCGTCAAGACCGTTTGGGTGATAAAGAAGGCAGTAAAGTTCTTCCTATCACTATTCACGGTGACTCAGCTGTTGCTGGCCAGGGCGTAGTTGCGGAAACATTCAACATGTCTCTGTCGCGCGGTTTCTGCGTTGGTGGTACGGTTCGCGTTGTTGTTAACAACCAAGTAGGTTTCACGACATCTAACCCACGTGATACTCGCTCGACCATGTACTGTACTGATATCGCTAAGATGGTACAGGCACCGATTTTCCACGTTAATGCTGATGATCCAGAAGCGGTTGCGTTTGTTACGCGTATCGCATTGGATTACCGTAACGAGTTTAAACGTGATGTAGTTATTGACTTGGTATGTTACCGCCGTCATGGCCACAACGAGGCAGATGAGCCAAATGCAACTCAGCCTTTGATGTACCAAAAAATCAAGAAACACCCAACACCACGTAAGCTTTACGCCGATGTTCTGATCGATAAAAACGAATCAGATATTGAAACTGCAACTCAGTTAGTCAACGAATATCGTGATGCGCTTGACCGCGGTGAAGTTGTGGTGAAAGAGTGGCGTCCAATGGCATTGCACTCTGTTGACTGGTCTCCATACCTAGGTCACGAGTGGGACATGCAATGGGACTCTCAATACGACAAACAACGTCTGGTTGAGCTTGGTACTCGTCTATGTCAGTACCCAGAAAGTCATAAGTTACAAAGTCGAGTAAACAAGCTTTACAACGACCGTTTGGCAATGATGACTGGTGAAAAAGCGATTGACTGGGGTATGGCGGAAACACTGGCTTACGCAACTTTGGTTGACGATGGCAAGCGTATCCGTATTTCTGGTCAGGACTCGGGTCGTGGTACTTTCTTCCACCGTCACTCAGTTCTTCACAACCAAACAGACGCAAGCACATACATTCCGTTAGCAAACGTTCATGACAAGCAAGGTCCTTTCCAGGTATTCGACTCTGTATTGTCAGAAGAAGCGGTATTGGCGTTTGAATACGGCTACGCAACCGCAGAGCCAGGCGGCCTAACGATTTGGGAAGCACAGTTCGGTGATTTTGCGAACGGCGCTCAAGTGGTTATCGACCAATTTATCTCTTCTGGTGAACAGAAGTGGGCTCGTCTATGTGGCTTAACGATGCTTCTGCCTCACGGCTATGAAGGTCAGGGTCCTGAGCACTCATCTGCGCGTCTAGAGCGTTACCTACAGTTGTGTGCAGAGCAAAACATGCAGGTAGTTGTTCCTTCAACGCCAGCGCAGGTTTACCACATGATTCGACGTCAGGTTGTACGCCCAATGCGTCGACCACTGATTGTAATGTCTCCTAAATCATTGCTTCGTCATCCACTTTGTACGTCTACTATCGAAGACCTTGCAGAAGGTACTTTCCAGGCGGCTATTCCAGAAATCGATAAACTGGAAGCAAGCAAAGTGAAACGCGTTGTATTCTGTTCCGGTAAGGTTTACTTCGACCTACTTGAACAGCGTCGCAACAACGAGCAAGAAGACGTCGCAATTGTGCGTATTGAACAGCTTTACCCATTCCCGATGGAAGAAGTACAAGCCGCTATTGCTCAATACACAAATGTTGAAGACTTTGTGTGGTGTCAGGAAGAGCCTCAGAACCAAGGTGCTTGGTACTGTAGTCAACATAACTTCCGTGCCGCTATTCCTGCAGGTGCAAATCTTAAATACGCAGGTCGCCCAGCTTCTGCTTCGCCAGCAGTTGGCTACATGTCGGTGCACTTGAAACAACAAAAAGCGTTGGTTGAAGACGCTCTGAACGTGAACTCAAAAACTTCGAATTAAGAACTAGAAGTTAAAGGAAGAAACAGATATGACAATTGAAATTCTGGTTCCAGATTTACCTGAATCAGTTGCAGATGCAACCGTTGCGACATGGCACAAACAACCAGGCGACGTTATTGAGCGTGATGAAGTACTGGTTGATATCGAAACAGATAAAGTAGTACTAGAAGTGCCAGCTCCAGAAGCTGGTGTTTTAGAAGCTATTGTTGAATTAGAAGGTGCGACGGTACTGTCAAAGCAGCTTCTGGCTAAAATCAAGCCGGGTGCAGTTGCTGGTGAACCAACAGCAGATAAAACGGAAGGTACACAAGCATCTCCAGATAAGCGTCACAAAGCGGCACTTACTGAAGAGAGCAATGATGCGCTAAGCCCAGCAGTTCGTCGTCTTCTGGCTGAACACAACCTAGAAGCTGGCCAAGTGAAAGGCACTGGTGTTGGCGGTCGTATCACTCGTGAAGATATTGAAGCGCACCTAGCAAACGCAAAAGCTGCAACAAAAGCTGAAGCGCCAGTAGTTGAAGCTCCAGCAGCGGCACGTAGTGAAAAACGCGTACCGATGACTCGCCTACGTAAGACAGTTGCTAACCGTCTTCTAGAAGCGAAAAACAGCACAGCGATGCTAACGACGTTTAACGAAGTGAACATGAAACCAATCATGGATCTTCGTAAGCAGTACAAAGACCAGTTCGAAGAGCGTCACGGTACACGTCTAGGCTTCATGTCTTTCTACGTGAAAGCCGTAACTGAAGCGCTAAAACGTTACCCAGAAGTAAACGCGTCTATCGATGGCGATGATATCGTTTACCACAACTACTTCGACATCAGCATGGCGGTATCTACGCCACGTGGTCTGGTAACTCCAGTACTGAAAGACTGTGACACGCTAGGTTTTGCTGATATCGAAAAAGGTATCAAAGAGCTAGCGATTAAAGGTCGTGACGGCAAATTAACAGTAGATGAGCTAATGGGCGGTAACTTCACTATCACTAACGGTGGTGTGTTCGGTTCACTAATGTCTACGCCTATCATCAACCCACCGCAATCGGCGATTCTTGGTATGCACAAAATCCAAGAGCGTCCAATGGCTGTGAACGGTAAGGTTGAAATCCTGCCAATGATGTACCTAGCGCTATCTTACGATCACCGTTTAATCGATGGTCGTGAGTCAGTTGGCTTCCTAGTAACCATTAAAGAGCTACTAGAAGATCCAGCACGTCTCCTATTAGACGTTTAATATCGCTAAAACGTCTAGTTGCCTTGCGTAGCTAGACGTTAAAAATTTCAATGGCTAGACTAGCTCGACGTCTGGCCTTCATCTGAATCACTAAGTGATTGATTTGAGAAGACCCTACAGACGTACAAGCAGCCAAGACTGCAGCGTTATGGAAATAATAAATCCCTTTGGGAAAAAACAAACGGAATATCGAAATGAATTTGCATGAATACCAAGCCAAACAGCTGTTTGCAGAATTCGGTTTACCTGTGCCAGAAGGCTACGCGTGTGATACACCACAAGAAGCTTTTGAAGCAGCAGGCCGTATTAGTACAGCTAAGAAAGTCGTTAAGTGTCAGGTTCACGCTGGTGGCCGCGGTAAAGCGGGCGGCGTAGAGCTACACGATACAAAAGATGGCGTAAAAGAGTTTGCGCAAAAGTGGCTAGGTAAGAACCTAGTAACTTACCAAACAGATGCAAATGGTCAGCCTGTAACAAAAATCCTTGTTGAAGAAGCATCAAACATTGCAAACGAACTTTACCTAGGTGCGGTAGTTGACCGTGCTAGCCGTAAGATCGTTTTCATGGCTTCTACTGAAGGCGGTGTGGAAATCGAAAAAGTTGCGGAAGAAACTCCGGAGCTAATCCACAAAGCAGCAATCGATCCACTAGTCGGCCCACAAGCTTACCAAGGTCGTGAGCTTGCGTTCAAACTTGGTCTTGAAGGTGACCAAATCAAACAATTCGTTAAGATCTTCATGGGTCTTGGCACGATGTTCGCTCAGTACGACCTTGCTCTACTAGAGATCAACCCACTTGTTGTTACTGGCGAAGGCAACCTGCTATGTCTTGACGGCAAAATCAACATCGACTCAAACGCTCTATACCGTCAGCCTAAACTTCGTGAAATGCACGATCCATCACAAGAAGATGAGCGTGAAGCGCACGCAGCTCAGTGGGAACTGAACTACGTAGCACTAGACGGTAACGTTGGCTGTATGGTTAACGGTGCTGGCCTTGCAATGGGTACGATGGATATCGTAAACCTACACGGCGGCAAACCTGCTAACTTCCTAGACGTAGGTGGCGGTGCAACTAAAGAACGTGTTGCAGAAGCATTCAAGATCATCCTATCTGATGACAACGTGAAAGCAGTACTAGTAAACATCTTCGGTGGTATCGTACGTTGTGACATGATCGCAGAAGGTATTATCGGTGCGGTTAAAGAGGTAGGTGTAAACGTACCAGTTGTTGTTCGTCTAGAAGGTACTAACGCAGACCTAGGTCGCGAAGTTCTTGCTAATTCTGATGTTGATATCATTGCTGCTGAGTCGCTAACAGATGCTGCTCAGAAAGTTGTTGCTGCTGCGGAGGCTAAATAATGTCTGTATTAATTAACAAAGACACTAAAGTAATCTGTCAGGGTTTCACTGGTGGTCAAGGTACTTTCCACTCAGAGCAAGCTATCGCATACGGTACGCAAATGGTTGGTGGTGTGTCTCCAGGTAAAGGCGGCCAAACTCACCTAGGTCTACCTGTATTCAACACAGTTCGCGAAGCAGTAGAAGCAACTGGCGCAACAGCGACAGTAATCTACGTACCAGCACCTTTCTGTAAAGATGCAATCCTAGAAGCGATTGACGCAGGTATCGAGCTAATCGTAACTATCACGGAAGGTATCCCTACAACAGATATGATCGACGTAAAAGTGAAGCTAGAAGAAACTGGCGTTCGCATGATCGGTCCTAACTGTCCGGGTGTTATCACTCCTGATGAGTGTAAGATCGGTATTATGCCTGGTCACATTCACAAGAAAGGTAAAGTGGGTATCGTATCTCGTTCTGGTACACTTACTTACGAAGCAGTTAAGCAAACTACAGACGAAGGCTTCGGTCAGTCTACGTGTGTTGGTATCGGTGGTGACCCAATCCCAGGTTCAAACTTCATCGACATCCTGAAACTGTTCCAAGAAGACCCAGAAACTGAAGCGATCGTAATGATCGGTGAAATCGGCGGTACAGCAGAAGAAGAAGCGGCAGCGTTCATCAAAGAGAACGTGACTAAGCCAGTTGTTTCTTACATCGCTGGTGTAACTGCGCCTCCTGGTAAGCGTATGGGTCACGCTGGTGCGATCATCTCTGGTGGTAAAGGTACTGCTGAAGACAAGTTCGCTGCACTAGAAGAAGCTGGCGTTAAGACAGTTAAATCTCTAGCAGAGATCGGTAAAGGTCTACGCGAAGTAACAGGCTGGTAAATTCCAACCTGTTAGAATACAAAAGCCTGGCATCGCCAGGCTTTTTTGATCGTGGAGTTTGGTTAAGAATGAAGACAAGTAAAGCGAGTGAAACTTCGCAATAATCAAACTCAAACAGACAACATTCTTATACTTTGCGTTGGATGATTTGGCTTAGCATAAACAGCGAAGTTGCGCTTATCACAACGGAAGGGCCGGCTGGTGTGTCAAAGTGCCAGGACAGGCTTAACCCCATCAATACAGAAATCGAACCGATAATGGAGGCAAACAGCGCCATCTGTTCTGGTGTGGAAGACAGTTTTCGAGCCGTTGCTGCTGGGATAATAAGCAGTGATGTCATGATCAATGCACCAACAAACTTCATGCCCACTGCAATCACAACGCCTACCATCAACATCAGTACCAGACGCACAAGATCGGTATTCACGCCTTCCACTGCGGCAAGCTCTTCGCTGACCGTGCTCGATAGCAATGGGCGCCAGAAAATGTATAAACATGCACTAACGGCAACAACACCCGCATAAATAAATATCAGGTCCTGCAATGAAACAGCGAGCAAATCACCAAATAAGTAACTCATCAAGTCAACGCGCACGTTATCCAGAAAGCTAACCGATACTAAGCCTACTGATAGTGAGCTGTGAGCCAGAATACCAAGTAAGGTGTCAGTGGCGACCAATTGTTGCTTTTGTAGTGTTACCAGCAGTACGGCGAGAGCCAAACAGCACACGAGTAGAGCCAGGTAAATGTTCACATTAAGCAAAAAACCGAGCGCCAGACCCATTAGAGAGGCGTGGGCTAGTGTGTCGCCAAAGTAGGCCATTTTTCGCCAGACGACGAATGAGCCTAATGGCCCTGCGATAATTGCGATGCCAATACCGGCAAGAATAGAAGGGAGCAGAAACTCAATCATGGTGATGGTGTCCATGGTTATGCTTGGCGCAAGATGATGCATCACCGGAAACCGGATCACCGGACAGATCGTGATGGTGATGATGGTCGTGATGATAAAAGGCTAGTGATTCTCTACCCGCATTGCCAAATAAGGCGATGTAAGATGGATCTTGGGTAATTGTTGCGGGAGAACCGGAGCAGCAAACGTGGTGATGTAAGCAAATCACATCATCAGTTTTAGCCATCACCAAATGCAAATCATGGGAAACCATAAAAATAGCGCAATCAAAGCGGTGACGAATGCTCTCTATTAGATCATACAGGTCAATTTGTCCCTGAATATCCACACCTTGAGCGGGTTCATCAAGAACAAGAAGCTCAGGACGCTGAAGCAAAGCTCGTGCGAGGAGGACACGCTGATTTTCACCACCAGACAGACTGTGCATATTGCTGCTGATTAGGTGCTCAGCGCCGACAAGCCTCAGTGCATCAATACACTCTTGCTTGCTGTATTTGCCTGCCAAATTTAAAAAGCGAGTGACATTTAATGGTAAAGAGTCATTGAGCTTTAACTTTTGTGGGACGTAACCAATTTTTAATTTCTTTTTTTTAGATAATTTCCCACTAGTTGGCTTCTGGAGCCCTAAAATGACTTTTACTAGAGTTGATTTCCCAGCGCCGTTGGGGCCAATCAGGGTCGTTATTTTACCCTTGGTTAATTCCATGCTGATGTTGTCCAGAACTTTGCGCTCATCGAACTCGACGCATAAGTGTTCCAGATGGACTAATGAGGACATGAATGAAACTCGTTTGCAAATCAATAATGTTATAATGTAACATTATTGCACTTTCCACTCGATATCCCAAGTAAAACTATGAAAAGAGCTTTAATTCTTATTGCTTCGGCAATGCTAACGTTACCTGCGCAGGCGGTGACAGTGCTTACCAGTATAAAACCTATTCAATTGGTGGTGGCAGAGCTAACCCAAGGCGTGACGGAGCCAGAGGTATTGCTCCAGTCAAATACTTCCCCGCATGATTACGCTCTGCGTCCTTCAGATGTGAAGAAAGTCGCTTCAGCTGATCTGGTCATTTGGTACGGACATGACTTAGAGCCTTTTCTTGAGAAAGTCGTGGCAGGAAAAGCAAATACAATGACAATCAGTGCTATTCCGGATTTGGCATTACGTGAATTTGATCATGACAACCATGATCACGACGGGCATAACCATGGCTCTTACGACCCGCATTTTTGGCTTGGCGTTGAACCAGTCAAACAAGTCGCTAACGCATTGGCGGAAAAGCTTATCGAGATTGACTCTACTAACGCGAATAAATATAGAGAAAACCTTTCTCACTTTGAAGCGCAATTAGCCGCAACGGATAGTGAAATTAAGCGCAAGCTCAATACAGTAAAAGATAAAGGCTACTTTGTATTTCATGATGCTTATGGCTACTTTGAACAGCACTATCAACTGAATCAACTTGGTGCCTTTACTGTAAGTCCAGACCGTAAGCCAGGTGCGAAAACATTGATTGAAATACGTAAAGCGCTCAGTTCTGGAGATGTTGCCTGTGTGTTCTCGGAACCACAATTTACCCCAGCAGTCGTTGAAAGCGTAATGCGTGGCAGTAATGTGGCTAAAGGTGAGTTAGATCCGTTAGGCAGCTCAGTTGAATCTAAACCGGGAAGTTACTTCACTTTTCTGTCAGGTATGGCAGATAGCTTCGAGCAGTGTTTAGGCAACAAATAGTTATAGGGTTGTTATTCTCTGTGGGAATTTTCTTTTTTTACGTGATCCAGCAGTAAGAATTGCAACCTTTGGTAAGGCGAGCCTTTTATCAACAGCCAATTGAGATATTATTATCCAATAATTAGCGACTCGAAATAACCATGTCGAGGAAGACATGAAATGTGACGAGTCGGCATAAATATAGATATTAAAGGTTTCGTCTTGCTACGCTATCTGGCTCTATTACTCGTTGGAGCCGTTATTTCATGTCATGCATTTGCGTTTAATAAAGCCAATGCGATTTTTTACCCTTTGCCTACGCAGGTTAAGGGGACTTTTGTTGCGGCGGAAAATTTGTATTTAGGCGAGCAAGGTGGCCTTTGGATACACGACGTGCATGGACGCGTTTTATTCTATGATGGCCAGAATATACTTCCTAAATCAGGCAGTTTTTTGAAGAGCCCTGTCAAGCAACTTGCCTACAATAAAGGTGCGTTTTGGACTTTCGTTGAGAATGAAGTCTACCAAACCTATCCAAATCAAGAGCGGCGTTTGGTGTTCAGCCTTAACCCCGGCTCCCAAATCAGAAAGATCGGCGCTTCTAACCACTATATCTGGGTTAGTGATGGTGCACACTTTTATACTTACCATATAGAAACCAGTGAGTTAAAAACGTATTCATTACTCCATCTTTATCATCATAGTAACAACAGTTACGTCTATATTAATGATGCGATTTTTATAGAAAATAAATGGGCACTTGCCACGACTTCGGGCTTCTATCTGTCTGAAGGAAACGCCTTTGATCATGTCGCTGAATCTGGTCAGAACTACATTGAAAAAATCTACTACTCTCCTACACGACGGGAAATATTGGTTGGGACGCTTCGGGGAGCGTTGGTTTTCAATATCAATGAGCCGAATAAGCAAGTTACCCAAGTCGGCGGGTCACATGTATTAACGTTTGCTGAGACCAACCAAGAGTATTGGGTTGGGACGGAGCACGGGTTGTACTTATATTCCTTTTTGACTGGGGAGGTGACGGAAGTTGAATCCTCGAGTTTCCTAGAGTTAGAGCTGGACAGTAATAAGATTTTCTCGCTGTTGAGTGACAACATGGGAGGGATGTGGATAGCAACGGGACAGGGGATCCGTTACTACTCCATGTTCAGTAAAAAGTTTGAGCGAATTACCTTCAGTAGTTACGATTCACAAACACTATCGGGAAGAATTCGTAAAACAGTGACGGGACCTGATGGTGCCTTGTGGTTTGCAGATGATTACAAACTCTACCGGAGAGGATTGCACGGAAACGAAATAATCCTCGAGTCTCACACTCCAATCAATGATCTCGTGTTTCAAGAAGGATTGCTTTGGCTCGCAACCTCAGAAGGGTTGAAAGTATTCGATCTTGATGGTTTAAAAGAGCTCTCTTTTCCTTACTTACAAGTAATGGCAGGACATGCGGTTGAACACCTTGCTGCTGATGATGCTTCACGTCTTTGGGTTGCGAGCGGCTATCAATTGTATAACGTTGATATCGCCAATCAACGGGTAAGGAATCTAGGCAGTGAATGGTTGGTTAGCCAGTACTTACCTGCAAAAATAACAAGCTTGTACGATACGCAAGATCGATTATTGATTGGTACTGATCACGGTGTTTATGAATATGACAATGAACAAATTCGCTTTAAGCGTTTCTCGGAAAAATTCGGTGAATCTCTAGATATTCTAACTGCTGCTGACGGAAACCTTTGGTTTGCTTCGTCTTATGGTTTATTTAAAACGGTTAATGTCGGTGATTCAGAGCAAGTTGTAGAGTTGAGTGTTTCTAATGCCAAACCTGCCTGCATGATCGGTGACGCTCAAGGTGTCTGGCTTGCTTCGTCTGTCGGGCTGAGCTACTACCATCTTTCTGGAGAGTTGGTAAAGCATTTCTCTTCTTCATCCGGTTTGATAAACAATGAGTTTCTGCCAGGAATATGTACTGTAATACAGGGAGATCAGGATAGCGAGCTAGTGCTTGGCTCGAAGTATGGTCTGGTCAAAGCCAAAGCCTCAACTCTGAGGGTCTCCAACGCCCCTGAGTCCACGTTTATCGTTAGCCAGGTAGTGCATGAAAATGAAGTTATTCAGGTAGGAAGTGCCAACCTTGATGGCGTTGAATTACCTTATGGCTCATCATTAAGCTTCCGCTTTGGCACCATGCCAAGGCCCGATAGCCAAAACTTGTATTATCGATTGAGTGATGGTGAGCCTTGGCAAACATTGGAAGGCGGACAACTTACCTTAGAACACCTTAATTCTGGCGAGTATCATCTTCAGGTAAGTAGCCAGTCTCAAGTTGCTGCGGGTCTGATTGGATTAGAGTCTCGCTTTAAGGTAAAGCAACCATGGTATTTATCTTCTCTGGCGATATTTGCTTTCCTAGCGGCTACGCTCATTATTATGGGTTTACTCACGTATTGGCGCTCTCGCTATATGGTTCAAGTCAATCGGGCGTTGGCCGCACAAGTTACTCTCAAAACCAATCAGCTCAGACACCAAAGCCGTGTACTGCTCGCCAGCAACCAACAACTTCGCAAGCAGATCCAAGTGAGAAACCTGTTGGTTGATCATGTTGCTCAATCAATCAAATCAAGCGTTGATCATCTTGCTTCTAAATATCCCCAGGCAATTGATGCGCTAACGCAAGATCATTTTGCTAAAGCCTATTGGCAATTAAATGAATTGAGAAGTGTTCCGGATGAATCTTGTGGCGGCAGCCAAAACTACAATTTGAGCCAAATAACCCAATCTGTAGTGGATGTATGGAAAGAAGACTTTTCGAAAGCGGGTATCCTGGTTGAGATTATTGACGAAAACAAATCGAGTAGAATCGCTCTGGAGAGCTTCAACCTAGACGTCATTTTTAACAGTATTTTTGCCAATATCATTAAGCGTTCATATCGCGGACAAACGGTCAAAATCATGCTGTCTGAAGGAAGTGAATCGGTATGGTTAAATTTTATAGACTACGGTAGCCAATTGACGAACAAGGTATCGTTAAGTCGGGCTTCAAGTGGGAATGCTAACGATCTGGGAATAGACAGCATCTCACAATTAGTCAGTGAGAGTGGGGGGCATTTAGCGGTATTTACTTCCGAGTCGCAGAACAAAATTGAGATCACATGGCCAGTCGCTCAAGAGCTTAGTCATGTAGATGAGCCTTTATCAGAGTTTGCGCCAGATAAAGAGCTTGAAGACTTAGTTAGCCCGGAAGATGAGTGGTTGCAAAAGGTTTACCAGCTTGTGGCTGAGCATTACCACGATGCTGAGTTCGGTACTGCATCTGCGGCAAAAATGTTATTTATGTCGGAACGCAGTTTGCAAAGGCGTTTCAAATCAGCCTCGTCAAGAACGTTAAAAGATTATCTAACAGAAGTACGCTTAGAAACCGCCTGTGAGCAGCTACTCGCCGGAGAGAAAATCAGTGAAGTTGCATTTAATTGTGGTTTCAACGACCCGTCTTACTTTAGCCAGAAGTTCAGATTATATTTTGGCTTGCCTCCTTCTAAGTTTGCACTGACTCAAGAGAACCAATAAGTCACGTCATGCTACTTGCCGTTTTGGCTCCCGATAGCTCTCTGAGTTAAGTGGCCGATATTTATCTCTCGGTTCTTTTCTGGCGAAAATTAAAGCTAATTTTTGCCTCTCAGAACTGTCCCCATTTTTCTTTTTTAAGCTCAGCGCTTCTCCCTATCTAGTAATTCAACTCAACGTCTTCACGGCTTGGCATCATGCAGTCGTCGTTGGATGGTGTTGTCTTAGAAAGAGACATTATTGTGTCATTACGCTTTCCAACGCTCACTTGGTTAGTGCCAGATTATTTAAGTTGCTGACATGTCTAAAGCTAACGTGTGTCTTTGTCTATTAGTGTAAAGCTATATCGATTAGGGAAGTAAATGTGTGGTTTGAGTAGTGGTTTAATAGGGAGGGAACAATGAAAAAAAATATCGTGGTATAGCCGGGGGGACTATACCACGGGTGTCAAGGACACCTTCGCTTGCTGCCGGAGTGGCATGAGACATGCCACCTCTGGAATACATTTGAGAGGTCGCCCTCTCGATGAGTTAACTATACGAGGGGTTACTTATTTTTCTTATAAAAATAACGACACATTAATGTGAAAAAAGCGACAATATTTGGGTGATTAATTTAAGTTTATGATATATAAGAAATAATTATATTTTCAGCTTTGATTCTTATCGTTCGGATAAAGATAAAAAACGCCAATAAAGATAGTTTTGACGAAATTGACGTGTCCAAACTTGACGAAGTTGACGTTTAAAGGAGGGTGACAACAATTATGGTAACTTTGATTTCACACAATAAATCAATGGAGACATAGGAGTAATATTGCAGCATCAATTTATTAAATGAAAATATTTATCATTAGCAATAATCATGTTGGAGCCATAATGAAGCTATCAGAAATTATACCCGGCGATTCGGTGACTATTCGTTTATTAGATGGTCTTTCACCTGACGTAAGAAAAAAGCTAATGGTAATGGGGCTATTGCCTAACACAGTAGTCAAAGTTATTAGGCGCGCTCCAATGGGTGACCCATTACAAGTTGAAGTTCGTGGTGTGTCTGTTGCAGTAAGAGAGACGATTGCTCAAAAAATCGAAGTGGAGAGGGTGTAATGCAGTATCAAGTACTTACGGTAGGTAATCCTAATAGTGGCAAAACGACTCTTTTTAATGGTTTAACAGGCGCAAAGCAACAGGTCGGTAACTGGGCTGGTGTGACTGTCGAGAAAAAGACGGGTCAATTTAAACATGCCGGTGACCAGTTTTTGCTTACAGACCTTCCTGGCATTTACTCATTAGACAGCGGAAATGATAGCAACAGTATCGATGAATCAATTGCTTCACGTGCGGTACTAACTCATCCAGCAGATTTGATCATCAATGTTGTCGACGCCACAAGTTTGGAGCGCAGTCTATACATGACGCTGCAGCTTCGCGAGCTTGGTCGTCCGATGATTGTCGTTCTGAACAAGATGGATGCGCTAAAGCGCGAACGTCAAGTAATTAACGTGGCCGAGTTAGAGAAGACATTGGGGTGCCCGGTTCTCAGTTTGTCGGCGACGGACAAAAAACAAGTCGCAGAATTTAAAGAACGATTGCACAAATCCATCATTCAGGGTGTTGCGCTTAAAGAGATGTCGTTGAACTATGGTCAACAAATGGAAGCGGCGATTGAAAAAGTTTCGATGCTTTTTAGTGATCAAACCGTCTCTCATCGTGCGCTTGCTATTCGCGCCTTAGAAAAAGACACCCTGGTTCTAAACAGTCTTTCAGAAAGTGATAGAAGCACGGTTTTAGAGTCGATTGCAAAGCTTGATCTGGATATTGATTTACATGTTGCGGATATCAAATATACGCATTTGCATGAAAAGTGTAAGAAGATTCGCCGTAGTGAGGGCAAACTTAGTCGCAGTGTGACAGAAAAGCTAGACCAATTTATCTTAAATAAGTGGATAGGTATTCCGTTTTTCTTTGCTGTCATGTATTTGATGTTTATGTTCTCGATTAATATCGGCAGCGCATTTATTGACTTCTTTGATATCGGAGTCGGTGCGTTACTGGTTGATGGTGGCCATTACCTACTTGATGATCACTTACCTGTATGGCTAGTGACTGTGCTTGCAGATGGTATTGGTGGTGGTATTCAAACGGTCGCTACCTTTATTCCAGTCATTGCTTGTCTATATTTATTCCTCGCAGTACTAGAAAGCTCTGGTTACATGGCTCGCGCGGCGTTTGTTCTGGATAAAGTGATGCAGAAAATCGGCTTGCCAGGTAAAGCCTTTGTACCGCTTGTTTTAGGGTTTGGCTGTAATGTCCCGTCTATTATGGCTACCCGAACTCTTGATCAAGAACGTGAACGTAAGCTGGCAGCATCCATGGTTCCGTTTATGTCTTGTGGTGCTCGCCTACCTGTTTACGCATTGTTTGCAGCAGCGTTCTTCCCTGATTCAGGTCAAAACGTTGTATTTGCGCTTTACCTGCTTGGTATTGTGGCTGCCATTTTCACCGGCCTGTTCCTTAAAAATACCCTTTACCCGGGTAGCAGTGACAGCTTTGTCATGGAAATACCTAATTATGAGCTACCGACACTGCAGAATGTTGTGATTAAAACCTGGCAAAAGCTCAAGCGTTTTGTACTCGGGGCAGGTAAAACCATTGTTATTGTGGTGGCGCTGCTTAGCTTCCTAAACTCACTTGGTACTGATGGCAGCTTTGGTAATGAAGATAGCGAGAAATCTGTACTTTCAAAAGCGTCACAGGTTGTCACCCCCGTGTTTGCGCCAATTGGTATCGAAAAGGATAACTGGCCTGCGACAGTGGGTATTATTACTGGTATCTTCGCGAAAGAGGCCGTAGTCGGTACGCTGAACAGCTTATACACCACGCCGACTGACGGCGACGAAGCGGAATACGACCTAATAGGTAGCTTAGAAGAAGCGGTCATGAGTATACCTGAGAACCTTGCCGGTCTTAGTTACTCAGATCCATTAGGCATCGAGGTTGGTGACTTAACCGATTCATATGCGGTAGCAGAAGAGCAAGAAATTGATGCCTCTATTTTTGGCAACATTAAATCTCAGTTTGTTTCTGGCCATGCTGCATTTGCATACTTAATCTTCATTCTGCTGTACACGCCATGTGTTGCTGCAATGGGGGCGTATGTGCGTGAATTTGGTAGCAACTTTGCACGCTTTATTGCGGTGTGGACGATGGGGTTAGCTTATCTGGCGGCGACTTTCTATCATCAAATGATGCACTTTGCGGACAGTCCTATTACCAGTGGGGTATGGATGGCAGTGATCGTGGCGATTTTCTTTGCTACTTATCGTGTCTTTAAGCGCATTGGTAAGAAACAGCAAGGTTCTCTGGAGGCACAAGTGGCATGATCTTAAAACAGCTTTATCAATATATTGAAGATAACGGCGCGGTGTCGCAGTCAGAGTTGGCAAAGCAGTTTGGTATGAGTGAAGATGGCGCCGACGCAATGCTGAGTGTGTGGATTAACAAAGGTCGTATTACCCGTTTGGTTGACACCAATAAAGCGCATCATGTGACTCGCGTGCGTTATGCGGTGACGCGGCAAGATGGACTATCACTGACAGTGACGATGTAAACCGTCGGACATAAAGAAGCCGCCATATTAACGGGCGGCTTTTTCGTCTCTGGAGTCTGCGCCAGATCTATACTTTTTGGAAAATAGAACTGAGTGACAATACATTCTGAATGCGCCCAAGGACTTCATCTTGCTCTTCGTCACTGCGGAACTCACCTTTGGTGTTGCCCCACACAGGCCCGGGCCAAGCGACGTCATCTTTAAAGCGTGCGATATGATGAATATGCAGTTGAGGCACCATGTTACCCAGTGCTCCCATGTTGAGCTTGTCTGGAAGGAATGTCGCTTCAAGAGCTTGGCTCACCGCCTGAGACTCTAACAAGAACTGTCTCTGATCGTGCATGGGTAAGTGGTGCAACTCTTTTAAGTTTGCACGCTTGGGAACCAGAATTACCCAAGGTACGGCATTATCTTTATGTAGCAGAGCAACGCAAAGTGGAAAATGACCAATAACAGTAGTGTCTTTTGCTAGTTGAGGGTGCAGTTCAAAACTCATTTTGTTTTCCAATTCATTTTTAATTGTATTGATTGAATTCAGTATAAACAAAAAGGCTGACGCTCTCACGTCAGCCTTTGTTTTTAAGCGTTAGCTAAGATTCGCTTACATGCGCTCTAGCGTTTCGATACCTAGTAGAGACAGACCTTGCTTGATGGTCTTCGCTGTTAGTGCAGCAAGCTTCAGACGGCTTTGTTTAACGGCTTCGTCTTCTGCAACTAGGATAGGGCACGCTTCGTAGAAGCTTGAGAACTGACCAGCTAGTTCAAACAGGTAGCTACACATAATGTGTGGTTGACCTTCGCGAGCGACAGATTGAACCGCTTCTTCGAACTGTAGAAGTTTTGCGATGAGCGCTTTTTCTTTCTCGTCAGTAACCTGGATATCACCTTGAAGGTCATCCATGGCAACCCCTGCTTTTGCAAAGATAGAAGCAACACGAGTGTATGCATACTGCATGTATGGTGCAGTATTGCCTTCGAACGCAAGCATGTTATCCCAGTCAAACACGTAGTCAGTCGTACGGTGCTTAGAAAGGTCTGAGTATTTAACTGCTGCCATCGCAACTGTTTTAGAGATCTTCTCTTTCTCTTCTGCATCTAGCTCTGGGTTCTTAGATTCGATCAGCTGCGCTGCACGAACTTCTGCTTCATCAAGAAGGTCCGCTAAACGTACTGTACCGCCCGCACGAGTCTTGAATGGCTTACCATCTTTACCTAGCATCATACCGAATGCGTGGTGCTCAAGAGAAACTGACTCAGGCACGTAACCAGCTTTACGAACAATAGTCCAAGCCTGCATTAGATGTTGGTGCTGACGAGAGTCAATGAAGTAAAGTACGCGGTTCGCGCCCAGTTCTTCGTAACGGTATTTCGCACATGCGATATCTGTTGTGGTGTACAGGAAGCCGCCATCGCGTTTTTGAACGATAACGCCCATCGGCTCACCGTCTTTGTTCTTGTACTCGTCTAGGAAAACAACTTGCGCGCCGTCATCTTCAACCGCAAGACCTTGCTCTTTTAGGTCTGCAACAATCTTAGGTAGCATGTCGTTGTACATGCTCTCACCCATAACGTCTTCACGAGTTAGTGAAACGTTTAGACGGTCGTAGTTGCGTTGGTTTTGGATCATGGTTACGTCAACCAGTTTCTTCCACATTTCTGCGCAGAACTCGTCGCCGCTTTGTAGTTTCACCACGTAGTTGCGCGCTTTAACTGCGAACTCTTCGTCTTCATCATAAAGCTTTTTAGATTCGCGGTAGAAGGCTTCAAGGTCAGCCAACTCCATAGACACTTCGCCAGACTCTTGTTGTACACGCTCAAGGTTAGCGATAAGCATACCGAACTGAGTACCCCAGTCACCGATGTGGTTCGCACGAATCACTTTATGACCTAAGAACTCAAGAGTACGTACAACAGCGTCACCAATGATGGTTGAACGCAGGTGACCAACGTGCATTTCTTTTGCAACGTTTGGAGCCGAGTAGTCAGCGACGATAGTTTGCGCTTCTTCTTCTGCTACACCCAGACGTGAATCTGCTAGTGCTGCATCCGCTTGTTTCGCCAAGAACTCTTCGCTTAGGAAAATGTTGATAAAACCAGGGCCAGCGATTTCTGTTTTGCTCGCGATGCCGTCAAGGTCTAGAACATCCAGTACTTTCTGTGCAAATTCTCGTGGGTTAGTACCCAGTTTTTTAGCAACGCCCATTACGCCGTTTGCTTGGTAGTCACCAAATTGTGGCTTTGCTGATTGACGAACGGCTGCAGGGCTGCCTGCAGGTGCGCCAGCGGCTTCTAGAGCCTGAGATACTTTGTCATTAATAAGTGCTTGGATATTCACACGAGTTTCCTTCAATTCGAGGACTAAGAACCCGTTATAATCGGAGTCGAGTTCTGTTGGAGTTCACAAAAATGGCGCTAATGATAACAACTTTATTGCTTTTCATACAGAGAGGATTTGGGGAAATTTATACTTTTTCGACTGAATGGAAATGGACATCCAAACAAGCCCTGCCTCGCTGAACCCATCATAGTGAAGCTATTTGGGTATAAGGCGCTTTAGGTTTACTATTGCGACTCTATAAAAGACAAAATCCTCCTTTCAGAGAATACCGATGACGACTGAATTAGTAGAAAAACGCTTAACACCCGAATTGATGCTCCAAGACTTGGACGCGTTTGTGGAAAAAATTGAAGAACTGGCTTCAATGCTTCACTTGGATTTGAGTTTGGCTCAGGCTGACCATATTGCGTTGCGTATCAACGACTCTCAAACTGCGCAACAAGCTCATCAGGCATGGGTTCAGTACGGTAAAGTCATTTCTCAGGCGCAAATCAATGGCCGTCCAATCATCGTGATTGAGTTTGAAAACATGCTAGAAAGCCGGGGCTGGAAAATTGAGTGTTTGGAATTACCGTATCCGGCAGAAGGTAAAATTTACCCAACAGAAGGTTGGGAGCATGTAGAGTTTGTCATCCCGTCTCATGCGGATACGGCGGATGAGTTTCTCGCTGATCTAAGACACACTTACCCGGATTTCGGTGCGCAGTTTGAAAAGTTGGCAGAGATTGGCGTGAAAACCAAATTATCGAGTCCGAAAGGGGAAGGGGAACGCCTCAACAACCCAACGGTGGCATTTAAATACCAAGGGGTGTGTATCAAACTTCATCCGCATTCACTAAAGGCGATTGTCGAGTCTGAAGCATAAAAGCAAGAACGTTAGAGTTGAGAGGTTGGCTTATTACTGCCGTCTCAACAAGTTCGTTGGTGATCTCCTCTGTTGTAGAAGATGAAAAGGGAGCTGAGGCTCCCTTTAAATTAGCGAATTATTTCTTAGTCAGTGACTTACCCGTTGGGTTTGAGATGGAAAGCTTTTTGCCTTGCAACTCTTCGCCCAAAGGTAATGTGAAGGTCTTTGAAAACGGCATTCGTTTACAATGATCCATTTTGTCTCTGACGATGGTGACCAGAACCTCTGTTTGAGAATTTTGCTCCACTCTCAGGCTAAAGTCATCGTTTTGACTACAGCCGGTCGACTCAGCGATAAATGAAATCGTACTCTCACTCACTCGGTAAGCTTCAACCATCATTGCTTGGTGCTCAGATGTGAGACCTTCTTGCATCTCTGCATTCGCTGAGCAAGCGGCCAAGCCGATAGAGCTCAAGCCAAGCAGTACTGTTTTGAATGCATATTTCATCTGATTATCCTCTTTTTCGGCGAAGGAATGAGCCAGCAGCCAGCAGCATTAACAGACCAATAGAGAAGCTGCCGCCTGAGCTGGATTTGCTCTTAACACTATTATCGCCATCGTTATCCGCGCTAGCCGCCATTTTGATATTACGAATATACGCTTGTGCGTTATAACCACCACTTGATGCATTGTTTTTCACGTAAGCCAACATAACCGTATTTGACTTTCTGTAAAGATCGGCTGAAACCTCGGTGTAATCTAGAAGCTGGTTGGTGTAATCATACATTTGACCATTAATATAGACGACAAAATAGTCAAAACCATCGGATAACACTTTTAGTTCCATCGTCAGTTTGCCTTTAGGCAGATCGGTGAGGTACAAGATAGACTCACCAGTAGCAGCGCCCATATCTGCAGAGTGAAGTTCTCCATTTACGGCTTTCCAAGCGTATTCATTAGTAAAGACCTTCGCGTTTGTCAGCGAAACGGCACTGCTCAACGAGTTGCTGGCCTTATCAACACCCATATATTCAAAGGTGGTCGAAAGCTTAGGTAGTTTTGGGTGATCGGTGGTAACTTCAATCGTTTCTACTGAAGCTGCATAAGTTGGGTAGTAGCCCACCGTAATTTGACAACTTTCAGAAGGACTCAGGGTCTCTATACAAGTGTTTTCGGCAATCGTTAGTCCGCTTGATAGGGTAACATTAGTGATGTTGAGTGGAGAATCTACCTCGTCATTACGAATGGTAAAGGTCTCCTGTTGAGCTTTTCTCTCAACCAGACGAAGATCGCGATACTGGGTATAGCTGATGGTATTACGATGGCTATCTATCCAGCCGTTGTGCTGAAAGTGAGCCACGTTGGCGTAAACGCCATAGGCCTCAGGTTGAGCACACCCTTCACCCCAACTAACCACACCCAGCAGTTTGTTGATGCCGTTATCATCGACAATGAGTGGTCCGCCGCTATCTCCTTGACAGCTGTCTTTTCCTCCCGAGATGTACCCAGCACAAATGCCATCATCTGATACATTGGAATAATTTCCCTCCAGATTTTGGCACGTAGCGCGGTCTACATATTCCAGATCCACTTGTTGTAGCACGGTTGGGAATACTGTACCTGTGGTCGAGGTATTGCCCCAGCCCGCGACATGGAGCTTGTCCCCTGCTTGCACACTATCTAACACTGTAGGTGTTGCTAAGTCGATAGTCGCGCTATCGACACTATGTGCAAGTTCGATAAGGGCGATATCGTTGTTCGTTGTATAGCTATTATAGGCGTGATGTGTATAGATATTTTGAACTGCGATACGCTGCGCTTGAGACTCATTTGTTTGGTCGTAGAGGCCAAGCACGATATCGATATCATCTGCATTGGTGTCTGCAACACAGTGCGCTGCGGTTAATACGTATTTTCCGCCAAGGAAACTACCACCACAGAAGTGGCCAAGGTAGGCTGGCTGGTCTTTATGTACGATTGAAGCAATAAATCTCCAGTCTGTTGTATTGGCTGGCTCTCCGCCAATAATTCGTGTGGATACATCATTCTGAAAAGGATTAAGAGTGTCAGTATCTGCCATTGTGGTCGCAGGTAAAGTCATCCCAATCAGAAAAGCCACTAACGTTTTTTTCATTTTAATTCCTCGTTATTAAATTGGTTTATTATAAGGAGCTTGATTTATAAACCAAATTATTCGTTAGGTAAATGATTGTAAGTAAATGGAAAAATTTCGGCGCAGATCGCTTCGTTAAAACGCTAAAAGCTCAGGATAGTGCTGAAAAGACAAAACCCGCCAAAGAGGCGGGGTTATTTGTCGTTCTGGTATGTGACGTAAGAGGTTATTACAGAATCACGGTCTTATTGCCGTAGACAAAGACATGGTCATTCAACACTTTATTAAGCGCTTTACTTAAGACGTTCTTCTCGACATCACGACCTGCTTGCGCCATGTCCTGTGCACTAAAGTTGTGGTCGACAGGAATTACGTCCTGCTTAATGATCGGGCCTTCGTCCAAATCATTGGTCACAAAGTGCGCTGTAGCACCGATGATCTTAACCCCACGGTCATAGGCTTGTTGGTAAGGCTTCGCACCAATAAACGCTGGTAAGAAACTGTGGTGAATGTTGATGATTTTGTGGTGGTATTTCTCAACAAATGACGGAGTTAATACGCGCATGTACTTCGCTAGAACGATGTAGTCCGCATCGTATTGGCCGATGACTTCGAGCATTTTTTGTTCGTGCTCTTCGCGGCTGAGATCCTCATGCGTCACATAGTGATAAGGAATATCAAATCGCTCAGTCAGCGTTTGCAGTTTGTCGTAGTTACCAACGACCGCCGCGATTTCAACATCTAAGCCACCATCGTAATTTTTCATCAGAATATCGCCCAGACAATGCGCTTCTTTCGTTACCAAGATAACGATACGCTTACGGCGGGAGCTAACCAACGTGCGTTTTGCACCGGCAGGTAAAGCCTGGTCTAAATCGGCGAGAAGAGTGTGATCGTTGAAGTAACCTTCCAACTCTGTGCGCATGAAAAAGTGCCCGCTGGTATTATCAACAAACTCGTTATTGTGAATGATATTTAGTTGATGCTTGTAACAAATGTTAGTGATTTTTGAGATTAAACCCGGAGCGTCTGAACAATGGGTTAACAGGGTTTTCTTTTCCATAAACTAGGGACTTCCATGCAATAAAAATGAAGCGTACGAAAAGTGCGTTGGCTGACAGGAACCAACCGTACCGCAATGTTCCACCATAAATAATCTATTCTGGGACTGGTTTCAACAAAATATCTACGATGAGTAATAAGCAGGTCATATTGTAGGCTGATGTCTGCGCCAATCGTCTGTTATAATCTCGGCAATTTTTCTAATCAGACCCAGATATGATCGCAAAAACATTCTCCTCTGAGGGCGCTTTAGGTAAAGCTATACCGGGCTTTCAGGCTCGCCAGCCCCAAATTGATATGGCAGAAGCTGTCAGTAGTGCGATCAAAGATCAGAGTCAACTGGTAGTGGAAGCCGGGACAGGAACAGGCAAAACCTTTGCTTACCTAGTTCCTGCTCTGTTAAGCGGCAAGAAAGTCATCATCAGTACCGGTTCTAAAAACCTGCAGGAGCAGCTGTACCATCGAGATTTACCACTCATGGTGAATGCACTGGGCTTTTATGGTCAGGTAGCGTTACTGAAAGGGCGCTCCAACTACCTTTGTCTGGATCGCCTTAGCCGTCAGATGGTGGAAAGCCACACTAACGAGTCGGATCCCACGTTGTTGACTCAATTAGTTAAGGTGAGATCGTGGTCTTCCGAAACCAAAACGGGTGACTTAGGTGACTGCGAAGATTTGCCGGAAGACAGCATGATCATTCCGACGATTACATCGACGAACGACAATTGTTTGGGCAAAGAATGCCCAAGCTATACCGACTGTTTTGTACTAAAAGCACGCAAACGAGCCATGGATTCTGATGTGGTTGTGGTGAACCATCACCTGTTTCTTGCTGACCTTGCGATTAAAGAAACCGGGTTTGGTGAGTTGATCCCAGAGGCGGACGTCTTTATTTTCGACGAAGCGCATCAGTTACCCGACATTGCCAGTGAATATTTTGGGCAGACGGTCTCTAGCCGTCAAATTCATGATTTGGCTAAAGACATTGAAATTGCTTACCGAACCGAAGCGAAAGACATGCGTCAATTGCAGAAGGTCGGGGATAAGTTACTGCAAAGTGCCATGGACATGAGAATTGTGCTTGGCGAACCTGGATTTCGTGGCAACTGGCGAGAAGCGATGCAGTCGGAATCCATCAAGCGTGAACTGGTTCGGCTAACCGACAGTCTCGATCTTGCCATTGATGTTCTCAAAATTGCATTAGGCCGTAGCCAACTGCTGGATGCCGCATTTGAACGTGCCAATTTAATTAAAGGTCGGATCAACCGTGTTTGTGACGTCGACATCACTGGTTATTCCTATTGGTATGACACTTCACCCCGTCATTTTGCGTTGCACATCACTCCGCTTTCCGTTGCCGATAAGTTTCATGAGCAAATTGAAATTAAGCAGGGGTCTTGGATCTTTACCTCCGCAACCTTGGCGGTGTCGGGAGATTTTAAACATTTTACCGAGCGTTTAGGTCTGAAGCCCAAACAGCAGTTTTCGTTGCCATCGCCGTTTGATTATGAAAAACAAGCGCGCTTATGTGTACCTCGTTATTTACCAGAACCAAACAGTCCGGGGCTCGCGGATAAACTGGTGAGAATGTTAGCGCCAGTCATTGAAGAGAACCAGGGACGCTGCTTCTTTTTGTGTACCTCTCATAGCATGATGCGTGAGTTGGGTGAACAGTTCCGTGAAACACTGGATTTGCCTGTTCTGATGCAAGGTGAAATGAGTAAACAAAAAACCTTGGCAGAGTTTATGGAGCTCGGAAATGCGTTGCTGGTGGCAACGGGTGCGTTTTGGGAAGGGATCGATGTTAGAGGTGATGCACTGAGCTGTGTTATCATCGACAAATTACCGTTTACCGCCCCTGATGACCCGCTCCTCAAAGCCCGAATCGAAGATTGTCGACTGCGTGGCGGCGAGCCTTTTGCTGAAGTGCAAATTCCAGATGCGGTGATTACGTTAAAGCAGGGCGTAGGACGCTTGATTCGGGATCAGAAAGATCATGGAGCATTGATCATTTGTGATAATCGCCTGGTGACCCGAGATTATGGTGGCACCTTCTTGGGAAGTTTACCGCCGATTCCAAGAACACGAGATTTAGAACGAATCAAAGCTTTCCTTAAAGCAGGATAATCAGCCACAGACCTGTGTTGTGGCATAATCAAATCAAATAGAGTTGTAGAGAGTTAAATGAGCGCAAAAATTCTTGCCATCGATACATCAACTGAAAACTGTTCAGTTGCACTACTGGTTAATGATCAAGTGATTTCACGCAGTGAAGTTGCACCTCGTGACCATACGAAAAAAGTCTTACCTATGGTTGATGAAGTGTTGAAAGAAGCGGGTCTGACTCTACAAGAACTGGATGCACTGGCATTTGGTCGTGGTCCGGGTAGCTTCACAGGTGTTCGTATCGGTATCGGCATTGCACAAGGTTTAGCGTTTGGTGCTGAATTGCCGATGATTGGTGTGTCAACACTCGCTGCGATGGCACAAGCAAGCTACCGTCTTCATGGTTCGACCGATGTTGCCGTTGCTATTGATGCACGCATGAGTGAAGTGTACTGGGCGCGTTATTCTCGCCAGGAAAATGGTGAGTGGGCCGGTGTGGATGAAGAGTGTGTGATTCCTCCAGCACGTCTGGTTGAAGAAGCTCAAGCCGACGATAAAACCTGGACAACGGCAGGTACCGGTTGGAGTGCTTATCAGGAAGAGCTGGCCAATTTGCCATTCAGTGTTACTTCAAGTGACGTACTTTATCCAGATTCACAAGACATCGTGATTCTGGCCAAGCAAGAGTTAGAAAAAGGCAACACGGTTCCGGTTGAAGAATCGAGCCCGGTTTATCTGCGCGATAATGTGACCTGGAAGAAACTTCCGGGCCGCGAATAATTTAGATTGAGATAAAAGCGGGGATTACCCCGCTTTTTTATGGAACGTTATGGCGTCGATTAATGGATTACCGCCCTCGCTGATAGCAGGTTCGACTCGCACGAACAAAGTCAGTAAAAAGAAGCAGGTAAAAGAATCTCAGATTAAGCAACCTGTCGGTCAGACGTCTAAAGTTGCTAATGCGGTCGCGCATTCCATAAAGCAAGTGGATGAATCCCAGATTCACAGAGCACAAGTGCAGTACGATCTTCCCGAGGGAAATGCACGAAAAGCGATGGAACAGTACATGGATGTCATGAATCGAGCGAAAAAAGAGGAACTGGCTCAATTGCTTGGTGTCGATATTTATGTGTAATGGACGAAACTCATTCGTTCCCGATAAATAGATTTCAATGGTAGCTTATGACATTTTCTCGACACATTTTTCTGGTTTTGTTAGCTGCGTTTGGGCTGTCGGCGTGCAGTTCTCTTCCTGAAGAATTGAATGCAACAACTGAGCAAGTTCTCACAGACTATAAAACGTTTGCTGAGTCGCAAGGGCTTGTAAATAGTGATGTCCGTTTAGGGGGTATCATTGCTAAAGTCGACAACTTCAAAGACAAAACGCTCGTAGAAATCGTGAATTTACCCATTAGCGAGACGGGCAAGCCCGATATTAGTGCTGAACCAGCAGGCCGTTTTGCCGTTTACTTCGATGGTTATTTAGAGCCTGTGGCATTTAGCAAAGGGCGTTTAGTCACAGTGGTCGGAAAAAGTGCGGGTGAAGAAGAAGGGAAAATCGGCGAGCGTGAATACATCTTCCCTCTGATGAAAGGTCAGGGCTACCGTTTATGGACGATAGAAGAGCGAGTACGTACTTACGATACACCACTTTTCCTCTACCCTTGCTATTCAATTAACTGCCGTATGGAGCGTCATGATTTCCCGCAAGATGGCAGAATCATCAAACAGGTCAAATAATCTGCTATGCATGAGCGTCGATTTGAACTTGCTGCCGGAACAATGGCAGCCCTTGAAATAGGTAATGAAAAAACGGCTGACTTGTCAGTCGTTTTTCTTCATGGTTGGTTAGACAACGCAGGTAGCTTCAAAGCGTTGATGGGGCAAATGCATCAGCTCAACCCAACTCTCCATTTATTAGCCATTGATCACTTTGGGCATGGTTTGTCTAGCCACAAATCATCCGACAATTATTACCTCTTCCACGATTATATTGCCGACTTATATGAGTTGTTGGATGAATTATCGCCAAACAGGCTGGTATTAGTAGGTCATTCACTTGGTGCTTTAGTCGCAAGTTGCTATAGTGCTGCGTTTCCTGAGCAGGTCGAAGCGTTAGTGCAAATCGAAGGTGCTGGTCCTCTTACCGAGGCGCCTTCCAATAGTTTGCAAAGACTTCGTGATGGCGTTTTGAGTCGACATCGGCAACAAAATAAGCCTGAACGATCCCTATCTTCTTTTGAACTGGCTCTAAAGTTACGCATGCAAGCCAACCAGCTGACCGCTGAACAGCTTCTGCCAATCGTAGAACGCGGAACAGTACAGCGTGAAAATGTCTGGTTTTGGCGACATGACGCCAAGTTAAAATGCGCTTCGCTTTACCGAATGGCGCAAGAGCATGCGGACTCAATCACCAGCCAAATACGTTGTCCACACCTTATCGTATTGGGCGACCAAGGATTCAAAAATTTACCTTCCAGCCAAGCTGATTGGGGGCAGAATTCACCACAAGTGATTACTGTCTCGGGAGGTCATCACTGTCATTTAGAGCAAATACTCGAAGTTTCAGACGGAATTCTTGGTGTAGTTAACAAAATTTAAACAAGTGTTTGGGAGTTTCGTGCTCAAGCACCTTCGCTGTGCTGTAATAGCCCTCAAAATAAAAAGGCTGTTATCGTAAGACAGCGATGAACGAGGAGTAATATCGTGGATAAACCATGGCTTTCACGTTATCCAAGTGACGTACCTGAAACCATTAACCCAGACCAATATGAGTCTTTGGTTGAAATGTTTGAGCAGTCTGTACAAAAGTACGCAGACCAACCAGCATTTATGAACATGGGCTCGGTTATGACCTTCCGAAAGCTGGAAGAGCGTAGTCGTGCATTTGCCGCTTACCTACAAAATGAGTTAAAGCTAAAAAAGGGTGACCGAGTTGCTCTGATGATGCCTAACTTGCTTCAATACCCCGTTGCGCTGTTTGGTATTTTGCGTGCAGGTTGCATCGCGGTAAACGTGAACCCGTTATACACTCCTCGTGAACTTGAACACCAGCTCAACGACTCTGGTGCAACAGCGATCGTGATTGTTTCTAACTTTGCTAATACGTTAGAGCAAATTGTTGAGAGCACCTCTGTAAAACATGTTGTGCTGACCAGCCTTGGGCAGATGTTGCCGCGAGCGAAGGGTACGATTGTCGATTTTGTCGTGAAATACGTTAAAGGTATGGTGCCAAAATATAACCTGCCTGGTGCGATTTCAATGCGTAAAGCGTTAGGCAAAGGCCGTCGTTTACAGTACGTGAAGCCATTTATGTCTGGCGATGATATTGCATTTTTACAATACACCGGCGGTACGACGGGTGTAGCGAAAGGCGCGATTCTGACCCATCGCAATATGATTGCAAACGTATTGCAGGCGAAAGGTGCGTATGGCCCGGTGCTGACTCCTGGTAGAGAACTGGTTGTGACCGCATTACCGCTTTATCACGTGTTTGCATTAACCGTTAACTGCCTGCTGTTTATCGAAATGGGTGGCCGTAACCTGCTGATTACCAACCCACGTGATATTCCGGGCTTTGTAAAAGAGTTACAAAAGCATCCATTTACTGCTATCACCGGGGTTAATACGCTGTTTAACGCTCTGGTTAACAATGAAGACTTCCATGAGCTGGACTTTAGCAATCTGCGACTGTCTGTTGGTGGTGGCATGGCCGTTCAGCGCGCCGTTGCAGAAAAATGGCTGAAGACAACAGGTTGCTATCTGCTAGAAGGTTATGGCCTGACAGAATGTTCTCCTCTGGTGGCCGCTTACCCGCATGATCTTATCGAATACAATGGGTCTATTGGTTTGCCTGTTCCGTCGACAGAAGTTCGTATCGTTGATGAAGATGGCAATGCTCTGCCAAATACTGAAACGGGTGAGCTTCAGGTTCGTGGCCCTCAAGTGATGCAAGGTTACTGGCAGCGTCCGGAGGCCAGCAAAGACACCATCAACCAAGAAGGTTGGTTATCAACCGGTGATATTGTTAAGTTTGACGACGAAGGCTTCCTGCATATTGTTGACCGTAAAAAAGATATGATTCTGGTCTCTGGCTTTAACGTTTATCCGAACGAAATCGAAGATGTTGTCGCATTGCACGGTAAAGTTCTGGAAGTTGCAGCGATTGGTCAGCCTAACGATGTTTCTGGTGAGCTGGTGAAAATCTATGTCGTTAAACGCGATCCAAGCTTAACGAAAGATGAAGTGATTGCGCATTGTCGCGAACATTTAACGGGATACAAGGTGCCAAAACTGGTTGAATTCCGTGAAGAATTACCGAAGACTAACGTAGGTAAAATTCTACGCCGTGTTCTTCGTGAAGAAAACGATGCAGAGCTTGCGAAGAAGAGCGCATAAGTCGATTTCGTGAAGTCGCCGGAATTAAAAAATGATAGAATGCCAGCGTTTTGCTGGCATTTTTTATAGCGAGAAGCATGTGAATTATAAGATTATTATTAAAAACAAAGACCTAGAACAAGTTTGCGCTCAAGCCAGAGACGCAGATGTCGTTATGTTGGATACGGAATTTGTACGGATCAGAACTTTCTATCCACAGCTAGGTTTGATTCAGCTTTTCGACGGCAATAATCTTTCCTTAATCGATCCGACAGAACTGACGGACATGTCACCGTTTGTTGAACTTTTGAAAGATACCTCGGTATTAAAAGTTCTGCATGCATGTGGTGAAGATCTCGAAGTGTTCCAGAATGCGTTTGGTTGCACGCCATTTCCGATGGTCGATACCCAGCTTATGGCAGCGTTTCTTGGGCATGGGCTATCAACAGGCTTTGCAACGCTAGTGGAAGAATATCTGGGTGTTGAACTGGATAAGAGCGAGTCTCGCACAGACTGGATGGCTCGCCCGCTGACGCAAAAGCAGCTTGATTATGCTGCGGCTGACGTACACTACTTGCTGCCGCTTTACGAAATTTTGCTCGATAAAGTCACCGAAGCTGGCTGGTGGCATGCGGTGCAGCAGGAGAGCGATTTACTGGTTTCGAAGCGTATTCGTGAAGTGAACGAAGAAAATGCGTACCTTGATATCAAAGGTGCATGGCAACTTAAACCGGCAGAGTTGGCTGTCTTAAAACCGCTGGCCACTTGGCGTTACCGTCAGGCAATCAAACGTGACCTCGCTCTGAACTTTGTTTTCAAAGAGGGGGACTTATTAACGGTTGCCCGCCTTGGTTTAACAAGCTTTAAGAAAATGGAAGCGGAAGGCATTGATATCCGAGCCGTTAACCGTCACGGTGCAAAGATTGCTGATATCGTTAAAAAAGCCAAGCAGACACCTGCGGATGAATACCCTGAGAAAATTGAACGTCTTATGGACTACCCAGGCTATAAGCAGGTCTTCAAGAACATGAAAGATATTGTGAAAAGTGCATCACAGAAATCTGGCTTAGCGACTGAGTTCCTTGCCTCTAAAAAGCAGATCAATCAGTTGCTTAGCTGGGTATGGAAAAAGGACCGTGATCCGGCAAGAATGCCTGATGTGATGCAAAACTGGCGTCTTGAACTTATCGGCGAAAAAATGAATAAAGCGCTTAAGTAGCGCAAGATGTAGATAGAACAAGGTTGGCCATGTAGCCAACCTTTTTTATGCAGTGTGCAATGTAGAAATGTAGGTGTTTGTTAGTAAACCAATCAGTGATGTCACTTCACAAACACCTAAATCCGAATTACTTCTCGTCGTCAGGCAGTTTTACATTTAACTCAAGCACCGAGATATCATCGTCTTTATGCTCAAATGTTAAATCAACCATGTTCGGGTCTATGTCTACGTATTTGCCGATCACCTTCAGGATATCCTCTTTTAACTGAGGCAGATAAGACGGTGCCGGATCATCTTGGCTGCGGCGTTCTGCCACAATAATTTGCAAACGCTCTTTGGCTAGACTTGCGGATTTTTTCTTCTGTGGGCGGAAAAATTCTAATAGTGACATGTCTATCCTCCGAACAGTCGTTTAAAGAGCCCTTTCTTCTCCTCTGTAAGGAAACGAAAATCTACCTTGTTACCAAGTAAGCGGTCTACTGTGTCAGAGTAAGCCATGCCCGCGTCTGTCTCTTCATCAAACGTTACTGGCACACCTTTGTTTGATGCGTTAAGCACCGCCTGGCTTTCAGGAATCACGCCCAGAAGCGGGATGTGAAGGATCTCTTCAACGTCCTCAACACTCAGCATTTCACCTTGGTTTACGCGCATCGGGTTGTATCGAGTCAACAGAAGGTGTTGCTTCACAGGCTCTAAACCTTGCTCTGCTCGTAGCGACTTCGAATCCAGAATACCCAAAATACGGTCTGAGTCGCGTACAGATGAGACTTCAGGGTTGGTGGTCACAATGGCTTCATCCGCGTAGTAGAGCGCCATTAGAGCACCTTGCTCGATACCTGCTGGTGAATCGCAGATGATGAAATCAAAACCCATCTCGTCCAATTCTGTAAATACACGCTGTACGCCATCTTTCGTGAGTGCGTCTTTGTCGCGTGTCTGTGATGCAGGAAGAATAAATAAGTTTTCTGTGCGCTTATCTTTGATCAGCGCTTGGTTTAGTGTCGCTTCACCGTTAATGACGTTCACAAAGTCATAAACTACGCGACGCTCACAGCCCATAATAAGATCGAGGTTACGTAAACCGATATCGAAATCGATTACCGCAGTCTTATTGCCTTTTAAAGCCAAGCCAGAGGCGATGGCTGCGCTTGAAGTGGTCTTACCGACGCCACCTTTACCAGACGTTACTACAATAATGCGTGCCATTTGTTTTCCTTTTTATACTAAATCGTGAGTGTTTCGAGATGTAATGATTCTTCGGCTCTACTGATCATTACTTTCTGCTGCCAATACTCACTCTCAATTTGATCGCTTAACCAGTAATCTCCAGCAATAGATACTAGTTCTGCTTGTAAATCGTGGCAAATAATCCGCGCTTCATGCTGCCCACTAGCGCCTGCAATTGCGCGCCCGCGCAAAGTTCCGTGAATATGAATAGAACCATCGGCAATAACTTCCGCCCCAGCGCTAACATTTGCTAGTACCACTAAATCACCGTCTTTCGCGTAGATTTGTTGACCAGAGCGAACCGGTGTACGAACGAACTTAGTCGGCGCTATTTTCGCGGGTGCCTGGCTCGGCGATTTACTTGCGGACATGATGGCGAAGCCAGCTTCAGAAGCAAGGTTCTGTACACGTTTATCTTTGCAGCCCGTTACACCGACCGGAATGAACCCAGCATCGGCAATACCTTGCTTGAGTTTAGGAAAATCAATGTCGCCTTCGACTTTCGATATATTGATAACTAAAGGTGCTGATGCAAAGAATGACGGTGCCTGAGACACTTTTTCTTGCAAAAATTCGATAGTTTTTTCTATCTTGCTGTCAGAAAGGTGTAAAACTGACAAAGTAAAGCTGCTACCTTTAAGGTCTGGTGAATGGGTCATCGTGGACTTCTTGCCTCTGTTGAAAGAGCGTTGCCTTAAACTAGGTCTATCATGTTATATTTCATCTTTTGGCGCAGCAAGTTCTCTAACAAGCAATTCGGTGAATTAATCTCAAATTTGCTATTAAGTTTGCGGCAATTTTACGTTTCCAACTAAATCCGTAATAAAAACGGCTAAATCAGCATAAAAGGCGTGTCATGCTTTGTTCTATTTATAAAAGCTCTAAAAAAGAAGGTACTTATCTCTATATTCCGAAAAAGGATGATTTTTCACAGGTTCCTGACACCTTGATGCAGATGTTCGGTAAGCCTATCGCTGTCATGACGATTAAACTTGATGGTCGTACATTGGCGCAGGTGGATATCGAGAAAGTGAAAGCCTCATTAATTAACGATGGTTTCTTCCTGCAGGTTCCGCCACCACCGGAAAATCTGTTAGAAAAATATAAAGAACAAAAAGCTCAGCAAAAAGACAGGAAATAATTCCATATCTTGCTGAGACTTCTGCCTTGCTCAAGGAGGGGAATATGAAAAAAATACTGGCTACACTGCTTAGCGTTGGCATGTGTGCCTCGGCCTTTGCAAGTAGTGAAGGTTTTGAGGAATACCTGGATAAGTTGCGTGCAGAAGCGCGTGCTCAAGGCATCTCCGAGCAGGTCATCAGCGCCGCTTTCGCTAATGTTGAATATAAGCCACGAGCAGTGAAAGCAGACCGAAACCAACCTGAGAAAAAACTGACGCTGGATGAGTACATTCCGCGTGCAGTCCCAGAGTGGAAGGTTAAGCAAGCGAAAGAATTATACAAAGAGCACTACACGGAACTTAAACGCATTGGTGAGACCTTCGGCGTTCAGCCACGTTTTATTGTTGCGTTGTGGGGCGTGGAAAGTAATTTCGGTAAGTTTACGGGTAACTTCCGTGTCATAGACGCGCTTTCTACCATGGCATTTGAAGGTCGCCGTGAAGAGTTCTTCCGTAAAGAAACCATGGCTGCCCTTCAGATTCTGGATCAAGGCCATATTGAACTTGAGAATTTTAAAGGTTCATGGGCTGGTGCGATGGGGCAGTGTCAGTTTATGCCAAGCTCCTTCCTTCGCTTTGCAGCGGATGGCAATGGCGATGGCAAGAAAGACATCTGGCAAACCAAAGCGGACGTGTTTGCTTCAACAGCGAATTACCTGAGCAAATCCGGCTGGGATGACAATTACACTTGGGGACGTCAGGTAAAAGTTCCGAAAGGCATTGATCATAACTTGGAAGGTCGAACCGAAGAGAAAGGTAAGTACCTGCAGGAGTGGAGCAAATTAGGTATCACCAAGTTTGATGGCAGCCCGCTACCTAAACTGGATGACGATATCAAAGCTTGGCTGATTATGCCTGACGATGAAAACGGTCGAACTTATCTGGTTTACAATAACTACAATGTGTTGATGAAGTGGAACCGCTCTTACTACTTCGCTCTAGCTGTTAGCCACTTAGCTGATCGCATCACATACTAGTTCCTGAATAAATTATCGTTGTTAAGGGCTCTTCGGAGCCCTTAGTTTTTACTGCATTTAAATCGAGGTAATTCGTGTTATCTGAACGTGCTGCTCAAATGGTCATTTTCTCTGCATTGATCAAACATAAAAGCTTTACGGCGGCAGCAAAAAGCCTCGGCGTATCCGTCTCCCATGTGAGTAAACAACTTAGCCAATTAGAGAACTCACTTGGTATCAAGCTGGTGCAACGCACAACGCGAAGTTTTACTCCGACTGAAGCGGGCAAAACCTTTTATCATCATTGTGAGCAGGTCGTTCAGGCTGTCAGCAGCGCGACGCTGGAAATGGAAAGCCAGAGAGATGAAGTGGCTGGGCTTGTGCGGTTGGGCATTTCGCAATCATTCGGCACTTTACATATCATTCCTGCCATTCAGGAGCTAAGAGAACGGTATCCTCAACTTGAGGTTGAAGTGCACTTGTTCGACTACAAGGTGGACATGTTAGCTGAAGGCTTGGATTTATGGGTAACCAACAATGAACACTTGCCCGAAGGTTACATTGCCCAGCGATTAACGGATTGCCAGTTTGTTGTCGCGGCGTCTCCAGACTACCTGCTTAAACATGATAAGCCAGTGGAACCTGACGATTTATCGTTGCACAACTGCCTGATCTACAGAAGCTGGGAGCGTGATTACACCGGATGGGCATTTACAAAAGATCAGCAGGAACTAAACGTAAAAGTTTCCGGTAACTATTCTGTTGATCTTGCTGAAGCGGTTCGCGACGCTGCAATCGCAGGGTGGGGAATTGCTTATCTTGCGACGTATTTGCTTGGCGATGAATTCAGAACTGGGAAGCTAATTCAATTACTCCCGGAATGGAAAGCCAGCCAGTCGATGCCTTTCTATGCTGTTTATCCGAGCCGACAGCACATGCCGAAAAAAATATCTGCGGTGATCAACTTTATAAAACAGAAGATCGGTAACCCATGTCATTGGGATCAAAGATTAGCACCGTATATCTCCATTCCTAAGTCATGACGATCGTATACATAAGGTGATTTTTGTCACAAAAATTTTTCTGAATCTATAAACAATTTTTCCATATAGAAACAATAACAAAAAGCAAACGTTTATCATTAGTAAATTCAATGGTTTAATGTTTAGTATAAATATTGACCACTGAAACTTTTCACACTGTTAACAACCTCAAGTTGCAGCATTTTGAGTCCGCTATACAATCCGACGCCTTTACCATTCCCCTTCTGTCGGACCCAATTTATGAATTCACTTATTGGTATCGTAGCCATACTCTTCGTAGCATGGCTACTTTCTACAAATAGAAAAAATATAAAGCTCAGAACCGTCTCACTTGCTTTTGCCTTACAGGTATTGTTTGCACTATTGGTTCTGTATGTACCAGCAGGGCGAGACGCTCTAAATTCAGTGAGCAGCGTAGTATCGAACTTAATCAACTATGGTCAGGAAGGCATCGCGTTTTTATTCGGCAATTTGGCGACAGGCGGATTCACTTTCGCTATCAATGTACTGGGCATTATTGTCTTCTTCTCTTCGCTTATTGCTGGCCTTTACCACATTGGTGTTATGCCAAGAATGATTAACTTTATCGGTGGTGGTATCCAAAAGCTGTTAGGCATTGGTCGTGCTGAGTCTTTATCTGCTACAGCCAATATCTTTGTTGGTACGATTGAAGCGCCATTAATGGTTAAACCTTATCTAAAGCACATGACGGATTCTCAGTTCTTTGCAGTAATGACTGGTGGTTTGGCTTCGGTTGCTGGTGGTACGTTGGTCGGTTATGCATCTTTGGGTGTAGACTTAAATTACCTGATCGCGGCGGCGTTTATGTCTGCTCCTGCCGGTTTGTTGATGGCTAAAATTCTGATGCCGGAAGACACAAACCAAGCTGAGGAAATCGATCTTAGCCAAGTTGAAATCCCACGAGCAACCAATGTAGTTGAAGCATTGGCAGATGGTGCGATGGCGGGTGTTCGTATCGCGGTTGCCGTTGGTGGCACGCTGTTGGCTTTCATCAGTGTGATTGCATTGCTTAACGGTATTTTGGGATGGTTTGGCGATCTTATTGGCACACCATTAAGCTTCGAACTCGTTTTAGGCTACGTATTTGCGCCAGTTGCATGGCTGTTAGGTGTTCCATGGGCAGAGGCGATCACGGCAGGGTCTCTGATCGGTAATAAAATCGTAGTAAATGAGTTTGTTGCTTTTATCCAACTTGCAGAAGTGAAGTCGCAGCTAAGTGCACACTCTCAAGCGATTGTGACTTTTGCTCTATGTGGATTTGCGAACATCTCAAGCATGGCAATGCTCATTGGTGGTTTGGGCTCATTGGTTCCAGAGAAGCGTGCGTTTGTTTCTAAGCATGGATTCCGCGCGATTGTCGCAGGTGTGATGGCGAACTTGATGAGTGCGTCCATTGCGGGTGTGATTTTAAGTCTTTAACGATTTAGACTAAATTTACATAAAGAAAAAAGGCTCCGAGAGGAGCCTTTTTAGTATTTAGCGATCTGTGATTACTTGTCAGTATGGAACTGCTCACAAGCCAGCATTGTGTTTTCAATCAGGCTTGCTACTGTCATTGGACCAACGCCACCAGGTACTGGAGTAATGAAGCTCGCGCTTTCACGTGCTTTATCGTATTCCACGTCGCCAACCAGCTTACCAGAGTCAAGACGGTTGATACCCACATCGACAACCACAGCGCCTTTCTTAATCCATTCGCCAGGAATGAAGTTTGGTTTACCTACTGCGACAACAACGACATCGGCTTGACGAACGTAGCTCTCTAAGTCTTTAGTAAAGCGGTGACAGGTCGTCGTTGTGCAGCCCGCCAATAGCAGCTCAAGTGTCATTGGACGACCAACGATATTTGAAGCACCAACAACCACAGCGTGCTTACCACGAAGATTAATATTGTAGCGGTCGAGCAGGGTAATAATACCTTTCGGCGTACAAGAGCGTAGTTTAGGGATACGCTGTGCAAGACGACCTACGTTATAAGGGTGGAAGCCATCCACGTCTTTCTCTGGATGAATACGCTCTAAAACATGAGTGCTATCAATTCCAGCAGGAAGTGGAAGCTGAACTAAAATGCCATCAATTTCGTTGTCATTGTTCAACTCATCGATCAACGCTAGCAATTCTGCTTCAGTGGTTGATGCCGGAAGGTCAAAAGACTTGGAAACAAAACCCACTTCTTCACAAGCGCGGCGTTTACTGCCAACGTAAACTTGAGAAGCAGGGTCTTCACCAACTAGAACAACTGCAAGGCCAGGGGCACGTAATCCAGCTTCAACGCGAGCTTTTACTCGTGCTGCAACTTCAGAACGAACAGTTTGGGAAATGAGAGTCCCATCAATATTTTGAGCAGTCATGACTTTCCTTATAAATTTTAGAAGGCAGATAATCTGCGGCGCATTGTCGCAGAATTTCTATTTAACATCCATACGCAAACGTTTGCTCTGAGGTGTTTTTGAGCATTCATTGCTTCAGTGACCTTTTTTTAGGCATTCAGATCAGAATGTTACTAAAAGCCGTTGATTTACCCATTTTAACTCGTATAATCCTTTCCCTGTAGCGCGCCCTTAGCTCAGCTGGATAGAGCACGTCCCTTCTAAGGATGTGGTCATAGGTTCGAATCCTATAGGGCGTGCCATTTCTCCCCTCAGCACAGTCTTCCTATCCAAAACTGTTAGGACTGTGCCATGTATTTAGTGAACAATCTCACAAAAACTCCACCACAAAACCTTAATTTAAACACCCCAATTCCGTCTTGTATAGACAGCTACGTTCAAATTCGCGCGCAATACCATAAAACTTACATTGGAACGTTAAAATACCGATTAGAGCGAATCAGCCGCTACTTTTCTTCTTTTTTAATCAAAGATCTCACCACAAGCCCTTATGCTAGGGATAACATCAACTCTTTCATCACTCATCGTCTATCTAGTGTTAAGCCAGGTACTGTTAGGAAGGATGCCGCAGCTCTGCAAGCGATGCTCAATTGGCTTCGTCGAGATATCGGCTTACAAATCCCAGATATTTTTAAACAGATACGGTTACCAAAAGATTACGGCGTTCGCCAATTCATTCCCACTAATGAACAAGTTCAGGCAGTAGTCGCCAGATTACCCTCAGAAGAATTACGCGATATTTGTATGCTGTTAAGTGAAACAGCCTGTCGTAGGAATGAGGTCCTGAAACTGCGAAGGTGCGATGTGTACCTTGATCATCGATACATACAGCTTTGGAACACAAAGAATGGGGAAGACCGTAAGGTACCACTTTCTTCTACAGCAATGGCAATACTGGGTAAAAGGATGGAGTTAACCACAGACAGAGCTCCAACATACCCTGTCTTTAGCTCATTACCTGAATACGTCAGCAAGAAGTTTCGAAAAGCAGCTGATGAAGAAGGGCTACATGAGTTTGTCTTACATTCACTGAGGCATTACAGGCTATCCAAACTTATAGAGGCAGGGCATGACAGTGTGCTGGTGTCCAAGGTTTCAGGTCACCGAGATCACCGGGTATTGAGTCGGTACGTAAAGTTGGATGCCGAAGCCCTGGCGGAGAAGCTTTTCGATTAGGGTGGCAGATAGCATTAGGGACAGTTTCAGAGTTCAAAATTTAGATAAATTTCTGATGCCAATATATAGATGTGGGGGGAGGGGGATCGCGTTTTGGTCCAGCCGCCCCCTAGATGGATACTTGCGGTGGACATTATGTTCTCACTAGCCATACTTAATTCCATCTTCTTGGGCTCAAGCCTCAAAACTTAACTTATCCAGCCCAACAACCTAAAGTTATGCGCTATTTTTAAGGATAACCTTCCTTTCTTGTCACTAACCCATTGATTGTCAATTGAAATGCTACAATCAAGGCTGCATCATAGAGGAATAATAAACGGCTTTTAGTTTACTAATAAGCGTGAGGGCGGAAACATGTTCAAAATGAATCAAATATCAGGATATTTATGCTTACTTGGTTGAAAAATAAAGCTGGTCAACTAAATCAATTTTTAGATGAGAAGTACCCTCTATTCGAGAAACTCTTTGAAGAAAATGACTCATCGAAGATGTCTTTAAATAAAGCATTATTTAAGGTTCTTTCTTACGCTGTTTTGTGCGCTGGATTATTACTCTCCATAAACATAATCCTAGTTTATTTTACCGAGAAAGGAGGGGTTTTTGGTGACTTCTTAGGCGGTGTTTTAAACCCAGTACTTACATTTTTCACACTATTTGGACTGATTGCGACGATTGTTATTCAAAGGCAAGAATTACGCTTGGCACGTAACGAATATGAAAAAACAGCGGAAGCTTTAAGTACGCAAGCAATAGAAACTACTTTTTTCAATATCTTAGATTTGCACCATAACATTGTAGATAACCTGAAAGTTGATATTGAGGAATTAAGTGATAAAAGTGAAGCTCAGAAACTATTAAAAGGGTTCTCATCTTCGTTAATGAAGTCGCAAATTGGGGTAAGCATTTCTACAAAAAGTGAAGGGCGAGCTGTATTTGAAGAAATTCTCAATTTTTTATCTTCAGATGCAGAATCGCCAGAGGAAGTATTAGAGCGATATAAATATATCCAAGATCATCATAACCACATACTAGGACACTACTTTCGCAATCTATATCAAGCATTGAAAGTGATTAATAGTTATGAAGAGAGCACGTTGACCTTAGTACAGAAACGAAAGTATGCGAGTATCTTAAGAGCTCAATTATCCACGAAAGAATTAGCATTATTATTTATCAATTGTCTTGATGGTGTATCTGATTCAGGGCAGTTTAAAAATCTATTAATAGAATTCAGTATGTTAGAACATCTGCCGATACTTAAAGTATCTAGAGGTTATCTGTTGGCTGGTTCCAAGGTTCCGTTAGCCAATGAAAGTATGCTAATGCAGTATAAGTACAAAACAGAGTTTGGCCTTGATTTTAATAAGTACTATGGTGGTGCGTTTGGTAAAAATGGTGGTGTACCGTACAACCTGCGCCCTAACAAACAATTTAAGCGTGATTGCTAACGCTTGGAATTTTAGTGCTAAGTTTTAGACTGGTGATTACGGTGTTTTTATCAGCTTATGTGGTAGCGTTACTCACACCTTAATTGGGCATTAGGTGAAGAGGATGTATATGGTTAATTTGCGTGGTTATACTGGAAAGTTGGGGGAGGTTTCACTAAAGCATAGAAGCCATACTCTCGTACTTTCAGTAATAGTTATGCTAGTCGACCCCAATATTAATATTACATTTGGGAGTGCTTCTTTAGCTGGATTAGGTATATCTGTTGAACCGAAACAAACATTTGATGTTGGTTTTATTTTATCCTGCTTGCTCTTTTATCGGTTAGTCGCACTTTGGACGTCCGCTTTGTTGGCTAGTGGTACAAACTACGAGTTAGCAAAAGAAAGAGCTTATGATGAACTTGATCCAGCGAGGCACGCTGATGAGCCTGGTTTAGGAAACACCGATCAAGAAGCATCAAAAATGTCACGAAAAAGTGTATATACCTGGAATAAGATTCAGGTCTTCTGGGAACTAACATTACCAAGTGTATTAGCAATAGTTGCGCTTATCACTTTTTATGTTAGGTCGTGTCCAGTGAACTAATCACTTAACAAGCATTTAAGAGTGATTCCCAACGTTTTGGCACCTTCGGCTTCGCGTTGGGTTTAGCGTTTACGGTGTAAAGGTTCAGGTATGGTGGTAGCGTTGCTGACACCTTAATGCAGCGTTAGCTTACTGGAGAATTATGAACACATATTTATTGACGTGGAATCCTAAAAACTGGGGTTATGATGAGTACAGAAAGTACTACTTAGAATATGAAAAAGGTCATATTTTAAGATGGAGTTGTGGCACTACCAAAAAAATTAATGCAGGAGATCCAGTTTATCTATTGAAGCAGGGTAAAGGTGATAAGGGTATAATTGGTTCTGGTGTCGTAGTTACTGAACCTTACGAAGCAAAACATTACGCAAAGGATGGTGAAACCGCGCTGTATGTTGATGTTAAGTTTGAATATTTGTCAGATTTGAAACGCTATCCAATTAGCCGTGAAGAAATAAACAGTAATCCCGATTTATCTCATAAAATTTGGGACTCTCAAGGCTCCGGTAAAACCATACCTGAACATATTGTAGAGCCATTAAATGCTCTTTGGGAAAATCGTATTGAGCTTGTAGACTTCGCTGGTCCTGATGAAATAGAAGTCTCTGGTTTGATCGAGGGAGCTAAGAAGACAGTAACCGTGAATGCTTATGAGCGAAACCCAAAAGCTAGGAAAAAGTGCTTAGATAAGTGGGGACTAAACTGCTCGGTTTGTTCATTTCATTTTGAGCTAGTTTATGGGGCAATCGGTAAAAATTATATCCATGTGCATCATGTAAAGCCACTCTCTGAAATTGGTAAAGAGTACGAGTTAAACCCAGAGGAAGACTTACGACCAGTATGCCCTAACTGTCATGCAATGCTTCATAGAGAAAAACCAGCACTGTCAATCGAGCAGTTAAAAGAACGACTTGCGCTTTATCGAAAATAGTAAATGAACAAGGCGTTCAAGAGGGACTTGGCACGCGTGGCATTTTCAATTTGCGTTGAGTTTAGTGCTTAAGTCGTTATGCGGTAACTCATGTGTTGCGTGCTTGTGCCCCTTAACGCGGCTATAGGTATTCGTTTAGAGGAAGTATTATGCAGTTATTTTTCCATGATGTTGGTTTAAAAGGGGCAAATGCAGATTTTCCCAAAACAGTCTTTGGTGAAGTTGCTGTTTCCGATATCGTTGAACATTGCCCAATCCATCTTCAAGCGGAAGTAGAAGATAAGCTTCTAGCTGAGTTTCCTGATGGTTGGTGTAACGTCTGGGGAGTTCCTGATGGTGCCAAGAGTGTTATTCGTCAACTTAAAGTTGACGATGTGATGCTCTTAATAAAAACCACGGGAGGAGATGGCGCAATGCCAGCCCTTTGTCATGTAAAAGGCTTTTGGAAAGAGCAGCTACTAGACCTTTCAAACTTTTTGTGGGGAAGCAGTCATTTTCCGTATGTATTCTTTTTCAAAACTCAGAACATTGAGCTGACTTGGACTCAGTTTAAGAAAGATGTCCAATATATGCCTAACTTTCGACCGTCAGGAAATGTATACCGTGTAAAGAGTGAGCGACTTGATCTTTTCGGTGGTTCAGATGGCTACGTTCGTCATCTTTTACAAGATTCTTCAGGCGATGGTTTGGATCGTTATGAAATTCGAGAGAATTCGCCAGAACAGGAGTACGCAGAGGGAGAAAGGCAGGTACGTGAAGCTTCGTATTTTAAACGCAACGCAAAGCTAGTAAAGGATGCAAAATCTAAATTTGGTTTTATATGCCAAATTTGTAATTTTGATTTCGAGTCAGTGTATGGAAAAGAGTTAGGTTTTGGTTTTATAGAGTGTCACCATAAAAATCCACTTTATGAGGAAGATGGAAATTACAGCAGTACATTAGATGACGTCTGTGTGGTTTGTTCAAATTGTCATCGTATGCTTCATCGCACTAAACCAGCAATGAAACCCGAAATTCTAAAAGAAAGACTGCGCAAGAAAAACGTATAACAAACGACTATGGCATCAATAGTTAAGTTTCCAGTTTCAAAAATCGGAAAAATTTCCAACTCCGATATATTGAGATGGGGGAGGGGGTGTTAGTGTTTGGTCCATCCCCCCTGATTATTTGTAGCCCTTCTCTTCTTAAAATTTCTTTTATATTTTTCGACATCTCAAGTTGGCGAGCATGATATCGTTCAAGTCGCCTTGTCGTGGCGAGCATAGTTGCTTCCATCTGTTGTTCTAATGCTTGATTGTAGTGTTCGACTGCTGAGATTAACTGTTGCTTTGATGCTTCTATTTCGATTTTAAACTGCTCTCTGTCCATATAGACTTCATGATGTGACGGCGTATTTGCTCCCAATGCGAACGGTGTGAATGGCATTGTCATGATTAATATTGACGTCGGTATTAGTCTGTTGCAATGTTCCATATAAGTCTCCTAAAACGAGAAAACCCCGCCGGAGCGAGGTTTATTGGATATGCAGATAGCTAAGGAATCTTGTTAGAAACCGCTACGTTCCAATATAGAAAGTATGTCGCAATCCAATAGGAAGTCCATCGGTGTACGAAGTGATTTAGAGTGTGGTCACAACAAAAGTGTTGAAAATGGCACTTTCGTTCTGATTTTAAAATGCACTCATTTATGCAGGGTTTATGCACTTATTATTCAGCCATATTTATCGACTAAACGTCGGAAAATAAGCGTTTCATCGGACATTTCAAACTTGGTGAACTCGTTTGGTGCAGATTAGGGTTATTATGTTAAATTTGGCGGTTTTTTTAGACAATTTTAGGTAGTGGGGAAGTATCCTCTGATTCTTTCGCAATATCTGCAAGGATAAAGGCAAGCGGGTTTGAATGATCGCCTGAAAGTTCGACCTGATGGCTGGGGTTCCAGTTGCCACGGCTTCGACATTTAAGCCAAAACTCCATCGCTCGAACATCGGGTGGTAACTCTTCCTGGTACTCGACTACTTGACCGGAGCTTAACACCTTCTGTTTTGTTACAGTCGTACCGATAGCACGTTTAAATAGACTGTATGCCACTTCAGCATCGGCAGCCAGCTTTCCACGCTTTCTTGCTTCCGCAAACTCTGGATACAGGCTGACCCAATGGAATATCGTGTCTCTGTGAACTTCAAAAAATTTCGCTAAGTCTTGGTCCCGAGCTCCCATCAAACAGAGTTTGTATACCTGGATGGAATATTCCGGTTGGTATTTGTTATTGTTCTGGTTTCCCGCGGGTGCAGCCATAATGTCGCTCTTTATATTAGGATTGGCTAATTTTAACAGGTTTAATTAGTTATTTCTAATGTATGTCGGAGTTAACTTAAAAATTGGTAACATTGGATTAATTTAAGGGGGAGCGGCTTATTGAGCCGTTGTATAAACGAATTGTAAGAGACGAGCCTGCACGATCACCGCTAGCACGTTTATGCCCCATTCCTTTTTACGATGCTCTTTACTCTCGTTTTATTTGACTATAGTTAGACTAAGTTTAAGTTATCCGAAAGAGTCTATAAGTAAGACCTTCAAATTATGTGACATTTTACAATCTAGTTTCTTTTCCTTGCACTAGAATATTTATGAGAAATCGAAAATTACAAGAAAGGCCGCATTGTCATATAGGTATTCAAAACGGCTTTTGGCTGACTATGATTTCAAACCGTCGTGACTTTTTTTGTTGTTTGCAGACCATACCCTAAAGGTTTGTAGGTGCAAAAAACTCTGCCCATTTTTTTTAAACGAGAAGAAATATGGAAAAAAGCATTAAGAAAAGAATGAAACTATTACCTACCGTAATCATTTCGTCGTTATTTGCAATGCAGCCGGCATTGGCAAATCAAAACCAACAGTTCAATTCTCAAATGACAAAGGAAGAGGGCCAAGCGGCCTTTGATACGGTCGTTGCAGAAGCGGCTGAGCTTATGAAAGAAAAGCACATACCGGGACTAGCAGTCGGTGTCATCCATGGAGCCAACACCTATAGCGCCGGACTCGGTGTCACCAAGGTAGGCACCGACGAGGCCGTTACCCCTGATACGCAATTTCAAATTGGCTCTGTGACAAAAACCTTCCTTTCGACGCTGGCCATGCAGCAGTCCGAACAGGGCATTCTGGATTTAAACGCGCGTGTCGTCGATATTCTGCCGTGGTGGAGGGTTGCGGATCCCGAGGCGACGTCCAAAGCGCGGGTCCTTGACCTGTTCCACCATCGCGCTGGCTGGTATGGCGACCATGGGTTCCTTCCTGTTCCTCCGGGTGGATCGATATCCGAGAAGGTCATGCTCCAGGGCGCTTACGCCCAACAGATCTATCCGTTCGATCAAACCTGGATGTACAACAACACCAGCATTACCTTCGCTACCCATGTGGTGTCGCATGTCGGCGGAAAGCCGATTGAGACCCTGATCGAAGAGAACCTGTTAGACCCGCTCGGCATGGATGCGTCATCCTTTAATTACGACACCACCCCTCCAGCTAAAAATTACGCATGGGGGCATCCGCCGATCTATGGGGAAGGCAGCATCAGTGATCTGAAACCGTACTACGTTCCGATGATAAGAGAGTCCGCAGCCTCAGGCGGAATCCGGTCTACGGTTACCGACATGCTTAAATACGCCCGCTTTCAGCTAGACGGTAAGGACGCATCCGGCAAGCAGTTGTTGTCTAAAAAAGCACTGGACTATGCCCACGCTCCGGCAGTCGAGGCTGAGACCGGCGACTTTACCGGGCTGACATGGTTCGTCCACGACTACGATGGGGTCACCAGTCCTAGCCACGGGGGAAATTGGCCCGGCACGCGTTCTTTTCTGCAGCTAATCCCGGATCACGACTTTGCCGTGGTGGTTTTGGTCCACAGCGATCGCGGAGTTGAGGCCTACAAAAAAGTTGCGAACGCAATGGTCAAAGCCTTCACGGAAATCGAGGCCAAGTCTCCGGTCGCTGCGGGCGTTGATCCGTCTGTGCTCGACCCCTTCGTCGGCGTCTTCAAGGGTAATTCCCAAAACATCGAGATCCGCAAAGAGGGCGACAAATATGTGTTTGTCCAGTTCTCCGCATTGACCAAGGGAGCGGATCCCGCGCCTGCCAATGTGGCCAACACGGCCGATGGTTATTTTATCATCACCGAAGGCCCGAATAAGGGAGCGCTTGGTGAATTGCTGAAAGACCCGTCTGGCGAACTCAACTACGTGCGATTCAACCACAGGATCTTTATTCGCGGTGACGGGGCGGTCGACGAGTTCGACCTCTCCGGATCGGTATTCGATAAGCAGGATGAGTAGAAGATATCAATTCACGCTGACAACAGTTGCTGACGCAGATGTTTATCAGCAGTATGAATATCTTTAATGGAAACACCAAAACACGCCATAAGGACATGGGTGTTTTGGTGGAAGAAAAACAAATTGCCTGAGATATCAAAGCGTCAGAAGGAGCAGAGGATATTGAAGGCAATGGAAAAATCATAATGCCTTGGTTGATCGACTGTCACAAGCATCTCAACCAAGGCTAATTTTCATTAGCTGAAAGTTCGTCAATCTTTATTATATCGTGATTGGGCTAGCAAATAACCACAGGGCACCTGATGCGGGACTTGCAGTCCTTGCGGGATACTGGCGGTGGTAGCTTTGGTCTCAAAGAGGGCTAACGAAGAAGGTTTTAACCCAAGCATGGGCCATGCTCCGCTTCGATAAGGTAGGGAAGACTCTTGACCGCTGGTTACTTTTCCTACATTGCAGATGGCGAGGCGGCAATCCGGTGAAGAATTTCGCCATCATCATGAAGAACAGCTATATCTATCTGGAAAATTAACTGGTTAGGTCAATCCAGTCTCTCGTGCACATTTACATCACACTATTTGCGCTTTCCCAAACATATGTCACTGATTGCCTACCTTCAACACAATATCGTTGTAATCAGTAACACTCTGGCTAGCTAAATAGTGTTCTTAGTTACATGTAATCTGGCTTAGTTGCAATACTAGAAGTAATCTGGAAAATCAGAGTGCTCCATAAATCGTAAATTGGAATTGTCCATACTATTTTTAGACGATTAAACTTCAGAACCAAGTTGTAATAATTAGGCGAACTAAGCTATCTCCGGCGTTTTCTCGTAAACAGGCACGACTCAATAAACGCGGCGTCGTCGCGGGTGAGGGCGTGATGCTTTCTGATGACCTTAACCTCAGAGTCAACCAAATCCGTAAGATCGCCCTCTGGCTTTCTAAAGGCTGGTTGAACCGAGTTACGTTTAAGATTGCGCCAACGGAGCACAAACTTCCTGATGAAGTAGAGTGATCCAATAACTAGAATGATAGCGATGGGGAGCCAAGAGTATAACGGTAGATCGTGCATTTTCTTTGCTTCCTTGTCAGGTGAATCTTCTTCTTATGTAAAAAGTTGGAAAGGTGGTGCTTTCGACACCACCTTTTTAACTTATGGAGAAAGGTATGTTTAGGTTGTAATATTTTTCATTATAGAAAAGTATTTTTAATTACCTTAACCTTTACCACCTTGCTCTACGCCGCCCCCTTGAATAAAACATCGTTGATGATTGGGGTTTGGGATAACTCCATGTAGGTTTTGGTGTTGTTAGGTTTACTCGCAACATAACCACACATTTCCATATTTGACTCAAATTCTGTTTTCGAATAAGGTTTGATGCCCGTTGTGACGCACCAGTCTTTGTAAATACTGTACGCAATCGACAACTTAAGTGGCGGAATAGAAGTGCCTCGCTTACGCTCCACAATACCATTCTCACCAGAATCATTTAACCAACCTTTTACACTATCTGTTTCTGCTACCCACTTTGCCAAGTACTGGTCATGTGCTGGCGATAAGTAAAGACTGTGATTGGCGTTTTCTCCAGAATCTAAGTCATAGCCTTGCTGTAGGTAGTCCTCTACACCTTCAATAGCCCATGTCAAAATCGCAGGCAGTTCGTTTTTTACGATCTTCTCTAGTAGGAAAGGGTCGCGTTCAGATACAGGTTTAGTGTTATGGAAGTGAATAATTGCCCAGCGACGATAAAACCCCTCGGTATGGTCTGTAGTTTTAGGGAAAAAGTTGCCGTTGAACCAGTTCGTAACATTCGGTGTAAAATTGAACGATTTGCCATAAGGCTCACGTGCATTAATTGTGTCACCACCAATAATTGCTTTAAAAGCCGCACTAGTGATGGGAATGTCTTTATCCAACTCAGGGACAAGATTAAATCGTTTTCCTGCTAAGGTTGCCACCTTGTAATCCTTATCCATTTGCATAGGCGAGACCGTCGCAATAGCATCGCTGGACAATAGGCTCTCTAAAACCTTAAGAACCAGTGATTTACCTGAACCACCTGCACCATGCAGTAATACAGCAGTCTGGTGTTTTGGCATCAATCCAAAAAGCGACAAACCGAACAGCATTCGTAACTGACGGATTTGTTCTTCAGGATGGCACCCTTCGAACGCATCATTTAGCATGCTTAGGAATAGTTCTGGCTTAACACCCTTTGGCGCGGGTTCAAAACTTAAGCCGTGACGAGAGCGCTGTAGTGGACTGAATGGCAATTTCTCGATACCAGTATTACCCACACATAAAAAGCCTGAAGGTGTCGCGATGCCGCTAGGGGCATTGTCAAAGAATTCTTGTTCTTCTTGCAAATCATATACAAAACTAGCGATAACCTTGTAGTCTGGCACGCGTTTGCATTTATCTTGGGCATTAAAACGTCTTCCAATTACATCACCAAGAAGACTTAGTTTCATACTTGTCCATAGACCAGTAGAAGCGTTATATGTCCAAATACATCCATAAGCAGCTACCATTTCAACTGTTGTGAAATTCTCGATAAGAGCGTGAGCGATGTCACCTTGGCTCAGTTGTACTGGCTGTTCTTTCGCTTTCAGTTGCGTGATATTCTCCTTCATGTCTTGGAAAGGTACATTCGTCAGTTCTTTCAGTTTCTTCATCATGCCACCTTTGAACAACGCCTCTGCATCTTTGATGAAACTGATCGCCACGTTGTAAGCCTCGACGTCTTTCGAGTCTGTAGCTAAGCTCTCGATCGCTTGCTCAAAGGTTGTAATCGGGGCTTTAGGCATAACCAACGCTTTTTGCATAGCATCGTGAAGAGTCTCGACACCGTGCTCTAGTGCATAGTCGTTCCAGTCCGTGCCAGAAGAACTTTCCTCAAATACAGGCAAAGTGTACGCTAAGCCCTCTTGCTCAAACAGTTCTTGGGCGATGTCTTTGCCTTTATTGCCTTTACCTTCCTGTTCTTTTTGGCTGTCGTTATCAGCTGCGATAATTACCAGTGAATCAGGGTTTAGCTCTTTCACCTGTGGTGCTACTGCCTTGAGATTGCCAGCGTTGAAAGCGCACACGGCAGTATGACCAGTTGCTGCATGAATGCTCGCGGCAGTCGCAAACCCTTCTGCAACGAAAATCTGCTCGTCGTTACCTTTAAAAGTAAACATGCCGCCTTTCGTTGTACCACCAGACATAAACATCTTGTCACCACGTTCGTTAATGGCTTGTAGGGTAAGAAGCTTGCCTTCTTTGTCATACACAGGAATTAAGAGAACGTTACGCATTACTTTTGTATTCTCTGGGTTGTCGAAAAAGAGTGAGCATGGGATTGATTCAAGTTCGAAAACCCCGTCGACTGGCAAGTCACCCTTTTTCTGGATGTACGCATGGCTGTTCTGGGCTGGCTTAGCACTATCCAGAACACTTTTCGCAAACAATGCTCGCTCAAAGAGAACATTCTCAATTTCAAGCTGGGCATGACGACGGTTTTCTTCTAGCGCTAACTTGTCTGCGAGAGACAAACGAGTATCCCCATGTGATGACCAGAAAGTAGTATCGAGAGAGCGCCAGCAGCCAAACTTGCCAGCAACCGAACCGTCATTGTTTGAATACAGAACGTAGTATCCAGCCTTATCGCCAGGCTTACCGTTCGAACTGAAACGGTGAATTTTTCCGTCTGCAATAACCTGTTTTGGCGGCACTAAACCATGTTGAATCAGTGTTTCGATAAATTTTGGTTTGTAGTCATTTGTGAATTCTAACATGCGAGATTCCTTCTCTCTGGGTTTAAACACTTTTGCCGAATCTAGGTCGGCACTATCCCAAGCAATAGATTCTTGGGGGCTATAAGCTCGCGCAGGTAACTGGCTACGCTTCACTTTTAAATGGGTCATAATTCGATATATACCCTCTATACAGCAGGCTGTTTACTTTGAAAAAAAGGTTATAAAGTTAATTATTATCAACGACTTAAATTCAAAGGCCATTAAAGTTCGTGTTCTACCCGGGAAAGAACGGATTGATTAAATATTAAAAATCCAATTTGAGTAAATAACTATTTTTTTAACAAAGTTCTAACAATCGAGCTGAGATCAGCAAAAATTTTTTTTGAAGAAATTTATTGTTTTTCAGTCAATCCTGTAATATCTCCGACTTACCGGCCATCATTTGTTTCTTAATTGTTACAAGATTGTTGTTTTGTTGTGTGGTGTGTGTTTTTTTGAATTTTCGGGTTTTGTGATGCTGGTCAAACTTCGTCAGGTCGAGAAACTTGTCTGGAAAGTCGAATTAAACTTCCAAAATGTTATTGCGCATGTGGGAGGGTGGTTGAAAGCTCAGGCACAGTCCTGTACGATTCATCCCGCGTGACTGTGCTCACGGTAGAAAGCGCCCTTAGCTCAGCTGGATAGAGCACGTCCCTTCTAAGGATGTGGTCATTGGTTCGAATCCAATAGGGCGTGCCATTTATTCAAAAGCCCCGATAACTCGATGAGTTGTCGGGGCTTTGTCGTTTATACGGCTAAAAAGTAGCGCCGCCATCGACTCTTAAATCATGCATGGTGATATGTCCTGATTTGTCGCTGAGCAGAAACTCGATCGCATTGGTGATGTCTTTGGTTTCGGCTATTTTATTCAGGGGGATGCCAATACGATGCGATTCCAGATTGCCGCGAATCGTTTCTTTTTCACCGTAAGACTCATTCCACATTTGCTCCTGCATTGGAGTTCTGGTTGACCCCGGACTGACGATATTGCAGCGAATACCATGCTCAGCCAACTCTAGTCCCAAACACTGCATCCACATATGGAGCCCAGCTTTCGATGTGCAGTATGCAGACATATTGCTTCTTGGAGTATCGGCTGCATTTGATCCGACCGCTACGATGGCGCCTCTTTTCCCGTTTCTAACTAATAGCTTAGCTATATGCTGGGTTAAAAGTAGAGTACCTTTTAGGTTTACATCCAATGTTTTACTGAGTGCGTCCAAAGGCAGGTCAAGAATAGGGGAGAGGTGTAAGGTACCTGCGCAGGTCGCAATATATTCTGGAATGAGTTTGTCATTTTCTAAACGTTGGCAGGCAGATTGGATAGATTCAGGACTTGCCAGATCAAATGGTAAAAGGGTGGTTCTGACCTGTTGTTCGTCAGGAATCGAACTCATCAAATTCATTAGCGTCTGTTCACTCACATCACAGGCAATCACTTGTGCGCCTTGTGCTAATAAACTTTTGGCGCATGCGAGACCAATTCCCTGACCAGCGCCAGTGACCAGGCATAACTTGCCATTGAATTCTGAACGGTTTTCATTCATCTAAACATCCTTTTCGTGATACAGATGGGTAACTTTAATTATGTAAATGATAATTATTTTTGTTATCGTTGTCATCTTGTTAACTAGGAAATGATTAGGTCATGAGGAAATTAAGTCGAAAAATAAAGCCATGGCTACTAAGTGTAGGGCTCGTGAGTTTAGTTGGGTGTGAGTATTTACCTCACTCGGCTAAGGTTGATTTACCACCAAGAGAAGTGGCGCAAGTGGTTAAGCAAGCAAAGTACGCAGATGATGCCATTTTGCAGGCCTTTGACACGCATAACTTTGTCGCGATTGGAGATTATCACTGGAATGACGCGTTTATTCGTTATGCGACCGAGTTAGTCTCTAAGCCAGAGTTTTCCGAGCAGGTGAATCATGTCGTCGTGGAGTTTGGTAACGCCAAATACCAATCGATTCTGGATGATTACCTTGCTGGAGGGGAAGTCAGTGAGAGCCAATTGAATACGATGCTAAGAGGTTCGTTGTACTTTATGGCTTGGATGCCAGATGTCTATCGAGACTTTTTCAAAGCCATAAAGCAGCGCAATGAAGCTTTACCTGAGGGCAAGAAAATTCAAGTGCATCTGGCTGAAGCGCCTTTTGACTGGGATGCCTTGCAGGACGTTACAGTTTGGAAGAAAGCAGCGAAGAATAAGACCGATCATTTCTATCAAGTCGCGTCTGAACGAATCAAGAATAATGAAAAAGCATTGATGATTTTTGGTGCGTTTCATTTGGTTAATGCGCCAGCAGATTATGTAAAGAAAACACAGGAAACAGACTGGCCGCTGGCAACGCGTCTGCAGCAAGCCTTTCCTGACAGCACTTATTTGATTTGGCCGATGACTGACCCCAAGGTAGTAAAGACCTTTAGTACACTGAAATCACCAGCTGTATTGGAAGTGGATCAGGGACCAATTCGGGATCTACGTTTGATCGATTTTTTGCCAAAAGCACGTTACAAACTGGCCGCAATGGACGATATGGATGCACAGGTTGGTGACCTGTTTGATGCCTTTCTTTATCTAGGCGAAAACCAGAGAACCATGGTTCTTCCTCGTGACGTAGTCGCAGATCGTGACTGGGTTGAAGAGATGCAGCGCCGAGTTGATATCATCGGCGGCAAAATGCAAGAGAGCTTTAATGAGCTTATTGAACGCAGTGATGAACAGTACGGTTTTACCAACAAGGGGTAGTGTTCAACCCTGTTATCTATACAAGTAGTACCAACGCAAGCGGCTGAGTGGTGACATCATCAGCCGTTTTTGTTTCTCCTTATATCTCAATGATGGTTTCCGAACTCTTTTCATATGTTACCAAAATGGAACAAACCTCTAATTTGTAAATAATACGAATGATAATAGTTATTAAAAGCATTTGATCAAATGTAACAGTATGTGTACTCTTACATCGCAATTGAGAGGGATTCTCATTTGTGGTCCTATGTTTAATATAATTTGAGAGATGATTATGCTTCGTAACTCAATGGGGAGCAGTACTATGCTCACAGAGTTTCTTAACGTTCATTCGGATGATGCTTCGTTTTTCTTCAGTTCACCGACTGTGACGTTACTGACACAAGGCATTGCTGCAGAGTTTTCCCAAAAAATCAGGTTCTCAGAATTAGATTCTTGTATTAGTCAGCTACTCGAATCGGTCAAGGAAGATGAAAGCGACAACCCTATTGCGGTTGGTGTCATCCCGTTTTCTGAGCACAATCCTGTGCATTTTATTGTGCCTGAACGTCTATGTACGACATCACCGATTCGTCCGGACAAAGTGGCAACTGTGGATGGTTCTAACCAGTGCGTTCCGTCTTCGATAAAGCCAATTCCAGCTCCTGAAGAATACATGCGCAGTGTCGCTCAAGCGGCGAATGCCTGTTCCCGAAAAGAGTTTGATTTGGAGAAGGTTGTTCTTTCACGAACAATGCAAGTGGATACCGAACAAGAGATAGATCGGGCTCAATTTCTTAAAACGCTGCTAAAACAAAATCCGGGCGGTTATACCTTTTCAACCCGTTTAGGGGGCGAAGGTTGTGATACTTACTTAATGGGCTCGAGCCCTGAACTATTGGTCTCACGCAAAGGGCCGCATGTTTGCTCCAACCCATTGGCTGGTTCACGCAGGCGCAGTGATAACGAGACGATGAACCAGCAACAAGGCGAACTGATGATGGAGAGCAGTAAAGATCTCCATGAACATGCCGTGGTTGTTGATGCAGTAGAAAAAGCACTTCAGCCTTGGTGCCACAATCTTTATGTGCCAATGGTGCCTTCGGTTATTGAAACCAAAGCGATGCTGCACCTGTCGACTCGCATCGAAGGTACGATTTCGGACTCTGCCACCAGTGTGCTTAAGCTTGCCAGTGCACTTCATCCAACGCCTGCGGTATGTGGTTATCCGACTGCTCAGGCCTACGATTTTATCGAAAAAGTTGAGCCTTTTGATCGTGGTTACTTTACTGGGCTGGTCGGCTGGGTGGATGCCCGAGGTAATGGTGAGTGGGTCGTAGTGATTCGCTGCGCGGAAGTGGAAAAAAAGCGTCTGCGCGTTTACGCCGGGGCGGGAATTGTCAGTGGTTCTGAGCCACAAAGTGAGCTAGAAGAAACGGGCAACAAAATGCGTACCGTACTGAATGCACTTGGCATTGAAGTTCAGGACAACATGGAGGTAGTGGTGTGAAACTGCCAAGCATGAAAGCGTCTGGGTTTACACCTTGGCCAGAAAAGACCGTACGCCAGTATCAGGAAGCAGGCTATTGGACAGAGCAAACTATACCAGAGATGCTTGAAGCCAGCGCTGGAACATATCCCGAAAAGGTTGCACTTGTATCCGGTGACCAGCAATGGACTTACCAAGCGTTAGCCGTTCAGGTTGATGAACTGGCAGCAGGCTTCCAACAAACGCTGAAACTGAAGGCTGGCGATAAAGCCGTCTTGCACTTACCCAATATCGGCGCGTTTTACCTGAGCTTTTTTGCTCTATTGAAAATTGGTGTTCAGCCTGTATTAGCTTTACCGGCCCACCGATATTATGAGATTCGATACTTTTGTCATTTTACTGAGGCAAAAGCGTTAATTACTGCGCCACAAATGGGTGTCGATACCGCCGATATTGCGCAAAAAGTCGCGAATGAATTACCAACGTTGGAGACCATTGTCTGGGCCGGTGATAACAGCCTAAAACCAACGGGTAGTGTTGACCTAGACTCACTTTTCTTATCGCACGCGGCAACTGAGCCAATGCCGGAACAAGACTTTGCCTTCTTCCAGTTATCTGGTGGCACAACTGGCACGCCAAAGTTGATTCCGCGTACCCATACGGATTACCTCTACAGTGTTCGCGCCAGCAATGATGTTTGCGAGTTTTCACCTCAAACTCGCTATTTGTGTGTCCTACCTGCTGCGCACAATTTTCCGTTGAGCTCGCCTGGTGCTCTAGGATGTTTTATGGCTGGTGGAACGGTGGTGCTTTCGCCTGATCCGAGTCCACAGACCGCATTTCAATTGATTGAAAACCATCAGATTACTGTAGCAGCACTGGTGCCACCTTTGGCGTTGTTGTGGCTAGATGAAGCGCCTCGGACCCAATATGACATCAGCTCGTTACAAGTGCTTCAGGTCGGTGGTGCGCGCTTTAGTGAAGCGGCTGCGAGACGTGTCAAACCGACATTAAACTGCACGTTGCAACAGGTATTCGGTATGGCGGAAGGGCTGGTGAACTACACAAGGTTGGACGATCCAGACTCCGTCATTGTGTCCACGCAAGGTCGGCCGATGTCACCCGCTGATGAGATACTCGTTGTTAACGAAATGGGCGAACCTGTGCCTCAGGGTACGGCTGGCATGTTATGCGCACGAGGCCCGTACACGATTCGCGGCTACTACAACGCACCGGAGCACAATCAACGTTCCTTTATTGCGGGGGGTTATTACCGAACAGGCGATGTGGTGGTGTTAACCAAAGAAGGGAACTTACAAGTCGTCGGGCGCGATAAAGAACAGATCAACCGCGGCGGAGAGAAAATCGCAGCACAAGAGATCGAAAATCATCTGATGGTGCATGACGCCGTCCATGATGCGGCTGTTATCGCGATACCAGATGATTATCTGGGTGAACGCAGTTGTGCCGCATTAGTTTGTCTTGAAGATAAACCGAAACCGATAGAAATAAAGCGCTTCCTGAGAAATCGAGGGTTGGCCGAATTTAAGATCCCAGATCGCGTCATTTTCGTCGATGTATTGCCGAAAACCCCTGTCGGAAAGATCAACAAGAACAAACTCCTTGAGTTGGTTTAACCCACTCAACCAAACCTGACTTTTATCTACGAATTTTAGGAGAAATGCCTCATGGCAATTCCAGCTATTGCGGGTTATCCGTTATCTAAAGCGATCCCCCAAAATCGCGTATCTTGGTCGGTAGATCCAGAGCGTGCCGTATTACTGATCCACGATATGCAGCAGTATTTTCTGAATTTTTACGATTTGGACAGCGAGCTGATTCAAACCTTGACGCAGAACATCCAACAGATCAAACAAGCCTGTATTGAAGCAGGCATACCAGTGGTATACACCGCTCAACCTGGTGATCAGTGTCAGGACGATAGAGCATTACTGACGGACTTCTGGGGGCCGGGTCTAAAAGCTGATGACACGATTACGAGAATCCTGCCTGCTCTTGCGCCAACAGAGCAAGACATCGTTTATACCAAATGGCGCTACAGTGCTTTCCAGCGCACACCGCTTAAATCCATGATGGATGAAACCGGGCGAGACCAGCTGATCATCGTTGGTGTATACGCGCATATTGGTTGTTTACAGACCGCTTCTGAAGCGTTCATGACCGACATTCAAGCCTTTATGGTTTCGGATGCGGTAGCGGACTTTTCTGAGAGCGAGCATGAAATGGCACTGAATTATGTCGCGGGCCGATGTGGTTATGTTTTGGACAAACAACAGCTGCTGAGCCAGGTCAGCGATATGCCAATTACTCACGAGATTCCTCAATCTGAGCAAGAGTTAGCTCTGCAACTGGCGACTTTGCTTGACGTTCCTGCTGAAGAAATCGAACCGCAGGATAGCTTGCTCGATTTCGGTCTGGATTCGGTTCGAATTATGTCTCTGGTCGGTGACTGGCAACAGGCGGGCCTGGATTTAAGTTTTATGGAGCTTGCTGCTCAGCCTTGTGTGGCTCACTGGTGGCAATTGATTGAGAAGAAGCGCACCTAGTGCCGGGCAAGGACAAGTAGTAAAGGAACGGAAATGTACGATTTACCTTATACGGCGGAGCAGTTGTTACCGCTAACGGATGCGCAAGCAGGGATTTGGTTTGCGCAGCTTCGAGATCCAGAAAACCCAATATATAAGACGGGCGAATATTTACTGATTGACGGTGCGGTGGATGAGCCGTGTTTCGTCGAGGCAGTCAAAGCCGCTATTGAAGAAGTTGACTCATTGCATGCTAAATTTGTCACGACGACCGAAGGGCCTCGCATGGTGATAGAGCGACAGCCTTGGCAAGTGGGCCGCTTTGATTTTTCTTCTGAATCAGATCCTTTGAATGCCGCGATTGACTGGATGAAAGTGCAATTGAAACAACCCGTCAACCTAGAGCAGGGGCCACTTTTTTCTATGGCGCTGCTTAAGCTGGCGGAAGACAAATTCGTTTGGTTTTTATCACTGCACCATATCGCAATTGATGGTTACAGCATGTCATTAATTGTGTCCCGAGTCGCGCATATTTACAGCCAACTTATCAAAGGCAAACCATTTGATAAGGTTGAGTTTGTTGATCAGCAAGCGATGCTAACAGAAGACGACAACTACAAAGTCTCAGAGAAGTATCAAAACGATCGCGCCTTTTACTTACAGCGCTATGCAGACCACTCAGACACGGTCAACTTAGCAGGTCAGCCAACGGTCACTTCCGATCACTTTCTGCGCCTCAAGGGTGTGATGCCAGTCAGCGATTTTCAGCAGATGGAATTATTGGCGAAGCAGTGCCGTACACACTGGTACAGTGTTCTTATCGCCTCTATTGCTGCGTACGTTCATCGTATGACTCGCTCGAAGGAAGTGGTGCTTGGTGTGCCACTCATGGGGCGGTTAGGCTCCGTGGCAATTCAAACGCCAGCAATGCGAGTGAATATTCTGCCAGTACGAGTCAGTTTTGATGAGGGGTTGGATATCAAAACCTTGGTCAAGCAGGTCAACCAAGAGTTTTCTTCTGTACGTCGTCATCAAGGCTACCGTTATGAAGAGTTACACCGAGAACTTAATCTGGTCAAAGACAACCGTAACCTGTTTGGTCCTCTGGTGAACATTATGCCGTTTGAGTATGAGCATAAGTTTGGAGAGCTAAATTCTAAGGCACATAACCTTTCAGCGGGGCCCGTGGATGACATTTCTCTGTACTGTTATGAGCTTGGCGGCGAATTGCATGTGGATATGGATGCCAACCCCGAGCTTTATTCAGAGCGTGAAATTCAAGAACACCAGCAGCGTCTGTTCCATTTTATGAGTGACTTTTTTGCGGCTGCTCGTGAGCAGGGTGCGAGTCAGTGTAAGATCCGTGATGTCAGCATTTTGCTTGCTGGTGAACGAGAAAAAGTGATCAATACCTGGAACGATACCGCTCATTCTGTTCCAGAAACCTCCTTATCAGCCTTGATGGCAAGACAACGAATCTTGACGCCCCATGCTCCGGCACTGATTTTTGAGAATCAAACACTCACCTATGAGCAGTTAAGTCGAAAGGTCTACTCTTTGATGAACTGGCTGTTTGCCCAAGGTGTGGAAGCAGGAGATCGCATTGCTGTTTGTGTACCGCGAAGTGAAGAGTTAATCGTTGTACAGCAAGCCATTCTTGCTGCTGGTGCGGTGTATGTGCCGATTGACCCGGACTACCCAGAAGGTCGCATTCATTACATGCTGGAATCTTCTGCGCCTAAGCTCGTGTTTTCGACTTCGGCATTACAATCCAAGTTGCCGCCCGAGTGCGAGAGTAAACTTGTCGATGATGAAACACTTCCTGCGATTTATAAGAATGTAGAGCCGTTACCACCCCAAGTTCAGCCAGAACCACATTCGCCGGCTTATATGATTTATACCTCCGGCTCGACTGGTAAGCCCAAAGGCGTGGTGGTGAGCCATGATGCTATCGTGAACCGATTGCTATGGATGCACGATCAATATCCGATTGATGCCAATGATCGCGTGTTACAAAAAACACCTGCTGGCTTTGATGTGTCAGTGTGGGAATTCTTCTGGCCAATGATCGTCGGCTCTTGTTTGGTGGTTGCAAAACCAGACGGACACAAAGATCCGGTTTATCTGCAGGAACTCATTCACAGTCAAAAGATCACCACATTACATTTCGTTCCTTCGATGCTGCAGATTTTTGTTCAACAGGCGGATGCCCAGCGATGCGAAAGTTTGCGTCAGGTATTTTGTAGTGGGGAAGCCTTGCCGATTGAGTTAGTGAACCAATATTACCAATCTTTCGATGCGCCGCTGCATAATTTATATGGCCCAACTGAGGCAGCCGTCGATGTGACTTACTGGCCGAGTGAAGCTAATGCGCAAGGCAGCTCGACACCAATAGGTCGCCCGGTTTGGAACACGCAAATCTATATTCTGGATGATGCGCTTAACCCAGTACCACCGGGCGTGGTTGGTCATCTTTACATTGCAGGTCGTCAGCTTGCTATCGGGTATCATGGCCAGCCAGAACTGACGGCAGAGCGGTTTATTGATAATCCGTTTGGTCCAACAGGAAGTCGAATGTATTTATCGGGCGATCTGGCACGCTGGCGTGAAGATGGGGCGATAGAATACTGTGGTCGCAGTGATTTTCAGGTCAAAATTCGTGGTTTCCGAATCGAGCTGGAGGAGATCGAAAATGCCCTAGCAAGCCACCCTAATGTGGCGCAAGTTGCTGTGTTGGCTCAAGAATACAGCGATGGCGATAAACGTCTGGTGGCCTACGTCACAGCAGAAGGTACTGAGCAACCTATCGATGTTGCGCAGCTACAGAAGTATCTTTCTGATCCTCTGCCTGAATACATGGTACCGAGCTATTTTGTTGAGCTCGATGCGTTTCCGTTAACGCCAAACGGAAAACTTGACCGTAATGCGCTGCCAAAACCCGATCTATCTGGTCAGGTCGGTACAAAAGGGCCGAGTAATTTGGTCGAAGAACGTTTGTGTAAGCTGTTCTGCCAGTTATTGGAGCTTCCTGCTGTGGGCGTTGAAGATAATTTCTTCGAGCTTGGCGGACACTCTCTGTTAGCGGCGCAGCTTATTGCGCATGTAAAAGAGATCATGGGCATTGAGCTATCACTGGCCGCGGTGTTTGAGTCTCCGACCGTTGCTGGCATTGCAGCCAAACTGAATGGTAGCGAAAGTGATGAAGCGCTTAATATGCTATTGCCACTGCGTAAACGCGAGGGTAAAGCCGCCATATTCTGTGTTCACCCTGCAGGTGGTCTAAGCTGGTGTTATGCGGCGCTGACGCCAATTATTCCATCTAACATTCCTCTATATGGTGTGCAGGCTCGTAACCTTGGCGATCCTTCTTTGGCTTTGCCGAAAACGATGAAGGAGATGGCAGAAGATTATGTCGCTGCTATCCGTGAAGAACAGCCTTTCGGTCCTTACCATCTACTTGGCTGGTCTATTGGTGGCATGATTGCGCACTTGATGGCGGGTATCTTGCAGCAGCAAGGACAAGAAGTCGGTTTACTTACTTTGCTTGATTCCTACCCTACAGAGCAGTGGCAGACCATGAATCCACCTGGTGAAGAGCAAGCTCTGGGGGCATTGATTCGAATGGCGGGTGTTGAGTTTGACGAATCAGCGCATAGCAGCATTACTAAGCCAGAAGTTATCGACATCTTACAAGATGCGGGATCGTCGATGGCTCACCTGAGCTCCGAGACCATATCTGCGATGATCGAAGTGGTGATCAACAACAACCATCGCGTACGAGATTCGGTAGATTATCGTTATCAGGGTGATATGTTGTTCTTCAATGCTGAGAAGCCACCAGAAGAGTCATTCTTGGATCGCAATGGTTGGTTTAATTACATGGATGGTGAAATCAATGTCGTGGATGTTGATTGTATTCACCGAGATATGATGCGACCAGACATGTTACGTCTTATTGGAACCCGAATGGTTGAAGAACTGAGAGTGAAATTCGATGTTTAATTCTGGTCATCCGTTGTTACCAGAGAATAAGTGGGAGGGGAGCATTTCCCCTCTGACTTTCTTCAAAGGCAAACTGGAGTCTGGCTCTGTTTTGGCTATTGGTGAAGCCCACTGGTATGCGGACCTTTTTGAGCAAATGACGCAGGTGTTGCTCTCTGAGGAGTTGGATGGTGTGTTTACTCATCTGTTTGTCGAGTTTGGTAACGCCAAGCATCAAAAAATGTTGGATGATTACCTGTCAGGAGGTGACATTTCTGATGATGAGCTGGCTGCGGTCTGGATAGATTCCATCGCTTTTCCTGCCTGGATGCACCCTTGCTATGGCGAGTTTTTTCGACGCTTAAAGCAAGCAAACGCACAGCGTACCACTCCTATCAAAGTTGTACTGACCGAGCCTCCGTTCGATTGGCAAGAACTTCGTCATCCGTCACAGCTTGCCCAGCTTAATGCAGAGCGAGATCAGGCTCTGATTGAAGGTATTGAAGTCATCAAGCGCCAAAATGACAAAGGGGTGATCGTGCTCGTCGGCGCAAGGCATATTCTCAAGCGTTCTCCTACATTTGGCTCAACTCGCCATCATCCTTTCGGGGTGTTAGCCGCACAGAGATTTGGTGTCCAATACGTTTCGGTATGGCCACATATGTTGCCGACAACGCTTGAACAAGACTCGCTGGAATTGGGTATCTATTCCACCCAACAGCCAAGGTTTAGCCAGATGAACTTTGCCGATCTGGTTCCTAACAAACCTACGGTGAATCCTTACTCTGAGACACCCGTTGATCAGTTGGTGGATGCTTACTGGTATTTAGGCCCACAAACCCGGCAGTTGAGTGCAGCTGGCGTTGAAATTCCCCAGAAGTGGAAAGCGCAGCTAAAGAAGAGGCTACCGCTTGTGAATCAGCGCCAGAGAGTGGTAATTCAAAAGGTGATTGAATAGGGACTCTTGGTAATTTAAGGCGTAAAAAAGCACAGCGAGAAAACGGTTTGTTCGGTAAAGCAATAATGACCGTGAAACGTTAGATCTGGCAGGGCGGATTGGAGATCCCTTCGGTTATCTCCAATCAACTCAAACTGAAACTGTCCGCTGTTTTCCGTCTCGGGGTGCAGCGCAATTTCGGCATCTAAAAAGTCGAAATATACCCTCACGAATGGAAACAGACATTTGAATAAACTCTCTTTGATGCTGAATATCAGCACGTTTGGGATGGTGTCTGATTTCTGTAGGTGATGTTGTTCATTGGCTGTGTAAATCGCAGGAAGAAGGTGAGCGGCAAGATTTTGATTGTTTTCAACATCAATCCCAATACTTGGCACATCATTTTTAACCGCACACGCCGCCAAACACAGGGAGTCTGTATGACTAATACTGCCGCTAACAGTGTTAGGGAAAACGGGTTCTCTAGATGCGCCAACCAAAATGGGGGATTGATCCGCAAAAGCATTGTCTGAAGTCAGTTTTCTGATTGCGGCACGTGCGGCGTGACGCCCAGCTCTAAATTCTTCCTGCCGTTTGGGTACTGATTTCTGAATATGTTCCTCTTCTAAAGGTAAGCCTGCTTTGGCGTACATATCTGATGTGGCTTTCACCATCTGAATCAGCGGACTGGTTGTCCCAAAGTGGAAGCAGTTAGGGGAGAGAATTTCATCTAACTTAATATTTTTCAAACTCTTGTTATTCACAGTAAAAACCAACCAAAAAATACAAATGATAATGCAACTGATAATTATTGCTATTTATACAGTTATTTATTAAAGTTGGCGAGCCTAATTAATACAAAAAATAGATATAAGGATATGCAGTGAATACTCAAGTGAAAAAGCCTTCGTTTATGCCTTCCATTTTGGCCGCAGCAGTAGTGACTGCTTTTAGCGGTCAAGCTAATGCAGCGCAGCAGAATGAAAATCCAGAAATGGAACGCGTGGTTGTTACCGCGTCATTAACTCAACATTCTGAGCTTACTGCTCCTGCATCTGTGTCGGTTATTACTGCGGAAGACATCGCAAAGATGCCAGTGAAAGACATCTCTGAAGCAGTACGTAGTGCTACAGGCGTCAGTGTTTTAAGCAGCGCCGCGTACGGTCGTAACACCATTCGTATTCGTGGTCTTGAGTCAAAGCATACTCTGATCCTGATTAATGGCCGTCGTATCAATTCTCAAGATGCATTAATTCGTGGTAACGACTTTGATCTATCGACGATTCCTTTGACGGCAATTGAACGTATCGAAGTGGTGCGCGGCCCGGTTTCTTCTCTGTACGGCTCAGAGGCGATGGGTGGCGTAGTGAACGTGATTCTAAAAACACCAACAGAAGAGATGGCTGGCTCGATAGGGCTTGAATATGAAAGTTTGCTAGAAGGTAATGGCGGCGATGGCTGGAAAGGCCATGCTTACGCAAGTGGTGAACTGACGCCAGAACTGGCAGGCAGCATCATCGTTGAAAGCTCAACTCGTGACCCATGGCGCACCGATGCGACGCCTGATTACGATGCTTTGGAGAAAAAAGATACCACAAACGTGTTTGGTGAAATGTCATGGCAACTGACAGACGAGCAAAAGCTGATTGCCGATGTAACTTACACCAAGGACGAACGAAAAGCCGAGTGGGTGCACCCTCGTTCCGGAGACCAAACCAATACTCAGGATTCTACGCGCTGGAATTACGGTTTAACGCATGAAGGTAATTGGTCAGGGTTTGACTCTCAAGCTCGTTTGTATGGCGAAACCATGGATTTGAATGACGGCAGTACCGCGTATACCAATGGTTCGGCGGACGTGGAGTTGCAGAATAATTACGCCGATTTCAAACTGTCTGGTTTATGGCGAGACAGCCACGAGTGGGTGTTTGGTGGCGAATTCCGTACCTCAGAACTGACCAACAGTCGCGACATTCCTTCTGGTGATATCGATTACCACCAAGGTGCAGTGTTCCTGCAGAGTGAGTTCGATTTGGACAAACTGGCGCTGACGCTGGGTGGTCGTGAAGACTTCCATGAGGTCTACGGCAGTCACTTCAGCCCACGTGCTTATGCAGTCTACAGTTTTACTGATGAGTTTGTTGCAAAAGCGGGCGGCGGCGGCGGCTTCCGTGCTCCGGGCATGATGGAGAGTAGCGACCAAGTTCGTGTGATCAGTTGTGGTAACCGTTGCTGGTTAACCGGTAATGATGATTTGAAACCGGAAGAGTCAGAAAGCTATGAAGCGGGCCTGGCTTACGAGACGGACTCACTAGGTCTGGGCTTGACCTACTACTACTCTAAGCTGAAGAACAAAATCGAGCGAGACACCAGTACCGCGGTAGGTATGGATGGCACCATGCCAATCATCACTTACCAAAACATTGGCCGAGCAGAAATCAAAGGTATAGAGCTGGAAGCTTGGTATGACATTACTAAGAACATCAATTTGTCAGCGAACTACACATACACGGATGCAGAGGATAAGAGCTCTGGCGAAAAGCTAACAGATACGCCTGAACACTTGGCAAACTTGGATGTGAACTGGCAAGTATTCGACTCGTTGACCACTTTTGCTCGCGTCAACTACATCGGTAAGCAGGTGATCACAAATCTAAGTAGCGAAGATAAAACTGTGGACGGCTACACATTGGTTGGTCTGGGCGTTTCTTATGACCTCCAGCAAGTGAATCTGAAAGCGGGTTTGAACAACATCTTTGACGTTGAGCTGGATGACGAAGATGACTACTACGGTTACTCAGAGAAAGGCCGCAGCGCATACGTAAGTGCAACTTACCTGTTCTAATTCAGTAGACTTCACATCAATAAAGAACGCCTCCCACTGGAGGCGTTTTTTTATGCCGCTTACTTCTAAGCCTCAGGTTCTTCTGGATTTTCTGCTGGCACTTGCTGGGATGCTTTAACCTGCACGATGCGGTTACTTTTCATCAGCAGTACTTCAAATCGCCAGTTCTGGTACTCGATGATTTCTCCTTGAGCAGGCACACGATCTATTAACCAAGTAAGGAAGCCGTTTAGGGTCTGAAAACCTTCGCTCTCTTCTCCTTCGATGTTGCTTAGCTGGAGTTTGTTTTTGAGTTCATTTAATGGGATCAGTGCGTCCATCAACCAACTGCCGTCTTTTTGCTGTTTTGCCCATATGTGCTGAGGCTCCATACCCAGCTCTCCGGCGATTGACTTGAGTAAGTCATAGAAGGTCACTAACCCTTGCACATCACCATATTCGTCGACGATAAATACCATCTCGGTACTGGTTTGTTGCATATAGTTCAGTAAAGGCAGCCCTTTCATCGACTCGGGTACAAAACGCGGTTGCTTTAGACGTTTATTAAGCCGTTCAATCGAGAGCTTGTCATATTCATCCAACAGCACTTTGGAAGAAATCGTACCGATGATGTTATCCAGGCCGCCTTTGCATATTGGCCAAACCGAGTGTTGGGTTTGTCGAAGGCTTTTGAGGGTTGCGTCAATGGGCAGTGTGGCGTCGAGGTAATGAATTTCAGAGCGAGGCGTCATTAACGAGAGTGCAAGGCGATCGTTAAGATGGAGAAGATTTTGGATCATCAATTGTTCCTGAGGCTCAATAGCGCCAGATTCGGAACCTTCGCTAACGATGGCGACGATATCCTCTTCTGTGACGACCTCACTTTTACTCTCATTTTGCCCCAATATCCTGAGCAAGGTATCGGTGGTAAAGGTCAAAAGAAAAACAAATGGTCGGGCTAAGTTGGCTAACCAATGAATTGGGTAAGCCACATTGATGGCAATCATCTCTGCATTATTTTGCGCGATACGTTTGGGAACCAATTCACCTATTACAATGGCGAAGTATGTGATCAACAGAACCACACTAAACGTGGCTACAAAGTTGGCAATCTCTTTTTCTACACCCTGACTCACTAACCATTGCCCTAAAGGAACGGAGAGTGTGGCTTCGCCAAAGATGCCGCTTAGTAGACCAATTACAGTGATGCCGATTTGGATCGTTGATAAAAACTGTGTCGGATTATTCTTGAGTTCCAAAGCCAGTGTTGCGCGTTTGCTGTTTTCTGCCATCGTTTTTAGACGGCTTGTTTTGGCTGCGACCAATGCAATTTCCGACATCGCAAAGACGCCATTGAGCGTAATTAAACCTATCAATCCTACTAGCAATAAAATATCCATGAAGCCTTCCAGTCATCCACACGTTAGTAGCATAGCGAGATTCCGGCTGAGTAAATGTGAAGTAGCGGATAAATCCCGTTTTCTTGCTAAGCTTATGTTTTATTTAAAGGGTAGAACTTCTCAGTACAGCTAAGCTGATTAATCACTCTGTTACTGATACACTACGCGCCCATTTCCTCCGTTGAGACGTTTCTATGCCATTTTCTAAGCTTGGTTTAAGCGCACCAATCACTGATGCAGTGATGGCGCTAGGTTATGAAAAACCGACTTCTATTCAGCAAAAAGCCATTCCGATTGTACTGCGCGGGCGTAACTTGATCGCAGCAGCGCAAACCGGTACCGGTAAAACAGCCAGCTTTGTATTACCAATCTTAGAGAAGCTCAGTCAGGGTGAAACGCAGCGTAAAAAACGTGCGCGTGCCATCATTCTTACGCCAACGCGTGAGCTAGCGCTTCAGGTACACCAAAGCATTGAAGCCTACGGTAAGAACCTGCCATTACGCTCAATGGCGATGTTTGGTGGCGTTGAATACGCACCGCAGAAGCAAGCATTGATCGAGGGTGTGGACATTGTTGTCAGTACGCCGGGTCGTCTGATTGATCTGTACGGTCAACGCTCGATTCACTTTGATGAAGTAGAAATGCTGGTCTTAGATGAAGCAGACAAGATGCTGGATATGGGCTTTATCGATGCAATAGATAAAATCGTTGATTGCATGCCAGAGGATGTGCAAAGCCTGCTGTTTTCCGCCACGCTTTCTAACCCAGTTCGTGACTTAGCCAAGAATGCGATTGTCGATCCTGAAGAGATTACGATTGCGAAACATAGTGCTTCTAAATCAAACATTAAGCAGTGGATTACAACCGTCGATAAAGACATGAAATCGTCGTTACTGAGCCACATGCTAAAAGAGAATGACTGGTCACAAGTTCTGATCTTTATCGAAACCAAACACGGCGCTGCGAAATTGGTCAGCCAGCTGGAGAAGCGTGGCATTGTTGCGGAAGCGTTCCACAGTGGGCGTAATCAGCGTGTGCGTCAGGAGCTGATTGAGCAGTTTAAAGCCGGGGAGATCCAGTACCTGGTCGCGACAGGCGTTGCGGCTCGCGGTATCGATATCGATAATCTGCCAGTGGTTATTAACTACGACTTACCTTACCCGGCGGATGAATACGTACACCGAATCGGACGTACAGGTCGTGCTGGTGCGCAAGGTGAAGCTATTTCACTGGTATCAAAGGACGACTTCAAAAACTTATGCATGATTGAAAGCCGATTAGGCCACTTGCTTGAGCGTGTTGAAATTGACGGATTTGCACCAAGAAAACCAGTACCAATTTCTATTCTTAACTATGTGCCAAAGAATAAGCGCAAACCTCAGGAAGACCGTTCTCAATCTGATAAACGTCAGACGAGAGATTGATAGCAGGGTAAATACCTCTTGATAGTAAGCCGCATTTTAATGCGGCTTTTTTTATATTCTTGATCTTTAGATATCTATCTTTTGTTAAGCATAACGATGAAAAAAAACAAATCATGTCATACGCTTAACATTTGTAACCTAAGCTTGGTAAGGCTTTGGTTAATTTTCTGTCGTCTGGTTTGCACAGGGGAAAAAATAGGCGCAGAATTTTTCTCTTGCTACTAAATGCATAAAAGAGGCATAAATGAAAAAAGGTGATAAGCAATTCGCTGTTATCGGCCTTGGTCGATTTGGTTTGGCTGTATGTAAAGAGCTGCAAGATGCGGGCTCTCAAGTTTTAGCGGTAGATATTGACGAAGAAAAAGTAAGAGAAGTCGCTGGGTTTGTAAGTCAGGCTATCGTTGCAAACTGCACCCACGAAGAGACGGTCGCTGAGCTAAAACTCGATGATTACGATATGGTGATGATTGCGATTGGCACCGACGTTAACGCCAGTATTCTTGCCACCTTGATTGCGAAAGAAGCAGGGGTAAGATCGATTTGGGTAAAAGCGAACGACCGCTTTCAGGCCAGAGTCCTGCAAAAAATTGGTGCTGATCATGTCATCATGCCAGAGCGTGACATGGGTATTCGTGTTGCACGTAAAATGCTCGACAGGCGAGTGCTCGATTTCCATCCATTAGGCAGCGACTTGGCAATGACCGAGTTTGTGATTGGTTCTCGCTGGATGGGTAAAAAGCTAGGCGAGCTGTCTCTATGTCAGGTTGAAGGTGTGCAAGTACTTGGGTTTAAACGTGGGCCGGAGATCACTAAAGCGCCCAGCATGGATGTTACCTTAGAAATTGGCGACCTTATGATTGTGGTTGGCCCAGAGGAAAAACTGGCCCGCACATTGAAGTCACTATGATGCATTTTCACCAAAAAGGCTTATTTTACGTCCCAGATAGCCAAAGGACAAAAGAGAAGGGCAGCGAGCCTCGGATTATCCTAATGAGTTTTCTCGGAGTGCTATTGCCCTCTGCGATACTTCTCACGCTTCCCGTCTTTTCTGTCAGCGGATTATCAATCACCGATGCTTTATTTACGGCGACTTCTGCGATCAGTGTAACGGGCCTCGGCGTTGTGGATACCGGTCAGCACTTCACGTTGGCGGGTAAAATTCTCTTAATGTGCCTAATGCAAATTGGTGGATTAGGGCAAATGACTTTGTCTGCTGTGCTGCTCTATTTATTCGGTATGCGGTTGAGTTTACGTCAGCAAGCATTGGCCAAAGAAGCGCTCGGTCAGGATCGGCATGTTAACCTGCGTAATCTGATTAAAAAAATCATGGTATTTGCCCTAGTGGCAGAGACGCTGGGTTTTATCGTTCTGTCTTTTCGCTGGGTGCCGGAAATGGGCTGGCAGACTGGAATGTTCTACGCGTTGTTCCATTCAATTTCCGCATTTAATAACGCAGGCTTTGCCTTATTCTCAGATAGCATGACCCGATTTGTGAATGACCCTTTGGTGATCTTTACCCTTGCAGGGTTGTTCATTTTCGGTGGCTTAGGTTTTACTGTTGTCGGGGATATCTGGTTAAACTGGCGTAAAGGGTTTAACTCCTCCCATCTTCATACTCGAATCATGCTGATTGCGACGCCAGTACTATTGTTGGTGGGCACGTTACTGTTTTGGCTGTTAGAGCGAAGCAATCCGAATACGATGGAATCGCTACCTTTGTCAGCGCAGTGGCTTGCAGCATTTTTCCAGTCGGCGAGTGCACGTACCGCTGGTTTTAATAGTGTTGATTTATCTCAGTTCTCTCAGCCTGCCTTACTCATCATGATTATTCTGATGCTGATTGGTGCTGGTTCTACCTCAACTGGCGGCGGGATTAAGGTGTCGACTTTTACCGTTGCTTTTTTGGCGACCTGGACTTTTTTACGCCAAAAGAAACACGTCGTGATATTCAAACGTACCGTCAACTGGCCAACTGTCACTAAGTCGCTCGCGATTATCGTGGTGAGCGGAGCAATACTGACAACCGCAATGTTTCTACTGATGATCACTGAGGATGCGGCGTTTGATAGAGTTATGTTTGAGACGATATCTGCTTTTGCCACAGTCGGCCTTAGCGCAGGTCTGACGGCAGAACTATCGGAACCGGGCAAATACATCATGATCGTGGTGATGATCATTGGCCGTATCGGTCCTTTGACTTTGGCTTATATGTTAGCTCGCCCAGAACCTACTCTGATTAAATACCCTGAAGATACGGTATTGACCGGTTGATTTATAAGAGAAACATCAGGATCTTACTTTGTTCGCTGTTTAAAAAGCAGCGATCTCCCATCTGGATCAAATACGAGGTCTGCCACGCAAATTTGTTTGTGAAATTTCGAACCTTATATGCCATCGTTTTCACCTTTTTGTACCATGCATTCGACAAATCTATATTAACGGCCGGACTTATCTTGCAGGCATAAGCTCCACCAATGGAAACTGTGACTATAGGCGTTGATGTAGCGTGCTGAAAGCGAATTGAGAACAAGGAGTCGTATTTTGAAATTCAACCTAGTTGCGTTAACCGTGTTATCTGCTTTACTGGCAGGAAAGAGCATGGCAACCACACCACCGTCACCTATCTGGCATGAAATCAAGTTAACTGACGGAACGTCAAGCGAAGCGATTTTAAGAGGGACCGCAGATTTCCACTGGTTTGAAGATACGCAAGGCAACGCGCTTATACAGAGAGACGGAGACTGGTTTTTTGCGCAAGTTTTACGTGAATCAGACGCCCTAGAATTAGTGTCTACAGGTATAAAGAAAACGCAAACTTCTGTAGCGCCCGAATCTTCCAAGTCTCGACCAGATTTATCTATCCAGCCCCACCTTTCCTCATTACGAACCATGGAGCCTATGGCGCGTAAGAACCTATTACGAGCAGCTTCAGATACAGATGTAGTTTATAGGGCCATGAGTAGCTCTGGAGTGACGCAGCAACCTCTCTTAGTTGTCCAGGTTTCGTTTACTAATCAGGTTATGAAGCATGATTTTGAGCAACGAGTCTTCGATCAAAACGGGCAAAGTGTCGTTGACTACTATGACAAGAACTCTTTGGGGAAATATAAGGTTATCCCAGCGATTGAAAGCTACGGTACGGTGAACGATGGTGTGATTGACGTGACTGTACCACTGCGTCATCCAGATTGTCATGCCAGTACCAGCGATAGCCTTTGTACAGATAAAATGAACCTTGTGTTCTCAGAAGCGTATCACAAGCTTGACCCATATATAGATTTGTCGAGTTACGATCGTGATCAGGATGGCACCGTGGATGCGACAGAGTTGTCGGTCATGTTTGTGTTTGCTGGTGGCGACCGTTCGACGGGAGTTCTAAACAAGCCGGCAATCTGGCCTCATAGGTACTTTCATAACGATGTTCAAATCGATGGCACGACTATTAAAGACTACTGCTTGTTTGCTGACTATCAGGCAACGCACCAATCTACCTTAGGGGTTATCGTTCATGAACTAGGGCACCTAATGCTCGGATTGCCTGATCTTTACGCTCGATACAGTAAGGCATCGATCGGTACCTGGGGCGTCATGGGCGCGGGCTCATGGGCGATGAAGCCCGGCGATTCTTATCCTGGTGAAACGCCAGTCAATATGACTGCATGGAGCAGGCATGCCGCTGGTTTTGTAGTACCGACAATTGCTCATCAAAGTAACATCCCTCACGGATTAACAGATGATGAAGTTAAGCTGGTCTACCTTGATCCATACCTCAAAGAATATGGTCCGCGAGTTTATTTAGAAAATCGAACTTTCAAAGATTATGACCAAGCTTTGGCGGCTGAAGGTGTACTTGCCATGTCTGTCAACATTCTCAATCAGTTCAATGGATTGGGGAATATGCAAGTTCAAGTGATGCAAGCGGATGGCAGAGGTGAATTGGAAAAGGGCGAACGAAGCGATCAAGGGGATTTATACCCAAATGGCGGCAGCGAGATTTCTGATTTCTCTAACCCAGGGTTGAATGTCATCACAGGGTTCGACAGTGATGTTTCGATTTCAGATATTTCTAGCAGTGCAAATGGCGGTAGTTTTTTACTAACTAAACTAAATGATGCGAATAAATCGGCGTGGTTAAACACCTTCCATCAAGAATTCGTCTTCTCAAATGATGAAAATGTTCTCGCAGTGCTGCTTGATTTAAGTCGAGATACAGAGTTGGATGGATTACAGATCTATGCTAAGAAAAGTTCACCACAGCGCGATATGACCTTTCGCGTGTGGCGCTTCCCTAACGAGGGTAATAATGAATATAGCTTGGTATTGAATCAACAAAATGCGGAACTATTGCAACAAGGTAGTTTCAAGAAGTCATCTCGGATTCTATTTCCGCACGCGACACAGTTAAGTGCTGGTCAACATATTATTGTGGTTGAAATTGAAGGCGGTGAATTCGAAGAAAGCTTCAACTTTAGCCGCTTATTGGATATGGAGAAAGCAACTCAACCCAAGATGTGGGTTGGCAAGAGCAGTGAGCAGTATTCTGAAGGTTTGCTTGAGTCTAGCTTCTCAACGGTTCCGTTTGCTGCATTGCTAAACTACGAAAACGCCAAGATTGTTGAAGCACGGCCAGATATTTACCAGACGGATAAGAACACAATACTGTCACTGAACTTGATGTCTAACGACGTCGTTGCTTCCGACTACCAGTTTGAGGTCGAGGTATTTCAACAGCCTGTCCACGGCACCATTACAGACAATCAGTACCAACCTGATCATAACTTTGTCGGATTTGACAGCTTCCAATACCGCTTGGTGTCGGCAGACGGTTCACTCGCTTCTTCTACAGTCAATGTTTCGATTGAAGTAATAGGGTTCAATGCGGCCCCAAATGCTGTTATCGATGTCATTAGCACCGAATTGAAAGCTGGGAGCCGTGTATCGCTGTCAGCCGCTAACAGCAGTGACCCCGATGGCGATGCTTTGACTTATCTGTGGAAGCAGATTGCTGGCGATACTCTATCTTTGAGTAATCCAAGTGATATGACTGCCAGTTTCGAGATTCCTAAGGGAGCTAAAGCAGGGGACGTTTTCACATTCCAACTGACGGTGACAGATGTGAGTGCTGCTTTATCTATCGCTTTGGTCGAAATTGAAGTTCAAAATAGCGCACCGATTGCCTCAGCTGATGCGGTGACGGTAGCGGTGAATGAACGCATTGTGATCGACGTACTGGCGAATGACACCGATATGAACGGCGACAGCCTTGTGGTTCAAAGTGTGGATAACGTTTCAGGTATTGGTTCTGCGTATATTGAAAATGGTAAGGTGACTTATCAGGCACCAGATAGCGCAGCTGATAATGTCACGTTGGAGTACGTGATTTCTGATGGTACAGGCGCGACAGCAAAAGGTGCAATCAGCGTTGAAGTTGTCGCAGCCAGTAGTAATAAGGACGACAGCTCAGGTGGCGGCGGAAGTGTCGCTTACTGGTCACTTATGTTACTCGCGCTGTTAGGTTGGAGACGTCGTCACTAATACCAATCTCGTTTTAGACGTAAGCCACTCATTTCGAGTGGCTTATTTGTTTTCGAGCGATAGAAGTTGTGAATACCCATGTTGAATTCATGGCTGAATGGCAATTGGGATCGGACGTATACTGACTAGTAGTTAGTCTTTTTAGATAAGGAACCCAATATGTCCATTTGGCAAGAGGTCAATTTCACCCATCGTTACAGCCAACTGCCTTCGGCATTTTTCACTTTCATAGAGCCACAACCGTTATTGAACACTCAATGGGTGGTTTGGAATGGGGATTTTGCCCAGCAGTTTGGTTTGCCCCCTATAGCCGATGAAACGTTGCTTGAGGTGTTTTCTGGCCAAGCAAACTTTGATGAATTTCGTCCATTAGCGATGAAATATGCAGGGCATCAGTTCGGTACTTACAATCCGGATTTAGGCGATGGTCGAGGGTTGTTACTGGCTGAAATTCAGCGACAGGATGGTACCTGGTTTGATATCCACCTAAAAGGTGCAGGTCTTACTCCTTATTCGCGCATGGGTGATGGCAGAGCAGTACTGCGTTCGACAATTCGTGAGTATTTGTGCAGTGAAGCCATGCAAGGACTCGGAATACCGACTACCCGTGCGCTGGGTATGATGGTCAGCGATACGCAGGTTTACCGTGAAAAAACGGAAAACGGCGCGATGTTAATTCGTATGGCGGAAACTCATATTCGATTCGGTCACTTTGAGCACTTCTTTTACACCAATCAATTGGCAGAGCAGAAGCTGTTGGCGGATAAGGTCATAGAATGGCACCTGCCTGAATGCGCTCAAACCGAAAAACCATACGCTGCGATGTTTGCCAATATTGTGGAGAAAACGGCGGACATGATTGCGAAATGGCAAGCTTTTGGCTTTGCTCACGGCGTTATGAACACCGACAACATGTCTATCCTTGGTCAAACTTTCGATTATGGACCATTTGGATTTTTGGATGACTACGATCCTGGCTATATCTGTAATCATTCCGACTATCAGGGGCGTTATGCGTTTGACCAGCAGCCGCGAGTTGCACTTTGGAACCTTTCGGCACTGGCGCACGCGTTATCTCCGCTGGTGGAGCGTACAGATTTAGAAGCCGCACTTGGCCAGTTTGAGGTTCGTTTAAGCCAGCAATTTAGTCGCTTGATGCGCAGTAAGCTTGGTTTAAAAAACAGAATCGATGAAGATTCGCGCTTGTTTGAATCTATGTTTGAGTTACTCAATCAGAACAAAACAGACTACACGCGCTTTTTTAGAACGCTATCTACCTTAGACAAAAAGTCGCCTCAAGACGTGATTGATTTGTTTATTGATCGTGAAGCAGCCCAAGCGTGGTTGGATCTTTATCTGGCACGATGCGAGTTAGAAGTCGATGAGCTAGGCAAACCAGTCACCACAGAACAGCGTTGTGAACAAATGCGTCGTGCGAATCCGAAGTACATTCTTCGTAACTACTTGGCCCAACTAGCAATAGATAAAGCCGAAGAAGGCGATTTCAGTGAAGTCAATCGGTTGGCCGCACTACTGCGTAACCCTTACGATTCTCAGCCGGAGTTTGAAGAGTACGCGAAATTGCCACCAGAGTGGGGCAAAAAAATGGAAATAAGCTGCTCATCATAAGGGATTTATTTTAGTGGTTTGTTAATAAGATGTGATATTTATCCGCGACAGGTTCAAAGTATTTGTAAATTGTCGCTGAATATGAATTCTGGTACCGATTACACTTGCTCTGAACTATAAGTGATACATTGGATGGAAGAATGTCAGCTAGAATTCTGGTCGTAGATGATGATCAAGAAATTTGTGAATTGCTACAGGAGTATCTGACGAAACAAGGATATATCGTCAGTGCCGTGAATGATGGTGAGCAAATGCACCTTCACATTGAGCAACATGGGTACCCAGACCTTATTTTGCTCGATGTGATGTTACCCGGTGAAGATGGTTTTTCTTTATGTCAGGCGGTTCGTCGGCATTCGTCTACACCAATTATTATGCTGACCGCAGTTTCAGATGACACCGACCAGATCATCGGCTTAGAAATCGGCGCTGATGATTATCTCGCCAAGCCATTTAATCCGCGTCATCTTAATGCGCGCATAAAAGCCGTATTGCGCCGAGTTAAAGTGACCAAAGAAGAGCAAGTCAGCCCTTTAACAGCCAAGCCTATTCGTTTTGGTGACTGGCTGTTGGACACTTTGTCACACAGAATAACCCACCAAGAAACCCAACAATCGCACGATTTATCCGGCAGTGATTTTTCGCTGTTGATGCTTTTTCTAAAACGTCCGAATCAAATAATCGACCGAGATACGATCTCAGTAGAGACGCGAGGTCGGGAAGCGTTACCCTTTGAACGAGGCATCGATGTTCAGCTCAGCCGTTTGCGTCAACGTCTCGGTGAAAGTACCAAATATCCACATTACATAAAGACGATGCGAGGCAACGGTTACTTTCTCGCTGTGCCAGTCAGTTATGAACAATAAATGGTGGCGTTTTCTCAGGCGATTTAAGCCAAACTCGTTAGTTAATCGTACATTAGGCTTAACGTTATTGGCGGTGATTTTGGCTCAAGGTGTGGCAACAACCATTTGGTATACCGAGTCAAAACAGAAAGAACTGGCTGGGATTCGCGATGCGTCTCAAAGCATGGCGAATATGTTCTCCTCAACGGTAACCTTCTTTCAGTCGTTGCCTGTCAGCTATCGTCATATTGTGCTCGACCAGATCCGTAATATGGGCGGGACGCGCTTTTTTGTGTCGTTTAATCGAGAGCAGCTCATTGTTGAACCAATTAAAGATACTCCGCTTAAGTTGGCTTCTCTCGAAGCGATAGAAGAGGTGCTGAAAAAGAAACTCCCAAAAGTAGACACGATTTTGGTCGACTTCTCGTTGCCCGAAAACCTACGTTTGCTGAAAAACGATATCTATTTGAGCGATTTACCCAAGTCGTGGGCACATCACACCCTAACGTTGAGCCCAATCGATCCTCCGGTGTTAGTTGTGCAGCTCGAACTTGCCAAAGATGAGTGGCTCTATATCGCCGCTTTGCTGCCAGCCCCTTACGTCAATCTAGACGATACCTTAATTGAGCGAGAGCAGATCCTGTTTCTGATTTTTTCTACCACGATTTTATTGGTTCTCACTTATTTGCTGATGAAAAGGCAGGTGAAGCCGTTAAAGCGATTGGCAAAAGCCGCCAATGAAATGAGTATGAACGTAGAGCAGGCTCCGCTGCAAGAAGAGGGCGCGAGTGAGCTTGTCACCGCCACACGAGCATTTAATCGGATGCAGCAGCGAATTCGTCATTATATTTCTGATCGGGAACAATTGTTTTCTTCAATCTCCCACGATTTAAAAACGCCCATTACCCGTCTAAGGCTGCGCGCTGAGCTGTTGGAAAGTGATATCAAACGCGAAAAATTTAACCGTGATCTTGATGATCTGGAAATGATGGTGAAGGGGGCGCTTCAGACCGTAAGAGATACAGAGTTGCATGAAAATACGGTCAATGTTGACCTGAATGACGTCATTACTAGCGTGATTGAGCCTTATAATCAGCAACAAACACGGGTGACGTTTTCGCCTAGTCCCATTAAATCAATCGTTGCAAAGCCATTGGCGATAAAACGCGTTATCGGCAACTTGGTTGATAATGCGGTGAAATATGGGGAAAAAGCGGAAATAACCCTCACCAACTTTGATGGCCGGGTCAAAATCGAGATTTGTGATCAGGGGCCTGGCATTCCAGAAGATCAGCTCGACATGGTATTTGAGCCGTACTATCGGTTGGCTGATGATGATCAGGGCCACGGGTTAGGGCTTGGAATTTGCCGTAATATTCTCCACGGTCATGGCGGAGATCTCATAATTGACAACTTGCCTAGTCGCGGGTTACGTGTTCAAGTGTTTGTTTAATATCAACTAAAACCTTAATGTAACATGATTGTTACGTTAAGGTTACGCTTTGTTTCAATCAAAATTTTCTCGTTGGATAGACTGACTTTAGTTCAAGTATGAACGCTTGAGGTCATCGAGTCGTCGACCTGAATGTCTAATCCAATACACGGAAGATAATAATGAAACTAAATAAAACCCTACTAACTCTTTCTCTGCTCTCTGCGGCAAACATGGCTAACGCGGGTGAAGTCGAAGTGCTTCACTGGTGGACGGCTGGTGGTGAAGCAAAATCTGCGGCTGTTCTGAAACAAATGTTAGAAGAACAAAATCATACCTGGAAAGACTTTGCAGTCGCTGGTGGTGGTGGCGAGTCAGCGATGACCGTGCTTAAAACTCGCGCGGTATCTGGCAATCCTCCATCGGCGGCTCAAATCAAAGGACACGATATTCAGGAGTGGGGCAGCTTAGGTTTCCTTACTTCACTGGAAAGTACGGCGAAGCAGGAAAAGTGGGATGACCTGCTACCATCAGTTGTCACTAAAGTGATGAAGTACAAAGATGAGTATGTGGCTGTACCGGTTAACGTCCACCGTGTTAACTGGCTGTGGGCAAACCCTGAAGTACTGAAAAAATCAGGTGTAGAACTTCCAACAACACTGGACGAGTTTTTTGCTGCGGCAGACAAAATTAAAGCGGCCGGCTTTATCCCACTCGCTCATGGTGGACAGCCTTGGCAAGACGCGACCGTGTTCGAAGCCGTCGCACTGGACGTGCTGGGAAGTGAAGACTACAACAAAGCGTTTGTAGACCTAGATATGGACGTATTGTCTGGCGATAAAATGGTCGAAGTCTTCACCAAGTTTAAGAAGATCCACGACTACATTGACGCTAACTCACCAGGGCGTGACTGGAACGTTGCGACCTCGATGGTGATTAACGGTGAAGCGGCTATGCAGATCATGGGTGACTGGGCGAAAGGTGAATTTACTGCGGCAGGTAAAGTGCCGGGTAAAGACTACATTTGTGCGCCTGCGCCAGGCACTGACGGTCAATTTACGTTTAACATTGATAGCTTTGCTTTCTTTGAACTCAGCAACGAAGAGAACAAAAAGGCACAGCAAGACTTAGCTCGTACCATTCTGACCAAAGAGTTTCAGGAAGTCTTTAACCTCAACAAAGGCTCCATTCCAGTTCGTCTTGATATGGATATGGCGAAATTTGACCAATGTGCTCTGGACTCAATGGAAACCTTCAAAGCCAGTGCTCAGTCCGGTGATTTAGTGCCGAGTATGGCACATGGCCTGTCGACCACAAGCTATGCACAAGGTGCAATCTATGACGTCGTGACCAACTTCTTCAACGATGACAATGCGGATCCGAAACAAGCAGCACAAAAGCTAGCGAAAGCAGTGAAAGCCGCTATCTAATCCATTGACAGATCACACCCTAAAGGGCGTACAGGCTTGTAGGGAGCCTATGCGCCCTTCCTTTAAGACGTAAGGATTCGTTATGGAGCATGTTGTGAATCGGTATCCAAAGAAGTCCCACGCGAAACTCAGTTTGGCGGACAGACTTCAACACTGGTTGCCGAAAATCGTCCTTGCCCCGACCGTTCTGGTAACTGTGGTATGCATCTATGGTTACATCTTCTGGACGGCGGCATTATCAATGACCAACTCCCGTTTTCTGCCAAGCTTTAATTTTGTTGGTTTTACTCAGTATGAAAAGCTGATGGATAACGATCGTTGGATCACTTCTATTAGCAACCTTGGTATTTTTGGGCTGCTGTTTATGCTCATCGCTATTGTTCTTGGCGTGGGCTTAGCCATTTTGCTTGATCAAAATATTCGTCAGGAGGGCGCAATTCGGACCATTTATCTCTATCCGATGGCACTCTCGTTTATTGTTACTGGTACCGCATGGAAATGGATTCTCAATCCTGGTCTGGGAATAGAGAAACTAATGCAGGACTGGGGTTTTACCAATTTCAAATTTGACTGGTTAGTAAATTCTGACCTGTCGGTGTACACCTTGGTGATAGCCGCTGTTTGGCAGTCATCCGGTTTTGTCATGGCGATGTTTCTGGCGGGTTTGCGCGGCATTGATTCATCCATTATCAAAGCGGCACAAATCGACGGCGCAAGTCTGCCAACCATTTACTGGCGCATCATTATGCCTTGCTTAAGACCTGTCTTCTTTAGCTCGGTAATCATCACTTCACACATTGCGATTAAGAGCTTCGACCTGGTAACAGCGATGACGGCTGGTGGCCCGGGGTACTCTTCAGATTTGCCCGCACTGTTTATGTACGCGCACTCATTTACTCGTGGTCAGATAGGTTTGGGGGCTGCAAGCGCGATGATGATGTTGGCAGGTATTCTCGCCATTTTAGTTCCTTATTTGTACTCAGAGCTTAGGGAGAAAAAGTCATGATGCGTAGTGTGAATTTCTCTCGGCTGTTTATCTACTTCGGGTTAGCGTTTTTTTGCTTATTTTATTTGATGCCGTTGTTCGTGATGGTGGTGACTTCATTCAAAACACTGCCAGATATTAAAGCGGGCAACTTGATGAGTCTGCCAACCGAATGGGTCTTCGATGCCTGGTATAAGGCGTGGGACAGCGCTTGTACGGGCGTGAAATGTGAAGGGGTAAAAGGGTATTTCTGGAACTCTTTCCAAATGGTGATTCCTGCAGTGGCGATCTCCACGCTGTTGGGCGCATTTAATGGTTATGTGGTGACCAAGTGGCAATTCCGAGGTTCAAACTTGTTCTTCAGCTTGCTGCTGTTTGGCTGCTTTATTCCGTTTCAGGTGATTTTGTTACCAATGGCGGCGGTGCTCGGTAAGTTAGGTTTGGCAAATACCACCACTGGCTTGGTTATCGTTCATGTGATTTATGGTATGGCGTTTACCACTCTGTTCTTTCGTAACTTCTACATCAGTATTCCGGATGAGCTTGTCAAAGCCGCGAAGTTGGATGGGGCAGGTTTCTTTACCATTTTCTTTAAAATTCTTCTGCCAATTTCGACGCCAATCATCATGGTGACGGTGATTTGGCAGTTTACCGCTATTTGGAATGACTTCTTGTTTGGTGTTGTCTATTCAGGTTCCGAAACACAGCCAATTACGGTTGCCCTGAACAACTTAGTTAACACCAGTACAGGGGTGAAAGAGTACAACGTCGATATGGCGGCGGCGATCATTGCGGCGTTACCAACGCTACTCGTTTATGTATTAGCAGGAAAATACTTTGTTCGTGGCCTTACGGCTGGATCGGTAAAAGGATAATTATCATGGCAACACTCGAACTTAAACAAATCCGTAAAACCTATCCAAAAGCGGAACAAGAGACGTTAAAAGGTATCGATATCAGTATCGATTCGGGAGAGTTTCTTATCTTGGTTGGCCCATCTGGTTGTGGCAAGTCGACACTGATGAACACCATTGCGGGTTTAGAGAACATCAGCTCCGGTGACATCGTGATTGATGGTAATAATGTGTCGAATGTGGAACCGAAAGATCGCGATATTGCGATGGTGTTCCAATCGTATGCGCTATATCCAAATATGACGGTAAGAGGCAACATCGAATTTGGTCTCAAGATTCGTAAAATGGCGAAAGAGGCAATTGATGCCGAAGTGGAGCGAGTGGCGGAAATGCTACAGATTGATCATCTGCTTGACCGTAAGCCTTCGCAATTATCAGGTGGTCAGCGCCAGCGAGTTGCGATGGGACGTGCGCTTGCTCGTCGCCCTAAGCTGTATCTGTTTGACGAGCCACTTTCGAACTTAGATGCGAAGCTGCGTGTTGAAATGCGCCACCAGATCAAGCGTCTTCACCAGCAACTTAATACGACGATTGTGTACGTAACGCATGACCAGATTGAGGCGATGACACTCGCGGACCGTATTGCGGTAATGAAAGACGGTGAGTTACAGCAACTGGGGACACCACAAGAAATCTACAACAAGCCTAATAATATGTTTGTCGCAGGTTTTATGGGCTCACCTTCGATGAACTTCATTAAAACCATGGTCGATTTGGATGCTCAGGATAACCCCGTGATAAAAGTGACAGGCAGTAACGCACAGGAGCATCACATCAAGCTGCCAGCTTCGATGCGAAAACAAGACGGCAAAGAGATTGTGATTGGCTTGCGTCCGGAACATATTACGGACAGTGAGAACCAAGAGTCTGCTGCATCTACCAAGCTTGATTTACAGCTTGAAGTCCTTGAGCCAACGGGGCCAGATACCATCGCGATGATTAAGGTTAACGATCAAGAAGTCGCTTGTCGCTTGTCTCCGGAGTTCGATGTAAAGGTTGGTCAGGTCGCGCCGCTGCATTTTGATTTGTCCAAGGCGGTTTTCTTCGACGCTTCAACTGAGCAACGCATCGAGTTTCATTGACGCTGGAGTAAGGCAAATCAACAACTCGTAACTTTTAAATGGCAGCCAAGCGGCTGCCATTTTTATTTGCTGATTCAAGAATGTGTCTAAATCCACCCACTTAATCATTTGGCGTGGGTAGATTTCACCCATTTCAAAAATAATTTTGTGATCTAGGTAAATACACTGTGAATGGTATATTTTTAAGTGTTTGATTTATAAAAATAAAAACGTAGTTAAAGAAAGTGGTTCGGTCCTTGCTTTAGTAGATGCATCAACACCCAGTGATGGGGTTGTTCATTTATCAAGGAGAATAATAATGTTTAAGCCTGTTACCCTACTAACTGCCTCAATTCTTGCTGTTACCAGTTTTAACGCTGCCGCAAACTGTGACCCAGGTGAGCTGGTCATCAAATTCAGTCACGTAACCAACACCGATAAGCACCCGAAAGGGATCGCGGCGTCGCTGCTTGAAAAGCGTGTCAATGAAGAGATGAACGGTAAGGCGTGTATGCAAGTGTTTCCTAACTCGACGCTTTACGATGATGACAAAGTACTTGAGGCTATGTTGAATGGGGACGTACAACTTGCTGCACCTTCACTGTCTAAGTTTGAAAAGTTCACCAAAAAATTCCGTTTGTTCGACCTTCCTTTCCTTTTTGATGACGTAGACGCTGTTGACCGCTTCCAAAACTCTGAGGCGGGTGAAAAGCTTAAGAATGCGATGAACCGACGTGGTATTCGAGGACTAGAGTTCTGGCACAACGGTATGAAGCAAATCTCAGCCAACAAACCACTGGTTCACCCGGAAGATGCTAAGGGGCTTAAATTCCGCGTACAAGCTTCCGATGTATTGGTTGCGCAGTTTGAACAACTAGGTGCTAACCCACAAAAAATGTCATTTGCCGAAGTGTACGGTGGCTTACAAACTAAAGTTATCGATGGTCAGGAAAATACCTGGTCGAATATCTACGGTAAAAAGTTCTTCGAGGTTCAAGACGGTACGACTGAAACCAACCACGGAATTTTGGATTACCTAGTGGTTACTTCTACCAAGTGGTGGGATGGACTTCCAGACGACGTACGTGACCAGCTTGCGATGATTCTTAAAGAAGTGACTCAAACCCGTAATGCTGAGTCAAACCGCGTAGAGCAACAAAACAAAGAGTACGTTATCGAAGCTGGTGGTGTGGTTCGCGAGCTGACGCCAGAACAGCGTGAAGAATGGGTAGCAGCGCTTAAACCAGTTTGGAACAAGTTTGAAAAAGACATTGGTTCAGAGTTAATTGAAGCGGCATTAGCGGCCAACCAAAAATAACTCAACATAATGATAAGCGGCTCCCGTTCGTCGGGAGCCAAACTTACCTGATTCGAGCGATGTACCGTTATGGAACACTCATTTTTTTCGAAAGTCGGTCAGTTTACCGACAAGGTTGAAGAAACTTTAATTGCTTTCTTCCTCGGAGCGATGACGATGCTGACATTTGTCAACGTCGTGATGCGTTACTTATTCAATGACAATATTCTTTGGGCGCTTGAAGTTACCGTTTTTCTTTTTGCCTGGATGGTTCTCGTAGGCGCTTCATACGGTGTGAAAAAGCATTTTCACATCGGTGTTGACGTGGTGATTAACTTATTACCTGAACGGTTTAGAAAAGCTTGTGCTTTGCTTGCCGTGTCATGTTGTTTGACGTTTTCAATTCTACTTCTCATTGGTTCATGGAATTACTGGTACCCGTTTGCCACAGAGCGAGCATGGTACGAGACGGATGATATTCCGATGCCAGAGATGTTGCAGTTTATGGCTGACTGGCTCAACGAAGGCGAGCGCTACGAGAAGCTGCCTCGATTTATTCCTTACATGGCACTGCCAATTGGTATGGCGTTACTGACGTTTCGTTTTGCTCAGGCGGCCTACCAAATACTGACTGGCAAGCTTGACCGTCTGATTTCCAGCCATGAAGGCGAAGAAGAGTTAGAAGCACTTAAAGAAGAGCTTAAAGATGCGGGTGATGTGATGGAACCCACGCAGGGCAAAGACAACAGCCAAGATAGCAACAAGAATAAGGAGCACTAACCGATGGATATTTTATGGTTATTCTTGATGGTGATTGGCTTCATGCTGTTGGGTGTTCCGATCGCGGTTTCACTGGGCCTATCCAGTATTTTATTTTTGATGTGGCACTCAGATGCGTCTCTGGCATCGGTTGCTCAAACGCTTTTTAATGCGTTTGAAGGACACTACACTTTACTTGCTATCCCGTTTTTCATCCTCGCATCGAGCTTTATGTCCACTGGCGGTGTAGCGAAGCGCATCATTCGTTTTGCGATTGCAATGGTCGGCTGGTTCCGTGGTGGTCTTGCTATGGCTTCAGTTGTGGCATGTATGATGTTTGCCGCGCTGTCAGGGTCGTCACCGGCGACGGTAGTTGCGATTGGTAGCATCGTTATTGCAGGTATGATCAAAAACGGCTATTCCAAAGATTTTGCCGCAGGGGTTATTTGTAACGCGGGCACACTAGGTATCCTGATCCCACCTTCTATCGTAATGGTTGTGTATGCAGCAGCGACAGATGTGTCGGTAGGTCGTATGTTCTTGGGTGGTGTTATTCCGGGGTTGTTAGCCGGTGTGATGCTGATGATTGCCATCTACATTGCTGCCCGAGTTAAGAACTTACCGAAACAACCTTTTGTAGGCTGGAAAGAAGCCATCGCGGCAGCTAAGGACGCAATCTGGGGATTGATGCTGGTAATCATTATTCTCGGTGGTATTTACGGCGGGATTTTTACCCCAACGGAAGCGGCGGCAGTAGCAGCGGTCTACTCCTTCTTAATTGCTAACTTTGTTTACAAGGACATGGGGCCGTTTGCCGATAAACAGAATACCAAGCCTGCCGTGGTGAAAGTCATTCAGAGCTTTGTTCACAAAGACACTCAGCAAACGCTTTTTGAAGCCGGTAAGTTGACGATCATGCTGCTGTTTATCATCGCAAACGCGCTGATACTGAAGCATGTTCTGACAGAAGAACGCATCCCGCAGATGATCACCGAGTCGATGCTTTCTGCTGGTTTAGGTCCAATCACATTTTTGATCGTGGTAAACGTTCTGCTCTTGATTGGCGGCCAGTTCATGGAACCTTCTGGTTTGTTGATCATTGTGGCGCCACTGGTATTTCCTATCGCCATTGCTTTAGGGATTGACCCTATTCATTTGGGTATCATGATGGTGGTGAACATGGAGATTGGGATGATCACGCCGCCTGTAGGGCTAAACCTCTTTGTTACAGCAGGGGTGGCTAAAATGTCGATGATGAGTGTTGTTAAAGCGGCGTTGCCTTGGGTGGCGGTAATGTTCCTGTTCCTCATTATCGTAACGTACATTCCTTGGGTTTCAACATGGTTACCGACGATGTTGATGGGGCCAGAGATCATTACCAAATAACGGGCTCAGACTCATTAACGCAAAAAGAGGTGTGACATGTCACACCTCTTCGTCTATTGATTTGTAGTCATGCCTTCTGGGCTGAGAGTTTATTCTTCGCTCGTAGCCATGCCATTTTTGTTTATTCTTTCTGCGATCCTCACCGGAGCGTCGTTCTTCCTGATAATGTCCGTCGACAAACACTGTTTCCCTAATCACAGGTATCTTCGTTTTCTCATTCATGTTTAGCGCTACCAACCATGGAACTATAAATAGTATGAGACAGGTTGACTAAAGCGACAAATGTGATGTCAGGTTTTATTTATACAGATCTTTATCAATCTGATAGCGTTGCATTTTGTCATACAGTGTTTTGCGAGGAACATTCAATTGAGTCATGGTTTGCTTAATACTGCCATTATGCTCGAGCAATGCGCGCTCAATGGCTGCTTTTTCAAACTCTGCCACTTGCTCAGCCAAGCTAGAGGAAGGAGCCGGAACCGGGCTTGTATCTCCGAGTTGAATCAATTTCCCAAGCAGGACAAAGCGCTCTGCTGCATTTCTCAGCTCTCGTACATTGCCGGGCCAGTCATGCGCCATCAATGTTGCCAGATCTTGAGACGACAAGCTCGGAGAGCTTTTTCCGTATCGAGAGGCCGCCACGAGCAAAAAGTGATGGAAGAGAGCAGGGATATCCTCTTTGCGCAGTCGCAGAGGGGGTAAATCCAGTGTGACCACATTCAGTCGATAGTAGAGATCTTGACGAAATGTTCCTTCTTCGGCGGCACGTTTTAAATCCACTTTGGTTGCCGCTATTACACGAATATCAAGGGGAAGGAGTTCGTTTGATCCTACTCGCTCAATAACTCGCTCCTGAAGAACGCGCAGTAGTCGAATCTGTGCTTGAATGGGCATGGATTCGATTTCATCCAGGAATAACGTCCCGCCTTGAGCAAATTCGAATTTACCAATCCGGCGACTTTCTGCGCCAGTAAATGCGCCTTTTTCATGGCCGTAGAGTTCACTTTCGATCAGGTTTTCTGGTACCGCACCACAGTTTACGGCGACAAAGTTGTGATTTCTGCGCAAACTTTGTTCATGTAATGAGCGAGCGACGAGCTCTTTACCTGTACCTGTCTCACCGAACAACAAAATATCAGCATCAGTATCGGCAATGTGAGAAATCGTATCGCGTAGCATCTGGATACTGACCGTTTCGCCGATAATTCGAGGGCCGAGAGCCTGACTGGCTTTGAGTGATTGCCGTAACTTCTCGTTTTCATTCGTAAGCTGACGCTTTTCGATCGCGCGCTTGACCGTTTCAACCAACTGTTCGGGAGAAAATGGTTTTTCAATAAAGTCGTAGGCACCTTGATGTAATGCGTTCACCGCCATTGAGATGTCACCATGCCCAGTAATCATGATCACTGGCAGGTGGTTGTCTCTTTGCACCAGAGTATTAAGTAGATTCATTCCTGATATGCCGGGTAAACAAATATCAGTGATAACAACGCCAGGTTCCTCGCCGTTTTTCATCGTCAGCAGAGCGGACTCTGCATCGGGGAAAAACTGTGCGTCGATATCGGCCAGTTCGAACGTCTGTTCTATTGCTAGCCTGAGATCCGCTTCATCATCAATAAAAAACACCTGACACATAATTATTCCTCTGAACCTTTTTCAGCGTGCATTGCTACAACAGGTAAACAAACTGAGAATCGAGCGCCACCCTGCGCTTGGTTGTAAGCACTTAATTGGCCGTTCATTCCACTCAATATTTGCTGTGATATGGACAGTCCCAAACCCAGGCCATTTTTCTTGGTAGTTAGAAATGGCTCACAAAGCTCGGTGAGGGAGCGTTGTCCTATCCCTGGGCCATTATCATCGATATGAACCATGATTTGATTTCGATTCTGGTCATGTTCTATCGAAAGCCAGACCTGTCTATTCTCTTGATCTTTGACCGCTTCAATCGCGTTACTCAGCAGGTTGACTAGGACTTGTTCCAGCTGAATCGTGTTGATAAAAACCTCTGCATCCTTTGCCGTTAGATCGGTCGACAAGTTTACGCGGGCTGACTTGAAAGCAGGCTTCATTAACTCTTTGGCAGAGGCGACGACAGGCAACAGCCGGGTTTTAGTTAGCTCAGTACCACTGGTTTTCTTGGCAAATGAGCGCAGTTGTTGGCTGATATTCGCCATACGATCAGTGAGCGCTGAAATACGGTTTAAATTGTCTTCGACTCGTTCAAATTTTTCTTTTTGTAAGAATAGCTTACCGTTTTCCGCGAAACTGCGAATTGCCGCAAGGGGATTATTCAGCTCATGGCTAATACTTGCGGACATTTGACCCAGTACAGCGAGTTTTGCTGCCTGAACCAACTCATCCTGAGTGACACGTAGTGTTTGCTCTGCCTCTGTTCGTTGAGCGATCTCTGCTTGCAATTCCGCAGTACGAGCCATTACTTGATATTCCAGTTTTTGATTGGCTTCTTGCTGAATCAGCTCGAGTTGTAAATGGCGTTGTTGGCGGTGATAAATCAGCTGGCCGATAAGGAATAAAATGGTAAAAATGAGAGTAAGTACCAGCAGGTAACCTAAGGTTATCCAAACGATAGATTGTTTAGGTGACAATACCCTCATGGTCAGTTTTATCTCGGGAAGAGCGAGAGAAGAAACCACCAGAGTGCCTTTATTGTATGGGTAACCTTGCTTCAATTCGCTAATAGGTAGGCTCAGATCTCCGACGAAATTTAAACTACGAATTTGCGTTTCGAGGTATTGTCGGCTAGCCCAAACTTGTTTTTTTTCTACCTCACTAAGCGGTTGTAAACTTTTGAGTAGCCAGTCCGTTCTGCTGCTCATGAACACAATGCCGTTAGGATCACTGGCGACAAATACGCTATCTGGTTGCTGCCAGTTATCTTCGATTTTACTCAAATCCATTTTTACGACCACAACGCCAATCACGCCGCCTGCGTAAACGATGGGAGAAGAGTAGTAGTAGCCCCGCTTACCAGACGTTGACCCAAGTGCGTAGTATTGGCTCTGCTCACCGATGATGGCTTGTTTGAAATAAGGACGAAAAGCAAAATTGCGCCCGACAAATGAATGCCTTTGCCGCCAGTTACTGGAGGCGATGGTGGTTCCCCACTGATCAATGAGATAAGTGTCGGAAGCGGCGATAACTTGATTTACCGATTCCAGATAGCGATTCGTTACTTCAAGTTGGGCGCTATTTTTCGGGTGCAGCAATGCCTCAAACAAAGGTGCATCTTTTGCCAATAGGTTAGGAATATGAGCGTACTTATCCAATTTGTTCTTAATATGGCTAGAAAACTGTTCAAGCTGAGACTGGTGTTTATCCAGTAGCGATTGATAACTGTTTTTCCAGACCCAGTGGCCACCAACAAATGCACACAGGAAATATAAGGCGAAAAAAATCAGTAGAATACGGTTTCGTTGTGACATTCCTTCGTTCCTGACTTTGCTACTTCTTTGTAATTAAGAAATGTTAATGGCTTGTAGGTCAGATTGGGGATTTAGTTGCCAAGTCTGTGGAGTAAAACAAGAGCAAGATCTCTTTTTACGCTTTTCAATAAAAAAAGCGGTCGATTCCCTTGAAAAAGTCGCTATTGTCCCCATTCTAGATATGCCGATGTTTCTGATGCGGGTGTTTTATCGCATTTTTTACAAAAAATGAGGCAACATTCGAGAATTTAGTGCAGACAATGTCCACATAGTGGCTATTGGCTCGACAGGGTAGTAACAGATCGCTAGAATGTCGCGTCTAAAAATCTGTCTTGAGGCTAATAGGAGATACCTTTGGTGATGACACTGAAGATATCACTGATTAGTCCGGTACTGATGAACAGTATCGATACTCGATTTAAATTAGGTGCTCGGACAGAACACAACACAAGGATGAAGCGTTAACTCAGGTGAGTTACGCTCATACGCTCGGAAAACCGAGCCACTTTAGAGGTTTATATATAATGCAAGTTACTGTTGAAACGCTAGAGGGCCTAGAGCGCCGTCTAAACATTACTGTTCCAGCTGCAAACATCGAAGACGCTGTAACAGCTGAACTACGCAACATCGCTAAAAACCGTCGTTTCGATGGTTTCCGTAAGGGTAAAGTGCCTCTAAAAATGGTTGCTCAGATGTACGGCAAAGCAGTACGTCAAGACGTTCTTGGTGAAGTTATGCAACGTCACTTCATCGAAGCGATCGTAAAAGAGAAAATTAACCCAGCTGGCGCGCCAACTTTCGCTCCTGTAGAAAACAAAGAAGGTGCAGACCTAGTTTTCACAGCAACTTTTGAAGTTTACCCAGAAGTAGAGCTTAAAGGCCTAGAAAACATTTCTGTAGAGAAGCCTGTAACTGAAGTTAAAGATGCAGACGTAGAAGAGATGATCGATACTCTACGTAAGCAGCAAGCAACTTGGACTGAAGTTGAAGAAGCAGCAGAAGACGGCAAGCGCGTAAGCATCGACTTCGTTGGTTCTATCGACGGTGAAGAGTTCGAAGGCGGTAAAGCTGAGAACTTCCCACTAGAAATGGGCGCTGGTCGCATGATCCCTGGTTTCGAAGACGGTATCGCAGGTAAGACTGCTGGTATGGAATTCGACATCGACGTGACTTTCCCAGAAGACTACCACGCTGAAAACCTAAAAGGTAAAGCAGCGAAGTTCGCTATCAAAGTGAACAAAGTTGAAGCACGTGAACTACCAGAACTAAACGACGAGTTCGTTTCTAAGTTCGGTGTTGCTGAAGGCGGTGTAGAAGCGCTTAAAGCTGAAGTTCGTAAGAACATGGAACGCGAACTTAAGCAAGCTGTTAAGAACCGCATCAAAGAGCAAGCTCTTGACGGTCTAGTTGAGCAAAACGAAATCGACGTACCTGCTGCACTTATCGACCAAGAAATCCAAGTTCTACGTCAGCAAGCTGCACAACGCTTCGGTGGTAACCCAGAAGCAGCTGCACAGCTTCCACGTGAACTGTTCGAAGAGCAAGCTAAACGTCGCGTAGTTGTAGGTCTTCTACTTGGTGAAGTAATCAAGTCTGAAGAACTAAAAGCGGACGACGAGAAAGTTAAAGCGCTAATCGAAGAAATGGCGACTGCATACGAAGATCCATCAGAAGTTATTGCTTACTACGAGCAAAACGAGCAAATGATGAACAACATGCGTAACGTAGCGCTAGAAGAGCAAGCAATCGACGCGATCATCGCTAAAGCACAAGTTTCTGAGAAAGAAGTAGGCTTCAACGAGCTACTTAACCAGCAACAACCTGCTTAATAAGCAATATCTTGCGTAGAAGGTTGACTTCACGTTAACTATTCTGCTAACAATGGTCCGTATGATACTCATCATCCGGGCCATTTATTTTAGGGACATAAGAATATGAGCTACCAAGAAAAAAATGCAATGTCGCCAATTATGGACGCACTAGTACCAATGGTGGTTGAACAAACTTCCCGAGGCGAACGTTCTTACGACATCTATTCCCGATTGCTAAAAGAGCGTGTGATTTTTTTAACAGGTCAAGTGGAAGACCACATGGCAAACCTTGTCGTGGCTCAACTACTTTTCCTAGAATCTGAAAATCCAGATAAAGATATTTTCCTATACATCAACTCTCCAGGCGGCAGCGTAACAGCAGGTATGTCTATTTACGACACCATGCAGTTTATCAAACCGAATGTAAGCACAGTATGTATGGGCCAAGCATGCTCAATGGGTGCCTTCCTACTTGCTGGTGGTGCTCCGGGTAAGCGTTACGTTCTGCCTAACTCACGTGTGATGATCCACCAACCGCTAGGTGGTTTCCAGGGTCAGGCTTCTGATATCCAAATCCATGCTCAGGAAATCCTGACTATCAAGCAGAAGCTAAACAAGTTGTTAGCAGAACATACAGGCCAGCCACTTGAAGTGATTGAGCGCGATACTGATCGTGACAACTTCATGTCAGCAGAGCAGGCTGTGGAATACGGTATCGTGGATGCAGTGTTACGCCATCGCGGCGAGTAATTTGCCAGCGCATTTTGGCAAAAATTGATATACACTCATTCATGAAGAGTAAAGGCTAAGAGGTTAGCGAATGACAGATAAAAGCAAAGAAAGTGGCAGCGGTAAATTGCTGTACTGTTCTTTCTGCGGCAAAAGTCAGCACGAAGTTCGCAAGCTAATCGCAGGTCCGTCAGTGTACATTTGCGACGAATGTGTCGACTTATGTAACGATATAATTCGCGAAGAAATTAAGGATGTTCTCCCTAAGAAAGAATCTGAAGCGTTACCAACGCCAAAACAGATCCGCGAACACCTTGACGACTATGTGATCGGGCAAGATTACGCGAAAAAAGTGCTTGCAGTTGCGGTATATAACCACTACAAGCGTTTACGCAATGGTGATACAACGAGCGAAGGTGTAGAGCTTGGTAAGAGTAATATCCTTCTAATTGGTCCTACAGGTAGTGGTAAAACATTGCTTGCTGAGACACTAGCTCGATTCTTGGATGTGCCATTTACAATGGCTGATGCAACTACGTTAACCGAAGCAGGTTACGTGGGTGAAGACGTAGAAAACATCATCCAAAAGCTTCTGCAAAAATGTGATTACGATGTAGCTAAGGCTGAACGCGGCATCGTATACATTGATGAAATTGATAAAATTTCACGCAAAGCTGAAAACCCATCCATTACGCGTGACGTATCTGGTGAAGGTGTTCAGCAGGCACTGTTAAAACTTATCGAAGGCACGGTTGCTTCTGTTCCACCTCAAGGTGGTCGTAAGCATCCTCAGCAAGAATTCCTACAAGTGGACACGTCTAAGATCCTGTTCATCTGTGGTGGTGCATTCGCAGGCCTTGATAAAGTGATTGAACAACGTGTAGCAACAGGTACTGGTATCGGTTTTGGTGCTGAAGTTCGTTCTAAGAATGAAACCAAAACTGTCGGTGAGCTATTTACTCAGGTTGAGCCTGAAGATCTAGTGAAATACGGTCTGATTCCTGAATTCATCGGCCGTCTGCCAGTAACTACTACATTGACAGAGCTTGATGAAGAAGCGCTTATTCAGATTCTATGTGAACCGAAGAACGCGTTGACCAAGCAGTACGCAGCATTGTTTGAATTAGAAAATGCTGAGCTTGAGTTCCGTGAAGACGCACTACGCGCGATTGCTAAGAAAGCGATGGAGCGTAAAACGGGTGCTCGTGGTCTACGTTCAATTCTGGAAGGTGTTCTGCTTGAAACCATGTACGAGCTACCATCTGCAACAGATGTGAGCAAAGTGGTTATTGATGAATCAGTCATCAATGGCGAGTCAGAACCGCTGCTTATTTACAGCAACGCCGATAATCAGGCCGCTGGAGCAGAGTAAATCAAGCCATGAATAAAAAGGAGGTAAGTAATTACCTCCTTTTTTTATTTCTCTTATTGAATCCAAACAATTAGCCCCCATATACTGCCTTAAGTAATACGTTAAACGTGAAAGCGGAAGAGAGAATTATATGAACTTGGAACGTTCCGAGAGTATCGAGATCCCGGTACTACCTCTACGTGACGTAGTGGTCTACCCGCACATGGTCATTCCATTGTTTGTTGGTCGTGAAAAATCGATTAGCTGTCTAGAAACGGCGATGGAAACAAACAAACAAGTTCTGCTTGTGGCACAAAAGCAAGCGGATACAGACGAGCCAACGGTTGACGACCTATTTGAGGTAGGTACGGTAGCCACCATTCTTCAGCTTTTAAAGCTTCCTGATGGCACAGTGAAAGTACTGGTTGAAGGTCAGCAGCGTGCGAAGATTAATCACTTTAAAGAGAGCGATTTTTTCTTAGCTGAAGCTGAATTCATCGTGACACCTGAGCTGGATGAGCGTGAGCAAGAAGTTATTGTTCGTAGTGCGATCAACCAGTTCGAAGGCTTTATCAAGCTGAACAAAAAAATCCCACCAGAAGTTCTGACTTCGCTAAATGGGATTGATGAAGCCGCGCGTCTAGCCGATACCATCGCAGCTCACATGCCTTTGAAATTGGTCGACAAGCAACAGGTACTTGAGATCATCGACGTTACCGAGCGTTTGGAATTCCTGATGGGCCAAATGGAGTCGGAAATCGATCTTCTGCAAGTTGAAAAACGCATCCGTGGCCGCGTTAAAAAGCAAATGGAGAAGTCTCAGCGCGAGTACTATCTGAATGAGCAAATGAAAGCGATTCAGAAAGAGCTAGGTGAGATGGAAGATGCGCCGGATGAATTTGAAACGCTGCAGAATAAAATCGAAGAGTCCAAAATGCCTCAAGAGGCGCGCGAAAAGACAGAGCAAGAGCTACAAAAGCTTAAGATGATGTCTCCAATGTCTGCGGAAGCAACAGTGGTGCGTAGCTACATCGATTGGATGGTGAGCGTTCCTTGGGCTAAGCGTTCTAAAGTGAAAAAGAACCTGGCTAAGGCAGAAGAGATTCTAAACGAAGATCATTACGGTCTGGAGCGCGTCAAAGAGCGCATTCTGGAATACTTGGCAGTACAAAACCGTATTAACAAGCTGAAAGGCCCAATCCTTTGTCTTGTTGGTCCTCCAGGTGTGGGTAAAACCTCTCTTGGCCGTTCAATCGCATCTGCGACTGGGCGTAAATATGTGCGTATGGCGCTTGGTGGTGTGCGTGACGAAGCTGAGATTCGTGGCCACCGTCGTACTTACATCGGCTCACTACCGGGTAAGCTTATCCAGAAAATGTCTAAAGTTGGGGTTAAAAACCCGCTATTCCTTCTAGATGAGATCGATAAGATGTCTTCTGACATGCGCGGTGATCCAGCATCTGCACTGCTAGAAGTTTTGGATCCTGAACAAAACAACTCATTCAACGATCACTACTTAGAAGTAGATTACGATCTGTCGGATGTAATGTTCGTTGCGACGTCTAACTCGATGAATATCCCAGGTCCGCTTCTTGACCGTATGGAAGTTATTCGTCTTTCTGGTTACACAGAAGATGAAAAACTGAACATCGCGAAACGCCACTTGGTAGATAAGCAGTTGAAGCGTAACGGACTGAAGCCAAACGAGATTGTTATCGAGGATTCAGCGATTGTCGGCATTATTCGTTACTACACTCGTGAAGCGGGTGTACGTAACCTAGAGCGTGAAATTTCTAAGATCTGTCGTAAGGCGGTGAAGAATATCTTGCTGGATAAAGACATCAAGTCTGTGACCGTATCCATGGATAACCTGAAAGAGTACCTGGGTGTTCAGCGTTTTGACTATGGTAAAGCTGACGAAAGCAACCGTATTGGTCAGGTGACTGGTTTGGCTTGGACTGAAGTTGGTGGTGATTTGCTAACGATTGAAACTCAGTCTATGCCGGGTAAAGGTAAACTGACACAGACGGGTTCTCTTGGCGACGTGATGCAAGAGTCTATCCAAGCAGCCATGACAGTTGTTCGCTCTCGTGCTGAAAAGCTGGGTATTAACACCGATTTCTACGAGAAGAAAGACATCCACGTGCATGTTCCTGAAGGTGCGACACCAAAAGATGGTCCAAGTGCTGGTACAGCAATGTGCACTGCTTTGGTTTCTGCGTTAACTGGTAACCCAGTGAAAGCGGAAGTGGCAATGACGGGTGAAATCACACTACGTGGTGAAGTTTTGCCTATCGGTGGCCTAAAAGAAAAATTACTTGCGGCACATCGTGGCGGCATTAAAACGGTACTGATTCCAAAAGATAACGAGCGTGATCTGGAAGAGATTCCAGAGAATGTTATCGCAGATCTGACAGTTATCCCGGTTCAGTGGATTGATGAAGTACTGAAAGTTGCACTCGAGCGAGACCCGGCGGGCGTTGAGTTTGAAGCTAAAAAATAGTGATGTGTAGCAAAAATAAGTAAAAGTTTGCGCTGATAAGCCTAAAAAGGCTTGTCAGCGTTTTTTTTGGGCGCTAAGTTAGTTTTGATAGCTCTCAGCCCTTTATGTATAAGGGTTGAAGCATATTTATTAATTATGGAACGAAAAGTCATCACAAAAATAATCACAGATGGCACAAAGGGGAAATTACAGTGAATAAAACTCAGTTAGTTGAACAAATCGCAGAAAATGCAGATATTTCTAAAGCGTCAGCAGGTCGTGCACTAGATGCATTCATTGAAGCAGTAAGCGGTACGCTTCAAACAGGTGACCAAGTTGCTCTAGTTGGTTTCGGTACTTTCAGCGTTCGTACTCGCGCTGCACGTACTGGTCGTAATCCAAAAACTGGTGAAGAAATCCAAATCGCAGAAGCAAAAGTGCCTTCATTCAAAGCTGGTAAAGCACTAAAAGATTCAGTGAACTAATTCATAGGGCTTTGACTCTATAAAGGCTATTTGAATAACTTTTGCTCAAACAATTCGTTTCGAACAAAAATTTACAATCTTCGGGCCGAACTTTCTTAAATTATGCGCATCATACTGATGCGCATTTCTTTTTCTGGTACTATTGCGGCATTATTTCTATTAGATAGAAGCAGTAGGCTTCAATTGTGGAGAGCAATTAAATTATGATGGATCGACTACGCGAAGGCGTGAATAGCATCGCGGTCAAAATTATCCTTGGGCTTATCATCCTGTCTTTCGTATTCGCAGGTGTAGGTAGCTACATTGTTGGTGGCACTAACAACGCAGCAGCGAAAGTTGGTAACACGGATATCCCTCGTGGCGAGTTCGAGATGGCTTACCAAAATGAGCGTAACCGCATGCAAGCTCAATTGGGTGACTACTTCTCTCAAATGCTGGCAGATCCGGCATACGTTGAATCTTTCCGCAAATCGGTTCTTGATCGTATGATCAATGATGTGTTGCTTGATCAGCAAGCAGAAGCACTTGGTCTTCGAATCAGCGATGAGCAGGTTCGTAGCATGATTCTGGAAATGCCTCAGTTCCAGTCAAACGGCCAATTCGATCAGGAAATCTACCAAGCGTCTTTACGTCGCGCCGGTTTCTCTCCAGATACTTTTGCTGAATACATGCGTCGTGAGCTCGTTCGTGAGCAGCTGCTTAATGCTCTACAAACCAGTGAGTTCACTCTTCCTGGTGAAGTACAAGTTCAAGGTGAGCTTTTCACTCAAACTCGTGATATCCGTACTGTTGCTATCGATTTCGAAGAGTTTGCGAAAAACGTAGAACTAACCGATGAAGAAATTCAAGACTACTACAAAGCAAACCAAGATAACTTTACTCGCCCAGAGCAAGCTAAAGTGGCTTACATTGAACTGTCTGCTGAAGCACTGAAAACACAGATCGAAGTATCTGATGAAGAAGTGCAAAAGTACTACGACGAGCACCTTGATAAATACTCTTCAGAAGAGCAGCGTCGTGTCGCTCATATCCTGGTAGAAGGTGATGATGAAGCGAAAGCTCAAGCGATTTTGGATGAGTTAAATAACGGTGCTGAGTTCGCAACACTTGCAGAAGAAAAATCTGATGACTTTGGCAGCGCTGAAATTGGTGGTGACTTAGGTTGGATTGAGCGTGATGTAATGGACCCGGCGTTTGAGGAAGCGGCTTTCGCACTTGAGAACGTTGGCGATGTGTCAGAGCTAGTGAAGTCTGATTTCGGTTACCACATTATCAAGCTTGAAGAGCTAAAAGATTCAGTTGCAAAACCATTTGCTGATGTAGCTGCTGAAATCAAACAAGAACTGGTTGATCAGAAAGCGGTTGATAAATTCTATGAGCTACAAAATGAGCTTGAACGTGTTGCCTTTGAATACCCAGATTCATTGGACGACGCATCGAAAGCGGTAGATCAAGAAGTGAAAACGACTGGCTTTGTTTCTCAAGCGGATGCACCAGAAGTACTTCGTAACCCAGCTGTGATACAAGCTATCCTAAGCCCGGAAGTTAAAGAAGACGGCCTTAACTCTGAAGCGATCGAAGTGGCACCTGAACACATTGTGGTTGTGCGTGTTGAAGAGGCTCGCCCTGAGACGGTTCTTCCTCTTGACGAAGTGAAAGACCAAGTGGTTACTGAACTTTCACGAGTGAAAGGTGAGCAGGGTGCACTAGAGCTTGGTACAAAAGTTGTCGCGGATCTGAAAGAAGGCAAAACGGAAGTTCTTGCTGAAAATAACTTAGCGTTCGGCGAGAAAGAAACAGTCGATCGTCGCTCTCCGTTTGCACAGACTGTATTTGCTATGGCGAAACCAGTTGAAGGTAAGCCTGTATACGCTCAATCGAAAGATCTAGAAGGCAACGTTGTTGTTATTGAGCTGGATGCGGTTAACTCTGAGCTAGACAGTGCCCTAGAGGATCAAGTAGCGATGCAGATGGAACGTTCATCTTCGCAACAAGATCTGTCTTCTGTACTGGCAGTACTACGAGCGAATACCGACATCGAATACTTTGTTGTGAGCAACTAAGCATTAATAATGTAATTTGCATGTTAACTAAAACGGGTCGCGCAAGCGGCCCGTTTTATTTTCTGCTCAACAAACTTCAATGAATAGCGAGCTTTACCTAAATTAGTTCCGATGTTTTTACCAGCAACAATACTGAGACCATCGTTGAAATTTATATGTCAACTAATAGGGAGAGCATATGTTTAATATGAAATGGGTTTTAACTTTATTGTTATGTGTATTTGCACCGTTTGGGTTGGCAGTAGATACAACAGCGGATAAATATGAAGGAATTGAAATTACCGTAAACATCAATTCAGCGACAGCAGAAGAGATTGCAACAATGCTTAAAGGGATTGGTGACAAGAAAGCGCAAGATATTGTCGATTATCGTACAGAGCATGGCCCATTTAAAACAGTGAGTGACCTGGGGAATGTTAAGGGAATCGGAGATGCTACTTTGAAGAAAAACGAAGGTCGCATCATCCTCTAGCCACGGCTTTTGTTCATTGTGTTATTGAGTTTAGTATCCGGTTACTGTTTTTCGAGCCAAGTTTTTCTTGGCTCGGTTTTTTTTACCCAAACAAACGGCGACGACTGCCTTTTTCCAGCAGTGCCATACCCAGACCGCCAATCGTCCCAAATAGGTGGGCATCAATTGCGACGCGTGCACCAATCATTGCTGCTGTGCTTGTTGATGGGCCGTAAAGCTGTTCCCAAACCACTTTAGCTATCAAACCGCCAACGAGTAATAAGCTGCTTCTTCTGGCTTCGAACACCTCTCTTAACGCCCAAAAGCCAAACAGGCCATGCAGCGCACCAGAAAGTCCCACATAGACTTTCATGTTGGTGAACAAATTAAAAGCACCGACGAAAGTACACAGCAGTAGAAAGACAATGAGGAAGTTTTTTGTACTCGGGCGGAAAACAAAGCTAATAATCCATAGTCCGGCCAGGTTCATGCCTAAATGAGCAAAGTTGGTATGAGTTAAATTTCCTGTTACGATTCGCCACCATTCACCGTGGCGAATATTATAGGCGTGCCACTCGCTCAGGCTCGCCATTGGTTCAAATTGCAGTGCTACGCAGATAACGCTGATGATAGTCAGCAAAGTATAAAGGTTCACTCTATGTCTCGTTATTGTTCTCAGTGTGGAAAATCGCGCAAAGCTTGTATTTGCTCTTGGATTGTACCGCTAGAAAGCGAAGTCGAACTTATCATTCTTCAACATAGTAGTGAAGAGCATCGGCCACTTGGTACGGCACGGATTCTAAAATTAAGCTTAGACAACTGTACTTGTTTGATCGGGGAAGATTTTTCTCAGGATGAAACCCTAAACAACTTACTGGCGGATGGCGATTATGAGCATTTGATTCTCTACCCATCGGAGCAATCCGTATGCCTGTCTGAAGTTGAAGAAGAGAAGCGTATAAACAACAAGAAAATTCGTCTTATCCTGTTGGATGGAACCTGGAAGAAAGCGTACAAGATGTGGCAGCTTTCTTCCAACCTACATGATTTACCAACGGTGAAGTTACCTGCAAACCTTCAAGGCGGGTATACGATTCGAAAAGCACCTTCTCAGAACAGTTTATCGACGGTAGAAGCGGGCTTTTATGCACTAAGCATACTTGAACCTCAACAGAACTTTACGCCTCTGCTGAATGTGTTTGAAAAGATGATTGAGTTTCAAATCGCCCAGATGCCTCCGGGCGTTTTTGAAAAGAATTATCTGAAGGACAGTAACGACTAAAGCACGATCGACGAGAATAATTGTCGATGCAGTTTCTGCGCATGGCTGTCGGTCATAGCTGAAATATAGTCAGCAATGACCCTCATTTTGTCACTTTCAGTGCCAGCCTGACCCCAAAGCTCTTTGGTGTGTATCGGAAGTAAACGTTCAGGCGCGGCCGTCAGCGCTTCAAAGATATCCATGATGATTTGTTGACCTTTGTACTCCACAATTTGCACTTGTGGAACCTGGATGACGTACTGGCTAACGAAGTGTTTCAAAACATCCAGGGCTTTTGCTGTTTGCGGCTCTAAACAAGCATTCCAGGCGAGAAGCGGACTAGTGAAGGCGACATCTACTGGTTTAATTGAAATGCTGGTCAGCAACGCATTGACCATACCGCCAATCGCGTCTTTTCGTTCATGGTGTTTACCGCTGAACAGCATTTGCCCAATGGACTCGATATGTGCCTCAAACCACGGGTCACCACAGTCGGCTAACTGGCTGGCCGCGCCTTCTTGCCATTGATGGGGCGTTACCATGCCAAGAACAATCGCATCTTCTAAGTCATGAACGCCATAGGCGATATCATCGGCTAACTCCATGATGGAGCAATCAAGCGATTTAAAGCGCGTTTTGCTGTGTTCCAAGTCGGATTCTGGCTCATTGCGCATTTGGCTAAGCTGAGCTTTATCATTGTCTGTAAGAGGCTCTAAAACCCAGTCGAACAGCGCTTTGTCGCAGTCGTATATTCCTTTCGCTGGGTACCATTCGTGCGCTTTCAGTTTTCGTTGGTGTTCTGCTGGAGCAGGTAAAACGGTTGAGCGAGTCTGGCTTATTAGGGCGGGGTACTTTATTAGGCCAAGCAGAGTTCGGCGCGACAAGTTCATGCCAAAGTGTTCTGTATACGGCTCTAGCTTGGTCACGATACGAAAGGTTTGAGCATTACCCTCAAAGCCACCATGTTCTCGCATCATGTAATTTAGCGCGATTTCACCACCATGTCCGTATGGAGGATGACCGATGTCATGCGCCAGACAGAGCGAATCTATTAGGCTATCTGATGGTAATAGATTTCGAAATTCCGCTTGTTTCTTTTTAAGCTGAGCAACGATTCCCGTTCCCAGCTGAGCCGCTTCAAGTGAATGGGTTAACCGGGTGCGGTGAAAGTCTTCTAGACTGTTACCGTGCACCTGGGTTTTGGCCTGCAGGCGACGGAATGCGGCAGAGTGCAGGATTCGGGCTCTGTCACGTTGGTACGGGCTTCTGTGGTCATCTCGACGGATCTTATGTTCATCGTCATGGCGTTGTTGCCATTGTGAGTGCAATTCAAATGACACGAATATCTCCTTTGACTAAGACCTTAACTGATTTCATCCAGTGACAACTCAAAGCTTGGTGCAAAGGTAGTCAGAAAGTAATCCATTTCTGGTGTGTGACGCTCTTGCAATGTCACTTCAAGTCTCTTTTTCGCTAAAGCAAACTCGTGGTTACCTGCACTCAATTCCTCTAAGCATTTCAAATAGGCACAAATAGAATCCGCTTGTTTGACAATTTTTGCGTCTTCTTCGTGTGCAGAGTGAGAAAGAAGAAATGGGGCAAAGTCTTCATGAAACTCTTCTGGAAGCATAGACAGAAGCTTTTGCTCTGCAGCGGCTTCAATCTTTTTATACTCTTTCGCGATTTCTGGATTGTAGTACTTAACAGGCGTTGGTAAATCACCAGTAAGCACTTCACTTGAATCGTGATACATCGCGAGAAGGGCAATACGTTCAGGGTTCAGAGCGCCGCCGAACTTCTTGTTTTTGATTAACGCGAGGGCATGGGCAACAAAAGCGACTTGTAAGCTATGCTCCGAAACGTTTTCTGGTGATACAGAGCGCATCAAAGGCCAGCGTTGGATCAGCTTCATTCTTGCCAAGTGGGCGAAAAAATGGCTCTCTTTCATAGCTTTCTCCGTTTCTGGTGTAAAAAAGGAACTCACTAGGAGTTCCTCTAAGCATATGAGAGATCAGTACTAATTACTACCAGTGATTCATTACTGGCTATAAGTCGTTAAGAAGCGTTCGAATCGTCCGATTGCGGTTTCAAGATCTTCGACATGTGGGAGTGTCACGATACGGAAGTGATCCGGTTTTGGCCAGTTAAAGCCGGTGCCCTGAACCAAAAGCACTTTTTCTTGTTTCAGGAAGTCCAACACCATTTGCTGATCGTTTTTGATGTTGTACATCTTGGTATCAATTTTCGGGAACAGATACATAGCGCCTTTCGGCTTAACGCACGATACTCCCGGGATTTGCGTGATCAGCTCATAAGCGCGATTACGCTGCTCGAGCAGGCGACCACCAGGCAAAATCAGTTCATTGATACTCTGGTATCCACCCAGTGCGGTTTGGATCGCGTGCTGCATTGGCACGTTTGCACACAAACGCATTGATGAGAGCAGCTCCAGGCCTTTTATATAGCCAGGTGCGAGGTGCTTCGGCCCTGTAAGGAACATCCAGCCACCGCGGAAGCCACATACACGGTATGCTTTTGACAGGCCGTTGAACGTCATCACGAGCACGTCTTCAGTCAGTGTCGCAACAGAGGTGTGTGTCGCACCGTCGTAAAGAACTTTATCGTAGATTTCGTCTGCAAAAATAATCAGATTGTGCTGACGTGCAATTTCAATGAATTCAAGTAGGAAATCACGGCTGTAAACCGCACCCGTTGGGTTGTTCGGGTTGATTAAAACGATGCCGCGAGTTTTCGGCGTGATTTTACTCTTGATATCTTCTAAATCTGGATACCAGTCTGATTCCTCATCACAAATATAGTGAACCGGTTTACCACCCGATAGTGCCACAGAAGCAGTCCACAATGGGTAATCTGGGGCAGGAATAAGCAGCTCGTCACCATTGTTTAACAGCGCCTGCATCGACATCATGATCAATTCTGATACACCATTGCCTACATAGACATCTTCTACGTCTAGAGAGCGAATGCCTTTACGCTGATAATGCTGAACCACGGCTTTACGAGCTGAATAGATCCCTTTGGAATCGCAGTAACCTTGAGAAGTTGGCAGATTTCGGATTACATCGACTAAAATCTCATCAGGGGCGTCAAAACCAAATGGGGCGGGGTTACCAATGTTTAGCTTTAGGATTTTATGCCCTTCTTCCTCCATGCGCTTAGCATGTTTGAGTACAGGACCCCTAATGTCGTAGCAGACATTATCGAGTTTTGACGACATCCCGATATTTTGCATTGTTTAATTCCTAAAAATTCGTTAATTTCTTTATTAAAATACAATAATTTGTATTTTAATAGAATATATATCTGTAAATTATCTGTTTATAGTCTTTGTTTTGCACCTTTGCTGTTCTACGAGTTTGCAAAAGATCGCATACAGCCTTGATTTGCTTTAGGTCTAAACTTAGAGTAGCCATAAGTTACCCTTTATCCTCACATACTACGAGGTTGATTTGTCACAGTTCCATCAAGCCGTACAAAGAATTATCAAGCGAGTTCAGAAAATACAAGGCAATCCAATGCGTTTGGTCGAGCCTCTTGGCGAGAAACCACACTTTTCATTGATTGATTGGCTTGATGCGCAACCACTTTTTCCCAAGTTTTATTGGCAATCCCGTGATACTCGTGAAGAAGTTGTCGCACTAGGACAATTGCATTCTTTTGTCGACCCTGGTTCAGCCTATACGATTCTGGGAGAGGGCCAGCGAGTTTGGGGCGGGCGCTCTTTTGACGGCCAGCATGAGAAAAACCGTCGCTGCATGACCTCGTTTTTCTTTTTGCCGCAAATAGAACTGATTCGCTTTGATGAGCAATGGTCTTTAGCGGTTAATGTTGCTGAAGATACATCACGTACATTAGCTGGATTACACAAGCTGGCTTGTGATGTCGCAGCCTTAACGCCAATTTCTACTCACATACGGTTAATAGAGCATACTCCGACTCAGCCTGAGTGGGGAGACCTGGTAGACAAAGTACTGAATGGTATTGAAAATGATGACTTCAAAAAGGTTGTTCTGGCACGTCGTTCCACGCTTCACCTCGATAGAGAGTTGAGTGCAGCACAATTGCTCAAAGCAAGTGCCAGCCAAAATCATCATAGCTTCCATTTTCTGTTCAGTTTGGATCGTAAGCACAGCTTTATGGGCTCTACCCCAGAGCGTCTCTATGTGCGGGTGGGGCATGAACTTCATACTGAAGCTTTAGCTGGAACCATTGGTCGTGGGGATAATGCGACCCATGATATGGAACTGGCTAACTGGCTATCGCAAGACCTTAAAAACCTGAAAGAAAATCAGTATGTTGTGGATGATATTGTTGAGCGTTTATCCCCTCACTCTGAATCAGTCGAGGTGGAAACGGAGCCCCGATTGGTGCGACTGAGAAAAGTGCAGCATCTCAAACGTAATATCCACGCAAGCCTCAAAGCTGGCATAAATGGTGTGCAGCTGCTTTCTGCATTACAGCCTACTGCGGCCGTTGCTGGTTTACCTCGTCAAGAGTCTATGCAGTTCATCCTTGAAAATGAGCCGTTTGCTCGAGGTTGGTACGCAGGTTCTATGGGGTACATTAGTCACGAACGTGCGGAGTTTTGTGTCGCTATAAGAAGTGCTTTGGTACTTGGTGATCAAGTTCAGTTGTTTGCCGGGGCAGGGATCGTACCTGGCTCGGTTGCCGAGCATGAATGGGCTGAACTGGATAAGAAAATGTCAACGTTGTTAACGCTCATCTCTGAGCACCCGCCACTTGGAGTGGCATCATGAGTCATGATCAAGCCGTACTAAATCGTATTTGGTCTGAAACACTGTTGATAGAGCTGAATCGATTTGGTGTTGAGCATGTATGCATCGCGCCTGGTTCACGTTCAACACCGTTAACGCTAGAAGCCGCCGATAATCCTAATTTTACGATTCATACCCATTTTGATGAGCGTGGATTAGGCTTTATGGCGTTGGGCTTAGCGAAAGCCAGTCAAAGTCCGGTAGCGGTCATTGTGACTTCGGGTACTGCTGTCGCGAACTTACTACCAGCGATTGCGGAAGCAAAATTAACCGGTGAGAAGCTGGTGCTGTTAACCGCAGATCGTCCGGTAGAACTGGTTGGCTGTGGAGCGAATCAAGCCATCAATCAATTGGGCATTTTTTCTCAACATGTGTCTGCGAGCTTGAATCTGCCAAGTCCGACAGAAACTACGCCGCTTAACTGGTTGCTTACATCCGTTGATGAAGTGATGTTTACACAGCAGCTGGAGGGGAGCGCTGTACATATTAATTGTGCTTTCCCTGAGCCTCTATATTCCACAGGCTCTAAACGCGAATATCAGCACTATCTCAGCTCTGTCACCGCTTGGAGGGAGAGCCGCCGTACTTACACTCAGCGTTTTTCGTCTCTCGCAGTCAGCGACATCCCTTGTTTGGACCAGAAAAAAGGTGTTGTGATCATTGGTAGCTTGCCTTTGGAAGAGTCCGAAGCTGCGCTTTCATTTGCTCAAAAGATGGGTTGGCCGGTATTGGCTGATCCACAAAGTGGTGTCAGCTCTGAGTGGGGACACTACGATTTATGGTTGACCTTGCCGAATCTGGTACAGCAGCTTGAATTGTGTGATCTGATAGTCCAGTTCGGCAGCCGCATTATCTCCAAACGTCTGAATCATTGGATTGAAACTCAGGTTACCCGGGGAGTTGCAGAGCGAGAAACTGAATATTGGTATATTTCCCAGCGCCCAGGCCGAAATAACCAAAGCCATCTGCCGCAACTGCATTGGGTTGAATCGCCAAAAAGTTGGGTGGAACGTGTCTCTGCTGTCAATTCAATTGAGTCTGGATGGGCAAGCCAGCTAAAAGCAGACGTTGAGCAAATCAGCCAGCACATTAGACACTCGTTTTTAAGTGCATCGACCTTCGACTTAAATGAAGTTGCCGTGGCGGTTGATATCGAAGAAAGAGCGAAAAACGTAGACGTCTTTCTTGGCAATAGCCTGTTCGTCCGTTTAGTCGATATGTTTGGTCGTCTGGGCAAAAGTGAGGTGTTTTCTAATCGTGGCGCTTCTGGTATTGATGGAATTCTGGCTACGGCATCTGGCGTACAGCGCTCTCGTGACAATCCATTACTGGTTTATATTGGTGATACATCCGCGTTGTACGATCTTAACTCTCTGTCGCTGTTTACTCATTCGAAGCGGCCTGCTGTTATCGTTATTACCAATAATGACGGCGGTGCCATATTTGATATGCTCCCTGTGCCACAGGAACATCGCCAGACCTATTACCAAATGCCTCATGGTTATCAGTTTGAACATGCGGCAAAACAATTTGGCTTGAGTTACCAACAGCCCAAAACGTTAGAACAGTATCAGGCACTGGTCTCCGATCACTTTGAGCATGGACAAGGCACACTGGTAGTAGAAGTACAAACACCACCTAGCCAAGCGGTGGAACTGATTAAAATATTTAATAAAAACCTGCATGCTAAGTTCTAAATACTTTACGGCAACTGGAAAACACCAAAGCGTCAAACTCCCTACTTTGGTGTTTTTGCATGGCTTGTTAGGAAGTGGGGAGGATTGGCAAACCTGTATCGATGAGTTGACCGAGTTTGAACGGGTGACCATAGACCTACCCGGCCATGGGGCTAGCCAGGCTACCTGTTGCTCCGATTTAGATGATTGCTGCAAATCCCTTAATTCCACACTATCTTTATTATTTTCTTCTCACCAACCGCTTGTTTTGATTGGTTACTCCATGGGTGGCCGAATTACCATGCATGGATTAGCCAAGAACTGCTTTCCAGATCTCAATATTTGCGCCGCGTTTATTGAGGGGGGAAACTTCGGGCTTCAAACAGAGTCAGAGAAACGAGCGAGGTTTGAAAACGACTATCGCTGGGCGTCGCGCTTTGAAATCGAACCTATTGAACACGTTTTGAGCGATTGGTATCAGCAAACGGTGTTTTCTTCACTAAACCATGAGCAAAGACAAACATTGATTGCAAAGCGTAGTGCTAATCTTGGCGATGCTGTCGCGAAGATGTTACGTGCGACATCGCTGGCAACACAGTCGTATCTGTTACCAGCATTACAAGCGCAACCAGTACCGGTTTATTACCTTTGTGGTGCGAAAGATAAAAAATTCTGTCAACTGGCAGCAAATAGCGGGTTGATGTATCGACAAATTGAGGGAGCCGGACACAACGTCCATCAAGAGCAACCCAAACAATTTGCGATGTATATAAAGCAAATAATTCAATCTCACTTAAAGTGAGAGTAACGATAACAATGGGAATCACCATGGCAAAAACAGTAGGCATTTCTGAAGAAGAACTTTACGCTCCGGTTGAATGGAAAGATTGCAGCGAAAAATACGATGATATCCATTATCACAAGTCTGTAGATGGCATCGCGAAAATAACCATCGCGCGTCCACAAGTGCGTAATGCGTTCCGCCCTCAAACAGTGAAAGAGATGATTGATGCATTAGCAGACGCACGTTATGACTCTGCAGTTGGTGTGATTATTTTAACCGGTTTGGGTGAAGATGCGTTCTGTTCTGGTGGTGACCAGAAGATCCGTGGTGATTACGGCGGTTACAAAGATGATCAGGGCACCCACCATTTGAATGTTCTGGACTTCCAACGTGACATCCGTACTTGTCCAAAACCAGTCATTGCTTCTGTTGCTGGCTGGGCTGTAGGTGGTGGTCATGTTCTGCACATGATGTGTGATTTAACCATTGCAGCTGATAATGCGCAGTTTGGTCAGACTGGTCCTAAAGTCGGTTCGTTTGACGGCGGTTGGGGTGCCTCTTACATGGCTCGTATCGTCGGCCAGAAAAAAGCACGCGAGATCTGGTTCCTGTGTCGCTTCTACAATGCGCAAGAAGCATTAGATATGGGCTTAGTGAATACCGTTGTACCACTGGAAGATCTTGAGAAAGAAACCGTTCGCTGGTGTCGTGAAGTACTTCAGCACAGCCCAATGGCGTTGCGTTGTCTGAAAGCGGCGTTGAATGCTGACTGTGATGGTCAGGCAGGCTTACAAGAACTGGCAGGTAACGCGACCATGATGTTCTACATGACCGATGAAGGTCAGGAAGGTCGTAACGCCTTTAACGAGAAGCGTCGACCAGACTTCGATAAATTCCCTCGTAACCCTTAATCCGTATAGAAGAGAAGCCATAGGGCTTCTCTGAATTGAATTTAGAGCCCAAGGATCTTGTCCTTCGGGAGGACGCTGATTTTTCTTCTAGCGTGCTTGGGCTATACGGACTACTAGGAGAGGATTATGCGTAAAGCGAAAATTTACCGTTACTGCCTTCCCATGGATAGTGGCGTTATATTACGTGATAACAAATTGACCGAGCGTGTCGGTTACGTTATTGAGTTAACTGATGATGAGCAGGTTGGCCTTGGTGAAGTGGCCCCTCTTGTGGGGTTTAGCCACGAAACCAGCGATGAGGCGGGTATACAGCTGCAGGATCAGGCTGAACGTTGGGTTGCCGGATTGCCGATTGATTACGCCAATATGGTGCCGTCGGTTGCTTTTGGTTTGTCAATGGCTCAACTTGAACTGGCGGGAGAGTTGCCTCGTGATGGTCAATATCAAGCTGCGCCACTTTGTACCGGTGATCCTGACGAACTGATTCCAAAATTGAACGAGATGGAAGGGGACAAAGTCGCCAAGATCAAAGTAGGGCTTTATGAGCCTATTCGCGACGGTATGTTGGTGAACCTGTTTCTGGAATCCATTCCTCAGCTCACTTTGCGACTTGATGCTAATCGGGCGTGGACACCAGAAAAAGCTCAGCAGTTCGCCAAATATGTAACGCCATCGTTGCGTCAACGGATCTCGTTCTTAGAGGAGCCTTGCCGTTCGCCGGGCGACAGTCTGTCGTTCGCTATTAACACAGGCATTGCGATCGCTTGGGATGAAACCCTACAGGATGCGTCTCGACGTGAAGATTTCCGTCTCGAAGATCTAACCGGCGTAAAGGCTATCATCATTAAGCCGACTCTGATTGGCTCCGTTGATTTTTGTATTAAGCTAATCGAAAAAGCAAAGTCTCTGGGCATGAAAGCGGTGATCAGTTCAAGTATCGAATCCAGCTTAGGATTGACTCAACTTGCACGTTTTGCGAAATGGCAACTTCCTGATGAAGTTCCGGGACTAGACACCATCGGACTGTTTAAATCACAGTTAGAGCAAGGTTGGCCAGAGTGTGAACTTCCAATTGCCCCTCTCGCTGAGCAGGAATTAGTGTGGCAATCAGCGTAGAGCCATTCGCGACAGAAAATAGCGCGATTGCACCTTGGAATTACTGGGCTCAGACGAGCCCATTTTCTACTGCATTAGTGACTCCAGAAGAGCCCTTAACCTGGCAGCAGCTTGAATCTCGTATTGAACATTATGCTCACTATTTGCGGGAGCAAGGAGTAGGGTGCGGAAGCGTTGTTACGCTCGTCGGCAAGAATCAAGCTGAGACGGTGTTGATATATCTGGCGGCACAACAGATAGGCGCTATTGCGGCATTAACTATGCCACAGCCGTTCGAGGCTCTTAACGGCAAGTTGCACACTTTGTACCAGCCAAAACAGCCGCGTTTCATGTGGTTTACCGAAGAGGCATTGGCCTCTTATTCTAAACAAGATCAAACCGCTCTGAACGGCACATTACTGACCTGCCCTAAGAATACATCGCAACCATTAAACGCCAAGCAAGAGAGCGGTTATCGCCATGATAATGCGGCGTCGATTGTCTTCACTTCAGGCTCAACTGGCGTGCCGAAAGCCGTGGTGCATACTCATCGACAACATTTCGCCTCAGCACAAGGTTTGTTGAGTGAGTTTACGTTCACTCAGAAGGATACTTGGTTGTTGTCACTGCCTCTTTATCACGTGTCTGGGCTGGCGATTATGTACCGTTGGTTGTTTGCTGGTGCAACGCTGAAGGTTGGTAATGGTCAGTTGGCACAGGATATTTTAGGTGTCTCTCATGCCTCACTAGTGCCTACACAACTTAAACGATTATTGGATGACAAGGCAGTGCTGTCTTTATCTCATGTTTTGCTGGGAGGGAGCCATGTCGATCATGAGTTGGCTTTGCGTGCAGCAAGTCAGGGGATTGAAACCTGGCTGGGCTACGGTATGACAGAAGCGGCGTCTACAGTGACAGCAAAGCAAATCGACAAAACCAGCAATGCTGGCCACGTGCTCCAAAATCGCGACATCAAGATAGTGGATGGCCGTATTTTTATCGGTGGGCAAACCTTAGCATCTGGCTATTTTTTCCAGGGTGACATTACGCCGTTGGTGGACGAATCAGGCTGGTTTGACAGCAAGGATTTAGGAGAATGGCAGGGCAATGAGCTGAAGATTATCGGTCGTGCTGATAATCAGTTCATCTCAGGTGGTGAAAACATTCATTGTGAAGAGATAGAGGCGGTTCTGAACCAGATCGAGACTGTGGTGCAAAGTATTGTGGTGCCCGTTGAAGATAAGGAGTTCGGTCATCGACCTGTAGCGGTGATTCAAACCGACCAGTTGATGAGTTCAGAGTACTACGAACATTTTCTGCAGGCCAAACTTGAGAAGTTCAAGTGGCCAATCGCGTATCACTCGATGCCAAAGACATTATTAGCGGGTGGAATAAAGGTCTCTCGCAAAGCGGTAAAAGAGTGGCTGCAGGGGAATTGACCAATCTTAAGTAAGGTTAGTCAATTTTGCTATGTGTTAGTCAGAAAGGGAATTTTGTATCCTTATAACACTGAATCATAATTACGCTTCATTCTAGAGAATAAAAGCATAAGGTTCAGTATGGTCAAGACTGCGTTAATAGCGGCAGTTCTGCTACAAATAGGCATCTCACTAAACAGTGAAGGATTAGCTCGTTCTTTAGCTGAACTGACGGCATTCCTCATCGCGATCGCTTTAGTTTTTACTCACAAGCAACGAAGTGATCGTGCGTCAGGTGGAACTGAGTCAGAAAGCGTTTAATTAATATTTTCTACGGTTGATTGGATCAGTGAATCAACAACCATATCAGTGATGATACGGAAACTAAAACCCACAAACTGACACCAAATAGCAATGGCTTAGCACCAGCAGACTTCAGCTTAGAAACGGAAATACTGCATCCTATCAAGAATAAGCACACCACCAATGCCTGCTTGGCAACGGTAAAGATACCGTGATAGAGCATCTCGAATTGAGGTAAAAAGTCACTGAACGCAATGGCCGCGCAATACCAAAAAATAAAGTAAGGAATCGCAATCTTACTTGAACCATCTTCTCCATTATCTCGCGAGAAAATCACAGCACTAATTAATGCAACCGGAATGATCCAAAGCGCGCGAGCTAATTTGAGGGTCGTTGCTGTGGTAAGCGCTTCCTCACCATAAGCCGATGCGGCGCCGACCACAGAAGAGGTGTCATGAATGGCAATGGCTGCCCATGTGCCAAACGTATGTTGGTCTAGTTCCAGCGCATGGCCAATTACGGGGAATACGAATAGGGCGACCGAGTTTAGGACGAATACAGTTGCCAGTGCCAAACCAATCTGTTCATCTTTGGCTCTAATCGCGGGGGCAACGGCTGCGATAGCACTGCCACCACAAATCGCAGTGCCGGAAGAAATTAAGTACGCCGTCGTTGTTTCAAGTTTAATGGCTTTGGCAATGAGCGAACCGATCACCAATGTACCGAGTATGGTAGCGATGATAAGACCAATACCATCAGACGTAACCGCCAGAGCCTGCTCGAAATTAATCCCAAACCCTAAACCGATAATGGAATAAGACAGTAGCTTTTTGGTGAAAGACGCGATCGGCAGTTCGCCTGGCACAAAGCCAAAGCTAGCCAGTAAAAAGCCAATAACCAGCGCGATAGGTGAGGATACAAAAGGGGTCAGGCAAAACAGCAGCGCCAATCCAAAAAGAAGATACTTTTTATTCAAGGTTTATTATTCGTTATTGTTTGTGAAAGTGTGAGTATATCGCATCACTTATGGTCAGTTTGTCTTAATGATTTGAACACATGTTCAGTTATCCTAAACATGTGTTCAAATGAATAGATTCAACGGGGCTTATCAGCGCCAATCACCGCGTAATTCTCGCACCTTCTCAAACATCAATTGAGCCGTTGCGTCGTTTGGCTGGACTGGCGAGCCTGCTTCTATTTCCAGCTTCGACCAGAATCTGGTTGGAAGCCCTTTACAAGCTCTGCCTTTGCATCGGCTAAAGTAACTACCCCAAAGCCCTTTTAATGCTACTGGAATAACAGGGACTGGACTGCGGCGCAGAATAATATCAATACCGCGCATGAACTCTTGGATCTCGCCGTCAGAGGTCAGCTTACCTTCCGGGAAAATACACACGATATCGCCTTCGGCTAATGCTTGTTCGACGTCATTGAACGCTCTTCGGATTGAATTTCGATTACTGGCTGAAATAGGTATCACACCCGTTCGGCGCAAGAAGCCACGTATCGGCGTCAGGTTGGCGTAATCTTCTTCCATTACAAAGCGAATGAGGCGAGGGCATACCGCACTTAAAAGTAATGCGTCCATATAACTGACGTGATTACACACAATCAAGGCACCGCCGCTTTCTGGCAAATGATGCAGGTTCTTGTGTTTGACTCGGTAAATAGTGTGAGTCAGCATCCAAACAACAAAACGGACGACGAAGATAGGTACCTGCATAAACAGGTACACAGTGACAAGGAGGTTGAGTACTGCAAGTAACGCAAACAACTGCGGAATCGTCATTTCAATCACGCTTAAGCAGACAATGCCTAACACCGCGCTACCGACCATAAAGAACGAGTTAAAGATGTTGAGCCCAGCAATGACCTGAGCACGTTCGGTTTCTTTTGCTCGGTGCTGCATTAACGCGTAAAGAGGAACAATGAATAACCCGCCTGATGCACCAATCATCAATAGATAGAAAAACAGAAGCCAGTAATCCTGGAAGGCGATGAATTCACTAAAAGTTTGAAATTGAGGTAAGTCGCCTGGAATCGAGGTCGCCATCAAGTAACCGAATATTGTGATGCCCAGCGCGCCAATTGGCACGATGCCGACTTCAATTCGGTGATTGGAAATCCAGTTACAAAGCAATGACCCAAGCGCAATACCGATTGAAAAGAGGGCAAGTAAGAAGGAAACCGCGCTCTCTGTGCCGCTCAGATACACTTTCGTAAAGTTTGGAAATTGGGTTAGGTAAGCAGCACCCAGAAACCAGAACCAACTGATCGCCATAATACATTGAAAGACTACCCGATCAGACTTACAGATCGAGAGGGTGTGCTTAGTTTGTTGATATGGTTGCCAGCGGAAGGTCAGGTTCGGTGCACTAGCGGCTGAAAATGGGATAAAACGACTCGATAAATAACCGAGCAGCGCAAATAGCACCACACAAAATGCTGCGAGGTATTTGGCATTCTCTGATGAGGCAATAATTCCGGCTCCCAGAGTCCCAATCAGAATCGCGATAAAGGTACCGGCTTCGACTAAGGCGTTACCCGGAACCAATTCTTTGTCATTCAGGTTTTGTGGCAGCAGAGCGTACTTTACCGGGCCAAAAAATGCGGACTGAGTGCCCATCAAAAACAGCAGCAGTAATAACACGCCATAACTTTCGGTAATAAAGCCAATGGCGCCCAAAGCCATTATTGCAATTTCAAATAACTTTACCTTGCGGATAAACCAGGACTTTTCGTACTTGTCTGCTAACACACCTGCTGAGGCTGAAAACAGAAAGAAAGGAAGAATGAATAAACCCGCGGCTAAATTGATGAACAGGTTGCTGGAAATAGGTAAGGCACCCGCACCAGCAAAGGCGACAAAAAGCAGTAAAACGTTCTTAAAAATGTTGTCATTGAAAGCGCCGAAAAACTGAGAAATGAAATAAGGCAGGAACTTTCTTTGTCTAAGTAAGGAGGGATGTCTGTCCGATGACATGTCGAATCCTTTATTACCAGTTATTGAGGTAGTTAGATAGCAGGTTACTTATTAAAACTTTACCGTCCACTGGTTCACTCGAGAAAAATTTATCATCTACGCTGAGTAGGGTAATGCCATGTACGCCAGACCACAACACACGACTGGCTTGAATTACTTCAGAGTCTGTGCGGTGAGGCGCAATTTCCGCGAGAAGTGACTCTAATATCCCTGTCATACCATCAATGCGTTTTGCTTGCCATTCAGGGAGCTCTGCGCCGTTCATGTTATGCTCGAATACTAATTGCCATCGGTATGGATGTTTAAGGGCAAAATCGTGGTAACAATAGGCCAGTTCAAACAGTGCTTCGTTTGCGTTTTTACAATCACTTGTCGCTTTTCTTGACTCCTGGGATAACTCATCCAGAGTCTGAGCTACAACATGTAAAAGTAGTAAGTTGTAGTTACCGAAAATGTTAACTAATGTACTTGGCACGTAACCGATCATGTTAGCGATCTTACGAAGACTAAGCTCGTGATAAGAGTTCTCTTCTAAAAAATCTTTAACGGTTGCTAAGGTTAGGTTTATTAACTCTTCTCTGGTGTGATCGTTTCTGCGCGCCATACTTCAAACTGCTTTATTGAACATTGTTCAATATGATAGTCGGCTAGTTATTCACCGTCAATAAATCCTGTATCCAAATGAGCATAACGAGAGGTGGATTTGTCTGTTGTTACTGATACTTGCATAAGAAATGATCAGCGAGTGTAACTTTGGCAATATTCTGATACATGTCAGACGGGTTAGATTGTTTTAATGAGCATGCATACGGAGTATGATGATTCAACACTCATCTTTGACGTGCCACTATCTGAACACTAGAACTGATGATTCAGTTGGGCACATTCTTGGATAACTATCGTCAATTGTAAGGATAACGATGAAACGCATATTTTCGATTGTTGCTCTGCTAATGTTCACCGTTGCTGTAACACCTATTGCAGAAGCGAAAAAGTTTGGTGGTGGTAAGTCTTTTGGTAAGAGCTACAAGACTGCGCCTGCGCCAACACAGAAGCAAACAACAAACACGAGTACCGTCGGTAAAGATCAAACCGCCAAATCTTCAAGCAAGAAAGGCTTGATGGGTGGTTTACTCGGAGGTCTTTTAGCTGGTGGCCTTCTGGCAGCATTCTTTGGTGGTGCTTTTGAAGGTATCCAATTTATGGATATCCTTATTATTGGCTTGATTGCCTTCCTAATCTTTAAACTGATGCGAGGCATGTTGGCTGCGAAGCAGGGCAGTATGAATCAGCATCGTCAGCAGCCTGCATTTGGTGGTAACAGCTCGAAGTTCGAACAGCCGAACACTCAAAATTTTGAGCAGCAGCCAAACGTAAATGCTGGTGGTTTTGGTGGCTTCGGTGCACAAAGTGACGTTCCACATAACTTTCCTCCGGGCTTTGACCAGGCAGGATTTGTGAATGGTGCTCGCGAACACTACCGAATCCTACAAGGCGCGTGGAACCATAACCAGCTAGAAACGATTGAAGAATATGTTTCTCCGAGCTTACTTGATGATCTAAAAGCAGAGCGCGCGAAACTGGATGGCGAACAACATACTGATGTGATGTACGTTGATGCAGAGATTGTTCGTGCGGATTACGACGCAAACAAAGCTGAGCTTAGCTTGCAGTTTAGTGGCCGTTACCGCGATGCTGTCGAAGGTATCGAAGAAGATATCACTGATATCTGGCACCTTGAACGTGATCTAACGGTACCTAACGCACCTTGGCTGATTGTTGGTATTCAAGGTTAACCTTCAATAGCGATCAATTTAGTATCAATAAAATCCCGCTTTTATAGCGGGATTTTTTGTACCTGAAAGTTACCATTAAGTTTTGGTGGGCAGTCTAGTAATACCAGTACCAGAAAAACTCTCATTCATGTGTTTGGTTACTCTTGGTGTTAGCCACGTTAGACCTTTGTAATGCGATAAACTCGTTACTGCAATTTACACCTTGTTCTCAATGCTTCTTCTAGCTCAATAACTTGCTGTTATTTTGGACTATGAGTATTAGCCACAGGGGGATAAATAACCGTCTGTTACTTTGTATTTAGCTGTGTTGAAGGAGCTCAGTATCTGAATGAGCAGTGAGAAGGTGAATGAAGGGAAATAACGTTTATAAGTCTGTAGGTTAACGAGGGGCAAAACGAAAAAAGCCAGCTCAATGAGCTGGCTTTTCAATATGGTGGAGGGGGACGGATTCGAACCATCGAAGGCAGTGCCGGCAGATTTACAGTCTGCTCCCTTTGGCCACTCGGGAACCCCTCCAGGGTATTTTTATACTTAAAAAATGATTTCCCAACACATCGTTCAAGTTGTTCTAACGTTTAAAAGGAATAAACATCAGAAGAAATATGGTGGAGGGGGACGGATTCGAACCATCGAAGGCAGTGCCGGCAGATTTACAGTCTGCTCCCTTTGGCCACTCGGGAACCCCTCCAGGGTGTTTTATACTTAAAAGATGATTTCCCAACACATCGTTCAAGTTGTTCTAACGTTTAAAAGGAATAAACATCAGAAGAAATATGGTGGAGGGGGACGGATTCGAACCATCGAAGGCAGTGCCGGCAGATTTACAGTCTGCTCCCTTTGGCCACTCGGGAACCCCTCCAGGGTATTTTTATACTTAGAAGCTGTTTTCCCAACTCATCTCCCAAGTGCGGAGCGAATCATAGCAAACTCGCTCCGACTGTAAAGTATTTTTCTTGCGTTTATACGTCGAATGCTGTCTTTTTATGCAAAGATGCCAGAAAGTCAGCGTTTTGTTTGTCATTTATACAGAATAAATCCTCATTTCTTCCGGAATTTACACTACTTGACGTTGAGGCTCGTAACTATTGATAAACTGTATGAAGTTTAATGACCTAAGTTTATTCGCTAATTGACTAAGAATATGAATATGAAAGCCACTTTATCCTTATCTGTTTTAACGCTTTCTCTATTATTGGCATCGCAAACTACTTTAGCAGCGCAGCGCGGCCCAACTGCTGTTACGGTTGTGACAGAGCAAGTAGAAACGCATGAAATCAACCAGTCTTTATCTCTTATTGGTAAATTAGAAGCTGCAGAGTCTGTAGTTGTTGCTTCTGAGGTTTCCGGAAAAGTCGAGCAAATTGCCGTAAAAGCGAATCAGAATGTCCAACAAGGGCAATTGTTGATTAAGTTAAATGATGACAAAGCAAGAGCAGCGCTTGTTGAGGCTCAGGCATACCTTAAAGATGAGCAACGTAAGCTCAAAGAGTTTCAGCGATTAGTCGCACGAAATGCAATTACGCCGACGGAAATTGATGCTCAGAAAGCCAGTGTTCAAATTGCAGATGCTCGCTTAGATGCTGCAAAAGCTAACCTTGCCGATCTCCATATTTCTGCACCATTCTCCGGGACTGTTGGATTTATTGATTTCAGCCGAGGAAAAATGGTCAGTGCGGGTACTGAACTTTTAACGCTGGATGATCTTTCGGTGATGGAATTAGACCTGCAGGTACCAGAACGATATTTGTCGAAGCTTTCTGTTGGTATGGAGGTCCAAGCCAAGACAAGCGCATGGGGTGATCAAACTTTTATCGGTAAAGTGACAGGTATTGATACTCGTATTAGCACTGCGACATTGAATTTACGTGTTCGTATTCAGTTTGATAATCCGGAAAATCGCTTGAAGCCGGGAATGCTGGTGAATGCATCTTTAGCGTTTCCAGCCATTGAAGCGCCGATTATCCCAGTACAGGCATTGGAATATTCTGGTACCAAGCGATACGTATACGTCATTGATGAAAACAACAAAGCCACACGTACAGAGGTGCTGCTTGGCGCTCGCGTGGACAACGAAGTTGTGATTGAGTCAGGCGTAAAAGTCGGTGACAAGATCGTGGTGCAAGGCATCGTTAACATGCGTGATGGTGTTCAGGTCGAAGAAATCGTCGCTCCGCTCAAGTCGCCAAAAATGACGTCTACTAATCAGAGCAACGATTCGGATAAGGAAGAAAACTAATGTTACTTTCTGACATTTCCGTAAAACGCCCTATCGCGTCATTGGTATTGAGTATGCTGCTTTGCGTGTTTGGCTTTGTGTCATTCAGCAAACTTTCTGTACGCGAAATGCCAGATATCGAAAGCCCTGTCGTGTCAATTACGACACGTTACGAAGGGGCTTCCGCCACAATCATCGAGAGCCAGATTACGTCGGTTCTGGAAGATCAGCTTTCCGGTATCAGTGGCATTGATGAAATCAGTTCGACAACACGTAACAGCTCCTCACGAATCACCATCACCTTTGACCTCGGGTATGATCTCAACACTGGTGTCAGCGATGTACGTGATGCGGTTGCCCGAGCTCAGCGTTCATTACCTGACGAAGCAGATGACCCAATTGTTTATAAGAACAATGGTTCTGGCGAGGCTTCTCTTTATATCAACCTTAGTTCGTCAGAAATGGATCGCACCCAACTGACGGATTATGCAGAGCGCGTGTTGATGGATCGCTTCAGTTTGATTTCTGGGGTGAGTTCCATCGATCTTTCTGGTGGTTTGTACAAAGTGATGTACGTAAAGCTGAAACCAGATCTTATGGCTGGTCGAGCAGTGACGGCTTCGGATATTACCACCGCATTGCGTAATGAAAACCTCGAGAGTCCGGGTGGGGAAGTGCGAAATGATTCTACCGTCATGTCGGTACGCACTGCGCGAACTTATAAAACGCCAGAAGACTTTCAGTACCTAGTTGTTAAGCGCGCGAGTAATGGCACGCCAATTTACCTGAAAGATGTCGCGGATGTCTTTATCGGCGCAGAAAACGAAAACTCGACGTTTAAAAGTGATGGTGTGGTAAACATCAGTTTAGGAGTGGTACCTCAGTCGGATGCTAACCCGCTGGAGGTGGCTGAACGCGTTCGTTCTGAAGTGGATAATATCCAGAAATTCTTACCGGAAGGTACTCGCCTTGCGATTGACTATGATGCGACGGTGTTTATCGAGCGCTCTATAGAAGAAGTGTATAGCACGCTGTTTATTACCGGCGGTCTGGTGATTCTGGTGCTGTATATCTTTATTGGTCAGGCTCGAGCGACGTTAATACCAGCGGTGACGGTGCCAGTCTCGTTGATCTCGTCTTTCATCGCCGCGTATTACTTCGGTTTCTCTATCAACTTGATCACGCTAATGGCGTTGATTCTATCCATCGGTCTGGTGGTCGATGACGCCATTGTGGTCGTGGAGAATATCTTCCACCACATAGAGCGGGGAGAGTCTCCGTTGCTTGCCGCCTATAAAGGGACTCGAGAAGTTGGCTTTGCGGTTGTCGCAACTACGTTCGTTCTTGTGATGGTATTCCTGCCAATCTCCTTTATGGATGGCATGGTTGGCTTGCTGTTTACCGAATTTTCAGTATTGCTGGCGATGTCGGTGATTTTTTCTTCGCTGATAGCACTGACGTTGACGCCAGTATTGGGCAGTCAGATTCTAAAAGCGAACGTCAAACCAAATCGTTTCAATGAAACCGTCGATCGAATGTTCGCCAAGCTTGAGGCTGGTTATCGCGGTGCATTAAAAGGCGCGTTAAAAGTGCGTTGGATTGCGCCTTTGGTTATCTTAGCTTGTATGGGCGGAAGCTATGTTCTGATGAATCAGGTTCCTGCGCAGTTGACGCCGCAAGAAGACAGGGGGGTGATTTTTGCCTTTGTTCGTGGTGCCGATGCGACTTCGTACAACCGAATGTCCGCGAACATGGATATTGTCGAAGACCGACTAATGCCTTTATTAGGACAAGGGTTCCTTAAATCATTCAGTATCCAAACCCCGGCATTTGGAGGTCAGGCGGGTGACCAAACGGGTTTTGTCATCATGATTCTGGAAGATTGGAACGAGCGAAACATCACTGCTCAACAGGCTTTAGGTCAAGTGCGTGGCGCGTTAGCCGGAATTCCAGACGTGCGTGTGTTCCCATTCATGCCTGGTTTCCGCGGCGGATCAAGCGAACCCGTTCAGTTTGTGTTGGGCGGCTCAGATTATGATGAGCTGCTGGTCTGGGCTGAAGCACTGAAAAACAAAGCGGAAGAGTCACCAATGATGGAAGGCGCAGAGATTGACTACTCTGAGAAGACGCCAGAACTATTAGTGACCGTCGATAGACAGCGTGCAGCGGAACTCGGTGTCAGCGTGAAAGACATCTCTGATACGCTTGAAATTATGTTAGGCGGTAAAAGCGAGACAACGTATGTCGATCGCGGCGAAGAATACGACGTGTATCTGCGCGGTGACGAGAATAGCTTTAACAATGCGGCAGATCTAAGCCAGATCTACTTGCGCACCAATAGTGGTGAGCTAGTGACGCTTGATACGGTTACCAAAATAGAGGAGGTGGCCGCTTCCATTCGTCTGTCTCACTACAACAAGCAAAAATCAATCACCATTACGGCGAACTTGTCAGAAGGCTATACCTTAGGTGAAGCGCTGAACTTCCTTGACCAAGAAGCGATTGATTCTCTACCGGGAGATATCTCAGTAAGTTACTCTGGCGAGTCAAAAGACTTTAAAGAGAATCAGTCCAGCGTAGCGGTTGTTTTTGCACTGGCCTTGCTGGTTGCCTATCTCGTACTGGCGGCTCAGTTTGAGAGTTTCGTCAACCCATTGGTGGTGATGTTTACCGTTCCAATGGGGGTATTTGGTGGCTTCTTGGGCTTAATCGTAATGAGCCAGGGCATGAACATTTACAGCCAGATTGGTATGGTCATGTTGATTGGTATGGTGACGAAAAACGGCATCTTGATCGTTGAATTCGCTAACCAGCTTCGTGACCGTGGGGTTGAGTTTGAAAATGCCATCATTGATGCGGCAGCTCGCCGTTTGCGTCCAATCTTGATGACGGCATTTACTACTCTAGCTGGTGCTATCCCATTGATTTCGTCAACAGGGGCGGGTTATGAAAGCCGAGTCGCGGTTGGTACGGTGATTTTCTTTGGTATGGGCTTCGCGACAATGGTTACTCTATTCGTTATTCCGGCAATGTACCGATTGATTGCAGCGAATACGCGCGCACCAGGTCATGTTGAAGCGGAACTCAATAAGGCACTGAGTCAGGACACCAAAGGACGTATTGCTCACCCTTAGAAAGACTAAGTTGTTGATGACAAAAAGCACCGATTGATTTTCCATTCGGTGCTTTTTTGTTTTGTCTAAACCCGTTTTGCGTATGACGCAATGGTGTTTTTGGTAACTTGGCGTTACCCTGTGTGACGAATCATTTTTACAATAATAGGGCTTGTTGCTCACGCTTTAGCGCTGGATGCGATTACGCTACGCCAACATATGCCGGCAGCAGCAAGTAAAATAGTCGAGAAGGAAAGTAAAGTGGCTGAATTTAAATACAAAAATCTTACGCAAGAAGAGCAAGATAAACTTGATGCAGCGACATTCCGTCGTCTTTTAGCCCACTTAGATGCAAATAAAGACGTACAGAATATTGACCTAATGATCCTCGCGGGTTTCTGCCGTAACTGCTTTAGTAAGTGGTACACCGCAGAGGCAGAAAAACTGGGTGTCGACTTAGACATCGATGATGCTCGTGAGCGTGTTTACGGTATGACTTACGATGAGTGGAAGCAAAACCACCAACCAGCAGCGACACCAGAGCAGCTAGCGGCTTTTGAAGCACGTCAGAAAAAATAGCGCTATAAACGGACATTTATAGATAACAGCCCGCATCGTGCGGGCTGTTTTGTTTTTCCTATCTCGTTTTAGACTCTTTAGGCGACGACCGGCTCACAGCATGCAGGCTCAACACAGCCTTTCGCCTGAATAATTTCGAGCTGGGTTAGATAAGGCTGAATATCGCCGATGTTTGTCTTAACCCATTCCATATTGAAGTAAGTATCCAAATAGCGGTCACCAGAATCACACAGCAGGGTCACGATAGATCCCGTCTCACCACGCAGCTTCATCTCACAAGCAAGCTGAAGCACCGCATACAGGTTGGTTCCCGTAGAAGCACCTACCTTGCGACCGATCAAGTGAGAAACCCAGTGTGCGGTAGCCACGCTTGCCGTATCTGGTATTTTGCGCATTTCATCGACCACGCCAGCGATAAAGCTTGGCTCTACCCGAGGGCGACCAATGCCTTCAATTTTGCTTCCGCTCTCGCACTTCAAATTCGAATTTCCGGACTGGAAAGCGTCATAGAACACCGAATTTTCAGGGTCAGCAACGCACAATTTCGTCTCATATTTTTGGTAACGGATAAATCGACCTATGGTTGCCGATGTGCCACCCGTACCCGGACTCATTACCACCCAACTTGGAATGGGATGGTCTTCTAATTTCATTTGGCTAAAGATGGAGTTTGCAATGTTATTGTTCCCACGCCAGTCAGTTGCACGTTCCGCATAGGTGAACTGATCCATGTAGTGTCCGTTTAACTCTTTTGCGAGGCGTCGGGACTCGTCATAGATTTGATCTGAGCGTTCGACTAAATGGGCTTTACCACCATAAAACTCGATTTGTTCTATTTTTTTTCGGGCCGTACTTTTTGGCATAACGGCAATAAATGGCAGGCCAAGCAGACGCGCGAAGTAGGCTTCAGATACAGCAGTGCTTCCTGAAGAGGCTTCAATGACGGTAGTCTCAGGGCCAATCCAGCCATTGCAAATCGCATACAGGAAAAGAGAACGCGCTAAACGGTGTTTTAATGAACCAGTAGGGTGTGTGCTCTCATCTTTTAAGTAGATATCGATACCATCAAGAGAAGGAAGGTCGAGTTTAAACAGATGAGTGTCTGCAGAGCGTTGAAAATCCGCTTCAATTTTACGTACTGCATTGTTGATCCACTGGTGGTCAGTACACATAGCGTCTCTCCTTGAAAGTGATAAATTAGGTTTTGTTTGAAAATAATTTACCTATAATCTGGGAGAAAAACTTTGCTATATTTGTTTTATGATGTTTATTTTGTAGAAATAAATTCTCTTTAAATTAGTCTTTATGGAAAATAATTTAGATAAAATTGACAAGCAGTTACTTGCTTTACTCCAGACCGACGGAACACTGTCTTTAAACGAATTGGCTGAACGGGTTAACCTCACCACAACGCCATGTTGGAAGCGCCTTAAGAAACTAGAGGACGATGGATTCATTGAAAAGCGAGTCGCTCTGTTAAGTGCGGAAAAACTGGATCTGTCGTTCATTGCGTTTGTGCAACTTAAGACCATCGATCACTCTGAAGAGTGGTATCACCATTTTGTCACTACGGTGAGTGATTTCCCCGAAGTCATGGAATTCTATCGAATGGCGGGTGAGTACGATTACATGATGAAAGTGCTGGTCAAAGACATGAAGTGCTTTGATAAGTTTTATAAGCGTTTGGTTAATAGTGTGAAAGGGCTTTCAAATGTGACCTCTACGTTTGCCATGGAGTCGATCAAGTACACCACAGAGCTCCCGATTGGCCGTATTTAATCAACGGTAATCAGTTACTAAAAAGGAGCGCGAGCCGCTCCTTTGTCGTATTTAAAAGCCAATCTATTTCGTGTAACGCATCACGCCTTCTTGAACCGCTGTTGCGACCAGGTGACCTTGTTGGTTGTAGATTTCTCCGCGAACCAGTCCACGAGTGTGGCTCGCGGTTGGGCTTTCTATAGCGTAAAGCAACCATTCATCCATCTTAAACGGGCGATGGAACCAGATAGAATGGTCGATGGTTGCCACCTGGAAGTTTGGAGTCATTAAAGAAACACCATGTGGATGTAACGCAGTGACTAGGAAGCCCCAATCCGACGCGTACGCCAACAAGTACTGGTGGATCAGCTGGTTGTCTGGCATCTCACCATTAGCGCGAATCCAAAGGTATTGTTTAGGCTCGGCTTTGGTGGGCTTTAGCGGATTGATCACCGTGACAGGGCGCATCTCAATCGGTTTTTCACCGCAAAACGTTTTACGCAATCTTTCAGGAAGGTATTCCACGATATGGCTTGCCAGTTCACTTTCGGAAGGAAAGTTTTCTGGGCCCGGAATATCCGGCATGGTTTTCTGATGCTCGAAACCCGGCTGATCACTGTGATAGGAAGCCGTCAGATAGAAAATAGGGCGGCCATTTTGAATCGCTTTAACCCGGCGGGTACTAAAACTGCGTCCATCGCGCAGGTTCTCCACGTCGTAAATAATCGGTTTTTCAGAATCGCCCGGATAGAGAAAGTAGCTATGAAATGAGTGTACAGTGCGTGTCTCTTCTACGGTGTAACGAGCGGCAGAAAGTGCCTGTCCAATCACCTGACCACCATACACTTGAGGTAAACCTAAGTTCTCGCTTTGTCCGCGGAACAAGCCTTCTTCTAATTGTTCGAGTTGTAGCAGGCTGAGCAACTCTCTTAGTGGTTTACTCATTGTGTCTCCTCACCGTGTGTGTTGAACATCAAGTTAACCCATTTCCCACAGGTCTGTGAAGTGGATCTTAAACTACTAAGAGTATACCTTGTAACAAATATGAAACAAAATCAAATGGTTGGTATCTCTTGAGTTCGTCAAACTATTGTTAAATCAAGTAACTAATCAAAGACAGCCTCGTGATTCGGCCGTATACTTACCTTGGCTTAATATTCATCCTGAGGAATATATGAAAAAAACACTATTGCTTGTTACATCTTTATTTTTTGGTGCTGCTCTTGTGGGTTGCCAAACTTCTCAAACAACAGAAGTGGATTCTGCTGAGGTGTCAATGAAGACCATTACAGGTACAGTGGCTTACCGTGAACGTATTGCTTTACCGCCAAACGCTTTGGTTAGCGTATCTCTAGAAGATGTGTCGCTTGCGGATGCACCATCAAAAGTCCTCGCTAAGCAAACCTTTAACACTGAAGGTAAACAAGTTCCTATTGCTTTTGAACTTAGCTACGACAGCAATGAAATTCAAGCGAAGCACAGATACAGCGTTCGTGCTCGTATTGAAGTTGACGGTAAGTTGCGTTTCATCAGCGATACCCATCACGCGGTTATTACTGATGAAGCACAAACTCATCAGGTAGACATCCGATTGGTTGGTGTTCGTTAATTTACGTTCGACAAGAGAACCAAGCGAAAAAAGATGGCAGCTTTAGTTAAGGCTGCCATTTGTATTTTCTGAGCGATACTTTTCCAATTTCAGACACTTCGATCCCTTCTGCTTCAAGCTTGGCTTTTTGCCTATCCAGATCCCGACCTTTTAATGAAATCTTGCCTTGGCTGTTGATGACTCTAAACCATGGGAGTTTGCTGCCTTCAGGTAAGTTACCTAATGCTTTACCAACATGCCGAGCGTAGCCGGGATAACCTGCCATTTTTGCGATCTCCCCGTAAGTCGAGACTTTCCCAGATGGAATTTGGTGAATCACAGCAAAGATTTGCGCTAAGAATTGGTCCATACTCAAAGTGTCCGTTGTGGATTGCCAAGGAATGGTAATACAGACGGCCAGTATTTCGCCATTAGTTATTGACGCGTGTAGCACCCCAGTTTTTCGCGTTTGAACGCCGTTACATTTTTGCAGCGCAGTAACGATATTGGTGAACTCTGTGAGATTCAAAATGATGTCTAGACCCACTTAACGACGAACGAGTTCGTGCCTTATTTGTCGTTGAGTTCCAAAGTTGGTGGGGAAGCCAGGAGGCGCTATGATTTTTTCTACAATCCAGTTTTTTATCACGATTCTACTCGCGGTAGTGTGTGCCAGAGCAATGAGTTTAAGTGGCGGTGAACTCCCTGTTCTCGCTCTCATGATCCCTGCATTATGGCTACTCCCTCAAGGCGGACTAGCGGGTTTAGTACTGCTTGGTGCCATGATGGCATACGGAGCCACACTCTCGATGCAGCCCATCGCGTTATCTATTGGGGTGTTAATTCTATTCCCACTGTTAATGGTGGTGTTCTCTCATCGTAGTTCTCTTGGTGTATTACTCACCACCGGGTTAATTGTATTGACCTTGCAAGTCGGCATTATGGTCACCCAGCAGGGTGGGAAATTGGCAGGTTCAGCATCAGTAACCGTTGTGCAGACGCTTGCTGTCATCGTCATGTGGTGGGCAATTACTCATTGGAAGGCTTCGAATAAGCACAGCTGGTGGCCATTGCTGTTGTTATTACCTCTGTGGGTGGCAGATTTAACCTATGCCGCATTGGTTGCACTCTGTCTGACCGGTATGCTTGCCTCAATGGAGACACTGACAAAGATAAAGCAATCCATTCACTGGAGTAAGCTGCTTTGTTGGACGCTTCCGACAGTTGGTTTTGCCGCGTTGGTTGTCAGCCCTGCGACCGATGTGCCTAAGCCCGTTTTTGTTGTTTGGATCTGTTTATTGGGTACGGCGTGGATGACGGATTACATCCTGCGCAGCGGTGATGAGCAAGCAGAGCTGTAGGTTCTCAGTAGATCCTAGATTGACCGAGTTTTGTTCAAACGATCGCTAATTGGTGAAATTAAAGGTTTTTGCCCTTGCATTATGAGGTCCGATACTGAATAATCGCCCCATCGTTTGAGGCAAGCCCTCAACAAAAGAATTATGGGGCTCTGGTCCTCTCGCAACAATAGCTCGTGAACTCGGTCAGGTCCGGAAGGAAGCAGCCGCAGCGTGTGACTTGTGTGCCGGGATGTGGCTGGGGTCCCACCCATTGAAAAGCCTGCAGTGTTTAAATACATTGCAGGCTTTTTTCGTTTTTGCTTCTTGCAACGTTGAATCGTTTAATGATCTTCAACTAACTGACTACGTAACCACGATGTGAATGCCTTGAAACGTGGGCGTTCTTCCATTCCTTTCGGGCAAATAAGTAAGTACTTCATGTCGGCTGGAATAACACCAAACGGTGCAATAAGTTCACCACTATCAAGATAAGGCTGAATGAGCGCGACGCGTCCCATGCCTACGCCCATATGGTATTTAACCGCAGATACCGCCATCTCACCATGGTTGAAGACATAGTAATTGGCGTTTGGGGTAATCGGTTCTGTTTGCTGTTTGAGCCAATGTTGCCATTCAAAATCGTAATTGGCTGAATCAATAGACTCTGTGCAATGGATTAAATTGGCGTTAGCTAAGCTACTCACTTGGTCCGTAATCTTATGCTTTTCTGCGTATAACGGCGTGCAAACAGGAGTAAGGTACTCTTCAAACAGCATTTCGTTATGCATATCAGATTGGGGTTCGCGGCTGTAGTAGATAGCTAAATCCACTGGCTCGTGATTAAAGTCCAGATAGCTGGCTTTTACCCTGATTTTTAAGTTCAGATTAGGATAGCGAGCCTGAAAATTGGCCAGTTTAGGTAAAAGCCATGACTGAGCAAACGTTGGTGCGACCCCGATATATAGCTCTCCGGTGAGCTCATTAAAGCGAATATCATCAATGTCAGAAAAGATGGTAGAAAAAGATCCGCTTACTGTTTCGTATAGTCGTTTTCCTTCCTCCGTCAGTTCCAGCTTTCTGGTCAGCCGGATAAATAGCTTGAAGCCTAACTGCTGCTCTAGTTGTTTAATTCTCTGACTTACCGCTCCCTGAGTTAAGTGCAACTCTTCGGCCGCGTTGGTAAAGCTTAAACACTTTGCGGCCACGTTGAAGGTATACAGGTTTGAGACGACATGCTGTTTGTTTTCCATCTTGCTCTTATCTATTAGTTCAGCTAATTCATACTGTACTCGAATTGAGTTGTTACGATCAAAATATTCCTTTTTAATTAGCTTGTCTTATGTGATTTTAATTGTCAGTTTCAAGGAGCAAGCTATGTCTTTTCGTTTTCCCGATGAATTTCTGTGGGGTGGGGCAACGGCCGCAAACCAAATTGAAGGTGCGTATAATGCGGATGGTAAGGGACTGTCGACATCCGATATACAACCCTTTGGATCGTTCGGGGAACTAAAGCACCGACAGGATGGTGACTTTAATATCAAAGACATTGCTATTGATTTTTATCACCGTTACCCACAAGACATTGCGCTGTTCTCTGAACTTGGGTTTACGTGTTTTCGCCTTTCGATTGCCTGGAGCCGAATCTTTCCCAAGGGTGATGAATTAGAGCCTAATGAGTTGGGGCTGGCTTATTACGACAAAATTTTTGATGAGCTCGAAAAGCACGGCATTACACCAGTCGTTACGCTATCTCACTATGAAATGCCTCTGCATTTGGCTGAGAAATATCACGGCTGGACAAGCAGAGAACTCATCGGCTTCTTTGAGCGTTACGCTACCGCGGTATTCTCCCGATTTGGACACCGTGTTAAGTACTGGCTGACATTCAATGAAATCAATGCCACATTACATGAGTCGTTCACGGGGGCCGGAATTCCACGCGGCAGTGATGCTCAGGCTCTTTACCAAGGAATACATCACCAGTTGGTGGCCAGTGCAAAAGCAGTCAAAGTCTGTCATGAGCTGCTGCCAGATGCCAAGATCGGTAATATGATGTTAGGCGCAATTCAGTATGCATTAACCAGCCATCCGGATGATGTGTTTGAAGCAATGCAACAGAACCGCGAATGGCTATTTTTCGGAGACGTACAAAGCCGTGGTTACTACCCGGGCTATATGATGCGTAAATTCAAAGAAATGGGCGTTGTTCTTAATATCACGGATGAAGATAAAAAGGCGTTAAAAGAGACCGTCGATTTTATCTCATTCAGTTACTACATGACGGGTTGTGTCAGTGTTCAGAACGAAAACCTAGAGATGACGGATCAGGAAGCTTTCAAAATGGGAAGCAATCCGTATCTGGAGTCAACGGATTGGGGATGGCAAATCGACCCTAAAGGATTGCGTATTGTTTTGAACTTACTTTATGACCGATACCAAAAGCCATTGTTCATCGTAGAAAACGGTCTTGGTGCGGCAGATACCGTCAATGAAAATGGAGAGATTGAGGATGATTACCGAATTCAGTATCTCAATGACCATTTGTATCAGGTTGGTGAAGCGCTTCAGGATGGGGTCGAAATAATGGGTTACACCTGCTGGGGCCCGATTGATTTAGTCAGTGCTTCAACCGCACAGATGTCAAAACGCTACGGCCTGATTTATGTAGACCGTGATAACGACGGTCAAGGCACGTTAAATCGTTTAAAGAAAAAGAGTTTTTACTGGTATCAAAATGTGATTCAAACCAATGGTGAAGCGCTGACTCCACCAAAGGCATAGTATGAGTTACAGGGGGCTTCGGTCGTGATTGCGCAGCTGAAGCCCTTTGACGTCATATTTAAAGCAAGTCGCGAACCCGGTAGTAAGACATAGCCAGAACAAGTGCAGGGGTCCGGAGTAAACGTCCGCCGGGGAATGACATATGAGGCACTTTATCAAAAATGGCAAAGCGCTCAGAGGTGGCTGCAACACACTCGGCCATTAAAGTGCCTGCCAGGCCTGTTACCGCAATGCCATGGCCAGAGAACCCCTGTGCAAAATAAACATTGGGTTTTAGTCGGCCAAAGTGAGGGGCGCGATTCATGGTGATCGCCACGTTACCGCCCCACGCATAATCGATTTTAGCGTTAGTCAATTGAGGAAATATGCTTACCATCCGGTTGCGCATCGCCTTTTCTAAATTAAATGGTGCAACCCCAGAGTAGCTGACTCGCCCGCCAAATAGCATCCGGTTGTCACCGGAGCAGCGGAAGTAGTCGAGTACAAAGTTGATGTCACTCGCCGCGATACGGTTTTTCATCAGTTTATTGGTTAGGTTTTCTTCAAGTGGTTCTGTGGCACAGATGTAGGTACCCACGGGCATGACTTTGTTTTCTAGCGAGCTTTCCAACCCTTCCATATAAGCATTACACGCAAGAATAACGTGATTCGCTTTCACCTCACCATGCTTGGTAAATAGAGTAGCAGGGTCACCGTGCTCAATTTTAATCACCGCACTTTCTTCAAAGAACTGAGCTCCGGCGGCTTGGGCTGCATTAGTTAAGCCAAGCGTGTAGTTTAATGGGTGTAAGTGACCACTATTGCGATCAAGCATGCCGGATGTGTATTTGTCGCTATCAATATTCTCTCTGACTTGTTCTTTGTCCCACAGCTCAAGAGAGTCATATTGATAGCGTTCTGTCAGGTTGGCATACCATTCTTTTAGCTCTTTGTCATGACGCGATTTCATGCCCAAATGAACCATGCCATCCCGCCAATCACAGTCAATATTGTACTTTTTAATATTGTTTTTGGTCAGAGCGAGCGCTTCGATAGACAGTTCCCAAAGTTTCTTGGCATCAGACTCACCAACGAGCTTTTCAAGTGTATGTTGCTCTGAAGCCCAGCCAAAAATCGCCTGTCCGCCACTGCGCCCCGATGCTCCCCAACCGACACGATTGGCTTCCAATACGATGACGCTATAGCCTTTGTTGGAGAGTTCCAATGCCGCTGTTGCTCCGGTTATACCAGATCCCACAATACACACATCGGCAACGTGGCTTCCTTTCAACGTAGGAAAGCGCAAATCTTGGTTTTTTGATGCAGCATAGTAAGAGAGGGTATGCTTCGTACTCATCTTGACATCCTTTTCTTCTAATCTTGATTCAATACTTATCGGTACCATTGGTATTCAAGTGGTGAAACTTGAGCTGAAAACCTTTCCTGCTCGTGTTTTTTGTTGGCGAGGTAGACTTTGCAAAGCTCTTCTCCAAAGCTGTTTTGCATAAATTCACTTGCTGAGAAGGCATGTAAAGCACTGTCCCAAGAGCTTGGCAGAGTCGGCAGATCGAGCTGAGTTGCGTCTCCGTCTATTGGCGCTGGCGGTACCAGATTGTTTTCAATGCCGTCTAGGATGGATGCCAATAAAACAGATACAGTGAGATAAGGGTTAACATCGGCACCTGATAAGCGGTGTTCGATTCGCTTGTCTTCTTCTCCGCTGGCGGGCACTCGCACAGCAACCGTTCGGTTATCCCACCCCCATGAAGCATGCATTGGTACGAACATATTCGGTTGTAAGCGTCGATAGGAGTTGGCATTGGGAGCAAAAATCGCCATGCACTCATCCATGTGTTCTAAGACACCAGCAATGGCATTGAGCAGTAAATCGTCATTATACCCAAGCACGTTAATCCCATCGGCGTCCTGCAAGCTGATGTGAACGTGGCAACCGCTGCCTGCATATTCGGTATAAGGTTTAGCCATGAAGTTGGCATGAAATCCATGTTTCTTCGCTATCGCACGAACGACACGTTTTAGTAACATGGCATGGTCACAAGCAAGCAATACATCGGTGGAATGTTTTAGGTTTACTTCAAATTGCCCCGGTGCATATTCGGCTGTGATGTTTTCTGCCGGAATGCCTTGTTCTTGACATGCACTTACGATTTCATCCAAAAAAGTTTTAAATTCATCGAGTTCATCCAGTGAATAGACTTGCGTTTGTGTCATTCGCTCGCCGCTTACTGGCATCAGAGGGGGTTGGGGGCAGCCAGTATCATCGGTTTCAGGATCCTGCAAATAAAACTCTAACTCAACCGCGACACACGGATGAAAGCCTTTGCTTTTCAGTTTTTTAACTTGTAGATCGAGGACGTGTCTGGGGTCAGCAAAGAAAGGTTGGTTCGTCTCGGGCTCGTACATCGTAACGATGGCTTGGGCGCTATTCTCTTGCCACGGTACGACCTGCAATGAGTTTGGCACAATACGGCAAATACGGTCACCATCGCCTTTTTCAAATCCCAATCCGGTCTCTTCGACGGTTTCGCCGCAGATATCCAGTGCAAAAACGGACGCAGGCAAACAGATACCTTGCTCCAGGACTTTGCTGAGTTGGGCGGTGTTGATTCGTTTTCCCCTGACGACACCATTCATATCGAACAGAATCAAATCAATCGTCGTGATGTTTGGATTTTGTTCGATAAAATGAGCAATTTCTTGCTGCTCTTGCTTGGTTTTTAGTCGGTCAATGTTAATCGGTTGATTGGCAAGACTAGTCATATCCGCTGTGCCTCCTTGGCGTTAAACGTAATAATCCCTTGTTCTATATGGGCTCAGGAATGCCCCGCAGACATCTTTACTTGCCTATTAAACATACACACATTGTTTAGAAAATTGCAACACATTTGTAACTTTAACCTCACCGATGCTGTATCTTGATATAAAATATTTAACAGATTGGTTGACTTTTGGGCGAGTTAGGCACAATGCTAAATAGGGCTTATTGATACATCCATGATTTTTGATGTGGGTTAGCAACGGGCGATTTTGTACTCAACCCGATTGGTTCGGTAGTTGGGATTAGAAAAACATACGAGTGTTATTTTGTTGTTCGCCGTTTTTGATCGGACGCAAAGCTGTAAACATAAAGCTGTATTTCATGGACCGAAATTATTGCAAAGAAGGATTTATGGAAACATTCAAGAAATGGATTGAAGAAAACCGTATTACTGAAGTCGAGTGTCTTATCCCTGACATTACTGGTAACGCAAGAGGCAAAATTATGCCCGCCAAAAAATTTCTTCGAGAAGGAGGGATGCATCTTCCCGAAGTGATTTTTTTCCAGACGGTAAACGGTGACTGGCCAGACGATGAAAGCATGATTGATCTCACCGAGAAAGACATGAATCTCGAGCCAGATCCAAATACAGTCAGGTTAGTTCCATGGACAAAAGATCCAACAGGTCAGGTAATTCATGACTGTTTCACAGTGGATGGTGAGCCAGTAGAAGTTTCCCCAAGAGCGGTGTTGCGTCGTGTTTTATCGTTCTACGAAAGAGAGGGTTGGAACCCAATAGTGGCACCTGAGCTAGAGTTTTTCTTGGTTAAGAAAAATCTGGACTGGGACTATCCGCTTGAGCCGCCGATTGGTCGAAATGGGAGACCAGAAACGGCCAGACAATCCTTCAGTATCGATGCTGTGAATGAATTCGATCCTATTTTTGAAGACATGTATGACTTCTGTGAGGCGCAAGGCCTGGACGTTGATACATTAGTTCATGAATCGGGTGCCGCTCAGATGGAGTTGAACTTCGATCACGGTGAACCGTTAGATTTGGCAGATCAGGTGTTTCTCTTTAAACGCACGGTACGAGAAGCCGCATTGCGCCACGATGTTTATGCGACGTTTATGGCGAAACCAATGGAGCATGAACCAGGCAGTGCAATGCACATTCACCAAAGTTTGGTGGACGTGAACGGCAAGAACCTGTTCGCCAATGAAGACGGCTCTAACAGCGAACTCTTCCTCAATTATATTGCTGGCATGCAAAAATATACCCCGGCTGCGATTGCCTTTTTTGCGCCAAACGTCAATTCCTACCGTCGACTGGTCTTTGGAGAGTCAGCACCTACCAACGTGGCTTGGGGAGAAGACAACCGCACGGTTGGGCTTCGAGTTCCGGTCTCTGATAAAAATGCCCGCCGGATTGAAAACCGTTACGCCGGTGCGGATGCGAACCCTTACTTAGCGATGGCGTTGTCATTGGCTTGTGGCTACTTGGGTATGAAAGAAAAACTTACCCCGACACCGCAGAGTACAGGTGATATGACGACAGAACCTTACTCACTTCCTCATACATTGGAAGATGCGTTATTGCTGCTGGAAAACAGTGACGAGCTGAGAGAAATTCTCGGTGATCGATTTGTTTCTGCTTACGTGGCAATTAAGCGAAAAGAGTACAAAACGTTCTTTCAAGTTATCAGCTCTTGGGAGCGTGAGTTCTTACTCTTAAACGTATAAGTCAAACTTAATTACCAAGTGAAAGCTACTTTCTCCTAGCGAACGTTACCGTCGAACCATTTATCTTTGCGGATAAAGGGAAAGTAGTGCTCACATTATTAATAAACCATGGAATGAAACTATGTCTAAATGGATTGAGCAAGATAGTGCACATTGCTTGCACCCTTTTACTAACTTCAAGGCGTTAAATGACAAAGGTTCTCGCATTATTAAGCGCGCGGAAGGGGTTTACATCTATGACGAGGATGACAACAAAATCCTCGACGGTATGGCGGGCTTATGGTGTGTGAATATGGGCTACAGCTGTCAGCCTCTTATTGATGCCGCGACAAAGCAAATGCAAGAATTGCCGTACTACAATTTGTTTTTCCAAACCGCACACCCACCAGCGGTAGAGCTTTCTACTTTATTGGCCGAGGTCACGCCAGAAGGCATGAACCATGTGTTCTATACGGGCTCAGGTTCTGAGTGTAATGACACGGTAGTGAGAATGGTTCGTCACTACTGGAGTAGCCTTGGTAAACCGCAAAAGCAAACCATCATCAGCCGTAAAAATGCTTACCACGGTAGCACTATGGCGGGGGCAAGCCTCGGTGGCATGTCTGCGATGCATGCGCAAGGTGGTCTTCCTTTACCTAACATCGTGCACATCGATCAACCTTACTATTTTGGTGAAGGAAATGGCGTCGATGAAACCGAATTTGGTTTAGAACGCGCAAGACAACTAGAAGAGAAGATTTTAGAACTCGGTGAAGACAATGTCGCTGCTTTTATTGCCGAGCCTATTCAAGGCGCTGGTGGCGTGATTATTCCACCGTCAAGCTACTGGCCTGAAATCCAACGTATTTGTGACAAATATGAAATTCTATTGATTGTTGATGAAGTGATTTGTGGCTTTGGTCGCACTGGCGAATGGTTCGCAAGTCAGACCTTCAACATAAAGCCAGATCTTATGTGTATGGCGAAAGGGATCACATCAGGTTACCTGCCGCTAGGTGGTGTGATGGTTCGTGATCATGTTGCCAAAGTACTCACCGATGCAGATACGGAATTCGCACACGGTTTTACTTACTCAGGTCATCCTGCTTCTTGTGCGGTTGCCATCGCCAACATTAAAGAGATGCAGCGTCTCAGCGTTGTTAATCAAGTACGAGAAGAGACCGGTCCATATTTTGCCAAACGCTGGGCAGAGCTCGCTGAGCACCCAATGGTTGGTGAAGCGCGTAGCGTTGGTCTGGTCGGTGCAATTGAGCTTGTTAAAGACAAACAAACCAAACAACGCTTCGATAAAGAGTTAGATGTGGGTACTCGTTGCCGCGACCATTGTTTTAACAGTGGCGTTGTATTGAGAGCCGTCGGAGACTCAATGATCTGTTCACCACCACTGATTATCACGAAATCAGAAATAGACGAACTAGTTGCACTTGCAAAACTGGCTTTAGATAACACGCTCGCCGACGTTCAGCAGTAGCCGACGAGAACAATACCAAAACTCACCAAGGAATGGAGATCCAAATGGAGAAAATGAAGGTTTATTGTGGGGTAGCGTTGGGGATGACTCTTGGGTTAGCCCCGTTAACATCAATTGCTGCGGAAGACAAAGTACTCAATATCTATAACTGGTCTGATTATATTGCTGAAGATACCATCGCCAAATTTGAGCAGGAAACGGGTATCAAGGTTGTCTACGATGTTTTTGATTCTAATGAAGTTCTGGAAGCAAAAGTTCTATCAGGCAACACTGGCTTCGACCTTATTGTCCCGAGTAATGACTTTTTGGGCAGACAGGTAAAAGCGGGCGCTTTTCAGAAGCTGGATAAAGAAAAACTCAGCAACTATAAAAACCTAGACCCTAAATTGATGGGAATCTTGTCAGACACCGTCGACCCTGAAAATGCTTATTCGGTGCCTTACCTTTGGGGCACTACAGGTATTGGCTACAACGTCGAGAAGGTCAAAGCGGCACTTGGAGAGGATGCTCCGGTCAACAGTTGGGATCTGGTGTTTAAACCAGAGAACATGGAAAAACTGGCGAAATGTGGTGTGGGCTTTTTGAATGCGCCATCAGAGATCATGGCGGCATCACTTAACTACATTGGCAAAGATCCAAATAGTACGGATCCGAATGATTACAAAAAGGATGCGCTTGAGTTACTCAAAACTGTCCGACCATATGTCACTTACTTCCACTCTTCGCAATACATTAATGACCTAGCTAATGGCGACATTTGTGTCGCGATCGGTTGGTCCGGAGATGTTCTTCAAGCAGCAGATCGTGCGGCAGAAGCGGATAACGGTGTTGAGATTGCTTACTCAATTCCGAAAGAGGGCGCTTTAGCTTGGTTTGATTTGATGGCCATTCCTAAAGATGCTAAGCATCCAGAAAATGCCCACCTTTTCATTAACTTTCTGTTAAGACCAGAAATCATCGCTGAAATCAGTAACTACGTTTGGTACGCGAATCCAAACCCGCCGTCACGTGAGTTCATTGATAGTGAGATTCTGGATGATCCAGGCATCTACCCTAATGAGGAAACACAAGAGAAGCTCTACAGCGCGAAAATGTTACCTCATAAAACCGCTCGTGCGATGACTCGTGCGTGGACAGATTTTGTTAAAAACTAGATAGAGACAAAGAGGTGACCCTAGGGTCGCCTCTTTTATGGAGAGTGCCATGACAGTGATGTCAATTTGTAATGATCTTCCTCATATGCATGTGGATTCTAACCCGCCAAAACCTTTATTAGAAATCAAAGGTCTCACCAAAAGCTTTGATGGTCACGCCGCCGTTGATGGTTTGGATTTGACGATCAATCAAGGTGAATTGTTTGCCCTGCTTGGCGCATCGGGCTGTGGAAAATCAACGTTGCTGAGAATGCTTGCTGGCTTCGAGCAACCTTCAGCAGGGCAGATTATTTTAGATGGAGAAGATCTTGCCGAGATTCCTCCATATCGTCGCCCGGTCAATATGATGTTCCAATCCTATGCGCTGTTTCCTCATATGACCGTTGCAGACAATATTGCATTTGGTTTAAAGCAGGACGGCATGTCTCGCCAAGAAATCAAAGAAACCGTCAAACAGATGCTAGAGCTGGTCCATATGTCTGACTATGCCAAACGCAAACCTCATCAACTTTCTGGTGGTCAGAAACAGCGTGTTGCACTGGCTCGTAGTTTAGCGAAAAAACCAAAACTGCTGCTTCTGGATGAACCAATGGGCGCTTTAGATAAAAACTTAAGAGAAAAAATGCAACTCGAAGTGGTGGATATCTTGGAGCGTGTGGGGGTGACTTGTGTGATGGTGACACACGATCAAGAAGAAGCCATGACCATGGCCAGTCGAATGGCGATTATGAATAAAGGTCAGTTTGTGCAAATTGGCTCTCCAGAATCGATCTATGAGCACCCGAATTCGAAATTCTCAGCCAAGTTTGTCGGCACGGTAAATATCTTTGAAGGCATATTGGAAAATAATCAAAACGACAGTTGCACCGTACGCAGTCAGGATCTTGAACACCCGATTTGTATAAATGAAGGCATTTCTGGTGTGACAGGGGTACCCGTGATGATTGCGGTTAGGCCAGAGAAAATGGCGTTGAGCACACATAGCAATCATTCGGTCAACAGCTGCACAGGGATCGTTGAAGATATTGCCTATATGGGCAATCAATCTATCTACCACGTGCGTTTACCGTCTGGAAAATTAGTCACGGCAACCTTACAAAATACCACTCGCTTGAGAAAAGACATGCCGACGTGGGAACAGAAGGTCACGCTAAGTTGGGAAATGGAAAGCTGCGTGGTACTTAAAATATGATAAAGAAAGCCAAACTCGATATCTGGCGTGTCATACCCACGCCAAAGTGCTTACTGCTTGCTGTCCCTTATGGATGGTTGTTACTGTTCTTCTTACTCCCATTTTTGATCGTATTTAAGATCAGCTTCGCCGAGGCTCAGGTCTCGATTCCACCTTATTCTGAACTGCTCAGTTATGCCGAGCAGCAATTGCAGCTACTGCTGAATATCGGTAACTACGAATATTTGCTGGAAGATGATTTGTATGTGTCTTCCTATTTAGAGTCGATACGTATCGCATTCATTTCAACGTTACTGTGTTTAGTGGTCGGTTTTCCAATTGCCTGGGCGATTGTGCATTCAACGCCGTCGACGCGTAACGTTCTTCTGATGCTGATCATCCTGCCTTCATGGACGAGTTTTTTGATTCGAGTCTATGCCTGGATAGGTATCCTCAAAAACAATGGATTACTCAATAACGTGCTGCTAACCATTGGGGCGATTGACGAGCCATTGAAGATATTGCATACCGACGTCGCTGTATATATCGGCATTGTGTATACCTATCTGCCTTTTATGGTTTTACCTTTGTATACCGCGCTGATGCGAGTCGATTATTCGCTGATAGAAGCCTCGAGTGATTTAGGCGCGAAACCAATCACCACATTGTTTAGTGTCTTAATTCCTTTAACCCGCGCCGGTATTATCGCTGGTTCCATGTTGGTCTTTATTCCTGCGGTAGGGGAGTTTGTTATTCCTGAACTGCTCGGCGGGCCGGACTCAATACTAATCGGCAAAGTGTTATGGCAAGAGTTTTTCAATAACCGAGACTGGCCTGTTGCCTCGGCTGTTGCCACCACGATGTTACTCATACTAATGGTGCCAATTCTTTGGTTCCACCGTTATCAAAAACGTGAATTGGAGGTACAGGGATGAACGATATTCCAGTTTACAACAACAAATGGAAGTGGATGGTTTTAGGGCTAGGTTTTGCTTTTCTCTATTTACCTATTCTGATTTTGATTATTTATTCTTTTAATGAGAACCGCTTAGTGACCGTTTGGTCTGGGTTTTCTTTTAAGTGGTATTCAGAGTTATTTGACGATGACTTATTAATGGGCGGGGTAAAGCTGAGCTTGTTAATTGGTTTTCTCTCTGCCAGCGCCGCAGTGGTGCTGGGTACTATCGCGGCGTTTGTCCTGAATCGCTTCGGGAAATTTAGAGGAGAAACCGGATTCGCGTTTATGATCACGGCGCCGTTGGTGATGCCAGAAGTGATCACCGGTCTGTCTTTACTGCTGCTCTTCATTGCGATGGGGCAAGTGTTTGATTTATTTAATCAACGTGGAATGATGACTATCTGGATTGCACATGTTACGTTTTGCACGGCATACGTTACGGTAGTCGTTAGCTCCAGATTACAAGAGGTCGATCGCTCAATTGAAGAGGCTGCAATGGATTTGGGGGCTCCGCCCTGGAAGGTCTTTCTGCAAATTACCTTACCAACGATTGCTCCTGCTATTGTTGCAGGCTGGTTGCTGGCGTTTACGTTATCACTCGATGACCTGGTGATTGCGAGTTTTGTATCTGGTCCGAGTGCTACAACGCTACCAATGGTGGTATTCTCCAGCGTTAGACTAGGCGTTAGTCCAAAAATTAATGCCCTCGCGACGTTGATCATTTTAGCGGTATCCTGTGCCACCTTTATTGCGTGGTGGGTGCTCGCTAAAGCGGAGAAACGGCGATTACAAGAGGCGAAAATGAGCCAGCAGTAAAGGCATTCGCTGACAAACTAGGAGAGATACATGGATAGAGACATGGATGTAGGCAAGCAACTTAAGACGATCCGAACCATGCGTGGTTTATCCCAAAGAGAGCTTGCGAAGAGAAGCGGCGTGACGAACTCCATGATCTCTCAAATTGAACAGAACCTTGTGAACCCTTCTGTTGGGTCACTAAAAAAGATACTGGAAGCGATTCCCATCTCAATGGGCGAGTTTTTTACCCTAGATGTTGAATCCGAGGATGACATCTTTTTTAGTCCGGAACAGATGACGGATTTAGGTGATGGCAAGATTAACCTGATGTTAGTGGGTGCGAAACGAGAAGGTCGCAAACTTGCCATATTGCATGAAGTCTACCCGCCAGGTGCTGATACCGGCACTGATTTCATGCAGCACGAAGGCGAAGAAGGCGGCGTGGTGATTCGCGGAGAAATAGAGATCACGGTAGGCAGTCGCTCTCAGGTGCTGAAAGCCGGCGATTCTTACTATTTTGAGACGCGTAAGCCACACCGATTTCGTAACAAGGGAAAAGTGGAGTGTGAGTTGATAAGCGCTTCGACGCCACCAACGTTTTAGATACTCGCTTTCGAAAACAATGGCCTCTGTTACGAGGCCATTTTTAGTCACGGTGAATGCGGTTATGAGACAAAAAAGACTAATCAAGTTCGATCCATGTCGATTTGATTTCGGTGTATTTATCTAACGCGTGTAAAGACTTATCCCTGCCGTTACCACTTTGTTTGTACCCGCCAAATGGCATCGTCATATCACCGCCGTCCCAGTTGTTCACAAATACGGTACCGGCTCTTAGTGCGCGCGAGCATTTTACCGCAGTGGAAATATCGGAAGTCCACACGCCTGCAGCAAGGCCATATTCACTGTCGTTAGCAAGCTCGATCGCTTCATCAATCGTGTCGAATGTCGTCACACAAAGTACAGGACCAAATATCTCTTCTTTGAATATACGCATGTCAGGTGTTACGTCTGTGAAGACAGCAGGCTGAATAAAGTAGCCGCCTGTATGTTCAAGAACGGGTTGGCCCCCAAATCGAAGTGTTGCACCTTCCTGTTTGCCTACCTCTATATAATCGAGTACGCGTTCAAACTGAGCTTTATCGACAATCGCGCCTACACGTGAGCTGTCGTTGAGAGGATCGCCAGGTTGCCATTTGTCCATGTTCTTCATTAGTAGATCGATGAATTGCTCTTTGATGGACGAGTGAACCAAAAGACGAGAGCCTGCGGTACAGACTTCCCCCTGGTTATAGCAAATGGCACTTGCTGCGGTGGCAGCCGCTTTCTCAATGTTTTTCACATCGTAATGGACAATATGAGGGCTCTTGCCACCACATTCCATAAAGGTTCGCTTGAGGTTAGATTCACCAGCAAAGGTCAATAATTTCTTCCCGATAGCCGTAGAGCCAGTAAAAGTAATGCAGTCCACGTCGTTGTGAAGCGCTAGTGCTTGCCCTGCCTCATGACCAAAGCCAGGCAGAACTTGGAGTACACCGTCGGGAATCCCGGCTTGAGAAGCTAATTCTGCGAGTAAAATAGCGGTGAGAGGCGATTTTTCCGATGGTTTGATGATGACTGAGTTACCAGTGGCGAGTGCCGGGCCAATTTTCCAAGCCGCCATCACGGTAGGGAAGTTCCAAGGAACAATGGCAGCGACGACGCCTAAAGGCTCTCTTGTCACCAGCGCGAGCGCTTCTTCGGTCACGGGAGCGACTTCATCGTAAATTTTATCAATCGCTTCAGCGTTCCATTGTATGCAGCGAGCGGTGGCTGGCGCATCGTATCCCATGGCATCAGAAATGGGTTTTCCCATATCTAAAGACTCCAGAAGAGCGAACTGTTCTTGGTGTTGTTCGATAAGCTTGGCGTAGTTGAGTAATACCGTTTTACGCTGCGCTGGTGGCAGTCCTGCCCATACTCGGGAGTGAAAAGCATCACGCGCGGCTTTAACCGCAATCTCTACATCTTCCTCACGGCAACGCGCTACGTGAGCGAGGTGTTTTCCCGTTGCTGGGTTAATAATCTCGAAGGTATCATCGCTGATAGCGTTAGTGAGTTTTCCGTTAATGTAGGCTTGTGTATTAAACCTCAACTCAGTGGCTTTATCATGCCAGTTTGTAGTGTCCATTCTGTGTCCTTATTCCTTTTTTGTCTTTGTATTCCTGATGAAGTGCTAAACCTGCTTAGCGATTAAATATGCAAAGAAGGTTTAACGCTGTTTTCTCTCCATTGCGTTAAAGTTAAAAAATCGTGCTTGAATCGAGCTAATTGATAGCAGTGAACGAAAAGTTTGATAAATAAACTAATCAAAACGTAGATAGTGAATGTAGAGAAATCAACAAAGTGTTCAGTATTTTATGATTTTTAGATATAAAAACTGCGTATTTAGTCTATCTTGTTAAATATTGGGGTGCGTTAATTGAATCACGGTCTTGGAATAGATGACGTGCGATTTGATACTAGAATGAAAAGTATCGCCGCTTGCTGATCGAAAGGTTTAAAATCAAGTGAAATGTAAATTCAAGGATGATAGGTGAATAATGAAAATTGGGATAATAACCTGCGGATATGTCGATCCACCTTTGTCTGATGGCCACGGCCAATATGCAGATATGATTGAAAGCGCTTTTGCTAGTGTGAATGACGCGATGACGTTTCAAAACTTTGACGCGATAAAAGGTGAGTTACCAAGTTTTGATGAGTGCCATGGTTTTATTATTACCGGTAGTGTGCACAACGCTTATGACGATTTGCCATGGATTCTGGATTTAGCGGATTGGATCCGTTGCTGTGAAGCGAGAAGAAAGCCACTGGTCGGGATTTGTTTCGGACATCAGTTAATTGCCAGAGCACTTGGTGGGGTGGTTAAAAAGTCTGAGAAAGGTTGGGGCTTGGGCAGTTATGAGGTAAAAGTCGTGGCACTTAAGAAATGGATGAATCTTGCCATTGACAGTGCGCGTATGCTGGTAAGCCACCAAGATCAGGTGGTGATTGTACCCAAAGAGATGAGCGTAATCGCAGGAAACGATTTTTGTCCTAACTTCATGCTGGTCAAAGACAATCATATTTTAACCGTACAAGGTCATCCCGAATTCAGCTCCGAGTTTACTGAGCTACTGGTGAGAAAGCGCCAACATCTGTTGTCTGAACGTCAGTATGAGGATGCGTTTGCTCAGTTGAAGAAGCCTAACGATTCCGCGCTTTTTTTGCATTGGATGGACGCGTTCTTTACGCGTGATCAGCAAAGGATAGTCTCTGAGGAAATGCAGAAAGTCGGCTAATAAAGAATGGATTACCATTGTGACCGCGGCATTCTATATCAGCATTATTAATGATTCGAATGTCGTCGGTTACAGATGACGACAAAGGCCTTCCAGTCAGAAACCACGTAAACTCGCTAGCTATCTTTTACTTCTCACCTCAACCTCTCTTTAGCTGCGCACGTCTTTACTCTATAATCCCTGCGTTTTATTCGGTACTTAACCATTTTCTCCCGGGATATTTTCATGATTTCAAAAAACCAATTAAAACTGCTTCGTGCTTTGGGACAAAAGAAGCAACGTAAAGCACACGGCTTATTTCTGGTTCAGGGTGAAAAGAACGTACTGGAGCTAGCAACGAGTTCGTTAACGGTTAAACAGATTTTTGCTACAGCGGAATTTCTTGAACAGCACCGCCAAGAGCTTGGTCAGTTCGATTGTATCGAAGCATCATTGGATGATTTGACCAAAGCAAGCACACTGGTCAGTAACAACGCGGCAATTGCGGTCGTAGAAATTCCAAGTACAAAAGTGCCTCAGGCAAAAGGTCTGATGATTGCACTAGATGGTGTGTCTGATCCGGGTAACTTGGGTACCATCATTCGCGTAGCGGATTGGTACGGCATTAAGCACATTGTCGCGAGTTCGGACTGTGCGGATCCGTACAACCCTAAAACCATTAGTGCGACGATGGGCAGCTTTGGCCGAGTTCAGGTTAGCCTTGTTGACCTGCCAAGCTACTTAGAGCAAGCGAACTTGCCAGTCTACGGCGCGTTTCTGGAAGGGGAAAGCGTACATAAAACCGATTTCTCTGCCGAAGGTATCTTACTGATGGGCAGTGAATCACACGGTGTGCGTGAAGAAGCGTCGAAATTCGTGACTGACAAAATCACCATTCCAGCTTTTGGTGGCGCAGAGTCGCTTAACGTTGCCATGGCGACGGGCATTATTCTGGACAACATGCGTCGTCAACACAGCTAATTGAGCTGAATTGAGACACAAAAAAAGCGTAACAACTTCGGTTGTTACGCTTTTTCCGTTTTGGATGCTTTTATTTTTCCAACATATCTAGCTTGTTTGGCACGCCATTCCATTTCTCGGCGTCTTCCATTGCTGGTTTTACCTCAGTCTGTACTGGCCAAATCTCAGCAAGCTCTGCATTTAATGCCGTATAGATTTGTTGATCTTCTGGGACTTCATCTTCCTGAAAAATCGCGTGAGCGTCACACTCGTCGACACACAAGCCGCAGTCGATACACTCTATTGGGTTGATTACCATGAAGTTTGGCCCTTCGTGAAAGGCATCAGCCGGGCACACTGCGACACAGTCAGTGTATTTACATTGGATACAGTTATCGGTTACGACAAATGCCATGATAATCCGCTCTTAAGTTAGTCAAAATCAAGGAAAGGGGATAATACTCGTCCCAAGGTAAAATTCAACATTCGATAGGTTAAATAGCCCCTCTCACTTTGATTTAGTATGACAGACAATTCAATTTCTCGTAAAATGCGCGCCATTGTGAGCTGACCCTGCATATCGCAGGGTTTTGGCTAAGACACCAACTACCCGAGACATCGATATGATTCGTATTAATGAAATTAGACTTCCTCTTGATCATGAGGAAGACGCGCTATTAGACGCGATCACTAAAAAGCTTGGCATTCCTGCTGAGAAAGTTATCTCTTTTAACGTCTTTAGACGCGGCTACGATGCTCGTAAGAAAACGAATATTCAGCTTATCTACACGCTAGACATCATTGTTGAAGGTGATGAAACGGCTCTGCTAGAGAAGTTTACGAAAGACCCACATGTTCGCCAAACTCCAGATATGGAATACAAATTTGTCGCGAAAGCACCTGAAAACCTGAAAGAACGCCCTGTGGTCATCGGCTTCGGTCCTTGTGGTCTGTTTGCTGGTCTGGTTTTGGCTCAAATGGGCTTTAACCCAATCATTGTTGAGCGTGGTAAAGAAGTACGTGAACGTACCAAAGATACGTTCGGTTTTTGGCGTAAGCGTGCTCTAAATACGGAGTCAAACGTGCAGTTTGGTGAGGGCGGCGCAGGTACGTTCTCTGACGGTAAGCTTTACAGTCAGGTAAAAGATCCAAACTTCTACGGTCGTAAAGTGATCACTGAATTTGTCGATGCGGGTGCGCCAGAAGAAATTCTTTACGTAAGTAAGCCGCACATCGGTACCTTTAAACTGGTTACGATGATCGAGAAAATGCGCGCGACAATCATCGAACTGGGTGGTGAAATCCGCTTTAGCACACGTGTGGATGATCTTCACATGGAAGATGGTCAGATTACGGGTGTAACGCTATCTAATGGTGAAGAAATTAAGTCTCGCCACATCGTTCTTGCGGTTGGCCATAGTGCTCGTGACACTTTTGAAATGTTGCATGATCGTGGCGTTTACATGGAAGCAAAACCATTCTCGGTTGGTTTCCGTATTGAGCACAAGCAATCGATGATTGATGAAGCGCGCTTTGGTCCAAATGCAGGTAACCCGATTCTTGGCGCTGCGGATTACAAACTGGTGCACCATTGTAAGAATGGCCGTACTGTTTACAGCTTCTGTATGTGTCCGGGCGGTACTGTAGTTGCCGCTACGTCAGAAGAAGGCCGCGTAGTAACCAACGGTATGAGCCAATACTCTCGTTCAGAGCGTAACGCAAACAGTGCGATTGTAGTGGGTATCTCTCCAGAGCAAGATTACCCGGGTGATCCGCTTGCAGGTATTCGCCTGCAGCGTGAATTGGAATCTGGCGCATACAAGCTAGGTGGTGAGACGTACGATGCACCAGCGCAGAAGATTGGTGATTTCCTTAAAGGTCGCGATCCAAGTGAGTTGGGTGATGTGGAACCATCATTCACACCGGGCATTAAACTGACTGATTTGTCGAAAGCACTACCACCGTTCGCAATTGAAGCGATTCGTGAAGCGATCCCAGCTTTTGACCGTAAGATCAAAGGCTTTGCATCAGACGATGGTCTGCTAACAGGTGTGGAAACTCGTACTTCTTCACCGGTTTGTATTAAACGTGGTAAAGACTTCCAGAGCATCAACTTGAAGGGTTTCTACCCAGCAGGTGAAGGTGCTGGTTATGCTGGTGGCATTTTGTCTGCTGGTATCGACGGTATCAAAGTAGCGGAAGCAGTGGCACGTGATATCGTTGCTGCGATGGAAAACGCTTAATTTCTAAGCCGCTTGATTAAGTGAATAAAGCCAGTCAGTCTTTCTGACTGGCTTTTTTGTATTTAGTTTACTTGCACCGTTACCTCGTTCACTACCTCTACACATGCAATAACAAGCAGCGTATTTATGCTCATTACTTTTAGTTAATAGTATAGAAAATAATGGCTAAGAGAGGAGTGAATGACATAAATATGCAACTGCGTTTTTGTTGGTTTCGTCACTCTGTTAATTGGTGGAAAGATCAATAGTCTAGCCCTATGAGCAAAATTGGCACTTTCCATTTAGTAAAATCAAAAAATTAGACGACACTTAACTTAAGGCCGCAAGAATATGGTTCTAAGGAGATAAGAATGCGATCATTAAAAGTAAAAGATTACATGACGTTGCAAGCAGTGACTTTCACCAAAGACATGTCGCTTTCGGCTGCTTTGAACAAGGTAATAAAAAGTGTCACTCTCGGTGGTCCTGTTATCGATGAGAATAAAAAGGTAGTGGGATTCTTATCAGAACAGGACTTGTTGGATAAGCTGGTTAAAGCGAGTTATCACTGCCAAGACACGCATACGGTTCAGGAATGCATGCACCAGGATGTACTTTCTGTTTCGCCTGAAATGTCGATTATTGAGTTGGCGGATATGATGAAAGTCGGTAAGCCTAAGGTATATCCAGTTGTTGATGACAAGGGAAAACTGGTTGGCATTATTACCAGACGTGATGTTTTGAGAGCATTGGGTGTAACACTCAACGAGTGCTTCATGCATCCGGTATAGTCAGTTAACTTATAAATGAAAACAAAAAGGCGCACTGGCGTCTTTTTGTTTTTAATGGGGTTAATGGCTGGTCTTTTGGGTAAAAGATTTTTAGTAATTCAACTTGACCTTGGAGCTTACTCCAAGGCTTATCCTTATTGTTAGATGAAGAGTTTTTCACCAGTAAGGAATGAACTTATGTGTACGAAACATCAAGGTTGCCAATCACGCAAAATCAAATCGGCGGTGCCGCTAGGTGCAACTGACTCCTGTTGTGAGTCATCCAAACCGTCAGTTAATATTTCGCAAGCGAGTGTTGATACGGCAGAAGGCTCCTGCTGTAGTGGTGGTTGCAGCTCAGATTCTCCCGAAGAAGAAGCCCCCGAAAAACTGTCCAATGCTTCTATCCGCAATAGTTGGCTGGTCTCTGATATGGACTGTCCGTCCTGTGCTTTAAAGCTTGAAAAAGCCATTACCAGTTTAGACGGTGTCAGCAATGCAAAAGTGTTGTTTGCTACTGAGAAACTGATCGTGGATTTCGACAACCATTCACTTACCTCTCTTATTGAACAAACCGCTCGTCAGACGGGCTTTCCACTTGCGTCACTCGATAAACCAACGAAGAAAAATCAAATTAAAGGTTGGCGCGGTGTTATTTCAGACAATTTGCAAATTTTGTCTATCTCTGTAGCCATGTTAGTCGCCGCTGTGGTTGCCAATGTGAGCCCTCAAGTGAGCTCATGGATATTCACTCTCACCTGTCTGCTTGGCCTATTTCCTATCGCACGCAAAGCCGTGAAGTTAGCAAAAGGGGGAACGCCGTTTGCTATTGAAACCCTAATGAGCGTTGCAGCGTTAGGCGCATTATATTTAGGTGAAACCGCAGAAGCGGCGATGGTGCTATTGCTTTTCCTTATTGGTGAAAAGTTAGAAGCGTATGCATCATCGCGTGCTCGTAGTGGCATTCAGGCCCTGATGGATTTGGTTCCTGAAAATACGATCTTGATTCAAGAGGGGGTGCGCAAAGAAGTGCCTGCCTCTCAACTTCAGCCGGGGGATGTGATTGAAGTAGCGCCCGGAGGTCGTATGCCTGCCGACGGCATGCTAATGAACTCAATGGCCAGCTTTGATGAAAGCGCGCTGACTGGAGAATCCGTACCCGTGGAATACGAAGAAGGCGGAAAAATCATGGCGGGTGCCGTCGTTGTCGATAAGGTAGTGCAGGTACAAGTTACTTCTCGACAAGGTGATAATGCGATTGATCGTATCTTACATTTGATTGAAGAGGCAGAATCACGAAAAGCCCCGCTGGAACGTTTCTTAGATAAGTTCAGCCGATGGTATACGCCGTTAATGATGTTAGTGTCGTTGGTAGTCGTTGTAGCTCCGCCACTGCTGTTTGCTCAGCCTTGGGAGACTTGGATTTACCGTGGGTTGGCACTGCTGCTGATCGCTTGTCCGTGCGCTTTGGTTATCTCGACACCAGCTGCGATTACTTCAGGTTTAGCGGCGGGAGCTCGTCGCGGTGCGTTAATCAAAGGCGGTGCCGCATTAGAGTTGCTTGGGAAAGTGGAGTCGGTGGCTTTTGATAAAACCGGCACGCTGACAGAGGGTAAGCCTAAAGTCACCGATGTGTTGGCATATGGCGTAACTAAAGAGCAGTTAATGAGCCATACTGCGTCGATTGAAGTGGGGTCAAGCCACCCATTAGCCGTATCGTTGGTCAATAAGGCCAAAGAGTTGGGTATCACAATACCAGAAGCAAGCGAAAAAACTGCGCAGGTTGGCTCGGGCATAACAGGGCTCGTTGAAGGTAAGCTAATTCAGGTAATAGCCCCGTCGAAAGCGGAATTCCAGCTTTCCCAGGAAATACAAGATCAGGTTACTGACCTGGAATCGTCGGGGAAAACGGTGGTTATCGTACGCTTTGAGCAAGAAATCGTGGGTTTGATTGCCTGGCAAGATACGTTACGTGAAGATGCGCAACTTACCGTTTCTGCTCTGAAAGGGTTAGGTATCAGCTCTGTGATGTTAACGGGAGATAACCCTCGTAGTGCGGAAGCCATCGCCAGCCAAATAGGGTTAGATTATCAAGCCAGCTTATTGCCTGCCGACAAAGTACATTATGTTGAAATGCTTTCGAAGCAGCATACCGTTGCAATGTTGGGAGATGGAATCAATGATGCGCCAGCGATGAAGGCTTCCAGTATTGGTATTGCCATGGGAGGCGGGACGGACGTGGCACTTGAAACGGCAGATGCGGCTCTGACTCATAATCGTCTGTCAGAGCTACCAGCAATGATCGAATTGTCACGTGCTACAATGAACAATATTCGCCAGAATGTTGCGTTAGCACTTGGCCTTAAAGGCGTTTTTCTTGTGACGAGTCTGTTTGGTATTACCGGACTTTGGATGGCAGTATTGGCCGATAGTGGAGCGACAGCATTGGTGACACTGAATGCGTTAAGGCTGTTACGTTTTAAGTCGAAGCACATGTAGTATTGAAACAAAGTTGCACTATATTTAACCCGAGACATGATGGTGTCTCGGGTTTTTTATTTTCTTGCACTCGGTATTGCTCGGCTTGATAGCTGGGTGGTAATGGTTGTCTATCTTATATGCAACTGGATTTAAATTTCACTAAAAGTGTGATGTAAATCTATTTTGTGTGAAAGTGTGGTTATATTACATTTTGCAGATGTGACTAGTATCACTATATATCCCCTTAAGGTTGGTTACAGTGGTTCTGTACCCAACCACAGATTAATGAGCTTATTGCCGAAAAAATAAGCCACAATAAGGAGCGACTTATGTCTCAAGCTGTATTCCATCTAGGTGTTACTGAAGCTGATCTTAATGGTGCGACTCTAGCCATTATTCCAGGTGATCCTGCCCGCGTTCAAAAAATCGCTGAACAAATGGAGAACCCAGTATTTCTTGCAAGCCAACGTGAATACACGCTATACCGTGCAGAGTTGGACGGTAAGCCTGTTGTGGTTTGTTCAACTGGTATCGGTGGCCCTTCGACTTCTATTGCGGTTGAAGAGTTAGCTCAGCTTGGCGTACGTACTTTCCTCCGCGTTGGTACCACTGGCGCTATTCAACCAAACGTAAACGTTGGTGACATGATTGTGACGACGGGTTCTGTTCGTCTGGATGGTGCGAGCCTGCACTTCGCACCAATGGAGTTCCCTGCGGTTGCTGATTTTGACGTTGCAACAGCGATGAAAGCTGCTGTGGAAGAGTCTGGTGCTACTGTTCATATGGGCGTAACTGCATCAAGTGATACTTTCTACCCAGGTCAAGAGCGTTACGATACGTTTACTGGCCGCGTTGTTAAGCGTTTCCAAGGTTCAATGAAAGAGTGGCAAGACATGGGCGTTCTGAACTTTGAAATGGAATCAGCGACACTGCTAACAATGTGTGCAAGTTCTGGTCTTAAAGCAGGTTGTGTTGCAGGTGTTATTATCAACCGTACACAGAAAGAGATCCCGGATCACTCAACTCTGAAAGAGACAGAAGCTCGCTCTATCAAAGTCGTCGTAGAAGCAGCGCGTAAAATGCTTTAATTCGTCTTTCATTGACGGAATAAAATTGAAAAAGCCAGAGGGAAACCTCTGGCTTTTTGCTTTTAGTTGTACCAACCATGAAAAAAGCAGCGTTTTCGCTGCTTTTTGTATTTTGTGTTGATTAAACCTCGTCTGAACCACCTGCCGCTTTAAACCACGCAGTAAGGTGTGTTTTCAGATCTTTTAGCTCATCAGGGCCAATCAGAGCTAATCCCAGATCTTCGGCACGAGTAATGTCGTTATGACGTAGTGGACGGAAGCTGACCAGCATGGCTCTGGCTTGCAAGCCACCTAAAAGGTCGCGAAGTGATTCCAGTTTATACAGCGTATCATCGCCGTCATCACGCATACCCTTTGTTTTACACTCGATGATGTGAAGCTTATTGTTTACCACTGTCGCGACGTCCAGTTCATTACGAACTTCACTTTCTCCAAGCTTACGGTAGACCTGAACATTCAATGAGCGGTCTTGAATCGTTGGCATCGTGTCTTGAATCTGCTTAACGGTACTGTGTACCAAGGTCTCTAGCCATTCGCCGTTAGAAAAACGACGAGCATCTTCATTTGCAAAGGTCAGAATGCCGTTTTCGTAGGTGGCAATTTGCGCTTCAACAAGATCACTGAGCAGCATGTTAAGTTCGCGATAGCCTTGTTGCTTTTCAGACAGCTCTACATCCAGCTTCTGCTCTTTACGACACGTCGTTGCAAGATAGTTGAGTGTGGCTAAGCCAGGACCGAGCTCAAGGGCGTTTGAAGCCCAACGCTCACCCAAATCGTATAGCTTTTTATCAAGCAGAGGAGGAAGGTCAAGGTACTGGAACTCGCCTCGCGCACCAAAAATTGTCAGATAATCAGCAATCTTAATATGGTCTTCTACCTGAGTGTCTTCCTGGCCATCAGGGTAAAGCCAGCATAATTTGTCGCTGTTTGGCTCAACCACAAAAATTGGCCAGTGATACGTGCGGAACACTTCATAAACAGACAGTAAACGATGTCGAAGGCCACAGCTGGCATTGAGTTTTACTTCTTCGCCGCGATCATGAAGGTCCTTCGCTAATTTCTGAATCGATTGTTTAATTAACGTGGTATTGACTGCGGAAGGGATCTCAAAGAATTCGGAAGTAATCTCTCGCTGCGTTAATACGGAGCTCAGTCGGTTGTACATTTCTTTTTGGCTAGAGTCGCCGATGAAGACAATATGCGAACTTAGCGTGCGATTATCCAATAGAGGGGTAACCAATCTCACTGGGTCTTGGTCAATTATACCAACATGAACAGCCATAGATTTTCCTTTTTATGCGGCCGCTCGAAAATAGATATGCAAGAGGATGAGTCGGCCATACTAACGATATGTAGACACGACGGATAAAAAACAAGGGCGACATCATAAAAAGTCGCCCTTGCACAGTTGGTTGAACCAGTTCCTTTATCTATGGCTATAGCGTAAATCGGTGCACCAGCGAGTTTTGTTGATGTGCCAGATGAGTCAGCGATTCACTGGTTTGCGCGATGTTAGACATGGCCTGATAGCTCTCATCTGCGATATTGTTGATGTCTTCAATACTGCGAGCGATGTCTGCTGATGTTTCACTTTGCTCTGCGGCGGCCTGCGAAATATGAGTGCTCATTTGACTAATCTCGATGATAAGTGCCTGAATTTCTTCCATCGAACTATTGGCTTTTGAAGCTTGTTCCACCGACTCTTCCATATCGTTCATACAGCTTTGAATAACATGGTTAGCCGATTGGGAGCTCGATTGAAGATTGCTGATCATCGACTCAATCTCGGTTGTTGATTCTGTGGTACGGGAAGCAAGAACACGTACCTCATCCGCAACGACGGCAAAACCACGGCCTTGATCGCCAGCGCGAGCGGCCTCAATGGCAGCATTCAGAGCCAATAGGTTGGTTTGCTCGGCAATGTTACGAATCACATCCAGAATAGAGCCAATCTGTGCGCTCATCTTCTGTAATTCAGAAACGGCACTGACAGACTCATGTAAACGCGTCTCCAGCTGATTAATCGTGCTGATATTGCCACTCATGATATTGCGACCTTCTTCTGAAGCCGACTCAACGCGCTGTACCATCTCCAGTGAGCTTTGGGCATTTTGTGCCACCTCCTGAACGGAATGTGACATTTCAGTCATTGCTGTCGCGACATTGGCGGTCTGTTCACGTTGAGAATTCAATTGTTTCTGAGCGAGGGAAGAGGTTTGCTCGTTAGTGGCAGCCGTAGACGCCAGGTTTTCAGACGCATCATTCAACTTAACCAGAATGTTGTGCAGGCTATCCGCGAGCGAATTGATGTGGCCGCTTACCCGACTGAATTCATTTTTGTAACGAACATCTATTCGCTGCGTCATATCGCCTTCGGTTAGGCTTTCAAGTACGTTGAGGATCTTGGTTAGAGGTTCACGCACACTGTGAGCAATGTGATAGCCGATAGCGGCAGCAAACAGCACTACAACAACACCAATGATCATGGCTTTTGTAACCCCTGCCGAGTAGATATCTCCCGCGTCAGCAAGAGATTCATTTAATTTGTCCGTGGCGGTAGTTGTAAACTGCTCAAGAATCGCCATAGTTGCGTCTACTTTGCTGGTAAGGTTAGCTATGTTGGCATACAGCGCAGAGCGAGCGGTGAGGTAGCTGTTGTGCTGATCCAGAACGCCACCACGTTTGCCTACATCGCGGGTGAACTGTTCGACTGAATCGCCAAAGACTTTTTTAAGTTCTGGCAATTGAGCTGTCAGCCCACGGAACGCGTCGTTTAAGTGCGATATCGCTTTACGGTTTTTAGCGACGGCTTTAGTAACAAAGTCAGAGTTTGAGCTGGCCAACGCATCTGACGTAATGACTTCCGCGTCTTTCAGTTTAATGAAGTAACTTTTCGCCATCACTTTCACTGAAATACTGGATTGATCATCAACGTATTCTTTCAGTCCGATAGAGAGCTCAGTATTCAGCTTTTGGAAGCGTCGTGAAGATTTCTGAACCGCGTCTTGGGCTGCGAACATGGCTTCGTAGTTATCCATAGCTTCGATAGCTTCTGTAAAGTAGCTTTGCTCTAATGTTTTTAGCTCAGCAAAGGGTTCGGCTAGAGAAGGGTAGATTTCACTCGCGGATTTTAATTGCTCCAGGGTGGATTCAAAACGTTGTTGAGATTTGGCGAATTCCTGACGCAACTCGTCCATGCGCTGTTTATTCTCAGTAGTCAGGAAGTCTTTGAAAGATTTATCTGCTGAAAGTAACTCGACACTGGTTTGGTTCGATAGCGAAACCAGCGGTAAAGATGACTCGGATACGGTCTGAAACTTGCCATGAATGTCATTCATTCCACCCATCATTATGGCAATAGTGACGGCGAATAGGATGATGATAAGTCCAAAACCAGCATACATCCGTTTAATTACTGAACCTCGCATACGTGAGCGTCCTCTCCCAAAAATAGACAAAAAGGTTTCCAAATGACGTCAAAATGCTGGATTCGTAATGGTTTAGTCCATATCTGATCAGTATCTATAAGTGATTTGGAGATAATTTATAGTTGTCTTAAAAATGTAACAAAATTAACCGGATTGTATTGACTATGCGACGCGCATTTTATGACGCAGCCTACAAAAAAGGCTTTGTTTTAAACACCTTAATGAATAATGTTAAGTGAACACTGTTTTTATTGAGCTCTGCTTAGGGTTGGCGCATACTAACTACGTTACACAACTTATAAAATGGAGTACCCATGCCGGAAGAGACTATCTTTAGTAAAATTATTCGTAAGGAAATCCCTGCTGATGTTCTTTACCAAGATGATTTAGTAACCGCTTTCCGTGACATTAACCCGCGCGCGCCTAGCCATATCCTTATCATCCCAAATAAATTGATCCCGACAGTGAATGATGTCGAAGCTGAAGATGAAGCGATGATGGGACGACTATTTACCGTCGCGAAAAAGCTTGCAAAAGACGAAGGCATTGCTGAAGACGGTTACCGCTTGATCGTGAACTGCAACCCACATGGTGGCCAAGAGGTTTATCACATTCACATGCACCTACTGGGCGGCCGTCCTTTAGGGCCAATGGTGGTGAGTTAATCTGATACCAATCGTAGTAAATAACTGGTCATTCTAGCTTGTTAAAATACTCGATAACGGCGTTAAAATTTTTGATTGTAGAATAACTACTTATCGAAAAATTTCGCCTTGTTCTCAAGCATTTTTCCTACGCTATTTATGAACACTTACTTACTGTGATTGGTATGCTTAATTGGGTGGTGAATATGCCACCCAATTTATACTCTTTTCTGAGCACACATTTGTGGAGATAAATGTGAAATTAGGTGTGAAGCTATTAGGGCTGGTCAGTTGGGCTCTTATGGCGACCGGCTGTGCTAATTTGTCTGCGGGTAATTTGTTTAGCCACTACAGTGATCAAAACCAAGAAATGTATCAAGCTGTGGTTGCTGGAGAATATGTAAAAGCCAAGCAACTTCAGTCGAGTGATGTTGGTGGTGAGATACTTGGCAATTTCGAAAAAGGCAGACTTTCATTTCTCGCCCAAGACTATCCAACCAGCCTTAGTGCGCTGGAAAAAAGCGATAGTGCTGTCCGCGTCCAACAAGAGCGTGCCACAATCTCACTGTCTGAGACGACGACCAATGTCGGTGCTTTAGCCGTCAATGATAACCTCAAAGACTATCAACCCGCTGACTATGAGCTTGGCTTTTTACACTTATATCTGGGTCTAAATTACCTGCAGAAAAATGATCTGGAAGGCGCGTTAGTTGAAGTTCGTCGTGCTAACCAAGTACAGGAAGCTGCCAGAAAAGCACGTGAGAAATCGTTACAAGCTGCAGAAGAGGATCTGAAAAACCAAGGCATGTCAGCCAATTTGGGTAGCGTATTGGCAAACTATCCCGATGCAGGGGGGAAACTCAGTGCGGTACAAAACGGCTATCTGTTTTATCTTTCGGGTCTTTTATATGAAGCGTCGCGAGACCTGAATAGTGCGTATGTCGATTACCGGCGCGCTCTGGCGGTAATGCCAGACAATAAACAAGTGATAGAAAGTACACTGTATGCCGCCAAGAAGTTAGGCATGAACGAAGACCTTCGCTTACTTGAAAAACGTTATGGTAAGGCTCCCTCTGGTTTGAGTAAGTCACAAGGTCGCGTGATCATTTTTGATGAGCAAGGTGTGGTTGAAGCTTTACAAGGCTGGCGTATTGATCTGCCAATTTACGACAGTCGAAAACGATGGGCGATCTATTCACTAGCACTGCCTTATTACCCAAACCGAGGGTCGCAGAGGTTTAGTGATTTGAGCCTGAATGACACTAAACTTAATTCCAGTAATTTGGCCGATATCAATGCCATGGCGCAGAACGATCTTAACGAACGTTTGATGACGATTGTTATTCGTCAGGCTATCCGAGTTTGGGCAAAAGATCGTATTCGTAAAGAAGCGGCCGCGAAAGGTGATGATGTTGGTAACATTATTTTTAACGTCTGGAACACATTAACCGAGCAGCCTGATACCAGAAGCTGGCAAACGCTGCCAGCGAGAGTAAAAACCGCTTCTCAAATCGTGAAACCCGGCACACAACGTTTAAACTTGGGAGATCAAGTCTATCAATTTGATGTGCCTGCGCAGCAAACGACATTAGTTTGGGTTTCGCGTCAGGGGGCACATTCGACTGTGTGGCATAAACAACTGGGGAGATTGTAATGAGATCTTGGCTTATTGGCTTAGCGTTGATTGTAGGTTTGGCAGGGTGTGCAGACAACACTGCCGGTATTCGAATTGATGGTCAGACGCAGCAAATCTTTTTTAACGACAATGTGTTGGGCAGTCGATTACTGGTAGACAAGATTACGACCACGTATGTCGACGACCGGCCAAGAGGCGTGGTTCAGCTTAATAGTAACTATCAAGGTGATCAGCATATCCTCTACCGCTTTTACTGGTATGACAATAACGGCCTGGAAGTGAATACCAAACCGGGGCCGTGGCGAAAAGCGATCGTGCGTGGTTTTGAATCAGTGACACTTTCTGAAGTGACAGTGAATCCAAATGGCACTCGATTCCGAGTACAAATCAGAGAAGCACAAGACAATTAATTTTTAGCTTGCGCCTTGAGTGCGTAGGTATTGAATAAACTAAGGAACTCTCATGAAAAAAAGTATTATTGCTCTTTTAGGTCTTGCCGTCATTTTAGGGGGGTGTTCTAACAAGGTCTCTTACGGTGATGCGCAAGCGACAGAAACCACCACGATTGATTTTGGTTCTACCGACCTGCAAACCATTGCCGCTGAAATGGTCGATAGCATGATGATGTCTGGTTCTGTAGCTGCAATTACTCGTGATCAGCGTCCTATTGTGTTTGTTGAACGCATTAAAAATAAGACCAGCGAGCATATTGATACTGAGTCTATTACAGACACGATTTCAACTAAGATGCTGAATTCAGGTAAGTTCCGTTTTGTCGATATGGACCGCGTTGAGTCTGTTCGTCAGCAGCTGAACTTCCAGAATACCGATGAGCTAGTCAATCAAAGTACTGCTATTCAGTTTGGTAAAATGGTTGGCGCGCAATACATGCTTTACGGCAACCTTTCAAGCATTGTGAAGAATGCAGGAAGTGACAAAGACGTGTACTACAAAATGACAATGCGACTGATGGATCTCGAAACCGGCTTGATCGAATGGGCGGATGAAACAGAAATCCGTAAAGCGCAATCGAAGAGCTTATTCGGTCTCTAACCGATAGTAATGGAGAAGTCATCAATGGCACTGTTCTCTTGGCCGCAGGCTAAACAGCTGGATCCGACGCTTAATGCGCTTGATGTCTTCTTTATTGAACCTCCTGTGAAAGTTCAAACCCTCACAGGAGGGCTGACAAACCGTTGTTGGCGCTTAGAAACGGCTGATGGGCAAGCTTACGTCTGGAGGCCGTTGAGTAAAGTGTGTCAGGCTTTTCTCATTTCTCGTCACAATGAATATCAGGTTCTAAGCGCCATCGGGTCTCTTGGCGTTGGTCCCAAGCCTGTATTCATCCATGAACAAGGTCTTCTCGTTGAGTGGGTAGGAGGAGAAACACTCACTCATATTGGTATCGAATTGGACGAGTTACTTTCTCTCGCTGCAACGATTCACACCTTCCCATCTAAGGCCGTACCGGTTGTTCCGTTCTCTTATCTCTCCCGAATCGATCATTATTGGCTAGAATTAGGCGGTAGCTACAAAGGAACAGAGTTTGAGGCTTTGTATCAAAAGTGGCGCACGGAACCGAGCATAAAGCCACTGCCGCTGGCACTGTGTCACTTTGATTTAGGTAGCTACAACTTGGTTCGGGGCGATGAGGGTGTCAAAGCCATCGACTGGGAGTATGCCGGGCTCGCGGATCCACGATTAGACTTGGCTCTGATACTTCAGGTTGCCGATGTGCCTATCGACGGTGGGGTAGAACGCTATTGCCAAATTCGTAATATCGAAGATGTCTCTGTCTGGTTGGAGGGCGTGAGAGCGTGGCAGCCAAGAACATTGGTGATGGCAATGCTTTGGTACTTACTGGCTTATCAATTGTGGGGAGATGAACAATACTTAAGCAGTGCCAACGAGTTTAAAGGTTTATTGTGTATTGACGATCACTGTTTTAATAACTCGTGACATATTCCCCTTTAAGAGTAAGGAAATAGTGTTAGTTTTAAGAAAAGTACCAGATATATACAGGGAGAGGTACAGATGATTATTTACTTGCACGGCTTTGATAGTACTAGCCCGGGTAACCACGAAAAAGTTCTTCAATTACAATTTATCGACGATGACGTTCGCTTTATTAATTACAGTACGCTTCATCCTAAACACGATATGCAGCATTTGCTAAAAGAGGTGTCGAAGGTTATTGATCAATCCGATGATCCGAATCCATTGATTTGTGGTGTTGGTCTCGGTGGCTATTGGTCAGAGCGAATTGGTTTTTTATGTGGTATCAAGCAGGTGATTTTCAACCCGAACCTGCATCCTGAGAAGAACATGGCAGGGCGTATTGACCGTCCGGAAGAGTATGAAGACATTGCCACTAAATGTGTCGATCAGTTTCGAGCAAAGAATAAAGGGCATTGCCTGGTTATTTTGTCTAAAGAAGACGAAGTGCGCGATAACAAAGAAACCGCCGCTGAGCTAGAAAAGCATTACCCAATTATTTGGGATGAGACTCAAACACACAAGTTCAAGAAGATCTCTCATCATTTACAAGCCGTGAAAGAATTTAAAAACACCTAATACGGTCTACTTCATCCAGTTGTTAAACAAAAATGGCACTCCGCGGAGTGTTATTTTTTTATCAAACCCTCCTCATTTATGAATTCTGTCGCTCTGCCATATGGACCTATGACTTAGCCAAATTTGCCTTTGTTTTAAACAATTATTGTGTTCTGTCTATTGTTTTACCATAGAGGCTCTATGTGGCACGAAGGCGGTGTTGTAGACTGGTCGATAAAGTAGGCAAACCGTATTCAGAGCAAGGATTTTGGTTGCCTTCAATACATGGCTCTATATAATGAGCGGGATTAAAATTGTTTGACAAATATCAAAAAAATTATTGAGAGCAGGTAAAAAACTTGCCCATTTTCGTCTGAACTTTAGGTATCAGACGCAGCAAAAGATGCACAATAACCAATTGATAAAAATGAAGAAAAATTAAGCATCTATTTTAATCCCAAAAGCTTGAGACACCTCTAAGAACCAAGAATTCATCGGTTGGATGCTTCTCATCAGTGTGACTGATAGTGAAGGGTCGAGCTGAACCCATTTATTCATTTTTGTAGAGGAAAATCATTGTGACACGCATTATCGTTGTAGGCGGCGGTGCTGGTGGCCTGGAATTGGCAACTAAGCTTGGCCGTACACTTGGTCGAAAGAACCGTGCGCAAATTACGCTGGTAGACCGTAAAGCGAGCCACTTGTGGAAACCGTTGTTACACGAAGTAGCAACCGGATCATTAGACGAGGGTGTTGATGCATTGAGCTACCGTGCTCATGCGAAAAATCATAGTTTCGACTTCCAAATGGGTAGCCTTCAAGACATTGACCGTGAGCGTAAAGTCATCACGTTGAGTGAGCTTACAGACGAACATGGTGAACTGTTAATGCCAAGCCGTGAGCTGGAATATGACATTCTGGTGATGGCGATAGGCTCTACTTCAAACGACTTCAATACTCCGGGTGTTCGTGAAAACTGTATTTTCCTCGACAGCCCAGAACAGGCTCATCGATTCCGCAGCGAAATGAACAACGAGTTTCTTAAGCTCCACGCGAAAAATGGTAACGGTACCGTTGATATCGCAATCGTTGGTGCAGGTGCAACAGGTGTGGAACTTTCAGCTGAGCTGCATAATGCGATTAAAGAACTTCGTGCATACGGCTTTGGTGACTTAGACTCGAGCAAGCTCAATGTAAACCTTATTGAAGCTGGCCCACGTATTCTACCTGCGCTTCCTTCTCGAATCTCTACTGCAGCACATCAAGAGTTGACGAAACTAGGTGTGAATGTGCGTACCGCAACAATGGTGACAAAAGCTGAGAAAGACGGCTTAACGACCAAAGACGGTGAGAAGATTTCCGCTAAAATCATGGTTTGGGCGGCAGGTATTAAAGCGCCTGATTTCATCAAAGACATCGCGGGTCTGGAGACGAACCGAATCAACCAGCTCGTGGTGAAAAGTACCCTTCAAACCACGCGCGACGACAACATCTTTGTGATCGGTGATTTGGCTCAGTGTACTCAGGAAGATGGTTCGTTTGTACCGCCAAGAGCTCAGGCAGCACACCAAATGGCAAGCCGAGCATTCAGCAACATTGTCGCGATGATCAACGGTCGTGAACTAAAAGACTATGTGTACAAAGATCATGGTTCTTTGGTTTCTCTGAGCCAGTTCTCGACAGTGGGCAGCTTGATGGGCAACTTAACCAAAGGCTCAATGATGGTTGAGGGTCGTATCGCCCGCGTGGTGTATATTTCACTTTACCGCATGCACCAAATTGCGTTGCACGGCCTTTTCAAGACTGGTTTGATGATGCTGGTTGGTAGAATCAACCGCGTATTGCGTCCTAATTTGAAGCTGCATTAATAGAGTAAACTTCGCTTAGCGAAAGCTGTGCGAAGTTTCTGATCAGTTATAAATACGCAGTTATAAATACAAAGCCACCGCATGTCGGTGGCTTTTTGTTTTTCTGCTGTTACGTCCCAAACGTTACTTTAGATCTTCTGGTAGCAATGAATAGACAATGCCATCTTTTGGCTTACCGTCAAAGATGTAGCGGTTTCTGGCAATTGCCTCTTGGTGTGCACCAACGGATTCGATCAGTGCCTGACTGGCAGTATTGTCTGGATCGCAGACAATTTCGATACGCGTCAGGCTAAGTTTAGCGAAGCAGAATTCGGCTAATGCACAAACCGCTTCTTGTGCGTAACCCTGTCGCTGATAACGGTCGGCAATCCAATAGCCAATACTCGCCATGTTAAAGGTATGGTAGAGCTCATTAATAGCCACCATGCCAAGAAGGGCATTGCTTTCGCGGTCATAAACACCAAAACCAAAAGCTTCTGTTTTCACCCAGTTCAAGCGTGTGGAAAGCAAGAAGTCCTGTGCGTATTTGAGTGACACGTTTTCACCACACCAGTCTAACCAGGTATGCAGTGAAGGGGATTCGGCAAGCAGCGTATGCAGAGCATTTGCATCATCGGCAGGAATAAGACGTAAAGCTAAGCGCGGCGTAATAATTTCAAAATCGGGGCTCATGAATTGATATGACTCCCTTACTGGTCGTTTTTTAGTTATAAAACAAAAGCGCAGCCTGAGCTGCGCTTTTATTATTTTTATGGTTTAGTTTACACGACGTACCTGGATGATCATCCCCATTAAAGGGCTGTCCAGGTAATGTGTTTCGCTGCTTCGCATGCGGCGTTTTTGATCAAGGCGGTAAGTCTTAAGAAACTTCTCTTCAGTCACGGTTGGCGATACATCGGCTAAGTTACCAACCTGAACATTTCCGTCAGCTTCACCCATTTCGTTTGCAAGTTGTTCAACGGGTTTAGGCTCAAAACGAATTTCTCTGACACCCGGCGCACGCAAATCCATGGTTGTCTCTGCAAACAAGTAATGTTGAACGTAGACCTGAATTTTGCCATCTAACTCGTACAACGGGCCATTTACGTTTGACTCACTGTAACCATCGCTAGCGAACGTGGTTTGGCTACCATCGATAGGGCTGCCATCGGAATAATACGAGCCTGAAAAATCACGGCCAGCTACAATGCGAAAAGTCGGTGCACTGCCTTGTCCCTGATCACCTTGTCGCCAAGCTACATGCTTTAATACTCTAAATCCGGCGTGACTGTTCAGCGCAGCCTCTTGCGGGTTTAAGCGAAACGAAGAGCTAGGCAGTAAGGAGACACCTTTAGATGAGCGATAAGCGTCACTATCTAAACTGCCGACATTGGTCATGTCGATTTTCGGTAGTTGGTCTGGCCAAGACTCACTCGTGTTTTCCGCGTCGACGGTGCGCTTGAAAATGATCACTTCAATATCAAATTGACGTTGTGCCCAAGAGGGCATTGAGACACAAAGAAGTAATAACGGGATCAGTATTCTCATTCGACTATTAGCTCGTTGGTAATAAATTCTGTTTAAAATCATTCAGTAAGTCTTTAACAAACTGAACTCGTTTGCGTCGGTCAGTTAATGGTACGCTAAACTTGAACTTAGTTGGACCTTCCATCGCAAATTTTTGAGGCTGTGATTGCAGGAGTTTAACTAAATACGCTGGATTTATGTCAGCATCAGGGTAAAACTCTACAAATCCACCTTTATCATGGGCTTCAATCTTTTTCGCTTTCAGACTACCTGCGGCAAATTTCAGTTCTGAGACAGCCAGCAGATTTTTTGTTGCGTCAGGCAAAAGACCAAAGCGGTCAATCAATTCCACTTTCAATTCTGATAACTCATCGGCGTTGGTGACGCTCGCGATACGTTTATACATTGAAAGGCGTGTATTGACATCGGGGATGTAATCATCCGGCAAGAGTGCAGGAATGCGCATTTCCACTTCGGTCTGCTCGCGCAGCAACTCATCCAGCGATGGCTCTTTCCCTTCTTTCAATGCTTCAACCGCCTGTTCGAGCATCTCCATATACAGTGTAAAGCCAACCGATTGAATTTGCCCACTTTGTTCATCACCAAGTAGCTCACCGGCTCCGCGAATTTCTAAATCGTGTGTTGCGAGCGTAAAGCCAGCGCCAAGATCTTCGAGAGAGGCAATGGCGTCAAGACGCTTAATGGCATCTTTGGTCATCGCTTTTGGATGCGGTGTTAGTAAATAAGCGTAGGCTTGGTGGTGAGAACGACCCACACGGCCCCTTAGCTGATGCAGTTGAGCCAAACCAAGATTATCCGCACGATCCATGATGATGGTATTCGCCGTTGGGACATCGATACCTGTTTCAATGATCGTGGTACACACCAGTACGTTAAAACGTTGATGGTAGAAGTCGTTCATGATGCGTTCTAGCTCGCGCTCACGCATTTGTCCATGTGCCACAGTGATACGCGCTTCTGGAATCAGTTTTTGTAGATCTTCAGCGGTCTTTTCAATGGTTTCGACCTGATTATGCAGGAAGTAAACCTGACCACCACGCATGATTTCACGCAGTACCGCTTCACGTACAACCGGCTCTTCACGCTGTCGGACAAAGGTTTTGATTGCTAGTCGGCGCGCTGGTGGAGTAGCGATGATGGACAGATCGCGCATTCCACTCATCGCCATATTGAGCGTTCTAGGGATCGGCGTTGCGGTTAGGGTCAGAATATCGACATCCGCACGCATTGCTTTCACTTTCTCTTTTTGACGCACGCCAAAACGGTGCTCTTCGTCGACAATGAGCAGGCCAAGGTCTTTGAATCGAATATCGTTAGAAAGCAGTTTGTGTGTTCCCACGACGATATCAACTTTCCCTTCCGCTACATCTTGCAAAATCGCTTTCTGTTCTTTAGCCGATTTAAAGCGAGATAACACTTCTACTCGGATCGGTAAGTTGGCAAAGCGGTCACGGAAGTTTTCAAAGTGCTGCTGGGCAAGTAGGGTAGTGGGAACCAGCACTGCGACTTGCTTGCTGTTGTCCGTTGCAACAAATGCTGCTCGCATTGCTACTTCGGTTTTACCAAAACCAACGTCACCACATACCAAGCGATCCATGGCTTTTGGTTGGCACATGTCAGACATAACGGCATTGATAGCCATTGCCTGGTCATCGGTTTCTTCGAATGGGAACGTTGCTTTGAATGTGGCGTACTGACCTCGATCCAATTCGAATTTAAAGCCCGGTTTTAATTCACGTTTGGCGTAAACATCCAGTAACTCTGCTGCTACGTCACGCACTTTCTCGGCGGCTTTACGGCGAGCTTTAACCCATGCTTCTCCGCCGAGTTTATGCAGCGGCGCGCTCTCTTCTGCGCCACCAGAATAACGGCTGATAAGGTTCAGTGATGATACGGGTACGTACAACTTGGCGTCGTTTTGATATTCAAGTGTTACGTACTCAGTTTTCATACCGCCTGCTTCAAGCGTTTGCAGGCCGATATAGCGACCAATACCGTGGTCGATATGAACAACGGGCTGGCCTGGTTTTAGCTCGGCAAGGTGGCGAATAACGGTATCGCTGTTGACGGCTTTTTTGTCTTTACGACGACGTTGTATGACGCGGTCACCAAGCAGGTCACTTTCGCAGATAAGGGCGAAGTTCAGCTCATCATGGATAAAACCATGCTCAGTCGCACCCAGAATCAAGCTAAATCGATCTTTAGAATCGAGCGCCTTGTAGAACGATTGGTGAGCGACAGGGCGAACTTTAATGCCTTGTAGAAGCTCTGTGAGCGCTTCACGTCGACCTTCTGATTCAACAGAGAAGATGATTTTTCCAGTGAACTGCTCACTGAACTGACGCAGACGCGAAAGTGGTTCTTTGTTCTGCTGTTGAACGCCCAGTTCTGCTAACGACTGCACCGCCAAATTCTGACGACCAGCACGCTTGACGATTTTGTCCAGATGCAGTTGTGCTTGCGGAAGCTGTTTGAAGTGGGTGAAGAGTTCATCCTTCTTCAGCCACAGATCATGCGGTGCAAGCAGTGGGCGTAATGGATCGATTTTCTTCTGATCGTAACGGTACTCAACGTCAGTTAAGAAAGTTTCTACGGCGGCTTCAATGTCACCATAAGTGATCAGTTGCGAGTCTTCTGGCAAGTAATCAAACAGGGTTTCTGTATGGTCAAAGAACAAGGGTTGCCAGTATTCAATCCCTGCCGGCCACGTTCCTTTGGTCACCTGCATGTAAATCGATTCAGGCTCACGACGCGCTTCAAACTGAGTACGCCAGCGGGTACGAAACTCTTCAATCGCTTCTTTGGTGGTCGGGAACTCATGAGCGGGAAGCAACTGAATCTGTTTGATGTCTTCTATCGAGCGTTGGTTCTCTGGATCGAACGTACGTATGGTGTCGATCTCATCATCGAAGAAATCGATACGGTACGGGTCATCGCAACCCATAGGGAAGAGATCAAGAATGGAACCACGGCTTGCATACTCACCAGGGCCAAAAACCTGATCTACGTGACGATAGCCTGAGTTTTCTAACTGAACACGCAGCTTTTCGAGTGAAAACTGATCGCCGGTTTTTACCATCAAAGTGTGTTGCAACAAGAAATCACGCGGAGATTGACGCTGCAGTACGGTGCTGACTGGCACAATCGTGATGCCGTTTTGTTGGGTAGGCAACTGGTATAAGCGCGCGATCCGATCAGAAATGATCTCCTGATGTGGAGAAAAGTTATCGTATGGCAGTGTTTCCCAATCAGGGAAAAGGCTGACAGGCTGATCGGTGAACTGCTCTATTTCTGCTTGCAGTTTCAGGGCGATTTGAGGATCTGGCACAACAAGCAGTGAATGGCTTGTATGCTGTTTTGCGAGCTCTGCAATCGCAAGCGGCAGAGCAGCGCCAGGTAAATTACCTAACTGTTTTTTATCGCCACGCTCAGATGGGTTGGTGACGGAAAGTATCGTTGCTTTTGTCATAGGAGTTATTTTTTATCTCGCTCCAGTGAGCGCTGACGTAAAAGTTTTTGTTGTTGGTATAAGGCGGCTTTGATCAGTAAGTCTTGATCGGCGTCTCTGAGCATTTTGTATTTCAGCGTGACGAGAAAGCCCTGATCCGACGAAGCACATTCTACGACTTTAGCGTAGCAGTATATTGCTGCGGCCGGATTATCGAGGAACAGTTTCACACGCACTAACTGTTCTATGTCTAATTTGCTATTGGCATGATAGCTTAGCTGGCTCGCTCCAAACTGCGTGGTTTGATATCTGACGGAGGCGTCATCTTGCTGTGACAGCATAAAGCTTAACAGGAGGTTGAGCTTGGTATTTTGCGTGTCGAGTAAGCTGATAACGTGCTTTAAATCTTTATTTTTTAGTTCCGAGCGAGCGTTGTCTGACAACATGTCTAATTGGCTAAACTCACAAGCGACAATGAAAGGCGCCGGAATTTCAGCAACAAAGGTTTCTTCATCTGGCAAAGCAAAATCGGTACCTAACGCTTCCACGTTGATGGTGATGCTGTGGTGAACGGTGAAATATTCTTGCTCTGTCATATGGTTGTCCTTTGGCCTGCGAGCGCTCTCTGATTGATTTGCAAATCAGAGAGTAAGGCACTGATTATCGCTAACTGAATGAAGTTATCAAGTTTACCGGTTTTTTGGCCTGAACTTTTTGCTTTAAATGCGGACTTATTGCATGTCGTTGACAAATTTAGCGATTATCTTGTCTTTTTCACCAGAAGAGTAAGGTAAGATAGCCGACAAAGTTTAGTCTTATATCAAAACAGCCGGTTGGTTTGTCTTATATGTATCATCCTATCTCATTATTTATTGGTTTGAGGTATCTTCGGGGTCGCTCCGGAGATAGGTTTAGCCGATTTGTTTCCTATATGTCGACCGCAGGCATCACCATCGGAGTGATGGCGTTGGTGACCGTTCTGTCCGTAATGAATGGTTTCGAAGCGCAGCTTAAAGAACGCATTCTTGGTGTACTTCCTCATGCTGTGATTTCTCAGAGCGACGGCAATACACCATTGACTGAAACAGCCCCTGAATTTATTCAGAACATTTCAAAAGTCGCGAAGCCTGAACCTGTCGTTCGTGGCGAAGCTGTTATTCAAAGCTCCGCACAATTGACTGCAGGGTATTTGATTGGGATTGAGCCCAAAAAGGGCGATCCAATTGCTAACCACTTAATCGCTGGTCGACTCTCTGCTCTAGAAGCAGGCGAATACCAAGTGTTTTTGGGGCATAGCCTTGCCCGTTCTCTGAAAGTTTCTATCGGTGACAAAGTTCGCCTTATGGTGACAAACGCGACGCAGTTTACGCCAATTGGCCGTATTCCCAGCCAGCGTAACTTTACGGTTGCTGGCATTTTTAATACGGGTTCCGATGTTGACGGGCAGCTTATGATCGTCAATATGACCGATGCAGCCAAGCTGATGCGATTACCGCAGGATACCGTGTCTGGCTGGCGTGTCTTTTTCTCTGATCCGTTTATGGTGACGGATTTCGCTGATAAACCAATGCCAGAGGGATGGCAGTGGAGCGACTGGCGTGCCCAGCGTGGTGAACTTTTTCAGGCAGTAAAAATGGAAAAGAACATGATGGGCTTAATGCTGGGGCTGATCGTTGGTGTTGCAGCGTTTAATATTATTTCTGCTCTGATCATGGTGGTGATGGAAAAACAAGCCGAAGTCGCCATTCTTAAAACTCAGGGCATGACGCAAACTCAAGTAATGACAATCTTTATGGTTCAAGGCGCAAGCAGTGGTGTGATTGGTGCGATTGTTGGTGGTTTGGCTGGCGTGACATTATCTCTCAACTTAAATCCGATTCTTGAGGCGGCTGGTGTCACGTTGTTCTCTTTTGGCGGCCGTCTGCCAATTTTAATTGATTCATTTCAGATTCTGTTAGTGGTGGTATTGGCAATTGCTCTGAGCCTGGCCGCGACTGTTTACCCTTCTTACCGAGCATCTTCTGTTAAACCTGCTGAGGCACTTCGCTATGAATAAGCTATTAGAATGTCGTGATATTCGTAAAGTCTACCGAGAAGGTTCGTTAGATACGGAAGTGCTTAAAGGTGTCAGCTTTGATATTGAGAAAGGTGAGCTGGTTTCTATTGTTGGTTCATCGGGCTCGGGTAAAAGCACTTTGCTACATATTCTTGGTGCACTCGATGATGCGACGCACGGCGAAGTGGACTTTTTAGGTCAAAACTTGTCGTCACTCGGTTCAAATAAGCAAGCCGCACTGCGCAATAAGCACCTCGGTTTTGTGTACCAGTTTCATCACTTGTTAGCTGATTTTACGGCGTTGGAAAACGTGGCAATGCCACTCTTAATTGGCGGAACGAAAGCCCCGGAAGCGAAAGCGGCAGCACAAGCGTTGTTGGATAAAGTCGGGTTAGGTCACCGTATCGATCATCGTCCATCGGAGTTGTCTGGTGGTGAGCGTCAACGTGTGGCGATTGCGCGTGCTCTGGTCAACAAGCCAGACTTGGTGCTGGCTGATGAGCCGACGGGTAATCTGGACCATAACACCGCGTTGTCGATCTATGACCTGATGCGGGAGTTAAACCAAGAATCGAACATCGCCTTTTTGGTAGTGACACACGATAACGAACTGGCCGCGAAGATGGATCGCCAAATGCACATGCAAGACGGTTTGCTGGTGGATCGTTTAACGAGTCAAGTATCTGTGGCGGAGGGCTAATTTTGTTTTCATCTTTAGCATTAATGATCGGTGGTCGTTTTAGTCGCGCTAAAAAGCGTAACAAGATGGTCTCGTTCATTTCTTTGTCCTCCACCATTGGCATTGCCGTTGGTGTCGCCGTCATCATCATTGGCCTGTCTGCGATGAATGGTTTTGAGCGAGAATTACAGTCGCGAGTGTTGTCGGTGATTCCACATGGTGAGTTAGAGGGGGTCGATGGCCCACTACAGAACTACGCCAAGACCATGAATCAAGCGTTGAAGCATAAAAATGTGGTTGCGGCTGCACCCTATGTTCGCTTCACTGGGTTAACAGAGAAGGGCAGTAAGCTCAAAGCGGTTGAAGTACGCGGGGTGGAACCTTCATTTGAACAAGCCGTTTCCAATATGTCTGATTTTATCGACCCGGAAGCGTGGCAGAACTTTTACGCGGGTCAGCAGCAGGTAATTTTAGGCCGGGGTGTAGCGACTGAGTTAAATGCCGAAGTTGGTGACTATGTCACGTTAATGATTCCCCAAACGGGCACGGGTACAAAAGTTCAGGCACCAAAGCGTGTTCGTGTACAGGTTATAGGTTTCTTGACCTTGAATGGCCAGATTGATCACTCTCTTGCGTTAGTGCCATTAGCGGATGCTCAGCAATATGCCCGTTTAGGAGATGGTGTTACTGGTGTTTCGCTGAAGACAAACGATGTCCTTAACGCCCCGGAAATTGTTCGTGAAGTGGGCGGCCTTATCGATGTGTATGTTTATCTGAAAAGCTGGCAGCAACAGTTTGGTTTTCTTTACCGTGATATCCAGTTAGTGCGGACGATCATGTATCTGGTGATGGTGCTGGTGATAGGTGTGGCTTGTTTCAATATCGTCTCGACCTTAATGATGGCGGTTAAAGACAGAGCGGCAGAAATTGCAATTCTCAGAACCATGGGCGCAAAAGACAGCCTGATCAAGCGAATATTTGTCTGGCAAGGCGTATTTTCTGGCGTGCTGGGTAGTTTGGTCGGCAGTGTTATTGGTGTTTTAGTCGCCTTAAACCTAACGCCGCTTATCACAGGATTAGAGCAACTAATCGGACACCATTTCTTATCTGGTGACATTTATTTTGTTGATTTCTTACCATCACAACTGCATTGGCCGGATGTTGCTTTGGTGTCGATTACGGCAATTGTTCTCAGCTTGTTAGCGACTTGGTATCCTGCCTCTCGCGCGGCTAAGTTAAACCCAGCTGCGGTTTTAAGTGCGAAGTAAAATCAAAGCAGGCAAAAAAACAAAAAGGACCGAATTCGGTCCTTTTGTGTATTTGCTATCAGGTTAACATACTCGAGCGACATTGCTTTTCAGGTTAAGCGTTATCTGCTCCTCATCAGCTAATCAGAGTGCTGAATTTTTTGTGCCGACGACTTATCTTACTTTACGTTTATTCCAGCTACGGGCTACAGAGTAGCGCCATACTCCGCGTATACCAAAGTAGCCGATGATAGCTGAGACGACGCCACATATCATACAGCCGAGCAGGAATGGTGGTCCGATAGTATGCATTTGCTGCATGATAAATTCCCACGATAGCTCAAAGTGAAATGGTTGCGGAGGAACATGCATAGCCCATGCGCCAATCTTGTAGGCGAAGTAGAACAAAACCGGCATCGTAATTGGGTTACTAACCCAAACTAGAGCAACAGAAAGCGGTAAGTTGACACCCATTAAAATGGCTAAACCTGCCGCCATAATCATTTGGCTAGGAAGCGGTACAAACGCCATAAAAAGACCAACGGCAAACGCGCCAGACGCAGAGCGACGGTTAAGGCACCAAAGGTTCGGGTTATATAGGACATTGCCGAAGACTTTTAATGCTTTTTGACGTTTGATCAACTCGTGATCTGGCATGAAGCGTTTTATCAGCTTTCTAGGCATAGGACTGCATGACTCTCTCAGAAAAAAGTTGCACCTTGGCGTTATTTGTCGCAAGCATTGTCTCATCGGCATGGTGGCCGATAATGCCAGATTGGCGCTGGCTGCTGCTGGGAATAATTACCACTGGTTCAATAATTAAATTACGTCGTGGCTTAATTAGCATAGGCGTAATTTTGGGCTTAATGGTAGTCATCATCCACGGCAATGTATTGGAGTATCAGCGACAAGCCCTTTTTAATGTAGGGGAGAATAGTACCATAACTGGCAAAGTTGACAGCTCTTTTAATCAAATAAGTCATGGATATGAAGGACTCGTGACGATAAAACAAGTGGGTGATCAAAGTCTGTTACCTTTTCTTAAACCTAAAGTCCGTTTTATCACCACCTTTCCTATCCCTGTTAACAGTGAATTTACGACCACGGCTCAGGTAAAGCCCATTATTGGGTTACGTAACGAAGCGGGTTTCGACGCTGAAAAGCAGGCAATGGGAAATGGTATTTTAGCCAGAATGATTGTGACTGGCGATGCGCACTGGATTATTCGTAACGGAAGTTCTGTACGTCAGTCGATAATCAATCTGGTAATGGATGATATCTCCCATCTAGACCACTTTCCGTTAATCAGTGCTCTGGTATTTGCTGATAGAAGCTGGCTTTCTGGTGATGACTGGCAAGGGCTGAGAGACAGTGGATTATTGCACCTGGCCTCTATCTCCGGGCTGCACATTGGAATGGCTTTTAGCTTTGGTTTTTGGCTCGGTGTAAGTGTTCGCTCCGTTTTCCCGCGTTATCAAGTGGTGCCTTCAATCACGGGGTTAACCGTCGCGCTATGTTATGCCTGGCTCGCTGATTTTTCTCTGCCAACCACTCGTGCCGTATCGGTTTGTGTCATCTACATTGTTTTAAAATACGGTTTGGTTCACTGGAGTACCTGGCGAGTGTTGCTACTGGCGGTTGCTTTTCAGTTACTTATTCAGCCTTTCGCATCTTTTAGTATGAGTTTCTGGTTGTCTTACCTCTCTGTGGGTATGGTGCTGTTGGTCATTAACTTTGTGCGGTTCAATAACAGTAGCTGGCGAGGAAAACTGCGAACCTTGTTTGTGACTCAACTTGCCTTGAGTGTATTTGTCATACCTATCAGTGGCTATTTTTTCTCTGGTTTCAGCTTATCGTCCATCGCTTATAACCTTGTGTTTATCCCATGGTTTGGGTTTGTCGTCGTTCCTTTAATGTTTATCGCGTTATCTACTTCTTTATTACTACCCGCATTCTCGCCAATAGTTTGGCAATTGATGGATTTCTCTTTATGGCCGTTAAGTGAATCTCTTCAGTATGCCTTTGGTACGTGGCAACCATTGTCGATAGAACTTACGTGGATACTGTTTTCTCTCTGTACTTTCTTGGTTTTGAAGCGGTTATTGCTTTGGCAGGGTTGGTTATTGCTGTGCGTTATTACCATCATCATTTCAAGTTGGAATGGGCAAAAAAGTACCAGTTGGCGAATCGATGTTCTCGATGTCGGTCATGGTCTTGCCGTTCTGGTAGAAAAAGAGGGTAAAGCTCTGATTTACGATACTGGAAAATCCTGGCCGGAGGGCAGTGTTGCGGAGCAGGTGATTATACCTGTGTTACATCGCAGAGGATTTAGAGAGGTTGATACCTTGGTTCTCAGTCATTCAGACAATGACCACGCAGGAGGAAGGCAAGTGATTGAAACGCACCTCAAGCCGAGCCATAAACGCAGCAGCCAAGATTTTAGTGGGTATCAACCTTGTGTGAGCGGTGATAATTGGACGTGGCAGCAACTCGATATCGAAGTGCTCTGGCCACCCCAAATGGTCACACGAGCCTACAACCCTCACTCGTGTGTCTTTAGACTCAGAGACCGAGAATCTGATTTTTCCATGCTGTTCACGGGTGATATTGAGTCGATTAGTGAGTGGATACTTCTTCGTGAGCCTGAAAAATTATCTAGTGATGTGATGCTCGTTCCTCATCACGGTAGCAAAAGTTCCTCCAATCCTCTTTTTATCCATGCAGTCTCTCCAACATTAGCGGTAGCATCACTGGCGAAAAACAATCAGTGGGGAATGCCTGCTGATAAGGTAGTGACCTCGTATCTCAATGCAGGGTCACTATGGCTTGATACTGGTGAGGGTGGACAAGTTACTATCCGAGTAACGAAACATAAGTGGGATTTTGTAACCAAACGCAGTGATACATTTGAGCCTTGGTATAGGCAGATGCTGCGTAAGGGGTTAGAATGAGAGTCTTAATGTAAGAAAATAAAGCACTTCTATGTCGATAAATACTGATGAAACGACTTGGCAGACGTTCAAGCGTCTATGGCAATTTATTCGCCTTTATAAAGCTGGTCTAATCGTTGCTATCATTGCATTAGTTATTAATGCTGTCTCAGACACCTATATGATCTCCTTACTAAAACCTTTGCTTGATGAAGGTTTTGGCAGCGCTGAGTCTGATTTCCTGCGCACTCTTCCGTTGATAATTTTTGCCATGATGTTTATTCGTGGTACCAGTGGATTTGTCTCCGATTATTGCTTGAGCTGGGTTTCTGGCAACGTCGTCATGCAGATACGACGTCTTGTATTTAACCACTTTATGCATATGCCCGTGTCTTACTTTGATAAAGAAAAGACAGGCAACCTGTTGTCTCGTATCACTTATGATTCAGAGCAAGTCTCAGCGGCAACGAGCCGTGCTTTAGTGAGTATTGTTCGTGAAGGGGCGAGTATTATTGGTCTGTTGACGCTGATGTTTTACAACAGTTGGCAGCTATCATTGGTTCTTTTTGCGGTAGCGCCGGTTGTCGCATGGGGGATTGGCGTTGTCTCTAAACGCTTTAGAAAGATCTCCAAAAATATGCAAACCATGATGGGTAACGTAACCGCTTCTGCAGAACAAATGCTGAAGGGGCACAAAGTTGTTCTGAGCTACGGTGGTCAGGACATCGAACGTCAACGATTCGAAAAAGTCAGCAACCAAATGCGTCAGCAAAGCATGAAACTGGTGACGGCTCAGGCTGCCGCAAACCCAATCATCCAGATGATTGCATCTGTTGCGATTGTAGCGGTACTGTACTTGGCGAGTATTGACTCCATTAAAGAGCAACTGACTCCTGGTACGTTTACCGTAGTATTTTCAGCGATGTTTGGTCTGATGCGTCCGCTTAAAGCACTGACTAACGTGACCTCTCAGTTCCAACGCGGTATGGCTGCCAGCCAAACGTTGTTTGCTCTTATCGATCTTGAACCTGAGAAGAATGAAGGTAAGCACAAGGTTGAGCGTGCGAATGGTGATATTTCTGTAAAAGACATCACTTTCACATACGAAGGTTCAGAAAAGCCTGCACTTGAACATGTTAGCTTTGACATTCCTCGGGGTAAGACGGTCGCTCTGGTCGGTCGTTCGGGATCCGGTAAGAGTACCATCGCGAACTTATTCAACCGTTTTTACGATGTGGACAGCGGTGTGATTGAGCTTGATGGCCACGATATCCGCGAATACGAGCTGAGAAACCTGCGTGAACAGTTTGCTTTGGTTTCCCAGAATGTTCACTTGTTTAACGATACGATCGCAAACAACATTGCTTATGCAACCGAAGATAACTTCCAGCGCAGTGATATCGAAAGAGCGGCTGAGCTCGCACATGCGATGGAGTTTGTCAGCAAAATGGAGCACGGCCTCGATACCATGATTGGTGAAAATGGTGCGAGTCTTTCAGGTGGTCAGCGTCAACGTATTGCCATTGCACGTGCATTGCTACGTGATGCGCCAGTGTTGATTTTGGATGAGGCTACTTCGGCACTGGACACCGAGTCGGAGCGTGCGATTCAGGCTGCATTAGATGAGCTGCAAAAAGATAAAACCGTGCTAGTGATTGCTCACCGTCTGTCGACGATTGAAAAAGCTGATGAAATCCTCGTTGTTGATGATGGTGCGATTGTCGAGCGTGGTAACCATGCTGACCTGATCTCAAAAGACGGTGCGTATGCGCAATTACACCGAATTCAATTTGGCGGTTAAGCGGTGATTGAAAAAATCTGGTTTGAAAACCACCCATTAAAATATCTCTTGTGGCCGCTTCTGTGGCCACTGAGTTTGTTATTTGGTGCAATCAGTCAGTCGAAGCGAAAACAATACCAGCAAGGGAGCAAACAAGCGTATCAAGCCCCTGTACCTGTTGTCGTAGTTGGTAATATTACCGCTGGCGGAAATGGTAAAACGCCGGTTGTGGTCTGGCTGGTGGAGCAATTACAACAGCTAGGTTACAAGCCGGGTGTTGTATCACGTGGTTATGGAGCTAAAGCACCTCACTATCCACTCGTTTTAGATGTCGATACGCCCGCGAAACATTGCGGTGATGAGCCTAAACTTATTTATAATCGCACTGGGGTTCCCGTTGCCGTTGACCCGATGAGAGCGAATGCGGTTAAAGCGCTGTTGGCGACTGGCGTTGATATTGTGATCACGGATGATGGTCTCCAGCATTACGCATTAGCGAGAGACATTGAGTTGGTGATCGTTGACGGCAATCGACGCTTTGGTAACGAAAGTCTGATACCTTTGGGTCCTTTGCGAGAAAGTGTTGAAAGGCTAAAAGAAGTCGATTTCGTGATTACGAATGGTGGTCAGGCTAAACAAAGTGAAATCGCGATGTCACTGGCGCCGGAGAAGGCGATTAACCTGAAGACGAAACAGCAAGTTGAAGTCTCAGAGTTAAACGACCTGGTAGCGTTTGCAGGCATTGGCCACCCACCGCGATTTTTTCATACACTGGATATGCTGAATGCTGACGTCAAAGTCACCAAAGGGTTTGCAGACCATCAAGATTTTGATCAGCAAGAATTAGAAACATTGGCTCAACAAGGAGCCAATGTGATCATGACAGAGAAAGACGCCGTCAAGTGCCGTGAATACGCACAAGATAATTGGTGGTATCTGCCTGTATCTGCTCAGTTTGCAACAAGCGATGCAGAGCGAATTTTAAATAGAATAAAAGAGGTTAAAGCGACTTATGGATCATCGTCTGCTTGAGATTGTAGCTTGCCCTGTGTGTAAAGGTAAGCTGACGTACGATAAAGATAATCAAGAGTTGATCTGCAAAGTGGATCGTCTTGCTTATCCGATTAAAGAAGGCATTCCTGTTCTGCTTGAGCCGGAAGCAAGAACCATGAGCATGGATGAGGGGCGTTAATGTCTTTTACAGTCGTTATTCCCGCTCGTTATTCTTCTAGTCGCTTACCGGGCAAACCGTTGGCTGATATTGGTGGTAAACCTATGGTTCAGTGGGTTTACGAACAAGCCATGCAAGCCGGTGCTGAAGATGTCATTATTGCAACCGATGACGAACGTGTTTCGTCTGCGGTAGAGCAGTTTGGTGGAAAAGTCTGCATGACGTCACCAAACCATGAGTCAGGCACTGAGCGTTTGGCTGAAGTGGTTGAGAAAATGGCGATCCCTGCTGATCACATTATTGTTAATGTACAAGGTGATGAACCATTAATCCCACCATCAATCATTCGTCAAGTTGCTGATAATCTCGCAGCTTGTGATGCTCCAATGGCAACGCTTGCGGTAGAAATTGACTCCGAAGATGAAGTCTTCAACCCAAATGCGGTAAAAGTGGTGGCGGACTCACGAGGCTATGCCATGTACTTTAGCCGAGCAACGATTCCATGGGATCGTGACAATTTTGCCAAGCAAGATAAAACCATTGCTAATCCTTTGATGCGCCATATTGGTATTTATGCTTACCGCGCAGGTTTCATTAATACTTACATCAACTGGGCACCAAGTGCGCTAGAGCAAATTGAATGCCTTGAGCAGCTTCGCGTACTTTGGTATGGCGAGAAAATTCACGTTGCGGTAGCGAAGGAAGCTCCAGCAGCAGGTGTTGACACTCAAGCAGACTTAGATGCTGTAAGAGCGATTGTCGCTAACGAAGCTAAGTAACCTTTGCTGTTTCACTGTAATAAAAAGGCTCCAATCTTGGAGCCTTTTGCTTTTGAGGTATTGCTTAGGGGTTAAAGGAATCGGTATCAGATGTTGTTGTCGTATTGGTTACGCTTAGGGCACGTTGCCAGCGTTTCTCTATGGCCTGTATCTTTCACTTCTTGGAGTACGACGTCAAAGCCCCATATACGATATACGTGCTTCAATACTTCTTCATAACTGTCATCCAATGGGATGCGATTGTGAGGAACATATTGAAGTGTTAATGAACGATCACCACGGACATCAACATTAAAGACCTGAATATTAGGCTCAAGGTTCGATAGGTTATATTGCGCTGCGAGCTTTTCTCTGATGCTCTTATAACCGCTCTCATCGTGAATCGCCGATATTTCGATGAAGTTTTTATGGTCATCATCTTTGATAGCGAACAGTTTAAAGTCACGTATCAATTTAGGTGACAGGTACTGGCTGATAAAACTTTCATCTTTGAAGTTATGCATTGCAAAGTGCACTGCGTCTAGCCAGTCGGTACCCGCTAAATCTGGGAACCATTCCTTATCTTCATCGGTTGGCTCTTCACAGATGCGTTTGATGTCGCGGAACATGGCAAAGCCGAGCGCGTAAGGGTTAATGCCGCTAAAGTAAGGGCTGTTATACGCAGGCTGCGCTACTACGCTGGTGTGACTGTGTAAGAACTCTAGGATGAACTTTTCAGACACCAAACCTTCGTCGTAAAGATGGTTAAGAATGGTGTAATGCCAGAACGTTGCCCAACCTTCGTTCATCACCTGAGTTTGCTTTTGTGGGTAGAAGTATTGGCTTATCTTACGCACAATACGGATGACTTCACGCTGCCATGGCTCGAGTAGCGGTGCATGTTTCTCAAAGAAGTACAGTAAGTTTTCCTGTGGTTCACTTGGGAAGCGCTCTACGATGTCCTCTTCTTTGGTTTTCGACCTAGGCACGGTTCGCCACAGATCATTAATTTGTGATTGCAGGTACGCCTCACGCTCTTCTTGACGCGCTTTCTCTTCCGTAATGGAGATTTTTTCTGGGCGTTTGTATCTGTCGACCCCGAAGTTCATCAATGCATGGCAAGAATCGAGAAGTTTTTCGACTTCCAGAACACCATAACGTTCTTCACACTCTGCCAGGTATTTTTTTGCGAACAATAAATAGTCAATGATAGAGCTTGCGTCTGTCCAAGTCTGGAACAGGTAGTTACCTTTGAAGAAAGAGTTGTGTCCATAGCAGGCATGTGCCATTACCAGCGCCTGCATAGTCACGGTGTTCTCTTCCATTAGGTAGGCGATACAAGGGTTGGAGTTGATGACTATCTCGTACGCCAAGCCCATTTGGCCGTGTTTGTAGTTTTGCTCTGTCTGAATGAATTTCTTACCGAACGACCAGTGGTTGTAGTTGATCGGCATCCCAATACTTGAGTATGCATCCATCATTTGTTCTGACGTGATGACCTCAATTTGGTTTGGGTAAGTGTCGAGGCGATAGTGCTCAGCGACACGTTTTATCTCTTTGTGGTATCGTTCCAGCAACTCAAAGGTCCAGTCGGGACCATCAGGTAGCAACTTGCTACTGCGCTTTTTTGGAGCTTTACCAGAGAGGTTTTTCGTTGCGGTACTCATCGCTAGCCTCCTTACGCCGTTTCTTTGTGGAATAGTTCACGGAAGACAGGGAAGATATCCTCAACAGAGCGAATATTTTTCATTGCAAAGTTAGGAAATTCTTCGGTGAGTTTTTCATACTCATGCCACAAAGTTTGGTGAGAACGACGTGTGATCTCAATATATGAGTAGTACTGACAGTTAGGCAGTAACTTATCCACTAATAAGTCACGGCATCTCGGTGAGTCATCCGCCCAGTTGTCGCCATCGGATGCTTGGGCTGCATAAATGTTCCACTGTCCGACAGGGTAACGAGCTTTGATTATCTCATCCATGAGTTTTAGAGCGCTGGATACGATCGTACCCCCCGTTTCCTGAGAGTAGAAAAACTCGTGCTCATCCACTTCTTTTGCCTGTGTGTGGTGGCGAATAAACACCACTTCCACATTTTCATAGGTACGAGTTAGGAATAGGTAAAGCAGTACGTAGAATCGTTTTGCGATATCCTTGGTTGCTTGATCCATTGAGCCTGACACGTCCATTAAGCAGAACATGACTGCTTGGCTGGATGGAACAGGGCGTTTTTCGTAGTTTTTGAAACGTAAGTCGAAAGTATCAATGAACGGAACACTGTCGATTTTCTTACGCAGTTCGGTTATTTCCCTCTTTAAACGGGTCTCTTCAAACGGTTGAGCAGGCTCCATATTTTTAATACGTGAGAGCTCATCCTCAAGTTCTTTGAGAAGTCGCTTTTTACCTGCTGTCATGGCCGTTCTTCGAGCCAGAGATTGTTGGAGTGAGCGCACAACGGCAATGTTAGAGGGGATACCCGCAGTCTGGAAGCCAGCACGATGTGTTTTCCACTCGGTAATTTTTGCGATTTGGTTTTTCTCTAAATTCGGCAGCTCGAGATCTTCGAAAAGAATATCCAGGTATTCGTCTTTCGAAATTTGGAATACAAATTCATCCTGACCTTCGCCGTCCGGACTTGCATTACCTTCGCCAGAGCCACTTCCTTGCCCTCCTGATTTTGGACGCTCGATTTTGTCACCAGTAATGAACTGATCGTTACCTGGATGGACACGCTCACGTAGCCCACCTTGACCTTGATGAAAAATCGGTTCGGTTATGTCTTTATGCGGTATCGATACGTCTTCGCCCGTTTCCGTATTCGTGATCGAGCGTCGATTCACTGCGTCTGCCACCGACTCCTTGATTTGCTCTCTATGGCGCTTCAAGAAGCGCTGTCTGTTAACAGCGCTCTTGTTCTTGCCATTGAGCCTTCGGTCTATAAATTGCGCCATGAAATAGCCCTCTTCATGTTTCACACAAGCGACCTAACTCAACATTTGGTTAGGATGACTTACGTACTCGTAGGTACCACTCAGAAAGTAGGCGAACCTGTTTCTCGGTATAGCCTTTTTCCATCATGCGAGCGACAAAGTCGTCATGCTTCCTCTGATCTTCAGAAGAGGTTTTCGCATTAAATGAGATAACCGGAAGAAGTTCTTCAGTGTTGGAGAACATTTTCTTCTCGATAACTGTGCGCAATTTTTCGTAGCTGGTCCAAACCGGGTTCTGACCATTGTTAGTGGCTTTCGCACGAAGCACAAAGTTGACGATTTCGTTTCGGAAATCTTTAGGGTTAGAAATACCGGCTGTTTTCTCGATCTTCTCTAGCTCTAAGTTGAGTGAAGCGCGGTCAAATAGCTGGCCAGTTTCTGGATCGCGGTACTCTTGGTCCTGAATCCAGAAGTCTGCATAGGTCACGTAACGGTCAAAGATGTTCTGACCATACTCAGAGTATGACTCTAGGTACGCGGTCTGAATTTCTTTACCAATGAACTCGACGTAGCGAGGTACGAGGTATCCTTTCAAAAACTCGAGGTATTTCTCTGCCGTTTCTGTTGGGAACTGTTCACGTTCTACTTGTTGCTCAATGACGTAGAACAGATGAACTGGGTTCGCGGCTACTTCGGTTTGGTCGAAGTTAAATACACGCGACAGAATCTTAAACGCGAAACGAGTGGACAGGCCGTTCATGCCTTCATCAACCCCGGCGTAGTCACGATATTCCTGATAGCTTTTCGCTTTCGGATCGGTGTCTTTCAGGGTTTCACCGTCGTATACCCGCATTTTAGAGAAGATGGACGAGTTTTCAGGCTCTTTCAGGCGTGAAAGAATACTGAATTGCGCCAACGTTTCTAACGTGCTTGGTGAACATGGTGCTTGTGACAGTTCACTGTTTTCGAGAAGTTTTTGGTAAATTTTCACTTCTTCAGAAACACGTAGACAGTACGGCACTTTCACAATGTACACACGGTCAAGGAACGCTTCGTTGTTTTTGTTGTTACGGAACGTTTGCCATTCTGATTCGTTCGAGTGCGCCAAGATCATGCCATCGAATGGGATCGCAGACAGGCCTTCCGTACCGTTAAAGTTACCTTCCTGAGTCGCAGTTAGTAGCGGGTGAAGTACTTTAATCGGAGCTTTGAACATCTCAACGAATTCCATCAAGCCTTGGTTTGCTTTACACAGCGCGCCAGAGTAGCTGTAGGCATCTGGATCGTCTTGAGAGTAATGTTCAAGTTTACGGATATCGACTTTACCGACTAGTGATGAAATGTCTTGGTTGTTTTCATCGCCTGGTTCGGTTTTCGCTACCCCGATTTGGTCGAGGATCGAAGGGCGGACTTTGACGACTTTAAATTTGGTGATGTCGCCACCAAACTCATGCAGACGTTTGGCTGCCCAAGGAGACATAATGGAGCGTAGGTAACGCTGTTCAATACCGTATTCTTTTTTAAGAATTTCGCCATCTTCGGAAGCTTTAAAGAGGCAGAAAGGATGGTCATTGACCGGACTGCGCTGACCATTCGCGGTAAGCACATAAATTGGCATTTGTTCCATCAATGCTTTCAGTTTTTCTGCAAGTGATGATTTACCACCACCTACTGGACCGAGTAGGTAAAGAATCTGTTTGCGTTCTTCTAAACCTTGAGCAGCATGTTTTAGATATGAAACAATTTGTTCTATCGCATCTTCCATGCCATAGAAATCTTTAAATGTTGAGTAACGCGCTATAACGCGGTTTGAGAAGATCCGGCTTAGACGTGGATCTTTGGCTGTATCGATTACTTCTGGCTCACCGATGGCCATCAGTAGGCGCTCTGCTGCATTAGCGTATGCGCTTTTGTCATCCTTACACAGGGCTAGAAACTCCTGTAACGACATCTCTTCATCTTTAGAAGCTTCATATCTGGATTGATAGTGGTCGAAAATACTCATGTCGCTTTCCCCTTTAATAGTCAGTCTACCGACGAACGTTGATGAAGGCTTACTCACCTGTTGTCATGCTCTTGGTTGTCTGAATGTATACGTACTGACCTCTGATTTGGTTTGTACAGGACGTAAGTTATGCGACACCAAAGACTTTGCTTTAAGTACAGATTTATCATCACAACGGTGAGCGGTGGATTTGAATCATTCAATCACAGCCTTTCTCTACTTAAGCCTAGTCGGGGATTTGCAATTTTGCTTAACAATTATGAATTTATTGTAAAAGTGGCATATTTATCACTCTTGCATAAATGGCAGGATTGTGTGGTGTGTTCAGTATTGATAAATCAAATGTTTGGCATCAGGTGGCCAATGTTAGTGATTCATCGTTAGCCTTGGAGAAAGATTGAGAAAATTGCTCTGACGTGAAAAAGATAATGGGCGATAAGGCAAATAAAAAGGAGAGCCACAGCTCTCCTATTCAATAGTTTGTATAACTAGGCACTGAAGATTTGTGCCAGCTCGTTCGGACATAAGTGATACTGACGAGGACAGTTACGCCATGTTTGCAGCATACGACGGTATTTCTCTAGCATTGGCATTTGGCTGTTGAAATGGTGATCTGCTTTGTCAAATTGTGGGTAAAGGCCTTCAGAGTCAACTAGAAAACGTACGTAATGTACTTGTTGCGCTTCCGAAGCGATATCGAATCCCAAAAACTGTAGGCGACGTTGGTCGACTTTGCCTTTCTCGTCACTGTCAAGCAGGTTGTTAGACTCTTGCATCGCGTGATACATCTCCATAATGTCGATGATTTCACGACATTCTGCTTCTGTAATACGGCCAAAGTCTTTGTTTAATTCGCACATTTGTAGTTCATAACCACGCTCGACGATTGTCTGTAAGCGCTTGTATTTTGACGCATTACTTGGATCGAGTTGAGACATTAGGTTGTACTGGTTTGATAGAATCAAACGTTGAGCGTTTGACATTTCCATGATGACCTCACTAAATAATCTAATACATTTTTAATGTGCTTAGGTTAACGCTTCAGACACGTGTGAAACATGATCTCAACACATATTTAATATGAAAAAATGACAAGAAACTCTCAATTTATCTAGCTTTCAGCACCATATCTATCAAGCGGGCTCTATTTTTTGTGATAGTGGTTGTATATATAATCTCTATCGGAGAAAACTCTCAACCATTCCGGTTTAAACACGGTCAGCACAGCGAGAGACATACCATTGAGCAAGCCCTCGGGAAAGGCCAGAAGAGGGACAAAAATAAAGTAGTTGTGCTGAATCGTTTCCCAGTCGTAATGACCGACAGACAAGTGATAGAACGAATTGATCAGCAGATGCAAGCTGCCGGTAATTGCCCCGTTGAAGAAACCCGCAACGAAAATAAAGACAAAAATATTACGAGGCAAATAGTGGTAACTGAGCAGAAATACCAAGTAACTGATCAGAATAGGGAATAGGGCGGAAAGTACCAGTGAGCTTGGTAACAGGATGAGCGAGGTACCTTGTATCCAATGATTAACAATCATTGCAGGAATACTGAGCAAAAACGCCATCCGCCACCCATACATCATGGTTAACGTCGTCAAAGCGAGAAAGTGTATTTTCAGCCCTTCCTTCACACCTGCTTGCGCAGACCACAAAATCGTTAACAGAAAAAGAGTGGCAAAAACAATGTGCTGAAATGACTTCTCTTGCTCTAGCTTAGGCCAAAAGGCCTTTCTCCAGTCGGGAATGCAAAAAGCAATAACGACCCAAGCGATAACGATTAATGATCCTAAGTTAAACCAATCCATGACTCATTTCCTACAACGTTGTTTTGTTTCTTATACGTTCGTCAGCGAGCGCTATTCTACATGGACGGATGAGGTATTTAACCTATTTGATTTAACAGAATAAAAAAATACCAGCGCTTGGCTGGTATTTTTAATCAGAGAAAATGGACCACTCTAGTATTTTACATTTGGATGGTACTGAGAAAGAATGGACTGGATTTCATCCATCGTCTCTTTAGACGGAGGATTCACACCTTCAAGTGGGTACTCAAGGCCCAGCGCTTCCCATTTGTGTGCACCAAGTTTGTGGTAAGGGAGCAGCTCGACTTTCTCGATGTTGTCCATATCTTTGATAAACTCACCAAGCATGTGTGCTGCTTCTGGATCATCTGTGTAACCAGGAACCACAACGTAGCGAATCCAGGTCGTCTGGCCAATCTTATGCAGATAGCGAGCAAAGTCGAGAGTACGCTTGTTCGACACGCCGATTAAGTCCTGATGAACTTCATCTTTCATGTGCTTGATGTCCAACATCACGAGATCTGTGGCATCGAGAACTTCGTCAATCACATCGGTGTGTTTACGGACATAGCCATTGGTATCAAGGCAGGTATGAATACCTTCGGCTTTAGCCGCTCGGAAAAAGTCACGAACAAACTCCGGTTGAAGCATAGCCTCACCGCCTGAACAAGTGATACCACCGCCAGACGCTTTCATGAAGTGACGGTATGATTTCGCCTCTGCAATGATTTCTTCTACGGTAACTTCTTTACCGTCATGCGTATCCCAAGTATCGCGGTTATGGCAATACTTACAACGCATCAAACAACCTTGCAAGAAGACGATAAAACGAATACCAGGTCCGTCTACGGTACCACATGACTCAAACGAGTGAATTCGACCAGTTGCTGACATCTTTTGCTCTCATGACTTAAATAAGAATGCTGTTATTTTATTACAAAAAGCAGGGTTAAAACAGTCTTGTAGCAAGGAAGGTGAGGGAATACGGTTAATCAAATGGTCAATGAGTTGTTTATTGACCATTTGAGCTTTCTATTTAAAAGAAGGCGAAGACAGAAAACGATCCGGTACCATAAATATCGGTTGGAGACTCTTTATATTCTGGAGTTTTCACCGTAAAGGTTATGCACGCTCCATAGCTTTGATTATACCAAGTTGCTCCAGCAACGGCGGTTGTTTGCCAGTGTTCCAGTGTCACGTCATACGGCTTAGATGGTTCTGGAATGCCGGAACGATCACCTTCGAGTGTGATGTCATTGAAACGGTAGCGACCTTCAAACCCGGTAAACAAGAACCAGCTGCTGGCGTGGTTGGATAACATGCTTGCTGAGAAGGGGCTTTCCACACTGATGTTGGCTGCACCGATGCTATTGCCTAAGTTGGTTCCCCAACGAAACATGACACCCTGAGACACATCACTGCGGAAGTTGCCGGCATTAATGTCATTGACGTTGGTGATCTCCCATTGTGTGCTTTTCCCTTCACTGCGCATTAACTTATTGAACGCGCGGTATCCAACACTGAACGCCAGATAGTCGTCAATTTGGTAATCCCAACCTTGAGGGTCTGGAGAGCCAGTAATGCTGTGAACCAGAGATTGTGCTTTCTCGGACAGAGCGCTTTCGCCCGTTGCGCCGATGGTAAAGTTATAACGAACAGCTTTATCTTGAGTTAATGAAAGGTAATTGATTTCTGTGTGCAGATAACCAGCGTATGGGCGATCATTCGCCAGAGGGTAGTCGACTTCAATATCACTCGGCGTCCACATTTTATGGCCAAGTACCAGCTCTATTTTATCGACATTCGTGTCGGAGGTGTTGTTTAGGCTTAGCCAGCTCCATTCACTTTCTTTTCTTAATTGTCCGGTCGCGTAAGAGAGAAATATGCCGTTGGTGTAATCATGGTCAACACCGAAAATACCGTCATTATCAAGCGTAAAGGAAACCGTGGATTTGTTGGATGCCAAAGCAACTGGCGACAAAAGAGTAAGAATAAATAATTTATTGAATTTCATATAATGCACTGAATATTTTTCTTTGCATCATACGTAAGAAAGGCAACTAAATCTTTTGAAATATCACAAGATTAGCGGTGGAAATGAAAAAAAGCCGATGCTTTTCAGCACCGGCTCTTATTGTATTACTATAACGTTATTTCGCGACAGTCTTATAGTGATTCAGTGAATGTACGAGCGATAACGTCAGCTTGCTGTTCAGCAGTCAGAGAGTTGAAACGTACAGCGTAACCAGATACACGGATAGTTAGCTGAGGGTATTTCTCTGGGTGTTTAACTGCGTCTTCTAGTGTTTCGCGGTTAAGCACGTTCACGTTTAGGTGTTGGCCACCTTCGATGCCAGCTTCGTGGTGGAAGTAACCATCCATTAGGCCTGCAAGGTTAGCACGTTGGCTAGTCTCTTCTTTACCTAGTGCATTTGGCACGATAGAGAATGTGTAAGAGATACCATCTTGAGCGTCAGCAAACGGTAGTTTCGCTACTGAAGTCAATGATGCTACTGCACCTTTCTCATCACGGCCGTGCATTGGGTTTGCACCTGGCGCAAATGGAGTGCCAGCACGACGACCATCAGGCGTGTTACCAGTCTTCTTACCGTATACCACGTTTGAAGTGATAGTCAGGATAGACTGAGTAGGGATAGCATTACGGTAAGTCTTAAGCTCACGGATCTTGTTCATAAATACAGAAACAAGTTCACAAGCGATGTCATCTACGCGAGCGTCGTTGTTACCGAATTTAGGGTAATCGCCTTCGATTTCAAAATCGATTGCTAGACCATCTTCGTCACGAACTGGTTTAACTTTCGCGTATTTGATTGCTGATAGAGAGTCAGCAGCAACAGATAGACCAGCGATACCACAAGCCATTGTACGTTTAACGTCACGGTCATGTAGAGCCATTAGAGACGCTTCGTAGCTGTACTTGTCGTGCATGAAGTGGATGCTGTTTAGTGCAGTCACGTACTGCTTAGCTAACCAATCCATGAAGTGATCCATTTTTTCCCATAGCTCGTTGTAATCTAGGTATTCACCTTCGATCTTGTCCATCTTAGGACCAACTTGGATCTTCAGCTTCTCATCGATACCGCCGTTGATGGTGTAAAGCATAGTTTTAGCAAGGTTCGCACGAGCACCGAAGAACTGCATTTGCTTACCAACAACCATTGGAGATACACAACAAGCGATAGCGTAATCGTCTGATTCCATGTCTGGACGCATCAGATCGTCGTTTTCGTACTGGATAGAAGAAGTATCGATAGATACTTTTGCACAGAAACGTTTGAAACCATCTGGAAGTGCTTCAGACCAAAGAACCGTGATGTTTGGCTCTGGAGAAGGACCCATAGTGTATAGGCTGTTTAGGAAACGGAAGTTAGAACGCGTTACTAGCGTACGACCGTCAAGACCCATACCACCCATTGATTCTGTTGCCCAGATTGGGTCGCCAGAGAATAGCTCATCGTACTCAGGAGTACGTAGGAAACGAACCATACGTAGTTTCATTACGAAGTGGTCGATCATTTCTTGAGCTTGATCTTCAGTGATCTTACCTGCAGCGATATCACGCTCGATGTACACGTCTAGGAATGTAGAAGTACGACCTAGAGACATTGCAGCACCGTTTTGAGACTTAACAGCAGCTAGGTAGCCGAAGTAAGTCCATTGGATAGCTTCTTGTGCAGTTTCAGCAGGGCGAGAAATATCGAAACCGTATTTCGCAGCCATTTGTTTGATTTGACCTAGAGCGCGGTGCTGCTCTGCAATTTCTTCACGAAGTTGCATAGTCATGTGAAGGTCTTCGCCGTTCTCAAATTTCTCTTGTAGAGAAGTGAACTGAGCTAGTTTGTCCTTCATTAGGAAGTCGATACCGTAAAGCGCAACGCGACGGTAGTCACCGATGATACGACCACGGCCGTATGCGTCAGGAAGACCAGTTAGTACACCAGACTTACGACATGCAAGGATATCAGGAGTGTAGATATCGAAAACACCAGCATTGTGTGTTTTACGGTATTCTGTGAAGATTTTCTTAACTTGTGGGTCTAGTTCGCGGTCATATGCTTTGCATGAACCTTCAACCATGCGAATACCACCGTTAGGGATGATCGCACGTTTTAGAGGCGCTTCAGTTTGTAGACCTACGATAGTTTCAAGATCTTTTTCGATGTAGCCTGCATCGTGAGCAGTGATGGTAGAGATAACAGATGTATCAAAATCAACAGGAGCGTGAGTCGCGTTCTCTTGTTTGATACCTTCCATTACTTTAGCCCAAAGCTTGTTTGTTGCTTCAGTACCTTCAGAAACTAGGAAAGATTCGTCGCCTTCGTACGGAGTGTAGTTCTTCTGAATGAAATCACGAACGTTTACTTCGTTTTGCCAATCACCTGCAGCAAAACCTTCCCAAGCTTTAGCAAATTGCTCTGCCATGACATACCTACCTTTTTAGTAGAAAAAAATACGTACTGCTTCGCCGTTGAGCCAGCTATCCCCAGAAAAATAGGGGAACAGTACACTCTTATGAATAACAATATTTATAGTCTTAAAATCACTTTTTAGGGTTACAAAACCATAAATATTGTCACTGCTTTAAACGTCTACCTTTTGAAACAACAATTGCAGGTTAAACTAAAATTTTTTTGCAAACCTTAAACTAAATCAATAAATGCTCAACTTTTCGGATAAAAATGGGGTAGCGACAAGCGCTACCCACACATTTTTTTAAGCGTTAAGCATTATAGCCAAGCTTTTAATCCATATTGAGCTTCTAGCATACCAACTGCTAGCATAGCAACCAAACAGATAATAAACACAGTCACAGGGATAATAATCTTATCCATGAATGACAAGCGTGATGCACGCTCTTTATCACCGATCAGACCGTTGTTATCTAAGAACATAGTTAATGCCCAAGCTAATACTGGGTTAGCAACAATCGATGCAAAGATACAGATACCTGCTGCTTGTGAATCTTTCGTGTCACGAACCATTTGCATACCGGCTTCAAGTAGAGGAAGAGATACACCAACTAGCAGAGCAACGCGCATTACAGGTGGCCATACCGCCACATCCATTGGGAAGCCAAGAATCGCTACCGTCATAACGATTAGACCAAGAAGAATAGCACCAGCTGGAATCGGACGTTTCGCGATAGCTGCCGGGATCATGTAAGTACCCCAAGATGAAGTGATGTTACCACCACCGACTGCAGTACCAACCATTTGACGGAAAGAACACATGGTCATAGTGTCATCCACGTCCATCAGTACTTTTTCTGTCTTACGAGGGTAGTTCATTTCCTGGAAGATACGGTGACCAAGGAAGTCTGGTGACCACATTGCAACAGCAAGAATAGCGAATGGCAGAGAAGCGATGAAGTGTTCTGCATTTGGCAGACCTAGCATCCAACCTTCTTCCGTGCTACCCCACCAGTAAACAGGGTTTAGGTTAGGCAGGCCCATCTCTGTTTCGAATTTAATATCGAAGCCAGCACCAAGAACCAAAGCAATTGCCAGACCTGTAAACGCACAAACAGGGATTGCTAACCAGCGTTTATTGATTTTGGCAAGGTAAGCATAAATCGCAACAGTGATACCAAGCACGACAAAGCCAACGTAGCCCATGCTGCCAGCAGCTACATCCGCTGACTGTAAGCCAGTCGCCCACGCTTGAATCGAGTTAATTTGGCTAATCGTACCCGTCAAGCCTAAGAAAATAAGCAATCCACCGGCTGTGCCTTCAGAAGTGAGGTTGACGAGTTTTGAGCCGCCTTTGAAAAAGGAGAGTAGAAGGCCAAAGATACCGATTAAGATAGCGAGTGCGAGAGGGTGTGCACCTGCAAGCGCAATAGTACCGATCAATGGAATCATCGGACCATGGTTACCAGCAAGGTTAGCTTTAGGGTTAAAGACGCCTGAAGCCAAGACACAGAAAAGGAGTGCAGGGATAAGCATTTCTACACGAGCGACTTCGATAGCAAACTCTTTTGTTAAATGCACATGATCCCAGGCTTGGGTTAAACCTTCAGCCCAAGACATCATTACCGCAGAGTACATTGCAATAATGCCGATCGTACCCGCAATCGCAGGAACAAAATCTTCAAGCTCGAAACGGAAATCACGACCCGGCAAGTTTAAGCCAAAACGACGTGGCTTCATGATTTGCAGTTCGTGGTCTAGATAGTCTGAACGGCTTTCGAATTCAGATGCTGGACGATGAAGCTCACGGTAGCTTTTGGTCTCGATATCTGAATCAGAGTGCACTTTATTCACTGCGTCTGACATAGATTCCTCATATATTTAAAAGTTATGAATTCTTAACTAAGTTGCGCTGTCCCGCGTAATACGGTGCGCCCTATGCTAGCTATTATTAGATTTGTTGCACGTTAACCTTGCGCCTAAGCATAGCTAATAACTTGTTGTGTTGAGGCACAAAATTTTCCTCAAATGGTGGCTGGAGTCTAACAAGATAGCCATTTTGGGTGATTGATTTAGATCACTTTAAATAATCGATGTGAAATAAAACTACAAAATGTGTCAGTTCCACGAATGATAGGGCCAAATAGGACGTAATTTCATTACACAAGTTGCATAAAACTAGAAATTACTGAGACGATATAACACTAGTGGCACGTGAAATGTAGTTATCGATCAAATGCATATAAAGCTGGCTTCAATCTTGCTTAAACCCGAAAAGACAACTTTTTTGGCTAATCATTGCCGCTCAGTTTAGGAAGAAAACATGAAACAGCTTAAAATAGTGCCGTTAGTGGCAATCATTTCGGGATTAATGGTCGGTTGTGGAGGCGGCGGTGGCGGCAGTAGCACACCCAAAACGCTGTATAAGTTCACTTTTGTGACTCCTGAAACTCAAGCGTTAAGCAGTAATGGCTCTTGTACTATTTACGACAGGTTTACGACTAATGGTATAGAACAAGTCCTCAATTATCATGCAATAGGTGGTGTGATCGACAACCAGCTAACGGCTTACTATTCAGATGCATCGGGTGAGCGTGTCGGAGATGTAGTGACGGCAAGCAATGATCTGTTGACGATAACTCTGCAAGATATTCCGGATGAGGGGAGCGTGACTATTCAAGAGGCTAACGGCACTATTCTTAATGCACTGACGTTTTCAAAACAGTTGTTAGAGTCTGATTCTTCATTACGCAATGTCTATCTGTCCGCTCAAACGAATGTGAGCAACACGACGTGTTTGACGGGCAGTAACGATAAAATCGCAAGCAAGGCCAGCCTAGACTACAAAGTTGCTGAAGACGCAGCTGGTAACCCATATTCAACCTTCTACTTTGATTCTCAGTATGAAACCGTCACGGCAAACGAATCACGCTTCACGAAAGGTGAAACATTGTCAGCCGTAAGCACTGAAAAAACGATGATTTCGCAGTATCGAACCTCTTCCCGTTCTGCTCTTTATCAATACGGCTTTGAGGACTGGACGGATAGCCGAATGGTATTTGCGGGTTCGTCATCTACGCCATCAGTGAGTAGCTCTGGTATTGATTTTACAACCATTGATATTGACACGATTTATAAGAACTTCTCATATCGCTTAGCGGAAGTGTCGAGAACAAGCGCGTTTTATCACCCTGACGAACTAAATGGCGATGTTTGGACATTCAGTGTAGATGGAACCATTGTGACTTCTGGGTGGGAAGCGCAATACACGGACGTAGTAGGCGACGATTGGACTATTGACGTTGATGACACCTCACTTTTTGCCGTAAGCAACACACAAGATACCAAACCTGGTGTTTCTAACCGTACGGTCTATTTAAGTGACAGTATTGGTTTGGGTAATGAAAGTGGTCTGCAACGAGTAAGCTACCAGCAAGGTGCTTGGGATGGTTCAACTCCTTACGTTGTACGTCACTCTGTTTACTCACACATCAATGATAGAGTTATCGTACCTGAACTTGATTATTCAAGTGTGCCATCTGATATAGAAAGCAGTCTTGTGATTTCAGATAGTGCTTCAATCTCTCAAAGTTATGTTTTTACTGAAGAAAATAGCTATATTCAAGTGGCTGATTTTCTGGCAGCTTATGCGAATGGTGAGGGTAAAGACACGACAGAAGATGTACTTGGTATCGTGAAGAATGAACAAGAAGTAAGAGCGATTAGTAACCGCGTTGCTCAGACCAAAACACTGTTGTTAGAGAGAACTAACTAACACTTTTATAATATATTTAGCCCCTCACTGTAGGGGCTTTTTTATACATAATATTCAAGTAATAAAGCATATAGTGCTAAATATTGCATATTAACTTGATTATCCTATCTAACTATTCGGTTTATTTAGGTTAATCATTTGTTGCAACTTTCAAGCCGGGGTGCTAATTTGTTCCGAAATAGATAGGGCGGAGTCCCTTACAGCAGTGAAAAAAACACAGGGAGTAAAGCGCATGACTGATGTACCAGCGCTAGATATAAAAGACCTGCACAAAACGTTTGGACAAAACGAAGTACTTAAGGGGATTTCTCTTTCTGCACACAAAGGGGATGTTATCTCTATCATTGGCTCTTCCGGTTCCGGTAAGAGTACTTTTCTCAGATGTATCAACTTATTAGAGACACCAACCGCTGGTGAGATTTGGGTTAACGGTGAGCTTATTCAAATGAAGAATAACCGAGCTGGTGAATCTGTTCCCGCGAATGAAAAGCAAGTTCAGCGAATTCGTTCTCGTCTAGCGATGGTATTCCAGGGTTTTAACCTATGGTCTCATCTTACTGTTCTAGAAAATGTCATTGAAGCACCCGTTCACGTATTGGGTGTGCCTAAAGCTCAAGCTATTGAAAACGCAGAGGTACTGCTTAAGAAAGTAGGTCTGTATGAGCGTAAGGATTACTACCCAGGACATTTATCTGGTGGTCAGCAGCAACGTGCCGCGATTGCTCGTGCGCTAGCCGTTGATCCAGAAGTCATGTTGTTTGATGAGCCGACATCAGCGCTTGATCCAGAATTAGTAGGCGAAGTGTTAGGGGTAATGAGAGATTTGGCAGAAGAAGGTCGTACGATGTTGGTAGTGACGCACGAAATGGCGTTTGCTCGTGATGTATCGAACCACGTCATGTTCCTTCACCAAGGACTGGTTGAAGAGCAGGGTGATCCTGCCAAGTTGTTTACCAATCCAGATTCACCTCGCTTACAACAGTTTATCTCATCGATTTATTAAGAGATCTTTGGGAGGCAGTTTTTTGCCTCCTATGTAAACACAACATACAAAATTAAATAAAATGGAAATCACAGGAGTACGGAAATGAAAAAGTGGTTATTAGCAGCAACGCTTGCTGCAACGGCTGTATCTGGCGCCGTTCAAGCGAAAGAATGGAAAACCGTTCGCTTTGGTGTTGAAGGTGCATACCCTCCGTTTAGCTGGACTGAAACTGATGGCTCTCTAAAAGGCTTTGACGTTGACATGGCAAATGCACTTTGTGAAGAAATGCAAGTGAAGTGTCAAATCGTTGCTCAAGACTGGGATGGCATCATTCCTTCTCTACTGGCGCGCAAATACGACGCAATCATTGCGGCAATGTCGATTACAGAAGAGCGCAAGAAGAAAGTTGATTTCACTGGCAAATACGCACTTATTCCAAACAAATTTATTGCGAAGAAAGGCGCTGATCTAGACTTTGACAAACTAGACGGTAAGAAAATCGCGGTACAGCGTGCAACTACACACGATAAATACCTGACTGACAACTACGGTGACAAAGTTGAGATCGTACGTTACGGCTCATTTGATGAAGCTTATCTTGATCTTGCTAACGGTCGTGTAGCTGCTGTTCTAGGTGACGCTTCTGCTCTGGAGGAAGGCGTTCTTAACAAAGCTGGTGGCGATGCGTATGAGTTTGTTGGCCCATCTTTAACGGATCCTAAATGGTTTGGTGAAGGCTTTGGTATCGCGGTTCGCAAGCAAGACAAAGATTTAACGCAAAAACTAGACGCTGCGATTCTGTCACTACGTGAGAAAGGTGTTTACCAACAACTTGCTGGTAAATACTTCAACTACGATGTGTACGGCGAATAAGTCGTAATTAAGCGACCGTTGGCCTGTTCCTAGAAGTAGTCAACGGTCGATTTTTTGAGTTTAGGGATTAGGAACTCACCTATGCTGGATTTACAAGGATACGAAGCTTCCATCTTTACAGGAGCTTTAGTAACTATTGAAGTTGCAGTGCTTTCTCTGCTGCTTGCAGTGATATTGGGCATGCTTGGTGCTTTAGCCAAGTTATCACCTTACAAATGGGCAAGAGCGATTGCCACTCTCTACACCACCATTATTCGTGGTATCCCAGATCTGGTTCTGATGATGCTGATTTTCTTTGGTGGACAAATACTTTTGAATAACAGCCTTTATTCTATCAATGAAACGCTAAATGAGTGGTTTGCATCGAGTGATCCTAACCATGAGTGGACGGCATATCTGCCAGATTACATCGACGTGAGCCCATTTATTGCTGGTGTACTGACCATTGGCTTTATCTTTGGCGCATACATGGCAGAAACGTTCCGTGGTGCGATCATGGCCGTAGACAGAGGTGAGCTTGAAGCGGCGAAAGCTTATGGTATGAACGCTGTTTTATCATTCAGAAGAATTCTTTTGCCTCAGATGATTCGCCATGCTTTACCTGGCTTTGGTAATAACTGGTTGGTTCTGCTTAAAACTACGGCGCTGGTCTCTATCATCGGTCTGGATGATATGGTGAGAATGAGTTCTTTAGCAGCTGGCTCGACGAAAATGCCATTTACGTTTTACATGGCCGTTGCGATCATCTTTCTATTCTTTACCAGTGTTTCTACAGGTTTGCTTAAACTTGTTGAACGCAAGTTCAGTATTCACGCGAGGTAAGTTATGGACTTTTCACTGATTATTGAAAGCTTCCCGATTTATCTAAGTGGACTTTGGACAACGGTATGGCTGGTGGGCATTTCGCTTATCATTGGGCTGAGTGTATCTATCCCAATGGCGATAGCAAGAAACAGTAAAAACTACGCGTTAAGCATGCCAGCATGGGCGTTTATCTACTTTTTCCGTGGGACACCGTTACTGGTTCAGCTATACCTCATTTATTACGGTATGGACCAGTTCTTCCCGGTCAAAGATACCCTTTGGGAAAACGCTTGGTTTTGTGCACTGGTTGCTTTTGTATTGAATACTTCAGCTTACACGGCGGAGATTATCCGAGGCGCAATTAATGGCTTACCAAAAGGCGAAGTAGAAGCGGCTAAAGCGTATGGAATGAGTAAATTTAAGACTTACCGTCGTATCATTTTACCGAGTGCATTACGAAGAGCATTACCAGTATATTCAAACGAGGTGATCTTCATGCTGCACGGTAGTGCGGTAGCGGGCATTGTAACCATCATGGATCTAACCGGCGCAGCTCGTTTGGTTAACTCACGTTACTACGCTCCATTTGAATCGTTCTTAACGGCGGGTTTATTCTATATGTCGCTGACGTTTATCATTCTGTGGTGTTTTAAACAGGCAGAAAAGCGATTGCTAGCCTATTCTCGACCACTAAGCCAATAAGACCAATGGCAGCAACAAATAAAAAGAGCGCATCAATGCGCTCTTTTTATTTAGGTGAGGAAGGATTACTTGAACGTTGACCAGATAGGGGCGTGGTCAGATGGTTTTTCAATCCCACGCAGTTCATAGTCGATACCTGATTCGATACATTTCTGTGCCAGTGAAGGCGTCGCTAAAATCACATCGATTCGTAGACCACGGTTATCATCAAAACCGCGAGAACGGTAATCAAACCACGAAAAACGGTCATTCACTTCTGGATACAGTTTACGGAAAGTATCTTCAAAGCCCCAGTCTAATAAAATTTTCAGCCATTCACGCTCTTCTGGCTGGAACGAACATTTGCCCGTTTTTAGCCAGCGTTTGCGATTTGGCTCGCCAATGCCGATGTCGTCATCAATTGGGCTTATGTTGATGTCGCCCATAACAATTAATTGTTCATCGTTACTATGATGATCATTCAAGTATGTCATTAGGTCTTTGTAGAACTGGCGCTTATACGGAAATTTGGTTTCGTGGCTAATATTGTCCCCTTGAGGGAAGTAGCCGTTAAGTACCGTTACCTTTTCACCATTTTCGTCTTTAAAGGTCGCCATGATCATGCGCTTTTGATGTTCTTCGTTATCGGTTGGAAAACCTTTCTGCACACTGATAGGTTCTTGCTTACAAAGCATCGCAACACCGTAGTGCGCCTTTTGACCATGAAAATACACTTTGTAACCCATGGCTTCGACATCTGCTATTGGAAACGCTTCATCGTGGACTTTGATTTCCTGAAGCCCAATAACGTCAGGCTGGTGTTTGTCGATGAGCGCCTGGAGCTGATGCAGTCTTGCACGGAGTCCGTTGATGTTAAAGCTGATTACTTTCATATACTTTTGAACCTATTGTTATCCCTTGTAATGCCTTTTGGCTAAAGGGTTTTTGAAAACTAATAAAGTGTATTTTGATGGATGATGGCGAGGTTTGTTGAGTAACGCCGCCACTTTGTCGCCATTTTTATCGCTATACTTTGAGGCCGCTGATCGGGTTGAAATTGACTACCGACGAAAGGTGATCTGGCGTAAACCATCGTTTGTTCAATTTTGACATGACCTAGTGCCGCTTTCAAATCGAGGATATTACCGCCATTACGCATGAAAGCCCTTGCTTTAGGCTATGCATGGCTCCTTCCACTTTCCTGACAAAGTTTAATCCATGCCTCTGCAGCTTTAGAGATATATCTCTCTTGATTCCAAACCACGCCAAGTTGCCAATTGATGGAGGGCTGAATAGGTATTATCAGCAGATCTTCGTCAAGAATACGATTACATAAAGGTTGGGGAAGAAAGGTCACACCAACTCCACTTTTCACGAGAGCAACGAGAAAGTCCCACTGGCTACTACGGGCTGAAATTTGCGGAGAATACCCTGCTTGTTGGCATTGGCTCAGAATGTAATCACTCAAAGTAAATTCTTCTGTGTAGATATAGAAAGGTTCCTCTTTTAGCTCTTCCCATGAGATCGAGCTTTTTTCTGACCAAGAAGTTGTGTCAGGTAAAATGGCATGAATGGGATATTCATCAAGGACAAGGTTTGTTAAGCAATCTCTATTCTGAGTCGCTAACATGGTGATTGCAACATCAAGATCGCCTTCGATAAGTGCCTGCTCAATCCTCCTGCCTCCGTATTCGACGATCGTTAGTTCTACATTCGGGTAGAGTTGTTTATATTGGCGAATTAATCCAGCGTACAGGGGACCAACCATAGGTGGGATGCCTAAGCGAAGATGACCTCGTTCTAATTTGTTGAGATCAATGAGTTCGGAGTTTAATTGTGCCATTGTCTCTAATATTTGTTTTGCCCGAAGATATACGATTTCTCCTGCATCCGTTAGCCAGAACTTTCTCCCCTCACGATGTATCAGTGGTTGTGCAACAGACTGTTCGAGACTTTGTATCATTTTGCTGATTGTTGGCTGGGTCACGTATAAATTTTCTGAAGCCCGGGTGAAACTTTTTTGATCAATGAGTTCGACAAAATAACGGAGTGATTTAATGTCCATGCTTTGCTCAATTTAGCTATTAGAAAACTATTCCATTTTGGCATGATTTTGATAATAAAAATTCACTATATGACTATTTTTGTTCTGGATATAATGTGATCAAAATCTCAGAATGGAGTAAGAAGTCATGAAGGTATTTACTGGTGGATTGCTTACCTTGCTGCAAATTGGCTTGTTATCTGCGATATGGTGGATTGCCGAGTATTTGGTTAAACAGTTTAATTTTCCGGTGCCAGCTAATTTGGCTGGGATGTTGATATTACTGTTGTGTCTGTTTCTTGGTGTGATCAAAGCAAGCTGGTTACGTAAAGGTGCAACTTGGCTGTTAGCTGAAATGCTATTGTTCTTTGTGCCAGCTGTAGTTGCCGTGGTGAAATACCAATCACTGATAGAAACGGAAGGATTACGAATATTTGTTGTATTACTGATTAGTACAGTTTTAGTTTTGGGAATTACGGCTGCGGTTGTTGATCGTGTTTATCGTTTTGAGTTGCAGTTGTCCCGGAGAAAAAGCAACAGACACTACCAAAAACTGACAAAACATACGGAGCACTAACTATGTTCGAAACAGATTTTGGATTGGGTATATTGTGTTTATTGATGACGGTTGTTTTTTATTATTTGAGCAAAATACTTTATCAGCGTAAAAAAACGATTTTTTTGATGCCTTTGTTGCTGGCGCCCTTGTTGCTGATTGTGGTCGTGTTCGCTTTTCATATTCCTTATCAATCTTATATGTCAGAGTCTCATTGGCTGTTGTGGATGCTTGGCCCTGCCACTGTTGCTTTTGCTATTCCTGTATATGACAACCGTCGTCTTATTCAACGGCATTGGTTATCCATGTCAATTGGTGTTCTTACGTCCATTTTTGTAGCCATAGGAAGCTCTGTTTTGTTGGCCAAAATCTTTGGTCTGTCAGCGATTTTGCAGAAAAGCTTAGCAATGCGTTCTATTACGACGCCTTTTGCGGTTGAAGCGAGTAAATTGATAGGTGGTCAAGAAGATTTAACGGCATTATTTGTCGTGATGACTGGTGTCATAGGAATGGCTGTTGGAGAAGTAATTCTTACCGTTTTATCCATTCGTTCTCGCTTGGGTAAGGGGTCAAGTCTGGGAGCTTCTGCTCACGGAGCGGGTACTGCAAAAGCCTATCAACTGGGAAGTTCTGAAGGTGTCATATCCAGCGTTGCGATGATGCTCGCTGGTATGATTACTGTGTTATTGGCACCAGTTATTGGCCATCTTATATGGTAAATAAGGTTTTTCAGTTGGAACCTAATCATGTCATAAACCTCATATACTAATCCCAGTTAGCATTTATTAATGTATTTTCATAATCCATGCCCAGTGTCTGTTGACCTAACTGATAAGCCGATAACGCAGTATAAAAGAGCCACAAATACTGCCCCCGCTAAAAGCGTTTTACTCTTTGTTGAGAGGTGTTTTGCTTAGAATGGCTAGGCTACAAACAACTAGCCGTCCGCCTCTCTCCGCGATTAAAAAGCTTTTGTCTCGAACAAAATGTAGTGGCAATTGCTAAATCTAGCTTACTGTTTAGATTTTAATTTGTTCTCTAAATCTATTTGCACTATTTTCAAAGCACTTAACGCAACTTCAGGGTCAACTTCGTTTGATTCGAGTAAGTAGATGAGGTCGACGGCCAGTTTTACATCATCTGGTGCATCGTCAAGAGGAGAGGTTGGTTGGTCAGACATTACTGATGTTTTTCCCTGTGAGTGATTTGGTTTTCGAGCTTAACTAACGCCGCTTCGCAGCGTTCCAGCCGTTGTTCTGTAGCGAGTAAAACCTTCTGCGCTTCTGCGCGCATGAAACTCGGAGCTGTTGCTACTGCTCTCTCTTTTTCAAGTACCATTTCTCGTAAACGACGAGCCCACTCTTGATGCTGAGCAAGCTCTTGATACAGAACATTGATCGGTTTTCGAAAATGGCTGCTGTGCTTGATTTCGTTTTTACGGATTTTGGTGGTTGAGATTTCCCGCTGGATGGCAGCAATCTGTGCGACCAAACGTTCAGTAAGATATTCAGCACGCAGGGCAGTTAACTTGCCTTCGTTCTGCTCTCGAACGATGGCACCCAGTGTTGACTTGGCTTCTTTGACACAAGGTGTGAGCAATCGAGAACGACAGCTAAACAGACGTTCATCAAAAAGCGGCACATGATGCTCACCCCTTTGACGATCAAGCATGGCGGCTTGTTTTGCCATCTGCTCTAAATGTGCTGAAAGTTGATCGATGTTCATGTTAACCCTACAAACCAAGCATCATAAGCCAATTTAATCGCAAGTATGCTCACCACGGTAACGAATACCGGGCGAATGAATTTAGCGCCAAAGTGAATCGCAGAATGAGCGCCGACAAAAGCACCTGCCATTAAGCATAGCCCCATCGTTAAGCCTAGCACCCAGTTGATATGCCCCAACACTGCAAAAGTAATGAGGGAAGTAAAGTTACTGGTAAAGTTCATTGCTTTTGCCAGGCCAGAAGCAAGTAGGATATTCAGTCGATAGAGTGCCATTGAGCTCACCGTCCAGAATGCCCCCGTGCCCGGACCTGCCAGCCCATCGTAGAAGCCAAGTGAAAAGCCTTGTGCATATTGCTTTTTATGTAGTCGAGGGCACGGCTCTGGTATTGGACTTTGGTGTGTCGTTTTCGGCGTTTTATGGAAAACGGTATATAGAGCAGCTGCCAAGATGATCAGCGGCAATACTTTCTCTAACCACTCGGTACTGATAGCGTCGACAAACAGCGTACCAACGGTTGCTCCTATTAGGGTGGCAACGAAGGATCTTCCCCAGCATCTTGGGCGGAATAAACGCTTTTTGTAGTAGGTGAAAGCCGCCGTCGAAGAGGCAAACGTCGCGGCGAGTTTGTTTGTTCCCAGAGCGATGTGGGGTGGAAGCCCCAAAGATAACAACGTTGGGACGGTTAGCATACCACCACCACCAGCAACGGCATCGATGAATCCAGCAACAAAAGCGACAAGCGCCAACACCAGCAACATGCCTGGCTCAATCATTTCCATAAATGGTTTTTCTTCTAATATTCTATTTTACGTTTAAATGGCGGCAGCGAGTCGATTAACGCTTGCCCATATCTCTTTGTGACAAGGCGTCTATCTAGAATGGTTACTCTACCAGAATCGCGCTCTTTTCGCAGTAACCGACCAACGCCTTGGATCAGCTTTTTACTCGCATCTGGTACAGTGATCTGCATAAATGGATTTCCGCCTTTCTTTTCGATGTATTCGGAATGAGCCTGTTCTACAGGAGAAGTCGGAACACCAAATGGTATCTTGGTAATGACCAGATTTTCGAGAAGCTCACCCGGTAAATCAAGTCCTTCAGAAAAGCTTCCGGTACCAAATAGAACACTGGTTTTATTTGTTTCTATTAGCTTTTTATGTTTTTTTAGAATTTCTTGGCGCGAGCTTTCACCTTGTACTTGCAACGCCCAGCCTCGCTTAACAAAGTCTGTAGACAAGGCCTCGGCGACTTGGTTCATTTGCCAGTAAGAAGAGAATAATACTAAGTTGGCTTTATTGTCTTCTAAGTACTTAGGCAATATCTCAATAAGATATTCAGTAAACTGAGGTGCAGGCGGTTCATATTTCATCGCTGGAATAAGTAACTCAGCCTGGTTCTGATAATCAAATGGTGAAGCCAACGCTAAAAACTGAGTGCCAGACTCTGGTTTACCATCAATGCCAGCTTGATGACAAAAGTAATGGAACGAATTTAGTGCTCTAATCGTTGCCGATACTAATACCGCACCAATACAGCGACTCCAAATTTGTTGGTCAAGCTGCCAGCCGATTTCCAACGGGGAAACGCTGACGATGAAGTCTCCTTCACGCTCTGGGTGTTTTTGTAACCATCTCGCCAGAGGCGCGCCTTTTTCACGTGTCGGTTCAGCCATCAGGTGCCAAACTTGGGCGAGGTTTTCCAAACGTTGGATATAAAACCCCAGCTCCGCAAGCGCAGGTTCGGCTAATCTGGTCGAAAGTTCCCCATCTTTTACACGCTCAGCGATAAGATCGGCGATTTTTGCGACACTTTGATTCGCTTTCTTACTCGCTTGTTTGAGATCTTTTGATTGATTCTCCAACCACGTCGGCAGCTCTCCGTGCTCAAAGCGATAAATGTCTTGGTCAAAGTGGGCAGGGTCAAACTGCTTTGCCAACTGGCTAAGCTCAGGTATCAAGGTTTGCACGGATTCCTGTAAATCATTTCGGAATCGAGATACGCGTTTTTCATCCGCTAGCGAGGAAAACTTGCTGATTGATTGATTGAGCTTTTCTAACCACGCGGCAGCACCCTTCAAACTCGCTGATGCAGACGCATGATCGCGCGCGACATGCGGTAAGTGATGCGCTTCGTCGAAGACATAAATGGTGTTTTCGGGCTCTGGTAAAATCACGCCACCCCCTAAGTCGGCATCAGCCATTACTAGAGAATGGTTTGCAATGATGACGTCGTTTTTATCTAACTCTGAGCGAGCCTTTTGAAAAGGACAACCACGATGTCCTGGCAAACTGTTATTGCAACTGTGCTTATCACTGACAATAAGCTGCCACAGCTGGTCATCAATAGGTTTTGGCCACGAGTCACGATCCCCGTCCCATTTGCCTTGAGCTAGAGAGCGATACATCGTCTCCAACAGCTCAATATCTTTTTTCTTAGGCTTGGTTTCGAACATTGCTAATTGGCCGCCATCGACCCCGCTCGCCGTAGCAAGTTTTTCTGCACAACAATAACGTTGCCTACCTTTTGCCAGAATAAAAGAAAACTCTTTATCCGTTAGTCGGCGGTATAAAGGTAAATCCTTGTTAATAAGCTGCTCTTGTAGCGCGACAGTGGCAGTAGATATCACCACTTTGCGATTGTTGTGAACGGCGACTGGAATGGCTGCCATCAGGTAGGAGAGAGACTTACCTATACCAGTCCCTGCTTCTGCGACCAGCATGCGGTTAGATTTATGATATTGGCCACAAAGTGTTTTTGCTATTTCAGCAACGAGATAGTTTTGCGCTCTTCTAGGAACAAAGTTATCAAGCTGAGCTTGTAAGTTCTGGTAGCTATGGCGAATCGATTTTTGAATGTTACTGGTCAGCATACGGGCCTCAAATGCGTTGGAGGCGAATAGTAGCACACATCACTAGCTGTAAAGTAGTTCACAAAATGGAATGCTTTTGTTCGGAATATGGATCTTCTTCACAAAAAAAGATTGAACCTAATCTAAATGAAATCGAGTTCATTAGTATTTATATATAAAATCCTCTATTTTATAAAAATAAAAGAATAAAAATCTAATTTAGTGGTTATTTTTTAATCCGAACGTGGTGTTTATATTTGTAATTAATGGTTGTGTAATTGTGAAAAAATCAAGTTTATTGTTTAGATGTTAATCTAAAAAATGATATGTAAAATATCAACTTGTTGTTAAATAAGATCTTTTTTGTTTTTTTACATTCGAGTTTAGAAAATTTGACAGGCAGAACAATCTTTTGCACTCTAGGTTCAGATTTTGGGAAAGCATTGCGTAACAACCAGTTAACGCTAGCGCTCAAAAAAATAAAAAAAGGGAATTCGGAAAGGATATCCCAAACTAAGAAAAGGCAGTGGATTAATTATGAAAAAGACTCTTTTAGCATTAGCAGTTGCAACTGTATCTACTTCTGCACTTGCTGCAGGCAACATCTACGACGACGGTACTACAGCGTTCAACGTAAAAGGTGAAATCGATACTTACCTAAGTGCTGCTGAAACAACAGTAACTAGCGCTGGTGTAGCTACTGAATCTGACTCTGATCTTGACGTAGACCTATGGGCTAAAATCCAGATCGATGCAACACACAAGCTAAACGACAGCGTAACTGCATTCGGTTCTTTCGAAATCGAAAACGGCAACGGTTTCAACGGTTGGGAAGGCAAGTTGGATGATGATCATTCAATGAAAACTGACGACCTTTACTTCGGCTTCAGCGTTGGTGAAAACTTCGGTATCGCTGCTGGTGAAGTTGGTGACTTCGGTGATTCTCTAGACGCAATCACAATCGATAACACTAACGAAGGTTTCGGTTACATGGATGACTTCGTTAGTTCTCTAGAGTCTGCTGGCCATGCAGTTTCACTTAAGTACACAACTGGCGGTCTTAAGTTAATTGCTGACTCTTACCTATCTTCTAACGAAGATGAAGATGTAGCATACGGTGTATCTGCTCAGTACGCATTTAACGAAATGTTCACTGTAGGCGCTACTTACCAAGATCAAGGTAACCGTGGCCATGGTGATGATCACCAAATCATGGGTGTAGCAGCACGTATGAGCATCGCTAACTTCGGCGCAGCAGTGAACTACGTGTCTGAAGACATCGATGGCGCTACTGATCTAGAAACAATTTCTGCTGCTCTAGACTACCAAATCGAAAAAGCACGTCTTTACACTTCATTCGGTTTCACTGAAGGTGACAACGACGAAGAAATCAACTACTACACTGTTGGTGCAGACTACGCAGTTTCTAGCAACATCGCAGCATTCGTAGAATACTCTGATTACGAAAACAAAACAGACAGCAACAACAAAACAGAAGCTGATGGTGCTGTAGCTGGTATGTACTACACATTCTAATAACTTGATATCAAGTTGAATGTAATTCAAAGGTCGCATTTATGCGGCCTTTTTGGTTATATAGGGATTGATTATATAGGTAAGCGGTAAGCGTTATACCCAACTGAGCTTATAGGCATGGTGATATCAGGCTTCGAGATTATTTGGGTATAAAACTTAATGATAAAAAAGGGTTAAATCATGAAACGTACAATTTGGACTTCGATTTTAATGGCGCTTTCTGCGCTGAGTGTCCCTAATGCGTATGCGAATACCAGTTCATTGACGGAACTAGATGCGGCTCAAGGAGTTGAAGTGCTATTTATCAATAGCCAAGATGCAAAACAGATGGATGAACCATTTATGCTTGCGACGGGGTCGAATCAAATCGTATTGCGTATGAATACGATGCTAGGTCGAGGTGAAAAGCGTGGTAACTTCACTTCAGCACCTTATATTCTTACTTTGGATGTCAATGGTGGCGAATTGGAAATCGACGGTCCGCAACTGAACGAGCTAACTCAAGCCAAAAGAGTGTTTGAAGGCGATAAGGTTGATTGGAATGTTAGCCTTAATGACAGCGATATAAACTACGACCAAGTCAAAATGGTGGGAAAAAAGGGCACGTTCCCTTATTCAAACCTTGATGAGCAGCTTGCTATTTATAACGCAGCCAACGGCATTAGTTTTGCGGGCAGTGCAATCGCACCCGCTTCCGGCGCGAGTGTAGTAAACGGTACGCAGCAGGCAGCGACGTCTGCTGGTCCAGATAGCCTGGAAATGCAAAAAGCGAAAATGACGTATTTGAAATTGTCGCCAAACGAGCGTAAAGCCTTCCGTAAGTGGTTGGTTGACCAACAGTAATCGTACGCACTCAACGTCGATGACTGCTTTTAGAGAGCCAGTAGCTGATGCTACTGGCTTTTTTCATTAGAGTGGCTAGAGCTCTATTTCTTTCCACTCCCCCGGCTGTAGATCGCCTAACTCGATGTTCCCCATAGAAAAACGCACCAAACGCAGAGTAGGGAAGCCGATATGAGCGGTCATGCGTCTCACTTGTCGGTTTCTTCCCTCGATGATGGTTATCGCTAGCCAGGTAGTAGGAATATTGGCACGAAAGCGCACGGGTGGCGTTCTTTCCCAGATCTCGGGCGCATCCATCACCTCAACTTTCGCTGGTAGCGTCATCCCGTCCTTCAGTTTTACCCCTTTACGCAGTTTATCAAGATCGGCATCTTCCGGTGCACCATCGACTTGTACCCAGTACGTTTTAGGGGATTTAGATTTAGGCTGTGTTAGTTTTGCCTGCAAAATACCGTCGTTTGTGAGCACCATCAGGCCTTCACTATCACGATCTAATCGACCTGCGGCGTAGACATCTTTTACCGGAATGTAGTCAGCGAGTGTTTTACGTCCATCACCATCAGTAAATTGGCTAAGCGTGTCATAAGGTTTATTAAACACAACTACTTTGCGGTCCTGTGGGTTGATGCGCGGTTTTTGACTTTGTGTTGCTCGGGTATAGCGGCGCTTATTACTTGTTGTGGTACGGGGACGGTCAGACTTTTCAGAACGTTTAAAATGCCCCTCTTTAGATTGATGACTACGACGACCTTTTTCATAACCTGTGCGAGATGACATGTTAACTACCCTACAAAAATGTAAATGAACTGTGTTTGAAAGTTTCAACTTTTCTTATGATCGGATATCATTTGCGCGCCTAAATTTAATAAACGCGCACAGAATGATAGACTATTTCGTGTGAATTGTTTAATTATATCAGTGCACTCATGGATTCAGAGCCCAGCGCTTCAAACTATAACAAAGGGTGCACACCGCATGTTGCGTTATCGAGTTGAATCGTACTTCTCATAAGCGCAGTGCGTCAAAGAAACCAACTCAGAAATTGAGTTGATCAACCAACAAGTTGATTAAAATATAGGGAAATTTCATGCCTACAGAAAAGCCTACAATTATCTACACCATCACTGATGAAGCACCGGCGCTAGCAACTTATTCACTACTACCAATTATCCAATCGTTTACTGCATCGTCTGGCATCAATGTAGATACTCGTGATATTTCACTAGCAGGTCGAATTATCGCTAACTTCCCAGAGCATTTGAAAGAAGAACAACGTATTGGCGATGCGTTGACAGAGCTTGGTAATCTAGCTCAAACTCCAGAAGCGAACATCATTAAGCTGCCAAACATTTCTGCATCTATCCCACAGCTACGTGCGGCGATTAAAGAGCTTCAAAGCAAAGGATACGATCTACCAAATTACCCAGATGAGCCAGCGACTTACGAAGAAGAAGCGATTAAAGCGGCTTACGACAAAATTAAGGGTAGTGCAGTAAACCCAGTTCTACGTGAAGGTAACTCAGACCGTCGTGCTCCGCTTTCTGTTAAGAACTATGCGAAGAAAAATCCTCATTCAATGGGTGCATGGTCTGCGGATTCAAAATCACATGTCGCTAGCATGTCTGGCAATGACTTCTTTGGCAGTGAAAAATCTACCACCGTTTCAGGTGCGACAGACGTAAAAATCGAGTTTGTTGGTGCTGACGGTTCGGTTAAAGAACTTAAAGCAGCATTTCCGCTGTTAGACAAAGAAGTAATCGATTCTTCAGTAATGAAGAAGAAAGCACTGGTTGAGTTCTTCGAAAAAGAAATTGCTGAAGCAAAAGCACAAGACGTATTGCTATCTCTACACATGAAAGCGACCATGATGAAGGTTTCTGACCCTGTCATCTTCGGTCACGCTGTAAAAGTGTACTACAAAGACGTATTCGCTAAATACGGAAAGCTATTCGAAGAGCTTGGCGTTGATGTAAATAATGGTCTTGGTGACGTTTACGCAAAAATCGAATCACTACCAGCAGCACAAAAAGAAGAGATTGAAGCGGCAATTCAAGCGGTTTACCAAACTCAGCCTGAGCTAGCGATGGTTGATTCTGATCGTGGTATCACCAACCTTCACGTACCAAGCGACATCATCGTTGACGCGTCTATGCCAGCAATGCTTCGCTCTTCTGGTCAAATGTGGGGCCCTGACGGCAAGCAAAAAGATACGAAAGCATTGATTCCTGATCGTTGCTACGCAGGTATTTACCAAGCAGTAATTGATTTCTGTAAAGAGCATGGTGCATTTGATCCAACAACAATGGGCAGCGTACCAAACGTTGGTCTAATGGCTCAAAAAGCAGAAGAGTACGGTTCTCACGATAAGACGTTTATCCTAGATGCAGCAGGTACAGTACGTGTTGTTGATACAGCGGGTCAGGTTCTACTTGAGCAAGCTGTAGAAGAAGGCGACATCTTCCGTATGTGTCAGGTGAAAGATGCTCCAATCCAAGACTGGGTTAAGCTAGCGGTGACTCGTGCTCGCGCAACAGGCGTTCCTGCAGTATTCTGGCTAGATGAAAACCGTGCACACGATGCAGAGCTTATCAAGAAGGTTAACGCATACCTACCTGATCATGATACTGACGGTTTAGAAATTAAGATTCTGTCACCAGTAGACGCATGTCTGTACTCACTAGAGCGTATCAAAGCAGGTCTGGACACAATTTCTGTTACAGGTAACGTACTACGTGACTACCTAACTGACTTGTTCCCAATTCTTGAGCTTGGTACGTCAGCTAAGATGCTATCAATCGTTCCACTGATGAATGGTGGTGGTCTGTTTGAAACTGGTGCTGGTGGTTCTGCTCCAAAGCACGTTCAGCAAGTTGAAAAAGAAAATCACCTTCGTTGGGATTCTCTTGGTGAATTCCTAGCGCTAGCTGCATCTTTAGAGCACCTAAGCGTAGCTACAGGCAATGCGAAAGCACAAGTTCTGGCAGATACACTGGATAAAGCGACAGGTGAGTTCCTAGATAACAACAAGTCACCATCACGTAAAGTGGGTGAGCTGGATAACCGTGGTAGTCACTACTACCTAGCATCATACTGGGCAAAAGCGTTGGCTGAGCAAACAGCGGATGCTGATCTGGCAGCTGAATTTGCACCGATTGCAAAAGCACTATCAGAGCAAGAAGAAGCGATTGTTGCCGAGTTGAACAACGCACAAGGCGTGAAAGGCGAGCTAGGTGGTTACTACCTACTTGATGACTCATTAACGTCTAAACTAATGCGTCCAAGTGCAATTCTGAACTCAATTATCGATAAGTAATGTGAATCTGACACACCGTGCGCGGTGTGTCGTTCAGATAATAATAAACCCGCTGACTTGGCGGGTTTATTTTTCTCTGCGTAACGATAAACAGTGTTTTAATCTATGTTACGAGAGCAATGTTTTGTTTCTACAGCGCTCTAATTATTTCGCTTGGTCTTCAATCGGTACTACGCTGCTCGCGTGACAACCTTTTGGACCTTTTTCTATCTCGTATGAGACTTGTTGGCCTGCTTTCAGTGTACGATAACCGTCCATCTGGATAGTTGAGTAGTGGGCAAAGATATCTCCTTCTTCTTCGTCAGAACAGATAAACCCAAATCCTTTGGCATTGTTAAACCACTTTACTGTACCTGTAGCCATGCTTTTACATCCCTCATGCATTTTTTACTGATGTTGTTACTTTAATCAAGTTATACCTTTAACTTGAAACTACTATTAACTTTTAACGACTGCTAACAGAAGACTTTCTGTTCGTCCATCGCGTCAATGTGAATCCTCGACTCTGCGAGCCTTCGAAATAAAAAAGCTCCGCACAGATGATGATTTATGCATCAACACTTTCCACTGTAGTCAATCAGTCCACACAGTCAATAGCGTTTCGCAACAAACAGAAACATTATTGAAAACAAATCACTTTTGAGATTAACAATTTTGCAAACACTTTCCTGGCTGTACGTTGATGTTCAGATGTTTTAGCTGCTAAATGACAAGTTGAAAAATAGCCATACTATTTGTGTTTGTTATGTTAGTGAAATCCTCTGATTGAATAAAAAATGAAGATTTCGTGATAAATATCGCCTCAAAAATCGGGAAATGTGATCTAATACGGACTGTGCATTGGTATCGCAATCGCAACGTATAAGTAAGAAATCTTAGGGTTGATAGCGGCAAAGTTTTAAGTAAAAGATCACAGCGTATCGATAAGCATCTTTTATTTGCACCCCCGCAAGAGGTGCATTAGTCTCTATATAGGTAGTAACTTTTATCTATCAAAGTTCTATTTCGGTGTCACTTCTCACTACACCGCGCAGCATGCTTGTGGTAGATTGTTTTTATAGGTCGAAAACATCAACCCTTTGATACGATATCTTTAATTGCCATGAGTAAAAATTTTGAGTGGGTCACTCCAGACTCTGATCTTCTGGAGCGAGAAAGTACAAAAATTCAGCCACCTAAGCTGTATAACGTTGTACTCAACAATGATGACTATACACCTATGGATTTCGTCATAGAGGTACTTGAGCGATTCTTTTCTCATGATATAGATAGAGCGACTCAAATAATGCTCAAGGTACACTATGAAGGAAAGGCAGTTTGTGGGACGTACAGCGCAGAAATTGCCGAGACAAAAGTAGCGCAAGTTACGATGTACGCAAGGGAAAATGAACATCCGTTGCTTTGCACTATGGAGCAAGCGTAAAAAGAAGACTTGCTCGAACAACCCCAGTTGTTTTTTCGGGAGGTACTTATGCTAAACAAAGAACTAGAGTCAAGCCTTAACAGTGCATTTGCTCGTGCGCGCGACAAACGTCACGAGTTTATGACTGTCGAACACCTCCTACTTGCATTGTTGGAAAATGATGCAGCTAAGGAAGCCCTTCTAGCCTGCAAAGCGGATTTAGATGCTTTGCGTAACGAACTCGATATATTCATCGATCAAACTACGCCTCTCATCCCAGAAAGCGATGAGACGCGTGAAACTCAGCCGACTTTGAGCTTCCAACGCGTCCTACAACGTGCAGTTTTTCATGTTCAGTCGTCGGGTCGAAATGAAGTGACAGGGGCGAACGTACTTGTTGCTATTTTTAGCGAGCAAGAATCTCATGCTGCTTACCTTCTTAAGAAAAATGATATCTCTCGCCTAGACATCGTCAATTTTATCTCCCACGGCATTACCAAAGCGTCTGGCGCGAGTGAAGATCCATCATCACCAGATTCCTTCAGTTCAGAAAGTACGGATGATTCGAACTCGGAAGAACGTCTGGAGAGTTTTGCTACCAACTTAAACCAGGTAGCTAAAGCGGGGAATATTGATCCGCTAATCGGTCGAGACAAAGAGCTCGAGCGCACTATTCAAGTGCTTTGTCGCCGCCGTAAAAACAACCCGTTGCTTGTCGGTGAAGCTGGTGTGGGTAAAACTGCGATTGCAGAAGGCCTGGCGTGGAGAATTGTTGAAGGGCAGGTTCCTGAAGTTATCGAAAACAGCGTAATCTACTCTTTGGACATTGGTTCTTTGCTTGCGGGTACTAAGTATCGCGGTGATTTTGAGAAACGTTTTAAAACCATTTTGAAACAGCTTGAGAAAGAAGAAGACGCCATTCTGTTTATCGATGAAATTCATACTATCATCGGTGCGGGCGCTGCGTCTGGCGGTCAAGTTGATGCGGCAAACTTAATTAAACCTCTGCTTAGCAGCGGCAAGCTTCGTTGTATCGGCTCAACAACGTACCAAGAGTACAGCAACATATTTGAGAAAGAGCGTGCACTATCTCGTCGCTTCCAAAAAATCGATATTGTTGAGCCATCACTTGATGACACAACTAAGATTTTGATGGGTCTTAAGCCGAAATACGAAGCGCACCACGAAGTTCGCTATACAAACAAAGCACTTCGTGCCGCTGTGGAATTATCGGCTAAGTACATTAATGAGCGTCATTTACCTGATAAAGCAATCGACGTTATTGATGAAGCTGGCGCATGCAGCCGCTTGGCTCCAGCAAGCCGACGTAAGAAAACCGTCGGTGTAGCAGACATTGAAGCAATGGTTGCGAAAATGGCTCGCATTCCAGAAAAATCGGTATCTTCTTCGGATAAAGATATTCTGAAGAATCTGGACCGCAAGATGAAAATGCTGGTGTTCGGACAAGACAATGCGATTGATGCATTATCAGAAGCCATCAAGCTTACCCGCGCAGGGTTGGGTGTAGACAATAAACCTGTCGGTTCATTCTTGTTTGCAGGCCCGACAGGTGTTGGTAAAACGGAAGTGACTGTTCAGCTATCTAAATTGCTTGGCATTGAGCTACTGCGTTTTGATATGTCTGAATACGGCGAACGTCATTCGGTGAGCCGTCTAATCGGTGCTCCACCAGGATATGTGGGTTACGACCAAGGTGGCTTGCTCACTGATGCGGTGATAAAACACCCGCACTCTGTGGTTCTGTTGGATGAGATCGAGAAAGCGCATCCAGATATCTTTAACTTGCTATTGCAAGTGATGGATAACGGCACCCTGACCGACAACAACGGTCGTAAAGCGGACTTCCGCAATGTGATTCTTGTCATGACGACCAACGCCGGTGTTGCGGAAACCGAGAAAAAATCGATAGGCTTGATTCAACAAGACAACAGCCATGACGCGATGGCGGAAATTAAGAAAGTATTTACTCCTGAATTCCGTAACCGCCTTGATAACATCATCTGGTTTAATAGCCTGGATGAGACGGTTATCCATCAAGTTGTCGATAAGTTTATCGTTGAGCTTCAAGTGCAGCTGGATGCTCGTGGTGTCTCGATGGAAGTCTCTCAAGACGCGCGCCACTGGTTGGCACACAAGGGTTACGACAAAGCGATGGGTGCTCGTCCAATGGGACGTGTTATCCAAGAGCAGCTTAAGAAACCTTTGGCGAACGAGCTTCTGTTCGGCTCTTTGGTTAACGGTGGTACCGTGAAGGTTTCACTCGTAAACGATGCTCTGGAATTTGAGTATTTGAGCGAGAAAGAAGCCGCAGTGCACTGATAAACTCTCGGTTCTATGAAACAAAAAAGGATGCGTTAGCATCCTTTTTTAATGAAACTCGGGCAACATGAATCATGCGCGATAGCTCTGCTTGTGATTTATCGACCACAAATAAAAAACGGAGCGTCAGGCTCCGTTTTTTATTTGCATCCGAAAATCAGAGATTAACGAGCACGGAAGACGATGCGGCCTTTAGTTAGGTCGTATGGAGTCATCTCTACAGTTACTTTGTCACCCGTAAGGATACGGATGTAGTTCTTACGCATTTTACCAGAGATATGCGCAGTCACAACGTGACCGTTTTCAAGTTCAACACGGAACATAGTGTTTGGTAGAGTGTCAAGGACAGTGCCTTGCATCTCAATTACGTCTTCTTTAGCCATTTAATCCTCTTTAGAAATTAGGCAAATTTTAGCGGGCTCTATTTTGCCGCTAAATAGTAATTATGTAAAGTTGGAGCGTATTCTACCCTCGCCAACGCTGATTTACTAGCCTTTGGTGGCGTTGAAAGCGTGTTTTATAGTTCATTGCTGGACATTCATCTATCTGATAACCCAAGTATAGCCATTGATGGTTGCTTTTTTGGCAGTACTCTATTTGATACAACACCGCTAATGTACCAAGCGATAGAGGGTAATCAGGGTCGAAAAAGGTATAGAATGCACTCGAACAATGAGGCATGACGTCCGTTACGCCGATGGCAACCAGTTGTTCTGATTCATCGTAGACGTGCAAAAATAGTGTGGTAAGCCAGTTAGTTTGTGCAAAGCGAGCGAACTCATCCCGTTTGGGTGGGTACATCGTACCGCTCTTATGACGTTTACAAATGTAGCGACTATAGAGCTCAAACCAGTCAGGATCCATCTGCGGTTTCATTTCCCAACGCAAACCTTGCCCTTTATTAAGCAGGCGTTTCTGACTTTTTGAAGGGGTGAAGTCTTTTATCGCCACACGGATAGGTTGGCACGCGTTGCAGTTCTCACAATGTGGTTTATATATCGTGTCACCACTGCGACGAAAGCCGTTAGCCATCAATAGCTGATAGTTGTTTTCTGTATGTAAATTGTCATCAAGTGCGACCGCAACACGCTCTTGTCGCTCTGGTAGATAGCTACAAGGGTGGTTGTTGGTCAATCCTATGCGAATATGTTGTAGATCCGTGCTCATGATGCTGAATTCCGCAGAACTTGTGGCTCAAAAGTGCCTGAAGCCATTTGCTTTTCTCTTAAAGATAGTAGCTTTTGCATGAACTCGTCCCGATCAAGTTCAAATGCGCCCAGTGAAGCTAAATGAGAGTTCATTACCTGGCAGTCAATCAATTGGCCTTGATTTGATTTAAGGTGACGAATCAAATACCACAAAGCCACTTTCGATGCGTTATCCTTTAAACTAAACATAGATTCGCCGCAAAACACTTGGCCGACACTTAACCCGTACAAGCCGCCAATCAGTTCATCTTCATGCCATACTTCTACTGAGTGGCAATGCCCAAGCTCAGCAAGTTCTATGTAAGCCATTTGCATGTCTTCGTTGAGCCATGTTTCACTCTCAGGGCGAGTGGAGGAACAGAGCTGAATCACATTTTGGGTTGCTTGATTTAGGGTGACTTGATAATTGTGTTTTCGCTGAAACTTTCTGAGACTTTTTGATGGTTTAAAAGTCAAAGGATCAAAGACCGCACGAGGAGAAGGGCTCCACCAAAGTATAGGCTCACCAGGTCCGTACCAAGGAAAAATTCCCTGATGATAGCCCTTAAGTATTCTCATCGGGTCCAAGTCGCCACCAAAAGCCAGGAGCCCATTAGGGTCGCTCAGTGCTTTATAGGGAGAGGGGAAGGTGAATGCCTTACCAAGTTCAGTTAAATAGATTGCCATAAAAAGTCATTACCAACATTTGAGCCAGAGGAGTTTATGATGACGCGAACACGAAATAGAGCGAAATTGTGGTTTTGGATCATACTGCTTTTACCATTTTTCGCCAATGCAGCTTACGAAAGAAATGTGGCAAAGCCCGTCAACGAAGTTGTCTATGGAAAAGTGGATTCTGTTCGTTATATCACGCAGCAAGAGGTTGTTAAATCAAAAAATAATGGCTGGAAAACGTTACTAGGTGCAACAATCGGTGGGTTGGTCGGAAACCAGTTTGGTGGCGGAACAGGTAAAGAAGTGGCGACCGCCGTTGGTGCGCTTACTGGTGCAGCTGTTGCACAAAATCAAAGTACTGAGCAATACACGGTTGAATCTCAGTTGGTTGAACTTTTGATAAAGGTTGATGGCGACAAACTTATCAATGTTATTCAAGACGTTGATAGAAATATGTTATTTGGCCGCGGCGACGAGGTTCGTATTTTGTATTTTGATGACGGTGTGCGGGTTGATATGGTCTATTAGGCCCCAGTTTTCAGGCAAATAGATACGCTGACTAATTATTCATAAATTAGCGTAGATTTGCTCTGGTTTTGTATTGATTTTTTGGTTAGTCTGAATCCACGAAGAATTGTTCAGCTCTCAAAAAAACGTGAACTGAGAGCACAAAGGATTATCAACTTTCAATGGAAAGCCTAACGTTACAACCAATCAATAAAATCCAAGGGGAAGTTAATCTTCCAGGATCAAAAAGCGTCTCTAACCGAGCTCTTTTGCTAGCTGCTTTAGCAAAAGGCACGACTCGCCTGACAAACCTTCTAGATAGTGACGACATCCGTCATATGCTCAACGCCCTTACCACGCTTGGTGTTCAATATCAGTTGTCTGAAGACAAAACCGAGTGTGTTGTGGAAGGACTTGGCCAACCATTTTCAGTGTCAGAGCCTGTAGAGCTGTTTTTAGGCAATGCTGGCACGGCAATGCGCCCATTAGCGGCTGCGCTGTGTCTTGGTGAAGGTGAGTATGTTTTGACCGGTGAGCCTCGTATGAAAGAGCGCCCAATTGGTCACCTCGTTACTGCATTACAAGATGCTGGTGCAGATATCGAATACCTCGAAAATGAAAACTACCCGCCATTGAAAATTGTGGGAACGGGTTTGAAGTCAGGTACGGTATCGATTGATGGTTCCATTTCGAGTCAGTTTTTAACTGCTTTCCTTATGTCTGCGCCACTCGCTGAAGGCGAAGTGCGCATCAATATCGAAGGCGACTTGGTGTCTAAGCCGTACATCGATATCACGCTGCATATCATGAAGCAGTTTGGCGTTAATGTAATCAACAATGATTATCAGGAATTTGTGATACCTGCTGGTCAGCATTACGTTGCACCTGGTGATTTTCTCGTGGAAGGTGACGCCTCTTCAGCGTCTTACTTCCTGGCAGCAGCGGCGATCAAAGGTGGCGAAGTTAAAGTTACCGGTATTGGTAAAAACAGTATTCAGGGTGACATTCAATTTGCAGATGCGCTTGAAAAAATGGGCGCTGAAATTGAATGGGGCGATGACTATGTGATTGCTCGTGCGGGTAAACTGAAAGGTATTGATATGGATTATAACCATATCCCTGACGCGGCGATGACGATTGCAACCACAGCTCTGTTTGCAGAAGGTACGACAGCGATTCGCAATGTTTACAACTGGCGCGTAAAAGAAACAGACCGTTTGTCTGCGATGGCGACTGAACTTCGTAAAGTTGGCGCTGAAGTGGAAGAGGGTGAGGATTACATCATCGTTAAGCCAGTTCCTCAGCTCAAACATGCTGCGATCGACACCTATGATGACCACCGAATGGCGATGTGTTTTTCACTGGTTGCATTGAGTGATACACCTGTGACCATCAACGATCCGAAATGTACATCGAAGACGTTCCCGGACTACTTCGACAAGCTTAAATCGCTTAGTTGCTAGTAAGCATTCCACATAAATAAAGAGATAAAAAACCAGAGTCAATGTGGCTCTGGTTTTTCTTTTTTAGGGGCTTGTTTGACTATTTTTTCAGCGTAAATTCTTTTGAAAGATGATGCGCTAGATACTTAAACATATTGAAAACGGCAGTCGTGTTTGCCGTTGGTAATCCTTTCTCATCAAGAAAGTATTCCCCTTTAAAGACTAAAACGTCGTCTTTTTCTTCTACGCTTGTCGCGCGCATACCCTCAATGTAATCATCGTGCTCTTGGATGATTTGGTTAGCGATTAAAAGAAGGTCAAATTCTTCAATAAATTTTCTATCAGACATAACGTTCCCGTCATTCATAACAATCTCAGAGCGAAGAAGTATACCTATTATTAACAGGGGATTATACCCAATGGAATGCAATTAAAGGTTACTCTTTAGCGACGGGTTTTCATCGTAGTCACCTAAGGTTGCGGATAATAGACGAAAGTTATTTTGTGATGGGTAACAAAATTTCCTTAATTCGATTAGCAGTAGCAAACTTTGCCTGTTTAGATATGCCGACCAGACCTTTCAAAGCCCTGTCTGTTTGAAGTATAAAGACGATGAATTGTCAACCGATTGGATCTGAATTGCAAAAAAGCAGTTGATCTTCTTTTCATCTCGCACAATAGTAAAAAAAGAAGCAATGAAATAGAACATTATGCGGGTGACTTCCAAGTCAGGGGTTTACCCGCATTATTATGAAGGACGTTAGAGTCAGTTATGGGTAAATCACTCGTTATAGTGGAGTCACCAGCCAAGGCAAAGACAATAAATAAGTACCTTGGTAAAGACTTTGTTGTTAAGTCTAGTGTTGGTCATGTGCGTGATCTGCCTACGGCCGGCCAAAGCACTGGTGAGAAAGCAGCTGCCATTTCAACTAAAGGGATGAGTGCTGAAGAGAAAGCACGAGTCAAAAAAGAGAAAGATCGTAAAGCGCTGATCAAAAAAATGGGGATCAACCCATATCACGACTGGGAAGCGAATTATCAGATTCTTCCTGGCAAAGAAAAAGTAGTTAGCGAATTACAAAAATTAGCCAAAGATGCTGATTACGTCTATCTCGCAACCGATTTGGACCGCGAGGGGGAAGCAATCGCATGGCACCTTCGTGAGATCATCGGTGGCGATGAAGAGCGATACAAACGAGTTGTTTTTAACGAAATTACGAAAAATGCTATCCAGCAAGCTTTCCAGACGCCTGGTGAGCTAAATATGGATGGCGTAAACGCGCAGCAAGCCCGTCGATTCATGGACCGCGTGGTTGGCTTCATGGTCTCTCCATTACTATGGAAGAAAGTTGCTCGTGGCTTGTCTGCAGGCCGTGTTCAGTCGGTTGCGGTTAAGTTGCTGGTAGAGCGTGAGCGCGAAATCAACGCATTTGTGCCGGAAGAATTCTGGGACATCCACGCAAACACCAAGACCAAAGACAAAGCGGATTTCAAACTGCTGGTTGCTCAGAAAGACGGCGTAGCGTTTAAGCCAGTTAATGAGGCAGAAACCAAAGCAGCGATGTCTGTGCTGGAAAAAGCTAGCTACGAAGTTTGCAAGCGTGAAGACCGACCAACGAAAAGTAAGCCGTCAGCGCCTTACATCACTTCGACTCTGCAGCAAGCGGCAAGTACCCGTTTAGGCTACGGCGTTAAGAAGACCATGATGCTGGCTCAACGCTTGTATGAGGCGGGTTACATCACCTATATGCGTACTGACTCAACTAACTTGAGTGCAGAAGCTGTGGATGCTGTCCGTGACTTCATCGGTTCTGAGTTTGGTGACAAGTACCTTCCAGCTTCACCGTTAAAATACGGCAGCAAAGAAGGGGCTCAAGAAGCGCACGAAGCGATTCGACCGTCTAGCGTGGATGTGAAAGCAGAAGATCTGCAAGGTGTCGACGCAGACGCTCATAAGCTTTACGCATTAATTTGGAACCAGTTCGTTGCGTGTCAAATGACGCCAGCAGAATACGATTCCACAACCATCAGCGTCAAAGCTGAAGAGTTCACATTAAAAGCCAAAGGTCGCATCCTGAAGTTTGACGGTTGGACTCGCGTACAACGTCCAATGGGCAAAAACGAAGATACAATCCTTCCTGCGGTGCAGCTTGGCGATAAGCTGAACCTAGAGTCACTTGACCCGAAACAGCACTTTACCAAGCCGCCAGCACGCTTTACAGAAGCCGCACTGGTTAAAGAACTTGAAAAGCGTGGTATTGGCCGTCCATCGACTTACGCGTCTATCATCTCGACGATTCAGGATCGTGGCTACGTGAAAGTCGACCAGCGTCGTTTCTACGCAGAGAAAATGGGTGAGATCGTTACAGACCGTCTGGACGATAGCTTTAATGATTTGATGAACTACGACTTTACCGCGCGTATGGAACAAAAGCTGGACCAAATCGCAGAAGGTGAAGTCAACTGGAAATCAGTACTGGACAACTTCTTTACCGACTTCACCGGTGACCTTGAAAAAGCCGACTTGGATGAGTCTGAAGGTGGTATGAAGCTTAACCACATTGTGATGACAGACATCGAATGTCCGACATGTGGCCGCCCAATGGGTATTCGTACAGCATCCACCGGCGTATTCCTGGGTTGTTCTGGTTATGCACTGCCACCTAAAGAGCGTTGCAAAACCACCATCAACTTAGGCGATGAAGAAGGCATCATCAACGTCTTAGAAGAAGACGTAGAAACCGCAGCGCTACGTGCCAAGAAACGTTGTCCAATCTGTGAAACAGCGATGGACGCGTACCTAATCGACGATAAACGTAAGATGCACGTTTGTGGTAACAACCCAAACTGTGAAGGTTACATCGTTGAATACGGTGAGTTTAAAGTGAAAGGCTATGATGGACCGGTTGTTGAGTGTGACAAGTGTGGTTCTGACATGGTGCTTAAGAATGGTCGCTTCGGTAAATACATGGATTGCACAAGCGAGACATGTAAAAACACCCGTAAGATTCTGAAGAACGGTGAAGTTGCGCCGCCGAAAGAAGATCCAGTGCATTTCCCTGAACTGCCATGTGAAAACTCGGATGCTTACTTTGTGTTGCGTGATGGGGCATCTGGCCTGTTTATGGCAGCCAGCAACTTCCCTAAATCACGCGAAACGCGAGCGCCACTTGTTTCAGAGCTTGCGCTTTACGAAGAACGCTTACCAGAGAAGTTCAAATATCTCGCGACAGCACCACAGGAAGACCCTGATGGTCGTCCGGCAGTGGTTCGTTTTAGCCGTAAAACTAAAGAGAACTACGTTCGCTCTGAAGAGAACGGCAAGCCAAGCGGTTGGACTGCACTTTATGTTGATGGTAAATGGGAAGTCACCGACAAGCGTAAAAAAGCCAAAGCTTAAACGCGTTCAGTAAACAAAAAGGCAGCGAATTCGCTGCCTTTTTATTATTGGTTCCAAATTACCTTCTCTGATTCCGGCGATATTTCATCCTCAAACCTTTAGCCTCACAGTTTTTACAAATCTTTATCTTCATGTTTGCCTCATTCATTTTTTAGCAACATGTGTGTCGTAGCGTGAAGCTTAGAATCGTATGATATTTACAAGCGTTCGATACAGCGCGAATAAATCGTGCATATTTACGTCGCTAACTATGTAGTGTTTTCGTTCGTAAATTGTTTTCAGAGTGTAATCTATTACATTTTCTAATGTGATCTGAATATCGTATCGAGTAAGTCGTGCCTACCTTATACACAGAATGACGTATTTTAAATTGTAATTAAGGTTCAAATTAGATAGTTTATTACAAAGCAAATGCAACAGAATGCATTTAAATCGGTGTCGACAGATAAGAATATTTTAGGGTGTGTTGTTTCGTGATGATATCGGTATCTCGATACTAGGCATTAATACAAATAATGTCGTGGATTTGCCATTTTTTAATTGAGAAGCAAATCACGATTTAGAGTTGCCAAATATCGATAGCTCAATGGATGTGGGCTAGGTACCTATACTTAAAAAGTGCTGACTCTTTGTTGAAAAGAATATGGAATAGAGCCCCCTTAAACCCTCTTTTTCGCGTTTAAAACTAAAACGAATTTTTGAACTGAGATAAAACGCAAACGTGCTCCACGAAAAGTTAACACACCCTGTAATTTGGCAGAGCAATGCCGAAACTTTTTAATCCACATGATAGGTGCTCAGAGAAGTACTGGATGTGGCTGACAATGTGTTCACTTGATTCCCCACAATACGTTCAATTAAGTGAGCATCCATTCCAAGCTATAACGATACGGAGAACAACAATGGCTGGTGTTTTGGGAATGATTCTTGCTGGCGGTGAAGGCTCACGTTTGAGACCTTTAACTGAATCTCGCAGTAAACCTGCAGTACCTTTTGGTGGTAGCTATCGTCTGATTGACTTTGCACTCAACAACTTCGTCAATGCGGATTTAATGCGCATTTACGTGCTGACCCAATTTAAATCGCAATCCCTGTTTTATCATTTAAAAAAAGGATGGAACATCAACGGAATCACTGATCGTTTCATCGACCCGATTCCTGCTCAGATGCGTACCGGCAAGCGTTGGTATGAGGGCACGGCAGATGCTATCTATCAGAACCTTCGTTTTATGGAAATGGAAGAGCCTGACCAAGTTTGTATTTTTGGTTCTGACCATATCTACAAAATGGACATTAAGCAGATGCTGGATTTCCATATCAGCAAGCAAGCTTCATTGACCGTATCGGCTCTGCGTATGCCACTAAAAGAAGCTTCTCAGTTCGGTGTTATCGAAGTGGATAGCGAAGGGCGCATGATTGGCTTTGAAGAAAAGCCAGAAAATCCTAAGTCGATTCCTGGCGAGCCTGACTACGCGCTGGTCTCAATGGGGAATTATGTCTTTGAAGCGAAAGAACTGTTTTCTGAGTTGATCGAAGATGCGAGCAACGAAGAATCTTCCCATGACTTTGGTAAAGACATTATTCCAAAAATGTTCCCACGTGGGGATGTGTTTGTTTATGACTTTAGCACCAACAAGATCAATGGTGAGAAAGAGCAAGTTTATTGGCGAGATGTCGGTACGATTGATGCCTACTGGCAAGCACATATGGACTTGCTAGAAAAAGATGCACCATTTTCGCTATATAACCGTAAATGGCCACTGCATACCTATTACCCGCCTTTACCACCTGCGACGTTCACGGACTCAGACAACGGTCGTGTCCAAATTATCGATAGTCTGGTGTGTAATGGCAGCTACATTCGAGGCTCCCGTATAGAAAAATCTGTACTTGGTTTCAGAAGTAATATTGCATCTGCATGCGATATCAGCGAATGTATACTCCTTGGTGACGTTAAAATCGGTGAAGGCTGTGTTTTACGTCGAGTAATAGTGGACAAGAACGCTGATATTGCACCTGGCACACAGATTGGAGTGAACCTTCAGGAAGACAAGAAGTACTTCCACGTGTCGGATGACGGTATTGTTGTTATTCCTAAAGGAGCACGAGTTGGCTACTAACAACTTATCTATTCTGTTTGTAGCGTCTGAAGTCGAAGGATTGATTAAAAGTGGTGGCTTGGCTGATGTAGCCAAGGCACTGCCTGAAGCGCTCCACGGACTTCAGCAAGATGTACGTATTACCATTCCCGCATACAATGGTATTGAAAGGCTTTCTGAAGCGGAGGTGTTGTTAGAAACGCAGCTAACCTCGTGGCCGCATACAGAATATCGAGTATTAAGGCTGTATCTCGGTGATACGCCAGTTTATTTGATTGATTGCCAGCCGTATTTCAACCGCCCATCAATGTACGCTGAGAACAACGAAGCGTATTCAGATAATGGTGAGCGATTCGCCTTTTTCAGCGCAGCTTGCTTAGACATGCTACCTAAGCTGGATTTCCGACCTGACATCGTACATGCCAATGACTGGCACACTGGCCTTGTGCCATTTTTGTTGAAGCATCGATACGGATCTGACCCATTTTATGCAAATATTCGCAGCGTGATCTCGATTCACAACGCAGTATTTAAAGGGGTATTTAGCTATGATGAGGTGCAATGTCTGCCAGAGTTTCAGAGCAGAAATGTACCCGATGCAGCCGTTAGTTCAACGCACATTGCGATGCTTAAGGCAGGCGTGCTAAACGCTGACAAAATCAACGCGGTAAGCCCTACTTATGCTGAAGAGTTACAGACAGAGCTTGGTAGTCATGGTATGGCGTGGGAGTTCCAACAACGAGCTAAAGATTTAGTTGGTATACTCAATGGCTGTGATTACAGCGCCTGGAATCCTAAAACCGATGCTTATTTGCCGTTGAACTACGAACATAATCACCAAAGCATGGTTGAAGGCAAAAATGCGTGTAAAAAAGCGCTACAGCAACGTCTGAACTTAGTCGAGAAAGACTGTGCGATGTTTGGCATGGTTTGTCGCCTGACAATGCAGAAAGGACTGCATTATTTACTGCCAGCGTTGACGGACTTCCTCAAGCACGACGTGCAATTAGTTGTTGTCGGAACCGGTGATCCAGTTCTTGCTACGCATTTAGAAGAGGTCGCTGAACAGTTCCCAGATAAGTTTGTCTTTGTTGACGCCTATGACAATGAGCTTGCTCATTTGGTTGAGGCTGGGTCTGATTTCTTTTTGATGCCGTCTGAGTTTGAGCCATGTGGACTTAATCAGATTTACAGCATGGCTTATGGCACGTTACCGATTGTGCGAGGCGTAGGCGGTCTAAAAGACAGTGTGAACGATTATGATGTTGACTCGTCTGATGCGACGGGTTTTGTGTTTTATGATCCAACACCGCAAGCCTTGTTGTTAACCATGCTTAGGGCACTGTTGCTGTATACGCAAAATAATGCCGAAGTAAAACGAGTTCAACTGCATGCAATGCAACAGGACTTTTGCTGGCGCAAAGCAGCGGAAGAATATTTGGAACTCTACCATTCTGCGTTAAAGTCAATTAGCCTTGCCTAAAATTGTAACAAATGGCACCTAATTCGGTGCCTTTGTTATCGTGAGCAATCCTAGTGTGATAGGATTGCTTCCTCTAAATTAATAACAATACTATTATTACTGGTATATGACTGAGCCACTACTTTTCCATAAAACCTACTTGCACCCCACCAGTAATGAGTGGGTTGTTTTCGTGCATGGTGCTGGTGGCAGTTCTTCGATTTGGTTTAAGCAAATTAAAGCCTATAAGCAGCACTTTAATTTAGTGCTCATTGATCTAAGAGGGCATGGGAAGTCAAATCAGTTACTAAAAGAACTCATTACCAGCCGCTATACCTTTACTGAAGTTACACAAGATATTTTGAAAGTGTTGGATCACTTAAAAATCCAATCCGCGCATTTTGTCGGCATGTCATTAGGGACGATCATTGTTCGAAACATTGCGGAATTGGCGTCTGAACGTGTGAATTCAATGGTGTTAGGTGGAGCGGTGACTCGTCTCAATACACGCTCACAAATCCTCGTCAAGCTGGGCAACTTTGGCAAACATATCTTGCCTTATATGTGGCTGTACAAACTGTTCGCTTATATCGTGATGCCACAGCGCAATCAACGAGAATCTCGCCACCTGTTTATCAGGGAAGCCAAAAAGCTCTGCCAAAAAGAGTTTAAGCGCTGGTTTATCTTGGCGGCGGATGTGAATCCGTTAATGAAGTACTTTAAAGACAGAGAATTAGCGATTCCCACTCTCTACTTAATGGGTGACAGAGATTATATGTTCATCCAACCGGTTAAAGAGATGGTTGCCGCACATAAACTGAGTGTGCTCCGTGAGATCCCAAACTGTGGCCATGTTTGTAATGTAGAACGTCCGGAAGACTTTAATCAGTACTCGATTGAGTTTATCAAACAGCAAACATTAGTTGCTTAACGTTTCTAGGTGACTGGCGCCATTACGCTTACTCAATGTGGTGGCCACAACGCCAGCACGCGCCAAATTGCCCTTCATTGATTTCCGAACATTGAGGGCATTTCCAATCTTGATAGGTGTTTGGCTGTGCCTGTTTTTGATAGGCGTCAATAATAGCCAAGGATCTCATCTTCTGTTCTGGATTCAATAACCACACGTACGGGTCGGTATCGTCCCCGAATGGTAGTTCCCCCTTCAATCCGAAAAGACCTTCACCGCGAACTTCACAAAGAATTTGCTCGGTTTTCAGCAACTCACAAACGATATGCGCTTCTGCCGGATTTCTCGCTATAAATATCTTCATCAAGAGTTTCCATTTGGCTGCACTTGAGTGGGTCTGAATTTATTCATCAGCCACTTAGCAATGATAGGAAAAAGCCCAAGCAACGCAAATGAAGCTAACACGCTCGGTGAGACGATATCCGAGAGGCTTTCAATCGTTGCCAGTTGAGTACCGGCATTGAGATAAACAGCGGTGCCTGGAAGCATTCCTATTTGGCTGGTCAAATAAAAGCGGCCAACAGACATCGGGGTTAATCCCATCAATAGGTTGATTAGAAAGAAAGGGAACACAGGGATCAACCTTAATGAGAGTAGGTAGGATGAACCGTCTTTTTTGACGCCGTCGTTAATCGCGGTAAGCTTTGAACCAAATTTGCTTTGTACCCAATCTCGTAACAAGTAACGGCTACTCAGAAAAGCCAGCGTTGCACCGATGGTGCTGGCAAACGAGACTAAAAGTAAGCTAGTCCAAAAGCCGAATAGAGCTGCGGCTAACAGAGTAACGACCGCTGCACCGGGAATAGAAAACGCAGTGATAGCCACATAGGCCGCAAAATAAACCGTAACCGCCAAGATAAATCTCTGGTCAATATAGGCGTTAAGAGCCTCTTGCTGCGCTTTGGCGTTCTCTAAAGTGAGGTACTGACTAAAGTTAACGGCTAATAAAATGATCGTTAACAGCAGTATTAACCCAAAAACCAGTTTTTTATTCATTGTCGTACTCCAGAAGGACAGCCTTGTTCTAAAAGGTTAACAGATACCATTGATGAAATATGTTACTTGATATTATTTGATTGATATATGGAGTAATAGACAGGTTGAGCCTGGAAAAAATTTCAAAAAAAAACCGCAGTCAAAGCTGCGGTTTTTATACGTACGATAGGTTTATACCTACAGATTAAGAAAGCGCATTTTCCAGCTCTTCTCTGCGAGATTGAGGAACGACGCTCCAGTGCGTGCCGTTTATCGCTCCTTCTAAAGCCCAGAGTAGCTCAATACTTACTTTTGCGGAGTGAGAGTCACGTATCGCTTTGTAAGCATTCACTGCACCTTTCTCTTCAAGTTGTTCAACTGATTTTATACCAGCTTTCTTAAGCATTCGTTCAGTCGCTAGTCGTAAGTTAGGCAGGTCTTTCAACCTGTCGGGCTTACTACTTGCCTGTTGCTTTTTTTCCAAATTGGCTTGTTCTAACGACTTCTTCGCTACTTCTATCAAGCGTTCACTCGATTCCCACAAGTCGTCGGAAATCGCGTAGTACTTAGTAACGACTGGAAAACCACGCTTTTTATAAACGTACGGTTTTAGCCCTTGCTTCTCGAAGTTAGATGAAGTTTGCTGGTCTGCTCGTATGTGAAGTTGATCATTCACAACCAGTGCAAACATCGTTTCATCAGCGAAAAGTCCGAAGCCACCAAACATTGAGCGCGACTTGATCGTACCAAGTGCCTCAAATAGCTTCATAGAATCTTTGAGTATCGGTTTATCCATGATGTGTTATCTCGGTGTAATTATTATTACGCCACCAAAAGTCAGGTCCGAGAGAGTAGCAAATACATGCAAGCACAATGTCATTAAAGGGTAAACTCATCATATGCATATTTGCCATCGGTAACCCCGCTACCTTCCATTTATAAAATGGTTAAGGCCGGAAGCTTTGCGTCCCACCCTTTCGGATGGTTTGCCCTGTGCGTGACATGTTGAGAATACTTTTTATCTTGAATTAACATCACAATCTAGAGATCAAAGTGTGATATTGCTTCAGTAAAACGCAGTGCTTTTATGGTGTTTGTTTCATATTTAAGATTGGAGTTTGAGTGCGAGTGGCTAGGTTATGTGAGATGGGTTGTGTTTATACAAAACAGTAACTTATAAAACGTTTACTGACTGTAGTGAACAAAGAGTGCGATAAAAGTTAATTTTCGGATAAAAAATAAGCGCTCCGGAGAGCGCTTGTTAGTAACTATTTGAGTTTTTTAACAGTATTTCGAACGACCAACTCTGGCTGCATTTCAAAAATGCGTTTTTCGTGTTCCTTGTCTTTAATACGCTCAAGCAGAATCTCGAAAGCATTTTTACCGACACGGCGTTTTGGCTGGTGAATCGTTGTAAGCGGCGGAGAGAAGTACTCTGCCAATTCGATATTGTCGTAACCAATAACAGAGACGTCGTCAGGAATCTTAATACCGTTCTGTTGTAGACGGCTCATCAAGCCCAACGCCATCGTGTCATTGAAACAGAATACCGCAGTAGGGCGTTTCTCCATCGCGGTAATTTTGTCTGCGACCAAAACTGCGGTATCGCATTCAAAGTTACCTTCAAGAATCCAGTCTTCATTTACGGGGATATTTGCTTCTGCCATCGCTCGACGGTAGCCCGCAATGCGCTCTTGGCAAGCGAGTTTTTCAAAGTGACCACTCAAGCAAGCAATATCAGTATGACCGTTATCAATCAGGTACTTGGTCGCGATATAACCGCCTTCTTCCGAGTTATCCATGATTTTGTCTGCCTGTGAGCTCTCTGGGCCCCAGTCCATGACAACTTTCGGGATATCTGCATGACGGTCAAGCATTTGCTTCAGCTCTTCTGTCAGGTCAGAACACATCACCAGTATGCCATCTACACGCTTTTCAGCGAGCATGCGGATGTAATCTCTTTGCTTTTCATAGATACCACCAGTGTTACACAGGATAAGCGTGTAGCCTTGGCGGTAGCAGTAACTCTCTACACCATCGATGACTTCAGAGAAGAATAGGTTGGTAGATTGTGTCACCAACATGCCGATGGTGCGAGTTGAGTTACATTTCAAGCTACGAGCAACCGCACTTGGTGCATAGTTAAGCTCATCAACGGCTTTCATTACTTTTTCTTGTGTTGCTTCTGCAACAAAACGCGTCTTGTTGATAACGTGCGAAACTGTAGTTGTAGAAACGCCGGCTAATCTAGCAACGTCTTTTATAGTGGCCATACATGGTGTCCTGTTTCGAGCTACGAATATACCGCGGAGGATAAACCTTTTTGCTGTTCGTCTTTTGTAAACTTAGCGCAACAAAAACAATGGCGCTGAGTATGTTTAGCAGTGGTTACTCCGAAGTCGGTAGAGGGTATGTAGCGACAGCGGTTGATAAAGCTCATTTCTTCCATCGAATGAAGAATCGTTATCAACCTATTAAGAAAACACAAAAACCGCTTTATTTCAGCGGTTTACATTAAAATCATATTTAATCGTTTGCGTTCACATTTTAGCCCTATGCGGGCAAGCTGGCAATAATTTAAGCAATGGTTTTGTGCCTAATAAGTCACATTTTGATTGCTAAAAAGCGAGCGATTGGAACGATTTATATAGTTAACGAATAAAAGATAGGGAACCTAAAAGACAGGCTCCCTAAAATAGGCGGCAATTATTCACCAAGAAGGTAAGCGCTGTCCAGTTTACAAAATGCAATTAATAGTTGCGCGACGCTGGCGTAGAAGCCAAATTCATCCAGTTGCTGACACTTGTGAGCGAACTTCGGTAACCAGGACATGAGTTGGCTTTCGATGAATTCATTTTGTTTAACAAAGGCTTCTTCCATGTGTTTTTCTTGCTCAAACTCATTAGAGCGAATGATCATGTTACCCAGGAAGTCCAGTTCTACCGCTAAGTGGTCGGCTGGCTCTTTTAGACGGTCGTCCACTTGGACACCAAACTCAGCCATCAACTTTTCCATCTCTTCGGCGGGTTTGTCGTTGAGTAAACCAGATTCACCAATGTACATGGAAGCGTAGGGAAGCGCGCCGTACTTTTCTGTCTTCAAGAATAATTCACAAAAGTCAGCAGCAAGCTCTAGCTGAGCATCTTCGCGGTCTTGCAGGCGATTTAGTGCGTCAACGAGGCTATCAATGGAAGGTTTGAGAGATTCATTTTCACCTAAGCCCGCCAAAAAGCTGCGAATTTCAACACTGTGATAAGCCTCCAGCTCTTTGTCTGTCAGTTCTTTGGCGAATAAGCTAGAAAACCACCAATAAATTTCGGCGCGTTTTTCGTTAAAAGCTTTCACTTCTTGCATTTTAGGCTCCTGAATGATGCCTTCTTTCTGGCATCACAAAATCAAATTCAGATGTCCTTTAAGTGTAATCAATTAAAATGAACAGCAGTAACTATAACTATGATGTTTTATGGCGAAATATGTCCATTTATTAACAGGGTTCGCTAAGCTTGTCTTGAATCAACAAAATCACTAAATCTTGCTTTTTAGTCAGCCAATGACTAGAAATGTTAATAGTTATGAATAGAATACATCTCGAATAATAAAATGACAGAAAGTGGTGTAAATGAGCTATCACGTATTAGTCGTAGAAGATGATGTTGTAACGCGCAGTAAGCTAGCGGGTTATTTCCAAAATGAAGGTTATACAGTCAGTGAAGCAGAGAGCGGCACGCAAATGCGTGAAGTGCTGCAAGCTGGTGATGTTGATCTTGTCATGCTGGATATTAACTTGCCGGGTGAAGACGGCCTGATGCTTACGCGTGAATTACGTAGCCAATCGGATATTGGTATCATATTAGTTACAGGACGCACGGATAGCATCGACAAAATTGTTGGCCTGGAAATGGGGGCAGACGATTATGTCACCAAACCTTTTGAACTGCGCGAGTTATTAGTTCGTGTCAAAAATCTGCTGTGGCGTATTTCGACCGCTCGCGATGGATCAAGTAAGGCAAACGAAACCAACGAGCAACATATTGTTCGTTTTGGCGAGTGGACGTTTGATATCCAGCGTCGAGCGCTGAGTCGTAATGGTGAGCCAGTAAAACTAACCAAAGCCGAATACGAGCTTTTGGTGGCGTTATCGTCTTACCCGAATCAAGTACTAAGCCGCGAACGTATTTTGAATATGATCAGCCATCGTGTTGATGCACCGAATGACCGTACGATAGATGTCTTGATTCGTCGTATGCGTGCGAAGATGGAGTTTGACCCTAAAAACCCGCAAATTTTTGTTACGGTTCATGGCGAGGGCTACATGTTTGCTGGTGATTAATCACCACCACGAGACAAGATAAGAACGAAAAAGGAGAGCGCTTGCTCTCCTTTTTTGTCTGTGCAAATTGCATTGAGTAATGGCGTTAACTCATTAACTACTGTGGCTCAACCATAGGTGTTTCGCCGACGACATCACGTAAGCGTTGCCAGATGCTGCCAAGGTACTCATGCCAGAAAAGCTCTGTTTGCTCTAAGTAACGTGCTTTTGGCGAGTATTTATTCCAAGCTTGATTGACATTCTCAATCGCCAAGTAGTTTGTCGGCGCCGGGATTGGTTTTATGCCTGCTGCATTAAATTCATACAACGCCCGGCTCATATGGCTCGCCGAGGTAACTAAAACCATTTCCTTTTGCTGGACGAACGCCGCAGCCTGACGTGCCTCTTCCCACGTGTCTTTGGCGTCTTCTAATAAAATAATATCGGATTTCGCTACACCGAGCGCCAGAGCCACGTTTGCCATCATACGCGCATGGCTGATTTCAGAACCGCCGTCATAGCCTGAAAGAATCAATTTGGCGCCAGGATACATGCGCAAAATTCGGATTCCCTCGGTCAAACGCATTAGCGCGGCACGACTTAACTGAGAAGTGGGTGGAATTTCGTCATCGATAACATGACCATTGCCGAGTACCATCACGTAGTCGATGGTTCCTGAAACGGGTAGAAACGCCTTGTGTTCACGTTCCAATGGCATAAGAAGCTTGCTTGAAACAGGCTGGAAGGCAACCAAGAAAATGCCGACAAAAGAGAATAAAACAACGAAGCAGCCGGTTTTACGCTTAGTGGTAAAACTAATGAGAGCCAGGCCCAATAATCCTATCAGCAGCAATGCTGGTAGGGGCATGAGCAAAGCTGACACTACTTTTTTCAGCTCAAACATACATAAATAGTCCGAAAAAACATCAATTGAAAATAAAAATGAGGGTATTCCTCTTTATTCCTGCTTTCCTTGTGCCAGAATAGCGACACAATCCGATATGATAACTCAGCAGAAGTGACAGAAGACCGCAATTTCGACGATATCGCCCACAAATTTGCAAAAAATATTTACGGCTCCGATAAAGGGGAGATCCGCCAAATCATTGTGTGGGAAGATTTTCTACAGATTCTAAGTGAATTAGAGGCAGACCAGCAACCCCTAGAAGTTTTAGATGCAGGTGGTGGTTTAGCACAAATGTCTCAAAAGCTTGCTAAGCTCGGACATCGTGTCGCTTTATGTGATCTATCTTCGGAAATGCTGCAACTAGCCAAACAGGATATTGAAAATAATGGTTTGCTTGAGCAGTATCGCCTGATTCATTCACCTGTCCAGTCCATTGGCGAGCACATGGACAGCCAGGTGGATCTTGTCATGTTTCATGCAGTGATGGAGTGGCTGGTCGATCCTAAGACGGCGCTCGAAACGGTACTGGAACAAGTCAAACCGGGGGGCATTGCATCGATAATGTTCTATAACCACCATGGTTTAGTCTACAAAAATGTGGTTTGTGGCAACATTCCTCATATTTTGGACGGCATGCCCCACCGAAAAAGATTTAAACTACAGCCGCAAAAAGGTCTGAAACCAGAAGAAGTTTACCAATGGATAGAAGACTCCGGGTTCAGTATTTGTGGTAAATCTGGTATTCGCTCATTCAGTGATTACATAGGAAATATGCAATACATGGGTGATTACGAGTTTGAAGATGTGTTGGCGCTAGAAAAACAACTTTGTCGACAAGAGCCATACCTCTCATTAGGTCGCTACATTCACGTGTGGGCCAAAAAGAAAGAAAAACAGGAATAACAATGAGTGAGATGACTCTCGATGCTGCAGAACAACCTATTGATGAATTGGTTGGCTGGGTTAAGCAGCAAGATTTCTCGTTGAACCTGACCACAGAGCGCTTGGCATTCTTGATTGCCATCGCAGTACTAAGTAATGAAAGGTTTGACGATGAATTGGGTGAAGGTGAACTGCACGATGCGTTCGCTATCGTTACTCGATTATTTGATGAAACGGGGGAAGCCTCTGCTTTCAGAGCAAACAATGCCATCAATGAGATGGTTAAGCAGCGTTTGATCAGTCGCTTTGTCAGCGAGGTGACGGATGGGGCGAGTATTTACCGTTTGTCGCCACTGGCGATAGGCATCACGGACTATTACGTCCGTCACCGTGAGTTTTCAAAACTTCGCCTTTCTATTCAGCTGTCTATGGTTGCGGATGAAATGGCGAAAGCAATTGAAGCAGCCCAAAAAGGTGGCACACCGGGTCACTGGAAGAAAAACGTGTATGGAGTACTTAAATATTCCGTAGGCGAGATCTTCGATCAAATCGATCTTAACCAGCGTGTTATGGACGAGCAGCAACAATCTGTAAAACAGCAGATTGCTGACCTGCTGAATAAAGATTGGCGGGAAGCGATTAATAACTGTGAAGCGTTATTGTCAGAAACGTCGAGCACGCTGCGTGAACTTCAAGATACCTTGCAGGCAGCAAGTGATGAGCTGCAAACTCAGATCCTCGATATTCAGGAGCTTGTTTATGGCGATCCTGAGCTTGAGTTTATTGAAGAAGCCCTGTTTGGTCTGCAAATGAAGCTGGACCGAATCACCAGTTGGGGCCAGCAAGCGATTGATCTTTGGATCGGGTACGACCGACACGTACATAAATTTATCCGTACCGCCATCGATATGGATAAGAACCGTGCGTTCAGTTCTCGATTGCGTCAATCGATAAAAGATTACTTTGATATGCCTTGGTATCTGACTTATGCAGATGCTGAGCGATTATCCGACCTTCGTGACGAAGCTTTGGTACTGCGTGATGACGAGGTAACAGGCCAAGTTCCGATGGAAGTGGAATACGAAGAATTTCAACAAGTCAATGATGAGTTATCAGAGCGTATTGGTGACATGCTAAAAGCCCATAAAGAGCAGGGCACACCAATCGACTTGAGCGTGGTACTGCGAGATTACCTTGCACAACACCCATTTACTCATCACTTTGATTTAGCCCGAATTATTGTTGATCAGGCCGTTCGTCTGGGCTATTCAGAATCGGATTATCAAGCCATTCAGCCAGACTGGAAATCAATCAACGAATTTGGGGCAAAGGTACAAGCGAATGTCATCGACCGATACTAATGAATACATGTCAGATAAACTGGCAAAAGCAATTTCAAACCCTCTGTTCCCAGCATTAGACAGCATGCTACGAGCAGGGCGTCATATCTCAAGCGAAGATTTGGACAACCACGCATTGTTGTCAGATTTTGAACTTGAGTTGTCTTCTTTCTACCAGCGTTACAACACTGAGTTGGTGAAAGCACCGGAAGGTTTCTTCTACCTTCGTCCACGTTCTACGTCTTTGATTGGCCGTAGCGTCCTGTCTGAACTGGATATGCTGGTGGGTAAGGTGTTGTGTTTCCTTTACCTGAGCCCGGAGCGTCTGGCTCATGAAGGCATCTTTACCAATCAGGAACTCTATGACGAGATGCTGGCGCTGGCGGATGAAAACAAGCTGATGAAGCTGGTGACCAACCGCGCGACGGGTTCAGACCTTGATAAAGAGAAGCTGTTTGAAAAAGTGCGCACTTCACTGCGTCGTCTGCGTCGTCTAGGTATGATCATCAATATCGGCGAAACCGGTAAATTCAGTATCAGTGAAGCAGTATTCCGTTTTGGTGCCGACGTTCGTGTTGGTGACGATATGCGTGAAGCTCAACTGCGTCTGATCCGTGACGGTGAAGCTGTGGTGCATACCAAAGAACCAAGCCAAGGCAGTCTGTTGTCTGAAGACGATCAAGAAGAACAAGCCCAAGAAGAAATGACAGAAGAGGGTGAAGCATGAGCATGATTGAACGCGGTAAATATCAATCGCTGACCATGGTCAACTGGAACGGTTTCTTTGCCCGTACTTTTGATATCGATGGTCTGGTTACGACGCTTTCTGGTGGTAACGGTGCCGGTAAATCAACCACGATGGCGGCGTTTATCACCGCTTTGATTCCTGACCAAACGCTACTTCATTTCCGTAACACCACAGAAGCGGGCAGTAGCCAATCGTCTCGCGATAAAGGTTTGTACGGTAAGCTGCAACCAGGCGCGTGTTATGCGGCGCTGGATGTGGTTAACTCACGTAACCAACGTTTACTATTTGCAGTAAAGCTGCAGCAAGTCGCGGGTCGTGATAAGAAAGTAGACATCAAACCGTTTGTTATTCAAGGCCTTCCTAGCCATGTGAAACCGACGGATGTTCTTGTTGAGAGCGTTTCTGCCACACAAGCTCGTGTGCGTCAGATCAATGAAGTTAAAGACGTAATCTCAGAGTTTGAAGGCGTTCAATTTAAAGCCTTCTCATCTATCGTCGATTACCATGCGCAAATGTTTGAGTTCGGTGTGATTCCGAAGAAGCTGCGCAATTCAGGTGACCGTTCAAAATTCTACCGTCTGATTGAAGCATCACTTTACGGTGGTATTTCGAGTGCGATTACTCGCTCGCTGCGTGACTACCTTCTGCCACAAAACGGTGGCGTGAAGAAAGCATTCCAAGATATGGAATCCGCGCTGCGCGAAAACCGCATGACGTTAGAAGCGATCAAAACCACGCAGGCTGACCGTGACTTATTCAAACATTTGATCACCGAGTCTACCAACTACGTGGCCGCAGACTACATGCGTCACGCCAACGATCGTCGCAACAAGCTAGAACAAACGTTGTCTCTGCGTTCTGAGCTATTTGGCTCTCGCGAGACCTTGATTGAGCAAAATAATTTGCTTAACCGCGTGCAAGAAGAGCTTGAGCTGCTGATTGACTCAGAATCTGCGTTAGAGCAGGACTACCAAGCCGCGTCGGATCACTTGCAACTGGTGCAAAATGCACTGCGTCAGCAAGAGAAGATCGAACGTTATCAGGAAGATCTGGAAGAGCTCAGCGAACGTCTTGAAGAACAGATGATGGTCGTTGAAGAAGCTCAAGAACGCGTGATGAACGCTGAAGAGCAAGCGACCGTTTCTGAAGAAGAAGTCGATAGCCTTAAAACGCAACTTGCTGATTACCAGCAAGCGCTGGACGTTCAGCAAACACGAGCTCTTCAATACCAGCAAGCGGTTCAGGCACTGGATAAAGCGAAGCAGTTACTGGGTGATGACAGCCTAACGGCTGAGTCGGCGCAAGCGTTAGTGGCTGAACTTAAGAACAAAGAAACAGAAAGCACCAATGCGTTACTGTCTGTTAAACACAAGCTGGATATGTCATCGGCAGCTGCGGAGCAGTTCGAAACGGCGCTGAAGCTAGTACAAAGCATCGTTGGCCAAGTTGAGCGTAAAGATGCGTCTGAACAGGCGAAAAAAGTCATCGCTAAAGCGCGCGACTCACAGCAAATCGCACAGAATGAGCAACAGTGGCGAGCACAACATCGCGATCTTGAGCGTAGCTTAAATCAGCAGCGTCAGGCAAACGAGTTGGTGTCCGATTACAAGAAGCAATTCCATGTTGAACTGACGGACGAAATCACCTTCGAGCAGGAGCGTGAGCGTCACGCGATGCAAATTGAATCGCTGGAATTGACGCAAGAAGACGTGCGTGAACAACGCAGCGAACAGCGTCGATTAGAACAGGATTCTGCAGCAGAAATCAAAAAGCTCGAAGCCATTGCACCAACGTGGATTGCAGCCAATGATGCGTTGGAGAAGCTGCGTGAGCAAAGCGGTGTTGAGCTAGAAGATCGTCATGCAGTAATGAGCCATATGCAGGTGGTTCTTGAGCAAGAGAAAGAACAGTCTCTGGCAAAAGACAAACTGGCTGAACGTCGTTCTCAACTGGAAAATGAAATCGAACGTCTTGCATCACCGGGTGGTTCTAATGATCCCCGCCTTAAAGGTCTGGCTGACACGCTGGGTGGTGTATTACTTTCGGAAATCTACGATGACATTACCATCGATGACGCGCCTTACTTCAGTGCGATGTATGGCCCAGCTCGCCACGCCATTGTGGTTTCAGATCTGTCCGGCATCGAAGAGAAATTGGTTGAGCTGGACGACTGTCCGGAAGATTTGTACATCATTGAAGGCGATATTGATGCCTTTGATGACAGCTCATTCGACGCAGAAGAGCTAGAAGGCGCTGTATGCGTTCGTATGAACGATCGTCAAATGCGTTACTCTCGCTTCCCTGAAATCCCACTGTTCGGCCGTGCGGCACGCGAGCAACGTTTAGAGCTGCTGCGTAACGAACGTGAAGAAGTGGTTGAGAAGCATGCCAAGGCGGCATTCGACTCGCAGAAAATGCAGCGTATGTACCAAGCGTTTAACCAGTTTGTGGCTCATCACATTCAGGTCGCATTTGAAGCTGATCCTGAACAAGCATTGGCAAAGGTACGTGAAAAGCGTAACCAAATCGCACGTGTACTGGCTGATTTGGAAGCAAAAGAACAACAGCAACGTTCTCAGCTTCAAATCAGCAAGCAAGCTCTGTCTTCACTGGACAAACTTGCACCAAACATGGCACTGATTGAAGACGACACACTTCAAGCCCGTTTTGATGAGCTGGAAGAGAAAATCTCGCAACTGTCAGAAGCAAAATTGTTCCTGAACCAACACGCGAAAGCCGTGATTGAGCTTGAGAAAATCGTTTCCGCTCTGGATGCAGATCCAGAGCAGTTTGATGCGCTTGAAGCCGAATACAAGGCGGCTGACGAGCAACTTCAGGAATTGAAGAAACAAATTTTCGCGTTGTCCGATTTAGTTGAACGTCGTCACTACTTTGCGTACTCAGATTCGGTCGACCTGCTGAACAAGAGCAGCGAGTTGAGCGAGCAGCTAAAAGCGAAGCTGGTTCAGGCTGAGCAAATGCGTACTCGTTCTCGTGAAGCGCTGAAACAAGCGCAAGGTCAGATGAACCAGTACAACCAAGTATTGGCTTCGCTGAAAAGCTCACACCAAGCGAAACTGGAAACCGTTCAGGAATTCAAACAGGAGCTGCAAGAGTTCGGAGTTAATGCGGATGAAGGCGCAGAAGAGCGTGCAATGCGTCGTCGTGACGAGCTGCACGAGCGTTTACACTCATCACGCAGCCGTAAGAGCGAATACGAGCGCACCATCACTTCGACCGAGCTAGAGATGAAAGGTCTGGCGAAACGTCTGAAGAAAGTTCAGAAAGAGTACGCCGAGCTTCGTACCTTCGTGGTGGCAGCGAAAGCGGGCTGGTGTTCGGTACTTCGTTTAGCGCGTGAAAACGATGTTGAGCGTCGTCTTCACAAACGCGAACTGGCGTACATGTCTGCTGACGAACTTCGTTCAATGTCGGATAAATCGTTGGGTGCGCTGCGTCTCGCGGTTGCGAGCAATGACGACCTGCGTGATTCACTGCGTCTTTCGGAAGATAACTCACGTCCTGAGCGTAAAGTTCTGTTCTATATTGCTGTTTACCAGCATCTTCGCGAGCGTATTCGTCAGGACATCATCCGTACCGATGATCCGGTAGAAGCAATCGAAGAGATGGAAGTGGAGCTGGCGCGTCTGACAGAAGAGCTTACTCAACGTGAAAACCGTCTGGCAATCAGTTCTGAGTCTGCAGCAAGCATCATTAAGAAGACGATTCAGCGTGAGCAAAACCGTATTCGTATGCTGAACCAAGGCTTGTCGAACATCTCGTTTGGTCAGGTGAAAGGGGTTCGTTTGAACGTGAAGATCCGCGAAAGCCACGAAGTGCTATTGCATGGTCTTTCTTCTCAGCAGGAGCAACATAAAGACCTGTTTGAGTCTTCACGCTTTACTTTCTCAGAGGCGATGGCGAAGCTGTTCCAACGTGTAAACCCACATATCGACATGGGGCAACGTTCTCCGCAGGTTCTTGGTGAAGAGTTACTTGATTACCGTAACTACCTGGAACTAAGCGTGGAAGTGAACCGTGGTTCAGAGGGTTGGCTACAGGCTGAGTCTGGCGCGCTATCTACTGGTGAGGCGATCGGTACTGGTCAGTCAATCCTGCTGATGGTGGTGCAAAGTTGGGAAGAAGAATCACGACGTCTGCGTAGTAAAGACATCATTCCTTGTCGTCTGTTGTTCCTTGATGAGGCTGCGCGTCTGGATGCGAGATCTATCTCGACACTATTCGAACTGTGTGACCGTCTGGATATGCAGCTTCTGATTGCTGCGCCAGAAAACATCAGCCCGGAGAAAGGCACAACCTACAAACTGGTGCGTAAGGTGTTTAAAGATCACGAGCATGTACACGTTGTGGGTCTGCGCGGCTTCGGTAAGACAGATAAGCCGAAGAGCGAAGCTCAGGAAATGGCAGAAGAGTTTGAGTCTTAATCTTCCGTTTTGAAGTTAAATGCCCGCTAACGATAGCGGGCATTTTTTATGGTTAATTCAGCAGTGCTTTCATCTAAACCGTCGTGTTTTCTATAGAAGCGGTTTGCCGATATTGCCTTGGCGAACAGCCACTCCATTTGCGAAAGGCATGGCGGAAGTTTGCACTGTCCGAAAAACCGACACGTTCGGAGATATCTTCAATACTGATTTGGGTAGATGCAAGGTAATGCCGTGCGAGATTAAAGCGGACTTGATCGAGAATTTGCTGATAGCTGGTATTTTCCTGCTTAAGATGACGACTTAATGTTCTTGACGACATTCCCAGCTCGGCTGACAGCGTTTCCACAGAAGGGTAGTTACCCGGACGCTCAATAAATATCTGGGTTATTTTGTCTTTTAAGCCGTTGCTGCCACTGACTTTTGCCAGCATCTCATCGCAAGATTTGAGGCACATTTGTAATGTGATGGGGTTCGCTGCAGGCAGTGGTTGGTAAATGCTCTGCGCATCAAATTGCCATTCCAATCGCTCGCTATCGAACTCGATGTCACAATGAAATACTTGTTTATATAACGCGCTGTACTCAGGCTCGGGATAAGGAAAGCGAATGACTTTGGACGGGAATGGGTGCTGCATGACTTCTTCGCATAGATTCTGGATGGTGGAAAACCAGTATTCGCAGCAAAATGGCAACATGGACTGAAGGTCAATTAATTGTTCTGCACGGAAATAACCTAAGTTGTCTTCAACCCACATCTTCTTTTTCAGAACTGGCCCCGCGAGACGCAGATACTTAAACCCCATCACTAAAGCATCAAATAGTGTGTTACTACTCAACACTGCATAGCCGAGTACCCCAAAATCACTGAACTTGGCTTGTTGACCCATACTAAGCCCTAAACTTGGTTCTTTTGAGTGGCTAAGGGCGTTACTGAAGATCATTAGCTTTTGCGTCAGGGTGATATGAGTATCTGGTGCGTAAAGCTGAGAAGCACTGATACCGCTGCCTTCAAGTAGCGTTTCGACACTGACACAGGGCTCTAAGTAACGCCTAAGTAGCTGTAAATCTAAAATGCCGAAAGCTTGTGTATCTGGCTCATAAACCGCGGTGTATTCCATCGTTTCTCCCTCTACGTTCGATATAATCCTAACTGGTCTGACCGAGGCTTTCTGTCAGGTTGTTCTCAAAGTTGTCCGAATATCACCGGTTTTTGTCATTTTGTAACCTGTGATTAATGTTATCAAAATGTTGTAATGCAATAAATCGCATGGTGGGAGAGAAATATGAATATGCTGGCAAAGCAAGATGAGACGGTTAGTAACAACCAAAATATGGACGTGCCTGAAAACCTCAATTCTAGCGAACTGGCTACCTGGTTCGCTGAACTTAAAACCGCCTATCAAGCGGAGCCGTTATCAACGTTAGCTGTTAGGAAGCAGCGGCTAGTGGATTTAAAAAGGCAACTTTCTCGCTATCAGAATGTTTTAGCGGAAGCGATGAATGAAGACTTTGGCGGACGCAGTCACACAGAGTCAATCATGGCTGATGTTCTTGCTCCGATTCTTGATATCAACCATGTGCTCCGTCACCTGAAAAGCTGGATGAAGCCAAGCAGACGACCAACAGAATGGTTGTTTAAAGGCAATAAGCTTGAAGTCCGTTATCAGCCGAAAGGCGTGGTAGGTATTATCTGTCCGTGGAATTTCCCTATTTACCTGTCGATTGGGCCAATGATTTCCGCATTGGCTGCTGGTAACCGCTGCATGATCAAAATGCCACCAAATTGCCCTGCGACGACAAAACAGTTACGCCGCATGTTAGCGGAGATTTATCCGGATAACTTGGTGCGCGTTGTTGACGGCACGCATCCTGAAGCAATGGAAATATCCCACCTTCCATTTGATCATTTGGTCTTCACCGGATCGCCAAAAAGTGGCAGAACCATCATGGCAAATGCTGCTGCCAATTTAACTCCGGTAACGCTTGAATTAGGTGGTAAATCGCCTGCGATAGTATTTGAAGATTACGATGTGAAAAAAGCGGCAGCACGCCTTGCACACGGTAAGGGGATGAACTCGGGACAAATTTGCATCGCCCCGGATTACGCTTTTGTACCGGAGGGTAAACAGCAAGAGTTTGTCGAAGCACTAAAAGCTGCTCACCAATCCATGTATGGCGAGATTAAAGCTAATCAGGACTATACCGCGCTCGTGGATGATGCACAGCATAAGCGATTCCATGACTTATTGAATGATGCAAAAGAAAAGGGCGCTGAGATTACGCAATGTCTGGACGGTGGAGAAGGACGTAAAACGCCGCTCTATATCGCGACCAACTTGACACCAGATATGCGCATATGTCAGGAAGAGATCTTTGGCCCGTTGCTTCCTGTTCATACCTATCAATCCATTGAAGAAGTAATTCAATACATTACCGACAAACCACGTCCTCTTGCTTGCTATCTGTTTACTAACGATGAGACGCAGCGTGAAACCGTGCTGACACAGACTCATAGTGGTGGTGTCACCTTGAATGACTGGGGCTGGCATGTTCTCAATCACTCGGTACCGTTTGGTGGGGTAGGTAATTCAGGGATTGGTAATTACCACGGTGAAGAAGGGTTCAGAGAGTTGAGTCATGCACGTTCTGTATTGCAAATGCGAGATTGGTTCCCTGTTCAGCTCTTTTCACCTCCATACGGAAGTTGGGTACAAAAGCTGATACTGCGTGTTTTTGTCGGCAAGCCGGATCCGCGATTAAAGAATAAAAAATAGCTGACACCGCGCCTCACTTAGTACGTTTGTAATGACCAAATCGATTCAAGGATGAAATATGACGAAATCAGCGAAAGGATTACGCATTTGCGTGTTGCGTCTTTCTTCAAGAGGTATGACTTACCTGCATCAATGGCAAGAGAGTAACGCTCATTTACTGCCTATGGGAGGCCGGTAATGGAAAGCTACGATTACATTATTGTCGGTGGTGGATCTGCTGGTTGCGTTTTAGCTTCGCGTTTATCTGAAGATCCAGAGGTGACGGTTTGTCTGTTAGAGGCTGGTGGCAAAGACAACAGTGCGTTTATTCAGACCCCTGTCGGCACGGTGGCTATGCTGCCGACCAAGTTACATAACTGGGGTTTTGAAACGGTGCCACAAACCGGATTAAATGGTCGTAAAGGTTATCAACCGAGAGGAAAAGCGTTAGGTGGTTCGAGCTCGATTAATGCCATGATGTACTCGAGAGGGAACCGGTATGATTACGACTTATGGGCAAGTCTAGGTAATACTGGCTGGAGCTACGACGAATGTTTACCGTATTTCAAAAAAGCGGAAAACAACGAGGTTCACCACAATGAATATCATGGTCAGGGCGGGCCTTTGAATGTCGCTGATTTGCGCTCACCGAGTAAGCTTGTTGAACGATATTTGTCGGCCTGTGAGTCCATCGGAGTTCCCCGCAGTGCAGATATTAATGGCGCACAACAGTTTGGCGCGACTTACACGCAAGTGACTCAACGAGATGGTGAGCGATGCAGCGCAGCAAAAGCGTATCTGACACCACACTTAAGCCGGACAAATCTTACGGTGCTGACCAAAGCCACCACGCATAAGGTTCTGTTTGAAGGAAAGCGTGCGGTTGGCGTCGAATACGGTTTGAAAGGGAAGCGTTTCCAAATTAAATGCAATCGTGAAGTGATTTTATCGGCAGGCTCATTTGGTTCTCCACAGATCTTACTTTTATCGGGTATTGGAGCCAAAGCTGATCTCGATAAGCACAATATTGAGCAAGTTCATGAGTTACCGGGTGTTGGTGAAAACTTACAGGACCATATTGATTTGGTACACAGCTACAAATGCCTTGATAAGAGAGAGTCTTTCGGCGTCTCGCTACGAATGGTTTCTGAAATGGGTAAAGCGTTGCCTCAGTGGATGAACCAGCGTAGTGGCAAAATGAGCAGTAACTTTGCTGAAGGGATTGGCTTTCTTTACACTGATGACAATATTGATGTGCCTGATTTGGAGTTCGTCTTTGTGGTGGGCGTGGTTGATGATCATGCACGTAAGATCCACCTTAGCCACGGTTATAGCTCTCACGTTACGCTACTAAGGCCAAAAAGTAAGGGAACCGTCAAACTTAAAAGTGCTGACCCTTATGACGCGCCACTGATTGATCCTGCCTTTTTAAACCACCCGGATGATATCGGCATCATGATCAAAGCGTGGAAGAAGCAACATCAGATGTTGGAAAGTCAGGCATTTGATGACGTTCGAGGTGATAATTTTTATCCAGTTGATGCTGACGATGACCATGCCATTGAGCAGGACATTCGTAACCGCGCTGATACCCAATACCATCCGGTGGGGACGTGTAAAATGGGAACGGCAGATGATCCACTGGCGGTGGTGGATAAGGATTTAATCGTCCATGGGTTAGAAGGGCTAAGAGTGGTTGACGCTTCGATAATGCCAACGCTTATCGGTGGAAACACTAATGCACCTACCATCATGATTGCGGAAAAAATCTCCGATCAAATCAAGTCACAATATGCCGAATATTCTGAGTCTGAAACGAGGATATCTAAGGTGGGGTAGGCCGCTAGGAAAATAACTGGTGCCAAAGCCAAAATAAAAAAGCCGAGACAGTAGGACGGCAGTCTCGGCTTTTTGAGCATTTAGCTTTATACAAAGGCTAGATGCTACTCCTCTGAAACGTCTTTTTTAACTTCGAGCATTTCAGCAAGCTCTTCAAGTGCCTGGATAGAAATCTCTGACAAGCGTTGTAGATGCTGGTCTAGAGTCTCATGGTCAACAAGCGATGGTTCTTTATTCGTTGTATCTTTTGTTAACACGTCTCAACCTCATAAGTTGAGTTAGGGGAGCTATTATAATACTCAAGATGTTGAGTATTAAAAAAACGTTCTATGTTTAATTTGTTAGATAGATCATTGATTGAGGCTAGCGTTTTCGCGCTTTAAATTGAAAACGAGCTATATCGCTCAAATATGAAAGGTGACCTAGCAATCAGAGGAATTTATGCTAATTGCACTCACTGAACCACATGTTAGAGGTTCAGTGAGCGAAGTGATATCAGAATTGCGGTTTAACACCGAACTGCGCTGCTGCGTAGGCGACGCGCTCTTTCGGTTTAGGGTATTCAGCAGGAGTACCAAGGCTTTCGATATGTTTTAAACGAGGCAGTAAACCCATGCCATTCGCGATTTGAATAGCCAGGCCCGGACGCGCATTGAGCTCTAAAACCATCGGCCCTTCTTCTTTGTCCAGCACCATATCTGTGCCCATGTAGCCTAGACCTGTCATTTCCCAAGCACTAGAAGCCAGTTCAAGCAAGCGCTCCCAATGTGGAACTTCCAGCGTTGAAAGGTCCTTTCCCGTATCAGGGTGGTGAGTGACGGGTTGGTCAAATTGTACAGCTCTGATCGCTTTACCCGTGGCGATATCAATACCCACACCCACAGCGCCTTGGTGAAGGTTCGCTTTACCATCAGAAGCGGCTGTCGAACAACGCATCATCGCCATTACAGGGTAGCCTTTAAACACGATGATTCGAACATCCGGCACTCCTTCATAACTGAAACCATCAAAGCAGTCATCAAACTTGATCAGGTTTTCAACGACGGCAACATCGTTTTTGCCACCAAGAGAAAATAGCCCGGCAAGCGCGTTACTGATGTGGCGCTCTACTTCTTCTTTGCCAATGGTTGCACCTGAAGGCTTGGTGTATACGCCATCTTTGTGTGAGGTGATAACTAAAATACCTTTACCACCACTACCTTGAGCAGGCTTAATTACAAAGCCTGGCCACTCTTTAACCATGTTGTGGATGGTTTTTACTTCAGCTTGGTTATGGATGACGCCGATGAGGGCAGGGACGGTAGCCCCTGCTGCCTGAGCAATGATTTTAGTTTTCAGCTTGTCATCCACTAAAGGATATTTGGAACGATCATTGTAGCGACCAATATAGCTATGGTTGCGCTTGTTCATCCCCATGATGCCTTTGTGGCGAAGTTTTGCTGGCGTGGTATAACGTTCAAACATCGTTTAATCCTCCGCTAGCGGCTTGAAACGACGAAGTTCTGTCAAGCGGTAACCAGTGTACGTACCAAGTAGTAGAATCCCTGCCAGTACGATTAACTGCAGACCAATAAAATTAAACGTCAGGTGCTGGATGTACGAATTGGTCATCGCCAGATAAACCAATACTGCGGTCAGTAGTGAGCCACCACCTTGCATCGCCACTTCTTTCGCCCCTTCTTCTTCCCACAGAATCGACATACGTTCGATGGTCCATGACAAGATGATCATCGGGAAGAAGGTAATCGTCAGACCTTCTGTCAGACCGATCTTAAATGCGACGACAGTGAATACCGAGATGATCATGATTACCGTGATGATAACCGCCGATATTCGAGCGACCAGAAGTAAATTAAGTCGCGATAGATAGCTTCGGATAATCAAGCCCGTACCGACAATCAGCAAGAAGCCGACAATACCAGTAATTAATTGCGTTTGGACGAAAGCGACCGCAATCAGAACCGGCATGAAGGTACCTGATGTTTTAAGGCCAATGATCACGCGCAGGAATACCACAATAAGCGCGCCAATTGGGATCAGCATGATGGTTTTAAACATAGCTTGTTCTTCAAGAGGTAAACTATGAATAGAGATGTTCATCAGGCCATCGGCTTCAATCTTGTTGTTGGTGGCCTGTTGAGGCGTCATATCCTGCTTGATCATTGAGAAATGAACTTGGCTATTATTGCCGCCAACTAAATCGAGCAGCGATACGTTGGACTCATCCCAAACCAACAGGTTAGGTTGCACGGCCTTTTGCTCTGAGTTTGGAGAGAACAGAACCCAGTCTTTACCAGACCAAACCTGTACCATTGGTTGAATGGTTTGGCGTCGGCGTCCGTCTTCCAGCTCAATAACACCCACTATTTTGCTTTGGACACCCGCTGAGAGAAGGATATTGTGTAACGCATCGGTACGGTCAAAATCGTTCAGTAGCAGCGCAGAGTTTTGACTGTCCGGATCGTTTAATGTTTTGATCAGTTCACGTGCAAATGTCACGTTATCCGCTGAACGGCTCATTGCTCGCTCAATCAGAGCGTTTGCAGCAGCTTGTTGCGGAGCTGAAAGCGTTGGAGGAGTAATCTCATCTGCTGGTGGGAGAGGCGTAACCTGAGCTTGTGGGTCCACCAGAAATTGTGCTTTGTAGTAGATGGTCTGAGGACCGCGAGCCTGACGGATTGACCATTCTGCGCGACGTCCGGAATCTGAGTTGATGTAAGAGACCCCATAACCAGAAGAAGAAGCGGATTCGCCGATAAGTGTGTAACCACTTTGAGTATGAGGGGCGGCAAGGGAAGCTTTTACTTCGTTGCCGTTAGCGTTGAATTCTATACGAGCTTCTACATCCCATACCTGACGCGTTTCACCTGGAGTCCATGGCACGCCATACCTGACGCGTTTCACCTGGAGTCCATGGCACGCCATAATTTTGGTGTCTGAAAACACTCAAAGCGATGCCCGCAACCACCAATAAAATGACGGATACGTAAAACGGTATTTTTGACGTCATAATCTACCTTATTATTCTTAGTTTTCTTCTGTTTGAATATATGTGCGGCTAACATCGACCAACGCGATGTCGCGAATAAATTCTCTTCCTAGTAAAATAGGATGGTTCATATGGGAACGATCTGCCAACGTAAATTGCGCTTTTTCATGGATTTTCCCAACTTTGACCCACAGTTCGACAACGGCTCTGCGATCAAGATCATCTGCCGTGGATTGACGTATCTTCACGTAGCGTAGGACAGGAGCTTCAATCCAAATATTCCTTTCTTCTTCAGACTTTGTATTGTCGGCCAAATGAAAGCGAACCCAGTTTTTTCCGTTTCTTTCAAACTCTTTAATATCGATAGCGTTTAAAGACGAAGTGGCTGCGCCAGTATCGACACGAGCATCGAACGTCTGCTTGATAGAATCTATGGTCACTTTCTCAATTGAACCGAGAATAATGTTATGTGTTGGCGTCTGTTCTACAGGGGTAGGAGCCTGAACGATGATAGGATCTTTTGGCTTTTTGACTTCGGCCATGGCTTCGTCACGGAATGTACGAAGCTCGCCTTTTAGTGTCGTCACTTCGCCTTCAAGGTTGTCGATATGGTTCGATTGGTTACTGAGCTGCTGCTCCAGAGTAGCAATACGATTATTGACATTCGTTTCTGAGGATTGGATAGCGGCTAACGTTTCTTGGTGGTACTGTTCGCCTTTGGTAAGTGTGCATCCAGATAGCAAGACGATGGCAACAACCGGAGTCAATCGTAATAACATTGAAAACCTTGGGATGGATTAAGTTGTTTGATTTTTAAGAGTTTAGCTTATATCAACAAAGCCTCACAAGTAAGAATGTTTCTCTATCTCTTATAGAGTGAGGAATAGTGACGAAAAGCTTAGAATCAAGGGTGCGAACCACACCCTTGAAGAGATAAGATGAGAGGGTAATGTCTTAATAGAAGCAGTGAGTTAGAGCAATGTCAGAAATCTAAGTTAATTATGATTTACGAGCCACAAGCACTGCACGGCGTGGCGCTGGGTAGCCTTCCACTGTTTTACTCGGATCGTTTGGATCTAGGTAGTCTGGTAGTGAATTGTGAGTCATCCAGTCTGTTGTGCGTTGCTCACCTACCGTAGTCACATTCTCATCTACGATACGGACATCTTCAAAGCCAACCAGCTCTAACCACACTTTGAGTGCTTTTGCTGAAGGGAAGAAATATACGTTACGCATCTGAGCGTAGCGAGATGTCGGTACAAGAACGGCGTTTTCGTCACCCTCAATCACTAGGGTTTCTAATACAAGCTCACCACCCGAAACCAGCTGGTCTTTGAGCTGAATTAGATGGTCAAGCGGAGAACGGCGGTGATACAGAACACCCATACTAAATACCGTATCGAACGCTTCTAGTTTTGGTAGTTGCTCAATACCCAATGGCAGCAGGTGCGCTCGCTGATCGCCGCCCATTAGTTTGCGGATCGCTTCAAACTGGATCAGGAACAGGTGGGAAGGATCAATGCCAACACAAAGACGAGCGCCTTCACCAAGCATGCGCCACATGTGGTAGCCATTACCACAGCCGACATCGAGCACACTGCGGTTCTTTAGCGGTGAGATATGTGGAAGAACACGATCCCATTTCCAGTCACTGCGCCACTCGGTATCAATGTGAATACCATGCACTGTGTACGGCCCTTTGCGCCATGGATGGAATGTACGCAGCAAATTTTCTAGTTTTTTCAGTTCACCTTCATGAAAAGGTGTGTCATTGCTGATGGTGACTGAGTTTTTAATGTCAACCTGATTCGGTGAGCCCTCAGGAATTTTGTTCAGTGCTTTCAACCAGCGACCAAAGTCACCGTGCTCTGCATTTTGCCAGTCCGTTAGCTGTTGTGGTAACACGTTTAGCCACGGTTGAAGACGCGTGTCTTGGGCAATTAATTGATAGAAATTTGCAAAGTTAAACATAATTAGTTAATCGCTGAGTTGATGGTGTAAAAGTAAATTGAGTTTGAGTTCGAATGTTTACTTATCCGAATGGTTACTTAATTGCAAACATAGAGCCGAAGTTAAAGCACTGGAACCAGACGTCGTAGCTAGAGAATCCAATTTTGGCGAAACGTTCTTTATGGTCTTTCTTAGAATCCGGACGCATTACATTTTCAATTGCGCTGCGTTTTTGACTGATTTCCAGCTCGCTGTAGCCATTTGCACGTTTAAAGTCGTGGTGAAGGTCAATCAATAACTCATTAGACACTTCATCTTCAAAGACGAATTTTTCAGACAGAATCAGAATGCCGCCAGGGCGCAGACCAGCGTAGATTTTCTCTAACAACGTGTAGCGATCTTCTGGAGAAAGAAACTGAAGTGTGAAGTTCAGGACGACTACCGAAGCGTTTTCAATTTCGATATTACGAATATCTTGTTCAACGACTTCTACCGGTGTGTCGCTGCGGTATGCGTTTACGTGAAGCTTACAACGTTCGACCATGGCTGGAGAGTTATCGACAGCGATGATTTTACAACCTTCTTGTTTAATATGGCGGCGCATTGAAAGTGTCGCTGCACCTAAAGAACACCCAAGGTCATAAATGTTGGAGTGCGGCTTAACAAAGCGTTCAGCCAGCATGCCTATCGCAGAAATGATGTTGCTGTAACCCGGCACCGAGCGCTGAATCATGTCGGGAAAGACTTCCGCTACGCGTTCATCAAACGTGAAATCCCCAATTTTATCGATTGGAGCCGAAAAAATAGTATCTGGATTGCTCTTAGGGTTCATAACCAAATCTCTGCATACAAGCTGACGGGACTATATAGTCTTCAAAAAACGTCAGACATCAAAAAAGGCGCGTATTTTATGAGAAATTCGCGCCTCTGTCATGCATTGCTTTAGATTGCATCAGAACATCTGTAATTGGGAGTTGCCATCATTGGCAGGGAAGGGCTCCAAATCAGGGAGCGTAATGTGCTTTTGTAGATTCTTATAAATGTTTGCAGCCAGTTCTGGTGCGATGATGTTGTCGGCGGTATGGATCATCACATAAGGCTGTTTACCTTCGTTAATCCACTGTGGAAGTTTGCTCAGCCAAGGCTTAAAAAAGTCATAATTCTGCTGTTCTTCCGGGTGACCGATAAAGCGGATCATCGGGTGGGAAGCAGTGGCAATCGCGTGTACTGGCACTTTGGGCTTTTTCATCTGCGCATCGATGATTGCTTCACTATTTGGTTTAGCTGCAAACACAGGTCGGCTGTCCATAATGATTCGGTCGATGCCATTTTCTATCAGCCATTGATTGAGCGCTCGTTCATCGTCACCTTTGGAGAAAAACGCCATATGACGCACTTCTACACCAAGAGGGAAATTCGGTGGAAAGCTGGCGCAGAACTTTTTTAAACGGTCGAGGTATTCAGGTCCAAAAGCGGCTGGCAACTGGATTGTCCACTGACCGACTCGCTCATGGAGTGGTTCCATCACTTTCATAAAGTCACGCAGCTGCTCATCACATCCTCTAAGCATTTGCTGGTGAGTAATGGCTTTTGGTAGCTTAAAGGTAAACTTGAAATCGTCGTTTGTTGCTGATTTCCAGTTTTGAACAGTACTAAGTGACGGTGTCGCATAAAAGGTGGTATTGCCTTCTACAGTATGGAATACCTGTGCGTACTTCTCTAAACGCTCAGCAGGCTTTGTGCCACTACCATAAAAGCTTTGTTGCCACAGGTTATGTGACCACATGGTTAGTCCAAGTCGAAGGGGTAAGTTATCCATTATTCTTCTTTACATTTAATCCTGCGATAACTTTACGAGAGTTTTGCTGAAATAGGTAATTTCACGTTATAATCAGCAGCAATTTTTTCGCTCTGGTGCGGTTTTGAACACTTGTAGTACTAAAAAGCACCAATGAATGATAAAACACACTTAATTGTACGCTGAGTAGTCGATTTTCATAGACTTTCAGCGTATAACTGATTCTTTACTCTGCTTGGCAATGAAGCCGACAGAGCGTAGTCAACAACTTTTGAGAGATTGGGAATTTCATTATGCGTACCCATTACTGTGGTCACCTGAACAAGTCCCTTGCAGGACAAACTGTAGAACTTTGCGGCTGGGTTAACCGTCGCCGTGATTTAGGCGGTCTTATTTTTATCGATATGCGAGATCGTGAAGGCATCGTTCAGGTAGTTGTAGATCCAGATATGGCGGATGCGTATGAAGTGGCTAACACACTTCGTAATGAATTCTGTATCAAACTAACGGGTGAAGTTCGTGTTCGTCCAGAAAGCCAAGTAAACAAAGACATGGCAACCGGTGAAGTTGAGATCCTTGCAAAAGGTCTTGAAATCATCAACCGTTCTGACGTTCTGCCTCTAGACTTCAACCAAAAGAACTCTGAAGAGCAGCGTCTGAAGTACCGTTACCTGGACCTACGTCGTCCAGAAATGAGTGACCGCATCAAGCTACGTGCTAAAGCGTCTAGCTTTGTTCGTCGTTTCCTAGACGACAACGGCTTCCTGGATATCGAAACACCAGTACTAACTAAAGCGACGCCAGAAGGTGCTCGTGACTACCTGGTACCAAGCCGTGTTCATAAAGGCAGCTTCTACGCGCTTCCTCAGTCTCCACAGCTATTTAAACAGCTGCTAATGATGTCTGGTTTTGACCGTTACTACCAAATCGTTAAGTGTTTCCGTGACGAAGACTTGCGTGCTGACCGTCAGCCAGAATTCACTCAGATCGATATCGAAACGTCATTCATGACGGCTGATCAAGTACGTGAAGTGACTGAAAACATGGTTCGCGATATGTGGCAAGAGCTACTAAACGTAGACCTGGGTCAGTTCCCAGTAATGCCGTTTGCGGAAGCAATTCGTCGTTTCGGCTCTGACAAACCAGACCTACGTAACCCACTAGAGCTAGTAGACGTTGCTGATCTTGTAAAAGACGTAGACTTCAAAGTGTTCTCTGGTCCGGCAAACGACGAGAAAGGTCGCGTTGCGGTAATCCGTGTACCAGGTGGCGCATCTCTGACTCGTAAGCAAATCGACGGTTACGCTGAGTTCGTTGGTATCTACGGTGCGAAAGGTCTGGCGTGGATGAAGGTTAACGACCGCGCTGCAGGGGTGGAAGGTATCCAGTCTCCAGTGGCTAAGTTCCTAAACGAAGACGTGATCAACGGTATTCTAGACCGCACTCAAGCAGAATCTGGCGATATCATCCTATTTGGTGCTGACAAAGCAGGCATCGTTGCAGAAGCACTAGGTGCACTACGTCTGAAGCTAGGTAAAGACCTAGAACTAACGGATGAGTCTGCATGGGCACCTCTATGGGTTGTTGATTTCCCAATGTTCGAAGAAGATGACGAAGGCAACCTACACGCAATGCATCACCCGTTCACGGCACCTCTTGGTGTTAATGCGGAAGAGCTAAAAGCAAACCCAGCGGCAGCGAACTCAAACGCATACGACATGGTTCTAAACGGCTACGAAGTGGGCGGCGGTTCTGTACGTATCCACAACGCAGAAATGCAGGCAGCAGTGTTCGATATCCTAGGTATCGATGCAGACGAGCAACGACTAAAATTCGGCTTCCTTCTAGACGCACTGAAGTTCGGTACGCCTCCGCACGCAGGTCTTGCATTCGGTCTGGACCGTCTGGTTATGCTGCTATGTGGTACTGAGAACATCCGTGATGTTATCGCGTTCCCTAAAACAACAGCAGCAGCGTGTCTACTGACAGACGCACCAAGCATTGCAAACCCTGCAGCGCTAGAAGAGCTGGCAGTTGCGGTAACAGTAGCAAAAGAAAAAGACGCAGAATAAGCGCACAACAATTGAAGAAAAACTCCCGCAATCGCGGGAGTTTTTGTTTTAATGAAATATATACCCAAATAACCTCGAGATGCTTGGTTCAGCGAGAATGACTTGGCTTCCAGACGCGGCAACGATTTGAAGATCTAGTGGTTCTAAATTAAAAATCGTTAACAAAGGCTGTGAGTCAAGACAACTCGCCCTTCGGGAGCGTGTCACTGACACAATTTCTGCGTCAAATAACTTGGAAAGAGCTTGCTATTCCGCTGCATTATTTTCCTTGAACTAGTATCAGTGACAATGCTCTGAATCCTGCATCTTGAAGTCATTTGGGTATATTCTAATAAATCTAATGAGTTGTTGATTAGGAAACTTAATGTCAATTATTTTGGGCATTGACCCAGGCTCACGTATTACCGGTTACGGTGTAATCCGCCAGCAAGGCCGCCATTTGCAATATCTTGGCAGCGGCTGTATCCGCATGTCTGAAAAAGAGCTCCCGGGTCGACTCAAACAAATTTATGCTGGTGTTACGGAAATCATTACTCAGTTTCAGCCAGATGTCTTCGCTATCGAACAAGTTTTTATGGCGAAAAACGCCGATTCTGCGCTAAAACTGGGACAGGCTCGAGGCAGTGCAATCGTCGCGGCTGTAAATGCGGATTTACCTGTTTATGAATACGCCGCACGCCTGATTAAACAGGCCGTTGTGGGGACAGGCGGTGCAGATAAAACTCAGGTCCAGCACATGGTCCAACATATGTTGAAGCTTCCAGCAAAACCGCAAGCCGATGCGGCCGATGCCTTGGGTGTGGCAATCTGTCATGCCAATACCAACAAAACGCTAGTGGCTTTGGCAGGAAAGGCGACCAGCGCACGAAAAGGGCGCTACCGGTAAAATTAACTGGATGTCTATCCAGTTCTTTATTATCCTGTCGCAAATTCATTTCCAAAGAGTATTTATCGTGATTGGACGTCTTCGCGGCACCTTGCTAGAAAAGCAACCTCCTGAAGTTTTAATTGAAGTTAACGGCATTGGTTATGAAGTTCAGATGCCAATGAGCTGTTTCTACGAGCTGCCAAACATCGGCGAAGAAGCCATCATTTATACTCATTTTGTTGTTCGCGAAGATGCTCAGCTGCTTTACGGTTTCAATACCGTAAAAGAGCGTGCGTTGTTCCGTGAAGTGATTAAAGCAAACGGCGTGGGCCCTAAATTGGGCTTGGGCATTTTGTCTGGTATGACAGCAAGTCAGTTTGTTACATGCGTTGAACGAGAGGATGTATCAACACTCGTTAAGCTGCCGGGCGTTGGTAAGAAAACGGCTGAGCGCCTTGTGGTTGAAATGAAAGACCGTCTGAAAGGGTGGGGTGCTGGTGATCTCTTTACCCCATTTACCGATGCCGCACCGGCAGATTCCGCAATGGCTGCATCTAACAACGCAGAAGAAGAGGCGGTGAGTGCACTGCTTGCTCTGGGTTACAAACCAACGCAAGCCTCGAAAGTCGTGTCTCAAATCGCGAAACCGGATATGAACAGCGAGCAGCTGATCCGTGAAGCGCTAAAATCAATGGTGTAACGCCAGTCCGAAAGTAACAGTTTGCCGATTGCAATAAGTTGCTTAAGGTAATCTATTCTCTCAGGTAACCATTTTTTTCAAGGTAACAAGATGATTGAAGCTGATCGTTTAATCGCTCCAGAAAACCCGGCGTTTAAGGAAGAAGACGTCATTGACCGTGCAATCCGTCCGAAAAAGTTAGAAGACTACCAAGGTCAGGATCACGTTCGAGGCCAGATGGAGATCTTTATTAAAGCGGCACAGCTGCGTAATGAAGCGTTAGATCACCTGCTGATTTTTGGTCCTCCTGGCTTGGGTAAAACCACACTCGCAAATATCGTTGCTAACGAAATGGAAGTGAACATTCGTACCACTTCAGGTCCTGTGCTGGAAAAAGCAGGGGACTTAGCCGCGCTGCTCACCAACTTAGAAGAAAACGATGTTCTCTTTATCGATGAAATCCACCGCTTGAGCCCAATGGTTGAAGAGGTGCTTTATCCCGCGATGGAAGACTACCAGCTAGATATTATGATTGGTGAAGGTCCGGCAGCTCGCTCAATTAAAATCGATTTGCCGCCATTTACCTTAATCGGGGCGACAACGCGTGCTGGTTCACTGACGTCACCATTACGCGACCGTTTTGGTATCACTCAGCGTCTTGAGTTTTATAAGATTAAAGACCTGCAGGACATTGTTCAGCGTAGTGCGGATTGTTTAGGTCTCTCTATGGACCCGGAAGGGGCTTTAGAGGTCGCACGTCGTGCTCGAGGCACACCTCGTATTGCAAACCGTTTATTACGTCGTGTGCGTGATTATGCAGAAGTGAAAGGCAATGGTCACATCTGTGCTGATGTCGCTGATAAAGCACTTAACATGCTTGATGTTGATGCTCAGGGCTTCGACTATATGGACCGTAAACTTCTCCTCGCGATTATGGAGAAGTTTGGCGGAGGTCCCGTTGGCTTAGACAATATGGCTGCGGCTATTGGTGAAGAAAAAGACACCATAGAAGACGTGCTGGAACCTTATCTGATTCAACAAGGTTATTTACAACGAACACCACGGGGTAGAATTGCCACTGATCGGGCTTATCTCCACTTTGGAATCGAAAAATAGAAAGTAAAAAGGCTGGGCAAATTGCTCAGCCTTTTTGCTTTTGGTGATCTATGTCTCATTTATTGAATTTCTTTAATTCCTTTTTAGTTAACAGAAAAGTTCTAGTTGTTGCGCTAATGTTTGCCTGTAGCCCGTTATTTACTCCCCTGATTACTCAGCCTTAACATTTGCGTCAGGTGTTGTTTGATTTGCGTCAAGGTGATGGATTTTTGTCCACGTTCTGTGCATAAATATTGATGTGTATCAAAGCGCATTCTGGCTATAAATCTTTTGAAACAATGTGTTTTTACAAGTAATATTAGCCACAGCTATATTAGCTGATGCTTAACAATTAACTAACCAACGAAGTACATTTTCGCAACAAAAAGTTGTGACAATTCAACATATTTCATGTGTGAATAACACTTGATTATGGATTGCAATATGTAGAGAGTGTCATTCAGCCGACACATAGGAGTTACCATGATTGACGTAGTTGATCTATCGCGGTTGCAGTTTGCACTAACAGCGATGTATCACTTCCTATTCGTACCATTGACCCTTGGTATGGCCTTCCTACTGGCCATTATGGAGTCGTTGTACGTAATGACGAATAAGCAAATCTATAAGGACATGACCAAGTTCTGGGGCAAGCTGTTCGGTATTAACTTTGCACTTGGTGTGGCTACCGGCCTTACCATGGAGTTCCAGTTTGGTACTAACTGGTCGTATTACTCGCACTACGTAGGTGACATCTTTGGTGCACCACTCGCCATCGAAGCACTGGTTGCGTTCTTCCTGGAGTCAACGTTTGTAGGCTTATTCTTCTTCGGGTGGGATCGACTGTCTAAACGTCAACACTTAGCGGTAACTTGGCTGGTGGCTTTAGGTTCTAACTTCTCAGCACTGTGGATTCTGATTGCGAACGGTTGGATGCAAAACCCAGTTGGCGCGGAATTTAACTTCGAAACCATGCGAATGGAAATGGTGAGCTTTGCTGAAGTTGTGTTTAACCCAGTTGCTCAGGTTAAATTCGTTCACACGGTAGCTTCTGGTTACACCTGTGGCGCAATGTTTGTTCTAGGCATCAGTTCATACTACTTATTAAAAGGTCGTGACGTGGCGTTCGCTCGTCGTTCATTTGCTATTGCCGCTTCATTCGGTATGGCAGCGATTCTTTCTACTATCGTTCTTGGTGACGAATCAGGCTATGAACTTGGTGAAGTTCAGAAAGTGAAGCTTGCTGCAGTAGAAGCTGAATGGCACACAGAACCAGCACCAGCTGCGTTTACGCTGTTTGGTATTCCTAACCAAGAAGACATGCATACTGACTACGCAATTAAGATCCCTTACGTAATGGGTATTATTGCAACTCGTTCTATCGATAAGGAAGTAACGGGCTTACGTGACCTGCATGATCAACACTTAGAGCGTATCCGTACGGGTATGTACGCGTACGAGCTGCTAGAGAAGCTTCGTGCGGGTGATAAGTCTGAAGAGAACATGGCTGCGTTCGATGAAGTGAAAGGTGACCTAGGTTACGGTCTACTTCTAAAACGCTACACAGAAAATGTTGTTGATGCGACAGAAGAGCAGATTCAAGCAGCAGCAGATGACTCTATCCCAACCGTGTGGCCGCTATTCTGGTCATTCCGTATCATGGTTGCGTGTGGCTTCATCATGCTATTCGTATTCGGCTTGGCATTCATCCAAACGTGTCGTCAGAAGATTACACAGAAGAAATGGCTGCTTAAAGCTGCGCTATTCAGTATTCCACTTCCATGGATTGCTATCGAAGCAGGTTGGTTTGTTGCGGAGTTTGGTCGTCAACCATGGGCGGTTGGTGAGATTCTCCCAGTACACGTCGCTGCCTCAGCACTGACAGCCGGTGAAATCTTGACTTCACTATTCGCGATTCTGGCGCTTTACACTGCATTCTTGATTGCAGAAGTTTACTTAATGGTGAAATTCGCTCGTAAAGGTCCAAGTAGTCTGAAAACTGGACGTTACCACTTCGAGCAAAACGCTGACTCTGTTGAAGACAAAGTTAGTCGCCAAGTAGAAGCGTAAGACAAGGAGACAACAAGATGTTTGATTACGAAATCTTGCGATTCATCTGGTGGGTACTGATCGGTGTTCTACTAGTTGGTTTTGCAGTAACAGATGGATTCGATATGGGTGTAGGCGCGCTTGTACCTGTTATCGGTAAAAGCGACACACAACGTCGTGTCATGATTAACTCAATCGCCCCACACTGGGATGGTAACCAAGTTTGGCTTATCACTGCGGGTGGTGCATTGTTTGCGGCTTGGCCTCTAGTGTACGCAACGTCATTCTCTGGTTTCTACCTAGCGATGATCTTGACGCTTGCAGCGCTATGGCTACGTCCTCTTGGTCTGGACTACCGCTCGAAAATTGAAGATCCAAAATGGCGCAGAAACTGGGATATTTGTATCTCAATCAGTGGCTTTGTTCCGCCAATTATCTTCGGTGTGGCGTTTGGTAACCTTCTACAAGGTGTTCCATTCCAATTGAGTGACTTCCTGATGCCAACGTATCACGGTTCATTCTTTGGCCTGCTAAACCCATTTGCGTTGCTGTGTGGCTTGGTAAGCTTGTTCATGATTCTGATGCAGGGTTCGAGCTGGCTACAGATGAAGACTACTGGCGAAGTGCATACTTGTGCGCGCAACGTCGCTCAGCTTACTGGTCTGCTAACTGTGGTAACGTTTGTTGTTGCTGGTTTCTGGGTTCAGAACATTGAAGGCTACGTAATTGTTGGTGGTATTGATACCAATGCAGCGTCTAACCCTCTGAACAAAGAGGTGATTCGTGAAGCAGGTGCGTGGATGAAGAACTTTGAAACCCACCCACTGCTATGGGCTGCACCAGTACTAGGTGTTGCGATGCCACTGCTTACTGTACTGGCTTCTCGCCTTGAAAAGTGTGCGACTTCGTTCATCACTTCAAGCCTTGGTGTTGCGGGTATTATCTTTACTGCTGGTTTTGCGATGTTCCCATTCATCATGCCGTCAGATCTAGTGCCTAGTCATAGCTTGACGATGTGGGATGCAACTTCATCTGAGCTGACGCTTAACCTAATGACAGGTGTTGCGTTTGTTATGGTACCAATCATTCTGGGTTACACGTCTTGGACTTACTACAAGATGTTCGGCCGCTTGGATGATAAGTACATTGAAGACAACAAAAACTCACTTTACTAAGGAGCAATTACTATGTGGTATTTCGCATGGATTCTAGGTGTACTACTTGCTTGTGCATTCGGTATCATCAACGCTCTTTGGTTAGAGCACTCAGAAATGATGGACAAAGACAGTGAGTGATCTCGCTGATAAGGTAGCGAAGTTACATGAACCAACAGATAAGACTCTGCTGAGGGTCTTATCTCTCATCCTCGGCTTTATGCATGTTGGATTGGTCATGTGGGAGCCAGAAGCCTATAGCCAGGCGATTGGCGGGTTTAACGCCGTCATCGCTCCAGCACTGATTTGGGCAGTATGCTCAAGCATGGTGTTTGGGGTAGGCTTCAAGCCGAGAAGTTGGTATTGGCAAGTGTTATTCAGCCCATACTTTTCACTGACTATCTTATTGTACTTAACTGTACGCTATTTCATGTAGCTTGAAATAAGCTGAAATAAAGTCGGTTATTTCATCATCGATTAAAAGCCAGGCTCTTTGCCTGGCTTTTATTTTTTCTACAAAAATCAAAAATATTCCGCTCACTTGGTACCAATTCATATTGCTTAAGTTATAGTAACTACTTTAAAGAATTGACTCTATTGGTACTCTCTTGCAAGGCACATCTAATTCATTCCGCTGGCCGATCACCGTGTACTATGAAGACACAGACGCGGGTGGCGTTGTTTATCATTCAAATTACCTGAAATTCTTTGAGCGTGCCCGTACTGAAATGTTGCGTGCAAAAGGTATCTCTCAACAAGTGTTACTGGAACAAAACATCGGTTTCGTTGTCCGACACATGGATATCGATTTCAAACAAGGGGCAAAGCTGGACGAACATTTGACAGTCTTGACCCGAGTGTCAGAAATAAAACGTGCGTCTTTACAATTCTGTCAAGAGTTGGTCAATGATCAAGGGCGGATATTGTGCAGTACCTTTGTTAAGGTAGCATGTGTCGATAATAAGAAAATGAAACCAATAGCTATTCCAGCATTTATTAATTCGGAGCTAACAAATAGTGACTGCTGATATTTCCATTTTAGATCTCTTTCTTCAGGCAAGTCTGTTGGTAAAACTTGTGATGCTGACACTACTTGGTATGTCGATTGCGTCATGGGCGATGATCATTAAGCGCAGCAAAGTGCTTTCACACGCATCAAAAGATGCAGAATCATTTGAAGATAAGTTCTGGTCAGGTACCGATCTTTCTCAGCTTTACCAAAAAGTAAAAGCTCGTAAAGATGAAATCATCGGCACAGAAGAGATCTTCTACGCCGGTTTTACAGAATTTGCACGTCTGCGTAAGAGTAACGCAAACTCTCCAGCTTACATTATGGAAGGGACAGGACGTGCCATGCGCGTTGCCGTTGCTCGTGAAGTTGATGAGCTAGAAACCAGCTTACCTTTCCTTGCTACGGTAGGTTCAATCAGCCCGTACATTGGTCTGTTTGGTACCGTTTGGGGCATCATGCATGCGTTTATCGCACTGGGTGAAGTTAAACAAGCAACCCTTTCGATGGTAGCACCAGGTATCGCAGAAGCGTTGATCGCGACGGCAATGGGTCTGTTTGCTGCTATCCCAGCGGTAATGGCTTACAACCGACTAAGCAACAAAGTAAGTAAGCTTGAGCACACTTACGCGACTTTCTCAGAAGAATTCCACAGCATCCTTCATCGTCAGGCGATGGCTGGCCGAGACAGCGCGGATAAGGAATAAAGCATGGCGGGTTACCAACCTAAAAAGCGCAAAATGACGGCAGAGATCAACGTTGTACCTTATATCGACGTGATGCTGGTACTGTTGATCATTTTCATGGCAACCGCTCCATTCGTGACGCAAGGTGTTGACGTTGAGCTACCAAAGACCTCAAACGCAACCCCTGCTCAGGAGCTAGCCGGAGATACTGATAGCAGTTTCATCATTATCGAAATTGATCGCGATGGTAACTTAGGTCTGAGTGTCAACGATGAAGAAGTTCAACGTGGTTTATCACTGCAAGATGTGATTGTCCGTGTGAAAGCTGAGCGATCGCTTAAACCTGATTCACCTGTTGCGGTAGGTGGCGATGCAGCAACCCCGTATGCAGATGTAGTCCTTCTACTTGATGAATTGAGTCGTGCCGGTATCCCTAAAGTAGGGCTCCTGACCGATATCAGGGAATAAACGTCAACTATTCATGAAAGAAAAAAAGAACCAGACGAAAGAGTACTCCAAGCCGATAATGATATCGGTGGGTTTGCACGCCCTATTGGTAGTCGCATTGCTTTGGGGTACTGATCTAACAATGTCAAAACCTGAGCCAACAGGACAGATGGTTCAGGCGGTTGTTATCGATCCAAAGCTTGTTCAGCAACAAGCGAAAGAGATTCGTCAGCAACGCGAAAAAGCCGCTAAGAAGGAGCAAGAACGTCTGGATAAATTAAGACGGGAAGCCGAGCAGCTGGAAAAAAATCGCAAAGCTGAAGAAGAACAAATTCGCAAGCTGAAAGAGCAACAGGCTAAAGATGCTCAAGCCGCGCGTGAAGCGGAAGCCGAGCGCAAGAAAAAAGAGCAGGAACGCAAAGCCGAAGAGGAACGTGTTCGCAAAGAGCAAGAGCGAGCTGCTAAGCTTGAACAAGAGCGTAAAGTCAAAGAAGAGGCAGTACGTAAAGCGGAGCAGGAACGTTTAGCGAAAGAAGCGGCGATTGCAAAAGCGGAACAAGAACGTGTGGCGCGCGAGAAAGCAGCGAAAGAAGCTGAAGAAAAAGCCAAACGTGAACGTGAAGCCGCGCAAAAAGCCGAGCAAGAACGTATCGCAAAAGAAAAAGCGGCCAAAGAGGCGGCAGAGCGCGAACGTAAAGCTCGTGAAGCTGCTGAGAAAGCCGAGCGTGAACGTAAACAACAAGAAGCAGCATTGGATGACATTTTTGCTGGCTTAGAAGATGAAGCAAGCCAAAACAGTGCGGCTCGTAACCAATTTATCAACGACGAGCTTTCTCGTATGTCGTCGATATACACTCAGAGTATTCAGCAAAAGTTGATTAAGGATGACTATTTGCTGGGAAAGGAGTGTAGGGTCAACATCAAACTGATTCCTACCGGGTCGGATATGATGGTTGCTGGTGTTACCGTACTGGGTGGCGATACGCGAGTTTGTGCGGCAGCAAAAAGAGCGATTGCACAAGTTGGGACGTTCCCTAAATCGTCAGAAGCTGCGGTCAATGAAAAACTGAAAGACATCAACTTAACGGTTGCTTTGGACTAAAAGGAACAGAGACGTGATTAAACGCCTTTTACTAGGAATGTTTGTACTGCTAAGCAGTATGACGAATGTAGCGAACGCTGCACTAGAGTTGGTTATTACCGACGGTATAGATTCAGCACGACCAATTGCTGTGGTTCCATTTAAATGGGAAGGTGCTGCTGCTCTGCCAACAGATATTTCTGCGGTAATAGCCTCTGATTTACAACGCAGCGGAAAATTCAGCCCGGTACCGACGAACAAAATGCCACAGACGCCTTTTAATGAATCTGAGGTTAACTTTGATTCATGGACTAATCTTGGTGTTGATGCCTTACTGACAGGCTCTATCACGCAAAATGAGCAGGGTAATTACGTGGTTAACTACCAGCTAGTTGATATCGTTCGTGGTCAGCTAACCGGAGGTCAGGGAAAAGCATTAGGCAGTGATGGTGAACTCGTACTATCGAAAGACCATGTGTTGTTTAACAAAGTTGCGACTGTAGAAGCGTCTCGCATGCGTGAATACGCGCACCGCATTTCCGATTTGGTTTATGAGCAGCTGACGGGTGACCGCGGCGCATTCATGACCCGAATTGCCTATGTAGTGGTGAGTGACACTGAGCGTTTTCCTTACCAACTGCGTGTTTCTGACTACGATGGTTACAACGAACGTTTGGTACTTCGCTCTAAACAGCCGTTGATGTCACCGTCTTGGTCTCCAGATGGCCAGAAGCTAGCGTATGTAAGCTTCCAAAACGGTCAGTCTGAAATTTACATCATGAATATCTACACTGGCGAACGAGAAAAGATTACTTCTTATCCTCGTCACAACGGTGCACCTAAGTTTTCGCCGGATGGCAGCAAACTTGCACTTGTTCTGTCGAAGACGGGGTCATTGCAGGTCTACACATTCGACCTGAGATCTCGCCAGCTCACACAAATTACGCGTGGCAGATCAAATAATACAGAACCGTTCTGGCACCCAGATGGAAAATCGTTGGTTTTCACATCGGATAGGGGTGGAAAACCTCAAATTTATCAAGTAGATTTGGGCAGCGGTGATACTAATCGTTTAACTTGGCAAGGTAGTCAGAACCTGAGTGGTCAAATCACACCTGACGGCCGATTCCTGGTGATGGTGAATCGCAGTGATTCAGGCTTTAACTTGGCAAAACAAGATTTAGAAACGGGTGCTCTTCAAGTTCTTACCAAGACCTTACTTGATGAGTCACCAAGTATTGCTCCAAACGGTGGCATGGTTGTATATAGCTCCATGTACAATAAGAAAAACGTACTTTCGATGGTTTCCATTGATGGTCGATTTAAAGCGAGATTACCTGCGACAAATGGACGCGTAAGAGCGCCTGCGTGGTCACCGTTTTTGTAATAATAAGATAGATTAATAAAGGAAAATAAGATGCAACTTAACAAGGTTCTAAAAGGGCTACTTATCGCGCTTCCAGTTATGGCTATGACTGCGTGTAGTTCAAGTGACGACGCTGCTTCAAGTACAGGTGACGCAACTAACCAAAGCGGCGCTGTTGAAACAACAGTCGTATCACCGATCGATCAAGCTGGTCAACTGACTGAGCAAGAGCTTAAAGAGCAAGCGCTACGCGAAACTCAAACTATCTACTTTGCATTTGATAACTCAACAATTGCTGGTGATTACGAAGAGATGCTAGCGGCTCACGCGGCGTACCTAAGCAAAAACCCATCACTACGCGTAACTATCGAAGGTCACGCTGATGAGCGTGGTACTCCAGAGTACAACATCGCGCTAGGTGAGCGTCGTGCTCAAGCAGTTGCAAACTACCTACAAGCACTAGGTGTTCAGGCCGACCAAATTTCAATCGTTAGCTACGGTGAAGAAAAGCCACTTCTTCTAGGCCAGTCTGATGACGTTTACGCTAAGAACCGTCGCGCGGTTTTAGTATACTAATTCGAGGGAATCCTCATGTTGTTCAGTAACACTAAGCGCGCTGTTGCGCTTACGTTACTGGCAAGTGCAGCGAGCTTTGCGTTCGCTGCACCAGCTCCAGTATCTGATCTCAACAGCACATCTTCAGTTTCTAAAAGTCGTTCATCCGAGACGGATGTCGAGCGATTAGAACGCCTACTGCAAAGTCGCAGCCGTCTTCAGTTCCAAATGCAAGAGCAAATTGACCAAATGTCACGAGAGATCAGTGATCTAAGAGGTCAGTTGGAACGAAACAACCATGAAATGAAGCAAATGCTTCAGAGGCAGAGAGAGCTGTTCGTTGAGCTTGATCGTATGCGTGGTGAGATGAAGTCAGCGCCCGTCGTTCAAGAGACGGAGTCAGCAGAACCGGGTGGTCAATACACTCCGAATGCGGATGAGCAGACGGCTTACCAAGACGCTGTGGATCTTATCCTTAAAAAGCGCGATTACGCTGGCGCAATTGCTGCATTCCAGCAATTCCAGAAGGATTATCCTGACTCCACTTACACAGCGAACTCACATTATTGGTTAGGCCAATTGTATTACGCTAAAAAGCAGGATAAAGACGCCGCGAAAAGCTTTATTGCAGTGGTTTCTTACAAAGATTCTAACAAGCGAGCAGATGCATTGGTGAAACTTGGCGATATCGCTGAGCGTAACAACAATGCTGAGCAGGCGAAGAAGTTTTATCAGCAAGTGGTCGATGAGTACCCAAATAGTGCCTCAGCGAAAATTGCAGGCGCTAAACTGTAACCACTGTCTTTGATTATTTCTAAAAGGAGCTTCTGGCTCCTTTTTCTTTTATTGGCCTGTGTATTAAGTTAATAAGTGTTAATTGGAACAAAGATATACGGCTAGAGCTCTATAAATCCTCGCTATGGGTTGGTTTTTGAAAATTAACGAGGTTACAATACGCGGATTAAAGGAAGTTGCGTAGAGCAAGAGCAATGAGCCATATACTAGATAAAATCGACACTGTTTACCCATTCCCTCCAAAACCTGTTCCGTTGAGTGAAGACGAGAAAGCGTCTTACATTGAGCGCATTAAAAAGCTGCTCAAAGAGAAAGATGCCGTCCTTATCGCGCACTACTACACTGACCCTGAAATTCAGGCGTTGGCTGAAGAGACTGGCGGTTTTGTTGGTGACTCGCTAGAAATGGCGAAGTTCGGTAACCGTCACCCGGCAAGCACATTGATCATCGGTGGCGTTCGCTTTATGGGCGAATCGGCGAAGATTCTAACTCCGGAAAAGCGCATTCTAATGCCAACGTTGGAAGCGGAATGTTCGCTTGATCTTGGATGTCCTGCGGATAAATTCAGTGAGTTCTGTGATGCTCACCCTGACCATACGGTTGTGGTTTACGCCAATACTTCTGCAGCGGTTAAAGCACGTGCTGACTGGGTAGTCACATCAAGTATTGCACTTGAAATTGTTGAACACCTGGACGCAGAAGACAAACCAATCATCTGGGGCCCTGACCGTCACCTGGGTTCGTACATTGCGAACAAGACCGGCGCTGACATGCTGCTGTGGCAAGGTGAATGTGTTGTTCATGATGAGTTCTCTGCTGACGCACTGCGCAAGATGAAGAGCGTATATCCAGACGCTGCGATTCTAGTTCACCCAGAATCACCAGCAAGCGTGGTTGAATTGGCCGACGCTGTTGGCTCTACAAGTCAGCTTATCAAAGCCGCGAAAGAGCTTCCTCACAAGCAAATGATCGTGGCAACCGATAAAGGCATCTTCTTCAAGATGCAGCAACTGGTTCCTGAAAAAGAGCTTATCGAAGCCCCAACAGCAGGTGCTGGTGCGACATGTCGTAGCTGCGCGCATTGCCCTTGGATGGCGATGAACGGCTTGAAAGCGATTGAACAAGCACTTCGTGAAGGTGGTGCAGAGCATGAAATCTTGGTTGATGAAGAGCTTCGCGTTAAGTCGCTTATCCCACTAAACCGCATGTTAGATTTCGCAGAACAGCTTAATATGCAGGTAAAGGGTAACGCGTAAATTTTTCGCATTATCTTAAGATGAATCTCAAAAACCAGCCGAATATGGCTGGTTTTTTTGTGTCTTACAATCAATGGGTTACTATTGAAAGACGTAATGCATTTAGGAACTGAATACTTATGGCAGTGTGGCTGGTCGTTAAAAAGTGGTTAAGTTCGCACCTTTTTAAACTAAGTACCCGCAACCTTGTCGTCATTAGCCTTTTATATATCAGCCTCTCTTGGGGGCTATTGGTTCTGGCAGGCGAGACGGAACTTACGGAAAACTTTTCGAGCTTTATCTATTACTTGATGGTGACGGCGAGCACCGTTGGTTACGGCGATCATTCTCCAGTAACCGATTTAGGTAAGTGGGTTGTGGTCTTGTTTGTAATTCCGGGAGGATTGAGCCTGTTTGCGGCACTTTTGGGGCGTGTGGCAGGTGCGGCGGTAGATTATTGGCGAGCGGGAATTATCGGTAAACGGAGAGTAAGAGTGGAAAACCATATCGTATTATTGGGCTGGAACGGATCAAGAACCATGCACCTGATTCGTATGTTGCAGCATGAAGAGTCAGGAAAACGTCCGGTAGTACTGTGCAGTCGCTCAGATATTGAAAACCCTCTACCGGGTGAAATTAACTTTATCAAAGTAACCAGTTATACCGACTCACAGGAGATGTCAAACGCGAACATTACAGAGGCGAGCTGTATCATCGTCGATAACTTATCGGATGATATCACTTTGTCTGCTGCACTGTATTGTGCCTCTGTGAACCCTGACGCACATTTGCTTGCCTATTTTAAAGATGAAGCGCTGGGTCGTTTACTGAGCCAGCATTGCCCGAAAGCGGAGTGTATTCCAGCTGTTGGGGCTGAAATGTTAGCCAAAGCAGCGGTGGATCCTGGTTCGAGTGCGTTGCATCAGGAACTGCTAGCCTCAACTCGAGGTATGACACAATACTCCGTGATCTATCCTGAAAACCAACCAACGACCAAGATTGAAAACCTGTTTGGGTTTATTAAAAAGCATCACCATGCAACGCTTATTGCCATCGATTTAGGTGAGGGCATCGAGCTAAATCCGGACCTAGATACTGACGTACCACCAAAAAGCAAACTGTTTTATATTGCAGATGAACGTATTGAAGATTTTGCATGGAACAAAATGATAAAGGACAAATAATGCACATCATCGCAGACTTGTTAGCGGGATTTCCCAATTTCTTACTCTATTTTTCAGTGTCGATTGTTTTCGTTTTGGCGTTCAAATTCGTTTATATAAAACTGACCCCTTATGATGAATGGCAACTTATCAAAGAAGAGCAAAATACCGCGGCAGCGGTGGCGTTAAGTGGTGCTTTTCTTGGTTACTGTCTGGCAATTGCAGGCGCGGCGAAAAACTCAGTCAGCATCATTGATTTTATGGTTTGGGGCGTTGTCGCGTTATTAGCTCAGCTGATTGCGTTTGGAATTGTTCGCTTTATTCTGATGCCAAAAGTATCAGAGCGGATTGAAAACAACGAGGTACCCGCGGGTATTGTGCTTGCTGCAGTATCCGTTTCTGTCGGTGTACTTAATGCCGCCTGTATGACGTATTAGGAGGAACGATGAAACGCAGCTCTAACGTTAAACGTTCATCCATGGATAAGAGCTTTAAAGTCAGTCGCCTTATCCCTTTTGCAGCCTTTGGCGGGATATTTTATCTTGCGACACAGGAGTCAACGACTGAAGGCGCTATTTACCTTGACGCCAGTGAGTGTAAAGCATCGGAACCCGGATTCAGTGAACAGTGTGGCATCGCCTATCAGGAAGCGAAGGAAAGAGCGGAGCAAAATGCACCACGCTACACCACAGAGCATGAGTGTGAGAACGACTTCTATCAAGATGACTGTTATTACAGTTCTCGCTACAACTCCTATGTTCCCTTTGCCAGTGGGTTCTTCTTTAGTCGCGCTCTTAGCAATCTGAGCGGATACAACAAGAGTTACTATTCAGAGCCGATGTACCGTTACAAGTCCAAATATTACAATGGTGCCGGGCAGTTTTATGGCTCGTACCGAAACCAGCCGACTAGCGTTGCGAGCAGCCGATTGAACAAGCGTGGCGGCGGTACGATTGGTCAGGCTATGTCCCGAGGCGGCTTTGGCAAAGCGGTATCAGGTAGTCGCGGCGGTTAACAGACACTATGTTTCGAAGAGAAATACAAGAAAGAGAAAACTGGCGTGAACTGGCACGCCAGTTTGGTTTTGGCTTCCATTCCATGTACGACCAACCTTACTGGGATGAGACCGCGTATTATCAGTTTACTCTGGCGCAGATCGAACAGGATCTTGAAGATCCCACAGAAGAGCTGCACCAGATGTGCCTCGAAATTGTTGACCAAGTGGTACGCAGTGAAGAGTTACTGACGAAATGTGCGATTCCTGAAGTTATGTGGTCCCAGGTCGCTTCCTCATGGAAACGCAATGAACCCTCCCTCTATTCACGAATGGATTTCTCCTACAACGGATCTGGGCCAGCGAAGCTTCTGGAAAACAATGCGGATACGCCGACGTCATTATTTGAGACTGGATTCTGGCAATGGGTGTGGCTTGAAGATGTGGTGAATAAAGGGCGAATTCACCAAAGTGCAGATCAATTCAATATACTGCAAGATTTCCTTATCGAGCGCTTTGCTGAGATTGCCAAGCTACAGCCGGGACAAACGCTGCATTTCAGTTGCTGCAAATATACCGAAGAAGACAAAGGTACCGTTCAATATCTTGAAGATTGTGCTCGGGAGGCTGGGTTATCAACGGCTTTTGTCTACGTTGAAGACATTGGCGTGACGGAAGAGGGGATATTTGTTGATGCGGACAACCGAGCTATTCGCTGGATGTTCAAACTCTACCCTTGGGAGTTTATGTTTGAGGATGCGTACAGCACTTATCTCTCAACTGCGAACGTTAACTGGTTAGAGCCGATGTGGAAGTCCATTCTTTCGAATAAAGCTTTGCTGCCATTACTTTGGCAACGCTTTCCTAATCACCCCAATTTACTGCCTGCCTATTTTGCTGAGGATCCCAAAGCGGCAAGCTTAAAAGACTATGTGATAAAGCCGCTATTTTCACGTGAAGGCGCGAATATCGAGATAGTGAAAAATGGTCAGCGCGTGGTTAAAACGCCAGGACCTTATGAATCGAGCAAAAACATTGTTCAGCAATATCATCCGTTACCGAAGTTTGGACAAAGTCATACGCTTATCGGCAGCTGGCTGATTAACGACCGAGCCGCGGGTATTTCGATTCGTGAGGACAGCAATTTAGTTACTCAGGATATGGCGCGTTATATTCCTCACGTGATTCTATAGTGCCAGGCTCCTCCGTCGGATGAGAAGAGGCGAATTCACGAAGAGGGATATAAGGAGCCTTCCCAACCGAAAGGCTCCTTCAATGTTAATGTGAATGAAGGTAGGTATTCACTTCTACAGCGAGTTCTATTTCTACTTTTCCTGCGTTTCTAAATTCAAGCGTCATAGGAAAACGCTCGCCCTGTTTGAATGATTGCTCGGGATTGAAGATCATCAAGTGATAGCCGCCTGGCTCAAACATCACACTTTTCATTGTGCCTACCCGGACATTTTCGATTTTCTTCATTTTCATCACACCATCACTCATTTCATGCTGATGAATCTCCACTCGCTCAGCAACTGGTGTTGTCGCGCTGATCAAAAAATCATCTCTGGTGGACAGGTTCTTTAGCTGAAAGAAACCCGCGATTACGGTTGCATTGGGTGGCGCTTCCCGGCTCCAAGGATGGTCGATTTTAATGCTGTTTGTCGTGTATTCATGGGCACTGGCTGCGGAAGTGAGCAGTGCTGCGATACATAACGTGAAGCGGCTGAGGTATTTTTTCATAACTGTCTCTTTTATTTAACCCAAACTGAGCTGATTTATTGAGTTGACCATGTCAGGCCGCCTTGATACACAAGCCAAAATGCGGCTTGTTCGGTCTGTAAAATGGATTCGTAGCTTCCTTGCAATCGCAACAGTTGATAAGGGGCAAAACGCCAGTTAGCGATAGCACTGAATCGCTGTGGAGTATGGCCTGTTGCATTTAATACTGTTTCGATCTCTTCGCTTGTATTGGTGACATCGTTATCGGTCAGAAGCCAGTCATAGCGAGCGCCGAGCTCCAGATTGTTGTACTGCCAACTTACCTGTGTGGTAATACCATGCTGAAATGCATCGAGTTCTGTTGTGATTTGTTGCGAGTCGATTAGCTTAGAATCAATAGATTGGCCCATCCACTCAAGCTCCCAATTAAAGTCATTCCATTCCAGGCTGCCACCAATAGTGACCAACGTGGTATCACCATCAAAAATCAGCGAGTCAGAAGCCTGAAGAGAGTGTGAGTGACCGTCGGAATCTTGCTGACTTCGCTGTGTTGCTTCAAAGTAGGCGGCACTAGCGACGATTTTCAGTTGGTAATCATTTCGAAGACGGAACCACTGATAATGAAGGCCATAAGCCGAAGGTGAAGCGGAACTGTCATCAAATTGCGCTGGGAAGTTATTTCCCCGCCCAACCCAGAAGGTGAGATCGTAACTGTTCCGAGCATAAGATATTTGCACGCTGTCATCGGTATATTGGCTACCTAAAAAGGCCTGCTGAGTCAATGACGTATCTATAAATCGCCAGTCATGCTCATGAGTACTGTTATACAGACCAATTTGACTGAGTTGACGACCGACGCGTAACGTCCAATCCTGATGCAGATAAGGCTGAAGCCAGAGCTCTTCTAACTCGACAGACTCACCGTGATGACTGCCTATGATCAGTTTGGTCGCCAGAATGTTGTCTAAGCTGGCTAAAAAACCGAGTTCACCATGCATAAACTGTAAGCCTTCTTCATAGTGGAAAGCACTATTGTCGGTTATCACGCCGGGAATCGCGTAGGCAGACTCTCTGTCCGTTTGATAGTAACCAAACTGAGCAAAAATATTGGTCTGGAGATTTACTTTGTCCAGTAGGTTCGGTTCTGCCTCGAGTTCCGCTCGTAGAGGATTTACGATAAACAATAAAGCGAGCAAAGCTAGTAAACGAATCATTGCGCTTCCTCCCCAACAAATGGGTTGGCATAGCGGGGGTTGGAGATGAACACCTCATCGCTTAACGCATTTAAAAACGCCAGCATGTCTTCTTTTTCCTCTTGGCTTAACGTGAAACCTTTAACAAATTCACTTTTATTCGGGTTATTGCGCCCGTCTCCCTGATTCTCACCCGAGGTGATATTTCTTCCGCCATTGGCGTAGAAATCCAATACCTCACCGAGAGTTTCGATGCTTCCATCGTGCATATACGGCGCGGTGTAAGCGACATTTCTCAGCGTTGGTGGTCGGAACTTTCCTTTGTCTTTAGGAGCTTGCGTTACGGTGAACAAGCCGTTGTCCTCAGTGGGATAACTCCCCTCCGAATCAAGGTTGTATAACCCAGTATTAAAAAACGGCCGAGAGACAAACACAGAATCATCGTGCAGAGTTGAATCACTAAAATTAAACCCGCTATGACAATGGAAACATTCCGTTTTCTCGCTGTTAAAAAGATCTTGCCCACGCATCGCAGCACTGCTCATCGTGCCGCGATCAAAATCAGAGTCTTTCGAAATCAATGCGCGAGTAAACACACCGAGTGCTTTGATGATGTTAGGGAAGGTCACCGTATCCTGCTGGTCGGGAAACGCGGCATTAAACAAGTTTTGATACCTGACATCAGTAGCAAAGCGCTCCAGAATCTTGGTTCGATTTGAATCGTTAATGCCCAGTTCGACAGGAAACTCTCCAAAGAGAGGAATCACCAACTGCTGTTCAATCTCTTTCAAGATTGGGTTCGCCCAGGTGTAAGATGCGTTGTAGGCCACATTGGTTAATGTTTGGGAGTTCCTATGCAGCACTTCACCCGTTGAACCAGTTGGTAGTTTTACCCCATCAGAAAACGCCAGTGCCTGCTGGTGGCAGGATTCGCATGACATTGTCTGGTTGCCAGAAAGCTTAGTGTCATAAAAAAGATGTCTGCCAAGTTGGAATTTTTCCTCAGTTGCCACGTTATCTGACGGTTCTTTAGGCTTAGGAAGAGAGCCGGTTTGAAAGTCAAAACCAAACTCATTCACCGGGTTTGATGGTGTGGCGTTATAACTCGATTCGCTGTCACAGCCTACGATCGTGAATATCGTGAGCGATGCCAGCAAACCGAACTTGTGGTTTGCTGACATAAGGCTTACTCCACCGATACCCAGGATTGAGAACTACTGCAATCACCCGCGGTACATTCACCAGTGACTAAATCCAGTCCGAGGTTGTCGAATACCCTCTGGCATTCTGGATCAACACTGGATGACATACAGCCGAGCGGAGTGTCAGCGGTGTTAAATGTGATATCACTGTTTGCAACAAGGCGTTGGTAATCAAACACGATAACGTTAGTTGATGGGTTGAAATCATCGAACTGGTAGCTAGGCCGATTTGGGCGCGATGAATCGCAATCAACGGTTTCGGTGTCGGCGTCAATCACTTCACAACCCGTTGTCCCCAGATGGATATTCCAGCCAGCGACATCCATGCGCAGGTGTTTATGCCCGTTCTGCCAGCTCCAGTTCATCCCCATCACATCGAGCGGAGAAATTGCATCGTCACCATCGATACCAACGTGATTTAACTCCGCAGGCACGCCGAGCGTAAAGCGAATACCTGTGTAGTTGCCTTTTGGTACTTGCCCTGTGATTTGATTGTTTAGCGCTTCGTTACCGTTCGCGCAGCTATCCGTGCCTGTCTCAAAATCCAATAGTGCGACATTCTGGTATTGCCACTTACCATCTTGGATTAGTTCAAGTGGGGTAGCTGCGCCGTCGTCATCAAGCAGCTCTATTTCAGAGATATACATACGCACATCGGTAAATTCAGGCTGAGTGTTTTTGACTCCAGCGATCGCAGTGTCCATCACCTGGCATTGGATATCTTGCTCGCCAACCCGCGTCGCAAATTCGAGGGTAACATTTTGAATGGCAGGTTCGGCTGTTGCAGGCGAACTTGAATCAGAACCACCGTTGCAAGCGGTGAGTAAACCAAAGCTAAGTGTAGTAATGAGTGCTTTTGGGGTTTGTGCTTTGTTGAACATGGACTTTCCTTTCTAATTGTTTTCCTTGGACGTCGAAGAGTATTCAGACGTACAAAAGCCTCCCGCAGCTTTATAAACAAAGGCGGGTAGAGTGGTTTGTTTTAGATAAATTAGGCGTGCGGCGTGAGAGCCGGACTAGGCAAGGAAAGCCGTTGGTGGTGATTGCTTGGGCGCTAATGAGAGATAGATTTTGCGCTGGCAATGGATGTGCGAGTAGTTTGCAAAAGGTGCCGTTACTCGGCATAGCCACAGAGCGATAGCAGCAATAACAATCGCAAGTACTGATATTGAGAACTGACATACGTCTAACAGCGGGCAACTGAATTTAAGTGGATCATGAAAATCAGAGTTTGAAGGTGAACTGATAGTGTTATCTTCAATCAGCTCTTTGATGTCGACCCATTTAAAGCCTTCCGCAGTACAAAGAAGTATCTTTTCTCCCTGTGCTTCAGAGAGCCAGTTTTTGTTATGAACTTGTGATGGGTTAAGTGCCATTGTCGCCAGCAAATATATCTGAAACAGCAAAGCAGTAATGACGTATACCGCCATTACTTTTTGTATTACCTGCCGATTTGTCGCTATTTGCATCACAACATTCAATTAACCAAAATTGGGCGCAGATACTAACAAAGAAAGTAAGGAATTGTAATATTGTTTTTACAAAATAGTGACATGTGTAATTGGGATGAATTACTTACTGAAACAAATGTTGATGCGGTGAATGGTTTTCACGGGGAGGATAAGCGGAATACAAAAAGCCGCTGATGGGCAGCGGCTTAATGAGAAAGGATTATTGCTCTTCAGCGAGCGCGACGCCGCGTTGAGTCAGACCACAAAGCATGACTGGCATTGCGTTGAAGATCTCTTCGAATTGCTCAAGCCCGACCATGCCTTGTTCTGCTAATGTTTCGATCGTGGTTTCTGGATCGTAAAGCATGGTCAGAGAAAGCAGTACGCCACCAAGTAGTGCGTTATCCTCGCTTTCTTCAGGCATCAGTGTTTCCCAGTCGTCACGAGCCAACTGCCAGCCTTGTAATACACCCTCACAGAAGTCTCGAGTGGTGGTGGTTACGATGTCTTTTTCATCCAGCGCGCAGCCTTCCGGCCAGCCCCATGAACCTTCTAGCAACGCAGGGCGAGTTTGGTTCCACATTTGTACAATTTCATCAATGTACAGTTCTAACTGTTCACCATCACTAAAAGGTGCTGTCTCTTCTCCACCCCACAAGAATGGTAGCCACTCTTGAGGCATCAATACATTTGGTGCTGAAGCCATCGCAGTGACAAAGCCTTGAGTTTTCGCTAGATTTAGTAGTTTTCCATCAAGTTCTGGAAGAGAAAGAATGTCTTGTAGTTTCAAAATAGAATACCATTTGTTCATGGGCTGGTTGGTTGCGGCCATCTTACCAATCAATTAACGATAAATCGATATTAGGGAAGATTTGTTAACACCTATGGAAATTCGCTCATCACTCCGCCGAAAAAGTATTTTTGCACTGACGCTTTACCTTTGCTTCTTTATCGCAACGGTTGGCTCGGTCGTGTACTTTGTGCTTGAGCCGCCTGTGCGTGAAAAACTAGAACAAAACCTCGATTTACGAACGCAACTGCTAGCTTCTCAGATTAAAGAACCGTTGCTTGCGTCAACCAGTGTCCTTAATAGCCTCGTAGGCCTGGCTCAAAGCCCCAATCAAACTGGCTCTTTCAGTACGACTATCCCTCAAATCTTACGCTTAAGCGGTGACATGCTTGTCAGCGGTGGTTTGTGGCCAAAGCCTGAACAACTTGCTGACCAACGGAAGTATACCAGCCTGTTTTTCAACAAGAATCTGGATGGCAGTATCGATCAAATTCACTCGTACAATAACCCTCAATCGGCGGGATACGATAAAGAGCCCTGGTATGTCGTTGCTGCCAATGCGTCAGCAGGCTCTATTCGCTGGTCTTCGGTTTACATCGATACTTTTACCCAAGTTCAAATGATCACTGCTTCGGCACCTTACTATAGAGACGGTGAGTTTGCAGGTGTAGCGACCGTGGATGTTTCTTTAGCCGCTTTGTTTCAGTTTATTCGTGAACATACCAATCAATATTCGCTGGGCGTTAACATTAGAGATGCCAACTCAAACGTGATTATCGAACATAATTTCCAACTGCGGAATGAGATGTATGTTAGTGAGCTTCACTTTGGTGAGTTCAACTGGCGAATGGAAGTGGTGAATGCGAAAGAGCGTGTAGCCGATCAGGTTTTTGCTCAGGTGATGAGTGTTGAGAGCGGCATCATTCCGTTTCTACTGTTATGTGTTTTGGTCGGTTACTACTTACTTAACCGTTATATCGTTGAGCCCATTGTCAAAATAGCGGCAAAAATTGATGACTCTAAAACTGGGGGAATCATCGATATCGAATATCACAGTGAAGATGAGATAGGGCACCTCATCAATAAATTTAATGAAAAGACCATTTATCTGGAACATGAAAAGATAAAAGCACAGGCATCAACCAACGCAAAGACTGCCTTTCTGGCGACGTTGTCTCATGAAATTCGTACACCGATGAATGGGGTTTTGGGTACCGCGCAAATACTCCTAAAGACTAAGCTAACCGACGAGCAAAGAAAGCAGTTAAGTACACTGTATGAATCAGGCGATCATATGATGACATTGCTTAACGAGATTCTGGATTACTCGAAAATCGAGCATGGCCACGTTGAATTTTCTAATTCACCATTTCCGATTGAATCGATTATTGGCAGCATGAAAAGTGTTTATCACACCTTATGTGAAGAGAAGGGGTTGCGCTTCCGTGTCGTTTCACAGGTACCATCCGGACGCTGGTATAACAACGACAAAGCACGATTGCGCCAGATCCTATTCAACTTGCTAAATAATGCCGTCAAGTTTACCGAACAGGGTGAAGTTGAAGTTAGATTAAGCGAACATGTTACTCCGAGTGCAACCAAACTGAGCATCGCGATTAAAGATACCGGTATTGGGATACCAAAAGAGGCTCAGAGCCGGATCTTTCGTCCATTTGAGCAAGCAGAATCTTCAACAACCAGACGTTTTGGCGGCACAGGGTTAGGGTTGGCGATTGTCAAAGAAATTGCCGAAAACATGGGCGGCAGTGTTTTGCTCGAAAGTAGGGAAAATGTTGGTACAACATTCACCGTAGAGATTGAGTTGACACCGTGCGAGCCGAGCCAAACGGGGACGGCACTTAAACATAAACTAGACTGCAATGGTTTACAGGCATTAATCGCAGAAGATAACACAACCAATGCCATGATCATGGAAACGTTTTTACGAGCCAAGGGTTTTGAATGTACACGAGTGGAGAATGGTCAGTTAGCCGTAGAGCAAGTGAGAAAACAGCAGTTTGACCTAATAATGATGGATAACCACATGCCTGTACTAGATGGTATTGGTGCAATATCTGCTATCAGGGCAATGGATTCAGAAACAAAGTCAGTTCTCATCTTTGGTTGCACCGCAGATGTATTTAAAGAGACTCAAGAACTGATGACGGAAGCTGGGGTGGACCATATCATTGCTAAACCCGTTGTCGTGTCGGAACTCGACGACGCCCTTTATCGCCATGCAGACTTGCTCTATCAGTACCAAGACCCAAAAAGCAATAAGGCTAAGCATCCGCATCACATAAACACGGACTCATTACTACTTAGCTTTTACATTTCGCTTGATAATGACAACCTTCACCAAGCTCTGGAGGTCTTTTCTGACATCATCAAGCACATTACACCACACTCCAATCAGGAACTTGCACAAATTACTGCACGCATTGAAAGTAAATTACAGCGTCAGCAAGCACCAGAGCAAGCGGATGTTGATGCGCTAACAGTCATGCTTGCTACGCCTTAACATACCTGGCTTTTCAACTCGCTAGCCATTGTTGTATAAAGACTATTGTTCTAGAAATTGGGAAGCTCTGAATTATGACCTGCAGGTAGCATAAGCGAGTTATTTTTCGCATATTGTGCCAGATTTTGTTCTGTAAAATTACCTTTTCTCCTCCTCTAAATTCCTCATATAACGAAAATTTTTGGTTTTTTACGCCATTTTTGATCGAAAAAGTGCAGTTTTTGCCCGGATCGGTGAATTAAACTACTTTAGTTTCAAAATTTGGTTATAAATTTACATCTTCATTTTAAATATGAAACCATAAACTACAAATGTTGTGTTCTAATAGCGACATAATCTGGATGGTTGCTATTTATATAGTTAATCATGTTTATTTTTTTGCTTATTGCAGTTTTTGATTTTAGAGGTTGCTAAATGAAGTCTCGTGGACCATTTTGTATTCGTAATGCCGCAGCGGATACTTTTGCTATGGTGGTTTTTTGCTTTGTCACAGGGATGATTATCGAGATTTTGATTTCAGGGATGACGTTTGAGCAGTCTCTGGCATCACGTACGTTGTCGATTCCAGTTAACATTGCTATCGCTTGGCCTTATGGTGTTTTCCGCGATTGGGTACTACGTCAAGGTAGTAAAGTTTCACCGTCTTCATTTATGAAAAACGTGTCTGACCTTATCGCATATGTGCTTTTTCAATCTCCGGTTTACGCAGGTATTCTATTAGCCGTTGGTGCATCGACCGATCAAATCATTACCGCAGTTACGAGTAATGCGGTTGTATCTTGTGGAATGGGCGTTTTGTACGGCTACTTCTTAGACATGTGTCGCCGTTGGTTCCGAGTCCCTGGCTACAACCAAGGTGTTTAATTGACCCTGTTTTGTTCAATTTAGTTACTTAGTGAACAAACAACAGAAAAACAGGGCTTTTTTTCATTTTTAGCCTTGACCATAAGGCACATAATCATTAAATTAGCGCCTCGTTAGCCAACGATGCTAACCACAATTTGATTCGGTGAGTTGTCCGAGTGGCTGAAGGAGCACGCCTGGAAAGTGTGTATACGGCAACGTATCGAGAGTTCGAATCTCTCACTCACCGCCACATTCAAGTTTAAAGACGTCCTAGGGCGTCTTTTTTCGTTTATAAATCAAGAAATTACCTATCACTAACGTCCACACGTCTCACTAAAATCCACGCATTTGATGTATAGAGAAATGTATAGTTTACTATTCCCGCCGGCATCACTATACATGTTTTAACGAGAAAACCTATACAAGCCGTATAGTCCTGTAGGGCTGTACGGAATGCTATAACTTGTTGTAATTAAATTGTTTTCCTCAAAAATATGTATAGCCAAAATTGAGCTCAATGAAGTCAGATAAAACTATACATTTTCGACAAAATTGAGGGTGCTATGAAGACAAAATTGACGACAAAGTTTGTGGAGAATGCCAAGGTCACAAACGGCAAGCCATTTCAGAGATTCACTGATGGGAACGGGCTATCTTTAGTCGTTAGAGCCTCAGGTACTAAAGCTTGGGAGTTTAGGTTTAGGAAACCAGATGGACGTGACTCAAACCTTGGTTTAGGCCGATATCCAGAAATCACTCTGTCTGAAGCGAGAAAAAAAGTAGCAGAATTCAGAAAACTGAGAGCTCAGGGCTTGGATCCGAGTGTTGTACAAAGAAATCGTAAAGTCGAACTTAAGCGCAGCGCAAGCAATACGGTTAAGCAAATTGGAGAGATGTGGCTAGAGAAAGCGGCTACGCGCGTTGTGCACAAAACCGCTGAGGGCTATCGGCAAAAGCTCAATAAACATATCTATCCTAAATTAGGCTCTATCCCGGTTTCCGAAATCAAGGCTGCGATGCTGATTGATGCGATGCGACCGTTGGAAAAGAAAGGGAAGTTGGAGACAGTGACTCGTACTATCGCGCTGTTTCGTCGGCTCATGAACTATGCCGTTAATAATGAATACATTGACCATAATCCGATAGGTAGCATGGCTGATGTATTTGAGAAGCCCAAGCGGGGTAATTTTGCTTGTATTGATATCAGTGAATTGCCCGACTTATTGACCATGGTTGTACAGTCGACGATGCGACCCGCCAATAAGTTGCTTTTCGAGTTCCAATTGCACACGCTTACTCGTTCTAAAGAAGCAACCGGTACTCGTTGGGAAGAAATCTCTTTTGAGGAGCAAATATGGTACTTGCCAGCAGAGCGTGCGAAAAATAGGTTAATGCATAAAATTCCTCTTACACCCGAGGTTATCGCTATTCTGAAAGCTGCTAAGCATCTCTGTCGTGGCAGCGAGTACGTGTTTCCTTCAAGAAACTCTCTTAGAAAGCCCGTACATAGTGAGACGGTAAATGCGGCCTTTAAAAGGATGGGGCTGGGAGGGAAGATGACATCCCACGGTACGCGTTCGTTAGGCAGTACAACACTCTATGAACGCACCGACTTTGAGTCGGTAGTTATAGAAGCGCTGCTTTCTCATACCGACAGAGATGGTATTCGGGATGCCTATAACCGCAATAAGTTTTTCCAGAAAAGAAAGCGGGCGTTAGAGTGGTGGAGCAAGCATGTTGTCGGTTTGACGCATGGATTAACAAGTTACTCAACGATCGAGTTATAAGTACAATGAAATAAAGGGCACAGGTATAGTGCCCTTCGTTTTTATCAAACTATCTCGTCTAAGCCACTTTGCAAAAGAACCTCGTTAACTTCACTCAATAGCCAACCGGAAGCCCTTTTGCCCATTTTTATAGGTTGGGGCAAGTGGCCTTTCTCTACTTGAGCGTAAATATGTGATTTGGAGACGTTTAAGATAACGGTTAGCTCTGAGAGTCTGATCACGCGTTCTTTCTCAATTTCACCTTGATACTGGTTACAACCCTTTCTCTTGTTTATCACATCACACAACCAAGTAAATACATCGTCTTTTCTGTAAAGCACTAGGTTACTTAGATACTGACTGTCAATTTTTTCTGGGAAATTGGGCAACTGAGGTATCGTGGCTTCAGAAACAGACAATATTTCGCAAATTTGATGCTTTTTGAACATATAAATAAATTCCGATTTCATTAATAAGAGAGTGATGAAATAAATGAGAGCTAAACACAAAAGCTCATGCTAGCTCTTTGTAAAAGATTTGAGGTTCAGGAAGTTAAGCTACTTTTCTGATGCTGGTAAAAGTTTTAGGCGTATAAGTTCATTTTCAACAGCGTCAGTGCAACTACAATCCTTAGTGATTTCTTCGTACATGTTTCCCCAACGCTCGAGGACAGTGCGACGCTTGCTTATAAACTTACTGCGATTGTAGATTTCTCGAACGCGGTCTTTATCTGTGTGAGACAGTATCATTTCAATGATCAATGATTCAGTGATGTCGAGCTCTTCGTGCATTTCGCTACTAAAGATAGAACGAATTCCATGTGTGGTCATTTTTCCTTTAAGTCCATGTTTTCTAAGCAAGTTTCCTAGTGTGTCTTTACTGATTGGTTGATTTAGAGTCAAACGAGGAGAAGGAAAAATATAAGGACTTCCACTCGAGACCACTTTAGCTAGCATCAAAACGCGGTGGGTTTGTTGCGAGATAGGGATAATGTTCTCAAGCCCATTTTTTGAAAGCGAAGCTGGGATTGTGATAGTCATATCGTCAAAGTTGACGTTGTCCCAGATGTTTTGTGTCGCTTCTTGAACACGCTGCGACGTTAAAAACAAGTAATCCCAGAGCAATTTGACTTGTAATGAACATCCTGACTCAGTAATAAGTGCGTTGACAGCAGGCAGGTCGTCTATTTCTATACAAGCATGTGGCTTAGATTTACGTTTAGTAAGAAATTGACTGATTTTACTCACGTCAATTGTGTCCAACTCATATTTTATACTCCCAAGTTCGTAAGCGCGTTTTAGCAAAGAGGTAACTTTCTTGTGCTGACTTTTATAACCCTGCTTGTCCATATTTCGCGCAAAGTCATAGATATGCTCTACTGTTAACGCATCTGCGTGAATAGAACCCAATGGAGAGTCAATAAGGTATTTTTTGGCGCGATTAAACTCCCTTTGGTACGTACTTTCATCCCAGGTGTTTCGTTTCTCTTCCAAGAACGCTAACATTAATTCAGCTACTGTTAACTTGCTATTTCGACGTAATTTGTTCAAAACATGCTTCGGTTCTTTTCCCTGGATCCTTGCTGAAAGCAATGTCTCACGCAGTTCTCGAGCTTCTTTCAAACTGACGTATTCGACAGACCCAAGTGTTAAAAGAACTTCTTTTTTATTCAAAGCTTTAAGTCTCATTCGCCATACTTTCTTTCCTGATTGATAAACAACGAGTTGGAGACCTGCACCATCATTACGTGTTTGCTGAGCCTTATTTTCCGGGCACTTTGCCTTTTCAATTTCCAAAGCAGTAAGTAAATTTTTCTTAGCCATTTTATGTCTTTTTTGGTTCAGTTTCGGACTGCGGACAGGTATATCGTCAAAACGAGAAGGCGACAAAAAAAGAATTTGGTCCGTGGAGATTGCTCGCAGAAATAGCGTTTGGGAGCTTGACGAAAATACAGATCGTTAGAGCTTGTGAGGTAGCCTGAACAGAGCTAGTGCTTATTGTTAGACATAAACAGATATACAACCCAGTGCAATGGGTCCGGTATGATGATCGTCTTTTTTTGTGTTGCAACAGATTTTAAAAACTATCCGTATCTACTTATTACAAGAGTCCATCGACGCAAATGGCGCGATGTGATGAAACATGAATTTTAAATCTTGAAGGAGAAGATCATGGGAAAAGACTCAAATGACCAACCAGGCTTGGTCAATGTTATACAAGCAAAGCCCGTTATGAATGAGGAGTTTTTACTTTTCTATTCAACTTATCCAGAACACAGACGGTTGGATATATTAGATGCGGAAAGTGCTTGGAATAACGCTGAATTGTCTGATGAAGAAGTCATTGTTTTACTAAATTGGTTGAAAGAAAGACAGGAAGAAGACCCATCATGGCATCCCCGCGCTACAGGCATGTACGTGCCCAAGCTGGATAGTTTTCTCAAAAAGCGCTGGTGGCTAAGTCCAAAGGCTCGCATGAGACCATAGATAGTAATTGTTCTCGATTATTGTTTTAGTTATGAATGGACGCCATTTGCCTAGGAGAGCGGTGGCAGTCCATTAGTTTGTCGTTGAGCTATTTCTGGTTGATAAGCGGATAAACAGCTTCGCCCCAAACTTTGTCTGCGGAGTCCATCATGATTTCAATAATACTGGGTACCAGTTTTTCTAGAATACCGGAGCAGTCTCTGAGCTGCTGTCTATTTGCCGAGCTCAAATAAGTCGCGCCGCCGTGGATAAGCTGGTTACGCAGGGTGTAAAGGCGAGAAAACAATATAGATAGAACCTTTGCAGTATCGTTTTGGCTTAGCGCTTTGTTAGCTGCAGCTTTAGCTTTACTACGCTCGTTTTTCCAGCTTTCTTCTGTAATTCTACCAGCATGAAAGTCCCAATATGCCTGCAGAATAAACTCATTGTCTAAGATCACACGAATAGTGTTGGAGTACTCATCCCACACTAAATTGTGTAATTGTTCACGCTGATCACAAGTGATTAGCTTTTCCAAAAACTTCCCATAGAGCCCTTGCTCGCCAAATTGTTGTCTTTGTTCAAACTCTTGTGCATAGGCTGAGTTGAAGGCGATCCACAGGAAGATGAATTGAGAGTCATCATCGTCGCAAAGTTCAGATTTATTCAGCCAACTTAGTGCGCGATGAATTCGAAGGCTAAGATTTTGAGGGTAACTATCCCGTTCAGCCCTTTGGCGTTGCTTTAACTCTTTGAAACTATGCATACACTTACTCGGATAGCGATAACAGCTTTTAATTATATAAGCATATTGTTGAATATTGTTTGCGACAAAGCACAAATTCATCTGAATCATCAATTTATGAACTGATACTTTCACCTTTGATTTTGTAATCCACTGACACATTTATCCAGAAGCGCGTTAGCGAGGGAATATTGCTAGCTTGTGATCACTAAGCGACTCTACCAACCGACTTTTTGGTTCGCCTCTCACATATTTACCTCTTTAAACTTGTTCAAAATCTCCCTATGTTGAATGGACAACGCTATTGAGTGTCGCCTTTCGTGATTACCAAAGAATGTTAATTGCAGGACTAAAAAGCCTTCAGGCAGGTAATGAAAAACGTTAAAAACCGGAGATAGAAATATAGACGGCTAAAGTGTCTATACGAAATACGTTCAATCTAAGTACGTTTATCCGTCATTCGCAACCGCCCACAAGCGCAGACAGTTCAAATAAAAACCACAACAGGATTTCGATGAAAATAGTTAGGCGTAACAATTTATGCCTCAAGACGAGGCGTTTTTCCGTCCTAATGGTCAATAAGGAGTATGAAATAGAGTTTGCTCCTTTCTCATTGGTACAGGTACTCAATGTAAACACGAGCAACTCACATCAGTATCGGTGGGTTTAATTTCTAGAGTTAGACCCACCGATTTTTATATAAGGCTTCTACGCCGATTACGTCTGTATTAGCGTCTATTCTTAGGCTACCGTCCCCTCTGAGCCTATATTCAACCCTCTCGTTGTCGCTCATTTTTCTTGGTTCAACATATTCCAATTCTGCTCATCGTTGTCTTACCCCAGATGCAAACGCAATGGCGTTTATGTTCTGTCGCATAACTGCATATAAAGGATAACTCACATGAAAATACAATTATCGCTTACCTCAATGCTCGATGTTCCTACTTCTTGGTTGGGCTCTATTAGAGGGGCTTTCCGAGAACCCTAGTTCGAGAAAGAGGAAACAGCGATTAACCGATGCACAAAGGTGCATCACCGCTTCGTCTAATTTAAGTTAAGAAATTAGACGAAGCCGCAAACTTTAACCCAATCCAGGACTGGTAAGGGGTGCGGAACAAAATCTAAAGAAGTGAATGGAAGTTCAGGCGTTATTCGGTGATTGAGAACGATGGCAGGCGACATTAGTCCGGCGCTGTTATCCCAATGCCCACTCAATACATAACGTCACTACGCACAAAAAAACACATAGCCCCCTGGTGGAGGATGCAATAAGCCCAAATGCAGCTGTCGACTGCGCCACCAGTCAGAACGAGGATGCAACACGCCCAACTGATCCACAAAAGGTGGAAAGCGTTCTATAAGTGAAGGTGAGGATGCAATAAGCCCATGTTGACCTCTGGAAGAGGGAACACCTTGACTCCCACGACGTCATCATTTATCGAAACAGCCTGTGTGCTGCGCAATTGCTATGTACCAATCTATTAATCAATGACTTTGTGACTTTATTTCAATTGGTTACAAGTTTAATTAAAAATAAACATTAACACTTTGTCTCAATTCCGCGCTTTGCACTACTTCGTTGACGGACGTGATCGTCATGTAGTGTGAATATAGGAATTATGATGGTAACAAAAAGAAAAGAGTCAGACAGTGCCCAAAAGAGCAGGCGAGTTTTTAGTCAAATTCTTTGGGGTGACCATGAACCGCGACACTAAAAAGCAAATTTTGACTGTAATGGCGCCTTATCACAAACGAGGGATCCCGTTTAGGCGCAAACAAATTAAGCGCTTGATTGCGATACTCGATGACATCTTTATACATGAGCCGTATCTCGGCGAACGACTACAGAAAGTCGGCAAGCGTCAAATCATTGGATATTGGCAGCGTACTCGCTGTGAAACCGCGCAAGTGAGGGCAGAGAAGTACGCCATTTTAAAATTGTTTTTCGAAACGGCGCAGTTAACCGGGCGTGTTCCCAGACCCAAATGATGGGTTTGGGATGTTGAGTGGATAAGGACTCTCTTCAACTTGGACAACACAGCGATAGTTGTCGCAATGACACTATTATCGGCTGGTTTTTCCTGGTGTGTCATTTTTATCATTAAACAGTGTTCTTAATGTTTTATAAATAACTGAAAGATATAGTTTTGTATTAACTTGTGGGAGAAGGCAAGTCTGATTTAATGGTTAGTGAGTAATTCATATAAGGATATTGCTATGACCATGTTTATATCACGTACCATCAACTTCTTTAATTTAATGAAACGTCTGGGGCTGGTATTGCTCTTGTTTGTTTCAGGCGCTTGCCTGTTAACCCTAAGTACATACCTGGTTTCTGCTTCTGGCCAGTGGGGATGGCTGGCGTTTGGGATTTTGGTTGGTACTCTGCCGTTCCTCGGCTTTTATCTCGCCGGTTTTTTGCTTGCGCCCAAACGTTTTTATCAGACCAAAATGTGGAAAAATCAATCCTCATCGCTGCGTTGGGGCGTTGTCATTGTGTGCGCCGTGAGTAGTTATCTTTCAATGGGAGAGTTAAACAGCGTGGCTGATATTTCAGCTGTAGAACAACCCATGCCTCTGCTCGAACAGTTACTGTTCACAGTCGGTGCTGTGATTTTGCTGACGGGTGTCTATATGCCGTTAAGAGCGATAACACTGTTCCGTTGTCTTGGAATGGGCAGGACAAACGCTATCGGTGAAGTCTTTGACGAACACAATAAAGACACGTATTCCTCGTTGGCGATACCGCCGCTGCCGATGAGTATCATGATGTTAGTGATGATGTGTTATTCACTGACTGCTTTGAGTACTTCGAATGCGCCAGAAGGGGCTAACTACCTGCTTTTCTTCCTGCCAGAAATTACCGCTGCTTTAGACATTGCGTACGTCTATCGAAACCGTACAAAGGGTGGCCCTCATCTTCACCTTAAAGACCCTGCGGCCCCACAGGCATGAATGCCTGAATAGTTTCTGAACTCGAGTGCGTGGGCCGTTCTCCCTCGCACTCGTTAGCGTCTTAAAAAACAGGAGGGCATCATGCTTTTGGTACTCCGTATAGGGTTGACTCTCTATTGTTTTCTTACCGTGGGCAGCGTGTCGGAATGGTTGGCCATCTCACTCAGTGGCGTGCTGACGGTGCTGATTTCGCTTTTCATCATTGTGCCCAGTTTTAAGCTGTCATTTTGGCGAACTCTCCGGCAACTGACTTGCAGTCGGCTTGTGCTGACTGGCATCAGTGTATTTGTCATCGCAACGTTTGTTTATGGGCAACTGACACTCTTAGTCGAACTCAACCAATCTCTGTTAAAGGGGCTTCATCGTCCAGATTTTCCGGGTTATTGGGCCGCTGCCCGGGCCTACGATACCTTTTTCGTTTGGGTTGGATTGTTCCTGGTCTTAACCATTTTGCTGGAAGAGTGGCGGGTGCTGTTTTCCCGCCCGCCAACGTTTAACTGGTACTACTTACAGGGTGTGTCGGTGACGTTGGCGTTTGCCGTTGTGGCGTGCGGTGAATACCTCGGGGCAGCCACACAAGCCTGGCTGAGTGCGGTGGTCTCTTACGTCGTCATTGTTTTATTCCATATTGGCGGTTTTAGGTTTGAACAGAAGCAACCGAAACGAAACAAACGCTGGCTGGTTTAAGCCGTTCGGTTTTTAACAAGAGAGACAGAATATGACTACGGACAGAAAAGAGGTAGAAGTGCAACCAATCAAACCCGGCATCGAAATAATGGCGATTACGATACTCACGATACTTACGGTAATTTTCCTGTTAGCGAACCACATATCTGAACCAACCTTTCAGGCTCGCTGCCGGGGTTATGAAGAGCGGATTGAAAAGTCGATGAAACAAACGATGGCCGGTGAGGATGAACTTCATTTAATCCAAACCAATTTCCAGCAATACAAAAAAGATTGCAGTGCGCATTAGCAGGGTGTTCGGGCGGACATGAACGAAGGTTAAACACGAAAGAAAGGGAGTTCACATGACAGAAGAAGAGAAAGCTGAAGTGAAGAAACTCATTAACGAGCAAAACAAGGCTATAGGTCAACGTATAGAATCACAGGAAAGAAAACTCGATGCGCTACTTAACCGAGCACCATGGTGGCACTGCTTTTTTAACGAGACGCTTGATGTGATTTTGGCCACGCTCTGTAAAGGCATCATTTTGGGAATACTGGTGTTCTACCTGCTGATCAACCCAATTCTTTCAGGTTAAAGACGTGGGCGATAAGAGAAGCCTCGTGTTTTCTGCCTGGAAAAGAGGCTACTCGACAAACGATGAGCGCGACCAACGTGTCGATAAGGATAGCAAATGGGACAAGGTGTAACTTTAAATCGCAGCGTCTATCTGGGCCTGATAGTGTTAATACTGTTTGGTTGTAAAGTGGAGGTCTTAAATAGCGATTATTTATGCTTCAATGCGGATAACCACTACATTGATGGCAGTACCGGAACGTCGGCGGTATTCCGGGTCGACAGCGGGCATGGCACCCAGATAGGCTACAGTGCAAACGGGGGACTGGTTCTGCACAGTGAATGTGCCGCCGCCCTGACCATCAGGGATGATGTTTCAACCACCTATGCCTGGTTTGAATATGGCCGTGAAGTTGAGTACGACAGTATTCAATCTCTGCGCTTTTTTACCGCGAATCAGCGCATCAACCTCCACGCACGCAGAAAGATCAGACCAGGGATCAATTCGACAAGTCTCAGCTTCGATTGGTTCCGCTTCCAAAGTCTATCGATGGAGCAATAATACCGACCAATTTGATTGTCTGTATACGTCGCACACTGATACGGCATTTGATATCGGGTGTCAAAATGAAGCGAGTTTAGATCAGCAATATCTCGGTCTTAGGGCGCCGCTTGAGGATTATTTCCAGTCTCTGTCCCAACCATTTCTGTATGAAACGGAGGAAGCTGAAATCCAACGTAATATCGACCGTTATTAATCAAAATTCATCTTAGACGATATCCTCAATCTGTTCGATGAAGCATGCGCTCATGTTGCTCCTAAATAGTGACTGAACGCAATTGTTCGTTGTGTTCTTTGCCTTACTTCCTTCCCGAAACAGGAGTAAGTCATGAGAAAAAGAAATTACGTTGGTCATCTGGCGAAGGCCCCAAGAGACTTTAATAAACCGAATTTTAATCTGGGGTCGAGAGACATGGTTAAAGCGCTGATTAATGCCAGTTTTGAAAATCAGGGCGGCATGGTCACTAACACTCACAGAGCCAGGTTGCCGGCTTTGAAGCACTTTATCTCATTCATCAAAACCCATACGCCTGTCAAACGGTTAAACGAGATAGAAAAGCAGCACGTGGTTAGCTTTGGCGAGTTCCTGAAAAACAATGCCGACGAAGAATTGTTATCTCCAGCAACCGCCCGCGATTATCTTTCTCATGTCAATCGAGCGCTGGCACAAGCGAGAGGGGATGAAGCGTGTGTAGTGAATGCGACACGGGATTTGGGTTTTACTCCAAAATCTGGCATTGCCACCTTAGATGGCTCAGTCAAAGAGGGACTTCATGAAAAAGTGCTACCACAGGTCACCCCTGAAGTCGGCTTTGTGATGCAATTGCAGCGTACTTTTGGTGTCAGGTTCAGGGAAGGTGCGCTTTTAGATGCGTCAAGGGTTTTAGAAGAGCTACACAGAGGACGGGCACCGATGTTGCTACGTGGCACGAAAGGTGGTCAGTCAAGGCCGTTACCTGTGGATTCGGAAGAAAAGTACCGGTTGCTGGTGAGAGTGGCGGCATTTCAGCAGTCCCTTGGGCAGGATTCACTTATCCCTTCCAACTTGTCATTTAAAGCTTTTCAGAGCGACGCGTGGCGACAAACCAAACAAGCAGATACCTCTTACCTGAGCCACGGTGAACGTAAACACTTTGCTTGTGAGACGTACTATCAGCTTATGGGCGTCCGGTGCCCGGTTCAGTCCAATGTGGCACATGGGAAAAAGCATCATCAGTACATTGCGAGTGAACTTAACATCAGCGAAGAAGAAGCGAAACAACGTGATTGTGACGTACGTCTAACGATCTCCAAACTACTTGGCCATCATCGAGTAAGTATCACTAATGCTTACTTGGGATAGGGAAGTAGCTGTCGTAAATCCGATATATACGACAGAATCGCTCGGTGATCACACGCTGCTCTGAAGTTTCATAACTCAGAATTGGAACAGGAGCGTGTTAGCAACTTTACTAAATTTACAAAAGATAAATTAGTTCAAATATGGAAAACTCCTCCATGCAAATAAGTAAATCCGGCCACAGTCAGACTGACTATGGCCGCTTTCTAGTTATTCATCATCGCCCAAGTAATCATCATTATTTGGGTTATGAGCATCCGCCCAATCATCCATATCGGCATCGTTATTTGGGTTATTGATATCTGACCAGATATCAAGCTCATCTTGAGACATTTCACTTGGATCTGGCATATTATTTCTTCCCTTGCTGATTAGGGTTTATCTGCTTACCGCGATTACCCTGATTCTGATCGTACTGACGGTTGGTTCCCTTAGTGCCTTTATTTGCGTTTGGGGTATTTGACGCATTGTCAGCAGGTGTTATTTTTTTAGCCATATTCTGATTTCCTTAATTAAAACTAGACTTATGAATTTGCTTGATAGTTCGCTCAAATCCTTGCCTAGTTGTTATCGCTTTAGGGTGCAGTCCATCAGAGTTATCCTGCCAAACAAATCGAAGCCCTCTTCCTAATCTGAACCTAATAAAGGTCGGGGAACTGCGAATCTTCTTCCCTCCTAGACTAAGATAAGAAACCCCCGATTTAAGTGACCTTTCAATTTCGAAAGCACGCTTAACCTGGCACAGTGGAATATGAGAATGGAATGTATCAATAAGTTGTTTTGTCGATGTCATTCTTGTTCTCCTTGATGAACTGAGAACAGAATGATTGAGTGCACTGCACTCGCAATAGCTAATTAATTAAATCGTCCAATAAATTATCGAACTCGTTCGCTTCGAGGTATTGCTGGCTTATCAGTGACTGATACTTGGATAGAACAGGATGTTCAGTTTGAAGTGAAGATGCTGCTTCATAAGCCTTTTCAAGATCGCCATTTAAGTAATATAGCATCATGGTTTCGCCATCACTCAATACAGCACTTTGAGCTAGCAGAGCTTGCATAACACTGGTGATATTACCTATCGATAATTGTGGGAGTTCATAGAATGGATTTGGTAGGCGATTTTCCGACAACGAAACACTCGATTTCATTATGTTAATAAACTGCTCCAGTGCTTCAGATTGGATACCTACACCAATAATGGATTGTCGACCAGCTAAAATAACGTTTAAAAATTCGGCAGCCTCCATACGCTTACCACTATCGGTAAAGATAGCCTTAACACGTTTGCTATCGGCAAAAAAACCTTGCAGCAACACTGCATTGTGAAACTTATTTAGGCTTTCGCGTGCTATGAGCAAATGGTTTTTCTCTGAACCAATCCCCATCTGTTCTTTGTTGACGATAAGAAAACCTTTACTTCGTACAAGCGGGTAAACAAGATCTTTAAATGATTTGTGCTCAGACAGTTCAACAGAAAACAACTTTCTTATCGCGTCAGGAGGTGACAATCCATCATATTTCACAAGACAACCTTAACAACTTTTTTTCAGATGGTGGGTTTTCTTCAAGAGCGTATTTCGCAATAAATTCCGCTCGCTTAAACCAATCAGATCGACACTGATACTCACTTTTTGCGTACTGCTCTATCACACCCAAACAGTAACCTGCCCTTAAACTTTCGGATAACGAAGTAGTTTGGGCAGCTAACAGATGCTTTTCATTTTTGGACGCGTATATGTTAATTAACTCAGTGCAACTATCTGTTAATGAAAGAGATTTGGCTGAGGTAATTGCTGGTACTAGCAAAAGACCAAGAGCAATGATAGAGGTGTTTTTACGTAGCATTCTAGATATCCGATGTTGTTTTTGGGGATTGCTCCTGCGAAGTAGCATTGATCTTGTCGCTACTGTCATCTCCATTTAGAGCTTGAGAATAAATAACCTTTGTCCTTTTCTTCTTGCTAGGCACTGCTATGTATAGGCTTAAAAGAATACAAGCAAACGCAAACATCTGGCTATAGTTCTCACCATAAAGCATTGCCCAGTCTAGATATTCAGTACCCTCTAGCAAATCAGAGAAAGCTACAACACTGGCGGCCAGCCAGAAGAATAGTACAAATCTGCCATACCAGATTAAAGGTATGGATAGAATATTCCACCAACGCTCACTAGTTTGACGTGTGTAGAAGATATATCGCCTTAAAAGAACTAGAGCTAAGACGGCGAACACAGTCTCGATAGTTGATATGTCAGACAGGCCCTCTTGGTGTTCGAAAATATTGCTAAACTCCAACCATAAGGATGCCAGAGCCATTCCCACTAGAGTTATGAACAAACATACGTTGAGTAGTGTTGCCACTACTCTCCCTACTGCCCAATCCAATTCAAATAACAGATGGAGAGAGCCTACCGATTTTTCAGGCTCATTGATTCTTATTTGCTGTTGCTGTTCTACGTTTGATCTATCCATGATACAGAGAGAAAGAAGTAAATTTAATATTCCACCAGTTTAACAAGCTCATCCGATAAATGTAACAGCTTTTCTTTTACTTCCAGAAGGTTCTGACCGTTTTCAGGTAAGAACACATTGTAGAGCCTTACTGAAATTGGCTATTTTTTTGGAGGAATTATCTGACTGCATTTCGACTATGGTTACATTACTTTAATTAAGCCAAATAATGCTTCGTTGAAATTCCTAACAATCGATTGCAACTCGTTTTGGGGCAAAGACGTGCTAGCGCTGATCGTGCAGCACTGTTCGCTGATTAATGAAGTAAGCAAGTCAAAGTAGGAAAATGATACTTCGTAAACGCCGTAAAGCAATGAGTTGGGCTAATCTTACGGTTTGTTTTCCTCATCGTTTTTAGTTAGCAACGGAGTTCTGTCATGAGCAATGGTCCAATCATCGTATCCCCCGCAAGCAGCGTTCAGAGGCTTCAACGAGTCGAGTTGCATGCAACAGGTATCTACGATGAGAAGTGGTTACAGCAACTTATCTTTGCTAACGCTGACCTATTACCCTTTTATGAGATTGATGCGGACTATACCGGTGCGGTACCAGTGTGTATGGAGCTTGCCACTAAGTCGGGTCGAGTGGACTGCATCTATATGACGCCATCGGGCCGATTGGTCATCGCGGAAACCAAACTCTATCGAAATCCTCAATCTCGTAGAGAAGTGATTGGACAGATACTCGATTACGCTAAAGACTTGATGAATTGGAGCTACGACGAACTTGATACTAAGGTTTGTGCAATTAATGGTGGTCTGTCGCTTTTTGAGTTGGTTAAGGCGGATGGCCATGAAGTATTAGAAGCCTCATTCATTGATACGGTCCAGCGAAACCTCTCAAAAGGCCGCTTCTTATTATTGGTAGTAGGCGATGGTATTCGAGAGGGGGCTTTTGAGATAAAGGACTTTCTTAATACCTATGCATCAATGGAGTTTTCTTTTGCCATGGTTGAGGTGCAGATCTTCCACATGCCAGGCGAACAACTGCTCGTGAATCCTCAAGTGATGCGCAAAACTGAAATTACTGAGCGCCGAGTGATTTCGATTAATCAAGTAAGTAGTGAAGTTACTGAGAAACTGGAATCCACCAATGAGCAAAATGAATCAGCCACAAACAAGGGTTCTGGCCAATCCTATGAGTATTGGAGTGCATTGCTTGATTATCTTGAGCTTGAGGACACTAGTGTAAGGTTACCAACCCCTTCGACTCAGGGGCACTTATGGTTCGAGTTACCACCAAGGGCGCACAATAGTTGGATAACAACTTACCGATCTAAACCCAATGAGGTGGGTGTCTTTGTGAAGTTTAGAAATGACGCACTTGGACAATACTTGTTTGAGTACCTGTCTGACAGGCGCGAATCATTGATGCCACTATTGCCGGAGGGCGCTGAATTTGTGCCAGATAAGCTAAAAATCTCGATACCCGCAATCACTCTTGACTGGCAGAACGAAGAGTCTTGGAAAGAAGCGTTTGATTTCTACCAGTTGCGTTTAAATCAAATCTACCCTGTCGTTAAACCTTTGCTGCTGCAAGCGCTCAATGCGTATGAGAATTAACGGCGTTTAAAAGCATAAGGTGATAGTCCTCCGACTTACCAGACACTACACAGATAAGGAAAAGTAGGTCAAACCACCTCACTGTGATTTGTGAGGTTGAGCGTCACTGGCATGATGTATGGAATCCACTCCCTCCTTTGCCAATTAGACTTAGGAGAATGAGACCAAGACAAGGATTCCAATATGTTGACGAATAATGTTATCGCTATCGACTTAGCCAAAAATGTTCTTCAAGCCTGTCATATCAGTGTTCATGGTGAATTGCTTTCCAATAAGCCCTTAAGCCGACAGAAAATGAAAGAGTTTCTTGCTAAGGCAAAGCCTTCTATTGTTGCAATGGAAGGCTGCTGCGGTTGCCATTACTGGGGGCAACTTGCTGAAAAACATGGGCATCAAGTTCGCATCATTAACCCCAAAAAAGTGAAAGGGTACTTGGAAGGCCATAAAACTGATCACAATGATGCTCTTGCTATTGCTAACGCAGCAATTCAAATAGGTATCAAATACAGCCGACCAAAATCATTAGAGCAACAGTCAATGCATTCTTTAGAGAGTAGTCGCCGTTTCTTATCTCGCAGTGTAGTTTCTTTAGGACAGCATATTCGAGGAACGATGTTAGGTTATGGCGTTGCTAACCCAAGAGGTGAAAAAGGTTTAAAAGCGTCGGTTCAAACAGCTCTTGATGGAGAAACATCAATACCAGCCAATGTCGTTTCCGTTCTGTCAATGTTATGGAATCAATATAAAGAACTGAAAGCACAACTCATCGCATTCGAAAAAGAGAAAAATGCTCTATGGAATGGGACATAAGCTTCTCAGTACGTAAGGCACGATCCGTACATTACGTACTGCTTTAGGACAAGTGCTACACCGCATTTACTCATCCTTATTGATTTCCAACTTTTTATCGCACCAAGCTATAATTCTCGCAGCATAGAACGTCAAAACACCAACACCTAGCATTAGGATAATATAGAGCCATCCAAGCCAGTAAAAAACCTTAGGTGCATTTGGGGCAATAACTGCGGCTACGCTGCCTAACGACATTAATGAGAAAACAATTTTCCAGAAGACTTTCTTCATAGTGAACCCCTAACTTAAGTTAATAGAACACCCAAGCTAGCATGTCTTTTTTATTTCCAAAGTCCCCACAACGCGACCTAAAAAACTTATTGGGGAATCCTATCGGAATCACCTCTCAGTGACTCCATAATTCCTTTGCTAAATTTGAAGTGGGTTAGTCACAAACAACGTGGTGAAACTAAGCAATGAAGAAGATGAATATTGGATTAACTTTAGCCGTTGTTACTGTCATTCTTACTTTTATAGGTTCAACAAATAAAACGTTCATAGGACACTGGGGACAAGGGGTACTAGTTATGATTTGGGTTTACTACCCACCTTTGATTCTTGTCGGAATTTTTCACATTTTTAGTCACCGCAAAGTCATTTATTCGTTTACAAATAACCTTTGGTACATGGGAGCTTTGGCAAATATACTACTTCTTATCTCGCCTGTATCTCTTTTACGTGATGATTTTGGTTTGGGGTGGCTTTTATTATTCACAGTAACAGTGATAGATATGGTTATTTTGTTCACTAAGAAAAAATGAAATATATGCTGAGTTAATATCAGGCGGAATAGTGTGGTGAATTTCACTATGAATGAAAGCACTCATGAAGTAACTTGCTCTCATTATGAGGGAATAAAAAAACCAGACGTAATAAAGTACGTCTGGCTAGATTTTTGAACAATTCAATTCACTGACAATGTCAGTGGCTAGGTACCCGTACCTTACTGACTAACTTTAGCTAACTTCTTGCCCATCTCAATCGCCGCAGTGAGCTCTATTCGTGCCTCAGCTTCGCTGATCTTTTGTTCGCGAGGCTCAACTTTCATTAGTAGAAATGAGGTTTTGTTGTTCTTGTTATCCTGAACACCTTTCTCAACCACTTTTAGGTTGGTATAGACGGTATCGAGAACACAAGCACCGATAGCTGCTGTTCCAGTCGGTAGTTCGCGGTCTGCTACTAGTTTTGCTGCTGCTGCGGTTCCCTCAGGGATTTCTAGTTCCTTCGGTTGGATACCAGTTTTCCAGGTGTTAATCTGTTTCAGGGCGGCAGGGTGGGACGCTATCATAGAAATGGCCTTGTCATTAGCAACGTCTTGTTGGTTCATCAGTACGCACATTTCTATCGGCGTCTCAATGAATGCCTTTACACTGAGTAGGCGGTATTGCTGAAATGCTTCCACGGTGGCTTGTACTAGACGACCGTCAATAGTGCTATTTTCAACTGCACTGAACGCTAGGGCACTGTTGTCGATCGATTGTTGGAAAGTATTGCTTGGCGTACCCGCAAACGTCACAGAGGCACTCAGCGATGGTTGCTGTTCAAAAAGCTTTGTAATAGCTGCATCGTTGAAACTCCCTCTCGAGGCTTGCGCAAAAACTGACTCACTGGCAGTCGTGAGAGTTGAAAACATAAGAGTGGAGGCGACAATGGCGATTCCTAGCGGTTTTAACATCCGTATTTCCTTTACAATATATGAGTAAGATCGGTTTAATATGATAGTTTTATCTTTTTGATTTTACATATCTTATCACTAATTATGGTTAGAGCAGTTTATCTCGGATAAATTTGGTTCTGAGGCCCTGCATTCTGATGTGTGCGTTCCATCTTCATAAGTCGTGTAGCGATTCCAATCACCGTCGCTGGCATGCGCTGTCATTATTTGAGTTGGGTTAGTAGCGAACTCATTTTTTGTTCGACTCCAATAGTTAGCCCCATAACCTTCTTCGCTATAGAAATCGGTATCAATGATGCTTCGTACAGGCGTTAAATCATCTGCTGTGATGGTGTCAGTAACCCCGATTAAGTGCTTAAACCCACGATCGTTTTCTTCATAATAAGTGTGTTCTGTATAGCTTGTTAAATCACTACCGTTATAATTTTTAGTGACCAGTGTTTGCGTGACAAATCATTCTGAGACGTTACCACGTGAAATCTCGTTAGATTCCTCTTTCTTAACAGATCGATGAAGTACTCTTTGACCTAATTGAGTTAATGTTTCTAATATAAAATAAGTGGCCTATCAAGTTGTTGGCTATTCATACAAGGTAATGGCGCACCAACTTCTCTGAACAATGTCTGTGATGATTTTGTTGTGATCGAAAATCTGAGTGTTGGTAGTAACGTAGTACCTGTTTGGGATGTATCACACATAATTCAATGGAGTGACAATGACAAAAAGGTTATTAGAAAGACTTACTACCGAGATGACGGAGCGAGAGTATTATGATAGGTATGGACTCGATATAGAGATTCTTCAGTACCTATGGTTCCCCGTTTTTGCAATAACCATGACTGGAGAAACCGAACCTCAAATAGGTAAAACAATACAGGACATGTTGAAGCTATTGTATGACTGCGTTGATGACATGGAGGATTATGAACTATCGAGCTTCGGTAATAATTGCGGTATAGGTAGTGACAATAACTACAAACGTGACAGTATTCGCAACTTGTTCAGTGATGTTTTCAAAGGCGTGAATAAAAAACTAACACTTCCCATTATTATCCACCCTTATAATCGTCCTAGTTTTATTGCTGACATAACGGATGTATTTAATGTAGGGGAGAAGCAAATGGCAATATGCATTATTGATGAGGCCGACATCATAGCTTTCTCACCCAAAAACCTCGTAAAGCATTTCAATTATACTGATTTTGATGCTAGAGCTCTCTTTAAGAACTTTCAGGAATCAGTTCTAACAAATAGTGTAATGCCACTTAAAATGATAAAGCCAAGCCCCAAAAAAACACCTTTCTTTCGAAGAATGAATGTCCTTTCACTAATCGATGGATTAAAGTGCTACTGGCCACACTGTTCCAAGCTTAACTCTCTAAAGAACGAACAAGATGCTGAGTTTTTTGAAAAAGAACTTAAAGCATTAGTCAAAGAGCCTATTCCACCATTCCCCGTGTCAATATGGAGAGATATAGCCAAAGGTCAGTATGAAAGACTCAACCAAGGTTCTGACTGGAACAATTTAACCAATGAAAGCCAGAAAAGACGAATAGTAAACTCAATCCGCCACAACTCAGTTGGATACATGCTTTCTTGGTCTCCCACATATGACAAAAACGAAGCGCATGACCGAAGTTTTGAAATCATTATGCGGAAAATTATTCAAACGTACCCATACCTAGCTGATGAATGTCGCAAACAGCTCGACAACCGAGGTATTTAAATTCTTGATGGATATTAAAGCTAACTTGTTTCAATTTTTAGATGAAGACAAAAAATTTCTGGTACCTAAACGAGAAGAAAAATATGTATTCTTGCCCAGCACTGAAGAGATTTTTACTTATCTTGGCCTCGGATCATCATATCGTAATCTGATGAAACATATATCAAAGGTTAGTGGAGGCAAAATCCCTGTAAGTAATAGCACTCTGGATAACATCCATAAAACCGGAATATCTTCCAAGTCAGCGAAGAAAGTACTTTCATTTATGTTTGATGAGTTAGGTATTTTTGAATCTGACTTACTTCATATGGTGCCTCCGGAACCCGTTGCTAAGTTTGATACTACGTATGAATGGACAGGGCTGATTAAAGGCGTTGAATTACGTAACGATAAAATTTACGACAAGGCCTATTACATTTCATATTTAAAAGCGCGAATTGGTACTGAACAACAGGCTTTGGAAGCTTGGGCCCAAGGCGGTCAGGAACAAAATATAAGGGCATCCAATTATTTCAAAGTAGGTCTCGATAACTCTTTACTGTCTGATTTGGAAACACAAGCATTCTTGCAAGCACAAAAGCGTGTGTTGGAGATGAACGGCATTCCATCTATGAGTACTGATGATATTCAAGCGATTATGCGATACAAGCTTGATTTCTACTTGTCTCTTTTGGCTTCAATTGATGTCACGATTTTAAACAAAATGCTTATAGAAGGCGGTTATACCGAAGCTGATATGGAAGACGCTTCAAAATGGCCAAAATATGGCATTTTTCATGAGATTTTCAGTTTTGAGGGTAAGTGTCATTTTGATTGCTTTCTTTGCTATATCGCTAAGTTACTTGATATTGAGGTAGGGGCCTTAGCTAAGTTTATTGACATTGATAGGCAGGATTCTGGATAAGGCGTTACGTTAGATATGGCTCGTTCTCATCGGTTTAAAGAGTGGAGAAGAGGGGATACGAAGCCTAGCTTTGATAGGATCGAAAATTTTATCTATGAAGCTTTCAGTCGTAATGGGTTTGATTTTGCTGTTATCGGTTTCCTCTGTGAGATGCTGGACAGGTTGTATAATGCAGTTAAAGGCATTACTTGGAATGAGCTGGTAAACCCAGAAGTATATAAAAAATACTACCGATATCATAAGAGTAAGGCAGCCTATTAAACGGCTGCCTTTGTACTATTTTCGCGGAGGGTTATTGCCCCGGCCTTTACCCGAAGGGTTACCAGTTTTACTTGGTCCGTTTGGTGGAGTTTGTTTTTTACTCATTCCATATCCTCCCAGTCTTCAGGCCGTTCATCTTCGCCTCTGGACTGCCAGTAGGCATCATTGTTTGGGTTCAACTGATCTGAATGGTTATCCAGATCATCCTGAGTTGGCTCATAGCCGCATTTAAATCCTGACATTTTACTAGTCCTTGATTCCATATCAGGCGGTATTACCTGATGGGAATAACTATGACTGGTTCAACATTGAATTACACAGTGGGGCGGGAGCCCAAAAAGTACTTGTAGAAAATAAATTTATTTGCAGAGTGATTTGATAAAGCGAAAGGCGTTATTGATATCAACTCACATGATTAAGAACTACAGTATTATTGCTTATCTAGCACAGACTGAATTGTTTTATCCATTACACCAGATGGGCGTGACTCAAACCTTGGTTTAGGCCGATATCCAGAAATCACTCTGTCTGAAGCGAGAAAAAAGTAGCAGAATTCAGAAAACCGAGAGCTCAGGGCTTGGATTCGAGTGTTGTACAAAGAAGTCGTAAAGTCGAACTTAAGCGCAGCGCAAGCAATACGGTTAAGCAAATTGGAGAGATGTGGCTAGAAAAAGCGGCTACACGCGTTGTGCACAAAACCGCTGAAGGCTATCGGCAAAAGCTCAATAAACATATTTACCCTAAATTAGGCTCTATCCCGGTTTCCGAAATCAAGGCTGCGATGCTGATTGATGCGATGCGACCGCTGGAAAAGAAAGGGAAGTTGGAGACAGTGACTCGTACTATTGCGCTGTTTCGTCTGATAATGAACTTTGCGGTCAACTACGAGTACATTGACCACAATCTTTAAGCAGCATTGTCAACGTGTTTGACCAGCCTAAACGGGGTAATTTCGCTTGTATCGATATCAGTGAATTGCCCAGTTTATTGCCCCTGGTCGTGCAGTAACCGATGTAGTTCCAACGAATTAGACAACGGATCAAACTTAACTGTTACTTGAAACACATTAAATCCAATTGGTTATTATTATAAGAGTACACTGTCGAGTCACATTCATCACAAACCCAGGTATATTCGTCTTCTTTCCCAAGTTTCACGATATCTTCGTAATCAGTGAAACAGGTATAGCAGAATGGACCAACTCTTTTTCCTTCTGAAATCTTATAAAGCAGATTGTTCTCTAACAAATAAATAACGCTTTCTTTATCATCTTGTACATTCTCAAGTTCTTCAATTTTGTCCGCTAATTCGCTCTCCAGCCCTTCAATTCTTTCAGCTTTTACTGCTAACTTAGCCTCAAGAATTGAGACTTTTAACTCTGACAGTAATAAAGCCGCAGGTGTGGAGTGCACTCTAATTGGTTCATCGACAGAATGGTAAATATAGAATTGATTTAGAGCTTCAATAACCTCATTAATTGATTGAAATAGACTATCAACGATGTGGTTCCCTTGTTCTTCATGAGTACTTAATGAAAAGCTTGCGTCTGCAAGAGTGATCATTACATCGGATAAGATAATTTTGTCTGATGCATCTATGAGTTCATCTTTAGCTAGTGTTGAAAGCAGTTTATATGCACCAATCATTTGGTTTTTGATATAGATTAAGTTCATAGGTAATCTCATAGTGGCTATCTAATTAAGTTTATTCTCACATATTAATGTTACTACCTGTAGTAACTTTCCCCATTTTTGCGCACTTATAGATAAACTTCCTTCTAAGTCTACCACGGAATAGTAATTGTATGTCTCGAATGACATAGAGTAGCGGGAGTGCGCGATGGTTCATGGAAATAACAACGCTTAATCTTCAAAATAAATTCAGTACAAATTCACTTGGTAATACTAGGACATTTTCGCTGCTCGCTTACAGCATCTGTTAAAGTCATTCAGAAAGTCATCAAGCTTTCAGAACGCAGAGCCAGTCTGCTCGTCGGTATTCAGTCATCGGGTCACCCTAACAAAGTGAAAGATGGGCTCACACCAACGAAGCCAGAACAACTGTGGGTTACTGATATTACTTACTTGCCAACTCAAAATGGCGAGAGTTACATGAGCTTGGTTACGGACGCTTATTCAAGGAAGATTGTTGGTTACTATGTAGATGACAACATGAAAACGCAATCCGTTACGCGGGCATTTATCTCAGCTCTAAGACAACGGCAGAGGGAAGAAAAGCTAATACACCACTCAGACAATGGCTCACGATACTGTTCGAAGGAATATCAATATATCTATAAGAAACATAAAGGGACTTGCTCGATGACTGACGGGTATGACTGTTATCAGAATGCATTCGCAGAGCGTGTAAATGGAATCCTCAAAACAGAGCTCTTATTGAGGAAACCGAAAGATCTGGAAGAAGCGAGGACGATGGTTGCAGAATCTGTAGAGATCTATAATCAAATTAGGCCTCATATGGTGTTAAAATACAAAACGCCCGATGAAGTACATCGAGCGTTTTGGTTAAAAAGTGTCAACCCATATCAGGACGGGTCAGTTCGAACTATTTATAACAAGTCACACAAGCACCACCACCTTCTTCAAGGTCATACATGGCGTCCATGTCTAAAGTATCGATAAGCATACTTTCATCAACCATGGCATGCATACCTAAACGGCGTTTGCGTTCACGTGCTTTTTTCTTTTCGAAACGTTGCTTAACCTTCTCGTGGTTTGCTTTGATCTCTGCAATACGTTCAGGGTTTTCTAGAGTCTCTAAAGGCTCATTAGGGCCCATCCAGAAGAAGGTTTCACCGTTAGCGCTGGTATCCGCTCGTTTCTCATAAGCTTTCGCTTCTTCAAACGCTTCCGGGTGAATCTCTTTTAGGCGAACCCACTCTATTTTTCTTTGGAAAAAGCAGAATGTACAGCCAGAACGAGAGCGCCAGTCATAGTATTTAGGTAGACCCAGGCCCGCGCCGTCTAGAATATCTAAAACACCTTGCTTCTTAATGCCATCTTCAGCAAATGGCATTTTAATCTTCAAGTATTTTTGGCTTTCATTTGGGCGGTAACCGTCACGCCACGGCTCATCCGCTCGGATACCCACGTAAGATACAACTTCGTAGCCTTCATCAAGATAAGGTTTGATCCACTTTTCAAATGGCTCAAGCTTCATACGAATTGTGCACCAACGCTGCTGCCCTGCAGGAAGGAAGTTATTGTGTTGCTTAAGCCAATAATCAAAGCCTTTTTTATCGTTAATGTGAGAAATTGGTTTACCGAGAACAATTTCAAGCTGTTCCAAATACTCGTAAACTTCAGGCAATTCTTTACCTGTATCGGTAAAGAAATAATCAATATCGATTTCAGGATAGTTACGAGCCATATAAATGGCTAAGGCTGCGCTGTCTTTACCGCCTGATAAGCCAAGTACATGTTTTACTTTGCGTTCTTCACTCATGATTAATACCCATTTTTTAACCTTGAGCTTCCAGTGCTTCTTTTAATAGTGTTTGGAGTACGTGGATACGCTCAAATTCATTCATATTCAACGCGTTTAGCGTCCGGCTAACATCTTGTACTTTGATATCTGAACTTGAACAGTCTGTCACTCGTACTTCTTTCTTATAAGATTTAAGTTGGCCATCATCATCTTCCAAAACCAGAGAAACAAGTTTAGTTTTTGTTGCTTCTGGTTTTGAATCGGCCAACACATCACCTTGATAGCTTGATTTAACAATGCTTAAAAAGTCTTGCGAAAAATCGCTGATTTTAGCGGAAGCGGTTAACAAAAGGCCTTCGTTCCAACTCTGTTTACCTCGACCGATGACAATCTGAATCATGCTTTCCAGCCATTGCATTAAGCCATCTTCGCTCTTTCCTAACTCTCTAGCAAATGCTTTAAGACGTAAGTCTCCGGTTTTTTCTTCGACAAGATTACACATTGAAGCGAGTTCTTCTCCGGTCTCAGGGAAGATGATTTTTACTTTATCTTTGATTTGTCTAAGCATTTGTTCATGCTTACCACGAAGAATTTTAAAGCAATTCTCTAATACATCGATTTGCTGTGAGTAACTCAGCTCACCTTCTGAGTTTAATAACTTCGGTAGGTCTTTAATTAACAGAGAGTGTGGATCGTTAGCTTGTAAGAACAGGTCACGAACGGCGATGACTTGCTTGTTGGCTGTTAAATCATCTTCAGTAAAGTTATGAGCATTTTTTACCCAATGAGGCAAGTTGTGCATCGTCGTAACCAAAGGAGTTGCAACGGCTAATACGTTGGTCGCAACATCTCTGCTAGTCTCTGTTGCTGCAAATACTGCCAGGTTTTGAAGCCACTCTTTCTCTGATTTATCTAATACGATGTACTTCACCGCGAGCTCATGTTGTGCTCGAATTAACTTGTGTACATAGTCAACGTCTGGCTCAGCAATAAACGCATATTCGTTGCTCAGATCTTTTTCATAAAAGGCGATGTCTTGTCCAAGCGTTTTCAAAAATGCCAGTAGATAAATTGGGATAACACCATGAGTTAAACCAAAAGGAGCCTTATTCCATAATTCTGCGATTTCTGATAACAGAACCGTTTGCCCTGCTTTGTTCTGAAGTAGATTGTTTGCTGCTTCAAAAATAGCCACTAATTTAGGACTGATATTATCTCTGTGCCAGTGCGAATCTTGCTCGAGTTCGTATGTATGAACAGCTGTGTTTTTAAGACAGCTGATATACATAGACATCTCTGGCGGGAAGCCTGTAATACCTAAGTTTTCTTCATCTTCGTAATCTAGCATTGCTTCAAGCAGCTTTTTCAATGCAGAAACAGCGGTACCCGATAACTTATTCCGGTTGACCAGCTCGTTCATGATCACTGGTGTTTGATTGAAAATTCTACTTGCTGTTGTACTTACTATCTCACTGAGTGTTTCAGTCGTTGAGCTGATGCCACAATAAAACCAGGTTGCATTGTTAAAGCCTTCATCAATAGCATTTTTAAGTGCGATTTCCGCATTGATGTAACGGCCTTGATACTCTTTTTGAGCAACATTGTCATGCTGCAAAATACGACCAATTTCCTTATCTGATTTGATAAGCTCTAAGGCATACACTTCTTTTGCTAGAGCAATTATATCTTCAGAGTTGTTCGCATTCGCCAAAATGAGTGTTGAATTCTTTTTGGTATGTTCGCGTAAGGCAGCTTCGTCTTGAGCTTCCAATAACAACAACATGTTCGCAAACTCTTCTTTGCGATGTGTAAGAGTCTGAGTACTTTGTTCTTGATCGAAACGCTGTATCAGTGACTGTTCTGCCCAGCGAAGAGTACCAACTTTATGGTAGTAACCTTTGGCGATAACCTGTTTAGAAAACACAATATGGTTGATGGCTTCGTTACTGCTACCTTGCTGCTCGATTTTTTCTTCTATCAGGCTTGGTATATCAAGGTCAGAACCTTCAAAAACAACCCAGGATGACAGGTGTTTTCGATAGATGATGCAAGAAGCTTCTTTAAGTGTTTTCAAATACTCATCAAGCTCTTTTTGCTCTTCAATGTCGCTAGCAGCTAACAGCATGTCTTCGGTTGCAGATAGGTTCGCTGGTCGTCCAAACAAAGTGAGTAGCGCAATTGATTTGAGTATTTCAATTGCTTTTTCTGGCACTTGTTTCTTACTCGCTTGGCGAATAGATTCTGTTGCTGCAGCCCAAGCATGGCCATCAGGAGAACCTAAAATTGCATGCTCTAAATTTGTTTCCAGATAATCCCACAGGTTTTCTAACGTATAACGTGCATTCTTGTTCACATTTTGCTTAAGGAACATTTGAAAACTATGTTGCTCATGCGAGTTTAAGAAACTGAATGTACTGCGTTCGTTTTGGCTAAAACGACGCTTTGAAATTGGCCCAAGTAGTAGTGTTGTTAGCGGATGTAGCGGAACACTTTGTTCTAAACGTTGTTTAAGCTGCTTTTTTCTTTCAGGTTTATCTGTCAGAGCATTGAGCACTTTACTAACATGCTCATCGCCACTGTTATCTACCGATTCAATATTGACGATAGATTTTGCAATCAGTGCGACGGTTTCATCAGTAGATACGTTGTAGAGAATATCATTATAACGACCTTGAATTTTGCCCCATTCTTCCTGGAGTTTTGTGCCTCTGTCTTTTGCGTATTCGCTAAAAGCTTGGTGAAGCAAACCAAGGAAAATAACAGGTGTTTCTATACGACCTAATACTTCAGCTAAGTCTTGGAAAAGGTGCAGTTCACCACGGTTTTTATTAATGAACTCAAGGCTCTTACCCATCTCATCTGCAAGCAGCAATACGCCGTCAACTAAGTCACTAACCTCTTTGAAAAGTGTTTCCCAAGTATCAATTAATGCAGACTCAGTTTTGACCTCTGCTTTAGCGTACTTTTTATAGACTTTAGCTGTGTTAGGGTGTGACTGTAGCGCTTCTAACGTCGCGTTCCAAAAGGTATCAACGGAGTTATTGACGCCCCCGACTGAGCGAATTTGTAGCCACCCAGAAGAATAAGGAATGCTTTCTTTTAACAGGTCTGTTGATTCTTTATTGATGACGTCTAATGCTGCATGGCGCATATCATCACTATGATGCAGCAAGCCTGTGAGCAATAAGGCAATAGTTGATTTACCAGAGCCGTATGGGCCTGTTAACGTATAAGCACTTTGACCAACTTGAGAATATTGTCTGAATAACGTCTCTAGCGCAGACTGAGCGGTACCGTGATAGACCAGGCCTTTAAAGAAGTCCGGGTTAAGATCACTATCAATACGAGTTGAACGCTGCTGGCGTGTAGCTATGGAGTATTGGTTTATTAGTGTCACTTTTATTCTCCCTGGTAATAGCTATGCAGAAACATACCAGGATCTACAGCTTGTAAATCATCGTAGTTATGTTGAATTTGTCTTAAGCCTTGAGTATCGGTCCAGGCGATTTTGCCTTCACTCAATATTTCAAGTTCATCCAGGTTTTCACTTAAGCCCGTAGTTGTCAGACGAAAAACTCTACCTGGAGAACCGACGTCGTTTAGTAGTGAATCGAAAGATAACGTATTGTTATTATTTATTTTTTTTCCATTACTATCGAGTTGTGATCTCGCCATGTAATCAATAACTGCATAAGCAAATATTTCTACAGGTAAAGATTTTTGCGCTTTCAATTCAGCTCGATAATCTTTTGCAGTATCTTGAGAAATTAGCCCCAATTCAGTGAAAGGAGAGGTAAAGCTGTCTTCGTTTACTTTCGATGCTGATGTAGTCTTCACGGCGTACATCTGAAATAGACAGTCGATATCTTTTTTAAGCGTTGCTTCCGTGAGCTCTTTTTCATGATTAGCTAAAGAGATCAAAATCTCTTTTGATAGCTGAATCTTGTCGATTCGTATACCGTTAAAGTAGTTAAAGAACCAACGAGCAGTGTTGAGTTCAGCATTTTGAGAATTAATCGATTGAGTCAGCCAGTGAAGTAGCCAAACCGTACCAACTTTATCTAAATACTCATCGTAAGCATCGTCACCAACGAATAGCTTTTTAGCTAAATCCGTCAGTTCGTATGTCTGAGTTTTTTTATCAGTACAGGTAACCAGATTGAGCGTTCTGATCCAGTGCCTGACCGACAGCACCATGTTTTTACCCATCCCCATTGAAATCATCTGATCTTCGATGTTGTCTTTACTAGATAGGGAATGACCTTTCATAACTTCTTGAATTATTTTGTAAATCCAACCGTAACGAATAGGAAAAGTTTGATGCCCTGAAAATTTCAGGTTACTCGACTCAATGCTCAATGTAGTTACCTTGCTTGCTGAATTGGAGATTTTATCCAAAGACGTCGCGATTGTAACAGGAAGGAAGGGTTCAAGATAGGGGTAACCTACAAAATTGAGCGCATATGTAAGTCGTAGAATAGCAAGTAATACTAAATCATGATATAAGTGTGGTCTTTCATAGCGAAATTCAGGAAACATTTTCTATGCAGAAGTCCTTAGATATATTCAAGGCGGAACCGCAATCAGTATTTGATGTTATTTGTGATAGCAATAGTACAGGATTTTACATGCCTGCATATCAACGCCCTTATGCATGGGAAGAAATGCATATTAGGGATTTGTTTTCTGACTGTGAAAATGTCTTTAGAAATCTTTTAAATTCTTCAGATGCAATTATATTTTTAGGTTCTATTCTTAGTGTGGATGATAGTCAGAAACAAACTGTTTTCCCTATTATAAAGTCTTCTACACCTAGGCATGTGAAGTTAATTGTTGATGGACAACAGCGGTTATCAACGTTGACGTTAATCATCATGTGTCTTAATGAAAGGCTACGGATGCTTCTTCCTCGGTTAAAGAAGCAAATAGATAATGAAAAAGATGAAATCACAATCGATACTTTAGAAGGTCTTCGAGAAATTGTCTCGCAGATTATACTGGATACATCAAATTTTGTTATAGAAACAACTGCAGAGCATTCTCTTTATAAGTTTTTGCCTAAAATTGTACGTTCTCAAGTGGACTGTTGGGGGAAAGATGAACAAAAAGCTGTCTATGAAAGTCCGCTTTCTGAGTTGTTGATTAACTATCAAAGACATATTGTTGAATCTCAAGGTTCTCCTGTTTTTTCTGAATTCGATCTCTCTCAATTAAATGAGTCATCTAAGCGAGTTGTAGCAAACGTTAAAGAAATAAGAAAACAACTTAACTGTGTACAAAAAGGTTTTCAGTTTAATAATTCAGATGAAGATGAAGCTATTCAAGTTTCAGATTTAGTTAACGTTAGTACACTAGATGCTTGTCTAGATTTTCCTGTCGATGAAAACTTATTGAAAGCTTCAGAAAATGGCAAGGTAGCGGAAATTATTTTCATTACTGCTTTTGCTAAATTCTTGCTTCATCGAGTCTGCCTCACGTATGTTGAGGTAAATAACGAATCCTATGCCTTTGATATGTTTGAAGCTCTAAATACGACTGGTGAGCCTTTAACAGCAATAGAAACATTCGTACCTAAAGTTATTGAACATATTAGTGCTAAACAAAAAGATGAAGACTCTAGTGTTGATGAAGCAATGCTGTTGCTCAACTCTATAACTGATCGTTTTGAGAATATTATCAAAAGTAAAGAGAAAAACGACAAGACGAAAGCTCTTATTTTGGCTTTTGTACGAGCGTATGAAGGTAAAGTAAAAGTTACTAGTCTTCGTGATCAGCGTGACGCAATGTTAAAAAGTTATGAGCAATGTTCGTATGTTGATAAAGATGAATACCTTGCACAACTTGCAAAAGCCGCAGACTTTTTATTTGACTATTGGCAGGCACGTGTACCTGAAGTAAACGGGCTTGTACCTTGTAATGATACTGAAACCGCTAACGTTTGTTTACGTTATCTCATTGATATAAATCATGATATTGTTCAATCGTTGTTGATTCAATTCCTTCTTCAAGACGAAAAGTATGACTATGTGGGAACTGAGCATTCCAGCTTTATCAAAATACTCAAAGCTGTAACAGCATTTAGTGTTTTATGGCGAGCAATGAGTGGCGGCGCTGATGGTATTGATGGTGTGTATAAAAAGCTTCATGAGAGAGGTTTTGAAGTTTCAGGTGTCCACTCGAAACCATATGCCCTCAAAGACAGTTCGTTAAGTTCTGAAGAGTTTAATGTCGAAGCGATTAAAACCTTCTTCCGTCATGAATTAGAAAACAAAATTAATAGTAAAGGCTCTCCTAAAGACGGAATGTACGAGCAGTGGTTAGATGTATGTTCTAAGCAACCTATCCTAACTAAGTCAAAAAGTATTAAACTGCTTTTATTGGCTAGTTTTCATGGGGTAAAGCTGGAAGACACTCAATTTATTCGTTCTGAGGAACCCACAACGAAGTTTTTAACAACGACCATGTGGGAGCTAATATCAAATAAAGATCGAATTAAAAGAGTGTATAACGGTAACACCTCAGTCGGTTGGCCTGACACTGATATTCAAAATCCAGAAGAATTCAATAAATTAGGTAATGTATTAGTCGATGCTCGTGACAACATTGCTAATGGTTCAGGACAATCTTGGTACTCTATAAAACAGGCGATGCTCGAAGCTCTTTCCAACGATTCTTTGGAAGAGATTAATACTATACTAGAATCTCAGGCCGGACTATCTGACGAAGTCAAACGGAATATGTCTGTTCTTTTGTTAGAAAGTAAATATGCAGAAATCACGTATGCGGAAGACTGGAATAAATCAGCAATAGACGAGAGAACTCAACTACTTTTGTCTAATGCTTGGGAAAACTTACATCAGTGGTTGAACTAGGTACAGATAATGCTTTTTTCATCGCTCCAGTTAAAAACGAAATATGATTCAGATGAAGACGATATTTTGCATAGTTTTCATATGCCATTATTTGCAAATGCGAAGCGTTATGATCGAGCCGTCGGTTATTTTTCATCCGAAGTTTTAGCTGCAGCGGCTGAAGGACTAGAGAAATTTGTATTATCTGATGGGAAAATGAGGTTGATTATCGGAGACCCTTTATCTGACAGTGAATACGAAGCTGTTATGGAAGGGCTCTCTAACCCAATAATACGGCGATCTATTGAATTAAGTGATCTATTACTCAATACCAATGATTCAAATTTACAACTACTTACTTATTTAGTTGCTAATGGGCAGTTAGAGATTAAGTTTGCTTTCACTCACCAAGGTATGTTTCATAAGAAAGTCGGTATTTTCTATCAAGATGAAGAGGTTGTTGTTTTCAGTGGGTCAGCCAATGAGACTCTAGCTGGTTTGTCGAAATACAACTCAGAAGAGATAAAGGTATTCTTTAACTGGCGATCTTCTTTTTCTGAGTATGGTCAGGATGAGATTGAGCACTTCAACTCTCTTTGGGGAAACAACAGAAAAAGAACGAAAGTCCTTGATTTAGATTCTGATGCCTATAAAAAAATACAATCTGGAACTAATTTAAGTCAGTTGAGAAAACAAATATTAGGAGATTGTGACCCGTCTTCGAAACCCAAGCCATTTTTTACATACAGTTTTCCAAAGTCTGAACAAACAACATTCAAGCCAGTCGTTGAGGCTAAGTTACCAATCAAGCCTTTGGTAATTAAAGATAAACCATTTCAGCTATTTCAGCATCAAACGGATGCTATCGAGAGTTGGGTTAAATCTGATTACCAAGGTCTATTTAAGCTTGCTACTGGGTCAGGAAAAACCTTTACTTCGATTTCTGCGTTAGTTGAATTGTATGAAGAGCGACATAAAAAAAATTTACCGCTTTTTGTTGTCATTAGTGTCCCTTATATAGAGCTAGCAAATCAATGGGTCAAAGAGCTAGCACCATTTAATATAGCTCCTATTCAGTGCTATGAAAGTTCGCAGAAATGGGGAGGTATATTAGACACAAAAATACTTCGTTTTTGTAATGGTGGAATAGACTTTGTTTGTGTTGTGGTTGTTAATCGAACTTTGTCATCTGATACATTCCAATCAAAGTTAAAGCAAATTCCTCTTGATAACATGTTGGTTATTGGTGATGAATGCCATCATCTTGGTGGCGAGGGTTTATTTAATTCACTTCCGCAATGTAAGTTCCGAATAGGGTTATCAGCGACACCATTTAGAAGTGATGAAGATGAGCTTGAAGGCTCCCCTTTCCCAGATATCGTTAAGCATAATTTATTAACTTACTTTAAAGGGATTGTTAGTGAATATACTCTGAGCGATGCTATTTCAGATAAAATTCTTTCACCTTACCGCTATGACATTGTTCCTGTTTATCTTGATGAAGAGGAACAGGCGCTGTACGAGGAGCAGTCTTCTAAAATTCAGAAAATGATCTTAAAAGCTAAAAATAGTGGCTTAACTTCGGATGAAAAATCGATGTTAACGAGCTTATGTGGTGCTCGTTCAAGATTGCTGGCAACGTGTAAGGATAAGCTTGGGGCTTTACTTAACTATATTAATGAACACCCTCAGATATCGCTAACGCATTCTTTAATATATGTAGGAGAAGGTCATGCGATGGACGATGATGTTTCTTATATTACTCGGGTCACAAATCGACTGCATGCAAATGGTGTTCGCGTTGCTAAGTTTACGTCACAAGAAAGTAATCAGGAACGTCATAAAATAATGTGTAATTTTAAAGATGAAACGATTGATTCTTTGGTTGCAATGAAAGTTCTCGATGAAGGTATTGATGTACCGGTGTGTAAGACTGCCTTCATATTAGCAAGTACACGAAATCCTCGGCAGTATGTTCAACGTAGGGGACGCGTGTTAAGAAAATCTGAAGGAAAGAGAGAAGCACTAATTGTTGATTTTGTCGTCCTTCCTCAGCCCGGTATTACGAATAATATAAGTCAAAATCTACGTAGAGCTGAGTTAGGTCGAATAGAAGATTTTAAATTGACGTCTCTTAACCCCAAAGAGGTTGAGAAAAGAATTATTGAGTTGGGGATATATTAATGAACTTTGACGATTTGAAGGCTGTGCTTGAACAAGCTAACAAAGAAACTGAGATGGCTCATGAAAACTACGCTCAAAAATCAGCTGTCCATAAAGCTGCTTTGCAGATCATGCAGTTTGAGAAAGAGCTGCATTACGGTGATGCCTCAACAGGGCACCATATTAAAAAGATAAAAGAAATTATTGATATAAACGCGGAAGATATTGCAAATGAAACTGATTAGGTTAGAAATTAATGACTTCCGCCAATTCTACGGTAAGCAAGTTGTTGATTTCTCTTTCGATGATGATTGTGGAGTTACACTTATCCATGGTGAGAATAATGGAGGTAAGACTGCTCTATTGAATGCTCTTAGATGGTGTCTATATGATGAAACGACCGATAATCTACAGGAACCAGATAAATTACTGAATAAGCACGCTCTTAATAGCGGTAAAAATTCTTTTAGTGTGAATGTTCAAGTAGAACACGATAACCAATTATTTGAAATTAGGCGTGTAGGCTCACATTCTACAAGAACTAACAACCTTAAAGTTTTTAAAATTATTGACGGGTGTTATTCAGAAAAAACAGAAAACCAGCCGAATATATTCATTAACACGATTTTACCAAAAGAAATGGCACAGTACTTTTTCTATCAGGGGGAGGGTACCGGAACATTAAATAGTCAGAATGATTTTTCACATATTAAAGGCGCGATCAGTAAGGTCTTAGGGCTAACTGTTGCGGAAAAGACACTAACGCATCTGAATAGAGTAAAAAGTGACTACCAAAAGGAACTAACTCAATATGATACAGGTAATGAAATTGAGCAGCTGTTAGCTAATAAAGCAATTCTTGAAGCTAAACTGTCACGTGATACGGTATCTTTAGAGCAGAAGAAGGTCGATTTGGCTACTGCAGAAAAAGAGCATGAAGAACAGATAACACAGCTTGCTCGTTTTGATAAATCGGCTATCGAGGATAAATTAAAACTTCGTAGTTATAATGAAGGGTTGCTCACTTCATACCAAAGAGAGCATCACAATTTAGTTAATAAAAAATTAAAAAGTGTTTCTAGCTGGATACACCAGTCTTATGGAAGAAAGCTAGGTTCGGTTGATTTGTCTGTGGTTGATACACAAGAGCTAAATACTACTCATCGATATTCGGTTGATAAGCAACTAATCAAAGATATTTTGGAAAATAGCGAGTGTATCTGTGGCTGCACTATAGAGGAAAACAGTTCTGCAGCAAAAATTATTTCGGAACTAGAAAAATCTGCAGTTGACCCTGAACTTAAATATCGTTGGAATAGCGCTGTTTCTCTACATTCAAGGTTAGCAAGCTACTCCTCTCCCAAACATGATATGATTAAAGTTCTAAATGATATCGATGACTATTCAGATAAAATTCATGAGGTTGAAAAAAACATAGAAGAAATAAGTCATACGATTTTTGAGGCGGATATCGATGATATTAAGCTTATTGAGCAGAAAAAAAACGCTGTAAAGTCAAAGTGTGATCAATTAAATCGTGAAATTCCAAATTTGGAGAGGGAAATATCTAAGACACAAATTGATTTGAAAGATATAGATATAAAGGTTAATAAATTATCAGCAACCCAACCTAAAGCAAAAAGAATCAGAGATTTGATTGCCGCGACTAACAAAATAGTGGATCTTTATCAAGAAGCTATTGATTCTTCAAAGAAAGGTGTCGATCTGATTTTGTTACACAAAATGCAAAACTTGTTTAGCCGAGTAGCTTTTAATGGCTATACAGTGAAGAAAGTTTCGAACGGCGGCAATAACGACAGTTTTACTTGGGCTATTGTCGATAAGGCTGGAACTAGGGTTGCTGCTGGTAATGGTTATCAGGCAATGCTTGCTATTTCTTTCATAATTGCGCTAATACAATTCTCCAGTGAACGAGCAAGTAACAAACAGCATCTTTTAACTCCAGGTACTATTGCCCCATTTATCGCGGACTCTATTCTGGCATTTATAGGTCCGGATAATGGTCGTGAGTTAGTCCGTTACATAGCTGAATCTGTTGAACAATCTATTTTTATGTTTTCTCAAGCGCAATGGACCGAAACACATATTGATCAAGGTATTCGGGATAAAATTGGGAAAGAATATAATCTTGTTCAACATACGGTCCTGAGTGAGGAAGAATTTAAAGGTCAATACCCTACTCGTTTGTCAATTCAAGGCAAAGAGTTTGATGTCGTTCGCTTTGGTAGTGAGTTTGACAAGGTTACTATTGAGGAGATTGTGCTGAATGGTTGAAATATTTGAATGGCGTAAGTTACGTGTCCATAGAGATGATAGATTTGAACAATTGGTAGACAAACTTTGCTCGACGAAAGGTGGGGCTGACAAAGATTTTGTATTTAATACTGTCAAAGAGTTCATGGTATTTGCTGCTTTAGTTGGATTTCAGTTAAATCAATATCAACCTTTAGCTTCGAGATCCAATACAACTTCCATAGCATTAGATACTTACGCTACTACAAAACATGATTCATATATATATCTTATAGCTTTAGCTAAAGAACCAACATTAGATATACTCAAGGATCAAAACCTAAGAGATGCTATTGGTATTTTCGAAGGATATTGTAATGCAGGGTTAATACATATCGATAATTGGGTTCTGAACAACATATCTGAATCTGTTTTAGAAGAGACCTTGTTTAAAGAAACGCTAGATTTTTTGATAGACAATGAATAACTACTTCGATTACGCAGCATCAACACCAGTATCTTCTTCTGTTTTAGATGCGATGTCTCCGTGGCAAAGTGAAAGCTATGCCAACCCTTCTGCAGCTCATAATGAGGCAGAAAAAGCCACTAAAGCGATTCAACAAGCAAGGGAGACTATTGCGGACAAAGTTGGAGCTATGCCTAGTGAAATTATTTTCACTAGTGGTGCAAGCGAGTCAAACAATCTGGCGATTAAAGGGATAGCGTTTAAGCACCTAGAAGATAAAGGCCACCTCATTACCTCTGCTATTGAGCATAAATGTATTTTAAACACTTGCGGTTTTTTGGAAGACATTGGTTTCGAAGTTACTTATCTGCAGCCAAATAGAGACGGTATCATTTCAGCTGAATCTGTTGCGAATGCAATTCAGTCAAATACACTATTAATCTCTATTCATCATGTGAATAATGAGTTGGGCTGTGTGCAGCCTATCGCAGACATTGGCGAAGTTGCGTTTGATAACAACATTCCTTTCCATACAGATGCGGCACAAAGTTTCTGTAAATTGGATATTGATGTCGATGACATGAATATCGATATGTTGTCGCTATCTGGCCACAAAATCTATGGGCCTAAAGGTATTGGTGCTTTGTACGTTCGCGATGCTCGAGATGCTGATTTGGTTCCGTTGATCCATGGTGGTGGTCAGGAATTAGGAATACGCGGTGGTACTTCTCCTACTCCTTTAATTGTTGGTTTAGGAGCGGCTGTAGAGCATTTCCCTACAGAAATAAGCGCGCAGCAAGATGAGTTTGAGAAAATCATTAGCAGCTATCAATACTCACGTAATGGCGGGAATAACCTTGTAACAACGACATGGAATATTACATTTAGAGATGACGATGAAGCAAAACGCTTTCTTAAGGAGCAGTCGTGGTTAATTTCACAGGGCTCGGCTTGTAATGCACTCTCAAATGTTGCATCGCATGTACTCTTAGCAATTGGTATGAGTGAAGAGTCGGCTCGTAGAACATATCGTATAAGTCTTCCACCATATCATTTCAAAGGTTAGCTAATCGGTATGAGGAGACCCTTTTACCTGCAACAGAAAGCTGTTCTTTAAACTGTTGTCTATGAATTATTACTTCTTCGTCGCTACTTACACCTAAAAGCTTTGATAGCCTTCTGTCAAAGCTTTTTTGTTTTTCGTAGTTTTGATCCTTAGTCGGAAGAAGTAGGTGCTTATTCAGTAAAGGTGGTCTACGTTCTTCATCCACATAATCAAAGAAATCGATATCCTGATCGGCCATTTTGATTTTGATTCGTTCAACCAAGAACGGGACCGATTTTTCGAAGTCATCATAAGCGGTTAAGGTGAGCTTTCCTGAAGTGATATGGATTTTGATAAGGTCAATTTCTTCATCAAGCTCTCCATACATTTGTAAGCCTGCGGTAACGTATACGCGAAGAAGTAACGGCAAATCGTCTATATAATCGCGATGAAAGATGAGCGAATGCCCTTCATTCATCAAACTAGCGGATAGCTGTGTATGCGCTTTTGCACATTGCTCATTTATCAGTTCGGTATCAGCAATGGAGAATAAAAGTTCTGTCGCGAGATTTATAGCGGTTTTGTAATCGTCGAATAGCGCTTTTATATCTCTCTTGAGGGATTCTGGCTGTTGTGTGTATGGCTTTCTTTTCTCAAAGAGCCCAACAGCAAAGTAAAGCAATAGGTCTTCTTTACGGCTCTTCTCAGCTTGCTCAAATTCTTTGGTATCAAACATCTCTTGCAGCAAACTAAATACTTTTTTGTGTGAGCCAATCAGTTCTCGAGCTTTGTCAGATTGCTCAAATTCATCATTGGCCGGTATACGACCTAGTTCCAAGCATGTATTCCAGAAGGCGTTGAATAGTTCCTGATTTTGGGTAATCAACAGTTTGGCTTTGTCTTTAGATTCTACAGGTTCTGGGGAGGTAAGTTGCTGCCATTGATGATGGCGTTTGTACTTGCTTTGTAGATACAGTTGTTCTTCTAGTTTGTCTTTGAAAACGTAAAAAATGCCGGGCGCAACAGTGATGGCATCTTCTTGCAAACTCCTTTCGATGTAGGCTTTTATTTCAGACTGTGCGTAATATTTTTGAAAGGTGTTGCGAGAGGTGATTACACCATCTTTATAAGGTTTAAATTGGGAGATATAGCTTTCATTAGCGAGCATTACTGAAACAACAAGGAACTTATCTGCCAGCTCCCACGCGCCTAACAGTGCTTCTAAACGTTCGTCTTGATCTTCAATGACATTAAGTACAAAGCCTATATTTACTATGTCTGATGAAACTTTGTCGTTGTCTGGTTGGAAATTAGGGTCCCAACCTAAAGCGTCTAGGCCATGTGCTTCTAGCTCTCGTAAATCATCGCCTCGACCACAACCATAATCAAAAATGGAGTAGGAACCTTCAAGATAACCATGCTTTACTAGTGTTTTCATTGGAGCAGAAAGCTCATGTCTCACCAAAGCGGTTTTGTGTCGGTCAATACCAGACTCTTCTATTTGAATTACAGCGGAACTGCGAAACAATCGTCCGTCGACAAGTTCATAACCGTGACGAGCAACGAGGTTTATCCATGATCGCTTAAAACCGATTAGGCGGCTGTTTTCATATAAGCCCGCGTTTTCACCTTCTTGTGTGAGGGTGATAAAGTGCTCGTAATGTTCACTCTCCGGCAAAATCATCGTTTCTTTTCGGTGCAAAATGGGTGGATTGTCAGAATCCTCATAACTTGTGATTTTGTGGCTCAGTTTTGATAGGTCGACGTTCAAGCTTTGTCGAAGAGCAGGGTAGGAGTGTTCGTAGAAATCAGGGTAATGCAGTAATGATAAACGGAACTCTTTTTTAAACAGTTTTACTAGGTTCCAATTGTCTTCTTCTAAGCTTACAGCCTTTGCGACTGCGGGAATGAACTGTGCCATTACATTAGGCAAAGCAGAGAACGCATCTCTATGAAGGTAAACTGCATCCGGTAGTTGTTTTCCGACTTTTATGTCAGACACAAGTTTTGCAAATAGCTCTTCGTTCATCCCTTACCCTCAATGTGCTCCTATGATGTTTTTAAGGATTATAAGTTATTAAACAAATCCCGTGTGGCGGTTCCTTTTGCACTTTTCGTATTAACACGAAGTCCATCACTGCGGGTTGTACGAATCAGCGCGTAATGCGAGTTATCAGGTCCAACACTGATGTGAATCGGTCTGTCTTTGCCATAAAAGTAGAGGCGGTCGAACTCTAGATGCTCACAGATATATTGTGCAACTTCATCCATTCGATCTTTGCAACCGACGACGAAAAAGTCGCAGGCGGCTCCATCTCGTTTACAAATGCGGTTATCTTTGCTATTTAGCTCCATCGAAGCGTGTTGATCGATGTCCGGAGCCATATCACCAGGACTGTTTTTTAGGATATAACGAAGCAGAGAATGCCCGGTGAAGCCGTATGTAATTTGTACAGATCCAAATTTTTCCTGAAGGGGAAGTAATATATTTTCTGTTAGGTATTGAAGCTGCTTGGTCGATTTCGCGTTTGCTAGGTTTTCACCTTCGAAATTTGGGTGACGCTCTCTATGCCAATTAAGTAATGATATTTCCAATTGATTTTCCATGGGGGCTTATAAATCCAGGTCATATATAAATTAAGGAGAGTAATAATGTCTCTGTTCATTAAAGTATCATCCTAGAGGCAACTCACTTTTGGACAAAAGCATTCCGCGTCCACATTCTGATATCTTGAATCGCCCTATTTTTGAACAGCAATGAACAATTCAAGATAGAGTTAGCGCTCAGTCACATGCTTTTCTTACTGACCTTCAAGATACTGTTTAAAAAACGAAGTTAACGGATGGTAACCAGCAGACACGTCAACAATATAAGCGATGGCAATATGCTCATTAGTCTTAATTTCAGTAGAGAACCCTTTGCTATTGAAGTCTCGATAGTTTGAGCTTGATATATAACGAGACTCTCTACCAACCTTAATGGCCACATTATCTAATTGCTGTACGCGGCTATCCATCTGGCTTTTATATTTTGGATGTAGACAGATGGTTAGTTTGGCGTCTTTGAGTCCAGTGACCCTACTAATGTAGGCTATAACAGAGCCACCTGACGTTACGGCAAGTTCTTTCGACTGCCGTGACTTGATAGGGTTAGTGGTTAAACCTAGCTCAGACAATGACGCCCTCAATTGCTTTTCTACATCGTCGCGCATAAATCTATCATTTGGAGAACGTAGATCGCTCATTTGTTTATCGCAGGTTGAAGTGTTCATGGTTTTTATACCTTCTGTAGGAATTAAATTAATTTGTTTGTACGGTTCTTCTTGGCTAAGTTTGGAAATCGAGTTACCTGTACATTCAAAGCGAGGTACTTTAACTCCAAGATCTGTTAGTTGCTGGAATAATGCCGCTTTCATCTCATCCAATGTATTGCTATTGGTTTGGTTAGACAGGTTTTGTTTGTCTTTTCTGCCCATGTAGTAGGCTATCCTTTCAGCGTTGGCGCCTGATGGGTGTGGAATGCCAGTTAAGATTTGCTCGTGTCCAATGTGGCCCTGTTCGGCTAGATAACCAAGGATCTCTGCCGTTCCTTTACCAAGCGGAATATACAAGACATCGGAGGATAAGATCTGGCATTCACTCGTCAGATAGGTGTCGACCATGAATTTTAAGGTTGCCTGTTTAAGCCCTTGTTGCGCTGAGCTGATAGGCTCGCCATTCATCAATACTGGGTAGCGAAAAACGGAGGTGCTATGCAGTAGATGTTGGTCTGTTGTAAATAACTGGCTTGCGGATGTTAAGCCCCAATGTTTGCTCAGTCCAATGTAGTCTAAAAGCGCAACCAGGTTGTTACGAAGCGTACCTGAAAAGCTAGCGGTATTTTTGGCATTCTCTAGGATCGTTGAGGTTGACGCTCGACGATTTAGCCACTCGCACGCGCACGCATTCGCATTATCAGCTTGCGTTTTGCCAGGCGATATCCCAACGATGCATATCTTTGCTCTTGGGTTTACGGCATCAAAGGGAGAGTAGTAAACCTCGAGCGGTCCGTCACTCATCATTTTCAATTCAGGAGTGAAGGGGGAATTTTTGATGTAATTCAATAAGTACGGTTTGTATGTTTCAAATTGATTTTTCATAATGTCCTACTTAGTTTCGTTTAATTTTGCCGCTATAGTGGTAGCCGCATGTAATCATTGAATTACCTTCTTCGCAGATGATTAGATAAGGTGGATGCTTTGAGCTGAGCTTATCGATTAAGTGTCTAATTGCTTTCTGTTTGCGTTTCTTAATTCCATGCGGAATTTCGTCTGAGCTCCGCAGGTAGTTCAGAACTTCCTTGAGTGCGTTCAACCACGGGCTTTTTTCTCTCTTCGGGATAGTGCAAAGAGCTGTACCTCCTGTTTGATAGAAATCCTGGCCTATGGAACATAAAACATTAAGTTCATCTTCACTAAAGCCGCGTTGATTGGCTCTAATGCTGCCGTGATTGGTTGTACGCATCTTGTTCTCCTATTTTAGTCCTAGGGCTCTTAAGATAATTGCGGCGTCTTTTGAGACTTGCTTGCCAGACGTTTGTTGTTTTGGATTAGCCATAAGTTGTTCCTGTCATAGTCAGAATTACTTGCGGTTCAAGCTGTTTAGCCATCGAATTGCTTCTTCGCGCGTTACGAACGTTGACCGGCCTTTCTCTTTCTTCACAACAGCAAGTTTTCGATGCTCTGGTGTTGATGGTGAGGCGAGGTTTCTAACTGCACGCTCGGTCTGGTAGCCGCTCAATAGCGTTAGTTCACGAAAGCTGAATAGTTCAGTATCGAGACCTAAGCTTTCTACGTGCTCACTATGAAAAAACGTGTCAGGAAAGTGACCATTAATGCCGTCGGCTATAGAGCCATAAATAAGCTTTAGGTTCGCAAAGAATGCGATCAGCAGGCGGTGGATTTTATTCCCATCATAGTAGTCTTCCATGATCCCGTTCTGGAGAAGGGATTGATAACACAGACATGCTGGTATCGTGTCGGCAATAAAGTCATTTAGTCCACCAAGTACTCCTTGCGGGATTGTTGACTGTTCCAAGTAGCTCTTTTTGTCCTCTGCAATAAAGCAGAATTCATACATTTGTTGAAGTCTGGAACGGAGTGAGCAGTCAGCATATTGAATGTGTTCGGGATTTTCAGGCTGAAATGGTGCTACCTCCATGTCTGAGCCGCTTTCTGGGTCTTTGAATAAAGACTCTGCATGCAGGTAGCCACTATTGACCACTTCAAGATAGCGATGCAGTGTTTGTCTGACATAAAACGCCATTTCGGCTATGTCATTTTCATTAAACGCTGGATTTTCGGTGATTTCATTAACGTGTATTTTGAAAGCCATGCTAACCTCTAATGAATGGTTACATTAAGAATGTAACCTTATAATAGGTTACATTTCCAATATAATGCAAATTTAAATTACATTAAAAATGTAATTTCATAGTAAATTGTTGTGTTATAAAGATAAATTATGAAAATAAAATGAGAGGTTTGGTGAATGTATTTGGGTTAAAGACTGTGACACAACCTATTTGACAGTTTACTTTTGATAGAAAATGATTGCCGTAGGGCACTGATGAGTCAGCGTAGGTTTTGCTAATGACACCAACTAGCTCGACCCAAAACCATGTCAAAGCCAAAATAAAGCGTTACACGTTTGCTTGTTCAGTGGTTTGGTCCTAATACAGTTGTCACCTTCACTGCGAGGGAGATATTTGATAACAAACCAAAAAGGATCGAATATGAACAACAAAGATACTTACATTGAATTACTAAAAATCAGCATCAAACTAGAAGCGTTTACTCAGAGTTTTTATGAGGAAATTGACTGTTTGAAAGTGCTGGTGGAATCGCTAGAACCTGAGCCTCAAAAGGTAGGACCGAATGATACAGAAAATATCTTTGATTTATAGTGGCAATAGTACTCGCGAACTGCCAGTAATAAGTCGAACGTAAAGGCAGGGGACTGGTAGGATCTAGAGGTTATTTAGCGATAAATGTGAACGTCATAACAGAAATAAAATTGTGTAAAATGAGGTGTAAGGGAATTTAAAATTTGTTATATTTCCCTTTAAATTCAAGGTCTTATTTTAGTCGTTTGACGTTTTCATTTCCACTACATCCTGTGAGCCTTTGTAGTGTAAGGAAACCTTATTTTACAAGGGCTTAATTGTTTCTGACGTATCTACCTACTGGTACAAATGGGCATTATGATGTCCCTAAAGCTTTAATTCCCTTGATTGGGAAGACAATCATTCATTAATGATTAATTTTGGCTAATTTCTTGCCCATCTCAATCGCCGCAGTTAGCTGTTTTCGTGCCTCATTTTCGCTGATTGTTTGTTCACGCGGTTCAACTTTCATGAGCAGAAATGAGGTTCTGTTGTTCTTGTTATCCTGAACACCTTTCTCAACCATTTTCAGATTGGGATAGACGGTATCGATGATATGCCAGTTGTGGATAGTTTTGCCTATGCAATTTCTTCCGATCAAGAGTGGTATGCAGTGGTTGCAGATCTAGATGCCGAATGGGAAGAGGCGGTTTCTCGAATGCGTGATATTCATCAAAAGGTATTGGCTGTAAAACCGCTTCAGTGGGAGTATGAAAATGAACGCAGACTTTTAGTTTCTACTGATTTGGACAATAAAGAGCCGAAGTTTCTTCGTTTTCCTGCATCTGCTATTAAAGAAGTCATACTTGGAGAGCTCATGGAGAGCAATTTCAAGGAAAAGGTAATTTCTATTAATCGCTCAAAATATCCTAACACCTTGATAAAGACAGCCAGAAGGGCTGATGATGATTCTCTAATAATCGATTAATCAACCGATATATGTGAGAGTCGGTGTTAGGAAAAGCCGGTAACCTTGCTGGCGAAATAGGCTAGGGGAGTTACTTCGCCTTTGAGCGTCGTATTCAGCCTGATCACCGACAAACCCCGCTCTGATATTTATTCACATTTCAAGCTCTTAACCGTTTCTTTTGAGCAGGCGGAGAAGTGACGGGAAAGATCACTGCGGATACGGTCTGAGGCGTAATACATAGTGTATCGATACTCCAGCCCTGGGCTGAAAGGACGGGTCACTACGTTATCTTTTGGCCACAGATGGGCGTTGAAAGGATCCAGCAACGCAAGACAAAGCCCGTTGGCAACCAGGCCGTATCCGGACAGCGATCGCTGAGTCGCGAACTGGAAGCGGACATCGATGTTGTGTTCCTCGAGCATGGCTTTATGCCGGTTCCATTCTATGCCGTCTTCATCGACCAGTTTTAGCAGGTTTTCTCCGTTCAGATCCTGAGGGTTAATCACCTCTTTCTCCGCAAGCCGATGGCCTGCCGGCATCACACATACCCAGTTCACAGTGATCAGCGGCTCATCAATAAAGCCAAAATCGTAGCTGACATGGTTGGTAATAATCAGATCGTATTTGGCGTGACGCAGTCCCTGCATTAGCTGGTTGACGCTGTCAGAGAGCAGGCTTACCTGAACATCCGGATACGAAGCGACAAAGTCTTTGATGATGCGAGGTACCACCCAGGTGGCTAGGGCGGGCGTAGCCCCGATCGATAAACGGCCGCGTGAGGAATGACGAAGATTTTCCGCCACACTTTCCAGATGCTTAATGCCGTGAAAAATGTTTTTCACCTCATCGTAAAACGCCATCGCTTCCGCAGTCGGATGCATCCGGCCCTTTTCCTTACGGAATAATTCAAACTCGACGCCTTCCTGCAAATCCCTGATGAGCCGGCTGACAGAAGGCTGGGAAATACGCAGCTCTTCGGCTGCCCGGGAAAATGACCCGGTCTGAATGACCGAGAGAAAAGCCTGAAGCTGTTTATATTGCATGAGTAATACCTATAGTATTTTCAAATAATACTATACAAAAATGGCCATTGAATAAATAAGGTATGTGTGGAACATTGCCCGTACACCGGATGAATTATTTCCCGGAAAGCAAAACGGATTTACTTGGACATACAGAAACGGAGAACTGTCATGAGTACGATGAGCCAGGAGCAGAGCCGCTCCCGGGAAACTGAGATGCCGAGCCGTTGGTATCAGCGCTTCCCTGATCCTATGGTACTGATTTTTTATATTCTGCTGGTTGCCAGTGCGCTGACTTGGCTGGTACCTAAAGGTGCCTACGATACCGAAAGCGTCGACGGACGCCAGCGGGTTATCGCTGGTTCCTTTCATTACTTAACTGAGAGTGACGCACCGGCCGGTGTGTTTACCGTCATCAATAAGCTGTTCGATATTTTTGTCGCCATCCCGCAGGGGCTGGTTCAGTCGGCGCAATACCTGTTTATTGTGTTCATTGCCGGAGGACTGTTTAACATTCTTTACCGCACCCACGCACTGGAAAACTTCGTCGGTTCTTCTGTTAAGCGTATCGGTCTGGAACGCGGTAATCTGCTGATCTGGTTATCCACTTACCTTTATGGTGTATTCGGGATTGCAGTGGGTTTTGAAAACAACATTGCTCTGGTACCAGTCGCGCTGCTGGTTTCGAGTGCCCTGGGTTATAAGAACCTAGTCGGGGCCTGTATTGCGATCGGGGGGATTGGAATTGGTTTCGCTCTGTCACCGATTAACCCTTACACCGTCGGTGTGGCGCAGAATATTGCCGGACTGCCGATTTTCTCAGGCGCTCTGGTCCGTTGTATTTTAACCTTTGTCTGCCTGTCGATGCTTGCATGGTACATAACTGCGGTTGTCGCTCCCAAAGCGCGCAGCGAAGATGCCGGGCAGGACGGGTTATCTTCTGAACTCAGCAGCTACAGCATGAGCATGCAGGACAAAGCCGTCATTCTGATTTTTCTGGCCGGTATTGTGGTTATTGCCGGATGTTCCTATCTGGCAGGTACCGGAGCGCTGGGCCGCAGCTGGTACATTAAAGAAATCACGGCGGTATTCCTGCTGATCTCTATTGCGATTGCCGCTACCTGCCGTATCGGTGCCAATCAATACGTGAAATTCATGATTGAAGGGGCATCCGGCGTGACTGGAGGAGCTCTGGTTATCGGTCTGGCAGCTTCGATTAAAGTGGTGCTGGAAGACGGCCAAATCATTTATACCATAGTGCACACCTTTAACCTGCTGATTGGCTACGTACCGGACGCGCTGACAGCGGTCACTATTAGTGTGATTCAGGGGTTCATTAACCTGTTTATTCCGAGTGGTTCAGGCCAGGCTCTGGTGACCATGCCTATTCTGATCCCGCTGGCAGACCTGATTGGTATCAGCCATCAGGTGATGATTTTGGCGTTTCAGGTCGGTGACGGCATCACTAACCTGATCATCCCGACCTCAGGCGGTACGCTGGCCATGCTGGCTTTGGCCAAGGTGAGTTTTTCCAACTGGGTGAAAACCATCTTCCCGGTCATTGTCATGGTATATGTCTTAAGCTGGGTATGTCTGGTAATAGCCCAGTACACCAACTGGTCATAAACAAGAGACCGCAGCGTGGCTGGCACCGCGCTGCTGTATGGAGATGTAAGTGAATACAGTGAAAAATATCGCGTTGATCGGCGGCACCCACGGTAATGAGTTATCTGGGATTTATCTGGTGAAAAAGTGGCAGCAGAACCGGACACTGACGCAGTGGCCTGAGCTCAGCATCACTACCAAAATTTCAAATCCGAGAGCCTGTGAGAACAGTGTGCGTTATATGGAATCGGATCTGAACCGGGAATTCTATCAGGCTGATCTGGACGATAATAGTAAGGTCGGTTACGAGCAGTTGCTGGCAAAAAAGCTTAACGCTGAACTGGGGCCAAAAGGTGCGTCACCGTTTGATTTTATTATCGATCTGCACAACACCACCTCTAACATGGGAGCGTGTCTGATGCTGTTGAAAAAAGATGATTTCAACTTAAAGCTGGGCGCGTATGTTAAAAGCCGCATGCCGGAATCGAACATCTACTTCCAGGACAATATCCCGGAGAACAAACGCAGCTTTCTGATCACCATCGCAGAGCAGGGGGTGACGGTCGAAGTCGGCGCACAGCCAAATTCAGTGTTGCAGCATGAAACGCTGGAGCTGATGGAAACCATGACCGCGCACATCTTGGACTTTTGTGAGCAGTATAATCAGGGCTCTGAACTGGACCTGCCGGACGGTTATGAGGCCTTTCAGTACTGCGGAGACCTGAAGCTGCCGATGACCGAAAACGGTGAACGAAACGGAATGGTGCTGAAATCGCTTGATCAGCGTGACTTCTCTCCGGTTGAACCGGGGCAGGCGATCATGGAGACCTTCGATGGTCGCCTGATTTACTGGGAAGGCGACTATACCGCTTATCCGCTGTTCATCAATGAAGCGGCATATCGAAAAAGCAGCAACGCGATGAGCCTGTCAAAGAAAATCACGATAAGCGGGTATTAGCCCTGTATTACTGAGTAAAATATCCACTGCTTAAAAACGCCTGAAGCCTTGTTATTACTTGGTTCTTCAGGCGTTTTTCGTTTGTGGTTGTGCTGACTTTCTGGTCTGTTTCTCTGGATGGAGTTTGTCATTATTCAGACTGAATATTGATGTTTTTTGGCGGTTAAACTTATATGTGAAGTAGCTAAAGTCAATATGTCACAAGTTGGTATGGGAAAGGTGTCATAACATGATATGAAATAGCCTAATGATTAGGTACGATGTCCTGAATGGTTTCTTCTATATCAATTTGTTGTGGAAAAGGAAAATGAATACAGCTCAAAAATTTGACAGCTTATATACGGATGTCGCTCATCACATAGAAAAAACATTAGCAGATATAGAAAACCTGCATGTTGATAATGAAGAAGGGAAACAACATCTGGAAAAAATGACATCACATTTCAGATCTCTACAAGATACTTTTAACTCAAAAATAACGTTTCTTGAAAAGCATGCTGAATGGGATAAATTTACCTTGGCGTTTTTTGGTGAAACAAATGCGGGAAAAAGCACCATTATAGAGTCATTGCGTATCCTTTTTAACGAAGAGTCACGAGAACAATTTATAAAAGCAAACCAAGATGATTTAGATAAAGCTGAGAAAGAGTTAAGTCATAATTTGGAGCATTTCTCAACGGCGTTGACAGATATTTACAACGACTTGTCTGAAAAAATTGCTCATATTTGCAGTTTATCTGAAAGACTAAAAAAGGTTGTTGATAGGGAAAGTGCTAAGCGTTTGGAGTTGGAAGTTGAAGAAAGCAACGCTCGTCTTCTGCTTGAAAAATCTGAAAGTGATACCCGAATAGACATTTTGAAACAGCAAACAAGTAAAAAAAATCGTCTCATCATCGTTGGTGTGTCTGTTGTTTCTTTTGCTCTTGGTGCCTGTTTTATAGAAATAATAAGTAAAGTGCCGGGGGCATTTTAATGAGAGATACGTTAGCTACACAAAGCGGCAATTATGAGTTTTTGGGTTTTAATAAATATCCCCCAAAAAAGGATGCACCTTTAGTTAGTGAAACATTACTTTATGTTATTAAGTCTATGTTTTATTTGGAAAAAACAAAACGTGATGTTAAGCGTGTAGATGGTTTAATCATTGGTACTGGTGAGGCGGACTTTACTAAAGGAAATACTACCTACACGTTATATATTGAAGACAAGGCTTTCCAACTTTTAGATGTTCCAGGTATAGAGGGTAACGAATCGATCTATGCGCACTATGTAAAAGAGGCTATCGCTAAGGCACATATGGTTGTTTATGTTAACGGAACAAACAAAAAGCCAGAAGTCTCTACGGCAGAAAAAATTAAGTCTTATTTGCAATATGGTACGACAGTTTATCCAGTGGTTAATGTAAGAGGTTTTGCTGACTCTTATGAGTTTGAAGAAGATCGTGAAGACCTGACGATGCAGGGAGGCGCTGGAAACGCATTGCAACAAACGGTTGATGTGCTTACACCTATACTTGGTGAGGATGTGTTGAGGTCAGGAGACTGTGTTCAAGGGCTGTTAGCATTTTCTTCATTAGCGTACGATAAAGACTCACAGTCGACGACCATTCATTCTTCACGTAATCATAATTTGGCTGCCCAGCAAAAAAGCTATTTAAAGTTTTTTTCATCAAACTGTGAAATGCAGGATTTTAGTCGAATTAATGTTGTGGCTGATGCTGTTAGAGAAAAGGTTTCTACTTTCAAAGAAGATATTGTTGAAAGTAATAAAGGAAAAGTTCTGGAATCGTTAAACCATTACTTAACTGTACTGGACAATCAGCTTGAAAATCATAATACCTTTCTTAAAAAGACAGAGCCCGAATTTGAAAAATGTCGAGTGGCATTCGATAACGCTATAAAAGAATTTGAACGTCATTTTGAGAATAAGCGCAGGAATAGGTGGAACAAATTCTTCAATGACTTGATGGATAATAGCGACAACATTGTTGAACAGTACTACGGAGACAATAGTTCTATTGAACGATTAATTAATAAAAAGTTTGATAGAAAGATAAATTCTGTTGAAGAAATGATGTTGCAAGACAACGAAGAGAGTGTTTCTCGGTTGCGAAAGAATATGCTCGATGCTTTTGAGCGTCTACTTCAGGATATAAAGCAGGTTGATATCCAGCAGGATTTGAAGAGTAAGACAGATGCCAGTTTTTATAGCCTTGGTCATTTGGACTTAGGACCACGATTTAGTTTGGGTGATATTGGGTCAATACTCTTTAAAATAGGGAGCTATGTAGCGGGTGGAGCAACGGTAGGAAGCTCGTTTCCTGTGATTGGGACTGCTATTGGAGCAGCAGTTGGTGCATTAGTCGGAGTTGTAATGACGGTAGTTGGTATATTTAGCAGTAAGGCAACCAAAATACGAAAAGCACAGGCTAAAGTCAGAAATAAGCTCGAGGGAACGCGACAAACCGTTTTGCGTCGTATTAAGGACGAAACAAAGGTGATGGTAACGTCAATAAATTCTGAACTTAAGAATAGTTTGATGATCAGAGTGAATGATATGGAAAGTGAACTTAAACAGCCACTTATAATATTTGAAGAGCAAATCACAGCAATAAAAGAACTTAAAAACAAAATAGAGAGCATGCCTTATGGAACAATTCGCGCAGTTTAGTATAGAGAAAGAAGCAACTATAAAGTCATTAGATAAATTACGCTCTATTCTTGAAACTCTCGGTGATATGGACATTGATGTTGAAGATGACTTGCAGAAGTTATCATCAGCGATTGCTTCGATAGAGTCTGATGTTTTGCGTATAGGGCTGTTAGGTGCTTTTTCTGACGGTAAGACAAGCGTAATAGCAGCTTGGTTAGGACAACTTATGGAGGATATGAACATATCTATGGACGAGTCCTCTGACAGACTTTGTATTTATAAACCGGAAGGACTGCCGGGAAAATGTGAAATAGTCGACACTCCCGGACTTTTTGGTGATAAGGAACGGGAGATTGATGGAGAACAAGTCATTTATGGAGATCTTACCAAGCGATACATCTCTGAAGCGCATTTGATATTTTATGTTGTTGATGCAACAAATCCACTCAAGGAAAGCCATAACTCTATAGCTAAATGGGTTTTGCGCGATCTCAATAAATTGTCTTCTACTATTTTTATTATTAATAAGATGGATGAAGTTGCCGATTTAACAGAATCCAGTCTATTCGACGAACAAGCAAGTATTAAAAAAGATAACCTCAAAGGGAAACTGCAACGAGCAGTAGATCTTAGCGAAGCTGAAGTGGAAAAACTAAATATTGTTTGTATCTCTTCAAACCCTAATGGGCGAGGCCTCGAGTTTTGGTTTAGTAAGCCTGAACATTATCAAAGCCGTTCTCGTATAAATGATCTCAAACAGGTTGCCGGAAATATCATAAAAATTAATGTTCCAGAAGTTCTTATGGCGAAGACTGGTATGGATGTAGTTAAAGATATAGCTAATCAAAGAGTGTCATTAGCTAAAGAACAACTTGCTCAGTTAAACACTTTTGTAGAGGAGAATGATGAAACGACATCACGTCTTAGACGTGACATTGAGAGAAGCCGTTCAGAAGTTAAACGTCTGGGCGGAGAGTTGTTTGACGAGCTTGATCTGATTGAAAAGCAGTTAATGGGGAAGATGAGGTCAATGGATCTGGAAGATATTCGCCCATTTATGGATGATGAATTAGGTTATACAACAGATGGAGTAGGGTATAAGTTACATCTAAGAGTCAAAACAGTGGTAGATCGCTTTTTTGCTCAATCAACAGCCGTAACCCAGCGAATGTCAGATGATATTATTCGTCAGCTCAACTCCAGTGAGAGTTTTCTCAGTGGGGTAGGAGAGAGTGCATTTAAATCTTTAGGTGGTGCGTTCAAAGGAATATCTAAGGTGAGTCCTGACACCATAAAATCAACAATCTTTGCTGCACGAGATACGATTGGAAGTCTCACTGGCTATGTGTATAAATTTCAGCCTTGGGAGGCGACAAAGCTTGCGGGGTCTATATCAAAGTGGGCAGGGCCGGCTGGTGTCGCATTTAATATTGGTTCTGATTTGTGGGATGCTTATAAAGCAAGTGAACGAGAGCAAGAGCTTAGAGAAGCGAAAGAATATTTGGAAGGAATAATTAAACCTAAGTTCAAGGATATATATGACATTCTTAGTGAAGACGAAAAGCTGTTTGCGTTTTTTGCTCCACAAATAGAGGCTGCTGAGAAAACCGTGAATAATCTGGAAGATAAAAGTAACTTAATCCGACAGAATAAAAGTAAGCTTGAAACTATTGAAGTTGAACTTGCACAGTTTAATTAAGTGTATTAGTTCCGACTAGATCTGACACTTCAATTTGAAAAGAAGAGAGTTACCCACTTTGATTAAAGGTGCTGAATCTGTAATCAAAGACAATAAGAGGTAACTCTCATGCTTCATACTAGCAAATCATCAAACACAAAGCTGGCCTTCTCAATCTTGCAAAAGAACTAGGCAACGTATCAAAAGCCTGTAAGGTTATGGGTGTATCTAGAGACACTTTCTACCGCTATCAAGAGCTAGTTGAAACTGGTGGTATTGATGCTCTGTGAATAGCTACCGACTTGATAGATACCCTTTAGTTAGATAATGGTATACAACTAAGCCAACAGGTGCTGGCTTAGTTTTTATACTTTTCTGATGGGTATCATTCACTATCAGCTAATACATTGGCAATTGCCGCGTGCAGCTTTTCCTGAACCTCTTTCGACAAGCGCCCGAACTCGTAAGAAAAGTTACGTCCTTTAACTCTCTTACGGGCAAACATGCCTTTGCTGTCGAATTGGGCGAGGGGAGTGACTTCAGCTTTGTCTTTCTCCTGTTTAGCTTCCACAATTTTCAGCTCGGCTTTGATTGCGTTGATGATGTTGTCTTTAACTTCATCGCTGCTTTGTTCAGGCTGAACATTGACAACCTGCTGGCTGACTTTCTTAGCGAATGCTGATATTTTTTTCTTATCTTTTTCAAGAACCTTCATGACCTTATCAAGTAAAGCGTAGTCGGTATGAGATAGTTCATTGACGATAGGAAACAGAGCAATAATCGTAGAGTCGATGCTGGTTGCTTTCATTGCTTTACTGACTGAGGGGCGGCTGCCCCAATTCAGGATCCCAACCCTACTCAGTAAACCAACAGCAGAAGCCCGAAACTATGAAGATAAAAATACACAAGCTTAACCGGCTAAAAAGAGACTATTTACATAAGGCATTACAGCCAGAATGGCCGGGGATGATAAATTTTAATGTTCCACTGGAATTGGATGAAAATCGCATACCGACGGGAACGGGCAGGGTAAAGTTTTACGGAAAGCCGTTTAAGCTTCATCTGGCAAAGTTTAAACTGAGACAGGTACAAGCCGATTACCTCACTATTCGGGCTGGTCTTGAGTTTAGTTATACCGAATATCAGTTAGTATGTGATACGTTTTCTGCCAGTGAATGCAGGGTTCTGTTACACCCGGGAATTAAAGGCTCTGTTGATGTGCAGTGGCTGGAGTTTGAAGAGTTACCAAAGGAGTGTCGTTAATGGATATCGAACAGCTCAAAGTCTTATTAGATAAATTTCGTAATCTGCCGGAGACTGATAAAGAGAAAACCATTTTTGACATCGGCACCCGTGGTCATTTCGAAAACCCTATCAGTGACGTTCTGGCGTTCTTCTGTAGCAGTGAAGAGCAACATGGCATGGGAAACTTAGTCGGTAACAGCATTTCCGGATTAATCACCAATAAGTTAAACCGGGATCTTCCTCAGTCTTCTCGCCCAGTCAGTGCCAGCAGGGAAGTTGCCACAGAGCAGGGGAAACGTCTTGATCTGGTTCTGGAATATGATGAATACCTGATAATCATTGAAGCAAAGGTTAATCATAGCCAGGTGAACCCGTTTGATGAATACGAACGTTACGGGGACAAGCTTGGCGCTGGATACGGTAAAGATGCGTTTTATGCGGTGTTGTCACCTTCCGGAAACGTCGATGATCAGCTGACCAACCACAGATGGGCAGGGATTTCATTTAATGAGCTGAAAACTGCTGTTTCAGAGAACCTGCACACTTACTTTATGGATAAGCCGCTTGATAAGTGGGTCTTTGTATTAAGAGATTTTTTATTACATCTGGAGAATTTATCGATGACGGGAGAGAAGAACCCTAATTATGCTTTTGCTCTGGAAAATATGGCTGAAATCAGCAAAGCATGGACGTTGTTAACGGACAGCCTCAATAGCATTAACAGCGAGATTTATCGCCAGTGTGAAGAGCTTTACGGTAACGGGTTTTCCCACCGCAAGTCTACCTGGTTTAAGCCGTTACCAGTTTTTATATATTCTTTAGAAGGCAGCAGTGTTGAGGTTATATTATTTGCTAGTCCGGATGACATGGGGGGGCTGAAGAATGAAGGCAAGTTCCTGTATATCCAAATCTATATCAAGAAGGACAAACAACCGGATCTATTCAGGAGTCTTCAGGAAGCCTTGCAAAGCAAGACTGTGGATTTCTGGGAGAGCAAAGATAACTCCGGGACTTTGCGCTGGCCACTGGAGCATGATACGGATGTGGTCGGAGAGATGATGTCTGTTTTAAACTTAGTTCATGAAACCGATACATTATAAGAGTGTGGTTAGTCGAGAGGGGAGCTATGAGAGTTGATGCAAAAAATATTCGAAATACCGATCTCAATGAATGTCTTCACTTTTCTATAACGTTGGTCGGGAAATCAACACGAAGAGGTAGCCATTTAATGTTTGAAGGGAAAGAAAATTGCTCTGGTTATAATATCAATAAGTACATATTTGACGGAATGACAGTTAATCAGTATCAGAACATGATTAAGACTAAATTCAATCCCGATGATCCACAGTTCTCTTTAACGAAGCACCTAAAATATGACATAGAGAAAGGGTTTATTGAGCTCGTTAGGTAGATTATGACAGCTTTCTAGCACTGCCTGAATCGCAAGAACCGGTGAAACCAAAGGATAAAGAATTCTACGGAACAAACATCTTTGATTTATATTACTTTAGCACTTGCGAACTGTCTTACAAGTTCAGAGATAAGTCGAACGTAAAGGCCGGGGAGATGGTGGTCTCGATAGGTTATTTAGCGATAAATGTGAACGTCATAACAGAAATGAAATTGTATAAAATGGCGTAGAAAATAATTTTAAAATTTCTATATTTTCTTTTAAATTCATAAGCTTATTTAGGCCGTTTGACGTTCTCACTCACCGCCACATTCTTGAAGAAAGACGTCCTAGGACGTCTTTTTTTATATCTCAAAAACAACGAGTGATTTTTCGTTGTCTTCTCTGACTAGTTGTTGTGAAGCAAATCACAATAACTCATTATTTATTAATACTTAATCGCCTTATGCAACCATGCTATTTATCATCATTGAATGGTAGATGGTGGCTTGGTTCATGTCTGTAAATATCTCTTATTACGATAAAAATGCTGTTGAGCTAGCAAAGCAATATGACTCTCTTTCATTTGAGTCAGTGCACCGTTCATGGAAACAGTATTGGCCAGAAAAAGGCGCGAATGTTTTGGATGTTGGTGCAGGTTCTGGTCGGGATGCTCAGTGGTTTTCTGATCAAGGCTGCTTTGTTGTTGCTGTTGAACCTGCCAGCAATCTCCGCCAATTAGCCATTTCAAACTCCTCAGCACAAATTGTATGGGTAGGGGAGTCACTGCCTGAATTGGTTCGTGTCAGTGAATTGCCATACCAGTACGACCTTATTTTATTATCTGCAGTTTGGATGCATTTAACTACCAAGCAGCGAACTGAGTCGATGAGGGTTTTATCACTTCTTTTATCTGACAGAGGAAAACTGGTGATTACGTTGCGTCATGGGAGTTTTGATGATGGACGCGAGACATACGGTGTATCAGTAGCTGAAATAGAAACTATGGGTAGAAAACTCGGGCTCTCTGCCTGTCATGTTGTTGACGGAGAGGACGCTTTAAATCGACCTGAAGTTAAATGGCAAAGCGTGATTTTAGAAAACATTAAAACGCTGGAAGGTAAATGATGGCTCTGGAGTATTATTTAGAACGTTTTCAAAATTTAAAAATGAATAGTGCTGGTGGCCAAAAGAGCCCACATAAAGTCTGTATGTTGCTGGCAGTAATGGATCTCATTCAAGCGGGGCATATTGTTTCCAACCAAATTACATTCAATCAGATACTTAAAGATCAGTTTACTCGCCATTTCAACACTTTTGCGCAAGATAAAGACAAAGATACGCCGGAAAATCCTTATTTTCATCTGAGAAGTGAAGGATTTTGGCACCTTTCATATAAAGATGGATATGATGAAAAGACTACAAGCAGATATTCATCGAAGTCTGTGGCTTATGCATTTATTGATGAAGAGCTATTTACGTTCATGAAAAGTTATATTGTGTCTAATGAACTCAAACAAGCACTGATTTCAAATTTTTCAGATTTAGCAACGCTCTTTCGTCAATGGCTAGTCGATATTGGAAAATCCGATAAAACCGCAGTTAACTACCTTGGAGCTATTCGTGGCTCAATGTCTAATTGGTTGATCGAGGCGGGGGAAATTGATCAACCGCTAACTAATATTAATTCATATCGAAAATTTCTTGATTATAAAGAAAAGGTAAAGAGGTTAGAGGAGTTTCAAATTCGCGATGCGAAAGGCAAAGGAATGTACAGCGCTGCTCTATCTCATTACAACAAGTTTCTCGCTGATCTATCTCAAATCGATATTAACGCAGATATAAAGCAAGTCATGTCGGATAATACTTTATCGGAAACAGAAAAAACAATTTTGGTAAATACTAGGATGGGTCAAGGACAATTTAGGGCAAAGCTTATTCATATGTGGGGTGGGTGTGCGGTTACTGGATATAGAAATACACAAATGTTGTTAGCTTCTCATATCAAGCCGTGGCGTGATTCAAATAATGAGGAGCGTCTGGATAAATTTAACGGGTTATTACTGCTGGCTAATTTGGATAAAGCTTTTGATATCGGTTTTATTTCTTTTGATGATGACGGAAAAGTTATGATCTCTAGCCACTTAGAAGATCCTTCTGTAATCGGGTTGAGAGAGGACATGTCTTTTAATCTTTATCCAGAGCATAAGTCGTATCTCGGTTATCATCGCGCAGAATTATTTAAGGGCTTTTAAGATAAATAAACCGTTATGAGCGTATATCAAAAACACTTTTAAAGAATGCTATAGACAAAATCTGTCCTAGACTGACTAGTGAACTGTGTAAACACTCAATAAGAAGAGAACGACTATGTTTACTAGCACCTTTGTCAAAACAATAAGAGCGCAGACTAAAAAGTTGTGGTGTGTTTTGTTCCTCGCTCTTACCTCTATTCCAATTCATGCAGCCTCTCCTTGGGCTCGTGCTGAGCTTGAAAATAACCCATCATTAGCCTACTCATCAGAGTCGGTTCTGATACGTTTTAAACCTGAAGCCAGCGTGGCAAATAAACAACAAGCAAGGCAATTGGTTAACGGTAAAACGATGCGCCAATTTGCGATTGTGAATGCGCTTGAGCATCTTCAGTTAGGCCACGGGCGCAGTGTAGAAAAAGCGATTGAAACCTTACAGCGTTTGCCTTTTGTCGATTTCGTCGAACCTGATTATGTTATTCGTGCTTACATGGAACCCGATGATTATTACTACACGGAGGGGTTGCAATGGGCACCAGACAATGATGGCAGCTTTTATTTGAATTTGTGGGGGCCATTCTTAGGTACGTTGTTCCCAATAAAGGCGGGTGCGGATATTGATGCCAATTTAGCTTGGGACATCACCACGGGTAGCTCGGATGTCATTGTTGCGGTGATTGATACTGGGGTGGATTATAACCATGAAGACTTAGTCGGAAATATGTGGTCGAACACTGGCAGCCCTAGTGGAGTTCATGGTTATGATTTTTATAACGACGATAATAACCCTATGGATGAACATGGGCATGGAACCCATGTGGCCGGTACGATATGTGCCCAAGGTAATAATCAAATCGGTGTCGCGGGCGTTGCGTGGCAATGTCAGATTATGGCGCTGCGTTTCCTAGGCGCTGATGGTTCAGGCTACACCAGTGATGCGATCAGCGCGATTGAGTTTGCCGTAGAGAATGGCGCGAAAATCTCAAATAACAGCTGGGGGGGAGAGCCTGAATTTTCAGATGGGCTCTACGCTGCAATACAAAGTGCCGCGTCAAGTGGCCACCTATTTATCGCTGCTGCTGGCAACGGAGGTAGTGATGGAATAGGGGATAATAACGATTCTACGGCAGATTACCCATCATCCTTCGATTTAGATAACATCATTTCGGTTGCCTCAACAAACGCCAACGATGACCTTTCTTCTTTTTCAAACTACGGTAGTAGCCGCGTTGATCTTGGCGCTCCGGGCGAAGACATCGTGAGTACTTATACGATAACAGGGGACTATGAGATAGCATCAGGTACGTCAATGGCTGCACCTCATGTTGCTGGTGTGGCGGTTTTGGTGGCGAGTATGCATCCCGAATGGGGCTATGCAGAAATTAAAAACCGTATTTTGAGCACGACTCGTCCATTGACATCTTTAGCAGGGAAAACAGTCACCGGAGGTGTTCTTAGCGCTTTGAATGCGGTTCAAGAGCCTGCGACTTTACCTGCTGCGCCAACCTCACTCTCTGCGACGGCTGTCTCCGATACAGAAATTACGCTGACGTGGGAAGATAATTCGAATAATGAACAAGGGTTCCGTATAGAGCGCAATAGTGGCTCTGGCTGGGAGGTAGATTTCGCCAGCGTTGAAGCTAATGTCACCACTTATAGTGATACGGGTTTAACAGCTGAAAACTCTTATGACTATCAAGTCGTTGCTTATAACGAAGTGGGTGATTCCGCCTATACAGATGTGGCGTCCGCGACAACACAAAGTACGCCTTCTGATACGGTTCAGACTACGGTAGCGAGCAGCGAAATATTTGGTGCAGGCACGGTAACCGGGACTTATGCCGATACTGCTGTGGCTGATGATGGGAAAGTTCAAACTATTGCTGAGCGTTTATCTGGTGGTAAACCAGCTAATCGTTATAGCTACCTACAACATACGTGGGTGTTTACAGGCGTTCCCGTAGGTACTTCCACACTAAATATTGTGGCTGGTTCCACTATTTCTTCAGACGGGGAAGCCTTTACATTTAGTTATTCTGTTGATGGTTCGAACTATTCGAAGTTAAATGGGCTCTCTGTTAGTGGTGGAACGGAAAGCTACAGTGCCAATCTACCAGCGGGAGTCGATGGCACGGTTTATATCCGAGTTACAGATACTAATCAGCTTGCTGGTAACGATGTGTTAGACGAAATATTTGTGGACCAGCTTGTGATCGAAACTGAAGTTGGGGGCATACCTCCTTCTGAACCTGAACCTGAACCTGAACCAGTCGTCCCAGTTCTTACATTGTTTGACCACTATCTATCCGGTAAACCTGATTGGCACAACGTTGTCTTAACCTGGGAAGACGCGTCAATGAGCGTAGATGTTTATCGCGATGGCAACCTTATCACGCCTAGCGTATCCGGAGGAACGTATAGGGATGAAAAAATAGGCAAAGGCAGTGCGACATATACTTATATGGTGTGTGAAGCTGGAACTACCAATTGTTCAAGTGAAGTCGTCGTTATTTTTGAATAGATAAACTTAGCTCTTTAATGATGCGCAAGGCTCGCTTTGAAAACCCCAGACCCATTGTCTGGGGTTTTCTGATTCTAGTTGTTAATCCTACGCTTTATGTTTGAGCGCGTATAAGCGACATTCTGCGATGCAACTCAGTATGCCTATCTCACGCTCTTTCGTTTTTAAGCAAACCAGAGACACGGTTTGAGGTTCAGGCTCGGGGTGAAGGGTATCGATATCAACAAACGTAACGTGTGGTTGGTATTTGTCTTTTAATCGTGCTGGAACGATCGAGTAGCCCACGCCAGATTGAATCATGTTCATTAGTGTAAAAATATCTTCCACCTGCATGCCGATATTAGGTTTAAGGTTGTCCCTTTCAAAGCACTTCATGCAATGTTCATAGGTAGCAAAGCCAGGCGATAGAGTGATGAGTTTTTCATTGGCGAGCTCTTCCAGTGCTATCTGGGTTTTGTTGGCAAAAGGCGAAGAGTTGGATAACGCAATCACCATGTGATCTTGATAGATCGGCATGACGGTATAGGTGCTATTCGCCGCGGTGTGCGGTTGCGCAATCAGTGCGACGTCTATTTCCATTTTGTCTAAGCGTTGCAGTAGCGTTTGGTTCGAGCCTTGGGTGATCGAAACCTGAAGTTCAGGTCGTCGATTTTGCAAACCTGAGACAACACTTGGAACCAGATCATACGTTAAGGAATACAAGCTACCTAATGCCAACTTGTCGGCTTGAATCCCCAGCTGCTCTTTCGCTTCTTTGATGGCGGAATCCAGTTCATTCAACAGTTTTTCTGAGTAGGTATACAAGGTTTCCGCACTTTTCAGCGGGCGGAGGGAACGGCCTTGAGTCTCAAAAAGTGGGCACTCAATCGCTTCTTCTAATGAGTGCAGCGCTTTATGCACACTCACCACACTAATATCCAAATTACTTGCAGCATCTTTCATGCTGTTGTGTTTCATAAATTCATGAAAAATCATTATTTTCTTTAACGTAACACCATCGTTAATCATGTTTGTTCGAATCCGTTCCAATGATGTCATCACCATAGCATTGTTAACTTTAGGTTAATAGTGTTGCTTGCCAGTTAATTGAATGTGGTCTCGTTCACGAGTAGTTTGAATCTATGGATAGATTCAGAGCGTTGTCACTGACATTAGTTCACGGAAAACAATGCCATGGAATAGCGGGTTATTTTTCAAATTAAAAAATAACAGCGTGATTGAAATAGATCGTGAGGCACTTTTATGACGGAAAAGAAGAAGTGGGATATTAAGCGCACCTTAAAACAGCAGCGAATTAAATCAGTTCATTCAATAACGGAAGGGAAGGTTATTCCAACCGAAAATATTGTTGAAGTGATGGAAAAAATTATCCAATCCGGTGATCGAGTTATCCTCGAAGGCAATAATCAAAAACAGGCTGACTTCTTGGTGCGCAGTCTAGAAAAAGTAAACCCCCAAACGGTGAATAATCTGCATATGATCATGCCGAGTGTGAGCTTGCCTGAGCATATGAATATTTTCGAAATGGGGATAGCCAAAAAGCTGGATTTCGCTTTTGCAGGAAAACAGAGCGTACGTATTTCTCAAATGCTCGCTGACGGAATACTAGAAGTTGGCGCCGTCCATACCTACATCGAACTCTACTCGCGTTTGTACTGTGATTTAATTCCCAATGTTGCCCTAGTGGCTGGCTACACAGCTGACAAAAAAGGCAATTTATATACAGGTCCATCAACGGAAGACACACCTGCTCTGGTGGAAGCGCCTGCTTTTAAAGACGGCATCGTTATCGCTCAAGTTAACAAGATTGTGGACACGGTCGATGACTTACCACGTGTTGATATTCCTGGCGATTGGGTCGACTTTGTGGTCGAAGCTGACAAAGACTTCTTTATCGAACCGCTGTTCACTCGCGACCCCCGATTGATCAAAGACACCCATATTTTGATGGCGATGATGGCAATCAAAGGGATTTATGCCAAGCATAAAGTGCAAACCCTCAATCACGGCATTGGCTTTAATACCGCCGCGATCGAATTACTTCTTCCAACCTACGGCGAAAAACTGGGACTGAAAGGCAAGATCTGTCAGCACTGGACATTAAACCCGCATCCAACATTGATACCCGCGATCGAATCAGGCTGGGTTGAAAGCGTGCACTCGTTTGGTGGCGAATTAGGCATGGAAGAGTACGCCCGTCATCGACCAGATGTGTTCTTTACCGGATCCGATGGTTCCATGCGCTCGAACCGAACTATGTGTCAGATGGCTGGCCAGTTCGCAGCAGATATGTTTATCGGTGCAACACTGCAAATGGATGCAGAAGGCAACTCGTCGACTGTTACGCATGGTCGATTGTCCGGCTTTGGTGGTGCGCCAAACATGGGGCACGATCCTCGTGGACGGCGACACGCGAGTGATGCCTGGATGGATCTCATCACCGATCACGACCAAGACATCCTAAAAGGTAAAAAGCTGGTGGTGCAAATGGTCGAAACATTCCAAAGCGGGGAAAAGCCAACTTTTGTCGACAAGCTTGATGCGGTGGATGTTGGCCAGCACAGCAATATGCCTATTGCGCCAGTGATGATTTATGGTGATGACGTGACCCACGTATTGACCGAAGAAGGCATTGCTTACCTGTACATGGCGCGAGATCTGGAAGAGCGCAAACAGATGATTGCAGCGGTGGCTGGCGTTACTCATTTAGGGCAGACAATCACGAAGGATCAGATAGATAAGCTCAGAGCGGAAGGCAAGGTCGCCACACCTCAGGATCTGGGTATCAAACGCTCTGAAGCGACTCGTGACTTGTTAGCCGCGAAAAATATGAATGAGCTGGTTAAGTGGTCTGAAGGTTTGTACGAGCCGCCTGCGAAATTCCGCAGTTGGTAGGCTGATGGGTTTATAGAACAGCACTTGTTTATTAGCCGCTCAGCAGTATTCGCAAGCGTGTAAGTAAGCAGTGAGGTAGAGGGAACGTTAATGTCGCATATTGCTCAGAAAGTCCGCCCAAATTGTGAGGAATACAAAACGATTTCTCCGTTGGCAAATCAGATAGGTTTATTAGCGCGTGATGCGTTGGTCGCTGAAGTTATGTTATCGCCAAAACCTGGCTTAGTTGATCAGTGGAACAACGGGTCACACAGTGACTTGACTGTTGAATTGATGGTGCGTTCGGCCAACTGCCTTGCGCCTTATTTCGCGCAAATGGCGGCAGAAGGGCAAAGGTATCACTCTGATCAGACTACGGATTCTTTGCTTGTTCTGCGAGAGAGAATTGGTCGCATTGGCCGAGATGCCGAGTCGCAAATGATGACGGTGACCAATAATGTGAACACGCATCGTGGGGCGATTTGGGCGCTGGGTTTGCTTGCTACCTCCGCAGGGATGCTGAGAGAACACGCGACGTCAAATGATCTGTGTGTGGTTGCCGGGCGCATCGCTTGTTTGCCGGATCAATTCGTCAAACAGACGTGGAGTAAAGGACTTAAGGCAACACGCCAATATCAGATCAACGGCGCTCGAGAGCAAGCTCAGAATGGGTTTCCTGCCATTGTAGACATCGCGTTTCCGGCTCTTATCACCAGTCGGCAGAATGGTGACTCTGAGCCTCATGCGCAGTTGAATACGTTAGTAGCTCTGATGGCAGAACTGACCGATACGTGCGTGCTATCCAGATCTGGAATGAAGGGGTTAAAACTGATGCAACAAGGCGCGAATGACATCATTCGTGCTGGTGGAGTGGCGACGGAGTCAGGCTTTAGCAAGCTCATCGAATTGAACAGAGACATGGTTGCTATCAATGCTTCTCCGGGAGGCACAGCTGATCTGTTAGCGGCGACACTCTTTGTCGATGCAATAGCAAACCGTAGCATCATTTTGGTTGATCAATGATTCAGTTCATTGATTTATAAAGGAGATTATTAGCAATGGAACAACTGCAATTTACTTATCCAGGTCAGCACTCGGTTTCCAAAAACGTGCGGGTGGGTAATGTTGGGTCTGGTGACTTAGAAGTTTTGCTGCAACCAAACTCAAGCCCCCAAATCGACGTGAATATTTCGACTTCAATTAACCATCGTCATGAAGTGTGGCAAGTGATTTTATCGCGTGCGTTTGATGAGGTTAACGAAGCGATGACTGTCACCATTAATGACTTTGGCGCGACTCCCGGCGTGATTAACCTCAGGCTGGCTCAGGCACTCGAGCAGCTTGAGGAACAAACGAACCCTTCGTTCGATAGCTCGGAAATGGGTCGCTCTTTTGTCGAAATGCCAGTGCGTCAGCGCTGCCAGTTCCTGTTCGATGAAGGTTCAGTTACGGAGCTTTTGGGCTGTGAAGCACAGTTAACGTCCCCATGGTTATCTAAGCAAGGCATCGTTTCACAAAGTGATGATGGTGCGGTTGTGATGCTAGGAAAAATTGATGGCCAGCGCGCCGTTGTTCTCGGAATAGAAGGTGGGTTTCAGGGCGGCGCGATTGGTGAAGTTTCTGGTGCAAAAATGGCAGCCGCTCTTGATCTCGCCCTGCAAGACAATCAACGCGGTGCAAAAACCCAAGTGGTCATTGTACTTGAAACCGGCGGTGTCCGATTACAGGAAGCCAACCTTGGTTTGGCTGCCATTGCCGATATCCACTCCGCCATTATCGGGCTTAATGATTATGTGCCTGTTGTAGGGATTGTGGCCGGAGCCGTGGGTTGCTTTGGTGGTATGTCGATTGCAGCAGGACTTTGCAGCAAGCTTATCGTCACCCGTGAAGCGCGACTTGGTTTGAATGGCCCGGCGGTGATTGAGCAGGAAGCGGGGATCGCGGAATACGACTCTTCCGATCGACCTTTTATCTGGGGAATCACCGGTGGTGAGCAGAGATATCGAAGTAATTTGGTCGATCATTTAGTTGAAGATGATGCAAACGCGATGAAACAACAGCTTGTTGAGACACTTCAATCTGGCAAGCCACCAACAACCCGTAGTGAACAAATTGACCACTATTTATCGATATTGAATCAGGTAGATACATCGGTTCAAGCAACGCCTACACAGGTATGTTCTGATTTAGCAGGAGGAGAGGCTGATGAATAAACGAGGTGATATTTGGATGAAAGCACTGGCCGAGAACGGTCAGGTAGTCACTGGTTTTTCTCCATCGGTACAAGTCGTTGATGATCAGTTTAATGGCCTTCCTATTCGTTATATAAACGTGACTCAAGACCTCAATAATCCATTCCCACGAGCGAGAAATGGTGAAGTCGGGTTACTGGAAGGATGGAATGTTGCGAAGGCCGTGCGTCAGGTGGTTGAACGTGATCAAGACAGCCATTCAAAGTCGATCATTGTCGCGGTTATTGATGTTCCTTCTCAGGCCTACGGTCGCCGCGAAGAGGCTTATGGCATTCATTTGTCATTAGCAGCAGCGGCTAATGCATACGCTCAGGCTCGTAAGGCGGGTCACCCGGTGTTAGGTTTGATTGTGGGCAAAGCGATGTCAGGTGGCTTTCTTGCTCATGGCTATCAGGCGTCTCGATTGATTGCTTTGGATGATGAGCAGTGCAGTGTGCATGCGATGGGTAAAGCCTCGGCGGCGAAAGTGACGCTCAGAACCGTTGAACAGCTAGAATCACTCGCTGCTGAACATCCGCCGATGGCGTACGATATCAACAATTACAATTCGCTAGGGCTATTGTGGAAGTTGGTCTCGGTAGAGAATGCGCAGCAGCCTTCTAATCAGGATATTGACCATATTCGCTCTCTCTTTTCTGCGGCATTGGAAGATATCAAAGTCAACGGCAATGACTGGTCTCATCGCCTGCAAGGGGAGAACAGACAAGCAACCCGTCATATTCGAGAACAGATGCAACAAGCCTGGGTGTATTAAGGTAATGAGGAGGCTGATGATGCCTTTTAGCGCACATGATTTATTGTGGGTCGATGAAATAACCCTGGAAGGAAATGAATCGCCCAACTGGTACGCGAGCCATAATCAGTCTCTGCCAGTTGTTGTCCGCCGGGCTAGCCGACAAACCCTAATTCCCGTCGGCGTGAGAGGTAAAAACCGCAGTGAACGTTTGGCAGCATGGGCGTGTAAATCATCGGTCGTCAAGTCAGTTTCGCCTAGAGAGCTTGTTCAGTCAGAGCATGCACGGGCGTACTGGCACTCGAGTGAGTTAGTAGCTTTTCAAACGCTCACTGATGTGGATGCAATATGTCAGGCGTATGGAATTGAGTGGGGCGTCACAGGCAGTTTAGGTTACGAGTTGGCGACGGGAATGCCATGCGCGCATGAGGATAGTGATATCGACATGACCGTTTACTTATCAGAGCCGGTGCCAGTAGAAACGCTAACGTCTTTAAGCGATCAGCTAGACAAATTAGCGTGCAGGGTCGATACGCAAATAGAAACGCCTTTCGGGGCCGTCGCTTTAAGAGAGTGGGTTTTAGGCCGCGGAGAATCTAACGTTCTGATCAAAACGGACGAGGGCCCGCTACTGACTGATAATCCTTGGATATCCTAATCCTTAAATTTGCTCTATTTTGCCCGGTTTAGGTTTTGCTGCTGGGCATACCCTTCGATCAGAGAAGCCTTAATCATGAGTATTCTAATGACCTTTCCCGGACAGGGAACACAACGCCCCAACATGATATCTGAGTTACCTTGTCACGCTGAGGTCGAATTGGCCCTGCAGCAGGTAGAAGAGGCATTGGGGTACTCCCCAACTAATTTTGATAGCCTTGATGAGAACAGCTCAAATAAGGATGTTCAGTTAGCGCTTACCATTTCTGGGTATGTTCAATATCGCTACCTGAAAGCCCATGGTGTGCAGCCGAACTATATGATGGGCCTGTCAATCGGAGCGTTTACTGCCGCAATTTGCAGTGGCATTTTAGATTTGCAACAAGGGCTTAATATTGTTTCTTTGAGAGGCGAACTTATGGCTCAGGCCTATCCGAGCGGTTATGGCATGGCGGCGATAATTGGGCTTTCACAGAATCAGGTGAGTGATTTGGTACTCCGCTCGCAAGAACAGGGGTTGTGTGTCTATGTGGCCAACGTTAATTCAGAGAATAAAACCATCGTATCAGGCAAGCTCGACGACCTCGACCGGATCTGTGAACAGGCAATAAAAGCACAGGCACATAGCGCCCGACGCCTTAACGTTTCGGTGCCTTCGCACTGTGAGTTACTCGCGTCTCAGGCGGAAATTCTGTATGCCGAAATGCAGAAGGTTCCGATCAACCGAGCTAAGAGTATTTACGTCAGCGCCAACCGAGCCCGGGTGCTGCACGACGCTGAAAGCATACGTCGAGATTTAGCGTTCAATATGTGTCAAATGGTGAACCTCTGGGATACGTTGTCGATGATGGGACAACGTGGCGTAAAATTGGCAATGGAATGCGCTCCGGGAGCCGTACTCACGTCACTTTGCCAGTCATCAATGAATCAGACACAGTGCATCAGCCTTGACTCCACCAACTTAGACAACACCTTAGAGTGGGTAAAGAGAACACACTAATTGATGAAGGGAACTCTCCAGCCATTTTACTCCAGGTAAAAAGAAGCCAGAGCATTACCACTCTGGCTAAACACAGGAAGAAATAAAGCCCAACTATTCGTTGCCAGAACACGACTGCTGAATGTTCTGTGTGGGGCATCGGCATATAAAATGTAGTCTTTAGTCTGAGACTTATACACTTTCTGAGGTCCTTTAAGTGCCCGAATGGGAGGTTCGTTCCAATCAACACTCGCAGGGATGGTCATCTCGGATAGCAAACGATGTTTTGAAACGTTGCTGTTTCCGTTGCAGCTTCGTAGCCATGTGGTTGATCACTGAAAAAGCGGATGCTCTCTCCTGTAGTCAGGTGATGCCATTCATCGTTGAAGAACACATTCATCTCTCCTTTCAACACATGAATATGTTCGATGACGCCAACTCCATGCGGAGAGGACATTTGGCGATGATGATCAGTCAGCGTGATTTCGAACATTTCCAAACCTGAATCTGCTTTGTAAGGAAATAGCGTATTCACTTTCATCTTTGAGTCGTCGGGGAAGGCCTGGTCTGCAGAGCGTAGCTCTGGGTCATTGGCAAAAAACGCTGAGAAAGATGTGTCCAGACCACTGGCTATTTTCCACAGCGTCGAAATCGTCGGGCTTGATTCTTCTCGCTCGATCTGCCCTAACATCGCTTTTGAAACCCCAGTCAGTTTAGAGGTCGCATCCAGACTCAATCCTCTTTTTTTCCTTTCAGACTTCAGGTGGTGAGCAATCTCGGATTTAAATGCTGATTCATTCATAACTAAATACCTTGTTGTGCGTTATTACGCACAATGTTATCTTTTTGTTTGTATGTTATAGCGCACAAAAATTTTACCATAAAGCAGGGAAGAACGAAGGATGAAAAAGCTGTTCAATTTAAGTCACTTGTCAGCAGGGTTTACTGCCGTGTTAGTGGGCTACACCAGCTCGGTGGTGATTATCATTCAGGCGGCAACCTCTGCCGGTGCGACACCCAGTCAAATAGAAAGCTGGTTGTTGGCCTTGGGCGTCACAATGGGGTTAACCTCCATCGCCTATTCATGGTTTTATAAAACGCCGATTCTGACCGCGTGGTCGACACCCGGAGCGGCGATGTTGGTCATTGCTTCACAGCAGTATGATTTGTCAGTCGTCATCGGTTCTTTTGTTGTTTCTGGTGTTCTGATCTTGTTGACGGGACTCATTTCACCGTTAAGTCGAGCACTTGAACGCATTCCGCCACAACTCGGCACTGCGATGCTTGGTGCTATTTTGTTGCCGTTCTGCTTAGGGAGTTTTCAAGCAGTGAGCAGCGCACCAATCACATTTTTAATTATGTTTGCTGGCTTTTTGTTAGCCAAGAATACGATTCCAAGGTACGCAATGCTCGTACTTCTTATCCTGGGTGTTGTTTGCGCGGTTGCGGTGGAAGACGCCACGCTTAACATCGAGGAACTCTCCATTGCTCAGCCTATGTGGGTCACTCCGGGTTTGGATCTCGGTGCGATACTGAACTTATCGATCCCGCTTTATATCATTACGATGCTTTCTCAGAATTTGCCTGGTATTGCGATGATGAAAAGTTACCAATATGACACACCAGTGAAACCCATTTTAATGGGCACGGGAATCACCAATATTTTGTCAGCGCCATTTGGTGGTTTTAGTGTCAACCTTGCCGCAATTTCAGCAGCAATTTGTATGACACCAGAAGTAGACTCAGACAAAACACAACGCTACCGCGCAGTGATATGGGCCGGGGTGTTTTATCTGATTGCCGGTGTGTTCGCGACGACGGTTGTGGCGATCTTTTTATCACTCCCTGACGATGTAACAAAAATCTTAGCGGGTTTTGCCTTGTTAGGGACGTTAATGATGTGTTTGCAATCGGCTTTTCATGACGAAGGATACAGAGAGTCTGCACTGTTTACGTTTCTTATCACTCTGTCCGGAATCAGTTTTCTTGGTGTGAGCGCGACATTGTGGGGCTTGTTAGTGGGGATTATGCATCTGCGTTTAACTCATAAAGCGGTCCGCGCATAAGCATTGCCAGCGACGAAAGTGTTGTGTTAATTGATCCTAGCCCGGTTTCGGGTACTAAAAATAAGAATGCATGCATAAATTCAGGTCATTTTTAGTGCATTAGCTAACATTACTTTTGGTTATCTACGAATTGTTTCTTAGGCGTTTAAGAAATAAAAGTGGACTTGGGATCAAATTTTTGTACAAACTTCTGGTGATTATTTCATCAATATGTCTTCTTTTTGAGCAATATTATTGCACACAGAAAAATGTGATTTCCAACGCAAAATAATCAGTTTTGAGATGTTAAGCACACCTTTCAGACAAACGTATTCTGCAAGCGTATAGAAACGTAAATATTGTTGTATGTACAACACTGGGTAATTATCATCCTAAGTAATTTTTGAATGTAACTTCAACAATTATAACCACATTTTTTAGGTGTATTTAGGCGCCTGAATGGTTTTTAGAGAAAGTAAGAAGAGAGATGTTTAATGAGACGTAAAACCACGCTATCGCTGTTGATTGCGTCAAGCCTGTTTATGGCCGGATGCCAACCAAGCCAAGAAGGAACGAAGCAAAGCGGTGGTGCCGCTCCAGCAACAGAAGTCGAAGTGATGACTGTTGAGCCAGTTCGTCAAATGTTAACCGTAGAGCTACCGGGCCGCAGCCGTGCGTTTAAAGAAGCAGAAGTACGCCCACAGGTGAGTGGTATTGTCTCGGAACGTAACTTTGTAGAAGGTAGTGTTGTCGAACAAGGTCAGTCTCTGTATCAGATTGACGACTCAACCTATCAAGCGGCTCTGTTAAGTGCTGAAGCAGAATTGATCCGCGCGAATGCGACTGAAGAATCCACTTTTGCAACGGTTAAGCGTTACCGTGCCCTCATTTCGAAAAAATCAATCAGTCAACAAGATTTGGATGAAGCGGAAGCGGCTTACAAAGAAGCAAAAGCTCAGGCATTAGTGGCTAAAGCGGCAATCAATACTGCGAAAATCAATTTGTCATACACTCAGGTTAAGGCTCCTATCAGTGGTGTTATCGGTAAATCAAGTGTTACTGCTGGTGCTTTGGTAACTGCAAACCAGTCTGACACGTTAGCGACGATTCAACAGCTTGATCCAATTAACATCGACATCGTGCAGTCATCAGCTCAGTTGCTGCGTCTGAAATCTGCTCTGGCGGAAGGACATATCCAGCAGGATGAGTCAGCCGAAGTGACTTTAGAACTAGAAGATGGCTCGACCTATGCTCACAAAGGCACAATGAAGTTTGTCGAAGTGAATGTTGATGAGAGCACTGGCAGTGTCACGCTGCGTGCGGAATTCCCTAACCCTGATGGGCTGCTTCTTCCGGGTATGTTTGTTCGTGCCACGGTTATTACGGGTGTTGACCCTGAAGCTATCCTTGTACCGCAAAACACGGTAACTCGTGATGCAAGGGGACAAGCGACCGTGATGGTTGTTAACGCAGACAATGAAGTTGTCTCGACTCCGGTATCGACAGCTGAAGTGGTTGATAACCAATGGCGTATTATCGACGGCCTGAAAGCGGGCGACAAAGTGATTACGGCTGGTCTGCAAAAGGTAGGGCCAGGTAGTTCTGTAAGCATTCAAACCGGTGAACAGGAGTAATCATGGCACGATTCTTTATCGATCGTCCGGTCTTTGCTTGGGTTCTGGCTATTCTGACTATGCTGGCGGGGGTCATGTCCCTGATGAACTTGCCAGTGTCGCAGTATCCAACCATTTCACCGCCGACGGTCACGATTTCTGCTCGCTACCCGGGCGCGTCTGCAAAAACGGTTGAAGATTCCGTTACGCAGGTTATTGAACAAAACATGACTGGTCTTGACTACTTGCGTTACCTTTCATCAAGCAGTGATGCGTTTGGTAATGCGACAGTTACGCTAACATTTGATAGCGAAGCCGATCCGGATATTGCTCAGGTTCAAGTACAAAACAAGCTACAGTTGGCGCTGACCTCGTTACCGAGTGAAGTACAAAGCCAGGGTATTGTTGTCGAGAAATCGAACACCTCTTTCCTATTGGTTGTTGCCCTGTATTCTGAAGATCCAGACTACACACAAAATGACATCGCAGACTATGTGGTATCGAACATTGAAGATCCAATCAGCCGTGTATCAGGTGTTGGTAAGGTTCAGGCGTTTGGTGCGCAATATGCGATGCGTGTTTGGTTAGACCCGTTTAAGTTGACCCAGTTTAATCTGACTGCGATTGATGTCGCTGGCGCGATCAGTGAGCAGAACGCTCAGGTTTCGTCAGGTCAGCTTGGCGCAGCACCAGCTCAAAAAGGGCAGTTGTTGAATGCAACCATCTCTTCTGCAAGCCGCTTGAGCAGTGTTGAAGAGTTTGAAAATATCATTCTGAAGTCCGACACCAGCGGCGCAAATGTGTATTTGAAAGACGTTGCTCGTGTGGAACGTGGCGCGGAAAGTTACGACATCAAGGGTCAGTACAATGGCTTCCCAGCATCGGGTTTGGGTCTTTCTCTGGGTACTGGAGCGAACGCGCTGGAAACGGCAGCTGCGGTGAAAGAGCGTTTAGCACAGTTGCAAGAAAACTTCCCAGCTGGTTTGAAGATCGCATATCCGTTCGAAACCACACCTTTCGTTGAAGCATCGATCCATGAAGTAGTGAAAACGCTACTGGAAGCGATTGTTTTGGTGTTCTTGATCATGTACCTGTTCTTGCAGAACTTCCGAGCGACGCTTATTCCGACCATCGCGGTTCCGGTTGTTTTGCTTGGTACGTTTGCGGTTTTGTATACGACGGGCTTTAGCGTCAATACTTTAACCATGTTTGCGATGGTTCTGGCGATCGGCTTGCTGGTGGATGATGCCATCGTAGTCGTAGAGAACGTTGAACGTGTGATGCACGAAGATGGGCTCGAACCTAAAGAAGCGACCAAAAAATCGATGGGGCAGATCACTGGCGCCTTGGTTGGTGTCGGTTTGACCTTGTCTGCGGTATTTGTACCGATGGCGTTTATGACAGGTTCTACCGGGGTTATTTATCGTCAGTTTTCGATAACGATCGTTGCAGCCATGACGCTTTCGGTACTGGTTGCGATCATCTTGACGCCAGCGCTGTGTGCGACCTTGCTGAAGAAAGGCGATGCAGAGCTGTCTGAGAAGAAAGGTTTCTTCGGTTGGTTTAACCGTAAGTTTGACTCTTTAACTTCAAAATACGAATCGGGCGTAGCAAGACTGCTAAAACGCACGGGTCGTATGATGTTGTTGTTTGTTGCGTTGTCCGCAGGGGCAGGTTGGTTCTTTACTAATCTGTCGACGTCTTTCTTACCTGATGAAGACCAAGGCACGATCTTCTCTATGTCGATTTTGCCTCCGAACTCAACGCAGGAACAAACCGAGAAAACGCTCGATAAGATGCGTGAGTACTTCCTTGAAGAAGAAAAAGATGCGGTTAACTCGATATTTACCGTGGCTGGTTTTAGTTTTGCCGGTCAGGGACAAAATATGGGTATGGCATTCATTAACTTGAAGGATTGGTCAGAACGTAAAGAGCCAGGAATGGACGCCGCGTCATTAACGGGTCGAGCGATGGGTTACTTCTCGACCATCAAAGAGGCGATGGTTTATGCCTTTGCACCGCCAGCAATCCAAGAGTTAGGTAATGCCACCGGTTTTGATTTCTATCTTCAGGACTCGTTAAACCAAGGGCACGATGCATTGGTTGCAGCGCAAGGTCAGTTGCTTGGTATGGCAGCACAAAACCCTAACTTGGTTGGTGTGCGTCCTAACGGTCAGGCGGATGCACCGATGTACCAAGTACATGTTGACCACGCGAAGCTACGCGCTTTGAATGTGAGTATTGATGACGTTAACCAAATCCTGTCTTCGGCATGGGGTGGCGCTTACATCAACGACTACATTGACCGTGGTCGTGTTAAAAAGGTAATGCTTCAGAGTGATGCCGAGTTCCGTATGCAACCTAAAGACTTTGATTCTTGGTACGTGCGTAACTCCAATGGTGACATGGTGCCATTCTCTGCGTTTGCTCATGGCGAATGGACGTACGGTTCTCCTCAGTTACAACGTTTTGATGGCCTGCCTGCGATGAACATTCAGGGTGGCGCAGCGCCTGGCGTTAGTACTGGTGATGCGATGGCCGAGATTGAATCGTTGGTAAAACAGTTACCTGAAGGTTTCCAAGTGAAGTGGACGGGTATCTCTTATGAAGAGCGCCTATCCGGAAACCAGGCTCCAATGCTATACGCGTTGTCGATTCTTGTTGTATTCCTCGTATTGGCTGCACTTTATGAAAGTTGGTCTGTACCGTTCGCAGTTGTATTGGTGGTGCCTCTGGGTGTGCTTGGTGCGGTACTTGCGGTGATGGGACGAGGCTTGGATAACGATGTGTTCTTCCAGGTAAGTCTATTGACCACTGTCGGTCTGGCGACCAAAAACGCCATTCTGATTGTTGAATTTGCTAAAGAGTACTACGAGAAAGGTGCTGGGCTTATTGAAGCCACGTTGCATGCAATTCGAGTGCGTCTACGCCCAATCATCATGACGTCACTGGCGTTTGGTCTTGGGGTTGTGCCTTTGGCTATTAGTTCTGGTGTAGGTTCAGCAGGTCAGAACGCAGTAGGTACAGGTGTACTTGGCGGTATGATCAGTGCAACATTGTTGGGGATCTTCTTTGTTCCGATCTTCTTCGTCGTGGTAGAACGTTTGTTTGACCGCAAAGCGAGAAAAGAGCAGGAAGAAGAACAACAAGCGTTGGCTCAAGAATCTGAATCTTCAAAGTAGACCTTAATAGCTTGAACTAAGTTATACTACTGATACTTTTGTAATATAAGAGCGCTTCGGCGCTCTTTGTTTATCTGCTCTACTTAAAAATAGCCATCCATGAAAGATAAAAAGATTTCTCCAATTACCGTTTTAGACAAAAGCCCGATGTTTGTTTGTGGCGTAATGCAACGTATGTATCGAAATCGTGCGCAGGCCGAACTATCGCGTCAAAGTTTGATCACCTTAGAGATGGCGAGTGCGCTGGCGGCGATCGAAGAATTTCAGCCAATGAGTCAGCAAGCGTTAGCGAATGCCGTAATCTGCGAACGTAGTGTTGCGAAGCGTATGGTAGATAATTTGCAAAAGCGTGGTTTGGTACAGGTTTCTAAATGTGAATCAAACCGTCGAATCAAGATGCTAAGTCTGACTACTGACGGCCAGCAAACGTTGCAAAAGGTTCATGAAATCATGACTAACTTGCAGCGGGATTTCTTCTCTTGCTTGTCTGAGTCGGAAACCTCGGAGTTCGTTCGTCTGATCAGGAAGGTGACGCTGGCCAATCACGACTGACAATAGCTAGCGAAACCCACAAGTCAACGTAAGTTCGGACCTGCTGAATTCATGTTTAAATCAAATCCAGAGAATTCAACATGATGATCCCGAGGGTGCAAGTTAGTGTGGAAAGGACGGTTGTCATAGCAATAATGTTTGCCGCCAGCACAGAGTTTCCGCCCATAGAACGGGCCATGACGTAACTTGCCGCCGCAACGGGCGAAGCGTTCATAAAGAACAAAATGCCTAGCTCAACACCTCTGAATCCGACCAAATACGCACCTAATGTGATTACCGCAGGTGCTACCAGAAGTTTGTAACTACTGGCAAACCATGATGGGCCTTTCTCTTGCCTCATTAAGCGCAAATTCAACGATCCGCCCGTGCATAACAATGCAAGTGGTAATGTCATCTTCGACAAGTAATTGCCTGCATCAATCGCGATTTTAGGCACAGGGATCGACAGTATGTAAAAAAGCATCCCGAGCACGATGGATATAATCAACGGGTTTTTAGTCAGTGTACGAAACATTAATTTCGCGGCCTGAGAGACGGATGTCGCGCCTTTAGGTGATAAGCAGATCACCGCTTGTACGTTATAGATAAAGGTGGTGACAGCTACATAAAGAGCGGCTAACGCGACGCCTGATGGACCATAAGCACTAGACACATAAGCAAGACCTATGATGCCCGTATTAGCACGATATCCGCCTTGCACCAGCACTCCTTGATCAGGGGAATTAGGAAACAAAAACTTGACGGAAATGTAGGTAAAAACAAAAAATGAAATACTGGCGATGATGCCATAGTTGACGAAATTACTGGCTGAAGCGAAGTCATGTTCTGAAGACACAATGCTGATGAATAGCATAGCTGGAAGTGTCACCTTGAAGACCAGCTTTGACCCCACATCGATAAAGTTATTATCAATCAAGCCAACTCGTTTAAAGACCACCCCGAGCACTAGCATCAAACAGATAGGGCCTGTAATCGATAGAGAAAATTGCAACTGATTTAAAACCGAGTCCATTCGGGTACCCGTTGAGAAAAGTTATTATTGTTTAAGCTATTAAGCCACAAACTAGGGGGAGAGGAACAGTAGAATGATGAAATTCTATTCAGTTTTTTCAATTAATAAAAAGCCGGGACTTGAAGTGACCCCTTAAAGAAGCATGCTCCGGCTTTATTCTATTTTTTATCCGACGATTAAGCGGGTACGCCACTGTGGAATTTGAAATCTTCGTCTGGCGTTAAGATGAGATCCGCTTCGACACGTCCAAAGTATTTGATGCGTTCGGTAATGTCTTTCCCTGCGATTTGCTCAGCCAGTACCAAATAGTCTTGGTAATGGCGGGCCTCAGAGCGCAACAGAGAAATGTAGAACTTAGCGATATCTTCTTCCATATGTGGTGCCAGTTTCGCAAAGCGCTCACATGAGCGAGCTTCTATGTATGCGCCAATGATCAGCTTATCGATCAATGTTTCCGGCTCGTGGGTTTTCATATGAGAGATGAGCCCTTTAGCATAGCGACTCGCCGGGATGTTCTGGTATTCAATGCCACGGCTTTCCATAATCTCGAGCACTTGATAAAAGTGGTGTAACTCTTCTTTTATCAAAAGCACCATCTTATCAATCAGATCCTGGCTATATGGTGAGTCTGATTTCGCCATGATTGATTTGGAAATATTACTTTTGCCTTTCAATGTTTCTAATGAGCCAACATTGCGATAAGCGAAGTCTTCGTAGGGTTTAAACCAGTCTAGTAACGCGTGTGAACTGTTTTGATCAACGGCGTATTTCCGGATCAAAAACATGGCTGACTGGCCTGCTTTGAGCTCACAAAGTAGGTGGTCTAACAAAATGGTTTGAAGATTTTCTGGTTTTTTCGCTTCTTCAACCCACTCGTCAGGTGTGCTGCACTGTAGAAACTGGTTGATAGGAGCAAGAAGATCTTGATAGGCGTCTAAATTTATCATGTTAATTTAATACTTTACGTTCTGATTTTTATCCACTGGTAACCTGGATACAAAAAAGGCTGCCAGAGCAGCCTTTTCCATGAGTGGAAAGCTAAGCAGATATTACCACTTTTTCTTCTCACCGAAGAGCACTTCCATATCATTGTCACGCTCTTTATCGGCCAGTTGCTGAATTTCTGCGTTGTTTTTATCTTGGCGTCTTTTATCTAAATCACCCAGCATCTCTTCAAGCTTTTGTTTGGCCTGAATTGAATAAGCATCATTTTTGGTACTTAACGCGTCAATGCCTTTACGTAGAAGCTGAAGTGCAGTGCCTGGTTGACCACGCGCAATAGAGTCGTTGGCTCGTTTAATCACGTTTTCGATATTGATGCGGATTTGGATTGTTTCCAAGCGCGCGTTCTCACTAACGTAAGTCTGAGTATCTAATCGACCTTTATTGTGCTCGTTACGTACCGTGTCTCTCAGGCGTTTCACCAGTTTGAGCATCGCAATGGCTTGCTTATCGCTGCTTGGCATTTTGAATGTCGTACTGTCACCAGCTTGCTCGTTTAATTTTAACTGGACAATTTGCTGCTTGAGATTTTCAACCCGCTGGGAGAGCTGTTTATTTTTTGGATCGAGTTGTTGCATCGCTTCTAAGGCGTCAAGAATTCGATTGTTCAGGCATAGCAGAAGATCATGGCTGAAAGGAATATGGTGAGCGTGACCAATAAGTTCTTCAGTACCGTCAATTAAAGCAACGTAACGAGCGGATTCCTGTCTTCTTGCCGTTTCGACTTTGACCTTGTATTGCAACATCATGTTATAGCCTAGGATCAAGACCAATAAGATGGCTACCAAAGCGATTATTAAACCAATATTCATATCTTTGCGTCTGCTTTTAGTTTCTACGGCTAGCGCTAAAGAATACATGAATCTCAACAAGCAAGGCACCCTATTTATCGGATTATTTAGCCCGTCACACGTTTTAATTTATATGGATTCACTCGCATCTATAAAGCAGCATTTAAACGATTCAATCATGCGCATATTAATTTGCTTCTAATTTTTTAGTATGAGTTTGAGATATATGTTAGAAAGTACTGTTCATTTGGCAGATGTCGCGTTATAACTAATTATTATATCACTCAAAAGAGTGATGATTTTTGCTTTCGATTTTAGTGTCTCGGGAACGAGTAAGGGATTACGATGAAACTGCAACAACTGAAGTATATTGTTGAGGTTGTAAACCATAATTTGAACGTGTCTGCCACCGCAGAAAGTTTGTACACCTCACAGCCTGGTATCAGTAAGCAGGTGAGGTTACTGGAAGATGAACTGGGCATCCAAATTTTCGAGCGAAGTGGTAAGCACTTAACTCAGGTGACTGGCGCGGGCGAAGAGATTGTTCGAATTTCTCAAGAAATCCTTGGACGTGTCGAAAGTATTAAAGCGGTAGCGGGTGAGCATACGCATCCTGAAATGGGAACCCTGAACATTACGACGACGCATACACAAGCGCGTTATGCCTTACCCGATGTCATTAAAGGTTTTACGACTCGTTACCCGAAAGTTTCTTTGCACATGCATCAGGGCACGCCATCCCAAATGTCAGAAGCGATCGCTAAAGGTACGGCGAATTTTGCGATAGCGACTGAAGCATTGCACCTTTATCAAGACGCAATTATGTTGCCTTGTTATCACTGGAACCGCTCTATTGTAGTGCCGAAAGATCACCCTCTGGCGAAGAAGGCCAACATCAGCATCCATGACCTTGCCGCTTACCCGTTAGTGACTTACGTATTTGGCTTCACAGGCCGCTCTGAACTCGATACTGCATTTAACCGTGAAGGCCTGACTCCTCGCGTGGTATTTACTGCAACCGATGCGGATGTGATCAAAACCTACGTAAAAATGGGTATTGGTGTTGGTGTGATTGCAAGTATGGCTGTTGATGAAAAGCAAGACACAGATTTAGTTGCTATCGATGCTAGCCACTTGTTTGGGGCAAGTACCACCAGTATCGGCTTCCGTCGCGGAACGTTCCTTCGTTCTTATATGTTTGATTTTATGGAAAGATTTGCGCCACACTTGACTCGACCAGTGGTAGAGCAAGCTATCTCTTTGAAGTCAAATGTGGAAATTGAAGAGATGTTTAAAGATATCGACCTTCCAGTCCGATAACGATGAATTACATGCCCATACCCAAGCCGAGTGTTTCGGAAAGGGCTGGTTAGGTATATAATCCGCCCCCGCTAGTGTGGTGGGGGCTTAATGAACACTCGATTCCAATTTATTAATGACTGTCTGATTGACAACCAATCGTTGTGGCGATTTGATCCATTCCAAAGCAGCATTCATCCAGTATTACCTTGGCAAGAACAGTATCCCGATCTTTGTCAGTGGTTAGCGTCACTGTCTCCTCTTGAAATTGAACGCTTAAAAGCAAAACCTGAAGAAGCGTTGGCTGAAATTAGCGCTTACCTACCAGTACTTAAATTACTGTCTGAGCATACCCACTTAGAAACGGTACCACTCAAAGGTTTGGATCTCGACCGCGGTTTAGACAGCGGTGTTCCTGGTCGTAAACTTGAGCAAATAGTTGCCATGGGAGAAGCCGCAATCCAAAGCCATTATGGTGAAGAATGGCTCGAGTGGTGCTCGGGTAAGGGCTACCTTGGACGTATTCTTACCACACAAACGGATCAGCCTGTTACCAGCTTTGAATATCAACAAGCGTTATGCGATTCGGGACAGTCGGCGGCTAATGAACATCAATGGAAGATGACGTTTATTCAAGGCGACGCATTTGATGCCAAAGCGAAAGCGGTTTTTAAGCCTACGCAACATGCCGTAGCGCTGCATGCTTGTGGTGACTTACATATTCGTTTGCTTCAGTGCGGCTGTGAAGCAGAAGTCTCGGCAATGACGATTTCTCCGTGCTGTTATCACCTTATTCAGGGCGAAACGTATCAACCATTGTCCGAGATTGCTCAACACTCCACGTTAACGCTGTCGAAACAAGAACTTCGTATTCCATTGCAACAAACGGTGACGGGTGGGGAGCGTGTCCGCCGTCATCGTCAGCAAGAAATGATTTTCAGGCTGGGCTTTGATCTGATAACTCGTCAGGTGCTAGGTATTGAAGAATACCAACCGGTCCCGAGTATCCGCAAATCACAGTTGAGTGAAGGGTTTGAGGCATTTTGTTTGTGGGCGGCAGAGAAAAAGGCGATCGATATTAGTCAGTCGATTGACTTTAATAAGTTCGAAACTTTAGCGGAACAGCGCTTTTGGCATATGGAAAGAATGAGCTTAGTTCAGCTGGTTTTTCAGCGTCCATTAGAGCTTTGGCTCGCATTAGATAAAGTACTTTATCTTGAGCAACGTGGTTATCGTGCCAGTTTGTCGGAGTTTTGCGCTAAAACTGTCACGCCTCGAAATATTTTAATTTGCGCATATAAGTGATGGTTATTATTTATATCTAAATGCTCTATAGGAAAAAGCCCACCTGCCAGTGGGCTTTTGTAAACAAAACGTGACAAAAATGAATTATTTTGTCATTAGTTGAACATTGCAATCGCTTGCTCTGCTTCTACATATTCAAGACCAAAGCTGTCGGCAACTTCTTTACAAGTCACTTTGCCGTGAATAACGTTTAGTCCTTCAAGGAAACCTTTCTCGTCGAGAAGGGCTTTTTGGTAGCCTTTATTCGCTAGTTTCAAAATGTAAGGTAACGTTGCGTTGTTCAATGCAAAAGTAGAAGTACGGGCAACGGCACCTGGCATGTTTGCTACGCAGTAGTGCACGACTTCATCGACGATGTATGTAGGTTCAGCGTGAGTGGTTGCGTGCGATGTTTCAAAGCAACCACCTTGGTCGATAGCCACATCAACTACCGCTGCGCCTGGCTTCATCTTCGCAATGTGTTCTTTTGTCACCAGTTTAGGTGCAGCTGCACCTGGGATAAGAACTGCGCCAATTACTAGGTCAGCTTCTACGACATGCTTCTCAATCGCGTCTTCTGTAGAATAAACGACTTTAGCACGGCCTTGGAATTCTTCGTCCAGTTTACGCAGAGTATCGACATTACGATCGAGAATAGTGACGTCTGCACGAAGGCCCACAGCCATACGAGCTGCGTTTGCGCCAACGACACCGCCGCCCACAATGACCACTTTCGCAGGTTCAACACCAGGTACGCCGCCAAGCAGTAAACCACGACCACCGTGTGATTTTTCTAGCGTTTGTGCACCTGCTTGAATAGACATCCGACCTGCTACTTCAGACATTGGTGCTAACAGTGGCAAACGACCCATATTATCTGTTACAGTCTCATAGGCTATACAGACAGCTTTGCTCTTGATTAGCTCATCAGTTTGTGGAAAATCTGGTGCTAGGTGTAAATAAGTAAATAAAATTTGCCCTTCGCGGAGCATTGCTCTCTCGACTGCTTGGGGTTCTTTAACTTTTACTATCATGTCTGCTTGCGCGAAAACGTCTGCAGCATGAGGGAGAATGGATGCGCCGACAGCGATGTAATCATCGTCTGTAAAACCAATGCCGGCACCTGCGTTGGTCTCAACTAAAACTTGGTGACCATGTGAGATTAACTCTCTCACGCTTGCTGGGATCATACCGACACGATATTCGTGGTTTTTGATTTCCTTAGGTACGCCAATGATCATCCTGTATCCTCTTTCTATAATGGTTATTTTAACTATTTGTAGGGTGTTATTATCGAATTAATAGCTAGTATAGTTATAGATTTGTAATATTTGGCACCAAATATTAAAAAGTTGTAGTATATTTTTTTGCAAGGAAGTAATAAGGTGGAATAAAAAATGGCAGACAACTATAAAAAGCCGTCCAAGGAACTAGACCGTATCGACCGCAACATTCTTAATGAATTGCAGAAAGACGGTCGTATTTCGAACGTAGAACTTTCAAAGCGTGTTGGCCTTTCGCCAACGCCGTGTTTGGAGCGTGTACGTCGATTAGAACGTCAGGGGTACATTACAGGGTATACTGCGTTACTGAATCCGCAGTTTTTGGACGCTTCACTTTTAGTGTTCGTTGAAATTACGTTAAACCGTGGCGCACCAGATGTGTTCGAGCAGTTTAACTCTGCGGTTCAAAAACTGGATGATATCCAAGAATGTCATCTAGTATCAGGTGACTTTGACTATCTTCTTAAAACTCGTGTATCAGATATGGGTGCTTACCGTCGACTACTTGGCGATACGCTTCTACGTTTACCTGGTGTAAACGACACTCGTACATACGTTGTTATGGAAGAAGTGAAACAATCTAACCAGCTTGTGATTAAAACTCGTTAATTTCTTGCAAAGAAAGCGGTATATGCTTCCGCTTTCGGCATTGAGTAATTGGGTTTTTCTCTTTGATATGGTTAAATCAATTTACCGAGCGGCTTTATGCCGCTCGGAATGTTTTGCAAATTCCTAATTCATTTCCATATTCAAGTTGATTTATGTTCAAAGAGAACGCAAAGAAAGTCGAAACCATCATCAAAACAAGTGAAGAGCCTCAGTCTTCACGCTTAAATGGCTTCCAACGCTTGAAAGAGTGCTGCTTTATTGTGGGCGTTCTTAGCTCGGTATTGCTTGCTGTAGCGTTATTTACCTTTAGCCCTGCCGATCCTTCCTGGTCCCAAACTGCTTGGGGAGGGGAGATCGATAATGCTGGTGGCCTGTTTGGCGCTTGGCTAGCCGATACTCTATTTTTCACGTTTGGCTCATTGGCTTACCCTCTACCTTTCTTATTGGCAGCGGCGGCATGGGTGCTTTGTCGTAAGCGCGGCGAAGACGAGCCAATCGATCTTATGCTTTGGGGCACAAGACTACTTGGTCTTGTTGTTCTAATTATGACCAGTTGTGGTTTGGCCGATATTAATTTCGATGATATCTGGTATTTCTCATCGGGTGGCGTTGTAGGCGACGTACTCTCCAGCCTGGCATTACCTACACTCAATATTTTGGGGACAACGTTAGTTCTGTTGTTCTTGTGGGGCGCGGGCTTTACTCTGTTTACCGGAATATCTTGGTTAAACATTGTCGAATGGTTAGGCGATCGCTCCCTAGGGTTAGTCAATGGTATTGCTAATAAACTCAGAGGCTCAGAGCAGGAGACACTGGAACCTCAACTTGATGAGTTTATTGAAGATAAAGTGACCACAAGACGCGCTGAGGTCGAACAGGAAGAAGAACCACTTCCTCACTTGACCGCATATGATGTCGAAGAGCCTAAAGAAGCGCCGCACGAATATCCTATTTATATGCCGCAAACTCAGCCGGAACCGCGCGCGTCAAAACCGTTGGCGGATTCGGTAAAACCTGTTTCGGTTGCAGCAGAAAAGCCGGCAATGGCGTATTCCAAACCAGAACCTCAAACGCAGGCATTCAGCGCGAGTCATGTTGATCCATCAGTGGAACGCACTAAACAGCTGAATGTCACGATTGAAGAGCTGGAAGCGGCTGCTCATCAGGCTGACGATTGGGCGTTGGAAGAGCAACCTGAACAAACGCTAACCTCGACACAACAGAATTATTCAGAGCCACAACGCCCTGCTGAACATGAAGAGACTGATACAACATCATTCCAAAGTGAACCGGACTACGCTGAGTATGCTCAGTTCGCAGCGGAGCAAGCACAGCAGGCTCACGTTGATTCAGTACCATTTGAAGAGCCAGTGATAGACCCTGCCTCTTTGGATAACATTTCTGAGCAGACAGAACCCGGCGAGCATATTGAGCCAACGATTTCGAACTTTGATGTTGTTGATGACGAAGATGAGGACGAGTACGTTGCTGCTCAACCAGAGCCGACAGTTGTTCCTCAATCAGAGGCTTCAATAACGCAATCAAGCGAGCCGTTTGTAAGGTCTGAACCGTCACCACGTGAGACATTTGAGCCTGCTCCTGTGGTCGAAGTTGAAGAGGTTTCTGAGGGCGATCAAGATGTGGCTGCATTCCAGAACATGGTAGCTGGTGCTCAAGCTAAAGTGGCAGCAACACAAAACCCATTCTTGATGAAACAAGAAGAAAACCTGCCTGTGCCAGAAGAGCCATTACCAACTCTAGAGCTTCTTTATCATCCGGAAAAACGCGAGAACTTTATTGATCGTGACGCGTTAGAGCAGGTCGCTCGATTGGTTGAAAGTAAGTTGGCAGATTACAAAATTAAGGCGGACGTGGTAGGTATTTATCCAGGCCCTGTTATCACTCGATTTGAGTTGGATTTGGCGCCGGGTGTAAAAGTCAGCCGTATTTCTGGCCTTTCAATGGACTTGGCTCGTGCGCTGTCTGCCATGGCAGTACGTGTTGTTGAAGTGATTCCGGGTAAACCTTACGTTGGCTTGGAACTGCCGAACATGAGCCGTCAGACCGTATACCTTTCCGACGTTATCAACAGCCCTCAATTTGAGCAGGCTAAATCACCGACAACGGTAGTGCTTGGCCAGGACATTGCTGGTGAAGCGGTCATTGCCGATATTGCTAAAATGCCTCACGTGCTGGTGGCTGGTACAACCGGTTCGGGTAAGTCGGTCGGTGTAAACGTGATGATCTTGAGTATGCTCTACAAAGCGTCTCCGGAAGATCTGCGTTTTATCATGATCGACCCGAAAATGTTGGAGCTTTCAATTTATGAAGGCATTCCGCACCTACTTTCTGAAGTTGTGACAGACATGAAAGACGCGTCTAACGCTCTCCGTTGGTGTGTAGGCGAGATGGAACGTCGTTACAAACTGATGTCAACGCTAGGCGTTCGTAACGTTAAAGGCTTCAATGAAAAACTGAAGATGGCTGCGGAAGCGGGTCACCCAATTCATGACCCATTCTGGCAAGAAGGTGACAGCATGGACACTGAGCCACCGCTGTTAGAGAAACTACCATACATCGTTGTTGTCGTAGATGAGTTTGCTGACCTGATGATGGTCGTCGGTAAAAAAGTCGAAGAACTGATTGCACGCTTGGCACAGAAAGCACGTGCAGCGGGTATTCACCTGATTCTTGCGACTCAGCGACCATCAGTTGATGTTATTACCGGTCTGATTAAAGCGAACATCCCAACGCGTGTGGCATTTACCGTATCAACCAAGACGGACTCGCGTACGATACTAGACCAAGGTGGTGCTGAATCGCTATTGGGTATGGGTGATATGCTTTACTTGCCGCCGGGTTCAAGCCACACCATACGTGTGCACGGCGCATTTGCTTCAGATGACGATGTTCATGCTGTCGTGAATAACTGGAAAGCTCGCGGCAAACCAAACTACATCGATGAGATTATCAGCGGCGATCAGAGTCCGGAAAGCTTACTCCCGGGCGAACAGATGGAATCTGATGAAGATGTAGACCCGTTGTTCGATCAAGTGGTTGAGCACGTCGTTCAGTCACGTCGTGGCTCTGTATCAGGAGTGCAACGTCGCTTCAAAATCGGTTACAACCGAGCGGCTCGAATCGTTGAGCAACTGGAAGCTCAAGGTATCGTCAGTGCACCGGGCCACAATGGCAACCGCGAAGTTCTCGCGCCTGCGCCGCCAAAAGATTAATGAACTTGTCTTACTCACCTCAGTCCAAAGAGGTGAGTAAAATTCGGTCTTTTCGACCATAGTGATAGGTATTTGAATGAAACAACGATTTTCAGCGAAACTCATCTCCGCGCTTGTTTTAAGCTTCTCTATATTCTCAACTGCGTATGCCGCATCCCCAAAAGCAGAGTTAAGCAAGCGTTTATCAATTAACGAAGGCTTCAGTGCCGACTTTTCTCAACAAGTCATCAGCCCTGAAGGGGAAACGGTGATGGAAGGGGAAGGGACCGTTGAGATTGCCCGTCCGAGTTTGTTCCGTTGGAGTACGACATTCCCAGACGAAAACTTGTTGGTGTCTGATGGTAAAACGCTTTGGTATTACAGCCCATTTATCGAACAAGTGAGCATTTACTGGCAAGAACAAGCGGCAGAACAAACACCATTTGTGCTTTTGACTCGTAATCGCGCAAGTGATTGGGATAATTACAAAGTCTCTCAAAAAGGTAACGAGTTCACACTGATCCCGACAGCCGTCGATTCAACGCAAGGTCGTTTCCAGATTAATATCGATGCAAAAGGTATCGTAAAAGGCTTCAATGTGATTGAACAAGATGGTCAAAGAGGCCTGTTCAAATTCAGTAACGTGAAGCTAGGAAAACCAAAAGCCAACCGATTCACATTCACGATTCCAAAAGGAGTGGAAGTGGATGACCAAAGGAATTAACGGGTAGTGACGAATTACACACTAGATTTCTCGGGGGACGAAGATTTTCGTCCCCTTGCTGCGCGTATGAGGCCGCAAACGGTCGAACAGTATATCGGACAGCAGCATATTTTAGGTCTGGGGAAACCTTTACGTCGTGCATTGGAAGCCGGGAATATCCACTCAATGATTTTGTGGGGGCCTCCGGGTACCGGCAAAACGACGTTGGCAGAAGTCGCAGCGAATTACGCGAATGCAGAGGTGGAGCGTGTTTCTGCAGTGACGTCTGGCGTGAAAGAAATACGTGCTGCGATTGAGAAAGCACGAGAAAATAAAATGACGGGTCGCCGCACGATATTGTTCGTGGATGAGGTACACCGGTTTAACAAGTCTCAGCAAGACGCTTTCCTTCCGCATATTGAAGATGGTACGGTTACCTTCATCGGTGCAACCACAGAAAACCCGTCTTTCGAACTCAACAACGCATTGTTGTCTCGGGCGCGTGTTTATAAACTGACCTCACTGAATAAAGACGAGATTGCACAGGCGCTCAATCAAGCAATTCACGATAAAGAGCGTGGTCTGGGTAAGATACCTGCCCACTTTGTTGATAACGTGCTCGATCGCTTATCAGAACTGGTTAACGGTGACGCTCGCATGTCGCTTAATTACCTTGAGTTGCTCTACGATATGGCCGAAGACAACGCTCAAAGTGAGAAAGAGATCACGCTTAAGCTACTGGCCGAAGTCGCAGGGGAAAAAGTCTCTCGTTTTGATAACAAAGGCGACATTTGGTACGACTTGATTTCTGCGGTACATAAATCAATTCGCGGATCTAACCCAGATGCAGCACTGTACTGGGCTGCGAGAATGATCGCTGCAGGTTGTGACCCTTTATACATTGCACGTCGATTACTTGCGATTGCTTCCGAGGATATCGGAAATGCGGATCCTCGAGCTATGCAAGTTGCGCTCTCTGCTTGGGACTGTTTTACGCGTGTTGGTCCGGCAGAAGGCGAACGTGCGATTGCTCAGGCGATCGTGTACCTTGCGTGTGCGCCTAAGAGTAATGCGGTCTATGTGGCTTGGAAACAAGCGCTTTCAGACGCGCATAACTTACCCGAGTACGAAGTCCCTCATCATTTGCGTAATGCACCAACAAGTTTGATGAAAGACATGGGGTACGGCGCTGAATATCGGTATGCTCACGATGAGCCGGGAGCGTATGCCGCGGGTGAGCGATATCTGCCACCGGAAATGGATGATCGTAAGTACTATGAGCCGACAAATCGAGGTCTAGAGACCAAGATCGGCGAAAAGTTAGATTACTTGGCTACTTTAGACGCAAATAGCCCACAAAAGCGCTATGAAAAGTAGGCATTTTTGGATACATTTATTCGGTAAATTTTTATAGCGTACTAGCAAGATGTTGGTGCGCGATTTCACAACTACAAAAGCATAGGATTAACAATGCTGGATTCTAAATTACTTCGAACTGAGCTGGATGAAACAGCTGCTAAACTGGCGCGTCGTGGCTTTAAGCTAGACGTCGAGACTATCCGTAACCTTGAAGAACAACGTAAGTCCATTCAAGTAGAAGTTGAAAATTTACAATCCACGCGTAACTCCATCTCCAAGCAAATCGGCCAAAAAATGGCAGCTGGCGACAAAGAAGGCGCAGAAGAAATCAAGAAACAAATCGGTACATTAGGTAGCGATCTTGATGCTAAAAAAGTGGAACTTGAGCAAGTGATGTCTCAACTAGAGGAAATCACGCTTTCTGTTCCAAACCTGCCAGCTGACGATGTGCCAGACGGTAAAGATGAAGAAGACAACGTAGAAATCTCTCGTTGGGGCGAGCCAAAAACTTACGATTTCGAACTGAAAGATCACGTTGACCTAGGTGAAATGGGCGACGGTCTTGATTTCGCGAGCGCGACTAAAATTACCGGTGCACGCTTTATCGTGATGAAAGGTCAGTTCGCGCGCCTACACCGTGCAATCGCTCAGTTCATGCTAGATCTTCACACCGAAGAACACGGCTACACAGAAATGTACGTACCGTACCTAGTGAATTCTGACAGCCTATTTGGTACAGGTCAGCTACCTAAATTTGGTAAAGACCTTTTCCACACAGAGCCGCTTGAAGAGAAAGTGAACGACGAAGAGCCGCGTAGACTGTCACTTATCCCTACAGCTGAAGTACCAGTAACTAACATGGTACGTGACACGATCTCTGACGAAGCGGATCTACCGCTTAAGATGACAGCTCACACGCCATGTTTCCGTTCAGAAGCAGGTTCTTACGGTCGTGATACTCGTGGTCTTATCCGTATGCACCAGTTCGACAAAGTTGAACTTGTACAAATCACTAAGCCAGAAGACTCAATGGATGCACTTGAAGAGCTAACAGGTCACGCTGAGAAAGTTCTGCAACTTCTAGAGCTTCCTTACCGTAAAGTCGTTCTGTGTACAGGTGACATGGGCTTCGGTGCTCGTAAGACTTACGACCTAGAAGTATGGGTTCCTGCGCAAGAAACTTACCGTGAAATCTCTTCATGTTCTAACATGTGGGACTTCCAGGCTCGTCGTATGCAAGCGCGTTTCCGTCGTAAAGGCGAGAAGAAACCTGAGCTTGTGCACACGCTAAACGGTTCTGGCCTAGCGGTAGGTCGTACAATGGTTGCTATCCTTGAAAACAACCAAGAAGCAGACGGCCGTATTGCAATCCCAACTGCACTTCAGAAGTACATGGGCGGCGCAACGCACATCGGTTAATTAGTAAACTGAATAAATACAAAAACCCAGCTTTTGAGCTGGGTTTTTTAATATCTAAAAACCAAAATCAGTGGGCGTGGTTGTTATAAAAAACAGTCTTCACGTTGAAGCGCTGTTTCAATCGCGTTTACCAACCTTTCAATGTGTTCTGGCTCGCTGATAAATGGTGGCATCATATAAATGAGTTTGCCAAACGGACGAATCCATACACCTTGCTCAACAAATAGCGCCTGAATCGTTTCCATATTAACGGGACGATGAGTTTCCACAACGCCTATTGCACCAAGCCAACGTGTATTTTTCACCACATCATATTGTTCTAGCTTGGGTAACAACTCAGAAAAAAGCGTTTCAATTTGCCGAGTCTGCTGCTGCCAGTCTCCTTGCTCGATAAGCTCTAAACTTGCGGTTGCTACCGCGCAAGCGAGCGGGTTTCCCATGAAAGTGGGCCCATGCATAAAGCAACCTGCTTCGCCACCGCAAACCGTATCGGCGACATGTTTGGTCGCAAGAGTGGCGGATAACGTCATATAGCCACCCGTTAATGCTTTACCAACACAAAGGATGTCTGGCTGAATATCGGCATGCTGACATGCGAAAAGCTTTCCAGTGCGTCCAAATCCTGTCGCAATCTCATCAGCAATCAATAGAAGTTCATATTTATCACAGAGTGCTCTGACACCTTTAAGGAACTCAGGATGATAAATACGCATCCCCCCGGCACCTTGTACGATTGGCTCTAGAATCACTGCGGCAAGTTCTTGGTGATGCTGCTCGATCTTCTGTGCAAAATCAGCCAAGTCGTCGGGGTTCCATTCATCCCAATAACCGCATGTCGGAGAGTCCGCGAAGATATGTTCTGGCAGAAAGCCTTTGTATAGCGAGTGCATCGAGTTGTCGGGGTCAGTGACCGACATTGCGGCAAACGTGTCACCATGGTAGCCGTGTTTTAAGGTAAGGAATTTAGGTCTGCGTTCGCCTTTTGCATGCCAATATTGCAACGCCATTTTGAGGCTTACCTCTACAGCGACCGAGCCTGAATCGGCAAGAAAAACGTGTTCGAGATTGTCAGGTGCGAGGGAGAGCAGCTTCTTACACAAATTGATAGCGGGTTGGTGCGTAATACCACCAAACATAACATGAGAAACCTGATCAATTTGCTGATGCGCCGCTTGGTTCAGATGCGGATGATTATAGCCATGAATCGTTGACCACCAAGACGACATGCCATCAACTAATTGGGTGCCATCTTCTAGATTAATGTAGACCCCATCAGCTGAAACAACCGGATAGCAGGTCAGAGGAGTCAGCGTTGAAGTGTAGGGATGCCAGATATGTTGGCGATCGAAGGCAAGATCCATGTGTAATTCCAATATTGTAAAGATTAAAAATTAATCAATTGTAAACTTTTGATTTTGCGATTGTGTTGACAGTTTATCGAGACTAAGTAGACTGTCAACACAACAAAAAAAGTAATCTAAGGAATACACGTGGAAGTACGTCATAACTGGACGCATGCAGAAGTACAAGAGCTAATGGAAAAACCATTTATGGATCTTCTGTTCGAAGCACAGCTTGTTCACCGTCAATACCAGCAAACCAATCATGTTCAAGTTAGCACATTGCTATCAATCAAGACGGGTGCATGCCCAGAAGACTGTAAGTACTGTCCTCAAAGCGCGAGATACACCACAGACATTGAAAAAGAGCGTCTAATGGAAGTGGAACGTGTCCTCGATGCGGCGCAAAAAGCGAAAAATGCAGGCTCTACCCGTTTCTGTATGGGCGCTGCGTGGAAAAACCCTAAAGAGCGCGACATGCCACACCTGACGGATATGATCAAAGGCGTGAAAGGTATGGGTTTAGAAACCTGTATGACGCTGGGTATGTTGACGCCAGAGCAAGCGAATCAACTCGCCGACGCGGGCTTGGATTACTACAACCACAACCTCGATACGTCACCTGAGTTTTACGGCAATATCATCACAACTCGTACTTATCAGGATCGTCTGGATACGCTATCTCATGTTCGTGATGCGGGCATGAAAATTTGTTCGGGCGGCATCATTGGTATGGGCGAAAGTGCCAACGACCGTGCTGGTTTATTAGTTGAACTTGCTAATCTGCCGACTCATCCAGAAAGTGTACCAATCAACATGCTGGTTAAAGTGAAAGGCACACCGCTTGAAAAAGTCGAAGATGTTGAACCATTTGATTTTATTCGTCTCATTGCTATCGCACGAATCATGATGCCTCAATCTGCGGTTCGCTTGTCTGCGGGACGCGAAAACATGAATGAGCAGATGCAAGCGTTGTGTTTCATGGCTGGTGCGAACTCTGTTTTCTACGGTTGTAAGCTACTTACAACGCCAAACCCTTCTGAAGACAAAGATATGATGCTGTTTGATAAGTTAGGCATAAACAGCCAGCAAGTCTCGCAAAAGCCGGATGAAATTGAAGAGAACGAATTGCTTGATCGTGTGGTAGAACGTGTTGCCGCTCGTCCGACTAAAGACGACCTTTTCTACGATGCCAGCGTTTAAATCTCGTATCGAATCAGCACTCTCTCAACGTAAAGAGCAGGGGCTGGATCGCTCAATGAACTTAGTGTTTGCCGGTAACCAGTCTGTTCTGGAACACGCGGGCAAACGCTATATCAACTTCTCGAGTAATGATTACCTTGGTTTGGCCAATGATCAATCTTTGGTTCGGGCTTGGCAGCAGGGGCTAAGTGTTTACGGCAGTGGCAGCGGAGCTTCACCTATGGTGACAGGGTTTAGCGCTGCGCACAGTAATCTAGAAGCCGCACTGACGGAGTGGTTGGGTTATGAGCGCGCAATATTGTTTGGCTCGGGCTTCAGCGCCAATCAGGCATTGCTGTTTACTCTGCTGGAAAAGTCAGACGTCTTATTGCAAGACCGACTCAATCACGCGTCTTTAATGGAAGCCGGTGCGTTGTCTCCCGCTAAAATGAAACGCTTTAAACATAATGACCTCGAACATCTCAGCTCGCTTATCAATACCGAATGTAATCATTTAGTGGTGACGGAAGGCGTTTTTAGTATGGATGGTGATTGCTCACCTCTTGCGGCGCTTGCCCAGATAACTCAAGAAAATGATGCCTGGCTGGCAGTGGATGACGCTCATGGCATTGGTGTGTTGGGCGATACTGGTGGTGGTTCGTGCGAGAAGGCCAATATCAAGCCAGATATACTCGTAGTCACATTTGGCAAGGCGTTTGGCGTTTCCGGTGCTGCCATTTTGTGTGACCGCGTGACAGGTGACTTCCTGACACAGTTCGCGCGCCATCACGTCTATTCGACAGCCATGCCTCCTGCACAAGCGTATGCGTTAACTCATGCGGTTTCCATCGTTCAGGAGCAAGGTTGGCGGAGAGAGAAGTTGGCGGAGTTAAGTGCTTACTATCAGGAATGCTTACACGGCATGAGCGGCTTTATTGAAACACTGACACCGATTAAACCTTTTGTTATCGGTGATGCAGAGAAAGCGTTAAGTGTCGCTGACTCATGTCGCCAACACGGTTTCTGGGTTACGGCGATCCGACCGCCGACGGTTCCAGCAGGGACGTCCCGGTTGCGTATCACCTTGACGGCGAATCACACCAAAGATCAAATCAAAACATTATCTCACGTACTTGAACAAGCACTAGGAGCGCGGTAATGAATCAAGCAGAACAGAGAGATCTGGCTCTTGAAAGTCTAGATAAGAGTGCTATCGCTACTTCATTCAGTAAAGCCGCCAATACGTATGATGCACATGCGGCGTTTCAACGCGATGTAGGGCATCGGTTATTAGAAAGGCTTCCAGAAGATTTATCAGGGAAGCGCGTATTAGATCTAGGTTGTGGGACGGGTTACTTCTCTGAGTTACTCCAGCAACGTGGTGCCGAAGTGGTGTGTGTGGATATCTCTCAAGAGATGTTAAACAAGGCCCATCAACGATGCGGCGATGCAAGAGCACGCTATGTTTTAGCCGACGCAGAAAACTTGCCTTTTGATGATCATCACTTTGATTTTGTCTTTTCGAGTTTGGCGCTGCAGTGGTGTCGTGATTTAAGCTATCCGTTACGCGAAGTACGCCGAGTTCTCAAGGACGGGGGCGCTGGCTTTTTCTCTACTCTGGTTGATGGTTCTCTCTATGAGCTACGTGAATCATGGAAAAAAATTGATGCATATCAACACGTCAATAACTTTATAACGATCAATCAGGTAAAAATTGCGTTGGCGCAAGCTCACTGCAATGACCATCATCTAGACTTGACCTCCATCACAGTTTGGTACGACTCTGCGTTTTCTGTTATGCGAGACCTTAAAGGTATCGGAGCAACCCATGTTAGTGGGCGCTCTCCTGCGCTGACAAGCCGCCGCAAACTTTTACACGTAGAACGTGCGTACCAAGAATTCAAAAACGATAAAGGTCTTTTACCTGCAAGTTATCAGGTTTGTTTTGGAGTAATACATCTATGATTGATGCTTTTTTTATTGCTGGTACGGATACTGATGTAGGAAAAACGGTAGCGTCTAAAGCCATTCTGCAAGCGTTAGCGGCAAAAGGGTTAAATACCATTGGTTATAAGCCAGTGGCAGCAGGAAGCGAAAAGACAGAGCAAGGTTGGCGCAACTCAGATGCGTTGCATTTACAAAAAGCAGCGACACTAGAAGTGGCTTACGATGATATAAATCCGTATGCACTGGAGCTGCCAACTTCGCCGCATATCGCCGCGAAACATGAAGATGTTGAAATTAAATACGACGTTTTAAGTGAAAAACTGGCTCAGCATAAATCTCAGGCTGACGTGGTATTGGTTGAAGGTGCGGGGGGATGGCGTGTCCCGGTTTCGGATACAGACAATTTTTCTACTTGGGTCAAACAAGAACAGCTTCCTGTCGTTTTAGTTGTTGGTATTAAACTGGGTTGTTTGAGCCATGCATTTTTAACCGCAGAGGCAATTCGAGCCGATGGTTTGAACCTTGTTGGATGGGTAGCAAATCGCGTGAACCCGGGAACGGAGCACTATGCGGACATCATCGAGATGCTGGAATCTCGCTTAGGTGCACCCAAATTAGGTGAGATCCCTTATGTTCCTAGTGCTAAGCGCAAAGAACTCGGCAAATACATTAACATCGATCCTTTGCTTGAACGCTAAAGCAGAAAAACGAAAGGGCTGCATTGCGCAGCCCTTTCCATTATTCGAATTCGAAAACCTAATTCAGGTTTATTTTTCGTTACCGAGACCCATCAATGCGTGTTGCGTTTCTGCAATACGATTAGCCATATGATCATCAGTCGAAATACCAAGTTGTTGCTTTGCCTCGTCCTCTGAGATACCTAGGTGACAACGTAGTAAATCGATAGCCATTTGATAGTCGTTCGTTTCTACCATGATTTTTCCCTCAAGACATGGATTTGGAGCTACTCGGCTTCGGAAAGCCTTTAGAGTTTGCTCTGTTTTTGTTCATCTGACCTGAATTTAGCACGCTGAAACAATCGAACAATAAGACCAAAGTCTAAACCTGGTCTAAAATACTGTTTTTAGGCTATAAAAATTTACGATTTATTTCAGTTGAGAAAACAAATGTTGCAATTTATTGCTTAACCTTGTTTTTAACAGCGATAGACTATATCTATAACGCAACGGAGTACGAAACCAAATGGGATCGGCTTTTACAACAATAAGCTTCCTCGGAGAAAAGTAATGAAGCGAGTTATGTTATTCCTGGCAACTAACCTAGCCGTTGTGCTAGTTCTTAGTGTTGTTCTGAATATTGTTTACGCTACAACGGGAATGCAGCCGGGCAGTTTGTCTGGTTTGCTGGTTATGGCTGCGGTCTTTGGTTTTGGTGGTGCACTGATTTCGTTAATGATGTCAAAAGGCATGGCACTGCGTTCGGTTGGCGGTATGGTTATCGAAAGCCCACGTAACGAAACAGAGCACTGGCTACTGGAGACAGTAGGTCGTCAGGCTCAGCAAGCGGGGATCGGCATGCCAACGGTGGCAATTTATGATTCACCAGACATTAATGCCTTCGCAACAGGTGCAAAGCGTGATGACTCATTGGTTGCAGTTTCTACGGGTCTGCTACATAACATGACTCGCGATGAAGCTGAAGCAGTATTGGCGCACGAAGTGAGTCACATTGCTAATGGTGACATGGTTACGATGACACTGATGCAAGGTGTTGTGAACACGTTTGTTATCTTCTTGTCACGTTTTATCGCCAATATGGTGGCGTCTAACGATGAGGAAGAAGGTCAAGGTTCAAACATGATGGTTTACTTTGGTGTCTCTATGGTACTGGAACTGGTGTTTGGTTTCTTAGCAAGCTTCATCACCATGTGGTACAGCCGTCATCGTGAGTTCCATGCAGACGCTGGTGCCGCTAGTCTGGTCGGCAAAGAAAAAATGATTGCTGCTCTTGAGCGCTTGAAAATGAGCCAAGAGTCGAAGTTAGATGGCACTATGATGGCGTTTGGTATCAACGGTAAGCAGTCTTTGACAGAGCTACTAATGAGCCACCCACCACTAGACAAGCGTATTAACGCTCTGCGCAATCAACAGTACTAATCGAATAATTTTCTGAAAAGGCTTGGTTTTTACCAAGCCTTTTTTTCGTTTGTTTGATCGCTACCTTCCTTGTTCACGTATCACACCTAAAAGAAACAAAGTTATACAAAATATTTTTTGTACAACTTTATGTGATTAGTCTATGTTGTACGTATAATATTTTTGTACAACATGAACGGTTGAAGGTGCGTAGGAGCAACGAAATGGAATTACGGTCTGTCGTCGATATTTACCAGCAGCTCAGCAAAGATAACTTACATCTGCTGGATGAAATTTATCACCCTGATGTGGTGTTTGAAGACGCAGCGCATCGATTAGAGGGGAGAACCGCTCTCTACCAATACTTTCAATCACTGTATACCAACGTTATCCGCTGTGACTTTGTCATTCATGAACACCAACAGGTGGATGATACGGGGTTTATTACGTGGACCATGGAATTACTCCATCCAAAGTTACAGGGCGGATCGCCAATTTTGGTAAATGGAGCTTCTCATCTGAAGTTTGCTGAAGGACAAGTTATTTATCATCGCGACTACTTTGATCTCGGCGAGATGCTTTATGAAAACTTACCCCTACTTGGCGCGGTGGTAAAAATCGTGAAGCAGAGGTTATCGCAATGAGCGGCTCGATTTTGATTACTGGTGCGACGTCTGGCATAGGAAAGCAGCTTGCGTTGGATTACGCCAATTCTGGCTGGCGTGTCATTGCTTGTGGGCGTAACGAATCCGTACTCAGTGAGCTAAGTGATGTTTCACCGCAGATCGACACCCTTCGGTTTGACGTGACGAATTACGAAGAAACCATGCATGCACTGTCATCACTCAGCTTTGTTCCAGATACCTGGTTTTTCAACGCTGGCGATTGCGAGTATATGGACAATGGCCACGTTGACGCGAGACTCATGGCGCGAGTGCTGAACGTTAACGTAATTGGAGTGGCCAACTGCGTCGAAGCCTGTCAGAGCTATTTTGAAGCGGGGCACAGAGTGGTGATTGTCGGTTCTATTGCGTCTGAAGTGGCTTTACCGAGAGCAGAGGCGTACGGGGCATCGAAAGCGGCTGTGAGCTACTTTGCCCGCACACTCGCCTTAGATCTCGCCAAGAAAGGGATAAAGGTTATCACGGTCTTTCCTGGCTTTGTCGAGACGCCGCTTACCGACAAAAACACCTTTGAAATGCCGATGATCATTTCCGTCAAGCAAGCCTCTGATTCGATCAGGAAGCAGCTTTCAGCAAATAAAAGTCACATCTATTTCCCTGCGAGGTTTACCAGCATTCTTCGCTTCATTTCGTTGTTTCCATACCGCTGGCAAGCCCGCTTAATGCGTAAACTCGTGTCGTAAAAAGGAAGAAAATATGAAAATTGCAATTATAGGCACAGGGATATCCGGACTGACGTGCGGTTATTACTTGCATAAAGAACATGACATCACTTTATTTGAAGCGAATGATTACATCGGTGGGCACACAGCAACCGTTGATGTCACTGTTGATGAAAAAGAGTATGCAATTGACACTGGCTTTATCGTTTTTAACGACCGTACCTATCCAAATTTTATCAAGATGATGAATGAAATTGGCGTAGAAGGTATACCAACTCAAATGAGCTTCAGCGTCCGTAACAACGGAAACGGGTTAGAGTACAATGGTCACACGATTTCTACACTGTTCGCGCAAAAGCGTAATTGGTTAAATCCAAAGTTTTATCGCTTTATCTACGAGATACTTCGTTTCAACAAGTTAGCGAAAGCCTTCGCCAAGAACGAAAACACCAATTTGCAAACGCTTGGCGAATTTCTCGATGAACATAAATTTAGTGAGTTCTTCACTGACAATTACATTCTTCCTATGGGGGCGGCCATTTGGTCTTCTACACTTGCGGATATGCGTGCATTTCCGTTGATGTTTTTCTTACGTTTCTTCTTGAATCATGGATTGCTTGATGTGACGAATCGTCCACAGTGGTATGTGATCAAAGGTGGTTCTCGCGCTTACATTCCGCCATTGACTCAAGGGTTTGCACAAAATATCCGTCTCAACAGTCCGGTTGAAAGCGTTACGCGAAGTAAAGATCGTGTGCTATTGCACGTCAATGGGACTACGGAGTGGTTCGATGAAGTGATATTTGCTTGCCACAGTGATCAGGCAATGAGAATGCTCAGTCAGCTGTCTGACGAGGAGAGAAGTATTCTTGGTGATATGGCGTATCAGTCCAACGAGGTGGTTCTGCACACTGATACAAGTTTGCTGCCGAAACGCAAAGCAGCCTGGGCTTCCTGGAACTATCTTTTAGAGGGGAGCGACAGCGAGAAACAACGATTACCGTCACTCACGTACGATATGAACATACTTCAGCATTTAGATTCTCCTCATACTTTTTGCGTAACGTTGAATAGCACTGAGCAGATCGATGAAAACAAAATTCTTCGTAAGTTCTCTTATGATCATCCCGTTTTTACGACCGAATCTATAGCGGCTCAACAGAGAAGGAGTGAGATTCAGGGCGTTGCACATACCTGGTTCTGTGGGGCTTATTGGCATAACGGGTTTCATGAAGATGGTGTGCGTAGTGCTTTGGATGTAGTCAAAGCGATGAAAGAGAAAACGAAAGTACAAGATGTTACTACGCTACAAAGAGGCGCAGCATAACATGGCTAGCGGTATGAACAGCCGATTGTTTATTGGCAATGTAAGACATCGTCGCTTCACTCCCGTGTCGCACGAATTGAACTATTCGTTATTCATGCCAGCCATTGATGTTGACGAGATTGATCAGCTTGAAAAGAAAGTGTGGGGATTTGGAACACGCTGGTGGCATTGGGCGCGGTTTAAGCGCAGTGACTATGTCGGTGAGGGCAGCCTTAAAAAGGCAGTACAAGACAAATTAGAAAGCCTGACAGGCGTGAAATGTGATGGTCGAGTCATTGCGGTTTGCCACTTGCGCTATTTAGGGCTCTATTTTAGTCCGGTTAATTTCTACTATGTTTATAACAAGCAGGGTGAATGGAAATATTTGCTGGCTGAAGTAAGCAATACACCGTGGAATGAGCGTCATTATTATGCCGTTTCTGCTGATCAGGATGATGAACAATTTGGCTGGAAGCAGGAAAAAGCGTTCCATGTCTCCCCGTTTAACCCAATTGACCAGCAGTACCACTGGAAGATTAAACCACTGACCGACAAGCTCAATATTCATTTAGAGTGCCATAAAGATGGTAAGCATTTTGATGCAACCATGGCAATGAAAGCGACAGTATTATCTAGTAAAAGCTTGATGAAGTATTTGGTCATCACACCGATACAAACAGTCAAAGTGGTGTTTGGAATTTACTGGCACGCATTGAAGTTATGGAGAAAAGGTGCGCCTTTTTATTCTCACCCTAAATACTCCAACGAAAATAACACGCAGCCAGAAAAGAAAAAAAAGGAAAGCAATAACAAGGAGAATTCTGCATGTTGAATAGTAGTGCAATCACATTGCCGTGCGAATTGAGTACCACTCAAAAAGCGGCTCGCAGAGTGATCGTTCAATGTTTGAAAAAAATGGAATTTGGTTGTTTAACCTTAATCGAGAGCTTTAATTCCGGCGCAGCAGAAAAAAGCGAACGTTTTACAGCACCGGCTGGTATGTATCGCGAGGAGTCTGTGTCGGCGACCATCGAGGTGAAACATCCCGGTTTGTACTCACGTATTTTACGAGGTGGCAGTATCGCTGCAGGTGAGGCTTACATGGACGGCTGGTGGGATAGCCCAGACCTGACGGCATTGATGAAGCTAATGGCGATAAACATGCGAGCATTAGATCAAATCGAAGAGCAGGGTAGTTGGATAACCAAGCTGTTTTACAAAGTCAGCCATTGGGCAAACCGCAATTCTCAAGAGAATTCTCGTAAAAATATTCATGCGCACTATGATCTCGGCAATGCGCTGTATGAGTCATTTCTAGACAGCAATATGCTCTATTCATCTGCGCTTTATCGCCAAGATAGTGAGTCACTAGAGCAGGCGCAAATCAATAAAATGGATCGTCTTTGCCAACAGATCGATCTAAAAGCATCCGATCACGTTATTGAGATTGGTACCGGTTGGGGCGCGATGGCGATTTATATGGCTGAGCAGTATGGCTGCCGGGTGACCACCACCACCATTTCAGAAGAACAGCACGCCTACGCCAAGCAACAGATTGAAGAGAAAGGCTTGTCGGATAAAATCACCTTGCTTAAAGAAGATTATCGCAACCTTGATGGCACGTATGACAAGTTAGTTTCGATAGAGATGATTGAAGCGGTGGGGAAAGCGTTTTTGCCGTCTTATATTAAGAAGTGTGAGTCACTGCTGAAACCCGGTGGTTTAATGGCTATTCAGGCGATCACTATTGCCGATCAGCGTTATGACTATTACAGCAATAACGTCGATTTTATTCAGAAGTACATTTTTCCAGGTGGATTTTTACCTTCAGTGACCTCTCTGACTCAAGCGGCAACAAAGTACAGTGATCTTGTCGTTCGAGACCTGTTCGATATCGGCCTCGATTATGCGAAAACACTCAATGAGTGGCATCGCCGGTTTAATCAAGCTGAGAAAGAAGTTCGCGCGCTAGGTTATGATGACCGATTTATTCGAATGTGGCGTTATTACATGAGTTATTGCGAGGGTGGTTTTTTAGCACGAACCATTAGCACAGTACACATGACTTTTCAGCGACCTTAATTCGTCATGAGAGTATTGATTGCATCAACCTGGTTTCAACTTTGCTGGTTTGCTGCGGTACTAGGTACCTATCAGTGGCAATGGTTTACCCTTGGTTTTACTTTGGCCACCATTGCCTACTGTGCGATACGCGATGCGACGTCATTGAAACCCATCGCTGTCATCGTTATTTTCGGGCTCGCCCTGGATAGTCTTAACCAACAGCTTTCGCTTCTGAGCTTCCTAACGATTTGGCTGCCAATATGGTTGCTGTGCTTATGGGCAATGTTTGCCTGGTATGCCTACCAGCTAAAATCCGTTTTGTATCGTTTTCCTAAAACTTACGTATCAATAATAGGCGGCATTGGGGGAGCTGCGAGTTATTTCGCTGGCTACAAACTCCAGGCTGTTGATTTTGGTTACGATGTTACCTTCACGCTGATGGTTTTATTCTTGGAATGGTGCGTTGTAACCCAATTGATACTCAGGGTGTATGGAAATGAAAAGTTTACAGGGAAAGTTAACCAAGAATCTAATTAGCGTGTTACTCCTTTCTGGGCTGATTCTGCCGGTTCCGCTGTATGCACAGAGTGCGGGTGCCGATACCGCCCATGTGAATACAGCGCAATGGCGTCAATGGAAAACGGTCGGTGAAGCAAAGCTGACTTGGTTCATCTTTGATATTTACGAGTCACGGTTAAGAGCTCCGGATGGACGCTATCAGGTGAGTGCGGATGTATCTCCTCATCCAATTGCGCTCGAAATTTATTATAAGCGCGACGTCACCAAGCAACAGTTGTTAGAAGTAACCGATGAGCAGTGGCAAAAGCTGGGAATAGAAAAATCCCTTCGTCAACAATGGTTATCCATTCTTAATATGATGTATCCAACCATTAAAAAAGGCGACGAGCTTGCCTATGTAACAGATGGTCAAACCGGGCATCTTCTTCATCGTCGTGCTGGAGATGCTTATCCTCAAACGGTTGGCTATGTCAAAGATGAAGCATTAAACGATGCTTTTCTCTCCATTTGGTTGTCACCAAAAACCGAGTTTCCGAAACTTCGTAAACAATTGATAGGGCAGGTTTCGCAGTGAAGATCTTCAAATTGTTCATCGTTTTGGTGGTGAGCGCCGTTACTATGCTTGTTAGCTCCTGCTCGGCAGAGTTAGACAATTACCAGACGACGAAACCCAGCTTTGATTTGTTTGGCTATTTCGATGGCAATGTAAAAGCATGGGGAATGCTCCAAGACTACTCTGATAAACAAACCAGACGATTCGAAGTAGAGATTGTTGGTACGGTACAAGGTAATCAAATAACACTGGTAGAAGACTTCTTGTTTGATGATGGCGAAGTGGACCAGCGAATTTGGGTGATCACCAGATTAGAGAATAACCGTTATGAGGGCAAAGCAGACGACATTATTGGCGTGGCAACCGGCCAGGAGCAAGGTAACGCATTACAGTGGCAGTATGACTTTGAGTTGAAAATGGATGACGACACCATCACTGTCGCTTTTGATGACTGGCTTTATCGTCAAGATGACAGACACGTGTTTAACCTGACTAAAATTAAGAAGTTTGGTGTCGAAGTAGGGACCATAACGTTATTTTTTCAAAAGCAATAACGTTACGTATCTTTGCCATTATCAAAACCCGTATAAAACAAAAAAGGTTGACGCTTTCACGTCAACCTTTTCAATGTCTGGCTAATTAAATTAGCGCTTACAGCTTATCAGTTAGCTCGATTGCCTGACCGATGTAGTTTGCTGGCGTCATTTCTTTAAGACGAGCTTTCTCGTGCTCAGGAAGCTCAAGACCATCGATAAATACACGCATTGCTTCACCGTCTACACGCTTACCACGAGTTAGCTCTTTTAGCTTCTCGTATGGCTTCTCGATGCCGTAACGACGCATTACAGTTTGCACTGGCTCTGCTAGAACTTCCCAGTTCTTATCAAGTTCAGCAAGAAGCGCTTCACGGTTAACTTCTAGCTTGCTGATGCCTTTTAGCGTTGAAGTGTATGCGATTACTGCATAGCCAACACCAACACCTAGGTTACGTAGAACTGTTGAGTCAGTCAGGTCACGTTGCCAGCGAGAGATTGGCAGTTTTTGCGCTAGGTGGCCGAATACAGCGTTCGCAAGACCTAGGTTACCTTCAGAGTTTTCAAAGTCGATTGGGTTAACTTTGTGTGGCATCGTAGAAGAGCCGATCTCACCAGCGATAGTTTTTTGCTTGAAGTGGCCTAGTGCGATGTAACCCCAAACGTCACGGTCAAAGTCGATTAGGATTGTGTTGAAACGTGCAACCGCGTCGAACAATTCAGCGATGTAATCGTGTGGTTCGATTTGAGTTGTGTATGGGTTCCAAGTTACACCTAGAGATTCAGTGATGAACTCTTCGCTGAATTTGTGCCAGTCTAGTTCTGGGTAAGCTGAAAGGTGAGCGTTGTAGTTACCTACTGCGCCGTTGATTTTCGCTAGGATCTCAACGTTTTCGATCTGCTTGTATTGACGCTCCATGCGGTACGCCACGTTAGCCATCTCTTTACCCATTGTTGATGGAGAAGCTGGCTGACCGTGTGTACGAGACAGAAGTGGAATGTCACGGTATTCAACAGCAAGTGCTTTGATTGCGTCGATTAGGTTGCGGATTTCTGGAAGAATTACCGTCTCACGTGCTTCTTTAAGCATTAGAGCGTGTGACGTGTTATTGATGTCTTCAGAAGTACATGCAAAGTGGAAAAACTCATTAACTGCGTGCAGTTCAGGTACATCGGCCACTTTTTCTTTTAGGAAGTACTCAACCGCTTTTACGTCGTGGTTAGTTGTGCGCTCGATCTCTTTGATTCGGCGCGCATCTTCTTCAGAGAAGTTTGCAGCAAGGTCGTCTAGGAATTGGTTAGCTTCTGCGCTGAATGCTGGCACTTCTGCGATTTCAGCAGTAGCAGCTAGCTTTTGTAACCAGCGGACTTCAACGATAGTACGGTATTTAAGTAGACCGTATTCACTGAAAATTTCGCGTAACGCAATCGTCTTACTTCCGTAACGGCCGTCTACTGGTGAAACAGCAGTCAATGCTGACAGTTCCATGATGTTCTCCTGAATTGGGTTTCTAAATTTCGTGAGCGTTATACCAATAACTGTGGCAATTGTCACGAACATTGCGCAAACGTTTGCGCGAGAGTGGTTTTAAGCTAAAAAAAACGAGCTCGCGATAAACGCGAGCTTGTTATTGTTATTCTTACATACGGGCCAACAGGATTTGTGCCTGTTCGACCATTTTCTTGCGACCAAAAATCAAGTGGCGACGTTTACCACCAACCTGACGCCAAAGTACCGCACTGCGAATACCAGACAATAGTAGTGCACGAACTTTATGCTGAATCGAGGTCTGTTGCAGGACAGCAGGCGTACCAGTTACTTGAATACGCGGACCGATAGGGCTAACTACATCCAGGTAAATGCTTGCCAGGTTGCTGATCATTTGGTCGTCCATCAACTCGAAGTGATCGGTTTGACGCTGTGCCATCTGGATTCGATCACCGAGCTGAGACATGGCGTCGTTGCGCGCCGTCAATTTACGTTCCAATGCCATCAGGCTAATGATGTAGCGAGTGAGTTCGCTTCCAGACGGCGTACTATCGATTCCTTTAACCAAACACTCCAGACCGAGCTTAAGGTCGGCTTCGCGACCGAACACGCCAATCGTGTTGGCTGGACTGGTGTTCAAAATGGCGTTAATGGATGTTTCAAAGGCATCTTGATCACAATGTCCGTTTTTCGCAACTTGTTGAACCAAAGCAACAGCTTGGCAAATGCCAGCAAACGCGATAGTACGGTCATAAAGTGTATTCGCCACGTAACAACTCCTAAGCTTGAGAATATTTAATGCGTTGTTCGATGATACCGCCACCCAGACAAACGTCATCTTTATAGAACACAGCGGATTGACCTGGAGTCACTGCAATTTGTGGCTCATCAAAGATCACTTTAATGTTCTCATCATCGATAGGGATGATTGTACAAGGAATATCTTGCTGACGGTAACGAGTTTTTACCGTGCACTTCATAACATCGCGAATTGGCTCACGATCTACCCAATGCAGCTGTGATGCAAGTAGACCTTCTGATTTTAGCATCGGATGGTCTTTACCCTGAACCGCAATCAGTACGTTACGTTCAAGATCTTTCTCTCCAACAAACCATGGATCTTCATTACCATCGCCGCCTTTACGGCCGCCAATATGCAGACCTTTGCGTTGACCTAGCGTGTGGTACATCAAACCTTGGTGTTGGCCAATGACTTCACCTTCTGGCGTTTCGATGTTGCCTGGTTGAGCTGGCAGGTAACGGCCTAAGAAGTCAGTAAACTTGCGCTCACCGATAAAGCAGATACCAGTCGAGTCTTTCTTCTTCGCTGTAATTAGCCCTTGTTCTTCCGCTATACGACGTACTTCAGGTTTTTCCAGATCACCAACCGGGAACAGGCTGCGCGCAACTTGTTCGTGGCTCAATGTGTATAGGAAGTAGCTTTGGTCTTTGTTGCTATCCAAGCCACGTAACATTTGTGGCTTCTCCTGTTTTTCACCAGGTAAAGAGCTTTCTGGGAAAGAACGGCGTACGTAGTGGCCCATTGCAATGTAATCTGCATCCAATACTTCGTCAGCAAATTCAAGGAATGCTTTAAACTTAATTTCTTTGTTACAAAGAATGTCTGGGTTAGGCGTACGACCTGCTTTGTACTCAGCAAGGAAATACTCAAATACGTTATCCCAGTATTCGGCAGCAAAGTTAATGGTGTGTAGGTGGATGCCAAGCTTGTCACATACTGCCTGAGCATCGGCTAAATCTTCTGCTGCTGTGCAATATTCTTCGTTGTCATCTTCTTCCCAGTTCTTCATGAACAGGCCTTCTACTTGGTAGCCTTGTTGCTTTAGAAGATACGCAGAAACAGATGAATCAACGCCGCCGGACATACCGACGATGACTTTCTTTTGGCTGTTATCAGACATTACTAAACACCACTTAAATAAACGGGAGGCAGATTCTACCAGAATCCACAAACCGGTGACAGATCCGAGAGCGAAATCACACTTCGATTTTGATGTAAATTTAACCGAAAGAGAGCACTGTGTGAGAATTCGATAAGTATAGAAGGGATATATATGGCATAGTTGCCGAAAATCCAAGAGGTAATATCAAGATGACTGAAGAAAACCAATTTATGCAAGAAGCTGAGTTAATTGAGATTGTTGAAAATCAATTAGAAGACGGCAATCCGATGAAAGCCAAAGAAACACTTATGCGTCTAGTGATGACGGGGACGCCTCGCGAAGATGCAGTGGCAATGATGGCATGTGCGATGTCGATTGAAGTGTTTGATGTGATGAAAAACGAAGGTGAGTTTAGTCTGAAACGTTATAGCGAGCACCTGGATCAACTGCCAGATTTAAGCTTTATGGAAGGCGAATAAGTCATCGCGGAGAAAAAAGAGACGGGCAAACGTTTGCTATAATGGCTGTTATTGCCGCAATATTATTCGCGGTATAGAATCCGTTTTCTTTTTCATCCCTTACTCAGACTAACAATATGAAATTTCCTGGACAACGCAAATCCAAGCATTATTTTCCTGTTCATGCTCGTGACCCTTTAGTCAGTCAAGCACAAGAAAGCAAGAAGATGACGCGTACTCACATCATCGGTATTGATCAAACACTGGTCGATATTGAAGCAAAAGTTACGACAGATGTGATTGAAAAATATGGTTTGAGTAAAGGCCACTCATTAGTTATTAATGATGAAACAGCAGAAGCGCTTTATCAGCAATTAAAAGAAGAGAACCTAATCACTAACGAATACGCTGGTGGTACGATTGGCAATACGTTGCACAATTACTCTGTTCTTGCTGATGATCGTTCCACTTTGCTTGGGGTAATGAGTCAGGACATTAGAATTGGTAGCTACGGCTACCGTTATTTGTGTAATACATCAAGCCGTATGGACCTTAACTACCTTCAAGGTGTTAATGGCTCAATAGGGCGTTGTTTTGCTCTAATTACAGAAGACGGTGAACGTACTTTTGCCATCAGCGAAGGTCAGATGAACCAACTTCATCCCGATAGCATCCCAGAGAAAATCTTCAAGAACGCTTCTGCGCTTTTATTGACGTCTTACCTGGTGCGTTGCAAAGAGGGCGACCCAATGCCGGAAGCAACCATGAAGGCGATCGAGTACGCGAAAAAGTATGATGTGCCAGTTGTACTGACATTGGGTACAAAATTTGTTATTCAGGACGACCCTCAATACTGGCAAGCGTTTATTCGTGACCATGTTTCTGTTGTCGCAATGAATGAAGATGAAGCCGAAGCACTGACTGGAGAGTCCGATCCTTTAGCGGCATCAGACAAGACGTTGGATTGGGCTGATTTGGTATTGTGTACTGCTGGACCTGTTGGTTTATTTATGGCGGGTTATACAGAAGATAGCGCGAAGCGTGAGACTACTTTGCCATTGTTGCCAGGATCAATTGCAGAGTTTAACCGTTACGAATTTAGCCGACCTGCACAAAAAGACGCGTGTGAAACACCGATCAAAGTGTATTCTCATATTTCACCATATATGGGTGGCCCGGAGAAAATTAAGAATACCAATGGCGCAGGTGATGCGGCTTTGTCTGCGGTTTTACATGACATGGCTGCGAATAAATACCACAAAGAAAATGTGCCTAATTCAAGTAAGCACAGCAATGAGTATTTAACTTACTCTTCTTTTTCACAAGTTTGTAAATACGCAAACCGTGCAAGTTATGAAGTTCTTGTTCAGCATTCTCCACGTCTTTCACGTGGCTTGCCAGAGCGAGAAGATAGTTTAGAAGAAGCGTATTGGGAACGTTAATTTAGTTAAAGTTAACAGCTCATTTACAAATGTAAAAATGGCGCATAATGATATGCGCCATTTTTATTTGTCCAATAGATACAAAAAAGGCTCCCTGAGGAGCCTTTTATATATCCAGCAATTAGATTAGGAAATCATCTAGTGATTTACCTGCATCAAGCTGCTCTTGGATTGCAGAAGGTGTACGACCTTGGCCTGTCCAGGTTTTTTCTTGACCGTTAGTATCCGTGTACTTGTATTTTGCAGGGCGAGGTGCGCGCTTAGATTTTGCTTTAGTCTTAGTTTCGCCTGATAGCGCATTAATAAGAGCTTCAACGTCAATACCGTCTTGAGCAATTTTTTCTGCGATTTCAGCAAGCTTAGCTTCTTGCTCAGCTTGTGCTGCGAGTTCCGCTTCTTCCGCTTCTTTACGCTCTGCTACAACAGTAGAAAGTTTATCTAGAGCTTCTTCCAATTGTTCAAGAGTCAGCTCACGAGAAAACGCACGAAGGCTACGGATATTTAGAAGTGTTTTAGTCAGCTCAGACATAACGATTCCTATTAATAGGTTAATGTGTTTGGCACCTTTTATCGTTACGATGAAATAATGCCATGCTACAAATAAATAGTAAGTCCTTATATTTAACTTTATCTTTTACTTATGTGCAAATACTAAATCATGATTTCGTTTAATTTTGGCCACTTTTTTAGAGAAAGTAATATTATTATTGAGAATTAAAACTTATAAGATGGAATTTCAAGTTAGTCCGCATAATTTTAATCACAGAAATTGTGTAATTACTTTTATTAAGCGCCGAGATGTTTTTACTTGTCGGTAAAGATAAAGTCTCTTTGTATTCGCATTACATTTACCTTATTTATCAATATTACATAAGGCATGGTAATTTTGTGTAGTAATAAGGTTTCATAGAAAGCCTAATTGAAGTGATGTCAGTTGCACAATAATGATTTGGATAACGTTAGAGTGAGTTAACACTTCCAGTTGGCTTAACTGAGTTTTATCTGTTTAATTTAGTTTGATGTGTTGCATTGGTTCCCATCATAAGTACAATAGCGCTACCTGATGCAATATTGCAGATAAATTGTTGCTAATTTGTATAATTAGCGGTCAATTGTTTGCTGTTGCCGTAGAGGCGCAGTCTCGAAGAGTAGCTATTATTGGGGTGATGCCAATGAATAATAGTGGAAGGCGAAGATTGCCGAAGCAAGTAATCCATCAACATTATTTGCTGGGGTTGTATCCGAAAGGAACAACACTGCCATAGTATATTTACATTAAACTATGGAGCGCTACTGTAGGGTTGGGTGGAGTGTTCGCTTCCCTGTCGCTAAGTTCAACATGAGTACGTTTTAAGTAAAACGTAACTTGTCTGCAGTAGATCTCTAGCCAAACTTTGGTTTTTGAAGATCATGAATTTAATAGATTTTTCTAGTTCTCCTGTTTCATTATTGCCACCGCTAGTCGCTTTGACACTGGCTATTTTGACTCGACGTGTATTAATTTCTCTTGGTGTAGGTATCGTACTCGGTGCGGTACTGCTAAATAGTTGGTCGGTTGGTGATACCGCTGGCTATGTTGGTACTCAAGTCTCCTCTGTCTTTGTTGAAGATGGTGGCCTTAACACCTGGAATATGAGCATTGTTGGCTTCCTTATCCTGTTGGGGATGACAACGGCATTGTTGACACTATCTGGTGGTACTCGAGCATTCGCTGAGTGGGCACAATCTCGTGTTAAAAGTAAGCGTGGCTCCAAACTTCTTGCTGCCTTCTTAGGCGTATTCATTTTTGTCGACGATTACTTTAATAGCCTGGCAGTTGGTGCGATTTCTCGTCCGGTTACCGATCGCTTCTATGTTTCTCGTGCTAAGTTGGCTTACATTTTGGACTCAACTGCGGCTCCAATGTGTGTAATTATGCCTGCATCGAGCTGGGGCGCTTACATCATCACTATTATTGGCGGCATCTTAGTCTCTCATGGCATCACAGAATACTCAGCTTTGGGTGCATACATTCGTCTGATTCCTATGAACTTCTACGCGGTATTCGCTTTATTGATGGTGTTTGCTGTTGCGTGGTTTGGTCTGGACATCGGTAAGATGCGCGAGCATGAAATCTCTGCGTCTCAAGGCCGTGGCTTTGACAAGGATACAGAGAACGACGCGCCTGAAGCTCATGAAATCAACGAAGAACTTGATATTCGCGAGAGCGATAAAGGTCAGGTATCTGACTTGATATTGCCTATCGTAACACTGATTGTCGCGACAATTGCTGCGATGATGTACACCGGTGGTCAGGCTTTGGCTGCGGATGGTAAAGAGTTTGCTCTACTGGGCGCATTCGAGAATACCGATGTGGGTATGTCTCTGATTTACGGTAGCTTACTTGGTCTGGCGGTTGGTCTATTTACTGTGCTTAAGCAGGGTATTCCAATGGGTGAAATCATCCGTACGCTTTGGATCGGTGCGAAATCAATGTTTGGCGCTATTTTGATCCTAGTATTTGCGTGGACGATCGGCTCTGTTATCGGTGACATGAAAACGGGTTCTTACCTGTCAACGTTGGCACAAGGTAATATTGACCCACACTGGCTGCCAGTGATTCTGTTCTTGTTGTCTGGTCTGATGGCATTCTCGACAGGTACATCTTGGGGTACGTTCGGTATCATGCTGCCTATCGCGGGTGACATGGCGGGTGCGACGGATATCGCACTTATGCTGCCTATGTTAAGCGCCGTTTTAGCAGGTGCGGTATTTGGTGACCACTGTTCGCCAATCTCGGATACTACAATCTTGTCATCTACTGGTGCACGTTGTAATCATATTGACCACGTGTCAACACAGTTACCTTACGCGCTATCTGTAGCATTAGTGTCTTGCGTTGGCTTCATTACTCTGGGTATGACAGCATCTATCGCAATTTCATTCTCAGCAGCAGCTGTTACTTTTGTGATTGTGTGTAGCGTTCTTTCTTGGTTGTCTAAATCTAAGATGGCGTCTTATCAGAACGTTTAACAACTTTTGATTTAATTGCAAAAGAGGAAGCTCCGCTAGTAATAGCGGAGCTTTTTTTGAAACGCGATTTAGGTGAGGGGGGCAATCGCGTTTTTGGGGTTAACTATTATTCAGGTGGATAAGCAGCAGGGCACTCCTCTGGTGATGACACAGGAATTTCAACTGCATCATTGTTATTCATACCATCTAGTAGGGTTTTAATATGATCGATTGTGTAAATATCAGAACCCTGCCATGCAGCAATTGCACTGTCGATGATGTCTTCTACAGATACCCATTCACCGCCGAACCAAAGTTTGGTTGCTGGACTTAAGCCTGAATCAACAGGGCGATGACGAGTATTAAAGATAAACGCCAATAATTGTTGCGCTAACTGTTCTTTGTGCTCGTTAAGATCGGCATTACCATTGTTATCGGTTAGGAAGTGTGACACTTCTGATTGCCAGGTACCTGCTCCCCATATTGCTGAACCGTCAGAGAAGGCTGCAGCGACAGCAGTGCCGTCCATGTACTCACCGTCGAATGGTTCATCACCTGCGCCAAAGTAAACGGTAGGACTGTCGTATGGGTCTAGTCCATTGACATAGTCTCGGTCTGCTTCTGTCAGCTCAGCCAAACCATTTTTGTTGTGCCAGTAGCCTTTGGTATCAAAATCGACGGTGATTTTACAAACGTTGTTAAAGTAAACTTGGTTACCTTCTTCGCCATCACTACGATTGCGTACCACACCATCTATCTTCGGTGCGCCGTCGACCATACTTAATACTGACTCAACATCAAAGGTGATGTTATAAGCACTGGTATTCATCCATGTAGGGGTAAGACTTGCTACATCCTCGCTAATTGAATATGGTGCTGGATCTTCGCCTCTTACATTAGGTACGAGAACGTGGAATTCAACACATCCATCACTACCAGTCGTTTTATGAACAGAACCATCAGCTTCTACGGCTGTGAGTGTTTGTCCTTCTTTTAAGTACCCTGCGTCTAGCAGTAGTTTTTCAAGACGTTCAAACGCGTCATCTTCGTAGTTACCGATGATACCGTCCGGAGCGAATGGTTTTGGTACTGGGACACTGTCTGGAATCACTAACGTTACCGGCCAGTCAGCGATAAGTGGTTCACCTTCATCATGCGTGCCGCTACCATCTGCATCGAATGACTTACAAACTTCTAGTCTTGCAACACCAATAGAACCGAAGCGAATCGATAGTACGGGTTCATCATCGTAGGTAGGCTCTGCCCAAGCACTAGGAATAAACCCAGTATCACTTTCTTCTTCACCGCTTGCTTCATCGGTGTCCTCACCAGAGGATCGTCTTACATTGCCGGTAATATTGTCATGACAGGCTAGTGCATTAGCAAAGCCGATCTTGAGCTCACCATCCATAAATGTTGGTGCGAAATCTCTTAAATCAGCAAAAGTTGTGAAGTGGGTAAACGGAGTATTCATGGCCGCAAAACCAACGCTTTGAGCCCACCACATAAATTGGTCGACACTCCAAGGGTGATCTTCAACACCCATTACGCTAAATCTAACTGGCTCATCAGGGGAGTCATTAGATAACTTGGTATTGCGCATACCTCCCATGACTTCATCTAAATCACGAAGACCAAACTCCCAATTTGGGATAATTTCATCAATAAGTGGATCGTATTGACAGTTCAGATTTTTATCGTGGAAAGAACGAAGTGCAATATCAAAGTTAGGTGGTTCAGGAATAGCAGTTAAAGCTTTAAAGTTATCCGTTTTCGAGTTACGTGGAATAAAACCAAAGAAACCATTACAGTTTTCACCGGTTTCTAATTCGTTATTGATGTAGTTACCGCAAGCTGCTTCTACGCTCTCCGCAGTGGAGACCCACGCTTTATAAACACCACCCGAATTAGGCGTATTTGCAAACGGGAAGAGTTGAATAGTTTCACCATCTGGCATTGCTGACGGGTCTATTTCCAAATACTCACTACCAAGCTGATGTCTACATTCTACGACTATGGATTGCGTTTCCATTTTACCGCGAACTTTCACTTCTTGAGTCATAGTGTACGAGTCGTTGATAAAGGTCACGCCATCTTCACCATCAAAGTAGAAAAGTCGGCATGATAATGGTTCTGCGTAAAATGCCTCGGCGTTTTTGGCATTCTTACCTTTGATTTTTACATCTTGGTAGCAGGTACCGCCGTTTGTATCAGCGCTTTCTAGCGTACTTGATAACAAACATTTACCTGATGGATCGGTGACCTGAAAGTAATAAAGCCCTTCAGGTAATGCTGCCGCCGTTCTTGGGGCTTGAGGCCCAGGGCCACCATCTAAAAAGACTTCTTCTTTAGATTGGTAGCGGACATTTTCATTGACGATGTCGCCCAGAGGCGTGGTTGTGAAAATAGCGCCATCTAATCTAGCAAAAGCTGACATTGAAAACATGAGAGCCAGTGCAGATACCGCAAGAGTCGCTGTCCTTATTCTGGAAAATTGCCTGTTGGTGTTCATTTTCTGCTCCTGTGTCATCTTGTTTAATGACTAAGGAGTAGAGAGCAAAGAGTATGCCTGTTTTAACTTTTTGATTTATAAGGGGCTGAATTTCAGCTTTTGGCGTGAAAATTTTAAGTGAATGATAATAGATAAGTTTACTGTTACACAGTGTTACGTTACAGCTGTACAGTGTTAAACGCTCAAATTGTATTTCTTGATAAGGCGGTAGAGTGTTGTTCTGGATATACCAAGATCTCTTGCCGCAGCACTCATGTTGTGTTTGTTTTCTTCGATAGCTTGCAGCAAATAATCAAGATCGATTTGGTCGACTGATGGAAGGAGTTGTCGTTCGTTGCAATCGAGCCCTAAATCTTCAACCAACAATGTGTTGTCGTCACACATGATTATCGCTCTTTGGATGACATTACGCAGTTCGCGCACGTTACCCGGCCAGCGGTGCTTGAGTAGCATCTCTTCGACGTCAGCAGACATCTTGTTTACTTGGCCATTCGATAAACTGTTTAGGAAATGCTCTGAAAGCATAAGAATGTCCCTGCCTCTTTTTCTCAAAGGAGGGATCGTCAAAGGCAATATATTGAGTCGGTAGAATAGATCCTCTCGGAACTCTCCCTGTACCACTTCACTTTTCAAATCAACATGGCTGGCAGCAATCACACGACAATCGACATCGATAAACTTATCAGCGCCGACTTTATGTATCTGCTTACTTTCTAAAAAATGTAATAAGTGAATTTGAAGATCGGGAGGCATGTCTCCAATCTCATCTAAGAATAAAGTGCCTTTATGAGCCTTTTGAATAAAACCGATGCGATCAGCAATAGCACCCGTAAATGCGCCTTTTTCATGACCAAAAAGTTCAGACGCAATAAGGCCGCTCGGAATCGCGCCACAGTTTACCTCAATAAAAGGCCATTCTCGTCTTTTCGACAGTTGATGAATAAGGCGGGCGCACAAGCCCTTGCCCACACCAGTCTCTCCCTGAATGAGCACTTCTGCATCGCATCGAGCGTATTTTTTAATTGCATTACGAAGTTCTTGGATACATGCGCTGTTACCGATTAATGGATATAAATCGGCATCGCTGAAATCCACAACTTTGTTAGCACTATTGTTATGCAGTTTCATCATTAATCACTATTTTTGCCCCAATAAAATAATAGTTTTTAATTAGTTGCCGTAAGGCGAGTTATTGTCTTTTTATTGAGAAAATTGTTAATTACAGTGATGAAAAATGCTAACTAGCTGTTTATAGCAAAATTTATAAATTCGACGTTATTTACTAGGATACCGGTTGAATAGAGACTTTTTTCATTGGTTTTTAGTACAGGTTAGATAAATAAAAATCAAACAAAAACAACGTATTAGTAAAAAATGTTAGAAAAGGTAAAATTTAGTGTTGAAAAAAACAGAATCCTTGGTTAGTGTGTTTACCAACAGAGCAACGAAACAGAGCAGTAAATAAGTATGCGCAATTTTGTAATGAACATTCATCACCATCATCACCCAGTCTAGTCTTTCGGGAGATGTGCGCATACCCGGGAGACAGGATACTCCCGGAGGTTAAAATCAAAGAAATTCAGATTTAAAACCCTCGGGAGAAAACATTCTTCCGAGGGTTTTTTCGTTTTTGGTTTAAAAAATATTTATTTTTCAATATCTTGTACAGGGACATAGCAATGCAATCACAACGCTTAAGAATCGCAATTCAGAAAAAAGGTCGTCTTAGCAAAGAGAGCCAAGCTCTACTTAAACAGTGCGGCGTGAAGTTTAACCTCATGGGTGAGCGTCTTGTGGTTCACTCAGAAAATATGCCAATTGATTTGTTGCTGGTACGTGATGACGATATTCCAGGTCTGGTTATGGATGGCGTTGTTGACCTTGGTTTCATCGGTGAAAACGAACTGGAAGAAGTGCGTTTAGACCGTAAAGTACAAGGTGAGCCATGTGAATTTGTTCAACTTCGTCGCCTTGATTTTGGTGGTTGTCGTCTGTCTATTGCTATCGATAAAGACGAAGAATATAACGGTCCTCAAGATTTAGCGGGTAAACGCATTGCTACGACTTATCCGCACCTACTAAAGGCATACATGGATAAAGCCGGTGTGCCGTTCTCAACTTGTATGTTGACAGGTTCTGTAGAAGTTGCACCACGCGCTGGTCTGGCGGATGCGATTGCCGACTTAGTTTCAACCGGTGCAACACTAGAAGCCAACGGTCTTAAAGAAGCTGAGGTCATCTTTAAATCTAAAGCAACGCTTATTCAACGCTTAGGTGAGTTTGACGCTGATAAGACGGCGCTGATCAATAAGCTACTTACTCGTATGCAAGGCGTTCAGCAAGCAAAAGAGTCAAAATACATCATGCTGCACGCGCCAGCAGAAAAGCTGGAGCAAATTAAAGCGCTACTACCGGGTGCGGAAGACCCAACTGTATTACCATTATCAGCAGACAAGCAGAAAATGGCGGTTCACTTGGTGAGCTCTGAGAATCTGTTCTGGGAAACAATGGAACAGCTAAAAGAGCTAGGTGCGAGCTCAATTCTCGTGCTACCAATTGAAAAAATGATGGAGTAAGGGTCATGAGAACAGTTGTTTGGCAATCACTGAGTGAGAATCAACAAGATTCGATTTTAGAGCGTCCAGCCATCGCAGAAGGCGCAAACATTACTGCTGCGGTTGCAGAGGTTATTGCGAAAGTACGTAGCGAAGGTGATGCTGCACTTGTAGAACTTACGGAAAAGTTTGACCGCGTAAAGCCAGAATCAATTCGTGTTTCTGCTAATGAAATTGACGCAGCTGCAAATCGTCTTTCTGAGAAGATGAAAAGCGCGTTGAATCAAGCTTATAACAATATTGCTAAGTTCCACAAAGCGCAAAAGCCTCAGCCAATTAAAGTTGAGACTCAACCGGGCGTAATGTGTGAGCAAGTGACTCGTCCAATCCAAAAAGTCGGTTTGTACATCCCGGGTGGCAGCGCGCCATTGCCATCAACCGTTTTGATGCTTGGTGTACCAGCAAAAATTGCAGGTTGTCGCAAAGTGGTGCTTTGTTCTCCTCCGCCAATTGCTGATGAAATCCTGTACGTTGCAAAACTTTGCGGTATCGATGAAGTATACAATGTGGGTGGTGGTCAAGCGGTTGCAGCGATGGCTTACGGAACGGAAACGGTTTCTAAAGTTGATAAGATTTTCGGTCCGGGCAATGCGTATGTTACAGAGGCAAAACGCCAGGTAAGTAACGATTTCCGTGGTGCAGCGATTGATATGCCTGCTGGTCCGTCTGAAGTGCTGGTTCTTGCTGATGACACGGCTGACGCAGATTTTATTGCTGCTGACCTACTTAGCCAGGCAGAGCACGGCCCTGACTCCCAAGTTGTACTGGTTACTCCTTCAGCAATCATTGCGGACCAAGTAACGGATGCCGTACAACGTCAACTGAAACAGCTTTCGCGTGCTGATATCGCACAAAAGGCACTTGCATCAAGTTTGATCATTATCGCTGAATCCCTGACTCAAGCGGTTTCTATTTCGAACTACTACGGCCCAGAGCACTTAATTGTTCAAACCAAAAACCCGCGTGAGTTGCTGCCTCTACTTGATAACGCAGGCTCAATTTTCTTGGGTGACTGGTCGCCTGAATCTGCGGGTGACTACGCGTCAGGTACGAACCACGTGCTTCCAACGTATGGTTACACTCGCACATACTCTAGCCTTGGCTTAGCGGATTTCTCTAAACGTATGACCGTTCAAGAACTCTCTGCTGAAGGCCTGAAAAACCTGGCTCCTACGGTTGTTACTATGGCGGAAGCGGAAGGTCTGGATGCGCACAAACGTGCAGTAACGATTCGTGTAGAAAAACTGGCAGCGAAGTAAGAAGGAAACATTGAGATGGAAAAGCTAGCGCGTAAACAAGTCCAGGAATTAACTCCTTACTTATCGGCTCGCCGTATTGGTGGTACGGGTGATGTATGGCTGAATGCAAACGAATCACCATTTGATAATGAATACAAAACCGATTTTGCTCGTCTTAATCGCTACAGCGAGTGTCAGCCAAAAGAACTGATTGCGGCATACGCGGCTTACGCTGGCGTAAAACTAGAGCAGACACTGACGTCTCGTGGTGCTGATGAAGGTATTGAGCTACTTGTTCGTGCTTTTTGTGAGCCTGGCGAAGATGCCATTCTTTACTGTCCGCCGACTTACGGTATGTACTCAATCAGTGCAGAAACCATTGGTGTCGAGCGTAAGACCGTGCCACTTACTTCAGATTGGCAACTGGATCTGGCGGGTATTGAAGCGAATCTCGATAACGTGAAGCTGGTGTTTGTTTGTTCTCCAAATAACCCTACCGGCAATTTAGTTAAGCGTGAGGATATCGTTACGCTGCTTGAAATGACAAAAGATCGCGCCATCGTGGTTATGGATGAAGCGTACATCGATTTTTGTCCTGAAGCCTCAACGGTAGATTTGCTGGAGCAATACCCGAACTTAGCGATTCTGCGTACGTTATCGAAAGCATTTGCACTTGCTGGTCTGCGCTGTGGATTTACGCTTGCAAACGAAGAGCTGATTAATGTACTTCTTAAAGTTATCGCCCCTTATCCGGTACCCGTTCCGGTTGCAGACATTGCGACACAAGCATTATCGGAAGCAGGTTTGGCTCGCGCTAAGTTTCAGGTTCTGGACCTCAACGCCAACCGAGCTTACCTGCAAGTTGGATTGTCTATGATTCCTGGGCTTGAAGTGTTCGAAGGCTGGGGGAATTATTTGCTGGTGAAATTCCCAGATGGTGACGCTCTGTTTAAAGCTGCATGGGATACAGGCATTATTTTACGTAACTCGCCGATTGAAAACTGTGTGCGTATCAGTATCGGCAATCGCGAAGAGTGCGAAAAGACACTTGGATTTATCAGAAACTACTATTCGTAAAGCTGTAAAGTCATAAAGTTACCTTGCTCTCACACTTGAGTGAGAGCCAACCAAGATTAGCAATAAGGATGTTCTAGTGAGCAAACAACAAAAAATCCTTTTTATTGACCGTGATGGCACACTGATTGTTGAGCCACCGATTGATTTCCAAGTAGACCGCCTCGACAAGTTGAAGTTAGAGCCATACGTAATTCCAAGCTTGCTTGCTTTACAAGATGCAGGTTACCGTCTAGTCATGGTGACTAACCAAGATGGTTTAGGTACAGATAGCTACCCACAAGACGACTTTGATGCGCCACACAACATGATGATGGAGATTTTTGAATCTCAAGGCGTGAAGTTTGATGACGTTCTTATCTGTCCACACTTTGACGAAGATAACTGTTCTTGCCGTAAACCTAAGCTAGGTATGGTGAAAGAATACCTTCAAGGCGGCAAAGTGGACTTCCAGAATTCGGTTGTGATTGGCGACCGAGCGACAGACCTTCAGCTTGCTGAGAATATGGCCATCCGTGGTATTCAATACAACCCAGAGACCATGGGTTGGAAGCAAATCCTGAAAGATCTGACGGTAAAAGCACGTGTTGCTGAAGTTATTCGTACCACCAAAGAAACGGACATCAGAGTTGCCGTGAATCTTGATGAGCAAGGCGGTAACGATATTTCAACGGGGTTGGGGTTCTTTGATCACATGCTTGATCAAATCGCAACTCACGGTGGTTTCCAGATGGTATGCAAAGTAGAGGGCGATCTTCACATCGATGATCACCACACTATTGAAGATACCGCGCTTGCACTTGGACAAGCACTAAAAGAAGCACTAGGCGATAAACGTGGTATTGGCCGCTTTGGTTTTAGCTTACCGATGGATGAGTGTTTGGCTCAATGTGCATTAGATTTATCAGGCCGTCCATTCCTTAAATTCGACGCGGAATTTGGCCGTGAGCAAGTGGGCGACTTATCGACAGAAATGGTTGTGCACTTCTTCCGCTCATTGACTGATACATTAGCATGTACGCTGCACCTGTCTTCTGCTGGTGACAATGATCACCACATCATTGAAAGTTTGTTTAAAGCCTTCGGCCGAACGTTGCGTCAGGCGATCAAAGTAGAAGGTAACGAGCTGCCAAGTAGTAAAGGCGTTCTTTAAGGTCATTCCTTAAAGTATTAATAGGAGATGAGTACAGTGACAGAACAGAAAGTTGTGATTATTGATACTGGCTGTGCCAACGTTTCTTCGGTGAGATTTGCCATTGAGCGCCTTGGCTACACAGTAACTGTTTCAAAAGATCCTCAAGTTGTCTTGGCGGCGGATAAGCTTTTCTTACCTGGCGTAGGTACAGCAAGTGAAGCGATGAAAAACCTGGAGGAGCGCGATCTAATCGAGCTGGTTAAAAAGGTCGAAAAGCCGCTTCTTGGCATTTGTCTGGGCATGCAACTATTGGGTAAGGTTTCTCAAGAGAAAGGCCAAAAAGCCGATGAGCTGGTTGAATGTTTGGGTCTTTGTGATGGCGAAGTAAAATTGCTTCAAACGGGCGATTTACCACTGCCACACATGGGATGGAATACGGTTACTGCGAAACCGGGTAACCCATTGTTTAAAGGCATCGAAGAGGGTGAGTACTTCTACTTTGTACACAGCTTTGCGATGCCAATCGGAGATTACACCATCGCTGAGTGTAATTACGGCAATCCGTTCACCGCAGCAGTACAGAGCGGCAACTACTACGGAGTGCAATTCCACCCTGAGCGTTCTTCAAAAGCGGGCGCGAAGCTTATTCAAAACTTCTTAGAATTATAAAAGGGAATTTAGTGTGATTATTCCAGCTCTTGATTTAATTGAAGGACAGGTGGTTCGCCTTTACCAAGGTGATTACGGACAAGTAACTGAATACAAAGTGGATCCAGCAGAGCAGTTCAATCTGTATCATCAAGCGGGTGCAAATTGGCTGCATTTGGTTGACTTAACGGGTGCAAAAGACACGTCTGCACGACAGCTTGATCTGATTGCAAAACTATTGGCAAGCACACCAGCCAACATTCAGATTGGTGGTGGTGTTCGCGTTGAACAGGACGTTGTGGATCTGTTAGAAGCGGGTGCTCAGCGTGTTGTAGTAGGCTCTACCGCCGTTAAACAACCAGAGTTAGTAAAAGGCTGGATGGAAAAATACGGAGCAGAAAGAATCGTTCTGGCGCTGGATATCAACATCGATCAGGATGGTACACGTAAAGTTGCTATCTCTGGTTGGCAGGAAGACTCCGGCGTAACCATTGAAGCATTGATTGATGACTACCTTACAGTTGGTCTGAAGCACGTGCTATGTACGGACATTTCCCGTGACGGCACACTTGAAGGCTCTAACGTTGAGTTATACGTGGATCTTTGTAAGCAATACCCACAAGTTCAGTTTCAATCGTCAGGTGGTATCGGCTCACTGGCCGACATTGAAGCCCTGAAAGGCAGCGGAGTGGCAGGTGTAATCGTTGGCCGCGCGTTACTTGATGGTAAATTTACCGCAGAGGAGGCATTCACATGTTGGCAAAGCGAATAATCCCATGTCTTGATGTACGTGATGGTCAGGTGGTGAAAGGAGTACAGTTTCGTAACCACGAAATCATCGGTGACATTGTTCCTCTTGCGCAGCGCTACGCGGAAGAAGGCGCTGACGAGTTAGTGTTTTACGATATTACGGCGTCTAGCGATGGTCGTGTGGTTGATAAGAGCTGGGTGAAGCGCGTAGCTGAAGTCATCGATATTCCTTTCTGTGTAGCTGGTGGCATTAAATCAGCAGAAGATGCAGCGCGTATTCTGGAGTTTGGTGCTGATAAAGTTTCGATCAACTCTCCGGCTCTCGCGAATCCACAACTAATTACAGATCTGGCTGATAAGTTTGGTGTTCAATGTATTGTGGTTGGTATCGACTCATACTATGACAAGGACACGGGCAAATATCAGGTTTACCAGTTCACTGGTGATGAAGAGCGTACAAAAGCGACAAAATGGGAAACGCGTGACTGGGTACAAGAAGTGCAAAAGCGCGGCGCTGGTGAAATCGTTCTGAATATGATGAACCAAGATGGCGTCCGCAACGGTTACGACATTGAACAGCTCAATATGGTTCGTGAAGTGTGTAAGGTGCCTCTGATTGCTTCAGGTGGTGCGGGTGCAATGGAGCACTTTGCAGAAGCTTACCAAAAAGCGAATGTTGACGGCGCATTAGCCGCGTCAGTATTCCACAAACAAGTCATAAATATTGGCGAGTTGAAACAGTATTTAAAACAGCAAGGTATAGAGGTACGAGTATGAGTTTTGCAGCCGCCGAAGTAAGTTCGCTACAAGAGCGAATCAACTGGGAGAAGGTGGATGGTCTGGTACCTGCTATCGTCCAAGACTTCCAGTCCAGCCAAGTGCTGATGATGGGTTACATGAACCAGGACGCGCTAGTAAAAACGGGCGAAACTGGTCAGGTGACATTTTTCTCTCGCACCAAAGAGCGTTTGTGGACGAAAGGCGAAACCTCGGGCAATGTTCTTCAGTTGGTGAACATTTCACTGGATTGTGACAATGACACCTTATTGGTCAAAGTGAATCCGATTGGTCCAACTTGCCACACTGGCACTACAACGTGCTGGGATGGAGACCCGCAAGAAGAGTCGCAAATGGTGTGGCTTCATCAACTTGAGCAGCTACTGGCTGCCCGCAAGGACGCCGACCCAGAGTCCTCTTATACCGCCAGTCTTTATGCCCGTGGCACCAAGCGTATTTCGCAGAAAGTGGGCGAAGAGGGCGTTGAAGTCGCGCTTGCGGCAACGTCGGGTGACAAGGCGGAACTAGTGTGCGAATCGGCGGATTTGATTTATCACTTGATGGTCCTGCTGCAAGACCAAGGTCTGTCTATGAACGACGTAGTGAATAAGCTTAAAGAGCGCCACAAGTAACTTTGCTTATCATTCACACGAAAAAGGCTTCCAACAGGAAGCCTTTTGTCTATCAGCAAGTATTTGGATTAACCACAACACTTCTTAAATTTCTTACCGCTGCCACAAATACATGGGTCATTACGGCCGACTTTCAGGCTACTTACTGGCTGGCTCAGACGAGGATCTGGTTCTTGTTCGTCTTGTGGGAAGGTTCCGTCAATGTAGTACCAAAGGCCATGCTCTTTGACAAAGCGTGAACGCTCACTCAGGCAGTAGCGTTTACCTTCTTCATTGAAGTAGGCGTTGAATTCAACAAACCCTTCATTTTCATTGCTGCCTGCTTCAGCTTTTATTACTTCAAGTTGGCACCAGTCACTATCGATAGATTGTGCAATGCCTTCGCGCTGATCTTCAGCATGACAACTCGGGTGATAAGTCGCGACAACATAATCCACTAAACCTAAAACATGAGCACTGTAGCGTGAGCGCATTAACTGCTCTGGTGTTTCTACATTTTTGTGATTGCTATGGGCAATTTCACAACACTGTTGATAAGGGAGATTAGAGCCGCATGGGCAGGTAGAAGACATAAAAAGAAATCTCTATTTGATTAAACAGGCTCACGTCGGTGAGATAGATAGGATTATACACCCGAACGACGTTATCAGAAGATGCAACGCTTAAGAACTTTGGGAAAGGAGTTCCTGAGCCCAGACGGTAGACTGGTTAAATGCTTCGACAAGTTGCTCTTCTGTGAGCTTTAGAGCCGTGCAATATTTCTCAACTCGCTCCCAGTTTGCTTGTTCATACGCGATAGTCATCGACAGTAAGTAACCCAATACACCTTTGTGGCTTGTGAGCGCTAATTTGATATCGTCGTCCACAGGAATATCGTTAATCACATCGCTCAGAGGTTGGTCGAGCAGTGAGTCTAGCAGCGAAAACATCCCCGTTAGAAAGGCTTGTCCCGGATCATATTTGGTTCTCATCAAGCTCAGCAATAACTCACACATTCGAGCGCGTTGGATTGCAAGCGTATAGAGAGAGTCTGGCTTGTCATCTTGAACTGAAGCGATGGCAACGAGTGAGATGAACCGTCGCAGGCGATCTTCACCCAAGTAAATCAGAGCTTGTCTGAAGGACTTAATTTTGGTCGCGAGTGTGTATCCGGAATTGACGTAAGTCAGTAGCTTGTATGAAAGCGTAATGTCGATTGAAAACAGACGTTCAACTTCATCAAAGTTGATGGGTTTATCGGCAATCTCTTTACACAACTGGATAACTGCCAAAAATGACGGTTTCAGCTGCTTTTTCTTGATCATTTCAGGTTTACTGAAGAAGTAGCCCTGAAAGTAATTGAACCCTGCCTCTAGAGTCTGTTCAAACTCTTCATAAGTTTCCACTTTCTCGGCAAGAAATTCGATGTTGTAGTGACGAAGGGTTTGAATAAAAATTGCCGCTTTTTCTATCGGCACCAGGCGAATATCAAACTTGATGATCGAGACGTAGGGAAGAAATTGCTTCCAAGCCTTGGTTGGTACGAAATCATCCAGTGCGATTTTGTACCCACATTCATGCAAATATTTAATCGCTTTAAGCAGTTCTTCTGTCGGCTCACAATCTTCTAAGACCTCAATAACTAATGAGTCTTTAGGAAATAAAGTGGGAACCAAATTGATCAGACTCTGCTGGGGGAAGTTAACAAACCCCAGCTTGTTACCTAATGTATTGTAATGCGTCGATAGAAAATGATCAGACAGCAATCGACTAGTAGCCAGCTCGGGTTCTACTTCAGGGAAGGTATTTTTGGGGCCGTCGCGAAAGAGAAGTTCATAACCAATGGTTCGCTTTTCTCTATCTAGAATTGGTTGGCGAGCTACGTAAGAATACTTCAATTAGGTACTTCATTCTGCTTAACTGAGTCATAGGATGATAACAATTTTTGATAAAATATCTATGCTTTAAGTCCGAATATTGTAAGCTCTTAACAGGTTTTGCGTAATTTATGAGTTGAAAGGCCTTGTTTCCAGAAGAAAGCCGTCAGAATTTACTTGTAAAACTGAGCCTTGCGTATACCAGTCACCTAAAACTATGCGTGTTTTCTTAACCCCGTTGACGTCGAAATGGTGTGTATCTGGACGATGTGTGTGACCATGAATCATCAGGTCGACGCAATATTGAGACATCACGTTTTCTACTTCGCTTTGGTTAACATCCATGATGTCTAAAGATTTGTTGCGTTTATCATCTCGAATATCAGATTGAACTTTGGCGACGATTTTTTTCTTTATAAACCAAGGGATATGGTTGAAGACCCATTGCAACCATGGTTGGTGAACGGTTTTGCGAAATTTCTGATAGTCAACATCGTCTGTACATAGCGTATCGCCATGTAAGATCACCGCTTTTTTGCCATAAAGATCAATAGTACAAACATCATCAAGAAGCGTAATCCCCGTTTGTTTGCAAAAACGTTTTCCTAACAGGAAATCACGGTTGCCTTGAATAAAGAAGACACGAACACCGCTGTCGGTAAGCGTTTTAAATTCGGTCCGAATTTGGTTTGCGAAAGGCGTTTTGTCGTCGTCACCGACCCAAAACTCGAAAAGATCGCCTAATACGTATAAAGCGTCGGCTTTTGGGGCTTCTGTGCGCATAAACGTCACAAAACACTCTGTAATGTCAGGGCGTGACGGCGTAAGGTGCAGGTCTGATATAAATAATGTTGTCATAGAAATAAGGGGAGGCGAGGCCTCCCCATTTAATTAAGTGGTGGGAATAATTCGTAAGAATTACTCTTCGATTGTTGTACCATTGATTACCACGTCTTCTAGTGGTACGTCTTGGTGCATGCCGTAAGAACCAGTGCTAACGCCTTTGATTTGGTTAACTACGTCCATACCTTCTACAACTTCACCGAATACACAGTAACCCCAACCGTCTAGGCTTTCGCTACGGAAGTCTAGGAATGTGTTGTTGTTTACGTTGATGAAGAACTGAGAGCTTGCTGAGTGCGGCTCCATAGTACGTGCCATAGCAAGAGTACCTACTTTGTTGCTAAGGCCGTTGTTTGCTTCATTTTTGATCGGTGCACGTGTTGCTTTTTCACGTAGACCTGATTCCATGCCGCCACCTTGAACCATGAAACCATCAATAACACGGTGGAATAGAGTGTTGTCGTAAAAACCGTCGCGGCAGTACTGTAGGAAGTTTGCGCTTGTTTCTGGCGCTTTCTCTTCGTTTAGTTGAATCTTGATGTCACCAAAATTAGTGTGAAGGGTGATCATGCTACTGTCCTTTACTGTGTTGTATTGAGCCCGAGATTCTAGCCTAAGTTACAACGCTTTAAAAACTCAGGAAGAAGAAATTAATCGTTTTGTGCTTGAAGTTTAGCCGATTATCGTTTTATCGGTTAATTCCTATTACCTAATAAGGTCGGAGTTGTTATACTCGGCCTTCTTGTAATCATTCACAATCATAGATAGAGATCATGTTAAAGATATATAACACACTCACAAGACAGAAAGAGGAATTCAAACCAATTACAGCCGGCAAAGTTGGCATGTATGTCTGTGGAGTTACCATCTACGATCTCTGTCACATCGGCCACGGTCGTACTTTTGTGTCTTTTGACGTTGTTTCTCGCTACCTGCGTTACTTGGGTTACGATCTAACGTTTGTTCGCAATATCACCGATATCGACGATAAGATCATTAAGCGTGCGGCAGAAAACGGTGAATCTTGTGATTCATTGACTGAGCGCCTGATTGGCGAAATGCATGCTGATTTCGATGCGCTAAATATGAAGCGCCCAGACGTTGAGCCTCGCGCTACGCAGTTCATCACAGAAATCATCGAGTTGGTTGAAAAGCTGATTGAACGTGGCTTTGCTTATGTTGCTGATAACGGCGATGTCATGTTTGAAGTAGGCAAGTTTGACGAATACGGTAAACTGTCTAAACAAGACTTGGATCAGCTTCAGGCTGGTGCTCGTGTTGATATCGAAACAGCAAAACGCAGCCCACTAGATTTCGTACTTTGGAAAATGTCTAAGCCTGGCGAACCAACTTGGGAATCTCCATGGGGCCCTGGCCGTCCAGGTTGGCACATTGAATGTTCTGCAATGAACTCGTCAATTCTTGGTAACCACTTCGACATCCACGGCGGCGGTTCTGACCTTCAGTTCCCTCACCACGAGAATGAGATCGCTCAGTCTTGCTGTGCACACGACACTAAGTACGTGAACACTTGGATGCACAGTGGCATGGTGATGGTCGATCGCGAGAAAATGTCTAAGTCTCTGGGTAATTTCTTCACCATCCGTGACGTTCTAGGTCACTACGATGCGGAAACTGTACGCTACTTCCTGATGTCTGGTCACTACCGTAGCCAACTAAACTACAGCGAAGATAACCTAAACCAAGCGCGTGCTTCACTTGAGCGTTTATACACGTCGCTACGTGGTCTTGATTTAAAAGCAGCACCAGCTGGTGGTGAAGAGTACGTTTCTCGCTTTACTAACGCGATGAATGACGATTTCAACACGCCTGAAGCTTACTCAGTACTGTTTGATATGGCGCGTGAAGTAAACCGCCTGAAGACAGAAAGCGTCGAGAAAGCGAGCGAACTTGGCGCATTAATGCGTGAGCTTGCTGATGTTATCGGTATTCTTTATCAAGATCCTGAAGCCTTCCTAAAAGGTGACGCAGGTAATGATGATGAAGTGGCAGAAATTGAAGCGTTGATCAAACTGCGTAACGACTCTCGTGCGTCTAAAGATTGGGCGAACGCAGATATGGCACGCGATAAGCTAACCGAAATGGGCATCGTGCTGGAAGATGGTCCAGAAGGCACAACTTGGCGTCGTAAGTAATTGAATTTTCTTTTAAAGGGCTGATAATTCAGCCCTTTTATTTTCTACTTCTATAATTTTAACTTCAGGTAATGCTCTGTGGCTCAGATGTATTTCTACTACTCTGCGATGAATGCGGGTAAATCAACGACTCTTCTTCAATCTTCTTTTAACTACCAAGAACGCGGCATGACGCCAGTGATATTTACGGCAGCACTTGACGACCGTTACGGTGTGGGCAAAGTAAGCTCACGAATTGGTCTTCAGTCAGACGCTCATCTTTTTGGCCAGGATACCAATTTATATCAGGAGATTACTGCTCTAAACGAGGTTGAAAAGCGACATTGTATTCTTGTTGATGAGTGCCAGTTCTTAACCAAAGAGCAGGTATATCAACTAACAGAAGTGGTGGATAAGCTGCATATCCCTGTACTTTGTTACGGCCTTAGAACCGATTTTCTTGGTGAACTTTTTGAAGGCAGCAAGTACCTGTTATCTTGGGCAGACAAGTTGGTAGAACTTAAGACGATTTGCCACTGTGGGCGCAAAGCGAATATGGTTATTCGTACCGATGAAAATGGTGTTGCTATCAAAGAGGGCGACCAAGTCGCGATTGGCGGTAATGAACGCTATGTTTCAGTTTGTCGTCAGCATTACAAAGAAGCGTTAGGTAAATAATCCTGATTCGCTAAACGCATACCAAAAAGCCACCAAAATCGGTGGCTTTTTTGCGATTTGGCGTTATTCAATTATGTGAAGTTAAAACCGAAACGTTGCAGTAATGCCTGATAAGACGACTCGACATTTTCCGGAATGACTTGCTCAGTCTGAAAACCTTTTTCAGGGTAGGTTTTGACGCGAGAATAGTCTTCCATCAGTGCTTCTAACACCATCATCAACGGCATGTCTTCATTAATGTACTCGAAGAACGGATGTGCAGTGGAGCTCACTTGAAGTTGAGAATAGGGCGATTGCCATTGTTTCTCGAACGTAGCGATGGCTCGACGCTCCATAAATGGTTTTTGCACCAAAATCACTGAGTCACACAAAATACCGCTGTTTTCGAGTAGCTGATGAGTAAAGCGTACGTTTTCACCACTATTTGTTGATTGGGTTTCTAACAATATTGCATCGCCAGGGACACCTGCCGCTTGTGCGATTTCTGCGAAAGTTTCAGCTTCACTTTTGTCAAACAAACCATCTGTAAATCGCCCTTTACCGCCAGAGAACACAATGAGTGGTGCAAGTTTCTGCTGATAAAGCTTTACGGCATGTTCTGCGACACGAAGGTCGTTACTGCACATGACTAATAAGCAATCCGCTGGTTTTAGCTGATGCTTAAGTTGCATGTAATCCCAGAGTGTTTCGATATGTTGATAAAGCTTCATAGTGCATCCAGCGTTGAGTTAAATTGAAATTGATAACCGAGCGAAACGAGCTTATCTGCGACAATGCGCTTGTCGGCATCTTCTGTCACTGGAGGAAGAGAAAGCTCAGCGCCACTCTTAGTGATTGCAGCCTGATAGAACTCTGCTTTGCTTACGGTATTGGGTGTTGTCACGTTAACAATTTCATTATCAATGTGTTCCAGTGCAAATTTTGCAGCGGCAACCGCGTCTTTTTGATGAAGCATGTTTGCAGGGGCCTTGCGGCTAACTTGTTTGAGTCGCGCAGCAAAGCGAGCTGGGTTTCTGTCCGGGCCAATCAACCCGCTACATCTTAAAATGGCATAGTGAATACCAGAGTCGATGACAGACTGCTCCGCCTGCAACATGATCTGCGCGTTTTCAGAAAAATGAGGATGGTTTTGTGCCAGTTTCAACGAGGCGGAATCTTCATTCATGTCAGAGGGCAAATTAGGGTAGACCGTCGTGGAACTGATCATCACTAACTTTTCAATCTCTTGCTGCTTTGCGGTTTCAACTAAGGTTGCCCATTGCTGAGCATACTCTTGACCACCACCTTTTCTAAATCCAGGGGGAAACGCACCGACGATGTGCTTAATTTGATACCGCTGGATAAGCTCTGGCAATTTTATTTCTGCGTGTGGTTGAGTGAGATCGAGGATCTCAGCGTTCATGAGTATCGATGGTAATTCATCCAACCTTTCCTGGCTGCGGCGAGTCACTACAACAGTCTGTCCTTCGTCTACTAACGCTTGGGCGAGTGGTGTACCTAGCCAGCCTGCACCTACAATCAATGTGTTTGCCATATGTCTCTTCCCGACTAAATTAAAATTGTTAAACAGAGTTATGCGCGTTGTATTGTTCACTGAAGCAAGGGAGGGGATACCTTATCAGGCGTCTAATCTGGTATCGATGTACGTTATTGATTGCAATAGTCAAACTTCAGTGTATTAGAAATAAGTGTAAACCTATTGGGAAAATATGTGAATGCCATCAATGATGATGGCACTTTATAGGAGGAAAGGTGATTGATATTTGAGCGATCAAGCTAGCGATGTTACAGTTTCAAACCGCTTTTGACGGCTTGAACGCTAATCATGCAGCCATTGACGTTTAGATTAGCTTGCTGCTAGTACTCGTAAGATTTTTTCTGCGTGTTCTGCGACCTCGATACCTTCGTCAGTTAAATAGCCACCATCAGGCTGTGTGCAGAGTTTTTTCTCATACAGACGAGCAATGGCAGTTTGCGTTTCTTCGGACGCATCTTTGTGAACTTTAATGCCCGTTGCCGCACTGCTTAAATCGAACTGAAGAAGTAGATTCAATTCGGCCATGTGTTCCGCTGAATATTTCATAAATAATTCCTTTGCGCTTTTTTATCCAAGCTAGTCTCAAAAACCAACTAGAGCAACACAAAACCGCGAGAAGTGTTAACTGTATTGCTATCAGGCTGATATAACGTGGGATTTTTGTTCGAAAGAAAATATTCTTGTCACATATCAATGACAGTAAAAATTTGCCATTTTAGTGTCCCAGATTTGGTGATAAACATCCCGCAAACAATATTTTTAGTTAACACTACAAATACCCCTTGAAAAAGTGTGAAAATCGCGCGATTATCGCCGCCTCCTTAATTGTTTCTAAATGTTACGCCACCATGAATTTCAATCAGTTTGACTCATTACTACCGCCGCAAGCTGCTGAACGCGCTGCCGAAGTTGGTGTAGGTAAAGCGACTAAAGCACCTGTTAAATCCTTCTTACTTGCCATCTCCGCAGGGCTTCATATTGGTATTGCATTCATTTTCTATACAACCGTAACAACGGGTGCAGGCGACTTACCTTGGGGCATGACGCGTTTAATTGGTGGTCTTGCGTTTAGTCTTGGATTGATCCTTGTTGTGGTCACAGGCGGAGAGCTTTTCACCAGCTCGGTGTTGACACTGGTAGCGCGCGCCAGTGGAAAAATTTCCTGGAAGGCGCTAGTTAAAAACTGGTTTGTGGTTTACTTTGGTAACATGGCTGGTGCCGCTATGCTGGTGGCTTGTATGCTGGTCAGCAAGCAGTATATGTTTGATGGTGGGCAGGTCGGCTTAAATGCCATGGCTATTTCCCAGCATAAATTACATCACGGTTTCTTCGCGGCAGTCGCTCTAGGCATAATGTGTAACGTTTTAGTTTGTATTGCTGTCTGGATGACATTCAGTGGACGCACCTTAACCGATAAGATTGCGGTAATGATTCTACCCGTTGCCATGTTTGTGTCAGCAGGTTTTGAGCACTGTATTGCGAACATGTTCCAAGTTCCAATGGCGATTGGGATTAAATACTTTGCTCCAGAAGCGTTCTGGCAAATGACTGGCGCAGATATTGCGAATTACGCGGATTTGAACATGACAGGCTTCATTCTCAACAACCTGATCCCTGTTACGTTAGGGAATATTATCGGTGGCGGTGTGTTTGTCGGTATGTGGTACTGGATGATTTACCTGCGTGATGAAGACAAGCACCTGAGATAATCAGTGATCTTCTCTATTTCAGATTAGTAAAAGGCGAGCTCAAATAGCTCGCCTTTCTCTTTTCTGTTGTCTTGCGTCTGCTCGCTTTAAACCTATGCAGCTATACCAACTCTTCGTTAATCCCAAACTCGATCGGCACCCAGTGTGACGTCATTTCATTTGGTACCTGAACCAGCCACTCCAGCGGCGTGTCAGACAACAATTCATCATACTTTTCAGAGACCATTAATACATCCATGATAGTTGCTCCTTTATGCTACTCCCTGCACTCTAAAACTAGAGTATTTCAGCTAAGTGATCAATTTATGACCGTTACGTTTCGGAAAAACCTTTTTCCAGACAACCTGTTATGTTTCTGATTGCGTATGTTTTTTCATTGCTTATCCACATTTTCTGTGGATAACCTGTCTTAAAGATCGTGTGTATCTATCTGACTGCAGAAAATATTATAAAATTAAACGGTTATATGCGAGTAAGTCGAGCTTATTTTGTAGAACTTTTTTGCTCAATTTTTACTCTAATTCGGCCTTCTTTGGTTTGCACGCTGCTCAATGTCATTTCTAGGGTGATAACCACAGATATATTTAACATGACGAAAATCGCTAACATGATCACCAATTGATACTTTATCGCGACCAGAGGGCTTGCTCCTCCTAAGATCTGCCCTGTCATCATCCCTGGAAGCGTGACAAGGCCAGTTGCAGTCATTGATGCTAAGATTGGAGCCATGGATTTTCTTAGCGCCTCTTGAACAAAGGGAAATGAAGCGTATTTAGGAGATGCACCAAGTGAAATAGCGGCTTCATACTCTGTCTTACGTTCTTCAAAGGCGGTAAAGAGGTTTTGTAGCGCGATGATGTTGCTGCTTAAGCTATTACCTAACAACATACCCGCCAGAGGAATCATGTATTGGGCACTATAAAGAGGAGTCGGCTGAACTAAACCTACTGTCATGGCAATCAGAAGCGGGCATAGACCGCAAACAAGCCCTGTGATCAAAGGCAGCATCAATGGTTTTTTAGGTAAGTGAGCTTTACCCGCAATCGTGCTTGCGCCAACCACAATCATGACAGCTATCCATAGCACGTTTATCAGTAAACTATTTAGGTGGAAAAGGTACTCTAAGTAAACGCCTATCAGGATCAGCTGCACTGTCATACGAAGAACACTGATCGTAGTGTCTTTCGCAATTCCCAATTTGTAGCGATAGTTAATTGCCAGTGGGATGAGCAAAATCAAGCTGAATAACGCCAGTTTTATCCAGCTAATATCTACTACGCTGTCCATCAATTCTCCTAAGTTCTCGTCTTTACCCTTTCTATATTAACTCATATTTTTCGAATGACTTTAAATGCGAGTTAAAGCCTCCTTTATAAATCATTTCTTATCAATTTGTTTACATTATTTGGTTTTTCTTCGCTATGAAAATGCATTTTCCCCGTAATGTTTAACGTGAAAATGTTATTTGTGTTTTTATATTGTTACTAATTTAACGTTTATTTAAAAGACTTATTTTTTCATATCTGTTCATGTTTTTTAATAAATAATATCAATCCCACACATCTCCGTTCGAACTCAAAAAAGTGTTGAATAACAAGGGTTGAAGGGCGTTATTTGATTGAACCCTACTATTAATATGGACTAACATTTTCGGTTATAAATTGTAAAAAACTTAAGCTCTATTTCCTGAGCTTTTCAATAACACTAAATACAAAGTAGGCAAATGTATGAAAGATGTTAATAATATTGAGTGCGGTGAAAAACGCTCCCTTGAATGGAAGTCGTTTTTCTTTATCGCGGTTGTTCTCTTTCCAATTTTAAGTGTGGGTTTCGTTGGCGGTTACGGATTCATCGTATGGATGTTGCAGGTGTTCTTCTTTGGACCTCCTGGTGCGCACGGTATGTAAGCCGTTGAGCTCATAACCACACTTTTGAAAAGATTTTAAGAGAGCAAATAATGAAATCATTAACCATTAAACTGTGGCGTACGATGACACGCCCTGCCGTGCATATCAGCCTTGGTGTGCTAACTATGGGTGGCTTTATCGCAGGCGTTATTTTCTGGGGTGGCTTCAACACAGCGTTAGAAGCAACCAACACGGAAGAGTTCTGTATCAGCTGTCACACCATGCGCGACAACGTTTATGTTGAACTGCAAGACACGGTTCACTGGAAAAACCACTCTGGTGTACGTGCGACTTGTCCTGATTGTCACGTGCCACATAACTGGACAGATAAAATCGCTCGTAAGATGCAGGCTTCTAAAGAAGTATTTGCACAAGTATTTGGTAACTACGATGAAGAAGGGGTGTTTGAAGAGCGCCGTATCGAGTTAGCCAAACATGAATGGGATCGTTTTTCTGCGAACAAATCTCTTGAATGTAAAAACTGCCACAACTACGACTCGATGGACTTCGACCAGATGTCTCCGACCGCGCGTATTCAAATGAAACAAGCCGCAGAGAAAGATCAAAGCTGTGTCGACTGCCACAAAGGCATTGCGCACAACTTACCTGCTGGTATGGATAGCATCGGCGGTATTGTCGGCGATCTGGAACAAATGACATCAAACACGGATTACGCAGTAGGTCAGCAGCTAGTCAGCATTCGTCATCTTCCACTTTACTTTGATGAGCAAGGCACTAAAGAAGCGGGTCTTCTAAACCCGGCATCGACCGTAAAAGTTATCGAAGAAAAAGGCGACTTTGTTGAAATCGAAATCGATGGCTGGCGTAAAGCGAAAGGCTTTGGTCGTGTAATCCAAGAAGATTTCGGTAAGAACATTGCTACAGCATCTCTGCTAAAAGAAGCGTCTACCGACAGCAACATGGTAACGACAGGTGAAAAACGTGTTGACGAACTCACTGGTCTTCCATGGGAAAAAGTGACAGCAAAAGCTTGGCTGAAGAAAGAGTCGGCGTTGAACGATATCAATCCAGTATGGGAAAAATCTCGTGAAGCGTATAAAACCAACTGTTCAGTATGTCACACGCAACCTGCTGAAGCGCACTTCGACGCGAACACCTGGCCAGGTATGTTCGACGGTATGTTAGCGTTCGTGAACCTGGATACGGACAGCGAAGCGCTTATCTTGAAATATCTACAGAAGCACTCTTCAGATTATGCTGAAGGCCACCACTAATAAGCGTCGGATTGGAGAATTTTAAATGGCTATTACACGAAGAAGTTTTCTTAAAGGCGTAGCAACGACAAGTGCCGCGTCAGTTATCGGTCCAAGCTTATTAGCGTCAGCTTCTGCAAAAGCCGCGGAATCGACTGGTACCTGGAAAGTGACGGGCTCGCACTGGGGCGCTTTCCGCGCTCATATCTACGCGGGTAAGGTTCAGGAGATCAAACCACTAGAGCTTGATAAGAACCCGACAGAGATGCTGAACGGCATCAAAGGCATCATTTACAGCCCATCGCGTGTTCGTTACCCAATGGTTCGTCTGGATTGGCTGAAAAAGCACAAGTACAGCGCAGATACTCGCGGCAACAACCGTTTTATCCGTGTAACGTGGGATGAAGCGCTGGATCTGTTCTACCGTGAGTTAGAGCGTGTACAGAAAGAATACGGTCCGTGGGCGCTACACGCTGGCCAAACTGGCTGGAACCAAACGGGTGCGTTCAACAATTGTACCGCACACATGCAACGTGCGGTGGGCATGCATGGTAACTTCATTACGAAAGTTGGCGACTACTCGACCGGTGCGGGTCAAACCATCATGCCTTACGTACTCGGTTCAACAGAAGTTTATGCACAAGGTACCTCTTGGTCTGAAATCCTAGACAACTCGGACAACATTGTTCTGTGGGCAAACGATCCAGTGAAAAACCTTCAGGTAGGTTGGAACTGTGAAACGCACGAATCTTTCAAGTATCTTGAACAGCTAAAAGAGAAAGTCGCGAAAGGTGAGATCAACGTTCTGTCTGTTGACCCGGTGAAGAACAAAACTCAGCGCTACCTAGAGAACGATCACCTGTACATCAACCCGATGACCGACGTAGCGTTCATGCTGGCTGTTGCACACGTGCTGTACAACGAAGAGCTATACGATAAGAAATTCATTGAGACCTACTGTTTAGGCTTTGAAGAGTTCATTCAATACGTTCAGGGTCAAACCAAAGATAAAACGGAGAAGACTCCTGAGTGGGCGGCATCAATTTGTGGTGTGAAGGCGGATAAGATTCGCGAATTCGCCCGCATGTTGGTTAATGGTCGTACACAAATCTTAATGGGCTGGTGTATTCAGCGTCAGGAACACGGCGAGCAACCATATTGGGCGGCTGCGGTTGTTGCGGCAATGGTTGGTCAGATTGGTCTGCCGGGCGGCGGTATCTCTTATGGTCACCACTACTCAAGTATCGGTGTTCCATCAACGGGTTTCGCAGGCCCTGGTGGCTTCCCGCGTAACCTTGACCAAGGTATGAAGCCGAAGTGGGATAATAATGATTTCAACGGCTACAGCCGTACTATCCCGGTAGCACGTTGGATTGATGCTATTCTGGAGCCAGGTAAAGAGATCAATTACAACGGCGGCAAAGTTAAACTGCCAGATTTCAAAATGATGGTTATCTCGGGTTGTAACCCATGGCACCATCACCAAGATCGCAACCGTATGAAGAAAGCGTTCAAGAAGCTACAAACGGTTGTGACCATTGAATTTGCGTGGACGGCAACTTGTCGCTTCTCTGATATCGTATTACCAGCTTGTACTCAGTGGGAGCGTAACGATATCGACGTTTATGGATCATACTCAAGCCGTGGTTTGGTGGCGATGCACCGTTTGGTGGATCCACTGTTCCAATCTAAACCTGACTTCCAGATCATGAGTGAACTGACACAGCGCTTTGGTCGCCGTGAAGAGTACACTCGTGGTATGAGTGAGATGGAATGGATCGAAAGCCTGTACAACGATTGTAAGAAATCCAATGAAGGTAAATTCGAAATGCCAGAGTTCAACGAATTCTGGGAGAAGAGTGTACTGGACTTTGGTGAAGGCAAACCTTGGGTTCGTCACGCGGATTTCCGTAAAGACCCAGAGTTGAATCCACTGGGTACGCCATCTGGTTTCATCGAGATTACCTCTCGTAAGATCGGCCGTTACGGTTACGAACATTGCCAAGAGCACCCAATGTGGTTCGAAAAATCAGAACGTTCACACGGTGGTCCGGGTTCAGACAAATACCCATTCTGGTTGCAGTCTTGTCACCCAGACAAGCGCTTGCACTCACAAATGTGTGAATCTGAAGAGTTCCGCGCCACTTACGCGGTGCAAGGTCGTGAGCCTGTTTACATCAACCCGGTTGATGCAAAAGCGAAAGGCATTAAAGATGGTGACCTGGTGCGTGTATTTAACGGTCGTGGTCAGCTTTTGGCGGGTGCGGTTCTGACCGATAGTTACCCACGTGGCGTTGTTCGTATCGAAGAAGGTGCCTGGTATGGTCCTCTCAATGAGAAAGAAGGCGCTATCTGTACGTACGGTGACCCTAACACGCTAACGCAAGACATCGGTTCGTCTGAGCTTGCACAGGCTACTTCTGCGAACACTTGTATCGTCGACTTTGAGAAGTTCACAGGTAAAGTGCCGCCGGTCACATCATTCGGTGGTCCAATCGAAGTTGCTTAATACAAGCACAAATACAAAATCCAATACCAGCCTCCGGGCTGGTATTTTTTTAGCTGAATTTTGGGGAGCGTTATCTCAATAATTATGTTTCACTAAGAGCTAAGGTGTATTCGTGAGGCAACTAACGATTTACGCTTCTAAACCGTAGGATAATGGTGACCGTACCTAAACGGTTCATATTGAACCAAGTCTCTTGGGTATAAAGATAATAATAACTAAGTAGATCTAATATGACTCAAACCTTTCAGTTCGCTAATCGCATAGAAATTACCGTCGTTGATAACGACCTGCGCGCCGATGTCATCGGCAATCAAGTACACTTTTCTTTTGCTGGTATCCACCAGAAGACCTTTACTGATCGCGAAGTGCTCTTTGAAGTCCCATTTTTATATGAACATGGCGCTCGCGTGATCGGAGACGGTTTTCAGATGCTGGCACAAACCTCGGGGACTATAAGCCAGCCCATTGATGTTGGTCGTTGTCCTGATAACAATCCGAGTTATCGGATCTATTCTCAAGATGAACCCAAGCGTTACTACAACTACTTAGTGGTTGAAGACTCTGATGGGTATACGTTATTTGGCTTTACCAGTTGCCGTCGCTTCGCTGGCTATTTTGATGTGCGATTGCATGAAGATCAGTGGACTCTGGCTGCGGCTATTGATGGCGAGCATACACAAGTGACCGACTGGGAAAGTAATGCTTTGGAGTCTGTTACCGTGCTGAGCGGAACATCATTGTCAGCACTTTACCAACAATTCAGCAAGATGATTACAGACAATCATCCGGTACGTAACGGTGTCACACAACGCGCTCCTGTAGGTTGGTGCTCGTGGTACGCCTATTACGCTGACGTGACAGAAACGAACATTCTGCAAAACGTCGAGTGTATGAACGATAAGCTGGCGGATCTTGAGTGGGTGTTACTTGACGATGGCTATCAGGCGTTCATGGGGGACTGGCTGACGCCTTCGGATAAATTTTCTGGTGGTGTAAAAGAGTTAATTCAGAACATTCGTTCTAAGGGGAAAAAGCCAGCGATTTGGATGGCGCCATTTATTGCTCAACCAGAGTCGGAAGTGTTCAAACAACACCCTGACTGGTTTGTGCGCCATCATGATGGCAGTTTAATGAAAGCTGAAGATGTTACCTACGGAGGCTGGCGATGCACACCGTGGTATATTCTCGATACTTCTCATCCAGAAGTCCAAGATCACCTTACCCATGTGGTGTCTGTTATGCGTGAAGAGTGGGGCGTCGAACTGTTTAAGCTGGATGCCAACTATTGGGGGACCCTCAAAGGAAAACGCAGCCAGTCTGGAGTGACAGGCGTTGAAGCGTACCGAATGGGAATGGAAGCGATAGCGAAAGGGGCGGGTGACGCTTGGCTGCTGGGTTGTAATGCGCCAATGTGGCCTTCACTGGGGCTGGTGGATGCGATGCGTGTTTCCGATGACGTTGAACGTCATAGTCATCGCTTCGAACAGATCGCAAAAGAAACATTTTACCGCAGTTGGCAGCACCGAAAGCTTTGGCAGATTGACCCAGACTGCGCAACGTTTACCTCGTTACCAAATCAAGCGGCTTCGCGTGAGGACTACGAATTTCATCGTACTGTACTTTTGGCTTGTGGCGGCTTGTTACTTTCTGGCGATCCACTGCCAGAGATTACCCCATTTGCGAGCAAAACGTTGTCGAAACTTATGTTGCGCCAGCGTCGCAGCCAAGAGTCTGCCATCTTTTCGTCATTGAATTTAAATCACGCATTTTTGAAGCTAACATCGAAAAATGATCTGCATTGTTTGTTTAACTTCTCAAATCAAGACGCAACGGAGTTTACGCTGACTTCGGACAAGCCTGTCGACTGGTATGATTTCTGGACGGGAGAAAAGCTGAATCAAGACCCTTGTCAGATGTTTTTAGTTAGCCTGGATAAGGGCTTGAATGCAAAAGCCATCGTCACGGTATAGTGTGATGAATTAAGCGTAGAAAAGAGCCTCAAATGGGGCTCTTTTTACATTTTGAAGCGGTTAAAGCTCAAATAAAAAGTAGTAACCGTAACCAACAATAAATGCAGGAATCGATGAGTAAATAGTCGCAACAAGTGCTGCTTTTGGGGCCATTGCAATAGCCGGGAAAAGGGCATCACCATCGTTTGAGATTGCATTGGCTATTTGCGCTGAAAATGGTGCAGCACCGGAAAGATACAAACTTGTCACTAAAATCTGAGGTCCACACCCTGGAAGCGTGCCAATTGCCAGACCGGCCAATGGCATCCAGATCCCCCAATCCGAGAGAGAACTGGCTATATCCAGCCCCGAAAAGTACGTCGTAAACTCAAAAGCGAGGAAGGCAATGATCACCCACGCGCTGACGAAGTTAGTATCTTGCGCCGCTTTTTGAATCGGATGGGAGTCGGTAATTTTCGCATCTTCGGATACCGTCGATTGGTAACAGCCCAGCTCTTTGGTCATTGCCCAAAGTGACATCGTCATTACCGAGAAAGTCGCCCCAACCCATTCAATGGTATTTGATGGCAAGTTAAGCAACTTGTTGATATCCAATTGGAAAGACATCATCAGTGCGATAATACTGGTCGGCAATAGCAGCCATTTCCAGAATGTGCCTTGTAAATTGATCGCCTTTTGTTCTTGTTCGTTATAGCGCTCGCTCTGGCTTTGCGTATCAAAAGATTCATTTGGATCTATTTTATGGACAGGGCGTAAAAAATCTTCTTTATGAAAAGCATTTACAACCAGCCCGGAAATCGTGCCGACAACGATGCCTGTAATAACTACGCCCAACCCAACCATGGGTTTTGCCGCGAGTAGTAAAAAAGCCGCGTCACCCATTGTTGATGTCAGTACAGCGACAATGGCGCCAAAACCAACTCGTCCACTGATAAACTGAGTCGTCACAACAATTGCGCCGCCACATCCGGGCAAGGCACCAAGCAGCGCAGCGAATAATACCTGATGAGTTTGAGAGTGACGATAGAGCTCGGTAAAACGATTCGGTTTCGATAATAAGTGGGAAAGGTAATGATAAATCACCAGAGTCGCACAGACATAACACGATACTGCCCAAAAGGAGTCGGACAGTGTTGTAACTGCGACATCACGAGTGTGTTCATTGATCAACAACGCGAGCATAAAGACAGGAATAAGCAGGCGTTTATACGCTAGGCGGAACTGAGTTGGCCGAAGCAAGTGCTGGGCTGAATGCAAAAATCTCGTCGCGTTCATTCTAGGCTCAAATGCAAATGGGAATAATTATCATTATATTGTAATGAGATTTATTCGCAATAGAGTTATGCACTTTTCTTCGTGTCAAAGTCCGTCAAATCAGGTAAAGTACGGGCCTTTGTGAGCAAACAGCTTCCAAGGCACAAGATGCCATTATCCGGAAGCGTATCAAATTGACTTGAATAGGAAGAGACATGATTCTAGTTGTAGGTCATAAGAACCCAGACAGTGATAGTATTTGTAGTGCACTCGTTGCAACTGAACTTCTTACGGCGCGTGGTGTTGAAGCAATGCCAATTCGTCAGGGCGAAATCAACCGTGAAACTCAGCACATCCTTGAAGTAGCTGGCGCAGAAGTTCCAGAACTTCGCACTTCAGTAGCGGGTGAAACTGTTTGGCTAGTAGACTACTCAGATCTAGCGCAAGCACCAGACGACATCGCTGAAGCTGAAATTGCGGGTATCGTTGACCACCACCGTCTAGGTGACGTGATGACAGTAAACCCAATGGAAGCATGGATCTGGCCTGTTGGTTGTACTAACACGGTACTATTCAACATGTTCAAGATTGAAGGTCACGAGATCAAGCCTCAAATCGCTAAGCTAATGATGTCAGCAATCCTATCTGACACAGTGGGCTTCGCTTCTCCAACTTGTACTCAAAAAGACAAAGATGCCGTTGCTGAGCTAGCTGCAATCGCAGACGTACAAGACGTTGACGCATTCACGAAAGATCTTCTGATCGCGAAAACAAACATCGAAGGTCTGTCAGCAGCTGAGCTAGTTGAAAAAGACCTGAAAGGTTACCCATTCAACGGTCGTGACGTAGTAGTAGGTCAGGTTGAACTTGCAACACTAGAGCAAGTTGACGGTATGATCGAAGCACTAGAAGCAGACCTGGAGTCTCGTTGTGAGAAAGATAACCTAGCGTTCGCTGCTGTGATGCTAACAGACATCACTACTGCTCAAACTCGTCTTCTATACAAAGGTGAGTGGGCAGAGAAGCTAGTTAAGCATGAAGACAACGGCATGCTAATGATGGAAAATACTCTAAGCCGTAAGAAGCAAGGCTGGCCTTGGCTTCAAACTGAATTAGCGTAATTTTCACATTACCAGCTTATAATTGAAATGCCCGCCGATAGGTGGGCATTTTTCTATGGGAAACAGGAGACCAACATGTCCGAGGCATTGACCCAAGAGCAAATGGATACCATCAATCGTTATAATGAAGAACAACGGTTGAAGTACTGCGTAAAAGAGATCGTCGCGAATCGCAAGGTATGGATTCTAAAAGATGAACACGGTTGCGTGATGCTGAATACAGAAGATGACGATTGTGTCCCAGTATGGCCGAACGAAGAGTTTGCTCAGCAATGGGCAACAGGTGAATGGGAAAATTGCGAACCAGAAGCCATCTCACTTAATAAGTGGCACAGCCGCTGGACTGTGGGACTGGAAGATGACGAGCTTTCGGTTGTGGTATTCCCAAATCAGAACGAAGAGGGTGTTGTTCTGTTTCCGGATGAGTTTGATTTCGAACTTCGTAAACTCGCTGGTAGACGATAGTTAAATCGCAAGATCATTGACTAGCCCATGAATTAATAAAGCCTGCACATAATGCAGGCTTTTTCATTACATTGAGTGGTTGGGCGCTTTGTAAAAGTGACTTTCAACCAATCGTTGAGTAATTGGGTGCTCAGGGTGGGTAAGAACCTGTTGAGTATCACCACATTCCACCACTTCGCCTTCATGCATGACCATGACTTTATCCGTAATGTGTTTGACGATACCAATGTGCTGCGACACATAAACGAAAGACAAGCCCATCTCTTCTTGTAGTTCTAAGAATAAATTCAGAATCTGTGAGCGCATAGCCATATCGAGACCGTTTAACGCTTCATCCGCCACAATAATCGAAGGTTGAAGTATCAAAGCGCGAGCCAGACAGACACGTTGTTTTTGTCCGGCGGCCAGCATCTGCGGATAAAAGTAGGCATGTTCAGGTAGTAAGCCAACTCGGCGAAGAGTGTCTTTTACACGTTTCATTCGCGCATCCGGCGGCATGTTGGTATTTCGTTTTAACGGACCTTCTAATATGCGACCAATTTGAATTCGTGGGTTTAGCGAGGTATTCGGATCCTGAAAAATCATACGAATCAGCTTGCAGCGCGTCGCATAATCTTTATGTTCCAAACGTTCACCATTTACGCGAATCTCGCCAGAGCTTGGCGCAACAACACCAGCCAGCATACGAGCCAGAGTCGACTTACCTGAACCGTTTTGCCCAATAAAGCCGATAGTTTGCCCTGGTTCAAGGGTGAAACTGACCGGTTTTACCGCGACATTCGTCTGACGTTTAAAAAACCGTGAGCGCGTGACAAATTGCTTCGATAAATTATCGACTTCAAGTAGCGCGCTCATGACTTTTTCTCCGTGTTCAGTGGAAAGTGACAGTTAAACTTATGATTTTTGATTCGTCGGGTATGCGGAATTTCAACACACTGTTTTTGCGCATAAGGACAACGCGGACCTAATCGACAACCGATTGGCAAATGCTGCAAAGGTGGAATCGAGCCAGGCAGAGACTGGAGTTTCTGCTTGTGTGGCACCCAGTCATTAAAGTCTGGCATCGCCTTTAGCAGAGCATCTGTGTAAGGGTGCTTGGGTGCTGCAATTATCTTACGTGTGTCAGCAGACTCAACAGACTGACCACAATACATCACGGTAATGCGGTTTGCCCACTGTGTGATGGTGGTTAGGTCATGGCCAATAAGCAAAATCGTTGTGTTGTTGAGCTGATTCATCCGGCTCAACAGACGCAAGATCTGCGACTGAGTGATTGGGTCAAGGTCATTGGTCGGTTCGTCTGCGATCAGCAATTTAGGCTTAGTGGCAATCGCCATGGCAATCATGATTTTTTGACACTCACCGTCCGTGAGCTCGTAAGGGTAGCTGCCCATTATCCGCTTGTGATCTTTGATACCAACTTTATGGAGTAGGGCAATGGCTTGTTTTTTACGCCACTTAAATCGCTCCCACCATTTACCATCAAAAGATCGAGAAGGGATCGATTCAATTAGTTGGCGGCCCACTTCCTCTGAAGGATCCAGACAGGTCGAAGGCTCCTGAAAAATCATCGCAATATCTCGTGCGATAACTTTACGCCGTTCCTTAGGAGTAAGCTGCAAGAGGTCGATATTTCCCAAGCGCATTCGGTCTGCGGTGATTCGCCAGGTATCTTTGCTAACGCCAACAATGGCTTTAGCAACCAGACTTTTTCCTGAGCCGGATTCACCTACTAAGCCGCGAATTTCACCTTCGTTTAACGTTAGGCTCATTCTGTCTACAGCTCGTACCATTCCCTGAGGTGTTTCAATTTCAATGGTCAAATGACGAATGTCTAATAACGGCATTATTCGATCCCCGCATTAAGCGATCGGCGTACCCCTTCACCTACTAAGTTTAGGGTAATGACAGTAAACATGATAGTGAGGCCTGGCAGGGTTACCGTCCACGGTGCGATGTAAATAAGTTCGACTGAATCGCCCAAAATAGCGCCCCATTCAGTACTTGGTGCTTGTGCTCCCAAACCCAGAAAGCCCAACGCGGTGATATCTAAAATCGCAGTAGAAAGCGCCAGAGTGAACTCTGCGGCGATGACGGTAAGCACGTTTGGCAGTATCGAGCTCCAAAGTAGATAGAAATCATTTGCACCATCCAGACGTGCCGCCATGATGTAGTCTTTTTCTACCTCGGTGTGGACTGCAATGTAAACCGAGCGAATAAAACGCGGAATGAGCGCCAAACAAATCGCCAGCAAGATATTGAACTCGCCGAACCCCAGAAATGCCACAAAAATGATCGCCAATAGTAGCGAGGGAATGGACATTACTGTGTCGAGAAGGTGGTTCAAGGTACTGGATAGTAGACCTTTAGTCATGCCGGCCAATACACCAATCAGGCAACCGATGATGGCTGCCGTGACTGTTATACCCACTGCTGCACCAAACGTGAGCTGAGACCCGATGATAAGACGTGACAGAATATCGCGTCCCAAGTCGTCCGTTCCTAAAAAGTAATCGACAGAACCTGATGGTGACCAAGAAGGCGGTACAAGTAGCTCGCCAGATTGAGCCTGAGGGTCAAAAGGTGCGATTAACGGCGCAAATAGGGTGATTAATACAATGAAAGTGAGACACCATAAGCCAAACATTGCCAAACCGTTAGCGCGGTAACTGCGCCAGAATCGTTCGAACTGAGTTGGAATGTGTTCTTCCTGATAAACGTTATTTGTTAGCATACCATTCCTTTCTCACCAGAGGGTTGATCATGGCACCAATCAAATCCGAAAGGATATTGGCGGTCAGAACCAGGGTTGCAAGCACCATAACGCCTGCCTGAATAGAGGCATAATCTTGGTTTGCCAGCGCATCTAATAGCCAGCGGCCAATACCTGGCCAGTTGAAAACAGACTCGGTAATGATCGCAAGGGTGATCATGCTTGATAGTTGAACGCCGACTTTTGGCACGATTGGCGGAATCGCGTTGCGCAGTACGTGCTGTGTGATGATCTCTCGGTTGGAAAGACCTTTAATTCGAGCGGCACGAATGTAATTTTGACTCATTACTTCGGCAACCGACGAACGCATTAAACCAATAACTTGGGTCGTTGGTGCGAGTGCCAGTACCAAACAAGGCAGCACCATATGCTCAATAACACTTTGCAATGCATGGGCACGATACTCGCCCTTTGCCATAAAGGCATCGACGATGGCAAAGCCAGTCATATGATCGATTTCATACAGCAGGTCATAGCGGCCAGCCACCGGGAAAAATTGATACTCGAGTGAAAATACCATGATAAGTAGCAACGCCACCCAAAAAATTGGCGCGGAATACCCGGACATGGCTAAAAACGAGATACTGGTATCTAACACTTTTCCCTGTTTCATCCCCGCCAGAGTTCCTAATGGAATCCCAATAAACAGCGAAACCAGAAAAGCAAAAAAGCACAGCTCTAACGTTGCCGGGAACACGATGGCTAACTCATCGAAAATGGCATTGCCACTCTTGCTGTAGCCGAAATCAAGCTGTGACAGATTAACAAGATAACTTTGCCAACCCGACCAAAACTCAACTTGTGCCCAATGCGATAGAGGATCGAGACGCAGTAGAGAGAAGCCCACTAAAGTGAGGATCATCAATGTGATGAAAAACAGGTTAAAGCGTCGAATGGTATACAAAAACATCAGTGAACTCTCTCAACTCTATCAAATGGTTGTGCATTGAAAGGGCTTGATTTAAAGCCTGTCAGCGATTTGTCGTGAACACGGAATTGCACACCATGCGCTAGTGGAATAACAGGGAATTGCTCATTCAATATGTTTTGCGCCTGACGGTAGAGGTTCAAACGGTATCGTGGTTCCTGCGTCTCTATCGCTAAATCCAGTAGGAAATCGAAATCATCGTTACACCACATCGAAACGTTCAGGCCAACTCGGTCAGACTCACATGACAATAACGGTCGGAAGAAGTTATCTGGGTCACCCGTATCACCTATCCACCCCGTAAGCAGCAAATCAAGATTGTCCAGATTATCCAAATCGACACGTTCAAACCTATCATCTGTCAACAAGGTTAAATCCACACCAATATCGGCAAAGTTAGCTTGTATCAACTCTGCCGTTTTACGAGGACTTGGGTTGAACGCGCGAGGTTCTAGCGGCACCCACATGGTGAGCGCTAAGCCTTCTTGATAGCCAGCCTCACGAAGAAGCGCGAGAGCGTAATTTCTGTCGTAGCGTATTTTGACACTGTCTTTTTGATAAGCCCATGAGTTTGGCGGGAGCAAGGTGTAGGCCTGAGTCCCTGTTCCGTAATAGACGGAATCCAATATGTTTTGTCGGTTAATCGCAAGGTTAAGCGCTTGACGAACTCGAGGATCAGTCAGCGCAGGGTTGCCAGTATTAATGGCGATGAAAGAGACGTTGTTCGCTGGTGTCGCTTTCAATTCCAGATTTTCATTTTCCTGAATGACTGGTATCTGGCTTGAAATTGGCGAAGACAACACATCGCATTCATTTCTTAGTAATTTTGCCAGTGTGCCGGTTCCACGATGCGAAATATCAAAAACCACCTGTTCCATTTTCGCTGGAGAGTTCCAGTATTGAGCATGACGCTCTAAGCGAATTAAATCATTCACCTGGAACTCTTTTAGCTGGAATGGGCCTGTACCAATGGGAAATTGATCAATCTGCTCTTTATGATCTTTAGCCGCGAGTTGTTGTCCGTACTCAGCTGATAGCAATACTGCGTGGCTGGTGGCAATGTTGGCCAGAAAAGAGAAGTTTGGCTTTGAAAGCTTAAACATGACGGTGTCATTGTCGATGGCAATGACATCTTGCAGCAAGTTCTTGAAATCCAGACCGGCAAACCATGGATACAAACCACCGCCCACTTGATGGAAAGGGTGGTTGTCATCAATGATTCGTTTGAAGCTAAACACGACGTCTTGCGAATTCAGTGCTCGGCTGGGTGTAAACCAAGATGTCGACTGAAATTGAACACCGTGCTTGAGCTTAAACGTGTATTCAGTCCCATCTGCATTTACTGACCAGCTTTGTGCAATATTGGCAACCGGCTTATGGGATGTCGGATCGAGCGTAAGCAACGTATCATACAACTGAGGGCTCAATGCTTCAGCAGTAATACCACTATCAACCAATTGTGGGTTAAATGTTGTTGGCTTACCTTGCCCACAAAACACAAATCCTGTTTGGCGAATATCATTGTGGTCGATCTCATCGCCACAGGCGGTAAGTAAGCTAATCCCGATAAGGCTCAGCGATAATCTTATAAAAGCATTCATAATATGAAATGTTCATTGGATCTTGCTTGTTTCATCGAAGTTACTCATCTGGCGTTACAAGCGAAAATGATCCCGCTAATTTAACACCTTTGTGAACTCGCTCCAAATACAAAATCTTTTGCTCGCAGTGTGTTAGATAAAAAGACCTAGTCTAATTATCACTGTAGACCTAAATTGTTACGCATGTTTAGGTCTCGTTTCTGTTTGTGATAGCAAATATTGAGTTCAACCCGGCATCAACTTTGCCCGACTAACCCATATTTGCGAACCATTCCACGTAATTGATGGTAACTTAGCCCGAGCAATTCTGCAGCCTGACGCTGATTGAACTTAGCTTCTTCCAGCGCACGGTTGAGCAAGCTAATATCTTGCTCTTCTTGCCACTGTTTGTAATCGAGCGGGAAATGAACTTGAGTGCTTTGTTCGGCCACATCTTGTTCTTCTTCTTGCTCATTCGAGTGACCCAAAGCGTTGTCCCAGACGGTTGCGAAAGGATTGAATATCAACTGATCAATTGGATCGGCGTTTAAGCCATGTTGATAGATCGCGCGCTCAATAACGTTTTTCAGCTCCCGAACGTTCCCTGGCCAAGGGTAGTCAAGTAACGAGCGTTCTGCTTCTGCGGTGAAACCGACGAAATATTCAAGCTGAAGTTCGCGGCACATCTTAATGGCGTAGTATTCCGCCAAAGAAAGAATGTCTTCTTTTCGCTCGCGGAGAGGAGGAAGCATGATGACATCAAAAGCAAGCCGGTCGAGCAGATCGGCACGGAAATCACCTTGTTCAGCAAGTTTGGGTAAGTCGGCATTGGTCGCACAGACTAATCGCACGTCGGCATTCAAAGCAGTGTGCCCGCCAACGCGTTCATATTCACCATATTCGATGACACGCAGCAACTTTTCTTGCACTAACAGTGGCGCAGTCGCCAGTTCATCAAGGAAAAGGGTACCGCCTTCCGCTCGCTCAAAACGACCTTTATGTTTGCCTTTTGACCCAGTGAACGAGCCAGATTCATGGCCAAACAATTCAGAATCAATCAAACCTTCGCTCAATGTGGCACAATTTAATGACAGAAGTGGCTTGTCCCAACGTCTTGATAAATAATGCAAACGCTGAGCAATAAGCTCTTTACCGGTACCACGCTCACCAATAATGAGTACCGGGCGTTCAATTGGCGCAAGTTGTGATACTTTATCTAATACAGCGAGAAAAGCGGGCGATTCACCAATCAGGTTTTGCTTCATAGATTCCTTCTTACTTAGCTGCCTAGGTGTGAATTCAATAGGGAATTGGTGAAATTCACCAACAGTTGGTGAAAAACATCATAGCATAATGGTGCATAACAACAACAAAATGCATAACCTATTGATTTTATGGTGGAACTTAAGTTGGCACGTAACTTGTTATGTATTTAGGTAGACACAAGGTAAATCACCACCTTGTCGGGTTTTAATAGGAAAAAAGAGGAGTTCCGTCATGGGTATTTTTTCTCGTTTTGCAGATATCGTTAACTCAAACATCAGTGCATTGTTGGACAAGGCGGAAGATCCTGAGAAAATGATCCGTCTCATCATTCAAGAAATGGAAGACACACTTGTCGAAGTGCGTACCAACTCAGCGAAAGCGATTGCAGACAAAAAAGAGCTGGCTCGTAAAGTTGAGGCTATCGAAGAACAGATCAACGAATGGGGCAAAAAAGCCAGTCTTGCGTTAGTGAAAGAGCGTGAAGATTTAGCGCGTGCTGCTCTTATAGAGAAGCAAAAGCTTGAACAGTTAATCAAAGGTCTTCATACAGAACAAACTTTGGTTGAAGAGACCATTGATAAGTTAACCGGTGAAATTGGTAAGCTGGAAAACAAAATTGCGGAAACACGAGCGAAACAGCAAGCTCTGGCAATCCGTAATCAAACCGCAACTAATCGTCGTGATGTGCAAAAACATCTTCACACTAGCCGTACCAATGAAGCGATGGCTAAGTTTGAACAATACTCACGTAAAGTCGATGAGTTGGAAGCAGAAGCTGACCTATATTCAAGCACTGGCCAGTCAAAATCGTTAGAGCAGGAGTTTGCAGAGCTTCAGGCGCAAGATGAAATTGAAAAAGAGTTGGCAAAACTGAAAGAACAGATGTCATCACAAGATAAATAAAAGAGGAGCCATTTATGACGACATTTTTTATAACAGGACCAGTCATTGTCTTTTTGATCTTTGTCGCTCCACTTTGGCTCTTCTTACACTATCGCAGTAAACGTAAAACGGATAGTGCACTGTCGAGCCAGGATCTGGAGCGCCTTCAGGTACTATCCGAAAAAGCCGAATCGATGCAGGCTAGGGTAGATACACTTGAACGCATTCTAGACGCAGAGTCACCAACGTGGAGACGTAAGTATGAATAGTCGAGAGCTTTATCGTGACCCAGCAAATGGCAAGCTTGCCGGTGTGTGTGCCGGATTTGCTAACTACTTTGGTGTGGAAGTCTGGTTGATTCGTATCTTGGTTATTTCTGCAGGTTTGCTCGGCGGTACGTTTTTGGTGCTTCTCGCCTATGTCGCTTTGGCGTTTATGTTGGAAAAGCAGCCAATGACTTATTCAGAAAATATCAAGGCCCAGCAGGATCATACTCTAAAGAGTAAGCCATGGCAGAAGGGCCAAAGTCCGGAGCAGTTCTTGAGTGTGCTTGAGCGCGATTTTAACCGCATTGATGGCAAAATTCGCAATATGGAAGCGTATGTCACTTCCGATACATTCAGAGTCAACAGAGAGTTCAACAAACTCTGAGGATTATGCAACTAGGATTTTGTTTTAAAGAGCAGGCCCCAAGCCTGCTTTTTGCTCACAAATTCCTCATTTAAATCAATATTATCTCCGCCTCACATGGCAGCTTGAGCATTGTTCATCTAACTTAAATGTAGTCTCTATATTCGTTGGATGAATATGATGAAAAAGTTGCTCATTCCAATAGCCGTTACGGCTGCTTTGTCGGGATGTGGTAAAGAACTACCACCCGTTCCCGAACCAGAATCTCGACCCGCTAAACTTTTTACGGTCTCTGTTGGTAACTCACAGTTTGATCGTCATTTCCCTGCTACGACTGACTCTGGCGATAAAGCCGTTTTAGCTTTTCGGGTTCCCGGGCTACTTCAGTCGATTGACGTTCACGAAGGTCAACTCGTCAGTAAAGGTGATGTGTTGGCAACACTCAACCCCGACGAATACACGCTTCTGGAACAACAAGCGAGAGCAAATTTTGCGCTCGCGGACGTGCAATACCAACGTTATAAAAAGCTTCGTGTCGATCAGGTTGTGTCAGAACAGGACTTTGATGAAGCGAAAGCCAATCACAATTCTGCCAAAGCTCAGTGGGATCAGGCGAAAGCGAATTTGAGTTACACCAAACTCGTTGCGCCTTATGATGGTACGATCTCATACCTTCCTGCGGAAAACCATGAATACGTTGCCGCCAAAGAAGGCGTGATGAATATCCAAACCAATCAATTGATGAAGGTGATATTCCAGCTTCCTAGCCACTTGCTCAATCGTTACGCACCAGGGGTTAACGTCACAGCAAAAATGGAATTTGATGCCTTTCCAGAACGGTCATTCGATTTAACTTTTCAGGAGATCGATACCGAAGCCGACCCTAAAACGGGCAGTTATAAAGTCACTATGGTAATGGAGCGTCCTGAAGGCGTTGGGATCTTACCAGGTATGTCCGGTAACGTGCTTGTTACTTCACTGAACTCTGGCGTTACAACCATTCCCAATTCAGCGCTGTTTGAAGAGTCAGGACAAAGCTACGTCTGGCGTGTAGATGAGCAAGGTATTGTGACCAAAGCCGCGATCACAATGAATGACAAAAATCAGGTTCTACAAGGCCTGGATGATGGTGATGTGATCGTGATTTCTGGCGTCAACGTGATAGAGCCGGGTATCAAAGTCAGAGCTTGGGTTAAGGAAAGAGGGTTGTAATATGAAAAGAATTATAGCCTTAGCTGTCTTATGCTTGCCGTTTTTCATCTCTGGTTGCGGTGATAAAGGCCCTGAAAAAGAGGTGGAAATCCCCCGAGTAAGAGTCGTTTCTTTAGAGGGGAGTAAGGTCGACGATAATCTGTACTTTCCTGCAGTGGCCAATGCGGCTGATCGTTCGCATCTCAGTTTCAGAGTTGCGGGTGAAGTTAGCAGTATCAGGGTCAAAGAGGGCGATAAGGTGAAAAAAGATGACGTTATTGCTACGTTAGACCCGACTGATTATCAATTGGATGTGGACAACGCTTCTGCCCGTTTTTCTGTAGTGGATAGTCAATACCGCCGCTCTCGTCCTCTTGTCGATAAAGGCTTACTGGCTAAATCGCAGTTTGATGAAATTGCTGCTCAGCGCCAAATCGCTCTGGCAGAGCTGAAACTAGCTCAACTACGTTTGTCATTTACGACTTTAAAAGCACCAGTGGATGGCATCATCTCCAGGGTTAATGTTGATCAGTTCGAAAATATTCAAGTTGGCCAGTATATCGTGAATATACACAGCTTGGATCGTTTCGAAGTACTTATTCAATTTCCGGATCGTTTGTACGTCAAAGAGCCTCCGACCGATGAAAGGCTCACCTCTATTCAGGGGGTTGTGCGTGTTCCAAGCGGTAATGAATACATAGGAACCGTAAAAGAGTTTACCACTGAGCCCGATCCCGCCACTGGCACGTTCACGGTTACCCTCTCACTACCGATGCCAAAAGACGAATACATCCTTGATGGAATGGCGGTTGAAGTCACGTCAAAAGATGAAAAAGTCGGTTTGAATTTGAATGTCGGGATTAATGTACCAATCGAAGCGATTTTCAACGCGGATGGCGACGATCTGAGCCGAGAAAACAAGTTCGTTTGGGTACTTAACGACGATAATACCGTTTCTCGCCAACAGATACGCACAGGTAAAGCTTCAAAGACATCGATACAAGTGCTTGATGGGCTTGAATTACACGACAAGGTTGTCGTCGCTGGGGTGTCAAGACTCAGAGAAGGTATGCAAGTAGAAGTGGTTGAGCAGGAGGCAGGTTTATGAATGAGAAAAATAAAGTGCCTCAAACGGACGAAGACGTAACGGGTATCGCGGCTTACTTTATTAAAAACCGTGTTATCAGTTGGATGGTGTCACTGATTTTCTTGATCGGTGGGGTCGCCGCATTTTTTGGATTAGGACGCCTGGAAGATCCTGCTTTCACCATCAAAGACGCGATGGTCGTCACTTCGTATCCGGGAGCGACACCTCAACAAGTGGAAGAAGAGGTGACGTACCCACTTGAAAAAGCCATTCAGCAATTGACGTACGTCGATGAGGTGAATTCTATTTCGAGTCGTGGGCTGTCTCAAATTACCGTAACGATGAAAAACAATTACGGCCCGGATGACTTACCTCAAATTTGGGATGAATTAAGGCGAAAAGTTAATGACTTGAAAGGCACGTTACCGCCTGGTGTGAATGATCCTCAGGTGATTGATGACTTTGGCGATGTCTACGGCATTTTGCTCGCAGTGACCGGAGATGGTTATAGCTACAAAGAACTGCTGGATTACGTTGATTACCTGAGACGGGAACTCGAACTTGTAGACGGTGTGAGTAAAGTATCTGTGTCTGGCACACAACAAGAACAGGTTTTTATTGAAATCTCGATGAAGAAATTGAGCAGTTTGGGTCTGTCTCCCGATACCGTATTCGGACTTCTCTCAACTCAAAACGTAATCTCCGATGCTGGTGCGATCAGAATTGGTGATGAATATATTCGAATCCAACCAACCGGGCAGTTTCAGAATGTCGACGAGCTGGGTGATTTATTGCTGACCGAAGTGGGTGCTCAGGGACTGATTTTCCTTAAAGATGTCGCTGACATTAAACGCGGCTACATTGAGGTTCCAACCAATATCGTCAACTTCAATGGCAGCTTGGCGCTGAATGTCGGTGTTTCGTTTGCACAAGGGGTTAATGTTGTTGAAGTCGGAAAAGTGTTTGATCGCCGACTTGCTGAATTGAAGTATCAACAACCCGTCGGAATCGAGATCTCAGAAATTTATAGTCAGCCGAAGGAAGTGGATAAATCGGTAAGTGGCTTTGTTGTGAGTCTCGCACAAGCGATTGGGATAGTGATCGTCGTATTGCTGTTCTTTATGGGGCTTCGTTCTGGCTTACTTATCGGTTTGATCTTACTGCTAACCGTCCTTGGTACATTCATCTTCATGAAGTACCTGGCCATCGATCTACAACGTATTTCTTTAGGGGCGTTGGTCATCGCTTTGGGGATGCTGGTGGATAATGCCATCGTCGTTGTTGAAGGGATATTAATAGGTACGCAAAAGGGAAGAACGCGCTTACAAGCAGCGACCGATATCGTTACACAGACTAAGTGGCCTTTGCTTGGCGCGACTATCATTGCGGTCACTGCTTTTGCACCGATTGGGCTTTCTCAGGACTCCACAGGTGAGTACTGCGGTACCTTGTTTACTGTGCTTCTCATCTCTTTGATGCTCAGCTGGTTTACCGCGATTTCATTGACGCCATTTTTTGCCGACATTTTCTTCAAAGGCCAGAAAATCAATCAAACGGAAGGCGAAGATAGCGACCCGTATAATGGTATTGTTTTTGTTGCCTACAAGACGTTTCTCGAGTTTTGCATGCGTCGTGCATGGTTCACTGTCGTGGTGTTAATTGTTGGGCTCGCGGCCAGTGTGTACGGATTTATGTTTGTAAAACAGTCCTTCTTCCCATCTTCAACAACACCGATTTTTCAGTTGGATGTTTGGTTACCTGAGGGGACGGATATTAGAGCAACCAATGATAAGCTGAACGAACTTGAACATTGGTTAGCGCAACAAGAACATGTTCAGCATATTACGACGACGGCAGGGAAAGGCTTGCAGCGCTTCATGTTGACGTATGCACCAGAGAAAAGTTATGCCGCGTATGGTGAAATCACCACACGAATGGAAAACTATGAAGCGCTTGAGCCCTTGATGGCGCGTTTCCGAGAGCATCTAAAAGCCAATTACCCTGAAATTAACTATAAACTTAAACAAATTGAGTTAGGCCCGGGTGGCGGTGCGAAAATTGAAGCGCGACTTATCGGTTCTGACCCAACGGTGCTTCGCACGCTTGCCGCTCAGGTAATGGATATTATGTACGCTGACCCTGCCGCGACGAATATTCGACATGATTGGCGAGAACGCACTCAAGTTTTGGAGCCTCAGTTTAACGAGAGCCAGGCTCGTCGTTACGGTATCACCAAATCAGATGTCGATGATTATCTCTCCATGTCGTTTTCGGGGATGAAGATTGGTCTTTATCGTGATGGTACGACGTTGATGCCAATCGTGGCTCGATTGCCTGAAGATGAACGAATCGATATTCGTAACATTGAAGGAATGAAAATTTGGAGTCCGGCAAAAACTGAATTTATCCCGCTGCAACAAGTGACAATGGGATACGATATGCGTTGGGAAGATCCAATCGTCGTCCGTAAAAATCGTAAACGTATGCTCACTGTGATGGCCGACCCTGATATATTGGGTGAAGAAACGGCTTCAACATTGCAAAAGCGTCTACAACCTCAAATCGAAGCGATTGAGATGCCGCCGGGATACTCTATCGAGTGGGGCGGTGAATACGAGTCATCAGGTGATGCTCAGGCGTCGTTGTTTACGACAATGCCAATGGGTTACTTGTTCATGTTCCTTATTACCGTATTCCTGTTCAACTCGGTTAAAGAACCTTTGATTGTGTGGCTGACTGTCCCACTGGCTCTGATTGGTGTTACGACAGGACTTTTGGCCCTGAATACGCCATTTGGTTTTATGGCTTTACTGGGCTTTCTAAGTTTGTCGGGGATGGTACTGAAAAACGGCATCGTTCTGCTTGATCAAATTGAGATTGAAATGAAGTCAGGTAAAGATGCCTATGATGCGGTGGTCGACGCCGCAGTGAGTCGTGTCCGTCCTGTATGTATGGCGGCAATCACCACGATTTTAGGCATGATTCCGCTTTTACCCGATATTTTCTTCAAGCCAATGGCTGTGACGATCATGTTCGGTTTGGGTTTTGCGACGGTATTAACTTTGATTGTTGTCCCAGTCCTGTATCGTCTATTCCACAGAGTCGCCGTACCGAAATAGAATGAGTATAAATCGATAACGCCTCTGGCTAGCGAGTCAGGGGCGTTTTTATAAGGACGTATAATGACAGAAAATAACAGTTGCGCCTGGGCGATGAACCACCCGCTGGAACGTGAGTATCATGATGCTGAGTGGGGAATACCCGTTTATGACGATAAAGTACTGTTTGAATTTATTACGCTTGAAGGTGCACAAGCGGGGCTAAGCTGGATAACCATACTAAAGAAAAGAGAAGGCTACAGAGAAGCATTTGAACACTACGATTTAGATGCTTTGGAGCAGCATGGTGAAGAGCGAGCTGAATATATCGTAGAAAATTATGATGTCGTCAAACATCGCGGCAAGATCAATTCAGTGTTCAGTAACGCAAAAGCCGCTAAGGCGTTGATTGAAGAGTATGGAAGTTTGTCAGAGGCTTTGTGGCAGTTTGTCGACCATAATCCTGTGATCAATCAATGGCAGGATATGAGCGAAGTGCCCGCTTCTACCGAGCAATCAAAAGCGATGAGTAAATTCCTTAAGAAAAAAGGTTTTAAATTTGTCGGAGAAACCATCTGTTATGCGTTTATGCAAGCGGTCGGAATGGTCGATGACCATATCGTCGGATGTCCCTGTAAAACGGTGCAGGACTAACTAAATCAAACTATAAGAAAATGCCCTCGTGTTGAGGGCATTTTTGTGGATATCGATTCCTAAAGTGAAACTTCTTCCTCTAGAATCAGGGCATTGTATCTTGCTAAACCTGCTTCCAGATCGGCGATCAAGTCTTCAACGTCTTCTAAACCAATGTGAAGACGGATTAACGTCCCTTCAAAATGTGGGTGCGAGACTGTGCGTAAGCTGTTAAAGCTCTTTGGCTCATTAGCTAGGATCAAGCTCTCGTAACCACCCCAGGAGTAGCCCATACTGAAGTGCTTCATCCCGTCAAGCAAGGCTGTTGTCGCTTTAGGGCATGATGTTTTGAGTACGAATGAGAACAGACCATTACCGCCGGTAAAATCGCGTTTGAAAAATTCATGGCCTGGAGACGTTTCCAGTGCAGGATGCAGCACTCGCTCCACTTCAGGGCGAGTTTCTAACCATTTAGCCACTTTTAAGCTGCTCTCTGCATGCTGACGAAGACGAACATCTAGAGTGCGTAGACCGCGGAGTCCAAGGTACACATCGTCAGGAGAAACACACTGTCCCATCAAGTAGCTTTGTTCTCTCAATTGTGGCCAATATTTCTCTGAAGCGACTGCCGTGCCCAGCATAACGTCTGAGTGACCGACGATGTATTTCGTCGCAGCCTGCACTGAAATATCAACCCCATGGTCAAACGGAGAGAAGTTAACACCAGCGGCCCAAGTGTTATCGAGTACCACAATGATGTCGTGCTCATGAGCAATACGAGCAAGGGTCGGAACATCTTGTACTTCCATGGTAATTGAACCCGGAGATTCCAGGAAAAGTACTTTGGTATTTGGTTGAATTAAATCACGAATGTTCTCGCCGATCATTGGATCGTAGTAGGTTGTCTCAATCCCCATTTTTTTCATGATGACGTTACAGAAATCACGAGTCGGTTCGTAACACGTGTCAACCATAAGAATGTGGTCACCAGTCTCAACTAGAGACAGGATTGTGTTTGAAATAGCTGCAGTTCCACAAGGGTAGAGAGCACATCCCGCACCGCCTTCAATTTCAACCATCGCATCCTGAAACGCGAAATGTGTGTTGGTACCGCGACGCCCGTAAAACAGCGTTTTGTTCGCGCGGTTAATTGCTGCCTGGTTTTTCTCTGCAACACTGTTAAATACGATGGTTGATGCACGTTGAACTGGTGGGTTAACAACACCGTTTGTCCACTTTTTATCGCGGCCTGCGGTAATCAGCTTGGTCTTTTTACCCTCTGACATATAAATTCCCTGTTTAAATAAAACGATTTTGATTATTTAAAACATGGACTACGGGTTGTTTGCAAGGGAAAACTCTACTATCGAGCCATAACCACTTGGAACACCTAATAGCCTAAGGGAATACTCAGTGAGTGTGATGAGGGGTATCTCACTTATTTTGGGGGTACAGGAGTCCGATAAAACAATCCCGCGCCAAACCGTTTGGAGCGGGATTGAAGTCGTTCTTAAATCCAGAGTGCTTTAAAGCAGAGGGTTAAACAGATAGAAAACACGCTCCAAGAAGCGAGAGAACAGGCTCCGTTTATCCCACACCTTTTTTTCCACCGGATAGGACTGTTTGATGTAACTGTCTTGCAGAGATGACATCTCTTTGGTGAAGTCTTCATCATCGACTGCCAGCGTTACCTCAAAGTTCAGCCACAAGCTACGCATGTCCATATTTACGGTGCCGACTAAACAAAATTGGTCGTCAATAACGACAGATTTTGTATGCAGCAACCCGCCATAAAACTCATAAATTTTTACACCCGCGGCAAGAAGCTCACTATAGAAGGCGCGAGAAGCCCACTGAACCATGACCGAGTCATTCTTATGAGGGATGATAAGTTCTACCTCAATGCCTCGTTGCGCGGTCATCTTCAGTGTCTCAAGCAAATCGGTGTTAGGCACGAAATACGGAGTAGTGATTCTAACCGAACGATTGGCTTGGTTAATGGCTAACGTTAACACCTGATAAATAAGATACTCCGGCATGCCCGGACCTGACGGTACCACTTGTATCGGGTGCTGGTACTGATAACTATCGATTTTGCATTCCGGTCGCTTAGGAAGTTGACGCTCGCCGGTTTCGACCTCCCAGTCCCAGCAGTGAATGGCGCTTAGCACATTAACCGTTGGGCCAGTAATCCGCACCATAATGTCAATCCAATGACCGACACCACTGCTTTGCTTAAAGTAAGCCGGATCGACGAGGTTCATTGAGCCGGTGTAAGCGATCTCGTCATCAATAACAATGATCTTTCTGTGTTGGCGAAGATCTAAACGGCGCAAGAAAATACGCCACATTTTCACTTCCAAGGCTTGTATAACTTCAATGCCCGCATCTTTCATCATGCGGTACCACGGGCTTCTGAAAAAGCGTGGGCTGCCAGCAGAATCCAGTAACAGTTTTACATTGACACCACGTTTGGATGCTCGGATAAGCGCTGAGGCGACGGAATCGGCTAGACCTCCGGGGTGCCAAATGTAGAACACCATCCGAATACTGGTTTGTGCATTTTCGATATCTTCGATAATCGAGTGCAAAATTTCGTCTGGCTTCTGCTGCAATGAGAGCGTGTTACCACTGAGAGCGGGTAGCCCGAGACGGTTATTACACAGTTCATCAATGCGATAGATATGACGCCCCATCGTTTCAGGCATGTGCGCGTGGCAATCATTCAGTTGGCTGAACCATTCTGCAAAGGGGGCGAACATCTCTTTCGCGCGCTCAGCTCGCTTTCTGCCTAAATTAAGTTCACCAAACAGGAAATAACACGCGACACCAAGAACCGGAAGAATATAAATGATCATCAGCCACGCTAACGAAACACTTACGGCACGGCGTTTTAAAACTACCCGAATGGTGACACCAGCGACCAATAACCAATACAGTCCAATGCCAGCAAGAGTAAGAAAATGATAAAACTTATCCATATACGCTCAAATTTATACGCCCATTTACGATATTAGGCATAAAAGTGTGTTGGGGAAACTGCTTTCTTATTAAGAGTTAGAGTGATTTTATATGAGGGATTAAGTTCATAACAGGGGAATCTGTTATTCATGTTTGAAAACCAAGGTTAATCTTTAATCAGTGAATGAAAAAGCAGCATATAACATGCGTGATGCAGCAATTGTGCGATAAATATACTTGTTGAGGCTTTTAATTTTAATGGGGAACTGGTTTACTGACCGCATAGAGCGTCTAACATTATTTTCATAAGTGTATAACTTAATATAAACACACATTTTTGACGCCTATCTCAATGCAAACACAACACATTTAATTTTGGAGAAAAAGCGTGGCTACAACTAATACAGCACCACGTGATACGTGGGGGTCTAAATTAGGCTTCGTTATGGCCGCAGCGGGTTCAGCTGTGGGCTTGGGTAATATATGGAAATTTCCTTACACGGCGGGAGAGGGTGGCGGTGGCGCATTTGTTGCCATTTACCTAATCTTCGTCATCTTTATTGGCTTCAGCGTAATGCTGACCGAATTTGCCGTTGGTCGAAAAACAGGTCGAGCTGCTGTTGGTGCATTTAAATCAACCGATCGCCGCTGGACGTTTACAGGCGTAATGGGCGTACTGAGTGGCCTGCTGATCATGGGTTTCTACCCTGTTGTTGGCGGCTGGGCTCTGGCTTACATCTTTAAGGTGGGCTCGGGCTTGCTGAGTACTCCTGACGCTATCGGTGATAGCTTTGGTGCTTTCATCTCTGACCCTATCCAGCCTCTGATTTGGATGACGCTTTACCTGTTCATGAATATCTTCATTGTTATGAAAGGTATTTCTGGCGGTATCGAGAAAGCAGGTAAAGTTCTGATGCCACTGCTATTCCTTATTTTGATCGTCGTATCAATAAAAGGTCTGATGCTACCAGGTGCAATGGCAGGCGTTGAGTTCTTGTTCATGCCAGACTTCTCTGAAGTCAACAGCAGTGTGGTACTTGCTGCGCTCGGGCAGGCGTTCTTCTCACTAAGTTTGGGTATGGGTTGTATGATTACTTACGGCTCTTACCTGAAGAAGAAAGAAAACGTGGTTCAAACCACTGGCATGATTACAGCAATGGATACAGGCGTCGCAATTCTTGCGGGTATTGCAATGTTCCCGGCGATGTTTGCTTTCGGTATTGAGCCAGCAGCAGGCCCAGGTCTGGTGTTTGTTGTCGTTCCACAACTGTTCGCTGAAATGGGCGGTCTAATCGGCTTCCTGTTTGCGATCATGTTCTTTGTTGGTCTGACTGCGGCTGCATTAACGTCTTCGGTTTCACTGCTTGAAGTTGTGGTTTCTTACCTAATCGACGAAAAAGGTATGAAGCGTTCAAAAGCGGTGCTTTCAGCAAGCTCGGTAATGGCAATATTGTGTGTATTCGCTTCTTTGTCACTGGGCGGAATGGGTCCAACACTGTTTGGTACAGGTGCATTCGATATCTTCGACCTACTGACTGACAAAATCTTTATGGCTGTTGGTGGTATGTTGCTGTGTATCTTTGCTGGCTGGAGACTCAAGCGTGATGAACTTGAAAAAGAAATCACGAATGATGGTGAAGTATCTTTCCCACTATTCGGTCTATGGTACAACCTAGTGAAGTACGTTATTCCAGTCGCGATTGCAATTGTTGCTTTCATGGGCATCAAATCAGGATTTGACAGTGGTAAAGGTGAAATCATGGTACTCGGTATCGTGACTATCGGCCTGGCAGCTATCTTCTCGAAGAAGCTGTAAACCGTCACATCTTTAAAAAGGGAGCCAGGTCGGCTCCCTTTTTTATTCCAGTTACTGATTCTTGCTTACTTGATAATTTGTAGGCAGCTTACACACGTTAACTTTTAGAGCGTAAGCTAGGGGTAGGGAAAGCGGAATGGGCAGTTTAAGCTCGCCTAATCAATCAGAATCGGTATACTTCTGGCTCCAAACGTGGAGCTAGGTTTTTATGTTCGATATTCTACATACCCATCCAGATTTTCTGATCATCAACAAGCATCCCAACGTCTCCGTTCACAAAGACGATGGTGACACTATGCTGCTGCAAGAAGTGGCGAAGCAGAGTGGGGATGAGCAGCTATATCTCATCCATCGGTTGGATAAAATGACGTCGGGTATTCTGCTCCTCGGACGCAACGCCAAAGCCGCCAGCGTCTTGTCTCAAGCCTTTGCTGATCGACAAGTGGAAAAATTCTATCTGGCGATTAGCTCGAAAAAGCCGAAAAAGAAACAAGGTTTGGTGATTGGCGATATGGAACGTTCACGCCGTTCATCATGGAAACTGGTAAACAGCAAACATAATCCTGCGATAACACAGTTTTTCTCCCTTGCTGCAGAACCCGGTGAGCGCCTATTTTTGTGTAAGCCACACACTGGTAAAACGCACCAAATCCGCGTGGCATTAAAATCGGTTGGCTCAGGTATTGTTGGCGATCCAATTTATAATGCGGGTAACGAAGCTGATCGCGGTTATCTGCATGCCTTCTCACTTTGCTTCCAATATCATGATGAGCAATATCGCTTTGTCTGCGATCCGAGAGATTATGAAGCCCTTGGCAATAAATGGCACAGTGAAATTGTCTCTCAAGGCTTGGATAGCTGGCTTTCCCCATGGGAACTGAACTGGCCTACGATCAAATAACCGTCACAAAGAAATTAATAAGAGAATTCGATGCAAGCATCACAACTTTCGCTGTTTTTTCAGCATCTGGAAACCGAGCTCGCGCAAGCTCCGAATGAAATTCGTCGATTGTTTCACGGCCGTGGCCGTCGTTTTGAAGGTCTAGAGCAAATCACTTGCGACTGGTTACAAGGTCAGTTGATCATTAACTTATTCAAAGAAGTCGACGACGCGTTTCTCGCTGAACTGAAAAGTGGCCTCAATGCGTTAGCTGAATCAGATCTGTGGGCAAGCAAACAAGGCCGTACAATGGTACTTCAGCACCGTTATGCCGATGGCGCACCTTCAGAAGTGCTTGTTGGTGAGTTAGATGCTCGCCCCGTCGTTGAAGAAAGCGGTTTGAAATACCAGTTGGATATTGGCCGCAACCAAAACTTTGGTCTGTTTTTGGACATGCGTTACGGTCGCGATTGGGTACGCGAAAATGCCAAGCATAAAAACGTGCTTAACTTGTTTGCTTATACCTGTGGCTTTTCTGTCGCTGCCATTGCGGGTGGCGCAGATAAAGTCGTAAACGTAGACATGGCGAAAGCGTCGCTGTCTAAAGGGCGCGAGAACCATAAGCTAAATGGTCACAACACAAACCAAGTCAGCTTTATGGGGCATGACATCTTTAAGTCGTGGGGTAAAATCAAGAAGTCTGGTCAATACGATATGATCATCATTGACCCACCTTCATTCCAGAAAGGCAGCTTTGCACTGACCAAAGACTACAAAAAGATTCTGCGTCGATTGCCTGATTTGTTGGCAGAAGGCGGTCAAGTGATGGCGTGTGTGAACTCACCATCAGTGACCAGTGATTTCTTGATTGAAAGTATGCAAGAAGAAGCGCCACAACTGACGTTCCGCGAGCGTCTGGATAACCCGCCAGAGTTTACGGACGTGGACAGCGAAGCGGCATTGAAAGTGTTGCTATTCAGCTAAAAAACTCTCTGTCGCAATAGAAGAAAAATTAAACAAAAAGCGCCGCGAAACATCTAAAAAGACGTATCGCGGCGCTTTTTTGTATTTGGAAAATTAACCAATCTGCACTTCAAGATCTGCTTCAATGGTTGATGAGCAGGCGAGTACATAGCCTTGTTCAATTTCTTCTTGCGTCAATGTTTCTAGGCTGGTGGAAGAGACGCTGCCTTTACGAACTTTGCACTTGCAAGACCCACATATGCCACTTCGACATGCGACGATGAGGGGTAAGCCCGCGCCTTCAAGCACATCTGCCAATACCTGACCTTTTTGTGCATTAATGGTTTGAGCAAAGTCAGGCACGGAGACACTGGCGGTTTCATCTGATACCGCTGAAGGTTCCGTAGCTACTGGCGTAAAGCTCTCTTGATAGAAGTTTGCCATGTCAAAACCGAGTTTGCTCAAGTATCCGTGAACATCTTGCATGAACTGGCTTGGGCCACAGAGGTAAACCGTGCGCTGCTTAAAATCAGGAACAAGCTCTTTAAGCCAGTCGGCATTCAAACGACCTTGTGGGTGTGACGTTCCTTCGCTGTTCTTCAGCAACAGCTTCAAATGGAAATTGGGATACACGGCACCGAACGTTTCTAACTGATCGTAGTAAATCGTCTCTTCTGGGCTGCCTGCGATATGAAGAAATGCGATGTCCACATCGTTGTCGTTTTCATCTTGATTACTCAGCCAGTGTTTTGCCATCGAAAATACTGGCGTGACGCCGCAACCAGCACTGATCAGCAGCGCTTTTGTTTTTCCGTCGTGTAGAACAGGCGGGTGGTCAATGCAGTTAAATTCGCCTGCTGGTGGCAAAGCCTGAATGGTATCGCCAAGTAGTAATGAGTCGACGATGTAGTTCGAGACTTTACCGCCAGCTACACGCTTGATAGTAAGTTGAAGGTGATCGTCTTCATTAACAGAGCTGATTGAATAGGCACGAAATTCCAATTTTCCATCAATTTCGACACCCAGGTTAATAAACTGACCGGGTTTAAATTGAAACAGAAGTGATTCGGTTAATTCGGCCAACTTGATGCTGACGGTATCGTGTGTTTCGAAATATTTGTCGATACAACGGAGCGTGACGGGTTGGTTGCCTTGCCATTCAAAAAACATAACAATCTCTTTGGTTGGAGCGAGTTCAAAATCTTAGATTATAAAAGCGCCCCCAGATTAGGAGGCGCATAGCGAGCGGTCTCTTAGGCTGCCAGAATAGCTTTTAGGTCATCCTGAACATTGCCAATGCTGCGCATATCGAACTTCTCTTGGATGATTGCGATTAGGTTTGGTGTTAGGAATGCCGGTGCAGTAGGGCCGGTGTAAATGCCTTTCACGCCCAGAGCGAACAACGTTAGCAAGATAACGATCGCTTTTTGCTCGAACCAGGAAAGCACAAGAGTGAGTGGCAGTTCATTAATGTCACAGTCAAACTCTTTCGCCAGTGCCAGAGCAAGCTGGATTGCTGAGTACGCATCGTTGCATTGGCCTACATCTAACAGTCGAGGGATACCGTTGATATCGCCGAACGTATTTTTGTTAAAGCGGAATTTACCACACGCCAACGTCAGGATTAGCGTATCTTCAGGTGCTTCTGCCGTGAAGTCGGTGTAGTAGCTGCGCTCGGCTTTATCGCCGTCACAACCGCCTACCAGGAAGAAGTGCTTGATGTTGCCTTGTTTCACTTGGTCGATAACCGCAGGCGCGGCGTTCATCAGTGCATTGCGACCGAAACCAACCGTGATGTGGTGTTCGATTTCATCGTGTTGGAAACCGTCTTGCGCGAGTGCACATTCAATCACTTGGCTGAAGTCATCGCCTTCGATGTGAGCCACACCAGGCCAGCCAACAATACTACGTGTGAATAAGCGGTCTGCGTATTGACCCACATTCGGGTTCAACAGGCAGTTTGATGTCATCACGATTGCGCCAGGGAAGTTCGCAAATTCTTTCTGTTGGTTTTGCCAGGCGCTACCGTAGTTACCCACCAGGTGAGGGTATTTCTTAAGCTCAGGGTAGCCGTGTGCAGGTAGCATTTCACCGTTGGTGTAGACGTTGATGCCTTTGCCTTCTGTTTGTTGCAGAATCTTTTCCAGGTCATGCAAATCGTGACCAGATACCAGAATACATTTGCCTTTTACTGGCTTGACGTTGACCGTTGTTGGCTCTGGATGACCAAAGGTCGTCGTTTCACCTTGGTCTAGCATTTCCATTACTTTGTAGTTCATCAAACCAATGCGCATTGAGCAATCGAGCAGTGCACCAAGATCTTCCGGGTCGGTACCTAACCACGCCATGATTTCATGATATTCGGCGTAGATGTCGTTGTTGGTTTGTTCAAGTACGCGTGCGTGTTCCATATACGCAGCCGCACCTTTAAGACCGTACAGGCAAAGTAGACGCAAACCAATCACGTCTTCATGCACTTGGTCTTTACCACGGTTAACCGCGACTAGAGGCGCAAATTCCAGGATAGCTTCAGCGCTGTTTGGTAGCTCGAAGTTGGCAACGGCAGGAATGTCAGTAAGGTTGGTGTCTGACAAAGTCGCAGCAGACATTACTTGCTCTTTGAGCAGTGCTTTGTAATTCGCGGCTTGAGATGTTAGCTCAAGGATACGTTCAGGGTCGAAGTTTACGTTAGTGAGTGTAGAGAAGAATGCTCTTGGTGCCCATTGATAGATTTCATCGTTAATGATGTTGAATTCAAGTGCTTTTGATGCCCAAAAAGAAACCCCTTGTAGTGTGTAAACCAACACGTCTTGCAGGTCAGATACTTCAGATGTTTTACCGCACATACCTTGTGCAAAAGAACAACCTTTAACAGCAGGGGTTTGAATTGTCTGTTCACATTGAATACAGAACATATTGGGTTCTCCAGTGTTTGTTTTAATAGTCGTGATGATGACCACTAGAGAGCAGAATGCGTGCCATTTTTTATCTTATTGATTATTATAGGTTTTGTTTGTTTTTGATGAGCGGGGTGATGTAATTAAGACAACGTGTTTGATGTCTTAATTACATCGCATTGTTAGGTGTGCCTATTTATTGATCCCAAACTTTTTACCCATTCGATATAAGTTACCGCGATCCATTTGTAAAAACTCCGCTGCTTTTGCCCAAACTCCACCAGTTTGGTTCAAAGCATGTTCAATCAAATCACGCTGATAGCCTTCGACTAACTCTCGCATTGGTTGACTTTCTTTTGGCAGGTAGTGTGATGTGTTTTTTACATCATCAAGTGCAAGCGAGGTGTCAAAATGGCTCAGCATGATTGTGCTAGCAGTTTGTTGAATTGCGTGCAAAGCCGCTCGAGTTAAGGTGTGTTCGAGCTCGCGAACGTTCCCGTACCAAGGTAAAGATTCGAGTTGAGTCAATACTTTAGGGTGAACGTGTAAATTAGGCGCGTTGAATTGCTGGCGTACTTTTTCAAGAAGATATCCCGCTAAAACAGGAATGTCACCGTCACGAGCACGCAGTGGCGGCACTTGAATTGGGAATACATTTAAACGGTGGAAAAGGTCTGCGCGAAATGTACCAGCTTCGACCTCTTTTTCCAGTTGTCGATTGGTTGCAGCGATAATGCGAACGTTAACCATCAAATGCTGGTCGCTACCTACACGCTGAAGTTCGCCTTGCTGAATAACACGCAGCAGTTTTGCCTGCAAAATCAAAGGCAGTTCGCCCACTTCATCAAGAAAAATCGTTCCGCCATCGGCCAGTTCAAATTTACCGGCGCGGTGGCTATTGGCACCAGTAAATGCGCCTTTGACATGACCAAACAGTTCGCTTTCAGCCAGACCTTCAGGCAGGGCAGCACAGTTCACGTAGATCATTGGCTTATCGCTGCGGTGAGATTGTGCATGCACCGAATGCGCGACCAGCTCTTTACCCGTACCCGTTTCACCTGTAATCAGAACTGCATAGTCAGACTGAGCTACCGTGGCGATGTTGTTACGTAGTTGAGTGATTTGCGGGCTCAATCCAATCATCTCTCCTTTTTGTGAACGAGCTTGTTGGATAAGCGTTTGAGTAACATTTTTCTGCTTTTGGTTTTGAGTTTTGAGCGCTTTTAATTGAGCGATGTTACGTAGCGTTGCTGCGGTTAAAGCCGCAAAGGTTTCGATAGCAACGGGGTCGATATCATCAAACGCACCTACTGCTAAAGCATCCATCGTCAAGGCTCCAACGAGTTGACCTTCTACATACAAGCTAAATCCCATGCAATCGTGAACATCAATACATTGGTCTTCGGTTAACAGTGTACCGTCAAATGGATCGGGTAGTGGACAATGGGCATCGAACCGAACAGGATCTCTGCTCTGAATGATGGCTTCGAGTCGAGGGTGGGCTTTGGGAAAGTAACGACGACCTAATACCGAGCTTGATAGCCCTTTCGCTGCAACAGGCGTAAGGAAGCCATCTTCATCAAAAATAAACAGGCAGGTTGCATCGCATGGAAATACTTGTGCCACACCATCAATAAGACTTTGGTACTGTTGCTCATGGGAGCGATTAGAGCTGAGGTTTAATGCGATATTGAGGAGTACGTGGTCAACAGTAGGAGTCATATCAAGCCCAAAAGTTATCTGGAAAGGGCTGATGCTAGCAACTTGATGTCATTTTCACATCGAAAATATCAGAAGTTTGATGTTCCATTGACGACGATCAAGTTTGATCTCAAAAGAAACGCGCAAGCATAATGTCATTAAGAATGCTTGCGCGGCTTTTGAATTCGAGTCGAAAGTTAGGAGGTATGACTCCTACTTCATGAGCTCAGATTAGCGAGGTACGACCCTTGCTTCGCTACCATACATGTTGATTTGTACCGCCTGACCTGGCTGGAATATCATGTTTGGGTTCGCTTCTTGAACGATAGAGATGATTTTTCCATCTTCCATGCGAATGGTTAGATTGACGCCGTTTCGTTTCGCGGTCGCTTCGGCGGTTTTACTACCTGCATAGCCACCTAATAAGCCACCACCGATGGCTGCGATATCAGAGCCTGAACCGCCACCAACTTTAGAGCCTAATATACCACCAATTGCGGCACCAGCGATTGTCCCGATAGCATTGGATTGCGTGGAGGCATCAATGGTCACTGGTTCAACTTTTTCCACCGTTCCGTAGTAAACTTGCTGAACTTTTCGAGTGTCTGCCGAGCCATATGCATCACCGTAAGGGTTAGGAGAGGTACAGCCTCCTAATGCGATTACGGAAAATGTAAGCAACATGCCTAGCTTGACGTATTTTTTCATATAACCTCCAAATGGCTTTGATACTCAAAGAGTATATACCCTATTTTAGTATGTGCTGAGAGTTTCTATAAAACAGCGACTTAACCATAATTGACCCCGAGGGAATTTGCATTCTCAAACGGTGTTAATTGTCTTTGAGCGTATGAAAGCCGGAATAGATACGTGTGAAGGTAGTAAACCAGCAGGCCGCACCAAATAGATAGGCAATCAGTGCGAAATGTTGCGGGAAGATACAAAATGCGATGAAAGCGCCTATGGTTTCAGTGCCTTCAGTCAAGCCACTCATATAGTAGAGCGATTTGTGTTTATAAACCGGATTATCGATACCCTGTTTACTGGCCATTATCGCAAATGCCAAGAAGCTACTACCCGTTCCGACAAACGAGAAAATTAAGAAAGCACCTGCAATGGCATTTTGTTCCGGATTAGCGAGCACAAACCCGAAAGGGATCAGTGAATAAAACAGAAAGTCTAAGCTGATATCGAGAAAGCCGCCAGCGTCGGTAATCCCCTGAATTCTAGCTAAGGCACCATCCAGTCCATCACAAAAGCGATTAAGCAGGATAAACAGCAGCGCTGTTAAATAATGTTCTGTGATTAGGGCTGGTACAGCTAAGCAGCCAACAGCAAAACCAAATAGGGTGGTTTGATTAGCCGTGATGCCGAACTTGTCGACCAATTGTGCACTTTGAGTCAGTGGCCATCTGATGATTTTGATACTGAAACGATCAAGCATTCTCTGTCTCCCATGGCCACGTTATACAGCGACTACCTTCGGGAATGTCATCTTCATCGTGGGTGACCATTATCGTCGGGATATTGGCTTGTTGAAGTTGCTCAACCACCCAGTTGCGAAATTGCACTCTCAGGTCTTTATCGAGCTTACTAAAAGGCTCATCCAAAAGTGCTGCTTTAGGTTGTGCGAGCAACATGCGCGTCAGTGCAATACGTGCTCGTTGACCACCTGAAACTTGGTCGGGGAAAGAGTTCGCAATCTTGTTCAAGGAAATATTCTTCAAGGCTTGTATCGCGCTTTCTTTTCTTGTGTTTCCTTTTTTGGCATTCGGCAGTGCGAAGGCCAGGTTCTCCCATATCGTCAAATGAGGGAACAGCATATCATCCTGAAACAGGATTCCGACTTTGCGCTTGTGCGCAGGAACTCGATCAAGCGTTTCATCATTAAGTGTCACGGAGCCCGAATAATGGAACTCGTTAGAGAGGTGTCCGGCAATGGCATCTAACAGAGTAGATTTACCACAGCCGCTTGGTCCCATTAGGGTAACAATTTCGCCTTTCTCTACAGTGATGTTAAATCCAGAGAAAAGTGTATCGCCATTGTTTTTATGGATGGCGAGGTTTTTGAGACAAAGACTCATGGTTAAGTAAACCTTTCATTGAAAGTCGGCGGTATTTGCCGTTTAAACGGCTTAGCAAAATTGCAAAAGAGAAGAACATTAATGGCAAAAGAGCCTGACAAATCGCGTAGATTGCCGTAACGCGCCGGTCGAAACCGCTGGAAAGCGCTACCGCTTCGGTTGTGATTGTGCTTATTCGACCCGCACCAAGCACAAGCGTTGGCAGGTATTGCGCTAAGCTGACGCTGATACCTACAGCCCAGGCAAAAACAATGGCAGGCAGCAGGATTGGAAGTTTTATTTTAAGCCAGGTTTGTAGCGGTGTTTTGCCTAAGCTAAGGGCGACACGAGTTAAGCCGTTGTTGAAGCTGCGCCAAGGGCCGTCCAGCGATAAGTAGACAAACGGGAAGGCGAAGAAAACATGTGCCCAGCAAACCCAGAAAAAGTAGGCATTGTTGTTGAAATACAAAGTCGCGACCTGTATGCCAAAAAGTACCGACAATTGCGGGATAAGCATAGGGACGGCAATGACGTAATCCGGAACCTGCCAGCGATAGCGAAGCTTATATTCGTGAGCAATTAACGCCAGGATTAGAGCAATGGACGCGCTGATCACGGCGATTGTGATACTTTGCTCTATCGTGCCTAAAATACTCTCCCACTCATATTGCCAAAAGCGTAGGGTGTAACGACTGGGTAAGAGATCCGGAAATCGCCAACGTTGAGCAAAACTCCACAGCACCATCAAAGGTACGATGACAAAAGTAAGTAATGTGATCAGAGAAAACAGCACTTTTCCGGGCAGTTTGAGTCCAGATCGTCCAGAGTATTGCCAACGTTTAAAGCCCTTTGTGACTAACCATTCGACAAAACGAGTTAAGCCAATCAACCCTGTGGCAATAACAAATAAAATCACTGCACCCGAGGCAGCTCTTGGCCAAAGTGCCAGATCGGGGTCATTAAACCATTGCCAAACCAACACAGCGAAAGTTGGTGGATTGGTTGGACCAATGATGAGTGCGATATCGACAACCGATAAACTATAAGCAATCACTGCCAGCATTGGGAACCTGAGTTTTGCTAACCACTGCGGGAAAATGCACTTCCACCAAGTCTGGGCTGTACTGTAGCCCATTGAATGGCTGACTTTTTCAATTTTATTAACATTGAGTTGCTGCAAGATTGGAATGCTCATCAGCAGTAGAAAAGGCGTCTCTTTGATTGCCAGCATGATGATTAAACCAAGCGCATGAGGATCTTTAATCAGCAACGCTAAGTCATCAACGGTTTGTGCGTTTGTGTCGAAACCAAAGAACTGAGTCGCCACACGAACGCCCAAGCCTGTCGGAGCAAACAAAAAGGCAAATCCGATGGCAAAAGCGACATGCGGCATCGCAAGCAGTGGCGAGAGGAAAACCTCTATTTTTCGCCAGAACCTACTGTTCCAAGCTGATTGCAAAATAGCAAAAGTGAGTATGCACGCTAAATAACTGCTGAAAATAGCAGAGTAGAGCGTGAGTCCGATAGAGGTCCAGACCCCTTGCCAATCAAATACAGCAGCAAAGCCATTTAATGAGAACTGGGTCAGACCGATAGGTGGGACATAGCCGAGCGCAGAAACCACCACCCCTAGCAGGCCGGGGATGGTGGGCAAAATACAAACTGCGATAATAACGAGATACAGCGCTCTTAACATTTGTTCGTACTAATTCCCGTAACGTTTTAACCACGCTTGCTCTAGCGCGTTTTGCCAGCTTGGGTGTGGTTCATTAATCGATTTAAATTGCTGCGTATTCTTTGCCGTACCCGTCAAATACTCACTGCTTAGTACGGAAGGATCACCCCAAATATTAATATCGCCTTTACGAGACTGCGCCTCAGGGCTTAGTAAGAAGTTTATCGCAACTTGCGCACCGGCATTGGCGTTTGCATTCCACGGAATGGCCAGAAAGTGAATATTGGAAAGCGCGCCAGCATCCATCGCATAAGCTTTAGTCGTTTCAGCAAGGGTACCGCTCGACTGGGCAGAAAAAACGGCATTGGGGTTGAATGTAATGGCTAAATCAATCTGACCATCGTCGAGTAACTGCAACGTTTCTGCTGTGCCTGCTGGGAATTGTTTACCACCACGCCAGGCTACTTTGTGGAACTTATCTAAGTATTGCCATAGCGGCTGCGTAACTTGCTCAAATGTCTCCGCGTTGACTGGTTTCTGCAATGCGGGATCGTTGTTGGTCAGCTCGATCAATAACGCTTTGATGAAACTGGTACCGTGGAATTCGGGTGGGCGAGGGTACGTCAGACGGTTGGGAAACGCTTTGGCATAATTGAGCATTTCTGCAAAAGAGTGAGGAGGGTTATTCAAATTCTCCGTATCATGAATGAAGACTAACTGACCCACGCCCCACGGCGCTTCAAGTCCATCGGTCGGCTCAGAAAAATCCACATCAACAGGGAGCGTTTTGTCTACGTATTGCCAGTTTGGCAAAGCATCAACAAACGGACCATATAGCAGTTGGTTGTCCTTCATCGACTTGAAGTTTTCACCGTTGATCCAAACCATATCGACACTGCCCCCGGTATTCTTGCCAGCGGCTTTTTCTGCGATCAATCGAGTGGTAGTTTCAGAAATATCGGTGACTTTGACATGGTTGAGCGTCACATTGTAGCGAGACTTGAGTTCCTTACCCGCCCACTGGATATAGCGGTTGATCTCTTGAGAGCCTCCCCAAGCGTGAAAGTAGACGGTTTGACCGTCAGCTTGTTTTTCTATGGACTGCCAGTCTTCGGCAAACGTGTTGGTAGCAAAAGCCGTAGCTAAAATCCCGATGGTGCTTAGTAGCTTATTCATACATTATCCGATTTATGTCAAATTGTTTTACTTCGATGAGTGCAATAAGGCTTATAAAATTCAATCCCTTACATGGATAGTAAGCTATCTATTATTATTATCAACGTGAATGCCCGTAGGGTTAACGCATTGACTAATAGAATTACGATCAATGTGAGGTCAATTAGAGAAAATATAGCGTGAGTACGTGAATGCTATTTCAAGAAAAGAGAGACCGTGCGGTGTAATAAATTCTTTCAGATGAATGTATTAATGTCGAACATCGATTGGTTTTCATGCAGGGGACTAGAGGACGTTGAGCGGCTGAAAGCAAAAAAGCAGCCGTGATAGGCTGCTTTCTAATTACTCGTTGTATTGGATTAGTTCATCCAGTCACGAAGTGTAAATGTCAATTCATGCTCAGAGTTTTTAAGAACTAAGCCATCTTTAGTTAGCGTGATGTCACTCCAGTCAGACAGTGTCGATGACATCGCTTGTTCTACGTTCATGATGTCACCAATACACATTTTCATGGTCATGCCCATCTTTTCAATGCGTAGTTGATTATCTTTTAGTTCAGCCTGACCAAAGAAATTATTACAGCCAGCATTACCGTTAGCTGTGAGGTTTTCACCAATTTCCAGGCGAGGTGCTTTTTGACGTTCGCTAAGTTCGATGTTCTTACCATCGATTTGAACCAGCTCCCAATTGTGGTGCTGTAAGTCTTGAGCCGTTATTTTTTTCACATTATCACCGTTGCTTGCACATGCTGTCATCAGAACAGGAAGGGAGATTGCAGCAACTAACGTTTTTAGACTAAGCTTCATTTAATAGACTCCGTTATAAAAAACGAAAAGAAGTGTAATTAATAAAACACTGTTTTTTGTCAGCATACGGTAATAGTTTCGTATAAGCGTGACATAACGCAGTTTACCGCCAGATAACAGCAATGTATTGTTGTATTTAAGTCGTTTTTGACATTCACAATTAAAGAACGGTTTTAGCATGGAGCAATTGGAGTTTTTTAGCGTCCCGAGCCCTTGTGTTGGCATTTGTAGCGCTGATGAAAAAGGCTACTGCAAAGGGTGTATGCGTAAGCGAGAAGAACGATTTAACTGGCAGAAGTACACACCTGCTCAGCAGCTTCATGTGATCAAGTTATGCCGTCAACGGTACAGAAGAAAACTGTTAGCAGGGAAGGGGAAGGCTGACCAGCCAAAAGAAGATGTTTCACCGCAACAAGATTTATTTTAAAAAGTGGGCTTTAGTGTGTTTATTCCCGGCCCGCATTAACGTCTTGTGAGCCGGGAAGCTCCTATCCACATTATGCTCTGTAAAACAGGCATCTGGCGCTACTTCATTTTCATGGACCAAGTATCGCTAACCCAACCTCCTGCTTGTTCGTCGAAGTGATTTCCAGCAAATCGATGGTTAAGTTCAACATCTAATTTGCTCGTTGGATTTTCATCCATCAATCTATGGATGTATTTCGCCATAGGATCCGTACAGGCTTCTCGTTCTCTACGGGTAACCACTTCCTTTATCATTTGAAGTCGGTAGCTATTGCTGGCTCGTTTCATTTTTGACCTCCAGAACTCGATGGCAGCATTTGACACATATTGACGTCTAGAATCGCTGCTCATTGGCGCCCGCGTTGAGGCGAGTCACCGTAGTTTGGAGTCCAAAGACAAATTGTTTGAGAGCAGTGTTTGCAACGCCATTTCCATCTTTCTAACACTCGCTCTCACTTCCGTTTAAAATGTTCGGAAAAGCTAATTAACGAGCCTATATTTTCGAAAGACCTTATCAAACATAGAAGCCCAGCACAGGGGCGTCAACAACTCAAATGAACATTTTTTGAACAGTTTGTGAAGGTGGAGAATTTTCAGCAATTTATGGAAATAAAAAAACCGGAACCCAAACGTCCCGGCTTTTTTAAAATAAACTTCGGCTTGTAAAAGCGTTTAGCTTCTGTACAAAAAATTATGAAATTCAGTAATTAGCTACTGGTTGCTGGACAACCTGTCACAGCCTGGCTGTTGCTGAAGTACTGAATATTACCTAAGTTCTTCTCGTAGTCTGCTGCTGATATTTGAGGGTTATTTACGAAGAACTCTCTTAGCACAGAAGCATCGGTCATTTGAGTCGATTCAACATCAATAACAGGGTAGTCATCACCGCCAGCGGCACTGAAGCTAATGACTGAGAAGGTGTAAGTTGCGGCCAAGTCGAAACCTTTGCCATTAATATCCGTGATTGATACAGAGCCAGCATCACAATCGACATCCAGAGTGATGTTGTCCAGTTGCGCATAAGCACCAGATCCTGCAGATTTCGTTGCCACAACGTCCAGGTAATCTTTTACTTCCTGGCCTGTCATGGTCGCTTTAGTTACGAAGTTTCCAAATGGCTGCACAGTAAGGACGTCACGGTAGGTGATATCGCCCGCCTGAATTGAGTCGCGCACGCCACCAGAGTTCATCACGCCAAAGTCAGCATTAACTAGGTTGTATGTTCGGTAGGCTTTGCCCAGAAGATGCCCCAGGTTAGTTTGCTGTGAACGCACAACGCTGCGATCACCTTCCAGTTTTCCATCGGTGTTAGAAACAACGACATCAAGCAGCTCTTGTCCTTGCTCCTGATAGGTACGAAGCGTATCTTGGACCGTTGCGTCTGGCTGAATGTACTCACCAATCACTTGATCGTTGTCATCGAGCAGGTTTACCGGAATAAGAGCGTAGTTGGCCAGGTGCAGTTTGCCGTCAAAGTATTCAAAGTCCGCGCGACCCACATATTTACCCCACTCGTGCGCTTGCATGATGTAAGTGCCATTCTGTTGGTCTGGTGTACACTCATCGCCCGGATTGAAATCCGCATACTCGTTGGTGCCTGGCTCCATACAAACAGGATTTTGCGAGTGGCCACCGATGATGGCATCCAATTGACCCTCTTCAAGAGAGCGGGCTAGCAGTACATCACCCGGTGCTTCACTGCCATGGTTACCATCGTGATAGTGACCCATGTGAGTCGTTGCGAATACAAGGTCGACATTTTCGTTGTCTTTTATTTCTTGAAGAACTTTCTTAATTTCGTCTTGAGGATCTGCGAAGTAGATGTCCGCTACGTTGTCCGGGTTAACCAGCTTTGCCGTATCTTTTGTCGTAAGACCAACAACCGCCACGTTTAGGCCGTTAATCGTGAACACTTTGTACGGAGCAAAGTAACGTTCATCGGTGACATTACCGTCAGTGTCTTTCTTGTAGATATTCGCTGCTAGCATAGGGAAGTCTGCCAGCTCAGCTTGCATATCTAAGATATCTAGTGAGTTATCAAATTCGTGGTTGCCGACCGCCATTGCATCGTAGCCGATTAGGTTCATGCCGATAAAGTCGGGCTTTGCATTTTGCATGTCTGACTCTGGTACGCCAGTGTTGATGTCACCACCAGAGAGAAGAATGGATTCACCGCCGTTCGCTTCCACTTCTGCACGAATAGATTGGATTAAAGTGTGACGTGCAGCCATGCCGTATTCGCCGTCATCATTGTGCCAAAAGCGACCATGGTTATCGTTAGTATGAAGAACAGTGAATTTCGTACATGAATCAGCCGTTTCACAAGTAATAGAGATGCTGTCACTGTCTGAACCACATCCTGCTAAAACCGCGCCTACTGAAAGTACCAATAGAGATTTGGAAAATTGCATAAGTAGAACCTTTGTTTGTGATTTTGTTATTGTTACGGCGTGCAATATACGGAAATAATATGAAAGTTTAGTGATCAAGCTCTTATTTATACTTGTATCAAATCAGTGAGTTAGTCAGCCTGCAAGCATTGTCTACAAATAAACAGAAACGGTTTTTAGCGCTAAATTTGTATTTTCTTTAGGCAGTTTTTGTGAGGTAGTTAATAGAAGTGCACTTTATTTGTGTGGAATCAGGTGCATATTTTGAGATGTTAAACAGGTAAGAGTGAAATTTTGTATTTCTCTGTAACTTTCTCAATCAAGAAACAGACAGTTAGTGCGATTTATGCAGGGCAAGGTAGCGGTTGATTATTCAGAGGCTGAGTAAGGGCCCAAAATAGTAAAACCCCGGAGGTGGTAAGTCTCCGGGGCTTTGAAATTTTTTAAGATAGTTCGGTTGGTAAGTCCGGTTATCTTTTATGCAAAAGGTTTGGATTTAATCCGAGTAATTCCTTGGTAGGGAATTAGATACGGATGAAGTCCATGTGTTCAACTTTTGGCTTGAACGCGTGACGTTGAACGTCTTGTGGCTTAACGCTAACTTCTTTGCCATCGATAACTAGAACGATGCCTTCGTAGAACTCAGGCTTGTCCATTTGGTTTACGATGTCATCGTGGTTAAGAACGATAGCTACTGCTGCTTCTTCACCGCCGTATACAACTGCAGGGAATTTGCCAGCGTGACGTAGGCGGCGGCTCGCACCTTTACCTAGTTCAGTACGTACTACTGCTTCGAATTTCATAGTATTTACTCTCAAATTAGTAAAAATAAAGTTTTCACAATCAACAATGCGACCTTGTTGTTTGTGGTAAGGCTTGAAACAGGAACTGTTCAAGCGAGCGCGGATACTATCATTCCACTCGAACTTCAGCAACCCAAATTGCATCTAAATCAACAAAAACAAGCTAATAAAGTGTGTCTGATAGAGGCATTTTAATTCGGTAGGACAAAAATCGTGCCACTTGCGTTTATTTTCACCAAATTACCCAGTTTACTTAACGCGAGAGTAGAGTGTTAATAAAGCGCTCATGCTCGGCTTCTCTGCAATATCAGTGTGGCTTTCAACCCACCCATTTTGCTTGCTTCTAGATCTAACTGTCCGCGGTAACTATGCGCCATTTCACTGACAATATTTAACCCCAGCCCAGAGCCCGGCGTTTCTTCATCTAGTCTAAACCCTCGTTGAGTCACACGTTCTAACTGTTCTTGAGGAATTCCCGGGCCGTCGTCTTCTATGATAAGGCGGATATTTTCCTTATCTTGAGTGGAATGGACGCGGATCATACGGTTCGCCCACTTGTAGCTGTTCTCAAGTAGGTTACCTAACATCTCGTCAAGATCACTTTTCTCTACTGCCACGTTTAATTCAGAGTCGAGTTCATTGACCAAAGTGATGTCACGTTGGACGTACACTTTATCAAAGGCCATAGAAATGGCATCGACTCGCTGCGCTGGATTGGCTTTGACGGAGAGGATATTCATTGACCCAGCCATTCTCGCTCGACCTAAGTGGTAATCAATGTGCGATTGAATTTGATTCAGAGGTTCATCTAACCGGGACTGGACGGTTGTATCCAAGGTGCGAACTTCGTTTTTCAGGACAGACAATGGTGTCTTTAACGCATGGGATAAATTCCCGGCATGATTTCGTGCCCGTTCTAAAAGCTCCTGATAGTGAAAGAGTAGCGCGTTAAGGTCAGAGATTAAGGGTGAGATCTCTTTAGGGTAGGTCTCTTCTAGGCTGGTTTTATTTCCTGATTTAAGCTCGGCGAGTTCTTTCTGTAATTTAGTCAGAGGGCTTAAAGACCATGCTATCTGCACCAGAATAACAGTAAGCACGCCAGCAAACAGCAAGCCTAAAATTAACCATAATTGGCCAATTAACGTCTGAAGTGTATTTTTGATTGGAGCTTCATCGATGCCGACAACAACATGAATCGGGCCATTGTAATCGGGTAAATACAGTACCTTTTCCAAGGTAATTAGTTTCTCATCGCGAGCGCCATAAGCGTCTTTGTCGAGCTCTTTATATTCGATTCTTTTGTCCCATAAAGAGCGAGAACGTTCGAGGTGAGTTTTGGTCGAAGCGCTCCAATACAACCCGCTATAAGGTCTGTTAAAGCGCGGGTCAGAAAGTTGTGCCGCGAGAGATAAGTGGCCAGTTTTGTCGATTTCTAACTGCGCGGCGATCTCGTCCATGAAGACGCTCAATTGTGAGCGGGTATCATCCACCATGTAGTTATACACTTGAGTCGGAATGGTGACGCCAGCAGCCAGGATCATCGCGGTTAACCAAACGACAGCAGCCAATACCAGTCGGCTTTTGATACTCAGACGCTTTAATGGATACAGTGGCAATCTGTATTTATTTGGCATTGAGTTGGTACCCTAAGCCACGGACAGTCTTGATGATTTTTGGTACGATTTTTTTACGGATACGACCTATAAAGACTTCAATGGTATTTGAGTCTCGGTCAAAATCTTGTTTGTAAATATGCTCGACGAGTTCCGTTCGTGAAATCACTTTCTCTGGATTATGTACAAAGTACGCAACCACTTTGTACTCGAGCGCAGTTAAGCTAACCGGCTCACCTTTCCACATCACTTTAGAGGTGCGGGTATCCAAACTCAGATCGCCAATTTGCATGACAGGAGAAGCATTGCCAGAGGCTCTGCGAAGCTGGGCACGGATACGGGCAATCAATTCCACCATCTCAAAAGGCTTGGTGAGGTAATCATCGGCACCAGCATTAAGGCCTTCAACACGCTCTGTCAACGCGTCGCGGGCACTGAGAATAACGACAGGCGTGTTAATGTTTTCATCTCGGATGCCTTTCAATACTGATAAGCCATCCAGCTTAGGCAAGCCGAGATCTAAAACGATCGCATCCCACTCTTCTGTTGTCGCACGATATAGTGCGTCAATCCCATCTTGAGAGAGTTCAGGTACCCAGCCATTGTTTTCCAACGTCTCGATGATTTGCTCACCAATGCGAGGCTCATCCTCGACAACAAGTATTTTCATAGTGGCTTCTTTTATTCATTTATTTGTTGTTGTGGTTTCAGCGCTTTATTGAAGTTACGACCTTTCACTTCGAGCATTTCTAATGTTGCTGCATCGTACTCAACTTTTAGGACGTTGCTGTCAAAGAGAATTTTTAATTCGTAAACCCACGCATGATTGTCTTCTTCGAGTTCTACTTTAATAATACGACCAAACAAGTCCTTTTCGACCGTTGCGTAGAGTTCGGAGAATGGTCGAATATCACCGTTTTGCACCGCGCGATAGACCTCATCCTGGTCTTCATCAAATTCAATCTCGGTGCCAGGTTTTATGACATCCTGCACAATCGCATGGCCGTCTTGCGATGCCAACAGATCCTTTTGTTGTGCGAACGTAGGTGCCGAAATTACCATCGGTAGCAAACTTAAAAACAACGCAACACGCTGAGAATTCGTTGATTTGTTCATAATAAAACCTTTTCATAAGAATTGGCAGGATTATAGGCAGCGGTATATGAATAGAAGGTGAACCTGTTAGCAAGAAAGTCGAGAGGTTCACTGGTTACCTGCATTGAAATGAATCGTCTGAATTGGTAGACGCTACTTCAGTTCACCATCAAAAATTTTGTCACGCAGTTTCCAAAAACGCCCTGACTTTCTGGCAATCACAAACTGCGGTAAGCGAAATCGGTGCTGATTTGCCACGACTCGAGTCGGGGACGTTTCTTCAAACGGGCGATGCTTGTCTGCGAGGTGAGGACGAACAAATTGATCTTTGAAGTTCTGTTTTTGCTTTTTGGTAGTGAGAGACCAAAACTCATGAACTAACGCGTTCCCTTCACCTTGGTATGGTTCTCCCGAGTAGGTAACTTTTAACTGAGACTTACCGTCATTGGGTTTGAAGACAGACAAGTCCATCTCAGTGCACTCGAATATCAACGCGTCTTTCAGGTTAAGCGCTTCTTTCAACTTCTTGTCCGGATCGACTAATGTGGCGTCACATTCGTGGCAGATGCGCGCAGCAATGTCGTTGTCAGCGCCACATTCCCCACAATATTTCGCTCTGAATCGGTAACCGCAATGCTCGCGTTCACCCGTGTCTTCATCTTCGAAGTAACCCTGGCAACGGCGGCCGAAGTGTTCCAGCAAAAAGCCATTGCTATCCAATTTGCCCCAGAAGTTGTTATTAAAACCACAAGCAGGGCAGGGAATGGTAATGATCTCGCTGGTGGAATCGGGTTTGGGATCGCCAACTTCTGGCTGATACAAATCGTAACTGTTGCCTGCGTAATCAAGCACCAAACATTCTGACTTACCTTCTGACAGACGTAGCCCGCGGCCGACGATTTGCTGATACAAACTGACTGATTCTGTCGGACGCAAAATGGCAATCAGATCAACGTGCGGTGCATCAAATCCAGTGGTTAATACCGACACGTTAACCAGATACTTGATTTCGCGGTTTTTAAACGCTTGGATGATGGCGTCACGCTCCGGTGTTGGCGTATCTCCGATGACAATTGCGGTTTGGCCTTCAGGTAATAAACCATGAATTTCCTGCGCGTGACGAACCGTGGCGGCAAAAATCATCACACCATGTCGGTCTTTTGCGTATTGAATAATTTGTTCGACGATTTGCGGCGTAGCACGTTTGGCTTTGTCGATCACCATGTCCATTTCCGCTTCTTTGTAGCGCCCGGTATTGGCGGGTTTTAACTGCGAAAAGTCATAAGACAAAACGGGCGCGTCCATCATTCGCGCTGGCGTCAGGAAGTTTTCATCGAGCAAGTAGCGAATTGGTAATTCAAAGATGCAGTCGCGGAAGAAGCGCGGTTCTTCAGTTCGAACCTGTCCGCGAGTATGGTACTGGTAAATCCAACCCATGCCCAATCGATATGGGGTGGCGGTAAGACCAAGAACTTTAATCCCTGGGTTCAACTCACGCAAATGAGTAATCACTTTCTGATAGCTGCTGTTTTTATCGTCTGGCACGCGATGACATTCGTCGATAACCAGTAGCGAGAATTGGTTTTTGAAGGCATCTAAGTTTCTTACCACCGACTGAACAGAAGCGAACACAACTTGCTGATCGGTTTCTTTGCGTCCAAGGCCAGCAGAAAAAACCGAGCCTTGGAGATCGTACCCTTCGTATTTGGCATGGTTTTGCTCAACCAGCTCTTTAACATGCGCCATAACTAACACTCGCCCTTTAGCCAGACGAGCCAATTCGGCAATCACCAGGCTTTTGCCCGCACCAGTTGGCAACACAATCACGGCAGGTGTCGAGTGTTTACGAAAGTAATGAATGACCGCTTTTACAGAGTCAGCTTGATAGGGGCGAAGTGTATACATGAAAAAATGTGAAATTGCTCAACTATTCTAACCAGGGACGTTATAATACCTGACTTTTATACCCAAGTGATCTTAGAACCACGATTCGGAGAGCATTTGGGTATAATTCAATGAGGTATTCATGCGTTTAGATAAATATTTGTGTGACGCTCTGGGTGCGACGCGCAAGCAGGCGACAAAGATCATCAAAAGTGGCGAAGTGACCGTTGATGGTGACATTCAAAAAAGTGGATCATTCAAGGTGCCGGAAGGTGCGGAAGTCATGTGGGAAGACCGCGTAGTTGCTGCGCCGGGGCCACGTTACATTATGTTGTACAAACCTGCTGATTTCGTTTGTTCACATGAAGATGGCTTTAATCAAACCGCATTCATGTTGTTAGATGAGCCAAAAATCGAGAATCTACATTTTGCTGGTCGTCTGGACGTTGACACTACCGGTCTGGTGCTCATTACCGACGACGGTAAGTGGTCGCACCGCATTACTTCGCCAAAACACAAGTGTGAAAAAACCTACCGTGTTTGGCTAGTTGATGCTATTCAGCCTGATTATGCTGAGAAACTTGCCGAAGGCATCATGCTTCGTAATGAGCAGGAAGCGACGTTACCAGCGCGTTTAGAGATCGTGAATGAAGCTGAAAATGAGTTGTTACTAACCATCGTTGAGGGCAAATATCACCAAGTGAAACGCATGTTTGCTGCGCTCGGTAACAAAGTTGAGTATCTACATCGCGAACGCATTGGTTCTATCGAGCTTGACGAAGCACTCGAACCGGGTGATTACCGTTATTTGACTCAAGAAGAAATTGATTCGATCTGGAATTAATCATAGCTCTAGGAAATTATTTAGTTCCTATTGGGAACTGGTTTTTTGGTAGGAAATCGCTCAAAATGGCGGCTCCTACCAAATAGATTTAGTGCCAGACAGTTTTAGTCAGTGTCAAACCTCAAGTTATTAACTGAGGCTCATTTATCTAAGACACTTACTTTTCTCGTAAAACATCCGATGTGGTGAAAAATGGTGGAGTGAGCTTCATTGCCCATCTTCTTTACTCTCATCGTCAGCGTATGAATTTGAATCGTTATCATGCGCTTTATTGTTTGAGTCGTTTGCAGCACCTTGGTATCCATTCGTCCTTTTGAACCTTGTAAACGAGATTTTGGATTCGCTGTTATTCCTATAATCAACGTGACGAGAAGCTTCATTGATCACTGTATCCAAGCAAGGGTGCGAGTGGTTGGGACTCAACTAGAGGTAAAAGAATGACAGAAAAAGTTCAAAGTGCTCCGCAATCCCAACTCTCCTTTTTACTATTCATCGTTCTTGGGGCGATTGGCGCACTTACTCCGCTTGCCATTGATATGTATTTGCCTGCGATGCCTGCGATCGCGAAAGATCTCGGTGTCGCTCCTGGCGCGGTGCAAATTACATTAACGGCATATACCGCAGGCTTTGCGATCGGACAGTTAATCCACGGCCCGCTTTCAGATAGTTTTGGACGCAGACCTGTTCTGATTTTAGGTGTGTTTTTCTTTGGATTAGCGGCAGTTGTGAGTGCGACTACAAATGGCATTGACGCTCTTACTTATGTTCGTACCGCGCAAGGCTTTGCGGGTGCGGCAGCGGCTGTCATTATCCAGGCGGTCGTTCGCGACATGTTTGAACGTGAAGACTTCGCCCGTACTATGTCCTTTGTCACCCTAGTTATCACAATTGCGCCGTTAGTTGCGCCGATGATTGGCGGGCACTTTGCGATCTGGTTTGGATGGCGATCGATCTTCTGGGTACTGGCGATATTTGCCGTTGTGGTTATTTCACTCGTATTTTGGAAGATTCCGGAAACATTAAAACCAGAAAATCGTCAACCTTTACGCTTTCGTACGACACTAAGAAACTACGCTCGTTTGTGTTCTAGCTCCGAAGCGTTGGGCCTGATGTTAGCTGGCGCATTTTCATTCTCAGGAATGTTTGCTTTCCTTACCGCGGGCTCATTTGTCTATATTGATATATACGGTGTTCGACCTGACTACTTTGGTTACTTGTTTGGTCTGAATATTGTGGCGATGATCATCATGACCAGCATTAACGGCCGCTTGGTGAAAAAAGTGGGGTCGCATGCCATGCTTCGTTTTGGCCTGTCGGTTCAGCTTTTGGCCGGTATTGGTTTGTTAGTGGCCTGGTTGTTGGATTTAGGCTTATGGGGCACGGTACCTTTTGTTGTGCTCTTTATTGGTACGTTATCGACGATTGGCAGTAACGCTATGGCACTACTTTTAAGTGGTTACCCATCAATGGCTGGTACCGCATCGTCACTGGCGGGCACATTAAGGTTCGGCATGGGGTCGTTGATTGGTGCGTTTGTGGCGGCACTTCCGGGTGACGCTGCATGGCCAATGCTCATTGTTATGTTTGCTTGTGCAGTGCTGTCTGCACTGTTTTATTGGACTTTAGGAAGAAAGGCGTAATGTCGGATTACACCAAAGAAATTCAGAATCTGGTTAACTCTGCGTTGGCAGATTTGGACGCGGAACATCGCTCAGGTAAGCTGGCGAATGCGCCTGTGGCTAACAACCATTACTTGGTGCGTTGGGTAACAAAAGCACTGAAATCGCAAAATTTTGGCCGAGTAGTGGGTGATGATTTGACCCGTTGGCAAAAAGCGGGGCGTTCAAAGGGTAACGATTCAGGCTTGTTGTTTATCTTTAAACGTATCTCAGCCTATTACGCCCAGTTCTTCCCTGAAGGCGAAGATGCCAAAGTGATTAAAGACTCTGATATTGAAGCCTTTTTGGATGTCATGGAGCAAGCGGGCTGGGAAGTGTCTACCTCTGAGCAATTAGTAGGATGCGGCAAGGTTCAGATATTTACCGAAGGTCAAAACTCATTAGCACTCTGTGCAGACCAATGTGAAAGCTGTTTTGATGGTGAGTTACTGGTTAAACCGATGAGTTGGTTTGTGCGCGGTAATCATGCTGAGTTTGTCGAAAAAGCATCGCAGGCGGGCTTTATGGTCCACAAGGTAACAGATTATAAATCGATGGTGAAATACCACGGCGAATACCTAATATTTCCTGCGAATGAAGGCAATCAATTAGCTGAAATTCCCCTCAGCTTTCAGGCATAATTTGCCCCAGTAAACAAAAAAACAAAAAAGCATCAGATTCGTAGTGTCTCTGATGCTTTTTTAGTTTTAACAACGCACATTGGCTAGAAGCGATACTTCCAATAAACGCCGCCATAGATGCCGTTGTAGTCTTGCAGAACGTCACCCATGTTACTTACTTCATTATTGAAGAGGTAATCATCTTCAGAGTAATCTTCGTAACGAACATTAAATTGAACGCTTTGATTGTCTGAGATTTCATAATCTGCAACACCTTCAAGACGCGATGATTTGTATTCATTGTCCGGATACTGATACCCGCTGGCCGTTGTTGACGATTTACTGTCTGCCTGACTATAGCTGTAGTCCAGAGAGAGGGTTAACTTGTCTTCAAGAAGCCCGTCTTTACTGACCCCAAAGCCAACGGTGGTTACATCGTCTTTCAGTTTTGTTTTGTATCTATCCCATCCAACGACATCCGAATTTGCTTGTTGCTGTTCTGAACGAATGATTTGTTGGTTATAGAACACATGTCCATTCAAGCCCTCAGCGAGGTTGAAATTGACGCTTAAATCATAACCGTAGTCTTCACCCTCACTCAGGCCAATGTCAGGTTTGTCATAATCATCATTGCCGTACCAGGCTTCTGCGAGGAGTTGTACGTTTTCAGAGATGTCGTAGCTACCGTCTCCGCGTAATTCTATGCGGTTTTTATCGGCCAAGTAGTATTGTCGTAAGTTTGGCGACTCGCTACTTGAATTTCGCCAAGAAGACCCATCTCGGAAAGAGTAGGATAATTTACCGCCTAATTGCCATGGCGCTTCTGGACGATAACGAGCTCCGAAATACAAACTTTGCTCATCAATACTTTTACGATCAGCGTACTCTCGTTTGTCGTGCGTGTAGTCATAGCCCGCGTTCAATCTGATATCGCTGTTGAGGCGATGAGTGACCGAGGCTTCCAGTTTTGTTTTGGTGCGGTCATAGCTTTCGCGCGTAGCACCAACCACATCGTTTCTATCAGACTTGTCGTCTTTGTCGGAGTAATCAGCAGACACTTTCAGAGCGGTATCACGTGATAGTTTGTTGTGATAATCCCCACTGATTTGCCAAGTACTGGTTTCACCGTGAAATGTATTTGAGTTAGAAGGGGACAACGCAAATGGCAGTAAACCTCCTTCAGACGTGGCTTGTGACCACAAAATTCGGCCGTTAAAGGTTTGTTGGTTCACGCGATAATTACCTGATACAGCCAATTGATGAAAATCGTTGTCAGGCTCGTTAGAAAGTTGGTTCGCATACGGGTCTGAAGTATCGCCATAGTAGAGCGCTGACATGTCATTGCGGAAGAAGGAACCACGGTAAGCAACGTCAACCAACCAGAGATCTTCTACATAACTCAGACCAACTTGGGTATTGAGTGTCTCATGGTCGACGGCCTTAGGAATGAACCCGGGGCCGCTGCCATAACCCGGTATGGTCGATGAATAGAGGGACGTTGTACCTTCTTTACGTTCATGTTTCATCGATGCATAGGGTTGCCAAGGTGATTTAGGCGTGTACTTGAGCTCAAATTTGAAGGTATCACGGGTAACTTCGTGATCATATTTGCTCAAAGATCCACTCGTGAGTACGTTGTCACTTCCTTGGTAGGCACTTAATGATGAGCGATTCCAGTAGTAGGGCGTTTCGCTGTAACTTGTTACCAAACGAAAACCGTCATACTCTCCAATTTCCCATTGAATCAAGAAGCGTTGAAGACCTAAGTCGTCAACCAGTAAGCGATTGTAGAAGCCATCATCTTCATAGCGTTCAATATCCGCATTCAGGCTTGCATTTAGGTGCTTGTTGTCTGAACTAGTGCCATGAAGAGGTGGGTTCCAGTTATAGAATCGTGTTGAACCGTCGTTATCGAGATAACCGACGCCCACATTGACATCACCACTCCACAAACCATCGCTACTACAGTCAGTACAATTCCAGCGGCTGGTATCAGCCTCTTGGCTATTCTGCAGCGAATAATCCTCTGCGTGTACTTGTAGAGATAAAGCAAGGGAAATAGCAATACAGATTTTTGATAGTTTCATGCCACCCTCCTTAATATCTTAGCGTCTGACCGCGTGGGTGATTAGAGCCATGCACTTGAGTATGGCAGTTCATACAGCTACCACCACGAACCTTCAAGTCGTTTTCAGGCATCGCAACGTTAGCATGAGGAACGCGGTGACACTCCTGACATAGCATTGGTAGACGTTTGTTTAACATGGCTTTATTAACTGAACCGTGAGGAGAGTGACAGGTTGTACAATCTTCCGTGACGGGTTCATGTTCCCATAAGTTTGGACCGCGTTTTTCCGCGTGACACTCATAGCAGGTGTCATTAATTGATGACCAATTGAGGCTCGCTTCGTTGATTGTCTGGTGTGGGTTGTGACAATTCGAACAGGTCATCACACCATCCAGTACCGGGTGACTGCTGCGCTTATGAATGTCAGATTTGGCCTTAATATGGCAATCTGTACATTTATCCGCTTGCAACTCAGCGACCATCATAGGATCGTCCTTTTGATGCAACTGGTGACAGCTCGAGCACGATAGGCCTTCAAAAGCGTGCTCACTGCTGTGCCAAGTAGAACGCTTAGCATCTTGGTGGCACGACAAACACACGCTATTTTGTTTCTCTACAGGAACAGGGGAGTTAGGACCAAAGGTGATCATTGGCTCCCTTACTTGGCCTTTACGAGGATTACGTTCATGGTTATTTGCCGGGCCATGGCACGCCTCACACTGCTTATCGTTCATTGGCCCGTGAATATTGGCAGCTTTACCATGTACATTATCGAAAATACCCGTAGCAGGCTTATCAGACGTGTCATCATGGCATCGTAGACAGCCATCAGGACCACGACGAGAGTATTTCCCTTCTGAAAACTTCGTATCCAGTATGGTCTGTATCTCTTCTCTCGATAAGGTCGCTGCTTCAGGTTCTGCCTCGGGCTCGGTAACGTCTTCAGAGTTTACTGAAGAAATTACCCCAAACCCGAGTATTAACACCACTAACCACCGCTGAATGATTGCTCTCATAACAATTCCTTTTTCATCCTTAATCGTTAATTACTTATGATCAATGACGTTTTCAACGGTAGTCATATACCTTGTGAACCTTATCTACGCCCTGAGACTGCCCGATAGCGTGACATGTCGAACATTGCTCAGAACCCATCGCTTCTGCTGCTGTGTCAGCACCAAAGACTGCGCCGTTATTTATCATATGGCTCAGTATTGCATCACCAGCTACAGTTTCTGGATCTGCGTCCGCGAGCGCTGATTCAAGGTGACATGCACCACAGGCCACTAGAGCCGGGCTGAAGTATTTTGTTTCTCCAGCTGTATTCATCGCCAATGATGGGCGCGTATTTTCCTGACTTGGCAGGTTAAATTGAGACGATGTATGGCAAGATTCACAATTGTTGATTGCTCCTGGGAATACCGCCTCACCATTACGATGAGACCCAAACGCGTGATACGAGTGCACGTGGTATTTCAGATCTGCCGGTATGCCTGTGTAAAAAGATGGACGTTCTGAGTTATGGCAATTTTTACATTGCTGGAAATCAGTCGCCGCGTGAGAGTCTGCGTGGATTGTCAGCTCTTTATGACAACCGTTACAGCTCTCAATATCCGCGCCCATTGGAAGACTATGAGGAATTTCCACACCACCAATGCCGAAGGCTGAAGAGGTGTTATTTGCTGCAATCATGAACGGGCTCTTGATTAGATCAATACCGGTAAAGTTGACACACTCACTTAGCACGCCTTCTCTTCTGTCAGCACATAGAGGTACATCTGCAATGTTGACAGTCAGTTTAGAAGTGCTGGTTGGTTTGACATCAGAAGCACTGAGGTCTTTGTGGCAGGTGAACATACCATCACCTTCTGCAACACAGCCATCACCAACCGCACCGTCTCCATACATGTTCAGATCAACGGTTGGGAGCGGCGACGGTGACGAGAAAGTTAGCGGACTTAAATATGACAATAGAGGTCCTTCACCGTTATCCCAGTTAAGAAGAAGGTAGAAGTGATCGTCATTATTGATAAAAGGCCTAATGTCAGCCATTGAGCTTATACCCACACCGTCTTTCATGATGCGTACTTGAACTTCGAAGCTATCATCAATGAAACGCGCTTGTTCAATCGAGACGTCTAACGTGTCTCTGGCGGTTGATAGGTTAGCTAAACGCATCATGTGAACCGTTTTAGCGCTTCTGCTTGCGTCTTCGCCAATGATTGGGTCGCCATTTTCATCGCGCTCATAAGGGCGATGACATCCGGTACAAGTATTTTGAGGGGAACCGTCTCGAATCCATGCTGTACCAACTTGATTTGCATGAGCTCCGCGATCACGGAACAAGTGACAGGTTTCACAGGCAACTTGGGTTGGGTGTTCAAACCAGTTGTTTGCATCCGATGCTTTTGCTGTGTCACTCGAGTGACAAGTCGTACAGTTGCGCGCATCTTGTGGGAATGGGCTGCCCTCAACGACAAGACCGTCTATGTCAGTGACTAACTGTTCACTGTCATCAACAGGCTGCTTGTACGTAGTCAGGTCATTTCTGTCACTGCCAAGTTTAAATACGTTGCCGTGATATTGGTGTACAACGGCCGCAAGAGGTCTACGAGCGGGTGCTGCACCTGGGTTACTGTCGTTGTGACAAGACGTACAAACCGCGATGTTGTTGTCTATTGAGCGATAACCCGGACCATGGTGGAGGGGCTCGTTCATATGACAATTCGCACAGGTACCGTCTTCAATGACATTCCTCGTTACAGTACTGTCTGAACTGGTACCTGGTACCCACTCATAAACATGAGTAAAACCGACCTCTTGGTCACCGTAAGCGAACACGATTCGGTGCAACTTATCTTCATCCCAGCTGATATACCCGTCATTATCAGCGGAATCGGCAGGATACGGATCGGCGACTTTCAAAATGTCTGTAATTGCAAAGGTGTAACGATAGCCGTCGTCTGTTTTCTCTAAATCGCCATCCCAAACACTCTCCATTGATGCTCTATTGTTTGAAGCATCACTGGAGTGATGGAAACTTTTCCAGAAGGTATTGCCGTTACGCCCGTTATAGTCGTAAGCGGGGTCACTGGTATCTTCAACGTCACTGCGTGCCGGCATTGCTTTCAACACCGCGATTCTAAAGTCTTTATCGGTGTCGAACGTGTAGTCACGCCCCGCGCCGTCCAGAACGTTAAAGTCAACCACCAACTTTGTTTCAGTACCACTGTCGGAGGGCATAAGCATCGGCGTTTCGATTTCGACGCTGAATGAACTGACATCTGGCGGAGGGGTATTTTGATCATTTTTACCGCCTGGACCACATGCGGCCATTAACATGGCAAGGGTTGTGATGAAAAGTAGTTTTATATTGTTCATTTTCCCTCTCGCTTTCACCTAATAGATTTAAATAAAAGTGGGACTAATTTAGATACAACTTATTGAATTTTGGGCTCTGAGTATAAATAGCCCATATAAAGTAGTTTGCTTTATTCTTGTTAGTTATCTTTTGGAGAGAGTGAACAACGACGGGTCAAAATTTACATTCCACTCTACCACCGACTGTTTTGAGTATAGACATAAAACCGTGCTTCATAGCTCGCTAAAGATATTTTTTGAGTGTTGTGATGTTGCTCAAAGTGTTGAATGTTATGGGTTTTGTTGTTTTATTATGCATTACAATGACTTATAAAAAATAAGGTTATAATTTGCCTTTCTAATGTCAGCAAATTATAAGAGCGTGGTCTAATATGTATTGTGTATGTAAATGAGATGTTGTTTTGGACAGGTTGATATTGGAATTGCTTATAAGAAAGCGTTGGTTTAGCAGTGATCTGACTTGAGAGTCGTCATGTTTATTCCATTTTCTTTCTAGTAAATTTTAGATACAGCCGCCTAGTTCTCACTGTCTTTCAATAATATTTAAGTTTAGGAATCGCAGCCTATGTGTTCTTCTTTGACAAAAATAACTCAAGCGTTGACGTTGATTACAGCCAACTTTCTTCTGGTTTCGTCAGTGCAAGCATCCGCTCCAGAATTAATCGAGCGTTTGGAATGTGAGGCATGCCATGGACCGGGTGGGGTATCGACAAATACCAATATTCCTTCTATTGCGGGCTTACCGGAATTTAATTTTATTGATCAAATGCTGCAGTATGGCGAAGGGCGACCTGCTGATACCGTTAAGCATGTTTATGGTGATACGAGCAAAAGTGGTGACATGGCGACTATTGTGAAATCGCTTTCCGAAGAAGAAGTGGAAGAGTTAGCTGCACACTATTCACAGCTTGCGTTTGTTCGTGCGAAACAGGACTTCGATCAGTCACTGGCTGATAAAGGGAAAATGATTCACGAGAAAAATTGCGACAGCTGTCATGTGGATGGAGGCAGCGATCCGATGGATGAAACCTCGATTCTGGCAGGCCAGCAAAAAGGCTACTTGCTAACCACGCTCAAGCAGTTTCATAGCGGTGCACGTTCTGTAGATAAGAAAATGGATAGCGCTGTTAAAGGGTTAAGTGAAGACGATTTGGTTGCACTGTCTGAATATTACGCGAGTTTCCAATAAATCAATCACTGGCAAGGTGGAGCAAACTATATGGGATGGTGGAGTCGACCTAATAAAAAATGGATGCTCGGCATCCCGCTTGGTGGTGTAGTCGCGTTTATCTTAGGCGTGGGCGCACTAGGCGCTTACCATGGCGTTATGAATTATTCCAACACCAACGACTTCTGTTTCGGATGCCACATTGGGATGGATACGATCGTGGAGGAATATCAAGCGTCAATACATTACAACAACTCAAAAGGTGTGATTGCCGCGACATGCAGTGACTGTCATGTTCCGAGAGAGTTTATTCCCAAAATGATCGTTAAAATCACCGCGACAGCGGATATCTTCCATAAATTGAAAGGCGATATTACGCTGGAAAACTTTGAGTCAGAACACCGGCCAAGGCTTGCGGCAATCGTAACGGAGGAGTTTGTCGCCAATAAGTCCAAGCAATGTAAATATTGCCACCAGGTTGATCGCATGGACTTCGAAGCGCAAGGTCGTACGACGGCTCGTCGACACCAAATGATGGAATCACGAGATCAATCGTGTATCGATTGTCATGCTGGTATAGCGCACAAGTTACCAGAGGATGAGCCAGAAGAAGTCGAAGAAGAAATGGTTGAAACCACCGCTATGGTTAATTGATTCTTCTTAAAGTTCTGATAAGTATGAAGTATGGCTGCCTAGTGGTCTGAGTTTTCTTCCGCTTGGTTAGCCATCGCTTTCACCATGCCATTAAATATGAACAGGTGGGCTGGCATCATGGCAAACCAGTAAAGCAGCCCCAGAAAACCTTGCGGATGCCACCATGCCGTTATGTCCAGCTCTCGCACATCTCCTTCATCTTTTATACTGATTTCCAAGCGCCCAAGCCCGGGACCTTTCATGCCAAAAAACAGAGATAAGAATTGGTTTTCTTCACACCGGATGACTTTCCAAGAGTCAATGAAGTCGCCCACTTTGAGTTCGGGGCCGGGAGGGGAGACTCGAACGGGTTTCCCGCCACCAAAAAAGATATCCAGCCATTCACGGGTTCGCCAAAGAATATTTGCAAAGTAGTATCCTTTCTCTCGGCTACCAATTTTCTGCGCAACTTTCCACAACGCCTCAGCAGATGCTTTGGTTTTTATGCTGGCTCCTGCTTGCTTAGGAAAGTAGCCATATCCTGGTTGCCAGCGTTTTAGTGCCGCTGGCTCAAATCCCCAAACATTGCTACGTACAAACGTTGCCTCGTGTGCAATTGCCTCTGTTACCGATTGTTCATAACTGATCATTTCTTGTGGAAACCGAGTCTCAATCGCGACCGAATCAGCGATGTAATCGTGTTCTAATCCGGCGAGTAGTGCCTTGCCAATACTTGATGGAACGGAAGTGGTGAGCCCGAGCCAGTGCGACGCCATTTTAGGGGTAAGCAGTGGGGTAGACCACAACCGGTATGGCTTATTCGTCACTTGGCATATAACGCGAAATTGTTCTCTGTAACTTAATGTATCTGGCCCTCCCACTTCGTAGATCTTACTTTCCACCGGTGGTGGTTCTGCTGCAAGGGAGAGTAAGTAATGATTAAGATTAGGCAGAGCTATCGGGTTGGCTTTAGAGTCCACCCATTTTGGCGTGACTAAAACAGGCAGGTTGTAAACGAAGTCACGCATTATTTCAAAAGCCGCAGAACCCGGGCCGATAATCACACCAGCGCGCAATTCTGTGACCGGAACTCCGGACTGGCGAATGATTTTTCCGGTTGCTTTTCGTGCGGCTAAATGGCGCGAATTTCCCGTTTGGGGCTGAATTGCACTGAGATAAATAACGTGTTTAACGCGACTTTTTTCTAAGGCGAACTTAAAATTCAGTGCAAGGTTGAGCTCGTATTCGACAAAGTCATCTCCTTGAGCCATTCCGTGCACCAAAAAAAAGACCAAATCAAAGTCATTCACAATAGATAATGTTGCCTCAGCGTCGGCTAAATCCAGGTATTTCAGCGTCAGGTTTGGATGAGGGCGCGATCTTGATTCTAAATAATCGATATGTCGCGCCGCTGCTGTGACGCTGTAACCTTTATCTAGTAAAAGAGGGAGAAGTTGAGAACCTATGTATCCAGACGCGCCAAGTACCAACACCTTTTTCATTCTTTGTCCTTTTTTTGTTGGTGGAATTATCACCGCTAGGTATAATCATGAGACACTTTTCCATTTCTTTCAACAAGTTGTCGTTGGAGTGCTCGTGTCTTTTTTTTCTCAGCTTTTAATTCACGCCGATAAGGCATTTTTACGTCGTTTGTTCGCGATAGCGCTTCCAATCACTCTTCAAAGCATTATGTTTTCCAGCCGCAGCCTGGTCGATGTATTAATGCTCGGCCAGCTTGGTGAGGCTGAAATTGCCGCCGTTGGGGTGGCCGCTCGAGCTACGTTTGTCACGACAATTATGTTGGTGGGTGTCACGACTGGTGGAGCTTTGTTAACCGCTCAATATTGGGGGGCCGGGGACAAAGCGGGCGTAAGGGAGAGTACATCTCTTACCTGGGTGATATCAATGGTGTTTGCTGCGATGGCTGTTTTCCTGTTTGTGGTCTTTCCTGATCCAATCATGAGTTTAACCACTGACTCACAGCAGGTTATTGATCTGGGGGCAAACTATTTGGTGGCGTCTTCAGCCAGTATGTTTGCTGTTGCCTGTGTTGCAAGTATGGCCGTTGGTTTGCGAGCGATGCATCAACCGGGCTTAAGCACATTCTTTAGTGGTATTGGAATCGTCTCGAACGTGTTCCTGAACTGGGTGTTGATTTTCGGTCACTTGGGTTTTCCTGCACTTGGTATTACCGGGGCTGCAATCGCGACTGTTATCAGCGGTGCCATCGAAGTGGGCTGTCTATTCGGGTATTTATGGGCGAAGAAACATATTCTTGCGTTTGGATGGAATGACATCCGAGCGGGATTAGTATTTGAAAAAATTACGCGCTTTCTTAGTTTGTCATTACCTACGACATTTAACTTTCTGGCATGGGCTGGTGGACTATTTGTTTATCATGCGATTATGGGACAAGCGGGCGTCCAGGGCTTGGCGGCTCTCTCAGTCATGACCCCCGTTGAATCCATAGCGTTGGCAATGATGATCGGTTTGTCGAATGCTGCTGCCGTTTTGGTGGGCAATCAGTTAGGCGCAAAGAATTTTGAACCTGTTTACTACCAAGCTTGGGCAACACTTATTTTGAATCTGATCATTGCCGTGGTGGTTGCCTTATTACTGTTGGTTTCAAACCAGTGGATACTGAATGCGTTCAGCGCTTTGACGCCAGAAACGCGTCAGTTATCAGAGCAATTTATGCTGATTCTGGCGATTGGTGTGATACTGCGTTCCATTCCTATGATGGTCATTGTCGGTGTTCTTCGCGCGGGCGGTGATGTTAAATTCTGCCTGTATCAGGACTTAGTAGCACAGTGGGTTATTGGTATCCCTCTTGCTGCCTTTGCTGCTATTTACCTTGGTTGGGAACCGCAATGGGTGTACTTACTCTTTTTGACCGAGGAAGTGGTTAAGTGGGCGATTTCCTTACCTCGTGTGAGAAGTAAAAAGTGGATGAAAAACCTAATCGGTAGCTAATTATACAAATGGAGAAAATCGATTATTACTGATAGGAATTTGCTTTTAATTTCAACAAAAATAGTTTGAGAAGGTGAATCGAGTTGCATTTGCGGTTTGATAATGTGATCTAGTATTCAAAATACTTCCTACTGGTCCGATTTTAGTGTAGATTCTTATCCCAATTTTAAATACCTGTTGAGCGGCTATATTAATGTTAAGACTGTCAGACCTATGTAAAGGCTATGTAGATGGGGGAGAGTTTCACCCAGTTTTACAAGGGGCAGAATTAACATTACAACGCGGTGAGCAAGTCGCTCTGATGGGTGAGAGTGGTTCAGGCAAAAGTACCTTACTTAATTTGATTGCTGGTTTGGATACGGTGGATTCCGGAGAAATTCAGTTTGTCGGTTTTTCGATGCATGATGCTCCGGAGCATTTGAGAACACTCTATCGCAGAAATAACATCGGCAATATTTTCCAGCAATTTAACCTTCTTCCGACGCTAAATATTGCGGATAACATTCGTTTTTGCCGCCAGTTAAAAGGCTTGCCGGAAGATCAAGGTTTGTGGCGTCAGATTCTCTCCGCTCTTGATTTGATGCCGCTTCTTGGCCGTTATCCTGAAGAAGTCTCTGGTGGCCAGCAACAACGCGCTGCGATTGCACGAGCTCTTTACATGGAACCGCAAATTCTCTTGGCCGATGAGCCAACCGGAAGTTTGGATGAACGAAATGCCGAAGCGGTGATGCGTTTATTAACCACGCTTGCGCGCCAACTGAATTGTACATTGTTGTTGGTGACTCATAGTGAGAAGGTCGCTGACCATATGGAAGGTAAAATCCGACTGCAAGGGGGACAACTGCATGTTATGGCCCGTAGTTAAGGCACTACTCGGTCATTACCGTCGTTACCCACTGCAAATTATTCTCGTCTGGTTAGGTTTAACTTTAGGCGTATCTCTTCTGGTTGGCGTTACCTCGATTAACCAGCATGCAAAACAGAGCTATACAACGGGAGAGAGACTTTTCTCTAATCCGTTGCCTTACCGAATTAGTACCAAGCACTCTGCTAATAAAGTTCCTCAGGGTTTTTATATCCAGCTGCGTCGCGCAGGCTTCAATCAATGTGCCCCGTTTGATGTGATCCATTTAGACGCTAAGTCAGACATGAATCTGATGTTGGTCGGTATTGATCCTGTCGCGATGATTCCTCTTCAGCAAGGAAAATCATTAGGGGAAATGCCGATTCTGTCCATAATGAAGCCTCCTTATCCAATTCTGATCAGTCAAGACTTGGCTTCTTACATGGAATGGCAAGATGGTGACTTTATTGAGATGAACGATGGCAGCCGTCTGGGCCCGCTTCAAGTCGACCAGAATAGCCTGCTTTCCGGTACTAGGCTGATTACTGATATTTCTTTACTACGCATGTTGAAACGCAGCTCGGGCTTGTCTTCGATTTTGTGTGGTGAAATGTCAGAAGAAAAGCTGTCGGCACTGAAAAAAATGCTACCCAATGGCATGACGCTGACTCATAACACGCGCAACGAATTAGAGTCTTTGACTAAAGCGTTTCATATGAACTTAACGGCAATGGGAATGCTGTCGTTTTTAGTCGGACTGTTTATCTTTTATCAAGCCATGTCTTTGTCTCTGATTCAGCGACAACGCTTAGTAGGGATATTACGCCAAGCGGGTGTAAGCGGAACTCAACTTGCGCATGCTTTATTACTTGAACTGTCTATTCTTGTGACGGTCGCTTGGGCATGTGGCAACTTTTTGGGGGTAATACTCGCAAATGAGCTTATCCCAACGGTGTCGACAAGTTTAAGTGATTTGTATGACGCTAACGTCGGTTTGTCTATCGGTTGGTCATGGAAGTCAAGCATATACAGCTTAATCATGTCAGCGATGGGGGCGCTAATTTCGTGTTTATGGCCGTTAATACGTCTACTTAAATCACAACCTATTCGCTTATCGTCTCGTCTTTCTTTGATGCGTTTTGCTGGTCGAGAGTTCTCTTGGCAAGCGTTGGCTGCATGTGCTTTTTGCGTTGCTGCGGTCGCCGTGTATCAAGCACCAAAAACACAGGAGATTGGCTTCACTATTGTCGCGCTGATGATGTTAAGTGTTGCCCTCGTTATGCCATTTATCATGTGGCATCTATTTCAGAGTTTTTCGTACTCACTGCGTTGGGTGCGAGTCCGGTGGTTCTTCGCAGATGCTGCGGCTAGTATGAGTTACCGCGGAGTCGCGAGCATGGCATTCATGCTTGCACTTGCTGCAAACATTGGCGTTGAAACCATGGTTGGTAGTTTTAGAGATACCACCGACAAATGGCTTAACCAACGTTTGGCTGCGGACATTTATATTTACCCGAATAACAATAATGCGGCACGCATGAGTGGTTGGTTACAGCAGCAACCTGAAGTGAAGTCTGTGTGGTGGCGTTGGGAAAAAGATCTACCTACGGATAAGGGCGTTCTGCAGGTTGTGAGCACAGGTGCTTCTGAAGGGGAACTCGATTCTCTAACGGTTAAGCTGGGTGTGCCTAGCTACTGGTATCAGTTACACCATGGCAAAAGTATCATGGTTAGTGAGTCGATGGCGTTAAAGCTCGACATTCGACCTGGTGATGTGATTGATCTACATGCTCCGCTTGGTGACGGGTGGCAAGTTGCGGGTGTTTATTATGACTATGGTAACCCCTATAACCAAGTAATGATGTCTCACCGAAGTTGGCTGTATGCTTTTGCAGGTACGGGGAACGTGGGGCTTGGCGTCGTTCTTGAAGACAACGTCAATGGTGAAGGACTGAAAAACCGATTAGAAAATGTGTTCCGCTTATCTCAGGATCGCATTTTTGATGATAGTAATATTTATAACCAAGCAATGCGTGTTTTTGATCATACGTTTGCTATCGCGGGTACGCTGGGCAACATCACACTTATCATCGCTGTTTTCGGTTTGTTCTTTGCAACCCTGGCAGGTGAACTCTCTCGGCAGCGTCACTTCTCACTCCTCAGGTGTATGGGCGTGTCCGGTAAAGAGCTTGTTTTACTCGGTGGCTTACAGCTGTTCGCGTTTGGGGCGATATCGGCGCTGATCGCCGTGCCTCTTGGCCTAGCACTGGCTCATGTGATTGTGGACATTATTATCAGACAATCTTTTGGCTGGTCACTGGAGTTACAGACGATCCCTTGGGAATATGCCAAGACGATCGCTTGGGCAATGCTGGCTATCATGGCGGCAGGTGCCTTGCCTGTTATTAGAATGATCAAAAGTACACCAATGAAGTCATTGAGGGATGCGTTGTAGTGGTAAAAAAGAACTCCAAAAAGCGCTTCTTAGCAGCAGTATTGTCTATTGTGGCAGTGGTTGTACTGCTAGGCTCTCTATACTTGCCGTTTTGGTCGGAAGACACGGTTACTCAGGAGAGTGATATTAACTCGATACTGACCAGAGAGAATAACACTATCTTTGAGCCAGTTTTGCCTGATGAACATGTTTCGCTGCCAGCCGATTTTAAGTTTCATCCCAAATACCAGCACGAATGGTGGAATTACTTCGCTAAGTTGCAAGATAAGAACGGCGGGGTTTATAACGTTCAGTGGAGTTACTTTAGAGTAGCGACAGATGAACGTGAAACCAGAGGCTGGCAAAATCCTCAGCTATATATCTCACACATCGTCATTAGCCATGGTTCTCAGGTGTGGAAAGAGCAACGTGTTGCGCGAGGTGGCATAGGCCAGGCTGGGATGCAGAATCATCCATTTAGCTTATGGATTGACAATTGGAACTGGCGCTCTCTTGGTACAACGCCTTTCCCTGGCAAACTTATTGTTGCGACGGATGAATTCAGCGTTGACCTTAACACACAGACGAACGGCCCATTTGTCGTCAATGGCGACAGAGGCTTTCAGGTCAAGCATGCTTTGCAGTCGGTTGCCTCGTTTAGCTTTAGTGCCCCTTTTCTTAATGTGAAAGGCAGTTTGAATATTGATGGTCAACGGATCCCAGTATCTGGCACGGCCTGGACTCAAAAAGAGTGGGGCAGTGGTCTGATCGGAGAAGGGCAACAAGGTTGGGACTGGTTCACATTCAACTTAGATGATGGCAGAGCGCTGACGGTCAGCAGGTATCGTCATCACGGTCAAATGCCTCATATATTCGGCACCTTATCAACACGTTCAGGTAAAGTGATCAATCTGTCAGAGAAAGATATCACGATTCAACCGATACAAGTAACTAGCTTGTCTAACGGAAAACGGCTGCCATTACAATGGGTTATCAATGTGCCAGAATACGACATTGACCTGACGACACGTGTCGTTAACACCAATATGTGGCTCCCTTTTGTTATCCCATATTGGGAAGGTCCTACGTTAGCATCGGGCTCTAACGAGGCTTGGGGATTTATGCAATTAACTGGCTACTAGTTGTTTGCTAACTACCATTCGGTTTTTATTTATATAGCCACCCTTGAGGTGGCTTTTTTGTTCCTGTAGCTTGATAGAGATAGGATAATTCTCAGTGTTTATCATAAGTATTTTAATCATGTTATGCTGAATTATGAGTAATACTGATTAATAAATAGCAAAGAAGCGATATGCAATTGGTCGTAACGACTACAAAGTTATTGTTGGAAAATACGATATGTTGCAAATCAAACATCGGAAATAACGAAGTTTATACTCTGAACAAGCGATTATTCTAAAGTTTCTTACAGCTATAAACTCAGATCATTCTTTGTCGATCGTTTATGAAGATAATAAATATAAGGGTTAATGTATGAACGATGCTATTCGTGACTTTTTCAAAATGGAATCCGCAGGAGGCATTCTTCTCGTGATTGCAGCGGCGATCGCGATGACCATTGCAAACACACCTCTGGGCGAAACTTATCAATCTTTTCTGCATACTTATGTTTTAGGTATGTCCGTATCTCACTGGATCAATGACGGCCTAATGGCGGTGTTTTTCCTATTAATTGGTCTTGAGGTTAAACGAGAGTTACTTGAAGGTGCACTGAAATCAAAAGAAACAGCGATCTTCCCTGCGATTGCAGCGGTAGGTGGTATGTTGGCACCCGCTCTTATTTATGTCGCATTTAATGCGAGTGACGCTGAAGCGGTTTCTGGCTGGGCAATCCCAGCGGCAACAGATATCGCATTTGCATTGGGTATCATGGCGCTTCTGGGTAAACGTGTCCCGGTAAGCCTAAAAGTATTCCTGCTGGCTCTGGCTATCATCGATGACTTAGGTGTTGTGGTTATCATCGCGCTGTTCTACACGGGCGATTTATCGACAATGGCTTTGCTAGTTGGTTTTGCCATGACTGGTTTACTGTTCTTGTTGAACGCTAAGAAGGTGACCAAACTAACACCATATATGATTGTGGGTGCCATCCTTTGGTTTGCTGTTCTTAAATCGGGTGTTCACGCGACGCTTGCTGGTGTGGTAATCGGTTTTGCTATCCCGCTTCAAGGTAAGCCGGGCGAGCATTCACCGCTGAAACACATGGAGCATGCTCTTCACCCTTACGTGGCGTTTGGTATTCTTCCGCTGTTTGCGTTTGCAAACGCTGGTATTTCGTTAGAAGGCGTATCTTTATCTGGCTTAACTTCAATGTTGCCATTAGGTATCGCGCTTGGTTTGTTGGTTGGTAAGCCTCTGGGTATTTTCACCTTCAGCTGGGCGGCAGTGAAGCTAGGTGTGGCGAAGCTGCCAGAAGGTATTGGCTTCAAACATATTTTCGCGGTGTCTGTGCTTTGTGGTATTGGTTTTACGATGTCTATCTTTATCTCGTCACTTGCATTCGGCAATGTGAGTCCCGAGTTCGATACTTACGCACGACTAGGTATTTTGATGGGGTCAACAACTGCTGCGATAATCGGTTACGTGTTACTTCACCTGTCTTTACCAAAAAAGGCACAAGCGTAAAAACTTAAACCAATGAAAAGCCTCCCAAAAGGGAGGCTTTTTTATGCCTGTCATCTTGTAGGTAGAGCTAAGAGAAATGTTCCAGACGAAAAAAAGCCCAGTCGAAAATTTGACTGGGCGGATACAAACATAGGAGTTAATAAGAAAAAAGCAGCAACGTAACAATCAGATGGAAAAGTTTGACGGCCAGTGAAACTTAAAATGCCCTAGTTGTTACATATATTCAGACCGAGCTTTCCCCAAACAGTTCCATTTTTTTGGAAAATATTTTCCTAAAACATGCCGTTTTTTGATGTGTCAATTTAAGTCATTGTATCTGCGGGTAATACCACCATAAGTTTATCGCCAGTAATCCAAGGAGCTGCTTGAGTTCACCATGCGGATTTTAACCGCACTAAAATTACTATGTTTAAAATTTATCTTGGTTAAACGTTGAACATTTTTATTGAAAGAATAAGTTTTGAAAATGTGATGTTAATCGTTTGTTAATCTCTCTGTTCGCGGTATATTTTAAACAGTTGTTTAATACGAGTGATTAAAATGGCCCCAAGAACTTCAACAAAAGAAAAAATACTCAATGTCGCAGAAGGGTTGTTTGCAGAGTATGGGTTCAATGATACATCACTGAGAACCATTACTGGCAGAGCGAATGTAAACCTTGCATCAGTCAATTACCATTTTGGTGATAAAAAGACGCTGGTTAGGGCGGTTTTAGACCGATACCTAGAAGCACTGATGCCGAGTATCAAGACCTCTCTAGTCGAACTGAACACGCGCGATAATTACACGATGGAAGAAGTGTTTGAATCGCTGAGATTGCCTCTAGCTACACTTAATGAAGTAAGACCAAATGGTACAGCGTTGTTTATGCTATTGCTGGGCCGCGGTTATACGGATGTGCAGGGACATTTACGTTGGTTCATCACCACTCGTTACGACGAAGTATTGAAGTTATTTACTACCTCTATCATGAAAGCGAACCCAGAGCTAACGGAAGAGCTACTATTCTGGCGATTACATTTCACGCTCGGAACGTGCGTTTTCACGATGGCATCTAGTCAAGCGCTACTAGAGCTTTCAGAAAGTAAATTCGATCAAGAAGTCGATATTAAGTCTGTAGTCGATTTGTTAATTCCTTACTTGTCAGCAGGAATGTCAGCGAAGTAAATGACTCGAACAAGTAAGCTGTTAGTTAAACCAATAATAAATTATGCCGTAAGGTGACGTGAACAAAAGGATCTGAACAATGAGCTCTCTACGAAGAAAATGGATTAGTGACCCAGCATTTAAAATGTTTAAAAAAGTACTACCTCCGTTGTCCAGCACTGAAAAAGAAGCAATGGAAGCAGGTAGTGTTTGGTGGGATGCAGAGCTATTTTCCGGCAAACCAAACTTTAAAACGCTGCACCAATACCCAACTCCGAAGTTAACAGCAGAAGAGCAGTCCTTTATGGACAATGAGCTCGTAACGCTACTCGATATGCTTGATGATCAAAAGATCGTAAAAGAAGACCGAGACTTATCTCCAGAAGTGTGGGAATTCTTACGTAAAGAGCGTTTCTTCTCTCTGATTATCTCTAAAGAATATGGCGGTCGCGAGTTTTCTTCACATGCTAACTCTACGATTGTTTCGAGCATTGCGACTCGAAGCATCAGTGCGGCTGTATCGGTAATGGTTCCAAACTCATTGGGTCCAGGTGAGCTTCTTTCTCACTATGGTACACAAGAGCAAAAAGATTACTGGTTGCCTCGTCTTGCTGACGGTACTGATATTCCATGTTTCGCGCTAACAGGCCCGGAAGCCGGTTCTGATGCGGGCGGTATCCCAGATCAAGGCGTTGTTTGTTACGGTAAGCATAACGGTGAAGAGGTGCTGGGTATTCGCCTGAGCTGGAACAAGCGCTACATTACACTAGCGCCTGTAGCGACGGTTTTAGGTCTCGCATTTAAACTTCAGGATCCTGACGGCCTGCTTGGTGACAAGAAAGATGTGGGTATCACATGTGCACTGATTCCTGCCGACCACGAAGGTGTTGAAATCGGTGAGCGTCACGACCCACTTGGTTCTGCATTCATGAATGGTCCAACCCGTGGTGAAGATGTCTTTATTCCAATGGATTGGTTAATTGGTGGTGCGGATTACGCAGGTAAAGGCTGGCGTATGCTGGTTGAATGTTTGTCGGCTGGTCGCGGTATTTCACTGCCAGCGCTTGGTGCCGCTATCGGACACCTAACTACCAGAACAACGGGTGCTTATGCATACGTTCGTAAGCAGTTCGGTATGTCTATCGGTAAATTTGAGGGTGTGGCAGAAGCAATGGGTCGCATTGGTGGTTTAACTTACCTTCTAGAAGCGACGCGCACACTGACAACTACTTCGCTAGACATGAAAGAAAAGCCGGGTATCGTCACTGCTATTGCTAAATATCATATGACCGAGATAGCACGTACGCTTCTTAATGACTCGTTCGATATTCACGCTGGTCGCGCAATCCAAGATGGCCCGATGAACTACCTGGCGAAGCATTACGTGGGTATTCCAGTTGCGATTACCGTAGAAGGTGCAAACATTCTGACACGTAACCTGATGATCTTTGGCCAAGGTGCGACTCGTTGTCATCCATACGTACTAAAAGAGATGGAAGCAGCAGCAAACCCAGATGCAGAGCAAGGTGCGAAAGAGTTTGATGATCTGCTGTTCAAACACATTAAGCACGCGACAGGCAACACATTTGGCGCATTGGGTGCAGCACTAACAGGTTCTCGCTTTATCAAAGCGGAAATGAGCGGTCCAACTAAGAAGTACTACAAAGACATCACGCGTCTAAGCCGAGATCTTGCTGTAAGTGCAGACTTCGCTATGTTGACACTAGGTGGCGATCTGAAGCGTAAAGAGATGATCTCTGCACGTTTAGGTGATGGCTTAAGCTTCTTGTACATGGCATCAGCAGCACTTAAGAAATACGAAGATGAAGGACGTCAGCAAGGCGATCTAGACTTCGTTCACTACGCAGTTCAGCACTGTTTGTACAATGCGGCTAAGTCACTAAACGAAGCTTATACTAACTTCCCAGTGAAATATGTTGGTGGTGTACTTAAGGGGCTGCTATTCCCACTGGGCAACCACTTCAACAAGCCTAGCGATGAGCTGAGCATGCGTATTGCAGAGGCGATGATGACGCCTGGTGCACAGCGCGATCGCTTGACGCATCTATGCTATGTAGGTAAAGCAGAAGATGACAATATCGGTTTGATGGAGAAAGCTTTCCTTGCGATGTACGATATCAAACCTTTAGAGCGTAAGCTTATCAAGGGCGTTAAAGATGGTAAGGTTGCTCGTAAAGGTCTGCTGAATGATCGTTTACAGCAAGCTCTCGACGCTGACGTTTTAACTCAGGAAGAAGTTGATAAGATTAAAGCGGCAGACAAATTACGCTACAAGGCGATTCAAGTAGACCATTTCAGCCATGACTTTTCGGAACTTCGTACCGATGCGCCAAAAAAGTCACATCTGAACTCAGCCGCTTAACAAGCGAATAAAGATATCGATAAAAGCACCTCTCGGAGGTGCTTTTTTGTTTCGCTCGTTTAAAAATTAGCAGTCTAGTGCTCCAACCACTTGCATTTTCGAAGCATTTTTACAGAAATTAGATGCGAACTCGAAGCGAAACTTTTATCCTTACAAGGTTTTTTAAAGGAAGTTGAATATGATCATCAAACCTAGAATTCGTGGATTTATCTGTACTACTACGCACCCTGTTGGTTGTGAAGCTAATGTAAAAGAACAAATTGCTTACACTAAAGCGCAAGGCCCAATTAAAAACGCTCCAAAACGCGTTCTTGTTGTGGGTGCATCAAGTGGCTACGGTCTATCTTCTCGTATCGCTGCGGCATTTGGTGGCGGTGCATCAACTATCGGTGTGTTCTTTGAAAAAGAAGGCACAGAGAAGAAGCCAGGCACTGCAGGTTTCTACAACGCTGCCGCTTTCGAAAAATTAGCGCGTGAAGAAGGCCTATACGCGAAAAGCCTGAACGGCGATGCTTTCTCAAACGAAGCAAAAGAGAAAACAATCGAGCTGATCAAGCAAGACCTTGGTCAGATTGATATGGTGGTTTACTCACTGGCGTCTCCAGTACGTAAATTGCCAGAAACAGGTGAACTGATTCGTTCATCTCTAAAGCCTATCGGTGAAACTTACACTTCGACAGCGGTTGATACCAACAAAGACGTTATCATCGAAGCGAGCGTTGAGCCTGCAACAGAAGAAGAGATCAAAGACACAGTAACCGTAATGGGCGGTGAAGACTGGGAACTTTGGATCAACGCACTTTCTGAAGCTGGTGTACTTGCAGAAGGTTGTAAGACAGTCGCATACAGCTACATCGGTACTGAGCTAACTTGGCCAATCTACTGGGATGGCGCACTAGGTAAAGCGAAAATGGACCTAGATCGCGCAGCAACAGCACTTAACGAGAAGCTAGCACAAACTGGTGGCAGCGCGAACGTTGCGGTTCTTAAATCTGTTGTAACTCAGGCAAGTTCTGCAATTCCTGTAATGCCGTTGTACATTGCAATGGTGTTCAAGAAGATGCGTGAAGAAGGCGTACACGAAGGCTGTATGGAACAAATCTACCGTATGTTCAGCCAGCGTCTATACAAAGAAGATGGCTCTGCGGCAGAAGTGGACGACATGAACCGTCTTCGTCTGGACGACTGGGAACTTCGTGAAGACATCCAGCAACACTGTCGTGACCTATGGCCACAAATTACGACTGAGAACCTAAAAGAGCTGACTGACTACGTTGAGTACAAAGAAGAGTTCTTGAAGCTATTCGGTTTTGGTGTTGACGGTGTGGATTACGAAGCAGACGTGAACCCAGCAGTAGAAGCAGATTTCATTCAAATCTAAAGGCTATTGTTTAGGTCGAACCTATTCCTGATATAGCAAATGGTTTTGATATAGTAAAAAGGCGCTCATTGAGCGCCTTTTTTATGTTTGAACGTTGATAAATCAACTCAATATGATGAGGATTGTACCCGCGAGCGTCATTAAAATGTTCGCTATTGCGTAAGTACCAGCGTAGCCCAATGCAGGAATAGTCGACTTCGCGTAGTCATTTACCACGTCCATGGCTGGCGCACACGTACGGGCACCAATAATGGCACCAAAAAGCAATGCTCGGTTCATTTTAAGCACATAAGCCCCGACGAGATAAGCGAGTGCCACAGGAACCACGCTGACAATAAAGGCGATGCCAATGACTTTCGGGCCGACTTGTGTCAGGTGCTCAAACATTTTCCCACCAGCGCTGAGTCCAATGCCGACCATAAAGAACATCAAACCAAGGTCCTTAACCATGTTAAGTGCCCCTTGTGGTACGTAGCCAAAAGTAGGGTGGTTGGCACGTAAGAAGCCCAAGGTAATACCGGAAAGTAATAAGCCTACCGCGTTACCTAAACTGAACGACACTTGGCCAAATGTCATCGTGATCAGACCAAACATAATGCCTAAGATGAAGAAGCTGCAAAATGCCAATAAGTCTGCCATTTGGCTGTGGATTGAGATGAAACCGATTTTTTCTGCAAGACCGTGTACTCGGCTCTTTTCGCCACTGACCTGAAGCACGTCACCTTTGGCAAGCACGATGTCTAAATCCATTGGCATTTCAATTTGTGCGCGTACTACTCGGTTTAAGAAACAACCAAACTCTGACAAGTTAAGATCAGACAAGCGCTTACCGGCAATCGCGTCACTTTTTACGACGATTTCTTCTTCCACAATGCGCAAATCGAGCAAGTTACGGTCAAAAACCTCTTTGCCGTTACGGAAACTTGAATCCAATCTAGCGTGGCTATCCGGGAAGCCAACAAGTGCAATCTCATCGCCTTCTTGGAGGATAGCGTCACCATCAGGGTGGGCGAGAATGCCATTGCGGCGAATTCGCTCAATGTAACAACCTGTTTGTCGGTAAATACCCAGTTCACGCAGGTTTTTACCATCTGTCCAGTCGATCAATTCTGGTCCAACTCGATACGCCCGAATGATCGGAAGATAGACTTTTCTCTGCCCTGAGTTACCAAGCCCACGCTCTTGAGCAATTTGTTGCGCTGAATCAGACAGGTTTTGTTTCTGGAGTCTTGGTAGCAATTTTGCGAACATGATCATGCTTATTAAGCCGATCAGATAAGCCATTGCGTAGCCGACAGATAAGTTTTCTAAGACCAGAGCAAAGTCCATATTGCGTGGTATTGTCGCCAATCCTGAGTTAAGCGCGTCTTGTGCACCCACAAGTACAGGGGTTGCCGTTAATGCCCCCGCCATCATACCTGCTGAAAGGCCAAAATCGAGTCCAAAATAATGGCTTAATCCATAAGTTAAACATACCGCTGAAACCAGTACGGTCATACTCAGAATGAAGTAGTGCTTCCCGTCTCTAAAAAAGATACCAAAGAAGTTAGGGCCTGCTTCAATACCTACGCAGTAGATAAATAGCATAAAGCCAATAGTTAACGCTTCTGCATTAAAAGAGAAGCCTAAGTGGCCCATGATAAGCGAAGTTATGAGAACCCCGATGGAGTTACCTAGTTGTAAGTTACCAAATCGGATTTTTCCGAAGGCAAGGCCGATGGCTAATACGACGAAGATTAGGAGGATTGGGTTTTGTTCGAGAAGATATACGACGTCTATGTTCACTGTGTGGCTCGGTAAAGTGTGTGCCAAGAAAGATTAGAGTGGCGAATTGTAACTAAATATAGCAAAAAGATAAGTGAATTTTTTTATGTTTTTCCATTAGTTGACTTAGGGGAATAACTATATGAAAAATAATAAAAAAGCCGCACTGAGATGCGGCTTTTAAAAAATTGTACTTTTTTATTACGCTACGTCGAATAGACCTAGGTGCTCTTTCGCGTAAGCTTCAAACTCATCACAACCACCAATGTGCTCTTGGTCGATGAAAATTTGAGGAACAGTTGCAACTGGTTTGCCTACTGTTTTCTCAAGGTCTGCTTTAGAGATGCCTTCAGCATGAATGTCAACGTAACGGTAGTTAAAGTCATCACGTTTTGCTTTTAGCGTTTCTGCATGCTCTTTTGCACGAACACAGTAAGGACATGCTGGGCGACCGAAGATAACAACGAACATAATTTTAATTTCTCCTAAATCTATTCTTTTTTGAAAGCAGACAAAAACGCGTTGGTTAAGTGGCTCTCTTTCACTTGGCTAACTATGCCCGATCCAATTACGGAAATAAAGTAGCAATTGCCTGTTGGTTTTATAGGTGAAACCTATCGAACAAAAAATCCTCTCATAATGACTATGTGAACCAACGCGTAAAAGCATATGTTTTATAAGGTTATTGATGGCAAGGTGGAATTGGTCAACTTTTTTTACTGCAAATCGTAGCAATCTATTGGGAGTGATTGTTTGTGGGAGGAAATGTATGTTTCAGTTCATGACTGCAACAAGGATTATTTTTGGTGAAGGCGCACTGCAGTCTTCGTTATCCATCATCAACCAATTCGGCTACAGCGTATTGTTAGTCACAGGTCGGGACACGCAAAGAGCAATACCAATTCTCAATTATCTTAAAGCGCAGGGTATGCGTTATCAGCACGTTGCGATTACTGGTGAGCCAAATATCACCATGGTGGAAGAGACCGCGATTCTGGGCCGAAAATTTAAGCCGGATATGGTTATCGCGATTGGCGGTGGCAGCGTCCTAGATATGGGGAAAGCGTTAGCCGCTATTATTCCAAATCATGGTGATGTTTATGACTATGTTGAAGTTGTGGGAAGAAATGTACCGTTAAAAGCAAAGCCTCTCCATTTTATCGCCATTCCAACTACCGCAAGTACGGGGTCTGAAGTGACCCGAAATGCAGTATTAAAATCTGGACAGGATAAAGTCAAAGTCAGCCTGAGAAGTCCGGATATGCTCGCAGACGTTGCGATTGTCGATCCAACCTTAACTTACGATACCGATCCCTATACATCAGGGCGTGGTGCAATGGATGCGTTTACCCATTTGATGGAAGCCTATGTGTGTGGAGAACCCAATCCTTTAACAGATATGGTATGCGAAGAAGGCTTACGTCGGTTAAGTCGCTCAGTCATTGCTGGGTGCAAGCACAACGACCACAAAGCGCGATCAGATTTATCATTTGCAGCTTTGCTAGGCGGAATGGCTATCACGAATGCAAAACTTGGTGCGGCACATGGTCTGGCTGCCGCTCTGGGGGGCAAGCTTGATGTTCCTCATAGTGTGATAACCGCGCGTTTAGCGCCTCATGTTATGCAGGAGAACATCGACGCTGCGAAAAAAGCGGGTAGGACAGATGTGATTAATCGCTATAGAAAGCTGGCTCAGCTTGTTACAGGTCGTACTAATGCGAATGAACATGATGGCGTGCTTTGGGTGAAAATGGTGCTGGATAAGTTAGAGTTACCTTCACTTGGACAGTTTGGCGTGTGTCAGACTTCATTTGAGCAGGTCGCGAGTGATGCGCTTAAGTCTGTGGCGATAAAGGGTAACCCGTTACCGTTGAATCACGAACGTCTTACCTACATTCTTAAACAAGTCTGTGATTGTCGGGGTAATATCGACGTTGAAAGCGTGCCAAGAGTTGGCTCAGTCGAAGTATTGGAAACATCGAGAACAGATCTCACAAGCGTGGACGAGTAGAGCGCTTATCTGGATGTATGAAATAAAAAAGGGAGCTCACTAGCTCCCTTTATCACGACAATTAGTATTGGGTTAATTTATCGTAGCGACTGTCTTTCAGTGCGTCTTTCACTCGTTTGAGGTTTTCACGGAACCCCGTACCTCGGCGAAGAGTAAAGCCAGTTGCCAACACATCGATCACTGTCATCTGTACAACGCGGCTTGCCATTGGCATGTATACGTCTGTATCTTCAGGGATATCGAGTGTGATCGCCAAAGAGCTTGCTTTTTCTAACGGAGAGTCTTTTGCTGTAATCGCAATAACTGTCGCGCCATTTTCACGAGCAAGGTTGGCAATTTCTACCTGGCTTTTCGTACGACCAGTATGAGAAATCAGCACAATCACGTCGTTATCACTGCAATTGATACAGCTCATGCGCTGCATGACGATGTCTTCAAAGCAAGTGATAGGAATATTGAAGCGAATAAACTTGTTTTGCGCGTCTCGGGCAACGGCAGATGATGCGCCTAAGCCAAAGAAAGAAATACGCTTCGCCTGAGTCAGCAAATCGACAGCACGATTAATTTGCATTGCGTCTAGGCTGTTTTTCGCTACGTCTAAGCACGCCATCGTAGATTCGAAGATCTTGTGCGTATACGCATCAGGACCGTCATCTTCTTCTACGTTTCGGTTTACGTAAGGAGTACCGTTAGCCAAGCTCTGTGCCAGGTGAAGTTTAAAATCTGGAAAGCCTTTTGTATCCAGGCGACGACAGAAGCGGTTTACAGTGGGTTCACTTACGTCGGCCATTTTAGCTAACGTGGCAATGCTCGAGTGAATAGCAGTTTGTGGAGACGCCATAATTACTTCTGCAACTTTGCGCTCAGATTTACTGAAATTCTCCAGATTTTTTTGAATTTTTTCTAATGTATTCATAGTGTTCACGAGGGTATAGAGAACAACTCGCTGGCTCTGTTAACGAATAGAAACCCAAAAGTTTCCCGGCAGTGAAGAGCGTTAACGAAAGCTACCAGCGCCATAGATTCAGTATAAACCTGATCTTTAATTCGGCTAAACCAAATACGGTTACTATTTAGTGAGAATTTGACAAACCTCAAACAAAAATTTCTGAAAACTACAGAAATGAATGTGAAAATGCAGGTTTGTTACTCAGGTTAGCCAATAATGATTAGTGAGTTACATCAAAAAGAAAGAAATTTTCAAGCTGATGTAACCCGTTCTTATCGTCAAGATGCCAAAATCTTAGAAGCCAGTTCTTGGATTTTGGCGTTTAAGTTTGGTGCTTGCTGAGCAATAAGCCTTTGCTCGTCCAAAACAGCATCAAAGATGTCTGTAGAGGTCAGAGGGTTTGCCAAGACTACCCGGAAGACGATAGTGCTCATGCGCTCCCAATGCTCAGGATTAAGCGTGGTACGAGAAACAAATGACTTACCAGTTTCACGTTGACGCTTTTGAATAAACTGAGTTAACTCGTTGATTAACTCATTTAATTCTTCTTTCTGTGTACCGTCTGCTTTTTCTAGAGCTTCACGGATGTTAGGCGGTAGATAACGGTAGGTGAGCAAACATAGCTCTGGCTCAGAAACCAGTTCAAAGTCGTCCTGTTTCTTAATCAAATCCGCGAAGTAGCGTGCTTTCTCGATACTTTGATCGATCAACAGTTCATAGCCAGGTCGGCTAATAATATGCATTGCTGCATACACCAACATCGCCATACCAGAACGAGAGCCCTCCAGGGTATGACTACCTAAATCTTTAGAACCTTTACGCAAGATGTACTGAGCGTGGTGCTCAATAGATTTCATCGCATCTGGATCTTTAAACAGAACCATGCCCGCACCCATAGGGATATAAAGCTGCTTATGCGCGTCAATCGTCACTGAGTCTGCAAGCTCAATGCCATTCAGCAGGTGTCGGTGATGATTAGACATTAATGTCGCGCCACCCCATGCGGCATCCACATGAAAATGACAATCGTGTTCTTGACAAACTTCAGCAATCGAAGCGAGTGGATCAACATTACCAGTTTCAGTCGTACCCGCCACACCAATCACCGCAATCGGCTTGATATTTTGCTTCTTGAGTTCGCTGATTTTCGCTTTGAGGTCATCGACAATAATGCGGTTATTTGCATCCGTCTTTACTGCGACTAGGCCTTCCTGCCCCAAACCCAGTACATCGGCCGCTTTTTTTAGTGAGTAGTGACCACGCTCAGAAACCATAATAGCTAAGCCTTCATAGCCGTAATGTTTCATGGCTTTGAATAGGCCTTCTTTCTCTACACCTTTAAATTCGCCGTCTGCTTTCAATGCTTTATTGCGGGCAACCCAAAGGGCAGTAATATTCGCAATCGTGCCGCCAGAGCAGAACGCACCGAGAGAATGGTTGGCACTATGCATCCATTGGTCGTAAAAGGTATTCGGCTGAGCGTAGATTAATCGGTGCAGCATGCCCAATACTTGGCGCTCTAATGGCGTAAACGCTTTCGACGTTTCTATCTTCACCAAGTTTTGGTTTAAGGCAATCATAATTTTAGACAGTGGCATTAAAAAGTAAGGCAATGCCGATGTCATATGGCCGATAAAGCTTGGAGCTGACGTATGAACCGAGTGTGACACCAAGGTATCTAACAAGTGCTCGGTATGGTCTGACACAAACTCAGGTTGCTCAGGAATCTGAGCAGAAGAAAAGTCTTTCTCTATTTCACGTAAAGGCTTTTCTTCTGCCACGATGTGTTCACGAAGAAATTGATTCAAGTTTCGAGAGAGACCTTCTTCAATTTTTGTTAACGTCGAGTCCGGACCTTCAGGGACAGTGAAGATCTTTAATAAGCTCTCAAAGCTAACGTCAGCGGTTTTTTGTTCCTTAACCATAGCAAAGAATCATTTGTAGTAATTTGGGTGATGCGAGCGGCACAATCTAAACCAAAACGGTTTCAAAGTCCCGTTTTAATTCTGTAAGGCCATGTTGACGGAATGAAAACCAAGTCATATGCCAACAACGTAGAGTAGGCGGTTTCTGCGCACTTGTATGTGAGAAGAGGGCCTTCGTAAGCAATATAGAAACGAGTCACGAAGGCTATCTCAAAGCATGTAAACCGAAACCTCAGGTTATTTGGTTATCGGCGCTATTCACATTGTTGTTTTTCTAGCTTCTCGATTGACTGATTATATCTATTAAGAGCCGAGTCAATTTTCTGAGGGTGGCTTAGTAGATCCGCAAAAGCAGAGCGAAGATCGTAGTTTTTCTCGTGATTGGTAGATTGGCGATCACTAAATGTTTTTTGTGCAGCCTCACCCAGTTTGTCACTGCGACTTGCCAGCTGTTTGACATCGTGTTGCTCAAGCTTGAGCCATGCCTCGATTGGCTGCTCAGTTGCTACACGGCTAGGATCATTTTTAAGAAAATAATGGACAGCTTCTCGGTTGAGTTCGAAGTGATGCTTACGGCCATCTAAGAACCATTGGCTTACTTCATCGAGATCAGGGTATTGAGCGACGGTCAAGTCAACAAGGTCTTGATACCATTGCAGTGAAGCATCGACATAGCCATCGTATTTATTAGACAGACATTGTTGATCTGCGGCAAATGTAAAAGTTGAGCTTGTAGCGAGGAGCGCTGCAACGACAAAGCGTTTCATTCTTCTTCCTTCTATTCTAATAGTTATTCCTTAATTAACGTTAAATCTCATTCTATGACGAATGACCCTTAATTCATGTTGGAGCTAAGAGAGTCTTGGGCTGTTGATTCAAATAGCGAAGTAAGGTGTCGTTACTTAATTGACGACTTCAACGTTAATTAGGTTTTTAAATTTTTGCCGTATTGTAATGGATGTTAAAGGCAAAACCTGAGATCTAGCTAGCAAGTGATACAAAGAAAAGCATCATCACAGGCACGAGCAAGCTCAAAATAAAGCCACTAACAATGGCAACAGGTACGCAACGTACGCCTCCCGTTGTTTGGATGACTGGCAAAGTAAAGTCCATTGCTGTTGCGCCAGCATAACCAATCGCGGTACATGGGTAACGGCGGATAAATAGTGGAATGGCAACTAATGCCACTAATTCACGCATCAGCTCAATTAGGAAAGAGGCGCCGCCAAATACCGGACCAAACGCATCGCCCATCAAAATACCTGCCAATGAGTACCAGCCAAATCCAGACGCCATTGCCAATGCTTTATATAAGGGAAGATCCAAGACCAATGAAGCGATTACGCCACCAAGCATACAAGTAACGATGATAACGGCTGCAATGGCCATGCCTTGCTTGTTTAACAAAATCTGTCTGAGGGTAAGGCCGCTATTGCGCAGTTGAATACCAATAAAGAACAGCAAGAGGAACAGTATCCACTCGCTTGCGGTGTCTACCCAAGATAAGTCAATGGGAAGGATCAAACCTGCCACTAAACCACCACCAACGACGAGGATCAGTTTGGCAGACTCCAGAGCCATTGAAGAAAGAGGTAACTTGCTGTGGCTTTGATCGGTCTTTAGAGGAATTATCTTGTCGACAAGAGGCAATGCAAGAAGGTTACAGACACTTAAGCAAATAAAGAAAGTACTCGCATAAAGCAGAATGCTTTGTAAATTGCTACCCAGATTATCAAGTGCAGCAAGGCTCAGCCCCATCAACGATAGAATAACGTAGATAAGGTAAGAGGTGGATTGATTAATTTTCTCGAGTAAAGCGGCGCGAGAAATAGGAATTAAATACCCGACAACGAGTGGGGCAAAAATGAAGAGCATCCCTGAGAACATAAAACTCAATTATTCCTTTGTGAGATAAGCCTAAATTGGTCACAGATCAACATTCACTCAACCTTGAGTGGAGCCATTACTGTGGATGACGTTTTGATTAAAAATAAGGTCTACAAGCCACTGGTGGTTAAAACCGTGTTCATTTCCTGACGGAAGTCCTCATCACTCATATTGCTGAGTTCATAAAGTATCTCAGCGCCCGTTAGGTTGAATTCCACTTCGTGTTCGTTAATGCGCTCATCTTGATTGCGGAACATTAACAGATGGTGTGCAATTCTGGCTATGTCTAAGTAACTGACATCTGGGCGAGAAGTGACGTACTTTTCGTTCGATGACACTTCTCTGTAATCGTTATCAAATCCCCAGCGTTCTAGCACCAGATTACTGGTGGTAGCGCAACGTGTTTGGAAGATTTGTAACGCGATATCTTGATCCAGATAGTTGCCTCTTTCGAGGTACATATTGTACTCATTAATAAGACAAAATAGGCCTATATCTGCTAACAAGCCGACTAACAATGCTTTTTCTTGTTCAAGGTGGCCATACGTCACAGGATCGTGCTTGCGGAACTCTTGCACAATTAACACCATCACAGCACCAAGCTCACGGGAAACCGCAGCACTTTTCACCATGATCGCGTTACATTCGCTGGTTAGATTTAGTGAGTGTTTCAATTGTTCAATTGCTTGAGCGGTAACAATGTCACGCACGCGCAGAATGCCTAAACGTGAGACAGCGGTTATTAAATCATTGCAGGTGATGTTTCTACGGTTAAAAATTACCGAGTTCGCGACCCGCACCACAACGGCTGCTAATCCAGGATCTTCTAACAAACAGTTCGCAATATCGGCGATCGTTGTGTTTTCTTCCTGACACAATTGCTGAATTTTAAGCACGGCATCAGGTATCGGAGGTAAAGAAATCTTACCGATAGTAATAGATTGCTCTACCAGTTGTGCGAATTCGGATTCTAGCGCTTTTAAAAGCTTATCTTTGTTATTTGGTAGCCAAAAAAATGATAGGTGTTCCATTATGACGTTGTACTTATAATCTTTGGTACAGTGTACCCTTTCAACACGCGCATTATCAATGAAATGCGTTCTCTGTATACTCAATTACCTAACATATCATGATGAATTGTTGATTCAGTCTACAAGGTGTCAAAAAAATACCGCTACAAAGAAGGATAACTGTGAAATCAATCACGTATGGGGAATTTATACTTTTTTATATGTGACTTATGTCCTAACTTATTTTTCGTCGTTAAGTATGATTAAGCAAGTTGGTAAGCACAATTCACAAATATATCGCCAACAAATCGACATTTTATAATTCGCTACAAGCTGCTGTTTATCTGGTGACATCGCTAATCGGGGTAATTTATTCAGATTAAAGAGGTCAATGGACATGACAGACCAAGCTTTTTTTAAATACGTACGCAATTTTAGTCAATATCAGAAACGTTCCATGTTTGGCGGCATCGGTTTATTTTGCGATGATGCCATGTTCGCTCTTGTCAGTAATGACTGCTGTTACCTACGTGGCGGTAATGAGCTAGACGAAGAGCTGATGCAACTAAATTGTGAAAAATATAAGCACGTCAAGAGACAAACGACGGCAACCGTTAATTATTATGATGTGACAGAGCTGTTTGAATCCGGCTTTTCCGGTTTAGATGAACTGTTAAAAAAATCAATAGAGTACTCAGTAAAGGAACGCAAATACCAAAAATCATCTGCGAGTAGACGGCTAAGGGATCTGCCGAACATGCAACTTACACTTGAGCGTATGGTGAAAAAAGCCGGCGTTGATGATGTTGAAGCATTTTTGGAGCTTGGGCCTGTGGAAGTTTTCAATAAAGTAAGACAGGCTTACGGTAACGATGTAGATGTCAAACTGCTTTGGAAGTTTGCTGGTGCGATTGATGGAGTGCACTGGAAACTCATTCAAGAGCCACGTAAAAAACAGCTTTTAGAGCTGTGTAATTAACGTAATGGGCTTATTTAATGAATGACTTTACTCTGGCGTTAGCGATTCGTAAAACTAAGCATCAAAAGTAGAAAAGGGATGTTGATACTTTTGAGCACTTTATTAGAGTGAGTTATTTCTACCAAATAAAAAACCGAGGCTAATGCCTCGGTTTTTGTTTTTCGCTTGTGATTATTAGAACTTGAAGCGCGTAGTGAACATAACTTGATCACCGTAAAAGTCGTTAATGCGAGCTTCTGCACCTAGAGAGAACAACTCAGTTGAGTGGAAACGTGCATAGGCAGAGCCCATCCAGTCGTCGTTGTCATCAATAGAAACATAGCCAACTTTACCACCTACTTCTAATTGAGGACCTAACCACTGACGAACGCCCAGGTTTAGTTCCATACCTACATCAGTGCTGCTTGAGTGAGATGGTTGAACAACGCGCATCAGCATTTCGCCTGTCAGGTCTGCCCAGTTATTAAGTGGTGAGTGAAAACCAAAACCAGCTGCTGAATCAAAGTCGCTTTCAAACTCAGAATCGATACGAGCTATGACGTGTGCATTTGGGTGAATTGATTTGCTGACTCCAGCACCAAATGTCATCGGGCTTGCGCCAATGCGAGCTTCGACGTAGTCGTAACTAAAGTTGCTCATAGTTGCAGGCGTATTGCCGTTCGCAGCTAGGGCGTGGCTTGATGCTAACAATAGGGCTGTGGCTAATAGTGTCTTACGCATAACTAACGATAAACCTTGTTTATTTTTCCATGAGTCCAAGCAAGCACTTGAACTGTAATCTGATTTGTCCGACATCATAATCAAAAGAGAGGTCTTCGACCAACATAAATGTGTCGATGTTTTGTCAATTAACTTAATTGTTATCCAATTTAAGCAAAAAGTGTGCCATGTATGATGGCGCACTTTGTATGGTTTGGCTTATTCACCGAAGCTTGCTCTACGCTCTGCCATCGCGTTTAAAATGGCTTCTGAATCTAGGACGGTTGTCCAGGATAACAAGTCATCATCCTGTTCGATAACGAACGAAGTAAGCTGGGAGAGGATCGCCTGTCTTAGTTCATCTCCTCTCCATGGCTTGGCAATGTAATAGTCTAAACTGTCGTGGTTAATTGCCTCTACGGTGTCTTCTAATCCTGCCTGACCGGTCAGTAGCACTTTGCGGGCATTTCTTGTGTCAGCACTTTGGCTTAGTTCAATCAAGAAGCTAATTCCAGTTTGCTCCGGCATAATGTGATCACACAAAATGAGCGCAAGTTTTACTTCTTCGTCCGCCATGTCCTCGATTACTTGTCTTGCCTCTGTCACGGACTCTGCGCCTTCTAAAATAAAATGTTCTTCGAAGGGAGCTAAATCTTGCAACACGCTATCCAAGACTTCTCTTTCGTCATCGACGCATAAAATCAGATACTTTGTCATATTTCATCTCCTTCTTCGATGACCGGTAACCAGACTGTCATACGAGTGTATTTGTTGAGTTCTGATTCCACTTCAATCCATCCGTGGTGAGCAGAAACGATTTGCTGGCAGATAGAAAGCCCGATTCCTAAGCCAAAGTTGCCCACTTTTTTGGTCGTAAAGTTGAGTTCAAAAATTGATGCCTTCTGTGATTCCGGAATACCACAACCATTATCTTCGAATGAAATCACGGCATATCGTTTTTGATCTTTTTCGACCAGCCTAGTCTGGATTTTTAACACACCTTTATCCGGAAAAGCGTCAATGGCGTTTGAAACTAGATTAGTCCAAACCTGCTGTAAAGCGATAGGCTGGCAAAGAATTCGCGGTAAGTTATCGTAGTCTGTTGAAACCTGGTGCATTTTCAACTTGTTTTCAAAGATAACCAAGGTATCTTCGATGCCTTCATGGATATCAGCGTAATGCATGCTTTCATCATCAGCACGTGCATAGCCTTTCAAACTCTTTACCATGTCAGCGATACGCGCTGCACATACGTTAATTGAACGCAGAGAAGCCCCCGCTTTATGATATTGCTCTAGTGTTCCAAGTGTCTGAGCTGCACTATCCTGTTTTTTCGCGAGCTGCGACAACAACGCATCATCTGACTCTAAGCCGAGATTGACGATTTTTTTGGCTAACGTGCGATCCGGCAGGATAGGGCTAAGTTGTTTTACTCGTGCTCTCAGCTCAGAGGTTGAGGCTGGTTTAGAATTTTGCGCTTGGGACAGCAGTTGCACGCCCTTGCTCTGGATATCCGAGCTAGGATGCTCGGTCAGTAGGCTTTCAAGGGTATGCGTGAGATTTTCTACCCCACGCAAAATAGCTGCGATTGGATTGTTGAGTTCATGGGCGACACCGGCAACGAGCTGACCAAGCATGGCCATTTTTTCTCGCTCTATCAGTTGCTGATGAGCCGACTCTAACGATTCAAGTGTTTTTTGCAGCTGTAACTTGGTATTAATGCTGCGTTGCAAACGTCGATTAAAGTGTCGAAGCAGTAAGTTGGTGAATAGTGGCAGCAGATTAGAGTCACTCTGCATGACGTTGTGGAACACTTGGCGATCGAGTTTGATCACTTCCGTCTTCGATAATGTCAGTGCGGTAGAGAAAGAGTTTTCACCCGTTACAAATGACATGCTGCCGACAATATTACCTTTCGTGTAGCGAACGACTTCTCTTTGAACGCCTTGCTCATCTCTTTTGTACAGAGCTACGTCTCCGTTGGTGATAAACCAGAGAAAGTTGTTGGGTTCACCTTCAACCGTCAATAAATGTTCAGGTGAGTAGGTACGGCAGGCATGGGTATCATCGCTGTCTTTGAAAAACAGTTGCAAGGCGGTGATTACTTGCTCTGCGAGCTCTGCATCGGACATTGAGTGATAGTCATGCAGGAAGCCAGCTTGGTATTTCTGCATCTGATTCTCAATGTGCGCTCGCAGCAATTTATGTTGGTCCAGTACTTGGCTGTAGCCGAGCAAGTCCTCATGGCAGTTGCGTAAAATAAACTGTGTTAACTCTTTTTGAACCGTATTAAACAGCACCTTATCCGGGAGCGGCTTTGTCAGGCAGTGGTCTAATCGACCTTCGTTAACGGCAGTGAGTATCGCTTGGATATCCGAAGAGCAACTAATGAGGATTTTTCGTGCGCTTTCTGTATGTGGTGCCCGGTCGAGACCAATAAGAAATTCCACGCCGTTAAAATGAGCATGGTGGCTGGCGATGACGAGTGCGACAGTCTGCTTCTGTTGTTCGAGATACTCAAGCGCACTTTGCGCTTCTTCAATGGATTCAACAGAAAAAATATCAAATTTGCTAGAGAAAGCAGACAGCTCCAATCGAAACTGTTCGGCACTGATTGGATTGTTGTCGAGACACAATACAGCGTAGCGATTCACAGGTAGTTGAGCTCCGGTTAAAACTTCTCCAGCCAAACCCTATCAATAAAACGACGGAATGAGTGCGAGCTAAGTATGATTCCTGATTAATGGTCTAGAATAAGCAACAATAGTCTGATTTATCTCAATGTTTTATCCGCCGAGGGTTTGGGTTAGACTGAACACAAATACCTGAAAAGTGACGTTATGCAAAATCTTAAAAAACTTGGCGCCATTGGCGGTGCAATTTCACTCGCGCTCTGTTGGCCACTCGCCGTTGGTCAAATTGGTCAGTCCATCATTGAAGATGGAATCGCGAATATGAACGATGAAATGATCAAAGGAGAAGTGATTGAGTATCAGCGTGGTTACCTGTCTTCGGTTGTGCTAACCCGATATACGGTAGTTGACCCGGAGTTAAAGACGCAATTGTTGCGTGACAGCATACCTACAACTTTTGATGTCACAAGTGATGTTAGCCATGGGCTAACCAGCCTCACAGCGGATTCAAAATTAGTAGAAAACGACTTTTTGCCGCTTACGTTGCAAAGTCAGACTCAACTCAATGGTAATACTGCATTTACATTGGACTTAGACAGCTGGCATTACCGCAATGAAGCTGAAGATATCTCAGTGTCGACAAGCCCTGCGAAAGTATCGGGTAACGTGACGGTTTTAGGCGATCTTAATTATCAGGTTTCGGTTCCCTATGTTCAGGTTGATTTTGTCAACGGTGACGAACTGCATTTGAACGGTTTGACAGGGCAGGGTAAAGGAAAACAAGTTAAAGGTTACTGGCTAGGTGAGCAGGTATTTTCGCTAGAGAAACTGGATGTGGTGAATTCTACTATGACCCCGGTGTTCTTAATTGAAAATGCGAACTACAGCGGTAATACAGCGACGGATGAGACGGGTGCAAAGCTGAACAGTCAGTTTAATCTGGCGGCGAAAAACCTGCGCCTTACGGATGGCACTGATGTTGACGACTTTAAGCTCGATTTTTCCATCGCCGATGTCGATAGCCAATCGTTCGATGAGATTATGTCTATCTATCAGAGCTCTGCAGTGCTGAGTGAGCAAGAAGTGGCCAGCCTATTGCCTCACATTGATACGCTGTTTAGTAAAGGCTTTAACCTTTCAGTGAACGAACTGTCACTCGCGTTTGGTGAAGGTAAATTCCATAACGAATGGGAATTGTCTATACCGCAAGGTACCGAGCAAATCACCCAGAATCCGATGAAGATAGTCAATGTAACTAACGGCGCTTTGAGTACGTATTTCTCCGATGAGTTAGTTGATCACTACCCGTTTATTCAAGAAGGAATAGATGAGTTGTTAATCATGGAGTTAATAGACAAAGTTGAGGGTGGTTACCAACTTAAGGCTCAAATCGGTGATGGTAAGTTAAAATTCGAGAACGGACATGAGTTCCCATTGATCGCGTTATTGATGCCAGCGCTGATGCAAAAATAGACAGTCATCGTTAGTTAATTACGCTCATATGGCATTTTCAGTTTAAAAAGAGGTCGTAGGACCTCTTTTCTTGTTTTTATCGCCGCAAAAACGTGATATACCCAACATATATCAAGATGAAGGCATCGGAACTTTGTTAGAGAGTTTTCGCGCGATAAACAGTGTCTGCGCTGATGACCCTAAAAGCCTTCCCAGGCCCGCATCTCGAGATTATTTTAGTACATTAATTTCGACATATATTGAGCAGGAGCAATGAGCATCATGGAACAAAATACGGACATCGTATTTAACTTCAGCGCAGGACCAGCAGGTCTGCCAAAAGCAGTTATGCAACAAGCACAAAATGAACTATTAAACTGGCAAGGTCTGGGCACTTCCGTGATGGAAATTAGCCACCGAAGCAAAGAGTTCATTAAAGTTGCTGAAGAAGCTGAACAAGACCTGCGTGACCTTTTAAACATTCCAGAGAACTACAAAGTCCTATTTTGCCAAGGTGGCGCTCGCGCTCAGTTTGCTGCTGTTCCGCTAAACCTTTTGGGTGAAGCCAAAACTGCTACTTACATTGATGGCGGTTACTGGGCAGAAAGCGCAGTCGCAGAAGCGAAGAAATACTGTGAACCAGACGTTTTTGACGCAAAAACAGAAATTGACGGCAAACTGGCAGTAAAACCTGCAAGTGAGTGGGAAATTGCACCAGACGCGGCTTACGTTCATTTCTGTCCTAACGAAACCATCGACGGTATTGAAATCAACGATTTGCCTGTTACCGACAAGCCAATTGTTGCAGACATGTCTTCTACGATTCTTTCGCGCGAGATCGACGTTTCTAAATACGGCGTTATCTATGCGGGTGCTCAGAAAAACATCGGCCCATCTGGTATTTCTATCGTTATCGTACGTGATGATTTATTGGGTATGGCAAAACAAGAACTGCCGAGCATTCTAGATTTCACTGTACTTGCAGAAAAAGAGTCTATGTTCAACACGCCTCCAACATTTGCTTGGTACCTATCTGGCCTTGTATTCAAATGGCTAAAAGCGGAAGGTGGTGTTAAGAGTATTGAGAAAGTGAATCGTGCAAAAGCGAAATTGCTTTACGATTTCATTGATCAGTCAGATTTCTACCGTAACGGCATTCATTCTGCTAACCGCTCACTGATGAACGTACCGTTCCAGTTAGCGAAGCCAGAGCTTGATAGCACTTTCTTAGAGCTAGCCGATGCGAAAGGCTTGAAATCTCTGAAAGGTCACCGTGCCGTAGGTGGTATGCGTGCGTCAATCTACAACGCAATGACACTTGAGGGTGTTCAGGCGCTTGTAGACTTTATGAAAGAGTTCGAAGAACAGTACGCGTAGTTTGAACCAACACTGAACTACTCAAAGCGTCGCACTTGCGGCGCTTTTGTTTAACTAACCAACGCATGGGTAGATGAGCCAAACATCACACCACTTTTCATGTTGCGCACTTTACCTCTGCAAAGGTTGAATAAGATGGGATTAATATGGCTTTGCACAAAACCGAAGAACTACAAAAACAATTTCCCCTCCTGACGCAGCTAATCGATTTGAAAGAAGTCTGCTGGTTTAACCCAAATGTGACTTCTTTAGAAGAGGGATTACCTTACGTTGGTTTAGACGCTAAAGATATTCATGCTGCGAGCCAACGCTTGAAGCGATTTGCGCCTTACATCATGCAAGCCTTTCCTGAAACCTCTGGCAATAACGGCATTATTGAATCGCCTGTTGTTGACATTCCCAAGATGAAAGCATGTCTGGAAACTCAGTATAAAACCCCGATTTCGGGTCGCTTAATGTTGAAGAAGGACAGTCATCTACCCATCTCAGGTTCAATAAAAGCTCGTGGCGGTATTTACGAAGTATTGACGCATGCAGAAAAGCTCGCGATGGAAGCGGGATTACTGAGTGAAGGGGATGATTACAGCAAACTCTTCAGCGAGGAGTTTTGCCAGTTTTTTCAACAATACTCTATCGCAGTAGGTTCGACAGGCAACTTAGGTATGTCGATTGGCATAATGAGCGCAAAACTTGGGTTCTCTGTGTCAGTCCATATGTCTGCCGATGCTCGCCAATGGAAAAAAGACAAACTCCGTTCTCATGGTGTTAATGTTGTTGAATACGAACAAGATTACGGTGTCGCGGTGGAACAGGGCCGTAAAGAGGCAGAGCAAGACCCTAACTGTTTCTTTATTGATGACGAAAACTCACAAACTCTATTTTTGGGATACTCAGTTGCAGGGGAGCGACTGAAGCAACAGTTTGAAGAGTTAGGTATTGCTGTCGATGAACACCATCCACTGTTTGTCTACCTGCCATGTGGAGTGGGTGGTGGTCCGGGTGGCGTCGCATTTGGTCTCAAAATGGCTTTTGGTGACCACGTCCATTGTATCTTTGCTGAGCCAACTCACTCTCCCTGCATGTTATTAGGTGTGCATACCGGTTTGCATGACCAAATTTCAGTTCAGGATTTAGGCATTGATAATGTGACCGCCGCTGATGGTCTCGCAGTGGGGCGGGCTTCTGGCTTTGTCGGGCGGGCAATGGAAAGGTTGTTAGATGGGTATTACACCATCTCCGATGAGCGTATGTACCATCATTTAGGTGAGTTGAGTGATCTTGAAAATATTCGTCTCGAGCCGTCAGCGCTTGCTGGAATGGTCGGTGCGGTTCATGTGTCGAATAACAATGAATACCTGGCTCGTATGAACATTAGCAACGAGAAGCTGAATGGAGCGACGCATCTCGTTTGGGCGACGGGCGGCGGCATGGTTCCTGAAGCAGAAATGGCGGCATATTTGGCTCAGTCAGAACGCTGTGATTGATGCTTGCCAATAAAAAAGGGCTCATCTTGTGATGAGCCCTTTGCGTTTTTATCTCTATAAAGACTGCAACAATTGGAAGTAGCGACCTTGTTGCGCTATCAACGCATTGTGGTTGCCTTGCTCAATGATTTCCCCTTGCTCCATCAAGCAGATATTATCCATATTCTCCAGCTCGATGAGTCGGTGCGTAATGAACACGACGGTCTTATTAGCAAAGTGCTGGTTGAATAACGCCATCACTTTTTGCTCCGTGCGTTTATCAAGGCCCTCAGTCGGTTCATCTAACAGCAGAATTGGTGCGTCACGTAACAGCGCTCGAGCAATGCCAATACGGCGTTTTTCGCCACCAGAGAGCTGACGACCGCCATCGCCTAACCACGCGCTTAAGCCTGGTTCTTCAAGCAGGCCGCCAAGATCAACCTGAGTTAAAATATCAGCCAGTTGTTCATCAGTTGCATCGGGCGCAGCCATCAGGAGGTTGTCACGCAGTGTGCCATTTAGTACGTCTACACGCTGGCTAACGACGGTAATGGCTGAACGCAAATCAGATTCGCCCCAAGATTTTAGTGATGCGCCACCAATACGTACTTCACCTTGGTTCACGTCCCAGTAGCGACACAGCAGTTGTATAAGAGTCGACTTACCCGAACCAGTTTGACCAACCACTGCGGTTTTTGAACCCAGAGGCAGAGATAGCGATAAATCGTTCAGCACTTTTTGCTGGCCATCCGGATACGCAAAGCTAATGTTATCAAACTCGATATCCAACGGTTTGTCTTCACGACTCGACTGCTGAGGAAAAACAACATCTGGTTTAGCAAGAATAACCTCATTCAGACGGCGTGCCGACGTCAAGGTTTGACCCAGATACTGAAATGCACCTGCAATAGGCATTAGGATTTCGAAACTTGCCATGGTTGCAAAGGCGAAAAGCGCAATCCATGGATCCGGAGCTCGACCACCAACGCCATCCGCAGCAAACCATAACATCATTACCAGCGTCAGACCGTTAGCCAACATCAGTAGACCTGATGCCATACCAGTGAGATTCGCGTTAACAAACTGATTGGAAAGCAGCTGTTTTTGCTTGTCTAAAATCAAGTTGCGGTAACGTTCTTCTGCACCAAAAATACTGAGCTCGCTATAGCCTTGCAGCCAGTCAAGAGTCGCAACGCGCAATTCAGCTTTGCGATGTGTCAGGTGTGCACCATTCTTTTTGCCGAGTTTGTAGAACAGCACCGGCCAAACCAACAGCATAACAGTGAGTACGGAACCTAACAGCATTGCCAAGTGCCAGTCAAAGAATGCCAGCACCGCGGTTAAACTCAGGATACCGAATATACCTATTATCACCGGGCTGATAAGGCGCAAATAGACGTGATCCATCGCATCGACATCAGCAACCAGACGGTTAAGTACGTCCGCATCACGCATGGTTGAAACTCGACCCGGAATAAGCGGAGAAAGCTTCTCGAAGAAGAATATACGTAAATCGGTAAGCAGCTTAAATGTGGCATTGTGGCTCACCACGCGCTCACCCCAACGGCCAGCTGTACGTGCCATGGCAGCACCACGGACACCAGCACCAGGAAGCATGTAGTTAAAGGTTTCTCTTGCGATGGTTAATCCTGCGACTGAAGCGGCAGAAATAAACCAACCAGAAAGGGTCAACAGTCCAATTGAAGCTGCAAGAGTCAGGAATGCCAATAGCATCCCTAATGACAAACCAAACCAGTGCTTTTTATACAGTTTTAAGTAAGGGAGTAAATCACGCATCTAAGTTCCCCTTGTCTGATTCACGCTGGGCTAAATTAGCTTCTAGCATGTCTTTGAATAAACCGTCCTCAGACGAGAGAGTTGTGTAGTCACCACGCTGAACAATCTGACCGTTTTGCATCACTAAGATCTGTGAGACGTTTTTCAATGGTGCAAGCTGGTGAGTGATCATCAGGTTCGTGGTTGATTGGGTATATTTACTGATCCCTTCCATCACCAGTCTTTCGCTACGTGCATCTAAACTCGCAGTTGGCTCATCGAGTAACCAAAAACGGCCGTTTTGCAGCATAGCTCGAGAAAGAGCCAGACGTTGTGCCTGACCAACGGACAAACCACCAGAACGATCAGAAATTGGGTAATCCAGACCGTGCATTTCAACAAATTCTGCAGCGTGTGAGTCCTTTAGCACGACATTGACTGCGTCGTCTTGGACATTGTGTTTACCCAATGTGACGTTGTCACGAATGCTACCATGAAGCAACATCGGGTTTTGACCAATCCAGCTAATAGTTTTACGCCATGTGGCAAGATCGAGTTGTGATAACTCACAACCATTGATTTTTAGACTGCCTTGGTAAGGCATAAAGCCAAGAATGGTATTCACAAGGCTGGTTTTACCTGCACCACTTGGGCCAACAAGTGCTGTGCTTTGATTGGCTTCTAGTGAGAAAGATAGAGGCCCTGCAAGTTGTTTACCTTCCGGACTAAGGACGACGAGATCATTGGCTTCAATCTGGATCGGTGCGTCTTGGTCTAGAATCTGGTTACCATCTTTTACGTGATCGACCTCTAGTTCCAAAAACTCGACAATACTTTCTGCCGCGCCAACCGCTTGTTGCTTCGCGTGGTAATAAGTACCTAAGTCGCGCAGCGGCTGATAAAACTCAGGGGCTAGGATCAGAATAAACAGGCCTGCGAACAGCGTTACTCCCGCGCCATAGTAGCCAAAGTTTAACTCACCGATGTAGCTGAAACCGAAGTAAACGGCGGTAATCGCAATGGAAATAGAGGTAAAGAACTCTAAAACTGCCGAAGATAAGAATGCGATTTTTAATACATCCATAGTTCGGGTACGGAAGACCTCAGAGGCTCCCTTGAGCGTTTCTGTTTCAGACTTGGTGCGATCAAACAGACGGATGGTCGTCATGGCTTGTAGACGGTCATAGAAGTGACCGGACAAACGCTGCATCGCTTTGAAGTTTTTGCGGTTTGCTTCTGCGGCTTTTTTACCAACCAATGCCATAAAGATAGGGACCAGAGGAGCCGTAACCAGGAAAATCAAACCAGCCGCCCAGTTTACTGGGAACACGACGATCAGAATGATGAAAGGAATCAAAACCGATAACGACATTTGAGGAAGGTAGCGAGAAAAGAAATCTTGCATGTCTTCCACTTGCTCTAAGATCAACGTCGCCCAGCTACCTGCTGGCTTACCTTTGATGTAAGCCGGCCCCAACTTATGGACCTTGTCCAAAATAAGTTGACGAATATAAACTCTGATCTGTTCACCGCAACGATAACCGGCGATTTCGCGACCCCAAGTACAGGCTGCACGACCAATAACGGTTCCACACAGTCCGACAAAGTGCCAAATGAGTTCACTTTTGTCGACTTGTTCGATGATCAATTGATGAAGAATAGAGGCGAGCAGGGCTGCTTGAGCCAATAAAAACACGCTTGAAAGTACGCCTAGGCCGATCGCAATCATAAGCCAGCGCTTGGCTAACTTACTTTGTTGCTTAAGCCACTTGTTCAAGCTGCTATGCTTTTTCTTATCCATTGTAAAGGCTTAATAATAATTGTTTTAATGAGGCGGTAGTATACAAAAGAAAACCCAGCGGGAATACCGCTGGGTTTTAAGGATATGGCACAAATATGAAAAGTTATTTGTCATTCAGTGCGTCAAGGAAGCGTTCTGCATCCAATGCTGCCATACAGCCTGTACCCGCTGAAGTGATTGCTTGACGGTAGTTATGATCCATCACGTCGCCTGCCGCAAATACACCTTCGATACTGGTCTGTGTAGCGTTACCTTCTAAACCAGATTTAACGATGATGTAGCCATCTTTCATATCAAGTTGGCTTTCAAAAATTTGCGTATTTGGCTGGTGGCCGATCGCAATAAAGGCACCCATTACATCGACATCTTCAGTTGCGCCTGTGTTTACATCTTTAATGCGAACACCAGTTACACCCATATCGTCGCCAAGAACTTCATCAAGGGTACGATCGGTATGAAGAATGATATTACCGTTTTCCACTTTATCCATCAGGCGGTTCACTAGGATTTTTTCCGCGCGGAACGAGTCACGGCGGTGAATCAGGTGAACTTCAGATGCGATGTTTGAAAGGTAAAGCGCTTCTTCAACCGCTGTATTACCACCACCGACAACCGCCACTTTCTGGTTACGGTAGAAGAAACCGTCACAAGTAGCACAAGCTGATACACCACGGCCTTTGAAAGCTTCTTCAGAATCAAGACCTAAGTATTTTGCTGACGCACCTGTTGAGATGATTAATGCATCACAGGTGTACTCACCAGAATCGCCTTTCAGACGGAAAGGACGCTGAGTTAACTCAACTTCATTGATGTGGTCAAAGACGATTTCGGTTTCAAAGCGCTCTGCATGTTCTTTCATGCGTTCCATTAGCGCGGGACCTGTTAAGCCTTCCGCATCGCCAGGCCAATTTTCAACTTCTGTTGTTGTGGTCAACTGACCACCTTGCTGCATTCCTGTTACCAGCACTGGGTTTAAATTTGCACGTGCAGCGTACACTGCCGCCGTGTAACCCGCAGGGCCAGAACCGAGAATTAATAGTTTACAATGTTTTACGTCGCTCATTATGGCTCCAAAAAGGGCTGAACATTTCCTTTGATTGTATGGAAATTCTTATAGCTTTAAAAGCATAAAGCAGGATAGAGATCTAATAATTGGTTATAGGTTAGAACTTACTCTGAAGTAGTAGGTTACTTTTTGTTCTAGCATAAAATTCTAATGACAGTAGAGATATCTAGTTTCAAATGTTGCCAAAGTTAAAATTTGAAACATGGAACTATCTAATCTTAATTTTGTGGTTTTTTGTTGTATTTTTTGATATTTGCTGAAGTTATCAACGTCAAAAGCTGGTAATTGCAGAATATTTGCGTAACCTATCGTGTAAATTAAATGTTAATTAAATGTGCCTCATTAAAGGAGCAAATGATGTTACATTCACGCGAGAATACTCTACATTTAACCCAGCTCAGCATGGCAGCAATTGAGCAACTTTCACCATCTTTTGAAACGCTACCTCATACGGATCATGCCGATGGCCAATACCGATTGAGACGTTACTCTGTTGTCAGTTTTGAAAATGGCAAAGTCATCGATTTGAACAAAAACAGCTTTGTTCAGTCTTCAGATATCAACCGATTCCAGGGTGATGTTGTTCGCCAATTTGAGCCGATAGAAAAGAATATTCTACTTAGTGAAGGCTTTAGAGAAATGTGCGAGCTGTTTGTTAATGCGAATCACCTAGTGAATGGACAAGAAATCGAAATTCACCAAATCCGCATCACGGCATTTGAAGATGAGACTCAAGTAGCACCAGAAGGTGTACACCAAGATGGCTTTGATCACATCGCAATGGTAGGGGTTGGCCGTCACAACATCATTGGTGGCGATATCATGCTATACAGCAGCCACAACCAAGCGCCATTTTTCCGTAAAGTTCTGGAGAATGGTGAAGTCGCAATGTTGGCAGACAGTAAACTCTGGCATAACGCCTGTCCAATCCGCTCTGTGATTGACGATAAAGCTGGCCATATGGATGTATTTGTACTTACGGCAACGGACAAGCGTAATGAACTTCAATCTTAATCAAATCAGACAACAGTTTCCTGCGTTAGCGCAGTACCATAACGACAGACCAGTTACTTTTTTTGACGGTCCGGGCGGTTCACAAGTACCACAGTCAGTTCTTGACGCGATGGTGGCTTACCTTGGTTACTACAACTCGAACTTGGGTGGGCATTACTTTTCTAGCCAAACGACCGTTGATGTGATGCAAAATGCGCGCGAATCGGCTCAGGCGCTATTAAATGCGCCTTCTTCTGGCAACATTGTATTTGGTGCGAACATGACATCGCTGACTTTCCAACTAAGTCGTGCGATCAGCCGAGAGTGGCAAGAGGGCGATGAGATTATCGTTTCTGCCTTAGATCACTATTCAAACGTTTCTAGCTGGCAGCAAGCCGCGGAAGACAAAGGCGCAGTCGTACATCAGGTTCGTATCAATGAGGATGACTGTACGCTGGATCTTGAACATCTACAAAGCTTGTTGTCTGACAAAACGCGTTTGGTCGCAGTCACTTATGCTTCGAATACCACAGGGTCAATTGTCGATATTCAAAGTGTTGTGGAAATGGTACATCAAGTTGGCGCTCAAGTTTACGTCGACGCAGTGCACTATGCGCCGCACCATCTTGTAGATGTACAGGCATTAGGATGTGATTTCCTTGCATGTTCTGCTTACAAATTCTTCGGTCCTCATGTGGGAATAGCATACGTTGCTGACCAATGGTTACACAGCATCCGCCCATATAAAGTTGAGCCAGCAACGAATATCGGGCCGGGTCGGTTTGAAACAGGGACACAAAGTTTTGAAGGCTTGGCTGGCGTAACCGCAGCTGTTGAATACCTAGCGCAGTTTGGTGAAGAAGGGTTACCACTTCGCCAAAGACTAGAACAAAGCTTTGCGCTTTATACTCAGCATGAACAACGATTAAGTGAGCGTTTCTTACAGCGATTAGATGCGCTAGAGGGCGTTAAACTGTATGGCATCGATAAGGAATATACGCAGCTTCGTACGCCAACATTTGCGTTGACCTTCGATAAATATTCGCCAGAATTTATTGCGAAAACTTTGGGCGAACACAATATTTGTGTCTGGAACGGGCATTTTTACGCACTGGGCTTAGTTCGTCAGCTTGGGCTGGAAGAGACCGGTGGTGTTGTGCGAATTGGTTGCATGCATTACAACACACTTGAAGAAGTGGATATGTTGTTTGATGTGATTGAAAGCATTCTTGATGCTTAGTGAATTCAAATAGAAAACAAAAAGCTCGAGCATTTAACTCGAGCTTTTTTGTATATAAAAGTCGTCAGTTTTTATGCGCTGACTTCAACTTCATAAGACGTGAACTTACGCACGTTGATGACGCCAGTATCGAAAATCAGGTATTGGCCTTTAATACCTTGCAGAATGCCCGTCACAACCGGGTTTTTATCAAAGTTATGTGAAGTAATCTTAGTTGGGTGCTGCTGCACTGGATAGCTAAGATCCGTGATGTTTTCACTTAATACTTCGATTGCATCCTCACCGAATTGCTGCTTGATTTCGGCGATTTTGTCTTCCACCAAAGGCAGAAGTTCTGCAAATCGGTCCTGCAGTTCAATCGGTTCTCCATCACCTTTAAGCAATGCACGCCAGTTGGTTTTATCGGCAATATGTTTTGCCAGCTCAACTTCAATCAAGCCAGAAATGTGGCGGGTTTTTACTTTAAAGATCGGCAAACCTTGAGTCGCGCCCTGATCAATCCAGCGTGTTGGGATTTGAGTGTGACGAGTGATACCGACTTTAAGGCTCGATGTATTAGACAGATACACGAAGTGATCCACCATACAGTTTTCTTCGCCCCATTGTGGCTCTCGACAAGTCCCTTGGTCGTAGTGACATGTCTCTGGCTTCATGATGCACATATCGCAGCTTGCTAGCTTCTTCATGCAAACAAAGCAGTGACCTTGCGAGTAGCTCTTTTTGGTTTTTTTGCCGCAAGAACAGCAGAAAATATTGCCAGTGTGGGTCAGTGTTAGCGTTTGCCCAAGGAATGGAGAAAGGTCAATCTCTTCATCACCTACGGGAAGACGATAGCTTACTGCGCCATCCAGAGAAGCTCGCATTTTGTTAAGCGTACCAGTTGCAATTAAGGACATAACATTACTCATTATTGTGTTTTTGCACAGTATATACTGAATGCAAAGTCAGGGGCAGGGGGAAATAGAATGTTGGCGGGAAATAGGAGCTTTAAATTTGGGGAACTAAGATAAAAAAAGGTGGCCAATTGGCCACCAGTCGGGAAACTGCTGTACATCATTCAGGGGGAACGAAACGACGAGGTACAGCAGTAAAAAGTCTTTGCTTACCAGAAAAGCCAAGCGAAAAGTGTTAGTACGCCAATACATGCAATGTTCAGAACAAGGCCGATGCGCATCATCTCTTTTTGCTTGATATGACCGGTACCAAATACAATCGCGTTTGGTGGAGTCGCTACTGGCAACATAAACGCACACGAAGCTGCGACCGCAATCAATGCTGAAAGAATGACAGGCGACATACCGAGTGCTTCTGCAATGGTGGCAAAAACAGGTACCAGCAACGCTGCACTTGCGGTGTTACTCGCAAATTCAGTTAAGAATACAACGAAGGCAACGACGGCAAGAATCGTCAGCAGAACGCCTGCCTGTTCCAGAAAGCCTGACAAGCTGTGTGCTAAGAAAACGCTGGTGCCAGTATCTTTAAGAACGTTACTTAGACAGATACCACCACCGAACAGAATCAATACGCCCCAGTCGGTTGTTTTTTCGATGTCTTTCCATTCAACCGCGCGAGATGCGCCGAGTAGAAGGATTGCACCAATTGCGACCAGTGTGTCGAACTTAGCAAAGCCGCCTAGCATCGCATTGATTGGTTTGCTAAAGATCCAAAGCGTCACTGTCAGAAGGAAAATCGCCAGAGTGACCTTCTTGCCATTTGTCCACTCGACAGGTTTGTGGTCAAGTTCAAACTTGTGGCTCAAATCAGGTTTGGTCATAACGTACAGAACCAAAACCGCAACTGGCATCAACAATAGAGAGATTGGCAGAGCAAGCTTCATCCATTCGGTAAAGTTAAGACCAACTTCAGCTGCTGCAATTGCATTTGGTGGGCTACCAACGAGAGTGGCAATACCACCGATGGATGCGCTGTATGCAATACCAAGCAGAACGAATAGAAATGTGCGATGGTTTTTATCGCCATCCAGTTTGGTCATCACGCCGAGAACCAGAGGAAGCATCATTGCTGTGGTCGCAGTATTAGAGATCCACATCGACAAACCCGCACTCACACCAAACAGCATGAAGACGGCTACCGACATTTTTCCTTGGGCTAATATCAACACCTTATCGGCAATCGCTTGGTCTAACTTCTGCTTATGCAGCGCCGCCGCCAGAGCAAAACCACCTAAGAACAAGAAGATGATTGAGTTAGAAAAGTTGTTGAGCGCGACTTGTGTATTAAACACGCCTAAGAACACGGCGAGTAACGGTATCAACAATGCTGTAATACTTACGTGAATTGCTTCCGTTAGCCACAAAATCGCAACAAAAACTAAGATGCTAATGCCGGTTACGACTTGTGGTTCAAAGGGTAGGGTATTAAACAAGATAATGAATAGCAGGATATTTGCGTTCAATATCATGCTGTTGCGAGTGAAGAACCAGTTCTTCAATGTCACAGCGAGTGCGGTCATGGGGTATGCTCCTTATTCATTGCCTTTTTGTCGGTTTTTTATGGCAAAGTAACTGACTTGTATTTATTTATTGATTAAATGTTACTTTGAATGAGCAATTGAGTTTTGCTTGAATCGTAGAGCAAATATGAAAATGTGATGTTGGGAATTAGAAATGGGTAGATTGCTACCCATTCTTTTTATAGAAGTGTTATTAAAAGCGTTAGTGGCTATTCCACAGGGACTTGTCTTGGCTCGATAGGCTCTTTCACAGCAAAAATCGGTTCTTGAGGACCAAGGAATCTCGGCTGTGTATCAATCACGTAAAGATCGAGAAACGCCTTCACGCGGGCAAGCAGTTCGCGCATACGCATCGATGCTTTCTGTTTGTTTGTGACTGGGCCTGCGACGGCAAGACACTGGGCGTCTATGTGGTACGCATTGGCAATGAACAGTGCTCGTTCGCAGTGGAAACGCTGGGTCACAATCAGAAAGCGCTCGGAAGCAAATATCTTTTTCGCACGGACAATCGAATCGAGCGTACGGAAACCTGCGTAGTCGAGATGAATGACTTCTTCTGGTACGCCTGCCTTGAGTAGATCGCGTTTCATCGTCCATGGCTCATTGTAAGAGCGGTGGGCGTTGTCACCACTGAGCAAAAATTGTTTCACCTTACCTTGCTCGTAAAGCTCAATCGCGGCGTTGATGCGATGGGTGTAGTAAGTGTTGAGGACCTTTCCGATGTATTTGCTCGTACCGAGTACGACGGCTACCTCATGCTGAGGTATTGGTTCGTAGTCAGTAAAAATGTTCTCTTTGGCTTGCAATACTACCCATCTGTCGATGGCTATAACGGAGATCAGCAGGCCAAGTACAGCGATCGACAAAATCAAAGCAAGTCGCTTCCATGTAAATTTAAGCATCCACTTTGACCTTATACGAGAAAACAACAAAACGTTTTTTATCCTTAAATGAAAGTGTATGTCTCATCATATCTGATACAAACAAAAAGAGAGAAGTCCATTTGTGCCAAAATACGGTTAGGATGATAAAAAAACGTTTAAAAAACAAAAGCCCCTATGTGTTAGGGGCTAATTATTAGGCGAGTTTTTCTTTTGCGGTTAAATTTAGAACGCAGTTCGCTTGTAACGACGGTAAACTGGTTGCCAGAACGACTGTTCAATCGCAACGTGAAGCGCTTCGTCGGTGATTTCTAGTGCCACACCTTGTTCAATGGCTTTTTTAGCGACAGCAAAAGCGATTTTCTTCGATACCAGGTGAATCTCTTCCAGTGGTGGAAGAAGTGCGCCGTGACCATTAATCGCTAATGGCGAACATGTCGCAAGTGCACGGCTAGATTCCATCAGCATTTCATCAGTGACGCGTTTTGCGTTAACAGCAAGAACACCTAAGCCGATACCAGGGAAGATGTAGCTGTTGTTACACTGAGCAATCGGGTAGGTTTTTCCTTCGTGTACAACTGGAGCGAACGGGCTACCAGTTGCAACCAACGCTTCGCCATTGGTCCAACGAATGATGTCGTTTGGTGTTGCTTCTACACGACTGGTTGGGTTTGATAGCGGGAACACGATAGGGCGCTTACAGTGTTTGTGCATCTCTTCGATGACTTCTTGGCTAAATAGGCCAGGTGCACCAGATACACCAACAAGCACAGTCGGCTTCGCGTTACGCATTACGTCTAGTAGTGAGTAACCAGTGCCTTCATTTTCCCACTCTTTGGTATTTTCATGTTTTTGTACCAATCGCTGTTGGAAATCAAGAAGGTTTGGCATGCCTTCCTGAAGTAGGCCCCAACGGTCAACCATGTAAACCTGAGAGCGAGCCTGTTGGTCAGAAATGCCTTCTGAAACCATTTGAGCGATGATCGCTTCTGCAATACCACAGCCAGCAGAGCCTGCACCCAAGAAGGTAATACGCTGTTGAGAAAGCTTAGTGCCAGCAGCCTTACACGCAGCAAGCAGTGAGCCAACTGTTACCGCAGCGGTTCCTTGGATATCGTCGTTGAAGCAGCAAACACGGTCTTTGTAACGTTCAAGAAGAGGCATCGCATTCTTTTGTGCGAAATCTTCGAACTGGATTAAAGCATCAGGCCAGCGGCGTTGTACCGCTTGCATGAACTCTTCAACAAACGCGTCGTATTCTGCACCTGTGATACGAGGGTGGCGCCAACCCATGTACATTGGATCAGCCAAACGTTGAGGGTTGTTCGTGCCGACATCCAGTACGATTGGTAGTGTGTAAGCTGGACTAATACCACCACAAGCGGTGTAAAGAGCAAGTTTACCGATAGGAATACCCATACCACCGATGCCCTGGTCGCCCAAACCTAGAATACGTTCACCGTCGGTAACTACAATGACTTTTACGTTGTGGTTTGCTGCGTTATTTAGCAGGTCATCAATGCGGTCACGATTAGGATAAGAAATGAAAAGGCCACGGCCGCGACGGTAAATATTGGAGAAGTTCTCACAAGCTGCGCCAACGGTTGGCGTGTAGATGATTGGCATCATCTCAGAAACGTGGTTTTGTACTAATCGGTAGAATAGCGTTTCGTTGGTATCTTGAATGTTACGTAGATAAATGTGTTTATCCATGTCACTTTCGAAACCTTTGTACTGTTGGTAAGCACGTTCTACTTGTTCTTGTATGGTTTCAGTGGCTTCAGGCAGCAAGCCCTCTAAGTTGAATGAGCTGCGTTCTTCTGCAGAAAAAGCACTGCCTTTATTCAAAAGAGGAGTTGCCATAAGAGCGGGTCCCGCATACGAGATATATAGCGGGCGTTTATCGTTGTTCATTTGGAGCCTTATGTAGGGTTGAAGGATGCGCGCCAAATTTTAACGGTTTCCGACTTTAGTTGTAAACATTCGTTGATGCACATCAAGGTAATGTTGCAATAAAATTCACGTCTGGTGGAAATTTATACTCAAAAGAAATCATCCAGAAGGTTTCAAAGTCGCGTCATTCTCTCCGAAACAAGTATCTCGACGTTATTTGGGTATAATGCCCCTCATTATCAGAACAAACCCCGTATCCTATGTCTTTATTACCTATCGATACCCTAAAAGATGAATTTGATCAGAACCTGAAACACGCTCACCTTGTTGTGGAAGCCGAAACTGGTTCGGGTAAATCCACTCGTTTACCTCTTTGGGCTGCTGGCCATGGCCGTGTTTTAGTGATTGAACCGCGCCGAATAGCCTGTACGTCATTGGCGGAGTTTCTTGCGCAGCAATCAGGTGAGTCGGTCGGTGGAAATATTGGCTATGCGATTAAGCTGCATTCTTATTTTGATGAAAATACGCAAGTGGTTTTTGTTACGCCAGGTGTTGCGCTACGTTGGTTTGCAGAAGACAAGCTGGCAAGCTTTGATATCGTAATGGTCGATGAATTTCATGAACGCCGTTGGGACATTGATCTCCTTACCGCGATTTTGAAACAGGAAAAACGCCACCGTCTTATTGTCACTTCTGCCACTTTAGAGGGAGAGAAGCTTGCTGATTATTTACAGGCTAAACGTCTTCGCTCTGAAGGGCGCTGTTTCCCTGTTTCGGTGACATACCGAAGCGCTGATAGCCGTTATCTTCCGAACAAAAAAGGTTGTGAGAATGAAGTTGTTCGAACAGTAAAAGAAGCATTGGAGGATGAAGAGGGAGACATTCTGGTATTTCTTCCGGGTCGTAAAGAGATCACTCAATGTGCCCAGATGCTGCAAAGTCTGGAAAGTGTATTGGTGGTCAAGCTTCATGCTTCTGTGAGTGATGAAGAGCGCAATCGTGCATTAACCATTCAAAGTCAGCGAAAGGTCGTGCTTGCTACTAATGTTGCTGAAACGTCACTGACCATTCCAAACATTCGAGTCGTGATTGATAGCGGGCTCGAAAGACGAACTGTGCAGCGTAATGGTCGCACGGCATTAACGTTAAGCAACATTTCCAAAGCCAGTGCTGAACAGCGAATGGGACGAGCAGGTCGTGTTGCACAAGGCACTTGCATAAGGCTATATGGAGAACATGCGCCTTTAGAACTCATTACGCCTCCCGAGCTGCACCGAGAAGAATTAGTCGAGCCGATGTTGGCCGCCGCTTGCTGCGGATATCGTCTGGCAGAATTGTCTTTCCTCGATAGTGTCCCTGATAAATCATTGCATCTGGCATTTGAAAGCCTGAAAGCCATGGAAGCGGTTGATGAGCAAGGTGAGATTACCGAGCACGGAAGAAAAGTATATCCATTACCGATTAATGCCTTATTTGCTGATTTAGTTACCCGTATTCAGACCAGACCCGAAAAAGAGGCCATGGTTGATTTAGCGGCTGCGTTGTCGGTTCCTGCGCAGCTATATCAGTTGCAAAGTGGCGACGTTGCGGAGGCTTTGGCACTAGAGGAGCCTACGGGGTGTGATGCTTCTCTGATGATTCGTTTAGTTCGCGGCGACAAGTTACCAGGCATCACAGTCGATTCAAGTGTGCTGGAAGAAGCGCAAGGCCTTGCTAAGCAAATGCGGGAGCTATTCGAATTACCGCAACTGGAAGTCTCATCAAGATATCGGCGCGAATCACTTTGCTATGCCATAGCGGAAATTCACCCTGAACTGGTGTTTGTTCGCAGAGAGCGCCGCCGAGATGCCTTAGGGAACGGCGTTATGGAGATGGTAGTAGGGCGCAATAGCCGTTTCCCCGAAAAAGAACAAGCCGCGTTAGTGCTGGATAGCCATAGTGTGCCGGGCAGAGGTGTTAAGCAGACGCTTAATCTTGCTTCGGTGATGATGCCAATTCCATTATCGCTCATTAAAGACCTCAACTTGGGAGAGTGGCAACAAGGCGAAACCAATTATGAAGAAGAATCACCACGGGCAACCATGAGCCTGGTGTACGCTGGTCGGACTGTCGTGACTGAATATCAGGCGTTGCAAGGGGACGTTGCCATTCAATCTATCGTAGAGATGATCGAAGGTGAAACCTTAATGCCGGGGTTCGCACCATTAAGAAAACAGCAAATTCTGCATTGGCAGTTATACAACGCACTGGGGTTAAATCAACAAACGACCGGCCTCGAAGGATTGGAATCTCTGACTTTTACCGATTGGTTAGCCGAGCAACTGCAAACACTGGGGGTCGAATCAGTTGAAGATATGGCGTTATTCGATGCCGATGATCTGCCTTTTGCCGGAGTACCTGAATGGGAATACGAGGATTTCGCGCAGAAATTCCCTCTGAAATTATTGCTTGCCGAACTCAAGCTTGATGTGGAGTACTTTGCCAGCCGCAAACTTGTCCATGTTGTTTATAGTGAAGGGAGTCGAAAGGGCGATCCAAAGCGCTGGGAACTGCCACGTTGGTCGGGCTGGAAAGTGCAATATAAGAAAGCAAGCCGAGTCATTGATGTGAAGTAATAACGATTTTATATCTTAGTTATACGGGTTTATTTTCTTTGTGAATGCCTGTTGATTAAATATTTATATATTGAATGCTTATGGGGTTGTTTCTTTTTTAAATTGAAATATTAATCAATTGGTTGCGTATATAGAAAAGCTGTACATTACTTGTTACAAGGCTGGTTTTAATATTTCTTTTTGACAGCAAATTAGGGCATAAAAGACTATTCTCTTATATCCCATTGCTATATCAAAATAGTTGAACGATAGTTGGTATATCTCAATTTGAGTGTCGGAGCATAAAATGGATCAACAAAATAAAACATGCATTGAATTCGACTACACCAGTTTTCTAGGGGCTACTGCGAGTAAGAAGTGGACCTTCCTAGATGCGTTTGCCACCATCGCTCCCATCTTTGGTCTGATGTGGAAAAAGAACCTTGCAGAGCTCAGTGAGCCACAAGACCGTCTATGGGACGCCGCATTAAAGTCCATGTCTTCACGTCATAGTGACGAGTCGAATCTGGTCGAGTTAACTCGACTTGCAAAAGGTGAAGGGATAGAAGAACTGCGTGTTGTCATGCCATATTCGTTAGACTTAAAACAGATTGAGTATATTGAGTCGCGAAGCCATTTGAAAGTTGATGCAACAGAGCAAGAGATTCTAAACATCAAACTGTAAGCCTGTCTTTCTCCATCCATGATTAGAGCGATCACCCTCTGGATCGCTCTAGATCCCCATCAATACTGACTACTTTTTTGCGTTTGCCTACAACCGTCAGTCAGCCTTTGCTCTGACACCTCAAATCCTCAAAAGTCACGGTGCGGCTTTATATGCACTATATTTAGCATGTTCTTTATGTGCAGCAATCTAATTGTCACAACTATCTTCTAACTTAATGCTCTTGGTTAACTGATTAGACCAGATTGTCAGCGGCATGGGTTAGTCACTTATCTTCAGTGAATCAATAAGATAAGTCATGCTCATCGACTACGGACAGTTAGGTGAAAACTAATAACAAAACAAACAATAAGAAAGGAAGTGAGTATGTCTATTTCTCGTCGAGATTTCATGAAAGCAGTTTCTTCGACCGCAGTTACAGCCGGGCTCATTGGCTGTGGTAGTGATAGCTCTGAATTAGTAGTGGGTTCCTTTGATCATGGCGTCGCCAGTGGCGATCCGACTCAAACTCAAGTCATCATCTGGACGCGTGTTACCACGGATGGGGACTATGCTGATGTGACATGGCAAGTTGCCTCAGATGAGGGCTTTTCAGATGTGGTACAAAGTAGTGTGTTCACTACGGATACCAGTCGTGATTTTACCGTAAAAGTCGATGTTAAAAACCTCAACCCGAATACTCACTATTACTACCGTTTTATGATTGGTGAGGTGGTAAGCGGAGTCGGAGAGACCAAAACTCTACCGGATGAAAGTGTCGAACAGGCATCAATGGCGGTTGTGTCTTGCGCAAATTATCCGGCTGGATATTTCAATGTCTATCGCGAGATTTTAAATCAGCACAAAGAGGCTTCATTTGATGTGGTGCTGCATTTAGGGGACTACATCTATGAATATGGTGCTGGTGGGTATGCCAGTGAAGACGCTGAGACATTAGATCGAGTGGCAAGTAAAGGCACGGAGTGCGTAACGTTAGATGACTACCGAAAACGATACGCCCAATATCGCCAAGATGCTGATCTTCAGGCGTTACATGCGAAATTACCGATGATCGCGGTATGGGATGACCACGAACTCGCGAATGATGCGTGGAAAGAAGGCGCCGAAAACCATCAAGATGACGAAGGCAGTTTTAATGACAGACGCGCAGCGGCAGCGGCGGCGTGGACTGAGTGGTTGCCCGTACGAGAGAATAGCTATTCAAGTATGCTGATCTATCGCCAGTTCTCCTTTGGTAACTTAGTGAAATTGATGATGCTCGATACTCGATTAGTTGGTCGTGATGAGCCATTGGATTACTTTTCGTTAAGTGAACCAAGCATAGAAGCCATTGCAGGCTTGGTCGCTGAGTCACGAAGTGTCGACAGAGAGCTACTTGGCTCTGATCAACTGGCTTGGTTGATGAATGAATTTACGACGAGTAATGCCAAATGGAATGTATTGGGGCAACAGGTTCTGATGTCTAAAATGGAGTTACCAAGCTCTGTCATGACTGCTATGTTCCAACTGTTTACCGCGACCGAAGATCAACAAGCTGCGGCTTTATTGGCCGTGAATACAGCCATTACTAACTATCTGTCTGACCCAAGTTCAGATCCCGTCTCTTTGCCTTATAACCTCGATGCTTGGGATGGTTACTACGTAGAGCGAGAGAAAGTTTACCAATTAGCGAATGCTAGTGCTGGCAATTTTGTCTGTTTAGCGGGCGATACGCACAATGCATGGGCGAGTGCTTTGCATGACATTTCAGGTACTCCTGTCGGTGTTGAATTTGCAACCAGCTCAGTCAGTTCACCGGGTTTGGAAGCGTATTTAGCCATGGACTCAACAGTAACTGCCCAAATGGAGTTCACTTTGCCGCATTTAGTCTCAGAGCTAAAGTGGACGGATATTAAACAACGGGGCTTTATGCGAGTGACGTTTACGCCTGATAATGCGCAGTCGACTTGGTATTTTGTGTCGACCATTAAATCGAAAGACTATCAGGTCACGACAAAGTCGGCTTCGACGACAGACGGTATTACGTTAAATATTGTTTAACCCGGTTGAGTCACACAAAGAAAAAAGTCCGCATTAATGCGGACTTTCTGTATCAATACACTTCAGTTGGCTATCGAACGTTTTAGTCGATTAACCCGTATTCTTTGCTAAGAACGTCAATGATCTCGGCTTTTGGATTTTCGCTTAGCGTAATTGGCTTACCAGTAATTTTTTCTGCAATACCAATGTAAGTCTTGGAAATGTCCATCAATGAATCAACTGGCAGTTCGTTATCACGAGCTAGTGCTTCACGCTCAGGCATACGCTCTTTGTTCAGCAAGATATCTGGGTCAGGGAAGTGGTTCAGCAGGAACTGACGGAAACCTTCTTTTGAGTTCTCAACGATATTACCTGCTTGGTACTCTTTTGCATCCCAAATACGTGAAGAATCTGGCGTGCCAACTTCATCCATGTAAATCAGTTTTTCGTTGCCTGCTGCATCGTGAACGTAACCAAACTCAAACTTCGTATCGACAAAGATTTGATCAATCGCTTCTAGCGCATTGCTAATGACATTAAAGCCTTCTTTCAATAGCTTTTCGTAAAGTGCAATATCGTCTGCACTAGAGAAGTTAAATGCTTCGAAGTTATCTACGATGTTCTGACGAGTGATGTTTACGTCGTCTGCTTCTGGTACACCAGGGATACCTTTTAAAATGCCTTTGGTTGAAGGTGTCATCAATAACTCTGGTAGAGCTTTGTCTTTTTCCAAACCTTCAGGAAGCTGGATACCACAGAACTCGCGTTCACCATTTGCGTATGCGCGCCACATAGAACCTGTGATGTACTTACGGCAAATCGCTTCGATTTTAACTGGTTTTGCTTTCTGTACGATCCAAACGAACGGGTGAGGAATATCTAAGATGTGGCTGTCAGCCAGGCCGTTGTCTTTAAATAGTTTGAACCAGTGGTTCGAGATCGCGTTTAATGCGGCACCTTTACCAGGCACACCTTTCAGACCGCCTTCTCCATGCCAAATGCAATCAAAAGCAGAAATACGGTCGCTGATCACCATGATCGCCAGAGGCGCGTCAGGGGCAACATTGTATCCTTTTTCTTTGATCAGGCGGGCGCTGTCTTCTTCAGTTAACCAGTAAACTGAACGAACTTTACCGCTGTGAACGGGTTTGTGAGTGCGAATTGGCAGGTCGTCATTGACGGCAAGTACTTGATTAGCAAGGCTCATTGCGACATTCCTATCATCTTAATCAAACGTCATAAAGAGAAGATATTCAGCCAAAGTAAGCAGCTGAATAAATCGAATGTGGGCATCATACCAGAACTATTTTAACTCGCCAGAGAAAAAGCAAACGTTTGCCTTATTTATTAATTCCCTAAGTCGCAGGTAAAAAAATGCCCCCATGGAATGGGGGCGAGATGCAGGATGGATAACGTCGAACTTGTTAGTGATACTGGTTTACTCTGCCTTCGACGAAAAAGACTTCACACTGATAACGTAGGCCAATATCACGCAGCATAGACTGATTCATCGGCGCTATGTCATTTGATGCGACAACCGCACTGGCGTTACCTGAGCGTATCGCTTTAACTACAATTTCGACTTCAGAAAGCTGTTGGGATGGCTTCATCTGAATGACGTTTTTACAACAAATATTGGAAGCAGTGAGCTGGTCAAAGTTGGGACGAGGGCACTCGGACGTAAACAAAATCCATTGTTTCTGCTGAGACAGTACAGCCAGCTTAGAAAGAAGCTGGTTAGAAACATTCATGGGTTGAGTAGCTTGTGCCAGTACATTGTAACGAGAGTATGTTTGAGTTTGACTGTGTAGCTGCATCTTACTGTTCCTTTATACATGCTGTATGTCTATACAGTAGTTTGTTTTAAGGGATCGATCAACTGGTTTTTATGCTTTTTGAAGCAATGCAATTTCGCCGTTTTGTTGGGATTTTTATTTAAAGTATTGAAATATAAATATTTAAATTTTAGATGATATGTTTGGTACGGCTTACGAAATGTGAAGTAACTAACAATATTGGTGGGGCGTCAAGGTAAGAAAACTACTGTATATACAGTGGTTATGATCAGTCTATACAGTGCTTTTTACTGTGTTTGGCGGGTTCTCCATGGCAGTGGAGGTGAGCAGATAACAAAAAAGCGCCTATGAGGCGCCTTAAGAAATCAGTTCCATTGATTTGAGTTTTCAGCTTGCACGTTGAGACATACGCTCACGCATTTGCAATTCACCTTGGTTGAATAGGCGGACATCGATTTTCGCCATATCGTAACAAGATTGACATGAATTGTGATGTTTACCATCTACATAGTCATGTCGCGTGATAAGAGCTGGTTTCTTACACCAATCACAGGTGCCTTCTTCAGTGAACATTGATTTTTCTCCCCACCTAGAAAAATTAGAGTCTTTAGGTGTTATTTTTCGCAGCACATTATGACACAAGTAAGTGGGAAAGGTTAAATGTCTGTTAATTGTTTTGAGAAGGAAATCGATTGCAGCTCCCTGTTTGTGAGGGCTGAAAGGTTGTGGCTTCTAATGATTATTGAAAATTCACGCTTTTGTAACATTTTGTGTGATTATTCTAAAAGCTTGATTAAGACGTTTCATCTCTGCTTCGCTTCCTTGAGCATCGGGATGGTAAAGCTTGGATAATTGACGATAACGTAGTTTTACGGCTTGAGCTTGTGGAATCGAGTTTGGCGTGTAACCAAACACAGCACAAGCAATGGTCAGATCATGGGGAGCGGATTCAGATTTGACTTTCTTAAACTCTCTAAATACCTGCTCCAACTGGCGTTTTAATTGCTTATTGGTGAATTCCAACTCTTTCACTTGCACATCCAGTTGTCGGGTTCGATTTTCTTCATCAACCAATTGAAGTTTGCGCTTCTGCTGTTGATTTCTATACCCAAACCAACCAGCGCTCAGCATCAACCCACAAAAACCAATGGCAAGAAACGGCTCGGCACTAAACACTTTTGCTTGGTTTATGTCGTCGGATTTCATTGGTTGCGCTTCAGCGGAGCTTTGGTCCAACTCAGTCATTGCCGATACTTGTTTGGCCCTTAACTGATTAAAACGTTGCTCAAGGAAATGGTTGTACGCGATTTCTGCATCTTTGTTTTGCTTTGCAGAAAGTTGATACCATGCTTCGATTAAATCATCGGTGGTGATGTTTTGCTGGTGCTTTTCCAAGAAACTGGCAAGGGCGTAGCCACTATCTGCTGGTTCACTCAGAGCGATGGAACTCAGCCAGTAGGCGGCTTGAGGGTAGGATACTGAGCCCGTTAATCCCAAAGTATAATCTTCCGCTAACTGTTTTTGCGCGGGCAGGTAGCCTTGGCTTGCGGATTGTTCTAACCAGTAACGAGTCTCTTCTGGAGACGTTGAATCTGACTTCATAGCCAGTTTAAATTGGTCTTCCGCTGAAGAAGGGGACTGGGAGGCAAATACGAGACTTGAGAGGCAACTGCTCAAGATAAATATAAAGACGGTTTTGAAAGCCATTAGTTTGTCAGGCCTAGAAACAATTTCTAGGCCTGCTCCGGTAATTATCCGTAATTACCTTATGGTGCTATCAAATCACTTCAGAGGCAAGATTTGGATTTCAACGCGGCGGTTACAAGCGCGGCCTTCAGTTGTCTGATTTGAACAAAGTGGGTTACGTTCACCATAGCCACGTGCAATTGCACGTCCAGCTGCCACATTTTGCTGTATCAAGAACTGACGTACCGATTCTGCGCGGTTTTCAGATAGTGACTGGTTGTGTGACTCACTGCCAGTGCTGTCGGTGTAGCCGTCAATCACAAGGCTGGTATCTGGGTATTCAACAAGGATACGAGCAACACCACGAAGCGTGTTGTGGATGCCGTAATCCAATTGGTATGAATCTGACGCAAAGCCAATACCGTTTTCCATACGAAGCAGAAGCTGGTTTTCACCAACACGTTGAACTTGTACACCAGAATTCAGCAATTCCTGACGTAGTGCCGCTTCTTGTTTGTCAAAGTAGTAACCCACGCCAGCACCTGTTGCACCACCAGCAGCTGCGCCGATCAAAGCACGTTGACGACGCTCTTTAGCATTGTCACCTGTTGCTAACCCGATAGCTGCACCAGCAACGGCACCAGTTAAGGCTCCCAGGGTCGTGGAGTTGGTTTCGTATTCACCAGTTGTGGCATTTTGACGTTGAGTGGCTTGACAGCCTGTAAGAGCAAGCACTAAAGCAAGTGCTATAGACAGCTTTTTCAAGGGAAAATCTCCGTATAAAAATGAGGCGAAACGCTGCTTTATAAAATTGAGATATAAATTATTAATCAGCTGTTCTTAAGTTTTGTTAGGTGAAAGTAAGATGGAACCAGAAAATTGTAAGAATTGTCTTACTTAGGCCAAATAAGATCAATGGGTTTGCTAAACCATTGACATATTTGGCCTGATAGAGGAGGTTATTCTGAGTGATTGTTGAGCATTTTACGTGCTTGCTCGCCACCCACCCCGCGGTTCACCGAAACTTTTCGACCCTTCTTCAGACCAACTTCATAGTCTGCAGTGAGGTTTTTCATCGCTTCTTTAAGTTGCTTCTTGAACGTTTCGCGATCGATGTTTTTGAATTCTTTGTCGATATAGTCGTTGATTTTGTTGGCCGACTCTTCGTCTGGAGAGATAACAGGGAGCTTTTCAATCGCACCTTCAACCCAACCTGAGACAAACGAGTTCACGCGGCGTGTCACTTCCATTGAAGAAGTACCGCTACCCGCAAAACTGTTGCGGAATTGGCCAGTACTTTCGTTCATTTCACGATAGATAATATCGAACGCAAAGGCGGCGAAAATCGCACGGTCCGCTTCACCAATAAACTCAACGCGTTTAAGCCCTTTGTGATTCAGCAGTACCGCTTCAACGCCAAATTTGGTGTTGATGCCACGAATCACGCGCAAAATGGTAGAACTTATGTTCGCAGGTAATAGATGGGAAGACTGTGTTTTTCCCATTTTGATGAACTCAATGTCATCTTTGTCCAGACCATACTTCATCATCAGGCGGTGAGCCATCTTGATGGCATTTGCGGCCTCATTGACGTTGGCAGAGTTACCCAGTTCTAAACACTTGGCGATTTTTTTCAGGGCTTTTTGTTTATCCATCGACAACCAATTACTAAAGCAGAAAATTTATGAAGTCAGATATATTACCTTTTTTGACATAAAAACGAAATACAATGCGACGGCTAAAGAAGGAAAACGCCCCGTTGCGAGCCGGAGCGTGGTATTCCTGCATTCTATTCAGAAGGTCAGATTTCTCTGATATGGAGGGACAAAGATGTTGTACGCGGTTACAAGCCCAGTTGGTTTAACAAGTCATTGGCTTCATCTGTTGCAAGTGATTCCTGAACTTCCTTTTCTGCCATCTTTTTGCGAGTGGCTTCCAGAATATCATCCGGGTTTTCGTCTTCAGCGATTTCAAATTCTTCCAGCTGAATAAACTCGGTTTTATCCATAGCCAGTTCAAGGTAAAAGATGTTGTTATTTGCGGTAGAGAAAGTCACACGGCGCGCCTGAGGGCGATCAAGGTTGGTGTCTACCTGCAAAATAACCTGTTTATTCAGTGACAGCATTTTAGGCTGATTTTGCGTGATGATGGTTTGTAACTCTTTACGGATTTTATTCGTGAAGTCACCCACTAATTGATTCATCAGCTCGCCAAGCACATCGGCCACTTCATCGGATGTATGAGAGATGGCCAGTTCTTCTTCGGGCATTCCCATATTGCGCATGTAATTGGTGTAGATCTCAAGTGCGGCTTTGGCCGTAAAGTTAATGACAACTAAGCCGGTGAATCCACCATCAAACAAGACAAAACAACCAAAATCTGGCTTAAGGCTGGTTTTGTTGATCTTTTGCACCATGGCGGAATAGTTGACTTGGGAAGAGGTGGCAGAGGTAAGGACGCCAGAAACTGACTGGCAAAGTTTTAGAAGGATATCTTCTGTGGTTACTACTTTATTCTTTTTCATTCTGAAAGCTCATTGAGAAAGGCGATTTTTTTCTCAATGTAAGGCATTAATAGTCAAGAAATAAAGCATAAGTTTCAATATTGTATTGAGATTCTGATTTAATCGCTTTTTCAAATGTTGTAAAGTGATCAAACCCGAAGAAAATCACTCCACTCTAACTCTACTGCCTGTCTCGAGACTCTTTCGAAAAGCAGCTTGAGGATTGAGTAAAATAATTAGATAACCCGCAGCTGATAGGATCAGCGTCGTAGGGGCAGGAAGCAAATGTTACCAAGATTACACTCGCAAACTGACGTCGACCCTCTTGTTCTGATTTTTTTAAAAGAGCTTGAACAAGCTGGATTCACCGGCGATATAGAAAGCCAATACTCAAGCCGACTTGCGGTTTCCACTGACAACAGTGTGTACCAGCAGCTACCTCAGGCTGTTGTTCATCCAAGAACAACGCAAGATGTTGCGCTTATTGGTAAACTGAGCAATAAAGAAAAATACGAGCGAATCACGTTCTCACCTCGCGGTGGCGGTACTGGTACTAATGGGCAGTCCCTAACGAAAGGCATTGTGGTTGACTTATCTCGCCACATGAACAAAGTGCTTGAAATCAATGAGGAAGAAGGCTGGGTACGCGTTCAGACTGGTGTGATTAAAGACCAGTTAAATGATGCAGTACGCCCTTATGGTTATTTTTTCTCACCTGACTTATCCACCAGTAATCGCGCCACTATCGGCGGTATGGTCAACACTGACGCCTCTGGTCAGGGATCATTAAAATACGGCAAAACGTCAGATCATGTCCTCTCACTTCAAGCCGTGTTTGCCGATGGTTCGATTTTAGAGTCTGACTTGTCTCATGGTTATCCAAACGAAGGCGAGTTTGCCGCAACCGCGCTGAACGTCACCGAATCCGTCTGTCGTGAAAAGCGTCAACAAATTAACGATAAGTTCCCACCTTTAAACCGTTTCTTAACTGGATACGATCTGAAAAATGCACTTAACGAAGAGGATGATAGTTTCGATATCACCCGCGTTTTGTGTGGCGCAGAGGGTTCACTTGCTTTTATCACCGAAGCGAAGTTAAACCTGACTCGTATTCCTAAAGTGCGTACCTTGGTGAACGTTAAATACAACAGTTTTGATTCAGCATTGCGTAACGCGCCACTGATGGTGCAAGCAAACGCGATGTCGGTAGAAACGGTCGACTCAAAAGTTCTTAACCTCGCGAAACAAGATATTGTTTGGCATACGGTCAGCGATCTCATCACGGATGTACCAGACAAAGAGATGCTTGGTATCAACATGGTGGAATACGCAGGCGAAGATGCTGAGGAGATCGCCTCTCAAGTCGCGGCGTTAACTGCCAAACTTGATACCATGCTCGAAACTGAAGAAGCGGGCATTATTGGCTATCAGGTGTGCAATGATGTGGCGAGCATTGGCCGTATTTACAACATGCGTAAAAAAGCGGTAGGTCTGCTGGGTGCGGCTAAAGGTCGTGCTAAACCGGTACCGTTTGCTGAAGATACGTGTGTCCCACCAGAAAACTTAGCCGATTTCATTGCTGAGTTCCGCGAACTGCTTGACGGAAAGTCTCTCAACTACGGTATGTTTGGCCACGTCGATGCGGGCGTATTGCACGTTCGTCCTGCTCTGGATCTGTGCGATCCGCAGCAAGAAGTGCTAATGCATGAACTCTCGGATGAAGTGGTTAAGCTCGTCGCGAAATACGGCGGCTTGATGTGGGGTGAACACGGAAAAGGTTTCCGTTCAGAATACGGACCGGAATTCTTTGGTGAAGAGCTGTTTACTGAGCTAAGACGCGTAAAAGCGGCGTTTGACCCTCACAACAAGATGAACCCGGGGAAAATCTGTACGCCGTTAGACAGTGATGCAGAGTTGGTGAAAGTAACTGACACCAAACGTGGTTACTTCGATCGTCAGATTGATGTTCAGGTTCGCGACAGCTTCAAGCAAGCGATGGAATGTAACGGTAATGGCCTGTGTTTTAACTACGACACCAGCTCACCAATGTGTCCATCGATGAAAGTCACGGCTGACCGTCGTCACTCTCCTAAAGGTCGGGCAGGGCTAGTGCGTGAGTGGTTGCGTCAGTTGACAGAGCAAGGTATCGATATTCTCGACCTTGAACAACAAGCATTGGAAAACAAATCGTCGATCAAAACTATGATCGATCGCGTTCGTCATTCAATTAACCGTCGTCATGAATATGATTTCTCTCATGAGGTCTATGAGGCGATGAATGGCTGTTTGGCTTGTAAAGCGTGTGCCAGCCAGTGCCCGATTAAAGTGGATGTGCCGAGCTTCCGTTCTCGCTTCTTAAATATCTATCACTCTCGCTACCAGCGTCCTGCAAAAGATTACCTGGTGGCGAACATTGAAACCATGTTACCGCTGATGGCGAAAGCCCCTGGTGTCGTGAACGGTGTCCTGAAGCAATCTTGGGTGAAAAGCCTAACTGCATCGACAGTGGGTTACGTGGATGCGCCTTTGCTGTCTGTACCGACTTTGCAAAAACGTATTGAATCTCTGACAACCGCTTATGACCTCACCGCGTTGTCTCGATTGTCTTCAGAACAGAAGAGCAAACATGTTCTGATCGTTCAAGATCCGTTTACCAGCTATTACGATGCCGAAGTGGTAGAAGATTTTGTGAAGCTGACAAAAAAACTGGGCATGAATCCGGTTTTACTGCCATTTAAACCAAATGGTAAAGCGCAGCATATCAAAGGCTTTTTACGCCAGTTCTCAGAAACAGCAACGGATACCGCGAAGTTTTTATCTTTGGTTGCCGATCTGGGCATTCCAATGGTGGGTGTTGACCCAGCATTAGTGCTTTGCTACCGAGATGAATACAACGAAGTACTGGGCAACAAGCGCGGTGAATTTGAGGTGCTGACCGCTCATGAATGGCTCTATCCAAGACTGGAAGATTTCGCATCAGTAGAGTCTACTCAGCAAGAACCTTGGTATCTGTTTGCTCACTGTACAGAAAAAACCAAAATGCCAAACGCAGAAAAAGAGTGGGGTGCAATTTTCTCTCACTTCGGTGCGGTACTAAATACCGTCCCGGTTGGATGCTGTGGTATGGCGGGGACTTTTGGGCACGAGGTTGATAAGGTGACGATGTCGAAAGACATTTACAACCTAAGCTGGAAGCCAAACTTAGATAAGTTGGACAACGAGCGATGTCTCATCACGGGTTACTCTTGTCGAAGTCAGGTAAAACGTTTTGAAGGCACTAAGCAGAAGCATCCGGTTCAGGCGTTGCTGACACTTATTTAATCACTTCAATGAAGAATAAGCCCAGTTCTGCTGGGCTTTTTATCGACTCATCAACTTGAGACTTCAAAGGATTTGAACCTTGAGAAAACTTGAACTTAGAGTGCCACCTGTCGCGGTCTTTTTGCTGGTGGTTTTACTTATGTATTGGCTGAAAGGACTGACGCCGACATTTAAGATCACAGTCCCTTTTGTCGAATTTGTTGTCGCTGCTTTAACGCTGTTATCGGGCTTTATTGGCATTGCCGGCGTTTATGAATTTCGTAAAGCGAAGACAACGGTCAATCCAGTTAAGCCGGAGTCTGCGTCATCTGTCGTAAACACTGGTGTCTTCGCCTATACCCGAAACCCGATGTATGTGGCTCTGTTGCTGCTTATTATCGCTCTGGGTTTGTGGTGGCAGCACCTTAGCGTCATCCCTTGTGGTGCTCTGTTTATCTCCTATATGAATCGTTACCAAATTAAGCCTGAAGAGCACGTGTTAGAAAGGCTGTTTGGTGAAGATTACCTGAAATACAAAAACCGGGTACGTCGCTGGATATAAGCGCAGATCGTTTCGCTATGTTCTAAAGGCGATTTACCTTTGGCCTAAATAGCACCAGGTGGTCTTTGAGCGAAGTCTTCTACCACGAAATCGATAAGTGCCCGGACTTTTCGCGGTATTACGTTTCCTTCTAAATAGACCGCGTTAATCGGGTGCTTATTCATGCTGTATTCGTCGAGGAGTTGTACCAGCCTTCCACTCTCAAGATCGTGTTGTAAAACGAAATCTGGACAAATCGCTATCCCACGTCCATCTATCGCCCAATCTTTTGCGATGCGAGCACTGTTCACCATCAGGTTCCTCTCAGGTACGACGGCGGTTTCTTGTTTGCCGCGATAGAATAACCACTTGTTGTGACCTCTTCGGTTGGTATCGATAATACAGAAATGATCCTTGAGTTCTTGAGGTGTATTTGGTGTTCCTCGTTGCTTCAGGTATTCAGGCGAGGCGACGACGCAACTGGTGATTTCCCCAAGCTTCCTTACTTTCAGTGTCGCTGTGTCTGGCAGTCCGATACGAAACGCTAAATCAATGCCCTCAGTAGCTAAGTCTACATAGGAATCACTCAAACGTAGATCAATCGATAGCTGAGGATGAAGGGCAGAAAAGCGGCTCAATAACCCGGTGATGTAAATCTCTCCAAACGTCAATGGTGCGGATACACGCAGTACGCCAGTTAACCCTTTGGACTCTTCAGATATTGCACCCAGCAGGTCATCCAACTCGTCTAATAGAGTAGGAGCCCGAGCAAGCAACGCCTGACCTGTGGGAGTAAGGCCAACTTTCCGAGTCGTTCTCTGCAATAACTGTGCGCCAATCCTTTCCTCTAACTGAGCGACATATTTAGAAGTGATTCGGTTAGATACGCCGAGCCTTTGTGCTGCTTCTGTAAAAGACCCTGTTTGTGCGGTGGCGACAAATGCTTTTAAACCATCAACCAAGTCCATCTTAATACTCCAATATTAGGAACGTTTTGTTGAATATCATTCTACATAATCGTCATTGTATTGAAAGTTTGCTGCGTACATAATTTCTCCATACCAAGTTAAAACGAACCACAATGTTGTGGTACTGACAAATTAAGGGAAAAGCGATGAGCGTTATGTCCTCACTTCAAAAGCTGAAAAACAGATTTAAAGCTTCACCAAGAATGCCGGTGGTATTCCTTGGTCATGGCTCCCCAATGAACGTCATTGAAGATAATGAATTCACACGCAGTTGGGTGGAACTGGGACGTACATTGCCAAGACCTCAAGCGATACTAGTGGTTTCTGCGCACTGGATGACCCAAGGTAGTACGCTGGTCGATGTATCTGCATTACCTCGTACCATTCATGACTTTTACGGGTTCCCAGATGCGTTATACGAGAAGCAATATCCGGCGAAAGGGCATCCAGAGCTCGCTAAAGAAGTCGCTGCGCTGTTGTCAGATCATCATGTACATACTGATGACACTTGGGGACTCGATCATGGTGCATGGTCAGTGTTGAACTCAATGTTCCCGGCGGCCGATGTGCCAGTGTTTCAACTATCCATTGATATCACCAAAGACATGAACTGGCACTTAAGCATCGGTAAAAAGCTCTCTGAGTTACGCGATCGAGGCGTGTTGATTCTTGGCTCGGGCAATATTGTTCACAATTTAAGAGCCTTGCAGTTTGATGGTAAGCCACACGATTGGGCGATTGAATTTGATCAGTATGTCGCTGACCAACTGAATAACCGTGACTTTAAATCGTTAGCCGATGTTGCTTCTATGGGAAGCCTATTGCGAATGGCTAACCCGACACTCGAGCATTACGCGCCAGCATTGACGATCGCTGGAGCATCAAATTTGAAAGATGAACTCATTTATACCTCACAAGGTGTCGAGCTAGGTTCAATCTCAATGCGCTCATTCGTTTTCAACGGCGCTTAAAATTAGGGGATTAAAGTATGTTAGTGAATGGAAAATGGACAGAGAACTGGAAAGCGTTACAAAAAGCGGATGACAAGGGGCGCTTTGTTCGACAGGTCTCCGAGTTTCGTAACTGGATTACTCCGGATGGTAGCCCGGGTCCTACAGGAACTGGGGGATTTAAAGCAGAGCCAGGACGTTACCGCTTATATGTTGCGCTAATTTGCCCTTGGGCATCGCGCACATTGATCGCACGTAAACTGAAAGGATTGGAAGATATTATTCCTGTCACCGTGGTCAATCCTCAAATGACATCACAAGGGTGGGCATTTGGTGGTTACGATGGTGCTGATACCGATCCGCTGTTTTCATCACAGTACATGCATGAAATATATACGCGTGCGAACCCGACTTACACTGGGCGTGCAACGGTACCCGTGTTGTGGGACATGAAACAAAATGTACTGGTGAACAACGAAAGTGCGGATATTCTGCGAATGCTGGATACGGCTTTTGAAGAGATTGTTCCATCGGATATCAGACTGTATCCGGAGACGTTTTCTGCGGAGATTGAAGAACTTAACCCTCGTATCTACAACGATCTCAACAATGGTGTTTATAAGGCTGGCTTTACTCAGTCCCAAGATGCTTATGAAGAAGCGGTAAACAAAGTGTTTGCTATGTTAGATGAGTTAGAAAGGCGTTTGGAAGGACAAGATTATCTGGTTGGTAATCAACTAACAGAAACGGACATCCGTACCTTTGTTACTTTGATTCGTTTTGATGCGGCATATCACGGCTTATTCAAAACCAATCGCAAGCAAATTGCAGATTATCCGAACCTTTCCAGCTACATGGAACGCATACTTAATCTTCCGGGTGTGGTAGATACGGTCAGTATCGATCACATTACAGCGGGCTATTACTCGATAAAAGAGCTAAATCCAGCGGGAATTCGTCCAACCGGACCTGCCTATATTGAGGCAATGATTCAGTCAGCAAGAAACGCGAATAAGACGGGCTAAAAAAATAGCGGTAACGCATTAAGTCGTTACCGCTAGAATTTGGTTTCTTAGGAGTATGAGGCAGTAATTACGCTGCCTCAACGAACTTTGCTAAGAATGCGTCCTTACGCTCATGGAAGCGCGTGACCAAATCATCAACAGCTTCTTGGTCGTAAGGTTTCAAACCACTTGCAACCATACGCTTAATGCCGTTACCGACAACTTCACCATCTTCTTTGAACGCGAAGTTCAACGTCACTACGCCACGCTTGCCGTCTACGTCGAAAGTTGCGCCTGTAAATTCTACCTCCGGATGGGTTAGATCCAGACGAGAGAATTCAACTTCCATACTTTCGTAAATCACTAATGGGCGTTGGCAGTTGATCATCATTTGCTGCTCTTCCATAAGAGGAACCATGATGTGAGGGAAGTTCATGCCAGAAAACTGAACGTAATTTGTCACTACATGTTCAATAAATGCTGGGTCACGGTTGGTTTCACCTTCGCGAGACATGTGCAAATATTCTTTGCCAGCAGCATCAACAACTGCACTTTCTTTCTCACACTTATTCTCAATATGAAGCGCAACGCCGTCATTTACCATGCCAGAGAAGTTGAAGCGCATTTTTTGACTGATGCCTTCTTTGCTTAGCAGTACGGCAAACAGTAGATCGCCAGGTACACAGAAGCGTTTGTTGTCTTCATCATGGATTGGGTTGTAATCGCCAGCTACGCGCTTCGCAAAGTGACTTGCTTGCTCGCGAGTGAACTGAAACTGGTGCTCATTGTTAGAAAAATAAGGTGTTAGAAACATAATTTTTACGTAGTAACCAAAACTGTAAGGGATTATATGCGAAACACTGACGGGCAATGGTCCATCCAGTGAGATTTCATCGTATCTTCACCATGATATGCTCATCGAAAGATAAATGTGTAAAAACGCACACTTGAATTACTTTTAATACCTATAAAGCCAGAGGCCTAAGTGTTCATGACACGGCGATATCTAGGTATTCACTTATATGATAGAAGTATAGACACAAAAAGGCCCCACACTTTAGGTAGAGCCTTTTAAATACTGCATTAATGAAAGAAGTTTAAATAATAACTGGAGTTACTTCTCTGCCATCGCATTGGCAATGTCCCAACATAAACGAGCCGCTAAGCGTGCCGTTTGGCTATCGACATCATAATTTGGGTTGTACTCGGCAATATCTGCCAGCATCAACTTGTTTTTACAATGAAGAATACGCTCTAAGAATGGTGCAATCGTATCGTAACTCACGCCACGAGCAGCTGGCGCACTTACACCAGGAGCCGTTGCAGCTGGAAATACGTCCAAGTCAATCGTCAGATACAGGTAATCACAATCGTCGATAAAATGCTGCAGTTGCGTCAGATGGTAGCTGAGGTTCAAATAACTAAGCTGATGATCTTCTACGTACCACACATTTAAGTCATCCGCTTTTTGGAATAGAGCCTGAGTATTGCTGCTGCGACTCACCCCTAAACACGCATAGTGGAATGCCCAATCATTGCGTTGGCAAAAGTGATGAATTTGATTAAATGGGGTACCGGAGCTTGGCTTCACATCGGCTACCTGGCTTTCGAAAGCTCGCAGATCGAAGTGCGCGTCGAAATTGATAATGCCAATTTTCGGCTTTTTATCCGGATGATGAGACTTGAAGTACTCCGCAAGTCCGGAAAATGATGCCCATGCAATTTCGTGCCCGCCGCCCAACACAATGACTGGCGTGTGGGGAAGTGCTTGAGCAATGGTACTTGCACAACGAGCCTGACTTTCTTCCAACAAATCGTCTTCACATACCACCGTTCCGAGATCGTAAATTGGGGCATCTTTGTGCCAAGCAAGATTTGCCAGTGCTCGACGGATTAAATCAGGCGATTTCTTCGCTCCGACGCGGCCTTTGTTTCTTGCTACGCCAGCATCGGTAGCAAAGCCTAATATTGAAACGCCTTGCGCCACTTTTTCCAGCTCGTGAGCTGGCTGATGTTGGACAACATGGTGGATACGTTGGCCAAGCTTACCATCTTCGGCATCATGACGACCTTGCCAGTGAAATAGCGGATTATGTAGATCGGATTGAGACATCTTAAAGGCCTCCATGTGCAATGTATTCACCATTTACTATACGACCTACCAGACGTTTTGCACCGACTTGGTAGCTAAGGTCTGCTGGATGGTCGATATCCCAAATCGAGAAATCGGCATCAAAGCCAACTTTTATCGCTCCTCGAGACTCTTCGTAGCCCAATGCTTTTGCCGCATGTTGGGTTGCACCTCGTAGTGCTTCTTGAGGCGTCAGACGGAATAGGGTACACGCCATGTTCATCATCAGGGTCATATCGGAAAATGGTGATGTACCTGGGTTAACATCAGTTGCGATCGCCATCGGTACGTGATGCTTTCTCAGTAATTCAATCGGTGGCAGTTGCGTTTCACGTAAAAAGTAGAACGCACCAGGCAGTAAGGTTGCGACCGTTTCTGATTTTGAAAGCGCGATAACACCTTCTTCATCGAGGAACTCAATATGATCGGCAGAGAGGCCGTTATACTGTGCAGTAAGCGCGGTGCCACCAAGGTTAGATAACTGTTCTGTGTGGCCTTTTACTTTTAAGCCGTGTTGTTTTGCTGTGGCAAACACTTTTTCTGTCTGCTCTAGGTTAAAGCCGATAGATTCACAAAAAACATCGACGCTGGTGGCGAGCTTTTCTTCTGCAACGAGTGGGATGATGTCCTGACAAATATGTTCAATATAGTCATCCGCGCGACCAGCAAACTCTGGTGGTAGTGCATGCGCAGCAAGCAGCGTAGTAGTTATCTTAACCTTTCGTTCTTGCTCCAGCGCTTTTGCGGCACGCAACATTTTGAGTTCGTCATTGAGTGTTAACCCGTAGCCTGATTTCACTTCTATTGAAGTCACGCCACTAGCGAGCAGCCCGTCTAAACGAGGGAGTGCGAGTTCGACGAGTTGCTCCTCAGTGGCCGCTCTTGTTGCTTTTACTGTCGAGAGAATACCACCGCCTTGTTGAGCGATCTCCTGATACGGCACACCGTTTAAACGCATCTCGAATTCGTTCGCGCGATTGCCTGCATAAACAAGGTGAGTATGGCAATCAATCAAACCCGGCATCATCAGTTTGCCTTGCAGATCGAAACTTTGAGGGTAGAGCTGTGGATCTAGCTGTGACTCGATCTGAGGATCGTCCTCACCAAAGGCACGAGTACTGATGGCGACGATTTTCCCAGATTGAATCCCGACACGCGCAGGTGATGTAGGCAGATATCCTGCTTCCCCTTGCGTCATAGTGACCAGACGCGCATTTTCAATCAGCAAGTCCATTTTTATATCCTATTTGGTTTGTAGTTTTAAATGTATATACAAATATGTATAACAAGAAAGTATCGATGACAAGATTGATGTTGTAAAGGTGTGATCGAAGAGTAGGAGGATTGTTATTCCCACTCGTTTAAATCAGTACTTTGGAACTCAGTTTGTATTTATTCCCTGGATGGTAAAGTAAAGCCGTGCTGACCAATTTATCCTGGCTCCAGGTTCTTCGGTTTAGGAGAAGACAAGGCTCGTTGGATGACATATTGAGATCAAGCTTTATGCGGTTATCAGGAACGATAGCCTCCACAGTGTGTTCGATAGCACTGAGCGGGCAGTTGTCTGACAAAAACTGATTAGGCGTGATATGAGTAAAGTCTTGGTCCAGGTAGCTTGGCGCATATTGGCTGTTGACCCAGCGCAGTTCCAACTGAATTGGTGTGCTGTCTTCGTAGTGGATAATTTCACTGTAGAATACGGTGGTGCCCAGCATCACGCCAAGTTTTGTTGCGATGGTCGCATCGGCTTTAATCGCGACCTGTTTTAGAACCTTGCTGCGATACTCACGGCCGCGGTCCCTCACTTCTGCAGCAATATTGCGGATGTCTAGCAATGGTGACTCCGATTTCTCAACCGGATTACAGACAAATGTGCCAAGCCGCGGGCGACGTTGAAGCCTGCCTTCATTCACGAGATCTCGAATCGCCTTGTTCACGGTCATTCTACTGACTTCAAATTGTTCCGTTAATTCGAACTCGGTTGCGATACGTTGTCCGGTCATCCACTCTCCGGTTTCAATTTTATCGAGGATAAATTGCTTAATTTGCATGTAGAGTGGCGCAGACATAATGAGTTCCTTTAATTGACTATACAAATAGTGCTCAATTTGAGGAAAAATAGCAAACAGTTCTCTCCAACGGGTATCAATATGGCTGGTTTAGTCACAGCATTGCGTGAGTGACTCTGATGCTGAATGTTGGAGCCGCGTGGTTATTTTTCATCGATAAGGGAAATAGCCCGAATTCTCGATGTCTATAGCTTGAAGCGCATGAAGCAATTGTGTAAATAGGTCACAATCAAAATAAAAATGATAGAGACGTAAGGGAAGAAATGTTTAAAAAGTTAAAAGCATCATTAGGTATTGGTTCGGCAAAAGTGGATACCATTTTGGACGAGATGAGTGTTTACCAGGGTTCAACGCTTACAGGGTATGTCCAAATTATTGGTGGCGATGTAGAACAGCGCATTGACGCAATCACCATTAAACTGAATACGGAAATGAAAGTAGAAGTGGATGACAGCGTCAGATATGAGACGTTTACGCTTGATCAGCTGAAAGCTGTTGAGCCTTTTGTGATTCAAGCCAATGAAGAAAAGCAAGTGCCTTTTCAGTTGAAGTTACATGATGAAACACCCATTACTCTGGTCAACGCATTAAAAAATCAATGTCACGTTTGGTTAGAAACAACCTTAGACATTGACTTCGCGATGGACCCGCGTGACCGCGACTATATTGAAGTTAAGCCACTGCCAGTGGTATCACGAGTCATTCAGTCGATCGAACAAGCCGGATTTTCAATGGTGAAAGCAGATGTTGAAAAAGGTTTCTTGCGCGGCGGTTCTTTCTCTTCTCGCTCAGGTATCTATCAGGAATTGGAGTTCCGTAACAACGGTTTCATCTCTTCGAAAGAAATTGAACTTTCCTTCATTTTAGACGGGCAAGTCATCCACTGTTTAGCAGAAATCGACCGTTCGCTCAGCTTGTCTGGCGACCAGTATCGTTCATTCACTTTACCAATCAGTGCGACAGATGCTCAAGTCGCCGCAGCGATTGCTCCAACTTTAAGTTTATAATTGATTAGCTGTCTGATCCCGGCCTAAATAAGTACCGATAGCCAATCGTAAATGCGATATCGGTACTGTTGTCCATGTTTCCCACATTCTCTATAGCGATGAGCTCCAAAGCAGAGTTTTGCATTAGGTAGCGATAGCCAACTTTAATCTCTTTGGCAGCATCGGCAAATTCGTTCGGGCCTGCAGCTGAACCTTGGTACCAGTGGTACTCAATGATCATATGGTGATTTTCGGCAAGGGAGTAACGATAGCCTGCTGAAATTGCAGCCGTGTTCTTTCGATAGGGTAAGTTGAGCATTGCACGGTCGTCAGGACGAAAGGTCATTCCGATCATTGAATAAATGGCATGGTCGCTATTCAGATAGCTATAGTTGACCTGAAAACCCTGTTCAAAACTGCTTCCTTTAAAAGTGCCGTGAGTAACCTTGTCGTAATAAAGGCTGCCACCAAGCGACAGGCCATGCTGTTTGCTTTGAAATATCTGGTATTGGACGTAAGTGGAAATATTATTGGTGATGGTTTCTCTGCTAAAGTCGTCCTCAAAAACGCCGTATTGGGGCATTGATATGTAAGAGCGGCCTTTGCCAACTTCATCTCGTCCATTTTGGTCGATACTAAATAAATCATGGAATTTTCTAGTAAGACCATCCAGATGGTTATCGGCTTCAAATACCCAGCGATAGTTGAGCTCCCACTGCCAGCGGCTGCTGATTTGCCATTTTCCACCAACCTCGACCTGATTATGGTAATAATCTAAAGCGTACTCATCCGTATGAGCCCAGACACTGGCTATTGTGGCCGATGCATAACCTTCAATGTAATCTGAAGGCAAACTAAATCCTGAGCGTAAGTAATTAGTGTGGCTAACCGATTGTATCGGTGATTGAGCGTAGGCGCGGAGCGGGCCATAAAAGTCATTGGCGGCCAATGCAGGGGTTGAGAAACATACAACAGTGCAAAATAGGGTAGGATGCCATCTCATTTTGATCATATGAATACCTAAACGGAAATGACTCATTAATGTAAATATAGTGTTAAATTCACATTCTGGTTTCCGATTTTTATTTTCTTTTCTTTGTGTTAACTGTTTTTGCTTGTGTTTAGCGACCGAAGGGTGAAGATTAAATGACAGAGTAAATCGCTCTTTGCATTCTAATTGTGAGCTAGGTACAATCTGCTCTTCCGATAATGGTCCGGTATTCGTATTACCGAGAGACCTTCATCGCATTCAACTATTTTCCAACAAATAGCTTCTAAATTTGAATAACATGTGTTGCTTGGTATGCAACACCACTGTAAAGGACATAGCATGCCTATTATTACTCTTCCTGACGGCAGTCAGCGTCAATTTGACAACCCAGTATCTACAATGGAAGTTGCGCAATCGATCGGTCCTGGTCTTGCAAAAGCAACTATCGCTGGTCGTGTTAACGGTAACCGTGTTGATGCGTGTGACCTAATTGAAGAAGACGCAAGCCTTGAGATCATCACGGTAAAAGATGAAGTCGACGGTCTGGAAATCGTTCGTCACTCATGTGCGCACCTTCTTGGTCACGCTCTAAAGCAGCTTTACCCACAAGCTAAAATGGCGATCGGTCCAACCATCGATAGCGGCTTCTACTACGACATCGACTTAGACGAGTCTCTAACGCAAGAAGATCTTGAGAAGATTGAAAAGCGTATGAAAGAACTGGCGAAGACCAAGTACGAAGTTGTTAAGAAAAAAGTAAGCTGGCAGGAAGCGCGTGATACGTTTGAATCACGTGGCGAACCATACAAGGTGGAAATCCTAGACGAAAACGTATCTCGTGATGATCGTCCTGGTCTTTACCACCATGAAGAATACATCGACATGTGTCGTGGCCCTCACGTTCCTAACATGGGCTTCTGTCAACATTTCACGCTATTGAATGTTGCGGGTGCTTACTGGCGTGGTAACAGCGACAACAAAATGCTTCAGCGTATTTACGGCACGGCTTTCCACGATAAGAAAGCGCTTAAGGCTCACCTAACTCGCCTTGAAGAAGCTGCGAAGCGTGACCACCGTAAAATCGGTAAGCAACTAGACCTGTTCCACATGCAGCAAGAAGCACCGGGTATGGTGTTCTGGCATCACAATGGCTGGTCTATCTTCCGTGATCTAGAAGTGTTCGTTCGTGACAAACTGAATGAGTACGACTACCAGGAAGTAAAAGGCCCACTGATGATGGACCGTGTTCTTTGGGAACGCTCTGGTCACTGGGACAAATACGCAGATGCGATGTTCACGACTTCTTCTGAAAACCGTGAATACGCAATCAAGCCAATGAACTGTCCAGGTCACGTTCAGATCTTTAACCAAGGTCTAAAATCGTACCGTGACCTACCGCTACGTATGGCAGAGTTCGGCTCATGTCACCGTAACGAACCATCAGGCGCACTACACGGCATCATGCGTGTACGTGGCTTTACTCAGGATGACGCTCACATCTTCTGTACAGAGAGCCAAATCCAAGAGGAAGTAACAAGCTGTATTAAGATGGTTTACGATACTTACCAAACATTTGGTTTCGACAACATCGTAGTGAAACTGTCTACTCGTCCAGAAAAACGTGTAGGTTCTGATGAAATCTGGGATCAATCTGAAGAAGCATTGAAACAGTCTCTAGAATCAATGGAAATTCCATACGAGATTCAAGAAGGCGAGGGTGCGTTCTACGGTCCTAAGATTGAATTCACGCTATACGACTGTCTAGATCGTGCATGGCAGTGTGGTACGGTTCAGTTAGACTTCAACCTACCTGGTCGCTTAGGTGCAACTTATGTAGGTGAAAACAACGAACGTCTAGTTCCGGTAATGATTCACCGTGCAATTCTAGGTTCCCTAGAACGTTTCATTGGTATCCTTATCGAAGAATATGCTGGTTTCTTCCCAACTTGGTTGGCACCAGAACAGGCTGTTCTTATGAATATTACTGATAAACAGTCAGATTATGTTCAAGAAGTAGTACAAAAATTACAAAAAAGTGGAATTAGAGCTAAAGCGGACTTGAGAAATGAGAAGATTGGCTTTAAAATCCGCGAACACACTTTGAAGCGTGTACCGTATATGCTTGTCGTTGGTGACCAAGAAATGGAAGCTGGCGAAATTGCAGTGCGTACTCGTAAAGGTAAAGATCTCGGTAAATTTAAGGTGGATGATTTTATCTCTTACATCCAAGACGAGATTTCAAGCCGTAAGCTCAATCTGGAGGAATAAGCTATTAAAGGCGGAAGACGCGGCCAACAGCCGGTAAAACAAAACCCACACCGTTTAAACGGTGAAATTCGTGGCGTTCGTGAAGTTCGACTAACAGGCGCTGACGGTGAATCAGTTGGTGTTGTATCGATCCAAGAAGCGATTGCTGCTGCTGAAGAAGCAGGTATGGATCTTGTTGAGATTAGTCCTAACGCTGAGCCGCCAGTTTGTCGTGTGATGGACTACGGTAAATTCCTCTTTGAAAAGAGCAAGGCTGCGAAAGAGCAGAAGAAGAAGCAAAAGCAGATTCAGATCAAGGAAGTAAAATTCCGACCTGGAACTGATATTGGAGACTACCAGGTAAAACTACGCAACCTGGTGCGTTTCCTAGAAGAAGGCAACAAGGTGAAGGTAACAATTCGCTTCCGTGGCCGTGAGATGGCACACCAAGACATCGGTGTCGACGTTCTAAACCGCTTGAAAGAAGACACTGCAGAACTAGCTGTAGTTGAATCTTTCCCTAGCCGTATTGAAGGTCGTCAGATGATCATGGTGCTAGCCCCTAAAAAGAAGTAATTAACGGCTCATAAAGTAATTAAAACCTAGCCGATTCCCTTTGAATAGAAGGTTAGCGGTTGGGTTTTGTTCGCCCTAATTACATTGTTTATTAAACTACTACAATGCGGAGTTATTCATCATGCCTAAGATGAAAACCAACAAAGGTGCTGCTAAGCGTTTCAAGAAAACTGCTGGTGGTATTAAGTACAAGCACGCTACAAAACGTCACATCCTGACTAAGCGTACTACTAAGAACAAGCGTCAACTACGTCCAAATGCAATCCTTCCTAAATGTGAAGTGGCTGCAGTAATCCGTATGTTGCCATACGCTTAATTCTTTATAGTTATCAATCGTTTAGTTTAGGAGAAGCATAATGCCTCGCGTAAAACGTGGTGTACAAGCTCGTGCACGTCATAAGAAAGTTCTAAAACAAGCTAAAGGTTACTACGGTGCGCGTTCACGTGTTTACCGCGTAGCTTTCCAAGCAGTTACTAAAGCTGGTCAATACGCTTACCGTGACCGTCGCGCTAAGAAACGTCAATTCCGTCAACTTTGGATTGCACGTATCAATGCGGCATCTCGTCAAAATGGTCTATCTTACAGCCGTTTCATCAACGGTCTTAAGAAAGCATCTATCGAGATCGACCGTAAGATCCTTGCGGACATCGCAGTATTCGACAAAGCTGCATTTGCAGTTCTAGTTGAAAAAGCGAAAGCTGCTCTTTAATTAGCAGTTTAGGTTTAAGAAAAGGAGAGCATTAGCTCTCCTTTTTTATTGCCTCTAAAAGCCAATCCCTCATATTTCTCTCAATTCCCTTATCTCTAATGCTCTTATCTTCTCTCCAGCTGTCATACCATACTTGTCTGTGAGCAGGTGAAAGCCATTACTCGGTCCAACTGCTAAATTCTGCGCTTGTCATAGTAGGTTAATCCAAGTCGATGATGATTTTACCAAAGTCCACGGTTTCAATGTCGTAAAGGGGAGGGGCCGCTGGCAATTTCCCCTAGATTGATAAATTGTATTTTACTGCACGTAGTGTGAATTATTATTCATTTGCTGTTTTGGGTGGGTAAAGTGTAACATTCTGAAATGGCATAATTTCTATGGTGTAACATTCTGAAGTTTATGAACGGAATGTTGTAAGTGTCTAAATAAATGCTGAATTTATTTGTTTTTATTATCAATAAGATTTGATGGGAATAATGAAATCAACAGCATTTTTCAATGTGCCATTTGTCATGCGAATGTAAGGGGCGGTATATTAATTCATATTTTTATGATAAAAATATGAACTATTCACTAGCTGAGTGATTCTAAGTTGTTACAAATGTTGTGCAGCTGTAACTTTGCCAAAAAGGAATCGTAGATGAGAGATTTGACTCCCGAGTATTTGCTAGCCGCTTTAAGACAAGCGATTAAGACAAAAGGGCTAACATATCGAGAGCTATCTGAAAAAATGGGCATGCCGTTGTCCACTTTTAAAAGACATTTAACCAGTACCAACCTAGCTCTAGATAAATTACTCGAATACTGCAGAGCCATTGATTGCACGTTAGATGAACTGCAAAAGCTAGCAGACCAGCTTCAAGGTGAAGACGAAGACTACTTCAGCCGCACTCAAGATGAAGTGTTTTTCCAATACCCACACCTTTACGACTTTTATCGTGAGTTAAGGATGCTACGTGGTAAAGACGGTTACTCTATTTTGAAGAAAAAATATGAGCTGTCTAAACAGAGCATGTCTGATTATCTCAAGGCTCTTGAGTTGTTGGATCTCGTCTATGTTGATGAAGAGAACAATATTACCCTGCATGGTCCGCTTTTTTACAGCTATGCTGAGAACTCGAAGCTTAACGATAAATACACAGAAATCATTAAAAAGCAGGCCATTGCCGCTGAGAACTGTGTTCGTGTTGCTTTGGCAAGGATGAAGATCACTGAAGAGCAGCTTTTACAGCTTGAAGATATTGTCGCCAAGACAGTGCTTGATTTCCATTCAAAGAATGTTGTCGCAGAGAACTATGATGTTTCGGATTTCACCAACGTCGTCGTATTGGCTGGCCCGCATCAGCCAGTGACCTTCTCTGATGGCATTACTGAGACAAACACGCACTTTATTGACGACATTCGCTATGCGATTGCATCCGCGGGTGAAAAGCCGAGCTTATCTATCTAACTATTCTTCGCTTGTTGGTATCTCTACTATTTCTTAAACCATGGGATGTCTGAAATAGACATTGGTTTGAAATAGTAGCGGTATCTTGCTGCAGCTTCGAAATACTCTCGCCGTGAATGTTTACGGTTTCCCTTTGATTAGTTGTTCTTTGTGAAAATCACGCGTTGTTCGAGTTTCATTTTCCGTAATCAACTCAGATGAATTCGGCTCAATTTAATAACAACACTGCTTTTTTTGCGTTTTTGTGTTCTTTTTATTCAATAACCTCTTCTTTTCGTAATTCAATTTGGCATTGGTGTCTGGTTTGGCTACTATGTACAGCTATCAAAAAACCAATCACTCCCTTATGGATACTACCAACAGGTAGATGAGGAAACGATGCAACATCTAGAAGAGATCATTGCTAGCGCAAGCACTGCAATTGAAGCTGCCGAATCGCTAGTCGCACTTGATGAAGTGCGTGTTCAGTATCTAGGTAAGAAAGGTGAGCTAACTGCTCAGCTTCAAAGCCTAGGCAAACTACCACCAGAAGAGCGCCGTGAAGCTGGTCAAGAGATCAACAAAGCGAAAGGTGCCGTTCAGCAAGCAATCGCTGCTCGTAAAGACGCGCTACAACGCGCCGAGCTTGAAGCAAAACTAGCTGCTGAAACCATCGACGTAACCCTGCCAGGTCGTCGTATTGAAAATGGTGGTCTACACCCAGTAACTCGCACTGTAGAACGTATTGAGAAGTTCTTTGGCGAACTTGGTTTTAACACTGAGTCTGGTCCAGAGATCGAAGATGCATTCCACAACTTCGATGCGCTAAACATTGCCGCTGATCACCCAGCGCGTACTGATCACGATACTTTCTTCTTCAACCCAGATTTGATGCTTCGTACTCACACGTCAGGCGTACAGATCCGTACGATGGAAAATGGTAAACCACCATTCCGTTTCATCGCTCCGGGCCGTGTATACCGTAACGACTACGACCAAACGCATACGCCAATGTTCCACCAAGTGGAAGGTATGCTGGTTGATGAGAACGTAAACTTTGCTCAGCTGAAAGGCATTCTGCACGATTTCCTATGTAACTTCTTCGAAGAGGAAGTAGAAGTACGTTTCCGTCCATCTTATTTCCCATTCACTGAGCCTTCAGCAGAAGTAGACGTGAAAGGTAAAAACGGCAAATGGCTAGAAGTTCTAGGCTGCGGTATGGTTCACCCGAACGTACTACGTAGCGTAGGCATCGATCCTGAAAAATACTCTGGTTTCGCATTCGGTATGGGTGTTGAGCGTCTGACGATGCTTCGTTACGGCGTGAACGACCTGCGTGCGTTCTTCGAGAACGATCTTCGTTTCCTAAAACAGTTCAAGTAATCCAGAGGGTTCATTAACATGAAATTCAGCGAATCATGGCTTCGTGAGTGGGTAAACCCTGCGGTTACTACTGACGAGCTAACTCACCAAATTACAATGGCCGGCCTTGAGGTAGACGACGTTCTTCCTGTAGCGGGTTCATTCACTGGCGTTAAAGTTGGTCACGTTGTTGAATGTGGTCAACACCCAGATGCAGACAAACTACGCGTAACTAAAATCGATGTGGGCGAAGAAGAACTTCTGGACATCGTTTGTGGTGCACCTAACTGTCGTCAAGGCCTAAAAGTTGCAGTTGCAACAGTAGGCGCAGTGCTTCCTGGTGATTTCAAAATCAAGAAAGCAAAATTACGTGGTCAGCCATCTCACGGCATGCTTTGTTCATTTACTGAACTAGGTATCGACGTAGAATCAGACGGCATCATGGAACTGGCAGAAGACGCAGCGATCGGTACTGATTTCCGCGAATTCCTAGGTCTAAACGACGTAACGGTAGACGTAGACTTAACAGCAAACCGCGCTGACTGTTTCAGCATCCGTGGTATGGCTCGTGAAGTAGGCGTACTTAACCGCGCTGACGTAACTGAACCTGCAGTAGAAGCCGTTGCTGCATCTATTGAAGATACAGTATCAATCGACGTAAAAGCGCCAGCAGCGTGTCCACGTTACATGGGCCGTGTAGTTAAGAACGTAAACGTTCAAGCTGAAACTCCACTTTGGATGCAAGAAAAACTGCGTCGTTGTGGTATCCGCTCTATCGACCCTGTAGTAGACATCACGAACTACGTACTGCTTGAGCAAGGCCAACCAATGCACGCGTTCGACCTAGCGAAGATCGAAGGTGGCATCGTTGTTCGTCTGGCTGAGCAAGGCGAGAAGCTAACACTTCTTGACGGTAGCGAAGCAGAACTAAACGCAGATACTTTAGTTGTCGCTGACCACAACAAAGCACTTGCTATTGCTGGTATCTTTGGTGGCGAAGGTTCTGGTGTAACATCAGAAACTAAAGACGTCCTACTTGAGTGTGCATTCTTTGCACCTGACCACATCCGTGGTCGCGCACGTAGCTACGGTCTGCATACTGATTCTTCAATGCGTTACGAACGTGGTGTGGATTACGCACTTCAAGCAAGCGCAATGGAGCGTGCAACAGCACTTCTTGTTGAAATCTGTGGCGGTGAAGTGGCTCCTGTTGTTGCGGTTGAGTCTGAAGCAGACCTGCCTAAGCCAAACAAAGTAGCACTACGTCGCGCGAAACTAGACAACCTACTAGGTCACCACATCGAAGATGCTGACGTTGTAGAAATCCTAGAGCGTCTTGGTCTAACGGTTGAAGCTTCTGTTCTTGAAAACGGTGAAGCAGGTTGGGTTGCTATTGCTCCAACATGGCGTTTCGATATCGCAATCGAGCAGGATCTGATTGAAGAAGTTGGCCGTATCTACGGTTACGACAACATTCCAAACCAGCACCCAGCGGCAGCGCTTAAGATGCACAACCACGTTGAAGCGGATCTTCCACTTAAACGCGTTCGTGATCTTCTTGTTGACCGTGGTTACCACGAAGCAATTACTTACAGCTTCGTTGAGCCTGAGCAACAAAAACTGGTCGTTCCGGGTGTTGAGCCGCTAGTGCTTCCAAACCCAATTTCAGCAGATATGTCAGCAATGCGTCTTGGTCTTATCCAAGGTCTGTTGAACACGGTTGTTCACAACCAGAAACGTCAACAGCCACGCGTTCGTCTATTCGAATACGGTCTGCGTTTCATCCCATGTGAATCTGCTGAAAACGGTATGCGTCAAGAGCCTATGCTAGCAGGTGTTATCGCTGGTACTCGTAGCGAAGAGCACTGGGACATCGAAACTAACACAGTTGATTTCTTTGATCTTAAAGGTGATCTAGAAGCGATTCTTGAGCTATCTGCTAACGAAAAAGCGTACTCTTTCGCAGCAGCTAAGCATCCTGCACTTCACCCTGGTCAATCTGCTGCAATCATCGTAGATGGCAAAGAAGTTGGTGTAATCGGTACGGTTCACCCAGAGCTTGAGCGTAAGTTTGGTCTAAACGGCCGCACTATCGTATTCGAAATCGAATGGTCTGCAATTAACGCTAAAGTGATTCCAGAAGCAGTCGCGCTTTCTAAGTTCCCTTCAAACCGTCGTGATATCGCGGTAGTAGTGGATGACGCAATTGCTTCAGGTGACATTGTTAATGCTTGCCTAGAGCAGGGTGGCGAATTCCTGAAAGATGCGAAACTATTCGACGTTTACGTAGGTAAAGGCGTTGAAGAAGGTAAGAAGAGCCTTGCAATCGCTCTGACTCTACAATCAGTAGAGCGCACGCTTGAAGATGCAGACATCGCGGGTGCGGTAGAAGCTATCGTTGCTCACGTATCTGAGAAGTTTGGTGCAACTCTACGTGACTAAGCGTATCGCAACTCTTCTCTAATTAGAGTGTTTAAAAACCCTGCCAACTCGGCAGGGTTTTTTTATACTTTCAGTCAGTAAATCAAAATAAACGAGCATGACAAATAAGGAACGTTCCCAACTAAAAGTGAAGATAATGGCGTTTAATGGACTTTATCGGGTCTAAAAACAAGACCTACCTCAACTATGGCTACTTAAAATATGTGGAAAACTAGGAAATTAATGGATGCTATGTTAATTTTGCAAACGTTCCCAATTTAACTGTTTAGGTAAACTGATGTCTTTAGCACCATACTTTGCTGTTTGTGGCGGTATTGAAAATATCACCCGTACTCTGCTTACAGAAAAAGACCTTATGATAGAAGTCCGGGATAAGCATTTAGTTCAGGATTCTGAACTGATAAAAGCCCGAGATCAGATTCAGGGAGAGACTCAGTTAACATTCTCCCGTCCAGAGAGCTTGACCACAGAGATGTTGCTCAAAGTGGGGGAAGATATTGCGGCCCAGCAATCTAAACGTTTTTCTGTTTTACAGCAGCCTGTTGAGTGCGAATATCGCCCATCATGGCATATCTCTCCACCGCAGGGGTTACTCAACGATCCCAACGGGTTTATTTATCATGATGGTGCTTATCACCTGTTCTACCAATGGTTTCCTTATGGCTGTGAACACAAGGACAAACATTGGGTGCACCTAACGAGCCAAGACTTGGTGGAGTGGGAATGGCAATCCGTCGCTTTGACGCCTTCACTTTGGTGTGACAGCCACGGTGTGTTTTCTGGACACGCATTAAGTCAGGGGAAAGAGTTGATGCTGTTCTACACCGGAAATACCCGTATAGGGCAAGAGCGGGACAGACAAACGACCCAATGTTTAGCGACCTCTAGCGATGGTTTGAACTTCACCAAGCATGGCCCCGTCATTGACGCTCTGCCACTTAATGTCACCCCACATATTCGAGATCCAAAAGTCGTTCGTCATAACGATAAGTGGCTAATGTTGCTCGGTGCACAGACAACAGAGCTGAAAGGGCGTCTGGCTATTTACCAGTCTGAAGATTTGTATCAATGGGCGTTCGTTGGTTTATTTGGTGAAGAGATGGGTGATTTTGGCTACATGTGGGAATGCCCGGATTTGTTTACGTTGAATGAACAATTGTTTGTCGTTATTGGCCCACAGGGTATTCCTTCATTCTCTGAACACAACACCATTCCTCATCATAATGGAATTGTGAAAGCGCAATGGGTTGATGGTGATGGCTTGAGAATGGGTGACTTTCAGCATTTAGACTACGGTTTTGATTTTTACGCACCGCAAAGTATGCAAACTCCAGATGGCAGACGTGTAATGTGTGGCTGGATGGGGTTGCCCGACGAAGTGGATCAGCCAAGCACCGATAACGGTTGGGTACACCAGCTTACTGCGATGAGAGAGCTGTCGTATCGGGATGGTGCGTTATACCAGTGGCCTATTCTTGAAATGGAATCCTTGATTGAGTCTTCTTCTGAGATCAAATTGGATGCGAATGGCGTGGATATTGGGACTAAGTCCTTTGATCTGACGGTTACGTTAGATTGGGGCGACGAACTAAATCTATTTGAAAACACCGCGCAGAAATTCGTATTACGAGCGGATGAAGACAACCGACGTCTGATAATGGATCGTTCACAAACACTTAATCGTGCCCAAGATACGATTCGTGAGCTGCCACTGGCGAGTGAGCGTATTGAACTTCGTATTCTTTCCGATAATTCTTCGCTTGAAGTGTTCGTAAACGGTGGTGCAGCGGTAATGACGTCCCGTGTATTCACGGATAAAGATGCGACGAAAATTTCGATTCAAGGCGAAGAGAAAACAGCGACATTCCGCCGTTATAAACCGATGAAAGCGCCTTTTAGTCAAAGCTAGAAATGGTTGCAAAAAATCCCCGCACTTGCGGGGATTTTTTTATTGGCAGATTGTTCTTTAATCTAGATGTAATCGATGAGGGCATCCTGAGTTGGTAATGCTGTCATTGCGCCTTTTCGAGTTGTGGCTAACGCGCCGCAACCATTCGCCCATGTCACCGCGGCGTGAATAACCTCTTTATTCTCCCATTCAGTATGCTGAGCTAATTTCGCCAGCAAACCACCGACAAACGCATCGCCAGCACCCGTCGTATCGACTGGTTTTACTGCTTGTCCAGCAATCAGCTTTTGCTCTCCTTCAAAGACGGTCAGTGCGCCTTTCGCACCTTGAGTGATTAAGATGAGAGTATTATTGTAAACTTTGACCGCCTCTAAGCCTTCTTCTAAAGAGCTGGTATCGGTTAAGAAAAGTAGCTCATCGTCTGAAAACTTGACGACATCTGCCAGTTCTATGGCTTGGTGAACCACAGGTTTCAGTTGCTCTGGGTTCGCCCACACCTCCTCTCGAAGGTTAGGATCAAAGCTAACAAAGCCACCGGCTTGTTTAACGTCTCGCATTGCTTTTAGAGTACTGCTGCGGCTTGGCTCGTTTGCCAGAGCGATGGAACACACATGCAGCCAGTCTCCCTTCGTGAAAGAAGGAATATCTGTAGGAAGTAAGAACTGATCAGCACTTGGTTTGACCATAAAGGTAAAGCTACGCTCACCAGAATCATCCAGATCTACAATGACGGTAGACGTTCGTTGTGCCTCGTCAAGCAGCATAAAATCGGTATTGACGGATTCGTTGGTCAGCGTTTCCTTCATAAATCGACCTAAAGGATCAAGCCCCACACGGCCAAAAAATGCAGCCTTGCCGCCCAATCGTGCGATAGCAACTGCGACATTAGCAGGTGCACCGCCAGGACATTTCAAATATGTGTCGTTGGCATCCGGAATCAAATCAACCACGGCATCACCAGTCACCCAAATCGTACTCATCATTCTTACCTTAAACTTCTTAATTTCACTGAGAGTATTTTTAGCTAAAACGATTTAGCTAATCAATGGAAATTGACCTATCAGAAGCAAAAATGATCCTGATTGTGATCTACGCCGCGAGTCGACAATGCAGCCTTAGTCCCAAGATACTAAAAGTGATGGTTTTCGACGTTTTCATCGGTATGATGACCGCCGATGTGTCAAATCCAAATAGCCAGAGCGAAACTCATCTCGGAAGGGTAAGGTGAAGAAGAAAAAACTAAAGTTAGCAGATATCGCTGAGCTCGCTGGAGTTTCAAAGTCCACCGTTAGCTTTGTCCTCAATGGTCATGCGAAGAAACATCGTATTAATGAAGAGACCGTAAAGCGTGTTCAAGCTGTGGTAGATGAACACAATTACGCTCCGAGCTTATACGCTCGCGCTTTAAAGGCAAACCGTACCTACACGCTGGGTCTTGTTATTCCTGATTTGGCCAATATGGGCTTTGCTACGACAGCGAAGTTTTTGGAGAAGCTGGCGCGTAGCCATGGTTATCAGCTTTTAATCGCCTCTTCTGAAGACAACCCGAAACAAGAAAAAGCGGCAGTTAAAAGCCTGCTAGAAAGGCAAGTCGATTTGCTAATGGTGGCAACGGCTATGACTGAAGATACCTTTTATCGCAAAGTCACCGAGCAAACACCCGTGTTGGTGTTCGACCGTATTTTCGACGCCACGCCGTTAACGACGATAAAAACGGATGCTTATAACGCGACTAAGCAACTGGTAGAGAAGCTGTGTCAGCAAGCGGAAGAATGTGCTTATTTAGGCGGACAGTTAGAGCTCTCTCCGAGTAAAGATCGATTCTCTGGTTATCAGGCGGCTGTGTTAGCCGCTGGAGTGGAGTTGGATACGGAGTTAGTGAAACACAAAGATTATCAACCCGACTCCGGTTACGCCATGATTGAGGAAATCCACCAGAATATTGGGCGTTTGCCAACTCGCATATTTGTCGCTTCGTATTCGATTCTCGAAGGTGTTTTGCGTTATATGTCTGAGCATCAGTTATTGAATGCTAATGTGAAAATAGCAACGTTCGATAACTCACCGATTTTAGATTGCTTACCGATCAACATTGATTCAATCGAACAAGATTGCGAGCTCATCGCTAAAACGTTATTTGAGCAAGCAACGGCATCTATAGGTTCACCCGATCGTAAAGCCGAGCATCTGATTCTTCCTGCGAAACTGCACTATCGTTGAGCTAACTAATCTCAACGCTAAGAGAGCGACAACGTATAAGAGAGAAGAAGGGGCAGGGTCAAGACACTGAAAAAGTTGCCAAACAACACCATCGACGCCACTTTCATCGGTTCTATATTGAGTCTCTCTGCAAATAAATAGTTCATAACCGCAGGTGGTAACATGGTGAAAAGTACCATCATCTGCAATTGCATTGTGGGTAACGGAATAAACCAATAGATAAGCGCAAAGGCAACCGCTCCTGTGGTCAGCGATTGTACCGTACATATCACGCCAACTCGCAGACCATCCAATCGTAAGTTGCACATTTGTGCCCCGAGAGAGAGCAACATTACCGGTACTGCGGCCTGACCTAATAATGCCGTCGCTTCATAAAGCGGTGCCCAAGCGCCAATTCCTGACAAGTTCAGGCCCAGCGCAAGTGAAGCCGATAAAAAGATTGGCATTTTTATGATCTGTTTCAGCGGGTTGCCACTGCTGAGAAGCATCACCCCTAAACTAATGTGCAGACAGGCCGATACAACAAACAGTAAGACGGCAGAAGAAAGCGCCACGTCTCCGAACGTATAAGTAAATAGTGGGATAGCCAAGTTGCCACTATTGCGAAACATGTGGGGTGGTGCCCAGGCTTTGAAAGTTAATCCGGTCGCTTTACAGATCGGTATCATGACCAATCCGGGGACGAGAACCGCAACAATCGCAGCAAAAAGAAGAGGGCCTTGTTCCGCATCGAGCGGCATGCTGACCAGAGACGAAAACACCAGCGCAGGCGTAAAGACATCAATATTGATTCGATTGATTGGGCGAAAATCTGGCTTGATATGCCGACCGACTAAATAGCCGACGCCGACAAGAGCTAAGACGGGAAAAAGAATATTGATGACTTGATTAATCATGACCGCACTTTAATTAAAGGTAAAAGATGTGATTGTTTCGTTAAGTAATGAATCTAGGTTCACACTAACAACCTTTGATTAGTGAGTCATCGTAAAACAGTGAGAATCTTGGCGTTTATCAAGCTTTATAAAAGTAAAACTGCTGGTAAGTGGTCATACTTCTTATCAGGTGTTTATGTACCTAGTTACTTACAAATCAATGAAATACCGACAGGTTCTATGTCAGGTGTTTGTAAAATAGCCTATACCTGATAAATTTATTAAATGGTTTTTTATTTCAAATTTTACCAAATTATTGGTTTAATTGACTGGTTGAGTTTTGTATTTAAGAACTCTCTAAATAAAAAATGTTAAAATGTTGGTATTTAACAATAATTTATACAGCCATATTCCATTTATTCGCAAAGAAAAAAGTTGGCGAAAATCATAAGCTTGTCATACACTTCCTGATGTAACCCCGATATGTTCTTGAATTGGTAGGGTAAAACTGCTCTGGCGCTACACTAAGTAGCATTGTTTAACATAGCTTTGAGGAAAGTTTTATGGCGCTCACAAAAGCCGAACTGGCAGAAAACCTGTTTGATAAATTGGGATTTAGTAAGCGGGACGCCAAGGAAACGGTGGAAGTGTTCTTTGAAGAAATTCGCAAGGCACTAGAAAGTGGCGAACAGGTAAAACTGTCAGGTTTTGGTAATTTTGATCTTCGTGACAAGAATGAACGGCCTGGTCGTAACCCGAAAACTGGTGAAGATATTCCAATTACTGCTCGACGTGTAGTGACTTTCCGCCCGGGTCAGAAATTAAAAGCTCGCGTAGAAAATCTTAAGAAAGAACAGTAAGCTAACCAAATAGATCACGCTTAGTCGTGGTCTTTTGTCGTGCATGCATTTTCGTTTCGGCATGCAAAAGAAAACCACCGCATTGCGGTGGTTTGTTGTTTTCAGAGAAGCAATTTTTTATGCCGCTTCTAAGTGAGTTGTTAAGTATGGTTGCCACGCGTGCTGGTACAAGTTCTTAGCTTGGCTTCGCATGCTTCGAATCGCTGCCGTTTCAAATTCAGTCAGCTGGCGTTTTTCTGCCATTGCCTGACGTTCAAGCTTTTGAATTTTTTCATAAAGGTCATGCTCAGGACCATTCTTCACATCCGCAATGGCTTTCAAATGGAGCTGAACTTCTGCAATGAGGTTTGTTTTCGGTAAACGAACCAGTAAGTTTAAATCTCGGTAACCCGAAGGTCCCGGCTTTTTGAATCTGTTTTTCACTTTAACGATAGTTGTTTCGCGCTCTAGTGTTTCATAGATAGAGACCAAACTTGCCACATCTTCCGCAACTATCGTCGCACGTGCTAGATCGGTAATGCGTTCAACCTGACCATCCAGTTCGTAAGCAATTTTTTCCTCTGCACGTTGTTTGGATTTTACGCCAGCGAAGTAAGGTTGGGCGTCGTTGAGAAGGGCGGTACTTTTACAGATGGTTTCCAGTTCGAACTGAGCTTGGTGAGCTTTGGAGTAAAGAATATCAAAATCAGCGTATGGCTGAGTTGGATTTGAGTCGATAGTTTGAATGCCATATAAGCCACTTAGGCTATGTTTGAAGAGTTTTGAACAAACCTCGTTTTGACTTGCAGAACGATTCTGTTCACTCGTTGTTGGCGCAATAGGCATTGCGGCAATTGCAGGTGCACGGCTTAGTACCAAAAGCATCAATGCTGCTGTACGTAAAAATAAGCTCATTCACTCTCCTTAACTTGCTTGCACTTAGAAAATGGGGACAAAGAAGTCGCTAAGATTTGCAAATCAGGTTGTTATTAATAAATGGGGATCTTTTGAAACATTCCAAGGTTAACTATCATGTTTACAGTGGAATTATGCGTTAGATCACTATTTATATTTTCATTATTCTGTTAATTAAACGTCAGTATCATTTCGTATATCGTGATTGCATCGTAGCATTTGAGGATTAACGAAAGATGAACGGCATAGACAAATTCGAAAAAATCATTAGTCTTACTCCACAAAACGTAATTCAGCCGATAAGTAGAAAGTAAAATGAGAGACCCAGAATTTTGGCACAATAAGTGGGCCAGCAATAAAATCGGATTCCATTTGGAAGATGTAAATCCATTACTGCCTCAGCATTGGCACCACACCAACCCTAAGCGTGAAGACACTGTGTTGGTTCCGCTTTGCGGTAAGTCTGAAGATCTTGTGTGGTTGGCGACCAAACATGATGAAGTGAATGGCGTTGAATTAAGCCAAATTGCAGTGCGAGCTTTCTTTGCAGAGCACTTTTATACTCCAACTGTTACGCCATTAAGTGGTATGCATGAGTTGTATCAGTTTGATGAGCTTTCTATTTATACCGGAGATTTTTTCACGGCACCGGTTTCTCAAGTCGATATCATTTACGACCGAGCGGCTTTGGTTGCGCTGCCACAGGAGATGAGACAAGAGTACGCCGAACGTTTGAAAGAGTTACTTAAACAGGGTGGCCGTATTCTGCTTGTGACACTCAATTACCCTCAGCAAGAAATGGCGGGACCTCCATTTAGCGTACCAGTAAACGAAATCGAACAGTTATTCTCGGGTTACAAAGTGACTTGTCTCAACGTGGACGAAGCGGATGAGAATCACCCGAAAATTGCTAAGCAAGGCTTAAGTCGTTTTTCTGAAGAAGTGTATTTGATTGAAGCTCAGTGATTTCGAACAGCGTAAGTGACTGACTACGTGTACGAAAAGACTAAAAAAGCGCAGCTATTAAATAGCTGCGCTTTTTTGTTGATAAAAGATGGCTTAGTAAACGATGTTTACCTTCGATGCATTTGCTACCGCATCTTGAACGGACTCTTCTGTACTATTTCGACGAGTAAGAACAACACCTAAGCGGCGGCGACCGTCGATTTCTGGTTTGCCAAATAGGCGAACTTGAGTCTGTGGTTGTGCCAGTGCTTCAGACACATTGTCAAAACGAATGTTTGTTGACGTACCTTGACCAAGAATCACCGCTGATGCAGAAGGACCATATTGAACGATCTGGTTGATCGGCATACCAGTAAACGCGCGCACGTGCAGTGCAAACTCAGACATTTCTTGAGAAATCAGCGTAACCATACCTGTGTCATGTGGACGAGGAGAAACTTCGTTGAAGATGACTTTATCGCCCTTCACAAACAACTCAACACCAAAAATTCCGTAGCCGCCAAGTGCATTCACTACTTTTTCCGCAGTGTATTCCGCTGCTTTGATGGCTTCTTCTGACATCGCTTGAGGCTGCCAAGATTCGCGGTAGTCACCATCTTCTTGACGGTGACCGATTGGGGCGCAGAAGTGTACGCCGTCAACCGCACGTACGGTTAGTAGGGTGATCTCGTAATCAAAGTCAATGAAGCCTTCAACAATGACACGGCCAGCTCCAGTGCGGCCACCTTCTTGAGCGTAGTTCCATGCTTTTTCAATATCAGCTTCTGATTTAATGACACTCTGGCCTTTACCAGATGAGCTCATCACTGGCTTAACTACACAAGGGATACCAACAAATTCAACTGCGGCTTTGAAATCGTTGTAGTTGTCTGCAAATCGGTAAGGGGAGGTAGTAAGCTCAAGCTCTTCAGCAGCTAAACGACGAATACCTTCACGGTTCATTGTAAGCTTAGTCGCCTTTGCCGTTGGAACGACATTCAGACCTTTTTCTTCTAACTCAACCAGTTTATCGGTCGCGATAGCTTCAATTTCAGGAACAACATAAGCAGGTTGCTCTTTATTGATGATTTCTTCTAACGCTTGACCATCCAACATATCAAGCACGTAGCTGCGGTGAGCGACTTGCATCGCCGGTGCATCCGCATAACGGTCACACGCGATGACTTCCAGACCTAGTCGTTGGCATTCAATCGCGACTTCTTTACCAAGCTCGCCAGAGCCTAAAAGTAATACACGAGTAGCGTTTGCGCTGGTTGCAGTACCGAACATATCGTTCCCTTACAAAATAAAGTGATGAGACAGAATTTGCAGGGGATCATACTGAATTTTTATCGTAAAGCAAACGTTTGCGTATGGTTTTTTGCTAATAAAAAAGCTCTACATCATGTAGAGCTTTCATCGACATCATTATGTAAATTACACGTTAACGAAACTTAGTGGAATGTCGGGATTCAACGCTTCTAACGTTGATTGCGTATCAGCAAGATGACTGATCTTACCTTCTGAATTTTCCACTAAAGCGGCCGCTTTGATGTTATCAAAGGTTTCACCCGCAAGTAGTACCTGAATCAAAGCAACTTGAAGAGGCGGAAGGCTAGGGTTAAACGCCGCATTCTCTGCGTAAGCGCCTTGGAAAACGCGACCATCAGCAAGCTCTAACGCCAGTCCACTCAGGTTATTGGTGTAAGGAGCATGGCTCATGTTCATCGCATCGACGGCTTTTTGAATCAACGCATCGTTCTCATCACATTCGAACTGATGCTTAACTTCTGCCATTAAGCCAGATTTGATACCCAAATCGGCCGGGCCAAATGCTTCAGGCAGATATTCATGTAACGATTTTTCTTCACGCTCTGGCAATTGGACTTTTAAGTCTTTCGCTGTAGACAGCTCGTTCATGAACTGACGACAGTGGCCACAAGGGCTAAAGTTAATCGTGATGTCTTTAACACCGCGTTCACCCTTCATCCAGGCGTGGCTGATTGCAGATTGTTCTGCGTGAACAGTTTGACCAAGTTGAACGCCAAGGAACTCCATGTTTGCGCCGAAGTAGAGACGGCCAGAAAGCCCGCGAACAATGGCACCAACATAAAACTCAGAAATAGGCGCGTAAGAATAAGCAGCGGCAAAAGGAAGCAGAGCAACACGCAGCTCTTTGTCAGATAGAGCGGTAGCAGACAGTAACTGCTCAAACTGCTGTGCTGAAAGAGTAGCATCAAAATCGTCGGCTAAAACGATAGGAGCAAGTTGGTTTGAAAGTGCTTCAGGTGCGCTTGCTAGCGCTTGTTCAATGCGACTTTTCATGTTGAATCCTTGTTATTGCATGGACAGTTATTCTATGCAAAGTGGGAAAATGTTCTGTGCTTTAGATCACGCAAAGTAATGCAATTAAAATTCACGTTACATAATTAGAGTGAAGTCACACATGTATTCGATTGCACAGGCGCTGAATGTTACGTCGATCTCTTAACTATATTAACTCATACACATATCGCCAAGTAATGAGGCTTTGATCGTCGCTCTATTACATGTCCAAGAGGTAAGTTTGCGAACGGATTTCAATCTATAGAGGGAGACTTGGAGAGAATAGGGGAGGACCTGCCCAGATGATAGGCAGGCCGAAAACCGTGTCTTATTGATATAACCAGACAGCCAGAGCGAAAAAGCTCGGAGCCAGAACCGACGTAATAATGCCGCAAAGCACTAACGCCAAAGACGAGAACGCCGCGTCTGCTGGTTGTTTCTCAACACACGTCGCAGTACCCAGTGCGTGGGACACCGTACCCATGGTTAAACCTCGGGCAATAGGATGTTTGATCCCAATAAGGTTGTAGATAGGGTAAGCCACAATCGCACCCAACAAGCCAACCAGAAGAACCAAAATCGCCGCAACTGCCGCTTCACCACCAAGGTGGCTGGAGATTTCCATCGCAATAGGGGTGGTCACTGATTTACCAACCAAGCTCGCGATCAAACTTAACTCGGTGTGAAAAGCAACGGCGATGAGAGTTGCCGTCATCATCGACATCACACTACCCAAAACACAAGCGAAGGTAATGATGCGCCAGTTTGCTCTGATCTGAGGAAGCTGCTCATATAACGGGTAAGCTAGCGCCACAACGGCTGGTTGTAGCAGGAAACTAAACACTTCGTTGTCGGCGTAGTAAGTGTCAAACGGCACGTTCAAGTAGGTCAACAACGGAATAATGACCGCAATACAAATAAGCAGTGGGTTAACAATTGGGTGGTTCGCTTTAATCGCAATCTGACGTGCAACAAGGAAAACGACAATAGTGAGTAAAATCCACATATTAGTGTTTCTCCTTTAGCAGATAATCCAGCAGCCATGCGAGACTCACCAGCACAATCAAGGTGCCACCAACCGCACTTGCAAGAATGGGTAGTGCGTTGGCGAAAAGCATGTCGAAGTGATCCATCAGGCCAACACTAACCGGAACGAACAATAAGATCATGTAGCGAATAAACAGAGTTGCGCCAGTTTTCACCCACTCAACTTTGACAAGTCCGGTTGCCATAGAAAGGAATAACAGGATCATGCCGATAACACTGCCTGGGACGGAAGTGTCAGTAAATCTTTGTATAGTAACTCCGATCCCAAGTGCTCCCATGATAAGAAAGAGGGAAACGAGCAATTGGGTCAGTTGTAATAATCGATCTTTTATCATTTGGGCAGCATATAAAAACGACAAGTGCACCTGACGGTGCCCTTGATTAAGTAAGAAATTAAGAGGCTAGGCTCTCTACGTAACGATAAACGGATTTTAATAGTGCTATTTTCTTTTCGTCACTTTCATGTTCGTGAACTAAGTTTTCTAAATTCAGCATGTACTCTTCGATTTGGCTTTCAAACACTTCACGGCAGTGCTGTGCCCAACGTCTTTGTTCCTGTTCGTCTAGCGTGCCAGGGAAGTTTCGAGCACGGTAACGGAACAACAGTGGTTTAATGCGCTTGTCATCGAACTCAATATCCAGAGCGGCCAGATTATTCGGGTCGGTCTCGCGAATAATATCCATCGCTGCGCGATCCGCCGGAGAGAAGAAGCCATCGTACAGTTGAGTATCCACATCATCACTTTTTTCAAATGTGCGCTCAACAGAAAACAGGCTGATCAGCTTTTCTCGAATCTCTGGGTGCTGACGCAACAGAGCCAGATTGTTCAAGCATTGTTGACGGTCAATGCCGATAGACTCCGCGTTTTCAGCCGTCAGTGTTTTCGCTGGTGCCAGAATAGGGCACTTATTCAAGTGAACAAGTTTAACTGGCACAGGCAGCAAATCACCGAGATCTTCTCGCTTGGTGTACAACCTTTCGTGCAGCTCTTCCGCAGACAGCTCTAGGATAGGTTGCGGATCTTTGGCTAAATCAATCGTGATAACCGTGTTGTTGTTCGTCGGATGCCATGCAACAGGCACAATCCAGCTTGTGTACTGACACTCGCGTCCTAACATGCCAGAAACGTGCATCAGAGGCGTCATATTAACGATATCAACCAATTCATTCAGCTTACGCTTTTGACGCATGGAGAAGAAGTAATCGAACAACTTAGGCTGAGCGGCTTTAACTTTCTTCGCCATCTCGATCGTTGCGATAACGTCAGCCATGGCATCGTGTGCATTGCTGTGTTCAATACCGTTGGCAACAGACAAATGCTCAAGTTTGAAGCTAGGAAAGCCTTCTTCATTTTCTGGCCATTCAACGCCTTCTGGTCGAAGGGCATGACAAGCGCGCAGCACATCAAGTAAATCCCAGCGCGAATTGCCGTTCTGCCAACTCCACGCATATGGGTCAATAAAGTTGCGGTAACAGGTGTAACGCGTCACTTCATCATCAAAACGAATACTGTTGTAACCCAAACTGGTGGTATTGGGTTTGGATAACTCGGCATGAATTTTAGCAATAAATTCAGGCTCAGGCAGACCTTCCTGCACCGCCTTTTGTGGGGTTATCCCAGTAATTAAAGCAGCTTCAGGAGAAGGAAGGTAATCAGCAGGTGGCTGGCAATACATAACTAAAGGCTCGCCGATGATATTGAAATTTTCATCTGTGCGAACACCAGCGAATTGACTCGGACGATCTTTTGCAGGGTTTGTTCCCCAAGTTTCGTAGTCAAAGAAGAAGAATGTCGGCTGTTCTGAGTTATTCATAGGATTCTTTTTTTGTTCGTTGTTCTTCAAAACTATCCTTGTTAATCAGTCGATTAGCGTTGTTTGTTATGCTATCTTTTCATTAGGTTTTTGTGTATTTAACGCGTTTTACATTTGCACTTGCGTCCAAATATGTGTCCAAATTTTGTAAGTGCTGCGTCCTAATTTTTAAGGTAGATAACTTGAGTATTACAGACAAGCAGCTAAAAGCTATTACAAAGCTAAGCGAATATAGCGGCCCGGCAGAACTGAATGACGGTGAAGGTTTAGTAGCGAAGATATCGCCCAAAGCAAACATCACTTTCCAATACCGCTGCAGGTTTAATGGTAAAAACAAACGCATCCGTATTGGCAAGTATCCGATAACCACCCTCAAGAATGCAAGGCAAATCCATAAAAGGATGCTTGAGCTGAAAGAAGAGGGCAGGAACCCCGAGATAGCCATGACGGGTGAAACCGACTTTCTCACCCTAAAAGATTGTTTGGATTACTGGTTTGAGCACAAAGTCTCGACTCAAAAAGAGGGGACGCAGACACTCTACCGTTCGGTGGCGAACAACTACTTTTACAATGCCTTTCCTGATGTCGATGTAGAAAAGATCTCTGCGCGAGAATGGATGCGTTGGTTCGATGACATCGCCAAGAAGAACCCAAAGACGGCAAACTCAGCGTTTTCCAAAATGCGCGCTTGTCTTAACTTCTGTAAATCCAAGTTTCTTATTGATGGGACGCACTTTGAGAAAATCAGACAACAAGACGTTGGTGAGTCGGCCAAAGCCGGTGACCGGGTGTTATCGCTTCCTGAACTTGCTAAAGTTTGGATTGCGATTGAGCGCAGCAAAGCAGGAACAACGACCAAAAACCTGCATTTAATAACAATGTTATGGGGTAACCGATTATCAGAGCTTCGTTTGGCCAAGCGTGAACACTTCGATATGGTCAACGACATTTGGACGGTACCACCAGAACTCAGCAAAATGGGTAACACCATTCGCAGACCCATCCCAAAACACATCAAGCCGATGCTGGAAAGGTTGATGAACATCTATGATGAATACCTTTTCCCTGGCGCATCCCTCCATAAGCCCATCAGCATATCCGCAGCAAACCGCTACATAAGAAGGTTACGTGATAACCTGAATCTACCTCACTGGCGAACCCACGACTTCCGCCGCAGTATTTCTACCACCTGTTCAGAACTGGGCACCATGCCACACGTGACTGAAAAAATGCTCGGGCATGAGCTGGTCGGCGTAATGGCGATTTACAACAAGCACGACTGGCTATCAGATCAAAAAGAGGCGTACGAGAAGTTCGCAGATGCGTTGTTTGTTCAAGTGCAAAAAGAGCTGGAATACGAGAAAGTCGCTGTGAATTAGTCAGCTTGTTGCTGACCAATTAGTACCATAGATCACTAACTCACTGATTAGTTTTTGAACCTACCAATGAAAGACGGCATGATGATGGAATCAAAGCTAGGTTCAAGCGGCCTAACAAGCATTATATTTTTTGAGGTTAAGATGCAGCAAGTTGATAATCGTAAGGAGCCGTTTGAGAAACTAAGCGCCATACACGGGATATACATAAATTTTCTGTCATTTGTTCCTTTTGACGTAGCTGATAGCCATCTATTTGAGGGCAAACAAAATGCTTACCGAGTTTCTGAAAATGGCAGTATTGTAGAAATCCGTTTTCAACGAATTTATCAGCAACAACCAGGGATATATGCTATCTCTTACGCTCCTGGGGGAAAGCTTGACGTTGATCGTTATGGTCAGTTATCTCGAACAAATGTTACAGTTTGTCTTACGCCGAAAATATTGGAAAGTAATGGAATTGAGGAAAGTGATTTAACAAATGGGAAAGCAACTGATATTTTACTAGAGTTAGCTTTACGTTATTTCTCTCGTTTCACCGATGCGTATAGGGAGTCTACTGGGCAATTTTGGGTTAGCGTGCCATCTAAGTCTGAAGTGGTAAGTTGCCTAATTCAGGTACAATATTTTTCTGGAGAAGCCATAGATATCATGTCACCGTTGTTAGCGCCTGTTAACTTTAGTGGTGGAAAAGGGCATTTTATTTCACCAGAACAGGATCGAGTACTTCGTGCTAAGTTCGGCAGTGGAGAAAAAGACCAAGTATCTCAACTTCTTCTTTCTGCTCAGGGTTTTGAGCACAGTGAACAATACGAGCTTGTAATCATTCAGTGTGCAATTGCGTTTGAATTCTATATTTATAATAGAATTAATGAGCTAACATCGAAAACGCAAATTAAAAAACAGACTAAAAAGCCTGAATGCGGTTGTCACACAGGTGTCAATCAACTTTGTGAAACTGGACTAAAGGCGTTATTTAAAGTTGATTTTGGTGCAACCGACCAGTTTACTCACCTCTCTGAAAATATACTGAAAGTTAGAAATCGTATTGTTCATGGGGATAGTACTGTAAGTGTTACTAAAACTGCCGCAACTGAAGCTATTTCAGTCACAAAGCAAGCGATAGATTGGCTTGAAAATAGATTTCGAGATCTGAAAATATAACAAAAAATTTGAGAGTGATTCGTAATGTATGGCACTTTTACTATGTTTAGCGTTTAAGATGGTTCGCAGAGTCTGCCCATACCTTATTTGGGTGTTAAATGTCAGGAGATAAATTTGGGTTATTTGAAGAAAGTTGAAGTCTGGTTTTATGCTTTATTTTTGGCTATTTTAGCCACTAAACTTGGTGTTGGGATTGGCTCAGTTTCTTTAGAATTTGGTGTAATGATTCTCAACGACTTAACTATTCCTAAAAGCGAATTAGTAGCTAGGTGTGCTTTATTGTTGCTAGGATTTTTTTGTGCAACGTTAAACTTCAAAAAGTTAACGGGTGACATACGAGAAGCTGCACAGACACATGAATATGCCGTGAGGTTTGTTACAGAACAATTACAAATGGTAACAAAGAAAGGTAGCGATAAAGTTTCTAAGGTTGAAATTAAAGGGTGGTCAAACCCTGTAGTAAATACAGGAAAATGGACATCATACGAATTTGCTCGCAGAGATATAGTCGTTGATATTCCGTTTGAGTTGTTAGTCGCTGTAAAAGTTGAATCATTTTTTATTGGGCTCACGACTTCTTCAATGCAGTGGCTTATCCCAATATTAATTAGTGGTGGTGTGTGCGTTGAGACGGTCATTTAAGAAAACGTTCAAGATTGATTCGCAACGCATGGCACTTTGACAATGCGTTGCATTTAGTGTTCAAGGGGGTAATTTATAGTGTAATAATTTTCACACCTAAGTTATGCGCCTTATGCATCTTTTCGGTAATCTCATACCGCCCCGTATTGCCCATGAACAAGAACGAAGTGTGTTTGTTTACAGAACCACCCACGATAGCCCCTTTACTTTCAAGTAGAGCTTTAGCTTCCGAGCGCGGGAGCGGCAGAGTTCCTGTAATAGCTACTTTCAAACCATCGATGTTTAGTGTGTCCAATACTTCATTTATAGAAGCAAACTCACGCTCAATTTCGTCTAAACAGATTTCTTTATTAACTTCTTTTGGTTTGATTTTACCTGAATAAAACTCGTCCATTTTTTGAGCGATATAAGGAAAATCTTGCAGCTCTAACGTTTCACCATCGGACATGAAAATCGTCCATTCGGCACTAACGTAGCGAATATCCCCGTGGCGACAATCAATCGCACGAATGGATATTCCGTTTCTAGACAATGCAAGGGGAATCACTTCTCTTGGCCCTTGATCTGAATGAGGATTATCAACAGTTATCGCATCGCCGGACTTAATTCCTAAGAGTTTAAAAACAGTCATCTCTTGCATCTATCACCCCTCAATCAACATGTTTAAAAATTCGAGTTGATTTAGGGAGTGAACCGTTGATGAGTTGTTAACTAAATCCAGTTCCTTATAAGTGACGCTACCGTAGAACATTTCATTTTTTGCTTCGTCCCAACCCATAGGTGAAGCAAACGTTACTTGGACTGCTCGTTTCCCACATCGAGAATCAATTAAGTCGCCTTCTTGAAAGGAGATAATGCAACCTTGGCTCCAAAGGTTAACAATCTTCTTATTTCTTTTTCGTTCTATGAGGCGTAAGTCTAGAGCTTCTCTGAAACCATAACCAACCTTAAAGCACCAATGATCGTTGTTTAAAGAGCCTTGTTTAGTATCGTTATCCCACGTTATGGCTGGAACGACAAAGGGAACATGTTTATCCTCATCCAAACGTTGGAAGCTGGATTTCCCTGTTTGGATTCGAGTATCTATGATGTGTTGAATAGCTTTTACACCAGAACCATAGAATTGTTGTACTACACCCATTTTTATTCCATTAGTTTTATAGCAAATAGTGGAATTTAATTTATGACAAAATGTAAGGGAATAAAATAGTTACGTGTACTGTTTAGTGATTGCAGTCTTATTTTCTTAGAAAGAAAGGGAAAGAACCGATCTTGATCAACATTAGCTAACTTTAAACCCGCCTTCATGCTCAACCCATTCCATCACCGCTGCTCGTATCCAACGCAGAGGTGATTTGCTAATTGGATCTGGAATTTGCGTTTCTTGCGCCATGCAATTTTGGTTGTACGCTTCTTGTTGCTAACAAATTAGTCTCATAGATCACTAACTCACTGATTTTACTTTGAAGCTCATAATGAAAGGCGGCATGATAATTAACAAAGGATGGCTAGGAGCCGCCTTATAAGCGTTAGGCAAAAGGAACAAAAATGAGCATCAAGCAATCAGTTTTAGTGCTACTTATAGGAACAACGTTAGTCGGTTGCAATAATAGTGATAAAGAAGAACCTTCAAATGAGAGTGGTGCCGAGCCAATCAAGGTAAAGATAACATTTGAGGAGTTTCAGGCTCAGGTCCTATCTACTATCCCCGATACAGGGTTGTACGTAGATTGTGGTGTTTCTCAAATAGATCAAGATGTAGACGAAATTCAAAAGTGTATTGAATCATCGTTTTATGATGCTAAACCGTTTTATGGTTTTGACAAATTTGTGGGTGTTGACACTTTGCTGGGAGCAGCTTCAATCTTGAACGAGAATGGTACAGTTACAAATTGGTATTACGATAAACACTGTTTAATCGGCGCAGCAGAATGCAATAGCTTTGTTGAGTCAGTTACTTGTGAAAATCCAGCACTGCGATCAATAGATGAAATTCAAGAGAAAGAACTTATGATGCAGTTCAGAGATAGGTTTTTTGAATGTAGTAATAGTAGTCAGTAATTTGCCCAACAAAGAGTTAAAAGGGACTTGGCTCGCACAGCATTAGTCCTTTTACATAGATATATTTGCTAAACATCCAGCCAGTTTAGTAATGGAGAATTGAGTGTGAAACAAAATAAATACGACGATCCGGCTTTTTTCGAAGCTTACGCCAAGATGCCGCGTTCAACTGATGGTCTAAAATCCGCAGGTGAGTGGGAAGTATTTCGTTCCAACTTACCTGAATTGTCGGGGAAGAAAGTACTGGATTTAGGTTGTGGCTACGGATGGCACTGCCAGTATGCCGTTGGCCAAGGCGCTGAAGCCGTCGTAGGTATAGACTTATCAGAAAAGATGCTAGAGAAAGCTCGCGAGTTAACAGATAAAGGCAATGTTACTTTTGAGCGATGTGCGATAGAAGATTTTGACGCAGAAGACGAATCCTTTGACGTTATATTCAGCTCCCTTGCTTTACATTATGTTGCTGATCTTAGATCTGTTTTCCATAGAGCATTCAAGTTACTAAAGCCCAAAGGTGTTATCTGTTATTCCGTTGAACATCCAATTTTCACTTCAAATAGTTCTCAAGATTGGTATTACGAAAAAAGCAAAATTCAACACTGGCCTTTGGATAATTACTTTCATGAAGGGGAAAGAAAAACAGAGTTTTTAGGCAGTGAAGTCATTAAATATCATCGCACAATAGAAACGCATATCTCTACTCTGTTATCCGAAGGATTTGAAATACGATCGGTATTGGAGCCTAAACCCTCGGATGAAATGGTGGAAAAAATGGGGTGGCAGGATGAACTGAGAAGGCCAATGATGTTAATAATAACAGCCGTTAAAAAATAGCCACCTAACAAGTGATTTACTTGCTCTTCTTTAAGAGGTCTTACCCATCTAATTTGTATTATGGATCGCTAACTCACTGATTATTATTTCAATATTCGAATGAAAATCGGCATGATAGCGGAAGGAAAGGACTCTCAGCCAATTTACAACCGGTCTGTGCTGGAACATAAAAACAGGGAAGGTTGATGAAGAGAATAAACGTCGTTGAGACGAGTGGGAGTGGTAAGAGTACATTTGTGCGAACCTCAAACCCTCGAGAAGCGCAGGCGTATATCAATGGCTTTCACACCTAACTAGTGGGATTCGAAATCAATCAACTGCTCAGTTTGTAATTAATAATGGAGTAACTGTGTTTCACGTCATCTACCGTTTAGTCGTAAGTCGCGACTCGTTTCTGACTATCTTGCTGCCTTCAATTTTGTATTTTTTGGCTTATCAGTACGTTGGTTTAATGTCGGCAGTGGTAGTCACTTCACTATATGGTCTGCTAACCCTCTTGTTTCGCAAAGAGTTAGGCATGATTGCGTTAGCCTTTGCCTTGTCCGGCTTTGTTGAGTTAACCATCGTAGCTTTCGTTCCTAGGGAGATTCTGGTTGAAGCTGTTGTGCTTAAACTCGCCATGGGTTCGCTCAGCACTGCCAGTGTATTTTTAGTCTTTTCGTTGTTTAAAAAGCCTATTCCTATGCTGGTCGCGGAAATAACCACGCCAGCCTTAAAGGGAAGTCGGGAATCAACGGGCATTCCAAGTTTGATTACGTGGCAAAGGGTCAACGGGATTTGGGTATTTAGCTATCTGTGTAAGAGCGTTTTTCTGCTGAGTGTTGACTCGGTTTCTGAATCCGAATTGGTGGGCTACACATTGGCGCTGGGTTGGCCCTTACATGTAGGTTTAATCGTGGTGTCAGTATGGGTTGTCAACAACAGCTATAAACAAGCATGCCACAAACGGGCTGTTAATAAGTCGTGATGAGGGATTCCCAACACTTGGCAAGTTTGCTCTAATTGAGTTTGAAATTTGACTGTATAACAGGTTAGGCGAGTGGTTTATATTACGTCCTATATCCGCGGTGTTACGAGTCATGGAGCGACGGCTATTTTGGGTATGAACTCTATTTCTCTGGTCTGAAATGAAGGGTATATAAGCATCGAGGGAAAGATAATTTCAATTGAAAAATATAGTGATAAATGGAAATCACAAATAGGGTTCCTGAGTGTAAAGCAGGAACAAGCACAGTTTACGGTGAGCAATGTTGGTGACGTTATTCCCACTTTGCAGCAACACGAACATCCTTTTTTAATTATTGAAAATGATAAAGTGGTTGGCTTCTTTCTTCTGGATTTATCGTATTCAGAAACGTATAACTTCGGCAGTAGGAAAGCGCTGGGGATACGCTCTCTTTTAATTGACCAGCGATCTCAAGGAAAGGGTATTGCAACCCAAGCAATCAAGTTATTGCCAGATTACGCTCGCTCAAATTATCCTGATTTTCAGGTTCTCCAACTAACGGTAAATTGTCGTAATAAAGCCGCTTATCAGTGTTATTCCAAATGTGGCTTTGAAGATACCGGAAAATTGTATTTGGGCGGCTCAGCTGGCCCGCAACATATAATGCAGAGAGAGATTGTCTAGCAATGGATTCAACAAGGGCTAGTAACGCTGATGGATTGTAGTCGTTGAGATCGTTTGTTTAGGTTTGGTGCTATTGCCCGCTTTGTATCTGAATAACTTATGGGAGCATTACACAGCTCGAAAATATGCAAAAGCCGATGGCGAACCATCGGCTTGAGTTTTGTGCTGAACGGTTTTCATTGCAGCTAGCGGATTACGCTTTTGCCTCTTCTGGCTTTGCGTCCGCTTCAGTATGAGTTGATTTCAACAAGCGGCTTGTGATGGTACCTGCCGTCATTGAACCTGAAACGTTAAGTGCAGTACGCGCCATATCGATGAGTGGTTCGATAGAGATAAGCAGTGCAGCGATAGTTACTGGCAAGCCCATAGCAGGAAGCACGATGAGCGCAGCAAAGGTTGCGCCGCCGCCAACACCCGCGATACCGAACGAGCTGATCGTGATAATTGCAATCAGTGACAGGATAAAGTTGAACTCTAGTGGGTCAATACCCATTGTTGGCGCAACCATTACCGCAAGCATTGCTGGGTAAATACCTGCACAACCATTTTGACCAATCGTTGCACCAAATGATGCTGAAAGGTTAGCAATCGCTGGTGGCACGTTTAACTTAGTGATTTGCGCTTCTACGTTAAGAGGAATCGTTGCCGCTGAGCTACGTGAAGTGAAGGCAAACGTCAGTACCGGCCAAATTTTCTTGAAGTATTCTGCTGGGCTAACGCCAACAAAAGAAACAAGGATACCGTGTACAACAAACATCAATGCAATCGCAACGTATGACGCAACGATAAAGCCAAGCAGATTCAGAATGTCCGCTGCGCTTGATGTCGCAACCACTTTGGTCATCAATGCTGCGATGCCGTATGGTGTTAGCGCCATGATCATCTTAACTAAGCGCATTACGATAGACTGAGCCGCTTCAACGAAAGTGCGGATTGGGGATTCAAGTTCTGCTTTTTCGGCCATTACTTTACGTGCTGCAATACCCGTTAGAACACCGAAGATAACAACCGCGATAATAGACGTTGAACGTGCGCCTGTTAGGTCTGCAAATGGGTTAGTTGGAATAAAGCTAACCAGCATTTGTGGAATGGTTAGATCGCTTACCGAGCCAGCACGGCTTTCCAATACCGCAATGCGAGCCGTTTCGCGAGCCCCTTCCGTCAGGCCTTCTGCCGACAGGCCAAACGCTGATGTGACGAAAATACCAATTAATGCCGAGATCGCTGTGGTGATAAGCAGGACTGAAATTGTCAGACCAGAAATCTTACCCAGTGAGCCGCCTTTTTCCAGTTTCACAACCGCTGAGATCATCGATACCAACACAAGTGGCATGATCACCATTTTCAGCAGGCCAACATAGCCACTACCAACAATAGCTACCCAAGAAAGGGTTTCAGAAATGACGCTGCTGCCTTCACCGTGGATCATTTGAAGGGCAAGGCCAAAAAGGGAACCAGTGACAAGACCAATTAAAACGAGACGAGAAAGTGTGTTTTGTTTTTGTTGCTGGTTAAAAAGAAAGAATAATATGCCAACAAAGACTGCAAGTGAGGCAATTACTGCAAAATTCATACTCTTACCTTAGTACTCAGTCAATATGCTGAGGGTTGTATACGAGGTGATAAAGGGGGCAGTAAGATAGCTTTCAATATATAACTTTTAAAATGATTAACGGGTATTAGATATATCAAAATGGAATATGTTTTGACGTAAGTGACCCGTTAGACCGTCACTCAGTACGTATTGAGCGTAGTTGTGGCTACTCGTAGTGTCGCAATAAATCGAGCATTTCTTTGCGTTGCAGATAAATTATTGAGTCTTCTTGATAGCTGAAAATCTGATAAATCATAGCCTTGGCGACCAATTCCGCATCGATTGGAATAAAGTTAGAGAGTTTCCCCAACATGAAAGGACGAATCACTCTAAAAATCCATTGAACGATTTTCTCGTCATTTCTTGGATTTTTACGCTGACCAACAAGCGGACCCGGACGGACGAAGACCACTTCTTCAAATCCCATTTCTTCTATGTTGGCTTCCATTTGACCTTTGCAAGCCAGGTAATGCGAAGGGGATTTACTGTTCGCACCAAGGCTAGAAACCACAGCGACTCGCTTCACGCCGATCATTTTCATTTGCCTGGCAACGTTTGTCACAAGGTCAACATCAACCTTGCGCAAGTTCTCTTTACTGCCAGCTTGCTTGAGCGTCGTTCCTAAACAGATAAAGCCGATTTCTGGCGTCAGGTGTTGCTCATCCCAATTTAGGATAGAAAGATCAGCGTCTATCATCGGAACGATTTTTTGCTCAGGATCTGAGATATCGGTAAGAGGGCGTCTGGAAAGTGAATATAATGTGTGGATACCCGGTTGGGACACCAATTGAGTAATCACTTTGCTGCCAACTAAGCCAGAGGCTCCAGCAATGATCACACAGGTATTATTACTCATGCCTCTTCTCCTCTATGGCAGCAGCGTGAGTTAATAGTAGCCGATTTCAATGACTTATACCCAGCTTTTACGTGGCTTGAGTGTAACAACACACATCGTTTTTGAAATAAGTTGATTGCTTGTAAACACGGCACCACGGCTTTACCGAGCGAATCGACATTATTTGGCGAAAAGTTTTCGTAATTAGGAGAAAGTAGGTGAATTACCTTTAGAGAAAGGTACACTGTTTCTCTTTATCGTTTGAATTTGCGATATTATTTCGGCACACGCGAATCAAGGAAGAAAAATGAATGTAGACGTAAGCACACTTGCTCCGACGCAGGTGTATCACCTAATGACTCAGACGGTCATTCCTCGCCCGATTGCTTGGGTGCTAACGGACTCTGGTGAAGAGAATTTCAACCTGGCTCCATTTTCATATTTCACCGCCGTTTCCAGCCGTCCTCCCTTGCTAATGCTGTCTGTTGGTAAAAAGCCAACTGGCGAGGTTAAGGATACGACTCGCAATGTATTAGAGACAGGAAAGCTGGTCATTCACATCGCTTCGAGCGCACTGGCGCAAAAGGTTACAGATTCATCTGCTGGTTTAGATCACGGACAGTCAGAATTAGCGCTGACAAATCTGGAAACGGTTGAGTTCGGTGGCTTTGAACTTCCTAGATTAAAAGACGCACCCATTGCATTCGGCTGTAAATTGCATGAAGTCATTGAGATGGGTGAAACCCCTCAGAGCTTAATTTTTGCCGAAATAGAACACATTTATGTCGATGAGAAAGTGATCACTACTCAAGGCGACAGATTAAAAGTGGATGCTTTAGCCGTTGACCCTCTCTCTCGTTTAGGCGGAAGTGAATACGCCACTCTAGAGAAGACTTTCTCAATTGCTCGTCCCCAATAAATAAAAGGAACCAAACACATGGACCGCACTTTCGCCGCTGATATTCAAGCGCGTATTGATAACAAAACCAAACCAGTTGGATCGTTAGGGCTGCTTGAGAAAGTCACCTTGGAACTGGCACTGATACAAAGCCAAGATCAAAGCGCAGCGGTAGAACAAATCACAATTCGTCAGCCAACCATGCTGGTATTCGCTGGTGACCATGGTGTAGCCGAAGAGGGCGTAAGCATTGCACCTAGCGCCGTCACACAGCAAATGGTCGCTAACTTTCTCGCTGGCGGCGCGGCAATCAACTGTTTTTGCGAACTTAACCAAATTCAATTCAAAGTAATCGATTGTGGCATGTTGTCACCGATAGATACGCTGGTACCGGACTTTAAATCGCATCCGAACTTGATAGAGAAACGCTTGGGTAATGGCACTGCGAACTTTTCCAAACAAACCGCGATGTCTTTAGAACAAGTGGCACTTGGTTTGGAATATGGCGCGAAGGTGGCAGAGCAAGCCATTTTGTCGGGTTCCAACCTGCTTATGTTCGGAGAGATGGGGATAGGCAACACAAGTTCTGCGTCGGCATTGTTAACCGCACTTAGCCCACTGGAAGTAGATCACTGTGTTGGATTGGGTACTGGCATCAATCAAGAGCAGTTAAACCGTAAGATTAGAGCCGTTGCCCACGGTGTGGCGCGTTGCCATGAGCTCAGCACGAAAGAAGTGTTAGCCCAAGTGGGTGGCTTTGAAATTGTGCAAATGGTAGGAGCATTTTTAGAAGCAAAACGCCAGAAAACACCAGTATTAGTCGACGGCTTTATTGTTTCAGTTGCCGCATACATAGCCACGCTGCTTGATGAAGAGACGCGCGATTTTATGTTGTTTGCTCATTGCTCTGAGGAAGCCGGGCATAAGTTTGTTCTGGAGTATTTACAAGCAGAGCCTCTATTGGACCTTGGTTTGCGTTTAGGTGAAGGAACGGGTGCAGCGCTGGCTTTACCTTTAGTGAAAGCGGCAGCTCAGTTTTACAACAATATGGCGAGCTTTGAGAGCGCTGGAGTAACAGTTTAGTGTCAGAAGCACCTCATGAAGCAAAGACAGGTAATTGGCGTTATCAATGGGAGCTGTTCCTGTTAGCGGTGAGTTTCTTTAGCCGTTTACCTGTTCCTGCAAATTTGCCATACAGTGAAGCTCGCATGAACCAAGCCGGGCGCTACTTCGCGTTGGTTGGTGTTGTATTGGGCTTACTGTGCGCTGCGACTTTTTGGCTGTTGAGTTTGGTTTTTCCTGCTTCCGTCGCGATCGTTTTAACCATGGTATTTAGTCTGCTGCTGACAGGGGCATTTCATGAAGATGGTTTAACCGACATGGCGGATGGTATCGGCGGTGGAATGACTGTCGAGCGACGACTGTCTATCATGAAAGACAGCCGTATTGGGACTTATGGCGCTGCAACTTTGGTTATTGCACTGCTTGCGAAGTTTGTCTTTTGGGGCGAGCTGGCTCAGGAGCCACAATTTTTGCTAATGATTGTAGTTGCATACACCGCCAGCCGCGCTTTGGCGGCTACGCTTATCTACGACATGCCGTATGTCAGTGACAGCGACACTTCCAAAAGCAAGCCCCTTGCCAACAAACAGTCGTCATTAGAAGTGGCGATCCTACTGTTCACCGGTGGCCTTGTTACTTTGTTTCTTGGCGTTACTCAGGCCGCCGTTATTGTGCTGGTCTTAGCGGTATTTCGCTATGGTTTTAAACGATGGCTGACCAAAAGAATCGGCGGATTTACCGGCGATTGCTTAGGGGCTGCACAACAGTTATCTGAGTTACTGGTTTATCTCACTCTTATTGCCTTTTATCACACATCATGAAGCAACTAATATTAGGTGGAGCACGCTCCGGAAAATCCAAGCTAGCAGAACAAACCGCGAGACAGGCTGCTGACGCTCAACACGCTTGCTTGCATTACGTCGCGACGGCATTGCCGTTTGATGATGAGATGCGTGATCGCATTCGTCACCATCAAAAGCAACGCGGAGAAGGGTGGCAGGAACACGAATGTCCGCTGCATCTTGCTGATTTGCTATTAAGCTTTAATCACGATGACGTCGTTTTGATTGATTGTCTGACACTGTGGCTGAACAACTGGATTTTCGAACTGGGAGATGAATGCTCAAATGAAAAGTTAGAAGCAGAAGTTCATAAACTAGTAGAAGCGGTGTCTCACTCGCAAGCGACGTTGATCTTTGTCTCTAATGAAGTCGGGATGGGTATCGTTCCACTTGGTGCGATTAGCCGCTATTTCGTCGATAATGCCGGCCGAATGAACCAACAACTTGCGCACGTGTGCCAGCGAGTTTCATTTGTTGCTGCTGGCTTACCACTGGTACTCAAAGCATAGGGCTCAATATCATGGAAACGCTTAATATCTATCTCATGCGTCACGGTAAAGTGGATGCCGCACCTGGGTTGCACGGTCAGTCGGATTTAAAGGTAAAAGAGTCCGAGCAGCAAGACATTGCTCAGGCTTGGAAAGAACAAGGGCGTGAAGTCAGCGGTATTATTACGTCTACACTTTCCCGTTGCAGCGACGTGGCAGAAATCATCGGCGAGCAGCAAATGCTTCCTGTGAGCGAAAATTCTGAACTAAGAGAAATGAATTTTGGCGATTTCGATGGTGTGCCGTTTGACATGCTGAACGACAATTGGAAAAAACTAGAGTCCTTCTGGCAATCTCCGTCACAACACACCTTACCCAATGCTGAGAGCCTTAACGCATTTTCACAGCGTGTAACTAGTGCCTGGTCTCAAATTATCAATGATATCAATGACAACCTGCTGATTGTCACGCATGGTGGCGTTATTAGAATGATTCTCGCTCATATATTAGACGTTGACTGGCGCAACCCGCGTTGGTATTCGACGTTAGCGATCAGTAATGCGTCAATCACACATATAACAATCACTATTGATGACCAAATCTACGCCTCCGTTCGTTCGATAGGTGTACCTTTGATTGAGCATAGATAGTAAAAGTCACGGAAGAGGCCAATTTTATTCCCTAAAACAATTCAAATAGGGAAGGGTTGTCCAGATTACATAAAAAGGAAAGATAAATGACCACTCCAAGTTGGGACTTATCCATCGCATATCAGGATCTCGCTGATCAGCGAATTCAAGATGACATTGCTTTAGTAGAGCAATGTATTGAACTTCTCAATAAGCAGTCATTGGATTGCCAGAATGTTGAAGTGATGCAAAACGCCATTTTAACCAACGAGGCAGCAAATCGCTTAGCACGTACGATTTTTAATTTCGCTAATTGCTATTCATCTGTTGATTCAAGCAACGCGGAAGCAAAAGCGTTGTTAGAGCGTATGACCCGTATTTTTTCTGAGTTATCGCAAGCATTCAGTGCGTTTGAGTTAACGCTAACACACGCGGATGATGATTTTATTGCGCGTGTTTTGAACCATAAAAATACCGATGTGAGTGGTCAGGCGTTCACCATCGAGAACTTGAGAAACCTGGCTGATACTCGTCTAAGTACAGAAGAAGAAAAACTGTTGGCGGCGATGAGTGTGGATGGCAAGTCTGCATGGGGTAAGCTGTACGACAACCTGACTGGTTCATTGAAAGTAACCCTGAATTACGATGATGGAAGCAGTGAAGAGCTTGGCTTCTCTCAGGCAGCCAGTATTCTTTATGGATCTGAATTTAACCGACAAGAAGCGGCGTGGCGCGGTGTACAGACCGCGATGGCAACGCATCAAGAGTCCTTTGCTGCCATTCTCAATGCGCTTGCTGGTTGGCGTCTGACTGAAAACAAAAAGCGCTCGACGAAGCGAGATGTCCATTTCCTCGATCCAAGTTTGCATGGCAGCCGCATTCAAGCGGAAACACTGGATGCGATGATGGCTGTAGCAAAACAAAGTCGCGTTATCGGCCAAAAAGCGGGTTTACTGATGGCTCAGGTGCATGGTTTAGATGAGATGAAACCGTGGAATCACCTTGCTGCTATGCCTGCCCTGAGTGGTGACGCTAAAGTCTACGATTTTGACGAAGCGATAGATGTGATTTGTGAAGCATTTGAAACGGTAAACCCTGACATGTCAGAGTTTGTGCGAATGATGGTCAAGAACGGTTGGATTGACGCGAAGCCAAACGCAAATAAGCGCTTAGGAGCTTACTGCACTAAGTTGCCCGCAACGCGCACTCCATTGGTGTTTATGACCTGGAGTGGCAGTCGCTCCGACTTGATGACGCTAGCACATGAATTAGGTCATGCATTCCATAACTGGGTTATCCGTGATTTACCGCTTTGTCAGACCTATTACCCAATGACGCTGGCCGAAACCGCTTCAATTTTTGCGGAAAACATCGTTCGCGATCATCTGATTTCAAAAGCTGAAAGTGTCGATGAAAAGCTGGAAATGCTATGGGAAGAGCTCTCTTCTGCACTTGCGCTGATGGTAAATATTCCTGTTCGTTACGAATTTGAAAAAGCATTCTATGAACGCCGCCAAAACGGTGAACTGACTGCGCAAGAGTTTTGTGAATTGATGTCTGAAACCTGGAAAGATTGGTATGGTGATGTGATGAGCGAAGCCGATCCGTATTTCTGGGCGAGCAAATTACACTTCTCAATCTCAGGTGTGAGCTTTTACAACTACCCATACCTGTTTGGTTTCCTATTCAGCAAAGGTATTTATGCTCAGCGTGAATCAAAGGGCGAAAACTTTTACACCGATTACCTTAACTTGCTTCGCGATACAGGCAATATGACCGCTGAAGAAGTCGTTGATAAGCATTTGTCGATGGATCTAACGAAACCTGATTTTTGGCAGCAGAGTGTTGCTTTGGTTCAGCAGAAGGTCGATGAGTTTGAGCATCTGCTTAATCAACGAGCCCAGACAGTATAGTATTGTGATGGTGCATGAGCTCGACGCGAAAAATATCGTGAAATCATAATGATCTTAATCAGGGCTGTGTTAAAGTTCACAGCCTTATACCCAAGTGACTTGAGATGCCATTTGCACTAGGTTACTTGGGTATAACAATTTGTAATTGATTAACAAATAAGCGGTTTGTTGCTTGGTTTGAGTGTATGGCTCGAAACGGTATTGGATTTTCGTTGAAAATGTCGATTTCTACTCATAAGTGGGATCGCAGCAACAAAAATTCTTTGTACAATTTATTAACATACCCGCCGTGCAATTAAGGAGTAACGCATGACGAAGTCTTTCTTTCGCCAATCGTTTTTAGCTGATACGTTAGATATGCATATTGATGTAGAACCAGCAGAGCTGGCGCTATCTAATGGAGTGACACTAAAACTCTATCAGCGTGGTGTGCTAGAAGTGGTCCCTGAGAACTACACTCAGGAGACGAAAAACATCATTATCTCAACAGGTATTCACGGCGACGAAACGGCACCGATGGAACTGGTCGATTCAATGATTAAAGACATTGAATCCGGTTTTATGCAGGTTGATGCCCGTTGTCTATTCATCATCGCTCACCCTGAGTCTACATTGGCGCATACGCGTTTTCTTGAGGAAAACCTCAACCGCTTATTCGATGATAAAGGTCATACTCCAACCAAGGAGTTGGCTATTGCAGATTTACTGAAGTTGCACGTCTGTGACTTCTTTAAAGGTACTGACCCAGAAACGCGCTGGCATCTTGACTTACACTGTGCAATTCGTGGTTCTAAACACTACACGTTTGCTGTGAGTCCTAAGACACGCCATCCGGTTCGAAGCCAAGCTCTAATGGAGTTTTTGGATAGTGGCCACATTGAAGCGGTTCTATTATCAAACTCTCCGGCGAGTACATTCAGCTGGTACAGTGCAGAAAACTTTAGCGCGCAAGCTCTGACAATGGAGCTTGGACGGGTTGCTCGAATTGGTGAGAATGATTTAGATAAGCTGACGGCGTTTGATTTAGCGCTGCGCAATTTAGTTTCAGGTACCAAAGCTGAGCATTTGCCTAAGCCATGTATTAAATATCGTGTTAGCCGTACTATTGTGCGTTTACACGATGACTTCGACTTCATGTTTGACGACGATGTAGAAAACTTTACGTCGTTTGTTCATGGTGAAGTGTTCGGTCACGATGGTGATAAACCACTGATGGCTAAGAATGATAACGAAGCAATCGTCTTTCCAAACCGTAAGGTTGCCATTGGTCAGCGCGCAGCTTTAATGGTTTGCGAAGTGAAAACCCGCTTTGAAGACGGCGAATTGGTATACGATTAAAGCAAAGCTTTCAGACGCATAACGCGAAATATTAGGTGTAACGCTTCGAAGTCGTTGCAATCTACCGAGGCTTAACTGTAAGGTTAGGCCTCGTTTGTTTTTATCGGCTATTATGGATTTTCAACAACTTATCCTGAACAAGGAGCGTCGCTGGCAGCGCAATCTTTTGATTATGTCCGCCGTGCTCATATTACTCTCTGCCATTCACCTGATGGTCGGAGAGATTTTCCTTTCTCCTTTTCAATCGCTTTCCGCATTCGAGCACAAGTTATTAGTGGATTTACGCTTACCAAGATTGCTGTCTGCCGCCATTATTGGCGCTGCGCTTGCTGTCTCTGGTGCAACACTTCAAGTGCTGTTAGGCAACGTTCTCGCTGAACCGGGTGTGCTTGGTATTTCCGGTGGCGCTAGCCTCGCCATGGTATTGGTGATGTTTGCGATTCCTACCTTGCCGACGCCGCTGATCTTTATGCTGGCCGCCATCGCGGGTTCGATGTTGTTTACCTTAATCTTGGTTTCTATTGCAAGAGTGATGCACCTGACAACCGCACGCTTGTTGTTGGTTGGTGTGGCGTTGGGGATATTCTCCAGTGCAATTGTTACTTGGGCATTCTATTTCAGCGATGATCTCAGCCTTCGCCAGTTAATGTATTGGCTGATGGGGAGCATTGGTGGGGCGAGTTGGTATCAGCATACCGTAACATTAGTGATGTTGCCTGTTTTGATTTGGCTGTGCTGTAAGGGTAAGCCGCTCGATAAGCTGATGTTAGGTGAAATCCACGCCACTCAGCTCGGCATCGATGTTCATCAAATGCGTTGGAAATTGATATTAGCGATTTCAATCCTTGTCGGTGGTTCGGTCGCTCTTGGAGGGATCATCAGCTTTGTTGGATTAGTTGTGCCTCATCTGCTGCGTTTAGCATTTGGTACCGAGAATCGCTATTTGTTGCCGCTGTCTGCGATAGCGGGTGCAGCGTTGTTGGTGTTTGCGGATATCGGTGCGAGATTATTACTCGACTCTGCTGAACTGCCACTGGGCGTAATGACCACATCGATTGGTGCGCCTATTTTCATTTGGATGCTGGTGAAGAGTCATGATGCACGTTAAGCATATTGCGGTAGGAAACCGACTATTACCATTGTCGTTTGAATGTAACGCAGGGGAGATCGTGCATGTCGTCGGCCCAAACGGCTCGGGGAAAAGTACGCTGTTAGCCGCGATTTCCGGCACGCTTACCAGCCACGATTCTGTGAGTGGTGAAGTGAGCGTTAATAGCGGGGATTTACTCACTATGCCGTTGTCTGAGCAGGCTTACCTGAGAGGGTATTTATGTCAGCAATCCAGACCAGTATTTAACGTCGATGTATTTCAGTATCTCGCGCTGTCTTTACCTAGTGGGGTGAAGATCAGCGACAGCAAAGTGCGTGACGCGGTAAACGCAGTAATTGAGCTTGTTCAGTTACAGGATAAGTTACACCGTAGCATTCAGACGCTTTCTGGTGGTGAATGGCAGCGTGTGAGACTGGCCGGTGTCTGTTTGCAGGTTTGGCGCAGTATCAACCCGTATTCGCAGCTACTGATTTTGGATGAACCTGCGGCTCCGTTAGATATCGCCCAAGAGGGGCTGCTCTATCAGCTAATTGCTGAAGTCGCGGCTCAAGGTGTAGGTGTGTTGGTCGCGAACCATGATTTAAACCGAACACTAAGGCATGCTGATAAGGTGCTGCTGCTGAGTAATGGCGTGTTGCACTCATCAGGCAAAGCTGAGGATGTATTAACAGAAGAGGGGCTGGGAGAGGTTTTCAACACTCAGGTAAGAAGAGTGATGGTTGAAGAGAAACCGTATCTGCTTTTCGAATAGGTTTTCCTATTCTCTCTTAGCTTTCAAGCAATAAAAAACGACCCACTCGGGTCGTTTTTTCGATGTGATTTTTGTCGCTGTTTATTGCGTCAGTGGCTTAAGGTCCGCCGGACGGTAGTAAACCGATTTTAGAACTTTGCCTTTACGTACCGTTTTGCCTTCAGATACAAAGTCTTCTGCACATTTGGCGATGATGTACTCACCCTGATGAACCGCCATCAGTTTGATGCCTTGTTCTGCGTAGAATGCTTCTGTTTCTGTGTATTCTTTTTCGTTGCGGCACACTTTGCTCATGTTGCTTGAGTGCACTTCGTCCCAGCAAGGGATAAAGTCGATACCACGGTTTACCGCAACGTTCAGTAGCAGGTCAATCAAGTAACTGATCGCCAGGTTGTCTTCCACTTTGCTGTTACCAAGGTGTACAAGACGACCCATAAGAACGTAAACGCTGTCTACGATTGCGTCTGCTTGTTCTGTTTTACAATCTGCTTCTGCCAGCTCAGTCAGCTCTTCGATCGCCAAAGATGTGTGTAGCGTATCCGCTTGCGCATCCAGACTCGCTTCGTCTGCGACTGGAAGATCGAACGTGCTACGGAACTCGGTGATGTCACGGTATAAGTGATCAAAAATCTCTTGGGTTAGCTTTGACAGTTGCATTCTGATATCCATTGAATCGATTGAAGCGGTCATGATAACAAACCGCTCTTTATTCCCCAAGAGACAAGAGTCTAACTGACTATTAAATCTGCCGCTTGGAGTGAAGTAGGGTGCCGCTCTGAAGGTTATAAGCCGTAACTTATCTAAATAAATACGGGAACAACGTTTTGCGCTCTTCCTCTGAAAGGGCAGAAACACGCGCGATGTTGGTATCTGGGATTGACTCAGGATCAGGGTAGTGTTTCAACACCTTTTCCATGCTCTCTTCACGAATAAGATGGAAGATCGGATAAGGTGAGCGGTTCGTCAGGTTCTCGTCGTCTTCTGGCTCTGCACCACCAAAACAGTAATCTGGATGGAACGTAGCCACCTGGAAAATACCTTCCCAATCTTGCTGCTTGATTAAGCCTTCAACCCAATCAATAAACAGGTTGTAGTCCCAGAAATCGTCGAGCATATTCGGAACAACGACTAAGGTCGTTTCCAGCTTCTCTGGCTCTGTATTACTGAGTTCAATTAACTGCAACAAAATATCTTCCAGCAAGGCTTCTTCTTGAGACGCCTCACTAACGAAGATTTTAATTTGTTTATTACGTTGCGGTTTGGCTGCAAACGGGCATAAATTCAGTCCGATAACGACATCATTCAGCCATTGATCCACTTGTTGGGTGATCGCGTTTACATCTGTAGTTTGGTTTGTTGGTGTTGAGCGCGTTGACATACGATTTTTAAATCATTTTGAAAGTGGCGCAAGCATAGCAGAGATCTTTATCAACTTCTTCTCAAGCTGGCTACTTCTTCACTTTCCTTTGTGTCGTGTGTCTGTGTGATGCGTTTGAGATAAGCTATCGCGCTAAACATCGCTAGATAGACAACGCTACCGCCGATAAGAACTGTAGACCATCCGCCATGTTGCCAGCAGTAAAGCAGTAAGAATCCACCAAGACTGCCGCCTACATAGTAATGCACCAGGTATAGAGCCGTTGCGGTCGCTTTCGCGGTTGTCGCTTTTTGACCCACCCAACCGTACGCTAGGGTGTGAGTGAAAAAGGCGCCAAAGCTAATCAGAAGCAAGCCAAACAGCATGGCAGCCACACTTTCAATTGCCGCTATCCACATGCCGCTCATGCTGAGAATGGCACCTAAGAACATACCCAAAATAGATGAGTAACGTTTACTCCAGTGGCCTGCACAACGGGATGAGAACGTACCACCTAAATAACAAACGAAGATAAGTGATGCCAAGCCGACCGGAATGTTGTGCGGCTCACTAACCAATCTGAAACCCATTACTGAATACAGGTTAACGAATAGTGCGAAATTAAGGCCACCAATCAACATGGCGAACCATATACGCTGGTTTTTGAAGTGACCTAAGATTGCGCGGTTTTGTTGTCTCAATCCACTCGAAGAAGGGGTGAAGTTGCGTTGTTTTGGCAGCAAATAATGTACGCAAATTACGCCTAACAGGGTCACTACCATTATAGCTTCAATCGCTACATCCACACTGAAGTTGTCAGCCAATAAGCCGCCACTAATACGTCCCACAATGCCACCTAATGAGTTGGCTGCAATATAGGTACCTATCGCCATGGAGAAGGCGTGCTTATCGAGTTCTTCTGCCATATAGGCGACCGCTACGGCAGCAAAAGCCGCCAATGCAACACCAATAAGGGCGCGGCAGATAACTAAAAACAGAAATGAATCACCAAGTAACATCAGTGCAGACAGAACCGGAATAGCGAATAAGCCAGCCATCATGACCGGTTTTCGCCCAATGGTTTCAGACAATACTGCCATTGGTACCAGGCTGAAAGAGAGCGCCAGCGTGGAGGAGGCAAACAACCAGTTCACCTGCGTTTCAGAAATGGCAAACAACTGAGCAAAGGTCGGCAACATAGGCTGCAATTGATATAAGTTAGAGAAGACTAAGAATGAACCCAGCGCAAGAGCGAGCGTGATTCGTTTGTATTCTGGCGTGCCGAAGATGACCATGTGTCCTGCCTGATGCGAGAGCGCAATATAAAGAAACTGTGATCAATCTATCAGCTAATCGTAAATTAAAAAAATATATTAAAAATATGGATACCATATATTTTTGATCTAGTGGAATCGAAGCAACTGAAACATTTCCTTGCTGTCGCAGAGCAAGGCAACATCACCCATGCCGCGAAGGTGCTGAACATTGCTCAGCCTGCCTTGAGTATCTCTATTAAAAAATTCGAGCAGTCTCTGGGAGTCACGCTGTTTCGGCGAGAAGATAAGAAGATTAGCCTAACCCAAGAGGGCGAAACCTTACTGGTGCACGCGAAGCGGGTCATTCAGCAATTGCACGATGCACAGCTCGCGATTAACGAACTTAAAGGGTTGGCTAAAGGTGAGGTGCGCTTGGGTACGCCGTCGATGATGGGAAGCTATTTTTTCCCACGTATCGTTATGGCGTTTAAGAGCCGGTTCCCGGATTTGAAATTAACGCTGGTGGAAGCGGGCACGCATTCGATAAGAAGTATGTTGCTTGATGGACGGTTAGATATCGGGGTGATAAGTTGTGACAATGTACCCGACGATCTCGAGACCGATCATCTGTTTACCAGCCAGATGGTTGCCGTTGTTGCGCCAGAGCACGAGTTAGCACAGCGTGAGTCACTCACCTTTGATGAGTTTTTTGAACACGAATTGGTGATGTTCCAACGCGGCTACTTCCATCGTGAGTTTTTAGACCAGGTCAGCGAGGAGCACGGCTTTACCATGAAGTCGTCATTTGAAACCAACTTATTGCCATTGATCCTCAGCATCGTAAAGCATGAGTTTGCGATTACGGCGTTACTCGAACTGGTCACTCAGCATGAAAAAGATGTGGTGGGGATTCCGTTTCATCCGCCAGTGACGCTCGATCTGGCGCTAGCGTGGCGGAAAGACGGATATTTATCGATTGCAGACAGAACGTTTATTGATTTCGTTAAACGTTATTTGTAATCAGACCCTAGTCACCTTTATACATCTTTTCAAAGTTTTTGGGATTCCAGCCAATCATCAATTGGTCGCCAATTTTCAGGACTGGAAGTGAGCGGGCACCCAGCGCATCCAGCTCTTTACGGCCACGTTGCATTTTCGCGTTGCACAGGCGATAAGTGATGTTTTTCGAGTCCAGATAACGTTGAGCATCTTTGCAGTGGGGGCATTTATCTTTGACGTAAAGAACGACACGTTTCATTGAATTTCTCTCCATTATCTTTGGGATGCGAAGTTTAACGGCCTTTATCGACAATTGAAAGGCGAAATCTATTGTCAAAGCGAGGGTGAAAGTGCTGATTATCTCAGGTATATTTAGCGCCTTTCCCTTGTCATAGCAGACTTTATACCATGCATCCGTCACTTCGATACATTCAGGGTTACCCTCCACACATTGTTGAGCAAGTTAGCTCGCTGGTAGACAGCGGTAAACTGGTTCCTTGGTTTGAAAAACGCTATCCAGAACGTCATCAAATTAAAAGTGAAAAGGCGCTGTATGAGTACGCCATAGCGATAAAAAATCGTTACATGAAGAAAGCAGCACCTATCAGTAAAGTGGTCTACGATAAGAAAATTCACTTGATTAATAATGCGCTAGGGCTGCACAGCGTGATCAGTCGTAATCATGGTGGCAAGCTCAAATCGAAGAACGAGATTCGTATCGCGAGTGTTTTTAAAGAAGCTCCGGAGCCACTACTGAGAATGCTGGTGGTTCATGAACTGGCTCATACGCGAGAGAAAAACCACGATAAAGCGTTTTACCAACTGTGCTGTTATATGGAACCCGAGTATCACCAGTTAGAGTTTGATGCCCGTCTGTTTATGATTTACCTCGATTTAAAAGCGAATTTGAATGAAGAACAATAACCACACCGCTAAGCCAGAAAATTCTAAAAAAAATGCCAAGCCAAAGCAGAGTAGAGGCGATGCAAAAGTCGAAAAGCGCGTGAAGCAAAAAAACTCTGCTAAAGCAAAATCGCCAGTGGTAACGAACAGCGATGTGGACTTCATTAAAGTAGCTAAAAGTGGATTACACGAACGTAACCAGCATCGTGGCCGCTATGACTTTAAAAAATTGACGGCAAGTGAGCCTGGGCTAAAAGCTTTTGTGATTAAAAATCCAAACGGGGAAGACTCGATAAACTTCTCTGATCCAAAAGCGGTAAAAATGCTCAATAAAGCCTTGTTAGCCGCGCATTACGATATTGAATTCTGGGATATCCCTGAACACTATCTTTGCCCACCAATTCCGGGACGTGCGGATTACATTCACCGTGTCGCTGAGTTACTCGATGGGGAAGTGAAAGGTAAATACCCGCATCACGATGTGCGAGCGTTGGACATTGGCGTTGGTGCAAACTGTATCTACCCAATCGTTGGAGTGACAGAATACGGATGGCACTATACCGGAAGCGACGTTGATCCTAAGTCTATTGAATCGGCTCAGGCAATCGTCGATGGCAATGTGTCACTAAATGGCAGAATCGAACTGGTTCGCCAGATGAGCCAGGCAAACATCTATCGCGGGGTAATTCAGCCGAATGAGCGTTACGATGTCACAACTTGTAATCCTCCATTCCACCGTTCGGCAGAAGAAGCCGCGATGGGAAGTCAACGTAAAGTGGACAACCTTAGAGCTAACCAACGTAAGAAAGGCGTGAAACCAGCGCGCGAAAACACGGCAAAACCAACGCTTAACTTTGGTGGTCAAAACGCAGAGCTTTGGTGCGAAGGCGGAGAAGCGGCGTTTATCCGTAAAATGGCTAACGAAAGCCAAGCCTTCAGCGCCCAAGTGCTCTGGTTTACTACGCTGATTTCGAAAAAAGAGAATGTTCGCCCTATGCGCAAGCAGCTTGAGAAATTGGGCGTAAAAGCCATTCGTGTGGTAGAGATGAGCCAAGGACAAAAAATCAGCCGTTTTATTGCCTGGTCGTATATGGATAAAGAGCAGCGAAAGGCGTGGCGAGCGCTTAAGTAGCCAAATAAACAATGTAGCTCACCTAAATCTTTCAATCTGTCAGTTCTTTATTTACTCTGCAATCAGAGCTGACAGATTCTACTTAGTTATTCCCAGCGCATACTCCATTTTTGCTTTAAGCCTACAACATCACTTTCTATTTTGACGAACTTTCAGGGCGTTACTACTATTCAATAAACTCCCTTATATGAGTGAATAAACATGAAGGTAGGAATTGTTAGAGAATATTCTTCAACGGATAAAGTTGAAGAAGACGAATGTGTTGTCATGTTAGGAAAGGCAGAGTTAGTCGCCGGTGAAATCCGCATAAGTGGTAGCGGTGAAAGAGATCCAACCTCCAAACATGATGGGTACGCTTTGACGGGGTATGTCATGCTTCACCCTTCCGAATTTCAAAAGGTGGTCGATATGGCGCTTGCAGCTGGCGTGATCACGATAAATGTTGCGGATAATAAATAGATGGATATTTAAAATGTGAGATTTAAGGTTTCGCCTTATCTTTATTTGCCCACTACCTCTTTCCACCCGTCAGCTCTAATTTACTTCTGTATTTAGAACTGACGGACTGCTTTATTTCAGCCATCCCTCTGTCATTTCGCATCAACATTCCCTCATAAGCGGAATGTGTGCCTTTCCCGAACAAAAAGTTCCCCAAATGGCTGCGTCACATCGAAAGTCCAGAATAATGCAATATTGTATAGCTAAATTCGTAGTGTCGATCGCTAACTTACTGATTATCCTTTGAAGTGCTCAAAAAAAGACGACATCATATTTGACAGAAAATGCAGGCTTGGTGACGTCTAAATAGCGTTATGTGCAGTAAATTCTGTACCCACCCCAAAGAAATTATACAAGTTGCTCTGTTGAATAAACGAGACGGCCACATTCGTATGATGCGTTTTCAATGAGATTAATATGAAAAATCTATTTAAATTTACGACCATTGTTTTGCTTCTTCTGACTTTAATTGGATTGTTGCTCGTGTTTGCTTTGGTTTACGTTTTTTATTCCAATAAGGGTGCGAGTATGGAATTCCAAAACGCTTCCCGCCAAGTTGTTGAGTCTGTAGAAATAGCTGTTAGTGATAAATCGTGTTTGGTGAGCGGCCTAGTGCCAGGTGGTAAATTTCGGTGTTACTTTGAAAACCTGTCCGATAGCAGTTATAGCGTTTCTGTTAAGTTAAAAGATGGTCAGCTCTATACAAAGGAAAGTCTTGGCTATCTATCTGGTGGCTTCGACTTTTACCACGTAATTAGAATTAATCAGTCTGGAGATATTGAGCTTGTATCAAATCCACGCACATAACAAAGCATTGAAGAGTGACTCCCAACGCATGGCATTTTTCATTCCATCTCTTGGTATTGTGTTTTCGGTGGTATGGTGAGGGACTATAAGCTTGATCTAAGTAGTTGTTAACTAGTGCATCCCCAATGGTTATTGGTAGTTTTGGCGACTTATCGCTCAAAGGAGTTTATGTGGGAACTAATGCAATTTTGCATTCTAAATGGTCTCTATATTTTTGGTTCTTATGGTTAGCTGTGCAATCGTACTTTTTTACCAATGATCTTGCCGATGGATTTACATTGGAAGCACTATCTGACCCATTATTACCTTTAATCTTTATTCTTCAGCATGAGAAGATTATGAGTAAATTAAATGTAAGATTAGTAACGATATTACTCGGGTTGATAACAGCGATAATTGCTTATAATTTAGTGATTAAGCTCTCTAACCTCACTTAATGTTTAATAATTTACCATACAAGCGTTTAAGGCAGCGTTCCCAACGCTTGGCATTCTCAGCTCAGGATTGGGTCATGTGTTTACGTCGTAATGGTTATGGTCAGGTTATTGCGTCGCTCACACAGTAATGTGGCGTTATGTGCTTTGGAGAAAATATGGAAGATGGAGACCTATTAAAGATTGATAGGTATTTGGGAATTGAGTTAGTTAAAGATGCTGTATTTTTTGGCGCGCTTTATGCGATGTCTAGGGAGTTTGGCCTATTTCTGCTTATATGTTTCGTTCTATCATCTGTTTTTCTAGCTTTTGATAAACGAAAGTATCTTCAATTTATCTTTAAAAATCTTTCTGTCAATACAACTCGCGGGATTATTTTTTGGGATGGACATGGTTGTGATGTTGAGATTTCAGGTTTTAGCATATGGTCATATTTAGAACTGACTTACATGGAGGGTATGATTAGACGCATGGTTAGAATTCCAAGTACTGTATTTAGCTTTACTGAATGGCAACAGCTGGTTAAGTATCGCACGTAACAAATAATTTAAACGAGATTCGGCACACGTGGTATTTTAGCTATACGTTGGTTTGAGTGATTAAGGCGGTTTGTAGTGACTTCGGTATTCGTTGTTCACCCATTAATAGGGCGTGAAGTTGCCCAATAAATTTGATTGTCTAGAGTTTGAAAATGATACGAAAGTACAACGAAAATGACTTAGATTCAGTTCTTGAAATTTGGCTTAAAGCTTCAGTTCAAGCCCATAATTTCGTTTCAGCAGAGTTCTGGGAATCTCAACTCGATAACATGCGTAATATCTATATCCCATCCTCAGAGACCTACGTTTATGAAGTTGAGTCTAAAGTAATTGGTTTTTATGCGTTGTATGAAAATAAATTGGCTGCGATATTTGTTGCTCCCGAACGTCAAGGTGAAGGCATTGGTAAGCAGTTGTTGAGCCATGCTAAAGCGCAGAGAACGGTATTAAGTCTGTCCGTATACAAGGAAAACCAAGCTAGTTGTCAGTTTTATTTGTCTCAGGGGTTCAAAGTGGTCAGCGAACAACTAGATGAGCATACTGGACACCCAGAACTCACAATGTGTTTGAGCTCCTGAAACACTTAACCACGGCGCTATAGACCAGGAGGAAAAATGGAATACTTTCAGTACTATGGGATTGACTGGATTGCTATGGTGCTTACATTTCTCGCAATTTGGCAGATCGGGAATAAGAACAAAATCGGCTTCATTCTAATGATGTGCGGAAATACGAGTTGGGTCGCGGTTGGCTACCTTACAGGCAGTGTTGCCATGATTATTGCAAATATCATCTTTTTCTCAATGAACCTAAGAGCAATTATCAAGTGGTCAAAACCCGAGCAAGAATCGAAAGTTGGCGTGGTTGACTAGTAACTCGCAAACCAAAAAAGTACGCACATGATGATGTACTTTCGAGGCGTTTGGCTACAAGTAAAATACATATAAGGAATTAAATGGAACAACTGCATGGCGGACGAGAAAATGCAATTTATCGCTTAGGGGACAAGGTGTCTCGCCCAAGTGGTAAATGGTCTGAAACCGTTCAAAAGTTGCTATTACATATCGCCAATAAAGGCTTTACTTCTGCCCCAAAACCTTTCGGCTTTGACAACAATGGCAATGAAATTCTGTCATATGTTGAGGGTGAGGTTTTCAACTATCCTCTCAAAGGAAATATCGCAACTGTAGAAGCTCTCGTTTCAGCTGGCCAGCTATTACGTCAGTATCATGATGCATCTCGCTCATTTATATCAGAAAATTCAGCAGAAGATTTAACTTGGATGCTCCCATGTAGAGAACCAATGGAGGTTATCTGCCATGGTGACTATGCGCCATATAATGTTGCTTTGGTTGGTTCCAAAGTCGTAGGGGTTATTGACTTTGACACTGCTCACCCGGCTCCAAGGAATTGGGATATTGCTTACGCACTTTATTGTTGGGCTCCATTCAAAACAGATAAATATGATGCAATGGGGGATCTACATTCGCAGTCGATTAGGGCAAAGCAGTTTTGTGATGCTTATGGTTTGAGTAAAGCGGAACGAATTTCTCTTGTTACTGATATGTGCCACCGAATCCAAGCGTTGGTTGAGCATATTCATAATGAAGCGAGCAGTGGAAATGAAGCTTTTATCGCAAATATTAAAAATGGCCATCACTTGGCGTATTTAGCTGATATCGAATATTTGCAAAATAATTCACACCACATTGCAGACGTATTGATGTGTGACGAATGCCTATAGCAAAGCGCATAAAATTGATTCGCAACGCGTGGCCTTTTTGCTTTGCGCTGCTCATCCCTCAACAGAATGTTAAAAAAACTAGAGAGTTAAAATGAAAAATTGACGCAAGTTTATAGTGGTAGCTTCCCTCATAAGCGGAATGTGTGCCTTTCCCGTAACAAAAGTTCCTCAAATGGCTGTGTCACATCGAAAGTCCAGAATAATGCAATATTGTATCGCTAAATTCATAGTGTCGATCGCTAACTTACTGATTATCCTTTGAAGTGCTCAAAAAAAGACGACATCATAGTGGACAGAAAAAGACGCTTGGTGACGTCTGAAAAATGTGGGTTGTTAGTCAGAAAGGAGTCGTAGTGAGATGAAACAAATACTAGCTTCAGTGTTACTCATTTTCGGATTATGTTGGGACTCTCTGAGTAGTACTCTTGACCTACCAGAATGTCAAATGTCACGTACTCTAGAAACACCAATTACATTCTTTATCTCAGATTCAGTTCAAAAAGATTACGAGTCATTTGTCATCGAAGATCACATTCAACGATGGATAACGTTTTCGAATAGCGCTTTGAAAAACTCATGTATTCCTATAAAGCGGACGTTGGACAAAATTATCTATGCTCCCAAAATTCTTGGGGAAGAAGCGGAAGAATTTAGCGTAGTGCACGATTTTTTAGCGTATTACTACTCTAAAGAAGTTGAGCGGGTCAATGGCAGTAAAACGGGTTTTTATGGTCTGGTTTTCAAAAAAAACATCTCGCAATTTACAACCGATTGGTGTGGTGAAACTCGTCCATCAGTGTATCCTCAGTTTTTTACAATTGGACTTACATGTAAAGATCATGTGTTAGAACATGAGTTAGGTCATTTGGCGTGGGCAAGCCATGATATGGAAACGCTATCGAACCAAACTGGTGGAATGCCATTTGATCTTTCAAAACGACTCCCCTTAAGCTTAGCGAGTAAAATTACAAAGTATTCATATGGTTATATTTGTGGTGGCAAAGGTACCATCATGGCTTATGCGGATGAAACGCATCCATTCTATTCATCACCAGAGATTAGTTATGAAAACATTGTTTGTGGCAATGCGGCTTATGCAGACAATGCCAGAGTTCTTCGTGAGTATGCCATCGGTCTTATGGGTGAATAAAATAGCTAACAGTGTTTAAAGCAGATTCGCAACAGATGGCACTTTATCTGCCTTTTCTTCTCCCTCAACAGAATGTTAAAAAACTAGAGAGTTAAAATGAAAAATTTACGCAAGTTTATGGTGGTAGCTTTACTTGTGGCTAGCCCAATTAGTGGTATGGCAGCTGATAAACAAGAAGTCGTCGATCGCTTACTAGAGGTGATGAAAGTTGAGAAGCAGCTTTCCGGTGGCTTTGAAGCAATGACACCAGTCATCGAACAATTAGCGAATAACCTTCAGTTGAATGCAATTGAAAAAGAGGAACTCGTTAACATTTATAGAGATTGGTTCATCAATGATATCAATCGCCAAAACATCATCGTTGAGATGGGTGCACTTTATTCTCAAGCTTTCAGCCAACAAGAAATCGAATTAATGATTGAGTTTTACGCGACACCTGTAGGGCAAAAACTTGTAGAAAAATCGCCGGCATTAATGCAAGCAGGCGCTCAACTAGGCATGCAAGAAGCTGAGCGTGCTCAACCCAAACTTATTGAGAAACTGACTCCTTTCTTAGAAAAGCACCAAATACAGTAGACGCTATGTGTTTAAAACAACAATGAGGATCAAATGAGTATTTTTCCTAAATTAAGGCAGCCAGATGGTAGTTTGTATTGTGGTCCTTATTGTGTAGTTGCATGTTTAGCAGCTTTGGGGAGATTGCCTTTTACATCGTCTATTGAATTACGAAGATATGTGCCAGAAGAAGTTGCATTCACAGGGTCTTCAATAGAAATAAACGATTCATACGACTTAACCAGCCTTGCACTAGAGCTCTACAAAGTCACCGGGATCATTACACCCGGAGAGAATCCAGATTACATAGAACACTCGGGGTACAACTCCCTAGGCGCAATGCTTTATGTTCTTGGTCAATTTGGCTTGCAGTGTAAAGTTGTCATTCGTGACGATGAAACAAACCGATACTTGCGTAAGGTGTTTCCTGTCGAATTCCAGCTGATGGAAAAATTACAGGTTCCGGTGAGCAGTCTGTATATGGAGGAATCTACCCCAAATAAAACGATGCTTATATCCGTAGTTTCGGTGTATGATTCATTGCATTGCATTCTCAATAGTGCCCAAGGCGAGTGGTTCGACTCAGGCGTCGATGACGTGACGAACTCCAAGTGGGATTTCATTGAAAATTGGCACTCTTCAAGCGATAAGAGAGAGGGGGCGTCTTGGCTAGGGGTATCAATTCAAATTTCGTATTAAACGCGAAATAGCAAACAAACTGGATGTGTTCCCAAGTGATAATTTATTGCTAGATATCGGCAGCTATTGCGATATCTAGCAATATTTCATCAACGCCAATTTACCGAGTTTCGCCTAACTGGCCTTCATCGTTCTGACGAATGGTATGCCGTCGTCGTCACGATGAACACTCGCTTCCACTTGATAGATTTCTTTTACTAATTCTGTGGTTAAGACGTCTTTTGGCGAGCCTACGCTAACCAGTTCACCCTGTTTTATCACCAATAGATTATCGGCGTATTGAGCGGCGAGATTGAGATCATGCAGTACCATGATGCTCACGTAATTCTCGGCTCGGGTTTGAGTCACAAGGTGATCGAGCAAAACATGTTGGTGGTGAAGATCAAGCGCGCTGACGGGTTCATCAAGCAGCATAATTTGTGGGTTACGCATGATGGCTTGCGCGAACAAGATCATTTGACGCTGACCACCACTTAAAGAGCTTACGTTCCGGTTTGCTAAATGCGCCATGCCAATACTGTTTAGTATTTGTAAGCCTTCACCAAGTAATTTGTCATCGATGCGCAGGCTTAAACTGTCTAAACGTCCCATCAGTACAACCTCAAGAACGGTCAAACTAACCTGTAAGCCGATGTCCTGTGGCATGTAACCAAACTTGGCTCGCCATGAGGAGAGAGACTTGCTATCTAGCTCGTCACCGTAATGAGAAATGGAACCACTGGCCAGATTAACATCTCCAAAAATGGCTTTGAGTAGCGTACTTTTACCCGCGCCATTTGGACCAAGAACGGCGGTTACCTGACCCGGTTCCAATGTGAAATTGAAGTTCTTGGCAAGGGTAAGTGACTCAATCTGAATATTTACATTATTTGCTACCAGCATCATTAACCTCGCTTCGCCAAAATCAACCAGAAAAAGAAAGGTACGCCGATGATCGCCGTAACGATACCGATCGGGAATAATGCACCTGGAACGATGATCTTTGACAGTACTGAAGCGCCAGAAAGTAAGAACGCACCAATCAAGAAGGAGAGCGGTAAGAAGAAGCGCTGATCTTCTCCCACCATAGATTTAGCCATGTTTGGCGCGACAATGCCTACGAATCCGATTATCCCAACGAAACTGGTGACAGTAGCGGTGATGACCGCGACAATAAACAGCGTTTTCATGCGTAAGCGAGTGATGTTCACGCCGACGCTTTTCGCTCGCTCTTCACCCAGTCGTAGGGCGGTAAGCTTCCATGCGTCTTTAAGTAATAATATCCCGCCGACGAAGACAACTGCAGAGGTAATCGCGACTGTATTCCAGGTTGCTTTCGTTAAGCTACCAAACAGCCAAAACAGGATCTGCTGGCTAAGCTCTGGAGAGGAGACAAACTGCACCAGAGATAAGAGTGACTGGAATAAGAACAGTAGGGCAATACCCGCCAGAATGAGTTGTCCCGAGCTAATATGACGAGCTGATGCTAACGAGAATAGAAAACACGCTGAAAGCATACAGCATAAGAATGCTCCCATCGGCACCGCGTAATAGCTGCTTAAACCGAAGGACCCCATATAAAGAGTAATCGCCGCGCCAAAACCAGCCGCTGCCGCCATACCCAAGGTGTACGGACTGGCCATTGTATTATTGAGTAAGGTTTGCATCTCTGCGCCGCCCATACCAAGCGCGCCGCCAACAACAATCGCCATTATCGCGATTGGAAGTCGCAACTCAGTCACAATGATCTGGGTGGATGGCGCAACCTGATAGGGAAAGCCGATGAACTCAAACAGAGAGTGGAGTACTTTGGTTGCATCCAGTAAAGAGGGGCCTGTCATGATATCAAGAATGAAGGTCGTCAGGATGAGTAAGCCAAAAGCTCCGATCACCAAGATTCGACGTTTTTCACTCTTACGTTGTTGTTGAATGAGTTGTTCTAAAACTGCAGATTGCACGACTTACTACCTAATTATTATTTATTTTACGACCAGTAGAGGGGCCTACAGAGCTCGTGAGAAGGTGGCGATATTAGCACTAATGATAGTTAGTTGCATTATCGTTAACAAAAGAATTAATATACGCCACGAGGGTGGAAGTGTCTCTGCCTGACTCATGGAATAAAAAGGAACCTTCTTGATGTTGAAACACTTATTCGCGCTTGCTGCTGTCTGCGTTAGCACGTTGTCTTTTGCCGAACAAACTACCGTTACAGATGTGCTAGGGCGTGAGGTTACGTTTGATTCGCCGGCGAAAAGAGTGGTAGTGGGATTCTACCCAGAAGATTACATGGCGATCGGTACCGAAGCGGCGTATGACAACGTTGTAGGCATGTCAAAGTACATTTGGCAGGCACGTTCAGCAAGTTGGCAGGCGTATGTGGCGCATCGACCATCATTGGATAATATCCCTGAGATTGGCCGTGTCGATACCAATGCGTTTTCCGTTGAGAAGGTAATAAGCCTGAGCCCGGATGTGGTAATGCTTGCGGATTGGCAGTTCAAAGCACTGGAGTCAGACGTTGAGCGCATGAAGAGCGCAGGTATTGCCGTTATCGTGGTGGATTACAACGCTCAAACGGTAGAGCGTCACGTTCAGACGACTAAGCTGATTGGTGAAATCACCGGCCAGCAAGAGCGTGCAGAGACCATCGCGAATGAATACAAACAGAACGTCGAGATGATCAGCGATCGTTTAGCCAAAGCCAATCTGGATAAACCGAAAGTTTACACCGAATACGGCGCATCTGGTGTCAATGAGGTTGGCTACACATTCGGTAAGAACATGTGGGGCGCTATTGCGACAATGGCGGGTGGCGACAACATTTCTGCACCGTTTGTTGAATGGTGGGGCAAGCTGAACCCAGAACAGATCATTGCAGCAAACCCTGACGTTATCGTAATGACTGGCTACGAGTCTGGCAGTGCGGATGATTCGATGATCATGGGCGAAGGTGTTGACGAAGCATTGGCAAAAGAGCGATTAGCGGGCTTTAAAAATCGTATTGGTTGGTCTTCAATTTCTGCGGTGAAAAGCAACCGTATGTATGCAGCTTACCACGGTGCTTGCCGCACGATCATCGACGGCGCGTTGATCCAGTTTTATGCCAAAATCATGTACCCAGATGTGTTTAGTGACTTAAACCCTGAAGCGGCTTACGACAACTTTTATGAGAAGTACCTGCCGATCAAACCAGCTGGCACTTTTATGACCGAGCTTTAATCTAAAGCCTTAATATTTAATAAGCCGAAATGAGTCACTCTTGATTCACTTCGGCTTTTTACTTCGCGCTATTCATTGACTACGCGCTATTCATTGACTAACAGTGGCTAGGCGATTAAGTTTTTGAGTTAGCTTATTTTTTAAAACTTAGCGGCTCTTGATTGAAATACCTGCCAGGTCAAAACGAGCCATTAACGGCTTTTCATGCCCCTGATACCAGCTCGCCGGCATATTTGGCTTGAGCTTTGCGTGCTCTTGTTTACTCACCACCACATAGTGCAAAAACGTGTCTAATGTTTTCGCCATAGCGTCGAAAGACATTTCTCCATCTTTGTATAGCGTTTTAAGCAAACCAACGACTGCGTCTTCCGGAACCAGCGGGTCAATCACACTGTTTTTTCGAGCTTGAACTGAGCTTGATGCAGATAATTCATTACGCGCGGTTTCCCAACGCGGCTTATTCGTTTTACTAACGAGGTTGTGTTTGTAGCAGTAAAAACTAAACAGGAAACGAGGGATGTTGTGCCAGCGTTCTGCCTGAACTTCCAGCCAAATGTGTTGAAGCTCGATATCAGCGTCGGTCATAGAGTTTTACGAAGTTATCAAAAGTAGCGCATTTTAGCGTGGGGCGATGGTATTCGTCCATAAAACGCCGCTTTTGAGCGATGTGAGTGTTTTGGATGCAGAATAAAAAAGGCTCTCGACGAAAGCGAGAGCCTTTGTATTCAACCAGTATCGCCAGTGAGAGGCGATATCTCTGTTTTCGATTATTTCACCAGGTAGTGCTTGATGAACTGAGTGATTTTCACCATATCGTCAACGGCGATGTACTCTTCCGTGGTATGCACTTTTGCCATCCCAGTAGAAAGGTTAACGGTTGTCAGGCCTTTCTTGTTGAAGTTGTTCGCATCGCTACCGCCACCCGTGCCTTTGGTAAACGCTTCGATGCCCATATCCGCGAATGCCGCTTTGATATCAGCAACGTGTGCATTGTCTTCTTCAATAACAAACGCATCGTATGCACGTTTAGATTCGATGTCGACTTCTGCACCGTGTTTTTCTGCAACAGACTCAAAGGTCGAGATCATGTGGTTGACTTGTGCTTCCAGTTTATCGCCATTTAGCGAGCGCGCTTCAGCGACAATTTTTAGCTCAGGCATAACAATGTTGGTCGCCTGACCACCGTTTACCATACCGATGTTAGCCGTCGTTTCTTCGTCGATACGAAGGAGTTTCATCTGATTGATTGCATCTGCCGCAACCATGATTGCGCTGATGCCTTCTTCTGGCGCAAGACCTGCGTGTGCCGGACGGCCTTTGATTGTAGCAACGATCTTTTGCTGGCCCGGAGCCGCTGTCACGATCGTTCCGATTGGGCCACCTGTATCAAGTACGATTGCCTCTTTTGACGTTACATGTGTCATGTCGAAGTACTCAGAGCCAAACAGACCACCTTCTTCATGCACAGTGAAAGCAAGTTCTAACGTTTTGTGCGCTAGATTTTCCGCTTGAATGCAACGTACAGCTTCCATAATTGCGGCGATACCGGATTTGTCGTCACCACCAAGGATCGTATTGCCTTTCGAGCGAATAATACCGTCTTCAATGATCGGTTCAATACCGATACCTGGCGTGACTGTATCCATGTGGCAACTCATCAGGATAGAGCCTGCTTTCTTTCCTTCCAAACGCGCATATACGTTGAAGCCATTGGAAATATGTTCTGGAACAGGAAGCTTTTGAACGGTAAAGCCTAACTCGCCCAATTGTTCAGCCAGCGTTTCTGCAATTTGCTTTTCATTCATCGATTCGCTGTCAATGCGAACCAGTTGGCAGAAGTGGTCAACTAGACGTTCTTGATTAATTTGTGTCATTTGGAGGTCTCATCTTGTAGGGCGAGGGCGTAAACGGGGGAGTTAGAACACGTCCTCTAAACAGAGTCGTTGTTATTACATACTGGAGAGTTAGGGATACTGAGATGAATCAATAAAGTGGGGAGGCTGACACAATTATAACCAGATATGCTGAGAAACTGATCGCATTGTCAGGCTATAAGAGAAAGGTCATGCAAGCTGAAGGCGCTGCTTTAATGTAAGTGAATGATTTGTTTAAAACATCACCACACTGCCAATAAATATCACCACGGTAACAATCTGTTTACATTGGTCTGTGTGGTTGTAATTCCAGTTAAAGAGAATAACTTATTGAAATTAATGTTTAATATTGTGAAATTTACGGGCGGATATTGCATAGATCTTGTGCGTAACAAATATTTTACATTTACACCTTCGAAACCTGAAAACAGAGATTTTGGTTGATGTATTCCAATTTTCTTCCGCCTGCGCCAAGTTAGAAAAATAGTTTAGAAACGCTGTAAACAAATTAATGACGCAAGGAGAAAGTCATGGTGGACGCATACAACCCATTAGGTACAGACGGATTTGAGTTTGTGGAATACACGGCTGCAGACAGTAAAGGCATCGAACAACTCAAAGCACTGTTTGTATCGTTAGGCTTCGCAGAGATTGCCAAGCACCGTTCGAAAGAAGCTTGGTTATATCGTCAGGGTGACATCAGTTTTATCGTCAATGCGCAGCCTCATAGTCAAGCTGAAGCGTTTGCGAAGGTACATGGTCCGTCCGTGTGTGGGATGGCATTCCGAGTAAAAGATGCCACGGCGGCGCTTGAGCACGCAATACAAAACGGCGGAACAGAATACAAAACCGAAATCGGGCCGATGGAACTCAGCATCCCAGCTATATATGGTATCGGCGAGAGCTTGCTCTATTTTGTTGACCGATACGGTAAGCAGAGTATTTATGATGTTGACTTCCGTTTTTACGATGATGCAGAAGCGCGTCTGGCGAAATCTGATGTGGGTCTTTACGAGATCGATCACCTGACCCATAACGTTAAACAGGGCAACATGGACGTATGGTCTGGTTTTTATGAGCGCATCGGTAACTTCCGAGAAATTCGTTACTTCGACATTGAAGGTAAACTCACAGGCCTTGTCAGCCGCGCGATGACCGCACCTTGTGGCAAAATCCGAATTCCTATCAATGAGTCTTCTGACGATAAATCGCAAATCGAAGAGTTTATCCGTGAGTACAATGGCGAAGGCATCCAGCATATTGCTCTGACAACGGATGACATCTATCAAACCGTTCAAACGTTACGCGACCGTGGTATGGACTTTATGCCAACACCAGATACCTACTACGAGAAAGTTGACCAACGTGTTGAAGGTCATGGAGAAGACGTCAGTAAACTCCGTGAGTTGCAGATCCTTATTGATGGTGCACCAACGAAAGACGGTATCTTGCTGCAAATCTTTACGCAAACCGTGATTGGCCCGGTGTTCTTCGAGATCATTCAGCGCAAAGGTAACGAAGGTTTTGGTGAAGGTAACTTCAAAGCGCTATTTGAATCGATTGAAGAAGACCAAATTCGCCGAGGAGTACTGAACGATGCATAAATGGATCACATTCCCTCATCGGGAGGGAGTGTGCTCAAAGCAAGCACATGCTGATTTCCCGGAAGAGGCAATTTATGAACGTGAAGCAGGTCGAAGTGGATTCTTTGGCCCTGCGGCACATTTTCATCATCAACACGCACCAACAGGTTGGTCTGAGTGGGAAGGGGAGCTTCGCCCACGAGCGTTTGATTTCAATCTCGTAGAGAAAGCCAGCCACATAACGCCTTGGGCAGTGCCGCATTTACTGCATAACGCTAACTGCAAAATCCGTGTTTGGCGTATGGATGAAAAGATGGATTTTCTGGTACGAAATGCGGACGGCGATGAGCTGCTGTTTATCCACCAGGGGACTGCCGATCTTTACTGTGACTACGGGCACTTAAAGGTGAGCGAAGGGGATTATGTCATGATCCCGCGCTCAACGAGCTGGCGCTTAGAGCCAAGCGAGCCGATGTTTATTCTGATGATAGAAAACACCGATGCGGCTTATACCTTGCCAGAAAAGGGCATGGTGGGAAATCACGCTGTGTTTGATCCTGCCGTACTGGAAACACCGTCGATAAACGATGAGTTCCGAGCGCAATATTCTGAGAACCGCACACAGGTACAGGTGAAGCGTCACGACAAAGTTAGCGTGATTACTTATCCGTTCAATCCTTTAGACGCGATTGGCTGGCATGGCGATTTAGCGGTAGTAAAAGTTAACTGGCGTGATATTCGTCCACTTATGTCGCACCGTTACCACTTACCACCGTCCGCGCATACTACATTTGTAGGAGCAGGATTTGTGGTGTGTACCTTTGTTCCTCGTCCGATAGAAAGTGATCCTGGCGCGCTTAAAGTACCGTTCTACCACAATAATGATGACTATGACGAAGTCTTGTTCTACCACGCAGGTGACTTCTTTAGCCGTGACAATATTGAAGCGGGCATGGTGACATTCCACCCAGCTGGCTTTACGCACGGCCCTCACCCGAAAGCATTTAAAGCGGGTCAGGAGTACAAGAAGAAGTTTACCGACGAAGTGGCGGTGATGATAGATACGCGCCACGCGCTTCAGTTCTCGGATGAACTGGAAAAGGTAGAAAACAAAGAATACGTCTACAGCTGGCAAGAAAAATAAGAGGCAAGGATGAAATTAGCAACCAAGAAAAATGGTACTCGCGACGGCCTGTTGATGGTCGTGAGTAAAGATCTAACTCGCTGCGTACCAGCGACAGAAGTGTTCCATCCAAGAAATTTAGCGCCAACGATGCAAGTCGCGCTGGACAACTGGGACGTAGTGGCACCGCAACTAGAAGAATTGTACATCGCACTGAATAATGGCACCGTCGCTGGATTTGAAGAATTCGAAGCTCACTATTGTGAATCTCCTTTGCCACGAGCATACCAGTGGGCAGATGGCAGCGCGTACGTAAACCACGTGGAGCTGGTTCGTAAAGCTCGTGGAGCAGAAATGCCTGAGAGCTTCTGGACAGATCCATTGATGTATCAGGGTGGCTCAGATGCGTTTATCGGACCCTGCGACAACATCGAATTTGCCAGTGACGAGTGGGGCATTGATTTCGAAGGCGAAGTCGCGGTAGTGACGGGTGATGTGCCAATGGGTGCGAGTATCGCCGAGGCGCAAGAATCGATCAGGCTCATCATGTTGGTGAACGATGTCTCACTACGCGGACTTATTCCTGCCGAATTGGCAAAAGGGTTTGGCTTCTTCCAGTCTAAGCCGTCATCTGCATTTTCTCCTGTGGCGGTAACACCAGATGAACTCGGTGATGCATGGTACGAAAACAAAGTGCATTTACCGCTGGTTTCGACCTACAACCACAAGCCATTTGGTTGCCCGAATGCAGGGGTGGACATGACATTCGACTTCGCGGATCTCATTGTCCATGCTACTAAAACGCGTCCGCTGTCCGCTGGAGCGATCATCGGCTCTGGTACCGTGTCTAACAAACAAGGTACTGAACATGGCACATCGATTGAAGAAGGTGGCGTCGGTTACTCTTGTATTGCTGAAGTGCGCATGATTGAAACCATACGCGATGGTAAACCGTCGACGAACTTTATGTCGTTTGGTGATGCAATCAAACTTGAGATGTTTGATGCAGATGGCAACAATATCTTCGGTTCGATTGATCAACAAGTTAGCCAGTACTTGAAGCATTAATGCAGGGAAAATGAATGAGCGAACAGATCACGCTTTATGGATATTGGCGATCCTCCGCGGCTTATCGTGTGCGCATTTGTCTGAATCTTAAAGAGATCCAGTATGAATCAAAATCGGTGCACTTGGTGCGTGAGGGAGGAGAGCAACACAGCGAGGAGTATCACAAACTGAATCCCTCTGAGCTGGTGCCGGTGCTGGTGGATGGTGAGCTTCGATTAAACCAGTCGCTGGCTATTATTCAGTATCTCGATGAAAATTATCCGGATGTTGCTGTCATTCCAAAGCGTTCGCCTTTACGATATCAAGCGCTTTCCATGGCACAGGATATTGCCATGGAGATTCACCCTTTGAATAATTTGCGCGTCTTGCAGTATCTGGAAGGGGAGTTGGCGTGTGATGCAGAGCGTAAAGTTGCCTGGATTCATCACTGGATTAACAAAGGGTTTTCTTCATTAGAGGAGAAACTTGCAGCCCATCGAAAAACGTATGGTGATTGTAAGTTCAGCCTGACCGATTCGCCGTCTATCGTTGATATTTGCTTGGTACCGCAAGTGTATAATGCGTTGCGCTTTAGTGTTGATTTGGCCGCTTATCCGATAATCAACTCGATTGTTGAAGCCTGTTACCAACTTCCGGCTTTCATTGATGCAATGCCAGAGCATCAACCGGATGCCAACAGTTAGATCTTAGAGCTTAATAGAGGCCTCTGTTAAGCTCATTTCCTACCCTGAATCTCACCATTATTGCAAAATTGAGCCCTTTTGTTGCTCTGGTTAACGTTTCGATTTAGGCTTGAGCAACTTGTTGTTTTCGGCTCGATTTCTCTATGACCAACATTTTTATCATCGTAGTTCTTCTGGTTGTTTTTTTCTTCATTATTCAAAAGTATGTGCTCAAGCATGATGACACCCGAGACTACTCATATAGCTCAAAAGGTGCTTTGTTAAGAGGGCAAGAAGCTGCGTTTTTCAATGCCTTAAGAACGGCTGTTGGCGATCACGCGGTGATATTTAGCAAAGTTAATATGTCCAGCTTGGTTGCGCCGAGGGACATTAAAAACAAAAGGCAGCTTTTTGTAGCGAGTAACCGTATTTCCAGAAGCTATTTTGACTATGTAATTTGTGACCCGCGCACGTTAGAACCGCGAGTGATCTTAGAGTTGGATGATGGAAAGCCTCTCAACAAAGGCAAGGCTGCGCGACAAAAGCTGTTGATTCACGTGTGTAAAACAGCCAACTTGCCGTTAATTGGTACATCGATAAAACACAGCTATCAAGTAGGGCGATTACGTCGTTTACTTGCGGCCCACATCGATTTGATTGAGCCGGATAAAGAGGTGCGTTTTTGTAAAAAGTGCAGCAGCCCGATGATAATTAAGACAGCCAGCCAAGGCGAATTTAAAGGCCGACGTTTTTTTACGTGCAGCCGTCAACCAAACTGTACTTACACCGAGAACTACAACGTGGTGTTTGATGCTCCGGATGATTAACAATAGACGATTAGTCATCAAGAAAACGAAAAATAAAATGTAGCTTTTCTGGGGCTTTGACTTGTTTGAGTCAAAGCCTTTTTAGTAACTTAGGGCCAAGCATTTAGAAGTAATTTGGATATCAGTTCTATACTTTGAAAAGAGAAACAAAAAGTAGGTTAGTGCTATGCGATATGGATGGATTTTTGCTCTGTTGCTGTTCGTTTCAAATGCCAATGCTTTTCCTAATTTAAAGCCGTTGGAATGCAGGCTTACTGATACACCAGAAGACCATTTTTTGTTTTATCGAGATCAAATGGTTTATCACAGCGAGCAGTTTGTCATTTTTCAAAACTTCAAAGGGCGAGTTGTCACTCAAGTGGATCTTAAAACCGGCGAATTGATTCGTACCACCTATATCGGTGAACCATTTGAGCCTAAATACCAAATTCTGTTCGGTTCTTGTCCTGATGTTTCTTATACCTTACAGATCTGGATGCTGAGTGACGTACCTTATGATAATTAAGCAAAAATTCGAAAGTTACCTAGATCACATTTTTATACCCGTATTAGGTATGTTTCGCTTATAAATACGCCTAAAAACGGGTGTTGAGTTTACATTTTCGCCAAACGATTCAAAGTTAGTGAATTTATGCTTGCACCCCAGATAGCTTATGGCTAATATCCCACTCGTTCCAGAGAAATGCGTCCGTAGCTCAGCTGGTTAGAGTATCGCCTTGACATGGCGGGGGTCGGTGGTTCGAGTCCACTCGGACGCACCATTCTGATTTGAATGGTAAGCAGGAACACAAAATTTGGGTCCGTAGCTCAGTTGGTTAGAGTACTACCTTGACATGGTAGGGGTCGGCGATTCGAGTTCGCCCGGACCCACCAAATTTAGTTCTTCGTGAACAAACACAAAGCCCGCTTTATAGCGGGCTTTGTCGTATCTGGGGTTTATCTAATCCTGCCCAAATTACTCCATCTGAACTTTGCCTATATTTGCGGAATTGAGTCATTCCTTATTGGGCACAGTTAGGAACAATTGTGCCTATCTGTGCCCATGAGCATGTCGCTTTTATCAACTATCGCTCTTTCTGTGTGCAGTATGTTTTGACTGATACTAGCTCTTTGCTTTCAGAAGCATTCGGCTTCAATAAACTGCCGATAACGAACGTAAGCATGCCCGCAATCATCGTCGGAACGATGGGGTGAACACCACCCATATCGGGTTTGATCCAAACTAAGCTGATGTATACGCCTAGCCCGATGACCATGGAGCTAAATGCGCCGGTTGCCGACGCTTTTGACCAGTACAAACCAAATACCAGCGGCCATAAAAATACCGCCTGCAAACCACCCAATGCCACAAGGTTCAGCCAGATGATCATATCTGGGGGATTCGTCGCAGCAACAAAAACCAGACTGGCGAAGATAGCTGTCGTCCACAGTGAAATGCGGTTCAGTTTACTGTCTGCACGCTTGTCTTCAACGATCTGGGGATTGATATAGTTTATATAAAGGTCTTTCAGCAGCGTCGATGATGCCTGAATCAGCTGTGAATCGATAGTCGACATAATGGCCGCCATTGGCCCTGCGAGAAAAATTCCGGCAAACATCGGGGGCAGAACCGTCATCATCAGTGTTGGCATGATTTGATCCGGGCTGGCAACCTCTGGCACTAGTGCTCTGCCTAAGGCTCCGGTCAGGTGAGTTCCAAACATCAGTAATGCAATCATAATTGTACTGATCACCATACCTTTATGCAGAGAAGGGCTGTCTTTGTATGACATGCATCGTACAGCAGCCTGAGGTAACCCGATCACGCCAAAACAGACCAGAACCCAAAAGCTCAGGATGAACGGCTGACTCAGGAAATGATCCGGACCATATGGTGTCACCAGAGCAGGGTCAATGGAGTGAAGTTTAGTGACCAGGTTTTCCAGACTCCCACCAGCATGAATAACACCAGCCAGCAGAACGATGGTGCCGATGACCATCATCACCCCCTGAACGGTGTCGGTCAGAACAACAGCCCGGAAACCACCAATCGTCGTGTATATGCCGACTGTACAGGCGAATAACAGTAGCCCATTCTGATAGCTGATCCCAAGCACAGTTTGCAACAGGCGGGCTCCCCCAACAAATTGCACTACCATTGTTCCGAAAAAGGCCAGAAGCAGAGCAAGTGAAGAGAAGATCACGACTTTTCGGCTCTTAAAACGGGCATATAACATATCGTTGATCGTCACAGCGTTATGGCGTCTTGCTTCTATCGCAAATTTTTTCCCGAGAACGCCCAGAGTCAGCCAGGTAGCCGGCAGCTGGATCATTGCCAGCAACACCCAGCCCAGTCCCATTTTGTAAGCCGCTCCCGGTCCGCCGATAAAGCTACTGGCACTCGCATAGGTTGCCGCCAGCGTCATGGCAAGGACAAATCCTCCCATACTGCGGCTTCCCACGAAGTATTCGGTAAGAAAGTTCCCCGGCTTGTGATAACGGCGAGTCAGGAATGCCAGAGCGAAAACCGCAAAAAGGTAAATACATAAAGGAATAATAAGCTGGCTATTCATAATGTTCGTCATCGTATTTATCGAGAGGGATATCCTTATAAAGGTATTTAACCATTAGCGCGCATAGCACGGTAAAAAGGATGGGGCCAAGTACACATGACAATACAAACCACAGTGGCATGCCCCAGTATAATTGAGGGAGTTGCAGTTCGTCTTTTGGCGCAGAGAAAACATAGGCACCACAGTACCACCAGGCAAAGTAGCCCAGAGCAAGAAGTATCGCCCAACATGCTTCGCGATTGGCCTGATGGATAAGATCAGAGTTTTTTTGCATAAATTCACTGTTTAGTTAAATCGACTACCGTAGGAGGCATACTCTAAAACAATTGGACTAGAACATTAACAGGTGAGGCCTAATTTTCCATTTTTCAGTGGCTTTAGCTAGCAATACTCATCGTCAGCCTTCAATCAGGTCAACCTAGAGCGAATGCTCGATTTTGTGAACCAACCTTCTTTTATCCATTCAACCTGTTGATTATAAATTATAAGGTGGCTTAATAAGCTTCAGCATTATGCTACTCACCCCATAACAAGGTGTTATATTTTACAAGGAGTGTAAATGAGAATTTTGAGTTTATTATCGATAAGTCTTTTAGCTTTAAGTGGTTGTGCATCAAAGCAGGAAGTATATTTGACACAATCACCAATTAAAGTTGAGCTACAGGATTTACAAGATTATTGGGTTCAGACATCTGAAGATTTTAGGTTCAGTTTAAAGCCTCATATTGATGTGCCAAAAATAGGTGGTTATGTACAAATCAACTATTTAATAGACTCGAATGGAGAGATATTTAACCCTACAATTGTAGAGTCATCTCCCGAGGGGGAGTGGGATCTCATCGCGTTAAAGGCTTTAAGTAAACTAGAATATGTTCCGTCTGAATCTAATACATTAAAAATACCTGTTTACGTGACAAGTGAAATCAGTTTTCAAAGTAGATAAACTTGCCTAAAACTTATAAGTCTTCTTTCATTAGATAATCGTATCGTTTTGGCTGTGTCAGCAGCCAATTTATCTCGAACAATAAAGTTATCTTCACTTTTGCATTCTGATCATTTAGCAATGCCGAGAAAGACAGATTAAAAAATAAATTAGCCTCGAAAAGGGTTTAAATAAACACATCTCATAGTTAAATTATTGGATCGCGACGGCATTGCCCTGGTGTGATGCCAAATCTTTTTTTGAAAATCTTGCATAGATAGCTGATATCTCTTACACCAACTTCATCTGCAAGTTGCACAAGGTCATGGCTAGAATGCGTCAATCGCCAGTACACATGTTGTAAACGCAACTCTTGCCAATAGTGACGCGCGGAAACGCCAAGCTTTTGCTGAAATAAACGGTCCAATTGTCGTCGGCTGATGCCAATGAGCGTAGCAACCTGTTCAACGGTTATTGTCTGCTCTAAGTTTTCTTGCATTAAAGAGACCGCTCTATCCATATGACGATTCTGGTATAGTCCTTGATGTGACGATTTCAGGCGGTGCTGCATACTGCGGTTTTCATCAACCAGCATATCCGCTAAGCCTTTTTCTGCTTTTATCTGGCCAACATGTTTTTGCAAAATTGCCACCGCAAGATCGATAGCGGCACTTCCCCCAGTACAACTGATCAGCTTGCGATCAAAATGATAAAGTTGTTCATCTCGTACGACGACTTTAGGGTAGGTCGCTTTGAATTCACTATGATGTCGCCAATGAACCACGATTTGGTGACGGTTCAGTAACCCTAGCTCAGCAAGGGTAAAGCAAGCGTTATCGATGCTTACTATTGGTATTCCATTTGCGACAACAGTTCGAATAAAAGAGCGGTAATAAGCTGATTGTTGCTGTGATTCAATCGCAGTGCGACTACCAAACAGAACCACATAGTCAAAATCCGCAAGCTGAACTTCGCTAGGGTCGAGATCAACTTCAATCGGGATCCCGCTACTGGAAACAACTAAACCTTTGGTGTGAGATAAAATTTTCCATGAACAATACCGTTGTTGACTGTTATCGGCTTCATCTGCTGAAAAACGGAGTTTATCCAAGAAGCCGCCAAACGGAAGCATGTTAAAATTATTCAGAGGTATCAATAGAAACCGGACACCATTTTCTGCGTTCATTTGTCTCGCGCCCTTTGTCTAAATAGTCATGTTTTACGTCCAGAATATACCATAAACAATTTTGGAACTGAGAGATACTAAACCCAATTCAGTTTCTCAATTAATCGGTTATTTATGACGTTTGAAATTTGGTGTGTTTTTGCTTTGTCTGCTCTAGGTCTTGCTTGTGTGCCGGGCCCAAACTCACTTTTGGCACTAAGTCATGGTGCTCGATATGGTTATAAAAAGACAATTTGGACGATATGTGGGGGGATTAGTGGCTTTTTCATATTGATCACGGTAGCAATGCTAGGATTGGGCACGCTACTAGAAGCAAAACCTGAGTTGATGATTGGTCTTCAATGGTTGGGTGCGTTGTATCTTGCTTGGTTAGGTTTCAAGCTGTTCTTCGTATCAGCAGTGAGCATAGAACAAACAAGAAATGTGGTTTCTGTGTTGCCTAAGGAGCTGTTTAAGCAAGGGTATTTTGCAGCACTGTCCAACCCGAAAGTATTGTTATTTTTTACGGCTTTTTTAGCTCAGTTTATCAACCCAGAAGAAGCATTTATTCCACAGTTCCTGGTGATAACATTCAGCTTTCTTTGCATCGAGTTCGCTGTAGAGTTTAGCGTGGCAAGACTCGCTGATAAGGTTAAAACGCTACTTTTAACCAATGGGCGAATCTTCAATCAGTGTTGCGGTGCGATTTTCTTGCTGTTAGCAGCAGTGGCTGTTGTTAAAAGCCTATCATAACGGAACGGCATAGCTGTTGTTTCAGGGCTGTCACGAAAGGTTTTAGTCTGAGCCTTGTTTACTATCAAGCTGAATTCGAGCAGGGGTTTAGTTTTTATACCTAAAGGTATTACTATCATCAATAATCTCAATTTTGATCGGCACGACGCCTTTTTTGATGCTGCCTATTTGCTCAAATGCTTCTTGTGAAAGATCAATGACTCTGCCTTTTACAAAAGGACCTCGATCATTGATTTTGACATCTACCTTTTTGGCGTTTGCTGTATTAGTGACTCTCACGATTGTTCCAAAAGGTAAGCTTTTATGAGCTGCTGTGTAAGCTCCTTTGTTATATCGCTCACCACTTGCTGTACGTTTTCCGTGAAACTTTTGACTATACCATGAAGCTTTACCTGTAAGCTGATGCGATCTGGAATAACTTGTTGTTTTATCTTGGCTTATGGCCGAAGCGGAGGAACACCCAACTAACAAGTTAAGGATCAAAGCGACAAAAATGAGATTAAGTTTTTTCATGCGTTTTAGCTTGTTATACAACATGGTCAGGCTTGCCACTATTACATTAAGTCAGTAGAAAATTGAATGAGACAAGCGCTATCATTCAATACGATTGCTGATTGTTTCATAGACTGCATTTAGTTTGGTCATGGGTAAGAAAATTTTTGGATCTGAAATTACTAACGTTAGGCCCTTTTTGACGATTGAACGAGATGATTAATGTCCTCTAATAGTCTGTAAGAACGAACTGTATGCCAGTGAATCGCGGCGATTCATTGTTGTTTTTCAAATATATCCATATTTTAGAGATAGAGTTGGTTAAACAAATAGGAAGCACAACTGGCTTCCTAATTGTTTGTTAAAAGTAAGAGACTGAAAAAAGAGATCAGTGGGAGTGATGCAATAGTCCGGCAGAAATCATCGTGGCAGTTGCGATTTCCTGACATCGCTTAGTGTTTACGCAACTACCTGCGGCGACTTGTTGATCACTTGAATATACCGTTAGCCCTTCTTTTATCGTTTCTAATACTTTGATATCGGCCAGTGTTTCAGGTTTTGCCGTGAGCGGGTTCTCAGACAAAATAACCAAGTCAGCGAGTTTTCCTACTTCCAGAGAACCTTTGCTTTTCTCTTCTTTGTATTGAGTGGCCGCCCATAATGTTTGCGATTTTAATCCGTCCAGCGCCGACACGCGTTGTTTAGGCCCCAAAACATGCCCAGTACGACTTACGCGGTTAACTGTCGCGGAATAAACACGCATTGAGTTAGGTAGAGCCACAGGAGAATCATGGTGAGAGGTATAAATCATGCCTAAAGATCGAGCCCAGCCTGTTGGCGAGATATTCTCTGCTCGATCTTTGCCTAAAACGGAATTCATGTGCCAATCACCCCAATAGAAAGTGTGCATTGGGAAAAACGACGGAAAAACGCCCAAGCGCTTAAATCGCTCTACTTGATCTTTACGAGCGGTCTGCGCATGTATTGCGATAAAACCTCGGTCAGGTACACCGTGTTTTTTCTCACTCGCTTCAATACCATTAAGCAATTGATCAATTGCAGCATCACCGTTGACATGGGTTAACAATTGCCACCCATTACGGTGTGCTAACTCTATAAGCTCAGCGGCTTGTTCATCACTCATACTCGGGTAACCTTTGTAGCCTTTCTCTTGACCAACAGGTGGAACAAGGTAAGGTTCCGTTAGCCAAGCGGTTTTGCCTTGAGGAGAACCATCCAGATTAAGCTTAGCTCCTGCCACGCGGAATCCATTAGAATACTCACTTGAGTAATACGGAGGAGAGATAACCTCTTGAGCCACTTGAATATCAGGATACGCGGCCACATCGATAGGGAGTTTTCCCGATTGAGCTAAGTCGTACATGGTTTTCACCGCCGACGTTGAAGCGCGGCCTTCCTGAGCGGTGGTATAACCAAAACTTGCGTAAAGCTCCATACCCGCTTTAAAAATGACTTCATTCTCTTTGGCGTTGAGTTTGGCAAATAGCGGTAGCAAGGTCCCAAAGAAAGCAGTTTCTTCCAGCACACCATTAGGTGTTTTTCCATCACTCTCACGACGAATCTTACCGCCATCAGGATCGGTGCTCTCAGCCGTCAAACCTGCCAACTCCAATGCTTTAGTGTTCAACGTTGCTAAGTGACCTGACTGATGAATAATAAGTACCGGAAGGTCTTTAGATACTTCATCCAATTCTTGGCGAGTAGGATGCCTTTGCTCTTTTAGCTGTGAGTCATCATAACCAAACCCCAGGATGATTCCATGCTTGCCGTTTTCTGGCTTCGCCACCCAAGATCTTAGTTCTTCTTGCAGCGACGCAATACTATTTACATTACCATCAGGATCGGCAAGTAAGTTCGCAGATAATGCTTGAATGCCCGTGTTAAAAACATGTCCATGACCATCGATAAAGCCTGGAATTATCGTTTTACCATCTAAATCGACAATTTTCGTATGATCATCTCGTAACTTCATCAATTCTGATTCTTTATCGACCGCTAAAATGCGACCATTTTTAATCGCTAAAGCTTCAGTGGTAAGTTCGGAGTCATTAACCGTAATAATCTCGCCGCCAACATAGATCGTATCTGCAAAAGGTTTTGCTGGACTTGCCGCCCAAGTGGTCCCACTGGCGGAAAGTAAAGCGAATACCAAAGGTGAAATTCTCATGATGTTTCCCTCAAGGAACGTCGAAAAATGAATTGGTAGGAAGTAGAAAGTGTAGATTAATCAGGTAGATTTTTCCCAACTTATATCAAAAAGGTTTCATTTAAGGAGAAGAGTTTAGTCGAACGCTAAAATGGTAGGCGGTATTACAAATGCGCAAACAGACGGTTGACGAATGATGCTTACCAACTTTGTGTTAGGTAGAGTTGATAGGCCTAATTCAAGTTGTCTGAACGATAGTCGGCATATCAACTTTAGAAGCCTTAGAATTTTTCGTTAAAGAGGATTAGTGGTAATCACGGTGCAATCTAATTGGCTGAAATAATCTTTTGCTACCGTATTGCTTGGAGAACAGATTAGGTAATCAACGTCCTTAGATTCCATAAATGGGTAGGGGCCTAATGCTTCAATTTTGTCCTCAGTACATAACGCAACAATTGCGCCAGCTTTTGATGCTGCATGGCGTTTGAACTCGCCATCCTGATAGTGAATCGCGCTGAATCCTGCTTCAGACGACCAACCACAAATCCCCATAAAACAAAGATCAAATCGAAATTTGCTTAGTGCTTCAACGGCTGTAATGTCGATGGCCCCACCAACGGCATAATTCAATTCACCACCAATAAGAATGGTTCTGATATGTTGCCTTTCCAGTAGTCGGGTGGCGATAGCTGGGCTGTTAGTTACGACCGTTAAACCGATATCAGTAGGTAACAGGCTTGCTAGCAACATATGGGTACTGCTGGCATCTAGGAAAATGACTTGTTCTGCTTTGATAATAGTTAGTGCTGCAAGTGCTAAAGCCTGTTTTTCGCTATTTCTGTTCTCCAGGCGTTGCTCTTGCGTTCCTGTCGGTGGCACGAGAGACAGCGCACCGCCATGAATTCGTTTACATAATCCTTCATTGGCAAGAAAACGTAAGTCTCGACGAATCGTGGCTTCGGTGGTCCCAAGTTGCACGGCTAGGTCAGTTGCCATCACTTTATTATGAGATTTCAGTAAATTCAGGATTAACTGATGGCGTTCTTCTGGTGAAAATTTTTCCATTATCATTTTCTATTCATGAACTAGTGCAACCATTATAAACAAACACGCTTTGTGTTCATATCTGTTCGTTTATGCTTGTCGAGTTTCCATCTTTAAAGTGGCCAGCCCAACTTAAGGAACAGGTTATGATTTTGTTTGCAGGGCTAGGAACTGTAAAATCGTGTGCATTACGCCATCTTCATCATTTGAACGGGTAATATAGTTTGCCGCCGCTTTCGTTTCTTCAAAAGCATTACGCATGGCAAAGCTAAAGTGAGCACGTTCCATTAGCTCGATATCATTGAATCCGTCTCCAAATACCATGGTTTCAGCTTCTGTCGCTCCGACGATGGATTGCAGTTTTTCAACGGTGGTTCCTTTGTGAACGCCAGCATTCGCAATATCGATCCATGCAGCTTCTGATACAACGATATAGGCTTGTTCGTCAAAGTGAGAGAGTTGAGGACGAATTAGTGGACACTGTTTGTTCTCATCATAAACAGTGATCTTAACGAAGTCAGAAGCAATATCTTCATATGAATCGACCAGTTTTACCTCGGCATAAGAACGTCTCACTAAGGTGCGTAAATGCTCGGGTGTATCTCTTTTGATGGCTGCAAATTCAGGAGTACATGCAATCACAATATGTGAACCTTCGATAGTTTCTAATTGCTGAATGATATTAAGACCTAACGTATTGTTGAGAAGAGATTGATAAATAAATTCTCCCTAGTGTTTGATACGAGTAGCACTGTCTCCGAGTATCCAAAAATCTTTGCTTTGCTCACCAAATAGTTCTTCAACACGCTCAACTTGCTTGCCAGTACAAGGGGCGAACTTCACACCATGCTCTTGCATGCTAGTGACTACCTGCTGGAATAACTCGCGGTTGTAATCCCCATGACGGTTTAGAAACGTCCCATCCATATCCGTGATAATCAGTTTAATCACTATTGCATTCCTCATTTTTTAATCGGTCACTGAAGCAATAAAAACACAAGTGGACATAATGATCAACAAATGAACATCATTTTGATTGTTTGAGTTCATTGGTGTTTGTTTTTGTTTATGCTCCCTTGCGAGTAGCACTTGATGGCTTGACGAAATAATGATTAGCCAATTTGTGTGGAGAGCTATGCATTTCGATAACACGCAAATAGACAGCAAGGAAAAGACATTTAAGTAAAGTGATCACTAACTAGATCAGTAACAATGAGATCCTTATTGAGTATTTGGTTAATAGTTGGCAATTTGATTATTTTTTGTGCTATAAAGGTGCTCGAATGACTCCCAAGCTGATTCAGGGAGTAGAATTGGAGTAAAGATATGGTTAAATGGTATAAGTTTTATAGTCTAGGTGCGCTGATTGTTTTGACAGGATGTAACCCTGTTGAGCAAGACATTTCACAAGAAAGCTCAACCCGAAATGAAAAACAATTAGTTTATCCAGCTATGGCTGTACCGTTGCAACCGAATGCAATGGCAGAGGCTAATATTGCAAAACTAAATCAGCTCCTGACAGATAAAGAACTCGACGATGAGGCTCGTGCAGAAATCTATTTAAAACGAGGTCTCTATTATGATGAGATTGGGTTAAGAGATTTGGCGAGTACAGACTATGCCAAGTCGCTGGAGATCAACCCTCAACAACCTGATATCTACAATCTGCTTGGGATGTACTACACCCAACTGAGTCAGTTTGATGCTGCCTATGACGCATTTTATTCATCTCTTGAATTGGACCCGAGTAATAAGCAGGCTATCTACAACCGTGCAATTGCACTTTATTATGGTGGAAGACCAGAACTTGCACTGGAAGATATGAAAACTTTCCATGAGGACAACCCGAATGATCCTTTCCGTGCTATCTGGTTATACATTATAGAATCGGACGTTGATAAAACTGCAGCAACGGCAAAGTTACAAGAGAGTTATAAAAACCGCACCGATGAGTGGGGTTGGGTGTTAGCGGGTATACTGCTAAACGAAATAACTGAAGAAAATGCTGTTAAACTGGTTACTAATAGCACAACAGATAATAAAGTGATGGCACAGCGACTTACCGAAGCTTATTTTTATTTAGGTAAGTATTATATGGAACATGGCGATATGAGCCGAGCGCTATCAGTGTACAAGTTAGCCATATCTTTGAACGTATGCAGTTATAATGAGCATAGCTATGCATATTTAGAGTTAGAACGTATTTCCAAAGATTTTAAAGCTGCGAAAGAAGCGGGTAATACAGAAAAATTTGTTAGTTTAAACTAAATACCATCTGAAGATACCTAAACAGAAAAGGCGAACAACTCACTGAGTCGTTCGCCTTTTTTATTAATTCAATTCAAAACCTGTCGTTTAGCGACCGTCTTCATTAACTCTGTAGTTGAAATCAACGTCAACAATGGCACGATACTCAACAGTACCTCTAGATACTGGGACTTCCTCAACCCTCACTTGAGCACTTTCTACATTCATACTATGTCCGACAACGCTTTGACCAGTAGGATTCAGTTTCCAACGTAACTGGTTGTCATTTGCGCTCGCTAGTGAATCGTACATATTGAAACCAGCATTGATCGCTTCTTCTTTACTAGCAAATGTATCTGAGTATAGTTTTTTGTTGTTTTGAACCATCCGTTCACCAGCGGTAGCGGTAAACGCAAAAAACATACATAAGATTGTAATTAACGCTTTCATAACAGTACCTTATAATGAACAGGATATTAGGCACACACAAAGACTAAGTTCCAATTCATTTGTTCTTGATGTCATCCCGATAGTCATCTTTGTCACAATCTTGCAAGCTTTCTGCTATCTGAAAATGAAAAAACGGCTATCTGAAAATGAAAAATCAGCTTCGACTTGTATGGGTGTACTCTCAAAAACAGAGAACCCATACATAAAAAGTAGCACTAATTTGACCTCGATCAAGTTTTGATGGATATTAGCTGAGTGTTTTGTCATTAATAAATATGGGACAGCTGGCCATATTTATTCTTATGTTCTTAGTGATTGCTTTTTAGTCGTTCAATGAGCCCACAAGAGTATTTGGGTTTAGACTGAGAAGTGCAGGAGTTTATGTCAGGCTCAGGTTTTTCCTTACATTTCATACATTTGAAGAAAAAAATGCCGCCCTCAACGGGCGGTATTTTAGTTATGGAAGTTGAGTAGAAGAGGGGAATAAAACGTTGAAAACCGCAGGAGGTTAAGCCCTGCAGGCATAAACTGGTTCGTTTTGTTCCACTATGCTTTCTTTACTCGAGCGAACCTCAAGTAAGTCCTGCTCTAAGTGCAGTATTTCACTCGTTGTACGTAAAATTTCCTGATTCAATTGAGGGTGTTCGATTAATGGCAACCCATATGATGGAATCATTTCTTTAATTTTATGCTTCCACTTATCTGAAGCCATCTCGTTACTGAAACAACGTTCAAGTAATTGAAGCATTATCGAAGTCGAAACAGATGCACCGGGTGATGCGCCTAATAAGGCGGTGAGGCTACCATCTTCAGCGTGAACAAGTTCGGATCCGAGGTGTAATTCTCCACCTTTACCTAGCACATGCTTTATGATTTGGACGCGCTGACCTGCTTGTACCAAAGACCAATCCTTGATGTCTGCCGATGGGAAAAATTCGCGCAGTGCATTCATTCGGTCTTCATTGCTCTGTGTTAGCTGGCCGATAAGGTATTTGATAAGATCAAAGCTCTTCATGCCTACTTGTGTCATTGGCAGTAAGTTTGATGGGCGTACGGAATTAAACAAGTCTAATAAAGAACCATTTTTCAGGAACTTACTTGAGAAGGTTGCAAATGGGCCGAATAGAACCACTTCTTTTCCATCTATGACTCGGGTATCCATATGTGGCACCGACATGGGTGGGGCACCGACGGGAGCTTTGCCATATACTTTGGCTTTGTGGGCTTTAATGATGTCAGGTTTTTCGGTCACTAGGAATTGACCACCAACAGGAAAACCACCATAGCTTTTGGCTGCTTTTATTCCTGATTTTTGCAGGAGCGTAAGGGATGCTCCTCCTGCGCCTATAAATACATATTTGGTATGAAGGGTACGCGTTTTGTTGCTACTAAAATCCTTCACTTTTAATTTCCAGGTACCATCAGGCTGGTGTTTCAGTGAACGGACTTCGTGTTGCAAGTTGAGTTTGAAGTTGTGATTTGTTCCCAGGGCGTCAACCATGTGATGTGTCAAAGCGCCAAAGTTCACATCGGTACCAAAACGAGAACGGGTGGCCGCAACAGGTTGGCTTGGATCGCGGTTTTCCATCAGTAATGGAGCCCAAGAGCAGATCTGTTGTTCATCTTCTGAATAAACCATGCCATCAAAAAGAGGAATAGTTCGAAGCAATTTGAAGCGTTTACGCAGAAACTCGACATTGTTTTCGCCAGTGACGAAGCTCATATGAGGAGCACTTTTGATAAAGCTACCTGGGTTACCAATGGTGCCTTCCTTTACCAGATAGGACCAAAACTGACGAGACAATTGAAATTGTTCATAAATATCAACAGCTTTACCTATCGTGACCTGGCCATTCGGCATCTCTGGCGTATAATTAGATTCCGCAAGAGAGGCATGCCCCGTTCCGGCGTTATTCCATGCGTTGGAACTTTCTTGAGCGACATCATCAAGGCGCTCAAACATTTCTATTGTCCAGTTGGGCTCTAGTTGTTGGATGAATGTACCGAGCGTCCCGCTCATGATACCTCCTCCGATTAAGACAATATCAACCATTTTTTCTCTGTCAGAACTGAGCTGGTTTAATTCATTTATACCAGTTGCGTTGTTCATTGGGGTGTAATCTCTCTCTAAAATAACAAGTAGTCGAAAGCGAGGGATACGTTATTGTCTTCAAAAGTATTATTTTTTTATTTTTTATAGTTATTTACGATTGTTAAAATCGCTTGGGTCGATCAGGTTGTTAAGTGCCTCCTGATTGAGCTCTCTTTATACGTTTACGGATAAATACAGCCCATAGATAAGTGATCGAGAATAATAGGGGCACCGACTGTACCACGTCGGGTGATGAGATCGCCACCGTTGTGATGCTTGGGAAATGAAAAATTTTGTGAACTAGCAGCAATGTTACGGGGGCGCTATCTATAGGCTTGATTCATCACTTCTGGAGTCACGTGGTTGTCTTTGGTTCGCATTATCACTTTTCTCTTAGTAAACAAAAACAAAGCCCATTTGTTAGAGAGCTTTGTTGTAAGTTTAAACCGAAAAGTAAGCTAATCTTCTTTGGCTTTAGCCGCGATGACCTGTTTGGTTATCTCGTCCAAGTGGTTATCCCAGGTTCCGCAACAGCCACCCCAAATGTCCATGTGTGGGTATCTTTTAGCCAGGTCGCCACATTGCTCGCCCAGTTCTACGGGATCGCCATCCTCGAGATGTCCAAGCTTACACAGCGCGAGTTTTTCCATCTTGGACGCGTTCGGTCGAACGCCTCTGATGCGATGTATCCAGTCACTATTCTCAATCGCAGGTTCATATTCCACTGGGTGAGAGCAGTTGATCAAATAAAATTCGACTGCGTTGTCTGTTTCTCTATCAATCGTTTTTATTGCCTCGGCTAAGCTGGGGCCTGAATTGAGTTTCGAACTGCTATCTAATGTCAGTGAAATGGCAAGAGGCACACCGATTTTCTGAGCTGCTCGGACAACACCGATTGATTCAGGGATGTTATTGAAGGTGATGGCCAACGCTAAATCGACATCCGCTTTTTTCAAGGTCTCTAACTGAACAGAGTGATAGTCTTCGGCTTCATTCTCCGTGATCTTGTGATTGGTGGAATAGGCGTCGCCTCGTGGTCCGATTAAACCTTGGAACAGAACTTCCGGAATATCTGTGGCGTACTCTTTTGCGACCTCACGAAGAAACTCAATACATTGAATATTGGCGTCAGCGAGACTTTGTGCAGAGTAGCCCAATAGCGCTCCCCAGTCAGGACTGGCGCGGTAGTCGAGCCCACCCATAAGTGCACAGACCTTATGTTTCGCCGCGACGTCCAGATAACTTCGGAACATCTCTCTCATCTTTTCAACCGCTGCTGGGTTATCGAGTAGGGGGTACATGGCAAACTGGGGTAAATCAAAACCGTACTTATACATCAGTTCCGTTTCCGTCCCTCCCTCTGTTAGATAAAGTCGTCCATCTTGTTGAGTAGGAAAAGATTTTTGCGCAGCCATGATAAACCTCCATCTTGTTTAGATGAGAAATGTTCTTTGAAGTTTAGAAACAGTTCGTCATTAATGGCAATTATAATGATGGAATTGTTAATAGGTTTCTTAATGAGGTGTTGTCAGTGGTCTGACTCGTTTGGTTAGGAACACAAAAAGTAGCCGAGAGTGGCTCGGCTACTTTGTCTTGGCAGAGGAGAGGTCATTTTAACAGGCTTTTTAGTGCCACAGTCTCATCAGTTATGGACGGTATCTCGACAACTGTACCTGAATCGATCAACTTTCTTAGTACACGGATTTCGCGACCTTGATTTAAAGTGATGGCGCCTTTTACCTGATTGTCTACTACGTTAAACCAGATTGCTTTGTGAGTTGATACATCACCACGGATTATCCAGTGCTCACCGTGAATATCACCCACAAACTGCAGATTAAGATCGTATTGATCGGTCCAGAACCAGACCGCACCAGGTTGACTAAAAGGTTGCTCCAGCATTGCCGAGGTTGCGATATCGGCTTGTTGGTTGGCATTTTCCCAAGTTTCTTTGCGTACCAGTTGACCTTGCGCATTTTTACACAGGGTGACGTCTCCAGCGGCAAAGATATTTGGGTTGGATGTCTGACATTGGTTATTCACGATAATGCCGTTGTGTGTTTCCAGACCAGCCTGTTGAGCGAGCTGATCGTTTGGTTCAATACCTATGCCGTATACTACTCGATCGCCTTTGATTTGCTGGCCGTCCTGCAGCGTAAGGGTGACGTCACTAGCGGATTCGACTAACTCAATTTGGGCATTGAAGTAAAACTTTACGCCACGATTTTGGTGATAATCTAGCAGAAATTCTTGTACCGGCTTAGGTGTGTTGCGTCCCATCAATACCGGAGCGGCTTCAATTACGGTCACTTCACATCCGCTTTGGCGCGCGCTGGCGGCAACTTCCAGACCAATAGTTCCGGCACCGACAACGATGATACGCTCCTGTTTTTGCAGATGAGGCCTCAAGGCTTGAGCATTTAGACGATGACGTAAAGTCAACGCTCTCTCTCCGAGTTCATCTAATAACGGAAAACGGCGTGCACAAGCTCCGGTAGTGATTAGCAACTTATCAAAGTCGATAAACGTACCATTCTCTAGGCAAAGTCGTTGCTGTTGCGGTTCAATAGCTTTTACCGTGTATTGCTGCATTATGTTGACTTTATTTTGCTGCCACCAGTCGCTTGGCAGGATAAATTGCAACTGGGGATCGTCATCTAATAGTGCCGCTTTTGACAAAGGTGGACGCTCATAGGGCATAACGGCTTCATCACAAATTAGTGTGAGACGTCCATCAAAGCCTTTTTGGCGCAAATAGGCGGCAGCCATCGCTCCCGCCTGGCCGCCACCTATGATTACAAAGTGTTTTTCCATGGATTCTCCTTACAGATCCAAACCTGCTGCAACGTGACGAATACCACGAATACCAAGACCGGCATCGGCATTGATCATCACGCCTGTCAGCGTTCGGTTATTGCGTCGCGACGCTAGCATCACGTATGGTCCGGTAAAATCTTGGGTTTCTGGCATAGACTGAAGCGGTAGAATTGCTGCTACTTTTTCGGGGGTTAGTGAATCCATAATCGCGCAGTCTTGCTGATTGAGTGATTTAGGACCACGAAGATCCGTCGCCATACCACAAGGTCCAACGCCGTTAACACGCACTTTTGGTGCTAGCTCGTAAGCCAGCTGACGGATTAGACCGACCGCAGCATGTTTACTGGCCGTGTAAAGTGGACCTCCACCACCCGGATACCAGGCGGCGTTGGACAGGGTAAAAATCATGCTGCCCTGGCTTTCAATCAAAGCTGGTGCGGCGGCCTTGGCTCCCAGAATGTAGCCAAGCACGTTAACACCAAGCAATTCGCTGAACCCTTGCTTTAAATTCTCAGCCGGAGTTTTAACCAGCGATGCATTGTGATCCCAGATACCAGCATTACCAATGAAGCAGTCCAATTTACCAAACTTAGTTAGGGCTGCGTCTACAACACGCTGGTTATCTTCCACTGATGTTACGTCACCCTGAACGGCGACAATTCGGCCTCCAAACTGGTGCTTAAGAGAGGCTATTTTGTCTGCAGAGATGTCGAGCGTGGCAATGTTTGCACCTTCTTCAATAAAGCGCTCTATTAGTGCCAGCCCGAGTCCGGAACCACCCCCGGTAATTAAGACGACATTGTCTTGTAAATCACTCATGACGCCTCCGGTAAATCAATGTAGACGGTGCCGTCCTCAACACTGACCGGGTAGGTGGCAATGGCATCGGTGGCAGGAAGGCATAGTGCTTTCCCCGTTTTTAGACAAAAACTGGCGGCATGTAGCGGGCATTCCACTGTCGCATCATCTTCCAAGTAGCCTTCAGACATAGAGGCGTTACCATGACTGCAACGATCATTCATCGCATAAAATTCGTCGCCAACATGAAACAGTGCGATAACTGGGTCGGCATCAATCCGGAGAGCCTCACCTTCCGGTAACTCATCAACGAGGCAAGCTTTAATTCGGTTCATCAGAAAAGCACACTAAGGTTATGAGAATTGATAGTCGCTTGGTCGAGAACAATTTCTCGTTTTAACAAGCTCCAGTTGTTGTCGGTATTGGTTTGTTTCACCAAGTCAAAACGAGTGCCGACATAGAAGGTTTCATCGCGTTCTTTTTGTGCGCGATACAGTATGTAATTGACTCTCGCGGCAAAAACACCCGGTAGTTCAGTCTCTTCCACCTGACAGTTGGTAATTAAGTGGCGAGTTCTTGAAGGTGGTTCTTCCGCCCATGCCATACCGGTTTCCAGGCGGGCAATGCGTCGTTCAAGCTGTGACTTGGTATCATTAAAAATCCATGTCGTCGGTGGCTGCTTGCCTTTGCGACGATCACGGGTTTGAGCATTCACAGTAGTGCGCATTGTATAAACCAGCTCGTCATCCAGAAGTTCTAGCCAATCGCGGAACTTCCAGTCATCGAGTAATGTGGCTTCATGAAATAAGAATTGACTGATTTCGTGATGAATTTGAAGAGATACTGGTTTCATTTCAAAACCTCCTGTTGAAAAGCATCAGTCTTGGTTTGAATTTCATCCCAGCTTTCACTCGTTAGTAGGTCTGCCCAGCGCTGATACATGCCGCGTGCCGCTGTTTCTGAGAAGATATAGTTGGTGATACCTGGAACACCATCTTCACGCTGCTTTTCCTGACCTAGTCCCATTTCAAGACACAAAGTGCTATTTCTAGCTCGGTGACCTTTAAGTAATTTCTGAATTTCGCACCAGTTTTCTGAATCATCCTGTTCAAGGAAACCAGCAGGACCAAATGCGCGAGTGGCACTGTTTTCGAATGCGGCTTTTACTTCATCAGAGGCCGTTTTGTCAGTGATACAGAATGCCCATACTTCTACCTGATCAGGTCCTTTTGGGTGCCAGACACGCAGCGTAGCTGTACCATTTAGCCATGATAAAGTCGGGAAGATGTTGTTGTGACCAGCTAAGCGTAATGCACGGACTTCTCCAAGACGTTGTTTAGCTTCTTCGTAGGTGTCTCGGTAATAACGGGCTACTTCGCCATCGACCCATACGTTTGCATCTGGGTTTTCTGTAAAGAAGAAGCCGCTGCCATGACCATCTTGTCCAAACTGAACAGCATCTTTGGCTGTTTCCCAGACTGGTCGGGCAGTCTGATCTGCACCAAGTTTTCTGTCGGAGTCATCATTGGCACCTAACACCTGCACCGCAGAGGCATGCGAGAAGAGTGCATGATATTGATCACTGGCAAATTGCTCAGCTGGGAATTTCCAATTACAGTCGATCACCCATTTCTGGACACCACCTACGATTTCGGTTCCACCCTCGCGGCGATCTAATACACCATCCAAATACCAGGCGATATCCCCTAAATATTCTTTAAGATCCGGAGCACTGGTATCCCAGTTAGCGAAAATCAATCCCTTGTAACTTTCGACACAAGGTACTTCATTCAGGCCCCACTGTGATTTACACAGACCTTGGGGATAAGCACGTGGTTCGAGCGGTACATCGATCAAGTTACCGTCGATACCGTATGACCAGCCATGATAAGGGCAGGTAAAAGCTCGAGTATTTCCGCAGTCACCATTGCTGACGCGCATAGCGCGGTGACGACACTGATTAAGGAAAGCTTTGATGCTGCCATCTTTTTGGCGTACAACAACTACAGCGTCTTCCCCCATGTAAGTGTTAAAAAAATCACCGGGTTTAGGAATTTGGCTTTCGTGGGCTAAAAATAGCCAGCATCGACCAAAAATTCTTTCTAATTCAAGTTGATATATATCAGGATCTGTATAAATACTTGGGGTGACACGGCCATTTGTGCTATCGATCAGACTGTAGATGTCCAGTTTTGAGTGTGTGGTCATATTATTGATATCCTCGGGTTACAGAGTTATTGACCTTATTTGTAGAGTCCCTAATCATGTTGCAGATTGGTAGGGAAAGTGTGAAATAGTTAATTTGTATTAAGTAATCGTTTTCACCTATAAATAGGATAAAACCATGGAATTAAGGCACTTACGTTATTTTGTTGCTGTTGCGAAAGAGTTAAATTTTACTCGGGCTGCGGCGAAGTTACATACATCACAGCCATCGTTGAGTAGTCAGATAAAGGATTTGGAAGAGTGCGTGGGCGTGCCGTTGCTAATGCGTAATCGAAGAAAAGTGACGATCACTGCTGCGGGGGAGTTATTTCTTAAGGAAGCTATTTCGATATTGGAGATGGCTGAAAACGCCAAGATTAAAGCAAGACAGGCAATGTTAAACGATAAATCAATAACGATTGGTTTTGTGCCTTCAGCAGAAGTTAACGTATTACCTGAAGTGCTCCCGTTACTACGACTTGAAAATCCGGATATGCAAATAGAGTTGAGTAGTGTCATCACCACGGAGCAGGAGTCCCAAATACTCGACGGTCAGCTTGATGTAGGCTTCATGCGTAACCCTGTTATTAGCCCATTTGTAGAACGTATTGTTGTGTTTAGTGAGCCGCTAATCGTGATGTTGCCCGTATCGCACCCTTTGGTTTCGCACTCTGAGATTAGTCCGTCGATGCTCAATGGGCAGGATTTTATTGCCACAGATCCGCTTTATTCAGGGGCCTTGTCGCCAATGGTTAAAGATTATCTTAATTCCACTGAATGCCAACCAAATATTGTACAGACGTCGACTAATATCTTGGTTACGATGAATTTGGTTGGGATGGGATTAGGGCTTACTATATGCCCGGGTTATATGGAAAAATTTAATCCAGGTAATGTGGTTTTTCGCCCATTACAAGGAGAAGCACCACGTTTTGATCTTATTATGGCGTGGAATAAAGATAATCAAAATCCAGCTTTGCAGGAACTGGTTTCAATTGTGAAGTCAAAATTTAATGAGCCGAGAATTAATTAATTCCTTTTATTGAAATAAATATCTCTTGTTTTAATTTAATAACGGATAGCCAAATCGAAGTTTATTTTTTGCCACACCCGATTTTTTCTAGTGGGATATATTTTCCCATACCTTGCTGTAAGTGATCTTTCTTGGAAAATAACTTGCCCATTTAATTATCCAAATTGGTATGAGTCGAGCAAGTCCGCGTATCATACATTACCAATAACCCAGCTTTGCCTATACTTTTACAGACTGGTTGAATGAGCAATGAGTTGTGTATGGTGGAGATGGCTAAATGGCGTTAATCGATAGCGATTACTATGGTGATAACCCAAACAATACAACGGCTAATATGGTAGCACTGTATCGGGAAGTGGACTGGCTAACCAATGTTATTAGCCAAGTTATCTGTAGCTATCTAAAACAAGACGGACATGAGCAGCATTGGATTGATATTCCTCCACCAGATACAGCACCCGGTAGCAGTTTGTATGCTGACATGCTCATTGACTGGGAGTTAAACGTTTTTGAACGACTCGCATTAGCCTTGGCAATGGCGCCTTCAATCCGTCCCGATGCACTGGATTTCTTTTTTGGTCTTAACGGGATGATTGATCGTCCATTCACCGAGTTTGGTGGCGTCGCTGATCGAACATTCAGCGGTTTCGTACCTACGGGCCAAACGCTCAATTTTTTAATCAGTGCCAATAACCCTGAATGGCGTGTCCATACGATGTCTATTCTCTCTTCCCAACATAAGCTGATGGCAGAGCAAGTCACAGAGCTGCTCTCTGTTGAGTCAGGAATCCCAAGTTTAGCAGGTGTCTACCGTTTGAATGACCACTGGCTAAATTATTTCATTACGGGTGAGCAGCATCGGCCAGAGTTAAGTACGAGCTTTCCCGCACATCCGTTAGATACGCCGCTAGAATGGTCGGAATTGGTGTTGGAGCATAACGTAATGAGCCAGATTGACGAGATCCGCGCCTGGCTCGCCCACGGCAATACTCTGATGCAAGACTGGCAACTGGCGAAAAAAGTAAAACCCGGCTATCGAGCTGTGTTTTCTGGGCCACCCGGTACAGGGAAAACACTGACGGCTGCATTGCTTGGTAAGTCTACTGGCAGAGACGTGTATCGGGTCGATTTGTCGATGGTGGTTTCAAAGTACATAGGGGAAACCGAGAAAAATTTGTCGCGCGTATTCGACGCTGCCAGTTACAAAGAGTGGATACTGTTTTTTGATGAAGGCGATGCTCTGTTTGGCAAACGGACTGAAGCCAGTTCTTCAAATGATCGCCATGCTAACCAGCTTACGGGATACTTATTACAAAAGATTGAGGACTTTCCCGGAACGGTGATTGTTGCGACCAATTTGAAAAGCAATATGGACGAGGCTTTTACTCGTCGATTCCAAAATATGGTGCATTTCACCATCCCCGGCCCAGAGGAGCGCTTGCAGCTGTGGAAAAATGCCTTCCACAATGTATGTGATCTTGCTGATGACGTTGACTTAAACAGCATAGCTAGTGATTACCAGATGGCTGGTGGGCAAATTATTAATGTCCTTCGGCAATGCGCTCTAACAGCAATACGTCGAAACGAACGAATTGTATATCAACAAGATATTATCTCGGGCATTCGGAATGAGTTCAAAAAAGACAACAAACTGGTCTAAATTGGTGTTTGCGCTTTATTGCATAATGCACGTTCGATCCTAGACTCAATGTAAGCTAGAGCAACGTTTGAGGATAACCAAAGTGTTTTCTGAGCTTAAAAAACAGTCTACTTCACAGTCCAAAGAATCTGTCCAACGTAAATCTGGTCAATCAAGCGCGCAAGTCTTGGAAGATAACCGTGAATCTAATGCTATTCAGCGTCAACCGAACCGCACAGGCCTACCGGACAACTTAAAGTCTGGTATGGAACGCCTTAGCGGCCAGAGTCTTGACCATGTCAAAGTGCACTATAACTCCAGCAAGCCGGCAGCCGTTCAGGCTCACGCGTATGCGCAGGGCAGCGATATCCACCTTGCATCCGGACAGGAAAAACACTTACCTCACGAATTGGGACACGTCGTTCAGCAAATGGAAGGGCGGGTCCAGCCAACAACCTCAATAGGAGGAATGGCGGTCAACGATAACCCATCTTTAGAAAATGAAGCTACGGATATGGGGAATAGGGCTTTGAAAATGTGATTGATAGTTAGGTTGTTCTGAATAGCAATTTATCGCGATAGATTAACGAGGGATTAATATATGTACGAGCACGTAAATAACTCTAGAGAAAATAAAAATAGATCTATCTCTAATGCTGTTACACAAAAGAGAAGTGCAGTCAGCCGACGTCTAGAGTTGGTGGATAATCGATGTGAAACAGTCATGCAAAGAAAGTCGTCACCAGTGGTTCAATTTGAGCGGACTGTGTCAAATAGGATGAAAGAAAATATGCAAGAGTCTTTGGCCAGAGTGTTTGGAGGTCCAGCAAATCGTTACGAGATAGATCAAGAATCAGGATCAACTTTTAGTGATGGAGCGCCACACTTTACTACTGGTCATCACGGAGTGAAGGTTACCGACACAACAACTGGTGTAATGTACTCGTGTGATTTTCATCGTGATGGCGCTTATTATACCAGAGGGTGAGGATGTTATACGCCGGTCAAGTAATGCAAGGTATTAAACTTACGGCTTATCCCCCTCCATTGTCAGCCATCTGACCACCAACAATATCCATATAATTAATGCCATAAATCCAAGTAATATCGGAACCTGATAGGCTTTAAAGTATGGGTCTGCGACAAACACCAACATTAATGCAGCCAGAGAGCCGATACATAGCAGGACGAATGGCAGCTGAACGAGATATTTTCTGAGTTCGTAATACCAGTTGCTAATAATGAGTACGGCGGCAATACCAATAAAGACAACAAACAGTATCGTGCGTAATAACCATCGGTTTGGACAGATCCAGTCCATCACAACCAGAATCTGCTCTTGTAATGCAGCGAACATGGATGGTAGTGACGAAGTTTTTGGATAAAAGGTGTCATCCACCAATTGCTGGCTTAGGTCATTCAGTGGGATTGGCTGGTAAGCCGCTCCGATAAAGCTCCAGCTTGAAAGGCGAAGTAGCTGTGTTAGCTCGATTTCTGAGTTACGGTTAAATTCAGTAATGAGCATAGGAACAATCTGTTTAAACAGTTTTTCGACCGCGAGCTGATCGCTTTGGTTGCTCAACCAGTGATGGAATTCCTGTATTTGAGTCAGTTCTTGTTGTGCGATGGCCTCTTGAGATGAATCGCTTTGACCACTTGATCCAGTTGTGTCAGCGGTATCAACCTGAGGGCGTATGATCATTAAATTTGTCACTTGGCCAAGAGCATTGAGGTTATCAAATTGATAGAAACTGGAAGAGTCTCCACTAAGAACCTGATTGGCAGGTATAACAACGTTGAGAAAATAGCGATCGTGTGGACTTGCTACAACATCGCTACTGCTGGCAATGTCGGATCCTTCTTGCTTGAGTAAAGCAAATTTGAGTTCGCGTACAAAGGTAATAAATATTTGCTGACTTTGTGACGTTTTCAGCACCGATAAGTCGATATCCAATGTAATACCATCGCCAATGCTAGGGACTGGTTCGATACCTAAGGTCATGATTGGCTTCATTCTATTAATGAAGCTGCTGTCGAGCGGTTGATCAATGGCGTCTACCAATTGATCGATTAACGGCTTATCCAAAAGCTCGATTAGGGACACTAAAGTTAAGTCTCTTGGCGTTGTCACAACAAGGTCGACCTCGCTGCGATAGCGATGAGCCAATCGAATAAACTGAGTATTATCTGGCTCTGGCTTCCAATTCGGCGGTAAGACTAACAAACTACCACTGTTGCTTGGCTTTGCCACTGCCCCAAAAAAGCCGATGCGGTCAAGCTGACTAAAATTGATGACTTGCTGTTCTTCGGATTGATACCAGTATGGAAAAAAGCCATAGAAAGTTGCATCGTTAAAAATGGAGTCGCGACTGTCCTGACAACCACAACCCGCAGGTGCTTCCCAGACCACTGGTGTACTTGTATCAGGAGCAAGCCCTGATTTATAGGCTACTTTGAGTACATTCTCGGCGTCGCTCGACGAAGTATCTATACCTTCAAGCGTCATTGCCGCTTGCATCAAATACTCGCTGGCGAAAACCTGATTAGCAATAGGCTCAAGTAGTTTTTGCAGACTAGCAGGTACGACGTAGATGTTTTGCTTTTGCAATGCGGTTGCAAGGGTATCGCTGTCTAGCTGCCAGGTTATCAAAGGCGCGGTGGTTTTCGTTGTCGCAGTGGTGCTGCTTTCTGTCACACTCTTTCCATCATCAGCCGTTTGTGGGCTGGTGTCACTGTTGCTTTCACCGTCAGATGTTGTTGAACTTTCTGTAGAGCTGCTATTTGAATCTGAAGCAGAAGAAGCCGTTGAATCAGTATTGGAGCTTGAACTAGGCGCAGAACTGGACGTTGAGCTTGTACTAGAACTAGAACTAGAACTAGAACTAGAACTAGAACTAGAACTAGAACCGGAGTCTGTCGTTGTATCGGAACTTGAATCAGACTCTGTAGCGTCACTATTTTTGCTGGTTTGGGATGTGGTGGTACTTTCGGTTTCACTATTACTTTGTGTCGCTTGGTCAATACTCTGAGATTGAATAAAGCTGTTAAGGTCCAATGCTGGGTTGAACGTGACATCAAGCTGATCAATAAGCGTCACTAACTGGTTATAGAGTTCGTTTCTTTGTGAGAACTGCTGCTTTCCTAAGGCGGTGAGTGCAGTGAGCGTCGCTTGTCTGTTGAGGTCATTATCAGTCAGTTGGTAGTAATAGCTTGGTATATTGGCTTGAGAGCCTGACGATGAAGAACCAGTAGAGCCGGGAATCAGATCTGGCGCTAAGAGCTCAGCCAGTTGTGATGAACTCAAAGTTAGCAGTTCTCCTGAGTCTACACTGTCTCTCCAGTTCGGGAATACGGCACTAATTTCTGCCGCACGTGCCAGATCTTTCAGCGTTGTGTCAACAAAATCTGAACTGCTGCCGGAGGTTTCACTTACGGTATCCGACACGTTGAAATCATTACAAAAATTAATCAGCCACTGGCGAGTCACTGGCCCGAAAATGCCGTCGGTTAACAGCCTTCCATTGGACTTTAATGCCGCCTGATAAGTCGCGTCAGGCTGGTAAATCACCTTCAATTGCTGCTGAATGACGCGCCCGTTATAACGGGAATCTTTGGTTGGCAATTGGCCGCTGCAACTGTAGGCGAAAGTCGATGCCGATGGAGCTTGTGCCGACACCGATAAAAAGGACACCCAGATTATTGTGGCGACTAGTAGCCAGCGCAGCACAGTGCGGCCGTGGTTGATTAGATGATGACTATGAATCAGGTTCAGGAAGAAATCATTCATGATAAGTTATCCTCACCGCCACGTGACAAACAGAGGTTTGTCCATCCATGGGAATTTGATGGTTTGGAAGCTCCAGGGAATTTGGTCTAACAGCATGTCAAATGCACCGGGAATTACGCTAAGTTGCCACTGTTTTTCTTCGTCTAATAGTTGGCCTTCACGTTGTATAAAAGTTGTTCTCAAGCCTTCTATCGAAGTTGAACCAAGGGAGTTCCAGTGACTAATAATTGCATTGAGCAGACCATCAATTATCGAAATAGCCTCACTTGGTAAATCCACTTGGCTGGGGATAGGAGTACTTATCGGTATGCCACATAAAATCTTATTTAGTGGCAGCAAGTACTCAGGTGCTTCGCTTCGACCATCAACCAAATACTGCAGATAAAACAGCGCTTGGTATTTAGCTTTCTCACTGGCGAAGACTTTTCCGTCCGTGAGGTTGAGTCGTTGAAACAAAGTGGGGATATAAGTGGACGCGAGCACTAAGCCTGCATTATTGATGCTTATGGGCTCTGATTTTTTGTTCTCTTTTTCATTTGGATCTTTCCACAATAACGGCTTGCTTTTCCTCTCTGAACGGCTTGGTTCTATTTTGTTTTCTATTGAGCTATAGAGACGTTGAACTTGCGGTTGTGAACGGTCGAGACTGGCTGGTGGAGCTGGAGCTGTGAACTTCAAAGTTGAGGTGTCGCGACTTATCTCTTCTAACAGCGGGAATAGTGTTGATTGGCGGGATAAGTTAAGTTTCTCTGCTAACTGTTTTGTCTTGTCACTTTTATCATCGTCTTCGAGTTTATCCATAATGACTGGATAAGCAGTGAGGTCGTTGAGCACTACATGCAGCAATTGAACCGCACTTGCTGTTATTCCCTGAAGCAACAAACGGTGATAGATGACACGCCAAAATACCTGTTTCCATTTTTGTGTATTTCCCATCAACACAGAAAACGTCTGATATAGGCTAACCATGACGGGCACGAAATTTGTGTATTGTTTTGCGAATACTTGAAAGTGATAGTGGTCGGTCAGTCCGTCTATCCAACTCGCGAGCTTTTCTGGATTGAGTAGCTCCGCAGACAGACGCGTCCATAATGCGTGATGATCGAGATTCAGTGCCAGTTCTAACTTGGTTTCATCAATTTGACTCGATTGCAGAAAATCCCAATTCGTAATGTGCGCGATTGTGTCGTTTTGTGTGCTCGATGCTGAATGCCCCCGGAAATGTTGAGACGAAGAAATATCGGTTCCAGATGTTCGTTCCATTAACACCTGTTCAAGCACAGCTTGAATGCTGCCGTTCGTTATTCGAGAGCCATTGAGCCGTTCAGAATTGTGTTTACCTTTGTTCACCATTGTTTGAACAAGTTGGGCGACTTCTATTTGGAAGTGATTGCTCAATGTTAAAAGAATGGAACGCAGTGCTGTTTCTGCTGAGAAGGATAGCCCTGTCTGAGTTAGCGAAGCTTCCCATATCCATTGCCAAATCAGTCTATCAATCGATGACCTGATGCTGGTTTTTGGATGATGAGTCAATTCATGAATCGAATCTGCTATCCATGAGCGGATAGAGAGAACATCAAACGCAACGGTTGATAAGTCTTTATTCGCCAGAGTGAGTAACTGGAAAAGCGTTTGCTCGTCAAAGTGTTGAATCCACCGTTTTCTTATCTTGTTTGACTGGCTTAACTTAATAATCACCGCCGTAAGTGATTTAGCATCAAGAGAAGAACGCGCAGTTTTCAATAGCCGTTGCCACTGTTCGGGCTTCCCGTCTGCCAGAGCCTGAATCACTTCAACAGGAACATTTATGTGGCTCGAAATAACGCTGTTTAACCAGTGTTGGTTAGCCTGAAGAGGAGTATCAGCATCTTGTGGAGTCTCTAAAGACAAATTGTGATTGGTACTCTTTAATGCGGGTAAAAGAGAACGTAACGATTGCACGAGCCGGTAGTTAGTTTGAGTATTTAACGAAGACAGCAGCGATTGAACCAAGTCGAGATGGTGTATATTTCGGCGCGAAGCAATTTGATGAGTGAGGGACAACAAGTAACTGCGTTTATTAAACTCACTGCCACGCTCAACCAGCAAATAGCTGAGGGTAAATTGCCACAAGCTGCTGCGTAGAGCATGGTCTTCAACTGGCTTTGACTCAGTTTCCGTTATGATCGTCCTCTCTAGATGATGACGGTTGGAAATGATGTCGTGAACCACTTCGTTCGCTCGTGGTTCAATAATGTCGATGAATCGAAATAGAGTGGTATCGGAATAGTGTTCGCTCCAATGCTGGCGTACGGCGGCGAGTTGGCCGATCCAAAGCAATAATCCTTTGATAAAGCGACGTTCGTCAGGTAATGCGCGGAGCAAGCTTTTTTCATCTCCATGTTGGAGGATCAGTAAGAGGGCATTTAGCGAGTCTGATTTACTTGTGTTGGTTGAAACTCGCGTGTGGTCTTGAGCAAGTGTATGCCATGAGATTTGGGTTTCGTATGCCGCTTTGTCTGTATCGCTAAGTGATGTTTTGTCCGTGCTATCACCGAAAATGTCGGGTTCTATAGCATCCAGTAATTTCATCATTTGCTGTCTTAGCGCACTATCGATACCAGTCATCTGGAGCCTGTTACGAAGATCTGAAAATAACGCCGATGCTTTGAGGTTATGCATGGCGGCCATTTTTACGATCACGCTTTTCATGTACTGCTGTTTATTGAAGTGGCTGCCACGCTCGACCAGCACGTAATGGAAAGTGAAGTGCCACAGTTGCAGCGTCACTTGTTGGTTTGATACGGCAGAATAAACGGCTGTTGAAGTGGTTGCAGGGGCTGAATTCTTCGCAAGCAGCCATAGCTGAGGGCGAGACAAGAGTTGGGCTAAAAATGGATAATGCAATGGCTCTAAACGTTCTAGTAAAGAGAAACGTCTATTTTCGTCGAGAGACCGGATCAAAAGCAGGGGTAAACGTGGGTCTTTGCTGTGTTTACCCAACGCAAAAAGAATACTCGATGCGTATCGTTCCATGAGTCGATCCCAATGCGGTAGCAATGCAGACAAATTACGGTTCGAAATCGCGGTATCAACATAGTGGTTCCAGTGATTGGAGAGCTGGGTTTTCAGGCCTGAATCATGGTGAATGCCACCTGTTTCCAGTAACGCAATCATTACCGCGAGACGGTTTTTATCGCTCAACAGCGGTAAGAGCTTCGTTAGTGATTTCTCAGGAAGTTGCATTGCCAATCTTAGACAGAGGGTTTCAGAGTTATCCGAGAACTCGAGAGCATTGTTTATGCGGTGTGGAGCGTTGAGCAGAGCCTCTATTACCCCGGTTTCGGACAGTTGCTGTTGATATTTAAACGGCCACGCGAGTTGTCCTGTTTCGATAAAATGCCACGCTTGTTGCCAGCGATAGTCACTGAGTTCATGTTGGTTCGCGCCGTTCTCGATACTTTCACTGACTTGGTTCTTCGACATGTGAATGTTCGATTTTCGCATCCTGGACGAAGCATCCACGCTCGTTTCTCGGTAAAGCTCTTGGTACAGCAGCCTTAAGATCTGCGTTTGCAGGGCAGGGCGTAGGTTTGTACTCGCAATATCGCCAGTATCGAGCTCAATTTTATCAATGCAAATAACGATTTCCGGTGAGCAAATCTGGTTAAGAAGTTCATCCATCGAAGGCAGAAGATCGTTTATTAGCCAATGATACGCCTCCGCTTCAAACTGTTCTGCAGCGACCGCGTTATCAAACTCGATATCAAGCTCTACTTGTTTGAACAAGTGGGTTTGAGTTTCAGGTTTCGACGCTATTTTGTCTGCTTTGATCATAAGATTAGCGCCTCCTGCGCGGCATCTGGTTTTTGCAGGAACGTTAATAGGTTCTTCGCCATCTCATCGCATTGTTGCTTATCCTCATTACTATTTAGTTGGATGGTTAAGGCTTTTTGTTTTCTCCATGCGTGATACAGATCTTCAAACTCAGAAAAGGCATTGAAATTTAGCCACATTAAGTGAACACAGAGATGAGCCGGAGTATTCGTTCTGATCAGTTGCGCCACTTGTTGTCGGAACAAAGGACTGCGGTGACGGGCGGTGAATCCCGGTATAACCACGCAGACCTGATTGGCCAGCGATTCAATGTCGCTTTCGGGATGGCGGAGTGTGATTGGCTCCACCACGTGCAGTGTTTCTGTCTGCTGATTGATTTCGACCAGCCACGCTTGCAACCAATGGCAAAAACGTATCAGCTTTTGTTTGTGGTTGTAACGCCCTATGTATAGCCAACGTTTCTCTTCGTTTGTTCCAATGTCAAAGAAGAGTCGGTAGTCTCCCGTTCTTGCGCGTTTGAGTATCCGGTAGCGTTGATTGTCGATGCCAAATTGCAACAGCGATTCAGGTAGCGTTTGAGCATCTAATGCGTAGACCGAAGCGCGAATTTGACGTTTTTGCTGAGTAGAAAGTGATATTTTCTCCTGGCTTTCCGGTAGCGTTTCGAGGTTGGGTAAGACGGTTTCTTTGAGTTCGAAAACCGCTTTTTGTCCCATATCGCTGCTTAGATAGTCTTCGTCAGAGACGATATTCAAAAGGTAGCGACTGATATTGAGGTTTGTCCCCTCATCTTCATTATTCAAGTCGTTCATGCCGAGCAGAATCGATAACCTTTGTTGGTATCCGCCGGTGTGACTCGGGTTAAGCAAGTTATTACCCAAACCGCGCTGATTACTAATGGTTGCGATGTTGCGAATAAATCGCTGTTTGTGTTCTAGCAACAGCCAATCAATATCTTGCTCTCTACAATATGGGTTAAACGCACGATGAAGCGTATCGGGATACTGTTCGCCATAAAGTGCGATCAGGTAATCATAGATTCGACCTTTACGCTCCGGAAAATTATCGAACTCGGATTGCAGCGCTTGCAGTTTCGACTTTGCGTCGGCAGGGTAATGGCTGTTGATATCGTTGAATTCTTGAGGCGTCAGCGTGTGGACATGGTAGCTGGTGGGTTGACTCAATGAAGTAGAAAACAGCTCGGGCAGCTTTGTCAGATCCTCACAAAAATTGGCCATCAATTGATCAAACAGCAACAGGTAACTGCGCAATTGATGACGCTGTGCCTGAGATTTTGGATCATAGCCAGTATTGGTTTTTGTGGCTAATTGATAGTTTCGCGGGAATAAGGTTTGGATGGAGTCGTAGCCACTGAGATCGCGATGATGACCGGATGGGAGTGGCATTGCTGTCGTTAAATGCTGACGCTGTATGGTTTGCTGCTGCAATTGTTGCTCAATTTGAATGACCACATCGGCAACGTCAAGAGCGACGAGATGTTGGTTTTGTACAATCTCAAGGCGAATATCTGAATCGGCTTCTGGCATGATTAAACTGGCGTACTCAGGAATCTCTGATATTGCCACGATGGGTTCATCTGGGTGTGTTTCCGCTTCGAACCTGATACCACTCACTTGTTGAATGCTGGCACTGCTTAGAATTAGATCTTCAAGCTCACTTAAGTCTCCGTTGGTTCTTTGTCTCAACCAATGCGCACACTGATAATAGATGTTAGCGGCTATCTGATTTGCATCGACTCCATCATTACTTATCTCGATAGTGGCTGCCAGATGAATGCAAGTTTCTCCAATAACATTTACTTCTTCGATGTCTTCACCTAATCCTCTTATCTGGTGGTAGGTTTGAAGAATACTTTGTATGGTAGGGTCGTTTTTTTCCGGATTGGAATCCTCGTCCTTGGTTTGCATAGCATGTTGCTGGCGTCGAAAGAAACGTTGTAATAACCCGGAAATCTGATAAAGGCCCAAGTGTGGGTATTGTTCTGAGCCTTGAAACCAAACTTGCTCCAGTTGCGGCGTTGTTCTGACAATAAAGTCCTGATATTCGCCCGGTATTTGAGGCGGGGCAGATAACACTTCATCGGGACGAGCTAACCCGTAATACGGATAATCAATGCGACCGTAATCGTCGGCCAAGAGATCGCATACGGCAAAATCACTGCGATAGATAATATCGGTAAGCGCAAAACAGACCTGTTCCAGAATGGTGACGCCAGGATCGTGGGTGTTGTAGTCTGTCCAGACTTTGCCACCTAATTGTTGGATATAGGTAATACCAAGCTGGAACAAGCGTTCAAACTTATCCGGGTCGTTTTGATGTTCTTGCTTCGATATGGTCACTGACATAATCAGGCCTGTTTATCCTCTTGGACAATCTCGCAATTGGTCATGTAGTCGTCATCCCATAATTTCGTGATGTGATAGCGAATGTATCGGTTATCTCCATAACTGGTGTTGGTTCGAATTTGCAGTCGATAAGGTCGCTTCGTGCCTTTTTCAGTTTCATGCAGCCACCTCAGTTTTAACTTGTCCGCAGGAGAGCGAAAGAATGCGTGTTGCGCTTTTATTGGATTTTTTCTTCGCCATTGCCACCACCAGTGATTCGGCGCGCATGTATTAATGGCGATCGCGTGGAGCATCGCATATCGGCCAGTGTGTCGGATGCCGATGCCCGCGACCACTTCAAGCATTTGGCAACCCTCTAATGTTTCCGTGATGTCGTGCCATTTTCCGTCAGCAGGAATCAGAGCGTCGACCGTTTCTGTTCCGCGTCGGCCTTGTGAAGAAACGGTGCCTTTTATATCGAGCTCGTGTTCTGGCGTTTCGGTTTTTATCCCGACATTACCACTCGGAGTCAGCGTCAAATTGGTTTCGGGAGCGTCATCCTCATCTGAATCCGTAACATTGGCGAGTGGGTTAGCCTTAAAATGCAAGTTGGTGGTCTTCGCGGCTAAACCTACGTGCCAAAGAGCAGTATTGCGATCACTTTGCTGATAAAAACTCAGTAAGTGCTCCTGATCTAAAGCGGTCAATTGCAAGCCAGTTGCAGGCGGTTTCTCAAATCCATCTTCAACCTGATTGACGCAGGAGTCGATCAAGTCCGCGAAATGCTCCGCAGAGGGCATATTGCCGGGTTGGAAAAAGTTTTTGAGTGTACTTCTATTGCGTTTTGGCATAGTTAATCCGTCCCCTTATGATGCTGAACAGGCGTCTCTTCACCGTTATGTGATGATTGGGGCTGAGTGTTGATGATGAACTCTTCGCCGATAACAAGGTCTCCTACACCGGCAGGAACCGGTGCCGCTTGCTGATGCTTGGGTGCAATGGTGATGAAATGGTGCTGAGATGGCACCAATAAATACCATGGAAGTTCTGCGCCGATGGGTTCTTCAGTACGTGCGCTGTCTTGTAAGTGATACTTGCTGGTTGAATGATGGCTTATTTTAAGTACTGACAGACCACTGACGCTGGTCACCTGTTTTTGTTTACCGATGAATGCGGCTAATTTTGACAGCGATAACTGCCATCCCAAACCCATGTTCATACCTTCGCTGTTCCAGGGGCAAAGCGTCTGCATGATGGCGTACTCCAACTGACGTAACGCTAATCCATGGTGGGTACCTTCAGTGAACGTTACAGAACAGCGAACTTGTAGCGTTTCATATCCGGGGTTGCGGACATCAATTTGAGTGTGGGCACGGGCGATAGTGCTAAGGTAATCACGTATTGCGATAAGCGTGGTTGAATCGATGTAACGCTGCTGACAAGGGTTGTGATTGCAGTCGTTGTGCACCGGAATAACCGTGAGCAAAATATGACCGGGCTTGTGCGAGTTAGAGTTAAATTGCTTAGCTGCGAAACAGTTTACGGCGTCTATATCCGGAAACTGTTCCAGCACCAGGCGCTCATAGTCCCATGGGGTTATTGCTTTTCCTTTATGTCGTAAATGCTCACTGGTTCTCGTGACCCAATGATCAAAGGTCTCATCTGGTTTTAATTGTTGTATAGGAGTGAGTTGCGTAATGGCACCCAGATTCGCAGGCTTATTCAGACATTGCCAGGACGCAAAGGGTGGTGTTTGCGGTTCTGCATTTCGTCCGCCTTCCACTTGAATGACGTGCGTTGCAATTTGGTAACATTTTGGATATTGATCAATGCCTTGGTTTGTACTGACTCTAAGCCAATATAAATCCGACGGCATAATATTGTGCTCGGTATTGATAGCATCCGGAATATCCAACGTGATGATGCCGGACGTCAAAAATCGGTGCGTTGTGTCATGAATGATGTGTTTTGCCGGAAGCTCGACCCATTGTTCGCCCACAAGGTAATACCACTGATATTCCGTAGACGGATAAGGCGTCAACATCTTTGCTTTATCACCAAGCAGAAAATAAAGATTGAGGTAGCCTGAGAGCTCTGACGCCGTTAAGCCGATAAACAAGTGACTGTCTTCTTTGTAGTGAGCCAGGATGCGAGGATAAGCGAACTTGTGTTTTTCGTTTCGTGGATAGATTTCCACTTCACCAAATGGGTGGAGGTGGATCATTCGACACTGGGTTTTCGTCGTCATATCACCCAGCCCGACTTTGTGTCTGGCTACGTAGTTAATCGACAGACGGTTTAACATCGGGGTGTATGGCGCTTTTGGCAAAGGTTGCTGTTTTTTCGATTTCGCATTCGCCGTCAGTGTCTTGCTCAAAAGCAATCCATATTGATCGTGCCCAAAAGCATCCATTGGTGTCACCAGGGTGATCTTAAACAGACCATTACGAATATTTGACTGAGGGCTGTATGGTGTCTGGGGCCACGTTTGAGTCGTTGGCGTATAGCTGTTACTAATATTGCCAAACGTTAAAATATTCTCGCGATCCAGTGCGCCGTCTTGCGGTGAAAACAAACTTTGTGGGCCATCATCTGTCGTATCCCAGCGCCCGTTATTCAGTACTTCAGTTACCACTTTGAAACTATGGTTTCGATAAGGGAAAGGATACTCATTGTAGTGGTCACGGAACCCATCACTTCCCTGTGGTAACCCAGACCAATCGAGGTGATAAGTGAGCTGCTTGAGATGCTTGATGGCGAATTCTTTGCTTGCGACAACCAAATAGGAGCCATCTTTGGGTTGGGCACCAAGTGGCAAGAAGGGGCGGCTTGGATCGGCCTGACCATCCTGATTAAACAGCTGTACTTGAGTTGCTCCTTTTACACGGCATTCCATCAAAAGCTGAGCGAATTCAAAATCGCGGAAGATAGTGTAGGGGAAGCAATTACTCTGCGCTTTTAAACACAGCTTTAATGCTGGCGCAGTAAAATTCCATTTCGAGTTGTGAATGGCTGGGGTAGGCACTTTTGTCGCGGGGAAACCCGGTTCAAGCTGGATATGTAGACCAAACCCCATGGTAAAGTCGCTGTCATTTTCAATCGGAATGATCTGAGCACAATCGACGAGCTGCCATCCTTCTTCAGTGGAAATGGCGACATCAAATATCTCTTCAAATAATTGGTAAAAGGTCTGAATACGCGAATAACCGAGCAGTAAGTTTACCGTCGCGTTGACCGACTCATCGAGAACATACTCGTCAATCAGCTGCTCAGTCAGTGACTTGATCTTGTTAATGTCTTCTTCTGATAGCCACTCAACGTGATTTAATGCGTAACGTGACACTAACTGGCCAAGCACGCGGAAAAATCGCTCTTTTTGCTCCATGGCGTGGAGATTTTGGGTGGGTTTTGACGCGACTTCCTCTAGCAGCGCGAGTAATACACCACGATACACCGCGCGAAGTTGCTGAGTCGGCTCTCTGTCGGCCAACTGCAAAATCCTATCATCGTCAACTTTGTCGACAAGCGCTTTGCTTTGTATTTCGTACAGCCAATTTCCAATCACAGGCACTTGCAATAAAACGATTTCATTAACAACGGCTTCAAGCGCATCTCTCAACTTACTGGACTCTTGCGAGTGTTCCTGATCATGTTCGATATAGAGCTGAGATAATCTTTGATACACAATGCCATTGCCCACTTCTTGAAGTTGAAATTGTAAAGTGAGCTCTCGATGACCTTCAGCCAAAGAGAGTATTGGATCTGAAATCACCAGTCCAAGATGCTTCTCAAGGCTGTCATCATCAATCTGGTGGCTACCAAACATCTTGAACGCTTGGGTATTGTCACTTTGAGCACCTGTCTGCATCGGATCGAGCTCAATTTTCTGACGACTAATACCAGAATTAAAACCGAGCTCTTTTTCTGGAGAAATCAGAGGATCACGGCGAAGTGTAAAACCGAACGCCTTTTTCACTTCCGCATCGGTCACTGACATAGCGTAGTTGGTGCGAAATTCTATCGGCTCAAACGTTGCTGTATTGCCGGGAGTGAAGGCTTGCCCTTTGTTGATGATCACGGGCGTCTTGCTCGCTTTGCCTTGAGATAATTTGAGAAAGACAGGCGCTTCCTCTGCACTTTGCGGATACTGGTTCAAAACGTCTTGGTAATAAAACAGAAGATGTTTATGAGTAAACTGATTAATTTTGTTTTGAGCACGCTTAAAAAGTTTTAAAAAGCTGAGAAACAGAGCAAGCTGTGGAGGGTGCTCACCATGATGCAGAGATTGTTCGAACGTATCATGACAGTCTTGCTTTAAGGACTCAATCAACACCAGAATCTTAGACAGACAATGTTGTGCTTCCTCTTTGATGTTGGTTAAGTGAGCCGCTTGTTTTTCGCTCTGGGATGAATCAGATAGTTTCCACAAAGGGTCGAGATGCTCGTATTTATTGATGAGGTTTTTGGGTGTGCAATTAAATAGTTGTTGTAATGGGGCATTAAGTTGAGCCTGATAGCGGTTGAGCAGGCGAAGTTTTAACTCGTAGCTTATTTCTGGTGTGCTCGGTAAGTGTCGGTACCAGCTGTTTAACACAGTAAAAAGGTGAAGAATAAATTCTAGCGTTTGCTCTTCATCCAGACACTGTGCTTGTTTGAACTGACGTTTTAATGCTGCTTCATCCATGCTTAGTATTGCAGCACAAACCACCAATTCATTTTGTTCAAACATCGCACTCCAATTCCCTTTTATCTGCTTGTTCTCATCCATATAAGGAACAAGCTCGGCAAACTTTTTCGCCCATAGGATGAGCTGTTCGAAGCTGAGCTCGTAGGGCTGAAAGAAGTGAGGGCTAAGTGCAACGTTACCTCGTTCGTTTTGTTGCGTCATAAAGCATCTCCCGAACCGAGATCAGGCAGAAGATCAGGGCTAACCAGGGTGCCTTCTTGCAGATAAAACGGATACACCATGTTGTCTCGCGTGTTGGTGGTGACTATCTGATAATCAAGCTCAATCATTATTTTCCCGTTTAGCGGAACGGGCGTCAGCGTTAACGAATCCAGGTCAATACGTGATTCAAACAGCAATATCGACTGCCGAATCTCGTATTCCATTTCAGTCAATGTTGTTTTTGTTAGTTCATCAAAAACAAAACGGTTAATTCGGCACCCAAACTCAGGGTGCATCAGGCGTTCGCCGGGTGAGGTGGATAAAAGGATCGCAAGGCTCTGTTTGATGTCTTTTTCGTTACTGCACAGTTCGACCGAGCAGTTGTCGGAGGTAAAGGTGGGAGGAAACGCCCAACCAGTCCCCAAGAATCCATTGTCTCTGTCCATAATCCAGTCCCTTTACATTGAAAACTAACCGCCAATGATCACTGTGAAGCAACCCATCGCAACATTGCCACCGTGGTTTGTGCTGTCACCAATTCTTGCTGCGGGTTTTCCGCCAATCATCACGGTCGCCGAACCCTTTATTATGGTGGATGGGGGGCCGACACATGTGCATGAATCACCAACGACCGAGGCGGGTATTTTCCCGATCAACACCGTGGGTACGCCAGGCCCAATCACCGGACCTCCGACATGGGGAACGGGAGGAACGCCTGGCGTGGCCATTGGACAGACGTGCATATCGGTAATTCTTGCTGCTGGTGGCATGTTGATGTCCTCTTTAAATCAGTCGTTAATTGATATTGACGATTGCGCCTTTAATGGTTGTATTCCCTGAAGCAGACAGTTCTGCACTGGCAGAGCCTTTGGCGGTTAACGAAGTGGTGGCGTCTGCTGAAACGTTCATTCCCTTTATATTGGTGTCTCCCGTCGCTTCGATACTGGTATCACCGGTTGATTTCAGCGAAATGTTTCCCCCCGCCGATATGGTTATGTCTTTAGGGGAATCCAACGTGATTCCACTGTCGTCTAAAGTGACGGTGTTGCTGTTTTGATCGGCGAGCGTAATGGACTTTTCATCGTCACTAATGGTGATCGAATTTTCACCGGGCGTAGTGATGGTGATGATCTTCTTGTCATCGTCGAACTCTATTTTGAGTTTGTTTTTAGTCACTATCGCTTTGGTGTAGTTCTCTTGGGTGAGCTCATAGGGCATCGCTTTTTTACTGCTGTACAAACTGCCGAGAATGATTGGCTGGCCGGGATCTTGGTTGATGTAACCGAGCACGACCTCATCGTCGATTTCCGGAATAAAAAAGTTGCCACTTTCGTTAGTCGCGTAGTAACTGGAAAGCCTTGCCCAAACCTCGTTATTGGTATCACCTAATGCGGGTACTTTTACTTTGATTCGATATTGGGTTTCTGGGTCTTCATTGAGCTGAGTTACTACGCCGATCTGTAAACCGTCCACGGGAGGAAGCCATCCCGAGGCGGGTGGGGCACCGAGGTCACGATGCTCTGCAGACCATACCGGAGCAAGCCCTAAGTCAACGGTCGTTAGCCACTGACCTTGCTCGATTCTGTGATGTATCGCGCCGATATAGTGAGAGCCGTTGAATCGATCGCCAACGCCTGCTAACTCGATAAGACTATTAATTTGCGCCTTTGCATTACCTTGAAATGTGACAGTGCCACGTACTTTGGCAAGCATCGACTTCGCACGTTGTCCTTTTGCCCAGTTGGTCAGGCTGTCCTGGGTGTAACTGGCTCAGGTTTGCATTCGATATTCACTAATACCTAGCACGTTTGCCAGTTCGCTGGCTGATAAATTTCCCTGATTACTAATCTCGCTCGCTGCAGATTGTTGCGATAGCATTGCCTGTGTACTTGGGTCCCAGGCGGTACTGGTTACACTACTAAATTGATAACGTGCGTCGACTTCCGCACAGAAATTGATCAGGTCAGTGCCGTAGGTAACGACAAGTGCCGCAGGATCACTAACGGAAGGAGCCTCTACCGAAAGTTTGTTTTGCTGGTTTGCTACTACCAAGCCATTTGCTTCAGCACGAGTCAGCATAAAGTCCCAGTCACTGCAGTTAAACTGAACCAGTTCGTCGTGTTCAACAGACGTACTGTCTACGCTGTCAGCCGTGATACTTGAGTAGTTGCTAATAAGAGAATTTATGATGTCGCTGTCTTTTTGCTTCAAATAGCATTGGCTTTTTCTCGCTATCGTCATGGCAACCGCTTGATCTTTGCATGTCACATTGAGCGTGGTTTGGTTGTTTTCGCTGATGCGAATAGAATGATTGGTCACCACGCCTTCGAAGATGGTTTCGTCTTCCGTTCCGTAGCCGGCATCGATAGTGATCGTTGACCCTGGCTTAAATGTGTTTCCTGAGCTGACTTCAAAAGTTTGATCAGCGATGTCTCCGTCACGGATCTCAAGCTCTGCATAGGCAATATGGTTTACCTGATAAAAAACATTGACCGAGATAATGCCAATTGAACTCTCAATGACATTGCCATTTGATTTGATGCTTAACGTGACAATGTCACTATTGGTCTCGGTGGGAGATGCTGCCATGTCGCCTCACTTTTAGCTCAGAGGTGGAAAATAGAGCTTGGTCCCAGGGGCAATGTTTCGCACACTGGGTAATTGGTTGTATGCCGCCACTTTGGAATAGTAGGAGCTGTCTTTGTAAATTTGATGGCAAAGTCCCGGTAAGGTGTCACCCGCTTTAAAAACGACATGATGTGTCAGATCGGGGGAGGACTTTTTGGCAAGTGCTTCTTTCTCTTGCTCAGTGAGAAATTGAGTAAAGTTTAGTGCAGCGGTTGCGCGTAAAGGAACACCACTTGAATCAAAAAGTACGTAAGAGACAGACATGGACGTGAGGCGTCCACGAAAGCTAAGCGCCGTGCCCCAACTGATTTTGACAGGGTTCGGTTCGTGCTGCTTTCCGTTATAGTCGTAGATCACTTTCCGAAGCAGAGTCAGCAGGTCTTGAACGGACTTTCCTTTTTTATACTCAACCACACCCGTAGCATCGATCATTATTTCAAAACTGAGTTTCTCACTTTGGTATCCCTGAAACTGCACTGTCGGCGCTATATCGCCCTGAGATTGTCGGTGTTTGCAAGGGTCGTCGGTATATCCAATGCCATAATCCTGCTTGATGGAATTTGGATTAAGCATGGCATTAAAAGTGGTTGCGGTATTACCGGAAGCTGCAATCGACTCAATTTTTAGCTTATCGACCATGCTTATCGCTCTCTGTTTTCTTGTTGGAGTTTACGGTGCATCCATTTTATGGTTTGGAATTGCGCCGTGTGTTGAGAAGAAACCTCGGAGAGAGCTCCTGTGTCTTTATCCGCGCCCTCACATTGGTGCTCCTTTTTTTGTTTCGACGATTTTTTTTCTTCAGTCGTGACATTGGAACGAATCGACATTTGTTTGATTTCTATAGGCATACGTTAGTCACCTCTTGAACGGCTATTTTGTGCGGCTTGCTCTGCTGTAACAGATCTCAACTTCTTCAATCGCAACGTCATTTTTCGTCGAGTTGAACCCTTCAACTCGCCATTTAACGGGGTAGGCGTTATAGAGAACCCATACCCGGCATGGAGAGCCTTTTTCATCAAGCAATCGGACCGAGACCGTTTTTGGGACGATTGCTTTGGACAGTTGTGCTTCAAGCGTGTCCTGACACCATTTCACCAATGCCGAACTGGAATCAGCGATACCCCGCTTTAGCGTCAGATTAGAGTGTTTGATCACTTTAGGTAGGTGATAGACCAGATTATTGCCGCCTTCCTGATAGTCTTCGGTATCTATTTGAGCTTCTAAACCAGAGATTTCCTGAAACGCAGAATCATCTTGGTTGTTACCGATCACTACGCTGAAGTAAAACGCGGGTAGGGGCCATTCATCTGCCATAAGCTCTGATCTCCAATAACGCTTTGTATGCCACAAACTGGCTTGGTTAACGCATCAAGCACGATAACCAAGCCAATGAGTTGCACTATGAGGTTGTGATTTCTAACCCTTCATGTGCCAGTTCTATGGTTTCTACGGCAACCTCATTACCGTCGGATTTCAAGTCGGTGCCTGTTACTTTTGTTGGCCACGCATTTTTTAGTTTCCAGCTCATCACCACACCACTATCTTGATCAAGTAAGTTGATGGTGACGGCGGTTCGAGCAATAGTGTTCATTTGGATCTTACTAAACCAGTCATAGAACTTGTTATCACTCTTAAAAATGCCTTTTTTCAAAGTGACGTTACTGGTTTTCACTAGCCCCGGCATCTTGATCGTCGAGAACACTTTGCTGTTGCCTGCGCGGTATTCAATTGGTTGGGCTTCGGTATCTAGACCCGATACTTCCTGGAATGCGGCGACCATACTTGCGTCGGCACCAGCACCACCATCCCATTTGACTTCAAAATGGAATTTGGGCATCGGCCATACGGTTTCTGATTGAGCTGAACCATCATCTGCCATGGTAGTCTCCTTTCTACAATTCGTTCATAAAGTTACGAAGGACTACGGCTAAAAGCCTTCTGCGCTTTTGAGTACTAAGTAATTATGATTCTTGCATTTTTTGCTGGAAGGTAATCTCAATGAATTCAGCCGGACGACTGATGGCTACCAACACTGTAATTCTCAAAATACCTTCTAGAATATCGTCGCCGGTCATTGTTTTACCCAGCCCGACGCTAACGCTGTATGCCTCGCCAGGGGATGCCCCCGCCAGACCTCCGCGTTTCCAAATGCCGTATAGGAAGTTACCAATCATGCTTTCCATCGATACCCAGGTACTGGAGACATTCGGCTCAAAAACATAAGCCTTTGAGGCAAGTTTGATAGATTCTTCAAGCATAATCATGGTTCGACGAACGTTAATGTATCGCCAGTCAAGGCTGTTACCATCAAGTGTGCGTCCACCCCAAACTAAGGTGCCTTCACCAACAAATGGTCGAATCGCGTTAATGGATTTACCCTGAGTAGTAACGTTGAGATCTTCTTGTTCGTCATCGCTGATATTAACCGTTGGAGAGACAACGGCGTTTAGGCTGACGTTAGCAGGTGCTTTCCATACCCCTCTTGAATTATCGACCATGGTATAGATACCAGCCATTGCCGCCGCTGGAGGAAGTATGTTCTGTTGGTGCTTCACTTCCTTCATGATGGTTTGGTAAAGCGGGCTGATGGTTTGTAGTACCTTATTAAGCAGTACCTGTTCTTGATCAGGTAAGTCTGTCGCGAGCTTGGCAATTTCATCAAGCATCTGCTGTTTTCGAGTAACACGAAGTTTATTACTGCCGCTGTTTAGCTCATCATCGGAAAGGCCATCAAGATCTTTGAATGCCTCGTTGACTTCATTGGTGAGTAATTCAGAAAGCTTATCTAAGTTACTGATGTTATGGAAGTTAACATCACTGTCCTGCACGATGGAAGTATTGAGCCAAGGGTAGTATGCCGAGGAATAATCCAGATAGTTAATACCAAGTTTAGAACGGAAGTTTTCTATACAGTCACCACTTGGATCCTGACGATCTTTAAATCCTTCCCAGATATCGAGTATCGCGACTCTATTTTTCATCTTACCACCACAATGACCAAGCATGGCTTGCTGGACATTAATGCACGCATCTTCTGCCAGTTGCACACTTTCAGGGATCACGAGCATGGTAGCCTCAGGCTCTTTAATCAGCGGGTCAATTCCCCCTTTTAAAACGCCTGGGTCGAGGTCATCACTATAGCCTCCAACCGACACGATATAGCAAGGCCCACCGCCATTTTGAAAGAAAAATAGCATATTGTGATAGAGCGTATAGCGTGTATTCGATTGCTTTATCTGATAAGCCGTACCTTGTTGGCTGAAAGCGACCGCGGCACTCGCATCATCACCAGCTTCACTGATCTCAAAGGTTGGTAACGGCGCGCCACCGAAGTACTGGCGAAACTCTGACATCGAAGTGATACGCCAGGGTACTTTACTCAGCGATTTTCCGCCATTTTCAGCTTTCTCTGTATAGCCAATAAACGCTGGCACAGCAGTAGCGACCTCGACAACAGAGTTGGGGAAGGCATTTTTCTCAACTATGTAAACGCCCGGTGTTTTCATTACAACCATAGTTAAATCCTTTAAGTGAGAATTGAATGGTTACCAAATGCTCGCGATTAGCAGAGTAATACTTCACCCAGTACTGCTGTCATAGCGAGGCAGTTACTAATAAATAATGTAGTAAACAAAATGCACTGCATTTAAATTAATATTAGATGTGCAAACTGATTTTTGTATCATTAAGATTTATTTGGAATGTAAATCACTGTTTTCAATTTAAAAACAGTTTTTATCACTAGGCCAAAAAAATATGGCACAGTCGTTGAAGTTGATTATCGACTGTTTCAATTTCAATGTGAGCGGGGCTGGCGGAGGCGAGACGACGGTAAATGATTTTATGGTTGGCTTTGAGCTGAAGTGTCAAATCAGAACGGTGCAAAATGGGCAGCGAGGTATTGGAGCGGAACACTAGGCAAGGCTTATGATTGAGATGCTGTATCCCGATACTTTTAAATGTGAGTTCGCCGTTGGAGTCGATAATTTGATATTCCTTCGACTCATTGTCGGTAAAAAAATAATACTGCCAATAAGCGTAAGTGTGGCTGTAATTTAATATTACTTGTCTGTTTTCATTATAAAAATAGTCGTCATTAATTGTCAGATTTATTATTCCGACAAGGTTTTGACTTAATTCAAATTCTGAAATAGCAGCGTATTGATCACCGTTGATAATATCTTCAGCGGTCAACCATTGTTTGGGAGACACCGAAAGAGGTGACTCACTACCTAAGTGCATCTCGAATAGTGCAACCGACATCGGCGTGGACAATGGAATATCGGTATAATTACGAAATAGTGGGTCTTTACTGAATACTTTAAATTGCAATAACGCAGGAGAGTCAGGTGCAGAGATCTCTTTCAGCATGTCTATGTCTGCAACAACATATAACCCACCAAGTGTAGGCTTTAAAAACATGTAGTGATGCTTTAGCCATTGAATCGTTTCGTTTGTCGGAACCACATCAACAGGTACGCTCATACGACTGTTAGAAAAGTACTCATGATTGACCGAGAGAGCAATATAGGGAATGTAATTCGACATTATTGCTCCCGTTTTTGTAAGTTAGATTTGACGAAATTTAACGGCCCAGATTGTAGCAATATCGCTTCGCTGTTCGGGATCGCAACACGTACCTGATAGACGCATGAAGGCAGGTAATGGGAACCAAGCATGCTCCACATGTGGCTCAAGTTTGCTTCGGTGAGAGTCGCCATTTCCATCGCGATTTGTTCGACAAACTCAGGCATGTCGGGGGAGTTCTGTCGATTGAATAACGGGTTTCGATTAAAAAATGCCAGCAAATGAGACAATATTTTTAAGCCATCGGTGTAATTAGATGCAGAGAAGTTTGCAGCTACCACCACGGAAACCGCTAAAAATAGAGGCTTGTTCGATATTGCGGATCGAGAAGTGGGCTGGAAAGCGGCAATATTTCCTCCCTTGGAAAAGGGATCTCTTTCCAGGCCGCTAATAAAAATAAGCACTTTATTTTCATTAGAGCCATTACTTTGCTTATTAATATCAGAAGGGGAAGCCACAATGACTAAGTTGTCTGACAGATCAAAAGCAGAGTTTATTGACTGATTCATGCGTTCGCACAGGTACTCAAGACAGCTATCTAACATAGGTTTCTCACTCTCGGTTAAAACTTAGTTTAGCTAGATTTAATTGGATTGCTGTGCAAGTTAAACAAATTCTTTGTGGGGTCGAGATTTATTGGGTTACTTAAAAGGCGTGACGAGTAAGGGGCTGTTGAGCGGTTTTACATTGAAAAAGCAGGATTCAAAAAAGGCCCGGTTGAGATGCGGACCTTAAACAAGACAACGAAAATTACCGTTCAGGAGTTCCCAGTAATTTGATGACGCTCTCTACCGTGTTGTTAAGCGCCTCGCTGTTGTCGAGTTTACCAGAGCTTGCCGGACCAAGTGCACACGTATACAAAATCAGCTGCTTATCGAATGGCAGATCGAGCTGCTCGTATAAGTCTTGACGGATTTTGGCGTGTTGTTCTGGTTCCTGGTTTGCAAGGCTAACTAGTGTGTCATAAATAAGATTTTTCATTGTAATTACGTTTCTTATTGTTGGGGGTGCATATAGTTTAGTGGTTTGCAAGACGAAAATCCGACGCTTAGGTCACATATCAACGGGTTTAACAGGTATTGGTGTAATTAGCTGGATGAATAATTTGGTGTGATTTTTATTACTAGCAGTTTTCACTGCACAAATTGGTTCGTTTGCACTAAAGCTTAAGGGATCATTAAAGTTTTGAGCAAAATCCACCTTGAGAAGCTTCTTATGAGCTTTAATGTACTGAGGTGAGCGAAACAAAAGGTGGCAATATGTTAAGTAAACTAAACAATCGTCTTTCTACCGTGGCAGAGCACATGGCAGACCTTGAATATCAGCTTGGTACTTATCTTCAACAGGGGCAGTATTCTTGTGTCGTGCAAGGTGAAGAGGTATTTCTCGAGTATCAGCACGATCTAGAGTTTGAGAACGCCTCTGGCCAAGCGGAATCGCTATTGAGATTGTTCAATATCCCGTTGAGCGGTGACGAGAGAAAGTTGTTGGTTGAGGTGACAGGTAAGGGCAACACAACCAAACTGCACTTGAATCTATCCTGCGAGAATGAAACTGACCTCTTGCTCAAGTATGTCTGCTCCGAGCTTTTGTCTGCGTTTCGTTCATTAGCAACGTGATAAAGGGAATGCTCAAGAATAAGTGAAGGCATTGCAACAGAAAGAGTCATCGAGAGTGATGTAAAGCTCTCGATGAACTGAGTGGCTAGCGAAATAATACTCGCTCTTTTTGATACTTATTTAGTCAAAAGCCAATTACGCTGGTGGGTGGTTTTCAATCCAGTGTCTTGCTATGTCTTCACGGGTTGCTACCCAAACTGCATCATGAGATTGAATGTAGTCTAAGAAACGTTTTAACGCTTTGAAGCGACCTGGCTTACCAACCACGCGACAGTGCAGACCGACCGACATCATTTTTGGGGTTTCAGCCCCTTCTTCGTACAAGCAATCAAAGTGATCTTTCAGATATTCGAAAAACTCGTCACCGTGGCTAAAGCCGTAAGGGGAGGAGAAACGCATGTCGTTGGTGTCTAATGTATACGGAACCACAAGGTGTGGTCGGGTGCTGCCGGCATTGTTTTTATCTGACACTTGTGTCCAGAAAGGCAGGTCATCGCCGTAATAGTCCGAGTCGTAAAGCAGGCCGTCTTGCTCTGCGACAAGTTCACGTGTATTCGGTGAATCACGTCCGGTATACCAACCAATTGGCCGAGTGCCTGTCAGCTCTTCAATGATATCCAGCGCTTGAATCATATGCTCACGTTCAACGTCAATTGGCGTGTTTTGGTAGTGCAGCCATTTAAGACCGTGGCAGGCAATTTCATGACCTTCTTCAATGATCGCTTTGGTCACTTCTGGGTTACGCTGTAGTGCAGTAGCAACACCAAATACAGTAAGCGGAAGCTCGCGACGTTTAAACTCGTTTAAGATTCGCCAAACACCGACACGGGAACCGTATTCATAAAGTGACTCCATACTCATGTGTCGGTCTTTATACGCTTCTGCTCCTGCGATCTCAGAAAGGAATGTTTCTGAATGCTCATCACCATGAAGTACGCAGTTTTCACCACCTTCTTCATAGTTAAGTACAAATTGCACGGCAATCTTAGCGTTATTAGGCCAGTTAGCGTGAGGGATGTTATCTCTTCCGTAACCGATATAATCGCGAGGGTTATTTTCTTCCATAAAGTAAACCTTGATATAAATATTCTTCTAAAAAGCAGGATGGGTATGTGGTGACTTTTACTGCGACCAGTGCTTGAAAATTCCGTGGATTGGCTTCACCAACGGTGCCCCGTATTGGCCACTTTTCGATGTCACTAAGTTGAGTTGGTGCAGTGACTCAGCAAGTTTCACTGCCGCAGCAACACCATCGATCACAGGTACATTCAGTTCTTCTGAAAGCTCGTTGGCTAAGTCAGACATGCCAGCACAACCGAGTACGATGGCTTCGGCACCGTCTTCTTTGATCGCTTTACGGCATTCTTCAGCAAGTAGCTGATAAGTGTCCATACTCAGAGATTCAAGTTCCAATACCGGAATATCTGTCGCTCGAACACCGCTGCACAAGTGGTGGTAACCGTATCTTTGAAGAAGGTGTTCACTTGCTGGTAGTGTTCTGGTCATTGTAGTGACGACGCCAAAGCGGTAAGACACCAAGCTTGCGAGTTGGAACGCTGCACCTGCGATACCAATCACTGGCTTGGTTGCAATCTCACGGGCTGCATCAAGAGCAGGATCACCGAAGCAGGCGATAATGTGTGCATCGACACCTTGCTCTTCGCCAGTGCGAATCACATCAAGGAGCGCTGCAGCAGCGAGCGTTTCGTCAAATGCACATTCAATGCTTTCCGGACCGTTAACTGGTGAAGATGCAATGATTTCTGTGCCAGGTAAGGCAACGGTTTGTGCGCTGATCGCAATTTTGTCTGTCATTCCCTGACAAGTATTAGGGTTGATCAAATTGATTTTCATTTTGTATTAGTCCGTTTCGCAAAAAAGTTTATGAAAATTAACCGGCTCTTTAGATTTCGATTCCAACTCCAATGACGATTTGATCACGACCAAGTGATGCTTCATCCATTGCTGAGCTTTTTCATCCTGAAAGTTGTCGAGCAGATCGATAAGTTCTGAGTGAGAGCCACAATCGCAGCTGACGCTATGTTTTGAGCCGTACGCGGCGATGACCAGTGAAGAGCGGTAACAAAGCTGTTCAACAAATTCGGCCAATACGGAATTTCCCGACTGTTTGGCCAGTTCATAGTGAAACTTAGCTGTCAGCTGGATAGATTCGGCTAAATCACCATGTTGGGTCGCCTTATCTTCCTGAGTAACAATGGAGCGCAAATAATTAGACTGCTTTTCGTCCCAGTTACGAAGAATGTCGGTGATCAGTAGTGGCTCAAGTAAAATTCGGCTGTTCAGCACCTCTTCAGCTTCCTGTTTGCTAGGGCTGTTCACGTGGGCGCCTTTATTCGGTTGAATAACCACAAATCGTTCAAGCGCTAATCGTTGCAACACTTTTCGAATGCCAGTTCGGCTTACACCAAAAGCTTCTGACAGCTTGTCCTCAGGAAGACGTTCTCCGGGCTCAAGTTTGTGTTCAACAATCGCCTTCAATATTTGTTGATAGATCTTTTCATCGTTTGACATAGGTAATCGATCCAAATTTTTTATCCAACCCAATAAAGCAATATGTATACCACTAAACAATCTCGCATGCATCATTGTATACAATCTAAATATAAATCTTTGCCAATTATAGTGTCTATAGTGATTGCCTATTCAAATTACTTGACCAAAAGGACAGGTGAGTTGAGTATATATGCACTGCTTGTGGCACCAAAGATGTGCACTATGGTCAAATCTGGTGCGCTATAAGGGCGATTTCATAGGGCAAGTTTCACCAATTCGTTGTATGGCGGGGGTTTTCAGAATTGGCACGCTAATTGTATTTGAGATTGTATACAATTAGTAATGGAGATAAGCACATGAAAAAGGAATTACCTGTTAGCCCAAGGCTAAGCAACGAGGATCTAGCACCAGAGAAGGAACAGAAGTGGGGCTGGTATAGCATCTTCGCTTTTTGGATGTCAGACGTGCACAGTGTCGGGGGATATGTATTTGCAGCGAGTTTATTTGCGCTTGGATTAAACGGTATCCAAGTTTTCATCAGTTTGCTGGCTGGTATATCTATTGTATTAGTATTTGCCAACTTGATGGGTAAGCCAGGACAAAAAGCGGGCGTTCCGTTCCCTGTCGTCGCTCGTATGTCGTTTGGTGTGTTTGGTGCGAATATTCCAGCCGTCATTCGAGGCATTATTGCTGTCGTTTGGTACGGTATTCAAACTTACTTAGCATCAAGTTCGTTCATTATCTTGCTGCTGTACTTCTTCCCATCGATGGAGAGTTTAGCCAATGACTCGTTCCTAGGTTTATCTTACTTAGGTTGGGTTGGCTTTAGCTCAATGTGGGTACTGCAAGCTATCGTATTTATGTTCGGTATGGACATGATTCGTAAAGTAATTGATTGGTCTGGCCCTGCGATTTACATTGCTATGTTTGCTCTTTGTGCATACATGATCAATCTGGCAGGTTGGGAGAACATCAGCTTTAACCTAGGTAAAGAAACACTGGTTGGTTCTGAAGCAATCATTCAGATGATCATCGCTACAGCACTGGTTGCAGGTTACTTTGCGGGTCCAACACTTAACTTTAGTGACTTCTCTCGTTACTGTACAAGCTACAAAGACTTGAAACTTGGTAACTTGTTAGGTCTGCCACTGAACTTTATTGTGTTCTCTTTGTTCAGTGTGGTGATTGTGTCAGCATCGATTCCAGTTTTTGGTGAGATGATTGTTGACCCGGTTGAAACAGTTAAACGCCTTGATTCTGGATTAATCACTGTTCTTGGTGCATTGACCTTTATTTTCGCGACAGTCGGCATCAACATCGTGGCTAACTTTGTTGCACCAGCGTTTGACTTCTCGAATGTGTCACCACAGAAAATCAGCTTTAAAATGGGTGGTTTCATCGCAGCGTTTGGTTCAATCCTACTGACTCCTTGGAACCTGTTTAATAACCCAGAAGTGATTCACTACACGGTTGACGTTTTAGCCGCGATGATTGGTCCACTATACGGCATCATCATTGTTGACTACTTCATTGTGAAGAAAGGACAAATCGATGTCCCATCGCTTTACACTGAGTCGCCACAAGGTCAGTACTGGTACAAAAACGGCGTTAACATGAACAGTGTTTATGCGCTGGTAATCGCAAGTGTCGCTGCCATTATTGCAACCTTCTTTGTCACGGAATTAGCGAACTACGCGTTGTTTATCGGTGGTTTCGTTTCAGCAATCGTGTACAAACAGTTGATGCAAAATAAATTGTTTTGGGTATCAAAGGCAGCTCTAGCAAAGCAACAATAAACAACTTTATGCGTGGCTTTAAATTGAATTAAATCGCCAACTTAAAGATAAAGTAAACAAGTAACTCAACAAGTGGTTGCTTGTTTACTTCAAAGGAATGAGAAGAAAGAATGGAAATCGATCAACGTATTTATTGTACCCAAGGACCTGATTACCTACCGGCTTTAAAGCAAGGCTCACTGAATGGATTGAGTTTTGTCTTTAAAGATCTCTTTGACGTAGAGGGATATGTCACCGGAGCAGGAAACCCTAAGTGGCTAGAGACTCACAGCAAAGCAGAAAGTACTTCGCTTCTCATCATCTCGCTTTTAAATGCAGGAGCAGAGTGCAAAGGCCGAGTTCAAACGGATGAGCTAGCTTACAGCCTGAATGGTATTAATGTTCACTATGGCACGCCAGTTAATCCTTTAGCGCCTGACTGTTTACCTGGTGGTTCTTCAAGTGGCAGCGCTGTCGCGGTAGCAAAAGGTGACGTTGATTTTTCTATCGGAACAGATACTGGTGGTTCGGTTCGTGTTCCAGCGAGTTACTGCGGTCTTTTCGGCTTACGCCCAACATTGGGTCAGTTGTCACTAGAAAGCAGTTTCACACTGGCTGAAAGCTTCGATACCGCAGGTGTATTCAGTCGAGATCTATCAACGCTGGAAAACGTGTATGCATGTCTTGGCCCCGAAACTCAGGCTCAAACTGTCGCGAAAACACTGATTTTGGATCAAAGCTTGTCAAAAACTCTGGGAAATGAACGACTAGAGGAACTGAAGCAGTGGGCTGACAGTGCAAATATTCAGCTTGAATACAGCAATGCTCTGCAAGACGCAGGCTATGACCTTGGCGAATTAAGCGCATTATTCCGAACCATCCAAGGTTACGAAATTATTGACCGCCACAGCGCGTGGCTTGATGAGTGGCAACATACGCTGGCACCAGCAATACAAGAACGAGTTGTATGGGCGCGTACCATTTCGGCTCAAGATTATCGTAAAGGGAAAGAACAACAAGCTAAGTTTACCAGCTGGCTAGCTGAGCAACTTGCGGACAAGGATACGTTGTGGGTATTACCGACCACCCCAGGAAAATCACCTAAGCTCACGACTCCAGATGCAGACTTAGCGGAATATCGCTCTGATCTTATGGGGCTAACCAGTCTCGCGGGTTTAAGTGGATTCCCTCAACTTCATATCCCAATGAATAACGTAACAAATGGACCTTGTGGTGTGTCGTTACTTGGGTCTGCTAACAGCGAATACGATCTGATTGCGACAGCGTCGTCTTTAATCAAAGGAGAGTCTTAATGGTGTTTCAAACCGCATTTACCGCCCCGCATCACAAAGCAACGGAAGTGGGAAAACAAATCTTAGAAAAAGGCGGAACGGCTGCTGAAGCGATGGTCGCGGCTGCGTCTATGATTGCGGTGCAATACCCTCATATGAACAGCATTGGCGGTGACGGATTTTGGCTAATCAGTAAGCCGGGAGAAGCACCAGTTGCCATAGATGCATGCGGAGCCGCGGCATTATCCATCGATCCTGACCACTACCGTGCATTGGGCACCGAACTGCCTGAAAAAGGTGGCGAAGCGTCTATTACCATGGCTGGCACAGTCGCCGGTTGGCAAAAAGCGCTGGAAATCGACGGTGGTAAACTGCCTTTAAGTACTCTGTTACAACCTTCTATTGACGCTGCAAGAAACGGCATTGAAGTTACACAAAGCCTTGTCGATGCGAGTGTAAAAACCTTTGAGCGCTTAAAAGATGAAGCCGAATTCAGCCGTTTGTTCCTTGATAACGGTGAAACGTTAAAACTTGGTGCAACAGTGGTCAACCCGGCGCTGGCAAAAACACTGGAAAGATTGGCCGAGGTAGGGTTGGATGACTTTTACCGAGGTGAGATTGCAGAACTGGCAGCAAAAGAGCTTCAACAGGCGGGAAGTCCGCTAACGATTGAAGATTTTCATCAGCATCAGGCATTGGTTACGACCCCGTTAAACGTTGAGACCTCAAAAGGCCAGCTTTATAACCTGGGTGCGCCGACGCAGGGATTGGCATCGTTATTAATTTTAGCGATATACGATCGCTTAGCATCGCAAGCAAACTCAGAGCTAGATCATATTCATTTACTCGTCGAAGCAACGAAGCAAGCATTTATTATTCGCGACAAAGTCGTTACCGATGAACGCTTTTTAAGCAAGCCACTGCAAGAGTACTTAGATGAAAGTGTGGTGGCAGAGTGCGCAGAGCGTATCTCATTAACCAAGGCTCAGCCATGGCCTTATCAGGCAAAGCCGGGCGACACCATCTGGATGGGCGCAACCGACCAATACGGCACAATGGTGAGTTTTATTCAGAGTGTTTACTGGGAGTTTGGCTCAGGTGTTGTACTTCCTTCAACCGGAATTATGTGGAACGTCAGAGGCAAAAGCTTCTCGCTAGATAGCGAACATCACAATGCTTTAGTACCTGGCAAAAAGCCGTTCCACACACTGAACCCAGCTTATGCTGAGCTTAAAGATGGACGACGCATCGTGTACGGAACGATGGGCGGAGAAGGGCAACCGCAAACTCAGGCTTGTTTATTCAGCCGACACATTTATCAAAACATGTCTCTGCAACAAGCGGTGTCTATGCCTCGATGGCTACTCGGCAGAACATGGGGTGATGCGACAAACAATTTACGACTTGAAGAAGACTTGTACAGCGAATACGGGCAAACATTAACGCAGATGGGCCACCAAGTGACTCAGGTTGAAAACTTGAGTGAGCTGATGGGACACGCGGGAGCAATAACCCTGGATCAGCAAGGACAGGCAGACGCAACGAGTGACCCTCGCAGCGATGGCGATATATTTTTAGGAGAGAGATAATGACAACTCAAACGCTATTTGAAACTTTGAACCCACCACAACGTTTGTTGATGGGTCCTGGCCCAATTAATGCCTATCCACGTGTGCACCAAGCCATTTCACAGGCTTTAATCGGTCAATATGATCCGGTTATGACGGGCTACATGACGCAAGTTCAGTCGCTGTATCGCGGTGTATTCGAAACACGAAACCAACAAACCATGCTGGTTGACGGTACGGCTCGTTCAGGTATTGAAGCAGTACTTGTCTCAGTGATTAAGCCGGGCGATAAAGTACTTATCCCAATTATTGGTCGTTTTGGCCACCTGTTGAGTGAAATCGCGAATCGTGTTGGCGCAAAAGTCAAAACCATTGACGTTGAGTGGGGCGAAGTGTGTCCACCGGAACTGGTAGAAAAAGCAATCAAAGAATTCCAGCCAAAACTACTGGCGACGGTACAAGGTGATACTTCGACAACCATGAACCAGCCACTGGCAGAGTTTGGTGAAATCTGTAAACGTCATGGCGTGTTGTTCTACTGTGATGCAACAGCATCGATTGCAGGTAATGAACTTAAGGTCGATGAGTGGAATCTAGATGCGGTTTCAGCTGGTCTACAAAAATGTCTTGGCGGTCCTTCTGGTAGTTCTCCAATTACGCTGAGCGATCAATGTGCCGAACTGATCAATCGTCGTAAACACGTCGAAGCAGGTATTCGCGCTGATCACCACACGGCGGGTGAAGAAGAGATCATTCGTTCGAACTACTTCGATTTGTCGATGATTATGGATTACTGGGGACCAGAGCGTCTTAACCACCACACCGAAGCAACCAGTATGCTTTACGCGGCGCGTGAATGTGCACGTATCTACCTTGAAGAAGGCGCGGATAACGTGATTGCTCGTCACAAACAAGCGGGTGATGCAATGGCATGCGGCCTAAGAGCAATGGGCTTAGAGCTGTTTGGTAACCAGAAGTACAAAATGAACAACGTTGTGGGTGTCTACATTCCTAAAGAAGTGGACGGCAACAAAGTACGTCAGGAACTGCTTAACAGCTTTGGTATTGAGATTGGCACGTCATTTGGTCCATTGGACGGCAAAATCTGGCGCATCGGTACAATGGGTTACAACGCGCGCCAAGAAGCAGTATTAACCACGCTTGCTGCGCTGGAAGCCATCCTTATCCGTAATAAAGCCAAAATCATTCCGGGACACGCAGTCATTGCTGCGATGGAAAAATATGTTTAATGCCATTAAGAGGGTGAATCAAGGATGAGTAAATTGGATGCCCAACGCATTATGGAACGTGCTGACCACTTGGCTACGTTTACGTCGATGCAAGATGGATTAAAACGTACCTACTTATCGCCGGAACATAAGCAGGCGCACCATCAACTCGGCGAATGGATGCTACAAGCTGGGCTTGAAACATGGCAGGACAGTGTTGGGAACCAATGGGGAAGGAAGGTATCTTCCAACCCTACCATGCCAACGCTAATTATCGGCTCTCACAGTGATACGGTTGCGGATGCGGGTAAATATGACGGAAACCTGGGGATACTGGTTGGTATTTCCTCGTTGGAGCAGCTCAAGGATGTTGAGTTGCCATTCCACGTCGACGTTGTCGCGTTTGCCGATGAAGAGGGCACCCGCTTCAACAGTACATTGATTGGTTCAAGCGCAGTTGCGGGTGTATTTGACCAAAACTGGCTGTCCCTGAAAGATAACGATGACGTGACAATGTCACAGGCTATGGTTGAGTTTGGTCTGTCTCCGGAAGAGGTAGGGAAAGATAGCCGTTCGTCAGATGACGTGATGGCTTATCTGGAAGTGCACATTGAACAAGGCCCCGTGCTTGAAGCTCAAAATCAGCCTGTTGGTGTTGTGACTGGTATTGCTGGCGCAAAACGTTTTCAGTTTCAGGTGAAAGGTTTAGCTGGACACGCAGGTACAGTTCCAATGGGCATGCGCATGGATGCGTTGTGCGCTGTAGCTGAGATGATTTCGACGATAGAAAACTATGCGACCGAACAGAGCAAAACTGAAAACAAAGTTGTAGCGACAGTCGGTAAGTGTGAGGTTTCGCCAGGTTCAGTCAACGTTATTCCCGGTGAGGTTAACTTTACTGTGGATATCCGCAGCTTGAATCAGGAGCAACTGGAGAGCTCGTGTGACGATCTACTAACGGCACTTAACGCGATTGCAAAGCGTCGTGAAGTCAGTTTCTCCAATCGATTGCTCTATCAGGCGAGCGCGGTACCTTGTAATGACGCTTTGCAAAGTCAGTGGGGAGAGATTGTTTCTCGAGTAACCGAATCTGAACCGGTATTCCTACCAAGTGGCGCTGGGCATGATGCGCTTGCGATGATCCATCTAACTGAAGTTGCAATGCTATTTGTTCGCTGTGATAAAGGCATTAGTCATAATCCACTGGAAAGTGTTCAAGAGGATGACGTGGCAGTAGCTTTACAGTGTTTAACACAAATGATTCTAGCCCAGCAGGAGCGCAAAACGGATGGAAACTAAACAACCACTGACACATTCCGTTGTGCTGGGAATTGCAGGAAACTCGCCGGGTTATCTGTCACAGACCGGAGAGATCTCTGCGTTCAGCGAGCAACAAAAAAAGGAACATCAGGAAGCACAGCGCCCACGAGCGCTGTTTCCTATGTTTGTTCGTGAGCTTAGCGACTCTTATCTCGGGCAGATGCCTTTCAGTTCATCTAAATTGGTGTTGCCTGAAGAGCAAGATGCCAAGGTTCAGATGGAGCCTGAGGTTGCGATCAAATGCAGCGTTACCTATACAGAGCAAGGCCAGATTGCCGCTCTTACTCCTTTTGCGCTGACGTTAATCAATGATGCAACCTACCGCAATAAAACGGTATCTAAGCTAGCTGAGAAGAAAAACTGGGGCGCATTTAGTAAGGGTATTGCCGAACTAGATATTCCTGTTGACTCATTTTCTGAGCAGACACCGCTTGATCATCTCAGGTTGTGCGGCTTTCATAGCCGGAATGGGCAATGGCACTTGTGCAGCCAAGACGTGTCGGTAACAGAATACAATGTCTTCTATCAATCGTTAACCGACTGGTTAGTAGAGACAATTAACCACCAAGCCGATGATGGCGCGATGCATAATACGCACAGCTTGTTCATTGAGGCGAATCAACCAAGTGAAATCACTATTGCGATTGGCGCACCGTGTTACACATCTTATGGAGAAGACCATCAGTTGCTTGATGGTGACCGGGTATTTGTTTGTGTATACGATGACAGAGAGCACCAGTTAAGTGATATTGAGGCCATGATAGACTGTCCACAAGATCAGTGGGTAACCGCTTCGAGTATGATGTGGTTAGAGCAAACGGTTTATAAATAAAATAATCAGCAAGGTAACAAAGAACGATGAAAACACAACGAGATCTGGCCAGTGCATTCTTCCGCATAGGCTTGTTTGGATTTGGTGGCGGCCCCACGATGATCCCTTTGGTTCATAAAGAAGTGGTCGACAACTATAAATGGATGACCGATGACGAGTTTGCCAACGTACTCGCCATCGGTAATACACTTCCTGGCCCAATTGCGACTAAAATGGCGGGTTATATTGGCTATAAAGTAGGTGGGAAGATCGGATGTATCAATGCAGTGATCATGACGATTATTCCACTGATTATCGTCATGATTGCGGGATTAGGCTTATTAAATGAATACCGTGATAAGCCTTGGGTAGCGGGTATGGCTCAAGGGGTATTGCCGGTAGTTTCCTGGATGATGGCCAAGCTTACTTATGACTTCTTACTGAAGGGCTACAAATCACTTGGCGCAATTGCGACGGGTATTGGTATTGCGCTTTCTATTTTGTTTATTGTGGTATTGGGTGTACACCCGGGTCTGGTTGTCGCAGCAGTACTTCTTGCCGTATTGGTGAAACCTGACCCAAAGCCTAGTACGGCTGAGCAAAGTCTAAAACCAGAAAATAAAAAGGGATAAGTATGCAACTTTATATCGATATCTTCTTAGCATTTTTTATTCCTAACATCGTCGGTTATGGCGGTGGTCCTGCAATCATTCCTTTGATTGAAGCGCAAGTTGTTGGTCAGTATGGTTGGATGAATGCCAGCCAGTTCGCCGAAGTACTAGCATTAGGCAACGCACTGCCAAGTCCGATTGCGACGAAAATGGCGGGTTATATAGGTTATGAAGTCGGTGGAACGCTTGGCGCGTTTATCGCCGTGTTCGCGACGGTAGCGCCTACCATTATCATCATGGTGCTTGCGATGAGTGTGCTGTACAAATACCGTAACTCGCCAAAAGTAAAAGCGTTAGGCGCGTGGGTTTTACCAATCATTTTCACGTTGATGCTATTGCTGAGCTACAAACTGATTATGTCTGGTGGCGAAGCGGGTTGGGGACATTTTGCCTTCCTATTTGTCGTCGCGGGTCTGTGTCTGGAAAAATTCAAAGTGCACCCAACTTATGTAATTTGCGCAAGTTTAGCCTATGGCGCATTCTTGCTGTAGGTTCCACGTGTTTTAAACAGACGGTGTAAGTCTTTAACTGGGCCGATACAAAATGTATCGGCCTCGTTTTTAAGCTTCAGCCCTGGAGCTTCTCGCGTTGTTATTATTTTTAACGCATCCTTAATTCTTACTTTCAAACTCTCTTCATCAGCAATCAGACCAGCTTTTTAACCACTTTTACTCCTTTCTAACAAAATCTATACCTCCCTTTGCTTTACAACTTTTCACAACTATCTGTCGCCTTACTGTTACAGACGTGTAACTTTGCCGTTTAAAAAATCGAGATTTGCATCACTAAATATTGGCGAAATCTGCTCAATTTAGCTGTGCTCACAGCCCAATTTATCGAGGTGTAATTATATAAAAACAAGTTAAAACAACATTGTGCACTATGTGCACCTAAAGTTGAGTTGCGGTTGTGGATATAACCGCTCTGGATGTACGTTTCAGTAACAAAATAAAAACATTTATACAGCCTGACTCCTTCAGAACGCGAATGAGTAGGCCTTTCCCTAGCGATCTACGTGATCAAATAGGGTTCCCATAACTTGAACGTACCTGGAGAATTCAAAGTGACAGTATCCACTTCCCCGAAAACGGTCTCGACTGCCCATTATGATTCAGAAGTCATGATTATTGGGGCTGGTCCAGTCGGTTTAATGATTGCAAACTATCTCGGCGCACAAGGCATTAACGTCACTGTGATTGAACAACTGCCGACACTAATCGATTACCCTCGCGCGATTGGTATTGATGACGAGAGTTTAAGAACGTTTCAGGCTGTAGGGTTAGCTTCAGAAGTTGTGCCTTACACAACGCCATATCATGCCATGCGCTTCCTAACCCCTAAAGGCCGTTGTTTCGCAGATATTCAACCGAATACTAACGAGTTTGGTTGGTCGAGAAGAAACGCTTTTATTCAGCCAAAGGCCGACCGAGCGCTTTATGAAGGATTAGACCGTTTCTCGAATGTCAAAGTGCTGTTCTCACGTGAACTGGTTAACTTTGGCCAAGATAACGAACAAACCTGGGCTAACTTCACTAACGAAAAGGGTGAAGAAGAGCGAATTTCAGCAAAATACATGATTGCGTGTGATGGCGGTAATAGTTTTGTCCGTCGTAATTTGAACATCTCGTTTGATGGTGAAACCGCACCAAACCAATGGATCGTAATGGATCTGGAAAACGATCCAATTGGTACCCCTAACATTTACTTATGTTGCGACGCTGAACGTCCATATGTATCAGCGGCTCTACCACAAGGTATTCGTCGATTTGAGTTTATGGTCATGCCGGGTGAAACCGAAGAGGAACTCAGCAAGCCAGAAAATATGGATCGTCTGTTGAGTAAAGTGCTGCCATCAACGGAAAACATCAAATTTATCCGTCAGCGTGTTTATACCCACAATGCCCGTCTTGCTGGTAAGTTCCGCGAAGGTCGAATTCTGCTAGCAGGCGATGCGGCGCACATTATGCCAGTTTGGCAAGGACAGGGTTACAACTCCGGTATGCGCGATGCAAATAACCTGGCGTGGAAACTCTCTTTAGTGGTTAAAGGGCTGGCGGATCCAAGCCTGTTAGACACGTATCAACAAGAACGTCGTGACCATGCGAAAGCGATGATCGATCTGTCAGTTTTAGCCGGTAAGGTACTGGCACCACCTAAAAAATGGCAGGCAACCTTGCGTGACGGCGTATCTTGGCTGTTGAACTATGTTCCGCCTGTTAAGCGTTACTTTGTTGAAATGCGCTTTAAACCAATGCCTAAGTATCATCAAGGCGTTCTTGTTGAACCTAAACCTGCGCTCAAAGACTCTCCAGTGGGCAAACTGTTTATTCAGCCTATGGTGCGAGTGGGTAATGAGATCAGCAAGCTTGATGATGTCATCGGGCAAAACTTCGCAATCATCGCATGGGGCACCGACCCAATGCAGGGGTTGAGTGAAGCTGAAATCCAGCATTGGCAGCAACTCGGTACCAAGTTTATTCAAGTGGTTCCGTCAGTACAGCTCAAGTCACAGATTCAGACGCATCCAGATGTGCTGTGTGTTGGTGATGAAACCCACGCACTAAAAAATTGGTTTGGTCGTTACCCAGCATCAGTAGCCATTATCCGACCTGACCGATTCGTTGCAAGTATCACTATTCCACAGTCGATCAACACCATTTGCCAACAAGTACGTAAGGCACTGAGCGCCACAACTAAGCACAGCGACGCGGCTCCTAAACTTGATACCAATGACAAGAAGGTAGCTTGATATGAGTAAAGCCTATTTGCACTGCTTGTCGCATACTCCATTAGTCGGTCATTTTGATCCCCCTCAGGAGGTTATCAATGAAGTTAACAGCGTTATCGCTGACGCCAAAAAGCGCATTGATGAATTTGACCCAGAGTTGGTGATCCTGTTTTCACCTGATCATTACAACGGATTTTTCTACGATGTTATGCCGTCGTTTTGTATCGGAATGGCCGCTCATGCGATTGGTGATTTTGGCACTTTAGCTGGCCCGTTAAACGTCCCTCAAGAGCTTGCTGAAGGGTGCGCACAATACGTGCTGGCTAAAGGGGTGGACGCAGCGGTTTCTTACAACATGCAGGTAGACCACGGTTTCGCTCAACCTCTCGAGTTTCTGTTAGGCAGTCTGGATCGCGTTCCGGTTATCCCGGTGTTTATCAACGGTGTTGCGCCCCCAATGCCCGGTTTTCAGCGAGCCCGCTTACTGGGTGAAGCCATCGGTGAATACGCCAAGAGCTTAAACAAACGCGTGTTATTTCTGGCTTCCGGCGGTTTATCACACCAGCCGCCAGTACCTGAGCTAGCCACTGCCAACGAGCATATCGCAGACCGACTAAAAGGCAGTGGTCGATGCCTTCCTGAGGATGAACGTATCGCTCGCACCCAAAGAGTGATCAACGCAGCGGTTGAATTTACCTATGACCAAAACACGTTACATCCACTAAATCCGGAATGGGATCGCGCCTTTATGGACGATCTTGCCAACGGGCAAATAAACAAGCTGGATGCAATGAACAATCAGGACCTGTCAGATATTGCCGGAAAGTCCACTCATGAAGTGAAAACCTGGGTGGCGGCATGCGCGGCGCTATCTGCTTACGGATCTTACAAAACTGAAGGTTGCTATTACCGCGAGATACCAGAGTGGATCGCCGGATTTGGCTCTATGAGTGCAACCACAACAAAGAACACAAAAACTAAAGCTGTAAACGAGGAGTATAGGAATGTCTAAACTAATTTTTACTGAACAAGAGACAAGCAACGTTGTTCAAATTGAGGAAGGAGACCTCAACCTCAAACTGCATTACAACGATTGCGGTGAAGGGAGTGAAGTCGTCGTGATGCTACACGGTTCAGGACCGGGTGCTACGGGCTGGGCTAACTTTAACCGTAATATTGAGCCTTTAGTCAATGCTGGTTATCGCGTCATCCTTCTCGACTGTCCGGGTTGGGGAAAGAGTGACTCAATAGTCTCTACTCAATCTCGTTCCGACCTAAACGCAACCGCATTAAAAGGTGTGCTAGACGCGTTGGATATTGAGCGCGCGCATTTAATCGGTAACTCCATGGGTGGGCACTCGGCTGTCGCATTCACTCTTTCCTACCCAGAACGCGTAGGTAAATTGATTCTGATGGGTGGCGGCACTGGCGGTGCGAGCTTGTTCACACCAATGCCGGCAGAAGGTATCAAGCGCCTAAATCAACTTTACCGCGAGCCAACTATCGAAAACCTAAAAGCGATGATGGATATCTTCGTCTTCGATACCAGCGATCTTACTGAAGAGCTATTCCAGACTCGTTTGAATAACATTCTTGCTCGTCAGGATCACCTCGACAACTTTGTGAAAAGTCTGGAAGCCAATCCAAAACAATTCCCGGATTTCTCTGCGCGATTAGGCGAGATCAAAGCCGATACATTGGTCATTTGGGGTCGCCAAGACCGCTTTGTTCCGTTTGATACCAGCTTACGTTTGATGGCAGGCATTCCACAGGCGCAACTGCATGTTTTCAACCAGTGCGGTCACTGGGTGCAGTGGGAACATGCTGACACATTCAACCGTTTGGTTGTCGACTTCATTCAGCATTAAGGAGAGAACCATGTCTGACAAGATAGAACAACTGGCACAGAGACTGCGTGAAGCAGAGCTGCATAACCTGCCAATCTCACCACTGCGTGACGAGTTCGAAGGCGCCGGTGTGCAGCAAGCCTACGCTATCCAACGTATGAATGTATCTGTAGCGGTCGAGCAAGGTCGGCGTATCGTCGGGCGCAAAATTGGTCTGACTAACCCTAAAGTTCAGGCGCAGTTAGGCGTTGATCAACCTGACTTCGGCACGCTCTTCGCTGATATGTGTGTCGGTGACAATGAAGTAGTGCCCTATGAAGCGGTCATGCAGCCGAAAATTGAAGCGGAAATCGCACTGATTTTGGCGAAAGACTTACCGCAAAGTGACCCGACTATAGGCGAAGTAATGGATGCGATTGGCTGGGTTGTACCCGCTTTAGAAATCGTCGGTAGCCGCATTCGTGACTGGGATATTAAGTTTGTTGATACCGTAGCAGACAACGCTTCCAGCGGTTTGTATGTGCTTGGCGGGCCAGCTCGAACAGTAGACGGCCTCGATTTCCGTGGCGCAACCATGACGATGTCACGCAACAACGAAGTCGTATCCCAAGGTGACGGTTCGGAGTGTCTTGGTAACCCATTAAATGCGGCAGTTTGGCTGGCTCGCACCATGAGTGCATTCGGCGAGCCATTACGTGCCGGTGATGTTGTTTTGACGGGTGCGTTAGGTCCGATGGCAGCGGTGCAGCCGGGTGACCGTTTCGATGCCGAAATTACAGGAGTTGGTCGTGTGTCAGTCTCCTTTACAGAACAAGAGGAGAGTGAAAAATGAAAACCATGAAGGTAGCGATTATTGGCTCAGGCAATATCGGCACTGACTTAATGATAAAAGTGCTGCGCAATAGCCAACATTTGACCATGAGTGTCATGGTTGGGATTGACCCAGAATCGGATGGCCTGGCCAGAGCACGTCGAATGGGGGTTACCACCACTCATGAAGGTGTGGAAGGTTTGATTAAATTGCCAGAGTTTAATGACATCGATATCGTTTTTGATGCGACGTCGGCTAACGCGCACATCAGTAATGATGCCCTTCTGCGTGAGGCGAAACCAGGCATTAAGCTGATTGACTTAACTCCGGCAGCGATTGGTCCTTATTGCGTTCCAGTCGTGAATCTGGAACAAAACCTTGCGAAGAATAACGTCAATATGGTCACTTGTGGCGGTCAGGCAACCATTCCTGTTGTTGCGGCGGTAGCGCAAGTAGCCACCGTGCATTATGCAGAGATTATTGCGTCGATCAGCAGTAAATCGGCAGGACCAGGTACGCGCGCGAATATCGACGAGTTTACCGAAACCACTTCTAAAGCCATTGAAACAGTAGGCGGTGCGAAAAAAGGTAAGGCGATCATCATTCTGAACCCGGCAGAGCCACCTCTGATGATGCGTGACACTGTCCACGTACTTTGTGACAGCAAAGATGAAGACAAAGTCCGCGCATCAATTGAAGAAATGGTCAGCGCGGTTCAAAGCTACGTGCCGGGTTACCGTTTAAAACAAGCGGTGCAGTTTGAATCGATTGGCGAAGACAAGCCAGCTACGCTTCCGGGTTACGGTGAGTTCAGTGGGCTCAAAGTGTCTGCCTTTATTGAAGTCGAAGGGGCTGCCCATTATCTCCCTGCTTATGCTGGCAACCTCGATATTATGACTTGTGCGGCTATGGCGACCGCAGAACGTATCGCTCAATCTTGTCTGAACCAATAAGGAAGACCCTCATGAATGAACAAAAACTGTATATCTCAGATGTGACATTGCGTGATGGTTGCCATGCGGTTCGTCACCAGTACTCCATTGAGCAAGTTAAGTCGATAGCGCGTGCGCTTGATAATGCCAACGTTGACTCAATCGAAGTTGCTCACGGTGACGGCTTACAAGGTTCTAGTTTCAACTATGGCTTTGGCGCTCACACCGATCTCGAGTGGATTGAGGCGGTAGCGGAAGAACTGAGCCACGCTAAAGTCGCGACCTTGTTATTGCCAGGAATTGGTAGTGTTCACGATCTTGATAACGCTTATAACGCAGGTGCGCGAATCGTACGTGTTGCAACTCATTGTACCGAAGCGGATGTATCCCGTCAGCACATTGAGCATGCACGTAAGCTAGGTATGGATACCGTTGGCTTTTTAATGATGAGCCACATGACAACGCCACAGAACTTAGCACTGGAAGCGAAAAAAATGGAAAGCTACGGCGCTACCTGTATTTACGTTGTGGACTCGGGCGGTGCGATGACCATGCAGGACATTCGTGATCGTTTCCGCGCTCTGAAAGAGGTTCTGGACCCGCAAACTGAAACGGGTATTCATGCTCACCACAATTTGAGCTTGGGTGTTGCCAACAGTTTGGTGGCGGTTGAAGAAGGCTGTAACCGTATCGATGCGAGTTTATCAGGTATGGGCGCGGGGGCAGGCAATGCGCCACTAGAAGCCTTTATCGCTGCAGCAGACAAACTTGGCTGGAATCATGGCACCGATTTATACGCATTGATGGACGCTGCAGATGACATTGTGCGACCACTGCAAGAGCGCCCGGTTCGTGTGGACCGTGAAACGCTTGCACTTGGCTATGCCGGTGTTTACTCGAGTTTCTTACGTCATGCTGAGCGTGCAGCAGAGCGTTACGGTTTAAATACCGTAGATATTCTGGTTGAGCTTGGTAAGCGACGCATGGTCGGTGGTCAAGAGGATATGATCGTCGATGTTGCGCTTGATTTGCTGAAAAACCGATAGTCGTTCTCTCTGTAAAAACACTCATTAAATAATAAATATTAAGAGCCGGTATCCCACGCCGATACTGGCCATCCCTACATGGAGTGAGGAATATGTCTAATCCAATACGTGAAGCAGAGTTGAAACAGAAAAAGCGTGAAAGCCGCCGAGCGGTCATTTCAAGTTATCTTGGCTCAACCGTCGAATACTATGACTTTCTGTTATACGGAAGTGCAGCAAGTCTGGTGTTTCCTGCATTGTTCTTTAGCGACTTAGACCCAGGTCTGGGAATCATTCTGTCGTTTCTTACCTTAGCAACCGGTTATATTGCGAGGCCAATAGGCGGCCTGCTTTTTGGCCACTTCGGCGACAAATATGGCCGAAAACAGATCTTATTTATTACCCTGATGGTAATGGGAATCGTGTCGATATTGATCGGTTTGCTACCGACTTACCAAACCATTGGTATCGCAGCGCCCATCGCGCTTCTTGCATTAAGAGTTTTGCAGGGTCTGGCCGTTGGTGGGGAATGGGCTGGCGCAACCCTGATGGCAATGGAACACTCAGGTAAAAAGTCCAAAGGCTTGGGCGCAAGTATCGCTGTCTCAGGCGGGCCTTCAGGCGCTGTACTTGCGACTCTGGTTTTGGGCGGATTTTCGTTAATGCCAGAAGAGCAGTTTATGAGCTGGGGCTGGCGTATACCGTTCCTATTGTCGGCATTGCTGGTAGTGATTGGCTTGTATCTACGTCACAGGGTAACGGAGTCGCCTGACTTTGAACAGGCAAAAGCCAAAGAAGCACAACAATCTGAATCCGCCAGCGTGCCAATTGTTGAGCTGTTTCGTAGTTCATCTAAAGAGATTGGCTTAGGCACCTTATCTGGTATTGCGCCACTTTTTATTCAATCCCTGTTAGCGACCTTCGCTCTTACTTACGCGGTGTCCATTGGTCACAGTCGCAGCGATGCGTTATTAATGCTGACAATTGCGAATACGCTGCATATATTCACCATTCCACTGATGGCCGCTATTTCCGATCGATATGGTCGTCGTCCAGTTATGCTGACTGGTGTCGTACTGGGTATGATTTTGATTTGGCCAATGTTCGAATTAATCAGTCACGAAAATCCGTGGATGATGTTATTGGGCTTTATCATCGGTAACCCGATCATCCAGGCCGTCATGTACGGACCGATGGGCGCTTTTATCAGCGAGAAGTTTACTACTCGTACTCGTTACACCGGGTTGTCGTTAACTTATCAATTAACTTCACTGATCGGTGCTGGATTTACGCCAATTATCGCTCAGGCATTACTTGAGCAGGCCGGTGGTGGAACAAATACACACTACATTGCGATGTTGTTTTGTGTGTTGTGTGCAGTAACGGGTATTGGTGTTTACTTGTCCAAAGAAACCGCTGCCGTTAAACAAGAGACAGTATCGCTTCACGCAAAGGCGAAACAAGCGATATAAACCATCTCTGAGTAATTTGAGTGCTTAAAAACCAGTCTTGCGACTGGTTTTTTTATTGCTGAAGAGGATAACCAAAGCGGATCGTATTTTCTGAAACGCCTGATTCAATTTGGTTAGCAACATCTTGTAAATCAGCCAAATAGTTTTCTGCGGCTTTATCCAAAGACATGGCTTTAGCAATGTAAACCAGGTTCAGACAGCCAAGTAAGCGGTCCTCGTCATGGATTGGAACGGCGATAGCCGCGATTTTATTCTCTTGTTGCCAGCTCTGGTTATTCTCGCCATAGCCTTTTTCTCTGATGTGTTGCAGTATCTTGTCTAATTCTTGTGGTTCTCTGGCCAGCTGATACTCGGGTTCATCTCGCTCAGCGAGAATGGTCAGGATATTGCTCCGTTCGTTTTGCGGACAAAAGGCGAGATAGGTCAGTCCACATGCAGTTTGTAAGATAGGTAAGCGGCGTCCTACCATCGCGCGGTGAAATGATAAACGGCTGTAACGGTGTGTCGTTTCGCGGACTACCATCGCATCGACATCCAAAGTTGTGATGTCGGTAGGCCAGACCACTTTTTCTAACAAACCTCCAAGTAACGGAGCGGCTACTGCAGAGATCCACTGTTCATCTCGAAACCCTTCACTTAACTCTCGCACTTTCATGGTCAAGCGAAAGCTATTGTCAGAATCACTGTAACGTACATAACCCTCACTTTTGAGTGTTTCAAGTATACGTTTGACCGTTGTTCGGTGAATACCACTTAACTCTGATAACTGACGCACACTCGCACCACCATCAAGGCGATTAAGTATATTGAGTAAATACAGCCCGCGGGTTAAACCCTGTACAGTTTTGTAATTCGATGATTGATCTTGGCTCATGGAAGAACGCAGCTTGTTTGACGTTGCGGAATAGAGTAATCGATTTTCCTGGATAATACGTTGCGCTACGTGGTGTTAATTCCTCTACGCGTTACTTATTCTCCAAACTTGAGCATTTAAGCTCAAACATTTCGGAAGACTCCAGCAAGGTAACAACGGTATGGGCTTCCCAGAGTTTAATGGTATCTAAATCAACATCGAGGTTTCTTTCCCATATACTTGCGATGGCTATTCGATCGTGTTTACCTGTGGAGAATGTAATACCAATTCGACCATAACTTGAATGGGTTTTGACTTCAGCTATTTGTAAAGGATGAGTGTGACTTGTGAGTACGGTTGTCATGCAGGATTCCCTGAAAGAGTCACTCAACGATACCTGACACCAGCGTAAAGTAATAAATCAGGATGTCATTGGCGGATATCAAGTTTAAGAAATACGAATTGTGTTGTTAACCATGGTGTTAAACACAATTTAATTATTGCATTGGCTCAGGTTAGTATGGGTTCTAAAACTGTATAAAGGATTAATCGTTATGTCTAAACAAGTGGTGATTTTGCTTCACGGTGTTGGAAGCAATGGTAAAGATTTAAGTGCGCTGGGTGATTTCTGGAAGCCTGTACTGCCGGATACGGTATTTTTGTCTCCTGACGCGCCGTTTCATTTTGATCAGGGTGGTGAAGGGTTTCAATGGTTTAGCCTGATTGGAGTGACGAATGAAAATCGCCCGCAACGAATTTCTCAAGCCAGAGAAAGTTTTGATGAGACGATTAGCCAGATTTTCTCAGAGCAAGGCATTGATCCGGACAGAGACAAGATTGTGTTTGTTGGCTTTTCGCAGGGATCGATTATGTCTTTAGATGCGTTAGTGCGTAGTCGCTATCCGCTGGTGGGAGTTGTCGCGTTCTCAGGGCGTCTATCTTCTCCTCAACCTTATGAAAAAAATTGCGAGATACCCGTGTTTCTTGTGCACGGAAAAAGTGATCCTGTTATTCCATGGTCAGAAAGTGAAAAAGCGAAAGATCAATTGACGGACTTAGGTTTTACCGTGGAAGCTCGTTATGAAGATCACACACAACATACAATTTCCCCAGAGGGGGCGATGGCTGCAGCGGAATTTATTAAGAAGTGTTTTAGCGAATAACCCGTCAATTCCCGGATAACGTAAGCACTTTTACTGCTTTAGTAAAAGTGCTTAAGGGTAGGATAGTCAGACTGACTTATGCTCGCTCTAATATTCTGATTGATACGCTTGCTGCTGAGGTACGGTTATCGACGTCGAGCTTCTTATAAACCTGTTCGAGATGCTTGTTCACCGTTCGAGGGCTCATCTCTAAAATTTGGGCAATCTCCCAGTTTGTCTTTCCAAATGAAAGCCAATAGAGCACTTGTGATTCTCTTCTGGTTAAACCCAGATGGGTTTGAAGATCTTTCTCTGAACCGTTTTGCTTGGGCGTCGAAATACGCACTAGCGAGTGAATACGGTTGTAATCGCCCGCGTAACTGGCTTCTAGCGGAGGGGAAAACTGTTTTAAGGTGAGTGGGGTATCTGCCGGGGACTGCATCAACCAAATGGCGATATCTTGTTGGATTTTTTGCCATGTTTCAGAAAAGTCGTCACCCAGTGAAGAAAGTAACTCTTGAGCATGAGGCGTCGCCCATTCCAGATTACCGTTACTGGAGACACAAAAAATATATTGCCCCGCGTAATCTAAAGCCGCTTGTGCCGATTTTGCCAGACGAGCAGATTGACTATGGACTTTGATTCGGGCGAGGACTTCATCAGGAACGACGGGTTTGGTGATGTAATCGGTGCCGCCGGATTCAAAACCACGCATGACATGTTTCGAGTCATTTAAGCCAGTCATAAAGATAATGGGTGTTGAAGGCAAAAGCTCTTTCAGCCGAATACAGGTATCAAACCCGTCCATCTCAGGCATGATGGCATCAAGCAAGATCACGTCGGGCTGCACTTTCTCAACAATAGTGAGAGCCTGAACGCCATTGAGCGCGACGAGTACCGTAAGCCCAGCCTGATTCAACGTGGCGTTTAACATGCTGAGAGATTCAGGTGAGTCATCCACGACCAACACTGTGATGTTATTGCTTGTTATAATGCTCATTAATCATTCCATTTATTTGCAAGATAATATTGTTGAAGTTACATTCCTGCAGGTGTTGTTTCAGCTTCTCAACCCAATCGCCACTTCCAGCTAAACCCTGTTCGATTTTCTCTAGTTCGCCGCTCACTCCAGACAAAAAACCAATTTCTGCGTATTCACGTAGCTTAACCAATTGCTCATAAGTCGGGATCGTTTGGTGCGGAACGTGAACGGCCTCGGTTTTGAGGTCTGATGCTTGATTACTGGTTTCATCATAAAGCCAATCAATGTCGAGTAAGCGATTGAGCTTGGCAAGCAACATAGGCACAGAAACGGGCTTGGTTAAATAGTCATTATGGTAGCGTTGGAGTTGGTTATTGGTTTCCAGTTCTTGAATGTTAGCGGATAACATCAGGATGGGTTGGCGGAAGTCTTCCTTGCGCAATTGGATCGCCAGTTGCCAGCCATTTACTTGTGGCATAAAAATATCCAGCATAAACAGATCGACATGATGCTGTTTTACTAGCTTGAGAGCTTGTGGCGCATTCTCTGCCAACAAAACATTAAAGCCCAGAGGCGTCAGAATTCGAGACATCAATTGACGTTGATCTTCGATATCGTCAACGATCATGATCGTTTTGCGGTCCCCGTTGTAGCCAATCACGGCATCGCTTAAAAGCTCCGGTTCAGGACGTCCATCTTTTACTTCAGGGAGCATCAGCTTTAATACGAATGCACTGCCGTAGTCGACTTTACTGGTACAGGATATTTCACCGCCCATGATCTCCGCTAATGCGTTCGAAATGGTTAACCCCAGACCGGAGCCATGAATCGCTTCGGTCTTTTGGTTTTTAATCCGTTCGAATGGTTTAAATATCAGCCCCAAATCTTGTTCGGATAAACCAATGCCTGTGTCTTGCACCGTAAAATGCACTACCTGATTGCGATAGCTCACTTTAAAAATGATGGTGCCTGTTTCGGTATATTTGATCGCGTTGCCCAGCAAATTGATGAGTATCTGGCGTAAGCGTTGTTTGTCTGTTGCAACGAACGTCGGTAAGTAACCGGAGGTTTCAAATTCAAACTCCAGCCCTTTACGTTTTGCTTGCATGGAAAACATATCGACGAGCTGTTCCAGCAGTGCGGTGAGGCTAAATTCATCTCGGTGTAGTTCTAAGCGTCCCGCTTCAATTTTTGAAATCTCTAACAAGCCTTCGATCATGTCAGACAGGTGTTTTCCATTGCGTTTTAAAACCTCAGCATACTGTCTCGTTTGTTTGTCCAGTTTGTTGTCTGAACTCAATAATTGCGCATAGCCAAGCAGAATGTTTAACGGGGTTCGCAACTCGTGACTCAGGCTCGCGAGGTATCGGCTTTTGGCGTTATTCGCCGTTTCTGCTGAACGTTTCGCTTGCTGTAATGCCTGAGAAGTTTTGTGGTGCGCGTTCACCTCTTTAGTCAGCAGCGCGGTATGCGATTTTAACTCTTTGACAGCTGTTCGGTTACTCGTACGAGCTAGAACGAACAACCAACTGATGATGCCAATTGGGATAAGCAGAAGAGCAAACGCATTAATTAATCCATTTGAAATGGAATCCATGTGCACTTGTTCTAGCTGGGGAATTTGAGAATACGCCAGTGCCAGAATACTTCCCATCGCTAAGCTTACTGTCAGCATCACAATGACGAAGTGCGCAATTGTGGATGAAAGCCGATTAACCCAAGTTGAGGAGAAGTAGGGCGACAGTATCTGTTTTAATTGTGCGCTAAAGGTTGCATCAGGACGGCAGTTATCATGACAGCGGACATCCAACGAGCAACATAGTGAACAGATATGACCCCCATACGCCGGGCATAGTGCCATATCTTCATGCTCAAAGGTGTGTTCACAGACTGAGCATTGGTGCTCCTCATCGTTACTGGATACGATGATATCGTTGCGAACCAAGTAATAACGGCTTTTGGTGAGCAATGCGATGATCGGCACCGTCAGAAACGGCAACGCAAAAGCGATGTATGAAGCAAAGGCTCTGGCTACTTCTCCGTAAAAATCCAGGTGAGCTGTAATGCCGATAACGGAGGCTATCAGCATGGACCCCACACCAACTGGATTAATGTCGTAAAGTTTAGAGCGCTTGAATTCGATGGTTTTAGGGCTCAACCCCAAAGGTTTATTGATCACCAAATCTGCGACAATGGACCCTATCCAGGCCAGTACTAATACGGAGTAGACCTGCAATGTCTGCTCAATGAGTTGATAGACCCCAAGTTCCATTAAAAGCAGGGCAATTAATACGTTGAATACCATCCAAACCACCCGGCCGGGATGGTGGTGAGTTAGGCGTGAAAAGAAGTTTGACCAAGCTAGTGAGCCAGCGTAGGCATTTGCCACATTGATTTTTAACTGGGAAATGATCACGAACAGGCCCGCAGCCAGTAAAGCCAGTTGCGTGTTGTCTGAGGTATAACTGAACACGGTAAAATACATGTGTGCAGGATCGCCGGCAAGATTCGGCAGCACACCGTGACTGATGGCTAACCAAGCTAAAAAGCTGCCTAACACAAGCTTCATCGAACCGAAGATCATCCAACCGGGGCCACCTAACAGCATGGCGCTCCACCATTTTAGTTTACCGCAACGCTCTTTGGCAGGAAGGAAACGTAAAAAGTCCACTTGCTCGCCGATTTGAGCCACAACCGCAAGCAGTACTGCTGAGGCTGAGCCAAAAAGTAGCCAGTTGAAGTCAGGGCCGACATCGTTTACGCCTGTGTAACTTAGCCATTCATCAATCTTGGCGTCTTCATGAGTAAAAACGTAGATCAACGGTATGATTTGTAGCATCAGCCAAATAGGTTGAGACCACATTTGAAAGCGCCCGATATTGGTAATCCCAAGTACGACAAGGGGAATAACGAGGACGGAGCTGATCACGTAAGCGATAGCCAAAGGTATATCAAACAACAGTTCGATAGCCATCGACATGATCGCCGCTTCCAGAGCAAAGAAGATGAACGTGAATGAGGCGTAAATGAGCGAGGCGATGGTAGAGCCGATATAGCCGAAACCCGCCCCTCGGCTAAGTAGATCAATATCGACTCCGTGCTTCGCGGCGTAATAACAGATGGGTATACCAGAAAAAATGACGACCAAAGCAACGGCGAGAATCGCCCAAAGTGAATTGGTGACACCGTAATTGAGCGTGATCGTGCCACCAAGTGCTTCGAGCACCAAAAACGAAACGATACCGAGTGCGGTATTCGCGATCCAACTGGCCGACCATTTTCGTGCACGCTTAGCAGTAAAGCGCAACGCGAAATCTTCGAGCAGCTCGTTACCGACTAATTTATTGTATTTGCGTCGGGTTACGGTGACTTTTTGTATAGAGATAACTCTTCATCCTTGAGAATTAACAGTGTCGTTTGAGTAAAAGTACTTTTCGATTTGGTGGCTCAAACTATCAAATGCACGTCCTGTGCACCTTGTACGCGCGCAATTATAGCTCGCATTTATTTTTCCACCTATGCGTAATTATACGTAGTTTTTATGCACGAACCGCGCATATTCAAACTTTCCATTCTGGTCAATACTCAAACTCGTTCATTTAGTCAGCAGGATTTATCCATTGGATAAGTAACATCGCGACGTGAATTAGTATTTGTTATCAACAAATTATTGAAAGGAAGAAGACAAATGAAACGGAATTTCTTGGCGACTTCGGTATTAGCGGCATCATTACTGAGTGGGTACGCAATGGCAGAAGACACCATCAAGGTCGGTGTACTTCACTCTCTATCCGGCACCATGGCAATCAGTGAAACAACACTCAAAGACACGATGTTGATGCTGATTGATGAACAAAATAAAAAAGGTGGCTTACTAGGTAAAAAGCTTGAAGCTGTGGTTGTGGACCCAGCTTCTGACTGGCCACTGTTCGCTGAAAAAGCGCGTGAGCTCATTTCAAAAGATAAAGTCGACGCAGTATTTGGCTGCTGGACGTCGGTGTCTCGTAAGTCTGTCCTTCCTGTTTTTGAAGAGCTCGATAGTCTATTGTTCTACCCAGTTCAATACGAGGGTGAAGAGTCATCGAAAAACGTATTCTACACGGGTGCCGCGCCAAACCAGCAAGCCATTCCAGCGGTTGACTACCTACTTGATCAAGGCGTAGAGCGTTGGGTTTTAGCCGGAACAGATTACGTTTACCCGCGCACTACCAACAAAATTCTTGAAGCATACTTAAAAGAAAAAGGCGTGGCTGAAGCCGATATTATGATCAACTACACGCCGTTTGGTCATTCTGATTGGCAGTCAATCGTTTCAGATATTAAAAAATTCGGTTCTACAGGTAAGAAAACAGCAGTGGTTTCTACCATCAACGGTGACGCTAACGTACCGTTCTATAAAGAGCTAGGTAACCAAGGTATCTCAGCAGATGACATTCCTGTAGTGGCATTCTCTGTGGGTGAAGAAGAGTTGTCCGGTATGGATACCTCTGCTTTGGTTGGCCATTTGGCGGCATGGAACTACTTCATGAGCGTTGAATCCGACGTGAATGACGAGTTCATCGAAAAATGGCACAAGTTCATCAAGAACGATGAGCGCGTAACCAACGACCCAATGGAAGCGCATTACATTGGCTTCAACATGTGGGTTGAGGCGGTTAAGAAAGCAGGCACAACCGATCCAGCTGTTGTTGGTGATGCGCTTGTCGGCGTGACCGTTCCTAACTTGACTGGTGGTTACTCCGCAATGATGCCTAACCATCACATCACTAAACCCGTTCTTATCGGCGAAATCCAAGACGATGGCCAGTTTGAAACGGTATGGAAAACGTCGGGATTAGTGGCTGGTGATGCATGGTCGGATTTCCTACCGGGTTCAAAAGACCTTATCTCGGATTGGCGTCAACCGTTATCTTGCGGTAACTACAACACCAAAACTGGCAAATGTTCTGGTCAAAACTTCTAAGTTGACCATCACGCTCTCATAGCAGAGTTCAATCGTTAAACGTTAGTGACAGTGCCTTTAACTCATACGTGGCACTGTCACTTATTCGAGTCTTTTGTTTATTTTTCCGTTCACTCGAGAAGAATATTCGTTTAACCAGAGGTTTGCCTACGATGTTTTACGCATCCATTTTTCAGCGACTAACTCAATGTTGCTATGGGATATTTTCCTCGGCTTCGCATGTTACCGTTGTTCTTTTTAGCCTTTTTTTATCTGCTCAAACTCTAGCCTCAACGACAGGGTTAGAGAGTGAGCTACAACGCCTAGCGACGCGAGACTATGATCAAATCAGCCAGGCGGTTATCAATATTGGTGAGAGTGGCGACGAACGTTCAATTCAAGTATTAGAGCTGTTATTCAGTGGCGATATTTATCTTGATAAAGAATCTAAGCAACTGGTCAAAGTTGTGGAGAAAAAGGGCAGTCAATATTTAATCACCCCACTTTTTGCTCAAGAGACAGCAGAACCTCAATCAGTCAAACGTCGTTCTGTCAAAAAAATTGGCATTAATAATCAGATTCGCGGCGAGATTAAAGCCCAGTTGGCAGCGCTTAATATCCGTCACCCAGATTCAGGCACCCGTATCAATGCGGTGACACAGCTTATGGGTGACCTGAACGAACAAACGTATACCTTGCTAGAAAAAGCGAGACTTAGTGAAGAAGACTCGGATGTCCAACAAGTTTTAGATACAGCACTAGCAATATATCAACTAGAACATTCGAGCGACCAAGCGGCACAAGAACAAGCGATAGCAACACTGGGTGATAGCTATCAGCCAACCGCGCGCAATGCACTTACCCAATTTTTAGCCACAGAACCTAATGAAACACTCACCAATGCGACAAACAAAGCACTCGGCTTGATAGAGCAGCGCGTCAGTCTGGCACATTTTGGTGAAACCTTGTTTTTTGGTCTGAGCTTAGGTTCCGTTCTGGTGCTTGCCGCAATTGGTCTGGCGATTACGTTTGGTGTTATGGGCGTGATTAACATGGCGCATGGTGAACTGATCATGCTTGGCGCTTACACCACATACGTGATTCAAACGTTGATGCCGAATCATATTGGCTGGTCAATCATAGTTTCGATACCTGTGGCATTTTTAGTTTCTGGAGCAGTAGGCATATTGATCGAACGAGGTGTGATTCGTTTCTTATACGGACGACCGTTAGAAACTTTGTTGGCGACGTTTGGTATCAGCCTGGTTTTGCAACAGACCGTACGCACGATTTTCTCTCCACTGAACCGTTCGGTATCAACACCGGACTGGATGCAAGGTGTGATTGAAATTAACCCGCTGCTAAGTCTGACCCTGAACCGTTTCTACATCATCATCTTCTGTTTGATCGTCTTTGCTCTGTTGTTTGCAGTATTACGTTACACCCGTTTAGGCATTGAAGTTCGCGCTGTTTCGCAAAATCGCAGTATGGCGAGAGCAATGGGCGTGAAATCGGAATGGGTTGACGCAATGACCTTTGGTCTCGGTTCTGGTATTGCAGGCATTGCTGGTGTCGCGCTTAGTCAGCTCACCAACGTGGGACCAAATTTAGGTCAGGCGTACATTATCGATTCATTTATGGTCGTGGTGTTTGGTGGTGTCGGCAATTTGTGGGGAACTCTCGTCGCTGGTATGTCGCTTGGTATCGCAAACAAAGTCATGGAGCCATGGGCTGGTGCCGTTCTGGCTAAAATCCTGGTGCTGGTATTTATCATTCTATTTATTCAGAAGAAACCCCGAGGCTTGTTCCCTCAGAAGGGTCGCTCGGCGGAGGGTTAATCATGGATCATCAATCAAAATTGTTCGATCGCTCTACACTGATGTTTTTGATTGTATTGGGTGCGGCGCTTTGCTTAATTCCAGCGCTGAACCTGTTCTTTGCAGAAGGATCTGCACTTCATATTTCGACTTACACCGTCACGCTAATGGGTAAGTATCTGACCTATGCGCTACTGGCAGTCGCAGTGGATTTGGTTTGGGGTTATTTGGGTATTCTGAGCTTAGGTCACGCCGCCTTTTTTGCGCTGGGTGGCTATGCGATGGGTATGTATCTGATGCGTCAGATTGGTGATCGCGGCGTGTATGGCAATCCAGAACTGCCGGACTTTATGGTTTTCCTTAACTGGCAAGAGCTGCCTTGGTTCTGGCATGGTTTTGACCAGTTCTGGTTTGCAATGTTGATGGTAGTGTTAGCGCCTGGAATACTCGCCTTCGTGTTTGGCTGGTTTGCTTTTCGCTCGCGTGTAACGGGTGTTTACCTATCCATTATCACTCAGGCTCTGACGTATGCATTACTGCTGGCTTTCTTCCGCAATGAGATGGGCTTTGGCGGTAACAATGGCTTAACTGACTTTAAAGATATCCTTGGCTTTGACCTGCAATCGGATTCGACGCGCTTGACGCTGTTTGCATTGTCTGGCATCGCTCTTGGATTAGGGTATATGGCTTGTCGATTCATTGTCGTTAGCCGCTTAGGTCGAGTTGCCATGGCCGTTCGTGATGCTGAAGCTCGGACTCGTTTCACCGGCTACAAAGTGGAATACGTCAAGTTAGCTATCTTCACTTTTTCTGCGGTACTCGCTGGCATTGCAGGTGCGTTGTATGTCCCTCAGGTGGGCATCATCAACCCTTCAGAATTTTCTCCTCTTAACTCAATTGAACTTGTCGTATGGGTGGCGCTTGGCGGACGTGCAACATTGTACGGTGCGGTGGTTGGTGCTTTAGCTGTCAATTACGCCAAAACCTACTTAACCGCAGCGCTTCCGGAAGTGTGGCTGTTTAGCTTAGGCGCAATGTTCGTTCTGGTCACGCTATTCCTGCCTAAGGGTGTAACCGGCTTAATCAAACGTAAAGAGGTGCATTCATGAGTATTCTAAGCCTTGCTAAAGAGCTGACGGACCGCGAACACGTTTATGAGTTTATGAAGCCGCAAGTTAACCCGATGCTTAAAGTCGGTCATGGTTGCTTGTTGTATCTCGAAGGTATCAGCGTGTCGTTTGATGGTTTTAAAGCGATCAACGACCTCAATCTCTACATTAAAGAAGGGGAATTGCGCTGCATCATCGGCCCTAATGGCGCAGGCAAAACCACCATGATGGACATCATTACGGGTAAAACCCGTCCGGATACCGGTACCGCGTGGTTTGGTCAAAACATTAACTTGTTACAAATGAGTGAGCCTGAAATTGCACAAGCGGGCATCGGCCGTAAATTCCAGAAGCCGACGGTGTTTGAATCTCAATCGGTATTTCACAACTTAGAGCTGGCGATGGCTGGGGCAAAAACGGTGTTTTCTACGCTGTTTGCCACACTAACGCCAAGCCAGGTGGATCATATCGATCACGTACTCAAGCAAATAGGTCTGTACGAGCAGCGTGCTTTATTGGCTGGTGCATTATCTCATGGTCAGAAACAGTGGCTGGAAATCGGCATGCTGCTGATGCAAAACCCGAAACTGTTGCTGGTTGATGAGCCTGTTGCGGGGATGACCCACCAAGAGATGGATAGAACGGGCGAATTGCTAACGTCATTAGCGGGTGAGCGAACCATTGTGCTGGTTGAACACGATATGGATTTTGTCCGCTCAATAGCGCGTGATGTAACGGTTTTACACCAAGGCAGTGTATTGGCTGAAGGCACGATGGACCAAGTTCAAAGCAACCGTAAGGTCGTGGAAGTCTACCTTGGAGAAGAAGCATGATTGAGATTAAAGGATTAAACCAGTTCTATGGACAGAGCCACACGTTGTGGGATCTCGACATGCAGATACCTGAAGGCAAATGTACCGTTCTGATGGGGCGCAACGGTGTAGGGAAAACGACGTTGCTACAATGCATCATGGGCTTGTTACCAACCAAGAGCGGCGAGATTAACTTCTTGGGACAAAACATAACCAAAATGGCCGCAGAGAAACGTGCGCCAATCGGGATAGGTTATGTTCCTCAGGGACGCCAGATATTTCCGTTGCTGACGGTAGAAGAGAATTTACGTATTGGCTTACCGATGCGCAAAGATGGAGCGAGACAAGTTCCGGAATTCATCTATGAGCTTTTCCCTGTATTGAAGGAGATGCTTCACCGTCGTGGTGGTGATTTATCTGGCGGACAACAGCAGCAGCTTGCGATCGGTCGCGCTTTGGTTATTGACCCTAAGCTCCTTATTCTGGATGAACCTACCGAAGGCATTCAGCCCAATGTCGTCGCTGAAATTGGCGACATCATCCGCCGTCTGAATAAAGAAATTGGCCTGACGGTGTTACTCGTTGAACAGAAACTGCCGTTTGCGCGTAAAGTCGCTGACAACTTCTGCATTATTGATCGTGGTCGTCAGGTGGCGATGGGAGAGATGGAAGCACTCGATGATACGTTAGTTAAGAAATACCTGACGGTGTAAGCGTATGAACAGTGTATTTAACATGTCGACCCAACAGCAGCGCCATTGGCCAGCTTATCTGTCCCTCGGCTTTAGTAAGTCCGATGACAAAACGCAGATGAAGCGTATGGAGTTTCAAGGCCCTTTGCGCGTGCAGCGACCATTTTACCCAGAATTGGATGTCTGCCACGTTTACCTGCTTCATCCGCCGGGTGGGTTGGTGTCTGGTGACGATTTGAGTATTCAGATTCATTGCCAAAACGATAGTCATGCGCTGATCACCACACCGTCTGCTGGCAAAATTTATAAGGCTGACAGTAAAAACATCGAGCAAAAACAGCATGTCGATATCGAAGTTGATAATGCCGCGTGCGAGTGGCTAACCATGGAAACCATCGTCTTCAACGGGGCACACGGTAAGTTAACCACCAACGTCAATCTCTACGGTGACGCGAAGTTTATCGGTATTGATGTTTTCTGTTTAGGTCGCCCGAAAAGTCATTTTCCGTTCATACAGGGAAGTGTTGAGCAGCGTTTATCCATCTATCAAGACGGCACGCCTCTGTTACTTGAACGCCAATATCTAGCCGCAGACGATCCGCTTTTGACCGCTATCAGTGGTTTCAACAGCAATTTAGTCTCTGGCACCTTAACGGTTGTCGGATTGAGTGACGGTCAAAGCATGGTTGAAACACTACGTGAACACTTTTGCGCGGATACGCTGGGCACTTTGAGCATCACTTATCGACTCAATGTTTTATTAGTTCGTTACCTTGGTGATTGCAGTGAAGAGGCTCAGCAGCAACTGCGAGCGTGCTGGCAACTTATTCGTCCAGAGCTGCTTCGGCGTCCGGCATGCCCACCGAGAATTTGGAATACGTAGTTTAAATTAAGTCCATTAACTAAACGAAGCCTGCTAAGTACAGCGGCATTAAAAGTCACAATGTAACGTTTAGGGACGTAACGCATAGGTTAGAGGGTTTACAAATGGAATTATCTCCAAGAGACAAGGACAAGTTATTGCTGTTTACCGCGGCGTTAGTGGCAGAGCGTCGACTCGCTCGCGGCGTAAAACTCAATTATCCAGAAGCGTCTGCTTATATTTCCGCAGCAATCATGGAGGGCGCTCGTGACGGCAAAACGGTCGCCCAGCTTATGAGTGATGGACGCACACTGCTCACCAAAGATGACGTGATGGAAGGTATTCCAGAGCTGTTAGAGGAAGTGCAGGTAGAAGCGACGTTCCCGGATGGCACGAAGCTGGTCACTGTTCATAACCCGATTCAATAGGAGCAACCATGAAGCCTGGTGAATACATTTTAAGTGACGTGCCAATCGAGCTGAATAAAGGACGTCGTACTGAGCAATTGGCAGTAATTAATCATGGTGATCGCCCGATCCAAGTTGGCAGTCATTACCACTTTTTTGAGACCAATCCGGCACTGGATTTTGACCGCGAGAAAGCCAAAGGAATGCGACTCAACATTGCGGCTGGTACCGCAGTACGATTCGAGCCGGGGCAGACTCGCAACATAGAATTGGTCGAGATTGACGGAACGAAAACCATCTATGGCTTCCGCGGTGAAGTCATGGGAAAGGTCTAATACAGATTTAGCCAGCTTTAGTGAGATGCTAAGCATTGAAGGTTAAGGAGAACTAAACAATGGCAGAAATTTCTCGTCGCGCCTACGCCGATATGTATGGCCCGACTGTAGGCGACAAAGTCCGTCTGGCCGACACTGAGCTATTTATTCAAGTTGAGCAGGATTACACCGTATACGGTGATGAAGTGAAATTTGGTGGCGGTAAAGTCATTCGTGATGGCATGGGACAAGGCCAGTTATGTCGTGATCAAGTGATGGACTGCGTGATCACCAATGCGTTAATCCTTGATCACTGGGGCATTGTGAAAGCGGATATTGGCATTAAAGATGGCAACATTGCCGCGATCGGCAAAGCAGGTAACAAAGACATTCAGCCTGATGTCACGATTAACATTGGCGCAAGTACCGAAGTGATTGCCGGCGAAGGTCATATCGTCACGGCAGGTGCTATCGATGCGCATATTCATTTTATCTGCCCTCAGCAAATCGAAGAAGCGTTAATGGCTGGCACCACGACTATGATTGGTGGCGGTACTGGCCCAGCAACGGGAACGAACGCTACGACGTGTACACCAGGCGCTTGGAACATGGCGCAAATGCTGCGCAGTACGGACCAAATGCCGATGAACTTTGGCTTTTTGGGCAAAGGTAACGCAAGTTTGTCGGAGCCGTTGGCAGAGCAAATTGAAGCTGGCGCTTGCGGATTAAAACTGCACGAAGACTGGGGCACAACACCAGCATCGATCGACAATTGTTTGACCGTTGCTGAAAAATACGATGTGCAAGTCGCCATTCATACGGACACGCTGAATGAATCTGGTTTTGTGGAAGACACACTTGCAGCGTTTAAAGGACGTACGATTCACACTTACCACACCGAAGGTGCGGGTGGCGGTCACGCTCCTGACATTATTGTTGCCTGTGGTCAGCCAAACGTACTGCCATCGTCAACGAACCCAACACGTCCTTACACGGTGAATACCGTTGATGAACATTTGGATATGTTGATGGTGTGCCATCACCTTGATCCAAACATTCCGGAAGATGTCGCGTTTGCCGATTCTCGTATTCGCAAAGAAACCATTGCAGCAGAGGACATTCTCCATGATTTAGGAGCGTTCTCCATGATTGCCTCGGATTCACAGGCGATGGGGCGAGTGGGTGAAGTGATTACCCGTACCTGGCAAACCGCACACAAGATGAAAGTACAGCGGGGTTATCTGGAACAAGACAAAGAGATTCAGGCGGATAATTTCCGCGCTAAACGCTACATCGCAAAATACACCATAAACCCTGCAATCGCGCATGGTGTTGATCATACGGTCGGCTCTCTTGAAGTGGGTAAGCTAGCGGATATCGTTCTTTGGAAACCAGCGTTCTTTGGTATTAAGCCAGCGTTAATCATTAAAGGTGGCTTTATTGCTGCAGCACCAATGGGCGATGCGAATGCGTCAATCCCGACGCCTCAACCTGTTCACTATCGCCGTATGTTTGGTGGTTTTGGTAGCGCAGCTTCTGCAACGTCCGTCACCTTCACCAGCAAAGTCGCCAGTGAGAATGGGCTGAAAGACAAACTGGGCTTACAGCGAGAGTTGATAGCCTGCAAGAATTGCCGAACTGTCACCAAGAACGACATGATTCTGAACGACTATATGCCAACGGTGACGGTAGATCCACAAACTTATGAAGTTCGAGCAGATGGCGAGCTATTAACGTGCGACCCAGCGACAGAGTTGCCTCTCGCGCAGCGTTACACCCTGTTCTGATCGCTCAGTTTAAAGAAGGAATTTTATTATGTACCGAGTAATTAGCCGCTCAGATCATCATCATGGTGAAATCGATGACTCGATTGTATTGGCTTATGAAGTGCGTCAACGCGGACGTTTTCGAGCATCAAGCAAAACGGGTATGGACGTGGGCGTTTTTCTACCACGAGGTGATGTTCTTCAAGATGGTGACTGTCTTTTCACTGAATGCGGAAAGGTATTTCTGGTTGAAGCTCAGGAGGAAGAGATTGTCACGGCTTCAGCAAAAGACTGGCTAACATTTTCCAAAGCCTGCTACCACATGGGAAATCGCCATGTACCAATGGAAATCGGTGAACTTTGGCTGCGTTTTCAACCTGACCACGTATTGGAGGAGATGGTCGAACTATTTGGGCTGGAGTGCAACCATCATCAAGCGATGTTTAATCCTGAGTCTGGTGCGTATCACGGCAGTGGGCATAGTCACGGTCATTCCCATGATGAACATCATCACAGCCATGGGGAGCATAGCCATTAATGAACGTTCAGTCATTACTCTCTCTGTTGCACCTTAGCAGTCCGAGTCTGCCTATTGGTGCATTCGCTTACAGCCAAGGTTTGGAAACGGCAGTGGATCTGGAGTGGGTGAGCGATGAGGCGACACTACAAAGCTGGCTTGAACCGATTCTTAATCATGCTCAGGCCAATTTGGAAGTACCACTTTTAGTTCGCTGTTATCAAGCGTGGCAAGCAAACGACATGGCAGCTCTGGAACATTGGCAGGCGGTGTTACTGGCAAACCGGGAAACCGCGGAGCTGGTGATGGAAGAGCAAAAACTTGGGCAAACCTTTTATCGTTTATTAACGAGCTTAGAAGTGGAATTACCGCCACAGGCAAAAACAATGACTTATCTGCCGTTATTTGCCAAAGCTTGCCAGTACTTTGGTGTATCACTGGAGCAAGCTGCGACGGGGTGGCTTTGGTCGTGGCTGGAGAATCAAATTACCGTGGCATGTAAAACGGTGCCGTTGGGGCAGACGTCAGCCCAACGCGTTCTCATCGCATTAATGCCACAAATTGAAGAAGCAATTACCACAGGGTTTGCGGTAGAAGACGAAGCAATAGGGCTGACTTTACCGAACTTTGCGATGGCCTGTGCATGGCATGAAACCCAATATTCAAGATTATTTAGGAGTTAAGGATGAGTACACAATGTTTACGAGTTGGCGTGGGCGGCCCGGTTGGCTCAGGAAAAACGGCGCTGCTGCGTCAGTTATGTTTAGCAATGCGCCAACATTACGATTTAGCCGTTGTCACTAACGACATTTACACCAAAGAAGATGCGGAATTTTTACTGCGCAATGAAGCGTTAGAATCTGACCGTATTCTGGGCGTGGAGACAGGCGGTTGTCCACATACGGCTATTCGCGAAGACGCGTCTATGAATTTGGCAGCGATCGATGAGCTACAAGATCGTCATCCCGGCTTAGAGTTCGTGTTAGTCGAAAGTGGCGGAGATAACCTGAGTGCGACCTTCAGCCCGGAGTTATCTGATTTAACCCTTTATGTGATTGACGTGTGCGCGGGAGATAAAATCCCTCGTAAAGGCGGACCGGGTATCACTAAGTCTGACTTATTGATCATCAATAAGACCGACCTCGCACCGATGGTTAATGCATCGTTAGACGTTATGGACCGTGACGCGAAAAAGATGCGTGGCGAAAAGCCATTTGTATTTACCAACCTGATTCGTGGTGATGGTTTACAGGAAGTGATCAATTTTATTGTTGAGCGCGGCATGCTGGAGAAGCGTGACGTAAAAGTTGAAGTAACGGAAGCATAAGGAACAGTGATATGAAAGGACTAACAAAAGGATTTGCAGCAAGTTTGGCTTTAGTCAGTGCAAGCAGTTTTGCCCATACGGGCCACGCAATGCAGGCCAGTTTTTCTCAAGGTTTTTTGCACCCATTGACCGGCTGGGATCATTTATCCGCACTGGCATTGATCGGATTGTTTCTTTCAAGCTTTGCACTACGTAGAGCGAGCCAAATTTCAGCACTGATAATGGCAGCAATTATTGGCGGGTATGCGATTGGTCTTGAGTGGGCTGCGGCTAATTCAGTAGAAGCTTTAGTCGCTAGTTCATTAATCGGTTTACCGCTTGCGCTTATCGCTCTGAAAAAGGGTGGTGCGAAGAGTGTGATTGCTGCCGCTGCGATACTTCTTTTCAGTTTATCTCATGGATTGGTGCAAGGCGCTGAGGCTCAGGGCTCATTTACTCAATTTGGTTTGGGTGTAATGCTGGCGAGCGCACTGGTAATTGGTGCTACTTATACTGTCTCTAGACAAGTCGTGGCGATAAAGGCGCGTTTTGCCCGTCAATAAAAGATTTTGTTGTAGCGGTTGTCACATCGCCTTTCCAAACCAAAGCGAAAACATGCTGGCGAATGTCGGCATGTTTATTTTCAGAGACCAAGGGCATGAGGTTGTAGTGACTTATAACGAAAATTATTATTTATGACACGTATTTAGTGAGGTCGAACACATCTCAAAGATGTTTTCCAATGTGAATACAAGTTCATTGATCTAACACCAAATCTTTTTCCCTTAACAGTGCGCATAATTCCAAATCGGAGTCGTGATTAGCTGCGTTTGTTTCGGATAAGCATCATCAACAAAGCCAGTATTCGAAACAGCAAAACGTCCGTTTATTAGTGAAACTCCTACATCTTTACACCATCTCAGGAAGAGAAGTAGCACTATGCGTCCTTATCTTAAATACATCATCCCAACGATAATTCCGTTAATCATCTGGCTGATGCCTTTGTCTGCGTTTCCATTTGATGGCATCACCATTATTCAACAGCGCGTCATCGCGATTTTCTTGCTGGCGGCATTGTGTTGGGTTTTCGAGCCTATCCCAATTTACGCGACTTCGGTGGTGATTATTGTTCTGGAACTACTGCTGATTTCCAATAAGGGAATCGTGTTGTTTAGGGCACAAGAAGGGCAGGCGCATTTTGGCGAGTTGTTGCAATACAATGAGATCATGGCGACCTTTGCCAGCCCAATTATTATGCTGTTCTTGGGCGGTTTCTTTCTAGCGATGGCGGCGACCAAGTACCGTTTGGACGTGAACTTAGCGCGTGTACTTTTGAAGCCGTTTGGACAAAATCCCAAGTACGTTATGTTGGGGTTGATGCTGATTACCGCCATTTTCTCCATGTTTATGTCTAACACGGCAACTACCGCGATGATGTTATCTATCCTGACTCCTGTCATTGCTGTATTCGGGCCGAAAGACCCAGGCAGAATCGCATTTGCTTTGTGTATTCCAGTTGCGGCAAACATCGGTGGCATCGGGACACCTATCGGGACTCCACCTAACGCGATTGCACTTAAATATTTAGTCGGGGAGAACCTGATTACTTTTGGTGAATGGATGGTATTTGGTGTGCCGTTTGTCGTGATTATGATGGCTCTAGCTTGGGTACTTATCGGGGCAATGTATAAAGCCGAACAAACCACAATCGACTTGAATATTAAGAGCAAATTCCTGAAGACGCCGAAAGCGATGATTGTGTACATTACATTTGCGGGTACGATTATTCTTTGGTTAATGGGTTCAGCACACGGCATGAACTCATATACAGTCGCTTTGATTCCTGTCGCGGTCTTTTCCTTAACTGGCATCATCAACAAAGAAGATTTAAAGAAAATCTCCTGGGACGTGCTTTGGTTGGTTTCCGGTGGTATTGCCCTAGGGTTAGCCCTTGATAAAACCGGCTTGGCTAAATTAGTCGTGAACAGCATTCCATTCGACCAATATTCACCTTATGTGGTGTTGTTTGGTGCCGCTTTCCTTTGTTTAGCGATGGCCAACTTTATGTCGCATACGGCAACCGCTAACTTGTTGATGCCAATTATGGCCGCTCTAGGTACATCGATGGCATCACTAACGCCATTAGGTGGTGAAGTAACGTTGATTCTGGTAGTGACGTTTGCTGCTTCCTTGGGTATGTCTCTGCCAATCAGTACGCCACCAAATGCGCTTGCTCATGCTACCGGGCATGTACAAAGTAACCAAATGGCTCGGATTGGCGTGGTACTTGGTGTTGTGGGTGTACTGCTAAGCTTTGTTATGGTTTGGATACTGCATTCTGTAGGGCATATCGGTTAAGTCATGTATGAAAGCAAATTAGATGCGTTGGTAGAACGCTACTTCGATAATAACGACCGCCGAATTAATGTGTCGGCAGGGTCGGTATTGATTGAACAAGCTGGCTATAACGATCGTCTATATTTCGTGATTTCGGGTGAATTGGCGGGCTACTACTCAGAAGATGACAAAAAGCCCATTAAAGTTTTTTCCGCCTCCGAGGGGACATTTATCGGGGTGCATAGCTTTTTTTCTGGTACGTGGACGGCGTCGTCAACCGTGGTTGCCCAAACAGCCGCAGAGCTAGCTTGGATAGAGCGAAGTACGCCAGCGGTGCAAGAATCACAATTCGGTCCTCTGACAACGCAATTTATGCCGGTAATGGTCAACGAGTTATCTCGCCGTCAGCACCGCGCAATGGAAGAGGCACTTGCAAAAGAAAAGGCCCTGCAAAAGCTTCATACTGCAGAGCAGATGACAACGCTGGGGCAATTGGCTGCGGGTATTGCGCATGAGCTTAACAACGCCATTGGGGTAGTAAGCAGTAAGTCCGAACGTTTACAAACTGTGATTATGGAACTGTTAGAGGAAGTGCATCCGGAGGCGAGTCAGTTTTTTGATTTTGGCTTGCTTCAGGGGCAAAAAGTCTCCTCTAGTGAGGCACGCAAACGAGGAAAGCATTTTGAAAAGTATTATGGCCTCCCGAGGGACTTAGCGAGGGATTTGGCTCGTGCGGTACCAGAAGGTTACCTCTCAGAGCATTGGTTGAAGCGTCCCGAGGAAGCCATCAGGTACTGGCAGATGGGGAGAGATCTTCATGACTTGCGTCTGGCTTCCAAGCATACGGTGGGCATTGTTCGCTCTGTTAAGCAATTGGGTCGAACCGATATCGATCTGGATGAGGCTTTGAATATCAATGATTCGATTAACCGAGCGGTTGCATTACTACAAAGTGATTTAAGACGAGTACAGGTTCGTTTTAGTCCTGCGGAACTCCCTTTGTTTGTTGGCTCACAGACTGAACTCGTCCAGATTTGGGTGAATATCTTAAAAAATGCTTGTGACGCGCTCATTAGCGTAGATTCGCCAGTCATCGAGATTCAAACTCGAGCCAGCAAAGGAAAAATTCTTGTCACTATCACTAATAACGGCCCTGAGATAGATGAAGCGACGCGTAGAAAGATATTTAGGCCGAACTTCACTACCAAGAAAGGGGGGCTGTCATTTGGACTGGGCTTGGGCTTGTCGATAGTTAAACGGATCGTAGCAGGCTATGGCGGTTCGATTGTTGTAAAGAGTAACAGTGACAAAACTATTTTTAGAATCAAATTACCGGTAGAGGGTGAACATGGAGAAGCTTAATTTAATTTGCGTTGATGACCAACGAGAGGTGTTAAGCGCAGTTTTACTTGATCTAGAACCATTATCTCAGTGGCTAAACATAGAAGATTGTGAGTCCGCAGATGAAGTTCTGGAACTGATGGATGAACTTGATGCAGAGGGTGAAATGATTGCTTTGATCATCTCTGATCACGTCATGCCAGGAAAAACTGGCGTTGAGCTTTTGGCTGAAATTTCAAAAGACAGTCGTTTTACTCATACTAGAAAAGTCCTTTTAACCGGGCAGGCAACGCACACTGATACCATTAATGCGATTAATACGGCAGGCATCGACCGTTACTTCGAGAAGCCGTGGCAGGCCAGTCAGTTGGTAGAGTGTGTGAGGAATCTGGTGACCGCATACATCTTTGATAGGGGGCTGGATTATACTCAATACCATGAACACCTTGATCAAAGCGTTGTCTTTGAAAGACTTAGATAACGAATATCTCTGTCATTTTTTACGGCTACGAGTTCAAAATCGTAGCCGTTTTATTTCCCACGCCTCGAAATAGAAATCTATCATCTTTAAGTCTTTTAATTTCTGTTATGGAAATATGTCATACTATTCCTACGCTAAAACCGTAGCGAATAAAACACTCAGATATAATCAGAAATTTTAATTATTTGCCTTCCGGCTTGACGATATCACACAAAGTTTCTTAGTCGCTTATGGCGTGAAAGGGGCACGTTTTTCTATTCTTTAACAACTTATCACTCTTTCTGGGTGCAACTTAATTAACTTTATGAAATAACTGCTGTTTATTAAAAGATCGTTGTTTAGAAGAAACTAATCAAGATTGGCAAATTGAATTGCATAATTAAGTGCTAATTTAGGCATGTCTTATTTCCTTTTTGGAAATAGTGCGTGCGGGTTTTTTCATTAGTTGCCAATCGTTGGCTAGAGTAAACTCTGTGTGTGGTTCGACAGAATAACAAAACAACAACGTTGTTTGGCTTAAAAAGGAGTGAACCCACTGCGTTTACCGTAGTAGAGATAGACCAGTACAATCTAAATTAAAAATGGCTGGCTACTCTATAAAAGCGGTGGGCGATTTGATGATGTTAAGACGTTTACCTGCGTAGTGACGACATCCGGTGGGGAATCTTCCTCGACTCTCAAGACAAAAATCCCATCTTTACATCTTCAGCTTGTTCAAAATGTTAATAGTCAATATTCACAAGCGCTAAGCACTTTACATGCATCAAGTAGTTGCTGTTGTAACCAGCGTAAGGCGGGATCATTTAAGCTCGCTTTGTTCCAGACCAAACTATACGACACTTGCCCAAAATCAAACGGCAGAGGCTGCTCAACCAAACCTTTTGTTTGCAGTGCGATTCTTGCCCAACGTTTAGAGCAGGTGAATAAGTAATCTGTATGATGGCACATTACCGCTGCAGAGCCGAAATCAGCGACGCGCATGGCAAGGTTTCGTTTCTGGTGCCTTTGTTGCAAGTTTTGCTCAAAGTATGGCCGAGAAAGGTCTTTGTCATGAATACCTATATGCCGAGCGGACAGATACCCTTCAATCGTCAGTGGTTGCTTGGCCAGCGGATTAGATTTGCCCATCAAACAGATCAGTTCATCTTTTAATATGGTTTGCCAAACGAGATCTTTGTTATGAGTCGGTGGCTGACTAAGATCATGGGGCAGCAACAAGAAATCAATCTGCCCTCTGATCAACGCATCAAAACTCATCTCGTCTTTAGAATGGACGTTTAAATAAGCATGGTTACCAAGCTGTTGTGACAAGTGAACCAAGACTGGAGCAAACAGCTCCATTGAGCTTTCACGCATCGCAATGGAAAAATCGCCCTGATAGTACGCCGGACTGAATGAGCCCTGGTGCAATAAGCCGTTCATGCTAGACAAGATACCGTGAATAGAAGGACCGATATTTATTGCAAATGGCGTAGGAACTAAACGGGTACCATCACGATAGAAAAGTTCATCTTTTAGAGTTTCACGAAGCTGGCTTAGTGTTTTACTGACACTCGAAGGTGTAACACAAAGTCGCTCTGCAGCTTGAGTGACACTGTGTGTTGTCAGCAACATGTGTAACACGGTGAGGTGTTTCAAACTGATTCTAGAAAGAGTGATATAGTCCATAAGTGAGTTTCGGTCTTTGTTTTATTCGAGAATAACAGCAATTTTGTAATTTATCATGTTATGAAAACAATCTTTTCTGGTGTTTATCACTATAGCGATTCGATTTTGATGAGGATTGTTCGTCCCATCTCGTCCAGTTTGAGCGTTGTTACCGAGAAAATGTGGATAGGCGGTTTGCAAACAATTCTATTAGTAAAGCAGAGAGTTTCTGTTTTCGTAAGGTTTTATAGGGAAGACAGAGCGGAAATGAGAAGGACGACCTATAAAACTAAATAGTTGTCGTATCGACAAAATATCACATTTGTCGTTGTTGGTTGAATTACATATAAGACGCATCTAACCACACGATTGAATAGATTAAATGAACGAACTGATCGATGCTATTGCGACTCATGGATATTATATTTGGGACGATTTTCTTTCAGAAGAAGAGGTTGCTCACTTAAGAGCGTGTATCCCTGACAATTGGAAAAAGGCGCGCATTGGTCGTAATGAAGATGTTACACGCATAGAATCCATTCGCAGTGACAAAATTCAATGGCTAAAACCTGATATGGGGGAGCCGATAGCATCTTACCTTAATAAGATGGAAGACATTCGCGAAGCGGTTAACCGTCATCTATATCTCGGTCTGTTTGAATATGAATCTCACTTTGCGAAATACGAGCAAGGCGATTTTTATAAAAAACATCTCGATAGTTTCAAAGGAAACGAAAATCGTCGTTTGACCACCGTGTTTTACATGAATGAAGCCTGGAGTGAAGAAGACGCTGGCGAACTGGTCGTTTATGATCTTAAAGACAACGTAATCGCCAAGATACCACCGCGTGGAGGGCGTCTTCTTGTTTTCTTGTCAGAACAATTTCCACATGAAGTGTTACCGACTAATGCAGAGCGATTTAGTATCGCAGGTTGGTTCCGTATCAATGGCGTCAGAGATAATTTGTTAGATATCGCAAGCTAACTGACACGATTTAATCCCTTTTTCTTAAAATCAGGTGAGGCGTAATCTTTACGTCTCGCCATCATCCTATAACAGAACATTTTCAACCATGTTCTGAATCCTCTGTTTCACTCCCAACCATCCATAACAAACCTACCAGAAATCATATAATTAAGTTTTGCCCTGATAGTCGTGATGAGTCTCACCCGATCGTCATGAATTTTTTTGGCTGATTTCCATGTGTAAATAAAAATATACATTAATGGATTTTTATTCTTACACTTTGCTTGATCTTATCGTGAATATCCTACAATATCGGGATAATAACAAAATATGGTGTCATGTAGGGTCATTCTTACCCGATCTGGTGCTGCTAATATTCAATATGATGTAAAGAATAATATACAATGAGTCGTTCTAAAGTGTTTGGTAGCACCCTAATTATTGCAGGGACTACAATTGGTGCCGGTATGCTGGCGCTTCCTCTTGCCTCTGCTGGTATCGGTTTTTCTACTTCCCTCGTTATTATGTTGGGTCTTTGGGCTTTAATGGCATTTACCGCCTTATTGATGCTCGAGCTTCATCAGTATGCTGAAAGCAGTGCAACACTCCATACTCTGGCGAAACAAATACTGGGCCAGAAGGGTAAATGGGTTGCCAGTTTTGCAATGCTATTTTTGTTTTACTCTTTGTGTGCGGCATACATCGCTGGTGGCGGTGCACAATTTGGCGAACGCCTAACCCAATGGTTTGATCTTGATATTTCAGGTTCGACTTCAACCATCATTTTCACACTGATAGTGACGTTAGTTGTGACTGTCGGCACTGGTACCGTAGATAAAGTGAACCGTGTTTTGTTTGCCCTCAAACTTCTTACTATGGTAGCGGTACTGTCATTTTTAGCGCCAAATGTGACGCAATCTTACCTGCTAAGCATGCCAATAGGACAAGGTCTTATTGTGGCGGCAATTCCTGTGATTTTTACGTCTTTTGGTTTCCACGGCAGTATTCCGGCTATTGTGAACTATTTAGACGGAGACACTGCCTCATTGCGTAAAGCCGTGATCGTAGGCTCTACTATTCCTCTGGTCATTTACATATTCTGGCAAGTCGTGACGTTAGGTGTGGTCAGTCAGGATACATTGATTGAAAATGGCGGATTAAGTGCTCTTATTGGACAGTTATCACTGACGGTTCACCAATCAAATCTGGGTAACATTGTTGGCGTGTTTGCAGATTTGGCTCTATTAACCTCTTTCCTTGGCGTGAGTCTTGGCTTGTTCGAGTTCTTGGGCGATACGATCAAAGGAAGCAGTGAAAAGCCAAACCGTTTGATTGCTGCGTTAATCACGTTTACTCCACCATTAGGCTTTGCGCTGTTTTATCCGCAAGGTTTCATCATGGCATTAGGCTATGCGGCTATCGCTCTGGCTATTCTAGCGATATTTTTACCGCTGGTGATGGTTATTAAAGTCCGTCGTTCTGACGATTTTTCCGGAGAATACCGCGTAGCTGGCGGGCAGGGGGCGTTAGTGATCACAGGTATCGCAGGTACGGGAATCGTCGCTGCACAGATATTGATTACGCTTGGAGTGTTGCCAGCTTTAGGTTGATTATTCTGTCTAAAACTAAACATTTTTAAAGCCAATGGGTATGACTCATTGGCTTTTTTAATCTGGATCAGGTGAGTTGGATATATCCACTAAAAAAGTTGGCGGATGTTCGGTTTTGTTTTGTACACTTATATTGTGGTATATCAAAAATTTGAGTTGAAAAAATTTGCTCTGATAATTTACGCAATAAACTGATAAAATGGGCTTTTTCGCTCAATACCTAGTTTGACTGGGAGAGTGGAAGTATGACACACCGTAGTTTTTATCCGTTTGCAAAACCGCTTAATGAGCAATTGCAAGCGTTGAAAAATAGGATGCAGGCACATATGCCATGCATTGACAGGGTGTCGTTCGCAAAATATCACCCCAGACAAGATATGCTCATATCTTTCGCTGACACTGAGTTTGATAACTGGGATTTAGCGCATTATGAAGCGCCACTTCGTAAACTCCCCAACTTGTATGCCGCGGCTCAAAACGGAACACCTCGTATCGTTGATGATCTCAACGACATTAACCACAGCGATCGCGTTAAAGTCCTGCTTAACTACGGGTATCGATCCTCTGCCGCAATTCCTTGCTACGAAAACAAAGTGTTTACCGGCTTTGTCTTTTTGAATTCCGTTAAACCCAATTCATTTAAGTTAGAAACGCTGGATGTGCTCAAACCTTATTTTGATATGGTCGAATTTGCCGTTGAGTCGGAAGATCATGTTGTGAATGAGATCGAAAGGCTGTCTGAGCGTAAGCTATGTTCGATGCCTGGTTATTGTCCAGAGTGCTACGCCCACACCAAGAGAATGCGCCTTTACGCTCACTTGCTTGGTGTTCACCTTGCGGAACGACATAAGTTGACGGATGAAATGGTTGAACAGATTGGTATTTTCGCACAGTTCCATGCTGTGAGTGGTACCCAATTGCCGATTGATATTGCTTGTCATCGTAGTCATTTTAGCAAAGAGCAAGAGTCCATCATCATCCAGCATATTGAGCAATGTATCGAGTCGGCAGATGACACCGTTGCCCGCATTGGTAACCCCGTTCATCCGAGTGTTGTGCTATTCATGCAGATGGTGACTTATCAGTATGAAAATTTAAACGGGTCAGGCTACCCGCATGGATTGGAAGAAAAGGATATTCCAATCGCCGCTCAAATTGTTGCAGTTGCGAACTCCTTTGACGTACTGACCACGCACCACCCAAACCGTCAGGCATGGTCTATTCCGTATGCGTTAATTGAGTTAGAGAAATGGGTAAGTGACGGATTATTGTCTGGTGAATGTGTCAACGTCTTGCGGGATAACCAAGTTTATCTAAAACAAATTATCCATAAATATCCAGAACACTGCTCTGTCGAATAGTGGTAAACAATGAAGGAGATGAAAATTTGACCAGGAGGATTTTATAAACAATACTGTATGCATGTACAGTATTGTGGTTTAGATTAAGTTTGGAGGTGAAGTATGTTGTGGGAAACCCTAGAAAGAGTAAACCGCTTACGCCAACAAGCACTTGCGAATTCTGAGTTTGTTCAGTCGGCCAAAGAGCATGAACAGGCTTTGCATGAGCAAGAGTATCATTACCAACCAAAAAACGCGCGTTCAGCCAAAGACAGACAAGGTAAAAAATCGCTGGCTGATATATACAAAGAAGTAGAGTTTAGCGCGGATTCTCGTCATTAATCCTTTTCATCGCTGCTGCGGCTTACACATAATAAATGCCGCAGCGCAATTGCTTTTGCATTAACTGGATGCGCTTAGAAATCCGCTTTGCGTACGTAGTGCGGGTTTTTGTATTTCTTTGCTGGACCAAATGCAGAAACCACCAGTTTGTTCCACAGTGCTTTATCAAACTCACCTTTAGGGATAGAAGGGTAGAGGGTCTCTTCTTCTTCTCGGGAAAAGTTCATGTACTGCTTTTTCTTAATCTGGTTGTACTTCTTCGCTATCTGATTGTGCTTTCTTACCCACTCTAACTTGTAGTCACGAAGCACTTGTTCACCTTTGTCTTCGCTCATACGAGAAAGGAAAAGCCTTTTATAAGAAACTTTTCTGTCCAGCATGGTTCTCATGACAGTCTGAATATATTTGCCATGATGCGTTACGGTGATGTCATTTTCGTCAATAGGAGTAATACACCAGCCTTTTGGGAGAAAGTCTGGTTTCTTAAATTGTTTGTTACGTTCCATTAAAGCTTGGTGCAAAACCAAATCTGAGGTTCCGCGGAACGTTTTTTGCCATTTACCAATGCGAATTTGAATCGAGCCTGGTAAACGATAGATATTAGTAAACTTATCTTTATCCATGGACTTCAGTCATGAGATTAATATGCAATATTGAAATGTGATAACCAGCCGATCGAGAAATAGAAAATAGACTGGCTGAATTTAATTGCGATTTTACAACGACATCGCGTTAATTAGCGAGGGGTTATGTCAATTATCGGTGAGGAAATAGAAAATTATTGTCGTTTGTTGCGAAATGTAACGCTAAATTACGTCAAAATGCAGAAGTTGAATATTAAGGTGTGATTACTGCACCAAAATAGTACGCCCGTAAACTGGCTACGGGCGCATACTCTAAACCGCTTCTTCCAATTGATTTGCTTCCTCTTCCTCAATTTCTTGTAAATGTCTGCTAGCTTGTTGCAATTGATACATTTGCGCATAGCGGCCATCTTGTGCAAGAAGTGATTTGTGCGTACCTTTTTCAACTAAATCACCATGATGAAGAACCACAATCTGATCGGCATCCAAGATCGTAGACAAACGGTGAGCGATCACTATCAAAGTCATATTCTGACGTAATACCGCTAAACTCTTTTGAATTAAAGCTTCAGTGCCAGAGTCAATGTTTGCCGTTGCTTCATCCAGAATGAGAATTTTTGGTTTCGCCACTAATACCCTTGCCAAAGCGAGCAGTTGCTTTTGACCTGCGGAAAGGTTAGTTTCACCCTGACCTAGCTGAGTATCCAGCCCGTTAGGATAACGACGGATCTGCTCCGATAAACCTACCTTATCTAATGCATCCCATATTTCATTGTTTTCAACGGGCCGACCCAAAGAAACGTTCTCCCTAACTGAGTCGGGAAGAATGTGCGGGTCTTGCTGAACCATTGCCACGTCTTTACGCAGCACATGCTTGTCTAGCGTATTGAGCGGACGGCCATCAATTAGCAATTCGCCAACTTCTGTTGGGTAAAATCCCATTAGCAGCGAGGCTAGGGTACTTTTTCCGCTTCCTGTATGACCAACTAAGGCAATAAAGTCTTGATGATCAGCTTTAATACAGATGTCTTTTAATACGTCTTGCTTTCCATCGTAGCTAAACGTCAGGTTTTTAATCTCGATAGATCCCGTTTTGAGAACGGCCTTGTCATCGCCGTACGTCTGTTCTTTTGCATCTATGAGTTCGAACACTCGCTCACTCGATACTAGTGCCTGTTGCAATAGAGCCAGTTGTTGAGTCATTTCAATCAGCGGCTCAGTAACGCGGCCCAGGTAACTGATGAATGCATAAAGTACACCGACACCAATCACCTCGACACCATTGAAACCAAAGATAGCGACCAGACTCATCAAAGCAAGACCGGCTAACAGATCCATTAATGGACGTAATAGATAGCCGTTTAAACGAATAACTCGCTTGGAAGCGACTAGGTGCTCTTCGGTTAACTCGTTAAACTGTTTATTAAAACGCTCTTCTTGTTGCATTAACTGAACAACGCTCATCCCTTGGATTGACTCACTTAAGTTGGCGTTAATGTCAGTGAGCAAGTCACGCATTCTGCGGTAGCTTTCTGTACTGAGTTGCTTAAACAGATACATAAAACCAATCACGATTGGAAGTAGCACCAAAACAACCAGTGTGAGCTGCCAGCTCATAAAGAACATAACCCCCAGCATTACGAGGATCATCACTGCATTTTTTACCACCGTCGCAATCAAGAGCTCATAGAACTGCTGGAGAGATTCGGTATCGTTAGTAATTCGCGAGACCAACTTTCCTGCGGGTGTGTAATCGAAGGCAGAAAGCGGCTGTTTGATCACGCCAGCGAACACTTGCTTACGAATCGTTTTAATGGTGTTGGTTGCGACCATACTGAACTGCAATGACTGCAAGTATTGAAAAGTCGCTGAAATCACCTGAAGTGCAATGTAGCCTGCAGCTAACGTGATCAAGACACCTTGCGAGTAATCCCCTTTGGCAATGTGTTCATCAATAAAATATTGAATCAACCAAGGCCCGCCTGCGCTGGCTAATGCGGCGATAAACAGCAGACCTAGACCTTTGAGCATCGGTTTTGGCTGGGACAATGGGTAAGACAACAACCGCCTAAATGTACTCGTCTGTTTCATCTATTCCTCCTCCATTGCCTGTTCTAGTTTCTGGTACTGAAGCATTTCCGCGTACCATCCTTGGTTTTGCTCCAATAGCTGATGACGACCACGCTCTGTAATGTGACCGTGATTGAGGACGATAATCTCATCAGCCGATTTGAGTGCTGTTAAACGATGAGCAATCACGATTAAGGCTTGATCACGATAGTGTGTTTCAAGGTTCTTCAGAATTTGGTGCTCGGTACGTCCATCGACAGCAGACAATGCATCATCCAGAACAAGGACCTGAGCATTGAGTAACATGGCGCGAGCAATCGCAATACGCTGTTTTTGGCCACCAGAAAGCGTGATGCCTTTTTCGCCCACTTCGGTGTTGTATCCATCTGGAAATTTCTCTATGTCATCGTGAATACAGGCCAGTTTTGCTGCTCGGTACACTTCTTCTTTAGACGCATTTGGATTACCCAATGCGATATTGTCAAAGATCGATTTTGAGAACAGGAATGGGCTTTGATTTACCACAGCAAAGCGATTTCGCCATTGCGGAAGTTGAGCGTCTTTAATTGATACATCACCGAATTTAATTGTGCCGTTTTCCAAATCATGCTGACGGAAAAGTAGCGTCAATAATGTTGATTTGCCGCTTCCAACCGGGCCTGCAATACCTAACATTTTTCCTGGCTCTAACGTCACATTTATATCCGCCAGGGCAGGCGGTAAATCCGTTGACCAATAAAACGTATCGATATTGATTTGCAGGGGCAGAGGCTTATCTTGCAGCGGCGTGTCGCCACTGACAATTTCAGGTTGCTCATCAAAGATCTCTTGCAGACGATTCCATGCCGCCGAACCACGTTCCAAAATGTTGAATAGGAAAGCAAACGCCAACATTGGCCAAATCATAAGGCCTAGATACATGGTGAAAGCGGTTAAGTCACCAAGAGAGATCTCACCCTTATCGACGAGGTACGCACCTGCAGCGACGCTAAGTAAAAAGGAGAGGCCAATCGTCAGTTGGATAGCTGGGTCAAAACGCGCATCCACACGCGCAACTTCGATATTCTTCGCGCCTGTGTCGTCCACTACATCTTCGAAACGTTGTTGCTCTTGCTTCTCTAGGCCGAACGCACGCAGCATACGAACACCGTTCAATGACTCTTGAGTCATATCTGACATTGTAGAAAAAGCTTCTTGCGCTATGCGGAAACGTTGGTGAAGGATACGCACAATATAGAAAATGACGATGGCAAGAAACGGCATAGGCAAAAGCGCCATAACCGTTAATTTCCAGCTAACTTGAGTCACCATCACGATAAGAACGGCAATACCTGTAATTAACGAATCTGCGGCGGTAAGCACACCTTCGCCAGCTGTCATTACAATGTTTCTGACATCATTGGTACCGCGAGCCATTAAGTCGCCAGTTTTGTAACGTTCAAAAAAGCGCGGTGGTTGAGTTGAAAGGTGGCGGTAAAGCTTGTTACGAAGGATGGTTCCTAACTCCCAACTCGCGCCAAACAGCCATATACGCCACAATATTCTGCATACGTAGATCGTAACGAATATTGCGGTAAGACCTAACAACCACATAATTAACGTGCTTGTTTCTAAAGTGTTATCGACGACACCATCAACAATCACGCCTACCGCTTTTGGCGGTATCAGTTGGAGGACAGAGATCAGTGCCAATAGTAAAATAGAGCCAACGTAGTGTTTCCATTTCTGTTTGAAATACCAACGTAGCTGCCAGAAAATTCTCATTCCGCCTCCCAACTTAACTGATTGAAATTATTATGGAACCATTATTGGGCGAAATAAAAAGTTTACAAGCACAAATATTGAGCAAACATAAATACGATATTTTGTATTGATTTTGAATATATGCTCTATCGAATTTCTCACTTTATTACTGCAACCCGCCAATGTAACAAAATTATGTGAAATTCATGTTAATAGGGTGGTTTTGGCGCTTTGCCTTAGGTAAGAGTATGAAAGCTTTAAAGTTACATTATTCTTGAATATTGAATAGGTCTTGAGGACAAACTATTACTAGAAAGTGTCCGGCGCGACTTACGTTGTAGTCAGCTCCGTCTATCGAAACGATGCTTCCATCTTTTTCATCTTGATGGTTTTGTATGCTTTGATTGATTAAATCGATGTTGCGGTAAATTAATCGCTCTAATTCTACTTTGATCGGTAGATAGTTCGCGTTGGTTGATGGGATGTTTGAATGTACGATAGTGCCGTGTTGGTCAGTAAACAGGGTAATATTACTGCATCGATTAAGCAGAAATTTGAACAAGGTTTCAAACTGAGCTGCGTTGATTTCGTTACGCTTTCTGACGGTGTTGTCCAAACTAATTCCAACAATTTTTGTTGTTGTATTATTTTCGCGAATACTCGTGGCACGCGAGGTTATCCACCTTGGACCGTCATCCGTTGAAATACGAAAATCAATTTCGTGAGCACCACCATGTTGAATTAATCGCTCATAAGCCTTATTCATTTCTTCTCGCGATGCGGGATCGAGCAGACCAAAAAAGTCTTCGTTTGTATTGATGGAAACGCCATAGATACTTTTTACGTTTTCTGAATAGGTTACGCGGTTGGTTTTAATGTCCCATTCCCAAGAGACAACCTCAGCATCATTATGGTTCAGGTGTACCATATCGATGCTGCCGTCATGATCCGACTGATTAGAAACATCGCCAGTATGTACACCGTATTTCAGCCAAACCGGGTCGACATTAAAGATCTCACTGAGTTTTTCGAGATTGTTGTCGTCTATCTGGCCACCTTTAGTCCACTTATGAACTGCAGCACGCGATACGCCACTTTGTCTGGCGATTGCGCTTTGTGTAACGGTGGTTGATTCGAGTAGATGATTCAATCTGGTTGCGAACCCAGTCGTCATTTGAGTAACCCTGTAATGAAAAAGAGCAGTGATTATAACACTGCTCTAACACCTTAGTTACTCATTTATATGATGAAGTATGTCTACAAGCGTTTGTCCCATTGAGATGGTCGTCGCATTTCCGCCCATATCCGGTGTCAAACATTCACCTTGACGAAGCAACTCTTCAATCGCTTTTAGCAAAATATCATGGACTTCATCGCAACCCAGGTGCTGCATCATCATCGCGCCAGCCCATACTGTACCAATAGGGTTTGCAATCCCTTTCCCTGCGATATCCGGAGCTGAACCGTGTACTGGCTCGAACATAGAAGGGAAGTTTTTTTCTGGATTAATGTTGGCAGAAGGCGCGATCGCAATTGTACCAGTACACGCTGGGCCGAGATCCGACAGAATATCTCCAAATAAATTTGAGCCGACGATGACATCGTAATGCTCAGGCTTTTTAACCAGATTCGCCGTAAAAATATCAATGTGGTACTTCTCAACACCTACTTGAGGGTAGTTTTCCGACATGGCTTCTACACGCGCATCCCAGTATGGCATGGAATGGAATAGGCCATTGGACTTGGTGGCTGACGCGAGTTGCTTTCTCGGGCGACTGCTAGCCAGTTCGAAAGCATAGCGTAGGATCCGGTCGGTTCCCTTGCGAGTGAAGATACTTTGTTGAACGACAATTTCATCATCCGTGCCTTCAAATTGAATGCCACCGATATTCGAATATTCACCTTCAACGTTTTCACGCACAACATAAAAGTCAATATCCCCTGGTTGTTTACCAGCAAGAGGGCAAGTCACCCCTTCAAAGAGGCGAACAGGGCGAAGGTTTACGTATTGTTCGAACTCGCGACGAATAGGGAGTAGCAGCCCCCAAAGTGAGATATGGTCGGGTACGCCTGGGTAGCCGACAGCGCCAAGGTAAATGGCATCAAATGCTTTAAGTTGCTCAATACCATCATCAGGCATCATCTTTCCTGTTTTGTGGTAGGTTTCGCAAGACCAGTCGAACTCAGTGAAGTTCAGCTTAATACCATATTTCGCGCATGCAACTTGCAGCGCCTCTACACCAACAGGGATGACTTCTTGCCCGATGCCATCGCCAGGGATCGTCGCAATGTTAAACTCTTTCATTGAAAGCTCCGTTTTCATTTTCTATTTTGGTTTGAGCAAGTGTTTTAGATTTGGGTTGTGTCTTACAAATCCAGCACAATTCTTTTCGACTTAGCACGAGAAACGCAAATCAACATGGTCTTCTGCTCTTCACGTTCTTCGTCTGTCAGATAGGAGTCACGATGGTCCGCTTCACCCTGTAAAATGGCGGTTTCACAGGTTCCACAGACACCATTGCGACACAAACAATCGACTTTAATCCGTTTATCCGCTTCTAATACCTGAATGATCGATTGATCTTCGGCGATCTGTAGCGTGATGTCAGATTTTTCGCAGTAAACCTCGAAGGATTCGCCTTCTTCTGCTTGATCCGTAAATTTTTCATAATGTACGTTGCTTTCTCCGACATAAGCAGAGGTAAAGTTTATCGTATCGTCAATAAGTGAGTTGGGACCACAAACGTAGAAATGGGTATCTATGTCGTTTTGTTCCGCCAGCTTTTTAATATCCAGGCGTTCGCCACTATCACTTTCATGAGTAACCAGTCGCTCTCCCAGTTTCTGTTGTAAAAAATCCAGAAATGCAGCTGATGTGCGATGACGGAAACAGTAATGAAGCTCGTAATTCAATCCACTGTTTTCTAGCTGGTGAATGTAAGAGATGAATGGAGTTATCCCTATACCGCCGGCGATAAAAATGTGTTTAGCATTATTATCTTCACTTAACTCAAAGAAGTTATTTGGCGGCTCAATTTGCAGAACATCGCCAACCTGAACTGATTCGTGCATCCGCTTAGAGCCACCTTTGGAGCTTTGCTCAAGCTGGACTGCGATTGAATATTCTTCCGTGTTAGCAGGAGAACTGGTTAACGAATAAGCTCGCTTTGTGTCTGGGTCGATCTGCACGCCAATATGGGCTCCCGCACTGAAAGGCGGGAGTTGGTTTTCTTTTAGTGCTGTAAAAGTGAAAGACTTCACCTGATCAGTCAACTGTTCTACACCTGTCACTTTTACTTCAATCTGATGCGACATGGTTAACCTCACTTCGTGTTAATACAGATATATTTGGTTTCTAGATAATCTTCGATGCCGTATTTAGAGCCTTCTTTGCCTAAACCAGATTGCTTTACACCACCAAACGGCGCAACTTCGTTCGAGATTAATCCGGTATTTACCCCGACCATTCCGTATTCCAACTTCTCGCATACACGATAGATGCGGTTGATATTGTTGGTATAAACGTAAGATGCAAGACCGAAAATGGTATCGTTCGCTTTGACGAGAACTTCGTCTTCATCACTAAACTTAATAATTGTTGCAACGGGACCAAAGATCTCCTCATGGACGATGTTCATCTCATCGGTGACGTTGGTCAGTACTAACGGAGCGATGTACCTTTCTCCTTCTGGAAGTGAATGATGATTGTTAGCAAGAGATGCGCCTTTCTCTAGTGCATCCTTAACCAGTGAGTTGATGTCATCAACCGCTTTAGTTGTGATCATTGGGCCGATATTGGTGTCACTTTCTAAACCATTTCCAACTCGTAGTGCATTGACTCGGTCTAACAGTTTATCTGCAAATTTGTCATGTACGGATTCGTGTACATAAATACGATTCACACATACACAGGTTTGGCCGCCGTTACGAAACTTAGCTACCAGTGCACCATCGGCAGCGTCATCAAGATCTGCATCCTCGAAGACAATAAACGGAGCATTGCCGCCAAGTTCCATAGAAGTCTTTTTAACGGTGCTGGCACACTGTTCAAGTAAAGTACGACCAATGGGGGTTGAACCTGTAAACGAGAACTTAGCAATACTCGGGTGAGTGGTTAACTGTTTACCAATAGCTCGTGAATCACCAGTAACAACGTTGAATACGCCAGCTGGAATGCCAGCACGTCGTGAAAGCTCAGCCAACGCCAATGCGGTGAAAGGTGTTTCAGTTGCTGGCTTAACCACAATGCTGCATCCAGCAGCCAGAGCTGGTGCGGCTTTACGAGTGATCATTGCCGCTGGGAAATTCCATGGTGTGATAGCCCCACACACTCCGATAGCCTGTTTTATGGTCATTAACCGGTTTGACGCGACCGTTTGCGGAATCACATCGCCATAAATACGTTTACCTTCTTCGGCGAACCACTCGATAAAAGAGGCCGCGTAGTGAATTTCTCCCACAGCTTCCGCCAACGGTTTTCCTTGTTCACACGTCATGATGTATGCAAGGTCGTCACAGTGTTGCTCGATAAGGTAAAACCATTTCATTAAGGTTTTACTTCTTTGCTTTGCCGTTAGTGACTTCCACTTTTCCATTGCTTGCTCAGCCATTTCGATACTATCAATCACCGCCGATTCTGATAGCTTCGGAACAGTACCTATTTTTTTTCCGGTGGCTGGATTCGTCACCACAATGTCTTCATCTGAGTTAATCCATGAGCCATTGATAAAAGCGGCTTGTTTGAATAGTTCAGTGTCCTGCAAATGTTGGTTAAAGCTCATTATTTTTCTCCAAGATGCGCGTCTGCGACCAATTTGTGGAAGAAAGCAATACCATGCTCACTTAAACCTGAGCGAGTTTTATCAGCCATGACTCGACCTTGACCACGATAGCCACGAGATGTGAGGCCTTTTTGAACGCTCTCAACCAAACGCAGATCTTCAGGTCGGAATACGTTCTCATACCAATCGACCAAACGTTTTTGATCATCAGTAAGAACATCATTCAAGAAATAGATATCGTAGAACTGCAGAGTTTCACCAGCACTGACAGGGAACTCGTAAATGACAGTCATAAAGTCTCCGCCTGGAGGCATGTTGAACATTGTGCAAGGCCATAACCAGAAACCGAAGAATTTAGGATCCATCAGAGATTCATCGAATTGGTATGATGAATCCGAAGGTTTAGCTTTACCGACCTGTACTGACCAGTTCGTCTTAAACTCGTGTTCGTATTGGCCCACATCTACCGAGTCAGCGAAGCTGACATGGTTGGTAGGGCAGTGGTAGCATTCAATATAGTTGTCTACGATAGATTTCCAGTTCGCTGGCGTCTGGCTAACGAAGCGGGCTGCACGTTTTAGCTCCTTGACCGACGGACAAGCTTTGAACACTTGTTCTTCTAAACCAGGCAATTGTTCACTGATAGGCTTTGGATCATTGCTTAGATTGACAAAAATAAAGCCAGCGTATTCCGTTACATGAAATGGTACTAGGCTTGCCAAATCCTTATCGAAATTGTTTACGTTCTCGCAGTTAGTTGCGTGTACCAATTCGCCATCCAATTTAAACGCCCATGCGTGGTAAGGGCAGGTGATAACATTTTTCGCTTTTCCTGATTCCTCTGAGATCAACTGATGACCGCGGTGAGGGCAGACGTTGTAGAATCCGCGAAGAATGTCATCTCTCCCGCGAACAATAACTAAGCTCTCTCCAATCATTTCGCGTTTGATAAATGCATTTTTTTCTCGGACTTCACTGGAATGGGCAACGCATATCCATGAATTGGCAAAAATGACTTCTTTTTCTGTCTCAAATACTTCTTCACTCGTGTAGTAACGGGCTGGAATGGTCCATGCGTTATCAATGTCTTCGTGGTGTTCTTTTTTTATTGTTGTTGTAAATTTCATAGCTCACTTCCCTCTGTTAACTGTTGGTTGACAGAAATGTATAGCAAGTTCTGATTTTGCACAAACTTTAAACCATGATTTGGATCACATTATATTAACAATGATAAATATTTTTCTGGTGATAATTTTAAATTCCTCTTTATCTTACGGCGTGAATTTCAAATAATTGATTGTATTTCAAGTGAATTTACCTATGTGATTTGTGTTAAGTGTGTGTTTATAGAATGTTAACTCAAAATTCGTTCTGGGTTGACATTGGTGGGTAATATGTAAATAGTGTTACCTGCTAGTTGACATCTATAGGTAATACTAAGGAGAGTAAATGTGAGTACTACATCGCGAGCTAATATTGATTACAGCTTGTTTATTCCCGCTGTAATTATTGTTTTAAGTAGCTGCTTTTTTTTGGCAATAGCGCCAGAGAAAGGGGAAGCTATTATTTCAACACTATTCAATTGGACGACATCTAACTTTGGGTGGCTCTATCTGATGATCGGTCTGCTATGTTTCTTCGCTATGCTGATTATGGCTTTAACACGAATCGGCAACATTAAATTAGGCAGGGCAGAAGATGAGCCTGATTTTAGTAAAACATCGTGGATTGCGATGTTGTTTTGTGCCGGAATAGGCATTTCATTATGTAACTGGGCTTTTATCGAGCCTATATACATAATGGATTCACCGCCTTTGAATATAAGTAAGGGCACTGCAGAAGCAATAGAATGGGGAGCAATGTATCCATTTTTGCACTGGGGCATAGTGCCTTGGTCTATCTACCTTCTGCCTGCAGTACCGATGGCCTATATCTTCTATGTTCGCCGAATCCCAGTCATGCGTTTCAGCGAAGCATGTCGTCCATTGCTAGGTAAAAGTGTTGACGGTCCGATAGGTCGATTGGTTGATATCATCGTTATTCTTTCGATTGTTGGTGCTGTAGGGACTTCACTAGGACTATCCGTTCCTTTAGTTACAGAACTACTAGGTGAATCGTTTGGTTGGGGTGACTCATTTGGGCTTCAGTTAGGGGTACTTGCAGTTTGGATATTGATGATCGGTTGGTCTGTATATAAAGGTTTAGGAAAAGGTATCCAGATCCTGTCTAACATTAATATGGGCCTCGCGATGTTATTGTTGTTATTCGTATTTTTAGTGGGGCCAACTTTATTCATCTTACAGTTAGGTTCAAATAGTTTAGGCTTGTTCTTGGACAACTTCTTCCGAATTAACACATGGACATCGCCAATTAGACACAGCAGTTTCCCAGGAAGCTGGACGATTTTCTACTGGGCTTGGTGGGTAGCATACGCTCCGATGATGGGTATATTCGTTGCTAAGATTTCCAAAGGGCGAACCATCAGAGAATTTATTCTAAATGGTGTACTTTGGGGTTCCGCAGGTACGTGCGTTTTCTTCGCAGTATGGGGTGGGTATGCGCTTAATTTAGAACACTCCGCAAGTATGCAAATTTCGCAAATCTTAGCGGAAGGCGGTATCCCGGCGGCAGTAACGGCGATTGTAAAAGCGTTACCATACAGCACAGTTGTATTACCTGTGTTTGTCGCGTTGTGTTTTGTCTTTTTGGCTACGACGGTAGACTCATCGGCATACACATTGGCAATGGTGACGTCGAAAAAACTTGGCATGGAAGAAGAACCGACTCGGTTGAATCGAATGTTTTGGACATTGAGCCTAGCGATAGTCGGGGTAGGTTTGCTATCAGTGGGTGGCTTGAAAGCAGCGCAAACATCAACTCTAGTGGTTGCTCTGCCTATGTTACCAGTGATGGTGATTATGGTTGCGTCACTATTCAAGATGGTGAAAGAAGACTTCCCTGAAGAGTTAGGAGCTAACGCAATCACCATTAAACCGCCAACTGCGATGGTGTCCAAAGAAGTATAATAACAAAATTAATCTTTGAAATCGTAACTAACAAAACGCCTATTTCAACTAGTCATGAAGCCCCAACATTACTTGGGGCTTTTTGCATGATGAAAACTATACTCTATTATCACCCGTGCTAAATGCGATGATTTGGCTGATTTCTGTGAGGCTTCGGCCACTCTCTTTTTGCCACTCTATAAAGGCTTTATTGGCTGCGTCCAGGGATTTCTTGGTGTCTTTTCCACCTTCAATGATCTTGCAGTTGCGCAGGTAAGCCTCTACATCGTTCGAGATGATAAATGTGTCTGCACCCATTTGGCGTAAGGTATATGGCCCGGTATTTCCGCCCAAGCGTTTGCCGTGTTTTTTTAAATAAGCCCAAAGTTCGGTGATGTTCTCTTGAGGCCAATCTGCCACCATTTTACCGAATGAGCCGTATTCAATGCTCGCTTCATGAATCATGCGAGCGTTAGCGGGAATTGACATCACTTTTGTCAGGTGGCGAATGATACGTTCGTCTGTCGCTTTTGTTTCCCACTGTTCGTCAGAAAGCATAAGTAATGGCTCGATTTTGAAACCAAAAAAGACCTCTTCAAAGTTTGGCCATTTTTTTCGTACCACACTCCATGAAATGCCACTTTGAAATACTTTCATTGAAAATGCAGCTAACCAACGGTCATCAGGAATAGCGGCTAACTCTGTTTTACTTAACGGGTGAGTAAGCAGGGCTTCAAGTTGGTCTTTACCGCCTTTACGTTCGGCGGCGCGTTGGTAAATCGCGTCAAATTTTTCAATGGTCATAAAAGAAGTTAGCCTTAGTAGATGTCGATGTTTGCCAAACATACTACGCTTAAGTTGCTGAATCGTAAATTGATGGAGTGTCACAAATGAAGAAGGTCACATTAACGTTTGTTGGAGAAGGTTCGGAGCGCATCGCAGAGAAATTTTATACTTGGTTAGCTGATGGCGGATTAGAAGACAGCTTGATTGAGACACTTTCGGATCGCGAAGTCTCAGTGGTCGGCATCAGTGACATGGATAACGAAACGCGTGATGTGGTGATTACGACAGAGTTGAATTAACCCGTTGTTTGTAGAGAAATCAGATAAAACAAAGCCCTTCAACGAAGGGCTTTGTGCATTTTTTTAGCATTTCTATGGAGAAAAAGCTTAGTGATGAACCAGCGTTAAACCACTTGGGAGTGCATCACCGAACACACGCTTCGATTCACTATCAGAAAGTTCTTTCACTTCTTCAACCAAAGAGATCCAAGACTCAGGTACTTTACTTTGTTTCAGCTTCGCCAGAACCTGCTCGCGATAGTCATCTGAGATGTCGAACAGGCGGTCTCCTGTTTTACGACAAATCATGACAGCCGCAAACGCGATCATTGGTTCTTTTTGCCAGTTTTGATCTAACAGTTTTGGAAGCCACTGCTCTGCTTGCTCACGGGGAATAACATTGTGCTGGCTGCCGTATAGCGGAGTACGAGATGCAAGTCGGCCCATTGCCCACCAGTGTGCTTGTTGGAATTGATTTTGGTTAATGGCTTTACTCAGGAACCACGTTGCCAAAAGCACTTTATCTTCGACTTCCAGATTTTCCAACGACGCTGACAGCCGAACCATTGACTCGTAGCCCATGTCTTGCGCAGCTTTGGCGGATTGTGGATTCTTCATTGCGCCTGGGTGCAGATATTTCGCAATGTCAGCCAAAATCGTTTCTTGCTGTTCCTGGTTTAAGCCACCAGCAATACGACGCCAGAATACCCACCAGTCTGTCCATCCTTGATGGTTTTTAAACTGAATGTTTTGTTGGTAAAGTCCCCAAATTTGTTCGATACGCCAAGAATCGGTTGGATCACCAAACCCCGGGCGCAGTGCAAAGCCCGCAAGTCGAAGCCAGTTCTTTTCATGTTGCTCTGAACGACGGCGGCGTTTTCTGCCTTGAGCAAATGCATCGAATAGCTGACGAAGCGTTGTGAAGTCCCATTCATCACGCTTACCCAGTTTCTTCTCAAGATCTTTCGCTAACGTTTTGATCTCTTTGCTGTCGGCGCTTTTCTTATTACCGCTGTAAAGACGAGCCACCAGCTCCTTACACTCATTCAACTTTGGATGAAGTTGTACGTCTTCGTTGTCGTCTGCTTGTTTGTTACGTACTTCAAACTCTAGCGCCCAACGTTTAGTGTCGTCTTCTGCGCTGACACATTCCATTTTGAGTGTGCCCACTTCCGTTAACTGGCAAGCGAGTTGTACCTCGACACGCTCTTTTTGATTTGCGTGCAGCTCAGCACCTTCGCCTTCTAATGTGGTGATGTACGGCGGAAGTGGAACAAATAAGTCAGGATCAACGTCAACCATCACACCATTTTGAATCGCAGTGTTGTTGGTCAGAGTATCGTGGGTTGAGGTAAGAAGATTAAATCGAACCGGCTCGCCAAGTGTAAGCGAGAATCGACGGCCACTTAAGCGAATCTCATGGCCTTCTTCCGTCCCTTTTGCTAGCAAACAAAGGGCTTTGCCCATTTTGTTTTTCTCTTGCAGGTGCAGGAAGTAAGAACGAGCGGCACCACCACCGATTTTTAGCTGGGCTCCACGTCGTGCTTTACCAAAGGCAACGGCGCCAAGTGCGACAGACCAATCAGGATGAGGGTTATCCAAAACCGTGACAGGAGCGCCGCGCCAGTCAGAGAGTAGGGTAGTGACACGCTCTGTGACAAGGTCACTGTTAAACACACCACCATTGAGTAGTAAGCCGACCGGAATCGCGTTTTGTTTTTCGTCTTCTATGCCAAGTGCAGATCGCGACACTTGCTGATGCTGAGTTAGGAACTCGGCTACGTGTTTACTTACTGCAGGATCTGCGACGTACGGCAACCCAAACTCGACAACGGCACTGCGTCGTTTGTCGGGTACTTCATTAAATTCAGAAAGGGGGAAGAAGCCATCCAGGGCAATTTGGTGTACTTCTTGTTTACTCAGCGCAATGCTCTTGGTGCCACCAAGTAGTTTTGAGCCGCTACCCAGCATGGTGATTTTAACTTCTTCAGGGGCGTTTGAAGAAAGCAGGTTTTCTTTCGCTTTTCGGGTTTGCTGAATCAGTTTTGTTAGGCTTGCAGCTGTCAGCTTTTTGTTCTGATTGAAGCGGCTTTCTGCGAGGTGCGCTAGTGCCAAGTCGAGGTTGTCACCGCCCAGCATGAGGTGTTCGCCAACGCCTATTCGGTCAAGGGCCAGCTCACTCTCGCTGTCATTACTTTGTTTGAACTTAGCCTCAATCAAGCTTAAGTCGGTAGTACCACCACCCACGTCACAGACAAGGATCAGCGGTAGGTCTTTGAGTTCATCGGCCGCCGTTTGTTGATGGCGTGCATACCAGTCGTAACATACCGCTTGTGGCTCTTCGAGTAGGACGATTTTCTTCAATCCGGCTAGATCGGCTGCTTCAAGGGTGAGTTTACGTGCCGTTTCATCGAACGATGCAGGGACGGTAACCACGACATCTTGGTCTTCCAGCTTGTTACTCGGATGACGATAGTTCCATGCCTGACGGATGTGATTTAGATAACTTGCGCTGGCAATTACGGGTGAGACTTTATCAACGTCTTGTGCGCCAGCCCAAGGAAGAATGTCTGAGCTACGGTCGACCGCTTGATGGGAGAGCCAGCTTTTCGCGCTCGAAACCTGACGTCCTTCGACTTTCGCGCCTAGTTCACGTGCCCATTCACCGACGATGACATTTTTAATGTCGCCAGAAACAGGCTGATTTTCCCAAGGCAGGGTTAAGTCAGACGGGGAAATTTGTCCCTGAGCCGGGTGGTAACGGAAAGAGGGTAGCAGCGGTTTACGAACCACTTCACCAGGACCAATTAATTGGTCGATATCAAATAGGGATACTTCGGATTGTTCAAGGTTGTCGGTGATTTCACAATAGGCGACCACAGTATTTGTCGTGCCAAGGTCAATACCAACTAGAAAACGAGGAGATGCCATACAAACCTTCGTGTATTTAAAAACGGCACCCGATTGGATGCCGTTTGATTTCTATTTATTCTTCTTCGTTTGAGTCACTTTTTGCGTCTTCACGCACATCGAACTCAACGTGCCATTTTTGACCGTTATCGGCGGCAATTGCTTCCAGGTAAAGCGTACCAAGTTCTGTCACGCGAGATGCCAGAGTGACAGGAACCACTTCGCCCTCACGACGACCTTCGGATACTGGTAGCGTTACTTGAATTTCTGGTAACTCTTCAAGCTCTTCTGGTGCCCAGTGATCAAGATGAGTACCTGCTAGGTCATCACGACGTACTGTCGAACCAAAGAACTGGAAGTTTACTGGTTGGCCGATAACCAAACCAAACTCTTGGCTTGGTACGTCAACACTTGAGCCTTCTTCCATACCAAATGGTGCCACACATAGGGCTTCCATTGGAGGCGCCATTCCAGGAATCGCTGGCATTGCGCTTTCGATACCTACGTAGTAAGCCGAAGCGATACCACCGCGAATACGAACGCCCTGACCACGACGAACTGAGCCGTAGTAAGCCGCACCGCTTGCTACCGCAAGATCGAGATCAACGCCAGTCAGACGTTTCGCCATTTCTGCATCTGCTTCAAGCAACCATTCGTTAATGGTGTCTTCTAAGCGAGAGGCCAATAGCGTTGATTTCAGTACACCACCGTTAAACAGAATCGCGGTTGGTTTGATGAAATCTGCTGATTGAGCAACTTCAGCGCCTGGCATACCCGGCATGTTCGCAAATGGGTTGTAGTCTTGAGCTGGAGCAGATTCACCACCACCTTGAGCGTTTGCTTGCTTAGACAAGAAGGCAGCAATGTGACGTGTGATGCCTGCATCCTGAGCATAAGTCAGGCCCATCTGCGTCAGTGCGCCACGGTTACGTTGAACAGGGTGATCAGTAATCGCAACTTGTGGGAAGAAACCATCAACCAGCGTTTGCTGTACTTCTTCTTGAGTCAGTTCGGTCTTAAGCGTTGCGCCAAGCAGTTTAGAACCACGGCTAGGAACAACGATTGGCACAGATTGCAGCTCGCTGTCGTTCAGAAGCGCTTCTTTGGCATCACGGCAAGCGTGTGTCATTGCCTGAACTTGCCACGGTTGTAGATCTTTACCTTCTTGCGCAAGCTTCATTTTCAAGCGGTACGCAAGGGCAAGGTCCATGTTGTCACCGCCAAGCAGAATGTGCTCACCGACGGCAATACGGCTAAGTGACAGGTTACCGTCATCTTCGGTTACTTCCACCAAAGATAGGTCGGTTGTACCACCACCGATATCAACGACCAGAACGATGTCGCCGACTTCGACTTCGTCACGCCATTTGTCGTTACTGTTGTCGATCCAGTTGTAAAGCGCAGCCTGAGGCTCTTCTAGTAGTGTCAGATGAACAAAACCAACATTGCGCGCAGCTTCTGCCGTCAGGTCACGTGCCGCTGGGTCGAACGATGCAGGAACGGTAATTGTCACATCTTGCTCAGCAAGCTTGTGATTAGGGTGAGTGTGGTTCCAGGCCTCTTTTAGATGCTCAAGGTACAACTCGGTTGCACGAAGAGGGGATACTTTTTCGACTTCTTCAGGGCTACCAGCTGGCAGGAATGCATCACGACGGTTTACGCCGCCATGACAAAGCCAAGATTTAGCGCTGGCAATCAAGCGAATTGGCGTTTTTGAACCCAGATTACGAGCAATCGCACCAACCAGTGCTTTAGGCTCGCTAGACCACGGCAGCACGCGTGATTGCGGATTCATTTCGTGTTCGTGAGGTTGGTACAGGAACGAGCCAAGTTGGCTGCGAGTTTCTACTGTGCCAGGTGCCGTCAATTGTGGAATCGGCATAACTTCTACACGAGCATCTTCATCGTGAGTATCGACAAAAGACATCACACAGTGTGTCGTACCTAAGTCGATACCAACGCTAAATTTAGGAGACTGTTGCTCTGGCGTCTCTTGGATGTTTTCTTCTTGAGAAATGTTTTCTTGGTTCATGTGTTCCATTACAGCTCAACCTCGGCTGGAGCGATGACTGATGCATCGTAATTTTCAGCCAGTTTAGGCAAGTTCATTGATGTAGCCTTCCAGCCCTTGTGAACCAATGTTCCGTGGAATGGTGCACTGCCTGTAACATTGCCAGTTAGGCGAATTTCTTGTGGGTTAAAGTTTTCTTCAACCGTAATGCGGGTTTCTTCGTCTTCGTTACGTACGTGTGCAAGCGTTACGTAATCGCTTAATACTTTTTTACCACCAGTGTGGATAACGCGAGCGGCAGCGCCAACTTCTTCATCTGAGAATGACGTTAAGTCTTCTTGTAGGAAGTCAATTAGGCGAGCTTCTTGCTGCATAATAGAAAGCAGTTGCATTGCAGAGTCAGTAGAAGCAGTTGCCAGTTTTGATTCAACTTCAACAACCTTTTCAACCACTTTTTCTACTTCAACGACTTTTTCAACTTCTACGATCTTCTCGACAGGTTTTTCAACCTCGACGATTTTCTCAACCGGCTTTTCTACTACTTTCTCAATCACTTTCGATTTACGTGATACAGCAACCAGCAAAAGCAATACGCTCGAAGCAGCAAGACCAGCGTGAAGCATATCGAACGTTTGAGGAATTAGGTTCAAATCAATGTTCATGACGTTTTTTCTCTTTCTATTGATTCATTGGTGCATAGGCTCAATGTGTTTATTAAATTGATCGTCTTTGCGATCTTGCACCAAGTTTAGACACTAAAATGATGTCGGATTTTAGCATATTCAAGGCTTAACGCTGTAATAATTCGTAAATTTACCGCACGATTAGCGCGAAAAACCAACGATTGGAACACGCTTTAAAGGCCATGGCATGCCAGAAGTACGATATTTCCGCAATTAATGACACCTTGCCTCGGTTTTCACCGACGTTATACATCGTGTTCATACAGCAGTATAAGAACCTAAATTTGTCGAATCACTTTATAAAATAGCGTTAACCCAGTGCAATCGGTGATTAAATCGGCAAGCGCATTCGAGTTTTACCTGTCATTGAGGTAGAATCTCTCGCTTTAAAATCTATGTTAGGAATCAAGACAAACTATGAACCATAACCGTATCGTCTGCTTCGATTTAGAAATGTGTTGCTGGAACGAGAATGGCGTTGGCCGTACTGGCGAGATCATCGAAGTCGGGTTGGCTGAAATAGATTTGTCCAAAGGTGAGATCGTTAAACGTGCTCAGTACTACGTTAAGCCTGAACAAGATGAAGTCTCGTTGTTCTGCGCCGAGCTAACGGGGATTACACCACGTAAAATCGAGAAACAAGGTCGACCACTTGAAGAAGTGTTGAAGTCTATGGTTAAGAACTTCGGCGGCCGCAACAAAATTTACGCCTCATGGGGGCGAGATGACACGATTTTACTTGATGAGTGCAAACAAAAGGGCATCGAAGCGCCATTTACCGAGTTCATTAACCTAGCGACACTTTACCGTATTCAAAACCGTCTCAAAGAAAAGCGCATTGGTCATCGCGCTGCCCAAGAAGCGAAAGGGATTGAATGGGAAGGCCGCCAACACTCTGGTTATGTTGATGCGTATAACCTAGCCAAACTCGCACTGACTATGCTTTAGTTGTGGGTTTGTAATGAATCTTTAATCCAACTTGTGTTTTTCTGTCATGGAGTTTGTCTAATCTCAGCCTTGTCAAACAAATTCAAATCTTGACCAGTCTTAATAACAACACGTTGGCTTCTATAAAATAAAAACGCGCTGATCTTCAGCGCGTTTTTTTATTGGGTGACGAGTAGGTGGTGACACTACTGTGATTGCAGTTTGGCGCGGATAAAGTCTTTGTGGTCGACATAGAGCAATTCTGCCGTCTTACGGATGACTGCATCTTCAAGCGGGTCAATTTTCCCGTCAGAATACGCCACTTCCCACATACTCTTTATCAAGTTGTAACGCGTTTCTTGAGTTAACTCTCTTAGTTGAGAAGTGAAGTCATACAATGACGCGGACTCTTTTGTTGTTTGTGCCGCTTTTTCCAGTAATTGTGTAGCCTCTGCAGCGCTCAGCGAAAGCAACTTCATTAAAAGAGAATGTTTTGTTTCTAGCTCTTTTTCATCCACTTGATGGTCAGCGCCAGACACTTCACAAAGTAAGCATGCAATCGCCATGTTGGGAGACACGGTATGAGTCTGTGCCAGATCCTCGCCATCGAGAAGCTGTTTAAATAGAGATGTAAGAGAATTGAACATAGTAAACACCAAACTGATAACTATCTTTTAAACATGGTTATATGTGACTTAAATCTCAAGGGGTGAAACCTGAAATTACGAATTCTTTACATTTAGAATACGACGCTATCAATCAAGGTGATCAATTTTCTATTCTCGTCGGTGGGAAATGAACTTCTTGGTTATCTGCGGTAAGTATACTGATTTTACTAGGCTTACCGTCATCATCGAGATGTAATTCTCCGATCGCACTGTGGTTAACCAAACGATAAAAGTTATGACTACTTGGCGCACGCTTATAAATTTTGAGTCGCTTACGCTTGGTGAACCAGTTTAGTGGCGAGCGGGGGCTGTAAAGCATTCTATCCAGCGCATCACAAATAGTGAGTAGTCTTGTCGGAAATTGATTCTTAATACCGCTACAGGTGATTTGATAGATGTTCGGGCTGCTTTTTCGAAAGCGTAATTTGATGTCGTAAGCAAAAGAGTAATGGACATCCCCTGACAAAATCACAAAGTTAGTCGGTGTCTTAGTATGAGTGAAAATACTGACGAGCGTATTCGCACTGCCGGGATGCGCCATCCAGTTTTCGGCATCCACCAATAGTGGCTTACCAAACATGGTAAACACGCGTTGCAGCGATTCTATAAATTTCACACCGAACATCGGCGCTGCAGAAACGATGATCACTTTATCTTCGTGAACCAGTTCTTGATGAAACTCAATTAACGCTTCCCAGTCCATCAAGCCAGACGGCTTGTTCATTTTAGATTCTGACCGCCAGCGACGAGTTCGGGTATCCAAAACCACGACTTTGGGGGAGGTCGGAATCGTGTAATGCCAGTTCTCGAAGCGATAGAGGTACTGAATCAGGTCATCTTGAGCTTTGGCAGTGCGTTGCTCAAGAAAATCTTTTATGTGAACCATAAACGCGTCATCGAACTTTTCCGGTGCGTTTCCCCAGCCCTGACAAAACCAATAGGCGATCAGGCTATTTCCGATTATTCGTTTTGCAAAAAGGTTGGTGTATGCCGCTTGTTCCCAGCCAATGGTTAAGTTCCAGTCGTCCGTCACATCGTGATCATCAAATATCATGTAAGTCGGAAGGTGCGCAAGAAGGCGCTGTACGCGGTCTAATCCGCTGACAAATTTATCTATTTGCGCTTTTTCCTCACGCCATTTTTGTTGCCAGTTGGGCGCTAGCGTGTTGCCTCCGACAAGGAATTGATTCTCCAGTAATCGGTCACGTTTGATGAGGTGCCAAAGCGTCGGCGACCAAACCAAGAGGTACATGGCAAAACATTCGGCAAAACTGATCAGGTGATTTTCACACTCTTTAGAGCTGAAAATAGGGGTGCCACGGTGAGGAAAAAACTGACTGAGCAGGCTACCGTCATCGACGTAATGCGGTAGCAACTGGTCGCGGCCATAAAAACACGCAGCGTGTTGATAAAGCGCTTTGGTGTCGGTGATTGGTGCTTGTTGAAATTGCTCATCCGGCAATCCCAGTAACTCGATTACTTGTTCAATTGCATCTAAGGTTGGTCCAGCTACATGATCAACATAAACCTGATCACCGCTCATGATGAGCATGTCTGGGCGAGATTCTACGCTTTGCTGAGCCACCTTTGCATCGGCTGCAACTAAAGCATCGTCACTAAAATGTTGTGGGTTGCGGCAAGAACCATGAAGGACATAATCGGCTTTTTCACTGATTAAAAATTCAATGCCCTTATGCATATGGTTGTCGTGCTCATAACACAAGTGAGGCAGTAGCTCTGTTAGCAGACCGTCTTGCGTGTGGAGCTGATATCGAAGTGACTGATGAGTAGGGAAGTCAGCTTTTAATGACAGTAAACAAACCCAAGCTTGCTCACCAACCTGAAGTTGAGTGAGCTTTTCAAAGTCCTCTGAGTGAAACGAAGTCGCAGAGTTTGCATCGTTTATTTCGATAAACCCTTCTAATGGCTTGGTCGTGACCAGCCAAATATTCACTTCTGATGCGGTCACTTTGCGGAGAATAGGGCCCGCAATGATAAGAGGAAGATGAGGATGTTGGGTTTTGTCTAATGCTGCAGCCAAACTGGTTCCTTATTTGTCTGATTCTTCTAATATTTCTACTACTTGAGCGCTACTCAATTCGTGACCCGCAAGAAACAAACCTAGCATCGCTTCTGTCTTCGAATCGTTATCACTGTCTTCGTCCAGAACCTGTCGTAATCGAGTTCGAATTAAGTCAATTTCATGGTCAACGAAACCCCGACCTTCTTCTGCCTGACATTCTTCTGGTGCATTGTCGAAGCTCAAAAATAACAGATTGCCGTCGAGTTGTGTTTCCACCAATCTTTCCGGCAGCCACTCTTCTCCCATAACAATATCTGGGTCAGTGTTGGTCGGCAAATTATTAAGGATGGAAATGAGTTCTGATACTTTCACTTTTTATTCGTTATCGTTAGGGCTAGCGACATAACTGGCACAACTCGTTAGGTAATTCATTCTATTTCAACGAGATTCAATGCCAATTTATCAAAGCATAAGATTTATTCTGTCACGTATATGACAACATTTCACATTGTAACGGCCCATTTAGAAAGAACATAAGCGTAAAGTTTCAATTAACGAATGATTGCTTTTTTATCGACCAATTTTATAGAAAATACGTGAAATGGCTCCGGCATGCCTCACTTCTGGCATTTATGGTTGGGGCTTGAATGTCTTTCCATTTTGCAACGAGATCAAAAGGTCGGATTTGTCACCGCGAAAAATATCACCCATTCTCAGTGAGATGAAAACTAATACACTATTATCCCAGCTGAAATTTGTTTATCGCGCAAAGGTTAAAGCCATTTGCAATGCATCCGATAAATTTGATGGCATTAGCACGATGAGCATTGATTCTTCATATAACATTCAGATTGAGGGAACAAATTGCACTAATGATGAGTTCGCCAAGCGATTCTTTGTGGTTAACGGAGAAGGGCATATGGAAGGCGACGGATGGTTAGTGCTTTACGTTGACTCAATAGAAGTGCGTGTGGGTGAGGAAATAGAGATACCCAGCGATGTTGCGTTTGATGCAATGGTCGAGCGTATGGTTCAGGAGGCTGAAGAAGTATTAGAGCAACTCTATAAGAACGCGCTAGAAAACATAGAGAAGACCGCAGATGAAGATCAAACAAAAGACTAATAACCCAACACTGTGGTAAATACTGGAATGCTTCTATTCGCAAATATGAAGTGAATAATGGAAAAGGAATGGCTATTTGAGCCATCCCTTTTGTATTCATGCTAATTGAATCAAGCTTACGCTAGCGTCGCTAGTTGGCTCTGAGCTTCAGTGATACCTTTTGCTGCCGCATCTTCACCCATGTTTAGGGCTTCAGCGTAAACAAACTCCACATCAGCGATACCAACAAAACCAAGTACCGTACGTAGGTAAGGCGTGATGTTGTCTGTCGGAGCATCTTTGTGAATACCGCCACGAGTCGTTACAACAATCGCTTTTTTGTTTTCAAACAGACCTTGAACGCCATTTTCTGTGTATTTAAATGTCACACCTGCACGAGCAATCAAGTCAATCCAGTTTTTAAGCTGAGTTGGAATCGTGAAGTTATACATTGGCGCTGCAATGACTAGCGTATCCGCTGCTTTCACTTCTTCGATAAGCGAGTCTGACAGCTCAACAACTTGCTGTTGTTCCTGAGAAAGGTCACCTGTCGAGCGTAGTGCAGTCGCTACGGTAAGATCAAGCACTGGCAGTGGGTTCGCCGCTAAATCACGAACCGTTAGTTTGTCTTGAGCTACGTTTTTGATGAACTCTTCAACCAACTTGTTTGATTGTGAGTTGTCGCCAAGGATGCTTGATTTTAGAGCTAGTACACGAGACATAATGGTTATTCCTTAAATAAGTGCTTTCGACTATGTGATGCATTATAAGCAATGGGCTGAGGTTCTAAACCCGACTTGTTTGCTTAAGTTGTTCGAAAAAATTGAATAAGCTTTCAGTTGTCTTGTCTTGGCCCTGTTGTGATACAATTCGCGCAGTTTTATGTAATGAAAAGAATAGGAAACGCTTTGACTTCGTCACAGCCTACAAAGAAAACCTCCGCTGAAGCGCAATCTGCGCCAGAAAATGGAGCAAAGAAAGTTCAAGCGCCTCATGCTCAAGTGAACAATGCCGCCTCGCTACGCAAAGCACTTAGTCAGTGCATGATGCGCGACCGTTTTCGCTTAAGTAAACGTATTTCTGGCGCAAGTAAAATTAAGAAAGATGCATCGCGTAATGTCGTGTTTGATGAAATCGCTTTAGACATTGCTAAATCGATGATGGAAGTCGAACAACGTGGCAGTTATCAGCCAAAAATCGAATATCCTGCGATCCTACCTGTTAGTCAAAAGAAAGACGACATTGCAAAGGCGATTGATGAAAACCAAGTGGTTATTATCGCTGGTGAAACGGGTTCGGGTAAAACCACGCAGATACCAAAAATTTGTGCAGAGCTTGGTCGTGGTAAATTTGGCCTGATAGGTCATACTCAGCCTCGTCGTCTTGCTGCGCGTTCCGTAGCAAATCGCATCGCGGAAGAGATGGAAACTAAGCTCGGTGAATTTGTTGGTTATAAAGTTCGATTTAACGATCAAATCTCAGAGAACACTCAGATTAAATTGATGACGGACGGTATTTTGCTGGCAGAAATTCAGCATGACCGTTTCTTGAATCAATATGACACCATTATCATCGATGAAGCGCACGAGCGTAGCCTGAACATCGATTTTATTTTGGGCTACCTAAAAGAACTTCTGCCACGTCGTCCAGATTTAAAAGTCATCATTACGTCGGCAACCATCGATCCGGAACGTTTTTCCAAGCACTTCAACGATGCCCCAATTATTGAGGTGTCTGGTCGTACTTACCCAGTAGAAACGCGTTACCGTCCGTTAAGCGGCGATGAGGATAACGATCGTGACCAGCTAGAAGGTATCTTCGAAGCCGTCGATGAGCTGTGTGATGAAGGTTTGGGCGATATTCTGATCTTCATGAACGGTGAACGTGAAATTCGTGATACGGCAGATGCGCTTTCTAAACGTAATCTTAAGAGTACAGAGATTGTACCTTTGTATGCGCGTTTGTCGGCTGGTGAACAGAACAAGATATTCCAACCACACGCTGGGCGCCGTATTGTATTGGCAACCAACGTAGCGGAAACGTCGTTAACCGTTCCGGGCATCAAATATGTGATTGACCCAGGTACCGCGCGTATCAGTCGATACAGTTACCGAACTAAAGTACAGCGTCTTCCAATTGAGCCTGTTTCTCAGGCAAGTGCGAACCAGCGTAAAGGTCGTTGTGGTCGTGTGGAAGAGGGTATCTGTATTCGCCTCTACTCAGAGGAAGATTTCGAGTCACGCCCAGAGTTTACCGATCCAGAAATTCTGCGTACCAACCTAGCGTCGGTAATCCTGCAAATGACGGCTCTTGGTTTAGGCGATATTCAAGCGTTCCCATTTGTTGAAGCGCCAGACAAACGCAACATTCAAGATGGTGTACGCCTGCTAGAAGAGTTGGGTGCGATTAATTCAGATGCAAAAGATCCGAAAAAACGCCTCACCCCAACTGGTCGCCAACTGGCACGATTACCAATCGACCCGCGTTTAGCGCGCATGGTGTTAGAAGCACCAAAGTACGGTGCGTTAAAAGAATTGATGGTGATTGCAGCCGCGTTGTCGATCCAAGACCCACGTGAGCGCCCATCGGACAAACAACAATCTTCAGACGATAAGCACCGTCGCTTTTTCCATGAAGAGTCTGACTTCCTGACGTTAGTAAATCTTTGGGATTACATTCAGAAGCAGCAAAAAGCGCTGACGGGTAATCAGTTCCGTAAACAGTGTAAGCAAGATTACTTGAACTACTTGCGTGTTCGCGAGTGGCAAGACGTTTATTTCCAAATTCACCAATCCATGCGTGAAATGGAATTTAAGCTCAATGACGAGCCTGCGTCATATCATGGTGTGCACAGCGCAATTCTGGTTGGCCTGTTATCTCACATCGGTATGAAAGATCAGGAGAAGAATGAGTATCAGGGTGCGCGTAATGCCCGTTTCCATATCTTCCCAGCGTCTGGCTTGTTTAAGAAGCAGCCTAAATGGATCATGTCAGCGGAGTTGGTAGAAACCTCAAAACTTTGGGGTCGAATTATTGCAAAAATTCAGCCTGAATGGATTGAGCCATTAGCCAAGCACTTAATTAAACGCAGCTACAGCGAACCGCACTGGTCGAAGAAACGAGCTGCGGTTATGGCGTACGAAAAAGTCATGCTGTATGGAGTGCCAATCGTCCCTAAACGTCTGGTGAATTATGGGAACATCGATGCATCTATCAGTCGTGAAATCTTCATTCGCAGTGCGTTAGTTGAAGGCGAGTGGGAAACCAAACACGCGTTCTTCAAGCAAAACCGAAAATTATTGCAAGAAGTCGAAGAGCTGGAACATAAATCTCGTCGTCGCGATATTTTGGTCGATGACGATGAGCTATTTGATTTCTACGACCAACGCGTCGGTACCGAAGTGGTTTCTGGTAAACACTTTGATTCATGGTGGAAAAAAGCGTCGAAAGAAAACAAGGAACTGCTCAACTTTGAAAAAGAGATGCTTTTCAAGGGCGATGCCAGCCATGTTACTGACTTAGATTACCCGAACTTCTGGCACCAAAATGGTTTAAAACTCAAGCTTAGCTATCAGTTTGAACCAGGCGATGATAGTGACGGTGTAACGGTTCATCTACCACTACCAATCCTTAACCAGGTGGAACAAGCCGGCTTTGACTGGCAGATCCCAGGCCTGCGCCATGAACTAGTGGTGAGCCTGATTAAGTCGTTGCCAAAAACCATTCGTAAGAACTTTGTGCCCGCGCCAAATTACGCTGACGCTTTCTTAGCTCGTTCGACGCCAATGGAAGCGCCACTTCTTGATTCACTTGAGAAAGAGTTACGCCGCATGACGGGCGTAGAAGTACTGCGTGAAGACTGGAAGCTGGATCAGGTACCGGAACACTTGAAAGTGACATTCCGCGCCGTTGATCATCGCAATCGTAAGCTAAAGGAAAACAAAGACCTTCATGAGCTGAAAGAAAGCCTGAAAGAGAAAGTTCAGGAAACGCTTTCAAAAGTAGCTGACGATGATATCGAGCAGCAGGGCTTGCATACGTGGAGCTTTGGCGAACTGCCAAAAGTGTATCAACAAAAACGCGGCGGTTATGATGTGAAAGCGTACCCAGCCCTTGTCGATACCAAAGATAGCGTTGAAATCAAACTATACGAGACAGAATACGAGCAAATCTCGGCGATGCGTGCTGGTCAGCGTCGTTTAATTTTGTTGAATGTACCGTCGCCTATTAAATACTTGCACGCCAACTTGCCGAACAAATCAAAACTGGGCTTGTACTTTAACCCGTACGGTAAAGTACTGGATCTGATTGATGACTGTATAGCTTGTGGTGTCGATAAGCTTATCGAAGAGCAGGGCGGATTAGTTTGGGAACCAGAACAATTTGAAAAGTTGAAAGAACACGTTCGTGCCGAACTCGGCGATACCGTGGTTGAAATTGCTAAGCAAGTTGAAACCATTTTGACGACCGCCTTTAACATCAATAAGAAGTTGAAAGGTAAGATCGACTTTACCATGGCGTTTGCACTGTCAGACATCAAAGCTCAAATCGAGGGTTTGATCTTCAAAGGCTTTGCTACTGAGTGTGGCTGGAAACGTCTACCAGACATTCTCCGTTACATGCGTGCAATTGAACGCCGTATGGAGAAGTTGCCAATCGATCCGAATAAAGATCGCCTGCATATGTTGAAAATCGAGTCAGTAACCAAGGACTACAAAGAGTTATTGAATAAGATTCCAAAAGGCATGGCTATTCCAGAAAACGTAAAAGAAGTGCGTTGGATGCTAGAAGAACTACGTGTGAGTTACTTTGCTCAGCAATTAGGCACTCCGTATCCGGTTTCTGACAAACGAGTCAAAAACGCGATTGATGCTTGTTAGCGTAAAGTACCATCGTGACAGTTATTTATATCAACGCTCGTGCGGTTACTGGTATAGTAATTGCTAGTATTTGATAAATGTGTTGTTTTTAGTTCTAGGGAGGCAATAGTTTGCCTCCCTTGTATTTGCAGTGTCTACGTCAGATTGAGAAGACGTAGGAATGAAAAGAGTAAAAGGTAAATGATGAAAAAAACTCTATTAGCAGTGGCACTACTTAGCGCATCTTCTGCGGCAATGGCAGATTCTTGGATTTACGGTGGCGCATCTGTAGGTCAGTCTGATTACAAAGGCGAGACGGATACATCATACTCAGTGCACGTAGGTACAGGTATTCTTCCAATTATCGGTATTGAAGCTGGTGTGACTCAACACGGTGAATTTAACGTTGATGGTCGCGATACAAAACTTACCTCTTACTACGCAGCGCTAAAGCCAAGCATCGATTTCGGCCCACTGCACATTTACGCAAAAGGTGGTATCCACCAATGGGACAAAGAAGTGAAAGGCGGTAGCGACGATGACGACTTCGATCTAATGTACGGTGTTGGTGCTGAATACTTCATCTTTGGTCCACTTTCTGTGGGCGCAAGCTACATGAACTACACAGCAGATAAAGACGATATCGGTACGTTCTCTGTGAATGCATCTTTGCACTTCCTATAATTTTCGACATATCCGAGAGTTATAAAACACCGGCTTTAAGCCGGTGTTTTTGTTTCTGATAGTGACTTCGACTTGCCTCTCTGTCTGAATTGATATCACACTACAACGAATTGAATATAAATTATTCATTCTTTGATCTTAATTTCTCTATACCTTCCAATATATAGTGATCATTAAACTATGAGCTAGGAGCGTGAAATCACGCAGACTTACAAAGGATGGTATGACTATGAAAACAAAACTCTCGATATTGGCTTTGGCGTTGTGTTCAACGTCTGCGTTCGCGGATTCGTGGCTATATGCTGGCGGACAAATCGGTCAATCTGATATTGAAGGCGAAAGTGATACAACCTACGGCTTACACGTCGGTACGGGGATTTTGCCGCTAATCGGTATCGAAGCGGGTTACTTTAACCATGGCAAAGTTGGACTGAATGTGGATGGAACCAAAGGCGATGGGGATTTCTCTTCACTCTATTTAGCGGTTAAGCCAAGCATCGATTTTGGCCCGTTCCATATTTATGCCAAGGGTGGCATCAATGCTTTTAACGTTGACTATAAAGGTTCATTAAGTGCTATCGATAAAGATGATGGCGTCTCTTATATGTATGGTGTCGGTGCAGAGTACTTTTTGCTAGATAACATCTCAGTTGGTGCAAGTTACCAGGCTTTTGGTGTTGATATCGATGGCGACAGCGATTCAGTTAGTAGCTTTACCGGCAACGTTACTTTCCATTTCTTATAAACACCTCACCCAGGCAAATTCATTTCTTAGTTTTTGCGCCAGCCATAAAACAGCCATAGAGTGGTCACTTGCGATTCAGCGAGGGCCACTTTTTTGTTTAACGCCCACCCACAATATGAGAGCAATGGTTATTAAAGCCAGAGATAATCATTAGACATCATAGTGTTTATTTTGCTGTCATTGAAAATAATCTGTCTTTTAAATGCAATAAAAGCATCGCTTTTGCATATTTTTGTGACTAATGTTAATATTCGTTGCGATTAAAAACTTTAGAGCTCAAATTATTGGAGGGCGTATTGAAGTTCTTCTCATTTGAGGAGCGTTTCAAATTAACGTTAAATTTGTATTTATGGATAAAGCTTCATTTAAAAAATATAGTATCGAGACAACAGATTATCAGGTAGGGCAGGATAACGTACAAAAGTGGGGATTTGACGTTCACAATCCTGTTTTCGGAATCAGTGCCGGTCTTATTGTTTTATGTCTTATTTCATTGCTTTTAGTTGACCCTAATACCGCTCGAGATGCTTTGAACGGTGTTAAAAACGGAATCATTGAGCAATTTGATGCGTTTTTCATGTGGTCAGCGAACTTCTTCGTATTATTCGCCGTTGTTTTACTGTTATCGCCGCTGGGGAAAATTCGCTTAGGTGGCAAAGACGCAACACCTGATCATTCAAGAGTATCTTGGTTATCCATGCTATTTGCTGCAGGTATGGGTATTGGTCTTCTGTTCTGGAGTGTTGCAGAGCCAACCGCGTACTTCACTGATTGGTGGGGAATGCCATTAAATGCGGAACCATACTCTGACGAAGCGAAATCATTGGCAATGGCTGCGACCATGTTTCACTGGGGTGTTCATGGTTGGGGTATCTACGCCCTTGTTGCACTAGCTCTTGCCTTCTTTGCATTTAACAAGGGCTTACCACTGTCACTACGTTCTGCTTTTTACCCAATTTTTGGTGACCGTGCATGGGGTTGGTTAGGTCATGTCATCGACATCCTGGCGGTGCTTTCGACGCTGTTTGGTCTGGCGACTTCATTGGGTTTGGGTGCTCAGCAAGCGACAAGTGGTATCAACCATGTATTTGGTCTTGATGGTGGTATCGGCACTCAAATGATCGTGATCGCCTTTGTGACTTTCATTGCGGTACTTTCGGTCGTTCGTGGCATCGATGGTGGTGTTAAGGTGCTTAGTAATGTCAACATGGTGGTCGCTTTTGCATTGCTTATTTTCATTACCTTCATCAGCTTCGACACCGCCTTTACGTCAATTTTTGATACAACCAAAGCGTATATAGAGTACATCATTCCTCTGAGTAATCCTCACGGTCGAGAAGATGAAACTTGGATGCAAGGTTGGACTGTATTCTACTGGGCATGGTGGGTTTCTTGGTCGCCATTCGTCGGTATGTTTATCGCACGAGTATCGAAAGGTCGTACAGTACGAGAATTCATCTGTGCAGTTATTATCATTCCAACAGTGGTTACACTTATCTGGATGGCTATCTTTGGTGGTATTGCTCTTGATCAGGTCGTGAACAAAGTGGGTGAGCTGGGGACAAATGGCCTTACGGACATTTCTCTGACTCTGTTCCATGTGTATGACCAACTGCCATACAGCTCGGTAATTTCGATTCTTTCTATCGGTCTGATTTTGGTGTTCTTTGTAACGTCGTCGGATTCCGGTTCTTTGGTCATCGATAGCATTACAGCTGGCGGTAAAATTGATGCTCCAGTACCTCAGCGAATTTTCTGGGCATGTATTGAAGGGGCAATCGCGGCGGTTATGCTTTGGATAGGCGGTAAAGAAGCCTTGCAGGCACTACAGTCTGGCGTTGTCGCAACAGGCTTGCCGTTTACATTAGTTTTGTTGGTAATGTGTGTCAGCTTGGTTAAGGGTTTAAGAACCGAACTACCTGCATACAAATAGTCTATCTGAAACACACGATTTCAATGCCGAGCTTTGTAAGCTCGGCATTTTTATTTGTTCTTTCCTTTTTAATAAATTCATTTAGAGTTTGTGCGTCGTCAATTTCAAAATTGTCAAATCATGTCTATCAATAAACTCATTCTAATTCGTGGTCTTCCGGGATCTGGAAAAACAACGCTGGCTAAACAGCTGGTACCAATGCTCGATGCGAAACATTTTGAAGCGGACATGTACTTTGAAAAAGAAAGTGGGGAATACCACTTCAATCCACAGCAACTTCCTCAAGCTCATGAGTGGTGTTTCCGTCAAGCGCGGAGATGGTTAAACCAAGGTAAAACCGTCATAGTCAGCAATACTTTTGTACGCCTTTGGGAAATGAAGCGGTATCTGGATTACTGTAAAAAGAAGGGTATCGAGGTCGAGATAAAAGTGTGTGATGGTGAATATCAGAGCATTCACGATGTCCCAACGGCAACGATCGAGAAGATGCGACACCAGTGGCAGGATTAAGCACAAGCAACAATCAAACCTTGTCTAAAGATCAGTCTTAAATTTGCAGAGTCTTACTGACAATCATTGTTGTGAGTCGAAGAATAATTACTGACAAATAGGTTATCGAAGAAAGTTGCGCTTCAATATGGGAGATTTTTTGAACAAGGTTCCTCCCTATGCCCATAAAAATGACATTGATCGCACTCGCCATTATGGCATCCACGCACGTTCAAGCCCATCCAACTGTCGCGCCTTTAGTCTCGCTAGCAGAAACCTATCAAGATGGGATTGATGTATCGCAATACTGGTACAGTGAAAAATTGGATGGTATTCGTGCCTACTGGACGGGGCAACACCTTGTAACACGTAATGGAAACCGGATACACGCTCCTAAGTGGTTTACAGCACCATTGCCAGATTACCCTCTGGATGGTGAACTTTGGGCCGGGCGAGGTAATTTTCATTTGGTCCAGCAAACGGTTCTGGACAAAACACCGGTCGACAGCGCGTGGAAGAAAGTAGATTTTATGTTGTTTGATATGCCTTACTCTGCGGGTGACTATCGGAAGCGCTATTACAATATCCAAAACTTGGTGTATGAGCTGGACGAGCCACACATTAAGTACGTCGAGCATATGACTATTCAAGATGAAGAGCACTTATTTAGCCAATTAGACAAAATCGCGTTAGCTGATGGGGAAGGTGTCATGTTACGCAAGGTGTCTAGTCGTTACCAAGCGGGCCGGGGCAGTGATTTACTTAAGTTAAAACGTTTTGCCGATACAGAAGCACAAGTGATCGGACATAAGCCTGGAACTGGTCGCTTGTTGGGAATGATGGGCGCGATTCTGGTTCGTATGCCTGATGGTACAGAGTTTTATATTGGTAGTGGGTTTACAGACGAGTTGCGCCGGAACCCACCACAATTAGGCTCGATTATCACATTTAGGTACAACGGGTTTACTCATAACGGAAAACCTAAATTTGCCAGATTTTTGCGTGAGCGTTCTAAAGAGTAGCCTCGGTAGATTCTTACTTATCGACGTTTCCCACTGTCACACCACAACGCTTAAAAAGACCCTGCCAGAACTGTATGTGCTCCAGGGTTCTTTTTCTGAACGTGTTGTGAGCATCTATCAGTCCGTATGACTCGCCATGAAGGTCTATTCTTTTTTCGATTAAGTTAACGCCATTGTCCAAGCGTTGGTATGTACTGTCCAAATAGGCCAGATATGGTTGTACTTCTTTCACGTAAATGGATTGAAAAACGTTATTTAAGTAACGAAACGTTGTGATATCTCGATTCTTGCCGCAAATAATCTTACTTTGGTTTGTGTCGAGCAATTGGGTGGTTTCATTTAGCCAATGGGAAGCGTTTACGAGAGAGTAGTAAAGTCGACCCATAAGGCGAGACTTCTCCAGCACTTCCTGGTATTGCACTATATGAATATCCGGTAATCGAGAGATAGTCTTGTTAGGCGTTTCATACATATTACCTAAGAGGTTAAAAGCTTCGCTCACCATCGCAATTTGGTTTTTTTGATCGACAGATAGCCAATCAGAGGCTGTGAGTTGTTTTTGCATCGCCTCACTGGCAAACAACAGGTTATCAAAGTGAGTATGCAGGTGACTCCATTTCTGACCGTACAATAGAGTTAGAGTCTGTCGTTCGTCATCACTAATTGGAAAGTCATTCAGGCATGAATTCAAAGTCCTGAGTAACGATGTCTGGTAGTCTAAATCGTGAAAGGCATCCTGTACTTTACCTAGTTGCGAGTTTTTGTCTGCCAAAAGATTAAACAAGCCACACTGACGAAGTTGGTAGCTTTCCAACAGTCCGAGTGTCAGTCTGGGTAATGGCTGAAAAAGCGCTCGTCGAGGAGGAATGGTGATGGCGGGCAGGGAAGTTATCTCAACGCTTGAAACGTCCAATACATTCGCCAAGCGTTGATGGTATTTATCCAGCAGCGCTTGTTCAGGGTTGAATAAGTCGGTACAACCTGAAAGCAATGTTATTGAGAACAATAGGGTTAGACGCACACTGTTCCTTTCTGATCACTGAGTTGGTTTGGTATAAAAGTATACCTGACTAAGGTTCGGTTCGATCAAAAAAGCCAGCGATTGCTGGCTTTTACAGGAGATTATTGTACCGAAAAGTTCAATTGAACCTCTGGCTTTTGGTGGTGCATCCAACGTAACCGGACGCCAAGCAACAGAGCGGCAGACGACAGGCCAACAATAAAGCCGATCCAGAAACCTTGCGCGCCCATCGGCTCGACGATCCAGTTGGTACGGCCAAGGATGTAACCCATTGGTAAACCGCAAATCCAATAAGCAACGAAAGTTCGATTAAAGATAGCTCGCATGTCTTTATACCCACGCAATGCACCCGCAGCGATCACTTGTACGGCATCCGTAAACTGATATATCGCAGCGAGTAACAATAGTTCCATCGCCAGTTTGATAACTTCTTGGTTGCTGGTATATAACTCTGCGACAAATTCACGGAATACTACCGTTAGAAATGCCGTTACGACTGTCATTGCAGTACCAACCATGATACCAACACGCGATGCCACTCGGGCGCCTGCTACACTTTCTTCTCCAAGTTTATGCCCGACTCGAATACTAACAGCGGCACCAATACTCATTGGCAGCATGAACACAAGAGTCGAAAAGTTAATCGCGACCTGGTGAGCTGCAACAATAATTGGACCAAGAGGGGACACCAGAAGTGCAACGACAGCAAACAGCGTTACCTCAAAAAATAGCGCGGCAGCTACAGGAAAGCCGAGCTTAAACAGACGAATTTGCGCTTTCAGTTGTGGTGGGTGGAATTCAGCAAAGATATTGATGTTCTTTAGTCGTTCCGACGTAACCACATAAAATAAGAGCAGCGCAAACATAATCCAGTAAACGATAGTTGTTGCGACGCCACAACCAACGCCACCAAGCTCTGGCGCACCAAACTTGCCGTAAACGAAAATCCAGTTCAATGGAATGTTGAGCAATAAACCAATAAAACCGATCACCATTGCTGGTTTAGTGAGTGACATCCCATCGGTAAAACTTCTCAAAGCCTGAAACAGGAGAAAAGCCGGCACCGCTAAAATGACAGCGTGAATATAGCCTATGGTTTTTTCAGCCATCAGCGCTTCTATATCCATAAACCCAAGAATAAACTGAGTTTGTAAGAGCACCACAATAATAGGGATGCTAACGAATAGCGCCATGGCGATGCCTTGCTGAATCTCGAAAGGTATTTTTACCCGACGACCAGAGCCGTTAAGTTGTGCAACAACAGGTACCAACGCCATTAACAAGCCAATGCCAAATAAAATCGATGGAAGCCAAATACTTGAAGCAACAGACACCGCTGCCATGTCAGTAGCACTTACGCCCCCTGCCATTACCGTGTCCACAAACCCCATGCCTGTCTGAGCGACGGAAGCTATCAATACAGGGGTAGCCAATTTTATAAGACTCGACGCTTCTTCTTTATAGTGCTGCACGAAATACTCCAGGGCGCAAAGAGAGATTGAAATTGAAAGAATGAGAGAGCTCGAGAACAAAAGATGTGATGGACTGACCTAGTGGTTGATCTTAACCATGATAAGGTGGAAAAATGTCTCAGAGAGCCTCCGCGCAAATGATAAACAATTGTATCTTTATATGCCATACCTTTAACTGCATATTAACTTGAAAACAGTTTATAGTAGTCCGATAGAAGAAAGGTAAACGCGTAGAAATAAATATCTCTCGAGCGTTGTTTTAGTAGAGATCAGATAAGTAGGTATAAACAATGTTTACTGGAATAGTACAGGGCACGGCAAAAGTCGTGAAGATCGAAAAGAAAGAGCGTTTTCAAACTCATGTGATCGAGTTAGTTGGCTCCCTTCTTGATGGGTTAGAGATTGGGGCTTCCGTCGCACATAATGGTTGTTGTCTGACCGTCACTCAAATCGACGGGAAGCACATTAGTTTTGATTTGATGCAGGCGACACTAGCATTAACCAATCTGGGTTTTCTCAGTGAGGGCGATAACGTCAATATCGAACGAGCGGCTAAATTTGGTGATGAAATTGGTGGTCACAATATGTCTGGTCATATTAGTTTGATGGCTACCATTGTTGATGTCATTGACACGCCAAATAACCGAACCATCTGGTTCGAGTTGCCTCAAGATTCAATGAAATACGTATTGGCCAAAGGGTATATTGGTATCGATGGTTGTTCGCTAACAATTGGCGAGGTAGAAGACAATCGTTTCTCTGTACATCTGATCCCTGAGACGTTGCAGAGAACTCTGTTTGGCGGTAGGAAAGTGACTGAACGTGTCAATATTGAGTTCGATCCACAAACTCAGGCTATTGTCGACACGGTCGAGCGTGTGCTGGCAGCGAAACAAATTTAAATATCAGAGATATTTGCCGTGATCTAAAAAAGGAGCGTTATTGCTCCTTTTTACGTTTTAGTTTATTCGTAGTTATCGTCAATAAACAGCTCTACTTTGTCGTTCAGTTCATCCACATGCATGTTGAGATGAATGGCATGACAACATGCAGGGCAGTCATCATAAAACTCTTGGTCACCATTACTAGCGTCTAAAGTGATTCCTATTGAGTGCCCACAATGCGGACACTTTACGTGTCTTTCAGTATAGTTTTTCATACAACAACTCCTCGTATTGCAGGGCTTTTAAAACAATTTATTCTGGAAGCTCAGCCCTATCACTTACTTTGTCCCAACATCGAGAGATACTTAAATATTAAGTGTAGTTGTTGCTATTTGAATCGAAATAAGTACAAAACTTGACCCCAAACTCAACACTGAATCTGGGGGCAATTTTCAGAGTGATATCACTCGTAAATTTACATTATGCAACGTTTTAAGTATTTCAAATCAGACAGAAATAATTTTGTTAATTGTTAGCTGAGCTTGCTCTAAATAATGCCCACCAAACAGGTTGCAATGGTTAAGAACATGGTAGAGATTATAAATCTCTTTACGTTCCTGGTATCCAGGCAATAATGGCATAACTGATTCATATCCTTGATAAAATTCAGGCCTGAACCCACCAAAAAGCTCAGTCATCGCAATGTCGCACTCTCTGTCGCCCCAGTAGCATGCCGGGTCATAGCAAATAGGTCCGACAGGTGTCACGGCAGCATTACCATTCCATAAGTCACCATGCAGTAACGATGGCTCAGGCGTGTGATTAGACAAAAGCTGTTTCACGACGTTAACAAAGTCCTCAATATCGACCAAAGTTACGCCTTTTTCTTTCAGTAATTGTAATTGCCATCCTATGCGCTGCTCTGCAAAGAACATGCACCACTTCTTGTGCCACTGGTTAGGTTGTAGGGTTGAACCCAAATAGTTGTCGGTATCAAATCCAAACTCTTTTTGTTCTCCCCATTGGTGTAATTGAGCAAGCTGTTGGCCAAACAAGAAGCTGTTTTGCGCATCTTCTAACGGTTTAGTTGGGAGGTAGTTAAGAATTAAGAAAGAGTTATTTTTTGTTTTGCCGACCAGTACGACCTCTGGAACAAATACGGTTGAAGTTTCACGTAACAGATGCAGGCTTTCGGCCTCTACTTGGAACTTAGACAAAAAATCACGATCGTTTATTTTAACGAAATAGCGTTGCTCGCCATCATTGATCATATAGCTTTCATTGATATCTCCACCAGAAAGGCGAACTTTTTCGTTGATTTGATATTCAAATAACAGCGTATCAGAAAGCTGTTGCGATATTGCTTGCCACATACAAAACCTCGCGAATCTGTTTGACCACCAATAGTTTAGGATAAACGACGAGAAATTGGCGCGTTGCTGCGCATACTTGAACAATAAATTTATGAATCTGCTGACGAAATTTGCATAAGTGTGAATCATATCGCTCATAAGTTTATGATTTGTCGTCCTAGCAGATGGTTATATACCCACACAACATGTATTATAATTTTTTTGACTTTGGTTCCATTGATAGCATGAAAGTACTGATATGTGATGACTCAGCAATCGCAAGAAAACTGATTATAAGAACAATCGTGCAAAGTTCATCAATGCAGCTGATCGAAGCCCAAGATGGGTATGAAGCACTGAAGATTCTGGCGGAACAAAATATTGACATTATGTTCCTCGATCTCACGATGCCGATTATGGACGGTTTCGAAGTTCTAAAATTCTTACCAGTAAGCCGCTACAACACCCAGATAGTGATCATCTCTGGCGATGTCCAACAAGAAGCCCAACAGCGCTGCATTGAATTAGGTGCAAAAGCATTTATTGCAAAACCATTGTCTGAAGAGCAAGTGGCCCCGCTGTATGAGCAACTGGGAATGCAATACGCATTTAAGCCTACCGTAGAGCTCAGTCCTAAACAGCAAGTATTCGATGATCTTTCCTCGCTTGCGAAGTTTCGAGAAGTCGCGAATGTTGCCCTAGGAAAAGGGGCCGCCATCATGGCCGATCATTTACGCGAGTTTATTCAGTTGCCTGTACCTCACGTTGGGCCACTAACATATGGAGAGCTCCATATGACGCTGGTTGATGTCATTCGTCGTGACGGTTCGATTGCGGTCGCACAACGGTTTGTTGGTGGTGGTATTCATGGTGAAGCATTAGTTTGCCTCAGAGGTAAACACATCGACCAGATAGGAGAGCGGCTAGGCTTTCAACTGGAGTTCACCAGCTATAACGAGATCATTCTTAATATCTCTAACTTGTTAGTGTCTTCGTTCTTAACGTCGTTAGGTTGCCAGTTAGATAAGCAGTTCTCGCTTCGACAGCCGAGTATCATCGAAACCTTACCGACTTATAGTGAGCAGCAAGGTCAAAAAGGGGAGCTTTTTACGATTGAATATACATACATGGCGGAATCACTGGACTTTGAATGTGAAGTGCTCTTTCTGATAGACAAACCATCTGTAGAAATCATTTATGAAATCATGGAGTTAATCTGATGTCCGAAATTACGCTGGACATGGCTGACTTTCACTGGGTCACGCAAATCTTAGACACAATGGACTCTGGCCTTATTGTGCTGGATCGCCAGTATAAGGTCTGCGTGTGGAACAGCTTTATGCAATCCTACAGCGGTGTATTGTCGCAAGAAATTCTCGGTGAGAGTCTATTCGACCACTTTGAAGACCTGCCTAGAGCTTGGCTCGAGACAAAATTAAATACATCAGCCGACTTGGAAACTCGTTCATTTTCTAGTTGGGAAAATCGTCCGTACCTTTTTAAGTTTACTAACTTCTCTCCGGTATCGAACAGCAGCACCTTTATGTATCAGGATATCGTGATCACGCCGCTGCGCTCGCTTTCCGGAGAGATAAGCCATATCGCTATCCAAATAAACGATGTGTCTGAAACGGCACGAAGCCGTATTTATCTTAAAGAAACCAATCAACACCTTTCAGAAATCAGTCGTAAAGACGGTCTTACCGGTTTGTTTAATCGCGCTTATTGGGAACAATCACTCAAAGAAGAATTTACGCAAATAAAAGTCGTTGATGGGTCATGTTCCCTGGTTATTTTCGATATTGACCACTTTAAACAAGTTAATGATAACTATGGTCACCCTGTTGGGGATGAAGTGATTCGTCGAACGTCAGCTCTGTTAAGGAAAACAGCCCGAAGCAGCGACATTTGTGGTCGTTTTGGCGGGGAAGAGTTCACAGTGTTGTTAAAAAATACCAATCAGGAACAGGCTAGTTATTTTGCAGAGCGGCTACGTAAACGCGTAGAACAAGAGACCGTGAAAGTTGAAGATTCTCTGATTAACTACACCGTCAGTATCGGCGTATGCGAATATAAGCCTCACTTTGAAAGCCATATACAATGGTTAAAAAGTGCAGACTCCGCTTTGTATCGTGCAAAAGAAAGCGGACGAAACCAAAGTTGTGTATTTGGTGACGACTAAATCGAGACGAGTTTCTATGTTGTTGGTTACTAGCTGTCCATTTGGCTCGTAAATACGCATTTCTATGACATAAGTTAGTGAAATTTCTTAGTAATGTCTTACTATTGATACAATTGTGCACCCAGCATTCTAGTCTTGACGTTAACGGAGAAATACAGTGGTTGTTGAAACGGATGGTTACCTTGCTCTTATCGAACACTTGTCGCTAAACCTTGATATCTTTACCACCGAGCGTGGTGATACAGGTTCAGAAAGTATCGAAGATGTGGTTACCGATATGGTGGCATCAAATATCATGATGATTTTCGAGCAAAACCCTGAACTTCATTCCAGTGTGCGTTTTAAGTTGTTAAAAGAAGCGGATGCCGTAGTAGAAGACTTGGGTGAAGTCCTCGCTGGAGTCTGGGGTAAGAAGGCGACCAATGAACAGATTACTTTTCTGGAAGAGTACGTCGCATTGGTGAAAAATCTTTTTGATAACGCAGTGGCGATTTACGACTAGAGGCTTATGTTGTTTGAATCGTGAATTCTTATCGTTCAAAACGCTCGTGGCGTTACAATGTCACCCTTCTGATTTGCCAAAATTTTGATGCCCAATAGGGGTTGTCAATCCGAGAAATAATGACGCCTTTCGATGTGGACGCGTGCATAAACTGCTTGTTACCCAAATAGATACCAACATGATATGTTGTTCTTCTGGTCTTAAAAAAGACAAGGTCCCCTTGCTTGGCTTCATTCCATCCTAATTCTACGCCTTGTTTAGATTGCTGCCTTGTTGTCCTTGGTAAAGCAAGTTGATACGCTTCCACAAAGGCTTTTTGCACAAAGGCAGAACAATCAATACCTGACTTTTGTGTCCCACCCAAGCGGTACGGAGTGCCGTGCCACTCGTTATAAAACTGCAGTAACTCCGGTTTGCTAGCCAAAGTTTTCGCAGGGGGAACTGTCACAGCCACGGCGTGCTCTGCTGGCTCAGGACCCGACGAACAAGCTGTCATAAGTGTGCTGATTATCAAAGAGAAATAAATACGACGCAAATCATCCACCTACCATTCAAGTGATTAATACATGAAATATTATTGTCACAATCAATCCATACTATTGAACGCTTATCACGGTTTTATCAACTTTATGTGATGGACACGCAGTAAAACCGTTCAAACCTAAGAAAGAATAAAAATTGATTATGGCAACGCGCAAACGCTCACGCTTTTCACTCTCACTGATTCAGACGATCAGTGCAACATTTTTAACTATCATTGCACTTGTTATAGCTCTTTCTGCTTCAAGTTTCAAAGGAATGGGACAGATCGGAGAACAATTTGAAGATCTGTCTCAAAAAGCATTACCTATGGCAATGGCCAACGCCAAGTTAACCAGAAATGTTCTCGAGATCGTTAAATTGCTAAACCATGGCATGCAAGTTACCGAACCTAAAGAACTCCCTATAATTGAATCACAAATAGAAGCGTTAGCTATTCAATCTGAGGGCTTAACGGAAAAAACCTCTGGCGTTGCGGTTTCGCTTTCAAATGAATTAAAAACCAAAATCGAAAACTTGCACAACATCACTCAAGCGATATTGCTAAAGCAGAAGGCAGTGATCCAGATTCAAACGGATATCAATTCTGCGGTTGGTGGGTTTCGCTACGGTCTAAGCTCTATCGGCCCAGAAATGAACCGCATCAGCTCTTTTTTGAGTGCAGACAATCCTCAATCAAGTGACGCCGCCAATCGATTTATTGCTTCAGCAAGTTCGATGGAAAGCACCTTTTTAATGATGCTGACGCATACTGACCTCGCAAAAGCGGAAAAAGAATACCGTGAAATGCGAAACCGAATCGCAGGGATTAACCTCGCATACTCCGATTTCCAAGCACTGCACCCTGAAGTCAGTGACTATGCCAGTCTAACCGCGCCTTATGAGATGGTAAAAGCAGGCTTTACTGACAAAGGTATTCTGCATTTGATTCTTGCTAAACTGGAACAAAGCGAACAACAAAGGGCGGAATTTAAACAAGCCTCCCAGCTCGCTGACGAGACGATGCTGTTACTTGATCAGGTTTCACTCGCAGCTTCTGATTTGATTAATGAGAGAGAAAACGTAGTAAATACGACGATAGAAACCGTTAGCTTAATGGTCATTATCGCCGCAGTGGTCATCTCAATCATTATTTTCGCAACTTTGGTTGGTTTGAGAAGCTGGACGAATCGAGGACTACAATCGGTCCTTAGCCGATTATCTGCACTGACTGAACACGATTTCCGAGAGAAAGTCGATGAGGTGGGGCCTGAAGAACTGAAAGAGGTGGCGCGTAAACTGAATCTGGTCATTGATTCCACCTATGACTCCATCTCTACGGTGACGCGAAATTGTGAGACGCTTTATCAAACGGCGGAAATCAGCCATACCGCCGCAGAGCAGACTAACGAAGGACTCAGTAAACAAAATGAAGCCTTGGTGAGTATGGTCACGACCATTACACAGTTGGAAGCCTCGATACGAGAAATAGCCATGGTGACGAACGCTTCAGCCGAAGATACTCTTGTGGCGACAACACAAACCGAAAAAGGGGTTGAAGTTGTTGAACTAAATCGCGCTAGACTGGAGGCACTAGAGACGTCATTTACTATGAATGAACAGTCCATACTGGAGCTCGATGAGCGCGTGAAACAGATTCGCGAAATGGTCGATATGATCAGTGGTATTGCTGATAACACTAACTTGTTGGCCTTGAATGCTGCGATTGAAGCGGCGCGTGCAGGTGAGCAAGGGCGTGGTTTTGCGGTGGTAGCAGATGAAGTGCGTAAACTCGCCAGCGATACGTCGCAACAAACCACCAATATTCGGGCAATGATGAACGAGTTGACGACGGCGGCAGAGCGTTCTCGACAAGCCGTGAGCGATTCCCGGGAAGAAATGACGCATGCACTAGAATCGAGTCATGAAGTTAAATTGGTATTTTCCGACATCAATAACGCCGTTAAACTTATTCAAGAACGTGTTGAACAGATCTCTGTCGCGACAGAAGAGCAGGAGCGGGCAACCGCTGATGTGTCACAATCAATCGCACAAATATCGGAACAAGGCGAGCAAACAAAGCTACGACTAGAATCAATGGTCGAAAGCTCGGAACAAGTGGCAGACATTGCTGGCCATCAACAAGCTATGCTTCATAAGTATGACTTGTAAATCATAAGTAAACCGACGACAAGCCAAGGCCGGGTCTATCGACGTCCTTGGCCTTTTTGTTCCCGTTTCGTATCCCAAGCATACTTACTAAGCCTCCCATGCCAAAGTTATTTGGAGATACATGCGCTCGCAGCGTGCGAATTTGATAACATGTAACTATCCTTGCAGTAGCAGCATGTTCGTAACCGAATACATTTCCAATTACTGGTCACGCATTAGGGCATGGTCGGTCCCAAAAATTGCCACAAAATTATAAATTGTTCGATTAGTTCTATATGCTCTTCGCTATTCACTAAAATAAGGAAACGATGATGGATAAATTCGTAGTGTTTCTCTTATGCCTTTTTTTGACGATTGGCGGTGCTGTACACATTTACGACAACATTGCCGATGGTTTATTACCTTATGATTTTGCACCGCGTTGGTTAAATATCTACTGGAGTATATTGGGCATTTTCGACCTGTTGGCAGTTTACCTTTTGATTCGATACCGCAGGGCTGGTCTGGTATTGATGTTGGTAATCTTGTTCACCAATGTGATTTTTAACTCTCACGCACATTACTCGTTGGAAATATTAGATAACAACACCGCTTTACAGATGAAGACGCTATTTTTAGGTTTTGCTATGGGCGTATCTATATGGCTTTGGAACGCTCGTAAGAATCGACAGTCGCGCCAGATTTTCCGGTAATATCGTCACAATCAGTTTGTAAGGGAATGACCAAGAAAAACCAGTGTCATTCCAAATCAATGTTATTTTTTGTCTTAACATGATAGCGGAATGGTTGGGTAAGAAGCTTATCCAGCCTCTGCTCCTGTTTGTCTCTGATGTCAGGTAAACCAATGACAACATGCTCATGCCCAAGTTCTGGTTGAGCTCGGTACGTCGAAAACATTCGATCCCACACAGACAAAAAGAACCCAAAGTTAGAATGCGTTTCTCTCGGAATGACGGAGTGATGGACGCGATGCATATCCGGAGTAACAATCGCTTTCCGCAGCCATGCATCTACAGGTAACGCAAGCTTCGCATTACTGTGATTGAACATAGCACTCGCGTTGAGAATAATTTCAAACATAACAATGGCGATTGGAGAAACACCGAGCATAAATACGGCACCAATTTTAATCACCATGGAAATCAAAATCTCAATTGGGTGGAAGCGGGCTCCCGTCGTCACATCAATATCCAAATCAGCATGGTGCATCCGATGAAGCTTCCACAATACAGGGACACGGTGGAAGATAACGTGCTGCACATAAATAATAAAATCGAGCAGGATGATAGAGAGTAGTACGTTTAACCAATCAGGAAACGACAGTAATTGGAATAGCCCCCACTGATGCTCGCTAGCAATAACGGCAGCCTGGAATGCCACGATAGGCATGACTAACGCGATAACAACACTGTTGAGCGCGACGAGTGAGAGGTTGTTGACCCAACGAAAAGCGCGAGACACCGTCAATACTTTTCTTGGTAATACGTTTTCCCATAACGTGCAAAGCAGCAACACACCGACAAAGCAACCGAGCCTTATCCAAGAGGGGTCGTTAAATGCAGTTTCTGTCAAAGAAGTTCCTCTCAATTATCGATTCTGTCTGAACAGACCAAATTCAGTGCCAATTTCTTTCGGTATCTATACCTTACCTTGAGGCTAAGCGGTTATGCCAGTAGAATCGCGCTCTACTTTTTATTTGGCATTGCTACTCATGAGAATTCACGCTTTTCACCGTTTATATCAGCACCGTCAGTCTATCTCGACAAAGACTTTTAACGCGCGAGGCTGCAAAGTTATTCGCTGCCAATATTGTCAGGTCTCACAAGAGCACTGCCTGTGTGAACTACAGCCAAATATCAAATCCAATCTCGCTTGTATGTTGATTGTATCGGAAAACGAAGTGTTTAAGCCGAGCAATACGGGTCGCCTGATTGCCGATACCATTGAGGAAACCTACGTATACCAATGGAACCGAACGGAACCTTCCAATGAGATGCTCTCGCTTTTAAAAAGTGATGAATATCAGCCGGTGATCATATTCCCGGAGGATTATGTCGATGACACTTCACGATTAATGGACAGCCTGAGCCCTGAGCTCTTAAGAACACCGGAAAGCAGCAACAAGAAATGGCTGTTGATTTTTATTGATGGCAGTTGGCGTGAAGCGAGAAAGATTTTCCGCCGTTCTGACTATCTACAATCGTTACCGGTATTATCGATACAACCAGAAACACTCTCTGAATACATTATGCGACGTTCTGAGAACGAGCAGCATCTCTCTACGGCTGAAGTTGCCACTTTAGTGCTTAAACAGGCAGGTGAGCACCAAGCTTCAGAGTGTCTCCAATTGTGGTTCGAAGCTTTTAGAGAAACCTACATGTTGACCAAAACACGGGTCAAAACGGATCCCAGCCGTCCGCATCTACATCGTTTCAAAGCGTGGGCAAAAACTGAGAACTGACTCTAAGGAATGAGTTTTTGTTGATCGCTTGTTGTTCAACTGGCTTGAGTGAGAGGATAAATCTGGATTTGGTCACGGTTTGTAGGCGTATAGATATGGATAATGCCTGAAGTTTATCTTTTTGACTCCACCAAATTTTTGGGAGTCCTGTTAGCACTTTTTAGGAGAGAATTGCATGTATTATGGCTTTGATGTCGGTGGCACAAAGATTGAGTTTGGTGCATTTAACGAAAAGCTTGAGCGTGTAGCAACTGAGCGTGTACCAACACCAACTGATAACTATGAACTATTGGTTGACACTATCGCTGATCTTATTAGTAAGTACGACGCTGAGTTTGGCTGCGAAGGTACCATTGGCCTGGGTCTTCCGGGAATGGAAGATGCTGATGATGCAACCGTATTGACAGTAAATGTACCCGCTGCGAAAGGCAAACCACTACGTGCAGATCTAGAAGCGAAAATCGGTCGCTCTGTGAAGATCGAAAACGACGCAAACTGTTTCGCACTTTCAGAAGCTTGGGATGAAGATCTACAAGGTGAGCCATCTGTATTGGGTTTAATCTTGGGTACCGGTTTTGGTGGCGGCTTTATTTACGAAGGTAAAGTTTTCTCAGGTCGTAACCACGTAGCGGGAGAAGTTGGCCATATGCGTCTTCCTATCGATGCATGGTTCCACTTGGGTGACAATGCGCCATTACTTGGTTGCGGGTGTGGCAAGAAAGGTTGTCTTGATAGCTACCTATCCGGTCGCGGTTTTGAGCTAATTTATGCGCATTACTTCGGCGAGCAGAAAAAAGCGATCGATATCATCAAAGCGTATGGCGAAGGTGAAGCTTCAGCAGTTGAACACGTTGAGCGCTTTATGGAACTTCTGGCGATTTGTTTGGGCAACATCTTTACCGCAACAGATCCAAATGTCGTCGTACTGGGCGGTGGTCTTTCTAACTTCGATCTTATTTACGAAGAGATGCCGAAACGTATTCCAAAACACCTGCTTTCCGTAGCGAAATGTCCAAAAATCATCAAAGCAAAACATGGTGATTCGGGTGGTGTTCGCGGCGCAGCATTCTTAAACATCAAGTAAATAGTTAGCTCGGTTTAACATTTAGAATTGAATAAAAGCCCTGTTGCTAATTATGCAACAGGGCTTTTTGTTTGCGTAGACTTTGTCTGGAAACCGTCTTTACCGAGCTTTACACTTCATTTACGTCACTTGAACTAGCCTCTGGTAAGATTTCTTTAAATCTTAGGGATTAATTAACGGGGATGACTATGTTTAACGTTTCAACATTTCGTAACGGTGCCATTGCGTTGGTACTGATGACTATGGTGGCCCCATCCTTTGCGAAGCAAGCGCCGGGACATGGTCATGACCATCAACCTCCGAGCAAAGTTGTTGTTGTAAAGCCAGACCATAGACCGAGCTATAAGGCTCCGTCACATCGTTCGTATCATCATAGCGGATTGCCTTCTACGGCCGCAATTTTAGCGATTGCGGGAATTACGTATGCGATTATCGATAACGCTTATTACAAGCAAAGTGGCGACCAGTACATTTATGTTGAGCAGCCACCTGTATCCTCGTCACAGCAAGTCAATTCCATAAGCAGCAGTCTATCGGGTCAGGTTGTGAATACACTCCCAAGTGGTGTAGTGAGAGTAACGGTGGATGGTGCTACCTATTATGTCCGAGGCAATGACTGGTATGCGCCAATTGCAGGGACGAGTAAGTTTGTGGTTGTTGCGCCTCAGCTCTAAACTCGAAAAAATCCAAGCGGATACAAAAAAGCTCGCGTTTAATCGCGAGCTTTTGCTATTTGGTAAAAACTATTTATTCTTTTTACCAACGCCCAAGTTTTCCTTTTGGGCCAGAGTGATTTTAGTAAAACCAAGTTTTTTAAAGTGGTTATCACGATAGTTTCGAACGGCTTTGGTATCAGAAATCGCTTCGATTTGCTGTTCCATTTTTAGGAACTCAGAAATATCAATACCTTCTGCTTCAGCAACGGCTTCATGAATATTGCGATGTTGCTGGTAAGAGAACGTCAGTTCTTTGTCTTCGTTCTTGTATGTGTAAAGAATGGTGCGAGCCATAATAATCTCTCGAATAGTGTGTTAATGCTTTCAGTGAAATTGAGCCATACCTACCGTAAGCAGTGATGGATATTTGATATGGAGTACCAACCTCAAACTCCACTAAAAACGAAAGGCCAGCACAGCTGACCTTTATAAAATCGTTGCTAGTAACCTATTGGGGCTAGATTCTGCCTTGAAGAGGGATGATTGTCACGTTTTCTCCCACTTTAACTGTATCGATAGCAGGGGATATTTCGATTAGACAATTCGCTTCACTCATCGAACGCAAAATACCGGAGCCTTGCTTACCCGTCGTGCGAACGGTGAGGCGTCCGGTTTCGTCTAGCTGATAGAATCCGCGGCTAAACTCAGTTCTGCCTTGACGAGAGCGTAAGTTTTCCGTTGCTATCGCGTTGACTTTTAATGGTTGCCAGCCTTGTTCTCCCTGCATTTTTCGGATTGCTGGCTCAACGAAGTTGATGAACGACACCATTACGGCAACAGGGTTACCCGGTAAACCAAAAAACGGCTTACTGTTAATTTGGCCAAACGCAAGTGGGCGACCAGGGCGCATGTTGATACGCCAAAAGTCAATTTGTCCCAACTTTTCCAGAGCTAACTTAATGTAGTCCGCGTCACCAACAGACACGCCACCAGATGTCATTACCATGTCTGCTTGCTGGGATGCTTGCTCCAATGCTTCGATCATCTGTTGTTCATTGTCTTCCAGAATACCAAAATCCAAAATTTCACACCCGAGCTGTTCAAGCATACCCATAATGGTAAATCGGTTTGAGTCGAAGATTGAATTAGGCTTCTGCTCGGTGCCTGGCGCTTGCACTTCGTCACCCGTTGAGAAGATTGCGACTTTGAGTTTACGAAAGACACTTGTTTGCCCGAAACCAAGAGAGGCGATCATCCCCATTTCCGGAGAGGCGAGGCGAGTACCAGAGGTAAAGACGTTACTGCCAATTTCAAGATCTTCACCAGCTTGACGAACGTTCTGACCCGCTTTTATGCCTGAAGTATTAAACGTTACCTTGTCACCAGTTTGTATAGCTTGTTCGCGCATCACCACAGTACTAGCATTAATTGGGGTAGGCGCACCAGTCATGATTTTAACCGCTTGCCCCATCTGCAACGGTTTATCGTAAGCATGGCCAGCAAGGACTTCTGCCATCACTTGATAACTCTCTCGCTCAAGGTCGTCACTGCGAATAGCATAACCATCCATTGCCGAGTTTGTGTATTGAGGCACGTTAACAGGAGAAACGATGTCATCAGCCAATACTCGACCGTAACTACGTTCAACATCGCATAGTTCAATGTCAGTCAAGGAAGGCACTAAAGAGAGAATTTTCTCTCGCCCTTGCTCCACAGATAGGAAAGCAGGGGATAAGGTGTCACAGCACGCGGCTTCTTTTTCTTTCGATTTCGGCTGTTTCGCTGCGTTGACATACTGAAGAACAAACTCCGCGATAGCGTCCAGATCGTTTATGCTCATTTGTGGTAATTCGGAATCTAATTCACCACTGTCGGAGGCAATCGCAATGATGTTTTCATCAGAAGGGTAAAGCCAAGGTTTGCCGACTTCTTCTCGGTGAAGTTCGATTTTTGGAAAGGCGATGTTTTTACAACCTTCAACCAGAACGACATCTAACTTGTCTTCATCAAAACGAGTCAACAGGTATTCGAACTCTGCCTCAGCATCCGGAGTTTCTGTCATCAAAGCAAAACGATTTCGGGATGCGATCAACATTTGTGAAGCGCCAGCCTTACGTAAACGATAGCTGTCTTTACCTGGCTTATCGACGTCAAAGTTGTGGTGCGCGTGTTTCAACATGCCAATACGTAAACCAGCTTCGGTCAGTTTTGGTAACAGTGCTTCTAGCAACGTAGTTTTACCAGTACCTGAGTAAGCGGCAAAACCAAGAATAGGGATATTTAGCGTGTGTTTCATGATTCTAATTGTCCAAATTGCGCCAGTTCTTCCGGAGTGTTTAAGTTGACGAAACAGTTTGGTGAGTCACTGAAATCAACGTAGCTGGTGTGACATTCTTTATAAAGCAAAATGATTTTTCGATCGCCACGCTCTAAAAATGCCGTCAGTTTTGGCAGTACGCGCTTATGGTACATAGTGAAAACTGGTTGCTGGTGATCACCATCGTGCGCGACCAAAATGTCAGTATCGTCTTCGACTGCCTGACAAAAGCGCTCAACTAAGTCAGTATTAATCTGTGGACTGTCACATGGAACAAACCCGACCCAATCCGTTTGCGCGTGCATTAATCCGGCATGAATGCCACCCATCGGCCCAGGGTAATCTTTGAATTGATCACTGAAGACGAAACCAAACTGACGGTAGGCGTCTTGGTTTCGATTGGCATTGATTAAAATGCTTGGTGTTTGCGGTGATAGACGTTCTATGACGTGTTTGATGAGTGGTTTCTGATTTAGCTCTATCAGGCCTTTATCTTTTCCACCCATGCGACTGGCTTGACCGCCAGCTAAGATGACCCAACTAGTTTGTGTTGGTTGAAGCATATGCATTCTCTTGGGAGTTTTCTTTTGGTATGACATATAACAGAGGTGACTCTACCAAAGTCTTGTTTTTAATCCACCACTGTTTTTTACATAAATCGGTTAGCGTGTTGGTTTGATGGCTCGTGATCACGATACTAGAGCCACGATCTAAAAGATCTTTGGCCATTACGACTAATCGCTCGATCGATTCGGCGTCTAGTGAAGCACTTGGCTCATCCATCAATAAAATCGACGGTTTTAAGATCCATGCTCTCGCCATGGCAACACGCTGCTTTTCGCCACCTGACAATACAGAGATATGTTCGTCGGCTAAGGTTTCCAAACCTACCATGCGTAGCGCGTTGATAACTTGCGCTCGCTTATCTTTTGCGTTGTCCTGCTGATATTTCACGCCATACACAACGTTTTCGTAAACGCTGCCGTCAAATAGGTAAGGAGATTGATGGAGGTAAATAACATCGACACGACCATTTCGGCGGGTCAGTTTTTTTAGCCAGGTATCTTTAGGTGCGGCTACAGTGCCGGTTGATGCTTTCAAAAGACCGGCTAGAATTTTCAGCAGTGTTGTTTTTCCGACGCCGTTATCGCCTTTAAGATAAATCGCATCGTTTGGTCCAATCGTTAACTCGGGAATGTGAAAGAGCACGCGCTCTTTAAAGCGCATGGACAATTGTTCGGCGGTAATTTTTATAGTCATAGTACGCCTCTACAGAGAATAGAAAACGAGTCGATCATTAGCGTCATGTTCTAAGATAGCCTTTGCCTCTCATACTCGACAGGAAGAAGTTTAATGCTAATGCTAAGGATAGTAATACAATTCCTAATGCAACACCTTGCGCAAAAGCACCTTTACTACTTTCCATTGCGATCGCTGTTGGTATATTGCGTGTCACGCCCATAATGTTGCCACCAACCATCATCGAACAGCCGACTTCTGTAACGATTCGCGAAAAGCCTGCAATGACCGCTGCGAGTAACGGGAATCGCGTTTCCCAAATCATTGTCGATGCAACGCGAGGAAGGGATACACCTAAGGTAAGCGATGTCTCTATCATACGGCGATCGCTCGATTGCAATGCACCGTGCATCATCGAGACTAACACCGGGAAACAGATCAGCATTTGACCGAATATCATCGCTTTCTGCGTAAACAGCATTTCCCACCCGCCCCAAGGGCCAGCTCTCGACAACAGCATGTAGAGCAAGAGGCCGATAACAACCGTTGGTACTGCTTGAAGTGTATTGATGATAGACAGTAAAAACCACTTACCACGAAAATCGGTGTAAGCGAGCACAAAAGACATCAAAATTGCCGGCAATACCACTAACGATATTGCCGTAATAGAAACGCTAAAGGAGACCGCAACGATCTCCCAAAGCTCTGCATCGAAATTCACCAGTAGCTGGAGCGCTTCTAGTGTTGTTTCAGCAAGATTCATAGTGCGTTATTTACTGTCCGCGTTCGCTACAAACAGCTGTTTTCCGTTAAGGCGGAAGCTGTTAATTAATTCCTGACCGTGTTGGTTAACCAACCAATCACTGAATACTTGCGCGCCTTTGTGATTAATAGTTGGGTAACGTTCAGGGTTAACTAAGATCACCTGATAAGGGTTAAATAGCATTTCATCACCCTGGAACAGAATTTCCAGATCCAGTTTGTTTTCATATGCCAGCCAAGTACCGCGGTCTGTCATCGTGTAGCCTTGCATCTCTGACGCCATGTTCAGAGTAGGGCCCATACCTTGGCCTACGCTGCGGTAACCACCAAAGTTTGGTTCAATTTTTGTTTGCGCCCAAAAGCCCATTTCTTTCTTGTGTGTGCCTGAATCGTCACCACGAGAAATAAAGGTTGCGTCTTTGCTTGCGATTTCTTTAAACACATCAAGAACGCTTTCATCATCTTTGATTTCAGCTGGATCGGCTTTAGGACCAACAACCACAAAATCGTTGTACATTAGCTTACGCGGTTGAACGCCGTACCCTTTTTCTACGAATAGGCCTTCTGCTTTAGGCGCGTGTGTCATTACCAAATCCACATCGCCATTTTCACCCATTTTGAGCGCTTTGCCGGTACCTGCAGCGATGATGTCGACTTTATAGCCTGTCTCTTTTTCGAATTCTGGTAGTAGGTAATCCAGCAGTCCTGAATGGTACGTGCTGGTCGTGGTTGCTAAGCGAATGTGTTCGCCATCTTGAGCGGAAAAAGCAGAGTAACTTACTAGTGTGATTGACGTTGCTGCCAAGGTTAGCGCAATTTTTTTCATTTTTATTTGTTTCCTTTCCAATGATGTTTCGGTTTCTTTTACGTTTAACGTGTGAGAAGTTCCTGAACGATCTTGATTGCTCAAATCACAAGCCTTCCTTGAGTGGCAGACTCTAAGAGCCCAACATATTGGCGACTTGGATACCCCTTATAGCAAACAAGATGCCAACAATATTCAACCTAAAATTGTTCTATTTATGCGCCATTTCATAGACTTGTTTGCATAAATTCTCCCATTGGTACAAAATGTCTCAGTTATTGAGGAGGGTACCCCTGTCGTGTTGGTACACTCTGTCCCACCTGAAACCATCTGGGGTAAATATGTCTGCGCAATCCCATATTAGTACAAAGCAACAATTCAACGCGTTTTCTGTTCTGGTCGTTGATGACGAGCCTGGCATGCAAGCCATTCTGAAAAAAGCCTTGGGTAAACTCTTTTCCCAGGTTGATACGGCTGGCTGCATTGAAGAAGCAGAGCAACTGAGAAGCTCTCGTCATTACGATCTGATTTTACTCGACATTAATTTGCCCGGCCGCTCAGGAATTGAGTGGGAAGAAGCCTTTACCGATGATGAAAAAAGAGCAGATGTGATATTCATGACCGGTTATGCTGATCTTGAAACCGCGATTCGAGCTCTCCAGCTTGGGGCTTCAGATTTTATTCTCAAACCTTTTAATCTCGATCAAATGCTTAAATCGGTGACCCGCTGTATGGAGCGTCGATTGAATGAGCGTATGCAATATGCGATGAAACGGGATTATCAACGCTACAACAGCTCAGAAATCATAGGTGGTTCAGAGAAAACCCGTCAACTTAAGTTATTGATAACTCAGTTTGCACCATCACGTGCGTCAGTATTAATTGAAGGCGAGTCCGGTACGGGGAAAGAACTGGTTGCTCGCGGTATTCACCAGGCCAGTGATAGAAGTGGTCCATTCGTTCCCGTCAACTGCGCAGCAATCGCGCCTGAGTTATTAGAAAGTGAGCTTTTTGGCCACACTTCCGGCGCGTTCACCGGTGCGAAAAAATCACGTGAAGGTTTATTTCGAGTGGCTAATGGCGGAACCCTTTTCCTTGATGAAATCGGTGAAATGCCATTATCGATGCAAGCATCACTTTTACGAGTGTTAGAGCAACGAACAATCCGACCGGTTGGCTCAGAGAAAGAAATTAGCATCGATGTCCGTGTCGTGGCTGCGACTAACCGAAATTTGCAGGAGGAAGTGAATCAGGGCAACTTCCGTAGCGATTTGTATTACCGCCTTAACGTTCTCAAGATTGAAGTGTGTCCACTTCGTGAACGTAAAGGTGATCTCTTTGAACTCATCCCTTTCTTCAGCAACATGCTAACTCGCGAGCTAGGAATGCCCGCGCCGAAGTGGGCACATGAAGATATGGAAGCAATGAGCGAGTACGATTGGCCAGGTAACATTCGTGAGTTAAAAAACCTGATTGAGCGTTGCATCTTATTAGGTAAGCCGCCTGCTCATCATTGGCGAGAAGTAAACGGCTCTCACGCCTTGCCAAATGTTTCTATGACCGTTTCACATACCGCCGAGCTTCCAACGCTCAAGGAAAGTAATGAGTTTTTAGGTGACGGTTATCCCAATAGCTGGACTCTTAAAGAAGTAGAAAAAGCGCATATTCAACAGGTTGTTACCCTGCACGATGGTAACAAATCGGCGGCAGCACGTGATTTAGGCGTGGCACGCAAAACGTTAGAGCGTAAGTACAAAGAGTGGGACGCAGAGGATGAGGAATATGCCAACTAAGTGGCAGCAGCACAAAGGATTGTCTAAGTGGACGCACCGATTTAAAAGTATGGTGCGTTACCGCCTGTTAATTCTCACATCAGCACCTATCTTCGTGACGCTGCTCGCGTTGATTGCCATCACCATTTATTGGTCTATTCAATACACGTGGCAGAATACGTTGCTTGATGTTTCTGAGCGCTTGGGGGTTGCAGAAAATAGTGTCGAGCTGTTGCAACAAAAGCAAGCCAACTACGTTAGGGCGTTCGCAGATTCTTATGACTTTCACAACCGCATCAATCAAAATACGCCACCGGAAGAACTGCAGGCCTGGGTCTCCACCCAGAAGCATCGTTACGGGTTAGATTTTCTCTCTTTCCAACACGTGAACTCCGTTGAAAACAAATTCCGCTTTATGGATTTGACTAAGCGGGAGTCATTCTTCGATATATTGAACAAACAAGAGCTTGAACAACTTGATCCCGATCTGGCTAAACGGGCAGAGGTTCCGATTGTGAGCCAAGGCAGTGGAACAGAAACCCGAGGTTTAGTAAGCCGTACAGTCATCCCTGTTTATAGTCGCGCGAACGATTTAATTGGCTTCTTGGACGGAGGATTACTCCTCAACAACAGTACCGTGCTGGTAGACCAAATCCGCGACCTTATTTACCCCAACGTAAATGACCGATTACGACCAGTTGGCACCCTGACCCTGTTTTTGTCTGACCTGCGCGTAAGCACCAACGTCCCGCTGGACAGTGATCATCGCCTTGGCAGGGCCATTGGTACGAAAGTGAGCAACGAAGTTTCAGAGCAAGTACTGTCCCGGGGTGAAATGTGGGTCGGTCGGGCTTTCGTTTACGATGCTTGGTATATCACCGCTTATCAGCCCATTAAAGACCAGTATGATAATGTCATTGGCATGCTATATACCGGGTATTTAATGTGGCCGTTTGTCAAAGCGTATGTGACGAACATTGCGGAAGTCAGCCTGATGACCTTGATGTTACTGCTTGTGTCTGGCGTGATGGTGTATCGAGGTTCGCGTGATTTATTCCGTCCAATAGAACGTATTCACAAGGTGGTAAAACTGGTTCAACTGGGCAAAGAAAAGCGCATTGGTCCTTTGGGGCTGAATGACGACCATGAACTGGCACAACTGGCTAAGCAATTCGATAACATGTTGGACGCACTGCAAGAGCGCAAGATAGAACTGAAGAATTCCGCAGCGCAGTTAGAGTGTAAAGTTCAAGAACGTACAGCGAGTTTGCGAGAGAAAACCCAAGAGCTGGAACTGCACATTCAGTTACTCAATCAAACCCGAGATAAGCTGGTCGTGCATGAAAAGCTTTCTGCACTGGGAGAGCTTACCGCGGGTATCGCCCATGAAATTAATAACCCAACGGCGGTGATCCTCGGTAATATCGAACTCATTCATTTTGAGCTTGGCGACGACGCGAATCGGGTTCAAGAAGAAATTGACGCCATTCACGCTCAAATCGATCGCATCAGAAACATTACCCGCAGTTTGTTGCAATACAGTCGCCAGGGCGGAGTTCAGGATGAGATCACTTGGCAGCATGTTAATCCGATCATCGACGAAAGTATCACGCTGGTTAAAACAGGGAGCAAAAAGCGCGACATTGAATTTGTTGCTGATTTGCAAGCTCATACCCCGGTTGAAATTAATCGCCATCACCTGTTGCAGATATTGGTTAACTTACAGATGAACGCCATCCACGCCATGAACGGTCAAGGTAAATTGATCGTCACGAGTGAAGACTGGCTGGAAAATGGCTTAGTAAAAGGTACCGTTATCCATGTTGCCGACGAAGGCTGTGGAATCAAGCCAGAAAACGTGAGTCGTATTTTCTCGCCGTTCTACACCACCAAACGAGATGGCACGGGTTTGGGGCTGTCTGTGTCGCAAAGTATTCTTAGCCAAACGGGCGGGGAGCTAAAAGTGGAGTCCGAGTGGGGCAAAGGCAGCGTGTTCAGTATTTATCTGCCGAAAAAAGCTGAGTTAATGCTGGAGGTCACCAATATCGCTTAATCTGGCTTGGATATTTAATGTGATATCCATCAAATAAAGGTTTTCTGAATAATTAATAAAAACAAAACTTGCAGTGTGTAGCCTTAACAAGTACCGTTGCCCGGTTTTTATAAATACACTCAAATTGCTAAGGTAAAGGTTTTGATCTCCACAGCGAATATTACTCAACAATTCGGCGCTAAGCCGCTATTCGAAAACATCTCAGTTAAGTTCGGCGAAGGTAACCGCTACGGCTTAATTGGCGCTAACGGTTGTGGTAAATCAACCTTTATGAAAATCCTCAGCGGCGAGCTTGAGCAAACCAGTGGTAACGTAAGCTACGACCCGAACGAGCGTGTTGCAAAGCTAAACCAGGATCAATTTGCGTACGAAGAGTTCACGGTTATTGATACGGTAATCATGGGCCACAAAGAGCTATGGGAAGTTAAGAAAGAACGTGACCGCATTTACTCTCTTGCAGAGATGAGTGAAGAAGACGGCATGAAAGTAGCTGACCTTGAAGTTCAGTTTGCAGAAATGGACGGTTACATGGCGGAAGCGAAAGCTGGAGAGCTTCTTCTTGCTGTAGGTATTCCAATGGAGCAACACTTTGGTCTGATGAGCGAAGTTGCACCTGGCTGGAAACTGCGTGTGCTTCTTGCTCAGGTTCTGTTTGCAGACCCAGATATCATGCTACTTGACGAACCAACCAACAACTTGGACATGGACACTATCCGTTGGTTGGAAGACACGCTAAACGCGCGTAACTGCACAATGATCATCATCTCGCACGACCGTCACTTCCTAAATTCAGTTTGTACTCACATGGCTGACTTGGATTACGGTGAGCTACGTGTTTACCCAGGTAACTACGACGAGTACATGACCGCGGCTTCGCAAGCTCGTGAACGTCTACTCAACGACAACGCGAAGAAGAAAGCGCAAATCGCTGAACTTCAAACCTTCGTTGCGCGTTTCTCTGCAAACGCATCGAAAGCAAAACAGGCAACATCACGCGCGAAGCAGATTGATAAGATCAAACTGGATGAAGTTAAAGCGTCTAGCCGTCAAAACCCATTCATTCGTTTTGAACAGTCTAAAGAGCTATTCCGTAACGCTCTGATTGTTGAAAACCTAAGCCAAGGTTTTGAAGATGACCTGTTCGCAAACTTCGATGCAATCTTTGAAGTGGGTGAGCGCGTCGCCATTATTGGTGAGAACGGTGTCGGTAAAACTACGCTGTTGAATACTTTGGCTGGCGTTCTGGAACCACGTACGGGTACGTACAAATGGTCTGAGAACTCAAACATTGGTTACTACGCGCAAGACCACGCACATGATTTTGCAGAAGACTTAAACTTGACAGACTGGATGGGTCAATGGCGTCAGGAAGGCGATGACGAGCAAGTCGTACGCAGCTTCTTGGGTCGTATGCTATTTGGCCAGGACGACATCAAGAAGTCGGTAAAAGTGCTATCAGGTGGTGAGCAAGGCCGTATGTTGCTTGGTAAGCTAATGATGCACAAACCAAACATGCTGCTAATGGATGAACCAACCAACCACATGGATATGGAATCCATTGAATCACTTAACACGGCACTTGAGCAGTACAAAGGTACTTTGTTCTTCGTATCTCACGACCGTGTATTCGTTGACTCGTTGGCTACTCGTATTCTTGAAATTCGTGACGGCAAAATCACAGACTTCAAAGGCACTTACTCTGAGTTCCTTAAATCACGTGGTATCGACGGTTAATACAACGTCTAAAGCGAATCTTTAAAAACTGAAAAGACCTCACATTGAGGTCTTTTTCTCGTTTGGATGTCTAATCCTTAAATTGACCGGTTAGGTAAGCATAAATCCCAACAACACCGAATGTAATTATCATCGAAACCATGATGCCACTTGGCGTGAGCAAAAAGTTCCAAAGCTGGTCATTGTCCATAGTTCACATCCTTTGTGAATAAACGGTATTAGCGATACTAATCGCAGTAAAATAGGAGTCATCAAAATAGCCAACCCCATATTGGCTGCGATTAATTTAAGTTTACACCAAACTTTGCTTTTGCAAATTATTCCTTTTGGGTACCTTTTACATCAAAATCAATTTTTTCCGCGCCAGTAAATACCTGAAAACGTAACCCTTTGGCTCGCGCGATCGTAGTAATACCGTATTGTCTGGCGAGATCTAACCCCATCTGGGTTACACCAGAACGAGAAAGAAGAACAGGGATGCCCATTTGAGCGACTTTAATCACCATCTCAGATGTAAGACGTCCGGTTGTATAAAATATTTTGTCATCGCCAGTTTCTTGATTTAACCACATCTCTCCGGCGAGCGTATCCACGGCATTGTGACGGCCTACATCTTCCACAAACGACAACACTTGGTTCCCTTTACAAATTGCGCATCCATGAACCGCACCTGCTTTTCGGTATGTATCGTTGTAATGAGTCAGCGCTTCAAGCGTGGCATAGATTTCTGACTGCTTAAGCGGTACTTGCGGAACCTGATAGTTCTCCAATTGCTTCATCACATTGCCGTACATGGTGCCTTGACCACAACCCGAGGTAACGGTTTTCTTTTTCAACGCACCTTCTAAATGCTCGATGTTTTCTTTGGTTATCACTGCGGCAGAATGGGTTTCCCAATCGATTATGACAGACTCTATCGCTTCCGGATCAGATAAGAAGCTTTGATTCTTTAAATAGCCTAAAACTAGCGCATCTGGACGGGATCCTATCGTCATCAGCGTTACAATTTCTTTCCAGTTCAGCATTACGGTAAGAGGTCGCTCGCAGGCAATCTGTTTCGTCAGCTTTTCACCGTATTCATCGTACACATCGACTTCGATAGTCTGCAGGGGATTTTCACTGGTTTTAATAATATTTGGTTTTACCACAGTCTTGTCCTGTTCAGTGAAGGAGCTACTTGCTCACAAGGATTGTTCTTTTTAACACGAGGTTGAATAGCAAATCTCATTCCAACATAGCGGTTGACGGAAAAAATGCGAGAGATTCACGCTACTTAATATAAAAACTGAGAGTTCGCAGGAATGACACATACAACCCATTGAGTTTCGACTAATTTGGTATTTATATCTGTATCTTGTCTAGTATTACAGTGGTTGATTTGGCGCGTTTATTGCTACGTATACCTAACGTGGTTTGAGAGCGTGGGCCAGAATGTCCTTTTCGCCAATCAAACCAAATGAAGCAAGTTGGGTGAGTTATGTCGGACATTAACAAAGATTTAGAAAATATATATGAGAAAACCGAAGATTCATGGCCTATCGGCGTAGAACTGGTTGAACATGAAATTATTACAGGTGCCTGGGTAACAACCCAATGGCAACTAACACAGTTTGTACTGACGCCTGATAAAGACACCACTGATGTTTGTCTTCTCCAATTACACCGAGATGAACGCACGGATTACCGATTTAACCTAAGCTCGCAAAACCCAAAACTCTTTCTTGTAATGGATAACCTCGACTCCAATGAGAAGCCAGCGATACAGCTTCTCACCGCCTCTCAAGCCGTCGCGGCTCGATATATGGATGGGGACAATTTAGTGTTATCGAACAACATGCCATTACCTGTGCAAGCCTGGATGGAGGCCTTTATTGGACGCCATGGAGAGATGCTAGAGTTGAAAGGTAAGAAGCGCAAAGGAGCGGGTAGAGCAAATGGCAACTAGTCATGATTTTTTAAGCCGTTGGTCAAAACGTAAGTTAGAAGAATCTCAAAACACGCATGAAGATGCCGAACTAAGTGACGTGACAAATACCGAGGCAGACGCAAATCCTTCCGCTGATCGCATTGCTGATAAGCCTCTACCTGAAGAGAACGCGTCGTCTGAAGTAAGTGAAACGGCTGCCAACGTTGACGAGCAAAAGCCGGAAGAGATGTCGATTGCAAACCTATTGGTTTCAGAAGCATCAGAAAGCGTGAAAAAAGCCGCGTTACGTAAGTTGTTTCTATCAGAAGAGTTCAATGTCCGTGACGGGTTAGACGATTACGATGACGACTACAGCAATTTGAAGTCACTTTCGGAAGGTGTAGCAGAAACACTGCGAGACTGGGTGAAAGATAAAACTGAAGACGACGCAACCATTGAAAATAATGAGCTGGCTGTGGTTCAAACAGAGGCTTCAGATGCTGATGAAAATGAGCAAGAAATCGTCGAACCTGCTCAAAACGAATCTGGACTGGATAAATACACAGTAGTGAATAAGAATGGCACTTTAGAGTCAGAATCGCTATCAGAACAAGTAGGACAAAATATACCACACTCAAAATAGGTACATTTTGACTAAACACTCAACTGGCCGGGTGGGACATATTGTCTCATCCGGCTTTTTTATTAGATAAAATCAGCTAGAAATAAAGTAACTCATTGAATATGTTGAATATTAAAATTGGCATGACGCTTGCTAATTGAGTGGTATTACCAATCTTCTTGTAACGCTATCGGTTTTCTGAATTTTGCTATGGGCTCTGATGCTCCATACAAAACAGCTTAATTATAAGTTAATCAGCAGAATCTACCGCGCTAACTACAATGAAAGATGGAAGATTATCCATGTTGATAAATGGAAACGAGCAATGTTGAAACAACTATTAGAACAAACGACTTCCAGTAACGGTAAAGCAAGGCTATATGCTTTTGAAAATACCATCGAGTTGACAAACCTGATCCCACCGACGGTGAGCTACGAAAGTGGCGGTAACACTTTAATTGTCGGTCCGACGGCGATCATTGAAAGTGCCGCAGCTCAATTATCACAAATGAACAGCCTTACGTTGCTGTCTACTGACGGAGAAAAGGGAACTCACAGTGCGCTTTATTATGCGAACTCTGTTCAGGTGTCTGGCTTCCTGGGTACATTTGAAGTAATTATTGAAAACAATGGTTCGACAAACAATCTCGCTAAAGTAGCGATTAATACAGATTGTTTCGACGTCGTTCTCGATCTTTGCCTTAACAGCTGTATGTCTGAGGAAGTGCCAGCTCCGGGTTATTATCCAGTCGGTCGCGGCTATCCGAAACTCGCAGAAGCGCTGGAAGAAATCCCGACGTTAATGGGGACGTTTGATAAACCGAAGTTTTTCCGTTTAGATACCGACTTGTGCGCGCACAGTTCTCGAGGCGTAAAAGGTTGTGAGCGTTGTGTTGATGCCTGTCCAGCAGGCGCACTATCCAGTGAGGGTAGTCCTAAAACAGGACATCGTATCGAGATTAACCCATACCTGTGTCAGGGTGTCGGGACTTGTGCAACCGCATGTCCTACAGAAGCGATTCATTACGCACTCCCAAATCCAGAAGATACGCAAAAGTTCATCGAACGTACGTTAGCGAATTACGAAAAAGCAGGTGGCGTTGATCCTATCGTACTGATTTGTAGTTCACGCCATGAAACCTACAACGTCATGGCTTTAAAAGCGCTTCCAGATAATGTCATTCCTATTGTGGTTGAAGAGTTGCCATCTGTTGGTATTGATACTTGGTTTGCAGCGCTTGTGAACGGAGCGACTCAGGTTCTGTTTGCTGCTTCACGTTTTATGCCGCCAACCATTTTGCGCGTACTTAATAGTGAAGTCGGTATAGCACATGAATTGCTTGATCAACTTGGCATTGCAAAAGAAACCATCGATATCTTGTATTTGGAATCTCTGCGTGAAGGCGCACCGACATTGTGTACAGATTCCTTCGATTTAGCGGTAGGAGAACTACAAGGCAATAAACGTCAGCGCCTGTTTACCGCGCTAGATGCGTTATCTGCCTCGCGTATTCCTGTCGATAATACCGTTGAATTACCAGGTAATGCGCCTTATGGCTCGGTTTCTTGTGAAAGTAAAGATTGTACCTTATGCATGAGCTGTGTCGCTGTGTGTCCGACTCGCGCACTGCATACCGATGGTCAGTCTCCGTCTCTTAAATTTGTTGAACAAGATTGTGTTCAATGTGGCTTATGTGAAAAAGCGTGTCCAGAAAATGTACTTACGCTAACGCCTCGCATGAACTGGGTGAAAGAAGAACGTCAGAAAGCAGTCGTCATTCACCAAGAGAAAGCGGCTGAGTGTCTTCGTTGCCACAAACCTTTCGCACCTCAATCCATGATCGACATGTTGCAAAACAAGCTACGTGGACATTCTCATTTTACTGATGAAGCCGCAATTAACCGTATCGCCATGTGTGAAGACTGCCGCGTGGTCGATATGTTTGAGTCGATGGCCTCTGATCCAATGAAACAACTCAAGTATTAGGAGCTCACAGTGGAAAAACAGCAAGAACAAACACTGAGAACAGAAATATACCTGATTTTATCTGCGCTTTTTCGCAGTGCGCCAACAGAAGAGATGCTTGAGTTTCTTAAGTCTCTGGAAGTGGAACCTTCGGCAAGTGCAATGCAGCAAGCATGGATTGCGCTTCAGCTAGCGGCTGAAAAAGCGGAACGAGAAACGCTTGAAGATGAATATCAAGATCTCTTTATCGGTATTGGTCGTGGTGAAGTCGTTCCATTTGGATCGTGGCACCGCACAGGCTCAATGATGGAAAAGCCGCTAGCGGATATTCGTCACGATTTAGATTTACTGGGCATAGAGCGCGCTGAAAACGTGAAAGAACCCGAAGATCACATTTCAGCACTTTGTGAAGTCATGGCCATGCTGACTGACGAAGAAGAGGGCTTGCAACAAGCCGTGTTTAACAAACATCTCGCCCCTTGGTTTAGCGCATTCACTCGCCAGTTAGAAAATGCAGAAAGTGCAAACTTTTATAAACCAGCCGCTCAGCTTTGCAACGCGTTTCTAACGCTTGAACAGGTTCGATTTAGCGAGAATACAAAGAGCAGTAAAGCCAAATTAAAAATTGATGTGAAAAACGTCACTGATTATGAGTAATCAAGCAGTACAAAGTCATATCGATAGAGAGGCATGATCCTCCAAAGATCTACCGGAAGGTAAGGAAGCAATGATGAAAGATAATAAAGAAATAAACTCAAGCCGCAGGGAGCTATTGAAAGGCTTCACAACCGCTGCCGTTGCTGGTGCCGTCGTCGCAGGAACCACGAAAGTGGCAAACGCGTCGGAAACCGTTGAGTCTTCTGAAAAAGACGTAAAGAAGAAAGGGTACCGTGAAACTCAACACATTCGTGATTACTACGACACACTTTAGGAGGTAAGAGATGAAACTTGTCAAACGCTCCGACAGTGTGAGCAAAGAAACGAACCAACTTGGCATTTCGCGCCGTGCATTTATGAAAAACACCTCATTTGCTGCTGGTGGCGCTGTTGTCGGTGCAAGTCTGTTTGCTCCGGGCATGATGAAAAAAGCGGAAGCGAAAACTGTCGACCCAGAAGCGAAAACAGAAGTGAAACGCACCATCTGTTCTCACTGTTCGGTAGGCTGTGGTATTTACGCTGAAGTTCAAAATGGAGTTTGGACCGGTCAGGAACCTGCTTTTGATCACCCATTTAACGCTGGTGGACACTGTGCGAAAGGGGCTGCGCTGCGTGAACATGGCCATGGTGAACGTCGCCTAAAATACCCAATGAAGCTTGAAAACGGTAAGTGGAAAAAGCTGTCTTGGGACGAAGCAATTGAAGAAATCGGCACCAAGGTATTGGATATCCGTAAAGAATCCGGCCCAGACTCTGTTTACTTCTTAGGCAGTGCAAAGCACAGCAACGAACAAGCGTACCTATTCCGTAAAATGGCATCGCTTTGGGGTACCAATAACGTTGACCACCAAGCGCGTATTTGTCACTCAACCACGGTAGCAGGGGTAGCAAACACCTGGGGCTACGGTGCAATGACGAACTCTTTCAATGACATGCATAACTGTAAGTCTATGCTGTTCATTGGCTCTAACCCTGCAGAAGCACACCCAGTTGCGATGCAACACATTCTGATCGCCAAAGAGAAAAACAACTGTAAGATCGTAGTGGCCGATCCTCGTCGTACTCGTACTGCTGCAAAATCCGATCACTATGTATCTCTTCGCCCAGGTTCAGACGTCGCTTTCATTTGGGGTGTATTGTGGCACGTGTTTGAAAACCAATGGGAAGATAAAGAATTTATCCGTCAGCGTGTATTTGGTATGGATGAAATCCGTGCTGAAGTCGCAAAATGGACACCAGCAGAAGTTGAACGCGTATCAGGCGTAAGCGAAGAAGACGTTTACCAGACTGCAAAACTACTATCTGAAAACCGTCCGGGCTGTGTTGTATGGTGTATGGGTGGTACTCAGCACACCACAGGTAACAACAACACTCGCGCTTACTGTGTACTAGAGCTTGCGCTTGGTAACATTGGTAAATCAGGCGGCGGTGCCAACATTTTCCGTGGTCACGATAACGTTCAGGGCGCAACAGACCTTGGTGTCCTAGCCGATACACTACCAGGCTATTATGGCCTTTCTGAAGGGTCTTGGCGTCACTGGTCAAAAGTTTGGGACATCGATTACGAGTGGATCAAAGCCCGTTTTGATGACAACGAGTATGGCGGTCAAAAACCAATGCACAGTGCTGGTATTCCGGTATCGCGTTGGATCGATGGTGTGTTAGAAGACAAAGACAACATTCGTCAGCGAGAAAACATTCGCGCCATGTTCTACTGGGGACACGCTGTAAACTCTCAAACACGTGGTGTTGAGATGAAGAAGGCGATGCAGAAACTGGATATGATGGTCATCGTTGACCCATACCCAACCGTAGCGGCGGTAATGAACGATCGCACTGATGGTGTTTACCTGCTTCCTGCGACTACCCAATTCGAAACTTACGGCAGTGTTACGGCTTCTAACCGCTCTTTGCAGTGGCGCGATCAAGTTGTTGAGCCTTTGTTTGAGTCAAAGCCTGACCACGAAATCATGTACCTGTTGTCGAAAAAGCTTGGCTTCGACGATCTGCTTTTCAAAAACATTCGTGTAGAAAATAACCAGCCTTTGATTGAAGACCTGACTCGTGAATTCAACAAAGGTATGTGGACCATCGGTTACACAGGTCAGAGTCCGGAGCGTCTAAAAGCGCACCAACAAAACTGGCACACATTCCATAAAACCACGCTTGAAGCAGAGGGCGGACCAATTAATGGTGAAACCTACGGTCTACCTTGGCCATGTTGGGGTACGCCAGAGATGGGGCACCCGGGCACTCATATCCTTTACGATACTTCTAAAACCGTTGCCGAAGGTGGTGGTAACTTCCGTACACGCTTTGGTGTGGAATTTGAAGGTAAAAACCTGCTAGCTGAAGACAGCTACTCGAAAGGCAGTGAGATCAAAGATGGTTATCCGGAATTTACCGACAAGTTGCTAAAACAACTAGGATGGTGGGATGACCTGACAGCTGAAGAGAAAGTCGCAGCAGAAGGTAAAAACTGGAAAACCGACCTGTCTGGCGGTATTCAGCGTGTTGCTATCGCGCACGGTTGTATCCCATTTGGTAACGCAAAAGCGCGTGCGATTGTTTGGACATTCCCAGACCGCGTACCGTTGCACCGTGAACCGCTCTATACACCTAGACGTGACCTTGTAACGGATTACCCAACCTGGGAAGACAAAGACGCGATTTTCCGTGTTCCAACGTTATATAAATCGATTCAGGACCAAGACAAATCTGGCGAGTACCCGATTGTTCTGACTTCTGGTCGCTTGGTTGAATACGAAGGCGGCGGTGATGAAACTCGTTCAAACCCGTGGTTGGCGGAGCTTCAGCAAGAAATGTTCGTAGAAGTAAACCCGAAAGACGCTAACGATCTTGGCTTTAAAGATGGTGATGATGTTTGGGTTGAAGGTGCGGAGAAAGGCCGAATCAAGGTGAAAGCGATGGTCACTCGTCGTGTGAAACCGGGACTGGCATTTATTCCGTTCCACTTTGGTGGTGAGTTTGAAGGTGAAGATCTTCGCCCTAAATATCCTGAAGGTACACAACCGTATGTAAGCGGTGAGTCTGCCAACACAGCAACCACCTACGGTTACGATCCGGTTACCCTGATGCAGGAAACCAAAGTAACCCTATGTAACATTCGTAAAGCGTAAGGAGTCCGACAATGGCACGAATGAAATTCCTATGTGACACCAAACGCTGTATCGAGTGTAACGGCTGTGTTACTGCATGTAAGAACGAAAATGACGATGCGCTCGAATGGGGTATTCAGCGCCGCCGCGTCGTAACACTTAATGACGGCGAGGCAGGTGAAAACTCGATTTCTGTCGCTTGTATGCACTGTACCGACGCGCCTTGTATGGCGGTGTGTCCTGCAGACTGCTTTGAGCACACAGAAGATGGCATCGTACTTCACAACAAAGATCTGTGTATCGGTTGTGGTTACTGTCTGTTTGCATGTCCGTTTGGTGCGCCTCAGTTCCCAAAACAAGAAGCATTTGGTGAGCGTGGCAAAATGGACAAATGTACCTTCTGTGCTGGCGGTCCCGAGACAGAACCTGGTTCGGTTGAAGAACGTCAGAAATATGGTGCGAACCGTATTGCAGAAGGCAAACTGCCGATGTGTGCGTCATTATGTTCAACGAAAGCATTGTTGGCCGGTGATGCAGAGAAAGTATCTGATATTTTCCGTCAGCGTGTTGTAGAGCGCGGCGCTAAGAATGCAGGTTGGACAGACGGAAATGATCTTTCTTACGACGCAACAAAAAGCTAAGTAAGGAGAGACACATGTTAAACACTCTAAAACGTGCGTCTCTGGTAATGCTGTCAGCCATGACAGCATTACTGCTGACTTTTGCTATGCCAGCGTCCGCAGAAGAGCAATCTTCCAAAGTCGTGCAGCAGGAAATGACACAACTCGCAGGGGCGGATTATTGGCGTCAGATCAGGCAGGGTGAGTCAGGTTACACCACGTCTCAATCACCTGAGCATGGCGTGCTAATCAGTAAGCCGGGCGAAACCTGGTACATCCTGAAAGAAAAGTGGATGTCTCCAGCCGGTGCTATCGCTATTTTCGGTAGTATCGCGATGGTTGTATTGGCTTATGTCTTTGTCGGGCCTCTGATGCTAAGTAAGCCTCGTACAGGCAAAAAGATTAAGCGCTGGTCTCGACTCGATCGTGCACTGCACTGGAGCATGGCGTTTACCTTTTTAACCCTGGCGTTCAGTGGGTTGATGCTTGTTTACGGCAAACACTTCTTGAAACCTTACGTCCCTAGTGAGTTCTGGGGTTTCATCGTTATGCTGGCGAAGCAATACCACAACTACATGGGGCCGTTGTTCTTTATCTTGCTGATGTTAATTCTGCTGAAATGGTGGCGTAAATCGATCCCGAACATGACAGACGTACGTTGGTTCATGAAAATGGGCGGGATGGTTGGTAAACACAAAGGCACTCATCCATCAGCAGGTTTCTCAAACGGTGGTGAGAAAGCGGTTTACTGGTTGCTCATTTTTGTTGGTGCTATAGCTGCAGCAAGTGGTCTGGTTTTGGATTTCCCTATCTTTGATCAAACTCGCCGTGATATGGAGTTGTCTAACCTGATTCACGCAGTATCGGCGCTCATTCTTATCTGTGGCTTTGTTTTCCACATCTATATCGGCTTGTTCGGTATGGAAGGCGCACTGGAAGGCATGGTAACGGGTGAGGTTGACGAAACATGGGCGAAAGAGCACCACGATCTCTGGTACGAAGAAGTCAAATCTCAAGAGGCAATGGGAGAATCAGACGAGGTTAAAGCAACAGATAAAGGAGCGAAAGCGAATGAACAAACATCATAACGGGATTTGGGTTGCGTACATCCTGAGTTGTTTTACCCCGTTTACGTTTTTGATCTCAGGCGTTGTCGCTATTATTTATGCTGGTTATCGTTTGGACAAAGGCGAAGACAGTGATGTGGTTATCTCGCATTACTACGGGCTAATTCGTACTTTCTTCCTGTACCTCACGTTCTTTGTTGTCTTAATCGTGACCGTTGCCACCACAAATGGTGTGTTAAAAGGGGTCAGTGACTATTGGGTGCGTAGCACAATGCTAGATAATATCGCGTATGTTATTCCATACATTGGCAGTGTGTTCGCCGTTGTAGCGATAGGCGTGTGGCTGTGGCGGATGCTTCAAGGCATGCATCAATTACGTAATAACAAGCCGCACAGACCTTCTACAGGTCCTAACTTGTAGGTCTGCTTAGCGTCATTCTTATTAAGAGTAGGAATGACGCTAATATTATAAATCAGTGTGAAGATTTTCATTTCATTCTAAACCTTATCCCACTCCCAACAGTACGATGAAAATATCACTACGGTTAACTCAAACTGTTGCCAACCAACATTCACGTTAAACTTCTTTTTAACGCTAGAATGATAGTTTCCTGCAAAGTCATGCGAGTTTATCCAACAGTCAGTCCGTTTGATTCTACTTATAATAAAAACGTTGGCTAGTTGAGCTAGTTCTTGTCGTATCAAGGGAGGTTGTTATGCACACAACAGTGGATGATTTCAGTACGTTAGAACCATATAACGCATCATTTCAGGCGAGAGTTGATAAAGCACAGGATCTACTGTGGCAGATTAATCACACTCATCCCAGGGAAAAAGAAAAACGCCATCAACTATTCGGTCAGTTGCTCGGCCGTTATCACAACAATGAAATTGTGCCACCATTCCACTGTGATTTAGGTGAAAAAATCTTTTTCGGTCAAGGTGGATTTGTTAACTATGGCTTAGTGGTAACCGATATTGCCGAGGTGCATATTGGTGACAATGTGCTGATAGGACCAAGAGTTCAGTTATGTGCCGCTGGCCATCCTATATTGGCTGAAAACCGGGTTGCTCCTATCTCTTGCGGCGAGCCGATTCATATTGGTAACCGAGTTTGGATTGGTGCTGGTGCCATTGTGTTGGCTGGGGTAACCATAGGTGATAACACGGTGATTGGTGCGGGCAGTGTGGTAAACAAAGATATTCCGGCTAACGTAGTAGCGGTAGGCTCTCCATGCAAGGTGATAAAGCAACTATCGGCCCCTGACTTCAAGAGCAACAGCCTTAGCAATCAGGCCTCAGAGCCTATTGCAGAGGCTGACTCGCTGTAATTTGCATTCCGCTGCACGGCACCTGGTGCCACGCCAAAATGTTTTTTAAACCGATTGGAAAAATAACTGACATCAAAATAACCAAGGCTATGTGCTACTTGCTTAATACTAAGGTGCTGACCCTGTAGCAGTTGACGAGCTCGGGTCATTCTTAGCGCAAGTAGATACTGCTTTGGACTCTGCTCAAAATATTTCAAACATATTCTGTGAAAGTGTGGTGGCGAATAGTGCACTCGCGCTGCCAGCTCCTCGATAGACCAAGGATAATGCAGCTGATTTTCAACCTCACTAAACAGTTGTCTAAGTTTTACTTCTATTGGATCTACGACGGCTCTTTGCTGCAAGGATCTACGGATCAAATCCACCAAAAGTTGGCCACAACTTCCTACACTACCATCATTTACGTGAATGGCTTTGAGTTCATGATGCAACAAATGCATCAAGTGATAAACAGACAAAGCTTGTTCACAGTGCATCACTTCGGGAGCACTCCCAGAAAGTGTTTGCCACTGCCTGGTATTATCGACACTTAGCCAAGCACATTCCCATTCATCACCCACCAGTTCATATCCACATATGCTATCAGCGGGTACCAGACTTAACGTATTAGCTTCTATGGAAAGTGTGTTATTGGGAGTAAACAAGCGCGCTTGCCCATGAATAGTATAAAGAAAAACATGAAAACCAGGCCGTGTACGGCAGACACGATAGTGCTGCTTAGCCTTCATAACTCCACATAAGTGCACGTCATTTTTGGCCAACGGCAATACATTTTCAGGGCTTATAAATCGCTCTTCGGTAGCGTCGTCTACTTCTAAACAGTCTCGCCATGTTGTTGTCATACCTTGATTTTCCCTTCCCCTGATAGTTTTTCCCATCCTGATGCGAGTTTATCCTATTTCCTGATAGTGGCGTACTTCTTATAGTGGGATTCTCTATTTTGATTAGCCCGTTCTCAGGGCCGCAGGCAATGATATGAGATCAAAATCACTTTACGATAGCACCTTTTTTCCCAGACTTTTTTCCATTGCTTTACCATTTGCGTTACAGCTGTTGCTGTACGCGGTATTAGGCCTGGTCGATATCATGATGGTCGGTCAACTCGGGGAGACTGAAGTGGCTGCGGTAGGACTCAGCAACCGGATTTTCTATTTTAATCTGGTATTGATCCTTGGAATCACAGGTGGCGTGAATGTACTGGCAGCACAGTATTATGGTAGTGGAGACGAAGCAGGGATCCGTCGTTGTGTTGTACAAGCCGTTATGGCTGCAACACTGATATCGTTGCCATTTATCGCGCTCTATAGCATCCATCCCAGACTGTTTTTGCACTTGGCGAGTGAAGACGCCCCGTTGGTATTGCTGAGCGCGGAATACATGCAGATAACCGGGGTATCATTGTTCTTCACGTGTTTGGTCGTGCCCATTGAAGCAGCGCTTCGCGCAACAGGAGATAGTAAAACACCCACCATAATTAGCCTAATCTCAGTAGCTCTGAATATTGCACTAAATTGGTTGTTAATTTTTGGCAACTTAGGGTTCCCAGAGCTTGGTGTTGCAGGCAGTGCTTGGGGAACAACCATCGCGCGATTTCTGCAAACTGTATGTATTGTGGGGCTCATCTGGAGGAAAAAACAATGGCTGATACCAACACAGAACGATGTTGAAAATGCGCTTAGTCGCAAGAACATTAGGCTGTTTGCTGCCATCGCTATTCCCGTGATGTTGCATGATGGAGGCTGGGCTTTAGGTACTTTAGTTTATGCTTTTATCTACGGCCAAATGGGCGTTGAAGCTTTGGCGATAATGAGCCTCTTGAGCCCACTCGAAAATTGCCTATACGCGTTTTTCCTTGGCTTTGCTTTAGCGTGTTCGACCATGCTCGGGCATGAGTTGGGCGCAAACCGATATCATCAGGCATGGTCACAATCAAAAGTGTTTTTATGGCTGGGCACTGGCGTTGCTGTGTTGGTCGGTATTGTCCTTTATTTACTGAGAGAGGAAATTGTGCCGCTGTTTGCTAAGCTGAACGAACAAACCCTAACAAATGCAATTTATGTGTTAGCCGTTCTCGCATCAGCACTGTGTATTAAAGTGTTTAATACAGTGGCAGTCATTGGTGTATTACGCAGTGGTGGTGATATCAAGTTTGCAGCGTTATTTAACCTTTTCTGTATGTGGTGTATAGGTATTCCATTGGTGTACCTTAGTGCTTTGCAATGGCTATGGCCTCTGTATTTGGTTTATCTGATCTCTATGACGGAAGAAGTGGTAAAAGCCGGGCTAGCCATCTATCGAGTGTTACAACGTAAATGGTTAAATAATCTAATATCTGAGGATAGAAAGGAGCTTTCTGAGCCGGAACCCAGTAAACAAACCGTAACCTCCAACTAAATTCCTTATTGATTAATTATTGTTCCATCTAATGGTGCGCACCAAATCGGTACATTTGTACTAATTTGGTGCGCTTTTTTTCGTTTCTGCATTGACCAAACCTTACACTTAAAACTCTTTAAAATTTATAAATATTAATATTATTCATAGGCTTAATGTTTGACCGCATAACAATGCAAGCTAGTTTAAACAGTCTGGAACACATTTTGCCTAAGCAGTGTACAAACATAATAAATTCACCATTTTTGTGAATTGATAATTTTTTAAGCACCTGCTTGGTGCGATTATTTATATTGCTGCATGGAGTGTAACGAGAATGACTCAAACTGTAAGTCAGGTATACGGAGCTGTACAAACCCTGACCCAAAGTTCCGACACCTTATTTTTATTGCTTGGCGCCATCATGGTATTTCTGATGCATTCAGGTTTTGCTTTTCTTGAGGTAGGGACCGTACGTCAAAAGAACCAAGTTAATGCGTTGGTTAAAATTTTGGCCGATTTTGGTGTTTCCGCCATAGCCTACTTCTTTATTGGCTATTGGATCGCGTATGGCGGTACTTTCTTTGCCGATGCGCAGACACTGTCTCAAGGTAATGGATATGAGCTTGTTAAATTCTTTTTCTTGCTAACGTTTGCTGCCGCTATACCAGCGATTGTCTCTGGCGGAATCGCCGAGCGCGCGCGTTTTTATCCTATCCTCATTGCGACATTTTTCACGGTAGGTATCGTTTATCCGCTGTTTGAAGGCATCATTTGGAACGGTAATTTTGGTATCCAAGATTGGTTTGAAGCAAGTTTTGGCTATGGATTCCATGACTTCGCAGGTTCAGTCGTTGTCCACGGAGTGGGTGGCTGGATTGCTCTCGTTGCCGTCATTTTCTTAGGTATGCGTAAAGGGCGTATTCGCGCAGGCAAACATACCAACTTTGCACCATCAAACATTCCATTCTTAGCGCTTGGTGCCTGGATTCTATGTGTGGGTTGGTTCGGCTTTAACGTAATGTCGGCTCAAGCTATTTCTGGAATCAGCGGTCTGGTCGCAATGAACTCATTGATGGCCATGGTTGGTGGCATTATTGCATCACTTATCGCGGGCAAAAATGACCCGGGCTTTATCCATAACGGCCCTCTGGCTGGATTAGTTGCCGTGTGTGCGGGCTCTGACCTTATGCATCCAATCGGTGCGCTGGTGACGGGTGCGATTGCGGGCGTGCTCTTTGTTTACCTGTTCACACATCTACAAAACAAAACCAAGATTGACGATGTGTTGGGTGTTTGGCCTCTTCACGGCATTTGTGGCGCATGGGGCGGCATTGCTGCGGGCATCTTTGGACAAACAGCGTTAGGCGGGTTAGGTGGTGTTAGCCTTGTTGTTCAGCTTATGGGAACCGTATTAGGTATTTCTATTGCTGTATTAGGTGCGTTGGCTGTCTATGGCGCAATTAACGCAGTTACGGGCATTAGATTGTCTGAAGAAGATGAATTTAATGGTGCCGACTTAGCTATCCACAAAATCTCTTCAACTAACGAAGATTAACAAAATGCAAAAGAGCGGCATTACGCCGCTCTTTTTATAGAGGTATTGTTCTTCTCGGTGACGAGCGTTTCAATACGTTCTAGCAATTTCCTTTTTTTGCCTGACCCGGAGGGCAGAATTTACCATGACCATCGTGTCTGTCATGATCATTGGTACCAACGCTCACTCTCACATCATCAATTTCACCTTCAACATTGGTCAATTGACAGCCCGCTAGAGTCGTAAGTAAGACAAGAGCCAGAGATACGTGTCTCATTGCTTTTCCTCTCAAAATATCATTTTATTATTGTTCATTACTACCATTGTCTAATCCATATTACTACAGCTGATATTGTTTCAGTGTTAAGCTAATGAAAAAGAACAACAAGGATCAGTTATGAATTTCCCGTATAGAAACATTGTAGTACTTACTGGGGCAGGTATCTCAGCAGAGTCCGGCATTCAAACATTTCGAGCTCAAGATGGCCTTTGGGAGAACCACCGTATTGAAGACGTGGCAACCCCTGAAGGATTTGAGCGAGATCCCGACCTTGTTCAGGCATTTTATAATCAACGTCGTAAAAAGCTACAGGACGAGGCGATACAGCCAAACGCCGCGCATCTCGCTTTAGGTCGCCTTGAGGCAGAGCTGGATGGCAAAGTGACCGTCATTACGCAGAATATCGATAATTTGCATGAAAGAGGCGGAAGCCACAATGTCATCCACATGCATGGTGAACTGCTCAAAGCCCGCTGTAGCGAATCGCATCAGGTGATAGAACACACTGAGGATATCGAAACTGGTGAGCTTTGCCACTGTTGTCAAATTCCGTCCCAAATGCGCCCTCACATTGTTTGGTTTGGCGAAATGCCTCTGCGCATGGGTGATATTTACGAAGCATTAGAACAAGCTGACTTGTTTATTTCTATTGGTACATCTGGTGTGGTGTATCCTGCGGCTGGATTTGTCCACGATGCAAAAATGCACGGCGCACATACTATCGAGATTAATCTGGAGCCAAGTGCAATAGAAAGTGAGTTCGAAGAGAAACGATACGGCAAGGCAAGTATCGAAGTACCAAAGTTGGTGAATGAAATTTTATCTTTAGAAGCAAAATAAAGCCTTCAAAAACAATAAAAGCGGCCAATTTAGTTGGCCGCTTTTTTCTTTATACTTTGACTGGTATTAGTTGTTTACTTTTAGCTTTTGGAAGTACTCATCGTACATCACACTCGCTTCACCAACTTCATCTTGCCAAGTACCGCTGTCCATCACTTCTTGCGGAGGGAAGATGCTTTGGTCGTTAACAAATTCTTTTGGAAGTAGGTCAAACGCCGTCTTAACTGGAGTAGGGTAACCAATCTCCAGTGCAATCTTAGCCGCATTCTCTGGACGCAGCAGGAAGTCGATCATCTTATGTGCGGCTTCCACGTTTTTAGCACCCGCAGGAATCGCAAGACTGTCCATCCAGAAGATTGTGCCTTTTTCTGGCCAGATGATATCAATGTTCGCGCCTTCCTCACGTGCCATGTAAGCAGAACCATTCCACAGCATGCCAAGAGAAACTTCACCCGCTAGGTATGGGTTAGCAGGGAAATCAGAGTTAAACACCAACACATTTGGCATCAATTTTTGCAGCTCTTCGTAAGCAGCTTTGATTTCATCAGGGTTTGTCGTATTTGGTGAGTAACCAAGTTTTGTCAATGCGATATGGAAAACTTCACGAGAATCGTCCATCAGCATTAATTGACCTTCCCACTTGCTATCCCAGAAGTCGTCCCATTTTGTGACGGATGACTTATCCAGCATATCCGCATTGATACCAATGCCTGTCGCACCCCAGATATAAGGGATAGAGTAGTTGTTATTTGGATCAAAAGGTTTGTTTAAGAAGTTAGGATCGATGTCGGCAAAATGGGATAACTTCTCTTTGTCAATCTCTTGAAGCATGCCTTCTTTGCGCATTTTAGATACGAAATAGGTAGACGGTACTACCAAGTCGTAACCAGAACCTTGTGTTTTTAACTTCGCGTACATGCTTTCGTTAGACTCGTAAGTCGAGTAAAGCACCTTGATTCCTGTTTCTTTTGTAAAGTCTTCAAGAACTTCGTTTGGAATGTATTCAGACCAGTTGTAGAAGTAGAGTTCTTGATCAGCCGCTATTGCTGGAGTAGCGAACAGAGTCGCTGCACATAGAGCGCTTGCGTAGAATTTACTTTTCATTTGTTTTCCGTTTTGTTTAGCGATTGGACAAATCAATACTAGCGGTAATGATTAAGTTGAACCAAATTGCATTAAGTACAATTCTGTCTATGAAATTCAATGCCTCTCACTCCATTGAGATGAAACGAGTCGAACCAAATAGACGTAGCAAGGTATAATTATATCAGTCAATTATAAAAATAGGCAGCCATTGCTGCCTATTTTCATTTTGGTCAATTTGCCTGCGGCAAATTCGATTACTGGCCAGCTTTTAGCTTAAGGAAGTAACCTTCGTATTTCACTGTCAGATCGCCCACAGAGTCTTGCCATTCAACACGGTCAAGGTCTTCTTGTGAAGGGAACAGAGGAGCAACGTCTTTAAACTTCTCGTTCGACGCTTTCACTGCGGTCAGGTAACCTGTGTCACGAGAAATCTGCTCTGCGATTTCAGGACGCAATAGGAAGTCGATCATCTTGTGCGCCGCTTCTACGTTTTTCGCACCAGAAGAGATAGCGAAGTTGTCAACCCAACCAATACCGCCTTCTTTCGGGAATACCAGTTTAAGGTTTAGACCTTCGTTTTGAGCTGCTGCTGCGCTGCCGTTCCAAAGCATGCCAACACCAACTTCACCGGACATGTATGGTGCACCTGGGTTGTCAGAGTTAAATAGAAGCACGTTAGGCATCAGCTTTTGTAGCTCTGCATACGCTTCGTCGATCTGTTTTGGATCCGTTGAGTTACCTGAATAACCTAGTTTACGCAGTGCAATGTGGAATACTTCACGCGTGTCGTCCATTAGCATCACTTGACCTTCAAGCTCTGGCTTCCATAGGTCAGCCCAGCTTTGGAAGTCGTTTGGATCGTACATGTCGGTATTGACAGCTAGACCAGTAATTGCAACAACGTGAGGAATAGAGTAGTCATTCTTAGGATCGAATGGCTTGTCCAGGTAGTTCTGGTCAAGGTTGCCGAAGTTTTTCAACTTAGATTTATCGATCTTTTGTAGCATACCTTCATCGCGCATTTTCGCTACGAAGTAAGTAGAAGGTACCACTAAGTCATAACCTTCGTTATGAGTTTTTAGCTTTGCATACAAAGTTTCGTTCGACTCATAAGTTGAGTAGATCACTTTGATACCAGTTTCTTTGGTAAATTGTTCCAGGAGATTACTGTTGATGTAAGGACCCCAGTTCATAAATACCAATTCATTATCGTCCGCTGCCACTGAACCTGAGAACAGAGAAAGCGCACATGCACTACCAGCTAATAAAGTAGCCCATTTTTTCATTGACGTTAGCTCCAAACCAAACGTTGTCCAAACTATTTTGGACGATAGATAGAAAAACAGAATGGCATGTAACCATTCTGTTTCGTGATGTTAACGGGTATTGATTTTACTTTACTTTTTCTCTTGCAAGCAACTGAGAAATCACCACAAGTACCAAAGAAACAATCAACATAACCGTTGCCAGGGCATTCACTTCCGGTGAAATACCCACTTTCACCATTGAGTAAATTTTCAATGGTAAGATTTCGTAGGTTGGGCCTGTCACAAACGAACTGATGATCACATCGTCCAAAGACAGGGTAAAGCTTAATAACCAACCTGCTGCAACCGCTGGTTTCGCCAGGGGAAGGATGATCTTCTTCAAGATAATCCATTCACTTGCACCAAGGTCTTTTGCTGCTTCCAACATTTTCACATCAAAGCCGTTCAAGCGGCTATAAACCGTTACCACAACAAATGGTAAACAGAAGGTGATGTGCGCAATCAACAGTGTAAAGAAACCAAGCTGTGCACCCAGTACTAAAAACAGCGCCAACAATGAAATTGCCATCACGATGTCTGGTGACATCATTACAACAAACAGCATGCCGTTTACTGCGCCTTTCCCTTTAAAGGAATAGCGGAATAGGGCAACTGCCGTCAAACTACCAATAATAGTAGCAGCTGTTGCAGAAAATACGGCAACATTTAACGAGTGCCACGCCGCCTGCATCAGGCTGTCGTTGTTAATTAAGGTTTCGTACCACTTAGTGGTAAATCCACCCCATTTCATGCCAAATTTATTCGCATTAAATGAGTTCACAATAAGCACGATGATTGGCAAATACAAAAATGCGTAAACCAGTGCCATAAAGCTAAATCTAACTGTGCGTCCCATTAGTCTAGCTCCACTTTCTTATTCAATAACTTACCTGCTCTATAGTAGGCGTATAGCATAATCGCCATGGCAATGGTGAGCGCAATACTGGTCGCAGCACCAAATGGCCAATCACGTGCATTCAGCACCTGGCTCTTGATTACGTTACCAATCAGCAGGTTCTTCGCGCCGCCCAGAAGGTCAGAGATATAGAACATGCCAAGCGCAGGAAGAAGCACCAACAAACAGCCACCGATGATGCCAGGCATCGTCAAAGGCAAAATAACTTTGGTAATCGTCTGAAACTTGTTCGCGCCCAAATCTTTCGCAGCTTCGATGTAGGTGTTGTCCAGCTTCTCAATTGCCGAGTAAAGCGGCAGAATCATAAATGGAAGCAAGATGTACACGAGACCAATCATGACTGCTGTTTCGGTATACATGAGTCGCAGTGGCTTATCGATGATTTCCATCGCCATCAGCGACTTATTCAAAATGCCTTGAGTACCCAAAACAATCTTTAAGCCGTATGTACGGATCAACGAGTTCGTCCAGAAGGGTACAATCACCAAAAACAGCATAAACGGACGCCATTTCTCTGGCATTTTCGCGACGATATACGCAAATGGGTAACCAATCACTAAACACAACAACGTCGCAATGATCGCCATGTAGAAAGAGTGCATGAGCACTTTCGCATACAGCGGATCCAACAGACGAACGTAGTTATCCAATGTAAAGGTGAGCTCGATTAGGTTCGCTTCGTCACGCGTTAAGAAACTCGTACCGATAATCATCAAGTTTGGCACCAACACAAACAGTGTCAGCCAACCAACAATTAGGGTAATGATTGCGTTCTGAAGATTAATCTTCTTGGTTATCATTGAGGACAACCTCCCAGCTCTCAACCCAAGTAATAGCGACTTTCTGGCCGAGTGAGTGGTCCACATCAGGATCATCTTCGTTAAAGAATTCGCTTACCATTACACGCATGCCTGAATCGAGTTCGATAACAGAATCTAGCGTCATACCTTTATAGGTACGTTCCGTCACGTGACCAACAATGCCTTTTTCTTCCGACTCTTTGATCTCTTCGATACGTAAGTCTTCAGGGCGGAGTAGAACTTGGAGTTTATCGCCAGCTTGTGCTTCGTCGTCGTAATAAACCACTGACTCAACACCTTCAATGTCAGCGCGAATGCGTTTTTCATCGATACGCTCTAACATGGTTGCATTGAATACGTTGATCTCGCCGATAAAGCGCGCAACAAACAGGTTTTTAGGCTCTTCGTAAATTTCACGTGGAGAACCATCTTGCTCAATGACACCGTCACGCATTACGATGATGCGGTCTGACATTGATAGCGCTTCTTCCTGATCGTGCGTCACAAAGATAAAGGTGATGCCTAGCTGGCGCTGCAATTGTTTAAGCTCAATCTGCATTTGCTTACGCAATTTGTAATCCAGTGCAGAAAGCGATTCATCAAGCAACAATACTTTTGGCTTGTTCACTACCGCACGAGCGATGGCAATACGCTGTTGCTGGCCACCTGAAAGTTGATGCGGTTTACGCTGAGCCATTTTTTCAAGACGCACCATACGTAACGCTTCCATGACTCGCGGTTCAATCTCTGCTGCAGGCGTTTTTTGCATACGAAGACCAAACGCAACGTTTTCATAAACAGTCATATGTGGAAATAGTGCGTAACTTTGGAATACGGTGTTGACGTGTCGTTGTTCAGCAGGAACCTGAGTAACATCTTGGTTATCCAAAATAATTTGACCGTTATCTACCGCCTCAAAGCCCGCGACCATGCGCAAAACGGTTGTTTTACCACAACCTGATGGACCAAGAATCGTTAGAAACTCACCATGATTAACATCCAGATTTAAATTGCTGATGATTTCCTTACCATCAAAACTCTTACTAATGCCAGATAAACGAATAACTGGATTTCCTGCTTGCTGTTTAGCGTTCAACGTCTGTATTTCTCCCACGTTCAAATTTGGGTTTACGCCAATTGATGTGACTTTAGCCATTCACTTTTGAGGCGCGCATCATAATCACCAAAATTGTGAAATCAAAGCATTTTTTAGTCTCGAATCAGAAAAAATTTTACGGGCAAAAGTCATCATTCCTTACCATACTGTTTTTAAAAGATTCGTCCGAATTTCAACAGCGTTTATAAGGGTTACAACTCTGCAACAATTGTTTTCAATTTCATGACCTTGTAGTGGCCAATTATCAACCAAATAATGGATATTGCAAGAATTGAGCGCGAGTTATGATTTTAGACGTGGCTAGAATTCTTTATAATGTCGGACACACTAATTGACTGGTATCCCAGTAAAAATTTCACAAGTGAATCTTGGATAATATATGAACAACGACTTTGAGAACGATTTCAACCTTGGAGGAAGTGTAGAGCGAGCTTTGTCTGGCAACTACGAGCTGAAAGCCGGAGCGGTTTTTAGCGAAGCATGGCGCGCCACCATTCAACACTTTTTGTCATTTTCTCCTGCGATTATCGTCTTGCTTTTGGTTCAGGTAGGCATTTTCTATATCGCATTGCAGCTACAACTGGGTGACCCAAGTGTCATTTTGGATGCAATACAAAACCCAGATTCTTTTTCAACCGACATTGTGTCTGCTGTTTATATCTCAAACTTTAGCTATGAAGTGATCAGCGCTCCGATTTACGCAGGCATCAGTTTAATGGCAATGAGTCACGTAGCAGGGCTAAAAACAAAACTTCGTCACGTGGGTAAAGGGTTACAATTCACAGTTCCGGTTATTCTGGCAACGTTAATGAGTCTGACTCTTCAAGGGCTCGTGGGAATGCTTCTAGCTCCGTTATCGTTATACCTTTCTCTGGCGTTCAGTCACTCTATCTTACTTATTTGTGAGAAACGCGTGCCGCCTATGCAATCGTTATTACTCTCACTACGAGCAGTAAACAAAAAGATTTTCGTCGTCGCCATCCTGTATCTTGGCGTGATGTTCATGTTTATTATTGCAGCCATGTTCTACGGCATCGGGCTTATTTTGGTGCTGCCATTCTTCTTCCACATGAAGGGCATACTTTACCGTGAGATGTTTGGTATAAAGCTTAAGATAGTCGCGAAAGAGAAAAACAATGATAATGATCACGACGGCAAATCTCAGGTCTTCGATGCGTAAAGTATCATTTCAATGACAATCAATGGCGGCTTACAAAGAGTCGCCATTTTTATATCAACACCAAACCCACGAGAAATGGCCTATCAGAAGCACAAGCTACGATTCAACTTGAATAAGAATCTGCGTGGGGAACCTCTCGTTTTGTTACTAATCACGTAACTTAACGCGGTAAAGGTGTTATAAGGATGCTCAGCATTGCTCAAACCAATATTGAGCACGAACACAATGACACAAACTAAAATAAATCAACGGTTCAAATGAAAAAGTTAAGCCTAAGTCTACTGGGTACAGCGGCGCTAATGTTAGCGGCACCTGCAACACAAGCTCAAGAATACATGTTTACCTATTCGAAGCTTTACACTCAGTTAAAGAATAACAACAAGGAAGGCCACGACGATGTAAAAGTCGGCGTATTTTTCGTTAACGCAGATACTAAGCAGCTGTGTAACATTGAAAAAGCCTGGATGGAAAAAGAAGAGCACTACGAAGAATTTGTTATTCCAGCCTCCAAAGAACTTCCGCTTCCAATCGATAAAAACCTAAAATCGGCGAATCCTTTAGTCTTCGTTCAGACTCCTATAGACACTCGCTGCGATTACTCATTGGTTGTTATGACGAAAGAGCCATTACAGGGTAACGTATCCTATGAACAGTTAGCGCCATTAATGCCTCAGATGCAAAGTATGTTAGAAGACTTAGGCGGCATGTTTGCTGGCTGGTTTACTCCTGATGTGCAAGGCGTGACGATGGAATTCAGCAATGGCCTGGATAGCACGATTTCATTCTCTAATGGAACAGAAAAGCCAATTGTAAATGGCAAAGTACAAGTTGCTTTGAGCGAGATCGGTGAGGATGGGACGATGACGCTGCCAGAGCCAACCATGCGAGTTCTGCCTTATCTACCGAAGGCAAAATAAGCCGTATCCATCTTATTGAAGAGCCGCAACAGCGGCTTTTTTCGTTTTAGGGTAAACAAAACATTGGATTTATCCGTTCTCAATTAAGACAAATATTTAATCCTAAGTAAAAAGACCGTATAATCCACGCCCCATAGAAAACCACCTTAGGAAGTCCTACCGTCGATTTTATCGGCGATGTGAGAGCTCGCAATGAACCAGAAAGATACAAGAAAAGAAACCCTTGAATTCAACAAGCTTCAGAAACGCCTGAGAAGAAATGTTGGAAATGCCATTACCGAATACAACATGATTGAAGATGGTGATGTTGTCATGGCATGTATAAGTGGTGGTAAAGATTCATTTGCGATGCTGGATATCCTGCTGAATCTTCAAAAAGCTGCTCCAATTAAGTTTGAAGTGGTTGCAGTAAACCTCGATCAGAAACAGCCAGGCTTCCCAGAACATATTCTTCCAGAGTATTTCGAAACGCTTGATATCCCTTACTACATCGTAGACAAGGATACTTACTCTGTTGTAAAAGAAAAAGTGCCAGAAGGTAAGACGACGTGTGGCCTGTGTTCACGTCTGCGTCGCGGTACACTTTATTCGTTTGCTGAGAAAATTGGTGCGACTAAGCTTGCTTTAGGTCACCACATGGATGACATCGTTGAAACCATGTTCCTAAACATGTTCCATGGTTCGCGTCTAAAGGCGATGCCTCCAAAGCTGCGATCGGATGATGGTCGAAATGTGGTTATCCGTCCACTGACGTACTGCCGTGAAAAAGATTTAATCAAATACGCAGAGCACAAAGATTTCCCAATCATTCCTTGTAACTTGTGTGGTTCTCAAGAGAACTTGCAACGCCAATCGATCAAAGCAATGTTGATTGAATGGGATAAGAAGACTCCTGGACGCGTCGAAGCGATTTTCAAATCAATTCAGAACGTAAGCCCAAGCCAATTGGCTGATAAAGAGTTGTTTGACTTTGTTAACCTTCCACTCGATCGCGAAGGTAACCGTGAAGAGTACGAGTTCAATGAAGCGGTAGTCTCTTCAACGAACATTGATGAATCTATGTTCATTGATGTGACAAACATCTGATTGAAATAAATTAAGAAAAGGAAGGCCGCAGTGCCTTCCTTTTTTAGTTTTGTACCCGATGAATAAAAATCCCCCTAAATGGGGGATTTTTGATAGCTATTGAATGGCTAGATTAAGTCGCCTCGTTTGGATCCAGTGGGCTGATGTAACCTTTTGGTTTCAATGCGAGAACATCACAGTTGATCTTATCAATCACATGCTCAGCCGTATTACCAATAAAGACGGCTGAAAGCCCTGTACGCCCTGTGGTTCCCAAAATAACCATCGCCGCATTTAAACGCTCCGCAGCCGCAGGGATAACATCTTCAGGCAATCCTTGCTCAACGATGGTTTGCTCTTCATTCAGCCCATGTTTTTGTCGAAGGGCTTTCATCGCGGTTAGGTGATGGCCACGAACGGCATCTGTGTACGTTGTTGGATCAAATTCTGGTAGCTCGATGGTGATATTCGCTGGCGTCACCGGATACGCGTTAACAAGGAACGGTTCGGCATTCAAACGGCCGGACATCTCTTTCAAACGTTCAACCATCGAGTCATTTAAGTCAATGTGCGTTTCGTTTTCAGAGCCAATGTGAACAGAAGCCAGAATATTAGCGTGCTCCGGCCAGTCCGCATTTTTGATAAGCAGTACCGGGATAGGGCACTTGCGCAACAAATGCCAGTCTGTAGGTGTGAAAATCACAGACTCTAAGACATCATGCTTTCGAGTGCCCTTGATCAACAGATCGTGACTGCCTGCAAACACTTCACCTATGATGGCTTCGTAAGGGCGATTGTGCCAAACCACACACACGTCAAAGTCAAAGCTGTCGTCTAAATATGGCTGAGCAATTTTCCGCATCCACTGCTCACGCTGATGGATAACGCCCCGGCGCATCGCATCTCGTTCATCCACCGATAACATTGAAGTCATGTCATAGGAAAAATCATAGATGGATAAAAAGAAAGTAATTCGGCTTCTTGATACGCTTTTTTGAGCTAATTGAACTGCTCTTGCGAGTGCCGGCTGATCATCACTATTGATGTTAGCAACAACTAGAATCTTACTGTATATACTCATATCTAAGCCCACTTTTATTGCAAGACCAATTACTGAATATAAAGTAAATCAGTATATTGGAGTACTCACTGTATATTTTTAATGTAGCTCAGTTTGAAGAAGATTTTGAGGACTTTTGAAGGGATTTTGCGAGAAACATGATGTGGCTCAGCTAAAAGCCACATCAAGTAATAGGAGAGGTTACTCTGTTGTGACGCCTGCAAGTTCCATTAGCGCATCGTGATCTAAGATAGTGATATATTTACCTTTTACACTTAAGATCTCAGATTTTTGGAAACGTCCCAACAGACGGCTGATCGTTTCAACGGTCAGACCAAGGTAGTTACCAATATCACCACGAGTCATCGTTAGGCGGAACTCTCTAGGACTAAAGCCACGTTGAGAAAAGCGTGTTGATAGGTTGTACAGGAATGCAGCCAGACGCTCTTCAGCGTTTTTCTTAGAAAGCAGCAGGATCATCTCCTGATCGCCTTTGATTTCGTTACTCATCAAACGCATAATTTGCTGACGTAGTTTAGGCATCTTACCTGACAAGTCATCTAGAATTTCGTAAGGAATTTCACAAACCATCGACGTTTCTAACGCTTGGGCAAAACTTGGGTGGCAGTCACCAGTAATCGCGTCAAAGCCCACGAGGTCACCAGCTAAGTGAAACGCCGTGATTTGCTCGTCGCCTTGTTCAGTGATTGTATAGCTCTTGATTGTGCCAGAACGGATAGCGTACAAAGACTTAAGCTCATCGCCCGCTTTGAATAGCTCTTGGCCTTTTTGAATCGGCTTTTTACGCTCAATGATTTGGTCAAGCTGATCAAGTTCAGATTCATTCAGAGTGAATGGGATACACAACTGACTGATGCTACAATCTTGGCAGTGAATTGCACAACCACCTGATTGGACACGCTTTGTTGCAGGTTTTTCAGAAATCATAACAACCTTTCACTATTTGATATACATCAATATTTTAGCACTGCTTAATCCTAAAGGATAGCAAAAATATTGTGGGTATAGACTTTCAAGTTATATGAAACCAAGCATTTGCATGGCACCCGCAGCAGTATACGTTCCATAACTAATAAGAATTAATGCAGAGATGTTTCTAAATATTAATGATTTTTGTAGTTTCTGAAAGTAGCTTGCCCCGTAACTCACAGCAAGCATCGAAGGAAGGGTCCCCACGCCAAAGGCGAGCATGATCAAACCACCGTTTACTGCACTTCCGGAAACAGCAGACCACGTCAATGCCGAATAAACCAAGCCACATGGTAGCCATCCCCAAACAAAACCGAACGGCAGTGCATGAATTGCGCTTTTTAACGGTAACAGGCTCTTTCCAGCAGGCGATATAAACTTCCAAAGGCTCTGACCGAGTTTTTCTACAACTAGTAGACCTTGCCACCATTTAGCCACATAAAGAGCGACTAAAATCATAAATATTGCTGCGACTAAGCGAAGCCACGCGAGAGAGTGCGCCAATCCGCTTAATTCACTCAATCCAGAAATAGCGCCACCGATAAGTGCACCAAACAAGGCGTAGCTGGATAATCGACCCATGTTGTAGAACAGTGGAATGAGGGGGGAACTTTTGTCATGTGACGAGCCCAGTGAGAGGAGAGATGCAATGCCACCACACATGCCCATACAGTGACCGGACCCAACGAGTCCGATCATTAATGCTCCAATAAAATCAGGATTCATAGAGAAAGTTACGATTTCTTATTGTCTGATTTGTCTTCTTCATCAAGAAGAATGTTGTGACCTTGACGCTCGAGATCTTCAAACTGATCACTGCGGACAGCCCAAAGGAAAATAGCGACAGCAACGCATACCAGAACAATGGCAATGGGAATTAAGATATATATGCTTTCCATGTTAGCTTTCTCTATTTATTTCTCTTTTAGAAGTCGCAACGAGTTGGATACCACGATAATTGAGCTTGCAGACATCCCGACAACGGCAACATACGGTGCAACTAATCCCGCAACCGCCAGCGGCAAAATTAACAGGTTGTAGCCCAAAGACCAAGCCAAGTTTTCTCGGATGATTTTTCTTGTACGAAGCGCAAGCAAACGAGCTTCTAATAATTTCTCCAGATTATCACCCAGTAGCGTCATATCAGCGGATGCTTTTGCTACGTCTGTACCACCGCCCATCGCTACCGACAGGTGAGCGCCAGCCAGTGTCGGCGCATCGTTGATACCATCACCAACCATCATGGTAATGTCATCACTATCCAGGCTCTTAAGATACGCGAGTTTGTCTTCTGGTTTTGCAGATGCGATCACATGGTCGATACCGATTTCATCCGCAACAGGCTGAGCATTTTGTATTGAATCGCCAGTAAGTAATGTGGTCTTGATACCTGCTTCGGCAAAACGCTGGATAAAGGCCTGACTTTCTTTACGAATTGGGTCGCGATAATAAAACGTCGCGGCATGTTCTCCGTTGACCGACAAATACACTGCGTTACTTTCATCACAGCCTTCATTGACGACAAACGCGGCGCTGCCGATTTTCACGTCTTTACCGTTCCATAAGCCTTCGATACCAGAGCCAATAACGTTTTTCACCTCTGACACAACCACATCTTCTTTCGAGTACTGCGCAAATGAACGGGCAATAGGGTGGTTAGCATGAGCTTCCAGTGCAGCGGCTAGTGCGAGACTTTCAGACTCGGAAATTTCACCAAAAACGCTCGTACGGCTGATTTCGATATCACCTTTTGTCAGGGTTCCAGTTTTATCGACGACAAGGTGATTCACTTTGCATAATGTTTCAAAAACGTGGCCCTTCCGCAGTAAAATACCGAAGTTACCCATTCTTGACGTCGCACAAGTCAACGCTGTTGGTGTTGCCAAAGACAGTGCACAAGGGCAGGTCGCTACCAACACTGACAGCATGATCCAGAACGCATCATCAGGTTTAGTTTGGTGCCAATACAACCAAGTACCTGCCGAAATAATCAGTATCGCACCAACAAAGTAACGCGCTACCACATCAGCGATTTCTGCAATTTTTGGTTTTGAATGCTGAGCTTCATCTTGCAGGCGTACAATGTTTGAAATGACGGAGTCCGCTTTAGAGCTCGTCACTTCAAGTTCAAACGATTCATCGCCGTTAAGCGTTCCTGCGAAAACAGCATCGCCTTCTTTCTTAACCACATGAACTGACTCACCGGTTAGCATGGATTCATCGATATGAATACGACCAGAAATGACTTTACCGTCGGCTGGAATATGCTCACCAGGCAGAACGCGAATGCGGTCTCCAATTTTCAGTGTCTTTACTGGGATTTGCTCGCCATCTAAAGTCGTCGCAATAGCTGGAATCAACTTAAGTAGATTACCACTTGCCGCTGCTGCTTTACGACGAGCACGCATCTCGAGGAAACGTCCTACAAGAAGGAAGAAAGTAAACATCGAAATCGATTCGAAAAAGACTTCTCCTTGCTCGGTAAACGTGGCGACCAGGCTGGCGACATAGGCAAAAATGAGGGCGATCGAGACGGGCACATCCATACCCAATGTGCGTCCTTTGATGCTTCGCCAGGCATTGAGATAGAAAGGAAGTGCAGAGTAGAGAAGCACAGGTGTGGCGAATATCAGGCTGACCCAGCGAAAGTAGTTTTTAAACTCTGGTTCCAGGTCACCAAAAACTTCCAGATACAACGCCACTGCAAGCATCATAACCTGCATGGTTGCAAGGCCTGCAATACCTAAACGGTAAAGGTATTGCTTCATCATTTGATGATAAGAGGCTTCTTGAACGTCCGCTTCAAATGGTGCGGCCTTGTAGCCCAACTTATGAATCGCGGCAAGCAACTCACTCAAACGAACTTGCGTTTTATCCCAAGCAAGTAAAGCGCGGTTTGTCGTTGTATTAACGCGAATAGAAACCAAACCTTTGGTGTTGGAGACTTGTTTTTCGATCAACCATGCACAAGCTGCGCAAGAGACACCATCCAGGGAGAGTGTCACTTCAGAAACATTGTCGTGATTACGTACAAACTCAGACTGGACATCTTCATTATCGTAGTGAATTAGCGCTTGAAGTTGCTCTGGTACGAGATCTGCTTTTTCAGCTGGCGCTGTGCGGTACTGGTAATAGGAGACGAGACCACTATCAATGATCGTTTGTGCCACCGTCTGACACCCAGGGCAGCACATATCACGGACTTCACCAAGTATTTCTACCTTAAAATCCGTGTTGGCTGGTACATCTTCACCGCAGTGATAACAGGATTTACACATAGGATTACTTCATCAAAACAGTGTCAGCGGCAGGAAACTCAACTTTACCTTGAATCATCCATTGCTTGTCGTGTGGTTGTAGCTCAATGAACCAAGGACCAAGGATATCTTCGTCTGGCGTTAATCGGTAATTACCAGAAGCGTCCGCAGTAATTAACTTCGAAAAGTCGCGATCAGGAAGTGTGCGATGAGTAAACGTGGCGGTTAAAGCTGGGTAGTGCGCCAACTCGCCTTTATCAAAGTGAATAACAACCGTGTTGCTATTAGACGAAATATGCGCGTTAAGATTCAGGTCACGAGCGACATTCATTTTACTGATGTCGATGTTAATCCCTTTACCTTTTTTATAGTAATCCTCGGCAACTAAAGAAACAGAGTTATTTGAGAAGATAACCACTGTCACGATTGTCCAGCCAATAACAATAAGAGGAAGGATAATCAGGAACCACGGCCAAAATTGTTTATACCAAGGCTTTACCATAAAAAAGTTCTCAACAGCTAAATGAAAAAATAGGAGGCTTTAAATTTAAAGGAAAGACAGCCCCTATGAAAGGGGCTGTTATTGCAATGTTACTGAATATCTTGGTTATTTACTCTCGGAGTTGCTTAAGCTCCAGACATATGATGCAACCAACTGGATCTTGTCTTCACCTAGAATATCTTTCCAGGCAGGCATGACACCAGAACGGCCATTCATAACAGTTTCAGTAACTGCTGCACGTGAATCACCAAACAACCAGTCTTGGTCAGTCAGGTCAGGCGCACCCACTGCTGGGTTACCTTTACCATCTGTACCGTGACACGCCGCACATACAACAAAGCGTGCTTTACCTGCTGCTGCTTCACGAGCATTCACTTTACGACCAGAAAGGCTAAGCGCGTAGCTAACCACTTCTTGAACGCCTTCTTCACCAAGCGCATCTTTCCATGCTGGCATTTGGCCAACACGACCATGCATGATGGTTGTTACGATTGCTTGCGGTTCACCGCCATACAGCCATGCGTTATCAGTCAGGTTAGGGAAACCTTGCTGACCACGTGCATCTGAGCCGTGACATTGTGAACAGTTTTGTAAGAACAAACGTTGACCAACTTTAAGCGCTTCAGGATCGTTAGCAATTTCCGGAACAGGGCGTAAGCCGTTTTCGTTGTGTGCTAGCTTACGGAAAGCTTCACCAAAGTAAGCATCCGCATCATCAAGCTCTTTAGCGTATTGGTTAAGTTGTTTGTTCTCTTGTGCCGCAGCGATGGCTTGTTTTGATTCCTCAAGTGAACGTACTTCTTGAGCCGAGCTCTCCCAGTTCAAAAAGCCTTTAAAGCTTCCTAAACCCGGGAACAGAGCAAGGTACACCGCAGAAAACACGAAAGTACTCACAAAAAGGTAAGTCCACCACTTAGGTAGCGGGTTGTTTAGCTCGCGAATACCATCGTACTCGTGGCCCATGTCAGCCCCTTCCTCGACGCCCATTTTATCTTTGGCGCACCAAGTCAGGAGGATTGCACAGCCTACTAGCGTACCGATAGTAATCACGATAATCCAGAGACTCCAGAATGTAGTCATTACTTCTTCACTCCTTGGTTATGTGGGGTCGCTTGTTCTTCGTCAGCAAAGACCAGGTAAGCATCTTCTTCGAAACGCGATTTACGTTTCTTGCTAAATGCCCACCATACAATGCCGATAAAACTGGCGAAGAGCACAACGGTATAAACACTATGAATCGTACCGAAATCCATACGTCCCCCTTACTTCATTGCATGACCAAGAGACTGAAGGTAAGCGATGATTGCATCCATCTCTGTTTTACCTTCTACTTCTTTAGTCGCATTCGCGATCTGTTCATCAGTGTATGGAACACCGAACTGATCACGGAACAACTCAAGTTTCTTCTGTGTCAAACTGCCGTCTAAGACGTTTTCAGCTAACCATGGGAAACCAGGCATGTTTGATTCTGGAACAAGTTCACGTGGATCAATTAGGTGAACACGGTGCCACTCGTCAGAATAACGACCACCTACACGAGCCAGATCTGGACCAGTACGCTTAGAACCCCAAAGGAAAGGGTGTTCCCAAACGCTTTCACCAGCGACAGAGTAGTGACCGTAACGCTCAGTTTCTGAACGGAAAGGACGTACCATCTGGCTGTGACAAACGCTACAACCTTCACGGATGTATAGATCACGACCTTCCAATTCAAGAGGTGTGTAAGCGCGTAGGTTTTCTACAGGCTCAGTAGTTTGTTTTTGGAAAATCAGAGGCGTGATTTCAACAAGCGCGCCCCAACTGATAGCAAAAACAATAAAAATAGCCAACAAACCGACATTACGTTCTAGGAATTCATGGCGATTATTAGAATTATTACTCATTCTTTAAATCTCCTTATGCCGGATGTGGGATAGCCTTAAGGCTCTCTTTAGGTGCAGTCACTGTTTTGTACGTGTTGTATGCCATTAGAATCATACCTGATAGGAAGATTAAACCACCTAGGAAACGTACAAAATAGAATGGGTATGACGCTTGTACCGACTCAACAAAGCTGTAAGTCAGAGTACCGTCAGAGTTAACTGCGCGCCACATTAGGCCTTGCATAACACCAGAGATCCACATCGCTACGATGTATAGAACCGTACCGATTGTTGCTAACCAGAAATGCACGTTAACCAAACCAACTGAGTACATACGCTCTTGGCCGAACAGGCGAGGTACCAAGTGGTAAACTGAACCGATAGACACCATAGCAACCCAACCCAAAGCACCAGAGTGAACGTGACCAATGGTCCAGTCGGTGTAGTGAGAAAGTGCGTTTACTGTCTTGATTGCCATCATTGGGCCTTCGAAGGTAGACATACCGTAGAAAGACAACGACACAATTAGGAAACGTAGGATAGGGTCATAACGAAGTTTATGCCAAGCACCAGACAGCGTCATGATACCGTTGATCATACCACCCCAAGATGGAGCAAATAGAACCAATGACATCACCATACCCAAAGACTGAGTCCAGTCAGGTAGAGCAGTATAGTGAAGGTGGTGAGGACCAGCCCAAATGTATAGAGAGATCAATGCCCAGAAGTGAACGATAGATAAACGGTAAGAATAAACAGGACGTTCAGCTTGTTTAGGGACGAAGTAGTACATCATACCTAGGAAACCAGCGGTCAGTAGGAAACCTACCGCATTGTGTCCATACCACCATTGAACCATCGCATCCACTGCTCCAGAATAAATCGAGTACGATTTAGTCAAGGAAACAGGAACTGCCATGCTGTTCACGATGTGAAGTACTGCTACGGTGATGATAAACGCGCCGAAGAACCAGTTCGCCACATAAATGTGGGAGGTCTTACGTTTTACCAATGTTCCGAAGAACACCACTGCGTACGAAACCCATACAATCGCGATTGCGATATCAATAGGCCATTCTAGCTCAGCGTACTCTTTAGAGGTGGTCATCCCCTGTGGTAGAGTAATTGCTGCGGCTAAGATGATTAATTGCCAACCCCAAAAGGTGAAGGCAACGAGTGGGCCACCAAAAAGACGTGTTTGACAAGTACGCTGAACAACATAATAAGATGTTGCGAACAGAGCACTGGTACCAAACGCAAAAATTACCGCATTAGTATGCAGCGGACGTAAACGACTGTACGTCAACCACGGCGTATCAAAGTTTAGCTGTGGCCAAACTAATTGAGCGGCAATCAAAACACCACCAGCCATACCAACTATGCCCCATAAAATGGTCACAAGGGTAAATTGGCGAACGACTGTATAGTTGTAGTTTTGTTCAAGCTGCTTTACTTGGCTCATTATGCATGCTTCCAATTTCTAATTAACTACACTTTTACTTCCAACACGACTTGCGTCGTAACACCACCCAAGTAAACTCTAGAATTCAAGTGTTATCATCACTTTATTTCCATTGCTGACTTTAATAAAAAGTGGCATTTTCAGCTCGACACTATACTTGAATTAACAATTCAATGACAGGGTAGTAACCTTAATGAAGCTCGGGAACACATTTTTTATTTAAAAAGTTTGAAGTTTGTAACAAGGATATTGGTATTTATGCCGGCACAAAAGTTAACAAAGGCGAGACTCGCACAAATCTTAATCATGCTCAGTGTTTTAGTTGGCGCATTTTTATGGCGAACCTTTACCCACGAGACGCCCAAAAGCATCGACTGCTCACAAAAAGAGCGATGTGAATTAACAATATCGGGGGAAAGAATCACAATTAATCGTGACTCAAAGGGAATTTCAATCGAAACGCTAGAAAGTAGCACTCTGAAAATTGATCTAGATCAATCAGGTGAATTTATTAATGTAAAGGACATTAATCAAAATATTGAATGGAAGTCTATTTCACCAAGCAAAGTTATTAAGCTTAGCGTAAATCAAAATATTGTCTTAGTGCATTTATAAATTGGAGATCAGCCGCGATAATTGGAATTTGTTTAAGAAAATTAAACCTTCTTACTTAGTGAAAATCGGTAGGAGTGGTATAACAACAGTGTCATGAACAATATTAAAAGCGTATGCAGTGCCAATCAGTTTTTACTCATATCACAGATGAACATTCAGCCGTTAAAAAGCTGCGTTCTGAGTTGACTCAAAAGAACCCAGCATACGTCATCTGTTATTACACAGAAGAGTATGACTCTGAGCTAATACGTACAGCTCTGCTCAAGAATTTTCCTGATACGCCTTTCCATGGAGCCAGTTCTTGCCAAGCGGTAATGACAGACCAAGGTTTTCATTCCGGGCCAGTTATCGCGGCATTGGCTATTTACGATCACGGCCCACATGCATACGGTACTGGCATTTCTCACTGCACTCAAAACGAGGGCGTCATGCACGCGTTGGATATGGCACTTGAAGATGCCGATCGAGTAGGGGAAATACCTGACTTAATCCTTCTCCACGCGACGCCTGGCAGAGAAGAATCAATAATCGAATCTATCGATCAAAGGTTTGGCACACTAGTACCGATTATTGGTGGTTCGGCAGCCGATAATAATATTAAAGGAAACTGGTCCATTATTACCGCGCAAGGCCAACAACAATCAGGCGTGAGCCTCACTCTATTCTATTCCTCACAACATGTAGATATCGCTTTTAGTGCTGGACACACCTCGACCAACATCAAAGGTATTGCCACTAAAACCGAAGGACGTTGTCTGTTAGAAATTGACGGTGAGCCTGCACTAGAGCGCTATAGACAATGGACCAATCACCAGCAAAATCAAACAGGTAAGGACAACCTGCTATTCACTAACTCCAGCGCATACCCAATCGGAAGAGTCGCAGGTCATTTGTACGATCGGCCTTACTACAAACTATCTCACCCAATAAGAGAAACCGCCGATGGAGGCATCGAACTCTTTACCGATATTGACGAAGGAGAAGAGATCACTTTAATGAAAGGGAGTCGGGAACACCTGCTTGCCAGAGCGGCAAAAGTTGTGAATATCGCCTTCAACCAAAAACTAGAAGAGTCTCGTAAAATTGGCGTCATCAACATCTTTTGCGCAGGGCCCATGTTGCACTTGAAGCAAGACATGAACAGCGTTTGTGAACAAATCAACCAAGAACTGGAACACCTGCCATTTATATGCCCATTTACCTTTGGCGAACAAGGAAGATTTATTGGTGGCGAAAATGGACATGGGAACCTAATGATCTCATCAGCGATATTCCATAAGCCTTATGAAAGATAAATATTTAGAGACCTACCAGCAAGAAGCTTTGCAGGAAGCGTTGGTTGAGTTACAACAAGCCAAGCATAGAGAAAAATTGCTCGCTGACGAGAACAAAGCCATTCTTTCGGCAATATCAGCCATGAGCGAAGCCAAAAACCGCAATGAAATCTTCTCTGGCTTAAATACGGTCTTAAAAAAATACATTAACTTTGAAGACTTTATCGTTATTACTCGTGACGATAACAGGCAATCATTCAAAACGTTAATATCAACGAACAGCGTATTCGATACGGTTAATTGGTTACACGGTAACACCATGGAGCGGGCGCTAAATGGTGAATGTATATTACTGTTCGAACCATTAAGGTTGGGCGAGTTCTCTAACTTAAATATATTCGTCAAGAACCACGTAAACTCTGTCATTCTGACTGGCATTCGCTCTGAAGTGACTCAAAATATAATCCTATTAATTGGAGCACAAAAAGGGCACTTCAGTATTGAAAACAAAGAAACACTTCGACGCTTTCGCCCTCTAATAGAACGAGCGGTAATAGACATCGAGACCAAAGAGAAGTTACAACGTATCGTTGATGTACGTACAACAGAGCTAGCTAAAGCACGCGAAGAAGCTGAACTCGCAAACCAATCTAAGTCCGAGTTTCTGGCCATGATGAGCCATGAAATCCGAACGCCGCTTAATTCCGTTCTGGGTATGCTTGATATACTAAGGCAATCAACATTATCCAACGAGCAGTTCGAAGCGCTGTGTCAAATGGAGAGCTCTGCGGAACTGCTTCTCGCCATCATAAGTGACATCCTGGATCTCTCTAAAATCGAGTCGGGTAGCTTTCAGTTACATGAACAGTGGACCAATTTAAGTGACGCTGTGACGTTTGTTATTTCCCAGCAAAAACAAATAGCTATCAGTAAAAACCTCAACTTCAACCTTGATTGCCGCATACCGCCAGACAAACAGTATTGGATTGATTCGACCAGGTTATCTCAGGTCTTATTTAATCTTATCGGTAACGCGATTAAATTCACTGACAGCGGTACAGTGAGCGTTTCGGTTTTGGAGCAGAAAGACGAGTTAATAATTTCCGTCTCTGACACGGGCATTGGTATATCAAAAGCCAAACAAGCTCGTTTATTCACGGCTTTTCATCAAGGTGACAGATCGATAACCAGACGTTTCGGAGGAACAGGATTAGGCCTGGCCATCACCAAACATTTAGTGGAGATGATGCGCGGAACCATCATAGTTGATAGTAAAGAACACGTGGGCTCGTCATTCACTATAAAGATTCCGGTATTGACCAGGCTTCATCAGAATCGTCCTGTAAAAATTGAAGCAAACAGCCCAGTCAAAGCATTAAATTTACTTGTGGTTGAAGATACGCATTCAAACCAGCTCGTGATTAAATTAATTCTCAACAAGTTAGGACATAACGTTCACATCTCAAGCCATGGCGAAGAAGCACTGGCATTTCTGGAAGATAACAGCGACTCAATCGACATTATACTTATGGATGTATCGATGCCAGTCATGGACGGCATTACCGCAACGCGCTTGATCCGAGAGAAAGGCATCACGATTCCAATCATCGCATTAACAGCACACGCTTTAGAAAGTGACCGTGACAAATGCTTAGAAGCCGGTATGGACAGCTTCATTTCCAAACCAGTCCGTAGACAAGACATCTATGAAGCCATTCAAGTGTTTGTAGAAAATGATTAGCCTTAATATAGATCTTAACAATCGATAGATTATTAAGATCTATATTAAGTATTTTATGGTAAATAGCCATTATGTTTAATGAAAGCCTCAAAACCCTGGATGAAATTGAAATAAGAGAGGGATAGGAGGTTAAATCAGTCTAGATTTGGCGTAGCGTTATCCTTTATTTAACATAATATACATAATGCGCACTAAAGGACTAATTCGAGCTAGGATTTAAAATTTGCTACTAACCGACGATTTTTTTCATAAGTCTCTGATAACTCAATTGTAATTTTTTCTTCTGTCAGTTTACGTACTTCAAGTTACTTGTACTATTCGTAATGCTTGTTTTGCACAATCTACGAAAAACGCCGAAAACCATCACCGCCACATAATGTTGCGGTCTGTATCGGCAAAAACGATAAGAAAAATAATTTTACTCTGTTATCCAAACTGCGAGCGTTGTCATGTTTCACGAATCATTCCGCACACTCTTTTGGCGTGAGTTTAACTCTATTAAGCAAGGCGCTGATTATTTTCACGTGTCCAAACCGACGATTACCCGTTGGCTTGATGGCACCGTTCCACTCAATCCGATGGCAGAAAAACTGCTGCTCATCAAATCACTTGGCTATTTACCTAACGACCTTCGTTGGGCTGGATTTAAAGTCTGTGAGAAACGCGCCATTCTCATCACACCATCTGGTCGTGAGTTCAGCCCTAAGGAATTGGAAAGCTTTGTGTATTGGCGTGACGAGCATCGTCAGTTCGTGGAAATGTACGGACACATTGGACAACCCAAGGTCTATTCCGCAAAGGAAAACGTCTTACCGTTTCGTGGCGGCCGTCGCATGAAAGCCGCCGAGTGGATACCAACTAAAAGTAAACTCATTAAGTAATAGATTTCAAATCTCCAAATGGGTCTTGGAAACTAAAACCTCCCATCAAATGCAAATTTAAGGCTAGTTCAGGTGTGCAGTGTTTACGAAAATAGTCGAACTCTTTACCTACACCACTCGCGGCCTGATCATGGTCATAAGACTGCATACCTTGATTGTACTTATTTAAAAGGACCTGAATATAGAAACAAATAGCTCTGCAGGCGTTGAGTAACACAGCATTAAGCGCCTCAAATTGTTCAAAATCTAAATCCAACTCGGGATTGTTAGCTATGGGAAAAACTCCATGAGCAACATAATTCCGAATATTCCTTATTAAATGAAGCCCATAGCTATAGTCGGAAGGTTTAACCCCTTTCATCCCCGTTAGTGGTTTATTTCGAATACTTGAGCACATTTGAATAGACTTAGTTAAGCTGTCGACTTTATGGTGAAAATGTTGTGGTAATTCAGATTCATCGCATATATCAATTAAAGCTGTCGTTTGCATACTGGGTTTACGGAGATTTTTATTTTTCACCGTCTCGCTTTTATTGTAAAACGGAACGACGTATCGATACATTTCCTCTAATGCATTCGATACAAAAATAAACCGCGTAAGAGCAGTTGAATATGAAGAAGAATATTTCATATCAGAGTCATAGATATCAGCAGCTGGTCGACAATAGCACCCTGAATCATCAGCGAACTTCCAAGTGTTTATTTTTACATTCTCAAGTTGAGCCGCTAACTTGAGCCACTCACCAATAGTTTGAGTATGAACATTAACAACCCCTTCGTCGGTATTATAAGAAATCGTATTGTCTAGACTCTCACAATAAGCAGCTAGTTCAAAAAGATGAATATCGAGATTGCGAAATTTAGAACATATAGGGCATTTATTCACGAACTTACTCCACATAATAACTATAACTTTGATTATATTAGACTATTCCTTTAGCTAACCGACAGTCTCGCTGGAAGTTATTTTTAATGATTACATTTCATCTTATATAATTGAAACGGTAACAATCTTCAGCTTCATATTCCAAAGGAAAATATTGATAAATTATCACTTCAATGAAGAGATCTGTATTTATAATTTTAGATATAATTAGGTTGATAGCATTGTTGGCAATTTGGTCTTTATTGGTAAACCCGTCGACACATGATAGTTTTTTCAAAACCACATGCGATAGTAACTCATTAAGACAGTGTTTAAACTTGTTTTTAATTACTTCGTTTTCTAGTTGATACCCTGCTTTTATTCCCACTTCATCAAAAGCCTGATTTATACAATAAGACAAGTTTTCCTTTATTAAAGCGTGAATTGTACCTTTCCAATTTTGGAGGAACTCATCGATTTTTTCTTTATATATAGTGTACAAATCCGCAGAAAGACTCATAACGACCCCGATCTATTTTTATAAACATCATCAAGTATAGACAATAAATCAGTGAGTTAGATAGGTTTTAGGTGATAAATTTACCCCTTACAAAAAAGCCGAACCCCATCGCTAAGGTTCGGCTTTGTTTTTGGCTTCGTGCTTGAAAGAGAAAACACTATATGGATGTTGAAGCCAGTCGAGGTCAATCGACATGCCCACGGTATCGGCTCCTTACTCGCTTTGTAACCCACAATCAGCGCCCTTTCGACGCTGTTCTCAACATTAGCTGTCAGCTTTCATTCTTGCTTCGTGCGGTTAGAACCAAAACACTTTCTCGGACGTCTTGCAGCCCTTGGGTAAGCTGTTTGTTGATGGCGATTTGATACTTAAGATTCATCCCCATCAGGGCAAACATCACAATAGACTCAGATGAAAAGCCCAGACCGGATAAGGCGTTAGCTAGGGCGCTTTCCATGCCAGCCCCCTGCACTTTTATTTGGCTTCCAGTGGTCTGGTAATGATTCATAAGCGCCAATGACGGCAGGAATTGCCAAACCCACGGCGCCGCCAAGGTTCAAGCCTGTTTCGGTGACTTCGACACTGAACAAATGCCCGTAGCCCGTTGCCGCCGCAATCACCGAGCCGAGCAACGCAATGCCTTTCCATGTAGAACGTTCAAACATAATAAATTTCCTTAGCATAATGAAACGTCAATTGACGATACCGTTGACGTTTTCATTGACGTTTAAATCAGTTTCACGCCTTTAGCGACGGTGTTTTTGCTGTAGTGGCGCCCGACTTCCATGATGCTCATGGCGTGAAGCACATCGACCAACAGCCGCTGGTTGTTCACCAAATCAATCCGTTCGTCAATGCCAACGCTGACTTGCCCAGCCACAAAGCGAGCGTAATTGCCTGTGTGGTTTTCGTGTGGCGGTGCAAAGCGGTTGATGATTTCACTTAACGTATACAGTTCATGGCGTAGCTGGTAGTTACGCAGCAAAATTGCCCCTGCACGAAAGCCCCATTCTGGCGCCCTGAAGGTTTCAAAATCGGTGTCACGCGAGGGTGACACTTTGCCTTTCCACGGATTCGACGCAATGCGAATGTTAAGCGGGTTGTTGATGCGTATCCCGCGAACGCTTGAGGTCGGTGTCGTCATGGTAAACGCTCCAATTCCTAAGATGATGATGGCAAGAATGACTATTTGCATGGCTACACCATTTGATAGAACCCGATGTTCACACACTGGCTGTAATAGACTTCCAGCTTGCATGGCGAGGTAAAATCGCCACTGGCGCCGCTGACGGTAACGGTCGTCCCCGAAACGGTAAACGTCGACGTATGGCTCTCGATTTGTGCCAGACGATTTTCCGCGTCCGTAATGGCAAAAATGAGGTGCTGCTCTGGCTCATAGCGCATTGGGAAATTGGGCAGTTCAAAGCTGAATTCCCCGTTAGCGGGTACCGTCACGGGCAAGGTGTAAAATCCGCCTTGGTCGTGTTGCTCGGTGTTCGCCAGTTCAGGGCGTTCACCTTCTTTACCCCAATAGACACCCGCTCCCGTTAACACCGTGTAACCGTTGTCGGTGTGTTCCAGACGTTCAACAAAGAACGCGTAACGCTGACCGCCAATCTCTGAATTCATTTGAAAACGAGGGATAGACAGCCATTCTTCACGGTGTTGCTGCACTGCCGATTCTTGAATGGTTTTGCTTACGACGATTCTTGTCGCCTTACCATCACGGTTGAGCTCGACAATACCAAAGCGAATTTTGTCCGTGGCACCACCACTGATAAAACGCAGGTAACAGCGATAGTCGTTGCCTTCATGCCCGCTGTGATTCACCAAATAGAACATTTGCGGGTCAAACACTTGGAAGACCACCTGTTTCGAACCGTTGCCCCACGCTGCCGCAAAGCCGCCCATCAGTTCAGAGAAATCAATGTCGTCTTGGTCTTCGACATAGTCACCCACAACCTGATACGCGCCCCATACAGGCATTTTGTTGGAGTTCGGTACCACTTCCACACCCCAGAACGGCGCAGCAGGTGTTCCGGTGCTTGAGTAAACGTTCATTCCGCCCGCAGCACGATAGCCCATGTTAGTAGCCCAGCGATTGCTCACGCTGTAGTCATGCACACCAAGAAAGGCGGCGTTTTTCAGCAGGTTTGCCGGACGCGGTGCCGAGGATGCCGCTCCTTTCTGCGCGGCTTCGGTGGCAAGGTCGATGCAATCTGCCAAGTATTCAATCTTGTTGCGTGGGTTGCCGTTCGGCAGGTTTTCGCGTACTTCTCCCATGCGTTAAATCTCCATTAATGTGATTTTGTCGCCCGCTGCGCCTGTGATGGTCATGGCGGCGGTCGAGCCAATTTCGATACGTTCACCCGCTTCCAACTCAAAGGCATCGACAAACACCGATTCCACATTGGCTTTGGATGCTTTGATGGTGATGGCTTTGCGCTGTGCGTTGGCGGCGATGTTGTGCGGGAACACGCTCACCGCTTCGGTTACTAAGTTTTCGCTGACTTCTTCCGCTACGCGCACCACTTGCGAGGCTTCAAGCGTCACAGCGGGCAACGCTTTGATGTTGACGTTCTGCACCCCATTGAAATCAATTGGCGGCAGTGACACGAGGTGAAGCGGCGGCAAATGACTCACCGCCAGTTGTTGATTGGCAGCAATCTGCACCGCTGGCAGTTCTTTCACGACCACATCAGGCAGTTGCTCAACGGTGATGCTCGGCAGGGATTGCACGACCACGCCCTGACCTTCTACCGGAGGCGTAAACGAGCCATAACCAAACTGAAGTTCAATTTCGTTGTCAGAACGGCTGATGATGATCAAACGTCCAAGGCTTTTCCCTTCACCGACGTTAAACACTGACGACTGGCTCAACTTCACATGCTCACCCGTCAGTTGGCGGTAAATTTCGATTTCAGCTTGTGCCGATTTCACATAGAGCCAGTTACCGTCTGGCGTAAGCGGGATGGATTGCCCCGCGACCATTTGTGCATTCATCGTTTTTTCACCATTACAAAGCCCAGTACCAACACCAGAACAATCGACAACAGCACCGTTAATTTGCTGGTTTCAACCTGACCGCCATCTTGTTTGAACTTGGCTAAGTCCATCATGGATTGCAGATTCTTAGAGTTCTGCGCCGCTTGGTTGCCCGCCAGCCCTGCCAGCATGTTGAGGTTTTCACTGTTGGTTGAGGCGTAGGTCGCCAGCGAGTTGCCCGCAAATTCCGCTACTTCATCAATGGCGGTTTCCGCCACATCTTGAGTGGTGGTCATGGCTTGCATCGTGACGCGTTCATTGTTGTCGAGCAGTTCCCCGCCAAACTCAAACGCGGCATCAATGGCGCCGTGGTCGGTCATGGTGGCGTTAATGGTCGAGTCGTTAATGCCCGAGATTGCCACCCCAAGGTTGTCACCACTGATGGCGTTCTGACCGCTGTTGTTGGTCGTGGTGCTGTTATTGGTCGACTTAGATTTAGACTTACCCATCTATAACGCTCCCAAATCTAGCTGGATGAATTCGCCCTTGGGTTTATTGGCGACATTCAGCGTCTGTAACATACGAGCCACGCCACCAAAGGCGGTTTCCGCTTCCATGGTTTTGATGCCCGCTTCCTTGGCGGTTTTGAACAGGTGGCGACTGCCCGCCACCAAGCCACGACCAGCCGCCGCCCAGATGTAGTAATGGTCACCTTCACGCTCACCCGCAACGACAAGATGATGGTTTTCACCTTTAAAGCGATAGATGCTCACGCGTCCTTCTTTGACCGCCTGACACAGTTCCTGATATTCACCCTCAGGGACAGCACGAAACGCGGGCTTTAACTCGCCCAGCGCACGTGCCGAATGGGTGACGATTTCAACTACTTCTTTTTCCATAGCCACACCACCACAATTAACGCGAGCACCATCAGCATGGTTGGACTCATGCCACCGCCGCCCATGTTGATGTTGCCCACTTTCAGAGAACCACCCGAATCACCACTGGCGCCGCTGGTTGCGGGACCACTGTTCGCACTGATGGGCAACGAACCGGAATTACCTAAAAGCCCGCCAATCATAATTTGAACCCTTTCTTGTAGAGCACGTAACACACCAGAAGTAAGCCGAGCACCCAACCCATGCGGTCAAAGCCGCCACTGATTTTGATGCCCGCCCAGATGCCCAGTCCTCCCACAAATAGAAATGGAATAAACAACGGCATTACTTTTTCCCCTTAGCGACGTAGAAAACCAACAGCAACAGCACCACTAACAACACCGCACCCAACATCAGATGCGTGGTGGTTACCCCCGCCAATGCGGAGGTATTCACAGGCTCACCCGTTGGTTGCTGGTAGTCGTTATTGTGCTCGCGCTGCTTATCGGGATTGCTGGACTCGACGCGGTCGGCTTCGTGTTGCAGCTTGTTACTGAGCCAATCGGTGCCAATGTCGGTCACATCCGTCAGTAGTTCACCGCCTGTTTCCAAGAAACCATCCCAGATAGAGCCCCATCCCTTTTGCGCCATCACCATAACGCCCCCTTACTGCGCGGTTGGCACAGACACTTGTTCGATGGCTTCAATCAGCACCGGAATGCTGCCCGCTGCGGTTTTTTCCACTTCAAACGACAGTTGTTTCATCGCCGCCGTTGGCAAACGTGCTTCACTGCCAAAGCCACAGCGTGTGAAATCCACCGAGAAAAAGCCTTGGTTTTGCTCACGACCAGCCGACGCCAAGTCGAAAGCGTTATCGGCTTTGTTCACGTTGAGTTCTTCACGTTCATCACGCAGCACACGAACACGTTCAATGGTTTCGTCTTTCAGGTGAATACGTTTCAGAGACAGCGTCGCGCTGCGCTCAGCAAAATCAAACGGTGTGCGACCACTGGACGCAGCAAACCACGTTTGCGAGTAGATGCGCGGCATATACACGCGTTGGGCTTGCGCTGCCGTGGTATGGGCACGAGCACGAATCATTGGCGCCGTCGTACCTGCCGCTTTCGCTTTAAGCTGGATGTACATAAACCAGATTTCGCCTTGCAGCGTAACCAGCTCACCTGTACGGATACCCAGCTTGGTACGCATCGACATATCCGAGAAGTTCAGCACGTAGCGACCTTTCTGCACGTACTCTTTTTTGTGCTCTTGCAAGTCAATCAAGTCTTGCGCGGTGACGTTGACGATTTCGCGCCCGTTCACTTTCACGGTGATGCGCTCAATGTCTTTCGGGTCGGCAATGTCGGTAACCAGTTCGATATTCTGATACGTAGGACCAGACACCAAACGCAGCGTGGCTTGGTTGCCCCAGTTCACACCTTCAACTGGGTCAAGTTCGCGTGGACGAGGGTTAAAAGGCTGTTTTAGGGCTTCCATTTAGAACCATCCTTTGTCGCCGTTAAGGGTCTCGCGCACTGAAGACAATGCGCCGATGTTGTTGATAGCGGCAATCACAATAAGCGTGAGGATAAGCGCCATCGCTAGGTTTTTATGTTGTTGTTTCATGTTGTTCCTTTCGGTTGCACACGGTTGAAAAGTGACTTCATGAAACGACGAATCGGCAAGGTTTGGAAGCGAGGGAAACCTATAGGTTAAAGCGTTAACCTATAGGTTGGAGGGGCGTTGAAATTAGCGTTGGAGGTGTCCGGTCAGACAGTTGAAAGCGGCGTTCTCGACGTTGCCAATGCCATCACGAACCAGCATATATTCGGCAATGGGTTTGCCTATCGCGGCTTTGTTGTACTTGGCGGATTTCAGCTCCGCCAAGGTATCGACACACAAGCCCTTTTTGTCTGCCAGCCAGCGGGCGTCAGCCATTGAGTTCACGGCGCCAATCCACCAAACGGGTGATTGCTCGGTGACGGTCTTGGGTACTTCCTGCCCGCGCTGGAAGATGGAATGCAGCACCAAGCCATACTGACGACCACCGCGCCACAGTTCGCCCGCTTTGCCTTTGAGCTTACCGGACGTTTCCACGCAGCTTGCGAGTTCTTCAATCACCACATGCAGACGGTCTGCATTGCCATTGCCGACCGCCCACACCGCCGCGCTGAAAAACTCCAATTCATCAGAGCAAGCGCCTTGTCTTGGCACATACGCCAGCTTGAACGATTTGCCCCGTTTACGTGCCATCACTAAGGCTTTGACGAACGCCATCCGCGAACTGGTTTCAAGGCACAATTGCCCGCGAAACTTACTTCCTGCATAGTTTCGGTATGGGTCAAAGAACGCCACTTGCGCCGCTTTGGGCACCAAACCCAGATGTTTCACCGCCGAGGTTTTGCCGCCTCCGGTGCCCGCCACATACACCACGTGTTCGGCATCATGGGACGGATTCGAATTAACCGGATTGGGAAACCTAAGCGGCGGTTTTTTCTTGCTGCTCACGTGGTTTTTTCTCCTCTAATTCGAGTAAGGCTTTTTGCTGCGCCATGCTTTTCTTGGCGCTGTAAATCAGCGACAGCACCGCCAGACCGAGCACCGCTTCTTCCATGTAGTCACCAAACATTGACGTTACCGCGTCACCGTGTTTTTGCAGCACAGGTAACGCCGCATCAATCACAGCGGCTTTGCCTTTTTCATCAAACTCAAACTCAACGCCTGAAATGATGGTCGTGGCTTGCTCGGCAATGGTAAACAGCACCGACAACGCCCCTTCGAACATTTCGCCCGCTGGCTTGTATTCGTCGTCGTTGGCGGCGGTAGTAGGCGCATTACTTAGCACACTGACTTCGGTTTGTTCGAGGTCGGTTAACACGCTGGAAAAGTCGCCCCAATCGTCCAAATCGGGTTGGTTTTCGTAATCATCCTGCATTAGCGGGTTCTCCCTGTTCGGTTGGTTTCTTGGTTGGTATCAGTTGACGAATTGCCCACACCAACAAGGTCACTAATGCCACCCCAGCGAGTACCTTTTTAACCGGAAATGCGCGCTTATTAACGGGTGCTGGCGGCTCAGTTTCAACGGTTGTGGTACTGACTTCAACGCTTGGTAATTCGCTTGATTCAATTACGGGCAAGTCAGGTGTATCAAGGCTTTCAACGATGTCGGGCGTTGGTTCAACCGCTGGTATTTCCGCCTCAATCGTGACAGGGTCACCCGAATTTAGCTGTTCAACCGATTCGACCATGTTGGATTCCAAATACGCGTTAATGCTTTTGCTCATTGGGCTGTTGCCGCAGTCGGGACACTTGTAATAAAGCAGCCCCAAATTGCGCCCGTTCTTAGTTGGTTCCCCTTCGGCAATCAGCTTGCCTTCACCCACTCGGTGAACGGTGGAATGACTCTGACACACGGGGCACGAAACGTGCCCGCGAACTGGATTTGGATGTTTACTCATTGGCACTGACCTCAACTTGGTTTAACTGCTCAATGTTCGCCACGACACAAGCGCGGTATTTGTCCCGCGCCTTGTTGTTGAGCTTGGTTAACTGTTCGATTTGCTGAAATAAGGTTGGATTCAAGCCGAACGCTTCAAGGCTAAAATTGCCCGTCATGAGCATTTTGCTGGCTCGTTTGATAATGGCGTTGGTGTCCATTTGTTTAAACTGGCTGAGTTCCTTCTCAACACTGGCGTTGAGCTTGTCGGCAGCATCGAGCGCGGCAAGTGCCTGTTGGCATTCTTTCAGAGATAGCATTTCCATGTTTACACCTCCGCCAGTTCGTCGTTAGACGCGGGCTTGTTCTGGATTTGCTTGTTGACTTCCTTCATCCAGACCAATAGCAGACGCCAGAAAATACCGCCCTTGCTGCGCTTCACTTCGGCTTCCATTTCGTTGGTGATTTTGTCGATGTTGCTCATTCACATTCCTTAGTTTGTTTGCTGAAATCGTTTCGCAAGCAAGCGCCTAAATAGGCTTAATGGGTGTAACGGCAATAATCATGATACGTTGCCATGTCATTGCTTTTTATGGTGTGAAAATCGGGTTCCGGTGGTATGTCTTGGCTAAGTTGGCTTTTCCAGTCGGCTTGCCGTAAATGGAAGTATTGAAATTCTTCTTCAAACATCCAACGGGCATCGTCGCGCAACAAATCAAAGTCATTGCCTTTGGTTTCGTGTGAGGCTTTCATTGACCAGCCCCGCGCACCGCAAGCCCACAGCAAAAACATTCCCGCGTTGCGTCGGTGTTTTTCACCCTCAAATACAATCGAAAACTGGTTTAGGCTACTGGCGAACGTGCCGCGACTCTTGATTCTTTCACGAATCTGGCGGGCTTCATGGTCGAGCTTTTTGATTAGGTGGTTGAGCTTTTGCACCGCGTCGTGTTTGCCCGACTTTCGATTGATGTCAATGGCGCGAATGGCGTCGGCTTTCTTGGTTTCTTTGCGCCTAATCTCGCGCTGCATCGGCTTGCGCCATTGCTCCAAACGATAGCCACACTCTTTGATGATGCCTGTCATGTTGTCGACGTCGAACGAACTGAGTACCTCCCAATCGGGTGCGCGACTGCAACGAGCAATGTTATAGCGGTTGCCCTTGATTAAGCCTTGGTCGGCATTGTCACCCTTAGCGGCATAGCCAACGGCTTTTATCAGATAACCTGCCGCCGCTTCACCGAATTTAATTTTCTCCAAGTGCGCCATGCCATTACCCCAAAGCTGCTCGATACGCTGCGCCCAACCCGCAAAGTGATGCTGTTCAATGCGCCAATTCAACAGCACATGCACATGGGGATTGGGTTCGCCATCGTCGTTAGCTGGCGATTCGGCAACCCAGATGTAATGGAAATCGAACGGTTTCTTGGTTGCGCCGTGAATCTCTTTCACGTGCTTAATGCCTTGGTCGTCTTTCCAAGTGGCTTTAAGCGGGCGTCCAATTCTGCCGTCAATTTTGACCTTGTCGCCATCCAGTGCCAGTTGGTCAGTGGCTTTGGCGGAATATTCAAAACCGCGCTGGTACATCTTTTTCAGTCCATCCAGAAAACGGGATACTTCGGCGCCAATGGTGGTTTGGATTGGGCAATAACGCAGCCCATCTTCGGTAATGGCTTCACCGCCAAAGATGCGTTCACGCTGCTCAGGGCTAAAGGTCAACGTCAGGAAGGTACTGAAACCACCATGACACGCGGCAACATAGGCGCCCGACTCAAAGATTTTCTTAACAGCACGTGGTGTCAGTTTTTCGGTAAAACGCTCGCCACTTTGCGGCGCAGGTGCATCAGACGGGCTTGGGTGGAATTTTACCTGCATTTTGACTTGGTTAGCCCAGCCACGCTGCATCAAATACGCACGACTTTTGCCAATTGGTTGCCATTCTAGGCGCTTGTTTTCATTCAGAATCCAGCCTGTCTGCGATTCTGGACGCTCTCGATATTCATCGGTCACGTTGTCGCCACAAAACGATTCCGTTTTATGACGCGGCGGCAAACGGCGGGAACGGGTAATAAATCGCTCTATCTGCTTTCTTTTTCCGTGTCCGACTTTTGCGCCCTTTGACGAGCCTAGTCTTTTCTGGACTTCGTCCAGCGCTTCGCGCCCGAGTTCAGCACTTTCTAAGGTGCGTAAGTGGTGAATTTGGTCAAACGATTTGAGCTTTTTTAGTTCACTTTCCATCCAATCATGGTTTGGAGTGCTAAAAAAACCGCTTTCGATAGCGGCGATATTCTTTTCAGTGATGGTGACGTCTTGGGCTAACGCCGTTATAAAGCCCACATCCTGCGGGCTTAGTTGGCCGGTAAACTGGCGCGGTGGTTGCGGTTGGTATAAGTACTTCATTACGCAGCCTCAACACCATAAACATCACACAAAATATGACGAGCATTTACAAGCGCTTCTTGAACATCACCATTCAACTGCTTAATAGTAGAATGGTGAGCTTTTTGCGAACAAGTTACTGACTTCACGGATGTAAGCTGCTGATAGCTCAATATGGCTTCTGTAACCTGAATCATCGACTCCAAATGACTTCTTATGGTGCCGGAGGGCTCTTGTTCAATAAGCATATCTAAATAGGCAGCAATAGCAGCTAAGACACCTAAATCCTTGGCTCTAAAAATTAATATTGGTTCATCGTCTGGAACCTTATAACCATCAGGGTGATACATGGATGAGCCGCCGAAGTCTCCAAAGGTATATTTGTCCGTTGGATTTCTTAGTTTTCTCTCAATCATGCTGTTACCTCAACAGAAGAATCCGCGCCCACTTGGGGCGCTTCATCTTGCTTGCGGATTTCGTTTAGCGGCTCACCGTAGTTTTGGGCGCCCATGGTTGCCATGCGGCGAGCGTAGTCCGTTACTTTTGGCATGATATCGCTGGTTGCTCGGATACATGCCACTAACGTGGTGCCTTGGTAAAGCCACAATGACGCCTCGACGGTTTCCAGTTCGAAAGCGTCAAAGTAAAGGTGTGTGCCATTGTCGAGTGATGCAACAAATTGTGATTTATTGCGCTTTGATTTCCAGATACTTAAATTCATTCTGACACCCCCTGACGAAAACGTGCTGGGATGTAGCTGCGCTTTTTCTTAGGGAACTGCTCGGCAAACTTTTCACGCAGTAAAGCAATTTTACGTAGAGATTTGGCTGTTTTATCTGGGTCTGGGTTTGCACACCCTGCCATATCAGGGCAAGGTAAGTGAATTGGGTTGGTAACGATACGTTCCACGGTCTAGCCTCCGCAAGCTGTTGATTTCCTGTCTCAAAAACAACGTTAAGGAAATCTTTTTTCGGTTGCAAGATGCTTGCAATAGTGAAAGACGCGGGACTATCCACTAAAATTTAACAACACAGTGAAGGAATGCGGGAACATGACTAATTATACAAATGTGCTTTTAGACGAACTGAAAATCCAGTTAGAGCTTACCTCTGACTATCAGTTAGCTAAGTTTTTGGACGTTGGCGCAAGTAGAATTAGTAATTACCGCAATGGTCGCAGTGTTCTTGATTGGGAAATGGCTTTTAGAATCGCTGACCTTCTAGGGCTTGATGATCAAGATGTAGTGTACAATTTGCTTGAAGATAAATACAAAAACCCTAGATTAGTCAGTGCCTTACAGTCGGGTGCACCAGTCTAAGCTGCTATTAACCCCTTTATACATAATGCGCACTAAAGGATTAAAAGATTAACAGTGCTGATGTCAGCTTAATTACACCGTATTTGGCTTTTGCCTCTTTAAAGGTTTTATCCGCTGTCTTGCCTGGGCCATGAATTCAACTTCACCACAACGTCCAATTTTTTAAAAACCAGTCATCAGCTTTAAATCTAAGACGCCGATTAAGTTCTTACACTGATTCTTTCGTTACGTTCGACACCATACACATTGGCTCGGGATCTTGCTTATTCATCTTGTTCATTCAAGTAACCGAATAGCTGGATTGATTTTCTATTGCTTGCCTGCAACATTTTGAGCTAACAAGATCCTGAACCAAAGTTCGCTCGGTTTATCAGTTCAAGTTGGCGTTCTTGAAGTTCTGCTACTAATTCGCCTGAGCATTCTAATTGAGCCGTACTTTCTTACGCTCTGATTTTATAGCGTTCCATTGTGTAGATACGCTCTCAACATTCCTGACTTGCTGGCGATCAGTGAAATGCTGTCTGCTGCTTCTCATGAACTCAAAGCGCTTTAACTCTAATCCAGAGTTATTGACGGCGACACTTGCACCAAGTTCCTGCTGCGTATGGCTCTTGGTGTTTCTCAAATGTCGCCTTCATTTCTATTGTGAGCTTACCAGCAGGATGTGCGTGCGCGATTTTTTTGTAGAAAGTTCCCGTTCCTAACTAGTGTGACATGTGGCACTCGTTACAGCACCAATAACAACCATTTGACTGGTCGTATTTTTTCTTCGCTTCAATGACTGCTTCCGCACAATTATCAAATAAGCCTAAATAAGTCTTGGATTGGATTCTATCAAAATGAGGACAACCCGAGTTATGGACTTCATGGTCACCACTATTATGGACCTCGTGGTCGCTATTATCTTGAGCTATATTGCTTACGTAATATGCTAGTTTCATTGTCTAGCCCATCTTGTTAAATGTGATATTCAAGATAAATATAGCTGAAAAAAGTACACTAAGAATACTCACCATATGCAGAGCCCACATCTATCTGAGGCTTACGAGAATCTCGATAATATTACGTTACACGGTCACTAATACTTATAATTGTCAGGATGTTTATTGACGACTTGTGAAGTTAATTGTATGACTTCCCTACTCTTTTTTTGCTGAAGAGCCAAGTGGCGTTGGTTTGATTACGCGATGGCCGTCGTTAGTCTAGGTTTAAAATCAGAGAGAAACGCGCCATTGTCACCACACCGTCGTGAGTTCAGCACGAAGGAATTGGAAAGCTTTGCGTGACGAACATCTTTAGTTTGGCGAAATGTATGGTCACATCAGCCAACCTAAGGTCTATCCTGCAAAAGAAAACGTCTTACCGTTTCGTGGCAGCCGCCGAATAGGTACCCAGTAAAAAAAGATAGAACTACAAGTCATGGCCATTTTTTAGTGAGCTGTTGGTGTGCTATTTCCAAGTTATGCATTAATGTTTTAAGTGCTCCTAACCTTTGCCCAGCTTCCATGTCTTTTGTGTCCTGTTTTATTTTAGTGTTTAGCTCATGTAATCCTTCGATATCCTTATTGAAGGATTCAGAATTAAAGTCGTTATATCTTGAATGTATGAACGTGGCAAATAATCCTATATCTGATTCTTTCCAATTTGTAATCATGTTAAACCACTTAGATGCAGACTCTTTCGTTATTAGTGATGATGTTTTATAAAGATTATAAAAGTCTAAGTCAGCCAACTCCCATGATGATTCAGCCTTACTATACAAAGTAGTTAATTGCTCTTGTTCCTTTTTATCATTGATTTCTTTTTCAAAAATAGCATATTCATTTAAAATAAATTGATTGTTAAATGATAATCTACGATACCCTACAGTATAGGAATCTCTTGTGAGCTCTTGTTGTTCAAGGTAATTTTTTAATTTTAACTCAATGTTTAGGTTGTCATTTATGTAACTCATCTCACAAAGATACATATACCGTTCACAAGCTTTAAACCATTTAACGAGAGATTTTTTTTCTCCAGGCTCTGAGATGTAATGCTCTAACTTAGTTATACTAGATATGAATACTTCTTTCTCAATATTGTAAGGGGTTTCGAAAATCAACTTGTCAACAGCATCATGGTTCTCAGGTAAGTATCCTAGATCACTAAGCTCTACTATACATACGGTCTCATTGCAGATGAAGTCAATTAACGCCTCTGTTGAATCATTTAGAGCTCTGGTTGTTTTAAAGTTGTCTTTTTTGAGGTTTTCAGACTTCGCGCTTTTTATTTTTGTTGCTGTCAGACCTTCTATGTAATGGAGATAAGCAATTTCAATAGCGCTTGGGATTATTGAATCCATACTTAAATTTATATCAAATTGTGGGTTCGAACTAATACTTTCATATATTGAACTTAACTTACCAAACAACCTCATTAAAACTCTTATGTTGGTTAAACCTTTTTCTTTTATTTTGATTTTAATGCCATCTTCGTAATTATTTAAATTCGAATATTTAATTAAGAGCAATTTTATTAAGTCATCATAGCTTTTAGAATAAACTATTTTTGCTGAAAAAAACTTATCTGAACCTTGAATGTTTCCTTTAGTCTTATCTTCATTAAATACAATTATGAATTTAACGTGATTATTTAATGATAGGTCTAAGCACTCCCCTAAAATTTGGTTTATGACTTTTTTATCACTCACTCTTTCTAAGTCATCTATAACAAAGATTACATTTTCAACTCTACTTAAAACAGATTCCCTTATAGCTCCGCTAGCTCCCTTAACTATTGCATTCAAGGCGGAGGATGCAGCAGCTTCGTCTGTTCCCTTTGTTGCTGTTTGTATGAATGCTAGCGTCCCTCTAAGCAAGCCCTTGGCGTGCCCAATGTCATTAGAATTTGTAAAGTAGGTTTTTGAGATTAGCTTGTCTTTAAAATCACTAAGCTTGGACACGCCAGTCAATGAAATATATTCAACCTTATTCGGCAATGCCTCATCATCAATAAGAGCTGGCATTAATTCATTAGTGATATAGTAGGTTTTTCCAACCCCCCAACCGCCAGTTAATGCAACGATGGGTGGAAAATCTTGGTTCTTCAAATTATGTGCGAATAATTCATAATAAGTATTTTTCATTGATAGGTCTCAGCATTTAACTCACATATACAGACTAATGCATATCGGTAACACTGTTAAGACAAAAAGCCGAACCCCATCGCTAAGGTTCGGCTTTGTTTTTGGCTTCGTGCTTGAAAGAGAAAACACTATATGGATGTTGAAGCCAGTCGAAGTCAATCGACATGCCCAAGGTATCGGCTCCCTACTTGCTTTTTGTTTACAATGCTCCATACGCCCTACTTTTATCTTGAGCGCCACCAGCTACCATAAAGTTGAGTGTAACGCTTCAAAATGCCGTGCGTAGTGAATCTATAAAGCTAACTTGTTAGCCCATCACACATTGGCTGATGTGTTTATTGAAAGTGACCAGATCGAAAGATCCTTTAATCTCAAACAGCACTTTACCAACCTCGCTGAGGTAAAGCTCGATCTCACAATCCAGATCCAATGTGCCGGACGTTTCAACAGAGAACGCGTTTACCTTGCTGTACGGCAATGATGTATAGTCCACTTTTGAACCTGTAATCCCCTGAACGTTCGCAGCAATAACTCGTTTGTTGGTGAAAACCACTTGATCACGGATACTTTTGAAAGCGGCAATGATTTCTTCGCCATCAATCAGAAACTTGTAGAAATCTTCTCTCACCTTCGATTCTTCAATCGGTTTTAGCTTAAACACCGATGAGTTTTCAAAATCGATCATGACTATCTCCTATTCAGGTATGCGTTTTTGAGCCAGTTGCCCTCGTGTATCCATCTCACCAACGTCTTTCCAGCCATGTTTACGATAGAACGCAACACCTTGGCTATTGGCTGGTAAATACCTTAACTGGACATACTTGCATTTGGCAGATTTTAATTGTGAAAATATGAAGTCTTGCAACTCGCTACCCAAACCTTGGCCACGAAACTCCGGTTTTAAGTAAAAAAGGTTTATGTAGCCATATTTTACGCCTTCATCATCCATCAAGTCTTTCCTAAACTCGATTTGACCAATGGTTTCTTCATTCTTGATTGCATGATAAAAACCAGCGTCCGGCAAAGACGCTAATCTCCCAAACCACGCTGTCGTATCTTCAGTATTAAAACCATCAAGACTGCCATAACTGACTGCATAAGCATCTCTACGAAAGGCTAAACATAAATCTAATTGCTGTTCGATGTTTACGGGAACAAATTCCATTTCTCGCTCCGTGATTGGTCAGGTTCTTAAGGTAGATAGTGAATGGCTAATGGTAATACTCAATGGGCAAGCCCAAGCTTGAGATAAGTGCATGGCAGCCGAAAGACACTAAAATTGTTTTTCCATGCGTAACAGCTTCCACGACTTGCCGTTAAAGTATCTGGTACCGGATTCAACCGTTAACGTCTTAAAACCAAGAGATTCATAACACTTCCTAGCCGCCGTATTATGTTCAAAGACCGCTAAACTCAGTATTTCGGCAGACAAGTCATTTCGCGCTTTATCAATCACTAGCGTCATCATCTTCTTTGCGAGCCCTTGCCCACGAAACTCTTCGCTTATAAAAACTCGACAGATCCGATAATGATCTTCTGTTACTTTGTACAGTTCGATAAACCCTACATTGTCGCTATTCATGGTGACAAGATAAGGGTGCACTTCAGCTTGAGCACAGTGTCGTTTGATTTGTGTTTGAGTCAATGGAAAAGTGTATGCTGGTCCGCCCCATAAGTAATTCAACTCATCGGTCTTAATCCATTCCACCAGCTGTTTAAAATGAGATTGTTTAAACTCGGTTAAGGTTAACTGCATACTTCCCCAGAAGATCCAAAGCGTTATCGTTAATCAACAGGTAGAATAATACAGCTTGCGAGTATTCGTCACAAACTTCTCGTTTATAAACCGTTTGAGACTCAACAAGACAGTCACGCATTTCATTTGGTGCTTTTTGATAATCAGATCCAAAACTAAAAGCCGAACCCCATCGCTAAGGTTCGGCTTTAGTGTTGGCTTCATATTTGAGTAGTCATTACGACTCAAATGTGTAAGCCAGTCGAGGCCAATCGACTTGTCTATGTTATGAGTAGCTGGCACCTTGTGTAAACCGTCATTTTTAGGGTTACGAAGTATGTCGCAAGGTTTCTTATACGCTTTCATTATTGCTGTTAAGCTTTAGAGCCAACACAAAATGACTCCGTTTTGTTTTTAACCTAACACGACAAATTAACTAGTCTGAACTAGACCCATTAAGGAATTACACTTTATGTCCGTCTCTCTTTCGATGACTTTAGCAACATCTATTGGATTATATTTGCCAATAGCATCAAACCTGATCAACTTGTGATGCCCTTCTAAAGCTGAATTCACATAGTGGTCGCGTTCTTGACGCCTTTTTTGTCTGTGGGATGAATCATCCAATTCTATAACCGCGAGAACCTTGGTATTTCTGTCTGTAATGACGTAATCCATGCGCTTAGCCCAGGTTCTAGAATTGTCTTTAAAGTTAACCGGCTGCACTAGCGTCATCAATGAAACCTGACAATGTACAACGCAGTCCGAAGGTAATATTTCTTGTAGAACGTTATAGAAGTTTCGCTCGGTCTTAGAGCTTAAGTAGACATGCTTTTTGTGTGGAACACGCATGCATTTGGTTTGAGGTGCATCCATAGCACTACCACTTGAACCAATAAAAGGCTTAACCTGCTCTTTGCGTTGTTTCTTACTTGCTTTCTTGGATGAGAGAACAATCAACACTAGGAATAAAATAATTACTATAACGATTTCAAACACTCTATAAATCCTTGTACTAAAACGAAGTTAAAAAAATCATTGCTCGATAAGAGCTTGAATGCCATTCAGGGCGGTTCAGAAAACATGACAGTGTCACTAACATTCCATTCAAACCACTGGCTAGTTCGTTGTAATGTGGAGTCGGATATACTTCTCGGGAACCTTGTATCTAAAGCGCTGACCGATTTTTAAATTGGATTTCACGTATCGGCACACAACTTGGTCACCTGTCCCTGATACTCGCTTAATGGATGCTTTACTTCCCTTGTGTTCCATTTCTATCATGACATCGCAATAGCCCTGATAATCATCGAACTGTTTAGTGACTTTTCGCTGAAGTTTATTTTTAATCTTTTTCGCTACCGGATTGGTTTGTGAATCATCCGCAAACGTCGGAGAGCTAAAAAGTACAAAGGCTAATAACGTGACAACGTAGCGCATACAGAACCCCATATAAATAATTGATAGATTTGGGGTTATGTTAGTTTTCTACGTTTTAAATACAAAAATGGGACGCTATTTTGCGTCCCATTTAACGTGAAGAAGTAATTGATATGTAGACTAAGCGCGCTTTTTGCCTTTGGCTGTTTTAAAGCCTTGATGAGGGAAAACATTTCGAATTCGTTGTTGGGTTTTCTTCGGTACCGCTTTAGAAAAGACCAATCGCATACCGGTACGCTGATTATAAACTTTCATCTCTCCAGTGAACGGATTATGTTCGCTAATGTCTTCTAAGTTGTGTTTAAAAGACGGCGGCATGTGGCCTTTTACTTTCGTGATATGGCCATCGTCAAACGACACCTTAAGCACTGGTCGGTCAACAGCAATCAGCCAAAAGATAACAACAGCAGCAATCAATATTACGTATAACATTTAATACTCCTTAACTGGATAGCAGCTTACTTAAGTCTTCTTTAATTGACGTTACCTTCTGGCTTGCTTTTTCACTTCTTGATGCTTCGGAAAGCAGGTATTCAATCGCATCAGAGAGTGTACAGCCTAGTTCGTTCGCTCGGCTGGACAGCTTTTCCCAAACCCGGTAATCCAAATCGATGGACTTCTTCTTAGTATGAACTTGTTCAGCATTGAAATGGCGTTTGCGTTTAGCTCGAATTGCTTGCTTTAGCTTATTCTCAAGCTCTTCTGACATGTGGTTATCTATCCATGCCAGTACTTGTGTAGGTTCGTGCTCAAGACGTCGTAGCTCAGCGACTGCGGCATCTGCTTCACTGGAGTCAATGTGACGCGTTATCGCCTCTCCATCCTTCCACTTCTTGATCAGATAGTTCCACTTCCACCCACATTCCAAATTTTCAAGTTGCTGATATTTCATCCTTTCCGACCCATATTTCTCACCTAGTGACAGCGTAACCCAGTTATTTAAGATCAGCAAACAAATCTCTATGAAGTATCGATGCTGATCACTCATTTGTCTAAGTCTTGAGCAAGCTAACCCGTACCGAATTGTTATTGTAGAAATTGGGACTAGGGAGTTATTGGCGGTTTCGCTATAATGGCGCCAAATTAAATGATGATGAATTTTAATGAACCAACTTAACTGGCAAGACGTTACGCCTTCGTTCGATGAATACGAAGCATTATTGAAGTCCGCTTCGACATTACCAAAGAAGACATTTTTTGATCTACAACCTCGAATGTCCGCCACAATCTCTCGCTTCACAAACATTGGTGGCCTTACCCGTATCCTACTGATTAATTGCGTTGATAATTCAATATACCGTGGATTTATCAGTAAGGCGGTCGAACAAAGTGCTTCTTCGCCAGTAGTGACAACCGAATCGCTCGACGCGAAACATTTATTTGATCGTTACAGTATCGCTGAGAATGGCGAAGTGACGTTAGAACAGGGACTCATTGCTCAAGCGCATGGCGGTTACCTCATGGTTCCTGCTAATTTGATTCTGGCAAACCCTGGCTACTGGCCAAGTATTAAAGCGGCCATTCAAAAGCAACCATTTGTTCCAATGAACATGAGCCCTACGCGCGTTGCAGTGCCTGCCGTTACTTCAAACACATACGACGTAAAGCTCATTGTAACGGGTGACAGAAGCCAGTTAGCAGAACTTGAATATGTCGATGAGGATTTCTCATCAGGCCTTTGTATGTATACCGAGGTTGAAGAAGACATCCACTTATCTCAGGACAATTTATCTTCCTATCTGGGTTTTGTGAATTGGGTGTGTGCGGAGTACAACCTGCCAAGTTTGGATAAAGACGCTTATCGAAGACTTATGCTCGCTGGTATGCGTGAAATGGAAGACCAGCATTATCTTCCCCTTGGCGTAATGTGGCATTGTCAGCTTTTAACACTTGCCAGCCAACACTGTAATTCAGAAGTAATTGACTTCAAGGCAATAGACAATGCGATTGACGATAAATACTACCGTGAATCTTACCTGCCACAACGTGCCGTGTACGACATACTTGATGGTCAAGTGATCATTGAAACAACCGGTGAACAAGTTGGACAGATTAATGGCTTAACGGTTATTGATATGGCGGGCCACCCTGTGTCTTATGGCGAGCCTGCGCGTATTTCCTGTGTGATTCACTTTGGTGACGGTGATGTCTCGGACGTTGAGCGTAAAGCTGAACTCGGCGGCAACTTGCACGCCAAAGGTATGATGATCATGCAGGCGTTTTTGAGTTCTGCGCTAAACTTTGATGAACCATTACCCTACGCCGCTTCTATTGTGTTTGAACAGTCTTATAGTGAAGTTGATGGCGATAGCGCCTCGCTTGCTGAACTATGCTGTTTAGTAAGTGCATTGTCTGAATGTGCGGTGGACCAACAGATCGCCGTCACGGGTGCCGTGGACCAATTTGGTCGCGTGCAAGCCGTTGGTGGTCTGAATGAAAAAATCGAAGGCTTCTATCAGGTTTGTAAGCATCAAGGCTTTACCGGGCGTCAGGGTGTGATCCTACCTGAGACGAATCTTAAGCACTTAGCCCTACATAAAAGCGTCATAGAAAGCATTCAGAATGGAGAGTTCAACATTTGGTCAGTATCGACTGTCGATGAAGCCATTCCTATCTTGATGGGTAAACCATTCCGTGGTGAAGACGACAGCATTATTGGAAAAATTGCTGAACGTATTGAAAACTTTGAAAGACATGAACACACGGAAGGATTTGTGCAGCGTATCAAAAACTGGTTTGTTTAGTACTGATCGGAGTTGTTTAGCGTACACGTGTTCACTAAGATGCATCTGTCAAAAATTGGAGTGATTGATAATGCAAAACAAACGTGATTCTTATAATCGTGATGATCTTCTAGCTTCGAGCCAAGGTGAGCTTTTCGGCCCAGGTCGCCCACAACTGCCTGCGCCAAACATGCTTATGATGGATCGTATTACCAAAATGTCAGAAACGGAAGGTGACTTTGGTAAAGGCTTAATTCTAGCGGAATTGGATATTACTCCAGATCTTTGGTTCTTTGATTGCCACTTCCCTGGTGACCCGGTAATGCCAGGTTGTCTTGGCCTAGATGCTATGTGGCAGCTTGTTGGCTTCTACCTAGGCTGGATTGGCGGTGAAGGTAAAGGCCGTGCTCTGGGTGTGGGTGAAGTGAAATTCACAGGTCAGATCCTGCCAACAGCGAAAAAAGTAACCTACGAAATCCACATGAAGCGCGTCGTAAACCGTAAGCTTGTTATGGGTCTGGCGGATGGCCGTGTATTAGTAGACGGTAAAGAAATCTACGTAGCGAAAGATCTTAAAGTTGGTTTGTTCCAGGACACTTCTAGCTTCTAAGCTAAGATTTTCTGCTATTTCTTAAAGGGCTCCGGTTGGAGCCTTTTTTGTATCTCATGCTTTTTGTTGCACTTCGCGAGACCCATCCCTGTCAATTTTCTTTTGCTCAGAATGCAGAAAAGGCTCTTTTAAGAGCCCTTTCAAATCCTTCTATTGTATGTGGGAGTTATTATTTATAGAGACCAGAGTTTTTTTCATCTCTGGCATCACGCCAACCACCTAACCAATACGACCGAGCATCAACTTGTTGATATGGGCAAGCCTCTTGGGACCTTCCATTCAACCCAGCTTTATAGCCTTGAGATTGAGCTCGTTCTAGGCGATCACGCTTTTGTCTCTTCATAGGTAATTCCTCATACAGATCCATTTGAAAAATTGCTTCTGTTTTTGTGAAACTTTAATGGAGTTTTTATGACTCCAACTACAAGAATCGATCAACTTTGGAATTTTCTCAAGGCATAAAAAAAGCACAGACTCAAATCTGTGAGTCTGTGCTTGTATTAAAATTTTTTAACTATTTTCTACGGAACCCAAACAAGCCAAGCATGGTCAAAGCTAACCAACCAAGTCCGGCACCTTCGCGTGTCGCACTTTCTTCTTCCACGTTTCGAGAAACGATGTCGTCCTGTGTTTGATCAGGAATAGGCATTAGTTTAACCGCAACGACTTCTTCGGTAACATCACAAGAAGCATTGTGCGCTGCAGAGTTATAGCCGCCAGAACACTTCAATGCAGTAGCTGATATCACACCTGCATCGTTGATGTCTGTTGCATCGATGATACGGAATTGGTTGTTCGCGTCAGAGTAGTCACCACCGTTAGTCAGTGAATCTAGAAGCCATGCCTTACCACCGAATAGTGATTCAGCACGTTCGCTTGCTGCACCATCTGCGCTATATGGGTAAATGAATCCGCGCTTACGACGTGGTTTACCGTCATCTTCACGCGTAGAGTCAGCGTCTATCTGGCCGACAATTTCGTTGTAAGCGTTGATGCCACCCATTTTACCGCCAGCTCCATTAAAGAAGATGCCAGAAGTTGGGTACACAGCGCTTAGAGAGTCAGAACGAACATCAGGTACGATAAACAAACGATTAGGGTACGCACCCGCTGTCGGGATACTGCGTTTTGCCTCACCGATACCAACAAAATTTGAGTTGACGGCTGTCAGACGTGAGTTCGAGTGAATGGTATCACCGTCTTCTCTCTGACGTGCGCCAGTTACCACTTTGTTCGACCAAGTAACGTTTTCGATCGATGTTTCAGACTCTAGCGTGCCCACAAACACGGTCGCGTTCATATAGTTGTTGTCAGAATACGTGTTGTAACCAACGCCGTACACAGTCGCTCCATCAACGATGAAATCACGCATGCTACCTTGAGCCAGACGATTGTTGTCGCTTGACGTATTACTTGGCCACGATAGCTCTGAAACATTACCGTTCTGGTCCCAGATAGCAGCTTTAGAGGTATGGTGAGTACCATTATTGTTGCTTGCTGTACGCGAAACACTACCCGATGTGAAAGTACCATCAGTTTTCCACGCATGGCTTTCAACAACAGCCGCTTGATCTTCTTCGGTAACGATATTTGGAGTAACCGGAGCAACCACTGTGTTACGCGTTTCCAGCGTAGATGAATCATCTGCACTGATTACGCTTTGGTTACCAACTGCTTCACCGGTTGACGTTAAGCTATTAATAACGTTGTTGTACTCATTTGTGTACGCCGCGCTATCACCTTCGACAAATGCCAAAGCATTAGAGGTAAAGTCTTTGTAGCGTTCATTCTCCCAAGGCACAATGTTTACCGCAGACCATGTCTCGCAGGTGTTGTAGCCAAGGTTGTAATAACAGTAACTTTCAAAATCATCACGATCGTCTACGTAAGCAAATCGAGAGTCCATTCCAAATGGTACTTCTTCACGATAGCTAATACCGTCGACTGCCTGACCTGCCGATAATGGCGTTGTACGGCTCTCTACGGCCAGCTTAAATTGATCATCTGTACAGTTTGCTGTTGAATCAAAACACCCTAGAGCAAATGGAGAGCCTGTAGAGGCATCCTCAACATCACCCTGCTGAATCGCGACACCATAAGCCGATTCAAAATCGACAACGTCACCGTTTACCTCAGGTGAAACTTCGATAACTTGATACAATGCAGCGTTTGCACTCATTGATGAACCTACCATCATCGCGATGGCGGTTAGTTTGAATTTGTGACTACAATTCATTGAATTCTTAACTATCCTGTTGCATTGCTTCGAGTTCTTCCCATCTCTCGAATGCGATTTCCAACTCCTGCTCAAGAGCAGCAAGCTGTTCCAATACCGGTTGAGTTTGTTCTACAGATTTAGCGAAAAATTCCGGATCATTCACTTGTTCTTGCAGCGTCTCAATATCCGACTCTAATTGTTCTAGTTTAGCTGGAAGAGCTTCTAGTTCTCTTTGCAGCTTATATGATAATTTCTTCGAGTTGTTCTTAGGCTGAGGTGTTTTGGGAGTTTCCTCAACCACTTTTTCTTTACTCGCTGCTTTTTCAGCCGACTGACGAGCGGCCAGTACCTGCTCACGTTGCTGTCTTGCATCGTGATAACCACCAACAAATTCTTCGATGACTCCATTTCCTTCGAAGATCCAACTTGTTGTCACCGTATTATCAACAAACTCACGGTCGTGGCTTACTAACAGTAACGTACCCTGATAGTTGGCAAGCATTTCTTCTAAAAGTTCCAACGTTTCGATATCCAAATCGTTGGTTGGTTCGTCAAGAATAAGTAAGTTGTTTGGTTTCAGCAAGATACGCGCTAATAATAGACGGTTTTTTTCACCGCCGGAAAGCGCTTTAACTGGTGTTCTTGCTCGTTTTGGTGCAAATAAGAAATCTTGCAGGTAACTCAGAGCATGGCGCTGACGACCGCCAACCATGACTTCTTGCTTACCATCAGCCAGGTTATCAATCACAGATTTCTCTGGGTCTAATACCTCACGGTACTGGTCAAAGTATGCAACTTCAAGCTTAGTGCCACAATGCAGACGTCCTGACTGTGCTTCTAACTGGCCTAAAAGTAACTTAAGTACCGTACTCTTACCGCAGCCGTTTGGACCAATTAGTGCGATTCGATCGCCACGCATAATATTGAAGCTGAAGTTATCAACGATTTTTTTGCCTTCATAAGCAAAGGATACGTTTTCAGCTTCAAAGACAATTTTACCGGAGCGAGAGGCATCATCGATATTCAGGTTAACTTTACCCTGCACATCGCGGCGGTCACGGCGCTCTTCACGAAGTTTCTTCAGTGCGCGCACACGGCCTTCATTACGAGTACGACGTGCTTTAATGCCCTGACGAATCCATACCTCTTCTTGAGCAAGTTTCTTGTCGAATTCTGCATTCTGCATATCTTCAACACGAAGCATCTCTTCTTTTTCTGTCAGGTAGCCTTCGTAATCACCCGGAAATGAAGCAAGCTGACCACGGTCGAGATCCACGATACGTGTTGCCATCGACTTAATGAAAGCACGGTCGTGAGAAATAAAGATGATCGAACCTTTAAAGTCTTTCAGGAAGTTCTCTAACCATTCGATAGTTGTTACATCAAGGTGGTTAGTTGGTTCGTCCAGAAGCAGTACATCAGGATCACACACAAGTGCACGCGCCAATGCAGCTTTACGTTGCCAACCACCAGATAAATCCGTCAGCTTTGTTTCTGGGCTCAGTTTCAGCGCACTTAGAACATTGTTAACGCGATCATCAAAGCGCCATGCATTGGAATGATCAAGTTGCTCCTGAACTTTAGATAAGCGATTAATGTGCTTTTCACTTGGGTCCTGAGCGACAAGATCAAGAAGATCGTGATAGATCTTCAGCTGTTCACCGACTTCGGCTAAGCCACCCGATACGTATTCGTAAACGGTGCCTTCCTGGTTACGTGGTGGATCTTGCTCTAAACGAGAGACGACGACGTCCTGAGTGATCTGGATTTTTCCGTCATCCAGTACAATGTCGCCAGCAAGCACTTTCATCAACGTGGACTTACCGGCACCATTTCGCCCTACTAAACACACTCGTTCGTTTTCTTGTAAGGCAAATTCTGCATGGTCGAGTAACGGATGATCGCCAAATGCCAACTGCGCATTATGAATGGTAAGTAATGCCATTATTTTCCAACCAATTTGTAAGTTGCTCTGAGTCAAACGGCCAGTTCAGCTCAGAATCTTGATATTTGAGTACGGGTATCGTGACGCCGTAACGAGAAAATAGTTCATCATCGAACGCTATGTCGACGATATCAGTCTGTTCTGCCAGACCGACCTCAGTTATTAGAGAGAATGCCATCTCACAGAGATGGCAGCCCTCTGTGCTATACAATGTCAGCACATCAAAATCCTTTTTTACTCTGCGTGTGTAACCAACCAGCAGTTATGAATGTGTTTGTTACGAGCAAAATCCAGCGGCAGCGTTTGAGAAGAGATGTTTTGAGCCTTCAGACCCAATTCAGCCAACGCTTCTTCATCCATCTTGAAGTGACGCTTGTTGTTTGAGAACACGATAGTGCCTTCACTTCTCAGCAGACGCTTCAAGTTTTTCATCAATTTAATGTGGTCACGCTGAACATCGAACGACGTTTCCATACGCTTAGAGTTCGAGAACGTCGGTGGATCAATAAAGATAAGATCGTACTCGCCTTTTGCATTTTCTAACCACTGCAGACAATCCGCTTGCTCATAGCGATGCTGGCGCCCTACACAACCGTTAAGCTGCATATTGTCTTTCGCCCAGTTCAGGTAGGTGTTAGACATATCAACTGTCGTGGTTGAACGAGCACCACCGACGGCTGCGTGAACCGTAGCGCTACCTGTATAAGCAAACAGGTTTAAGAAATCTTTCCCTTTTGCCATTTCACCAATGCGACGACGAGTGATTTTATGATCAAGGAAAAGACCCGTATCAAGGTAGTCGTGAAGATTTACGATCAGCTTCACACCATACTCATGAACTTCCAGCGTTTCAGAGACTTGTCCCAGTTTCTGGTATTGATTTCGGCCTTTTTGTTTCTCACGAACTTTAAGTACGACTTTGTTCGCTTCCACACCCGTTACCTGAATAGTTGCACGGATGATGTCGGTTAAACGACGTTTGGCTTTTTCTTCTGGGATGTTCTTAGGTGCAGCGTACTCTTGAATAACGATTTGATCGCCATATACATCAATCGCGACATTGTATTCAGGAAGATCGGCATCGTAGATTCGGTAGCAGTCTAACTCTTCTTTACGAGCCCACTTACCAATCTTACCCATGTTCTTCTTCAGGCGGTTAGAGAAGTCAGGTGCGATTTGTACATTGGTATCCGCGCCTTTCACTTCATCAACACTGCGTTCTGCAATGCTGTAATTCTTCTGGTGACACTGTAACGCACCATTGTTTAACTTGAACTGTTTATCCGCACGCATGCGAAGACAGCTAAGCAATTCATCAGAGCTAGAGAAAATCGACGCTTTGCAGCCACCGAACTCAGATTTAAGCTGCCCTCCAAATGCGGTGTATAGCGCAATCAAACCAGGCTCTGTACCTAAACGCTCACCATACGGAGGGTTAGAAACAATAACGCCATGCTCAAACCCTGCTGGACGAGTGATGGTTGCCGCGTCACCTTGTGCAAATTCGATCAGCTCTTCAACACCTGCTCTGCGAGCGTTATCTTGAGCGACTTTCAATACTTTAGGGTCGTTATCAAAGCCAAAAAACTTTGCGTCAACTTTTTTGACACCACGACGAGCCTGAACATTGGCCTCAGATTTAATCTCTGCCCATAGCTCAGGTTCGAAGTCTTCTAGCGACTCAAAGCCCCATTGCTTACGCTTAACACCAGGCGCCATATTGGCTGCCATCATCGCGGCTTCGATAAGTAGCGTGCCCGAACCACACATTGGGTCGAGTAAAGGCTGATGGCCATCCCAACCACAACGCATGATGATCGCAGAAGCTAATGTTTCACGAAGAGGTGCACGGCCTGATTCCGGACGATAGCCACGCTGATGAAGTCCACTACCCACCATATCCACACCAAGCAGTGCTTTGTCTTTGTGCAAGCGAACGTGAACACGGATATCCGGACGCTCTTTGCTGATATTTGGACGTGGTAATCCTTTCTTTTCAAAGCAATCGACGATGCCATCTTTTACTTTCATCGCACCGTATTGGCTATTGCGGATTTCACGGTTTGTACCGTTAAAGTCGACAACGAAACGCTTTGAACTATGGAATTGGTTCACCCAGTTAATGGCCATTGTAGAAAGGTACAAGTCCATATCATCGTTACAGGTGAATTCAGATAAAACACGTACAAATCGAGACGCCAAACGGCTCCACAAACAACAGCGATAAACTTGTTCGTTTGTCGCTTTAAATTTTACGCCTGCCTGTACTGGTTTCGCATTTTCGATGCCTAGTTTAGTCAGTTCTTCAACAAGCAAATTTTCCATGCCATTTGAAGTTACCGCGAGATATTGATTCATAGTGTTCTTTCGCTGATAAAAAATGGCTTCAATTATACCTGACTTTACGATCAATGCCTCGTTTTTAAAGGTATTTTCCCTTCCGTTAGCACAAACACTCACCAGTTAAGTGATCTGAAAGTTCCTACATTTTGCATTTTAATCAACTTTCACGTCGTCCTCCTTTTAACCAAGATGCTATTCACACAGAGATAGTGAATACTTATTTACATCAACCTTGGTCTATACCAACACTAAAATATGGTTGTTATTTAATTACATTTTTCTGATATAGGGGAATAAATAGGTAAATGTTAAGCGCCGAGTTGCCTAACATTAAGAGAAACTAAGTTAAAGAAAGTGGAATAAAAGTGACCTACCTCATGATTAAGTGCGCGAAAAATGTACAGTTGCAGAGGTATTTATGTGAAAAGAGTGAAGTGTTCGGATAAAAAAAATCGACCTGAAGCGGTCGATTAAGGCAAACAAAGGAACGAAATAAAGAAATTAAATCAGGTTATCCAACCATGGCCATGGGTGCCATCACAAACAGGTGGCTTGCACACGCCATACGGTCGTGCATCACTTTAATCGGTTGGCCAAATGGCAGAGACTTGCTTCCATCAAGCACAAACTCTTCTTGTCCCACGTAAAGGCACAAGCTAGAGGTTTCTCCAGGCTCAAGTACAATGAAGACACCTTCAGAGTATTGGTTCGTCAGGAAGACCATATCCCCTTCTTCTGGCTCATATCCAGAAGACTGAGCATCGAAAAACCAACTTTTAGGTTGTACTGGCTTATGGAAGCGTTTAGCAGCTACGCAGTATAGGGTTAGCTCTGCTTGACGGTATTCACTGATATCGAGACAGCGAATACGTTCATTAAAGGTCTGAAACGCACTAGCATCATCGACAGTAAATTCGTTGTTTGAGAAGGCGCAGTTGACTAGCAGCTTTCGGGATAGATTGGTTTGGAAAATCATTTCCTCCCCTAAATCCAGCATTAAACAAGCTTTATGCTCGTCATAATACCAATTCCATTTGTCGCTGGGTTTAAGCATTGTTCCGTTCTCTCTTGACTAGTTAAATCAGTGGTAAAGAGGTAAGACGCTTAATTACCTACTCATGATTTTTAAATTCTACAAATGAACGGACAAAAAAAAAGAGGAAACAAGATCCTCTTTTTTTGTAATAACTAATGTAAACTCAGCGAGTTGTTAAATTATTTTAAAGATTTTTAACAATATCGCGTACTAAACCTGGACCGTGGTAAATAAAACCTGTATAGACTTGGACCAACTGTGCTCCGGCCATCATCTTCTCTTTTGCCGCAACATAAGAATCGATACCACCCACACCAATGATCGGAAGTTTGTCGCCAAGCGCTTCGTGAAGTTTACGAACCACCTCAGTAGAACGGGACTGTACCGGACGGCCACTTAAGCCACCCGCTTCATTCGCGTGTTTCATACCTTCAACAACGGTTCTATCCAATGTTGTGTTCGTCGCAATCACACCATCGATGTTGTTTTTAATTAGTGATTCGCAAATCTGAACGATTTCGTCATCACTCAAGTCTGGTGCGATCTTCAGTGCCAACGGTACGTATTTATCGTGCTTTTCTGCTAGCTCAGATTGTTTTGCTTTCAACTCAGCAAGCAACTCATCCAATGCCTCGCCGTATTGAAGCGAACGTAATCCTGGCGTGTTTGGAGAAGAGATATTCACCGCAATGTAACCTGCGTATTCGTATACTTTTTCCATACAAATCAGGTAGTCTTCTGCCCCTTTCTCAATCGGCGTATCTTTGTTTTTGCCGATATTGATACCAAGTACACAGTCGAACTTTGCTTTCTTCACATTCTCAACCAAGTGATCAACACCTAGGTTGTTAAAGCCCATACGGTTGATGATGCCCTCTGCTTCCACTAGACGGAACAGACGTGGTTTATCATTACCAGGTTGTGGACGTGGTGTTACGGTACCGACTTCAACGAAACCAAAACCCATCGCATCAAACGCTTCAATACATTCGCCGTTTTTGTCTAAACCAGCAGCGAGACCGACAGGGTTACGGAACGTTAGCCCCATGCACTCTACTGGACGATTTGGTAATTGTTGACGATAGAAAAGATCGAGAGGTGTGCCGTTAAAGCGTTGGAAATTCTTAATTGCAAGATCATGTGCCTTTTCGGCATCAAGTTGGAAAAAGCCAGTTCTGGCTAGACGGTAAAGCATTGTGCCTCCGAAAGAAAAAAGCCCCGTGTAAACGGGTCAATATTATTTACTGTTTTTAATCGTAATTCAATGAAAATGAACGAATTAAGTAAAATCATATTTCTCAAAATTAATTATCATTTAAAAACAGTCATTTAAATTCATTATTTGAGTACAAAAATCATAATTATTTATGAAAAAGCAATCGATTTCAGTACATATAAAGTTAAAACCATAGTGACAGCGTCACTTAAATCTCGGTAAGACCTGGTATTTAGGTACAAAAAAGCCCCGTATTTCTACGAGGCTTTGTCTAAAACGCTAACTCTCCTACTCGCTTGGTGAGCAGTTTAAGTTAAGCAATACCAATTCACGTAGCGCAACCGAGAATTTTGCAAACTCATGGACAGAGCCAACTTTAAACTCGTTTAGGATACTTTCCCAACGTTGCAGTGAAGGTTCATTAGATTCCATCCAGTTATCAAGTGCTTCTATCACATCAAACTCTTCTGATGCGCAGTTGCAATTTAGTACCTGAGCGGTTAGCTGACGTTGCTGCCAATCTAAGTCTTCACGGAACGCTGCGCGAGCCAACGCTTGCCAGTTGTTGTCTACAGCTTGGTTGTTGATTTGCTTCAAGAACCAGTGCAGAGACAGACGATCCCCTAAGTTGAAGTACAACTTAGACGCTTGCTCAACCGTTTTGCCTGTTTCACTTGCCACTGCAGAAATATCCAGTGCAGATTGCAGACTTGATAGGCGAGCAACTTGATGAGCCAGTTTCTCTTCAACCCCTCTGTCCATCCAAACTTGTGCGAGTTCGTTGTGTTCTTCAACTTCTGACTCAACAAGCATGCTATCAAGCGTTTCGCTGATAACGTTCACATCTTGTTTGTAAAGATTGATCAATTCGCCCACGGTGTATTTGCCGCTACGATTACGCAGTAGCCAACGAGCGATTCGGCGTAGAGCACGACGAACATAGAACATGATTTCGTACTGTGCTTGCGCTGTCGCTACGTTATCCAGCTCACGAGTCTGTTTTAGAATCGATTCTAGTTCGAAGATTTCACGTGCTGCACTGTATGCATTGGCGATATCAACAACACTTGCACCCGTCTCTTCTTGCAAGCGAGTGACGAAGTTACAACCCATCTCATTAACCATTTGGTTCGCCAGCGCTGTCGCGATAATTTCTGCACGTAGCGGGTGGTTGACCATCTGATCTTTATAGTTACGGCGTAACTCACTTGGGAAGTAAGCAACTAGCTGCTTCGCATGGAACTCGTCATTTGCGATTTCGTCCGTAACAAGCTGCTGCTTCAATACCATTTTGCCGTAAGCAACCAGAACAGAAAGCTCTGGACGTGTCAGACCCAAGCCCTGCTTTTCACGCTCTAGAAGCGTTTCGTCATCAGGGATGTATTCAAGCGCACGATCCAGGAACCCCGCTTTCTCCATAGTATGGATGAAGCGAATCTGTTCTTTAACGATACCAACACCCTGCTGCTCAGTAACAGAAATTGACTCTGATTGGCAGTAAGCATCATCAAGAACGATTTCACCGACTTCATCTTCCATCGACTCTAGGATTTGGTTACGTTGTTTAACAGTCAGATCACCGTTTGAAACCAAACCATTCAGGAAGATCTTGATGTTGACTTCGTTATCCGAACAGTCAACGCCACCTACGTTATCAACGAAGTCGGTGTTCACGCGGCCACCGTTAAGTGCGTATTCGATACGACCTTGTTGAGTCATACCCAAGTTACCGCCTTCACCTACAACCTTCGCTCTCAGATCACGACCGTCGATACGTAGCATGTCGTTTGCACGGTCACCAACGTCAGTATGCGTCTCGTTAGAAGCTTTAACGTACGTACCGATACCACCATTCCATAGAAGATCCACTTTCATTTTCAGGATCATTTTAATCAGATCGTTTGGTGCCATAGAAGCTTTCTTAGTACCCAACATTTTCTGAATTTCAGGTGTTAACTGGATCGATTTCGCACGGCGAGAGAAGATGCCACCACCGTCGGAGATCAACTCTTTGTTGTAATCTTCCCAGCTTGATCTTGGCAGATTAAACAAGCGGTTACGCTCTTCCCAGCTTGACGCTGAATCTGGATTTGGATCAATGAAGATGTGCATGTGGTTAAACGCAGCTTGTAGACGAATGTGCTTAGATAGCAGCATACCGTTACCAAACACGTCCCCTGCCATGTCACCAACACCGATAGCAGTAAAGTCAGTCGTTTGACAATCAATGCCCATTTCACGGAAGTGACGTTTTACTGACTCCCAACCACCTTTTGCTGTGATACCCATTGCTTTGTGGTCGTAACCGTTAGAACCACCAGAAGCAAATGCATCACCCAGCCAGAAGTTGTATTCGTCAGAGACTGAGTTCGCTAAGTCTGAGAATGTTGCAGTGCCTTTATCTGCAGCAACAACCAAATATGGGTCGTCTTCATCGTGACGTACAACATTTTGCGGATGCGCTACTTCGCCTTCAATGATGTTGTCTGATACATCAAGCAATGCGCGGATAAAGCGTTTGTAACAACGTTGACCTTCCGCGAAGATCTCATCACGTGTAGTCAGAGATGGTTGACGTTTACAAACGAAACCACCTTTCGCACCAACAGGAACGATAACAGTGTTCTTAACTTGTTGAGCTTTAACCAGGCCAAGAATCTCTGTACGGAAATCTTCTTGGCGATCTGACCAGCGCAAGCCACCACGTGCTACTTTACCACCACGCAAGTGAACACCTTCGATGTCCGGTGCGTAAACGAAGATCTCAAATGCCGGTACCGGTTGCGGAATCTCTGGGATTTCACTCGGTTTCATCTTCAATGACAACCAAGGCTTAGGCAGTTTGTTCTCGTCTGTTTGGTAGTAGTTGGTGCGTAGCGTCGCCATGATCATTTCCATGTAACGACGGATGATACGGTCGTCATCCAAGCTTTCTACACGATCCAATTGCTCAGTCAGTTTCTTGATAAGATCATTCTGACCTTTCTCGCTACCTTTGTGCTTAGGATCGAAACGCTTGGTAAACAGGTTAACTAGACCTGTTGCTAAATCTGGGTAGTGGCTTAGCGTATCTTCAATGTATTGTTGACTGAATGGGAAGCCAACTTGACGCATGTAGCGCGCGTAAGCACGAAGAATTGAGATTTCACGGCCAGTCAGAGAAGCACCTAGTACCAATCGGTTAAAGCCATCACTCTCTAGGTTACCAGACCAAATCGCTGCAAATGCTTGTTGGAATCGATCACGCGCTTCGCGAAGATCTACCGTTTTCTCGCTCTTATGCAACATTGAGAAATCTAGGATCCAGAATGTCTGACCGTTGGTTTTCTCGATCTCATATGGAGATTCACCGATCACGCGTAGACCCAAGTTTTCTAACATTGGCATTACGTCAGAAAGGTGGATCGGCTCGTCTCGGTGGTAAAGTTTCAAACGTACCGCTTTTGAATCTGCCGCTTCTTCTTGAGGACGGTAGAACAACATGCCCAGTTTGTTGTCGTCGCTTAATGCTTCCAAACGTTCAATATCTGCAACTGCAGAGCTAGGCATCATATCTTCTTTGTATGAACGCGGGAATGAACTCATGTACTCTTTTGAAAGTGGAAGACCTTTGCTTTCACCAAAGTTAGCGATGATGGATTCTTTAAGTCTGTCGTCCCAAGAGGTGGAAACTTCCATTAGGTTTTGCTCGATCTTTTTCACGTCTACGTCAATGTTGTTATTGTCTACACGAACAATGTAATGCGTTCTGGCCAAAGGACTTTCTGAGAAGTAAGTTGTGAATTCAACTTCTTGCTCGCAGCCAAAGTATTGTTTGAAAATACGTTGAGTCTGGCGACGCAATTCTGTGTTGTAACGATCTTTTGTTACATAGACCATGCAGCTAAAGAAGCGGCCAAACGGGTCTTTACGTACAAACAGACGAATCAAGTCGCGATCTTGCATTTGCACCACGCCCATGCCGACTTCCAGCAACTCTTCTTCGTTTGCTTGAAGCAGCTCATCACGTGGGTAGTTTTCTAAAATATTGTGCAGTGCTTTGTATGAGTATGATCCGTGACGGTAACCACTTGCAGTTAGGATACGATCCACTTTTTCACGAATCAGAGGAATGCTTTGAACCGCTTGGTTGTATACCGCCGACGTGTAAAGGCCAGTGAAACGGTGCTCACCAATCACTTTGCCATTTTCATCAAACTTCTTGATGCCAATATAGTCAGTGTAAGCAGGACGGTGAATACGACATGGTCGATTGCCTTTTGTCATGATCAGCGCGTATGGCTTTTTCGCTTCTAGTCTTGCTGAATCAGACAGTTCGGACAGTTTCACGCTGCGAACTCGCTTGTCGTCCGCAAACAAACCCAAACCTTTCTCTTTCACAGGGTTTAGTTCTGTATCGCCATTGTTTTCAACAAGGTCATATTCTTTGTAACCCATGAAGGTGAAGTTGTGCTCACCTAGCCAACGCAAAAATGCAATGGTCTCATCCATACGATCCTTTTGGATCGTTACGCGTTCTTTATTCTGCTCAAGTTGATCTGTAACGACTTTCAGCTTGTCGACCATCTTTTTCCAGTCGCTTACCACAAGGCGCGTATCAGAAAGGATGTCTAATAGCTCAGCTTTAAGTGCCTGCATCTCTTCTTTACTGGTAAGACGGTCAACTTCGATATGGAACAAAGACTGAAGGACACCACCTTCACCGTTTACATCGATAACGTGGCCCTTCTCATCTCGTTGAAGTTGAGTTGGATTGTTCAACATAAGATGAGACACCAAATCTAGACGAGCTAAGGCCATCTTGATTGAGTCCACTAAGAACGGGCTATCTGGAACAACAACTTCTACGATTGTGTGAGTCGATTGCCAACCTTGACGGCTGACGGTCGGGTTGAAGACTTGTACAGAAACATCTTCAGGTTTTTTTTCGTTGATATGATGCCAAAGGCTAATTACGGCACCATAGAGATCGGATTCATTTCGCTGGACCAGGTCGTCATCGGAAATATTACTAAATAAGTGTTGAGCAAGTTTTGTTACAAGCGTCTGGTGAGAAAGCTCGAGTTTGTCTTGAATCAGTTGGTAAACTTTTTCAAGCAGAACCGGCACTACATTTTCACGCGCGGTCATATTCACACTCCACAGAATAATTGTTGTTTTGTAGGGGGACTTAGCAAAGGGATAACTTCCCTGAAACTAAGCATTGGTAATGCATACGACCCATTGTAAAAGGATAATTACAAATGTTTAACAACTATTAGTAGTGGTATGAGGTGAAATGTCTGATTCTGTGACTAAGATACCTATTTAAACATCTAGAAATATCTTACCTCACAGAGTTTCCAACTTAATAAACTTGTTATTTTGGTCAGTTGTTAGCCTAAACTGCCCTCTAATGCCCAATTGAGTAAGAAATGGTCTGAATTTAGCCGCTGATAACTGAAGTCTTAAACCGTTGTGAGTCACAACTTGGATCGTGTTTGAAACACCAGAATAATGTGAACGAAATGTCTGATATGGAATGTTGAGTGAGAAATAGTAGTACTTCATTAGGTAAAACGTTAATAAAAAAAAGGGTGGTCACTCAGACCACCCTATTCGTTTGATGACTATTCGTCTAGTGCCTTGGTGACTTTTTCAAACAAGTCTTTGGCAAGATTATCCATCGCTTTAAGTTTTTCAAGTTCTGCACGAATCAGCGCCTGGCGACTTTCATCGTATTTACGGAACTTAAGTAGCGGATCAATCAGACGAGATGCCACTTGCGGGTTGGTGTCATTCAACTGACGCAGAATCTCACCCGCAAACAGATATCCTGAACCTGACTTATCATGGAAATGCACTGGGTTTGCACTCAAGAACGAACCGATCAAGCTACGAATACGGTTCGGGTTTTTCAAACTGAACGCTTCGTGTGACATGGTTGCTTTTACTTTTTCAAGCGCATCTTCAGCTGGATTGCTACCTTGCAGTACAAACCATTTGTCCATAACCAAACCATCGTGTTTCCACTTATCGCTGTAATCCGCCATCAACGTTTCACGACATTCAAGCTGTGCATTATTGGCAGCCGTCATCGCAGCAATGGTATCTGTCATGTTGTTTGCAGATGCATATTGCTCCTGAACAAGTTGGTTGCCATTTTCAGTATGCGCAAGGAACTGAAGGCACTGATTGCGCAACGCACGCTTACCAATAGCATCATGCTCGATAGAGTAATCCGCTTGCTTCAACGTATGGTAGGTTGCACTTAGTTCATCTTCTAATTCTTTAGAAAGTGACAGTGTAATGCTATTGAGTACGGTATCAACCGCATCGATATCAATCTGTTGGTACCAACCGGTAATTTCATTGATAGAAGGCAATGATAACACCTGTGCGATGAACGCTGGTTCCAGGTTGGCATCAAGCAATACGCCACGGAACGCGTCGATCAACTCTTCAGAAAGTTTAACTTCCTTGCCCGCTTGAACGTTCACGACGTTTTGACGGATGTATTTCGCCAGCAACATTTGGCTTGCATCCCAGCGTGCAAAATCGTTCGTGGCATGTTTCATCAGGAAGATCAGTTCTTCATCGCTATAACCGTATTCCAGTTTTACTGGTGCGGAGAACTCGCGTAGCAATGATGGTACTGGTTTAACATCGACATTTTCAAACACGAAAGTCTGTTTGTCTTGTTTGATGTCTAGAACATTGTGAACAGACTCACCATTGATAATCAATGGAATTACCTGACCTTTGTCGTCGTACAATTCAATATCAAATGGAATATGCAGCGCTTGTTTTTCCGATTGGTCATGCGTTGACTCGGTAAACTGCTCAACGGTTAGCGCGTAAGTTTTCGCGTCAGCATTGTACTCGCTGTTCACGCGCAATGTTGGTGTACCCGACTGGCTGTACCATAAGCGGAATTGTTGTAGGTCAACGCCTGTAGCATCTTCCATCGCCGATACAAAATCTTCACATGTTGCAGCTGTGCCATCATGACGCTCAAAGTAAAGCTTCATGCCTTTTTGGAAACCTTCCTCGCCTAGCAATGTGTGATACATGCGAATGACTTCACTGCCTTTCTCATAAACAGTGAGCGTGTAAAAGTTATTCATTTCGATAACTTTATCTGGACGAATTGGGTGCGACATCGGGCTCGAATCTTCAGCAAACTGAGGACCACGGATAATACGAACATTATCGATACGGTTAACCGCGCGAGAGCCAAGATCTGACGAAAATTCCTGATCACGGAAAACTGTTAAGCCTTCTTTTAGACTTAACTGGAACCAATCGCGACAAGTCACGCGGTTACCCGTCCAGTTATGGAAGTACTCATGACCAATTACGGCTTCAATTCCCAGATAATCGCGGTCAGTCGCCGTTTGGTCGTTGGCTAGAACGAACTTAGAGTTAAAGATGTTCAGACCTTTGTTTTCCATCGCGCCCATATTGAAGAAATCAACGGCCACGATCATATAAATGTCTAGGTCATACTCCAGGCCAAAGCGTTCTTCGTCCCACTTCATTGAATTGATCAGTGACGTCATGGCATGCGGCGCACGATCCAAGTTACCTTTATCAACAAAGATCTCTAGCTCGACATTGCGACCAGACATAGTGGTGTAGTTGTCGCGCAGTACATCAAAATCACCAGCAACCAGTGCAAATAAGTACGCTGGTTTCGGGTGTGGGTCTTGCCATTGTACCCAGTGGCGGCCATTCTCTGCGTCGCCTTCTGCAATACGGTTACCGTTGCTCAGCAAGTAAGGGTATGTCCCTTTATCGGCAATCACTTTCGTCGTGTATTTTGCCAATACGTCTGGGCGATCCAGGTAGTACGTGATGCGACGGAAACCTTCGGCTTCACACTGTGTACAGAAAGCACCACCAGATTTGTATAAACCTTCAAGTGCCGTATTCGCTTCAGGATCAATCTTAGTAATGATCTCAAGTTCAAATTCAGCTGGTAGATCAGAAAGAACCAGAGAGGCTTCTTTCACTTCATGATGAGCCCAGTCTTCTCCATTCACTTTGACAGAACGAAGCTCCAGCCCTTCGCCATCTAACTCCAATGTTGTGAGTTCACCCTTTTGAATGACTTTCGATACCGCAGTAACGATAGTGTCGTTATCGAATAGATCAAACGTGAGATCAATGTCGGTAATAGTATGAGATGGCGCTTGATAATCTTTACGATATTTAGCTTGAGGAGCTTGGGACATGTCCATAAATCCTTGTCTGTCGAAGAATAAAAAACCACTTCTTTAATGACTAAAATATTGAAGTGGTATCACTATATAAGCTATTAGTAGTGCTTGTGGTATCAAAATACAAGCCTTTACACCAAAAAATAGAGCTAATAGTGTACTAGCTCTACTTTATGGTTAACATTTATACAACATTACTTGCATTCACTAGGGTTACATCACGGTGAAGAATTATAGATAGTTGTTATTGTGTAACTCTATTTAAAACCGCGTACATATCACCATTTGAGTCTTCTATCGTCAATTCGTTTTTGTTGAGTTTATAAGTGGTTCCATGCTCGCCGTTTTCATACAAAAGAACTAAGTACTCATCCTCGGTATAAAAGACACCCTGTTTCACTGATTCTTTCCCGGCCTCATTAGAAACGCGGAATAGAAAAACGAAATCGGGTTGGAGAATCAAGTCCATGTGGCTGATCTTACTTGCGGCAAGGCCATCTCCAGAGACGTGAGAGCTAGACCAAATGCCTGCCAGCGCATTCGATAGACCCTTGGTGAAGGTGACACCATTAAGATCAAGCGTGTTGTGGTTATTCCGGTACGCATAGATTTGGGGCTCATCCGTATTCAGGCCAAGAACAATCGTATCTTCGTTGACATTGTACATCCCTTCCCAATGATCAACGGAATAGTCCTTTTTCTGGATATCAATAGAGAACATATAGTCAGAACCTAAAGACAGTTTGATGGCGCGAAAGTTTTCCGCAGACTCTCCTGAGTTCTGATTCAGCAAATACCAATCCCCGATTAAAAACGGGGTGTCAAAGTGACTTAATTCTTCTTCACGAGCGTTGTCGGCGCTGTACGCGCTAAAGCAAAAAAAACTAAGTAAAATAAAGAACCATTTCATATCGGCATCCTTATCGTTTTCTTTTAGCTTAGGCTTTAGTCATCTGTTTCGCGAAATATTTGAGATTCATCACGTAAATTGTTAGTACAAAAAAAGCGCATATTTATCTCAATATGGCTGGGAAATGAAGATAAAAAGATAGAAAAAAAGAGCGAGTCATAAGGACTCGCTCTTGTAGTATTGAATGTTTAGTCGTTATGACTGATCAGTTGGTTTCAACATATCAATCATAATTGAGACAGATTCATCGAGATAAACGTCTGGGGCTTCGTAGTCTTTAGGCACATCATCTAACGACTTAAATGCCTTTTTGCCTAGTAATGCCTGACGTTCATTGATGCGCTCCAGACGAAGCTTGTCTTCAGAATCTTGCTCCGCTTTGCGCACTTTTTCATTGAGCGACAAAAAGTTGTTGTCTTTATCTTGACGATATTTCTCAATGTCTTCGTTGATGAATCGGAATTCCATTTCATCCGCGATGCGCTTGTTATGCAGCTTTGTTAAACTCGCTACCAACGTATCGTTGTCCGGATACATTGTGTAACTCGCTTTATCGATGCTATCCCAAGGTAGCGCGTTCTCTTCGACACTTTCACCGGTTTCAGAAGCTTCGATTGGCGTTGGATAAGCAATATCCGGCGCTACCCCACGATTCTGAGTACTACCACCATCAATACGGTAGAACTTCTGAATTGTGTATTGAACATATCCTAGCTCTTTATCAAAAAGGTCATAGATATGGTTCAACGAGCGGTGCTGCTGGACAGTACCCTTACCAAACGAGTTCTCACCAAGAATGATAGCGCGGTTATAATCTTGCATCGCTGCGGCAAAGATTTCCGAAGCAGACGCACTATAACGGTTAATCAGCACCGTTAAAGGACCATCGTAACTGATTTGTCCATCAGTATCCGCATTGACCTTGATTCGACCATAGCTATCGCGAACTTGTACGACCGGACCTTCTTTGATGAATAGTCCCGTCAGCGCCGTTGCTTCTGTTAAAGCACCGCCACCGTTGTTACGCAAGTCGACAATCACGCCGTCCACATTCTTGGTTTTAAATTCCGCCAGCAATTTGTCCGTATCGTTAGACAAACCGACGTAAAAACTCGGTACTTCCAAAACGCCAATTTTCTTGCCGTTCTTCTCGATCACTTCTGACTTAACAGCTCGGTCTTCCAAACGTACTTTGTCACGAACAATTGTGACAATGTAACTCTTGGCTCCAGCGCCTTCTGGCAATATCTGAAGGTTAACCTTGGTGCCTTTTGGCCCTTTGATTAACTGAACCACATCGTCTAAACGCCAGCCAATAATGTCGACAATCTCTTCGCCATCTTGACCAACACCAATAATGCGGTCACCTTCACCAAGCTGTTTGCTCTTTGAAGCTGGGCCGCCAACCACGAGTGAACGAATAACAGTGTAATCATCCGTCATTTGCAAAACGGCACCAATACCTTCCAGTGAAAGGTTCATTTCTGACTGGAACTGTTCTGCGTTGCGTGGAGAAAGGTAGCTAGTATGAGGATCGACTTGTCTTGCGAAGGCATTCATGTAGAGCTGGAATGCGTCTTCGTTATTGGTTTGAGTGATTCGCTTCATCGCGTTGTTATAACGCTTCTCTAAAACTTCTTTTATCTCTGGCCACTCTTTGCCAGTCAGTTTCAGATTGAGTGCGTCATACTTAACACGTTTTCGCCATAACTCATTAATTTCCGACTCATTTTTTGGCCATGCTGCTTCTGAACGATCAAGTTCGATTTGATCATCGTTATCAAATTTGATTTCGTTGTCGAGCAAGGTCAACGCATAAGCAAAACGTTCAAAACGTTTTTGCATAGACAGATTATAGACATCGAATGCGATCTGGTTATTGCCAGCTTTAAGCTGATCATCCAGCTCTACAGACCAATCTTTGAAGGCGTCTATATCAGCTTGAGTGAAAATATTTCGATTATAATCAAGCATTTCTACATAGCGTTCAAAAATCGCTTTAGAGAAATCGTCATCAAGACTGAAATGCTTGTAATGAGAGCGGGTGAATCGAGAGGTGACTCTCTTGCTGGCCGTTTCGTGCTGAACTTCAGGAGTGAGCACTGGCAAGTCATCTTTGTGTAGTTTGGCTTCTAGAGCCTGAGCTGACGCTGCTAGCAATAAGCTAGCAGCGATCAGGGTCACTTTTGAACGGCAATTCATGCGTAGGAGTATCTCCCTTATGCGCGCAAGTGCTCCGCTTTTACAACCATTTGTAGGCCGTTAGCAAGTTGAACACGTACATCATCCTTATTGATTTCAACAATGGTCGCTGCCATGTTACCTTTGCCCATGTTCACATTTACTGCGTTGCCTACGGTGATTTCGTCAGCGTTTAGCGCGCGTGTTTCTACAGGCTGAGTTGGTTTCTGTGCTTTAGGTTTATTAGTACGACGAGGCTGTTGAGGCTTTTTAGCCGCTGGTTTTGCTTTCGCCTTACCCTCTTCACGAGCTTTCTGTGCTTGTTCTTTACGACGAGCTTGAACTTTCGCTTTGCTTTCTGCAAGTGTTGCTTTAGCGTGTTCTACGTGTTCTTCTTCTAGCTCACCACATGGGTTGCCGTCTAAATCTACACGTACCGCACCTGGTTTTACACCATGTAGGTAACGCCATGATGAAGTGTACTGTCTTAACGCTGCACGAAGCTGAGTTTTGCTTACTTTTTCGTCTTCATTTAGACGTTCCGCAAGATCTTGAAAAATACCAATTTTCAGAGGTTTTGCTTCACCTTCTAAAGTAAAGCACTTAGGGAAACATTCAGCAATATATGCGATAACTTCTTTGCTGTTTTTTAACTTTTCAGTCATGAGGGTTCCTGGTTTGAGCGGCTTTCCGCAGAGCATTAAGAAAAAATATTCTCGTATTATAGTGAGATGCCAACGAAAAACCACACTCGTGGACGAATTTATGCGTTGTTCGCGTGTGAATTAAGCAGCTTTTCTACTTCAGACATAAAATGAGTAAGCCCTGCTTCATCCGTTTCATTGAATCGGCCAATACTTGGGCTATCGATATCTAACACTCCGGCTACTTTTCCGTTAATCGTAAACGGAATCACAATTTCAGAATTACTTGCCGCATCACAAGCAATATGGCCTTCAAACGCATGTACGTCGTATACTCTTTGTATGGTGTTAGTTTTTGCTGCGGTACCACAGACTCCACGCCCCATCGGGATGCGAACACAAGCTGGCTTACCTTGGAACGGACCTAGAACCAGTTCGTCCCCTTTAGTAAGGTAAAAGCCTGCCCAGTTGAGATCTTCTAGTTCCATAAATAGAAGTGAGCTCAGGTTTGCCAAGTTGGCAATAAAATCTGGCTCTGACTCAATGAGTGCTGCGGCTTGCTTGGTTAGTCTTTGATACTGTTCTATGTTCATATTAACTTCCTACTAATTTATAACGCTTCCATTCTTATGGGTTAACGCTAAAATGCTGACCTACCTTATAATAGGACTTATTCTCAATTACAATGATTAAGAAAGATGACACTATTAGCCGTTCTTGGTTGATAACACAAGTAAAAAAGCACAAGTCCAAGCTAATTCTAGCGAACTTGATTGCTGTTTTGGCAACTTTGATTAGTGTTCCAATCCCTCTTCTTATGCCACTGATGGTGGATGAAGTCTTATTGGATCAACCCGCCAATGGCATAGCTGCAATGAATGCTGTTCTTCCAGCAGCGTGGCACACGCCTACTGGCTATATTTTCTTTACGCTGTTTTTGGTCGTGCTTATGCGCGCAGCCAGTCAAGCGCTCAACATCGTTCAAAGCCGTCAATTCACGCTGGTATCGAAGACGATTACCTTCGAAATGCGCAGCAAGATGATCGACAAACTAGGCCGAATCAGTATTCGCCAGTACGAGACGAAAGGCAGTGGCGGTATCAACGCTCACTTGATCACTGATATTGAAACCATTGACCAGTTCATCGGCTCTACTCTGGCGAAGTTTGTCGTTAGTTTACTGACCGTTATAGGAACTGCAATCGTTCTTCTTTGGCTAGACTGGCGATTAGGTTTATTTATCTTGCTGGTTAACCCTGTCGTTATCTATTTCTCTCGTAAACTCGGTAGCATGGTCAAGCACCTGAAGCGCAAAGAAAACCATTCGTTTGAGCTGTTTCAAACGCGCCTGGTCGAAACGTTAGATGGTATTTATCAGCTTCGTGCCGCCAATAAAGAGAGAGAATTTCTTCAGCAGTTGAAAGACAGTGCCGATCAAGTTCGTGTCGATGCAGACAAATACGCCTGGCAATCTGAAGCGGCAGGTCGTGTATCTTTCTTACTGTTCTTAATTGGTTTTGAGTTATTCCGCGCAGTGGCCATGTTGATGGTGCTGTTTAGTGACCTGACCATTGGCCAAATTTTTGCGGTGTTTGGCTATTTGTGGTTTATGTTGTCCCCTGTTCAGGAGCTGCTTGGTATCCAGTTCTCCTGGTACAGTGCCAAAGCAGCATTAAAACGCATTAACGATCTGCTTCTGCTGGAAGAAGAACATCGACCGCCGTCAAAAGTGAACCCTTTCACCGATGATCGCGAAGTGGATGTGAAAGTAGAGAACGTCAATTTCTCTTACAACAGTGAGCACAATGTGCTGGACAACCTCTCTTTGCATATTCCTGCAGGTAAGAAAGTGGCTTTGGTCGGCGCAAGTGGCGGTGGTAAGTCGACATTGATTCAGCTACTGATTGGCGTATATCAGCAAAATTCCGGACACGTTCGTTACAATGATGAGCTCACGCAGGATATAGGCTTTGACGTGATTCGTGATAAAATTGCCGTGGTATTACAGCAACCTATATTATTTAACGATACCTTAAGGCATAATCTGACTCTCGGTGGTAACTTCGATGAAATGTCATTATGGCGTGCGTTAGATGTCGCTCAGCTACAAGATGTCATTTCTCAGTTAAACCACGGGTTAGATACACAAATTGGCCGCAATGGTATTCGATTATCAGGCGGACAACGTCAGCGCCTCGCGATAGCCAGAATGGTATTGAGTAACCCTCAATTTGTTATTTTGGATGAAGCAACGTCTGCGTTAGATACAGCGACAGAAGCTGCTCTGCACAAGGCGTTGACAGAATTCTTGCGGGGCCGGACAACCTTAATTGTTGCGCATCGTCTGTCTGCTGTGAAACAAGCCGATTTGATCTATGTGCTTGAAGACGGAAAAGTAACACAAACCGGCACCCATGGAGAGTTAGTTGAGCAGGAAGGCTTATATCAAACCTTATATGGTGGCATTCAGTCCCACGCTTAAAACATTCTGTTCAGAGAGGTCGTTGTGATGGCCTCTCTGTCTAAGCACGCCATGAAACCTAACCGAGTCCGCTTGTGTCAGGGTTGCGAACTTCCTGTCGATATTGTCGAGTTGCCTCAAGGTAGACATGCCTACTGCCCTCGTTGCGGTACACAATTGTATCGTGGTGGACAGCACAGTTTGTCGGGCAATTTAGCCATCGCTGTGACGTGCATTCTTTTATTTATTCCGTCCCACTTTTTTAATTTCATCAGTATCAGGCTGTTTGGCGTTATGATTCCGGCAACCTTACCGTCGGGAATGATTACCTTGATGGAAGAAGGCTTCGTGCTTCTTTCGCTACTGATCCTTTTCTGTAGCTCTATCGCGCCACTTACCGTTTGTGTTTCTGTCGTCACGGCCCATATTTCAATCCATAAGCGTTGGTTTAATGGGCTGCGTGTTTCTCTTTGGCTGATCCAGCACCTTAAACATTGGGTAATGCTGGATGTATTTTTGGTCAGTATCGCCGTAGCCTGCTTCAAACTACAGGATTATTCGGACATTTTTGTTGGACCAGGTTTAATTGGCCTCGGTTTATTGCAGATATTTACTGTACTTCTGGTTTCCCGAATCAGCGTGCGTCGCTACTGGGAAGTGTGGCAACCAGAGGCCACTTACCAGTTTGAACACAAAGATGTGCATTGTCATGAATGTCACTTGTCGCAACCTGAAAATGACTCATGTCACCGCTGCCAGCACGAGCTTTACCATCGTAAGCCGCATTCAATTCAAAAAACATGGGCTTACCTGATTGCCGCAACCGTGGCGATTTTCCCGGCTAACCTGATCCCTATTTCAATTTTGATAACCAATGGCCAGCGCCTTGAAGACACAATTTTTTCCGGCGTTGCGTCTTTGATAAACAGCGGTATGTACGGCATTGCGGCAATTATTTTTGTCGCCAGTATTGTTGTGCCCGTGGTCAAAATTCTCAGCCTTGCCTACATCATGCTGTGCATCAAATTCAGACGTAACGTATTCAGGCGGCAAAGAATGATGATTTACTTCGCAGTAAAATGGATCGGTAAGTGGTCTGTCATGGATTTGTTTGTTATTTCTATCATGATGACCTTGATCGATCGTGGTCAGATACTCGACTTCACACCGGGGCTTGGCGCAGTAGCCTTCGGTTTAGTCGTGGTGTTTACTATGCTAGCAGCAGACAGTATCGACCCAAGGTTAATCTGGGACCAGCCCCAAAAACAATCAGAAAAAGAGTCAATGAATGAGTGATCAGAACAGTTCTCAAACGTCATACGTGCCAGACATTAAGAGGAGTAAAGGCATATCTCCCCTGTGGCTGCTGCCGATTTTGACAATGGTTTTAGCCGGCTGGCTGGTGGTGAAATCGATTCACGATGCTGGTCAGCGCATTCAGATCTACTTTTCCGATGCAGCAGGCTTAGTGGCAGGAAGAACCACCATCCGTTATCAAGGTATGGAAATCGGTATGGTTCGCGATATTAATCTGACCGAAGATTTGGGCAGCATCTACGTTGACGCCGACATCTACCCGGAAGCCATCAAACTGCTGAATGAGAACACCCGTTTTTGGCTTGTGAAACCAACCGCCAGCCTCAGTGGTATCTCCGGCTTGGACGCGCTCGTTTCCGGTAACTACATTTCTATTCAACCAGGCGACAGTGACGAGTTAGAAACCGTTTTTCATGCCCTCGACACTGTTCCCACGGACCTACGTGTGACTCAAGGTTTGAACATTAAACTGACGAGCCGGGATTTGGGTGGCGTCTCGATTGGGTCTCAAATCGTTTATAAGAAGATCCCTATTGGCGCGGTATACAGCTATCAGTTGGATGATGATGCTAAATCCATCACCATTCAGGCAAACATTCAGGAACAATACCGTCACATCATTAACGATCGCAGTCGTTTCTGGAACGTAAGCGGCATTGGAGCAAACATTGGCTTTGGTGGTGTCGACGTTCGCTTAGAGAGTATGAGTGCCCTTATTGGTGGCGCTATCGCCGTGGATTCGCCTGATGACGGTGAACCTGTCGGTGAAAATACTCAGTTCCGTTTATACAAAGATTTGAAAACTGCGGGACGAGGAATTGCCGTTAAAATTGTACTACCTGATGACAACAAAGTGAGTGCTGAAGGTGCTCCTATCATGTATCGCGGACTCGAAATTGGTCAGGTGACCGACTTAAACCTTTCTGAAGGCCGTGAAGTCATCATCGCCTCGGCAGCTGTACAGCCTGCATTCAGTGACATGCTGACAACCGGAACTCGATTTGTTCTGGAAGAGGCTAAGGTTTCCCTTTCCGGCGTCGAAAATATCGCCAACCTGGTGCGCGGTAACTACCTAACGATTGTTCCCGGTGAAGGCGAACGCTCTCGTCAGTTCACCGCTATCCGTAAAAATGTATTCAATCAGCAACAAGAAAAATCGATAGCGATTAGGCTAACTTCTGATAATTCATTTGGCTTAGACAGTGGCGCAAATGTGCTCTACAAAGGCATTGTAGTTGGCTCAATCATTAAAGTTGGGTTAGTCGAGGAAGGCCAGCAAGCGCAACATGAAGTCTATATGGATGTACTCATTGACCATGAATACAAGCACTTGCTCAAATCGAACAACCGATTCTACGTCACAGGCAGTGCTTCGGCTGAGCTGACCGAGTCTGGGCTAAGCGTTACCGTACCACCTGCCAAACAACTACTGACAGGCTCTATCAGTTTTGTCAGCGCAGGCGCAGCGAGTATTCAGAACGAATATCAACTGTTCCAAAGTGAATCGTTAGCAGAACTGGCGCAAAACAACCGCCGCGGTTCTCAAGTTCTTACCCTATTTGCGCCTGAATTACCTTCGGTTTCAAAAGGCAGTCCTCTACTCTACCGCAATCTACCGGTGGGTAGCGTCTCGGATTTTCATTTGGTTGATGGCGGCGTGGTTATACAGGTGAGCATTGAAAATCGCTTTGCTCACCTTTTGACCTCTCAAACGGTTTTCTGGAACCGTTCAGGTATTGAGATTGATGCATCCCTAGCAGGCCTGAGTGTTAAAGCTCATCCTTTAAAATCGCTCATCCAAGGTGGCATCGCCTTTGATTCTGTTCCCGGCGTTGAAAACAAAATCGGTGACCGCTGGAAGCTCTATGAGGATCAAAAAACCGCACGCAAATTCGGTCGTGTTATATCTCTGACAACCGATGGCACTCAAGAAGTGGTGAAAGGCATGCCTATCACTTACCAAGGTGTGACTGTGGGTGAAGTGACCCTTGTTGTGCCAGACTTCAGACGCAATTTGGTCGAAGTAACGGCGCGTATTTTACCTGAGTACGTATCTGACATTGCCGTCGAAGGTTCTCGCTTTTGGCTTACTGAGCCAGAAATTGGCCTTGGCGGGGTGAAAAACCTTGGCGCGTTGGTTTCGAAATCGATCAGTGTGAAACCAGGTAAAGGTAACGGTGCTTTTAGTTTCAAATTAGAGAAACAATTTGATCAAGTCCATGGTGTGATGTTCACACTTCAAAGTGAACAACGCGGTTCAGTACAAGCTGGAACGCCAATTTTGTATCGTCAAATGGAAGTTGGTCAGGTGACCGATGTTCGCTTGGGCGAATTCGCCGATCGTATTGTCACAACAATCAAACTAAAACCGGAGTATGCCTACCTTGTGCGCCAGAACAGTGTGTTCTGGAACGTATCAGGCGTCGATGTCTCGATAGGTCTTACTGGTGCCAATATCAAAGCGGGAACCATTGATAGTATTGTCCGTGGCGGAATCGCCTTTTCGACACCGGAACAATCGCAAATTCTGCCTGCTGCTAAAAATGGCCAAACCTTCTTCCTCTACCCTCAGGCAGAAGAGAGTTGGCTGCAATGGCGAACAGCAATTCCTAAGCCATAGCTAACATTCCTGTGCCATAGTTGTAAGGCAACAAAAGAGCAGCACTGGCTGCTCTTTTTTAATCCCCCACGTTCGGTGGCTATTCGTTTCTGCGCGACTTTCGTATATTATTTGCGGCAAATTCTGCAAACGAGATTCCACATTGCATCCTAATGTATACATCCCAGACGCGTTTCTGGAAAAAATCCAAACCATCCTGCCTGCTGGCCTTAACATGGAAGACTTTGTTTCTTCCTGTCAAAAGCCATTACGTAAAAGTATTCGCGTCAACACACTAAAGATAAGTGTCGAAGCGTTTATCCAACGAGCAGAAGAAAAAGGCTGGAAACTTTCACCTGTACCTTGGTGCGAGAGTGGTTTTTGGATTGATGCAGATGAGTCACAAGTACCGTTAGGAAATACTGCAGAGCACATGTCTGGATTATTCTACATTCAGGAAGCAAGCTCGATGATGCCAGTGTCTGCCCTATTCATGAACAATGAGGCTTATCATGCTATTCTTGATACCGCAGCGGCTCCGGGATCAAAAACGACACAGATCGCAGCGCTAATGAACAATGAAGGCGTCCTCGTTGCGAATGAGTACGCTGCAAGCCGTGTAAAAGTTCTGCATGCCAACATTGAACGTTGCGGTGTCCGTAACGCTGCGCTCAGTAACTTTGATGGCCGAGTATTCGGAGGCTGGCTACCTGAACAATTCGATGCGGTTTTACTGGATGCACCGTGCTCTGGCGAAGGTACTCTTCGTAAAGACGAAGACGCAATGAAAAACTGGTCACAACAATCAGTTTTAGACATTGCGGATACGCAGAAAGATTTAATTGAAAGTGCCTTTCACGCATTGAAACCCGGTGGTGTCCTGGTTTATTCCACCTGCACTTTAAGCACAGAAGAAAACCAGCAAGTCTGTCATCATTTAAAAAACACTTTTGGTGACGCTGTTGAGTTTGAGAGCCTGGAAAATTTATTTGAAGATGCGAAGGCCGCTCTTACCGAAGATGGCTTTTTACATATCTTCCCTCAGGTTTACGACTGTGAAGGTTTCTTCGTCGCCCGCATTCGTAAGCACGCTTCGGTGGAAGCGCCAAAGGTGAAAAAGCGCATGGGTAAATTCCCATTTACCAAAGCATCGAAAAAAGAGTCTGCTGAGATTGCTAATCAGCTTCACAAAGCATTGGACGTTGAGCTTCCAGATGACGGTGCGGTTTGGCTACGCGATAAGGACGTTTGGTTATTCCCTAATGCACTTGAGCCAATGATTGGTGAGCTGCGTTTCTCGCGGATGGGGATAAAAATCGCTGAAGCACACAAAAACGGTTACCGTTGGCAGCATCAGGTTGCGACCGCTCTGGCCACAGGTAAAGAAACCAATGCTATCGAGCTGACAATAGATGAAGCTCGCGAGTGGTATATGGGACGTGACGTTCGCCCACAAACTATTCCTGAGGGTGCAAAGACTGGCAAAGGCGAAGTGTTTGTCAAATATCAGGGGGCCATCATTGGCTTAGGTAAATGGGTCAGCAATCGTATTAAAAACGGCCTACCCAGAGAATTAGTACGAGATAAAAACTTATTTTAATATTTTTTATCTCGTCACAACTAAACGAAAAATAAAAGAAAAGCCATCGTAAACACGATGGCTTTTTTTATTAAGAGTATTAATGCACTGCCACGCTCTAGCGTTCCGAGTGGCCTGTACTAAACTAAATATATTAACTCAGAGCATTATTACTGCATCTTATATAGCTGCACAAACAAACACTCAAAAATAAGCGATTAAAAAGGTTTTAGCGTAGGCTCCTCGGAGCCATTTCCCCTAGGCCCAAAAAATGGAAGCGTTTGGGCCGCTTTTTTTCTCTCATTTCTAAACGTTATATTTAAGTACCCTGCCGTCTCGCTATGCCAGGCGAATACCGTCTTTTTCGATAACGATTTTACCTTGCTTGTACAGACCACCAATGGTTTTTTTGTACGTGCCTTTACTGGTGCGAAATGCTTCAAAAATCGCTTCTGGAGAAGATTTATCGTTAAGAGGAAGAAAACCGCCCTTTTTCTCTAACTGCTCAATGATCTTGCAAGAAAGGTCATCCATCTTAGCGACACCCACTTTTTGTAACGCCAGATCAATTTTGCCGTCTTCACGGATTTGCTTAATAAAACCTTTCAGCTTTTTGCCAATATACAGTTTGCCGAAAACATCTGAAGGGAAAATCATACCCCAGTGTTTACCGTTTACGATCGCTTTGTAACCAAGCTGACTGCGCTCAGCAATGATCAGATCGACTTGCTCGTTTATTTCGTAGTTAGCTGGTGTTTTATCCAACCATTTGTTGAACTTCGTCGTACCAACAATTCGACCCGACGCTTTATCGGTGTACACGTAAACTAAGATCGTTTGACCAGCAGAAAAACGCGTGCGCTGCTCGCTAAATGGAATGAGCAAATCTTTATCTTTGATACCCCAATTAACAAACGCACCTGTCTTGTTGACACCTTCGATCTTCATCAGGCCCCATTCGCCCACTTGAGCGACTGGTGTTTCAATGGTCGCAGCCAGTTGGCTTTCTGAATCAAAGTATAAAAATACGTCGATTTTATCACCAATTTCTGTGCCCTCTGGGACATGCTTGTTTGGCAGCAAAACAGAACCGTAATCATCACCATCCAGAAATACGCCAAAATCCGCCTTTTTAATGACTTCTAGGCTGTTAATTTGACCAATTTTAATCATTGATTTTGTCTCTTTTTAAATTTACTTGGAATTATACCTAAATTAACAAGAAAATCAGAGAGAAAAGCATATCGCTCTGTTATGCTGTTATTGTCTACCCCAATCATTCTCTTAGCAATCTGGTACTTATATGAACCGCACAATTTTCGGGGTAAGAATGCTTTAGCAAAGTCAGGAGCTTTTTTTGGTCACCGTTGATAAACAAGATTCAATCACATTAAAAATCAGCCATGAGCTAGCAAAAAGTAAAAGTGTCGACCTTGATATTTACTTCTTTGTCCCTGGTGAGCTTGGCTTAAGTGCCGACATCATCAGTGAATCAGAATTCTATTACACCTCTATCACACAACAGCGCTCCTACTACAGTAAGGAGATTCTACTTCCTTTGGTTCACAGCCGACTGGCTAAGCGAGGACGCCTCTCGAATCAACAGTACCGTGTCAGTTTGAGTTTGTTCGCTTATCAATACGTCATCGCCTTAGACAAAGCCGTTGCCAGTTTGAATAAGCTAGAAAGTAACTCCGTCACGGAAGATGAAGTTGATGAAGTTATCGAATTGGCTATCGCGATTTTAAAACGCCTTCGTCGTGGTATTCCTTTTGAGGAGAACCTCAAACGTTATTACGTTAACATCGACAACTATTTGTCGTGGTACACAGAGCAAAAATTCTTGTCACTCGTCGCTCATTTGCCGCGAGAAGGCGATTACAGCACGATCAAGAAGCGTTTGATTACCCTGTGTGAAAAAGAGCAAGCGCATCGTAAGTTAAATAAATATAACTCACCCAAAGTCACCGATGAAGTGACGCGACTCTCCAATAAAATGCGCCTGTTGAGACGTCTTATCGAGCACCCAGTTGTCCTGCGTGAACAAACGGTTTCAATGGGGAAAAACGTTAAACGTGCGATAAAAGGTATCGCAACCGGTTTGGTGATGGTTGTCGTAACATCAACTGTGATCCTCGCGCGTGATTATCTGGGCGAAATTTCGGCATCCTTCATTATCGCCATGTCCTTCATCTATGCCCTACGCGAAATTTTTAAAGATGATCTTCGCGATGCCATGTGGCGCTGGATACGTAAAGGTAAGCCCAAATGGCGTAAGAAGTACATTGACCCGACCACTAAGAAAATCGTTGGTAAAAAGTTAGAGTGGCTTGACTATAGAACGCTTTCTAGCCTACCGGACAAGATTCAACAGATACGTAAAAAACGCGTCGTTCAGCGAGAAGAGCAGATTCTTCACTACCAAGAAAAGACGGAAATGGCGACATCGATGTTTTTAAGTGGCTATGAGCAAACGCGACAAACCCTAAACATTAGCTTAAGACCCATTATTCGATTAATGGACAAAGGGTCAAACCGCGTGTACCACCTAAATGAAGGGCAAGTCACCAAAGAATCGGTTGAGAAACGTCACCTCATCAATGTGATCGTCAAAGAAGACAACCACACTGATGAACCCGTGTACTACCGTTGGAAAGTGGTATTGAACCGGTCGAAGATAGTATCGATTGAGAAAATCGAATTGAGCTAACGAAAATAGTTAACGATTAAGCAGCCTTCTTTTTTTGTTGTGCTGCTTTTTTAATGGAAAGCGTCAGGTAAAACTCTGCCATTGGCTCATCGCCATGAAGAGACGGACAAAGTGCCGTAATTTTTACATCACGATTGATACGCTCACCAGTCTCCAGCGTGTAGTCCAGCATCTCGTCGATTAAAGGACCATCATCACAGATAAAATGAACATCAGCTTCTGGTCGTTTTAAAAACTCCGCCTTCACGCCTTTAAAAGCCAAAGAAATCGGCTCACCTTTCTCCTGAGCTTTACTCATCGCCAAAAAAGCCCCCGCCACATCAGCGCCAACCGCTAACGCACCGAAATACATGCTGTTAAGGTGGTTTTTGGTTCTTTTGCGCAGAGGAATTTTTACTTCTACATGCTTATCGTCGATATCTATGATTTTTGGACGACAAAGCCAGATTAATGGAACTTTAGTGAAACCGAATACTTTCAAGTAAAGGTTTGCGCGACGTACTGCAGATAACATTTTGGTCTCCTTACCAACCTAACTCAGCCAGTTAATCAAACGCTCGTTTTAATGTCAAAAAGTTGTTAACTAAACTTGATCTACCTACTAAATTATTCGTCATAAACACATCAAAAGGTGACAGCGTCACCCAGACAGACTATCGTTTCTACACAGGCTAATTTCACCTGACTTTATCGATAATTAAAGTATTGAGAGCGCTTGCTGTTTTTGCCACTGTGTTCAACACCGCCGTGACTGGTGGTGAATCGTTACGTAACTATCTCGTGATATTATGCTTTCAGGTTGTTATAAAAGAGTAACAACCTTATAAGCGTTTCACGCTATTTGGGATTTAGAGACGAAGAATCCCGTGAAACAGTTTATTCCTGCCAGTAATTCCGTTATCTTTACCCCTTCGCAACAGAGAATAAAGCTATAAGATGCCTATAAAAACAGATGAATTGAGAACCCAGCCTTTGGGTCCAATGCCTACCCCAGCGGAGCTAGGTAGTGAATATCCTATTACGGATGACGTTGCAGACCGTATTGCTCAATCTCGACGTCAGATTGAAAAAATCTTAACGGGTGAAGATAAGCGTCTTCTTGCGATCGTTGGCCCTTGCTCTGTCCATGACACAGAAGCCGCGATCGACTACGCTACGCGTCTGAGCGCAATCCAGGATAAGTACAAAGACGAGCTATTTATTGTCATGCGTACTTACTTTGAAAAACCGCGTACAGTTGTGGGTTGGAAAGGCTTAATTACCGATCCAAACCTTGACGGTTCTTATGCGTTAGAAGCAGGCCTTCATAAAGCGCGTAAACTGCTACTGGATATCAACAAGCTTGGTCTTGCCACCGCTACTGAGTTTCTTGATATGATTACCGGTCAATACATTGCGGATCTGATCACTTGGGGCGCTATCGGCGCACGTACCACTGAGTCTCAAATTCACCGAGAAATGGCATCTGCACTCTCGTGCCCGGTCGGCTTTAAAAATGGTACCAACGGTAATGTGAAAATCGCGATTGATGCAATTCGTGCATCTAAAGCGTCACACTACTTCTACTCTCCAGATAAGCATGGTCGTATGACGGTTTATCGCACAAGTGGCAACCCATTCGGTCATATTATTTTACGTGGCGGCGAAAAAGGTCCAAACTTTGACGAAGCTTCAGTTAAACAAACTTGTGACGCGCTGGCCGAGTTTGACTTACCGCAACGCCTAATCGTCGATTTCAGCCATGCTAACTGCCAAAAACAACACAGAAAGCAGCTTGATGTCGCGAAAGATATCTGCCAACAGATTAAGTCTGGCAGCACACGCGTTGCAGGTATTATGGCAGAGAGCTTCATCATTGAAGGTAATCAGCCAATGACAGACATCAATAACCTGACATACGGTCAATCAATTACCGACCCTTGTCTGAGTTGGGAAGATACAGTGACAATGTTAGATATGCTGGCTGACGCTGTAAAATCCACTAAGTAATTAATAACAAGATAATCAAGGAATCTTCATGCCATCGTTTGATATTATTTCAGAAATCGATACGGTTGAACTACGTAACGCCGTTGATAACGCTAACCGTGAACTATCTACTCGTTTCGATTTCCGCAATGTTAATGCGAGCTTTGAGCTAGTAGAAGAAAATGTAAAAATGTCTGCTGAAGGCGAATTTCAGCTGAAACAAATGCGCGACATTTTACGTGGTCACCTAGCAAAACGTAATGTCGATGCAAATGCTATGGACTCTCAAACACCAGAAGTGACTGGCAAAAACTGGCATCAGAACATCGTATTCCGCCAGGGTATTGATACGCCGACGGCTAAAAAGGTGGTTAAGCTAATTAAAGATGCGAAGCTGAAAGTACAAGCTTCAATCCAAGGCGATAAAGTGCGCGTCACGGGTAAAAAGCGTGATGACCTACAAGCGACCATGGCAGCTATTCGTGAAGCAGAACTAGGACTACCTTTCCAGTTCAATAACTTCCGCGATTAATCATTAGCGCAATAAACGAAAAACGCCGACGAATCATCGTCGGCGTTTTTGTATATTCTAGGTCGAGTTCTAGATCACGAGATCTTGTCCCTGTAGCAACATGAATTCACTGGTTCCTTCAGGAATAAATACACAGACGCGTAAGTTGTCTTGTTTTGCCTTCGCAAGCATATCTGATAACTGTGCGGCGTTTGAAAACGCTTCTCTCTCGGCGTCTCTTCTCACCAGCTCCATCGCGTCTGATTTACACTTCGTCGAGTACAACGCCAGTTCAGCTTGCTGCATGTAACGAACCGCTTTAATTGGCAACATTTCAACGTCTTTACCCACATGAATCCAAGTGCAGTTGCCCTTTTCATCAAGAGGCGATGCCATGGTCGCTTTGTAGATGGTTTCTAAATCTCTATTGTCACGCGCATTTTCAACGTCAGGATTCGAAAAGAATTGCTCCCAAAATTTACGACGCAAATCGACACTTGGTAACGCTTCTTTAATCGAGTTACGTTTTGAGTTTGCAAAGTCAGCCATCAGACCCATGTTCTGTGGAAGAATCATTTCTAACTTTTCACGAATATTACGAATCAAAACGGGTGACGCCCCACCACTCGAAATGGCTATCTGAATACGTCCACGATTGATCATCGAAGGGGTAATGAAGTCGCAGTAAGGTTTGTCATCGACCACATTCACTAAAATGCCCAGTGCTTTAGCATCTTTGTAAACCTGATGATTCAAATCTGGATTGTCCGTTGTCGCCCAAACCTGAATAAAGCCTTTTGTGACAAGGTCACTTGAATAGAAACGCTGAATCCAATGTAGTTGATTCTCCTTCGCCAACTTAGCGAGATAGTCAACTAAGGTAGGCGAAACCACTGTGACATCCGCCCCTGCCTTTATTAAGGCCTCAACTTTTCGGCTCGCGACTTCACCGCCGCCAACAACGAGAACTGGTTTATTGATTAAGTCTAAGAACAGAGGAAAATATCGCATCTCAACCTTTGATTACACTAATTAACTATTAAAAACCATGCTACCAAAAATGGGGCATGGTCATCACCTTGTTTCGTTGACACAAATAATTTTTGTTCGAATTTTAACTGAACATCACTGAGGTCAGCTAATGACAGTTTTAATAACGACGTTTTATTCTCTATTTGCGCCCGCTTGTTCGTTGAATGTTCTGATGCACCATCTTGAATACCAGTTGCACTATTTACAAACAATTAACATTTCGTCATTCTAAAACCTGAGGAATTTTGTAGGTTCTCTTAAAATTCCATTTAAATTATATATTTGAGAATTCACAGATCCTTTTCTACGCTTATATTTGATTGGTTGCTCGAATACCGTTTCTTCGAAAATCAATCACGTAGGACATAACACAACACAAAATTGGACACGCTAATTTTAAGTCACATTGATTTAACATGGATCATACAGGAAGGACACAAATGGCAAATAAACTAACAATTCTTGCTTCCGTCGTAGCGGCTTCTACTGCAATGATGGCAACATCAGCACAAGCTGCAGACTCTACTTTGGACAAAGTAACAAAACAAGGTTTTCTTACTTGTGGTGTAAGTACTGGTCTTCCGGGCTTCTCAAACCCTAACTCAAAAGGTGAATGGGAAGGTATCGACGTAGAATATTGCCAAGCACTGGCTGCTGCCGTTCTTGGGGACAAAACGAAAGTGAAGTACGTTCCTCTAACTGCAAAAGAGCGTTTCACTGCACTCCAATCTGGTGAAATCGATGTTCTTTCGCGTAACACCACCTGGACACTACACCGTGATACAGCTCTTGGCCTGAACTTCGTTGGCGTAAACTACTACGATGGCCAAGGTTTCATGGTGAAGAAAGATCTTGGCCTATCAAGTGCTAAGGAGCTTGATGGCGCATCTGTTTGTGTTCAATCAGGTACGACGACCGAGCTAAACCTTGCGGATTACTTCCGTAATAACGGCATGAGCTACAAGCCTGTGGTATTTGATACAGCAGCTCAAACGTCGAAAGGTTTCGATTCTGGTCGATGTGACGTGTTAACAACGGACCAATCTGGTCTATACGCGCTGCGTTTAAACCTTCAAGACCCTTCATCAGCAGCAGTTCTTCCTGAAATCATTTCAAAAGAGCCTCTAGGTCCTGTTGTACGTCAGGGTGATGACCAGTGGTTTAATATTGCCAAGTGGACCCTATCTGCGATGATTAACGCGGAAGAGTACGGCATCACTTCTAAGAATGCGGATGAGATGTTGAAATCTGAAGATCCAAACGTCAAGCGTATCCTTGGTGTAGACGGTCCTCAGGGTAAAGGTCTGGGTATCCGTGACGACTGGGGCTACCAAATCGTTAAGCAAGTAGGTAACTATGGTGAGAGCTTCGAGCGCACTGTTGGTAAAGGTTCACCTCTTGATATTTCTCGTGGTGTGAACGCACTATGGAACGACGGTGGCTTCATGTACGCATCACCTATCCGATAGAAACGATTATTTAGGGCGGTTAATCCGCCCTTTTTCGTTGTCTATTAATCTGGATGAGTAAGGAAACTCACCTCTGGTGATAGCTGAGCCCAGTAATAAATAGGATTGATAGCGTTCAACCAACGCTTATGGTCTGTCATTGCCGGTGCACCAGATTTAACGGCCAGTAACAAGCCCTTACTCCTGCAGAGTGATATCTATAACTAAGGTTTGAGGTTAACGCTGTATGGAACCGACTAAAGATGCATCGCTAAGTACGATGTCCAAACCAAGTGGAAATAAAAGCCTATTTTATAATCCCGCTTTTCGTTCCGCTCTTTTTCAGATCATTGCTGTAGCTGCATTGGTATTTTTCTTTTATACCATCATAAACAACGCGCTAAATAACTTAGATGCTCGAGGCATTGCTACGGGTTTTGATTTTCTTAATCAGGAAGCAGGCTTCGGTATTGGCCTTACGCTGATTGAATATAACGAAACCTATTCTTATGGCAGAACTTTTGTCATTGGTTTACTAAACACCGCGCTGGTTTCAGTGTTGGGTATTATCCTGGCAACTGTGATTGGTTTTACCATGGGTATTGCTCGTCTTTCTTCTAACTGGTTAGTTAGCCGCTTAGCAGCGGTATATATTGAGACATTTCGAAATATCCCTCTTCTTCTACAAATCTTCTTTTGGTATTTCGCCGTTTTGCAGGCATTGCCTTCAGCAAGACAAAGTATCAGCCTTGGCGAAGCTATCTTCTTAAACGTTCGAGGGCTCTACCTCCCTGCTCCAATATTGGAAAACGGCAGTAGTGTTGTTATCGCCGCGTTTATTATCGGGCTGGTTGCGACTATCTCCATCTCTATTTGGGCGAAGAACAAACAGCGCCTGACTGGCCAGCAAACTCCGATGGGACGAATTGCTTTAGGATTAGTCGTTGGCTTACCTTTGGTCGTTTATTTCCTTGTTGGTATGCCTATCTCTCTGGAATACCCAGCCCTAAAAGGCTTTAACTTCCAAGGCGGCATCAGCATTATTCCTGAGCTTGCGGCTCTGTTGGTCGCGCTGAGTGTTTATACCGCAACATTTATCGCAGAAATCGTGCGTTCTGGTATTAACGCTGTGAGCCATGGTCAAACTGAAGCGGCGATGTCTCTTGGTCTACCGCGTACCAAAACGCTAAAACTTGTGGTCATTCCTCAAGCTCTGCGAATCATTATTCCTCCATTAACCAGTCAATATTTGAACTTAACCAAAAACTCGTCATTGGCAATGGCTATCGGCTATCCGGATCTTGTGTCTGTGTTTGCGGGCACGACCCTAAACCAGACAGGCCAAGCCATTGAGATCATCGCGATGACAATGGGCGTTTACTTAGCGTTAAGTTTGATTACTTCCGCGTTAATGAACCTGTACAACCGTAAAGTAGCACTGGTGGAGAGATAATATGAGTACACATCAATTTCAGCCTGATCTCCCACCGCCATCAAACACTGTAGGTGCGGTAGGTTGGATGCGTAAAAACCTGTTTAATGGACCAGTAAACTCTATTGTTACCATTATTCTCGCCTACTTAGCATTTACTGCTTTGTGGAACATCGTCGATTGGGCGTTCATCAACGCGGATTGGGTAGGAACGACACGTGATGCATGTAGCCGAGAAGGCGCGTGCTGGGTGTTCATCAGCGTACGCTGGGATCAGTTCATGTACGGCTTCTACCCAGAGGCTGAACTGTGGCGCCCTCGCCTGTTTTATATCTCGCTAGCGATCCTGACTGCGCTTGTTGCTTATGAGAAAACTCCAAAACGCATGTGGATTTGGCTATTTTTAGTCAATGTTTATCCATTCCTAGTTGCCGGTCTACTGTACGGCGGTGTGTTTGGACTGGAGGTGGTCGACACTCATAAATGGGGTGGATTACTTGTTACCTTAATCATCGCGCTTGTGGGTATCGTTGTCTCGTTACCGATTGGTATTGTCTTAGCTCTGGGCCGTCGCTCTGAAATGCCAATTATTCGCAGCATGTGTACTGTCTACATCGAAGTATGGCGTGGTGTGCCGCTAATCACCGTCTTATTCATGGCGTCGGTAATGTTGCCACTGTTTATGTCGGAAGGTTCAGAGACAGATAAACTCATCCGTGCACTGATCGGTGTGGTGATGTTTGCCGCAGCCTATATGGCAGAGGTGATTCGAGGTGGTTTACAAGCGATTCCAAAAGGGCAATACGAAGCAGCAGATGCGCTTGGTTTAAGCTACTGGAAGAAAACAGGGTTAATTATTTTACCTCAGGCTCTGAAGATCACGATTCCTTCTATCGTGAATACCTTCATCGGTCTGTTTAAAGATACCAGTCTGGTACTGATCATCGGTATGTTTGACGTACTGGGCATTGGGCAAGCAGCAAACACCGACCCTGAGTGGCTCGGCTTTGCGACGGAAAGTTATGTATTTGTCGCGTTAGTGTTTTGGGTATTTTGTTTCGGCATGTCTCGCTATTCGATATGGCTCGAAAACAAACTTCATACCGGTCACAAACGATAACTCATTAAGATCAAGGACGTATTATGACGCAACAACAAAACTATATGATCCAGTTGAAGGACATGAACAAGTGGTACGGTGAGTTTCACGTACTGAAAAACATCAACTTAAACGTGAAAAAAGGTGAAAAGATCGTTATCTGTGGGCCTTCGGGTTCAGGAAAATCGACCATGATTCGCTGTATTAACCGATTGGAAGAGCATCAGGCAGGTGAAATCTTTGTTTCGGGAACCGAACTGACGGAAGACTTGAAAAACATCGAAGCGGTTCGTCGTGAAGTTGGCATGTGTTTTCAGCACTTCAACCTCTTCCCTCACCTGACCGTGTTGGAAAACTGCACGCTTGCGCCTATTTGGGTTAAGAAAATGCCGAAAGACGAAGCTGAAGCCATTGCGATGAAGTATCTTCAGCGCGTTAAGATCCCTGACCAAGCGGATAAATACCCGGGTCAGCTCTCTGGTGGCCAACAACAACGTGTGGCAATCGCTCGTTCTTTGTGCATGAATCCAAAAGTGATGTTGTTTGACGAACCAACATCCGCACTCGACCCAGAAATGGTGCGTGAGGTGCTGGATGTTATGGTTGAGCTGGCAGAAGAAGGCATGACCATGTTGTGTGTAACGCACGAGATGGGTTTTGCGAAAGAAGTGGCTGACCGGGTGATCTTTATGGATGCCGGTGAAATCATCGAAGAAAATAATCCGAAAGATTTCTTCGAGAACCCGCAATCGGATCGTACTCAAAACTTCCTATCGCAAATTTTACACCATTAATATTTTGCGCTAGAGACACTCTTAAAAGGCACTGATTTCAATAGGAACAGTGCCTTTTTCAATACGTCGTCAGTTATGGTAACGTTATCTACGTTCGCTATATCTGGCAGTAATATTGTGTTACAAGTTATCACATACATAACGTCTTATTTCTATTATTATTTTGTCATAGCGATACATGGTTAGGGCTTGATTTTTTGAACTTTCAACCCCATAAATGTACTTATAAGAAAGTCTCTTATCGAGGAAGAATATGAACAGTCCAATGTTTACCCGCACTTCAACACAAGAAAGTGCTCTACAAACGAACAAAGTATTGCGTAATACTTACGCCCTACTGTCGATGACGCTTCTATGGTCAGCTGTGGTTGCTGGCGTATCAATGGCGTTTAACCTACCACGTCCGGGCATCATCCTTATGTTGGTTGGTTTCTATGGTCTGCTTTTCCTAACAGAAAAGAACCGTAACAACAGCCTTGGATTGGTGTTCACCTTCCTGTTCACAGGTTTCTTGGGCTACACAATTGGTCCAATCCTAAACATGTACATCGGTGCAGGTATGGGTGACGTTGTACTGACCGCTCTAGGTGGTACGGCTATATCGTTTATGGCAGCCTCAGCATACGCGCTAACAACTAAGCGTGACCTATCTATGATGGGCGGCCTGATGTTGTCTCTGTTTGTGGTACTTGTGGTTGGTATGATTGCAAGCATCTTCATTCAGTCAACGATTCTACACTTGGCAATGAGCAGCTTGTTCATCGTGTTCTCAACCATGGCGATTCTGATGACGACTCAAGGCATCATCCGTGGCGGTGAAACGAACTACATCTCTGCGACAGTGACACTATACGTATCAATCTACAACATCTTCATCAGCCTACTAAGCATTCTAGGCATCATGAACGACGACTAATCAGTCAGATTGAATAGAATTAAAAAAGCCCGAGGGTACACACCTCGGGCTTTTTGTTTGTTCATATATTGCTTTTACACTTGCTCTAGTTCGAGATCGACGACTTCATCCGCTTCAGGGTTTTGCCTAAAGCGCCTTACTTGAATAGTCTGCTCACCCATCATGATCTTTTTAGCGATTCGGTGCATACGATCAAACACTCTATAATCGCTGGTCAATATGACTGGATACGACAAATCAGCTTCGTTTATGCGCTTACAATGCAAGGCAATTTCACGACACGTTGGTAGTGGCCCGTTAACATTGAACCATGTCACTTCATCTGGACCATTGATTTGATCGATTGGAATCTCTTCTACTGGCAACGATTCTGCTAGCTGCCAAATTCTTTCTATAAACCAAGTTGATTTCACGCTGTCATTAATTTCAACGTACCTTTGTTTCGACATGACTGACTCCCTGTCATCATTATTCAATTAAGCTCATCAAAGATAATACTCAATCAGAGTCAGTACAACGCTATAACTCACTCAATTTCAAAAGAAATCGCTAGTATCCTCCTCTTTATAAATGTAAGCGCAGCTGTAAAAACGATCAATTAACGCATATTTATGCAAAGGCAACTGTATTTACCCCGAAGATTTTCTAACACGGTGAATGAATAGCTAAATTTTTGAATAAATAAATAAAAAGCAACCTACATCATAATTTGGTTGCTTTTACTGCGCTTGAACGCATGGTGTGATTATTTAGTTGAGAAGTTCCACACCTGTACGCTAATCTATAAACATCAAAGATAACTTAACGGATAGAACGTTATGTTCGTTTACAACGGCAAAGAAATTGAAACCGATGCTCAGGGTTACTTGTTGGACCATACTCAATGGGAAGAAGGTATGATTGAGTTATTGGCAGAAGAAGAAGGCATTGAGCTAACCGAAGCGCACTTAGAAGTCGTCCACTTTGTTCGCGACTTTTATGAAGAGTTCAACACCTCCCCAGCAGTAAGAATGTTGGTTAAGGCGATGGAAAAAGCGCACGGACCAGAAAAAGGCAACAGCAAATACCTGTTCAAGCTATTCAAAAAAGGCCCTGCAAAGCAGGCAACCAAACTGGCTGGACTCCCGAAACCAGCGAAATGCCTTTAATCATAAAATTTTGAAGCCGCGGTATGGTTTATATGAAGCGTTTTCATGCGATACGCTTTCGACAGTTGCCGTCCGTGGCCCCTCTTTCAACCACTCAGTAAACTCATCAATTTGTGTTTCAGTGCCGCAGGCAACCACTTCCACATCGCCATTATTTAGGTTTTTAGCGTAGCCAGTCAGACCCAGCTTCAATCCCTGATGTGAGGTTTGATACCGAAACCCCACTCCTTGAACAAGACCTTTTACTACATACTTTTCACACTTTAGATTCATCGTTATTTCGCTTCTTATAATGGTTATTGCAGACCCATCAAGCCTTTCAATAAGCGTAGCGGGTTTTTAAATCAATTATGGAAGAAAATCCGACTGGCGGGATTGATAAGTCTCTCATTCACCTAAATTTCAAATAAAGTGGGCTTGATTTTAAGCAACAACCCCAAGAGTGACACCGTAACTCGCAATAAAACCAACTGATTCCCAATGGTTATTGCTTTTACCAGCAACATCCCGGACAATACGCCCCTTTCAAAATTCAACAAGAGCTAAAGAAATGACAGCTGCTATCTATTTGGTTAAAGGTCGTGAGAAATCGGTTAAGCGTAAGCACCCATGGATCTTCTCTCGAGGCATCAATAAAGTTGAGGGCGAACCCGCGCTTGGCGAAACGGTTGATGTATTCACTCACGACGGTAAATGGTTAGCAAAAGCGGCATATTCTCCGGAATCTCAAATCCGTGCTCGTATTTGGAGCTTTGAAAAAGAGGACATTAACAAAGCGTTTTTCGTCAAACGTTTTAAAGATGCACAGCTTCTACGTGAAGACGTTATCGAACGTGATGGACTAACCGGCTACCGCTTAGTTGCGGCAGAGTCTGACGGCTTACCAGGCGTGACTATCGACCGTTACCAGAACTTCTTCGTCTGTCAGTTATTAAGTGCTGGCGCAGAGTACAACAAACAGGCAATCGTAGACGCGCTTGTTGAGTGCTTCCCAGACTGTAACGTTTACGAACGTTCTGATGTGGCGGTACGTAAAAAAGAAGGCTTGAAAGAAACCACAGGCGTTTTACATGGTGAAGAGCCACCAAAATCTGTGGTAATCGAAGAGAACGGCGTCAAAATCAGTGTCGATATCGTTGGTGGCCATAAAACCGGCTTCTACCTGGACCAACGCGACAGTCGTCAGCAAGCGATGAAATACATGAAGGATAAAGAAGTCCTAAACTGCTTCTCTTATACCGGCGGCTTTGGTCTTTATGCACTTAAAGGCGGAGCAAAACGTGTTATCAACGCAGACGTTTCTCAACCAGCTCTGGATACAGCAAAATTTAACGCCGAACTGAACGAGTTCGACATTTCTAAGAAGCGCGCTGTTTTCCTAAACGCAGACGTGTTTAAGTTGCTGCGCGAGTACCGCGATCAAGGTACTCAATTTGATGTGGTGATTATGGACCCACCAAAGTTTGCCGAGAGCAAAGCGCAACTGAATGGTGCATGTCGCGGTTATAAAGACATCAACATGCTGGCGATGCAAATCCTAAAGCCTGGTGGCACTCTGCTTACTTACTCGTGCTCTGGCTTAATGGACCAAGTCCTGTTCCAAAAAATCATCGCGGATGCAGCAGTTGATGCGAATCGCCAAGTTAAGTTTGTTGAGCGTTTTGAACAAGCGGCAGACCACCCAACTGACACGGCCTACCCTGAAGGTTTCTATCTGAAAGGCTTTGCTTGTAAAGTGCTTTAGACCTCATTCAAGTATCAAATAAAAAACGGAGCTTTCGCTCCGTTTTTTCTTACTTAAAGACATCTATTCTCGTAAATGTTCCAGATTACTAATCAAGCTATTCGCGATATCTGCCGCAGAAGCACCGTCAAAATTAACCTCTAAATCCATACCACCTTTATGAATCATCAAGGTTGAATTAGGACCTCTTTCCGTCACGGTGATACTAATATCGTCAACTTGTCCGCTGTAATCGCCAGAACCTAAGTCATCAAGCAATAGCGAGATGTCACTCTGACTCACATCTTCAAACAAATCAGCAAAATCAAGCTGATCGCCGGTTTCAAAGTCAGTAACGGTGTCCGTAGCAGACTTCATTTCTGTCCATTTGAAGACGTCGTCACCTTCACCGCCCGTCAAGATATCATCGCCTAAACCACCGATTAAAATATCATTACCGCTGGTGCCGACTAACTCATTGTCTTGCTCGTCACCCATAATGACGTTGGACTCGGCATCTGCCGCCGCGGTCAATGTGAGCGATTGAGTATTGTAATCAGCCGTTGCGACAGACTCAGCAGTGACGTTATTGAAGTCAACAGATACGGTTGCTTCGTTACTTAGCGCACCATCAGTATCGATTGCCTGATAAGTAAAGTCATCGTTCACATCAGTAAAGCTGGTAATTTCAGTCCCAACTAAGGTGAAGCCCGCTTTATCACTTGAACTGTTGGTTTCTGGAGTAAGTCGAATTTCATCAAAGCTACCATTCGCCATATCAACTGTGATAAAACCTTCATGATTACTTGTATAAGTAATATCAGTTGAGTAAAACTGCTGCACATCAACAAGAGCACCATTTAGGAAGATGTACGCCGTTAACCATGCAGCACCACTATTGAAACGGTCATTCAGACTCGCTAAATTCAGTTTCGCTTCGTTTGCTGATAAATCCTCATCCAGCTCTAGCGTAATATACTCACCAGTACTGATTTCATCACCCTGACCCGTTTCACTAGGAGAAATAACAACTAACCCGACCTGTTGATTTGCAAAATCGACTGAGATCTGAGCGTCTGAATCAAAGATGATGCTGTTACCAATGGTGATTATCTGCCCTCCAGTGAAGGTTAAGTTCGAGTTAGGTGGTGTATAAGAACCAACCAAGATATCTTTCCCTTGATCTTCAAGGAGATCAGCGGAATCAAAGCTCTGCTCATCAAAGAAGTCATCAGTCAGACGGTACTTAATATCTGTATTTTCATACAACTTGTTATTCGGATCATTTAAAAAGTCCTGATCAATGATGACTTCTACACCATTGTCCAGATAATAAAGCTCTCCATGTTCAGGTAATGAAGTTATAACAATTTCAAGATCGGCATCATTTGCACCATTGGCATCATCTTCGAGGTCTTCAACTCGCTGTTCATTGGCGCTTGTTAGTCCATCAAACTCCACATCCTGAACAGGGAACATACCTTCTTCAACATTGAGAGAGATGATGAAATCACGAGCTGTTGGCGGTGAGTTGTCCACGATAGTCGCTAGACCTGTGTCACTGCCTTGTACTGGGCCTAAGCCAGTTACGGTTACGCTGAAATCTTCCGGACCTTCATATACACCGTCATCGATAGACTCGATACGTAGGTCAAATTCAGTCATGCCCGCTGGCACCGTCACGACACCACCGACAGGCACGGCAACCCAACCTGAACCGGTATTGTATTCTAGCGTGCCAAGGTCACCTGCTACTGTTTCATCCGGGTTTAGTGTCAACTGAACCTGCACCGCCGCTTCTGAAGCATTACTTAATGACACGGTAAATGTAGCGAAATTACCTTCATCAATGGTACCTGCATCCGAGATAGACACAGTTGGACGATCGTCGTCCGTTTTAGTGCCATCATCCACGATGGTCGCCAGACCAGTATCGGTGCCCTGCACTGCGCCCAAACCATTCACGGTAACACTGAAGTCTTCTGGTCCTTCGTATACTTCATCATCGATGGTCGCAATACGCACATCAAATTCCGTCATCCCCGCCGGAACGGTCACGATGCCATCCCCAGGTACTTCCTCCCAGCTCGAACCAGTGTAGTATTCAAGCGTGCCAAGGTCACCCACTTCTGTTTCGTCTAGGTTTAATACCAACTGCACTTGAACTGCACCTTCCGAAGGATTGCTCAATGACACAGTAAAGGTCGCGGTGGTCCCCTCATCTACGGTACCAGCATCTGAGATAGAGACGCTTGGACGATCATCATCAGGGTTAGGACCAGGGCCGTTACCACCGTCGTAAATAATGCCCAGTGCAGTGTCGGTACCAAGTACTCCTGTAGCACCTTGGACTGCAACCGTGAAGGTTTCATCACCTTCATACACATCGTCGTCCGTGGTTGGTACAAACAATTTGAGATCGGTTTGACCCGCTGGAATGGTGTACGTACCATCACTGTTGGCGGTCACTACTGTTCCATCCAACAATGTAACCTTAATAGCGCCGATGTCGCCAGGCTCAGCAGTATTAGCTCCTCCTGTTGACGTGTTCAATCTTACCGTCACGTCAATGTCTGCCGCTGCCGATAACCTGACCGTATAAACAGCGTCAGTGCCTTCATTTACACCCACGCTATTTTCTACGATATAAACACTTGGACGGTCGTCATCCGGGTTAGGACCAGGACCGTTACCACCGTCGTAAATAATGCCCAGCGCACTGTCACTGCCGACAACGCCCGTGTCGCCTTGTACCGCCACGGTGAAGGTTTCATCCCCTTCGTAAACGTCATCATCTGTGGTTGGCACGGTCACTTTCAGCTCGGTTTGACCCGCTGGAATGGTGTAGGTACCGTCACTGTTGGCACTCACCACGGTCACGCCATCGGCTAAGGTCACTACAAAGCTACCAATGTCGTCCGCTTCCGCTGTGTTGCTGCCGTCGGTTGAGGTGTTCAACCTGACGGTCACATCGATATCAGCCGCTGCGGATAACTTAACGGTATACACCGCGTCAGTGCCTTCGTTCACACCCACGCTGTCTTCAACGATAGAGACACTTGGACGGTCATCATCGATTAAGGTGCCATCGTCTACAATAGTCGCGGTTCCTGTGTCTTGCCCCTGAACGACTCCTATGCCAGTCACGGTCACACTGAAGTCTTCAGGTCCCTCATACACATCATCTGACGTAGTGCCAATGCGCACATCAAATTCCGTCATGCCCGCCGGTACGGTGACTAGGCCACCTGCTGGCACTTCTACCCATCCTGAACCAGTGTTGTATTCCAGGATACCCAAATCGCCGACTTCGGTCTCATCTGGGTTTAATGCCAACTGAACCTGGACCGCATCTTCAGACGCATTGCTTAACGTCACGGTAAAGGTCGCAGTGCTACCTTCGTCAATCGTACCTGCATCGGAGATCGATACGCTTGGACGGTCATCGTCTGGATCCGGCTCAGGACCACTGCCATCATCGACGATGGTTGCCAGGCCAGTGTCGCTGCCCTGAACGGCACCAATGCCGGTTACGGTCACGCTGAAGTCTTCCGCGCCCTCGTAAACCTCATCCTGAACGGAGGCAACACGCACATCAAACTCGGTCATGCTGGCTGGTACGATCACCATGCCATCGACAGGCACACTCACCCAGCCAGAGCCGGTATTGTATTCGAAGGTACCCAAATCGCCCGCTTCGGTTTCCCCTGGATTTAGAGTGAGTTGAACCTGTACTGCGGCTTCAGACGCATTACTCAAGGACACCGTAAAGGAAGCGATGTCGCCTTCATCGACAATACCCGCATCTGAAATCGATACGCTTGGACGGTCATCGTCTGGATCCGGCTCAGGGCCACTGCCATCATCGACGATGGTTGCCAGGCCAGTGTCGCTGCCCTGAACGACATCAATGCCAGTCACGGTCACACTGAAGTCTTCCGCGCCTTCATAAACCTCATCCTGAACGGAGGCAACACGCACATCAAACTCGGTCATGCCTGCTGGTACGGTCACCACGCCATCGACGGGCACACTCACCCAGCCGGAGCCGGTATTGTATTCTAAGGTACCCAAATCGCCCGCTTCGGTTTCCCCTGGATTTAGAGTGAGTTGAACCTGTACCGCGTCTTCCGAGGCATTACTCAAGGACACTGTGAAGGAAGCGATATCGCCTTCATCGACAATACCCGCATCTGAAATCGATACGCTTGGGCGGTCATCGTCTGGGTCCGGCTCAGGGCCACTGCCATCATCGACGATGGTTGCCAGACCAGTGTCGCTGCCCTGAACGGCACCAATGCCGATTACGGTCACGCTGAAGTCTTCCGCGCCTTCGTAAACCTCATCTTGAATTGAAGCAATACGTACTTCAAACTCGGTCATGCCGGCTGGTACGGTCACCATGCCATCGACGGGCACACTCACCCAGCCAGAGCCGGTATTGTATTCTAAGGTACCCAAATCGCCCGCTTCGGTTTCCCCTGGATTTAGAGTGAGTTGAACCTGTACCGCGTCTTCCGAGGCATTACTCAAAGACACCGTAAAAGAAGCGATATCGCCTTCATCGACAATACCTGCATCCGAAATCGATACGCTTGGACGATCATCATCTGGGTCCGTTCCCGGACCGGTTCCGTCATCCAAAACAGTTGCAGTACCAGAAACAGGCGTCGTTTGGTCTGCGGTTGTGCCAGTCAAGGTAAAGGTTTCTGGACCTTCATAAATATCATCATCAACCGTATCTAAACTGACCGTGAAAGACTGCTCTCCGATTGGGAGAGAAACTGTGAACGTCCCGTCTTCATTGACTTGGATTTCTTGAGTCGTACCATCTGATAATGTGACGATTACGGTGGTATTTACGTAGTCAGTTCCCTCTTCACCAGCAGAGCCGCCGACTGCTGAGCCATCACCCAAAGTCATTTCAATATCCGTAATGGCTTCGGTTGCCTGATCTAAAGTGACGTCAAAAACGACTTGGTCACCTTCATTGACTGTTGGGCTGGATATTTCTTGAACGACGACCTCTGCAGGCAGTGGCGTTACTTGAGGAGCAGGTGCTTGAGGTTGGAAAATGTCCAGCAGAGTCTGAACTTGAGTACTAGAAAATCCTGTTCCATTTATGCCAACTGTCTCAAAATTAGTACTAGCTAGTACTTCAGTACCAGTTCGGTTAATCGCCCCTGTAGTTTGAGGGCTTGAGCCGTTAACCCCACCAGCTGCGGTATCAAACTCTTCGCCAAGCTGTGTTGGGTCCTGCCCCTGCCCGATGGCTTCAATCAGGGCGGTAATGTCATCCGTCACATTGATCGAGCTGCCTTGCGGTGTAACTTGCTCAACAACTAGCTCCGAAGTATCTGAAACCTCTTCGATTATTAATTCACCAGGCTTTGGAGACTCTCCTTTTGCAAGGGTTCTTATATTCCCATCAAGCCCGATCACGACTATGTTGCCCATTAAAGAGCTCAAAGTTACTCGATCCATACCTACCTCGCCCCAATTCAAACTAATCCAAAAGTTTGTCACCTTTTAATTTACGACTATAGTTTAGACAAAATCATCATATTTTTCGTTGTATGTTTGGTGCTTACGAAGCTTTTCAACTCAAGGGGCGGGGTTTTCTAAAAGCGGGTAAATGCACTGTCTTCGGACCGTTATGATGTTCAAAATTCAAGCTTTTTTCCTGTTTTGGCCTATTGGTTGGTTAAGCAACTATTGACCTATGCGCCACGGTTTATACAGGTAAATCCGTGGGTTTTCTAATCAAAAGCCTTGGTTTAACAGTAGGTTGATCTATTCCTAACTCAAACACTGTTAATTGTGGTGTTCTGTCTCACCAATGAGATAAAACAACAAAAAGAATCACGATTTTTAGGAGAATTACCGTGAAATGGAACCGACTCAAATACGCCTGTTGTTGCAGCTTAATGGTGTCTATACCCGTTTTCGGTCAAACGTTAGAGCAAGCAGTGACATTGACGTTACAAAACAACCCAGATATTAAAAGTGCATTCAACGAATTTACGAGTAAGCGGTACGTAAATGATGCTTCTACAGGTGCTTACCTACCATCTATTGATTTGGATGCGGGGATTGGTTACGAAGGTCTGGACCCGTCAGACGAGGTAGCTCGCGGCGACACAGACTACACCAGAAAAGAAGCGTCGGTCACGTTGACCCAATTGATTTGGGACGGCAGTGCGACGCTGAATGACATTGACCGAACAGCTGCCGATGCAGAATCGGTAAGGTTCCAACTCTTAGCTGATGCGTCAGACAAGGCACTTGAGGTCGCAAAAGTTTACTTAGATGCCGTAAAAGCCTATGAAGTATTGAAACTATCAGAAGACAACCTTGCGGTTCACAAAGATATCTATTCAGACATTTCAAAGCGCGTCACGTCTGGCATTGGGTCAACCGCTGATTTAACCCAAGTGGAAGCTCGTATCGCTAAAGCACACGGTAACCTTGCCGCAGCACAAAATAACCTGTACGACACCCATACGATGTTTACACGCTTAGTCGGACAATCACCTCAAGGGTTAATCTTTCCTAGAGCTGATGAAAACTTCCTTCCTTACACGGTGGATGAGGCGGTAAATACGGCATACGAACTCCATCCTGTAATTCAAGTAGCTCTTGCAGATGTCGACTCAGCGAAGTTCCAGTACAAACAATCAAAAGGTGTGTACTACCCAACAATTTCGATAGAAGCATCGCAAACATGGCGAGATGATGCGGATGGTCTAAAAGGCCGAAGCGATGAAACCTTAGCTATGCTTCGACTTCGTTATAACTTGTTTAACGGCGGCAGTGATGTCGCTAACGCAGACAGTTTCGCTTACCAACTTAACAAAGCGAAAGATTTACGAGAAAGTGCGTACCGAAATGTGGAGGAAGGGTTAAAACTTTCTTGGACAGCGCTGGATTTAACACTCCAACAAAAAGAGTTTTTGTCGGATCACGTAGATTCTGCTTCTGAAACGGTGATTGCCTACGAAAAGCAATACAAGATAGGTCAACGAACCCTTCTTGATGTCTTGAACACACAGAATGAACTGTTTGAAGCGCGTAAAGACTACCTTGACGCAAAATATGCAGAACAGTTTGCAAAATATCGAGTAATGAACGCAACAGGTCAGCTTCTCAGTGCATTGAGAGTCGAAGTTCCACAAGAATGGCTAGATAAGGTGGAGTACTAATTATGAAATACATAACTATTATTGCACTATCATTCGCAGTGGCTGCGTGTAGTTCTTCACCAGATGAAAACGGTGACGAATATGAATACATGGATACACCTATTGCTGAGCAGAGTGCCGATCACCTTGATGATGATAGTGACGGTGTGATCAACGAAAGGGATTTGTGTCCGGGTACACCAGAAGGTTCTGACATAGACAACGATGGTTGTGGTGAATATGAAAATTCATCAGAGAAAATGCAGCTTCGAGTTCTGTTTGCCAATGATTCAGATGTCATCAACCCTGTGTTTTCGCAGCAGATATACGAGTTGTCTAATTTTTTGAAAGAGTATCCTGAGACCTCTATTGAAATTCAGGGTTACGCGAGCCGTACAGGTACTCCAGAACACAACCTGGACCTTTCTAAACGACGCGCAAATAACGTTAGAAGCAAGCTGCTGAGTAACGGAATAAGCCCTGAAAGAGTGACTATCGTCGGGTACGGAGATACTGTTCTGGCAACATCAGGAACCGATGAAGTAAGTCATGCTCAAAACCGACGAGTGACGGCAACCGTGATCGGGTATAAAGGCGAAGTAAAAAAAGAGTGGACAGTCTTTACGACGCTACCAAAGAATTAACCTGAATATTGCCACCATTAAATTAAACAAAGGAGCTTCGGCTCCTTTCCTTTTAGCAACGATGCAAACCGTATTATGCTTTAGGAATCCTCCCTTTAATGTTAACCTAGCTACGTCATAACAATGAGAGTTTTGAAATGAGCAAACTTACATCAGATATCCAAGAAAACCTTGACCTTTTCGTGTCCGAAACTAAAGAAAACCAGTTAGTTTGGGGTCTGCGTAACGAAGAAGGTTGGCTATCCTGCGATTCGACTGAATTCGAAAATAGTGAAGTTATGCCTTTCTGGTCATCGAAAGAAGATGCAGAAGCACATAACGTTGAAGAGTGGGCTGATTTCGATGTCCTGGAAATTCCTTTGGATATTTTTGTAGAAGATTGGCTTCTTACTCTTGCTGAAGATGGTGTTCTTGTTGGCACTAACTGGAACGCGCAGTTAGAAGGCAAAGAAATGGAACCACAAGATCTAGCAAAACTTTATGTAGACTAATTGATGAGACCTCAGCCCACAAAGCTGGGGTCTTTTAATTTGGTATTTTTATAACTTTCACTCCAAATATCGACAAAGCGCATAGTTTTTGTCACTCTTTTCGCCTTTACATACTTCACTGATTCATACAACTCAGTAGATAATGAGTAATCTATCCATACAAAAGTAATATCGATAACATCATAATATGCGCACGCTGTATCTCCTGCTCTGCCTCTTGCTTTTTTGTAGTCCGGCCTATAGTCACCCTCACTACAGCCAACAAAATCAGAATGTTACCCAGTGGCATTCTGTTTATCAGGCCACATTAAAAACCAATGCCAAGTCAGCGCTCAGCCTGCTTCAAAGCCGCTATCACACCGCAAAATATGACAGTGAGAAGCTGTATGTAAGTGGTTTGATTTATGAATACATGTCTAACATGAAACAGCCCTATTATGGGAATAGCCAAGGGCGAAACAATGCGTTTGCCACGCTCGAAGCCGAATACATTCTCGCTTTAAATGAGCGAAGACAAGGCAGCTATGATGCGTCGGTAAAGAGCTTTATCTCGCTAAGAAATAAGATGAAACAAAGTGCTAGCATCGAGGGTGAAGCCCTGATGAATTACCAACTTTGTTACACCTTGAATCAACAAGGGCGTTACCACAAAGCGCATTTTTTCTGCTCATCGTTAGAAAGCCATTTTGATAATAAGCATCAGGAGAACTTCCCGAAAGATCTCTCGCTTCGCGTCATCGCCAATAACTACAATTTTCGTGGCGATTATGAAAAATCGATAAGCGTATACCGCCGACTTCTTGCAAATATGCCCTATCAGAGCGACCCGTCTGGAGTCTATAACGATGTTGGTAATTTATTGGCAGAGCTCGGGCAGTTTGAGCAATCTGAACAATATCTAATACAGGCCCTGCTTGCTCGTCAACAAGATGGCACACCAGTCGAAGTAGCACAGGTCGAGCACAGCCTTGCTGCCATGTATGCTAAAGCTAAAGACTTTGATAAAGCCATTACACACTATAAAAACTCACTCACTATCTTAGAGCATTTTGAGTATCCATACGGTCAAGGTTTAGTTTATCTTGGCCTTTCATCAGCTGAAGCCGAATCTGGCAATGTGGAAGAGGCGCTCAAGTATGTTAATCAAGCTTTGGGGCTTGGTGAACGGTACGAAAACAACCATCTTCAAACCGAAGCGCACTTAGCCGCAGGTTTTGCATACCTGAAAAGTTTGGATGCAAAGACTGCGATTGAGCACGCTAATTCCGCGCTAAGATTATCGACGGACAATTCACGGCCATTACTGCAAGCCAAGGCGCAACTGCTGCTTTCTAAGGCTTATCAGGCCCTGAATAACTTTCAAGCCGCTTTGTTACATTACGAAGCGTATTCAACATTAGAGTTGGCAAATCGTGATTCAAAAAACATGAAAGCGATGGAAGCTCTGGACCTCACCAAAAATGAGTATGAGTACGATCTTAATCTTGCTCGCTTAAACATTGAGCGCAATCTAAAACAAACTGAATTTGAGAAACTTACAGAACAAAAAACCATCTATAACTTTATTGTTTTCTGTTTGGTGGTTTTACTCATACTGACACTTGTCGTGCAGCGACAGGCTAGGAAAAAGGCGCGTTTAGATAGTTTGACCAGCGCTTTGAATCGTTCCACCAGTATTGAAACGATAAAGAGACAGGCAACAAAAACAGACGGAGAATTACGCTATGTCCTCGCGTTGGTCGATTTAGATAACTTTAAGTCAATTAACGATGCTTACGGACATCCGGCAGGAGACTTGGTACTCAAGCAGGTTTGTCAGAAAATCAGCACGAAGTTGAACAAAGATGACTTTATTGGGCGCTTAAGTGGTGAAGAGTTTGTTCTGCTACTTAAGAATGTTGATGAAATAGATGTCCCATTCCGAATTCAGAGTCTACACAAAACGATATCAGAACTAAGCATCAAAACAGAAAAAAATGAAGAAGTCGTTGTGACAGCAAGCTTGGCCTATCTCGCGACATCAAATCCATTAACTCATTTTGATGAACTTTATTCGATTTTAGACCAAGCGCTATCTCAGGCAAAAAGCGGCGGCAGCAATGTGCTTGTCGATGCTTACGACCAGCCTATCAACCTGAGTAAGGGATAATACCAGTCTCACTGGAGTTATCCCTCATGTATCAAGCTTCGGAATTTTGTTTTTCAACCAATGACTGCATAACCGCGTCTTTGTTATTCAGGTAGTCCTCTAAACCTGCTTTACGCAGATCACAGGATGGACAATCACCACAACCATCGCCGATGATGCCGTTGTAACAAGTAAGCGTATTTTCGCGAACCAGTTGCAGCGCATCATACTGGTCAGCTAGCGCCCAGGTTTCCGCTTTGTTCAGCCACATCAATGGAGTTTTAATCGTCAACTCACGATCCATACCTTTTACCAAAGCGGCATTCATTGCTTTCACGAAGTCGTCACGACAGTCAGGATAGCCACTAAAGTCGGTTTCACAAACGCCAGTGATAACTGTCTCTGCACCAATCTGATAGGCATAAATGCCCGCTAGTGTTAAAAACAGAATGTTGCGCCCAGGAACGAACGAGTTCGGCAGGCCATTTTCTTGCAGTTCATGCGAGACAGGAATGTCATCACGAGTCAGAGAGCTAATAGCCAGTTCGTTTAACAAGCCCACATCCATCACTTTATGCGCTGCAACACCCAAGTCTTTCGCTACCTGTTGAGCTACCTCGATCTCGAGTTTGTGACGCTGACCATAGTCAAAAGTGATCGCGTGTACTTCATCAAATTCTTTCAGTGCCTGAACAAGACAGGTAGTCGAATCCTGCCCTCCACTAAAAACAACGACGGCTTTTTTCATGTTACTCTCCGAGCTTAAGCAATACTTAGGTATTTATGAGTTTGAATCGACAAACGCCAATTGCGAGCAACACAGGTATCAATACACAATTGAGTTGCGCGAGGCTTCTGGCTAATCGGCTGCAGAGCAATGATCGTCTGCTGTTTAATCTCAGCAGACGCTAATAGCTCATCAAGATGGTCGATATCTTTCTGAGTCCCTACCGGATGCTTGATTTCATTCGCTCTTTCCAATGCGCTTTTCAGCACGGGTAATTTACCTTTCATTGCCACTTTTGGTGACACTGTCACCCAGGTTTTCTCTGTCGTCACGACTTCTGACGTCCCGCTGGTCTCAATCTGGCACTGGCAACCCATGTCTTCAAACGCTTGTGCTAACGGGCGTAAATCGTAAATACACGGCTCACCACCAGTAATAACGATATGCTTTGCGTTGAAACCTTGCTTCTTATATTGCTCTACGATGTCTTCTGCCGTTGCAACACACCACGTCGGAGAATCTTCCGTCTTTATCAGAATATCACCAATCGAACGTTGGTCCTCTTCTGCCGCCTCCCAGGTCTGTTTCGTGTCACACCATGAACACCCAACCGGGCATTCTTGAAGACGAACAAAAACAGCAGGAACGCCAGTAAAGACCCCTTCTCCTTGGATGGTTTCAAACATCTCATTTAGCTTATACAACGTAGAACTCACTCACTCATAATACTTCGAGGCGAAGACCTTAATGGAGAGCTGTGTCTAGGTCAATTCAAACCAAAAATTAATTGTTAAAATAGACCATTTTGTAGTTTCATAGGCAGGACGCGTTTTAGTGGTTGTTAATAAAAGGTTGTTAATAAAATCACGCCGCAATTTTGAATTTTAAGGTAAGTAACATGTATAAACTGATCGCCCTAGACATGGACGGCACGTTGTTAAACAGCGAAAAAGTAATTTCAGATGAGAACAAACAAGCGATCGCCAAAGCTCGAGAGGCTGGCGTAACCGTTGTTTTGGCCTCTGGCCGTCCAATCGATGGCATGCAAGATAAGTTAGATGAGCTGGACATTCGTTCAGACAAAGATTTCGTTCTCTACTACAACGGTTCAATGGTGAAAAACATTGGCACAAATGAAATCATCCACCAGCAAATCATTGACGGTAAAGCAGCGAAGTTGGTCGCTCAAAAAGCAAAAGAACTCGGCGCTTATGTGCATGCGTTTAGTCAGGTTCACGGGTTGATCACGAACGAAAACAACCCTTACACCGATATTGAAGCAAAAATTAACGGTCTTAATGTCACCGAAATGTGCTTTGAATCTCTGGAAGATGACCACCCAATTATCAAAGCGATGATGGTTGCAGAGCCAAGCAAGTTAACCGAAGTCATTGCTGCATTGCCGTCGGAAATGCGTGACAAATTTACCGTCGTTCAGAGCGCGGCATACTTCCTGGAATTCCTTAACCCATTAAGCAATAAAGGCATTGGTATTGCTGCGATTGCTGAGCACTTATCTATTAAACCGGAAGAAGTGATTTGTATGGGTGACGCAGAAAACGATCATCATATGTTGGAATTTGCGGGCTTAGGCATCGCGATGGAAAACGCTATGGAAGAAACCAAAAAGATCGCCGACTACATTACGGCAAGTAACGATGACCATGGTGTGGCAAGAGCTATCGAAAAGTTTGTTCTGAACGCTTAATAAACTCAGCTTTAACATTTCAGTCCAAATAACAAACGGCACTCAATCTAAGGGTGCCGTTTTTTAATCTTGTTATACCGAGCGTCGGATAACTGTACGTGATAATTTATCGAGCGGCTTTACTCTGGTGGCTGTGGCCATTGAATATATGGTGGATTCGGTTCCTCTTCAGGAGGCACAAACGATGGAACCGTATTTTTTACACTGCCTAAACTCTTAACGTATTGGTAGACAGCGCGTAAGTCATCTTCTGTCATGGTATTTAAAATCCACCAAGGCATTGGAGGCCTGGTTTTGAGCTCTTTTGCTGTGGCTACCCATTCTGATTCACTCAAATTACCAATGTACTCTCGCAAGTTTATAGGGTAAGTGGTTCCCCATGGCCCTCGAAAACCGAGCTGTTCGCCAAGTAGCCATTGAGACTCGGGTATGGCTCCACCACTCGGTGCATAACCAGCGGTATGACAATCGTTACAACCACCTATTGTTACCAAGTACTTTCCTTTCGCCTTGTTGTCATCCCCCATATCACTTGACGTAGCCACAGGAGAGATAAAGATAGTCATCAATAGAATTACGGAATGTATCCTTCGAATTGCCATAATAGCCATACCTATACTGTTTTATATTGGCTAATTATAGTTCTATCGATAAGAAGCGCGATTATTAGCTGTTGAACACGCTAATTATTCTCTTTCTGAAATAAACTTACTCGCCTCTTCTTGATTATTACCCCTTTTAAATGAGCGAAATGCTACATATTTACAGCCATTTAGTTCATGTCTGAGTTCTGAAGCCTTCTCTATACTGTCTTAAATAATTTATCACGAGGCTATGTGAATGACGGACTACGAAAAAATGGTGGCTGGGGAGCCGTACTTAATTAACGACCCTGAACTAGTAGAAATACGCTATCAAACCAGAGATAAAACGGATCACTTCAACCAGCTAAGTTCTCGTCAGACGGAAGAAAAAACACAGGTTATCAAAAGTATTTTTAAGCACGTGGGAGAAAACGTGCATATAGAGAAAGGCTTAAGAGTTGACTATGGCATCAACACAACGCTTGGGAACAACGTTTTTATTAACTATAACTTTGTGCTGTTAGATTGTTGTCCAACGACGATTGGTGACAACGTTTTTATTGCGCCCAATGTGCAAATTTATACGGCCATTCACCCGCTAGACCCTCGCGAACGTAAAGAACATATTGGACACGCGAAACCCATTACCATAGAAGATGACGTCTGGATTGGTGGAGGCTGCATTATTCTGCCTGGAGTCACAATAGGAAAAGGCAGTACAATTGGTGCTGGAAGCGTTGTAAACAAGTCTATCCCAGCAAACAGTGTGGCCGTAGGTAATCCGTGTAAAGTGGTTCGCTCGCTTGAATTTGTATAATCAGGCTAACTGGTTTAAACAATGATATAGGAAGCCTCGGATTTGCCATACGAGGCTTTGCTTCATCTATACGCTCATCAGCCTTGCGACTCTTTTAAATTCCTTCAGCCGCTTTCTGGTCTGCTTAAACGCAGACTTAGCTGACTAAATGGTGCGTTGAAACTGGCCATTCTGAGCATTGAAACCCAGCTTCTTAAACAACGCCTGAGAACGAAAGTTACCAGCATCTATATCTGCATATAACTTTGTAATTCCCAGCGATTTGGCATGTAAAAACAATACACTGAGTGCTTCAGACATATAGCCTTGCCGCCAGTAATCCGAATTAAGTAAACAACCTACCTCACATGCTTGACCACAATCACTAAAAGTATGTAAGCCGCAAGTACCAATCACTTTATTGGTGCTTTTATCGGCAATTGCCCATTCTAATGATTCACCTGACTTCTCTAAACGGGCGACGCTCTCCAACATTTGCTGAATCATGTCTTGCGATGTAAAAACAGCATCGGAAGCAAACTCCATTGTTTGAGAATCACCATAGATTTCAAACAGATCGTCTGCATCGTGCGCTGTGATTGTCCTTAACGTCACCCTACTTCCCAATAACTCAGGATTCATGCTTAGCCCTGATTGTTATGGTCTGAGCCATTTGTACATAACTAAACTGTCCACATACCCCAAACGACCATGTCTGTAGGCTTTAGGTATCGTACCAATTATACTGAAGCCAAGTTTTTGCCAGAGATTAACCGCGACTTCATTCGTCGAGACAACGCTATTGAATTGCATCGCTTCAAAACCAAGTTCTTCGGCTAGCTGTTGCGAATGCTCACACATCTTGCGCGCGATACCTTTCCCTCTCGCTTCGCTTGCAACCATATATCCGCAATTACAAATATGATTACTTGGCCCCATTGCATTAGGCTTCAGGTAGTAGGAACCTAAAATCACGTCGTTTTCTACATAAACGTACGACTTCAACGGAACTTCACACCAGATGTGGTAAGCCTCTTCCATCGTCATTTCTGGATCAAACGCGTAGGTTTCCTGAGCGCGAATAACGGCTGAAAAGGTTGGCCAAAATAACTCAAAATCAGCCTTCGTTGTTTCCCTGAACATTCAAATTCCTCTCGAACACAATACTTTGCGAAGACGTACGCAACGCAAACTCTAACCTTTGTATACCTTTTGGTAGAGTGAGTAACCAGCTAGCAATAAACATGGAGTATACCAAGACATTGAGGTTACACTATATTTATTCGCCAACCTGTAAATCATATTGATCACCAAAGTCACCTCACAGGTTATATAGGCAATAAAAAAGGTTTTTATCCATTCAGCACATTTGTAAGTGCCTGATTGCAGCCAGGTCATTTCGTCAAGAATAAACGTGCATGAAACAAGAAATGAAACCCACAAGCACGAGGTTCTCGCACTTTCCAGCTCAAACCAATCTATAGACAAATTCAATAAGAAACTACTAACGAGAATAATGTTGAGAATCGACATCCCTGATACCATGCAGATAAATTCTGCAACAATAACAGACCATTATTTCTAGAAGCATACTTTTGGTACTACTGTTTGCGAGCAAGCTAACACCACTTAGAATTGAAGATACCAAGCGTTAGAAATCATCTTAAACGCCTGGCACAGTGCGTTACTCGTAGTTTCGCTTACACCAGTTTTCCCAGTTGTTTTCACCCAAACTCTTTCTAGCCTTGATAATTCTAAATATGGTGATAAATCCCATTAAAATACCAAACAAGGCGAAGCCAATAAGATAGAACCTCCAATGTTCAGGCTGTTTATGCCAAGAGAATGCCCACATGAACGCTCCCCATAATGGCCCCAAAAGTAAGCTATCCATTAAAAACACTTTTACTAGCGACTGGAATACTAGTGGCTTTTTCGAGAGGTCTTTGTATTTTGGCCAAACAAATATTGTTGGTTTAGTTAAGTCCACGGGAACACCTTTTTCAATCAAGTGCAACCGGATGAATTCTGCCTTTTCCATAAAAACCCCACTAACTATATGTCATTGGAATTTTAAGGCCATCAAGTCATTCGCCTGAAAGGATAATCTAGATGTTACGACAGACTTCAAAATTTGATTATTTCATTGCTGCGTTAAGGGTGAGCAATGCAGGGATAAAAATGTGGGTTTTCCTGAACCACGGGACCCAATAACAGCAATTCTCTTCATGGTGCTCATCTAGTCTTCATCCTGACCTATCAACTCGTGTAAGGTGAACTCGTCCATGAAAGGAAAGATTCGCTAGCTTGCTTTTGGGGGTCTTGGCAATACGAGAGCATTTCTTGATACGATACGGGCTTGCTGTACAGATAGCCTTGGTAAAAATCAATGTCGTTTTGTGCTATCGAATTTAACTGCTCTTGTGATTCAATACCCTCTGCGATCACCTTAGTACCGATCGTATGAGCCATCTTAGTCACCGCAGAGACTATGCTTTGTTCTTTTTCATGCAGACAAATGTTATCAATGTATGACTTGTCGATTTTTATATAATCTATTTTTAAATTTCTAAGCACGGAAATAGAAGAGAAACCCGTTCCAAAGTCATCGACTGAAATCATCACACCGATCTCTTTTGCACTTAAAATACTTTGAGTTAGCTTCTCAATATTCGTAATCATTGCGGTTTCTGTGATTTCCAAATGAACATTGTTTGGGTTTACCGAATACTGAGAAATGAACAGTTTTAAACTATCCAAGAAGGTTTCATCTTCGAACTGAATAACCGAAACATTGATTGATATGGAAATGTACGGATGCATCTTGTTGACAGCAGCTAACGCTTCAATAGCCATTTTTAACACTAACCGCCCAAGATCTATTATCAATCCATACTCTTCAGCCACCTTTATAAATTCGTCAGGCGAGACTCGTTGCCCTTTTAAATCCCACCTAACTAATGCTTCAAAAGAGTGTATTTTATCGTCTCTGACGCTTGCTATTGGCTGATATTGCATATAAAAACTATTATCGTTAATCGCTTTTTTTATAGCTTCACACAGATACTCTTTTCGTTCATAACTCTCTTGTATATTCTTGCCAAAACAACTAACACGTAGGTTATTTCTTTTTCCATGACTAACCGCTAAATACGCATTTCTGATCGCAGTATTGATTGGGACGCTATCATCACAAATGTAATAGCCAATATGATAGTCCGGTTTAACACGAATACTTCCTGACTGAAAATACACGGTTATCTGTTTCTTTAAATTACTAATAAATTTTTCTAGTTCTACTTTTGAAAAAACGTAAGTGTGTATAATAAATTCATCACTCCCATACCGGGCAGAAATTGAACCGTGAAGTTTATCATTATTTAATAATATCTCACCAACTTCCGAAATAATAAAGTCACCATACTCATGACCATAGTTATCGTTAATAAGATGCAGATTTTCTATATCAACATGTATAAAGCTATTGAGTAGTGCAGGATTGTTTTTATTAATGCGTTTTATAGCAATCGCTGGGGCGAAATTATTTCGGTTATATAACCCGGAAAGCATATCACGACGTTCTAATGTAAGTATTCTACTGGTCCTAGAGTCAACCTCATTTTCAAGGCTCGATACTAAGCTTTCAATTTTAGTTTGATTATCGATTGATGCGTAAACAAAATTGGCACTTCTTATGGCTGTCAAACATAGTGCAATTCCATAAACGATCCCCATTACCCCAAAGTTTCTTAGCGTAACATCGTTTCCAGTAAGTAATATAAAGCTGTATGGAAAGATGGTAATTGCTACGTACACCAGAGCGGAACGCCGATCAACAGAGAGTAATGTGACGCTACCGCCCGACATCCCACAAAAAATGACTAATGTGAACATGACTTCTTCTAATGTCATTGTTTGATGAAATATATAAGGGTATGCAGCCCATGCAATTGCTGAGACAGTGACACCAATAAAATGAAAGTCTAATTTATATTGGTTGTCGTTAGAAATACCATAATGAACCCAATAACGTACGCCGGTAATTACATAGATCAATAGCAACCAATAAATTTTCTCATTAGTAGCATGAGGCCCATATACATTAGTCATTACTAAAATTGACGCAATGCAAACATTGATCGCCAGTAAGGTGACAATATTAGAGGAAAAGACTAATAAATGGCTGCGTTTGTTCATATAAAACACTAAGCAATTGGTTGCACTATTCTGTTTAAACTAGCTTGTCTAACCAAATAAGTCTATATATTTACTCGATTTAATTGCACAAATAATATTTGTTAAGAAAATTACCATTTTGAGAATGATACCTTTCTAAGTTTACAGTAATCTTGACACTCTCAGGTAAAGCTCGCCGACTCAAACGACGGACAGAAGCGTGTCTGAGTTTCCTAACACGCTTAATTACCGATATTCACACTAGATGCATGGACAAAGTCACTTCGTTTGATCATAAAAACGTTCGAGTGCAGTACCTAGAACCCATTAATCCTTTCTATCAGGCTGAAGAAAATCGCTCGTCCGACAGGGGTCAGCTCATCAGGAAAATCATAATCAGGGTTATGCAGCTGCGGACTCTCTCGACCTGAACCTAATACAAACATGGCTCCTTGTTTCGCGACTTGGGTAAACTGACCGAAATCTTCTGACCAACGCATTGGCTCATCAAGCAAAGTATACGCCGTTCCAGTATCGCGGCAAGCCTGCACGACGAGCTCACAACCCTGCTGCGAGTTCACGCTGGCCTGAAATACATCCTGCCATTCCAGTGACCAATTTAATCCATAGCTGTCTGCATTTTGCTCGGCCAATGCGCTTGCTGCTTCGACTAAGGCTTGCATCGTCTGATTACTTTCACTACGCAGTGTCGCCATCACGACCGCTTCCCCAGGAGCCGTGCCAAACGCGACTTCCCCTAATTTTGCGTGAATCACTGTTACCCAGCAGCGCTCGCTAAGAGATTCGGGCAGAGTATTCAGTTGCGATATAATATTACACATCGCCATAGCTGGACTTACACCATTTTCCGGGTGTGCCGCGTGTGAAGTTTTGCCCTGCAAACGAATGATCATTCCCCGCGAGGCGCAGTTAAACGGGCCGGATTTTACGGCGACGTGTCCGAGAGGCAGACCGGGGTAGTTGTGCAGAGCAAACGCATAGTCGGGCATCATATCGGTAAACTTCGGGTCATTCACCATGTTGATCGCCCCTTCTCCCGTTTCTTCCGCAGGTTGAAAAGCAAGAATCACTCTCCCACTGGCAGGACGGTTTTGATTAAGTATCTCCCCCAACGAGGATACAATCGCCATATGCCCATCGTGTCCACATTTATGAGAAACACCGTGGTGAACAGAGCGATAATCGAAGGTATTCGTCTCATCAATCGGTAGCGCATCCAGTTCGCAACGAATCAGTGTCGTCGGTCCCGGTTTATTGCCTTGGTAAATAAAAGCCAAACCACTTCCACCAAGGCCGGTGACGACTTTATCCGGTACAAAATGGCGGAATTGTTCCATAATGCGCTGCGCGGTTTCGGTTTCCTGATTGGATAACTCCGGAAATTGATGAAGCGTGTGGCGAAACTGGGTCCAGCAAATATCAGCCATAAAACAATGTCCTCCGTGACCATGGCATAGGATTGAGTAAAACCAGAGAGTAGCGTAACTCAACCTACTATATCATTCCGTACATTTCACCTGTCGTTACGTGTAACGTTGAGTATTCTCATGCCAAAGGTCGGAATAACGATAATGTTCAGTTCACTATTATCGTCATGTCACTGCTTTGAAGCTTTGTATTTATGCTGCGAAAACACAATTTATAGCAATCAAATGCGTTTGTGTTTACCATGAAGACAAATGTACCAACCGCGTTTTCACTCTATGGGCACGACAGCAATCACACGACTCCAACAAGACTTATTATTCAAAGTTATCGCAAAACTAAAGGCAGACAACGCGCTGACTGGTTATAGTCTGAATGAATCGTCTTTAGCGTTGCAGTTCGACGTATCAAGAACACCAATCCGCGCCGTGCTTAAATATATGGCCGATCAAGGCATCACCAAAGCGGTTCCTAACAAAGGTTTTGTGCTACTCATCGACGCTGAAAATATTGCGGAGATGGGACAAAACACCAATCAGCAATCCCGTGAAGAGAAACTTTATCTTCGAGTACTTATGGATCTGTTTTTTGGTGAGCTGGAGTGCCCTATATCAGAGAAAGAGCTTCAAGTGCGTTATGACGCCAACCGAGGTGAGATACAAAATGTTCTGCGACTGCTGGAAAGTGACGCGATCCTCCACCGAAGTCCAGGCTACAAGTGGCAACTTGAAGGTGTGCTGAATACACTCGACAGGCATACAGAAAGCTATCGATGCCGCCTTATATTCGAACCCGCAGGTCTGCTCGAACCAAGCTGGAAGCTGGGTCGCGATAAACTTGAAGCTCTACTGGACCGTCACCTAAAAGCCATCGCCGAACCACAATCCGTAACGGCAAGCCAGCTATTTAATTTAAGCGCAGAGTTTCACGAACTACTCACCGCTTGCTCGGGTAATCGTTTTTTGTTGGGCATCATGCAGCAACACAACCGTCTGCGCAAAGCCACCGATCTGGTATCCATGCATATTCAATCCTCTGTGACTACCTCTTGCCAACGACGCGTCGAGATCATTGAACTGTTGTTAAAGGGAAATAACGCTCAAGCCGCAACAAAACTCGCTCAATTGCTGGAAAATGACATTCGCGTTATGAAACGAACCTATCAAGATGTGATGAATGTACCTCGTGCGCAGCGAGAGATCCTATTAAACAACATTGCCCACAAACTCATTTAGCTGGACTTCGAGTTCTACACCTGGGTCCTACTCGCTCCAACCTTCCATTTTTCCACTAGCTCAACATTCCGAGAGCCTGACTAACTGTGTACAGGCTCTTTTACTCATCCCATAGCTTTGCTTGTTCATTCCTATTTTTTTCAACGCTTCGCACTGAAAACACTCAACCAACGCTGGCGTAAACAAAAGTTGCACTTGCATATTGTATTTTTGCATCAAAAATACAATAATAATGATTCTTATTTAGAATAAAGAGTTGTCGCAGTAAAATTACGCGGTTTGACGACGTTCAATGAACCGCTAACACCACATCGAATCTGCCCGACTTGTAGCAATCTAAGTTGCTTTGTCTTTCATTTACCAGTGACAGACGAAGGCTTATTTAATTAAAACAAAATCAAAGGTCAGCGACCCTATCAGAGGATTTAAGAGTCCTTTTGTTGATAAACATAGAGAAGAAAATGAACAATAAAAAAGGAAGTTTAAAGATTTCCACTGTTGCACTTGCCGTAGCCGCTGCAAGTACAGTGTTGGCAGCTCAAGCAGAAGAATACGTCACTGATGAAAAAGTGGTGATTGTTTCAAGCCGCACCCCTAAAGCGATCAGTGATATTCCGGGCACAGTTTGGTATATCGACTCCGAACAGATCGAACAAGAATATCGTGGAGGGAAATCGCTTGGTGAGATCCTGGCGTCAACCATTCCATCGCTAGATGTAAGCAGCGGTGCAAGAACCAATTACGGCCAAAACCTTCGGGGACGTAAGATGCTCGTCATGATTGACGGTGTCTCTTTACAATCATCCCGACAAATCAGTCGATATTTAGATTCCATTGATCCATTTAATATTGATCGCATTGAAGTTCTTTCGGGGGCAACCTCTTTGTATGGTGCTGGCGCTTCAGGTGGCGTGATTAACATCATAACGAAAAAAGCCCAGAGCGAAGACATTGAGTTTGAATCCTTCGTTGGCGGATCATCAGGCTTTAACTCCGGCGAAGATTTTGATTATAAAATAGGTCAAGCCATCTCTGGTGGCAGTGAAAAGGTTCAAGCCCGCGCTTCTGTTATGTACAGTGAAACGCAAGGCTACTTTGATGCTAATGGCGACATTGTGACTCCGGACATTTCACAGGGCTCGTTACAGTTTAATAAAACCGTTGATTTTCTAACAACCGCTGGCGTTAATATTTCTGAGACAAAGAAACTGAATCTTTTGGCACAATACTATGACAGCCAACAAGATTCGCCTTATGGTCTGTACATTGTCGGTGGCGATTTTGTTGATGTGCGAAAAGGCTTTGATTCAGACCGCGAACATGGAACCGAACGTATGATGCTCAGCGCTTCTTACGTCGACGAGCAGTTTCTCGGACATCAGCTGATTGCAGAAGCTTCCTACCGTAAAGAAGACCAAACTTACACCCCTTATTATCAATCTTCTGGTCAACAAATTACCGATGTTGTTTCGTTAAAAGCGGCGCTGGCGAAAAGCTTTGACCGACTAAACATCGTTTATGGCATCGACGCTTATCAGGATAAACTCGACAGCAATCAAGCGCTCTACGATCCAACCATCGCTAACAATTCGGGCAATCTGATCAACAAAACTTACGCGAAAGTTGGCCGATATCCTGGTATCGAAGTCAGTTCCATTGCCGGATTTTTGCAAACTGATTATGCAATCACTGATGACTGGACCGTTGAAGGCGGTATTCGTTACCAATACATATCAAACGAGATTGACGATTTTATTGGCTACAGCCAACAGAAGAAAATAGCAGCAGGTAATGGTACTTCCGCTGATGCCGTTCCGGGCGGTGAAACCGACTACAGTGTTAGCCTATTTAACTTGGGTACGGTTTATCATTTAGATAGCGATTCGCAAATTTGGGCGAACTTCTCTCAAGGCTTCGACCTAGCAGACCCGGCTAAGTACTATGGACAAGGAGACTACACCCTTGTTGGCGATCACTGGCAGCTTAACGATAGTATCAACGTAAATAAATCTAAGATGTCGGGCATTAAAACCAACAGCTTTGAACTTGGTTACCGCCTAGATACTGGTGATCTGCATGTACAAACCGCCGCTTATTACTCACAGTCTGATAAGTCAGTGACATATAACAAGACAACCATGCTCATCGATGAAATTGATGACAAGAAGCGTGTCTACGGCCTGGAAGCGATGGCGTCTTACTGGATGAATGACAATATTCAGCTCGGAGCATCGGGTCATTATGTCATCTCAGAAGTCAAAGGTGACGACGGCTGGCAAGACTTTACCGCAGGTGAAGCGAGTACCTCAAAAGCGAACGCGTGGGCGGGTTGGGTTGACTCGGAGCTATCAGTAAAAGTCCAAAGCCAAACCATGTTTGACTACAAAGATGACGATAAAAATGAACTCAATGGCTACACCGTGTTTGATCTCGTCGGTAACTATCAACTTCCCGTTGGTAGCCTAGGCTTTGGTATTCAAAACCTGTTCGATAAAGATTACACCACCATCTGGGGTCAGCGCGCTCAAATTGTGTATTCGTCTCATTACGAATCAGCAGCCTACGATTACAAAGGCCGCGGAAGAACGTTTGTTCTGAACTATCAAGTGAAGTACTAACTCGTACAATTTGAAAAACCATTCAAATAGAACAACGAAAAAGCCTCACAAATATGTGAGGCTTAATTGTATCTGGTTGCAAGTGAGCCCTATTCGACGTCCAGTACTCTGCTTTTCAAACGCTTGCCTTGAGTCAATTTTCTTACCAGAAGCGTGAATAACAGCATCAACATTGGGTATTGCAGCGTGATAAATACCAGTGACCAAAAGCCGCTGTACGATACGCTCGTTGCTGAATACAGGTACAACTGCTGTGCCAATATCAAAGCCAAAATAACAAAAACGGCCTGTCTGGTACTTAACTGCACTTGGGATTTATCAAACGTCAAAACGATCACAGAGGCCGCCATAAGAATAGCGAGCCAGTTGCCAAATACTGGTAACGGCCAAACAACACAAATCACCGCCGTAAATACCGTCATAGCCAACCACACTCCTTTCGAGGTGAGCAACTGATCAACGTGTATCTCCGGGTTTACTTCCAAACGCAGAATATGCCAAGCGACCAAAATACCCAACAACGCCCCCAGCAACATATCCAAGATAAAAGCCGTACCAAGGAAGAATTTAGCCAGCACCACAAGCAGCGTCATACCAATAATCAGCCCCGTTGAGCCATTAACGCCAAAGTTACCGTTTTTGTGGAATAGAAAAGTGAGCACACAGCACCACACTGCGATAGGCAAGCTTGGAAAACTGAAACCGAAGCTGTGTGTAAGCTCGACCACTGGCATATAAACATGCGGTCTTGGTAATGAAAATCCCTGCTGCGCGACAATTATCATCACTGACGTTACTGAAATTGCGAAAAATAGTCGAAAAACAAACCGGCTACCAAATCGCATCATCACGAACGGGAACAAAAACAGTAAAATGGTTGGTGCCGTGAGCTCTAAAATCATTTCGGCAGCCTGAGAAGCTGTCTGAAAACTGGTTGCTGACAACGAGCCGACCCAGTTTTGTAACTCCATCATCCAATCCAGTTCGATCTGACGAAACGATGGTGCAGACTCAATCAAATGATTAATGTAATGCACTGGTTGATGCGTCGCATCGTTGAAATAACCAACGACCGTTTGCCACTGTGCGGGATAACGATAAGTAGAAACGGGAAGCTGTTCTGGTATTAGCAACATTGCTGAAGCAATTTCGACACCATAATGTGGCGCAAACCAAATTGGTAGCTCATTTCCCCCCATCGAATTGATCATTGAGTAAGAAATGATCTCCGAATCTGACACACAGTCAAAGAAAACGGCCGTCTCAGTGCGGCCTAACTCTTTGCCCACCGTTACGACTAATCCGGTTTCTTCCCAAGTTTCCCTTTGAGCAGCGGCTCTTGGTTGTTCGCCTTCAATTATTGTGCCTCCGGGCAAAGAAATTCGATTGGTTAGGATCTCGTGAATCAATACCAATTTATCATCTGCTCGCACAACACATAGTGCGCCTTTTACTGACTCTGAAGACGACGACGCTGCAATAGCGGGGGAACTACCCAGTAATACGCAGTAAAGAGTGAGGAAAAATAACTGTCTCAACACAAAATGTAACCTTTAATAATAACCGACGTGTGAAGGCAGCAATACTGATAGATTTTGAAAAACTTAGTGATGCCTTATGCGTATGATACATAAGACCGGGGAAGTTAGAGATAAAAAATTAATCTAACGCTGACATTACCCGGACATAATGCGTAATTGCGATGGCAATTTTGACAGTTATATGGGTTCATGTCAGGAAAATTTCTGCTCCATGTTTAAATTCTCAGTTCTGCAACTGAGATTAGGCGCATTTGTTTAAAATGAATAATTGCTAGAAATGTTTTGGAAATGCACCATCCTCCATAAAATGCAACTAAATGCATTTGGATGTTGTTCTCCGAAATAAGGCCGTTCGGATTCAATCAGAGTCACCGGCCCTTATCAGGCATGATCAGCGGTATTCTTAAGCAATGGGTTTTCTTAAGCAATGAATGTGGTGACCAAATCCCTGCTTTTCATAGAGCGCTAACGCTTGTTGATTAAAGTTCCATACTTCGACAAACATCTGCTTCGCGCCATAATTAATAAAAGTGGATTCAATTCTATCAAGCAGTGCTTTTGCGACCCCTTGCTTTCTGAACTCAGGCAACACGTACAGTTCATCAACACTGCCCATCATCACAGGCTTACTGACGACAGAAATTAACTCACAGAAGTGCCCAGAAACAAACCCTATAATTTCATGGTCCTTTGCAGCGACATAAACCAGACATTCTGGGTTATCTATATAGCGTCCGATGCTTTTCTCTTCTTCAATTTCTTCTGCCGTTTTAAACAGTTCCGGTGATTGAACATGATGCTCATCATGCAAGTCGAACATAAGATCATTGAGAATAGAGATGTCGTCAAAACACGCCGATTTAATTACAAATGCACTCATAAAAAAGCTTACTAAAATTTGAACCTTTGTAGTTTGTGACCAAAGTAGAGGGATAGCAAGTCACTAGGATCAATAAAGTCATCATTTGGTTATTCTTACTGCGACCATATTGAAATTACCACCCACCGGAAAGAAAAAAGCCCCTGCTGGGATTGCAGGGGCAAAACATTAAACGTGGAATAGATTAAACGCTATCGACGAAGAACACGTTCGATTTCACTCAGACTGGTTGGATCGTCAATGGTTGATGGAACCGTGTACTTCTCACCATCAGCAATTTGGCGAATGGTTCGACGTAAGATTTTCCCTGAACGCGTTTTCGGTAAGCGATCAACGACCAGCGCATGCTTAAAGCAGGCAACCGCACCGATCTCACTACGTACTTTTCCGACCAACTCGCCTTCCAGATCCAGCTCATCAACTTTGACGCCGTCTTTCAGTACCACAAAACCAAGTGGAAGCTGCCCTTTCAGATCATCGTGAATGCCAACTACAGCACATTCTGCGATGGCCGGGTGACCACCAACGATTTCCTCCATCTCACCAGTAGAGAGACGGTGACCAGCGACGTTAATAACATCATCAATACGTCCCATGATGAATAGGTAGCCGTCTTCGTCGAGATAACCACCGTCACCCGACACATAGTAGCCAGGGAACTGGCTCAGATAACCTGTCTCAAAACGATCATGGTTACGCCATACGGTTGGTAAACAGCTTGGCGGTAACGGACGTTTTAGCGCAACAAAACCTTGCTGATTAGCTTTCACTGGCTCACCAAGTTCATCAAGAATTTCAACTTGATAACCCGGAATTGGCTTTGTCGAAGATCCGGCTTTAACTGGCATCATTTCAATACCTGTTGGGTTACCCGCGATAGCCCAGCCCGTTTCCGTTTGCCACCAGTGATCGATAACCGGTTTGTCGGCTTTGCTTTGCACCCATTCAAGAGTTGGAGGGTCCAAACGCTCACCAGCCATAAAGATGGTTTTTAAGTTAGACAAATCGTAATGTTTTAAAAACTCACCTTCTGGGTCTTCTTTCTTAATCGCGCGGAATGCGGTAGGTGCAGAGAACAAGGCATCTACTTTGTACTCATCACATACCCGCCAGAAAGCGCCCGGATTAGGCGTTCTAACCGGTTTGCCTTCAAACAGTATCGTTGTACAGCCATGAATCAATGGTGCGTAAACAATGTAAGAGTGCCCTACTACCCAGCCAACATCAGATGCAGCCCAGAACACGCCACCCTGTGGAATATTGTAAATGGCACTCATTGAGTACTTCAGCGCTACCGCATGGCCACCGTTGTCACGAACCACGCCTTTCGGTTTACCCGTAGTACCTGATGTGTAAAGGATGTAGAGCGGATCTGTCGCCAGTACTGATACACAAGCGTGTGGAAGTGCTTGGCTGTACTCTTGCTGCCAATCCAGATCTCTCTCTTGGTTTAGCTCGGCTTCACATTCCGGACGCTGGAAAACAAACACTTTCTCTGGTTTCCAACGGCTATCCATGATGGCTTTATCAACCATTGGCTTGTATGGAATGATTTTGCTGATTTCGATACCACACGATGCCGTCATGATAACTTTAGGCTCGGCATCTTCAATACGCACTGCCAGCTCATTTGGTGCAAAGCCACCAAACACCACTGAGTGAATCGCGCCTAAACGTGCACACGCAAGCATCGCCATTGCTGCTTCTGGGATCATCGGCATGTAAATAACGACTCGGTCGCCTTTTTCAACACCTTGAGCAGACAACATACCGGCAACTTTCGCGACCTGATCGCGCAGCTCAGTGTAGGTATAGGTCTTTTTATTCCCTGTCACTGGTGAATCATAAATCAGAGCGGCGGTATCACCTCTACCTTGTTCACAATGGTAATCCAGTGCTAACCAAGACGTGTTCATCACGCCATCTGGGAACCAACGCTCAATACCGTTTTCATCAGTATTCAAGATGGTCTTTGGAGATTCGAACCAGTCGATATTCTCCGCTTGAGCGCGCCAAAAACTCTCCGGTTCGTTTTTCGCCCATAAATATTCTTTTTCGTATGAAGACATATTGCTTCCTCCAGTATGTCCTGACATTGCTTCTCTATTCAAAGACATTGGAGGGTACACGCACAAATCCCTCCATCAGTATTCTCGCACTTCGGCTCATGATGGCTTTTTGCACCACCCAGCCCTGTTCAGTTTGCTTCGCTTGTGCCCCAACTTTTAACGTTCCTGATGGGTGGCCAAAAGTCACCGACTCTTTTTCACCGCCACCAGCTGCTAGGTTAACCAGCGTTCCCGGAACACACGCTGCTGAAGCGATAGCAACGGCTGCTGTTCCCATCATCGCATGGTGAAGTTTGCCCATCGACAAGGCGCGGACAAGCACATCGATATCCGAATCATTCACCGCTTTGCCGCTTGAAGACAGGTAGCTTTTCGGCTTCGATACAAAGGCAATCTTAGGCGTGTGCTGGCGTGTCTGAGCTTCGTCTAGTTCAGAAATCAGACCCATTTTTAACGCGCCATGCGCACGGATCGATTCAAACATTGCCAATGCAGTGTCATCGTTGTTGATATCATCTTGTAGCTCAGTGCCCTGATATCCAATCGATTCAGCATCAATGAAAATGGTCGGAATACCTGCGTTGATAAACGTGGCATTGAAGGTGCCCACATCAGGCACCACCAAATCATCGACTAAATTACCCGTAGGGAACATGCTGCCTTCGCCGTCTGCCGGATCAACAAAGTCCACTTGAATTTCCGCCGCTGGGAATGTCACGCCATCGAGTTCAAACTCGCCGGTTTCTTGCACGAAACCATTGACGATTGGCACGTGGATCAAGATGGTTTTGCTGATGTTCACCTGCCAAACGCGCACAGTTACGATTCCATTTTCAGGAATGCGATCTTGTGGAATCAAGCCAGCATGAATGGCGAAAGGACCGACTGCCGCAGACAAATTGCCGCAGTTACCACTCCAGTCTACGAATGGCTTATCGATCGACACTTGGCCAAATAAGTAGTCAACGTCATGATCGTCTTGGCTGCTGCGTGAAACAATCACTGTTTTACTAGTACTGGAGGTTGCGCCACCCATACCGTCGATTTGCTTCGCATAAGGATCCGGGCTGCCGATAACACGTAACAACAGATTGTCACGTGCGGCTCCAGCCACTTGCGCTTCTTGAGGCAAATCTTCGAGGTTGAAAAAGACCCCTTTACTCGTGCCGCCACGCATATACGTCGCCGGCACTTTGATTTGGCTCATTTGATTCGGAGTATTGTTTTCCATAACCACTCCTTATTGCGCCAAGAAATCTTGCGCGAAACGCTGCAGTACGCCACCCGCGTTATACACGTGAACTTCATCAGCGGTGTCTAAGCGACAGGTAACAGGAACGTCGACTTTTTCGCCGTTGCTGCGTGTGATAACCAAGGCTAAATCAGCGCCCGGCTTAATCTCGCCAACTACGTCGTAAAGTTCCGTACCATCCAGTTCTAGCGTATTGCGGTTAACGCCTGGTTTGAATTGCAGTGGCAGTACGCCCATACCAACCAAGTTAGTGCGGTGGATACGCTCAAAGCCTTCAGCAACGATTGCTTCTACCCCTGCCAATCGAACGCCTTTTGCAGCCCAGTCACGAGATGAACCCTGACCGTAATCCGCGCCAGCTACCACAATCAGTGGTTGCTTACGATTCATGTAAGTTTCAATTGCTTCCCACATGCGAACAACCTGACCTTCTGGCTCAATTCGAGCTAGAGAACCCTGTACCACTTCGCCGTTTTCTTTCACCATTTCGTTGAACAGTTTCGGGTTAGCAAAGGTCGCACGTTGCGCCGTTAAGTGGTCGCCACGGTGGGTTGCGTAAGAGTTAAAGTCCTCTTCAGGAACGCCCATTTTCGCTAGGTATTCACCTGCCGCACTGCTCGCCATGATCGCATTCGATGGCGATAGGTGGTCGGTCGTGATGTTGTCACCAAGAACCGCTAAAGGACGCATGCCAGACAGCGTTCTTTCACCCGCTAGTGCACCTTCCCAGTAAGGAGGACGACGAATGTAAGTGCTCATCGGACGCCAATCGTATAGCGGATTCGAGTTTTGCGCCGCGTCATCCAGTTTGAACATCTGGATGTAAACTTGGTTAAACTGCTCTGGTTTAACGTGTTGACCAACAACTGCGTCGATCTCTTCGTCGCTTGGCCACAAATCATTTAAGTGAATTGGGTTACCATTTTGGTCAGTACCCAGTGCATCACGCTCGATATCAAAACGAATAGTACCCGCTAACGCATAAGCGACAACCAATGGTGGTGAAGCCAAGAAAGCTTGCTTCGCGTAAGGGTGGATTCGGCCATCAAAGTTACGGTTACCAGACAGTACCGCTGTCGCGTACAAATCGCGATCGATGATCTCTTGTTGAATTTTTGGATCCAACGCACCGCTCATACCGTTACAAGTCGTACATGCGTAACCGACAATACCAAAGCCAAGCTTCTCTAATTCTGGTAGTAAGTCTGCTTCTTCCAGGTAAAGACGTGCAACCTTCGAACCTGGAGCAAATGATGACTTCACCCAAGGTTTACGTACAAGGCCAAGCTCATTGGCTTTCTTCGCGACAAGGCCAGCAGCGACGACGTTTCGTGGGTTACTGGTGTTAGTACACGATGTGATCGCAGCGATGATCACCGCGCCATCTGGCAACTCACCCTCTTTCTCTTCCCAAGCACCAGAAATGCCACGTTGTGCCAGCTCAGAAGTAGGCAAACGGCGGTGAGGGTTCGAAGGGCCAGCCATGTTACGGCTTACTGATGACAAATCGAACTCAAGTACACGCTCGTAAACTGCAGTATCAAGATCATCTGCCCAAAGGCCGGTTTGTTTCGCGTATTTCTCAACTAAGTCGACTTGCTGTTCATCACGACCAGTCAGTTTCAGGTAGTTGATGGTCTGTTCGTCAATGTAGAACATACCTGCTGTTGCGCCGTATTCTGGCGTCATGTTGGAGATGGTTGCGCGGTCACCGATTGTCAGGTCTCGTGCACCTTCGCCAAAGAATTCAAGGTAAGAAGAAACAACGCGCTCATTACGCAGGAACTCGGTAATCGCCAAAACGATATCCGTTGCGGTAATGCCCGGTTGACGTTTACCCGTCAGTTTTACACCAACGATATCTGGCAGACGCATCATCGATGGACGGCCAAGCATTACAGTTTCTGCTTCCAGACCACCTACACCAATCGCGATAACACCAAGCGCATCAACGTGAGGCGTGTGACTGTCAGTACCTACACAGGTATCCGGGTAAGCAATGCCCTGCTTCGCCTGCACCACTGGAGACATTTTTTCCAGGTTGATTTGGTGCATGATGCCGTTACCAGCTGGGATTACGCTGACGTTTTCAAATGCGGTTTTACACCACTCAATAAAGTGGAATCGGTCTTCATTTCGGCGCTCTTCAATCGCACGGTTTTTCTCAAATGCGTCCGGCTCAAACCCTGCGTGTTCTACCGCAAGTGAGTGGTCAACAATAAGCTGTGTTTCAACCACTGGGTTTACTTTTGCAGGGTCACCGCCCTGATCGGCGATCGCATCGCGAAGACCAGCCAAGTCAACCAGAGCCGTCTGGCCTAAGATGTCGTGACATACGACACGTGCTGGGTACCAAGGGAAATCGAGATCACGCTTACGCTCAATAAGCTGTTTAAGGCTGTCGGTTAAAACGTTTGGATCGCAGCGTCGTACAAGCTGCTCGGCAAGAACGCGTGAGGTATAAGGGAGCGTTTCATAGGCTCCAGGAGAAATAGTATTTACGGCTTCGCGGGCATCAAAGTAATCAAGTTGAGTCCCCGGAAGCGACTTACGATATTGGGTATTAATATTTGTGCTCATGGTTTGCTTCCATTCAATCTGTACATCTTGGCCTTCTCCCCATCACTCTAGAAACGTTACTCTAGAAAAGTTGTTTGGAGACTTGATTGGAGAACTGTTTTTGAGATGTAGTAGTCGTTCTAGTCACCTTTGTGATGAGAAATACTCCTTCCCCCATGTGGAGAGAATCGCATAGAGGAAGGAGTAACGCGCTAGCGTTTTTCGATAGGCACCCATTCCTGATGGTCTGGACCTGTATAATCTGCGCTTGGGCGAATAATGCGGTTGTTCGCTCGTTGCTCATACACGTGTGCAGCCCACCCCGTTAAACGGCTCATCACGAATATCGGAGTGAACAGTTTGGTCGGAATGTCCATAAAGTGGTAAGCCGATGCATGGAAGAAGTCCGCATTACAGAACAGGCCTTTCTCACGCTTCATCACTGATTCAACACGCTCAGATACCGCATATAGGTGTGTGTCACCCACTTGCTTAGAAAGCTCTTCTGACCAGCGCTTGATCAACGCGTTGCGAGGGTCACTCTCGCGATAAATCGCATGACCAAAGCCCATGATCTTGTCTTTGTTAGCAAGCATTTGCATGATGTTCGCTTCTGCTTCATCTGGAGTCTGCCAATCTTCAATCATTTCCATCGCCGCTTCGTTTGCGCCGCCGTGAAGTGGACCACGAAGCGTACCGATTGCCGCAGTAATACAAGAGTGGATGTCTGACAATGTTGATGCACAAACGCGTGCAGCAAATGTTGACGCATTAAACTCATGCTCTGCGTAAAGGATCAATGAGCAGTGCATAACCTGTTTGTGCAGTTCCGTTGGCTCTTTACCAGTCAACAGTTTCAGGAAGTAACCACCGATGCTGTCTTGAGTCTGATCTTCAGTGTCGATACGTACACCGTCATGACTAAAGCGGTACCAGTAACAGATCATTGCAGGGAATAGCGCGAGCATACGCTCCGTTGATTGCAGCTGCTCATCAAAGCTCATTTCCTGCTCTAAGTTACCCAACATTGAACAACCTGTACGCATTACGTCCATTGGGTGCGCAGTCGCAGGAATCAGTTCAAGAGCTTGTTTAAGCTCAGTTGGCAAACCACGAAGACTTAACAGGTGCGTCTTGTAAGCATCGAGTTCTTGTTGATTTGGTAAGTGACCACGTAACAGCAGGTGCGCCACTTCTTCAAATTGAGCATTATTGGCAAGGTCAGTAATATCGTAGCCGCGATAAGTAAGACCTGTTCCCGTTTTACCGACAGTACATAAAGCTGTGCTTCCAGCGCTTTGACCACGTAGGCCTGCGCCACCTAACTCTGCTTTCTTTGCTTCAGTTTGAGGCATTGTTTGAACTCCTTTTCTATCTGGCTTTGCTCTCTTTGGAGCGTTTTTATTCACCAGACAATTTTCACGTTATTGGATTTGATAAATTCCGATTATCTTTTCTTGGGCTTCCGTTTATTCTTTACTTCCCCGCTATTTCCCTTCTGAGAACAGCTGGTCAAGTTTGTCTTCGTATTCGTGGTAATTCAGGTGCTGGTATAGCTCTTTACGTGTCTGCATAGAATCAACCAGCGCTTCCTGATTGCCTACTTCTAGCAGGTGCTTGTAAACCGTTTCTGCGGCTTTGTTCATGGCACGGAAAGCACTGAGTGGGTAAAGCACCATGTCCACTTTCGCTTTTGCCAACTCATCACATCCGTAAAGTGGCGTTGCACCGAACTCGGTAATGTTCGCCAGAATCGGAACATGCTTGCCCGTTGCTTGTTCAAGCGCATTTGAGAACTGTAGGTATTGATCCAGTTTGTTCATCGCTTCTGGGAAAATCATGTCCGCGCCCGCTTCCACGCAAGCAATCGCTCGTTCAATCGCGCTGTCCATACCTTCAACCGCAAGGGCATCTGTACGAGCCATAATCACGAAACTTTCGTCGTTACGCGCATCAACCGCCGCTTTAACACGGTCTACCATTTCTTGCTGGCTAACAATCGCTTTGTTTGGACGGTGACCACAACGTTTCTGCGCTACCTGATCTTCCATGTGTACTGCAGCCGCGCCTGCTTTTTCCATTTGTTTGATCGTGCGAGCGATATTGAATGCACCACCAAAACCCGTATCGATATCCACCAACAATGGCAAATCACATGCGTTTGTAATGCGGTTAACGTCTACCAACACGTCATTGAGTGTGGTGATGCCTAGGTCTGGCAAACCGTATGAAGCATTTGCAATGCCGCCACCAGACAAGTAAATCGCTTGATGCCCCAGGTTTTTCGCCATCATGGCGCAGTATGGGTTAACGGTACCGACAATTTGTAGCGGATTGTTTTGTTCAATGGCGAGTCTGAACTTCGCCCCCGGTGTTAAGCTCATGACGAATTCCTTCTAGTCTTTATCTAAACTTTCAGTTTCTGTATGAATAATCTGCGATTGGATGAGTTTTCGACTCCCAGAGATGTGTCGTCTCATTAACATTTCTGCAAGTTCTTCATCGCGATTACGAATGGCTTCCAAAATATATTTGTGTTCGTTAAGTGCTTCGTTTGGACGAGATTGCGAACGTGGTGACTGATAACGATACATGCGCAGTAAGTGGTACAACTCATCACACAACAAAGTAATCAACTTGCTATTTCGGCTTGCCTGAATAATGCGATAGTGGAAATCAAAGTCACCATGCTGGTGGAAGTAAGAAGAGCCTTCTACCTGGTCGATATGCTTCGAATGTGTCGACAATAGCATTTCTAAGCTCAATAGCTCTTCTTGTGTAATATGGCGAGCCGCAAGCCTTGCTGCCATCCCTTCTAGCGCTTCTCGTACCGAGTAAAGTTCGATAAGCTTTTCTGGAGAAAAGGTCGTGACTCTCGCTCCAACATGAGGGATACGTTCAATCAGACCCAAACCTTCCAGACGCATCAGCGCTTCACGTAAAGGCCCTCGGCTGACTTGATATTTCCTGGCAAGCTCTGGCTCTGAGATTTTACTCCCCGGCGCAACATCACCGTTTACGATAACTTCTATCAAAGACTCCGTCAGTGTTTCAGACTTGGTGTGTTCTTTCTCAGAAGCTATCACTTTATAACGAGCTTTTAACTCAGAGTTCATATTCAGGCACTCACATCAATGACACCGAAATGTCTACAATTCCTTAACCTAAATATAAAATAAACGATCAAAGTGTCGACAATCAAGTAAATTGTCGACAATTTAGACTAAGGTCTTATTAAAAAATCGGATATAAACGAAATATAAGCGGGATGATAGGTAAAATTGTCATACGAAAATCTTAATTGTCGACAATTACTTCGATGTTATCTATCTGATTATTAATAACAATCATGCGGGTAGATAAACAGTTATTGAGTTACAGCGTCATTCTTTGGGCTCAAATTGCTCAAAGACTTGTTGTCCGGTCATCGTTTTGGAATCCGGATGGAGTTCGTAATACCCCGGTTTTTCGTCGGTAAAGATTTCCAAGGTCAGATTAAAATTGGGGTTGTCGAACAATCCCGCAGATAAGATGTACTCATTGCTGGACAGCAAATGGTAGAACAGGTTCGAGCCACACTCGCCACAGAAACCTCTTACTGCCCACTCAGAAGACTGATAACGCTTAGGTTCCGAGCCTTTAAATGTGACGTCTGAGCCACAGTGCACCGCATGAAATGCCCCACTCGTCCATTTTCGGCACATGGAACAATGACATAAGCTGACTTCATTATTTGGTTCTGCAATAACTTCAATTGCACCACATAAACATGTCCCTCTCATCATTTCACTCCTTTGCTATTTTGGTGCGTTTATTATGGTTGGTTTCTGTTCACTTCGCGTGTTCTGGCGTGAACTTTATGAACAAAATCCCCACTATGCCCAATATTCTCTTTATCTACCTTTTGCAGACATGTCGTTAACACTTAATTAACCTTTCAACAAAGTTCAGATTCAATGCTGAAACAACAATAAGACTCATCAACAGAATAGAGTCACTCACATAAGGAACGTGAACATGTTAAAGGTAATCAAACCAACGCTCGCCGCATCTATCATCGCAGCTTCATTTTCATTTAACGCTTTTGCTGCCGATATAGAAAAAGTGCATTTCCTCATTCCTGGTGGTGCCGGTGGCGGCTGGGATATGACAGCACGCGGTACGGGTGATGTTTTAATCAAATCAGACATCGTTGAAACCGTATCATTTCAAAACCTATCTGGTGGCGGCGGCGGTAAAGCCATTGCTCACTTGATTGAAACGGCGGATCGCCAAGAAGACACGCTAATGGTGAACTCAACACCAATCGTAGTACGATCTCTTAGCGGTATTTTCCCACAATCCTTCCGTGACCTAACCCCTGTTGCTGCAACTGTTGCAGACTACGGTGCTATTGTTGCGTCTGCAGACTCGCCATATAACTCTTGGGAAGATGCAGTAAAAGCGTTTGAAGAAAACCCACGTAAAGTGAAGATCGCTGGCGGCTCAGCTCGTGGTTCAATGGACCACCTGGTTATTGCGGCCGCATTTAAAGGCGAAGGTTTTGACGCACGTAAAGTCCGTTACATCGGCTACGATGCGGGCGGCAAAGCGATGGCTGCGCTACTTTCTGGCGAAACTCAACTCCTTTCAACTGGCTTAGGCGAAGTACTTGAAATGTCTAAATCTGGACAAGTTAAAGTGCTGGCTATTACTGCTCCTAAGCGATTAGATGCAGCGCCAAACATTCCAACTCTGACTGAATACGGCAATGAAACTGTCTTTGCTAACTGGCGTGGTTTCTTCGCTGCACCAGGAACCAGCCAAGAGAAAATCGACGAATGGAATTCTGCATTTACCAAGATGTACAAAACGGATGAATGGCAAGTCGTTCGTGACCGTAATGGCTGGATCGACAACTATAAAGCGGATAAAGATTTCTTCGCGTTCCTTGAAGATCAAGAGAAGCAAATGGGTGATCTAATGCGCGAATTAGGTTTCCTTCAGTAGCAGTAAACGGGGCTATTTCTCCAATACCAAGCCAGTAATGAAACCTGATTTGGTATTAGCCCCACCTGTATTTGCACTCTAAGTTTCACCGTGTATGGGCATTGTCGACAATTATTTCGGCATACACACTCCTTTGTTTATAGATTGATAAGCGGATCGGCTAGCAGCGAAATGCTTAATTGTTAATGAATCACCTTGCTCATTAACGCCCATATACGGTCTTTTCTACCTTCGTTAGGAGTTGAAGATGTCTCGTTCAACCAATTTTTTTACCAAAGAAAACTTGCTCTGCCGCGATCGCGTCGGTGCGATGATCTTTTTACTTTTCTGTCTGGGCTACGGTTTCCAAACTTCTCAAATCGCATTGTTTCCTGGAGATGAATATGAACCGTTCACCGCTCGCACATTGCCGACAATTCTGACGTACATCGGTATCGGTTTAGCACTTTTACTGTTAGTCACCGGCCAGCCGGATACGAAAAGTGGTGCTGTGTTGACGTTCAACTGGAAGCTGCTGATCTCATTTTTAGTGTTAATGGCACTATATGGCGTTGGCCTAACTTATCTGGGATTTGTGTTGGCAACCGGTTTCTTCCTTCTAGCAGGCTTTTACTTACTTGGTGAAAGACGTAAGCCGATTTTATTTGGCGCTTCTTTCCCGTTTGTTATCGCCTTTTATTTATTGCTGACTCAGGGTTTAGATATCTACCTTGAGCCTGGTTTGATTTTTACCATCTGGTAACCAAAGAAAGGAAAGAGTTATGTTAGATGGAATTTTACAAGGTTTATCCACTGCGGTAATGCCAATGAACATCATGATGGTGATTGTTGGCTGTTTCGTTGGTACGTTTATCGGGATGCTACCAGGTCTTGGGCCTATTTCAGCTATCGCGTTGATGATCCCAATCACTTACGGTCTCGAACCTTCTTCTGGTTTGATTTTGATGGCTGGCGTTTACTACGGTGCGGTATTTGGCGGCTCTACGTCTTCAATTCTGATTAACGCACCGGGCTGTTCTTCAACGGTGGTAACGGCATTTGACGGTTACCCAATGGCGCAAAAAGGTCAGGCGGGTAAAGCATTAGCACTAGCTGCTTACTCTTCTTTCACTGGCGGTACACTATCGGCGATCATGTTGTTGGTTGCGGCTCCTGCATTAGCAAGTGTGTCGCTAAGTTTCCAATCCTCAGACTACTTCGCCTTGATGCTTCTTGGCTTGTCTGCGGTAGCGGCATTCGCTGGTAAAGGTCAGGTAATTAAAGCCTGGATGATGACTATTCTTGGCTTGATGCTGTCTACAGTCGGTATCGATAAAGGCGTGGGCGTAGAACGCTTTACGTTCGGACTAACAGACTTGATGGATGGCTTTAGCTTCTTGTTACTTGCCATGGCGACCTTTGCGCTAGGCGAAACGTTGATGGGTATTCTAAAACCTTCTGCAGATACGAGTAACGAAGAGCAAGACAAACTAAGTAACATCGGCTCGATGAAAGTTACCAAAGAAGAAATTAAAGAAGTGGCACCTGTTTCTATTCGCTCTTCGATTCTAGGTTTCTTTACTGGCGTACTTCCGGGTGCAGGCGCAACGATTGCCGCATTCCTAAGCTACGGCTTGGAACGTAATCTGGCACCAAAAGACAAGAAGGAAGAGTTTGGTAAAGGCAGCATCCGTGGTCTGGTAGCACCAGAATCTGCGAACAACGCAGCATCAAGCGGCTCATTTGTACCACTGTTGACATTGGGTATCCCAGGTTCAGGTACCACCGCTATTATGCTAGGCGCATTGATCGCCTACGGCATTCAGCCAGGTCCTCGCCTGTTTGTGGAACACCCGGATGTATTCTGGTCAGTGATTATCTCTATGTACTTTGGCAACATCGTACTGGTTATTCTGAACTTGCCACTGATTCCGTATATCTCGAAACTACTGGCGGTACCAAGAACAGTACTACTTCCGATGATTTTGTTCTTCTCAATCACGGGCGTATACCTGGTTTCGTTCAATACCATGGATGTATTTGTGATGCTACTAGTGGCGATGGCTGCTATCGCACTCCGATTAGCAAACTTCCCACTTGCTCCGTTACTGCTTGGCTTCATCCTTGGCGGTTTAATGGAAGAGAACTTGCGCAGAGCATTGATGATTTCTGATGGTGAGTTGAGCTTCTTGTGGGAACGTCCTATTACTCTAACCTTTACGGTATTGGCAGTACTGGTACTAGGCAGCCCACTGTTTGTAAAACTGTTCCAGAAACTACGAGCTCAACCAGTCAAAGTTGAACAATAAAGTTTATACCCATGATTGACTCCTAAAAGCCACCAGCTCGGTGGCTTTTTTCTTTGACCTTTCGCTACTATCTTTCTTGCATCAAGTTCAGTAGGGTTAACGCCTTAAAAATAAAACATAAAAACAAAAATCAAGGAAGACTTATGCTGCTGGAACTGACGTTGTTATTCGCTGCCGGAGTGATTGGAGGAATCATGAATTCTATTGCCGGAGGTGGCAGTTTTGTCACTTTTCCTGCGCTGATGGCAGTTGGTGTTCCTCCCGTCATCGCAAATGCCACCAACACCTATGCCTCTTGTGCTGGCTACATTAGTGGTGCAATAGGCTTTAGAGAAGAGATCCTCAAGAATAAGCAAGAGTTGCTGTTTACCATCAGCTTAAGCCTTATCGGTGGTGGCATTGGTGCCTACCTGTTACTGAATATTCCTGAGTCCGTGTTTTTGGAAGCGATTCCCTGGCTATTATTGTTTGCCACCTTACTGTTTATCTTTGGCTCACGTTTAACTAGGGCAATAAAAGCCTTAACCAAAGACCATAAACACGCCGGTATTTTAGGTGCAATCGCATTAGGCATTCTTTTAGTTGGGGTCGCTGCGTACGGTGGATTTTTTAATGCGGGATTAGGTGTGATTGTACTGAGTTACCTGGTGATCGCAGGTCATCAGGACATCAATTTAATGAACGGATTGAAGCTGCTTGTATCGACCTCTGTTTCACTGGTCGCTATCGTTGTTTTTGTCGCGAATGGCTCTATCGACTGGAGCAAAGGCAGCATCGTCATGGCAGGTACGTTAGTGGGCGGCTACCTCGCAGCCCGCGTGTCACGTCAACTGAATCCGAATCACGTTCGCAATTTTGTGGCACTTTTTTCAACTGCAATCACCGTCTACTTTTTCATTGATATCTACGCATAATCTACCCGTCCCTCTCAAACAAAAAAGCGCCATCAAATCGATGGCGCTCTGTGTATTGTAAGTATGGACTTTATTTAATCAATCCAACTTCTTTGTAGTACTTCAATGCACCTGGATGAAGTGGTGCTGAAAGACCATCCTTCACCATTTCTTCTTTCTTCAGATTAGCGAATGCAGGATGAAGACGGCGGAAATCATCAAAGTTTTCAAACACCGCTTTCACAACGTTGTAGACCACATCTTCTGGTACTGCTGTTGAAGAGACAAACGTAGCACCCACACCAAATGTGTGAGCATCTTTTTCAGTTCCACGGTACATACCACCTGGAACCGTTGCGACACGATAGAAACTATTATCGGCAATCAGCTTAGCAACGTGTTCGCCTTCAATCTCTACAATATTGCTATCACATGAAGTGGTCGCCTCTTTTATCGCACCACTTGGGTGACCAACGGTATAAACCATCGCATCAATCTTGTTATCACAGAGTGCTTTAGACTGCTCAGAGGCTTTCAGCTCAGAAACCAGTTTGAAGTCATCGTTTGTCCAGCCGTACTCTTTCATCAGAACTTCCATCGTACCGCGCTGTCCTGAACCAGGGTTACCAATATTCACACGTTTGCCTTTCAAATCATCAAACGAATTAATATTGGCATCTTTACGTGCAACGACAGTGAATGGTTCTGGGTGAACAGAGAATACCGCGCGTAGTTCTTTGAAAGGGCCTGCATCCGCAAATTGGCTGGTACCGTTGTAAGCATGATATTGCCAGTCTGACTGAGCGATACCCAAATCTAATTCACCGGAACGGATCGTATTAATGTTGTAAATAGAACCACCAGTACTTTCAACAGAACAACGAATTCCATGGTCAGCACGTGACTTGTTCACAAGACGACAGATTGCACCACCCGTTGGATAGTAAACCCCGGTTACCCCACCCGTACCAATCGTTACGAAGGTGTCTTCAGCAGCGACAGAGAAGCTCGCACTCAGTGCCGCAAGAGATGCGGTTATTGCAACTTGCTTAAACTTTAACATTGAACATCCTTTTTCCTTTTGTTTGTGACGGTTCAAGTATAGCAAGCGTTAATCGATTGATTATGCATGAGTTCACAGCATATAAAATTCGTTTACATGTTTGTATACAACAAATTTATTAATTGATAACAAAAAGCCCCGAATGTACGGGGCTTGAGTTAATACTGCTTTTTCTTAGTTACTGGAGCATTTTCTGATTAGAAGAAGCTAATTAGAAGAACCCTAGTGGATCGACGCTGTAGCTAATCAGTAAGTTCTTGGTGTTTTGGTAATGACCCAACATCATCTTGTGCGTTTCACGTCCAATACCCGACTTCTTGTAACCACCGAACGCTGCGTGAGCTGGGTACGCATGGTAACAGTTGATCCAAACGCGGCCCGCTTCAATGTTACGACCCATACGGTAAGCTAGGTTTTGATCACGCGTCCAAACACCTGCACCTAAGCCGTACTCAGTATCGTTAGCAATCGCAAGTGCTTCAGCTTCGTCTTTGAAAGTCGTAATCGCGATAACAGGTCCAAAAATCTCTTCCTGGAAAACGCGCATCTTGTTGTGACCTTCCAATAGCGTTGGTTGAATGTAGTAGCCTTGCTCCAGATCACCCTCTTGTTTCGCAGCATCACCGCCAAAGACAACTCGCGCGCCCTCTTGACGGCCAATTTCTAGGTAGCTCAGAATCTTATCGAACTGTTCTTGTGAAGCTTGTGCGCCAACTTGAGTCTCTGTATCTAACGGGTTGCCTTGCTTGATTAACTTCGCTCGTTCGGCCACTTTAGCGACAAACTTGTCATAGATCGACTCATGAACCAACACACGTGATGGACAGGTACATACTTCGCCTTGGTTAAAGAAGCCCAACAGTGTCCCTTCGATACATTTGTCGACAAACTCATCTTCATGATCAAACACATCTGGGAAGTAGATGTTTGGTGATTTACCACCCAACTCAACGGTAGAAGGAATCAGGTTATCGGCTGCACATTTTAGAATGTGGTTGCCGACTTGCGTTGAACCTGTAAATGCCAGTTTAGCGATGCGATTACTGGTTGCCAGTGCCTGACCCGCCTCTGAGCCATAACCATTTACCACGTTCACTACGCCTGGTGGAAGTAAATCAGCGATTTTTTCCATCAGAACCAAAATCGACGTTGGCGTTTGCTCTGCAGGTTTGAGTACCACACAGCATCCTGCTGCTAACGCTGGCGCAAGTTTCCATGCCGCCATCAAGATTGGGAAATTCCAAGGAATGATCTGACCTACCACACCGATCGGTTCTGGAAAGTGGTACGCTGCCGTTGTCTCATCAATTTCAGCGGCGCTGCCTTCCTGAGCTCGAATACAACCCGCAAAGTAACGGAAATGGTCGACAACAAGTGGGATGTCTGCTGCCAGTGTTTCACGGATCGGTTTACCGTTTTCCCATGTCTCGACCAACGCTAGCTCTTCAATGTGCTGTTCAAGACGATCTGCAATTTTTAAAAGAAGATTAGAACGCTCTGCAGCGCTGGTTTTCGCCCACTTTTCTCTGATGTTGTGTGCCGCATCCAATGCTAAATTGATATCAGCTTCACCAGAACGAGCCACTTTACAATACGGCTTTCCGTTAATTGGAGAGATATTGTCGAAGTACTCTCCTCCGGTCGGTTTCACCCACTCTCCACCGATGAAGTTGTCGTAATGTGATTTGAAGTTCACGATGGCATTTTCACTACCTGGTTGTGCGTAAATCATAACTCTTCCTTTTGTTTCTCGTTCAGTTAGTGTTTGAAACACTTTGTTTTTCTGACAGTGTCATAGTCACTGTTAACGAAGAGTAATACGCAAGTCACAGGCCAAGTAAGACATACTTGTTGTTAATTAAATGTAACACTATGATTACCAAGCGATAACAAATTAAGTGAGTGTTGTTTGAATAGATGTATGGTGTGAACACCAGTGTTCAAGTGTTCCAAAATGGTACATGCTCACTGTGACAAAATGGTACAGTCATGGAAATTCAACCTATTACGGATAACAATTGGCTTTCGACTTCTTGGCTTAGAAGTGAACAAGCGGGTCTAAAACAGCGCCGACTCCCTGAAGATGTCCGTGTCAACTCGGCGACACTTAAGGACAGACGTCACCAATTGAATTTTCTGCTAGATGCAGTTAAGCAATTTGCGCTGCCTCTGTTTAACCAAATTTTCGCACACAGCAATAGTCGGCTGATTCTTACGGATGCAGATGGCGTGATCATTGGTAGCTGGGGAAAACCAAGATTTAGAGAGAAGCTGACTGAAATTGCCCTTAGCTCAGGTGCCTGTTGGCAGGAAAAGCTGAAAGGTACAAACGCCATCGGCACTGCTTTAGTTGAAGCTAAACCAGTCTCGGTAATTGGGGATCAACACTTTATCCAACACCATCGTTTCATCAGTTGCTCTGCAAATCCTATTTTCGACCATCTAGGCAGGCTACTCGGGGTCTTAGACATCACCAGCGAACAGGAAAAGCATGATCTGTCCACTCAAGTGTTAGTGCAGAATATGGTTCAGTTGGTCGAAAACCAGATGCTAAATCAGATTCCAAGTGGTCATATTCGGGTCGATTTAGCCTGCGACAAGAATCTATTAAACAGCGGCTGGCAAGGCATAATTATCGCCGACGAAGCAGGTGAAATTTTGGCACACAACCAAGTTGCCTCTCAGTTACTCGACCGAAGCACAGTGGTGGGTCAATCATTAGAAGAGATTTTAGCGCATCAGAACTCAGACCAACCTATCGTATTCAAAACGGCACCACTCTCAAAAACAAAAATTCAGTCCCGCTCCTTAAGTGCCTCCAATGATCTTCATTTTGGCGACTCGAAAGTTGAACACTGTTGGCAACAAGCAAACCGCGTTATCGATAAAGACATCAGTTTATTGATACTGGGTGAAACTGGCGTCGGTAAAAACGAGTTTGTGAAAGCACTGCATAAAAATAGCCAGCGAAAAAGCGGCCCTCTGGTAGCAGTCAACTGTGGCGCACTGCCTAAAGATCTCATTGAATCCGAGTTGTTTGGCTATGTTGCGGGAGCCTTTACCGGGGCAAACAGCAAAGGCTATCAGGGTAAGATCCGTCAAGCGCACAAAGGTACACTATTTCTCGATGAAATTGCTGACTTACCAATCGCTGCACAAAGCCGCCTATTACATGTACTTCAGGACAAAACCGTACTTCCTGTTGGGTCCAATCAAAGCGTTCAGGTTGATACTCAGATTATTGCGGCAACACACAAAGATCTTGAAGCCTTGGTTGAACAGGGCGAGTTCCGACAAGATTTATATTATCGCCTGAATGGGTTGATCATCGAGTTGCCTAGATTGGAAGAGCGACAAGACAAGCAGAAGCTGATTGAAAGTCTTCACCGCCGACATGCGGAACCAAATCAACACTTATGCCCTCACCTATTATCTCTGCTGCTCTCATATTCGTGGCCGGGTAACTTGCGAGAGCTCGATAGCCTGATTAAAGTTTCTGCACTAATGGCACAAGGTGAGGCGGTGTTAGAGCTTGCTCATGTCCCAACTCACTTATCTAAGAAACTTAGCCAGATGCAACAACAGGCAAGCGCAGAACCGACTACGGATATACGTACTACAGTCGAAGACAAACTGGTAAAAACCTACCAGGCCAATCAAGGGAACATCAGTAAGACATCTCGTATGCTCGGTGTGAGCCGGAATACGATTTATCGGAAACTGAAGAGCATGGGAATGATTAAGTAATCAATCATCGTTAATGATGGCTATGAAGGCGTTTTGAAGAGCACCCGCAATGGGTGCTCTTTCTTTTTATTGTTGGCGTTAGAGTCCGCCAGCTTGTTGTGCCTGTTTAACCAATGCCTGACGTTGAGTTTCCTTTTCAGATACCACTTTATTGTTCTTTTGAGTGTCCTGCTCCAATTTGGCAGGGTTGAAAACAAAGTACTTGTTAAGAGTCATCTTGAGAACCTCAATGAGTTGTGATTGTTACCTTAAAGCCTTTAAAAAGAGAATCAGTGAAAACGGGTTTCTCTGGCGGCTTGTGGCTGATGTTGAAGATAGTTTGTATTTAAAAGTGACACATCCTCCATTTACGAGGATATTCCGGGCGTAGTTCAAGGGCTTACCTAATACGACTGTCAGAGTAATAGCACTAATAACAGCTGGCGTGATAACGGTTCTTATTACTTGCTTGGCAGCAACTTATTGTCTCAAAAAGAAAAAAACATGCCTCAACTCCCAGACGTAAAGGATGAGTTTTTCTCTGGATTGAAAGTACACTTGCCCTGCATATCTCTTCATTTCAATGAAAATTTTGTCTACAGGTTCAACATTCAACCTTTTTTGAGAAATATTTAGCTGTTTTTTTAGGCGCTAAAGCAAAGAAATGGAGACAATCACCATGAAGTGAGAGCTCTCTTGACTCTACCCACTAAAATTTGGGAGGCGTTATGAAAAGTAACAAGCTAGGTCATGTGATGTCATTTAGCAGAATGTTTTCTTTTATTGCGTTTTTGACCGCCACACTCGCTTGGATTCTGAGCATGTATGCGTTATTTACGGTCTCCGCTGCAGCTCTGGTTATCAGCGTAATCCTGTACTTAAAAGATAAATTTCTCCACCCTAAACGTCACACTAAAGGAAAGAGTGCCTGAAGACTCTCGCCTTGGTTTTTCCAACACAAAATGGATGCCACTTGGGCATCCATTTAGATAGTGTGGTGTACTTAAAACGTATTAAACGTCGTAAGTTGTAGACGCTGTGTCACCGCCTGTACCAGTCCAGTTAGTGTGGAAGAATTCGCCACGTTCACGGTCGATACGCTCGTAAGTGTGAGCACCGAAGTAGTCACGTTGAGCTTGAAGCAGGTTAGCAGGTAGACGAGCTGTTGTGTAACCGTCTAGGAAAGTTAGCGCAGAAGTCGTACATGGCATTGGGATGCCTGCTTCTAGAGACTTAGCTGCCACTTTACGCCACGCTACCAGGCTGTTTTGTAGGATGCCTTTGAAGTAATCATCAGAGCCTAGGAACGCTAGATCTGGGTTCGCTTCGTATGCATCACGGATGTTGCCTAGGAACGCAGAACGGATGATACAACCACCACGCCACATAAGAGCAACGTTACCGTAGTTTAGGTCCCAGCCGTTTTCGTTAGACGCTTCGCGCATTAGCATAAAGCCTTGAGCGTAAGAGATGATCTTAGACGCTAGAAGCGCTTGACGTAGTGCGTCAACCCACTCTTGCTTGTCGCCTTCAACTGGAGTGATTGTCTTGCCGAATAGTTTTTCAGCTTCAACACGTTGGTCTTTCAGTGCAGACAGGCAACGAGAGAATACAGACTCAGAGATAAGCGTTAGAGGAATACCTAGGTCTAGTGCGTTGATACCCGTCCATTTACCTGTACCTTTTTGGCCAGCCGTGTCCAGGATCTTCTCAACTAGCGCTTCGCCGTCTTCATCTTTGTAGCCAAGGATGTCAGCTGTGATTTCTACCAGGTAGCTGTCTAGCTCAGTTTTGTTCCAGTCAGCAAATACAGCTTGCATCTCGTCTGCAGACATACCAAGACCGTCTTTCATGAACTGGTAAGCTTCAGTGATCAGCTGCATGTCGCCGTATTCGATACCGTTGTGAACCATCTTAACGAAGTGACCTGCACCATCGTTACCAACCCAGTCACAGCAAGGCTCGCCAGCGTCAGTTTTCGCAGAGATACCTTGGAAGATAGGCTTAACCGCTTCCCAAGCTTCTGGTGCGCCACCAGGCATGATAGATGGACCAAAACGTGCGCCTTCTTCGCCACCAGATACACCAGTACCGATGAAGTGGATGCCTTTTTCACGTAGTGCTGCAACGCGACGGTTTGTATCTGGGTAGTTAGTGTTACCACCGTCGATGATGATGTCGCCTTTGTCTAGCAGAGGAACTAGCGCGTCGATGAACTTATCTACAACGTCACCTGCACGAACCATCAGCATTACTTTACGTGGTGCTTCTAGCTTTTCTACTAGCTCTTCAAGAGAGTATGCGCCAACGATGTTAGTGCCTTTTGCTGGGCCTTCCAGAAACTCGTCTACTTTAGCTGCAGTACGGTTGTGAGCCACAACTTTAAAGCCGTGGTCGTTCATGTTTAGGATAAGGTTCTGACCCATTACCGCAAGGCCAATTACACCGATATCACCTTTCATTGTTTCTCTCCAATTGTGTTCTATTGACGAGCAGCTTATTTAGCAATTTTTGCTGCTGCGTCTAAATCTAAATACCACTCAGTCAGGCCAGCTTTTGACTGGACCTTCGCTGCCGGATATGGCAATTCTTCTGCAGGTGAGTTGTTAATCTCTTCAACGATATCCGCTTTACCTGCGCCAAGTACCAAGTAACTGATGCGTTTTGCTGCTTCTAGAACGCGCGCTGTTTTCGACACGCGAAGCTGACCAGATTCAGGATGCGATGCAATGACAGACAAGTTTGTGTCGTCATAGTTGGTTTGACCTGGGAACAGAGATGCCGTGTGACCGTCCGCACCAACGCCAAGCAAAATCCAATCAAATACTGGTGCACCGTGTAGAGATGGGATCGCATCCAGCATTTCTTTTGCAAATCGCTCAGCTTCAGCTTGTGGATCATCTTCACCACGGATGCGGTGGATGTTCTCAGCAGGTAAGTTTACCTGGCTAAAAAGAAGTGCGTTCGCTTCGCCATAGTTACTCTCTGCATCGTCAGGAGCAACACAACGTTCATCACCCCACCAGAAGTGTAGGTTTTGCCATTGAACTGACGTCGCGTAAGCATCCGATGCTAGAAGTTTAAACAGCATTTTTGGCGTGCTGCCACCTGAAAGCGAGATGTGAACAGGTCGGCCCATTTCGCTAAACGCTTTCATGTCGTTTGCTAGGCTTTCTACTACCTGTTCTGCTGTTTGATAGATCTTATGGTTGATCATAGTTCACAGTAGTCCGTATCTGTTAAGTTTTTACATGGGAAACGCCAAGCACGGTCATCGCGCTGTAGCAAGTCATCCGACTCTTTAGGGCCCCACGTACCACATGCGTATCCAAAGAGTGATTGCGGGTCTTGTTTGAAGTCCAGAATTGGCTGCACGTACTGCCAGCATGCTTCAACTGCGTCACTACGCGCAAACAATGTCGCGTCACCGTTTAGTGAGTCAAGCAGCAAACGCTCGTAAGCCGTCAGCATTTGTGTTTCTTCTAGAGAAGTGTAGTGGAAGTTCATCTTCACTTCTTTGGCCTTAAAGCCTGCACCTGGTTCTTTCAAACCGAAACTCATCTGGATGCCTTCGTCTGGCTGAATACGGATGATCAGTTTGTTTTCTGGTGCATTTTGGCCAAATACTGGGTGTGGCGTCGCTTTAAAGTGGATAACCACTTCTGTTACGCGCGTTGGCAGGCGTTTACCTGTGCGCACGTAGAAAGGAACACCGTTCCAGCGCCAGTTGTTGATGTGTGCTTTCAGGCCGATGTAAGTCTCGGTACGAGAGTCATCAGCGACGCCGTTTTCTTCACGGTAGCCCAGTAGGTGCTGACCACGAACATCAGATGCCGTGTACTGACCTAGAACAAGGTCATTACGAAGCGCTTCTTCATCCAGAGGTTTCAAACACTGAAGTACTTTTACGACTTCATCACGCATCGAATCAGCATTGATTTGTGCTGGCGGCTCCATACCAACCATCGCTAATACTTGTAGCAAGTGGTTTTGGAACATATCACGCACTGCGCCAGAGTTATCGTAGTAACCACCACGCTCTTCTACACCCAGGAATTCCGCACCTGTGATTTCGACGTAATCAATGAAGTTACGGTTCCACAGAGGCTCAAACATCGCATTTGAGAAACGGAAAACAAGCAGGTTTTGAACCGTTTCTTTACCTAAGTAATGGTCGATTCGGTAGATTTGATGCTCTTGGAAATGCTCGTGGATTTCTTTGTCCAGAATACGGGCGGATTCTAGATCGTAGCCGAAAGGCTTTTCGATGATCAGACGTTTCCAGCCATCTTCTTCGCTGTTTAGACCATGCGCTGCAAGACTTGCCGGGATCACGCTGTATAAGCTTGGAGGGGTCGCTAGATAGAAAAGCGTATTACGCTGCTCTAGCTTGTATTCGATGGCTAGTTGATCTAATCGAGTCACCAACTTGCCGTAATCTTGGGTGTCAGAGGTATTGATTGCTTGGTAGTGCAGATGGTTAATAAATGCATTAAGCGTTTCTGGCTCTGTTTTTTCCATCTCCTGAAGCGATTTCTTCAGCTTTTCACGATAAGATTCATCACTGTATTCAGTTCGACTTACGCCCAGAATCGCAAAGTTATCTGGAAGCTGCTTATTCGCATAAAGGTGGTATAAAGCAGGAATTAACTTACGGTATGTAAGGTCGCCTGAAGCACCAAAAATAACGATGCTGCTGTTTTCTGGTATTACCATCATCTTTCCCTTAAAAACGAGGTACTTATTGTGTGCCAGGATATGGCTCAAGGATTTGCCTACCCTATCAATGGCACTTCAAAATAGAAAATTGCTCTTACCTATTACGTTGATAGGTAAGTCAAATTAGGCCCAAAGAACCTCAATAAGTGATGCTCGTTTACCACTTCAAAGCACGACTTGCTGAGGTCATTTAGGTCAAGGAGCCCTCCGTCACTTAGGTTAAGGAGAGTCCGACACGGTGCAGTATTGTCTACGACAATTTGATTTACATCAACACTTGCCAGTGCAAACGTTTAAATAAGTTGCAGAAAAACGGTTAACTCATTGTATTTTAAATATAAAAAATCTCCAGCCAGAATCACCCACAATTTGAGTAAAAACTCAAAAACGGGTAAAAATTATTCTTTTAATAATCAAAGCAGTAGTTACTTTGATCATGACACTTATCATTTACCTTTAATCATTGTTGATAATCATTCTCAATAATAGATAATATGGCGCATGTCTACCTACAACGATAACGCAATGAATGCTGGCGTAACCCGCACACACCCCATAAACCGTATTCAGAATGTGCTTGATTACATCCATAACAATTTGGAAATGCCTCTGAATGTTGATCACCTTTCGCAGCAAAGTTGTTGGTCCCGATGGCAATTACAACGAGTTTTTCAGCAACACACTGGAATGTCAGTGGCTCATTACGTTAGAGAACTAAAATTAAGCTACGCCGCCGAGCGTCTGGTCAGTAGTTCTGAACGCTCGCTGGATATCGCGATGGATCTCGGCTTTACTTCAGAAAATGCCTTTAGCCGAGCTTTCAAACAAATGTTCTCTGTAAGCCCCAGAGAGTATCGCCAAAAACAGCAGTTGTCTGGCCTTAGGCAGCCTCTGAGTTTGGTGTTTGCCCCCGAAGCTTCAAGACTAGATGCTCACTTTGCCGATGTAAGAATTGAAACAAAACCGGCGTTTTTCCTAAGAGGTGTTCACCAGTCCATCAATGGCCTGTTCTCCTCCGAGCCAGATTTTCAATGGATCGTGCCCAAACTATGGGACCGTCTTTTTTCAGTCAAAGAGCATCTCTATCAAGATGCTTGTCTTGGCGTCATTGACGTGACGAATGCTCATGCAAGTTGTTCTCAACTGGAATATTGGGCGGGGTACCCATTCGAAAATGATCAAGTATTCAACAGCAGTGATGAGACTTTTTCTCCGTTGGATTCTTTGTTTGTCCCGCAACAAAGCTACGCCGTTATCACTCACAATGGCAAAGCTTCCAAGTTAGCGCAGACCCTGGAATGGTTCATCCTTCACTGGCTGCCGAACTCAAACTACCGTGGTATCGACGGATACGAACTGGAAATTTATCCCCGAGACTACCAACCTGAAAGTGAAGACGCTCAAATGCAATACTGGCTCCCGGTAAAACCCTCAGATTCAAAGTAAAGATTTGCTGCAACACTCAGTGACAACACTATCTTTGCACCAAATTGTTAACTTTTCTCTTTCCCCTGCCTATAAAATACAAATAACAATCATTATCAAATAAAAAGTAGTGGAATAGATATGAAATGCCCAGCCCGATTTCAACGCTCAGCCCTCGCTGCCGTTGTTTCTGCACTTGTCTCTGGCTCTGTCATCGCCGATGAAAGCCAATCACAATACGAGACCATCACCGTACTTGGTGAAACCTACCGCAATACCGCAACAAAAACGGCGTTAGCGCCAGAAGAAACGCCTCAGGCAATAACCATCCTTACCAAAGAAGAAATGGATGTACGTGGTGTGAGTACCATCAGTGAGGCGTTGCGTTACGCGTCCGGTGTCAATACTGAACTGCGCGGCGGGGCCGTTTCTCGCCTCGATCTGTTTAATATTCGTGGTTTCATCAACTACACCAATTTTTACGATGGTCTTCCCCTACTCTTTAATGGCTGGAATCTTCAGCCACAAATTGATGCCGTGGCATTGGAGCAGATTGAGGTTTTCAAAGGACCAACGTCGGTTCTGTACGGAAACATCCCGCCAGGTGGCATGGTGAATATCATTGCTAAAACGCCACAGTCTGAACCTGAAAATAGTCTCGCCATAAGAACTGGTTCTAATCATCTAAAAGAGGTGAGTTTCGACACAACTGGACAATTAGGCGACTCTGACGTGGATTATCGCTTGGTCGGCTTGGCAAAACAGCAGGACGGACAGGCCGAGACTTCAGAGGATGAGCGCTACGTTCTCGCTCCTTCATTCAACTGGCAAGCGACCGAGAACACGCTGGTGAATGTAAATGTCTACTATCAAAACGATCCTTCTGCGGGAATATATACCACAGTGCCAGCAGCGGGTTCAGCTTCGAATAACCCACTCGGTTCAATGTCTCCGAACACTTATTTAGGCGATGAAAACTGGAACACATACGAACGTGAAGTTCTTATGGTGGGATATAAAATTCAGCATGACTTCAACCATAGCTGGCAGTTTTTGCAAAATGCTCGCTACATGACAGCGAACGCGTATCAGGAAAACACCTATAACAGTGCCCTCGCTGCTGATAACCGCACCGTTGGACGTAACGCCTACCTCACCGATGAAGAATCAATGTCATTTGTTGTCGACAACCAGTTGTCAGGCTTTATCAAGGCTGGCAACTGGGAACATAACCTGCTTTTTGGTTTGGACTATCAATACTTAGACTCGGATGTGAAGTACAAAGATACGCTCGATTACTCCCTGACACAGGACATTTTTAATCCTGACCACAATCAAATTGATAGGAATACTCTGAATTTCCAGTATCAACAAAACCTCGATATTCAGACCAAGCAGATTGGTGTCTATTTCCAGAACCAAGCGCGTTACGACAAACTAGTAATGATTGCTGGTCTACGTTGGGATAAGTACGAGTCGGATACGGATACCACCAGCGATTACCTTGGTTCTATCTCTAACAGCAAAGAAAAGCTGGATGACACCAATGTTTCGTTCCGTGTTGGCGGTCTATACGAACTTGATTTCGGAATGTCACCTTACCTGACCTACTCCGAAAGTTTCGAACCGATTGCCGGAGCAGATGCGAATGGCAATGCATTTGAGCCTTCAACAGGGCATCAATGGGAGCTGGGCTTTAAATATGCACCATGGGGAAGTGATATTTCGGGCAACTTAGCGCTCTTTCATATCACCAAGAAAAATACCATCTTGAACGACCCGAACAACCCTTATGCACCAAATTATCAAGCGGGTGAAGTCGTCTCTCAAGGTGCCGAGTTAGAGGCAAAATGGCAGGCAACGCCACAAGCAGACGTAACGCTTAATTACACCTACATTGACATGGAGATCACCGAAGACAGTTTTTACGGTCAAGAAGGTAAATCTCCCGTCTGGGTGCCAGAGCAAATGGCATCGCTTTGGGCGAATTACTACTTTGAAGGCGCGTTGTCCGGACTACAAACCAGCGCAGGCGTTCGCTATGTTGGAGAATCGCAAATGGACGCACAGAATAGTGAGCAAGTTGCGGATTATACGCTGGTAGATGTATCGGCAAGCTACGACTTCTCTTCTGTGTCTAAATCACTTGAAGGTGCCGCGGTTACGCTGTCTGCATCCAACCTGTTTGATAAAGAGTACTACTCTTGCTACGACAAAAGTAACTGCTGGTTTGGCGCAGAGCGCTCTGTTGAAGCCAAGTTAGAGTACAAGTTTTAGTTCGCTGGCAAGGTTTCAACTTTGAAATAAAAAACGGTGGCTTCAATGCCACCGTTTTTGAAGATCTAACTGGCCAGAATAGGTTACCTTGTCACTTTCTTATAACAGCGCTCAGGACGCCCTACCGTACCGTAATTTAAATCCGCCTCTAATTCACCAGAGCTAATTAAGTATTCCAGATATCGTCTTGCCGTGGTTCGACTGGCTCCGATTTTTTCTCCGGCCTCATCCGCAGTGAGCATTTCTTCACCCGGGAACAAGTCTCGGATTTTATCCAGCGTCACACTATCGATGCCTTTTGGCAGACGTTTTGCGCCTGTTTCAGAAATATTGTTCGACTGAAACATCTTATCAACCTGACTCTGATCCAGGCTGCCAGCGACATCAAAACGCTCACGCTGCGCAAGATATTTTTTCAGTGCTACCTCTAACCTCGGAAACATAATTGGCTTAAGCAGGTAGTCGACAACTCCACCACGCATGGCTGTTTGCAGCGTATCAACATCCCTTGCAGCGGTAATCAGAATGACGTCGCAAGTTTGATTTTTAGCACGTAACGTATTGAGGATCTCCAGCCCTGTCCCATCGGGTAGATACACATCCATCAGCAGTAAATCGGGGTTGAGTATCTCCAATTGCATTTCTGCTTCCATTCGCGTTGTGGCTATGCCCACCACCTCTAAGCCCGACAATTGGCTGAGGTATTTATGGTGGAGTTCTGCAATAGCGAGATCATCTTCGATGATCATGACACGCGTTGCCGTCTTCATATTTGTTCTTCCTTAGGCAAATATACGGTTATTCTCGTTCCATATTGCGTATTCGGCAGCATCTCAACATGACCGTGATAGCGTGTGGCGAGTTGATTGACCAAGTGCAACCCCACACCGCGATTATGGAGTGCTTTTGTTGAAATGCCCTTTTTGAAAAGTGTTTGTGGTTCAATGTTTTCTGGCAGCCCACAGCCCTGATCGCTGACTTCCATGATCACTTCGTTACCGTAGTCACTCAGCGATACCTCGATGTCACGTCGTTCAATCGCCACCGTCGACTCTTCACGAATCGTCGATAACGTCGCATCAAAAGCGTTGTCAATTAAGTTACCCAAAATGGTCACCAAATCCTCTGCGTTCAACCATTCAGGTAGCGGCTCTAAGCGGCTCCCTTCTTCCACAACCAGATTTAAACCAAGCTCACGAGCACGTTCTGTTTTTCCCAACAACATACCCGCAATCAGAGGATCTTTTATCGTGTCCCGCAAAAACTCGATCATCGCTTGATAATGTGCGGTTTCTTGGCCTATCAGTTTTTGCACCGCATCAAGCTCCCCCATTTGGACAAGCCCGCTAATGGTGTTGAGCTTGTTTCTATGCTCATGCGTCTGCGAACGTAACAGTTCCGCGTATTCCTTTGTCTGAGATAACTGTTCTGTTAGCTCACTGATCTCGTCACGTAAGCGAAAACTGGATACCGCACCCACGACTTTTCCATCAACGTATATTGGGGAACGATTGGCAATTAAGCGTTTGTGGTTGAGGTAAATTTCAATGTCGTGATCTTCTTGACCCGTTTCAAGCACGGTATATAAATCGCTATCACGTAATGTGTCTGTTAACGGTTTATTGAGTGCCGTTTCTCTGTCGATTCCTAATATCTGACACGCGCTGCGGTTTATTGAACGAAGGACACCTTGAGAATCAATGCTTAATATCCCTTCTTTAATGGTCCCCATCGTGACTTCGAGCTCACCATACAAGCGGCCAATTTCTTCAGGTTCAAAGCCCAGGATGGCACGTTGAAACTTTCTTGAGGCATAGTTAGAAACCACCGCATTTGCGATAACCACGATAATTACCATCAGAATTAAGAAGGTTAAGAAAGGCTCGATGCGATCTTGTAACCGCTCGAGCAAATAACCTACCGACACGACCCCAATGACTTGGCCTTTATCGTCAAAAATTGCGGCTTTGCCTCGAATGGAATAACCCAATGAGCCCTTCGCTGTTGATATATATGACTTACCTTCATCGAGCGCTCGTTGGTTATCACCGCCTTTCATTGGCTTTCCTATCCGCTCATCGATAGGGTGAATCACACGTACCCCATTTCGGTCGCCAATGACAATAAATGCCGCACCGATAGCTTGAGTCAGCTCGCGAAAACGTTCTTGATAACGTTGTGGATCATCACTCTCAATGATTTCACGCACGATCTCGGAGTTTGCTAAAAACTGAGCGATACCGAGCGCTTTCTCACCCATTTCCTGCTCTTGATTGACTTTCAGGTACGTAACCCCTGCAGCGACAAGGAGCAGTAACTCAATGAGACCAGAAAGTGTCATAATAATGAGCATTCGCTTACGAAAGCTAATGGTGCTCCAACTCATTATTTACTCCTCATCAACACCTTCCAAGCCACATAAGTTAACATTGAGTTAACAGTCAGGCTGTTATCAGATAGCAAATCTGTGAACAACACAAACAAACAGCAAAGTTTGTGCTCAAATAATAGACGGCATGAAAGCGTTAAAGACAATCATTCACCAAAAAATGGGGAATCACCTTATATTCAACAGCATACATAGCACTTACTCGAAAACATGAATTCGATCACGCCAATTTAGGCGATTTTTAAAGCGCCCTTAGGTTTTCAAGCGTATAATTTTTAGTCAGGGAGGCCGAACAGAGCCTCTCACTTATAAAGCAGTGAAACCGGAAGTCTATAAAGAGCTCAACATCATTGTCAGTAAATTCGAATAAAAAACTCATAAAAAGAAATACTGCGATATGACAAATAGTTAGACACCCTCTGAGTACTAAAAAACCATAAACAGAGGTGTATTTATAGTTAGAAGGAACACTTAAAAATGGAACGTGATAATTTTGGAATTTGTCTTAATAAGGCCATGTTGTCAGAAAATATGTATTCAACTTTCACGCATGTCCGTGCTTATGAGAAAAATGGAGGTAGCGCGTCAGAACTTAAAGTGCTGCTGTCATTCCCTCAGATGAGTGGAAAGGATCTATTGAATACAATGTGTGGCTCTCGCCAGTTAGAGTGGAGAGCAGAGTTCCACTGCCCGTACCAAAAATAAAGTTATACTAAGTTGGCGTCTGGTAAGCATTAACCGGACGCCGTTGTAGCCCGCTTTTCTCGCTTTAACCACTTAACATCGAACGATTATTCCTCTATATTAGAGCTAATACTCTATAACAAAGCAGCCACTATGAAACAAACTGGAAAGTTTTGGGTACTTACTCTCATCAGTAGCTCGATTTCTTTCGCCTGTCATTCCACTCCTATTACCCTAGATAGTGCATGGCAATTGCTATTAGAAAACAACTATTCTCTGAAAGCACAACGCTCAAATGTTGAAAGTTATCAATATCAGGAGAAAGCAACAGGCAACCTTAATTTGCCGCAAGTTTCTCTTGGCGCAAACTACACTCGCTTAGATACCGACATCACCCTTTCTGGCAAGCAGATTTTCGACAGCACAGGTGCTGAGATTGCGGTTCCGCCTGCCTTTCAAAACATTCTGGGTACGCTAGCGAACACCACGTCGACCATTACTGAGCGTGATATTTTCTCTTCTTCTATTCGCGCGATCTGGCCTATTTTTACTGGCGGTCGTATTTCTGCCGCGCAGACTGCCGCCGAAGGGAAAACCGACGAAGCAAAAAGCCAACTCGCGATGGAACAACAAGCGCGTTTTGAAGATCTGTCGAAGTACTATTTTTCAGTTGTGCTGGCAAAAGAAGTGCTGGCGACTCGTCAAGCCGTAGAAAAAGGGCTGAGAAAACACCGCGACTTCGCGATTAAGCTGGAAGAGCAAGGACAAATTGCCCGAGTAGAACGCTTGCAAGCTGAAGCGTCATTAGATAAAGCCTCGGTTGAAACTCGTAAAGCCTTGAGTGATCTCACCATTGCTGAAGCCGCGTTGGGAAAAATTCTCGCCCAAGAGCAATCTGTTGAGCCAGCAGAAACGTTATTTATCAACACGAGCCTTCCTCCACTCAATGCCTTTATTGAGCAGACATTAATCACCTACCCTGGTTTGGATCTTCTCGATGCTAAAGACAAACAAGCTCGAAGTTTAATCAAAGCGGAAAAAGGCAAGTACTATCCCGAAGTCTTTTTATACGGTGACTACACCTTATATGAAGACGACTCTCTCGCAAGCCAAATGAAACCCGATTGGTTGGTCGGCGTTGGCGTGAGTGTCCCATTGATAGAATCAACTGGCCGAAGTGAAAAGACCAAAGCGGCACAAAGTATGGTTTCGCAAGTCGACGCATTGAAATCTCAGGCGAAACAAGACTTATCACTATTGGTTCAGAAAACCTATCTGGAAGCTCAACAAGCGATTGATGAAGTGCAAGGGCTAGAATCCAGTATCGCACTTGCAAACGAAAATCTGCTTCTGCGTGAAAAAGCGTTTACCCAAGGCCTGTCTTCTTCGCTCGATGTTGTTGATGCGCAGCTCTATGTCGCCAATATAGAAACGCAACGTTCGGCAGCGAGATTCCGCTATCTGATCTCTTTAACCAAGTTATTGGCATTAAGTAGCGAAATCGATAGTTTCCAACAATATAAAAACACCGCCTATACCCCAGCTTTACCGTCTAAAGAGGTGCGATAAACCATGGCAGCAAAATCATTAAAACCCATTTTATTATCACTTTGCGCTGTAGGTGTTACCGCTTGGGTTGGCTTTCAGTTTTATCAGGCTTATCAGCCAGAGCCGGTTCGTCTGCAAGGCATGATTGAGGCACAGCAATACAGCATTTCCTCAAAGGTACCGGGGCGTATTGATCAAGTCATGGTCCGTAAAGGAGATGATGTTGAAAAAGGCCAGCTAATTTTCACGCTTCACAGTCCAGAAATCGCAGCAAAATTAGAGCAAGCCAAAGCGGGTGAGAAAGCGGCAGATGCCTTGGCCCAAGAGGCTGAAAAAGGGGCTCGTGAACAGCAGATCCAAGCCGCTAAAGATCAATGGTTAAAAGCGCAAGCCGCTGCTAATCTCATGGAAAAAACCTATAACCGAGTTAATAACCTGTACCGAGATGGTGTCGTTGCTGAACAGAAACGCGACGAGGCATTAACTCAATGGCAGGCAGCTAAATACACAGAAAGCGCGGCTTTCCAAATGTATGAGATGGCGAAAGAAGGCGCTCGCAGTGAAACCAAAGTCGCAGCGGCAGAAAAAGCACGCATGGCGTCTGGCGCGGTTGCTGAAGTAGAAGCTTACGCCAAAGACACCCAAATACACAGCTGGTTTAATGGCGAAGTGTCTCAGGTTCTACTGCAAAGTGGAGAACTTGCACCACAAGGTTTTCCTGTCGTTACGGTTATTGATACACAAGACGCGTGGGCAACGCTGAATGTGCGTGAAGATCTTCTGAAGTATTTCAATGAAGGGGCAACCTTTCAGGCTTACTTACCCGCTTTGGATAAGAAAGTAGAATTTAAAGTCACACATGTTGCGGTAATGGGCGACTTCGCGACTTGGCGTGCAACGGATGCGGCTCAAGGATTTGATTTACGTACTTTTGAAGTCGAAGCGAGGCCAGTCCAGCAAGAGTCTGACTTGCGTATGGGCATGAGTGTTGTGGTTGAACTCTGAACACTGCCTTAGGTTAACGTTATGACGATTCAGATTTCACAACGCCATATAGTACGACGCGATAAATGGTTGGCATCCTGCCTTACTTGGGTGCCCATTTTACTTGCTCTGACGATTTGGGGAGTCTTCTCTGCTGGTATCGCGCGCGATTTGCCCATAGGTATCGTGGACATGCAGCACTCGCAGCTTTCACGTAAGCTGATCCAGTCCTTAGATGCTTCTTCGACTTTGTCCGTGGATTACCATTACGCCAGTACCACCGATGCGAAAAATGCCATGATCGAAGGTGACATTTACGCTTATGCCGTGATCCCGCCAAAGTTTGATCAGGACATACTTCAGCACCGTCAGCCTCAGCTGTCTGTTTTCTTCAACAGCCAATATATTCTGGTAGCGAAGTTAATAAACTCGGCCGTTGCACAAGCGCAAGGCTATTTTGATGCTCAGGTGCAAACCATGGGTAATCTCGCCAAAGGCAATACCACTTCGCTTGCCGCTATCGGGCAGGCCGTGCCTGTTTCGACACAAATTACTGCGCTTTTTAATCGCAATACCAACTATGCACAGTTTCTGGTTACGGCTATTGTGCCCGCTATCTGGCAGATTTGCATCGTAGTAAGTACGATTTTAATTCTTGCTGCTCATTTTCGTATCTATGGCGGTAAAAATAGGTTCGAGTTTCTCGGCGAAAGACCTTGCTTACGACTGGCGTCGATTCTAAGCCATTACATTCCAGTATTTATGATCCAAGGTGCTCTATACCTCTACTGGTTTTATGCTCTGCTTAACTGGCCAATGGAAGGCAGCGTAGTAGTTATATTACTGGCACAGCTGGTAACGGCTATCGCCTGTATTATTATGGGTGCTCTGTTTTTCTTTCTGTCTATGGATCCCGCTCGCGCGATGAGTTTCGCTGGTGCGTTTACCGCGCCAAGTTTTGCCTTTATGGGCATTACTTTCCCAGTCACAGACATGAGCACGCTTGCTACGGCTTGGCGTTCGCTATTGCCAATCAGCCATTACATTGAAGTTCAAGTAGGTCAGGCAAGCTACGGAGCGTCAGCAGCTCAATCACTGAGTTCACTTTGGACAATGATCGGTTACACCGTACCGTTGCTACTCACTGCTGCGTTAATCCACAAACACCGAAATGCCACAAGCCTTAATCATAATCAGGAGAGCGCATGACACTCTGGCAACTGATTAAAGCGGAAATTCGCTCAGTTTTTACCAACCCGGTCGTCACACTAACCGTCTTCGGTGGTGTGATATTTTATTCATTCCTATACCCACTGCCCTATACTCAGCAAACCCCTCGAGAGCAGCCGATAGCCGTCGTCAATTTAGATGGCAGCCAGACCAGCCTGAAATTGGAGCGTATGGTGGATGCGACACCTCAGGTAAAAATTGTATCCAGATTACATACCATCGAAGACGCCAAACAAGCCTTTTTGAACCGCGATATCACCGGTTTTTTAGTCATTCCTGAGCACTTCTATAAAGATTTGATGCTAGGTAAAAGCCCAACTCTTGCCTATGCTGCGGACGCTTCTTACTTTTTGGTGTATGGCACAGTCGTAGAAGGTTTGGCACAAGCTGGCGGGACGCTAGGTGCGCAGGTAAAAGTCAGTAAGCTGGTGATTGAAGGTGTGCCTTTGAGTATGGCCAGCCACAACTACTCGGCGATAAAACTAAATATGAAACCGACCTTTAACCCCACCATGGGTTATATCGAATACGTAGTACCTGCGGTGTTCGTTCTGATTCTACAACAAACGTTGATCATGGCGGTTGGATTACAAACGGGATCACAGCGACATGGTCGAGGTTACTGGTCACAAGTAACAACGCCTTCATTACTGCTAGTAAGGACGCTTATCTTTGTCGCGATTTATTTCCTGCTTAGTACGTATTATTTTGGTGCCAGCTTTGAAAGGTTAAGCGTTAATCACATCGCTCAGGCAACTGAACTGCTTTCCTTGATGGTTCCGTTTCTGTTGAGCTGCTGTGGTTTGGGTTTTTGGCTCGGTTACCTTTTACCACGCAGAGAACTGGTCACCTTAGTCGTTTTGGTCAGCTCAATGCCACTTATCTTCCTTGCCGGATTCATTTGGCCAGTAGAAACCATTCCGGCTCCCCTGCTTTGGATTGCTGATTTAAGCCCGAGCACTTGGGCGATTAAGGGCTTTCTCGCCTTAAATCAAATGGGCGCAACATGGCAACAAGTGGCTAAACACTGGACTGCCCTTTGGCTGCTAACTGTGTTCTGGGGCGGTATCGTGTATTGGATAGCCAGACGCCACTCAAATCCTGTCGTGACAGAAAGTGTAAGCTAAAGAACGGATAAGCATACGCATACAGCACAAAGCCCGTGTGTTATCGTCCAAATAAGCCGCTTTTCATTGCCGAAATAAACACAGTAAAACCACAAACAACAAAGGAGCCTAAAAAGGCTCCCTTTGTATCACGTCTTGTTGTGTAATTGACTTACGCAACATCTTCTATTGATTCAGCGTTTTCTACTGGCTCGAAAAACTCATCATGCAGTGCACAAATCGCTCGCTGATACTCTTTATCACCCACAACGAATTGAACGTTCACATTACGTAATGATGAGTGCAGAGCTACTGGCGTAACACCACTATTCATCAGTGCCAATACACCTTTCGCCAAGGTTTTGTTGGTGTCAATCTGAGAACCAATCGCTGAGATCAACGCTACCATACGGCCTTTAATTGATGCTTTCGGGTAACATTTTTCCGCTTTATACAGAACTTTGTTTAAGCTGTCTGCATTACCACCCAGGTAGTAAGTAATCGAGTTGGCGTTCATTTCTTTACCAACCAATGTCACGTGTGCATCTGAGATGATTTCCATCAGCTCGTAACTCACGTTATCTACTTTACCAACCATCGCTTGGTCAAACAGATGCAACGCAAACACTTTCTGCTTACCCGCGATGATCTCCACTTTGTCTTCCTCTGGACGGTAACCAGAAGAAATCAAAGTACCTTCATGTTCAGGTTCAAATGTGTTTTTAATTTGCAGTTCGATACCACTTTCACGCAAACCCGCTGCTGCGTTAGGGTGGATAGCTTCCATTCCCAGGTTAGCCAGCTGGTCAGCCACATCGTAGTTCGTGCTGCCAATTGGCAATACTTTCTCAGGACCAACAACACGTGGGTCAGCAGAACTTAAGTGATATTCCTTGTGGATTATCGCTAAATTCGCTTTCGTGATCGAAGCAACTCGGCTGAAAGTCATCTCACTGTAGCCTCGGTCATACGTATGCATAAGACCTTCTTTACAATATGCATAACCCGTCACGATAGGCAGTTCTTTTGATACATCGATATCCGCAAAAGCTTCGCTGATTGATTCATCAAGACTCTTCGGCTCGGTTGTATCCCAACCTGACAAGTCGACAAACTTAGCGTTAATGCCCATGTTTTTCAGTTTCAACGCGGTGTTATAAGCACTGTGCGCTTCACCAATTGAAGAAAGAAACTCACGGATTTGAGGCAAGTAGTGACGCAGTGAAAACTGGCCGTACTGGCACGTTTCTAAAATATTAGCGATACAGTTTTTCGCTTCTGAAATGCGTGAACGAATAAACTTATCCGCTCGCATTCGATTCATTGGATCGGCGAAAATATTCTCGTTTGTCAGCAACATACGATTTTCTACGTATGCCAACGCTTCTTCCCACGAGTCATCACGCTTAGCAACCAGTTGGTATACGCCCGCTTTGCTGGTTTTTTTACATTCTAATAGCGCGTCAGTCATACCACCGTAAGCCGATACAACAAATACTCGGTTGTATGGTGTCTTGGGACGAAGAATAATATTGTCTAGAACAGCATCAAATGCTGTCATTGAAGTACCGCCGATTTTTTCTACGGTAAAAGTCATGTTAAGCCTTTTTTGATTGGTAACTTAAAAAATAAAGAAGAGAGAATTGAAATGTGAGGTGGAAACCCACCTCACAGTGACTATTTAGTTTTAGTCAACAAGAGGGTACACGCCGTTCTCGTCGTGTACTTCCGCACCTGTGATAGGTGGGTTGAATACGCACGCCATTACCATTTCTTTATTTTTATATGCTCTTAGGTAGTGCTCGTCGTTTTTATCCAGAATGTACAAAGTACCCGGTTTGATTGGGTAGGTTTCACCGCCTACCACTTCAATCTCACCTTCACCACTCATACAGAAAACAGACTCTAAGTGGTTTTTGTAGTGGATGTGCGTTTCCGTATCTTCGTAGATAGTTGTGATATGGAAAGAGAAGCCCATCTTGTCGTCTTTCAACAACATACGGACACTTTCCCAAGTATCTGAAACTACACGTCGCTCACTGTTGCGACACTCTTCGAGTGTTCTAACGATCATTATAAATTTTCCTTATTAAGATGCTTGTTTGAAGTGTTTTGCAGCGATAGTTTCTACTGCGTTTTCAAAAATGCTTAGTCCTTGATCGAGCTCTGATTCGCTGATGGTTAAAGGACAGAAGAATTTAACCACTTCGTCGTCAGGACCAGCAGTCTCGATGACCATGCCGCTGTCAAAACACGATTTAGCAATTTCTGATGCCAGGTCACCACTGTTACACTCGATACCCACCATCATGCCGCGACCTTTTTGCTTCACGAACATTTGTGGGAATCGACGTACACAACGCTCAATAACGCTGCTTACAAGCTCTGAACACTGCTTGATGTGCGTTTCAAAGTCTTCGTTAGCCCAGTAGATTTCCAGCGCTTTAGCGGCAGTAATAAATGCGTGGTTGTTGCCACGGAATGTACCGTTGTGCTCACCTGGTTTCCATTGGTCAAGCTCTGGTTTCAGAAGCACAACCGCCATTGGTAAACCGTAACCACCAATAGATTTCGACAAGGTTACGATGTCTGGCTGAATGCCTGATGGCTCAAAACTAAAGAACGTACCCGTACGTCCACAACCAGCCTGAATATCATCGACAATCATAAGAATGTCGTTTGCTTTACAAATTTTGCTTAGACGTTGTAACCACTCGTTTGAAGCGACATTCAAGCCACCCTCACCCTGTACTGTTTCAAGAAGTACAGCGGCAGGCTTGTCCATACCAGCTGAGTTGTCGTTAAGCATGGTTTCAAACAGAGCCAAACCATCCACGCCTGCGTAACCTTCGAAAGGAATACGAGACACGTTGTGAAGGCTAGAACCATTGCCTTGTCTATGATGCTGGTTGCCAGTTGCCGCCAATGCGCCTGCTGTACAGCCGTGGAAACCATTGGTGAAAGCGACGATGCTGCTGCGGCCCGTTACTTTTTTAGCCAGCTTAAGTGCTGCCTCAACGGCGTTAGTACCAGTAGGCCCAGTGAACTGAACTTTGTAGTCCAGTTTTCTTGGCTTAAGAATGTAGTTGTCTAGCGCTTCAAGAAACGTTGCTTTCGCTTCTGAATGCATGTCTAGACCATGTGTAATACCGTCCATTTCAATGTACTCAAGTAATGCTTGCTTAAGTACAGGGTTGTTATGGCCGTAATTTAGAGATCCCGCTCCAGCAAGGAAGTCTAAATAGCGTTCGCCCTGTTCTGTTTCCAGCCAGCAGCCTTTCGCTTTACGAAATACGACTGGAAAGTTGTTTGAATATGAGCGTACGTTGGATTCCTGCTTTTTGAAAATATCCATGATGAGACCGTTTTTTAATTCCTATTGTTAGGGGATTATTTTAGGGGAATTCGATACAAGTACTCTGTATCGTGTTTGCCTTTAAAGTGAGCTTTTTCATCCAAAAATGTGCTTACTTGGCCTGAATTGCCGTTCATCGCATCTAACTTTTTGAATAAAGCCCAAGAAGCTTTGTTGTCTTCCGTGATAGTCGTTTCTACCATCTTCACGTCACTTAGACCTTCTCTGGTCAGAAGCTCTTTTAACATGCGAAACGCTAAACCGTGTCCTCTGTAACGAGGTGACACTGCAACCTGCCAGACAAATAACACTTCTTGTTCGTCTGGTTTCTGATAACCCGATATGAAACCAGCGATATCGTTATTGCACTCAACCAGAATACTGGTCTTGCTGAAATGTGTTGACTGAAGGAAATTGCAATAAGAAGAATTCATATCCAACGGCGGACAGTCTGCAATTAAGCTGTAAATGTCGTCACCGTCAGAAATCTTAGGTTCACGAAAAATCCATTTGGTTCTTGTTTCCTCTTTAATTTCTGGATAGAGGACCCAAGGTGCTGATGTGATCATGTGAAAATTCATATCCTTTGAGGTCTAATTAAATTCGCTATTATTATGGGCATCCCTCGCCACCAAAAATCAAATATTCGCGGATTATAACCTGATAAATGTGATACCAATCACACTTTATAGTCATTTAACCATATATTAAAATATTTGAGTTCTAATCTTATTCAGAAGCTGTTAATAGCGCGGGGGATTATAAATTAGAAAATAATATATCGCGTACACTCTATTTTTCGGGATAACCTAAAGCCCATCAACGGTTAGAGACGCACTGTTTTGCCGCTTCCATGTATGAAAGCGCTCAAATGCCTTACTGTCTAATCAACCAATCTAAGTTTCAAACAATTTTCTCTAGCATTTTCCTAACCAATCCATCAAAAATCAAAACAACAAGACAGCCATTTGTTATCTAAACATTTGACCTCTAATCTCTATTTCTTAAGCAAAGCGGGCTCATCTTGATTAAAATGCACACAACACCTGTACACAAATATGTCTAATAAAGTTCAAGATTAATTTAGCGCCGTGTCTTAGGCCCAAAAAATCTAGACCACACTAAACATAACTAACTGTTATTAAACAATTTAATTGTTATTGGAAATATCAAAGAAAGCACCCAAAACCAGCTGGAACCAAGATCACACACAACCCTAGTTCGTTGATATTTTTTCAAAAATTAATTAGAGTACAAAACGTTGAACACAAAAAAGGACGATTACATGGACCCCATACTGGAAGTTAAGGGACTTTATAAAGTGTTTGGTGAGAACCCAGAGCGTGCTTTCTCACTTATCGACAAAGGTGTCGATAAAGACAACATCTTTGAGCAAACTGGGTTAACTGTCGGTGTAAACGATGTTTCTCTATCTATCAATGAAGGGGAAATCTTCGTCATTATGGGCCTATCAGGCTCAGGTAAATCCACTCTTGTCCGCCTCCTAAACAGATTGATTGAACCAACCAAAGGGAGTGTTTTCCTTAAAGGTAAAGACATTGCCCACATCTCTGAAGACGAACTAAGAGAAGTCCGTCGTAATAACATCTCAATGGTTTTCCAAAGCTTCGCACTGATGCCACATATGACGGTGATTGAAAACGCCGCCTTTGGTCTTGAGCTGTCCGGAGTTAATGTAGAGAAAAGACGAGCCAGCGCTCTGTCTGCGCTAGAGCGCGTAGGGTTAGATACTTACGCTGAGTCATTTCCAGATGAACTGTCAGGCGGTATGAAGCAACGTGTAGGCTTAGCAAGAGCACTTGCCTGTGACCCTGACATTCTTCTGATGGACGAAGCATTCTCAGCCCTCGACCCGCTTATTCGAACTGAAATGCAAGACGAGCTTATCCGTTTACAGAATGACGATAAGCGAACAATCGTGTTCATTTCTCACGATCTTGACGAAGCGATGCGAATCGGTGATCGAATTGCGATAATGCAAAATGGTGCAGTTGTTCAAGTTGGTACACCGGATGAAATCCTTCACAACCCCGCTAACGACTATGTAGAAGCCTTCTTCCGCGGCGTAAACATAGCCAGTGTTTTGACGGTTAAAGATATCGCTCGTAAAAAGCCAGCAGCCGTGTTTAAAAAATCGGATAACGACGGTCCGGGATCTGCAATGCAGATACTCATGGACCATGATCGTGAATACGGTATTGTCATCGACAAATCCAGCCGCTACTCCGGCATTGTTTCGCTCGAGTCATTACGCTCAGCGCACAAAGAAAATCGCTCCTTAGCCAGCGCACAGTTAGAGAACGATGTCACGCTCCAACCACACCAGTCGATTAACGATATTTTAGGCGTGGTTGCTGACGTTCCTTATGCAGTACCCGTTGTCGATGAACAAGGGACTTACTTTGGCGTTGTGACGAAATCACGTCTTCTTCAAACACTAGACAAGGAGTAAGGCAATGTCATCAGAAGAAACAAATAACGATCCGTGGGCTCAGCCTGCTCCTGCGCAAGATGATCCCTGGGGTCAAACTTCGGACGCAGCCACCAGCAATGACTGGCTCAGCTCAGAAACAGTTGAACATGCACCTTTTGATATCATGCACCCATTTGAGGAACCAGTACTTCCCCTCGATGACTGGGTAGAAACAGGGTTAAACTGGTTAGTGGATCACGGCCGTCCGGTTTTTCAGGCGATTCGAGTTCCAATCGACTTTATTCTGACCTCATTTGAAACCACACTTGTGTCAACGCCAGCACCAATTATGGTACTGGTTCTGTTTCTACTCGCGTGGCAATTCTCAAACTTCAAACTGGGCGTCTCGACCGCTCTATCCCTCATATTCATTGGATTGATTGGCGCATGGTCTCAAGCGATGACCACACTGTCACTGGTCTTAACAGCCGTGTTTTTCTGTCTGTTGATCGGGCTACCTTTAGGGATATGGCTTGCAAGAAGTGACACCGCGGCAAAATTTGTCAGGCCGATCTTAGATGCCATGCAAACGACACCTGCGTTCGTTTATCTGGTACCTATCGTTATGCTGTTTGGTATCGGTAATGTTCCTGGTGTTGTGGTTACGATTATTTTCGCACTTCCGCCCGTTGTTCGTTTGACCATTCTGGGCATTCAACAAGTACCGGAAGAACTGATCGAAGCTGGTCATTCGTTCGGCGCAAGCAAAAAACAAATGCTTTATCGCATCCAATTACCTTTGGCACTCCCAACCATCATGGCGGGTGTAAACCAAACTCTGATGCTTTCGCTCTCTATGGTGGTTATCGCCTCCATGATCGCTGTCGGAGGCTTGGGTCAAATGGTGTTACGTGGTATCGGGCGACTTGATATGGGTCTAGCGGCCGTTGGTGGTATCGGTATCGTAATCCTTGCGATTCTTTTAGACCGAATAACTCAGGTATTAGGCTTAAACGCAGGTAATACCAAACTGCGCTGGTATCACACGGGTCCTGTTTCATACCTGTTAAAACTGAAAACGAACCAAGACGATAAAAAACTTAGGAGAAAAACGAATGAATAGTTCATGGAAGACAACCCTTTCTATTGGGGCACTAAGTACCATTGCTTTTTCGACAAGTGGTATTGCAGCCGATCTACCAGGTGAAGGTGTGACTGTTCAACCAGTACAGTCAACCGTAGCGGAAGAGACGTTTCAAACGTTAATCGTAAATCGTGCGTTGGAAGAACTTGGCTACGACGTTCAGCCAACCAAAGAAGTAGACTACAACGTTGGCTACACTTCCATTGCTAAAGGCGACGCGACGTTTCTAGCCGTTGGCTGGTTCCCTCTTCACGCCGACAAGTACACCATGTCTGGTGGTGACGATAAGTTCTATCGCAAAGGCCAGTACGTTAGCGGCGCGGCCCAAGGCTACTTGATCGACAAAAAAACCGCAGAAAAATATGGCATTACCAATATTGGCCAATTGAAAGATCCAAAACTGGCGAAACTGTTTGATGCCAATGGTGACGGTAAAGCCGATTTAACTGGCTGTAACCCAGGTTGGGGTTGTGAAATGGTGGTTGAACACCAGATGGATGCTTTCAAACTTCGTGACACCGTCACGCATAACCAAGGTAACTATGCCGCGATCATCGCAGACACAATTTCTCGCTACAAGAAAGGCGACCCAATCCTTTACTACACTTGGACGCCATACTGGGTAAGTGGTGTTTTGGTCCCGGGTAAAGACGTCGTTTGGTTAGAAGTACCATTCTCTTCACTACCTGGTGAGCGTAACGATATCGACACTACCCTGCCAAACGGTAAGAACTACGGTTTCGAAATGAACTCTATGCGCATCGTTGCGAATAAAGAGTTTACTGAGAAAAACCCAGCGGCAGCGAAGCTGTTTGAAATCATGAAGCTCAACATTAATGACGTAAGTGCACAAAACATGATGATGAGCCAAGGTAAAAACAGTACCGCGGATATCGAGTCTCATGTTAACGGCTGGATTAAAGCGCACCAAAAAATGTTCGATGGCTGGGTAGCCGAAGCTAAGAAAGCAGCGATGTAAACCATCAGATAACGACTTTTAGAGTGCGATGTAACAGCACAAATCACGATGATAAGAGCCATTGGTTGATCCAACTGGCTCTTATTTTTTGACCTTTCCAGCCTAAACATGTCACTCCCGACTTCTTCTAAGCTACTGAAACTGCATTTCTAAGATAAAATTCAGTTAAATTTCATTCCTTAAGAGTTTCTTAAGTTTCGCGTTTTATTTTGTTGGTGACTAAACAACAAATGGAAGCGCTAATGAAAAAACATGAACAGACTTCTATTCAGGGTTTTACTTTAGACATCGTAATCCCTACTCATCCTCTTTGGCATGATGTGATCGAGCATGTTTCTCTTCGTTATCAAGAAGCATTTTTTGCCGAACTTAAAGTTTTCATGCCTGCGTATTTAACGCTCATCGATAACGACAAAATTATTTCAGTTTGTGGGTTTCGTATTGCAGAGCAAGAGCCTCTATTTCTCGAACAATATTTAGAGGACGAAGCGCAAAACCTTGTCTCTACCGTTTTTCAGTGTGACGTAAAGCGCTCCAATCTGGTTGAGTTTGGACACCTTGCCTCATTTGCGAAAGGCATGTCTGCCCTGCACTTTTACCTGATCGCTCAAATGCTGGTCGATCTTGGCTTTGAGTGGTGCATTTTCACCGCAACAGATCCTCTTCACGCCATGATGGCTCGTCTTGGATTAGAACCACAAACCCTTGCTCAAGCCGATCCAAACAAGGTTCCGGATTCACTGTCGACTTGGGGGTCTTACTACGATCATCAACCGCGTGTGCTCGCTGGAAACCTGGTCAAAGGGTTAGAGCGTCTTCGTTTAGTTCACGAACGCAAAAGCAAACAAGCGTAGGTAAAATATGAATATTCTTTTCGATACTCTTAACCAGTGGGCTAATACAAAACCCAATCAAATTGCACTTGTTGGTACCGATGAACAGGGACAAAGCGTTCAATTTACGTATGCTGAACTGCTGGAGGAAATAGAACAGACTGCTGAAGCGCTGAAGGCTCTGAATATAGAAGCACTAGCGCTACGTGCTGAAAACAGCGTGAACTGGGCAATTATCGATTTAGCGGCAATGGCAGCGAATATCGTCGTTGTCCCTATACCTACTTTTTTTTCTAACGCACAAGTCGCGCACACGTTAAAAGAGTCTCGCGTCGACGCACTGATTGGCGACTGGCAACAAGTTTCACTGCCAGCATCTATAGAGCCTCAAGCGAACCAAAATACTAGCACCAAAGTCTCTGGCTTGAATGTCTCACGCATAGCCGTTCAAGGTTCCACTTCTTATATAGCAGGAACGGGGAAAATCACCTTTACCTCGGGTTCAACAGGTCAGCCAAAAGGTGTCTGTTTAAGTAATGAACATCTCTGTGCAGTGGCTCAATCGCTAGCAAAAAGTGTTGACGGTTTAGCCAAATCACATTTGGTTTTACTTCCTTTATCGACATTGCTGGAAAACATCACAGGGATTTATGTACCACTTTTATTGGGCGCGACTTCCCATATTCTGCCCGGCGAAAAAACCGGTTTGTTGGGCTCCAGTCAGTTCGACGCGGGGTTATTTGCCAAAGTGTTAGCGGAAATTAAGCCAGACAGCTTAGTACTCACTCCTGCGCTGTTGCTCGCGCTTATCCATATTGTCAGACAGCAGCCAGCTCTTGCTGCTTCGCTGAAATTTGTCGCCGTTGGAGGCGCAAGAGTGTCGTCATCTCTGATTAACGCAGCTCACGCGCTGAACATTCCCGCATTTGAAGGCTACGGCTTATCGGAATGTGGCTCGGTCGTTTGTTTAAACACGCCTTTGTCTTTCAAAGCGGGGACGTGTGGAAAACCACTGCCGCACACACAAATCCGTATCGCAGACGATGGCGAACTGCATGTTAAAGGCAACATCGCACTGGGCTATTTGAATGAACCTTTTAGTCAAGAATGGCTAGCAACGGGCGACTTAGCTCAGCTCGATAAACAAGGGTTTGTCACCTTATCTGGTCGTAAAAAGAACCTTATCGTCACCGCTTACGGACGAAATGTGTCACCTGAGTGGATTGAATCTGAAGCCTTGGCATTTCTGCCTAATGTTCCGCTCATTGTCACTGGTGACGGACGGCTTGCATTGTGCGCCATTGTCGCCACCAGCGATAACCTGATAGAAAAAATTTCCGCGTTAAACAGCACGCTGCCTGATTACGCGCGAATCCAGACTTTGCTGGTCATCAATAATCCTCGAGCCATCGCAAGTTGGTACACCGAAAACGGCAAACTTAAACGCAGTGAAATCGAACACAGTGTTAATCAACTAATCACGAATACAAATCCAGAATTCATGCTGCAAGGTCAAAAGGTTCAAAAACTTGACCTGCCTTTACCGCAGCCCATCGCATCTTAAGGAGAAGGTTATGACCCTTTTTTTCGAACAACTAAAACAACAAACTTCAGCAGCTCAACAAGTTATGCTTAGCGCACCAGTAATTGGTGACGTGCAACAAGGTCAAATTTCTAAGCAGATGTATATCGCCTTTCTTACCCAGGCTTATCATCACGTTAAACACACCGTGCCACTGCTGATGGCTTGTGGAGGCATACTATCTTCTGAATATGAATGGGTTCGTGAAGCCATTGCTGAATATATTGAGGAAGAGAAAGGCCACCAAGAATGGATTCTCAATGATATCCAAGCCTGTGGCGGTAACGCTGACGCTGTGCGTAACAATCAGGACGAAGGCCGAGTCGGACAAGCAATCGAGTTGATGGTGTCTTACCTTTACCACAACATCGATCGAAATAACCCGTTAGCCCTCTTTGGCATGGTTTGGGTTCTTGAGGGTACAAGTGTTGGCATCGGCGGGCAGATGGCAGAAAAAATCCAGTCTGTGCTGGGCCTTCCTCCTTCTGCAATGACCTATCTCGTTTCTCATAGCGTGTTGGATCAGGATCACCTGCAGTTTTTTGAGTCACTGATGAACAAAATCACCAAAGAGGAAGATCAGCAAGTCATCATCGACTCAGCAAACATGGTGTTTTCTCTTTATGGCCAGATGCTTCGAGCATTGCCATCTTACTCGAATCAGCAAGCCGCGTGAGGTAAATAATGAACATCAAAGACAGTAAAATTCTACTCACTGGCGCAACAGGCGGGATTGGTCAGTCTATTGCAACCGAGTTAGCCAATCGCGGTGCGACATTGATTTTAGTTGCAAGAAATGAAGAAAAACTGATCGCGCTTAAAGCTTCGCTAGTCAATCCAGAATCCCACGACGTGTTAGTCGCTGACATTACCACTACCGATGGACTGAATGCCGTACGTGAACTAGCCCGACAAAAACAAAAGGTGGACGCGTTAATCAATAACGCCGGATGTAACGACTTCTCTTTATTAAGTCAAAAACGTCCGACACAGATTGAAGCGGATATTCAACTCAACTTGGTCGCACCCATGCTGCTTTGTCAGTCTGCACTATCCTGGCTGAAGCAACCAGGCGTTATCCTAAACATTGGTTCCACATTCGGCTCCATTGGTTATCCAGGTTATACCTCCTATTGCGCGGCAAAAGCGGGCCTGCACCGTTTCACTGAGGCACTGGATCGTGAATTGTTTGCGACTGGAATACGGGCTTTGTACCTAGCGCCTAGAGCCACCGAGACATCATTAAACAGCGACACCGTTAATGAACTGAACCAGAAATTAGGAAACAAAACCGATTCACCACAGGTGGTGGCCGAGCATGTCGTCACCATGCTGGAAAAAGAGATTTCAGCTAAATGGATCGGCTGGCCAGAAAAGCTTTTTGCACGCATTAATCAACTGCTGCCGAACATCGTGTCATCCGCGATTAGAAAACAGCAAGACACCATCCATCAATTTGTAAACCGCGCCAGCCATTAAGAAGGACAGAAACGATGAATACTAAAAAACTACTATGCACTTTAACTGTATGTTCAGCGTTAGCTTCAACTGCGGCGTTGGCAGGAAACACCCCACTCCAAGATGTGCAAAAGAAATGGGCAGAATGTCAGTACAGCACACCTAGCGGTGATGAAAAGGAAAATTGTTTTAATCGCGCAATTGCAAAAACCAGCATTTACTTAGACAGAGAACCGGGCAACCCAGAGCTGACGGTTTGGCTGGCTATCAATAAAGCGTCTCTTGCGGGAGCTAAAGGTGGATTGGGTGCCCTGTCTCTAGCGAAAGAAGCGAAGTCTTTGCTAGAACAAGTCATTAAAACTTCACCACAAACTCTTGATGGATCAGCATACACCAGCCTGGGTTCGCTGTATTATAAAGTCCCGGGGTGGCCAATTGGGTTTGGTGATGACGATAAAGCTGAACAAATGTTGAAAAAAGCTTTAGAGATCAACCCAAACGGCATCGATCCTAACTATTTTTATGGTGATTTCCTTGCCGAGGAAGGAAGAGATCAAGAAGCGAAAGTGTATCTGACTCACGCGATGCAAGCCTCTCCTCGCCCTGACCGTCCTTTAGCTGATAAAGGCAGAAGACAAGAAATCGAAGCAACGCTAGGGAGACTAAAATAATTTATGCGCTTATTGCTGGTAGAAGATGACAAACTACTCGGCCAATCCATGGTGACTTCACTTAGTCGCCATGGATACACCGTGGACTGGTTAGAAAAAGGGGCGGGTGTGACTAGCGCACTTAAAACTGAAGCGTTTACTGCCGTGATTTTAGACCTCACTTTACCCGATATTGATGGATTAGAGGTGCTACGTAACATTCGAAAAGGCGGATTTAAACTACCAGTCATGATACTCACGGCACGAGATGATATCCGCGATCGTGTTCAGGGTCTGGATAGTGGTGCGGACGATTACCTGGGCAAACCATTTGCACTGGAAGAACTACTTGCGCGGTTGCGCGTGGTCATTCGACGTCAATCAGGCAGCGCCGATGAGCTTATTCAAGTTGGATTGTTATCCCTGTCATTATCTGAACAGAACATTCGTTATGACGGCGTGCCTCTCAAACTGACCCGCAATGAGTTTAAAATTCTAACGAGTTTGATCACCAACGCTGGTCGGGTACAAAGTAAAGAGCAGCTGCAACAATCTCTGCATGGCTGGGATGAAGGCGCGAGTGACAACGCGATAGAAGTACACATACACAACTTACGTAAAAAAGCGCCAAACGTAGCGATTAAAAACATTCGTGGTGTGGGGTACATTCTTGAAAAATAGCAGGCCCTACTCTTTAAAACGTAAGCTTACCGTCTCTGTTGGCTTGCTGGTCTCGACCTTACTCCTGATATCACTTTATTTCAGTTTTGAATCCGCCAAGCATGAAGTGGAAGAGGTTTATGACGCAAGGCTTGGACAATCCGCGAAACTGATGTTTCTCACCCTTTCTGTATCGAAAGAAGAGAGCACTCTTGCCAATCATAAAGAGTTGTTCCAGCAATGGATGCAAAATATCAAGCAGTTAGCAAAAGCCGATGGGGATGAAGCAACCAAGTTCGGACACCCCTACGAACAAAACCTCGTGTTTCAGTTTTTCAGGGACGATGAACTCATTTGGAGTTCGTCCCCCAGCCTGCCTCCGCTTTCGTCTTCATCAAATAACAACGGCTACTTTGACATTAAAGTAAACAGCACAGCGTGGAGAACCTTCCAACTCTCCTTCCCTCATACTACCCATAACAATGAATATGTCGTGGTAGCTGAAAAACAAAAAATAAGACAAGAGATCATTCGTGAAATTGCTCTGTCGACATTGATTGAACAGATCTTGCTGATCCCAACATTATTGCTTTTGTTGATTTGGTTGATTCAACGCTACTTTCGCCCCATCAATGAGCTTCGTAGTGCTATCACGCAAAGAAATGTACATCGATTAGATCGAATTCACGTAACGGACCACACGGTAGAACTAGACCCTTTGGTAAATGCACTAAACTCCCTTCTGTCTGAGCTGGAACAGGCATGGCAACGTGAAAAACGCTTTACTCGCGCCGCCGCTCACGAGTTGAAAACGCCGCTCACTATACTCCGCTTAAACGCTGAAAATGCGCTTCAGAGTAATGATCCGGAACAGCTGCGCGGTGATCTGGAAAACATCCTCAAAGGCATAGAACGAACCGACCGGCTTATTCATCAGCTTCTCACTTTAGCCAAAGTAGACAGTCTCTCGGAACGTGTATTTAACACTATTGAGCTTACTCCTCTGCTACAAACGGTGGTCGCCGATCTGGCTCCGCTGGCATTGAGACAAGAGCAAGACATCAGCCTCTCCTCTCTGGATGTTCAGGTGTCCGGAGATCCGATGTTGCTCGGTGTCCTGTTCCGAAACCTGATAGATAACGCCATTCGATATTCCGGTGAGAATAGCGAAATTCAGGTGCAAGTGACCCAGAATAAGAATGCCATCAAAGTGTCTGTGTCGGATACAGGGCCAGAAATTCCACAAGAAACTCGTGAGAGAATTTTTGAGCAATTTTATCGTGGTCACTCAGAAACCGGCGATGGTGCTGGTCTCGGTATGTCAATTTGCAAAGACATTGCATTACTGCACAATGCCACGATTGAGATTGCGCCTCGGGAAAACGGGATGAATACGTTTGTGATCGCTTTCCCCAATACCTAACAAACAAACCAACCGCGCCAAGTTGCGCATAGCTTGCGCGGTTATTGACCCAACTATCAGTGAGGCTCGTCGCATTCCCGAATAAAAACTCAGATACTTCTCCTTTCACATATAGATTACGGTTATGTTTCACGTTTATTTCACGCCACCCGTGATAAAAACTGCGTCGCACAACTTTTAAATCTATCAAATAAGTAAATATGAGAAGTACTTTTAATAGACCCGTTTTTGGGCCACTACAGCCAATTGCTGTTTTTTCCTTGTTTTCACTCGCTTTCTTATCACTTTCACGAATTCTGTTACTCTTTTGGCAATCAGACCGAATCGAATCATTTCAAGATCTCATTTATATTCTTGGCCAAGGTGTTCGCGTAGATTTCGCTACATTGTGCTGGTTATTTATTCTCCCTGCTCTGCTGTCTGCACTACTGCCTTTGAAGGGAAAAATAGGCAATGGCTGGAAGTGGATACTGCGCCTATGGATGGTCGCTGGCCTATGGATTTTGGTCTACATGGAATTGGCAACCGCTCCGTTTATTCAGGAGTATGACCTGCGCCCTAACCGCCTGTTCATCGAGTACTTAATTTATCCTAAAGAAGTCATGAGCATGCTCTGGACAGGCTATAAGCTAGAACTGTTCATTGGTGCCGCTGGTACGGCTATTACTCTTATTTTAGGTTGGAAATGGAGTAAAAAACTGACTGATTCTGCACAGCAGATCCACTGGAAGTGGCGTCCTTTGTTGGCGATTTTGGTTGTACTGATTGGTGTCGCAGGCGCGCGCTCTTCTTTGGGTCACCGTCCTCTTAACCCAGCGATGGTAGCCTTCTCTAGCGACCCTCTATTGAACGACCTGACCCTCAACTCTTCATATTCTCTGTTGTTCGCCGTCAATAACATGAAATCGGAAAAGAGTGCTGAGCAGTTTTACGGCAAGATGGATAGCCAAAAAATGTTGGAGATCGTTCGCGAATCGTCTAAGAAGTCGGATTTTAACCCTGAACTCTTGCCAACAATGAATCACAACTCTGCGACTTACAAAGGAAAACCTAAAAATTTAGTTATCCTGTTGCAAGAAAGTTTGGGTACGCAGTTTGTGGGCTCTTTAGGTGGCCTGCCATTGACACCAAATCTGGACAAATTAACAGAGGAAGGCTGGTTATTTACCCAAATGTACGCCACGGGGACACGATCAGTACGAGGCATTGAAGCGGTAACGACTGGTTTTCCACCATCCCCTTCACGTTCGGTTGTGAAACTGAGCAAAAGCCAAACCGGCTTCTTTACCATTGCTGATTTGTTGAAAAATCAAGGTTATCACACACAGTTTATCTATGGCGGTGAGGCAAACTTCGACAACATGAAGACCTTCTTCTTTGGGAATGGTTTTGAACAAATTGTTGAAGAAAAAGATTACCGAAACCCCGGCTTCGTTGGATCATGGGGCGTAAGTGACGAAGACCTTTATAACAAAGCGGATGAAGAGTTCGAGCGGCTGTCTAAGGATGACAAACCATTTTTCAGCTTAGTGTTCACATCAAGTAACCATAGCCCGTACGAATACCCTCAAGGTAAAATTGAGCAGTATGATGAGAACTACATGACACGTAACAATGCCGTGAAGTATTCAGATTACGCGCTTGGCACCTTCTTTGAAAAAGCAAAGAAATCTGGCTACTGGGATGACACCATATTTATCGTGATTGCCGACCATGATGCTCGTGTATCAGGCGCTAACTTAGTGCCGGTCAAACACTTCCACATCCCTGCATTGATCATCGGTAAAGGGATTGAGCCTCGCAAAGACGATCGGATTTCTAACAACATCGACATGCCACCAACACTGCTTTCGCTGATTGGCGTGGATGCCAAAAGCCCGATGATTGGACGCGATCTGACCAAGCCGTTAGCACGAGAAGACGAACGCGCTATGATGCAGTACGACAAAAACTTTGGTTACTTAACGCGTGATAACTTGGTCGTGTTCTCTCCTGGAGAAAAAGTGACTACTTTGTCATACGACTTTGAAAACAAAACAATGCAACCTTTGGATGTTGAAGAAGCCATTGTTGAAAGAGCGAAAGCCAATGCGCTATTCGCTTCAAAAGCGTATAAACATGATTGGTACTCATCTCAATAAGAAGAAGATTGGGGGTTAATACTGATTAAAAGAGGAGCCATTTGAGCTCCTCTTTCTACTTGTAAAAGATCCTTAGCTTTTCGACATCGAATGTAAAGTTCGTAGCGGAAAAACCACATTTTTAGTCTTCAACCCCAAAATGAATTATTATTCACCAAAAAAGACTAAAAATATCATTTTAATTTCCATTCAACCATTCCCATTGGGACTTCAATAAATTAGACTCAAGTGAAAACCAACAGCTGTGTAGAAGACAAAAAAGGAATGGCAATGAGCTCAAGTATGATCCTTAGCGAGTCCCTAATCGAAAGCGGACGAGATATCCCACTAACCGAACTACTGTACGCAAAACGCGTGCTTGATAACTACATGGCAGTGGCAAAGGATAGTAGTCCTCTTGAACTACTGACAGAAATGAAAGCAGCAGCACAACAAGTTGAATATTTCAAAACCGTTGATAACCCGTGTGAAGCTCGTAACGTCATCAGCGGTATGATCGATGAAATTGCCAAGGCGACAACGTTCGCTGAATTCAAAACATTCGCGGGTAAACCTTCCCTAGCGTTAAACGAATTAATCGAAGATCGTGCGCAATTGATTAAACGCGAAAGAGAGCTACTGCTGGCGTCTGGCTACGACGCGTCACGTATTTAGCTTTTTAAACAAACAAGAGTACGAAAAAAGGAGCACTTATTGGTGCTCCTTTTTGTTTATGCTTATGTGAAGCGATAGTCAGACTAATTAGAGTCCCATGTCTTCACTCATTTCTTTGATCTGCTTTAAATCCATTTTGTGGACTTCAATCAGCTGATCAACCTGGCTTAAGCGTGATGTGGCTTCGTCATGTTTGTTGCACACATCAGATTTTACATCCCAAGACTTGCCTTCTAAGTACACATCGCACTCTTTCTTTAGCTTACTAATTTTCGGCAGTAAACTTTCACGCTCTTTTTCTAAAGATTCTAATTCTTGTGAGACTTTTAGCTCTTTTTGGAAAACTTCGCGCGAACGTTCCAGCATTGTCGCTTGTATACCACTCTGGCGAGTCAATTTTTCGTTTTCTGATTTAGTGGTACTAATCTTGTCGTTCTGTTGCTTAACCTGAGATTCAAGAGACAAGTTTACCTTCTCGACTTCGGTAAGTTGTGACTGTAGCGCTTTCAGCTCTTTTTGATGCTCCGCTTCTTTTGCCGCAAGAAGAGCCGCTACTTTGTCCTCGACTTCTTTTTCTAAGCCCGCTTCGCGAACTTGCACTTGCGATACCAGCTGAGTTTTATCCTGAGCAAGTACCTGATATTTCTCTTCTAAACTTTGATACGCCGATTCCCATTTGTTCGCAGTTAAAATGGAGCCGACTAAGCCACCCAAGGCAATGCCCAAGACCGCTGCAATTGCGATATAAATTTGAGTACGCTTGTCACGCTGCTCTATCACAACCACGTCTTCATGTTCTTCAATGTTATTCTGAGAACTCACCGTATATTACTCCAAGGAATCTTGTTATTTTGCTAGCGAATCAGTTCCGCGACCATTATTGATGCGGTGTAAATCAGGAATGCGCCTATCAAAATAATGATGGTCGCTTTTTGGACTTTTTCATTGGTTCGATAACGAAATAGCACGAATGCAAACACGATCAAAACCACTATGGCTAACAATCTGGTCATACAGCCTCCTTGTCCGATTGTGACTTCGTCTAAATCCATAGACAGTTTCACAAAAGTTTATTGTAACCTATTTCTATATTCCTCAACGTCAACATAGCGTAGATTTTAAGGTGAGTGCGGGTGTTTTGATCAATTTTGTGCTCTTAATTGAACTACTTACCTAGAGTCACAGAATAACCATTACCTGACGCTATGGAACATCTGGTCGACATTACGCTGCAAAATAGTGAAGTTTATACGGTGTATAACGCAAAACGATTAGCTAGCCATGATTACGCACGCTCTTGGCAAATAATTATTTGAAAAATAAATCCGCATTGGGTGTTCAAAGTCAGTCAAGATGCATGAAAAGGTTATCGGAACATTTAACGAGCGTGAGTTCTATTGGTCGATCCACTTGTGAGTCACGACCCTTTTTCTTGGGCTCATTAATAAAAACGCCCGCTAATTCGCGGGCGTATACACGGCGTAAAGGAAATTACCTTGTCAATGTAATTGGATGTGATTCCCAAGTTTCAATGTCTGGTGACATGTCGTTTTCACCAAGTAACTTATGGAATTCCAGCTTGATTATGTATTCTCCCGCTGGAGCATCGGTGCCATCAGCGAGTTTACCATCCCAGAAACCGAATTCTAATCCAGTACCTGCACCACTAGTACGCACCATGTACTGAACATCTTCCATCGTCACGCCTTCAGGCATATTACGCCAACCCAGAGGAGCAATAACCTTACCTTTGTTGTTTAGCACTTGTGCTTTAAATTTTCGCAACATAGGGAAGGCTTGTGATATCCCCATGAACACCGTATCGTCTTTTGCACTGTCGTTAGTAAAGTCTAAAGTGACAGGTACACCCGGACCATATGAAGGACCACAAGAACCTGCAATTTCGGTTTGGTTACAACATGGCGATTGCGTCCAAACAGGGCCACTACAGTTCGGTATTGCTTCTGGACGTGTAAAGAATGAGCTCATACTTGGGTTAATTTCAGTCAATGTCTCATTTTCTATAGGTAAGGCGTGATAGTCGCCTTTTAAACCTAAATAAGGAACACGAATGATTTGGCCCGTCTCAACTGCATCAAATACGATCCAACCTGAAATCACTGAACCCTCTGGCACGTCGGTAGGCTCTGTAATACTAAAATAGACTGTACCGTTACCACTTGCAGATACTTCAATTTGATCAACGTTAAACGTTACTTCAGCCGCTTCTTTCCTTGCAATCCATCGCTGAGTCATAGGTGGCGCTGCGGTTAATGCTGCTTCATGACGAACATTGAACGTTAATGTTTGATCAGAGTCGTTATTTAGCTCAATTGACCCATCAAAACTATGACCGTTCAAATCACCGATAGCAAATTTAGCAGGTAACGCAGTAACTTCGGTGGTTAATGCTTGAATAGCGTTTACCATACCAGCGCCTTGCAATGCTGTTGATGCAGGTCCAACTTCGCCAGTCCAACCAATGACTTGTGGCTGTGCAGTATTCATAAGGATGTTGCGAATATCGCCAGGCTTAAGTTTAGAGTTTGCTGACTTCATTAACGCTGTAATACCAGCTACATGGGGTGAAGCCATTGATGTCCCAGTTAAAAAGCCGTAATGCGCATACTGGCTTGGCATCGCAGAATAAATTCTTTCTCCCGGAGCCATTACTTCCGGCTTGAAGTCTAACTCGTGTGTTGGACCCCAAGTAGATGTAATTGAAGGAGTATTTGCATACGGGTTATCTATAGATACATAGTCACCCCAAATAACTGTTGTTTCTCCGGCTTCAATTTTGGCCTCTAAGGCCGGAACATCAATTGGTCTGATCTTCGCTACAGGAATCGATAGGTTTTGTTTATATGGAATCATATTGCTGGCCCAACGATACAACCAAAAGTCTGTATCATACAGCGGTTCATCCCACCAAATAATTGCCCCTGCGCCTTCTCTTTCCAACAAAGCAGCCTGTTTAGAGGTACATGAATAAGGGATGGATCCTTTCGGCTTTTTAACTAATACTGTTTTGCCTTCAAAAGGGCCAACCGGTTCAACATCACAGTCAAATGCGCCATAGTTAATCACTTCACTGCTGCCACCTAGAGGGACAGATGAATTATTCGCAATAACAAATGGTACTTTTAAATCATCTATTTTGAACGCTAACGCCGCATCATAGTAACTACCAATAGCAGAGGCTACCGCTGTTGACTTTTTAGCAATTGCGGGCGCTGCAGGAAGGAAAGGACCTGCAGACGCATTACCAATAGATACGACCGGCGCTATATCTTTTACCGCTAGTTTATCAACCGCTTTCGGTAAAATAGACTTTTGAATCACCCCACCACGGATTGAACCTAAACTCATGTTAACAACATCACAATCATCAGCAACGGCTTGCTCTAGCGCGTTCAAAATTGTTGATGTATAGCCACTGTTTTCACCACCAAATACTTTATAAATACGTAATTTAGCATCAGGCGCTACACCCACCATATTTGGGCCATTACCAGCAAGAATACCTGCGACGTGGGTACCGTGGTAGCCGGAGTCTGAGTAATCAGAATCACCCTCGGCAAAGTCATAACCACCTAAAATTTTACCAGCGAATGCCGGATGTTCGGCATCAATACCAGAATCAACCACACAGGCAGTAATACCTTTACCGGTAAAACCTGCAGCATGAGCCTCTGGAACACCCGTAAGGTTAGTTACTGTTATGGTTTCACGAGTAGCATCAGGTACTGCTTCTTCGATTTCTTCGCCTGAGAAGTAAACGTATTCAGGGTGAATAGCCTTTACCATTGAAAACTGTTCTATTGCTTTAATCGTTTCAGAATCTGCTTCAATCGAAACACCATTAACCAATCGGTTAAATTTGGAATGCTCTTTAAAATTAAGTTTCTTTTTCTTCGCTTGGCTACGAAAAGCGTTTTGTTCTTCCTGTATATCTTCTAGGTGAGAGCTTTCATTTGCATCGGTAACATCAGCAAGTGACTTACCTTTAAACTCAATGATATAGCGATCTTTTACACGACCATCACCGTCTATTTGATTCGCTAATGCTGTTGTTGAACAACAAGATAGCGCGACTATACAACTAGCTAACCTAGCTTTAAAACTAAGACTTTCCATTTACTTTCCTAATCCATTAGTTGTCGTAATTTTGAGACCTAGGCATAATTTTGATACCGAGGTCTATTTTTATGCTAAGGCGATATGCTAATCCATTCAATGCATTGGAAATGAATACGTAGTGTTATGATGTAACAAAATGAAGCGTTATCACAGAACTCGATAGTGGTTGCAAAATGTTACCTTAATGTAATGAATCCACATCCCCATTACTTTTTCGCAACAAATAAAAACCAAGTGAAAGGATGAAGAGAATGCAACATCGCCTGTCATGAGTATCTTGCTCCAGGAGCTATATCGTGACTTAATCAGAATGAATAAAGAGAGATGGAATAACTCAGAGTCATATTGTGCAAATGATAAGGAAGGCATCGGCAGCGCTGAACATATTAGGTTTAAACGGTAACATAACAAGACGCTAAGAGAAGCCTAACTGGTTTGTACCCAGTTTCGAACTAGCTTCGGGAAGTGGCTAGCTCCACAAAATACGAGCTATGATCTGGTTCTAATGAACTGTTATTTTCTAGCTTTTACTCCCCCTGATTTGATAGGAACATCATGGTCAACTCCAACCAAATTCTGCTGTTTGTCGATGTCGTACAGCAAGGCTCGTTTTCCAAAGCGGCAGCGCTCAATGAGATGGATAACTCCTCGCTCTCTAAACAGATCAAGCGTCTTGAGAGCGATCTGGGCGTGCAGTTACTGAATCGCTCTACGCGCTCATTTTCGATGACCTCAGCCGGTGAGGAGATCTTCCGTTACGGACTAACTCTGCGCAACACCTTGCAAGAGATCCAACTCTCCGCAGATGCCTATCAGGAAAAACCCAAAGGGGTCCTGCGTATCACGTCGCCCAGTTATTTTGGTCATCAATATTTACGGCCAGTGATCACCGAGTTTATGCGCGCCCACCCCGATGTGCAGATCCACCATTCGTTGGACGACAGAAAATCTTACATTATCTCTGATCATTACGATCTCGCCTTTCGCTTTAGTAAGTTGTCCGACTCAAGCCTGATCGCCAAGACTATAGCCAAATCTCACTTTATCTTAGTGGCTGCAAACCGCTTTGTTAAAGAGTATGGTTTGCCAGCCTCGCCGAAAGAACTCAACGCTCTGCCTGCGGTGATCTACAGCAATAATGATGTCACTTTGGATACTTTTACTATCAGTGAAACTGCCAATGGCGAGGATTATCAAGAGTATAAGATGCAAGGACGCTATCGGGTTAATGATGTGCGCACCCTGATTGAAGCGGTCAGAGATGGCGTCGGTTATGCGCGTCTTGATGCCTCAAACCTGTCGCAACCACTCTCTGAGCTTGGATTGGTACAACTGCTTCCCAAGCACAACATTGTCACGCAGGATAAGGCTATTTACGCCCTCTATCCGCACCGTAAACAAACTCGGCTGGTTCAAGCGTTTATAAGCGCAGTAGAGGCATACATAGGCAACCCACCACGCTGGCTTGAGTATATCGAGGCCAAAACTCCGCTAAATGAAGATAAAAAAACCACCCAAGCTGAATGACTCGGGTGGCTTAGTGATTCTATCTTGTTTTATTAATTACAGGGTAACCAGAACATCTTCTGCTGCAAGGCGAGATTTAGGTAAACCGTAGTTGTAGTCTTCGCCTTCAAGATGGTACCCCATCGCCAGTGCAAACTCACATACGTAGCCATCAAGCTCTTTCTCGAAGATTTTGCCGATCATTTCAGGATCGACGCCCTCCATTGGTGTTGAAGCAATGCCAAGGCGTGCCAACACATGCAGAGTATTACCTAGGGCAATGTAGGTTTGCGCTTTAGTCCAGTGACCATTAAAGCCAAGTTCATTGGTTTGCGACTCTGCAAATCCGAATGCTCCATTGAGCATGTTGTCATACATCTCTGCTGGTAAGTGACCTGAAGAAACTTCCACATCGACGACTTTGCGATAATCATCTTTGGTAAACTTCGGGTTGTGCGCAAACAAAATGATGTGTGACGCTTCTTTCGCGTGCGGTTGATTAAACTGGTGCATGTTCGCGAAAGTATCGTGAAAACGTTGCTTCGCTTCATCGCTCTCAATCACGATGAACTTCCATGGCTGTGAGTTGATCGAAGATGCTGACAAACGGATCGCTTCTTTGATTACATCCATATCTTGTGGCGAAATACGCTTACTTGCGTCGTATTTTTTCGCTGTGTAGCGACGATTCAAATCTTGGATGATTGGATGTGACATTTATAATTCCTTATTGCGTTACCGATGCGGTGCATATTACCTATCACGAGGTAACAGAAACAGAGCCATTTTGGCCAATCATTATGGAATAAATTGTCCATAATTTCTTTTGAGCAATCTATGTAATAGCCGGGTGGGATTCTTCAGTTGGCAGTTTTTCTGCCTCTCTAGGGTTAATTATCAATTAATTAACGAAACCAAGTACGGTTTGTTGCTTGTTAAGGTGACTACTTAAGACTTGCTGAACTGTGCTCAAACCAAGTTTAAGTTGGCATACAAACTGGGGTACAAATTGTGCTTTTCACTCAAAAACAACTTGAAACCTACATCACACTTTTGATAGATTACCTGCGTTAGCGAAAGCTAACTATCTGATTACCTGAAACTTTTTAACAATTTAGTAACATTTGCTAAGTTTATGAATCATTTTAGGTAATTGTTCCGATGAAGACTGCAGGAGAGTGGTTATTAATCAAAATTTAATTTTTGATTAGCATAACCTGCCGAAGAATTAACTATTTCAGGTGCTACTTAGGTAGCGGGGACTGTAGTTGGAGGAACCTCTGGAGCCATGAGAATCTAGAGTTACCTACCTGATATTATTGACTTTCTTAGATGTGACCCACAATTTGGGGTACATTTAATGAGAAATCTCACCAAACGAAATACTACGTTTTACTATCAGAGAAGAATCCCTTCTCACCTTCAACAACACTACAAAAATGAGAAAAGAATTCGTTTCTCACTTCATACAACCAACCTTCGTGAAGCTACTATCTTAGCGACTAAACACACAGCCAATTACGATAGAGAATTCTTTCAACTCCAATACATTACATTGTCACAGACTCCTGTTGTAACTAATATAGTTGTAGCTGAACAACCACAATTAAATCCTAAGCAGCAACCCAAGAGGAAAGACTCGAAACTATCTGACTGTATTGAATTATTCATGGCAGCTAAAACAGTAGATAGAGTCTCCGCAAAAGCCTTAGCTCGATACAGATCTAGACTTGAGCTGCTACTGCGCATTGTTAAAAACAAAGGGATTAACTCATTCACCCGTGATGATGCCTTATCGTTTAAACACCAGCTTGTGCAACTACCGCCCAATATCAACAACAACTCACGTTACAAAGGGAAAACGATTAAACAAATTATTGCTTTTGGTGATAATCCTATCGGTATTCACACGATTAACGACACGTTGAAAGTGGTTAGCGGATTCTTTGACTGGCTGGTATTAAATGAGAAGTCCGATAAAAACCCGTTCACTAAGTTGCAAGTACGCAAAGAAATCAAAGCCAGTGAAGAAAGGAAAGTTTTCACACGTTCAGACATTAAAAAGCTATTCAATATAGAACCATACAAAACCACGCCCAAAGAAGCTTGGCACTACTGGATACCGTTACTGGGTTTGTATACGGGAGCTAGAATTAATGAATTGTGTCAGTTATATACCGACAACATCAAGCAAATAGATGGTGTGTGGTGTATCTCTATCAACGCAGACAGACCAGATCAGAAGCTCAAAATCAAAGCAGCGTTTAGGAATATACCGATACACCGTAAACTGATTAAGCTAGGTTTTATTGACTACGTTAAAAGCCTACCTTTAGGGCTAGTGTTCCCTACTCTCAAATACTTACCAGAGGATGGTTACGGTAAGTACCCTTCTAAGTGGTTCAGTATTCAGCGTGATAAAGTTCTAAACAAGGATGAACGTTATAAAAAGACATTCCACTCCTTCCGACACACTGTAGCCAATGAATTCAAACAGATGGGTGTTGAGTACAGTCCTGCCTCTTACGTACTAGGACATACAGATGAAACAATGACATATGGTCGATACGGTAAGGACTATAAGCCTAAGCTGTTACAGGAAATCATAGAGAAGCTGGATTTCGAATCGGAAACAAGCTTATGTCGATTGTGGTATTAAAGATGAGTCCAGAGCGAACACATGCTTAGAAGGGACGTGCTCTATCCAGCTGAGCTAAGGGCGCTTTCTACCGTGAGCACAGTCACGCGGGATGAATCGTACAGGACTGTGCCTGAGCTTTCAACCAATCCACGCTTAAAAATGAAGCATATAGTCTTAGTTTTTGGACATTGATAGTGCGTAAAACGAGTGCACATTCTCCATATCATCCAACCAGATCCCTTTAACCTAGTGGTAACTCGGCCTACTAGAATTAGAGATAATTGCCATCAACTTCAAACGCTTTTTGCTGAAGCGCTAGCAGTTACACTGACTGTTATTTGACCACAACCTTTCAATACACCATTATGAGCATGATTGATTAATAGCCACCTATCAGTATAGGAAGCTAACGTGATATATCGGTAGCAGTCATGGAGGATGTGCGGAATGTATTCGACCCCGTTTATTTTTAATGAAGAAGGCCAAACCGAGCACCTAAAGCGAATCTCTTTTGAAAGAGGATTTACCGAGTATTGGCTGCAACAAAGGTTATTTGAAAACCCGCAATCTCTGCCCTTTGGGGAAATTGATCCTGCTTATCAGACTGTCTGCCCTCTTTGTATGGAGATGAACACAGGTGCAGGACCAATTGATATCGTGTATGTAACGCCACAAGGACGATTAGTAATAGTAGAGACGAAGCTTTGGCGGAATCCAGAAGCCCGCCGTAAAGTTATCGGGCAAATATTAGATTACGCTAAAGAACTCGCGCAATGGAGTTTTGCTGACTTGCAACGTGAAGTGAGTAGGAGAACAGGGATTAAAGGTAATGCGCCCTACAAGCTAGTCACAGAACGATTTCCGGATGTCGATGAGGCTCTATTTGTGGATGGTGTAAGCCATTCTCTCAGTCGCGGTGACTTTATGTTAATCATAGCAGGCGACGGGATAAAAAGAGATGCTAATGCTATCGTTCAGTTCCTCCAAGAGGCAGGTAATCTACGCTTCGTTCTGGCCATGGTTGAGACTGCAGTTTACAAACACCAGCACAAAGACCTTTATGTAATTCAGCCAAGAACACTTCTAAAAACCCAGATAATAGACAGGGCACTAGATTATACAGAGCCTCCAACAGTCGATGAAAACACTGAAAAAAATGTAGAACCATGGCGTCAACAGTACTTTGATTTCTGGACAAGATTCCTTGACTCATTGGCACTAGATGACCCTGAACAACCGATGCCGAAACCAGTCTCTATCGGAAACATTGCATTTTCTCTCCCACCATCAGGTTCAGTTTCTTGGATTACGACCTATTTTGATAAATCAGTAAAAAGTGTTGGATGCTTCATTCGATTCGCTAATACCTCACAAGGTAGAGATCTGTACGAAGCACTAATCGAGGAAAAAGTTGATATTGAGAAAGAATTACCATTCGCTGTTGTGTGGGACGACAATAAACGGAGAATTCAGAGAACGCAAACAGTAGAAGGAAACTGGCCACCTACCCAGGACGATACTACCGCTTTATTTTTCCAGGAAACGGTCAATGGATTAGTTAATGCGTTTAGACCAAGGTTGGAAAGGTTGTTCGGTAATTAACACACTTAAGGTCACTTTGAATAGTTTTAAATCGAGACAATGGCACATTTCTGCCCCGAAGTGAGTTTGCGCAACACAACGAAGGTTGGCTTAAAAATAGGTTTCTAGATTCAAATATCGAACGACTCATATCGAGATTGTCTCGCTTTGCATTTTCGTGTGACTTTATTGTTAAATTTTTATATTGTGATTGTAATTGATATGCTCTAGATTGAGTAATAATAATTTATTAATTTAAGAGGCAACTATGTTTCCGATCTCTTTCATCATAATTCCATTGTTCTTGCTGTACCTGTTATTTAATGTAATCGTCGGTTATCGTTTAGGAAAAAGTAAAGTTAACAAAGGAAAGCTAGGTGCCATTTTCTCATTGATCTTTGCGTTTTTCCCTCCAGTAAATTTTGTTTTCTTCGCGTTTTTAGCATTTAAAAGAACCTCTAGTGTAAGCGCATCATAATGCCGATATTTTAACCACATATCATTGAACTCAGTTACAACTGAACTGTACAACGAAAACCAGACAGCGACTTTTCAATACCTAAGTTATTTGTAAACTTCTAATTTATCAAAGTGACTAGCAAGGTTTTGTCCAGATACGTGTTATAGACGCGGATTTCATATTGTGAATTTCATACCTAACTATGGGACAACAGCACGAGAAAGTATTTTCAGTCTTAATGGACATTCCAACTCCATATAAACGAATACGGCATCCAAAATACCTTTCTAATCCGATGTCAACGGATTAGTGTTACGTCCCTAAACCGTTCACTTCCATAACTGGGCTACATAACTATCAGACAATATTTATATTTTTTTCGAGACTTACACGAACAAAAAAGGCTTGCCCATTTGAGAGCAAGCCTATTATTCCTTACTGTACTTCCTCTGATTTTTTCTTCGCCGCCTCAATCAAGAAGTCAATACGAACCTGAGTTTGCAGGAAACTCGGTTGCCAACCAGTAACATACTCAATAAAACCTAGTCCTTCTAGAGTATCGTCAGCCCATCTTTGGGGTTCTATTGGCATTGTTTCCCAATCAGTTATCAACCCAGTTAATTGACTCACTGGGTGAATAGAAGCCGTAGGGAAACACATCCCACTTTCTAATTCCTCCGCGGGGATCAATTCTGGTTCAGACTCCCCCTCCATAGTTAATAGCCACTCAATTTTCACGATACCATCCGGATATTTTTTACGAGCTGCTTCTAGCCATAATTCAAATAGTTCTGTGGCATCCAGTCTCCCTGAATAATCATATGTCATGCCAGTCAAGTTGATTTCGTACTTTAAAGTTAGGTTTCCTTCAACATAAACGTAATCGCCATCCAAATTGCGATAAATTAAATATTTCATGTTAACATCCTATGTCATATTCCCCGTGTTCCCGTCTGTTCTCTTTACATTAAGAGAATGCCTCAGGCCTTTAAATTCGGTACTTACAGGGTTATTTAGTGTTATGTTCCCTTATTCCCCCTATATACCCCGGAAAATATTTAATCCGAGAATCATTAACATCGTTCGTTAATTTACTAATGGGTAATATATTTACTAAGAACAGGGGAACGCATGTGTTTTGAACCTAAGTGGTTCACCTAAGTCACCACTTAGGCTGAGAGCATTCCCTCTTGTTCCCTTTGTTCTCCCGTTTGAAAATTTTTCAACGCAACGTAATAATGTTTGTGAGTTTCGGGGTCGGTGACTTTACCGATAGCCTCCATCGCATTCGCAGTCTCCAACAACTCCATAAGATGTTTGGACGATTTCTTCGAAAGATAAACAAGAACAGCATGCGGCATGTAACCTTTCATCAAAGCCTCACGGTGTCGGTCAAAGAGGGTCCCCTTTCGTGCCTCACCGTAGTGCTTAGCTTGGCTAATCATTGATACAATGCGGTCAACTTCTTTGCTGGTAGCCGTTGCACCTGCCTGTGAACTCATAAACTCCGACATGTATGCATTCGACCACTTAACAAGGTCAATTGCCTTTTGCACATGCACTACCTGAATCATGTTTTCTTGCTCAAACTTGCCTGCACCGTCCGTGGGCGGAATGCAATCCATCCAATAAATCAAAGCTAAACGACGAGCATTTTCTTCTGCACGATTTAACAGGCTGCGCTCCATACTCTCAGCTGAACGCATGGCCTCGCGATTCTGATAACCGAATTCGTCTAGTAAAGCTTCCGCTTCTTTAGTTGTTGGCACGTGTAGAGGAAATTTACGTTTGTAAGGCAAGTTACCGCGCCAATTCGTAAATTTATCGAGCATCAAAAGCCCCTCAATAGCTTCCTGCTGAAACTTCACGTGACGAAAACCTTGCTTCTCTGGAACATCAAAAACCGCTGGAAACAGAGTAAGACGAGGCAATAGGCCCGTGGCTGAATCTTCATGCGTTAATGCGTCACCTAAGGTACTAGGCGTGGTAAATCCCATCATGCAAATATGAGGAAACTCGATAAGCTTATCGCTGTTACGTTCACGGTCAGCGTATACGGTCGGCTTCATTACAGAACTACTCGCAGAATATCCCTGTAAGAAACAATCGTATAGCTGAGCCATGTAATCGCCCTTATTATTCTTAATAGCGTTAAACAAGAACCCACACTCATCTGCAAGCAACAGTACCTCTTGGCTAACGTCGCTCAAAAAGTTCCAAAACGCCGGACCACTCGCGAACTTATTCTGGACCTTTAGACCAAAGTTTTTATTTGCTAGTCGTAGGATTTCTTCAACCTTGTTGATGTGATGTTGCTTACCACAACCAGATTCCCCCGTACAAATAAACATCATGTTTGCTCGTACACGTGTTTGTGTGCCTGTAAGGCGTCCACCACTTAGCATTGATAAAGTCATAAGAGTAGCGGCCAAGGCGAATGTAGGCTGTTGATAAATAGCCGACTTCATAATGAAATCAAAGATATCTTTGCCTACCCCAGTAAACGACATGCAGTGTTCAGGAGGTGGCGCTATATCGTATTTGGCTTCACATTCTTTCGGCTGTGGAGAATCCTCTGGTTCTGATTTACCAAACAATAATTCCTTTGTTACTTCAGGTATTGCCGCATACTGCTTTTTATTCTTAAACAACAAGCGATTGTGTTCGTTGATGCTAATGCCTTCATTGGTATAAATGGTATTCCCCGCTTCAATTAATGCCACTCTGAAGTCACCGTGGTGCTCATACTGTACAAACAGATCAAATGCGTCGAACGACTTTCCATGGAGAACATCCGATCCATGGTGTGAAAAAGCACGCTCGCTGTCAGGGAAAAGGTAAACTCCCGCTGAGCCACTCTGGCTATGCGGGTGGATAGCACGTAATTTAGAGGTGAACTTATAGCCATAACTCACCATCAAAGCACGAATCGCGAACTTTTGGTTGTAAGCTTCAACCGGGCTCAACTCACCCTCCCCGAGATGAAAGGCTCTTGATGAAGCCGGTTGCGCAGTCTCCGATGCAAGCTTTAATGAGTAAAAATCCAAGGCGTCAGCAACTAGAGGATGACTATCGTCCACGATGTTCAATGATGTACCTTCGTCCACAATTAAGTGTTCGTAATCACCGTCGACGGTTACAACTGGAAGCAACCAAGCTTGTGCCAACGTTTTACTACAATGATCAGAATCTAAGAAAAGCACATCGTTCAGGTAACTCGCTACGATAGACCAACGTTCAGATTGCGAATTTTCAGCCAATGGAATTACGGCACGAAAGCGTGGTTTTGACTCCGTATGACTCAATGAAGAATAAATACAGAATCGCTTAATATTTACATTGAGCAACACCTTCGCTACACCGTTGATGTCCAGTTCTGGTTCATCTAAATCCAGTACAATTGCTGTCAAGCCCGCACGTTTAACTGCGTTGTCGCTACGGGAACGAGCAGGGCTAGTAATAAAGTACTGTTGCTCTTTTTTCAGTTCTCCGCGGCTCTGGGACGACATTTCTTGATACTGAAGAACCGTCATCGGCAACTTCTCTGGGCTACGCACTTTCTCCAGAAGTTCCGCATAAGCCAAAGCGCTCAACCCCTTGGTCTTAGTAATTGTTTTTCCAGTACTTAAATCCATTTAAACTTCCTTATTTGTTTCGCTATCTACCGCATCGCCTAAACAAACTTCAATATCTGAAGTGCGGTAACGTACTGTTCGTTTGATATCTTTCTCCGTTTTTAGAGATACTGCCATTTCACTCCCTTCGTTGTTAAAACACGTATTGTCCGGACGGGCAGATATTGGCAAGAAAGAGAGTTGACAAGCAATACCAGTAGTTGACAAGCCAGTGTTGACAACTTTGCTCAACACCTTGCTGTATATAGGCTCAAGTGTTGACAACTCGACATAAGATTGGATATTTCAAGACTTTTTATGGATGATTCGAGATGGGAATATGTGGCCAAAAAGACAAAAACCCGCACAACTGGCGGGTTTTAAAATATATTCACATTCTATTTCTTGATTTAAGTAATCTCTATTAACGTTTGGGCGATTACTCTCGGTTGACGTGATTTAAGATCAGGATAAGTGCGTTTTATCTGTGCTTCCAATTCATTAAGGTTTTTTGTATCGGTACCCCATAAGGCAGCTTTTCTCAATTCACTTTTTAGTGCTGCGTAAAATGGCGACTGTTCTTGGTAAGCTGTTTCTTTATCCTGCTCTTTGCCAAGTGCGATCGCTACTTCAATAGCTTCTGGGTAGCTATTTGCTCCAACTTGTTCTTGAAGCATATTAAGGAGTGAACCAAGCCCATCGACACTTTTACTGCGAAGATCGCTAACACGGCTGGTATAAGTGGTTTTAACACCTAGAAACTTATCGACGTCGTTTAGATACAGTTTCATACCTTCTGAAGCACCGCCTTCTACCACGTACCCCAAGTTTACCACTTCCTCAACTCTGTTAAATGTGTCGTATGGTAAGTTTTTATAATCCGTCACTTCAACCACTGTCAGTACATTACCATCGTGATCATAAAGGTGCGGGTGTCGACTATCGATATCTAAGCTTGTTGAATCCGTTACATAGAACCCTGGTTTAAAGTCCAACAAATCGCTATCTTCGATCTCGTGATTAAAGTCAAACTTACCTCGAACCGCAGTGAAAGAACGGCGACATTTGATAACACGTCTCACCAAGCCTCCCATGACAAGGTAAGTCGCAAGTTGCTCCTGCTGTTCAAAATCAAAAGAAAGATCAGGGAACCGGTCCATCAGCGATTTGTTGTTATTGTAAACAACCAGCTCTGCTAGCTCAAAAGGACTACAAGTTAAAATATCCATTTCTAAGTCACATCAACCCATTTAATTATTGAATAAGAAAACAACCAAAAAGTAACGATACACGATATCGTTATTTTCAGATAATTAACAAGGTACGAAGCTACTACTTCACCGCCAACCACTCAAGAGCCAAAAGAGAAAGTAAGGTACTTGTCAATAATTGACTTGTTTCTTTTTCGCAATTACTTACTATTAATAAAGCTATAGCTAATTTAGTATTTACTAATATTATAAATAATTGATTACATAAGGAGATGACCGTATGGGCGCCCCCATTGGAAACCAAAACAACAATAAATATCGACAGACTTATGCCAAGCAAGCCTATAAGCTCTGTTTGGTGGGTGCCCGTGACCAGGACTTAGCGGATTTCTTTGAAGTTCATAGAGACACAATCTTCCATTGGGTCAGCCTTTATCCAGAGTTCGCTGAAGCAAGAAAGCGTGGGAAACTGGCTGCGGATGCCGAAGTGGCCTACAGCCTATACAATAGAGCGATGGGTGTGACCGTAACTAAGCAGAAAGTGTTAAGCTCTGGTCAAGTGGTTGAGTATCAGGAAGAGTTACCACCCGATGTTCGAGCGATGGAATTTTGGCTTAAATGTCGAAGTCGTAGCAATTGGAACCCGAGCCAACAAGTCGAACTGTCCGGCAGTCAAGAAAACCCACTCGCCTTTATTCTTGCGGATATTGCGAAAGATGCAGAGGATGCCTCCCCACTACCGTAAATTGTTCAAAAAACCACCAAATTTAACATAATAACGATAATCTGAACCAAACGCGTTCACCCATTTTGAAATGTCTCACGAAACGTCTATTTCCCGATGTTTAGTCACTAAATACGAGTGAATAGGAAGTGCATAAAACATGCATAAATGAACGCATTTTAAAATCAGAACGAAAGCGCCATTTTCAACACTTTTGTTGTGACCACACCCTAAATCACTTTGTACCCAGATAGACTTCCTATTGAATTGCGCCATAATTTCTAATGTGGAAAGTAACGGTTCCTCGCAAGTTTCCTTTGCTTTCTACGTACCCAACAAACCTCGCCTCGGCGGGGTTTTCTCGTTTTAGGAGGCTTTCTATGGAACATTCCAACCGACGAAGACTACCTTCGATTTTATTTATGACAATGCCATTCGCATCGTTCGCAGTAGGTGCAGCTGCGCCACCACATCATGAAGTCCATATGGACAGTGACCAATTTAAAATCGAAATAACGGCATCACAGCAACAGTTAACCTCTGCAGTCGAGCACTTCAATCAAGCATTAGAACAACAGATGGAAACATATATGAAAGCACAGACAAAGCGGTTTGACCAATATCATGCTCGCCAGATAGAGATGTCGAGAGACATAAAGGAAATCTTGAGACGAGAAGGGCTATAAAATAATCAGGGGGGCGGGTGGACCAAACACTAATACCCTCTCCCCCACCTCAATATATCGGAGTTGGAAATTTATCCAATTTTTCAAAGTGACAATCTTGCTTGCAGTTTATAATTCGTAGTTGAAAAAGCGTCTTTAAGGCACCCTATAACCTATAAGACCAGAAGCTTCAATTTAAAATAAATATTTATCATCACGCCCATTTTTGTTCATTTTCCATCCAAACAGTTTCACTTAGTCGTACTGTAGCGCACTGTCGTAGGGTGTTGGTGGCGTTGGTTAAAATCCAGTCAGTCCGATCATAATTAATTTAGTTAAATACCCCTAAAAAGATAGGTTTCAGACAAATTAACTTTAGCTTCTTTTGCATTGAGGTCATTCACTTTGTCAACTAATTTACCTGTTGATTGACTATACTTCTCCAATGCTTCAATATGTGTTTAGTTTGTTATATTTTTAACCAATTAGCGAACTAAAAAGCCCCGGGTTGATCATATTGACTAACATGCCAATTAGGGAAAGGTATGAGAAAACTAGTTTCTGTGGTAGTTCCTTGCTTCAATGAAAGTGAAGTGATAGACCATACAGTAAATGAGTTACTGGATGTAACCAATCTTATATCAGGGACACATTTTGAAATAATCTTTGTGAATGATGGCAGTTCTGATGACACGGAAAGTAAGCTGCTTAAACATAGTACACACCATGACAATATCTATATAATCTCACTTTCTCGCAACTTTGGACACCAACAAGCGGTGAGTGCTGGTTTGGATGCCAGTAGAGGAGATGCTGTAGTAGTTATTGATGCTGATCTTCAGGATCCTCCAAGGGTGATTAAAGATATGATTGTGAAATGGCAGGCAGGATATAGCGTTGTATACGGTATCAGAGCTAGAAGAGAAGGGGAATCCGCGTTCAAGCTTGCATCAGCTAAGATATTTTATCGACTATTAAATCGTCTTTCAGAAGTTCCAATTCCACTCGATACAGGGGATTTCCGTTTGATGGACAGGGAAGTTGTAGACCAACTTATAGCGATGCCGGAAAGAGCGCGCTTTATTCGAGGCATGGTAAGTTGGGTCGGTTTCAACCAAACCTCTGTTACTTATGAGCGCTCTCCTCGTTTTGCCGGTGAATCTAAATACCCCTTGACGAAAATGCTCAACCTTGCAATGGATGGTATTTTGTCATTTTCCGTTAAACCTCTAAAGCTGGCGATAATAATGGGCTTTGCATGTGCAGGTATCGCTTTTTTTATGGTACTTTATTCTATATACATTCGACTTGCAACGGAGCAATGGGTTTCAGGCTGGACATCACTTCATGTCTCTATTCTTTTTATGGGCGGCGTTCAATTAATTTCAATTGGAATTTTAGGAGAGTATATTGCAAGGATATATAACGAATCCAAAAGGCGTCCACTCTATATTACTAAAAAGAGGTTAGGTTTTGAGAGTGAACAAACCGACGATCCTGCTGAATAATCTGATTTTTTCAGACCTCAGACAAAAAGTCCTTTTTATATTTGTTGGTGTGTTCAACACATTTATTTCTTATCTTTCTTTTGTGTTACTGCTTCAATGGTCGGTGAGTTATATAAAAGCATCGATTCTATCCTATACTATCGGTATGATAAGTAGTTATATATTAAACCGTAATATTGTTTTTCACGCCGATAAAAAAGATGGAGAATTTTTATATTTCTTCCTTGTTAACCTGATTTCAATGATCACTTCTACAGGCATATTGTACGTTTGCGTAAACTATCTCGGAGTATATGTATATTTAGCGCAGGTTGTGGGGATTACATGCTCTTCAATAATTAACTATATAGGGTACAGGGCTGTTTTTACTTAAGGACTATTTATGCTTCAAGTTTTGTCTACTTTTTCTATCTCTTCATCACTATCTAAAATGTCGAGAGTAGATTTAACTGCTTGGACCGTCGCAGGATTATTAGCTATCGTGACAGTATTCAACCTACATATTTCTATGGTCGGGAATGTAGCTCATGATGCATTGAATTATATACCTAATTATGTCGTAAAGCTTGTAACAGAAGGACGATGGATTAATTTCATTTTTTTCGATTGGCTAAGAACTATTCCTCCTGTGATAGCAGCATCACTCTGTAATCTTTTTTTATTTATTTTTGCTTATCAAGTTGGACGTGCTTCAACCAGTGAGACATGGTGCTCCGTAATTTTTGGGTTACTGGTTTTAAATATTCCCAATTTCACTATGTTATTTAAATGGCCAATGACACTGCTACCAGCATCTTTCATATTGGCTCTATTTGCACTGGATTATCAACGCCACTCTCGTTATCGCCTCATGCTAATTGCTGGTATAGTGATGTTTGCTACATATCCAGCTTTCTACTTTTTGGTGCCTTTGCTGTTTATGCGTCAATTGGATCAAGAGAGTTGGGGCAGTGCCGTTAAATTTGTAGTAGTCTGGATCCTAGGCTATATATTGGGCTATGCGTTTGCTCAATTATTTGTTTATATTGCTACCGCATCGGTTGCCGATCATGCGATGTTTATTCAGGTCGCTGAATGGCGCAATCCAACACCGATGATAGATTTATCTTCATTGTTGGTAAATCTGACAAAAAGTGCTGGCAACTTTAAACAAAATATACTGTATCTATCGGAGTTAAGTGCTTGGTTTTATTTACCAATAACAGGAGTATTCGTTTGGGCGCTGAGATACCATTTAAAATATTGCCTAATAAACCTTATGGTCATTTTTTCTGTCTACGCTAGTGTTGTTATAATTGGTGTAAACATACCATTACGCACTGGAATTACTTTGCCTTTGGGCATCGCAGTAATGGCACTCCTTATCAAAAAACCGGTGAGAAGAGTATTATTGCTTGTATCAATGTTTATTCCATTTTCATACCAAGTACATGAGTACAATTACAGTTACAATAGAGACAGAGAAATCACGGGAAGTATTTTAGAAGAGAATGATACTTACGGTTATTTAAAACAACCACATCATTTTAAACAGTTAGTGATAACAATGGATGAAATAAAAACAAGTGAATATCTATTTCATATGACACAGAATAATGCATTTAAAAATATAATGATCATGGAAAATCATTATATTAAACCTCATTTTAACCAATATGGTTGGAAAAGGGCTGATATTCATTTCAACAATGTACTACTCGATAAAGTGACAGGAAAAACGCACATGAATATTAAAGGTGATATTATTTATCTGTACATACGTTAACAGTCATTCATATATAGCAATCAAATAAACTTTTCTCTAATTGGTTTCGATTTATTTAAGTAAAATCTATCCATTTTAGAGCTAAATCATCATATGTTAAAGAGTTATCATGCACTTCTTATTTTTGCTTAAAAATCAACCTTTTAATCAGTTTTAGGAGAAACTAAGACCTAGAAAACTGCAGTCTTACAACAGGAAAAATTCCACAAAACCTGAAGTTTGTTAATCGACTAAATAATAAATTTAAAAATTGTGGTATATATGTTGTTAGATAGGGGGTGGACCAAAACGTTACACCCCCTCCCCCACATCTATATATTGGCATCAGAAATTTATCTGATTTTTAAACTCAGAAACTTCCCAATGTCGCTTCTACCCTAATCAAAAAGCCTCGCCGCTAGAGCTTCAGCATCCAACTTCACGTACCTACTCAATACGCGATGATCACGATGACCAGAAACTTTGGACACCAGCACACTGTCATGTCCTGCTTCTATAAGTTTGGATAACCTGTAATGCCTGAGAGAATGTAAGACAAAATCATGTAGCCCTTCTTCATCAGCTGCTTTGCGAAACTTCTTACTAACGTATTCAGGTAATGCGCTGAAGACAGGGTATGTTGGTGCCCTGTCCGTGGTTAACTCCATCCTTTTACCGAGTATCGCCATTGCCATAGTAGAAAGCGGAACCTTACGGTCTTCCCCGTTCTTTGTGTTCCATAACTGTATGTATCGATGCTCAAGGTACACATCACACCTTCGCAGTTTCAGAACTTCATTCCTGCGACAGGCTGTTTCGCTCAACAACATACAAATGTCGCGTAGTTCTTCCGAGGGTAATCTGGCAACAACCGCCTGAACTTGTTCATGGGTTGGAATGAATTGGCGGACGCCGTAATCTTTTGGTAACCGTATCTGTTTAAAAATATCTGGGATTTGTAAGCCAATATCCCGACGAAGCCAATTGAGCATTGCTTGCAGGGCAGCGGCATCTTTCCGAACAGTACCTGGCTTAACACTAGATAGACGATGAGTAATGAAAGAGTTGATGTTATCCCTAGCATAAGGGCTTGTGGTGAGATCTTTGATTAAATAAGAAGAAAAGTAGCGGCTGATTCGCTCTAATCGGTACTTTAACGTCCCAATGTAAGTTTTATGGTATTGCGCTCGAATTTGAACGTAGCTGTCTATACAAGACGGAATTGGAGTGTTTAAATTAAGGTTTTGTGGTGGAGTTTTTGTGAGATTGTTCACTAAATACATGGCACAGTCCTAACGGATTTGGATAGGAAGACTGTGCTGAGAGGAGGAATGGCACGCCCTATAGGATTCGAACCTATGACCACATCCTTAGAAGGGACGTGCCCTTACCGCTATCAATTGCCATATATGGATTGATCAGGACGCAATCTGTAACTGTTAACTCAAGGTTTTATTAGATCTGACAGGTTATCCTAGCTCATCTATGATCCTTATTACGTTTTTAAGTAATTCCCTGAGTTGCCATAAGTATATAACCGCATTATTTATATTTCAGTTTGGCTTAAGCAGCTCAGACATTACAGCCTTACGTATACTCCATAAACAGTTTTTAGATAACGTTTGTATTTCAATGGGAGAATTAAAGCCCCGAACCAAAGAGTCCGGGGCTTGTGTAAAAGAGGCAAGGTATACCTTCACTTTAGTACCTAAGTTCACTCGAATCGAGTAAACAACTAGTTTCCTGTTGAATCAAAAACTTGACCACTATCTACTGGTGTAGATTTTCGGCTATGTGGGACACCTACTGTTACTGCACCGGTACAACTTTCAAATCCGTCATCAGCGATAAAGTTAATAGTGTACACTCGGCCATCTCCTTCACCGCTTCTTTCTGTGCGAATTAGTGCTCCGTCCGTCATCACTCCAACCTGAATAGAAGCATCAGGAGAGCTATCTCCATCACCCGTTCCTTCAATAGGTTCATCCTGAGTAACACCGGTGATACGGAGAGTTATGTCATTGTGAATATCGTCTGTATCTGTGACGCCTGCGATTTCTACGGAGAGCATCTTATGGTTCGGTGGCCATAGCATGCTAGGTGTAGCTACTGCCAGTTCACAGCTTGGAGGAGCATTCACATCAAGAATATTTATAACAACAGTATCAGTTGAAGATTTAGGATTCACAGAATCATCATCTGTTACTGTTACTTTAAACTCTAGAGCCTCACCACCAGTAGTTGCCGGCGCAGCAAAGGTTGGTTGAGCAATAGTGCTGTCAGATAATGATACAGGAGTTCCTGACTGCTGTTCCCAAAGATAACTGAGTCCATCAGAGTCAGGGTCATAGCTTGCTGTAGCGTTCAAGGTGACAACTGTACCTTCATTCTTAGACTGGTCAGGGCCAGCATCTGCAACAGGAGCATTGTTTTCGGTTACAGTTACCGTAATAAGGTCATCACCGTCGATATGAGAGTCCGGTAACGAAGATAGTTCACTGTATTCCATTCCGTCACTTACTTGAAGTTGGAAAACTAAAGTAGCACCTACACTAAATGGTACTGTAAATGTGGGATTGGCTGTACTGTGACCTACCAAGACGACAGAGGGTCCACCTACCTGAATCCAGCTATAATCAGTAATGGCTTGTCCATCTATATCATAACTACTTGTACCATCAAGTTCAGCTGTAGCTCCTTCTTTAATATTAATATCATCTCCAGCATCCGCTATAGGCTCATTATTGTGCTGCAAGATTACTATATCAACAGTGTCAGCCGAGCTGTATAAGGCGCCATCAAATACGACAAGCTCAAATGTTACAGTTTGATTGGAAACGACATAAGGTGCGGTGAAACTAGGTTGTGCAAGCGTAGCATCATCTAGAGACACTGTAGGACCAGCGATCTGATTCCATTGATAGCTTAATGGGGAACCGTCGGGATCGAAGCTACCTGTACCGTCAAGCTTATATCCAATGCCTTCATTCACGTTGTCATCAGCCCCCGCATCGGCTGTAGGCGCTTGATTCGAAGCATCAATAGTAAATGATGACTGACACTGAGCATTATTATCATCAGTGAACTGCAACGTGACCGCAGTCAGGCCAACTGATGTAGGAGTCCAATTAAAAGTGGCTACCATTGGTGAAGATTGTGTTGTTCCCGTTATAGGAGTTAAAGTTGCACCCACTGGTAAGCCAAGGTGATTAACCGTTAGATTATCTCCATCTGCATCAGTGGCTGTTACTTCAATTGTAATGGGAGTCCCTACAGCAACGACATTATTGATCATACCGCTCGTAATGGAACACTGTGGAGGTGTATTAGCCACTAAGTTACCATTGATTTCAACAATAAAATCATGTGCGGTTTTTTTAAGCCCTTCCTCGTAAATAACTTGAACCGCCCACTTAGATTTATCGGGTGCAGTACTAGCATCCCAAGATAGGACACAACTATTAGACACCGTCATAGTCCCTGAAGATACACTTGGTATATTGTAAATAGCTGATTCGCTTGACGTAGCCATTCTACAAGTAATATCGTCGCTATCTGGGTCTGCCACTGCGAGAGGTATAACATTCGGACCTTGTACCATCTGTAATATAGGTGGAAGTGATGAAATAGAAGAGCCTTTTTGGCTGTCTGTCAGATCAACGTCTGTTCTAACAATAAAAGAGGAGGAACTTGAATTTTGTACCTCAAATATGCGGCAACAACTTTCTAAGCTTACGACCCAAGGTCCTGGCCCTGGGTATGTATGGGTGACGGTGCCTTTCCAAATTTCATATGGAGAGCCGAATAGATCGGTTGGTTGAGCTACTATTGAACCTACATTATTAACAGAAGTGCCATCGCCAAAGTGTATGGTTCTGCTGCTACTAGAGAGTGAATTTACTCTCCATGCCTGATTAATTGTAAAAGTTACGGTATTACCACTAACTTTCTCCCAAGTAAAGTGTGCACCTCTAAAATGGCTAGCAAAAGCATTATTAGCTAGCCCCAAAACCATTAGCCCTGTACAGGCAATTAGCATAATTTTGCTTAATATCTTCATGGCAATATTCCTTAAAGCAATATTCCTTTTTATCAATTACTTATTAAATACCGAGAATAGCTTTTACTTCACTTAACTTTTCATTGAAGGAATCTGTACTTCCCTCTTTACACAAATACATCAAGTCGCCAATTGAGTTTTCGACAGCTAAATGATCTGTTTCAGAAAGCGAGTAATGTTGTGATTTCAGTTCAGCAATAACAACTTCAATATCAGCCATACATACTGGTTCAGCGAACGCTATATGGGTGGATAGAAATGCCGAGGATACAAAAATAGCTATGTGTTTGAATTTCATAGAACCCTCCGTTACTCAAACTCTCGATTTATTAGGAAGCAAAACTTACTTTGATAACTCAAATAAATAGAGTTTCATAAGAGTTAAAATAAACAGTAATGTTTTTGCTTATGATAACTATTGCTAATTTTATTCTCCTGTTACATGAACACTGAAAAGAGTCTAGCTTTTGAAGAGTTCTATTCCTTCCCCCAAATGGGGGAAATTGGAGGATACCTTTCCTTACTGCTAAAATTATCAATAGCGGACAATATCAACGGTATGGCAACTTCCTCAGTGAGAGTGGTGGTAACCTGTGCGATTGAGTTGGCCCCAATCGATAGTGTATCTATAGAGGTTTGAGTTTGTAGATGACGTAAATGTGGGCGTTTGCTGAATTAAGGAAGTTGTCTATCTGGCGTGGTTCCCAGTTAGTGTATTGGTGGCGTTTACTTTGTTTGGATAATCAAGGTAACTGTAAGAATGAAAAGGCCCGAAGATATTATACAGTTGATTTATGAAAGCGCATGTACAGGCAACTATCACAATATGCTACATGACTTGTGCGTCCCTCTTGACAGCAATAAAGCATTCATAACTTTAGTTGATAAAGTCAATCAGCAGGTACCACTATATCAGTTATCTGTTGGCGACCGAGAGCCCAATATGCGGTCAGATCTGGAATGGATGGCAAACAAACACTCAACTACGATGGAATCAGATCCATTGTATTTGCCCTGTCTAGCTCAAAGTGAGGGGGCGGTCTTCGATGACAAAATGTTGATAGAGTCAGAACGCTTGGTCAAGAGTGATTATTTTAACGAAGTTTATGTTCCGGTTGACACGCGTTATGTGCTTGGTGTGAATCTGATTAACGATCTGAATTTTTATGGTGTTTTAGCCTTCAACCGTAGCAGCGTTCAAGAATCATTTAACAAAAGTAACTTCGAATTAATCGAAAATTTGATTCCTCACCTAAAGAGAGCGTTACAGATACAGTTACAACTAGGAGAGCAAAAAAAAATTACGCAGTGCTATCAGGCTCTGATGAATCAAAGCAGTTATGCGTTGGCACTACTAAATGAAGCGGGAAATGTCCTTTTTTTAAATATTAAGTTCGAAATTTTGGTTAGGCAGTTTCCTTTACTGCAGAGTTTTAATGGGAAGATCTATTCAAGTCATGCAATGTTAAACTGTCGACTACAAACGGAACTTCGTGATGCTGTTCGGTTACTTAGTCTAAGCCCATCTTTATCGTGCCCTAAAACAATAGTGTCTCCTCCTCTTGGTCAATACCCAGGGATGACAATCGAGATTTCACCATTTATAAGCAAAGAGTCTGGAAGTAATCCTATTCCATTTAAAGGGATCTTAGTGGCCGTCAAAATGAATGAAGCGTCAAATACCAAACGAGCCCAGAAGGTATACCACTTATCGAAAGCGGAAACACGACTGGTATCGGGGCTAATGGAAGGACTGCCCTTGGTGGATATTGCTGAGAAACAACATGTATCCATTTCGACCATGCGAAGTCACCTCAAGTCAGTTTTGAAAAAAACGGAGACTCACTCTCAAGCTCAACTTGTTCTTGCGATTAGTAAATTGAGTGTTTTTTAGGAGTAACCCATATTGATCTGCACCGCCAAAACTAGGCTGTGACTTAAGCGATCTAGCAATACCTATCAATAATGGCTATTTGAGCTAACTCAGGCCACATCAACATAATGGTGGGCTGACACCCAAAGAGGCTGAACGACTGTATTGGGAAACTCTAAAACCGTGGCCAATTTTAGTTGACCACTACAAAGGGAGTTAGACTGAAAAACAACGCATCATTTAGAAAGGTGGATTGTTAAAATTCTTCGGATAACGTTTGGTAAGGCAAATTAGCAGCAACAAGACATAAATAGGCTTCAGTGCAAATTACTTTTAAGCAAGATAAATAAAGTTTTTTGGCTTGAACCTGACAAGGCTGCCCTTATTCGAAACTAGATATGGCTAATTAAAACATCTTGGTTGCCGCAGATGTCCGGTTATGGGGACGTATGGACCAAACACGAATACCCCTCCCCCACATCTATATGTTGGCATCAGAAACTTACCTGATTTTTGAATTCAGAAACTTCCTATTGTTGCTTCGACCCTAATCAAAAAGCCTTGCTGCTAAAGCTTCGGCATCTAACTTCACGTACCGACTCAAGAAGCGGTGCTCCCGATGACAGGAAGCCTTGTACACCAGAACACTGTCATGTCCTGCTTCAATCTGCTTGGATAGCCTATAGTGCAAATTTTTTTTGTTCTTCGAAAATGCCCGTATGGTTAGTTTCTACCAAAATCTTAGCCCTAGTGTGAACTAAAAATCATGATATTGCCCCACCTATTCGGTGAGGCTTTTTATGCTTTTAACCCAAGCAACTGAGGTACAGATTGGGGTACATTTTGGGGTACATAGGGATAAATACTGTGAAAAAACACTTGACCTATATATCATAATTGGTAAATTACGCGCTGTTAGCTAAAGGCTAACTATCTGATTATCCGAGAATTATATAACATTTTAGTAACATCTAAGAAACTTTATATAAATCAAAGGTAATTGTTCCGATGAAGACTGCAGGAGAGTGGTTATTAATCAAAATTTAATTTTTGATTAGCATAACCTGCCGAAGAATTAACTATTTCAGGTGCTACTTAGGTAGCGGGGACTGTAGTTGGAGGAACCTCTGGAGAGAACCGTTTAATCGGTCGCCGAAGGAGCAAGTCCTGTGTCATGCACAGGGTGAAACTCTCAGGCAAAAGGACAGAGGAGTGGAAAGTTGTAACCTAACTATTTGGCGTTCCCGTCTTTTAAATAGCTTTGTTCTATTAGAGATCTTGTATCTCGCCCTTTCCCTCTTCTCCTTATTAGTTGTTTTATTAAGGGGAAATCATGAACGACCTACAATCTTTACTTCAAACCATCGATAACTTTGTCTGGGGTCCACCACTACTGCTTTTGCTTGTGGGTACTGGTGTTTACTTCACTTTTAGCCTCGGCTTAATCCAGTTTAAACATCTACCGACCGCGTTAGTGATGGTATTTAGTAAAGATAAGTCATCTGATAAACAGGGTGACGTTTCTAGCTTTGCAGCATTATGTACTGCACTTTCAGCCACTATCGGTACTGGTAATATCGTTGGTGTTGCTACTGCAATTAAACTTGGAGGCCCGGGTGCCTTGTTCTGGATGTGGCTTGCTGCCCTATTCGGAATGGCAACCAAATACGCTGAGTGTCTACTTGCAGTAAAATACCGCCAAGTTGATGATAAAGGCCAAATGATCGGTGGCCCGATGTACTACCTACAATATGGTGTAGGATCTAAAGCACTGGCGATCATGTTCGCTGTATTTGCTTTAGGTGTGGCTTGTTTTGGTATCGGTACTTTTCCTCAAGTGAACGCGATTTTGGATGCGACAGAAATTTCTTTCGGTGCTAACCGTGAGCTATCTGCTTTCATCCTGACTCTATTAGTCGCTTTTGTCACTTTAGGTGGTATCAAATCGATTGCTAAGGTCGCTGGTAAAGTTGTACCAACCATGGCTGTATTCTATGTATTGGCGTGTCTAAGCGTGATTATCATGAATGCAGACCAACTACTGAACGCTATTGAATTAGTGTTGGTATCAGCCTTCACTTCTACTGCAGCAACAGGTGGTTTCCTGGGCGCAAGCATCATGCTGGCTATCCAATCGGGTATCGCTCGAGGTGTATTCTCAAACGAATCTGGCTTGGGTAGTGCACCAATGGCGGCGGCAGCAGCGAAAACAGATTCTTGTGTCAAACAAGGTCTGATTTCCATGACAGGTACCTTCTTCGATACCATCATCATTTGTACTATGACCGGTCTTGCTCTTATCCTGACTGGCGCATGGCAAAGTGACTTCTCTGGCGCAGCAATGACGACCCACGCTTTTGCGGTTGGTTTAAATGCTGACACCTTTGGTCCAATGCTGGTATCAATTGGTCTGATGTTTTTCGCCTTTACAACCATTCTTGGTTGGAACTACTACGGTGAACGTTGTGTCGTGTTCTTGTTCGGCACTAAAGCGGTACTGCCATACAAACTGATTTTTGTTGGTTTAGTCGCTTCAGGCGCGTTCCTGCATCTGGACATGATTTGGATTCTGGCTGACATCGTAAATGGACTGATGGCCATTCCGAACTTGATCGGTTTGATTGCGCTCCGCCAAGTCGTTGTAGAAGAAACCAAAAGATACTTTGCGCACGTTACATCGGCTATGGGCGAGAAAGTGACGGCATAGTTCTTTGCCAATTTAGAAACGTTAGTAACATGATGCGAAGCCTACCAGCTTCGCATTTTTTATTCCTAGTTACTCAGACTGAAACAAATACTTCACCAAACCAACATTCAACCCGTTCTACACTTATGCCAGTCTGGACAAATAGATGATTTCTTTTTCGTATAGGAAATCGATTAGTGCAGCGGATCATTATACGAACAGCAAGTGCAATTAGGCAGTGTGCGACGTTGTCAACTGGCGATAATGATCAAATCTTTATTTTGAATGGTATCACTTCAAACCCTATCTGAGCATCGAGATGACTGGACACATTCCTCGTGAAATACAGCACATAGAGCAACTCGCGGAGCAATACCCTCAGCATATACGCCTACACCTTCTTGGCGACATCTATTATAAAGACAAATCGCTACCGATTTATGCGCTTGAATTAGGCGCAACCAACAACGATGCACCTTGTCTGATTTTTACCGGTGCTATTCATGGTGTTGAACGTATTGGTAGCCAGATAATTCTCGCCTTTCTGAAGAGTTTACTAAGAAGGTTGGAATGGGATGAGCAACTTAAAGAGTCACTCAATAATTTGCGAATCATCGCGGTGCCCGTGGTTAACCCCTGGGGGGTGGCACTTAAAAAGCGTGCAAATCACAATGGCGTGGACTTAATGCGTAATTCACCGATCAATAGTGACAACCCTGTTTACCAACTTTATGCCGGACAACGTTTTAGCTCATGCTTGCCTTGGTATCGAGGAAATCCAAACCAGATGGAACAAGAACTACAGGTGTTGTCACGCTACGTTCTAGATATTACAAAGCAGTCTCGCACCACCATTCTTTTGGATCTTCATAGCGGATTTGGTACTCGCGATCGACTGTGGTTTCCTTATGCCCATCATACAAATCCTCCGAGCAACCTAGCTCAGTATTATTTACTTTACCGGCTATTCCGCAAAAGCTATCCGCACTATGAACTCTATCAGTTTGAACCTCAGTGGCATCAATACACCACTCATGGTGATTTCTGGGACTGGATGCTGATCCAACATCAAGCGCAATCCGAGCATCATTTTTTGCCGCTGACCCTAGAGTTAGGATCATGGCTGTGGGTGAAGAAAAACCCAATTCAAATGCTGCGATTTAGTCAGCTTTTTCATCCAACCAAATCCCACCGTATTAAACGTGTTCAGCGCCGTCACAGCACTTTTTTAAGCTATTTAATTCAGGTGCTTAATAATGATTTGATACCAAACATGGATGCGAATGTAGAAAAGAAATATACAGATAAGGCAAAAAAGCTATGGTACCGATAGTTTTAGTGAGAGGGTTGTTAAGAGAGAGTGGTCATTGGCAAAGTATGCTCAATGCACTGACAAAAATCTCACCAGAGCTGATTCTCATCACGCCTAACGTACCTGGGAATGGAGAAAAATATCGTGAACTAAGCCCGCGGAACATTGAACAGATGCTCCCATCCATGCTCGAGCAACTCCCTGGCCAGTGTGAACGTTATCATCTGGTCGCCATTTCAATGGGGTCCATGCTGGCCAGCCACTGGGCACATACCCTACCCGATCAAGTTGCCAGCTTAACCCTGATCAATCCGAGTTTTTCTCGTTACAGTCCGTTTTGGCTCAGAATCAACATCAATGCGCTGCTCAGCATCGCAGTTTCTAGGTTAAAAGGAAGCGATGCTTTCCAACAATCGATTCTAAAATGGACAAGTCCAGTCAGTGTCAATCAGTCTGACGTTCTCGCGCACCATATCAAGCTCGCTCGACAACACCCCGTCAGTTTCAGCAATACTATTCGCCAGCTGTATGCGGCTGCGCAATTTAAAGGCCAAAGTTCGCCACCTGCTTGTCCGAGTCAAGTTATCGTCAGCACAGCAGATAAACTGGTTGATAGCCGATGTGGGGAAGCCATTGCTAAAGCCTGGCAAATCGAAATAGTACGTTTTGATTGTGATGCGCACGACTTACCATTAGCACAGCCAAAAGCACTTACCAATTACCTGCTCCATTGGCTAGAGAGTGTTGAACTGGTGAAACATGATTCCTAGTCGGATTGTATTGATTACCAAGCGGTTTTCTTCTAACCATATTCCTTAGTGATAACCTGATTGCGTTTCATTGACGAATTAGGGGTTTATTTCGTGCAACAGAGGCTCCACTTTATATGAACGAAGAAAGAAACTCTGAGGTCATATGCCATTCCCACGAATCTCCATCTTAGATCTAGCGCCCGTTGCAGAAGGCTCCAACTATACGGAAACCTATAAAAAGTCGGTATCCCTAGCCCAACATGCAGAAAAACTGGGCTACCACCGTTTTTGGCTGGCAGAGCATCACAACATGCCAGACATAGCCAGTGCAGCGACTTCAGTGCTGATGAGTCATATTGGCGCTCAAACTCAAAGCATTCGTCTTGGTTCTGGTGGCGTCATGCTTCCAAATCACGCGCCTTTAGTCATTGCAGAGCAGTTTGGCACATTAGAAGCTCTGTATCCGGGGCGTATTGACCTCGGACTAGGACGAGCGCCAGGCACCGACTACCCAACCATGCATGCACTGCGTCGAGATCCAGAAAGAATGGACCCGGACTTCGCTGAATTGCTCGAAGAGTTACAGTTCTTTATGGGGCCAGTCTCCAAAGGCCAACCTGTAAAAGCCTGCCCTGGCGCAAATTCATCGGTTCCAATTTGGTTACTGGGCTCAAGTACGTATAGCGCGCACCTTGCCGCCGTTAAAGGACTTCCCTTTGCCTTTGCTGCACACTTCGCACCAGATGCAATGCTACGCGCGTTGGACATTTATCGAACGAATTTCCAACCGTCAGAACAACTTGATAAACCTTACGTGATGATTGGCGTAAATGTGATCGTTGCCGAGACCACTGAAGAGGCCAATTATTTAGCGACGACGGAATATCAGAAATTCTTGCAGTTGATTCGCGGTGGCCAAGGTAAAATTCCTGCCCCTGTTACCGACATGGATCAGCTCTGGCAACCACATGAAAAGCATCAGGTCACTCATCAGCTCAGAGAGTCGATTCACGGTGACAAAGCCCTTGTATTGGAGAAACTCAACTCGCTGTTAGAACGTACTCAAGCGGACGAAATCATTGCCCACTCGATCATCTTTGATCACGAGAAAAAACTGCGTTCTTATGAGCTGCTCGCTGAGCTAAAAAGTGAACAAATGCAGTAACCAGAATAAAAAAGAGCGACTAACCAGTCGCTCTTTCACTTATCTGTATAAAGACTACTTGTCTTCTAACATCAACTTAATGCCAAGCCCCACCAGCACTACACCAGTCGTGCCTTCCATCCAGTTCATGAAACGTGCACTTTTAAGTAAGTTTTTCGCCGACGTTAACGCCCCAGCCAAACCACATTGCCAAACCATGGCGATAACAAAATGGATTGCCGCCATAAAGGTCGACTGTAAAAATGCCGAGCCTTCTGGGTTGATGAACTGTGGTAAGAATGCGAGATAGAAAACCGCAGTTTTCGGGTTTAAAACATTAGACAAAAATCCCTCTCTCAATGAACGAGAGAAGCTGAATTCGTGACGGGTAATTCCCCTAGAAGCATCTTGCGGTGCTGCCGTGTTGTTCCATAACCCTTTCAGCGTCGTAAAGCCTAAGTAGATAAGATAAGCCGCACCGACCATTTTAACGATATGGAACAATTCTGCAGACTGGGCAAGAATCGCAGAAATACCGATCGCGGAAAATGTCGCGTGAACAAATAACCCAAGGCAAATACCAAGGCTAGTGATCGCTCCATCAGTAAATCCACCCCGCGACGAATTACGAATGACTAACGCGGTATCCAATCCCGGAGTGAGCGTCAGTATGGTTATAGCGATTAAAAACGCTTCAAAATTTTGTATCAAGCTTACATCCACCAAGCAAAGAGAGAAACTTCTCCTTTATTGTCATATTTACGCTGTCATTTCAATGAATTTTGATTGCTTACCCGTAAAATCCTTTCGCAAATGTTGATAAAACAAATTGGAATAAATCCAACTTTCTGCGTGAATCACTTGGTAAGCCTTTGTAGGGTTGGTAAACTTTTGTTTTCTATAGTCATGGAAGGCGGCACATGAGCGCATTCGAAAAACTCAAAAAACACTCATTAAAACTCTCAAACTTTCAACACCTCGCGGCGATCTGCGGCTGGGACCAAGCGGCGGTTATGCCAAACGGTGGCAGTCAGGCTCGCTCAGAAGCCATGGCAGAGTTGTATGTTCATATGCATAACTTACAAACGCAACCTCAACTCACAGACTGGTTTGCGCAGGCAGAGCAAGAGACGCTAAATGCTCAAGATAGCGCGACGCTTCGCGAGCTAAAACGTAACTGGCAGCAAGCGAATGTTCTGCCAGAAGACCTGGTGCAAGCAAAATCGCTAGCCGGTTCTAAGTGTGAACATGCCTGGCGTACTCAACGTGGTGAAAATGATTGGCAAGGTTTTGAAAAGAACTGGGCAGAAGTCGTCAAACTGTCTCAGGAAGAAGCCCAAATCCGTGCTGAAGTTACTGGTCTTTCCGCTTATGATGCAATGCTTGATATTTATGAACCGGGTACAACCACTGCATCATTAGACGCTTTATTCAGCGACGTAAAAACTTGGCTTCCAGAAATGATTAACCAAGCGATTGAAAAGCAATCTGCTGAGAATTTCATTGAGCCTAAAGGTACCTTTTCGAGCGATACACAAAAAGCCCTGGGCTTGGATGTGATGAAGCTTCTGCAATTCGATTTCGAACATGGCCGACTCGACGAAAGTGTCCACCCATTTTGTGGTGGCGTTCCCACTGATGTTCGCATCACCACGCGCTATGATGAAAGCGAGTTTGTGCAATCTCTGATGGGTATTGTTCACGAGACAGGTCATGCTCGCTATGAACAAGGCTTGCCGAAATCTCTGGCTGGGTTACCGTCTGGTCAGGCTCGTTCTATGGGAATTCACGAATCTCAATCTTTGTTCTTTGAGATGCAGATTGGTCGTAGTAATGCGTTTATTGAGCACTTAGCACGTCTTGCTGGCGCTCACTTCACCGATCACGATCCTAAGTTATTCTCTCAAGACAATTTCCAAAAGCTGTACACGCGAGTGAAGAAAGACTTCATCCGTGTCGATGCCGATGAGATGACCTACCCTGCTCACGTTATCTTGCGTTACGAGATCGAACGTGACTTGATGAATGGTGTAATCAAGCATACCGACGTCCCTGAGTTGTGGGATCAAAAGATGCAGGCCTACTTGGGCTTATCAACCAAAGACAACTACAAAAACGGCTGCATGCAGGATATCCACTGGACCGATGGCGCATTCGGGTACTTCCCAAGTTACACATTAGGTGCGATGTATGCGGCTCAGTTCATGGCGGCGATGAAGAAAACGGTGGACGTTGACGGTGCTATCCAAAGTGGTGATTTAAGCCCTATCTTCACTTGGCTGTCAGATAATATCTGGAGCAAAGGCAGTCTCTTCACAACTGAAGAGTTAGTGCAGCAAGCGACGGGTGAAACTCTGAATCCAACCCACTTCAAACATCACTTGGTCAATCGATATTTATAAGAGCCAGTAGTTAGGTGTCCTACTGGGCACCTAACTCAGAAATTACATTAGGCTTGAGTCAAATACTGACTCTCCACCCCAATAAAATGGCGTACGCCGGAGCTTTCTGGCGGTCGATGCTCTGGATGAAAATCGATTCAGAAAAAATACTGAAATTACAAATACAACAGCGTTAGCAAAAAGGAAATACCATGAAATTTGCGATGTTAGGTGCAGGAGGCATCGGTTGTTATTTTGCAGCCCGACTCATTGATGCTGGCCATGAATGTGTATTAGTTGCAAGGGGTGAGCACTTAGAAGCATTACAAACTAATGGACTGCATCTGGAGCACCCTGACTTTCAGTATCATTCTTCGGTTGAAAGCACTGACGTGGCCGGTTTATGTCAAGGCTACGCTTGTAACCATTTTGATTTGTTAATCCTTGGCGCAAAAAGTGGCGCAACAAGTTCAATGCTTGATGAAATGAAGCCTTGGTTAGCACAAGGAAACACGCCTGTGTTGTCCATTCAAAACGGAGTAACCAATGAGGAACACATTGAGCTGCAAGTGGGACGAGAACGAACAATTGGTGGGTTAGGAAATTATATCAGTGGCCATATTGAAAGTCCGGGACATGTAAAAGTACAAGGAGCGGGACAAATCGAGTTTGGCGCGTGGCCGAATACAGAAAGTAATCCAACAATGGCTGAACTTTGTCATACACTAGAAGCTGTTTTTAAGGGTGCTGGCATACAGACTCGTCTTTATGAAGATGTCCGTTATGCGCTATGGCGAAAACTCGTTTTGAATAATGGTGTCAATCCTCTGACCGCATTGACGGCTCAAAAAACAGGCTTTGTAACCACAGACCCTATTTTCAGTCGTACCGTTCGCAACATGATGGAAGAAACGGCTCGCGCTGCAAATGTGGCTGGCGTAAAAATATCCGCTGCTGATGTAGAAGAAATGTTTGATTTAATCAGCAATTTTGGCGACATCAAAACTTCCATGCAAGTTGATATGGAACGTGGTCGTAGTTTGGAAGTAAACGAAATCTGCGGGCCGGTGATCGAGTATTGTCGAAAAATCAGCCAACCTGCAGAAACGACGGAACTGATTTACAGGTTATTGGTAAACGCCGACGAATTAAGCATAAAGCCCGTACAGTTCTGACGTTAACCTTTCGGACTAGTTAACGGCAACAAAGCCTGCAACATCATCTGCGCCGATATCGCGTTCACATAATCAGTCCTGTAGTAATTTGAGAGTAAAAGTCCTCCTGAGTAACAAAGGACATCCAATGATGTCCTTTGCCTTACACATCTCTATTTAGGCTTTTTCTGCCGCGATGGCTTGTGCGCTACGTTCTAGAGTCAGTTGAATGCGTTCACACATACCAGTCAGTATGTCTTTCTGTTCCTGCAAAAAACCAAATTCATCCAGTCTCGACAACAGTGATTCATTGGCAAGCTGAAACCTCGGGTCTTCTTTACCATGAAAAGCGCTAAGGTACGCATTCGCCAGCGCCTCCTGCCAGAATCTCAAAGATGAATCCAATTGATTATCTGCGACTCTTCGAATAATACGATGCAATCGCATGGAAACATGACCAAAATTTAATCCGGTTAACGCCAGGTCTGTAATGTTTCTCTCTGAACTGAGTGCTTTATCATAAGTCGAAATTCTTAATAACCGATCCCCCATTCGCGCATTGAACCACTGCTCTGGCGCGGCGTGCTTATCCATATCAATAAGATCACGTTGAGTCGCTTTCATCAGACGAGACTGCATGAGTGGCAAGCTTGGGCCTGTGACTAATTTGAAAATCCAGTAAAGCACCGTTACACCAACAAAAATGGCCATTCCATTACTAATCGTCGTGTTAATGGTTAGTGCCCGGGTCATATCTGTACTCGGCATAACGAAAGTAGTAAACGGGATACAGATACCAAGACCGTACGGTAAGGTTGCTCGGTTCGCTAACGCCAGCAAGCCTAAGAAATATGGACCAGCCAGTATGAGCACTAGCAGCTCAAAATCTTTACTGCTTGCCGCGACTAACGGTAGTGCATAAAAAACGGCCAATGGTAAGGCGATAACAATACCTACCAGTAACCGCTTCAACACTGTGGTAAGAATAGCCATTGGTAAGCGAGCCATCATAATAGAAAATACCACAGGCAGTATCATAATCATCATGACCGAGGATGAGCCCGTCCCCACCCAGAGCCCGGCACCAACCAGAAATAGCAACACACTGCGAAGCCCAGTAGAAATTCCGACCAGCGGATCACGATGGCTTTGGAAACTCGGTGCATTCAAATTGGTCGTCTCTTTGCTGGATAACTTGGCATAACCTTTCAACAAAACAATCAACTCAGCACTCAACTCAAGAGCAATCTTAAGTAACCGTTTTTGCAGCGGAGTTTTCTCACTAACCTGATTGGCATATTCCATCTGCTTACGGCGCAGTGACTGGACAATAGTGTAGCACTCATCATAATCTCTTGAGGCTGCCATTTGCGTAAAGCTCGTGCGCATCGAGTCCAGTACTGGCTCAAGAACCTCGCCGACAAGCTCCGGATGGCGACGTTGTAAACGCCCGAATATCTGCACCAGAGCCAATAGCGACAACACGCTATTACCAATCGCATTGGCAGCTCTGCTTTGGCCTAAACCTTCCGGCCCTTCAAAGCTCACTGCACTGGAGTCATCACTCAGAGCCGTCACCGATTCGAGTATGCTATCAATTGTGTGGTGACGCTCCTGGTGAGTACCATTTTTATCCAGCTCAATGACTAAATAGCCTAACGTCTGGTTAATCACGTTCCTCGCGTTGACTACCAGACCATCTTTCACTTTCACTGGCCAAATCAGTTTACTGACCAGAGTTGCACAGATAACACCAATGACTATCTCACTAATTCGGGCCTGAGCAATGTCGAAAACGCGCTGGCTGCTCGCAATCTCTGGCTGAATCATAACAAGCAAACAGACTAAACACGCTGTCATGCCAGCCATCGCAAAGGCGTAGACTAAATTCTGGCGGCGCACCATTGCTGATAGCCCAGAGTTGATGCCCAACCAGAGCGCCAATAAGCCGAGTGCTATTTCAGGGTAAGGTGCGAACCATTGAAGAATCGTGATACCGACAAACCCGCCAACCAGTGTGCCGATAATCTGGTACATGCCCTTTTCAACAACCAAACCACCCTCAGGACGAATTTGTAGAAATACCGCACCAATTAACGCCCAATACGGTCGATCTAGATTCAGGAACATGGCGATGTACAGAGACAGAGCCATCGCAATCACGCCCTTGATAGCAAACTTTATCGCCTGTTTGTCAGGGAAAATTAGACTATTAAACAGTGCTTGCATGGTTACTGCATGTTCTCATCTAAATGAATAGAAACGGTCATCCCGGCACTAAGATTTAGATCATCAGGGTAATCATCCAATTGGATATCCACCGGGATTCGTTGCGCTAAACGGACCCAGTTAAAGGTCTGCTGAACCTGTGGTAACAATTGGCTGTTAGCGGTCGTGTTACTGTCAGCAATCGCGTCACCAATACTCGTAACCGTTCCGGTTAATGCTTTACCGCCACTCATTAGGGTGATCTTTGCCTTTTGGCCAAGTTTGATAAGTGGGATTTTTGTTTCTTCAAAATACCCCGTCACATAAAAAGAGTTCGCTTTGACTAATGAAAGTACGGATTTACCCTGGCTGACATAATTACCAACGCGAAGAGTCAAATTGATGATGCTGCCATCCGCTGGCGCTTTGATAACGGTACGATCTAAGTTGATTTGGGCACTGGCAAGTTGGGCCTGCGCCAGTTTGTAATTGGACTTGGCGAGTTCCGTAGTGATACGGGCGCTCTCCGCCGTTTCTTCACTAATCAATTGCTTATTGGTTAATGTCTCACGACGTGAGTACTGATGTTTTGCCAATTCCCATGCATATTTTTTATTTTCAACCTGCGCTTCCAGTTCGGCTATCGCCGCTTTATAGCGAGCATCGTCAACGGTGAAAATAACATCGCCTTTTTTGACATCCTGATTGTCGCTGACCTCAACATCATTAACCCAACCAGAAACATCCGGAGCAATCGTTATCACGTGAGCCCTTATTCGTCCATCACGGGTCCAAGGCGAATACAGATAATGTTGCCAAATCCAATGGCCAAGAATAACGGCAATAACCAAAGTCGTAAGCGTGAGGGAGATGCGAACGAATTTTCCCATAGATGATTAGCTCCCAAATAGATAAATGACCAACGCGAGATAACAGACATACAAGCTGACTTCAAACCAAGGTGCCTTCCACAGTTTTGCGTATAAGCCTGATTTATGCAGCACAAAACGCGTACTCCATGACAGTAAAAAAGCAAGAGGCATAAAAACCACCAACGGACTAAACAGAAGCCCGGCAAAAGCTAACTCGTCAAACATAGGGCATAGTTCTCGATTCTTGGTGTTGGCTTGATAAAAACGGATTGTTAGAAAAGCTTAGTACATTCACTATACAACCCAATGAATGTGAAAAAAATAGCAGATTAAACAGGTTAGAAATGACAGGCCTCTGTGATCTAGCCTATCGAGAAAAAAGAGGCTCAATCCCCGTATCGTTTCACTTATCCAAATAAAAAGCCCCCAACAATCGTGAACTATTGGGGGCTTCAAAATGTTAAACCACTACTTAGCATTAACAGCTAAAAACGATTCACTAACTCATCGCAGGGATTAACTGAGGATTGTACAAACAATCTTCACCTTGCGGTCTGGTTTTAAATCGACGGTGTAACCACATGTATTGACTAGGGCTGGCCATAATCGACTCTTCAACAATTTTATTGATAAAAATCGCCGCATTTCGGGGATCACCTTTGGGAAATCCGTCAACTGGCTCCCTGATCGTTAATGTGTAATGGCCATCATCCCCTCTTACCATGGTAAACGGCACAATGGCACAATCTGTTGCATCGACAAGTAAACTGGTGCCTGTTGTGGTACAGGCGTTTTTGACAGCAAACAAAGGCGCAAAGGTCGATCTTCTGGTTCCATAATCATGGTCAGGCGCATACCAAACACGCTTGCCGGAATTCAAAGCGTCCAGCATTCCTCTAACATTTTTACGATCGATCAAAGTACGATTAGAACGCGAGCGACCCTTGTACTGAAAATAGTCAAAACAAGGGTTGTTATTCGGTCGATAAACACCCATTCCAGATTTTTGAATACCAAATGCACGTGCACCGAGCTCTAAGTTCATGGAATGAACGGCAAGCATCAGCACCCCTTTACCGTCCTTTTCTAACGCTTCTAGGTGTTCCATCCCTTTTATCGTTACGTGTTTATTAACCCTGCGATCCGACCAGAACCAAGCCATCGCTGTCTCAAACAGTGCAATGCCAGAATTATCGATGTTGGCCTTCAGTATCGCCTCTCGTTTGCTCTCGTCCATCTTCGGGAAGCAGAGCTCTAAATTGCGACGAATGGTGACCTGACGCTTTTTCATTAATCGCATGGCCAAACGGCCAATGTTACGTCCCAGGAATAACTGAAATTTGAAAGGAAGAAGGCTAAGTAAATACATCACCCCGATGATGAGTAGAGTTCCCCAGTACCGAGGCATTAGGAACCGAGCCTCGAAAACAGGCTCTTTTTGTTTGTTCATGAAAGAATCGCCAGATGTGCCCATCTATAAGTAATTAAAGTTAATGATAATTGCATAAACGTTTATCATTGTTTGCACTTCAAAAAAAGTTAAAGCGCGGATATTTTATGGATCTTCGACACACTACACAGGGAACCCAAACTGACTTCGAATTAAATTGTAAAGGCGACAAAAGATTTGAGCACGTTAACATTGGTTAGAGTAAATTACCTACATACTTTCATGAACTTTTGAATAAATAGAATTTTCCTACCCGAAAATGCAGCGCATACGCTTTCGAAAGGACGATAAAGAAAGGTGTTAGAAAAATGTGTTGGAAAAACAAGCTAGAAAACTGTGCCACGCTATTGAAAACAGTCGCGACACAGTGAAAGCATTAATGTAGCGTATTAGCCGCTTTGTGATGCTCCTGAGAGATAACAAAATAGATATGCATATCAATAGGCTCGGGAGTATTGAGTAGCATCTTTCCAACCTCACGCTGAAAGTGTCTGTAGTCTCCAAGCTCATCGATTAAACCCAGCTGTCGATAACTCGATTCACTACTGAACATGCCATAAGCATATTGGTGATGGTGGATATCTTTCTGCTTATCGTAACCAAGTTGCAGCAAGGCAATATCAATTTCATCGGGAGCATAAGTGCTTTTATCGCCAAACATGCTGAGCAGTAAACTGGGAACTTCTTGAGCGATGCTCTGGATTTTCGTTTTTCGCTTAAAAATACCGAACATAGTGTCCTCCAATGACGATTCATCTCAAACTGCAAACCACAGTATTATTTTGAGATGGATAAGTTTTACATGACTCGAATTTTGCTTACTCAGTCAACAAAGCCATATTAGCGTGATCACATAATGACCTTCAAATACAGTTCACTGTGTTTCAATGATGTCTCATCAAAACTTCTGATTTAGTCACAATTAGCCAGCCATGAAGGTATACCAGACACGAAAAGCGCAGATGTATTTATTGTTCAGATCAATGCGCAGGCATTAAACTTGTTTTAAGTCACATTTCGTATCGACATCTATAACGATTTGAGTTAGCTTTAGATGTATAGACGTCTAGATGACTAGAATTAGGGAGAGAAAGTCGTGCCAATTAGAATTCCAGATCAATTACCAGCAACTGACATACTAAGGACAGAGAACATCTTCGTGATGAGTGAGACTCGAGCGGCTAGTCAGGAAATACGTCCGTTGCGAGTACTGATTCTGAATTTGATGCCTAAAAAAATTGAGACTGAAACGCAGTTTTTGCGTTTGCTTTCAAACAGTCCTTTGCAAGTCAATGTCGAATTATTGCGGATTGATGATCGCCCGAGTAAAAATACGCCTACCGAACATCTGGACAATTTTTATCGTCAATTTGAGATGGTTAAAAATAAAAACTTTGATGGCTTAATTATCACAGGCGCGCCACTTGGCCTAGTACAGTTTGAAGATGTACTTTATTGGGACCATTTAAAAACAATCATGGAGTGGGCTAAAGATCATGTCACCTCTACCCTTTACGTATGTTGGGCAGCTCAAGCCGGGTTAAAGTTACTGTATGACCTGCCGAAAAAGACGCGTAAAGAGAAGCTTTCAGGTGTTTACCACCATCAAATTCATAACCAGTATCATCCAATATTACGCGGCTTTGATGATACGTTTTTGGCTCCGCATTCTCGCTATGCAGACTTTTCACCTCACTTCCTTGAGGAACATACGGATCTGGATATCTTAGCGACTTCTGATGTAGCTGGCGTTTACCTAGCGACAACCAAAGACAAACGAAACGTATTTGTGACGGGCCACCCTGAATATGACTCTCATACTCTCCACAATGAGTACATTCGTGATTTGGGCGAAGGAATGGAGCCGGCAATTCCGGTGAATTACTACCCGAACAATAATCCAGACAATGTTCCGAGTGCAAGCTGGAGAAGCCATGGTCACTTGCTGTTCGCCAACTGGCTAAATTACTGTGTTTACCAACAAACACCGTACGATCTTGACCATTTCAGTGAGTCTGCTTTCACTAAAGATGACTAATCCAATACGTTAACTTTGTGAACCGAGCCGCCATATGGCGGCTTTTTCATATCAGTTTGCAAACCCGCTCGCATAGTAATTTTTCGTCAATAGGTTTTTATCTCGCAATTCTTATCATGCTGTGAGATTTAGGGATACAGGGACGAGAAATGAAAACGATTAAGCTGGGCACACTTTTGCTGATGACTCAATTTTCACTGCTGGGATGCGTTACCGTAAAAGAAGACGGCTCTCCGATCGTTAAGCCCGACCCTATCGCTATGGCAGAGTCCCGTATCGCTCTCGGCTTGGGTTATCTGGAAGGTGGCAGCACTATCCGTGCTCATGACAATTTGCGACAAGCGCTTACTCACTCACCTAACTACTACCGTGCACAACTTTCTATGGCGCACTATTACGAGTCTGTCGGCGAAGAGTCAAAAGCCGAGGAAATGTATAAACGTTCACTCAACCAACATGCCAAAAACGGTAACGTGCTCAACAACTACGGCACGTTTTTGTGTAAACGTGGAGAATATAAAAAAGCAGATCTGATGTTTACACGAGCCATTGAGCAACCCTACTACTATTTGATCCCCGCGAGCTATGAAAACGCCGCGTTCTGCTCTCTTAAATCCAAAGACAACGATAAAGCAAGATATTACTTTACTCGCGCTATTGAGCACGATCCTCACAGACCAAAATCAATACTGCAACTCGCGAAGCTGGAAATTGAGTCGGGTGACTTTACCGATGCCAGAATTCGCTTAATGCGATTCAATCAAATGTATGGGGTAAAAAAGCCCTCATTACAACTTATGGTTGAGCTAGAACGTGTTGCTGGAAACGAGGCTCTGGAAAAAAGGTACAGAACACAACTCGACCAAATGTAACAAATCAGATGAATCAGTCTGAAAGTCCCTGTTTTTAATAGGGAGTCTATTTGAAGTCTTGTCACACTTCTATTCTCTATTTAGTCAGAGTTCTGTTTACCAGCCTAACTATTTAGTTAGATAAACTACACTTTTCATATCAACTTTTTGAATATGGAAGTGTACTGTGAGCGGAATTTTTTCCTGGGATAACTTGTCTGTAAAGCAAAAACTATTTGGCTTAGTTCTTTTGCCAATTATGCTATTGCTTATACTGGCAGGCCAGCACTTACACCGCCTTTCAACCCAAGCCCAAGAATTACACAGAGCGCAACGATTTACTGACTATATCGATATCGTCTCATACCTTTATGACTTACCTAATAATCCGGAAGTTAGCGATAAATCCGAGGAAGCGCAGCGACTCACTCTTGAGCTTAAAAAATGGACGCCTGCGATTTTCGGATCAAATTCCGAGATTTCTAGTCTGTTAACGAGCTTTGAAGAAGCAAATGCCTCATTACTGTCTGCCAAAGAAAATGATGATCGACTGGACGCTATAGAATGGCGAACGGATCTTTATGAACAGATCCTTCTGAGCCTAGATCAAATCTACTTTGATAATATCAGCCATGAAACCAGTAACGATCTGTCTTCGATTCTCCAGCTGGAATGGCTTATGTTTTGGTCGACCAAAGAGCATCAACTCAGTCATTTTCTCATCCAGTCAGTTGAAAAAGATCAGCACTACGACTCGGATATTCGTGACGAAATTAAGTCACTGGTTCAGAACCAGCAGCTATTGATTGAGCGCTTCGTGACACTGAACGCCAACCAAAAGCAGGTCAACTTGCTCATTGATACTTTTACCGACGATGTGTTTCGAATAAGCCAAGAGTTTCGAACCAGTTTACTTCAAGAACAAGAACTCCAGATGCTCAGCCCTCAACAAATTTCTGACGGGTTGGAAGCGCTAAACAAACGTCTCTCTCTCATCCACGATATCGACAACAAAATTGAGCAGCAGTTGCAAGCGAGTATCAGTCAGTCGATTACCAGAACAACTCAGCATCGTTTAGTCTTTATCGCTGCCATCTCGCTCGTTACTATCTTAGTGATTAGCCTGACGATCCGACTTATTCGTAAAGTGACCGGAAATTTAAATGTCGTCCTCGAATTCCTTGCTCGCGAGAGTTATAACTCAGACTCACCGCTATCCGAATTGATAAAAGGCAAAGATGAGCTCAGCAGGTTTGCCCGTGAAGTCGATAAGCTCAGCTTTGAGCGCGAGCAAACCAAACTGAAATTAACTCAAGCGAAAGAAGACGCAGAAAAAGCAAAAGATGAGGCGATCGAAGCGAGTAAAGCTAAAAGCAGTTTTCTGGCTAACATGTCACACGAAATACGAACGCCGTTAAATGGTGTCATAGGCATCTCCGAAGTCTTGTCAGATACGCCTCTGACCGCGGTACAACGCGACTACGTCGATACGATAGAAACCTCATCTCAACTGTTGCTGGGCCTTATCAATGACGTACTGGATTTTTCTAAAATTGAGTCTGGTATGCTTTTAATTAGTCCACATTCAACGTGTATTCGCGAGTCAATTTACGACATCGCCTCCATCATATGCCCTAAAGCGAAAGAGAAAGGCATTGATGTAAAAGTCAATATCAGCCGAAATACGCCATACCATGTCATGGTTGACGATCACCGTTTGCGCCAGGTCATCATGAACTTTATGTCCAACGCAGTAAAGTTTACGGAACAAGGTTTTGTACGGCTTTCGGTTACCACTAAGACGCTCACCGACTCTTGCGCCACCATTGAATTTGCCGTTGAAGACTCTGGCATTGGGATTGATGAGCAACAGCAACAAATTATTTTTGCTCCCTTCGCTCAAGAAGATAACTCCACAACACGACAATTTGGAGGCACAGGCCTGGGACTCGCCATCAGTACTCAACTTGTCGATTTAATGGGAGGGACGATACAACTGGAATCAGCGAAGGGACGCGGAAGCCGCTTTTTCTTTGAAGTGACCGCCTCGGTGGCTCAGCAACATTTTACTCCTCACCATACGTTAAACCAAAGTCAGGTTTGGCTTGTGTGTGATGACGCCGAATTGGAAATGAAACTCCGTGATGAGTTGAGCGTCTATCAGATCGACATTCATCAGTCGGTCAATAAACTCAGCGCCTTACCAACCTGGATTAACGACAATGAAAATATCATCATTGTATATGCTGAGGGTGCACCCAATGTGGCGATCACAACATCCGATTATATGCGCAGGCTTGAAAACCAAAACATTCGCATCTGTTTAATTAAACATTTGCATAGTGACCAATTTGATTTTGGCAAAGTGGTCAGCGTCATTATCACTCAACCACTACTCGGCCAACGCCTTCTCGCAGCACTTGAAAGATGTGAAGCAAGTTTCTCAGAACCTAACTCACTTCATTCTGCTCCCCTTCACGTCCCCACACTGCCGAACGTCTTGATTGTGGACGACAACACCGTTAATCAAAAGATAGCAGGCCTGCACCTGACTAAAGCGGGGTTTAACTTTGATATTGCCGAGAATGGTGTGGAAGCCGTCGATATGTTCAGAAAGCACCAATACAGCTTGATACTGATGGATTGTATGATGCCAGTAATGGATGGTTTTGAAGCCACCGAACACATTCGTCAAATTGAAGCCAGTGAACAACGACCTTTTCGTATCCCGATCATCGCGCTCACCGCGAGCGTGGTCGATGATGATATTCAAAAATGCTTAGCTGTTGGAATGGACGACTACATTCCAAAACCCTTTAAAGCCGACATGTTAAAGGAGAAGTTGGATAAAGCATTTGGTCTTCGCTTTAAGAAACCTTTGAGCGCCGAGCATATACCAGAAGTAAAAGACGTAACCGAAACCTCACCTTTGCCTGCTCAACGTGTGGGTGAGCCAACGATTAATGCTTTGTCACTGAAAACAGAACGAGTTTTGCTGGTAGAAGACAACCGAGTCAATCAAAAAGTGGCGTCGTTACTGTTGAATAAGGCAGGCTATCAATATGAAATTGCAGAAAATGGCCAGATAGCGGTGGAAAAATTCCAACAAGATTCCAATTTCTCCGTCATATTGATGGACTGCATGATGCCAGTGATGGACGGTTTCGAAGCAACAAGGCAAATTCGTGCTTTTGAAAAGGAAAACGGGCTTAAAAAAACGCCCATCATCGCGTTAACCGCCAGTGTCGTAGATGATGATATCCAGCGTTGCTTTGACTCAGGGATGGATGCCTATGTGCCAAAACCAGTGAGAAAAGAAAAGCTACTGCATCAAATCGAAACGATGATTTAGGTTAACGGCTTATGATGAGTCTCGGTCCTCGTTATCGCCCTTCCTCTTGGTTGCTTGCGACAAGCACGTTGATACTGGTTTATCTTCTGATCCTGAGTACACCCTTGTACGCCGCTGATAACTACGCCATTTTTTCATTTAATTCAAAGTTTGATGCGCTAACAATAAACAAGGCAAGAAAACTCTACAGAGGTAAAACAAGCCTGTTACAAGGAGAGCGAGTAGAGCTTTCTGACTGGCCAGAAACGTCAACCGAACGGACAGAGTTTTATCGCTACCTTCTTAATAAAAATCTTGCCCAAATGAACGCACATTGGGCGAGTTTGTCGTTCTCAGGTAAAGCCCGCCCGCCCAAAGTCATCGAACAGCCAAGTATCGATGCTCTATTGGCATGGATGCAAGAACAACCCAATCGAATTGGCTACGCACCTGTAAACAGTCTGCCATCTAACGTCCACATTCTATATGTTGTAAGCTCGGAGAATTGATATGAAAAAATATCTGACCACAATACTACTTACCAGCATCGCTTTTCCGAGCTTAGCAACCATTGAAATAACAGATAACCTCTCATTGAGTGGGTTTGGTTCAGCCTCCTGGGCGAGATCAGATAACGACACGCCGTTACTGATCAACCGATTCATCAAAGACGAAAGCTGCTTTGATTGTGATACAACGTTTGGTGTGCAGCTTGATTATTTCTCCGGTGCATTGCGGTCGTCAGTACAAGTGGTAAAAAGGCCACAAGATCACTGGAGTGACCCGCAGCTCGAATGGGCGTATCTTGCCTATACGTACAAAAACTACGATATTTACGCAGGCCGTTTAAGGCTGCCCTTATTTTTAGCGTCCGAGTATTATTACGTCGGGCATGCGCTCACGCCCGCTCGTGCTCCCACAGAAGTGTATGACAGTTTACTCGGTATCACGGCCTATAATGGATTTTCAGTTCGTTGGCTTTATGACCTCAATGACAAAGCAATGATTACTGCCATGCCATTTGTAGGCTTCAAAGACCATAGCAATATCACCATTAATGGCAATACAAAACTTAAAGTGGATGTGAATGATGTCGTTGGCATCAATGTGACGCTAAGTGGTGACCGCTATCGCTGGAACTTTGTTTATTTAAATGGAGACTACGACCAAACCACCATTCTTTCGAACGCCGAACAAGACGTTCCAGGCCTTGGCACTATTGTGGTCGACCGTTTAACGCTTACAGAAAATGACTCAAAGATAGACCTGTATTCGTTGGGGGCTAAGTATGAAATAGATCGATTCACTCTAGCGGCAGAAGCCCAAACCAGTGATATCTCAACCACTTGGTACGCCACCGCCAGTTATAATAGGAACAAATTCACACCGTACACTGTCTACGGGCAAATCTTCGATGAACATGAAAATAAAACCGGAGATAGCTACCTGTTGGGATTAAGATATGACATTACATACAACGTATCTCTTAATGCAGAATGGCAATATTTTAAGGCGTTTGGTGATGGATTAGGTACCTTCTCATCAATGCCGGAAGACGATAATGCCAACATGTATACGTTAATGCTCAACTTTGTTTTCTAGTTTTGCTTCTGTTGATTGGCACTTTTCTGCTTCAGTTTGAGTTGCTTATCTTTTCGCCTTAACGCTCTAAAAAATTTCGACTCTTCGTGATACCAACCTAATACGCTAATAGGGAATCCCACCAGCATCATGATAAATAAATCCGCTGGCAACTGTTCAATGATATCCATAAAGGAGTGCAAGTCGCCAAAAATGAATAAACCAATTACTTTACCGACCAGCAACGCACAACAAATCATAAAAAACGACTTTAAGATGTAGTGCCATTTGCCTTTTTTACGTTCCTCTTTCCAGTAACTATATTTGTGCTCGCGGTTATACATCTCCCCTCCATACGTGACATTGTCACTCAGCACATAACCACTTGGTTTCAGTGCGCCACATCACTTTAAGCATAGTGTGAATAACAAGGCATTGCTGTCCAAACCAGCCGATCAGCCTAAATATTTTGGACAACGTTATGGAGAGCATGACGCGATGCAGACTAGTGACAAAACAAGATATAACCCAAGCCTTTGCTCATGCAGGGTTAACCAGATGCGTTGTGGTTATTGCTTTCTAAACACCCAGACAGGGCCAATAAGAAGAAATTGTAAGTCTTCGTAAAATGAAGGCTTGGTTCCTTCTATTTTATGCCCGATGAATTGCAGCATCCAGAGAACACCAAAAATAAGCAAAGAGATATACAGAACCGGGAGTTGGAGTACTTCCAATGACCAGATTAAGCCAATACACGCTAATGTATAGCCCAACATCATCATGAAGACACTGAGAGACAACCGGTAATAAAATATCCAAACGGGAATGACGGCTAACCATACCCAATTTATTTGAAAACCTAGGATAGACAATTGAGGAATTGACCAAATTAACCCAACGACAGAAAGATAAATACCGGGCACGGCAATCGCGTGAATTCTTCGATTGATTGGGTTTTGATGACTTTCCCCATAGGCTTTAAGCCAGTCAGATAGTGCTCGCATAGCATTTCCCTCTTTGCCCTTATACTTTTTATATAGCCTGTACTTAATAAAGGCGCGAGTTTTTCTGAAACACGAGCTAATAATTCAATTCGGTCATGGTGATAAGAGCGAGATATCCGTCACTTTCTCCTGCCAATACTCTGATTTATCTGTGCTCTAACTACGCGAAACCTAACGAAGCACGCTGAGCTTTCGTCAACTTAGCAATGACAAGCTCGTATGAACGTTCGCATAAATCCTGAATAAGTCCATCCTCGACATCTCCATTGAAATACACCGTGACCCAGTGTCTTTTATTCAAATGGTAACCCGGGGTGATATCAGTGAACTGAGAAGTCAGCACTTCACCATCCTCGGGTTTTACTTTTACACTGACGTAGTCTCGACCCTCTCTTTGGGCAAGTATTGCGAACATTTTCCCTTTGATCTTAAAGACTAAAGCTTCAGATCCAAACGGAAAGTCGCTTTCCGCGCACATAAACGTATTAAGGTACGTTTCTAACGCTTTGATTTGCATCCCACACCCCGCAATTGATTTTATTCAAACTGTGGCAACAAGTTCTTTAACGCCTCATTAAGCTTTAACTTTTCTTCATCAGACAAGCCATGCATAAAGCCTCGTTGAACCTCAACATGTTCAACAATCAACTTATCGATAAGCATCAAACCCTTAGCCGTCAATTCAACCGTGACACTGCGTCTATCTTCCTTACTATGTTCTCTGACAATTAAACCTTTCGTTTCCAACTTATCTAATCGGTTGGTCATCGCTCCGGACGTGAGCATCATTGACTCGATCAAGGCAGAAGGCGTCAAACAGTATGGCGTTCCTGCTCGGCGCAACGTAGCCAGTACATCAAATTCACCCATTTTAAGGTCATACTGCTTATGAAGCTCTGCGACTCGAGTCTCCATGTGTTTGGCAATTCTCATTAATCGCCCCATGATGGCCATCGGCTGCGTGTCGAGCTCTGGCTTTTCTTTAAACCACTGCTCTACCAGTCTATCAATTGCGTCCATTTCTTACTTCTCTCCAAAGCAACGCGGCTTGTCTAAATACTTTAACATGAAGATACTTTACAAAAAGTAACCTAAGGCGTATCTTTGCACTTAATTATCTTAACGTAAAGATATTTGACATGAACATTTTACTCGCCATGATCCCGGCGTTTTTCTGGGGCACGACTTATGCGGTTACGCAGTATACGGTGCCAGATTGGCCTCCTATTCTGCTGGGTGTCCTGCGCGCGCTGCCTGCGGGCTTACTGCTGCTCGCGATAAAGCCGACATTGCCGAAAAAGCACGAGTGGAGAGCCCTGCTTGTATTAGGCACGATCAACATCGCGCTGTTCTTCTGCCTTGTCTTTGTCATGGCACTCACACTGCCTGCGGCAATTTCAGGCGTGGGTATGGTTTCATTACCCGTATTTGCGATGCTGTACAGTTGGGTGGTCTATAAACGCCGACCTAACGCGTTACAGGTATGCCGAGGCCTTGCTTTGGTTGCCCTCGCGTGGCTGCTATTTAATCCGGCAACCATCACACTGAATCCGGTTGGTTTGATTGCCATGCTTTCTGCCATTATGTGTATTGTGATCGGCAGCAGCGTTACTAAAGCACTCGGTACAAGAATGCATTGGTGGACGGTCCTGACTTGGCAGTTGATCATTGGTGGCGTGATTCTGACGATTGTTTCCGCTGTGATGGCTAGCCTCGATCCGGAGCCATACTTAAGTGCGGTACGAAATACATCGCTTACTAACATCCTGGGGCTGCTCTGGGTGATCATTCTTAATACCGCATTAAGCTACACCATGTATGTCTGGCTTCTGCAAAGAATGTCTGTGGTTGACTTTACCTTTGGCAACATCATTAATCCGATTGCCGGTATTTTATCTGGCTTGTTACTGCTTGGAGAAAGCTTCACGCCTGTTCAATATAGCTTGATGTTGGGTATGATTCTGGTATCGCTACTACCGCAACTTGTGATGAAATTTTTCAAGTAGGCATGACCAACCTTATTTAGGACGGTACAGATTGATCAAAAAGAGGAAGTCAGCTGACTTCCTCTTTGAATTAAGGCTCGATTTGTTTACTGGGTACTACGCCAGCTCAAGAATGATTTTTTCCAGTTTGTCTAAACCTTCGTTCAGTACTTCTGACTCGATAGTCAGTGGTGGAAGCAGACGAATAACGTTCGCTTTTACCCCACAAGAAAGCAGAATGAGACCGTTCTCTTGCGCTTTAGCAATGACCGCTTTAGTCATGTCTTGCAGAGGCTGTCCAGTTTCTGGATCAGTAAATTCAATCGCCATCATTGCACCAGTGGTACGGATTTCACCAATCGCAGGTACAGATTTTTGCAGCTCAGTCATACGTGCATTAACCACTTCGCCAATGCCCATCGCTTTCGCACACAAGTCTTCTTCTTCGATGATTTTCAGTACTTCCAGACCAGCAACACAACCTAGTGGAGAGCCAGCATACGTGCCGCCTAAGCCACCTGGAAGTGCAGAGTCCATGACATCTGCTTTACCAACCACAGCTGAGATTGGGAAGCCACCCGCAATGCCTTTCGCCATCGTCATTAGATCTGGTTCAATACCCAGGTATTCGGTCGCAAACATTTTACCCGTACGGGCGAAGCCTGTTTGAATTTCATCGGCAATCAGCATGATACCGTGCTTGTCACACAACTCACGCAAGCCTTGTGCAAACGCTTCAGGCGCTTTGTAGAAACCACCCTCGCCTTGTACAGGTTCAAAAATGATCGCTGCAACGCGTGAAGGCTCGATATCACAAGCAAACAGATCATCGATCGCTTGTAGGCTTTGCTCAACGCTGATGCCGTGGAACGCATTTGGGTATGGTGCGTGGTAGATTTCATTCGGGAAAGGACCAAAGCCTGCTTTGTATGGCGCGACTTTACCCGTTAGACCCATTGTCATGTTGGTACGACCATGGAAGCCACCTTTAAACGCAATCACGCCGCTACGGCCAGTGTGGGCACGTGCTACTTTCACGGCGTTTTCTACCGCTTCTGCGCCTGTTGTCAGGAAGATGGCTTTCTTCTTAGTCTCACCCGGAGCAAGTTCAGTTAATTTTTCCGCCAGCTCGACGAATGATGCGTAAGGCGTCACCATCGCACAAGTGTGTGAGAAGTTATCGAGCTGAGCTTTTACCGCTTCGCTGATGCGCTTATGAGAATGACCAGTATTAGTCACCGCAATGCCCGCCGCGAAATCGATGTACTTGTTACCTTCAATATCCCAAACATGCGCGTTTTCTGCTTTCTCTACGTAAAGCGGGTATAACGCACCCATACCTTGAGCAATTACCTGGTTTCTTCTTTCGTGTAGTTGTTGGTTAGTCATTGTTTTTATCCTTAGTTACCGCCAAAGCAGAGATATTTCACGTCCATGTATTCATCGATACCTTGTTTTGCTCCTTCACGTCCGATGCCGGACTGTTTAACACCACCGAAAGGAGCCACTTCAGTAGAGATCATGCCTTCGTTAATACCCACCATGCCGTATTCAAGCGCTTCTGCGATCTTCCAAACACGGTGAATGTTCTGGCTATAGAAGTACGATGCTAAGCCGTAAATCGTATCGTTCGCCATTTCGATAAGCTGTTCATCAGTATCAAAGCGAATCACTGGCGCGACAGGGCCGAAGATTTCTTCAGAGACAATCTTCATGTCGTGAGTCACATCTTTTAGCACCACTGGCTGCATGAACAAGCCATCAAGCTCTTTAAGCTCAGTGACTGGCTTCGCACCTTGCTCTATAGCACCATCAATTAACGCTTGGATGCCCTGCTTCGCTGACTCGCTGATCACCGGGCCGATATTCACGCCCTCTTCCAGGCCATTGCCAACTTTAAGCTGCTGTACCGCTGCATCAAACTTAGTGACAAACTCGTCATACACTTTGCTGTGTACGTAGAAACGGTTCGCACAAACACACGTTTGGCCAGCATTGCGGAATTTAGACGCCATTGCACCAGTTACTGCGGCATCGATATCTGCATCATCAAATACGATGAATGGTGCATTGCCACCCAGCTCCATAGATGTGCGTTTTACGTCACCCGCACATTGCTGCATCAGAACACTGCCGACTTGAGTAGAACCGGTAAACGAAAGCTTGCGGATCAGTGGGTGTGACGTGAAAATCGCGCCAATCTGACGAGAGCTTTCCCCAAGAACAACTTGAAGTACGTCTCTTGGAATACCCGCTTGATAAGCGAGTTCAGCCACTGCAAATGCAGAAAATGGTGTGGCTTCTGACGGTTTCACGATAAAAGTACAACCTGCCGCTAGTGCCGGACCCGCTTTACGGGTGATCATTGCGATTGGGAAGTTCCACGGCGTGATGGCACACGCAACACCAATTGGCTGCTTGATGGTCACCAAACGCTTATCTGCACTTGGCGATGGAATGGTTTCACCGTAAGTACGTTTCGCTTCTTCTGCAAACCATTCGATAAAGCTTGCACCGTAAAGGACTTCGCCTTGAGCCTCTGCCAACGGCTTGCCTTGCTCTAGTGTCATCAGTCGGCCAAGATCTTCTTTATTTTCTAGCAGAAGTTGGTACCAACGATGAAGTAAGCCAGAGCGAGTTTTCGCTGGCAGCGCCGCCCATTCTTTTTGTGCAACGCTAGCGCGTTCAATACCGTCCAGAATGTCGGTTTCAGTCGTCACTGGCGCGTAGCCAAGCACTTCGCCCGTGGCTGGGTTGGTTACCGCTGTACCTTGCACTTCACTCGCCACCATGAACGAAAGAAGGCTTTTGTTTTTAATCTGTTCCATGGTTATTCCTTTTAACCGCTTTTCAACAGCGCCACATTAACGAAGCAAGTCGTGGCGATGTATTTCGCTTTTTAAGCTGGGATCTGCTGTGTAATGCAGTGAATATTTCCACCGCCAAGCAGCACTTCTCTTGACGGTATAGCAATGATTTGATGCTCTGGCATCGCGTTTTGCAAAATTTCGATTGCGATCGCATCCGTTTCTTCGTCGAGCATCGGCAAAAATACATGGTCGTTCACAATTAGGAAGTTCGCGTATGACGCACTGAGGCGCTCACCTGCTTGTCGGCTCATTCCTGCACTCGCATCAATGCCATTGGCTTCAGCTTCACTGTAGTGCAGTGGCCCTGGTATTGGTAGACGGACAATCTCGATATCGCGTCCCTTTGCGTCTTGCTGCGACTTCAGCGCTTTTTCAGCTTGTCTGGAAAGCTCGTACTGCGGATCGCTAGGATCGTCAGTCCAACTCAACACGACTTTACCCGGTGCAATCACATGCAGCAGGTTATCCACGTGACCATCCGTTTCGTCATTGAATAAACCATTTGGAACCCAAATGACTTTTTCGATGCCTAGATAAACTTTTAACTGCTCTTCAATTTCCGTTTTGCTCAAGTGAGGGTTACGACCCGGACTAAGCAGGCACTCTTCTGTCGTGTAAAGCGTCCCTTCTCCATCGGTATGAATCGAGCCACCTTCAAGTACAAACGGGGCACGGTAGTAATCAATACCGATGATGTCGCACACGGAACCTGCAACTAAATCATCTTGCTGCCAGTTTTCATACAGGCCGTTGTATTCTCCGCCCCAAGCATTGAACTTCCAGCTAATACCACGGCGATCACCCGTTTGATTCACAACAACCGTTGGGCCAATATCTCGCATCCACGCATCGTTAAATGGAATTTCTACCAAACGAACGTCGGGATGAAGCAACTTTCGCGCGCGGTCAAAGTTGTGAGAACACACTGCAACACTGACTTTTGTCACGTCGACAATTGCGTTGGCGATTCTGGCAAACGTCTCCTGAGCAGGAACCGCACCGTCACGCCAGTTATCACGTCTTTCGGGCCAAGCTAGCCAGACTTCACTTACCGGCTGAAATTCAGCCGGAAAATAGAAGCCATCTTGTGCTGGTGTTGTAGATAACTTCATAGTAACGCCTCTTTAAACAGCCAACTTTCCAACGCTTGTGTATAGCTCAGGACGACGGTCGCGGAACAGACCCCAAGCGTGACGAGCTTTTGCTGTTGCTTCTAGATCGATCTCTGCGTAAATGATCGTCTCGCCTTCACGTGGCGCTTCCGCAATTTTTGCACCCGTGTGGTCAGTAATGAAAGAAGATCCGTAGAACGTCGTTTCAATGCCGTCATCCACTTCTGTACCGACTCGGTTTGAAGCGATTACCGGCACTAAGTTTGCCGCAGAGTGACCTTGCATCGTACGCTGCCAGTGGTCACGAGAGTCCAATGTTGGATCTTGTGGTTCAGAGCCGATTGCCGTTGGGTAGAAAATCGCTTCTGCACCATGCAAAGCCAGACTACGTGCTAGCTCTGGGAACCATTGATCCCAGCAAATGCCCGCACCAAATTTACCAAACTTGGTTTGCCATACTTTGAAGCCAGTGTCACCAGGGCTAAAGTAGTACTTTTCGCTGTAGCCAGGGCCGTCAGGGATGTGAGATTTACGGTAGTTTTCCAGTACCGTGCCGTCAGCATCGATCATCACTAGCGAGTTAAAAAAGGTATTACCCGCTTTTTCAAAATAGCTAACAGGAATAACCACACCCAGCTCTTTAGCCAAAGCACTCATCTCTTTGATAAGGCGACAATTCTCTGTTTCTTCCGCTAATTCAAAGTATTTCGCTTCTTGTTTTTTGCAGAAGTAAGGCGCTGCGAATAGTTCCTGAGGAAGAATCACATTCGCACCATTTTGTGCCGCTTCACGAATCGCCTTTTTTGCTTTTTCTAGGTTATCTTCCAGATCCCAGCTCTTAGTTAGTTGAAGAGCTGCAAATTTAACTACTTTGCTCATTGGATATTCCTTATCTCTTAAATCGCTAGTTTGTCACGTAAGTTGTAGTAAGCCGCACCCATTGCTGTAAATGGAATTTGGAAGTGACGGCCACCCGGGAAGGAGTAGTGTTTTAGTGCTGCAAACGCATCAAAGCGTTCCGCGTGTCCGGTTAAAGCTTCAGCTAGAAGCTTACCTGCAAGGTGTGTACACGTAACACCGTGGCCACTGTAGCCTTGTAGGTAGTAAATGTTGTCTGCAAATGAACCGAACTGAGGCATACGTGAATAAGTCAGCAGGAAGTTACCTGTCCACGCATAATCAATCTTAATGCCCTTCAACTGAGGGAAAACTTTTTCTAGTTTTGGACGAATCAACGACTCTACGTTTTCTGGATCACGAGCACCGTAAACGACGCCGCCTCCGAAAAGCATTCGCTTGTCTGCTGTTAAGCGGAAGTAGTCCAGCAGGTAGTTACAGTCTTCAACACAGTAGTCACTGGTCAGTACTTGCTTTAGCTGCTCTTCATTCAGTGGTTCCGTAGCAATAACCTGTGTGCCACAAGGAATCGCTTTATTACTGATATTCGGTGCCAGGCCGCCCAGGTACGCGTTACCTGCCAACACAACGTATTTGCTCTTAACGCTGCCTTGCGCCGTTTTCACTACTGGATTAATACCTTTATCAATCGATAGCACAGCAGACTGTTCAAAAATTTGGCCACCCAGAGAAACAAAAGCCGCCGCTTCGCCTAACGCCAGTTTAAGCGGGTGGATGTGGCCACCACGCATGTCCAGCAGACCGCCAGTATAAACTTTCGTACCTACGGCCTTTTCAACTTCACCTGCGTCCAGCAGAGTGAGCTGATCGTTGCCGTAGCGTTCCCAGTTTTTCTTATGCTCTTCAAGACCTTTAAGCTGTTTCTTATTCAGCGCCGTGAACAAGCCACCTTGTTTTAAATCACATTCAATGTCGTATTTATCAACCAGACCACGGATGATGTCGCCACCTTCAAAGATCATGTCGCACAGTGCTTTTGCCTGGCGTTGGTCGTAACGGCTTTCAATAACATCAACATCTCGGCTGTAACTGTTGACGATCTGGCCACCGTTACGACCAGTTGCTCCAAAACCTACTTTTGCACTTTCCAGCACAACTACTTTGAAACCTTTTTCTGCGAGATGCAGTGCAGAAGAAAGACCAGAGAAGCCTGCGCCAACCACACACACATCACACTCGATGTTGTCTTGAAGTTGTGGGTAGTCCGGCATGTTTGGCACAGAGTGCGCGTAGAACGAATCCGTATGCTTGTTCATAGTGATATTCCTTTATTAATCGTCAGCTGGGTTAGAACGTGTGCCTTTTTAGGCGTGAAGGCGAATCCAAGTGGTTTTGGTCTCTGTGAATTTCTCAATGGCGTGCAGCGATTTATCTCGCCCATTTCCGCTCATTTTGAATCCACCGAATGGAACCGTCATGTCACCTTCGTTGTAGTTGTTCACCCATACCGAGCCGGCTTGTAGTCGTTTAGCGACTCGGTGAACACGGTTGATGTTGCTGCTCCAAAGTGCCGCGCCCAGGCCGTACTTAGAGTCGTTGGCAATTTCGATAGCTTGTGCTTCATCCTTGAATGGAATCACACAGAGTACTGGTCCGAAGATTTCCTCTTGAGCAACGCGGTATTGATTGTCCACGTTATCCAAAATAGTTGGCTCGACGAACGCACCTTGACCTTCAACATTGCCACCACAGCGCAAAATAGCGCCTTCAGACTGGCCTAATGTAATGTATTCCAACACTTTTGATTTGTGGTCTTGGTCGATAAGCGCACCCATAGAAGAACTAGGATCCATTGGATCTTTTGGTGCAAAAGCTTTAGCCGCTTCGATCACTTTTTCGATGAACTGCTCTTTAATGCTTTCATGAATCAGCAGACGCGTTGCTGCCACACACACTTCACCCTGGTTATAGAAACAACCCGCTGCCGTTTCAGCCGCCGCGCGGTCTAAATCGTCACAATCTTCGAATACGATGTTGGCATTCTTACCACCAGCTTCTGCAAAGACACGTTTCAGGTTGCTTTCGCCAGAACGAACCATCAGCTGGCCAGCGATGCGCGTAGAACCAGTGAAAGCGATACAATCCACATCTTGGTGTGTTGCCAGCGCGTCACCCGCTTCATGACCAAAACCTGTGATGACCTGGAACACTCCCTTTGGCAAACCAGCTTGTTCTGCAAGTTGACCTAAGAAGATAGCAGTGAGTGAGGACTTTTCTGACGGCTTAAGGATCACGCTGTTGCCTGCCGCAAGAGCTGGACCAAGCTTCCAGCAAGCTAGCCAAAGTGGGAAGTTCCATGGAACAACTGCCGCGACAACACCAATCGCTTGGTGAGAAATAAACGCGTGAACATCTTTTTCTGTTGGCGCGACTTCGCCATAGACTTTATCGATCGCTTCTGCGTACCAGCGTAATGATGAAGCTGCGCCAGGGATATCTGTAGAGAAGCTGTGAGAAATAGGTTTACCGGTATCCAGAGTTTCAAGCAGAGCCAACTCTTCACGGTTTTGGTCTATCAGATCAGCGAACTGTTTTAGAATCGCTTTACGATGTGCAGGGCTGCTTTCACTCCACTGACCTGATTGAAATGCTTTACGAGCGTATGACACCGCAAGATCGACATCTTCACTTTCACAACGAGCAATTTCGGTAAATATTTCGTCTGTTGCTGGATTAACGACAGGGATCGTTTTTCCACTTAATGCTGCGCTGTATTCACCGTTGATGTACGCCCTGTTTTCGATGTTTAGATTGTTCTTAAGTTCAATCCATTGTTCTTGAGTTTTCATACGCTCTCCTTGTTATCACACAAGGCAAGCACCACTTAGAATGTGGTTGGCGTATGCGCGCTTATCATTCGACAAGCCTTGTCTGTGTGATTCGTAAATCTGTGTGGCTGGGTCGTGTCAATAACGTACGACTCGCCTTCTTTGATGACGAACGAACGGCCTTTGTATTCCAGAGTGATTTCACCCTCTAGTACCGTGCCAATTTCTTCGCCTTCGTGTTTTATTTCAGCTGAACCTGTTGTTCCGTGTGGTGCATATTCTTCGATCAGGAATCCAATTACCTGCTCTTTCGTGCCGTTAGTCACCAGTTTCATCGAAACGGTTTCACTGCCCATTTCGACCAGCTCTTCTGGCGTAACGACAACTTTCACTTCATCATTCTGAGTTTGTTCAAAAATGAAAAACTCCGACAGAGATAAAGAAAATACGTTCACTATTTTTTGCAACGAGCTAACCGAAGGGCTCACTTTGCCATTTTCAATCGATGAAATAGCACTGTGAGTAATGCCCGCTCGCTCGGCTAATTCTCGTTGTGACAATCCATGTTTTTTTCTTAACTGAACAATATTTCTACCAATCTCTTGATTGTCCATTCATGTGGCTCCAAAAATTAAAGAGAAGCCGCCATAATAAATTCTTTGAATAAAATTTGTGAGAAATGATTGGTTTTTGCTTTCCATTCTGGGTGCCACTGCACGCCAACGAAATATTTTTGCCCAGCAAGGCTAAAAGCTTCTATCAAACCATCGGGTGCTTTCGCTTCAACTTTAAGCTGTGGCGCTAGCTGATCAACACCTTGATTGTGCAGCGTATTGACTTCAAAGAAGGTCGTATTTTCCCAATGATTTTCAACTAACCATTGTTCAAATAAGCTCTCCTTTTGAACTAGTACTGCATGAGCTGGTGCGTATTTCTGTTCGAAATCATCAACAGGTGCTTCGCGGTGATCATTAAAACCAGAATCGTGAACCGCAGGGTTAAGAGTGCCACCTAATGCAACGTTCATCTCCTGGAAACCGCGACAAATACCAAGACAAGGAATGTCTTTATCTACCGCGTGTCGAATCAGGTTCAGTGCCAATTCATCGCGCGCTTCGTCTTTCTTATTCTCAGTATGGCTAGCGTTATAGCGATGCGGCGCAACATTTGAGTGGCTGCCCGGGAACAAGAAACCGTCACAAAGCTCCAGGATTGAGTCGACTTCATCACTCGACATATCCGGCGCTAACATAACAGGTAGACCACCAAAGTCTTTCACTGCGCGTAGGTAAAAATCATTGACTGCCTGAATTTGGTAACCACCTAACTCCTTGGTGCAGCTAACAACGCCAATGATGGGTTTGCGTGTCGTTGTCATAACATATCCGTGTTCAATTTATTTAACATCAACACTACAAACCGTGTACAAAATTATCAACATCGACGTTCGATATTATCGCCACAATGTGACACAGAGCACTTTTTAGGCCATTAAATTGAATATTTATGCTCATTATATTGAACAAAACAAAAACGACTGTTACAAAATAGTTAACAACAAAGCACAAAAATAACCCATTAAAAAGTCAGAACACAAGATAAGTGGTTGTTTAAATTAAATATAACTGAATTAACACGCACATTAATTAACGCTTTGTAATTTAATTGTTAATTTAGCTATCTCTAATTTCTACTCATCTGGCTATTGGAGAAAAAAATGGAATCGTATCTACAGGAAGTTCAAAATTTTAAACAACAGTGGCCCAACATCGAGTTCGTCGACCTCATCTTTACCGACATCAATGCAACACCAAGAGGCAAACGTATCCCGGTAGAGGCTCTGGAAAAGCTTAACAAAGGTGTCGCATTACCTCTTTCAACCATTACGCTCGATACGAAAGGTAATGTGGTAGAAACGGCAGGGTTAGGCGAAGACTTGGGCGAACCGGACAATCTTTGTTTCCCGATCAGCGGTACATTGATGCCAACCGCGAAAGAACAAGTTGGCCAATTGCTACTGAGCATGATGGATGATTCAGGAAAACGACCAAATCCTTTGTTCATTCGCAATATCCTCGCTTCGATGCTTGAGAAGTTAAAAGCTAAAGATCAGTACCCTTGTGTTGCTCTGGAACTGGAATTTTACTTAATTGATAAACAGCGCGGTGAGAATGGCACCCCTTTAACCGCCATCAACCCTACTAAGAAAACACGTGAGAAAGATACCGAGGTGTACGACTTAGATGGGCTTGATGACTATGCTGACTTCTTATCGGATCTCAACAAAATCGCATTGGAACAGGGCTTAAATACCTCAGGCGCTCTTTCGGAATCGGCTCCAGGCCAGTTTGAAATCAACTTTAACCATTCAAAAGATGTCCTTCGTGCGTGTGACGAAATCATCATCGCTAAGCGCCTGATCCGTCAGGTGGCACACCAGCACGGATTCGACGCAACCTTTATGGCTAAGCCTTTCGGCGAACAAGCTGGTAATGGTATGCACATCCACTTAAGTTTGATGGATAGCGCTGGCAACAACCACTTTAGCCAACAAGATGGCGAAGCGAGTCCCCTCTTTTATCAAACTATGGCGGCGATGCTGGAACAAACATCAGATGCCATGGGATTAATTTGTCCTAATGTTAACTCTTTCCGCCGCTTTGTTCCTGGAGCTTACGTTCCGACAAAAGCGGACTGGGGCGAAAACCATCGTGGTGTCGCATTACGTGTTCCTATCAGCGATAGTAAAAACCGTCGCATCGAACATCGTATCGCGGGAGCTGACGTTAACCCTTACATCCTCGCTGCAGTAGTACTTTCCGCGGTATTAGCGAGCGAAAACTATACCAAAGACCAATGTCCATCAACCTTAAGCGACGACGCGATTGACTTACCTGTGCGTATGTCAGAAGCTCTAGAGCAGTTGGAACACAGTGAGCTGGCTCAATACATTTCAAGGGACTTTATCGATATGTATTTAGCTTGCAAGCGCAGTGAACTCGCTGAATTTGAGCGCGCTATCACGCCACTGGAAATTGACTGGATGTTGCACTCGGCATAAACAAAGGAAATGTAATTTATGACTACGCAAACAAAGGCGATGGATGCGCCGTTAAAATTCAACATGCAACATATGATTATCTCGTTAATTTGTGTTGCGACATTCGTACTATTTACGACGATCGGATTAAATCACGAAGAGGGGCAAACCTACGGATGGATGAGCCTTCTTCCAACCGCATTGGTTTTAGTCTTCGCGTTAACGACGCACCGAACTGTAGAAGCGCTGTTTAGCGGCGCAATTGCCGGGGTTCTATTACTTAACCCAACTGAAGCGGTAGAACAAATCGTTGATATCTCAATGACGGTGATGATGGACGAAACCATTGCTTGGATCATCCTGGTATGTGGCTTGATGGGCGGCCTGATAGCTATCCTTGAGAAAGGCGGCAGTATCTTAAGCTTCTCAGATATGCTGGTAACAAAAGTTAAGAGTCGCAAACAATCAATGGTAATGACGTTTTTGCTCGGTATTGTCATCTTTATCGACGATTACTTAAACGCGATTGCTATCTCTTCATCAATGAAGAAGGTAACCGATGGCTACCAAATCTCTCGAGAAAAACTATCGTACCTTGTTGACTCAACGGCGGCACCGATCTGTATTCTTGTACCAATCTCGACTTGGGCTATCTTCTTTAGCTCTCTTCTTGAGTCAAATGGCGTTGCTGAGACAGGTAAAGGTATTCAAACCTATATCGAAGCGATCCCATACATGGCTTATGGCTGGGTAACGTTAGCCATCGTTCTGTTGGTTGCGATGGAAAAGATTCCAGATCTAGGTGCGATGAAAGCAGCAGAACAACGAGCTAAGAATGGTCAAGTTCGTCCTGACGGCGCGACCGATGTAGATTTTGGCTCTGATATTGCGGCTCATACGAATCCAACAATGGGCCTGATTAACTTCTTACTGCCTATGGTTGTTCTGGTTGCAGCAAGCTGGTACTTCGGTATTGACCTATTGGCTGGTGTATTCGTAGCAATTATCTTCACGGTTTGCTTCTACGGTCTACAACGACTCATCTCGATGAACGACATGTTTGAAGCTGTTTATGATGGCATTAAAGTCATGTTACTACCGCTTGCGACAGTAATCGGCGGCTTTATGCTGAAAAATGTCAACGACTCGTTAGGTGTAACACAATACGTTATCGAGACAGTTAGCCCATACCTGAGCGCGTCTTACTTCCCTGCAATCATCTTCCTGATTACCGGTGGTCTGGTATTCGCGACAGCATCTTCTTGGGGCACATTCGCAGTAGCAATGCCTATCGTTCTGCCATTGGGTGAGCAACTAGGCGTACCACTACACCTAACGGTTGCGGCTCTACTTTCTGCATCTGCTGCGGGTAGCCATTCATGTTTCTTCAGTGACTCAACCGTACTTTCTGCACAAGGTTCAGGCTGTACTTCAATGCAACACGCAACAACCCAGTTCCCTTACGCATTGATCGGTATTATCGCAACAGCAATTTTCTTCCTTGTTATTGGATAATCACTGACCTTTAATACCAAAAGCCCCGCTGACAAATAGCGGGGCTTTGTTTTTTCCCCCCCCCCCCCACTAGCCCATCACACAACGGCTAAACAGTATTGAGTTCAGCCACCGCCCTTATGCTCCTGTCAGAGTTCTACCCACTTCAATTATTGGCAATTTGAGCACGAGTTCCTAACGCATAGACTTAAACTTGCATGCCTCTGCCTAACGTAGGAAGAGAATTTAGTTTTTGCGCAAGCAGTGACAAAATGGGTCAAATCGTTGTAGTTTTATGTTTAGGAAGAATCGTATTAGTGTTACGAGTTGGACAATAGCTCGCCGCAGGGTAAAAAGCGAAATCGAAATGTATTACTAAATCAGTAGCAAAGGGACGTAATAGGAGTGCATCATGCAATATAAACTTAAAGTGAGTTCTTTAATTAAACCTATTGTGTTAATTGCTTGCATGTTACTTAGCGCCTGCACTCAGGGTGACTGGCGAACTGCCAGCCGCGAGCCTGCTGGCATTGCTCCTAATCCTACTGATGTTAAACAAGCAGTGATCGAATTCTATGCTGCGGATGCTTTTGGATGGCGTGGCTGGTTTGCAGTACACACCTGGCTAGCGATTAAGCCAGAGAATGCGAATGAATATACCGTCTATGAAGTGGTTGGGTGGCGTGTCGGCCGCGGACAACCCGCACTTTATACCTATCAAACAGCTACACCTGATCGTTACTGGTATGGCGCTCGTCCCGAAAAAGTGCTCTCTATTCAAGGTGAAAAAGCCCGTAATCTCATTCCTAAAATTCAGCGCGTCGTAGAGCACTATCCTTACGCGAATGAATACACGCTATTTCCGGGTCCAAACAGTAATACTTTCCCTGCGTGGGTCGGTCAGCAAGTTCCCGAGCTTGATTTAGACATGCCGTTTCGTGCTATTGGTAGTGGTTACATTAACTGATTGTTCAGTAGTAAAAACAGACACCACTGAGGTATGAAAAACATACAAAGAAGGTCAACTCGTCTACACTCAATGAACGATTAGACTAAAAAGAACTCAACGAGTTCTTAATCAAAACGGCGCTAGCTAACTGCGCCGTTTTCTTTTATCACACCACAAATACAGAACTCACCACGCATCACTGGATGACTAGACAATGAAAAATTGAGTGCCTTAAGCAACGTGAGTGAGGTCGCGCCTCAAAGTGTGTTTCTAATTTACAAAAGTGAATTTTAAATTAAAACTTAATCCAAACTTGATCACATTAAAAAACCAAACTACGTTTTAATCATACTAAATGGTAATTTAATTACATAAAAGGGAATTATTATGTTGTCAGCTATCAAGGAAATGTTGGTTCATCCCAAAGATTACTCTGGTCACGATGTAGATACGGTGATCTCACAACTCGCCGCTCAAACAAGTACAGAGCCTTATATCTGGTCTTATATCGAAGAACAATCCGTTTACGAAAACACCTCAAATGGAATGCGCGTCTACCCGCACGAACTTCGACGATATATTTACTAAACTCTTACCAGCTCCACAACATGTGCCCTACGGTGTACTTCGGTTGTAGGGCACATTCTCTTTTTCACAAGGACTGGCATTAAGAAATGAAGCGTTACGCAGATAACTCGCACAACGCTTCAATTGCAGCATCAGCTTTTGAAGATTGTACAAAGATATGATCGTGGTAATAGGCCGCAATGACATTAGCACTGATGCCTTTTGAAGCAAGTTTTGTGGCCACCGCAGCGGTTAGTCCGACGGCTTCGAGGCTTGAATGAACCGTCAGTGTAATTTGCTTAAACGAGCCTTCAAACGATAAACCAGCTTCTAGCGCAGCCGATTTTTCGATCACCAAAGTGAGCCCTTCAGCTTCGGTAAAGGTCGCAACAGGATTAAGTGACAAATAGTTTTTAAGCTCACCTGAAACGGTACAAAACACAAACTCAGAGTCGATGAGCTTAGGGCGTAGTGATTTAAGCAACTCATCTAATTCGGTTATCCCTGCCATTCAGTTATTCTCCATAACGCTTAATAAATGATGAAACTCAAGCTTTCTTGACAAATTTCGCGGTGACCATCATTTCACCAGCGCCATCTACTTTGCAATCCAGTTGATGATCTTTACCTTCGACGATGCGTCTAATCACGGCTTTAGTGCCAATCTTTAAAACAAGAGAACTGCCTTTAACCTTGAGATCTTTCGCCAACGTGATTTTGTCCCCTTCTGCTAGCAATGTGCCATTCGCATCATTGACGCTAAAAGCTTCTTCAACTTCAGACGGATTCCATTCATAAGCACACTCAGGACAAATGAGATGGTTTTGGTCTTGATAAACGTATTCGGATTGACAGTTTGGACAAGGAGGGAAAGCCATAGTTATCTCTTTTCTGTTAAAATCTGGATGCTATGTTAATACGTCACGCTAAAAATGCACGCAATACCTAGGTGTCTTCCCTCACTAACGTTATCTCTACCCGCTCCTTTCCTTTGCCAACGTTTTTACGCTTTAAAGCGATTTTACCCACTTCCGACGTTCGTTTCAGATGCGTACCACCACAAGGGACTTGAGCGAAACCTTCTACCTTCCAATAACGCCTTTCTTTTGTTTGGTCAGAAAATTCACTTGTAATGATCGAGTCAGAATCAATTAAAGCTTGGGCTTTGTACTGAAGTGCGGGCAAAAGCGGAGCGATGTTCTCCGGCCATTCAAAATCGATGCGACTTTTGTCTTCTGAAATATGCGCGCCAATCTTAGTTATCGAGTTAAAGTTTTGCGTAAACAGCTCAAGCACAACCTCTGCCGCAAAATGTAACTTCATAAGCGCATAGCGTCGAGGCCAATCAATCTCAGTCACAACCTCATCGCCAACGGCAAAAGTTGGTCTGGTTTCAAGAGTATAAATAATACGCGAGCCTGATTTTTCAGCCTTAACCACAGGAATACCAGCGATGGTTCCTTCATCGCTTTCCTGCCCGCCCGACTCTGCGTAAAAAATGGTATGAGAGAGTTCAACGTTATTACCTGTAATTTGCGTAACGACGGAAATAATCTCGGGTTGATATGGATTGTTCCAAAACACCTTTTCTGTCATTTGCCTTCCTTTGCGTATTAAGTAGACTTATTCGCTAGCCATGCTAAACCAGCACTGATATTAGTCAGCGTAGCTAATCTTATAGGAAAACTGCTAGTAACATCCTAATCGCCAATAAGGTGAGTAACGTTTTGATTATCAGAATGACTTTCTTATTGCCCGCGCTAAATCTCGCCTTTGTACCAATAAACGAGCCGAGAATCGACCCTAGCACCATATAAACAATAACATTTAAGTTAGACACGAGATCACTTGTAACCGCAGCGTATACCGGGATCTTAGCCAAATGACTGATGGTCAAAAACATAGAGCTCGTTGCGATAACAGCGTCATTCGTTTTCAACTGTTTGGTCAGTACAGCGAGTGACAAAGGGCCCACAGCACCAACTATAAGCCCCAATCCCGTTTGTAGAAAACCAATCAGATAGTAGCTTTCGTACCGACGTATAAAGTGCGCAAATCGCTTACTCCAAAGATTCAATAAGATATACGAACCGATTGCGACAGGGACATACTCGAAAGAGAGTTTCGATAGAAAAAAACCAAATACCAGCATACCGATTAAAGAGCCAGCCAAAAACTTGGGAAGTAACGACCACTTTACATGAGCGAGCGAGAAGAACATACGCGATGAGTTGCTGGCGAGCTGTGTCACACCATGTATTGGTATGATTAAACTCGGGCTGAGAAAACTGGGTAGAACGGCGATCAATAGCATCCCTCCACCAAACCCAATAAACCCAGCGATCGCCGAGGTTACCATCGCAATGAACCCCAAACTAAACTCTACTGGCACAATGTTTCCTTCGCGTTAGTGTTCACTTCTTTTTTAAGAATCAACGTTTAGTTCACCCAATGCCGCCAGCCACTGATCAGGTTCTGCAATGATAAACTCGTAGGCACGTTGATCAGATAACGTAATGCGAATTGCTTCACTAGTAACAGGCATGATACCAGCCCCTTTTCCAATGCACTTTTCTACCGAAACAATTTCATCACGCTTTAAAATGTAGGGGCCAAATGCAAGTTTCTGACTATAGGGTTTAAAAATGACCTCTGTGTCTGTCAAAGACAACTTCCCATCTGCTCTTGCTACACCAACCTGTATCGTAGCAGCCGCTGATTTGATAATTTCTCCAGCCATGATATCTCCTTATATTCAGACCGATTTAACTAACGCCTTATTAAACACCGCTATTTTTGAGCACTACCCGTTGACTACTCAGATTAGTGGTTTAAAGACAATTTCGTCACCAAAATCATCATTAAACGCATTAACTATAGAGTATCAAGAGGTTGCCCGAGACATGTAAAAGAACCTGTCGTCTTCTTTTTCCACTTTAAAACCGCTCCTCTGGTACAAGTAGTAAGCCGGACTAATTTTGAAAACTTTGAGCCGAATAAGAGCTAGTTTTGCTTCGTTCGCCATTCTTTCAGTTTCAGCCAATGCTGCCGCGCCAATTCCCTTGTTTTGAAATGAAGATCGGACTTGAAGGTCACGTAAGTAGCAGTGCCCATCATCATATTCCAGGCGGATTGCGCCAACGACCTCATCATCAAACAAGATATCCCAACTTTCCAGTTTGACGATGTGTTCCAATATCTGCTGTTGACCCCAGTCAACCGAATAATGCTTATAATAAGAACGCATATTATTAAAAGTGATCTCAGCTGACTCAGAAAAATCAGCCGTTGGCCGAAATGAAATGTTCATAATTCTCCTTTCTCCAGCGAAACACTAAAGGTAAACCACAGCTTCGACATTGTTGCCATCAGGATCTAACAAAAAGGCGGCGTAATAGTTAGGCGCGTACTTTTTTCTCAACCCAGGTTTCCCATTACAACTTGCTCCATGAGTTAAGCCTGCCTGATGAAACTCGATAACTTGTTCTTTATTAAGAGCAGAAAAAGCGATGTGGCTTTTCGCGTTGTTATCACCCTTTTCAATTAGAAACCTGACGTTTGGTTCCGTGGTTAAGCCAAAGCCTGCAGCAAAGTCATCTGCCCACTTTAACTCAATACCAAGTGGAGACAGTGTATGTTGGTAGAAGTCGCGGCAATTTTCAAAATCAACGACTTTTATTTCAAAATGATCGATCACTTTAATTCCTTGTGATGTGGTTTTTACATTTCCTTGTGAATTCTATTAGGCATTAACTCTCTGTAAATTAAAACTTTAACCCAAGTGATTTCAAGTCTGCCTCACACTGCCCGGCGTTTTCAAACTGAATCGCCGCCATGCCAACCGTTTCAGCGCCTTCGACATTATATGGCATATCATCAATAAACACGGTTTCTGACGCCTTCAATGCGTACTGAGTTAGCAAAGACTGATAAATTTCTGGTTGCGGTTTTAATAACCCTAGCTCAGCCGAGACTGCGGCCCCTTCAAAGAGATTCCAAAACGCATAAGTCTCTTTCAAGTACGAGACAATTTCATGCACATTATCCGTGAGTGCAAACACGCAATAGCCAGCCGCTTTAACTCGCCTGATCAGCTCGACCGAGCCATAAATTAGAATCTGGGTTTGCTTCACGTAATAAAACAATCGCTCGCAATCAAGTTCGGAGAAACCAAGAAGTTGTTGATATTGAAGTTTTGCTTCACTTTCAGAAATAATGCCTTTGTTCAGATCTAACCAAGTGTCTGACTGAAAAATACTTTTCACCTTTTCTTCTGCGGAGTCGATGTTTCCAAACGTTAACCTAACGATTTCTAGCGGCGCCCAGCGAACAACCACATTTCCGATGTCAAAAACGACATTTTTAATAGTGTTCGATTCCATTTTGTACTCCTCTCTTACTGTCTATTTCAGAAGAGGATACACGATGTAACGCTCTTCAAAACGAAATAAGCACCACTATAAAAACGGAAGTGCCACGAGTGACGAATCGCAATCAATAATCTGGCAAAATTTATCTCTTGGCCATTGGGTGGTCAGGGTTCAACTGAAGAAGATCCCAGAGGTTTCCGTACAAATCTTCAAATACGGCAACGGTGCCATAATCTTGTTCTTTAGGTTCACGGACAAAGTTGATTCCTATGGATTTCATTCGTTCGTAATCACGCCAAAAATCGTCAGTATTTAAGAAAAGGAATACTCGCCCACCCGCTTGATTGCCAATAAAATCGAGCTGTTCTGGTTTTGAAGCTCTTGCCAGTAGCAATGCCACGCCATGAGAATTAGGTGGAGCTACGACGACCCAGCGTTTATCTTCTTCCGGCTGGTATGTGTCTTCGAGAAGCTCGAATTGAAGCTTGTTTACGTAAAAATCGATGGCTTCGTCGTAGTCTTTCACTACTAACGCTATATGGACAATATTTTGCTTCATTTCGATTCCTAATGGTCTGATTCGTTACCACACCAAGTGATAGTTTATTGAATGCTTACCGTCTAGCTGCCGCAGACCGAATGAACAAAAATGTATTCTTCATGTGAGCATCTAATAATTAGAGCAATGCGAGACGTACAACTCTTACTCAAAAAAACTGCAGCACCAAACAAGTCACAAATGCTGGTAAGCCCGCGATAAACAACACTAGCCCTGTTTGATAATTAAGTCGACGTTGTTCCTGCTGTTCTTTGTCAAAATCATGGCCTTTGACCATTTTGTAGACTTTATCAGTTCTGGGATTGGCGAGTCTGGATGCTTTACTGTCTACACCCGGCTCCCACATAAGCTTCGCCAAGATCCAAATCACGATGACCACAAAAAATAAAAAATCGACGAGCTGTGTTGCTGCAAAGAATGGCACAAACTTCGACAGAACAAACACAGTTAATGCGGCAACCATGTTAATGAGCAGTACCTTTTTAATTAAATCAAGCAACCCTTCCTCCTAGCGTTAAATCCGTTTTAAGTGACATCGAAAGCTCACGACTAATAACCGTTCCATTAAAATATTTAACGACACATCACTCACTGTTCGATTCCACATCAGGTATCTTTCGAGATTTTGTATAAGCAATGTCTTTCCAGTGGATGCCCTTTTTCAACCTTAGGATGATTGAAGTTTTGCTTTGTATCGACCATACCAATCTTCAGCATAACGCGCTGCGAAGGCTCATTTTGTAAAGCAGTAAACGCATAAACAGATGGCGCATCCAGTTCTTTAAAAGCAAATTCTAAAGCTTTATTAGCGGCTTCAGGCGCGTAGCCTTGTCCCCAAAACTCAGATGACAACCGCCAACCGATTTCAATGAACGGCGCATTGGGAAAACCACTGTTCTCATCTTGCTGATGCAGCCCAACAAAGCCTATAAACTGGCCTGTTGATTTGAGTTCAACCGCCCAAAATCCCCAGCCAATGTCAGCAATAAGGTTTTGAATTTTTTCCGCTTGTTCAAAGCTTTCCTGCTGGGAAAGTGTTGAGAGAAAATACCTCATCACATGGGGGTCTGAACATAGTTCAGCATAAGGCTGGAAATCTTCACTTTTCCACTGACGCAGAATCAATCTGCTGGTTTCCATCTTCATTTATTTTTCTCTTAATGGACTTTACGCTTCGATGCACCAAAGCTAGTGACACCGTCACTTACAAGCCACCCAATATCTGGCCAAAAGATTGGGAAACACCTTACCCATTACTACATTCTCAAGTTGACCACCGTTGGCTTCGATAACTTTTCGTGACGCGAAATTGTCGTCATCTGCAGTGATTAACGCTTGCTCAATGCCTAGCTCTTTGGCTTTACGCAAAGCCAGCCTTAACATGTACTTTCCATGACCTTGAGACCGATAGGAAGGCGCAATATCGTAGCCAATATGGCCTGCTTCTAATGTCAGAAAATCGTTGTTGATATTATGACGGACACGAATCGCACCAATAATGGCTTTGTCTGAATTGACGAGCCAGAAATGACTACAGGGTACGTATCCTTCTCTCAGGTTAACGCCATTCGCTTCATCAGTCAGTCGTTGAACGTAGTGAACGAAATTGGATTTACCCTCTTGGTAGTACTCTGAGTTTTCAACGTCATGTTGAGCAAAGTCATCGTAAAAATGCGCAAAGGAAGACTCAAATTCTACTGATGGTACAACTAACTCCATGAAAAAATCCTTTTAAATGAGAGCTCCTTAAACAGAAGCTCAGACACAAAACGCGCCGTACGTAGCGATTCAACCTTCAATCGTTATGCATTCGTTTTGATGTGATACTGCATTTCGATGAGCTGATGTTCACCAACAATTTCAACTTCTCGAATAAACTCAAAACCAAATTTCTCATAGTAATTGCGTAAATAACCATGAGCGTGAATTTCGATAGAGCTTACCCCATCATTTCGAGCGTAATCCATTAGCGCTTGGACAACTTTAGACGCGATTTCCATTCCTCGATAAGGCTCTGTAACCGCAACTCTGGCCATAACGGAAGAGCCGTCATCTTTTATCGTTAATCGTGCCGTTGCAACTAGAACGTCCTTGTCCTCTACCAATGCATGAATGGAACCTTCATCTAATCCATCTAGGTCTAACTCTCTCGGTATCTGCTGCTCAACAGTAAACACCTGATAACGAATAGCTTGTGCTTTTTGAATGATCTCTGAGCTGTTCCCAGTAATGATTTCCATGCCAACTTCCTTTAAGCATATAACGAGGTATTTAGAGAAACAGACTAACACGCTAACGGATTCTTAGCCCGCTTCTGGATGTTTACTTTTTACGCTTCAGGGACAGGTATCAAATTGAATGTAGCATCAAAGATTGCTTTATCCTCTTCAGATAGCAGCCCTTGAAACGCAAGCGCTCGTTCATAACATTCCAGCGCATTGGTTTGTTCATCTGCAATCTGAAATGCATGACTTAAGACGGCATTGGTAAACGCCTGAATCCAATCCGCACCTGTTCCATCAAAATAGTCAAAAGCAATTTTTGCGAACTGAAGGCTTAACTTCGATTCATTCACGCACAGTGCTCGCGCAACGGCTAAATGAGCGAGGTGTTTATTCTCATCGGTGCCTACTTCTGACCAATGATATAGTGATGAAAACGCAACGGTTAATAGTCTCTGTTTCTCTTCTGCATTTGCTGAACTCTCAGACAGAGACCAAAATTCATTGTTACTCTCAATGGCAAAGTATCGGTGTAAACGTGAGATATCTTCATTACTTGGTAGAGCCATAAATTGTCCTTATTTTTTAATTTCCTAATGCCCATTCAACGCCATGCGCTGCATGAATTTCCGTGGTGTCATACAAAGGAACCGCCGTGTCACTTTGCTTCACTAATAATGCAATTTCAGTACATCCCAGAATCACCGCTTGAGCACCCTGAGCGTGTAAATTGGCAATGATTTTCAAGTAACGGTCTCGCGACTCGGTTTTTATTTCACCCAGGCAAAGCTCTTGATAAATAATATCGTGAACGACGGTTTGCTCATCGGCAGTAGGAACAACCACGTCTATGCCAAATTTCTCTGAGATCCTGCCCTTGTAGAAATCTTGCTCCATTGTAAAACGCGTTCCCAACAGACCAACTTTAGTGACACCGTTTTGAACCAGGCTCTCTGCGGTCGCATCAGCAATATGTAAAATTGGAATAGATATCTGTGACTCAATTTCTGGTACAACTTTATGCATTGTGTTCGTGCATATCATTAAAAAATCTGCGCCACCACGTTCTACTGACTTGGCTGCTTCGGCAAGGATCAAAGCGGTTTCTGACCATTTCCCTTGATGCTGGAGTTTTTCAATTTCGTCAAAGTCGACACTGTATAAGCAGATTTTTGCTGAGTGCAAGCCACCTAACCTTGACTTCACGCCTTCATTCAGTGCTTTGTAATAACTGGCGGTGGATTCCCAGCTCATTCCACCTACCATGCCTACTGTCTTCATTTTTCTTCCCTTACTTGAACCATCAATCGCTCAATTATGATCGTTCCTGCCACGTATACTCCATTTGACGCGCGACCAAATCGGCCAGCTCACGACTATGTAGCTGTGAAACCAGATATAAGCTCATATCGATACCGGCAGCGATGCCTCCAGAAGTGGTGTATTTTCCTGATGTGACCCAGCGTTGATCGTCAATCACCATTAGGTCAGGAAAGCGACGCGATAAATCAGGTATGTCTTCCCAGTGGGTTGTGACCGTTAAGCCCGAGAGAGGTCCGGCACTGGCTAATAAAAATGCACCGGTACAAACCGATACCACCCGACTTGCACCTTGATCAACCGATTTGATCCAGTTCAATACCGGTAACTTCGTCATTTCCTCAGTGTGTACACCGCCCACAACAACCAACAAATCAATATCGGGATGATCATGAATAGAATAGTCAGGTAAGACGTTGAAGCCACCTCTTGCGACAACGGTGTTTTTAGTTTCTGCGACGAGAAACACATTCCAATCACTTGTCTCTAATCGCTTTGCTGTACTAAATACTTCGAAAGGCCCGGAAAAATCCAGCACCTCTGCCCCGTCATAGATGTATATCCCTATATTCATAGTGCCTCCATGCACATAAGCTATTGTTAGCACTTTAGCTTTTTACCCATTGCTTGAGCAACCCTTGCATACTCTTTCCGACTAACACAATAAGAACGGCTCCCAGTAAAACAGGAGTAATAAGGAAAGCCCATCCCTGCCCTGACAGCATAATCAACAACGGATTTGCCCCTGCTGGCGGATGCGTGGTTTTCGTCACTAGCATCAGACTCACTGCAATCCCAGTAGCCAGTGCCAGAGTCAGAGGTGAAACACCAATATATTGAGTAAAAAACACCCCTACAAATGCAGTAATTAAGTGCCCAAAGATGACATTTTTAGGCTGCGCCAACGGACTCTCGGGTACGCCAAAAACCAGTACAGCCGTCGCTCCAAAAGGCGCCATGAGCAGCGCTACATCGCTCATTGTGGAATCAAAAAATGAAAGCAACCCTATTGCCAGAAATGCCCCAATGCCTGCGATAACAGATAAACCAAAATTCTTCATACTATTCTCCGAATAAAAGTAGACCAACCTGTCTACTAAACTAAAATAGACAAATCGGTCTACTTTTGTCAAACTACTTTTACGGGAGGAGCCTTATGAGTAAAAAACGTCAGTTATTAGTTGATACCGCGTTATCGCTTTTTTATGCCAACGGAATTAACACTATTGGCATCAATGAAATTTTGAGTGTCTCTGGCGTGGCTAAGCGCACACTTTACACTCACTTCTCAAGTAAAGAAGCGCTGGTGCTGGCCGCTTTGCAGCAAAGGCACGACACGTTTTCTAACTGGCTAGATCAAAAACTAGCAGGATCGAAGTCAGATAAAGAATTGATAAATAGACTATTTCCAGCATTAGCAAGCTGGTTCAACAATCAGGAACAAGATTTAGGGAATTTCAGAGGCTGCTTTTTTATCAACACTTCGGCAGAATTCAGCGATTTGAATGGTGAGATCGCACGTTTCTGTGGGCATCACAAAGAAGAAGTCCGACAAATCATCGCCAGTCATCTAAAAAGTACGGAGAGTACGTTGCTAAATGCCATTTGCATTTTAAAAGAAGGCGCGATTGTCACTGCGCATGTAAGTGGAAATAACCAAGATGTTACCCATCAATGTATTCAAATTCTGAACCAAATGATAGACGGTTAACAGCAGTTGGAGAGAGTAAATAAAGTACGCGGGTTTATTGAGTTGTGACGGTTCGAACGATGCCCCATCGCAAAAACACGGCATCATCAAGACGTAACTAAACTATAGAAACTTTACTCTCTCATCAATACACTCATAAGACCCCATTTCGAACTCGCGACATATCCAGGGCCGGTTTTCATATATTGAGCACATGTACGTTTCTCTGTCTAAAGCCGCACACCAACCATCATCCAGTCTCATCATGGTTTCACCACCATACTGGTCGCGGGAAATGAATTGTTCTGGAACACCTGTATCTGAAATGATCATGACTTCGAGGCGGCAGCAACACGCTTTGCAGTTTGAGCAAGACGGTGCTTCTGGAGAGGTATTTTTAATCGGTATATTCATGGGTAACTACAATTTCGTCAATTGTGCATGATACCTTAAATCTAATATGACTTTCGGAACTTTATAAGAAATATTTACGTTAGCATTGATTAAGAATGGCTAATTTATAAATAAACTGCACAGCAAACACGCTTTTAGGCTCGCTCTACCTTAGTGACAACAATTCTTTACTTGGTTTGTCAGAACTTACCTGAGACAATGGTCACAACTTACTACAGGCGAAACAATATGAAACTTTTAGTCCGCAATCTTGCGCGAACCACGACCGAACATGAAATTCGTGTTCTTTTTTCAGCCTACGGCACCGTCACTGAGTGCAACTTAGTATTAGACCAAGAAACTGGGCAATCTAAAGGCTTCGCATTCGTTGAAATGCCAGATAAAGATGAAGCGAAAAATGCACTTGAAAACCTTCATCACACTAGCGTAGCCAAGAGCAAAATCCGAGTTAAATTCGCTCAAAACTAAGCAGCCTTCGGAGCCTGGTTAACCACGCGTTATACAGGTTCCTTTGTTTAACTTCACCAGCGTTAACCCTTGTTCCCTGTCTGATATCTTCGCCAGACAAAAAAAACGCAACGTACACCTAAACGCTACACGTTGCGAATATCAATTTAAGTACTAACTTTTACGTGATATTACCTAAGCCATGATATGGGTAGCGCAAAGCTTATTACCCGCAGGATCACGTAGATAGGCAAGGTACATTTCGCGTGGACCAACCGCTCTTACACCTGGTGGATCTTCACAGTCAACACCACCACTCTCCAAGCCGGCTTTATGCCACAACTCGACTAATTCTGGGCTTTCCACTTTGAAGCCAATAGTCATACCATTTCCTGAAGTTGCAGCTTCACCATTGATTGGCGCGGTGATAGCAAAAGTCCCCTCAGGATGAAAATAGAAACAGCGTCCATGTGGATCTAAGACACCTTCTTGGTAGCCCAGAACGGCTAAGATGGCGTCATAAAATTGCTTGGATTTATCGATATCATTCGAGCCAACCATAACGTGACTAAACATTTATATGTCCTTTTTAGAGTGTTGTTGAACTTAACCTACTCTGCTATATCAACTTTCTTATGTCTATTGATGCTTTGTTAAGGTGTGAAGCACGTAATATGGTATTTTATATTTTGCTAATATAACCAAAATTCAAAGGGTGAATACGGAGCAAGCACCGAATCGGCTTCCTCCGATTGAGAGTCGTATTAACCACCGATGTGACAGGCAAACCCCATGGATTCAACTTTGCGTTTTAATTGCTCGATTTTTTCATCCGGGTTCGATGCCGTATTTTCCATTGGGTAAATACGCCCTAAAAGAGAGTATTTGTTCTCACCAAAATTATGGTATGGAAGAAGATGAATGGTATCGACATTTGACATGAGTTGAGCGAACTCACCAATCGCCTGGATTTCTTCTTCGTTGTCATTAAACCCTGGAATAACAGGAACACGTACGACTACTTTGGTAATAAATGAAATGCGCAGGATATTTTCCAGAATGATTCGATTCTCAACACCTGTGCCCTCTTTATGAACATGAGGATTAATGGCTTTGATATCGACTAACGCTAGGTCAATCCACGGGAACACTTCTTCTATGGCTTGTTTCGAACCAAGGCCTGTAGTTTCAATCGCGGTATGCCAGCCTTTTTCTTTACATCCTTTAAGTAGCTCTCTCGCAAATTCAGGTTGAGCTAATGGTTCACCACCTGACAAAGTAATCCCGCCACCTGCTCTACGGAATAGGTTTTCGTCTTTTTTGAGTTCAAGCAACACTTGCTCAACACTCATTCGTTTTCCTTTGATTTCAAGCGCACCAGTTGGGCAAACATCAACACAAGCGCCACATTCAATACACTTTTCTCGGTCTATAAAATGTGGGTTTGAGCGAGAAATCGCTCCAGCTTTACAGACATCAATGCATTTCCCACAGCTAACACAATCGCTCGCTTTGAAAATCAGTTCCGGCTTGGCTTGTTGTGATTCAGGGTTGCTACACCATTTACAAGAAAGTGGACATCCTTTAAAAAAAGAAATGGTTCGAATTCCTGGTCCATCATGTAACGAATATCGCTGTATATTAAACAAGACCCCTTCAGCAGTGTAATCAACTTTATTCATGACAGTTTCTCGTTATTTTTGATAAAAATAGGCCGCTAAATTGCGACCTATTTTTTATTTTGAGTATTATAGTTTCTGCTCTGTACGGCTAATAATGTCGTCCTGAACTTCTTTAGCTAGTACCACGAATTGAGCACTGTAACCCGCAACACGCACAACCAAATCTTGGTGTAGGTGTGGGTTTTTCTGTGCGTCTAGTAAACGTTCTCGGTCGATAACGTTAAACTGTACGTGCATGCCTTTACGGTCAAAGTAGTTTCTTACTAAACCGCTGAAGTTACGCAATCCTTTCTCGCCAGCCAAAGAAGAAGGCAGGAATTTTTGGTTGTACAAGGTACCGTTTGAAGCAGTGAAGTGATCCAGTTTCGCTACTGAGTTCGCCGCAGCCGTTGGCCCAGAAACGTCTTTACCTTGACGAGGAGAAACACCATCAGCCAAAGGCTTAGTCGCTAAGCGACCATCTGGCAATGCGGATACATTCTTACCAAACAGAACGTTAGCAGATACTGGGTAGATACCAGCCTGGAACTGACCACCACGAGTATTGGTGTATTTCTCTACTTCGTCACAGTAAATAGATGCACAACGGCGAGCCACATAATCAACATCATCAATATCGTTACCAAAACTAGGCGTACTTTCCAAGATAAGACGAATTTCTTCATGACGGGAAATGTTACCGGACGTTGGCGCAGCTTGTGCAGGTGCGTTCGATAGCTGACGAAGCACTTCTTGTTTGATGGCTTCAGGGCTTAGCGATCCTTTTTGCGCGATAATCTGCTGAACAACGTTATAGACGTCTTTTTCATCTAATGACATGCGACCGGCCGCTGGTGCGCAACCGCCTTCTGCATAGCCAAAGTTTGCATCTAACGCATTCTTAAGCTCTGTCATTGTCAGCTTGCGGTCTTCAAAGACTTGCTTCTGCATGGCGTAAACAGAGTCACCAGTATCTGCGACACCGAACGCCTGAGGACCTGTATAGTTATAAATTGCACCACCATCTTGCAGCGACTTACCGCGACCAATACAGTCATCAACAAGAGCAGAAAGGAAAGGCAGCGGGCAACGTTCAGCATGCGCAATATCGACACTATTACAAGCTTCTACCAACTTGCGAACGAAGTACTTAACTTGCGCTGTGAATGCATCAAAGAAGTCTTCAATATCGGTAAACTGAGTCATATCTTTGGTCACAGGGCCAACTTGTTTGTTGTCTGCTCGACCACTGTTTAGCGTGATTTCTAATACTTTGGCTAGGTTAAAGAACGCGGCATCGTGCCAACCTTCAGTGCGGTGTGGTGCTTGTGGTTCTACACAACCGATGATGCAGTAATCACGAGCGTCGGCGAGTGACACGCCACGGTTTTGTAGTGACGGGATGATAACTTCATCGTTATACATTGCAGGTACACCAAGACCAAGGCGAACTACTTCACAGGCACGGAACAAGAACTCATCCGGCGTACCCTGCCATACACGAATAGAAAACGAAGGTGCAGGCAACTGCACGTGCGCGGTCGCTTCCATACACATATAACTTAGTGCGTTAGTCGCGTCTTTACCCTCTGAAGTTTGACCACCAACACATAGGTTTTGGAATACCGCGTAACCGGCGAATGCTTGCGCTGAGACTTCATCACGAGTTTTGTTGATGTCGTTGAGTTTGATCCAGCAGCAATCCACCAGCTCTTGAGCAAATACTGGATCAATTGATTTGTCTGCTTCTAGGTATGGGTACATGTACTGGTCAAAACGTCCTGGAGAGATAGAGTGGCCGCTTGATTCAATTTGCAGCATGCTTTGCAGGAACCAGAAGGTTTGACATGCTTCCCAGAACGTTGTTGCACCATGCTCAGGTACACGACGACAGTTTTGGCTGATTTGTTCCAGTTCGCGTTTGCGTTGTGGATCAGATTCGACTTGAGCTAGACGAGCGGCTTCATCTGCGTAACGATGTGCGTAAACAATCCCTGCTTCATAACTGATGATTATCGCGTGATAGAACTGTTCTTTTTTAATAAAATCTGGCTCTGTGCGATCGAGTTTAGATAACGCTTCTTTGACTTGCTCAATAACTCCTCGGAAGCCCACACGCAAGACTTTACCGTAATCGACACAAACGTGGCCAACGCCACCATAGAAGTAGTTACCTACGCTAAATACGCCTGCCCCCATTGCTTCATGGGTTTCTTCAGACATGTAAGATGCGGCAAGCTCACTGGTTGTTTTACCTGGCCAGTATTTGAATGCTTCATGTAGCTCTTGCGCTGTTTTTTTCTCAATAATGAATGGATCCGCTACGCGGTGTTCCATTGTTTCGAATTCTTTTTCTACCCAATCGTAAGAGAACTCTGGGCAAATTTCCGTTGAACGAGGGTTAATCGTTACCGCACCAACAATCAATTCATCTTTACGAATGGTCACAGGTAGTTCAGTAAAAATCTTTTCAACAACTCTTGCTCTTCTCATGATCGCTGGAAGATGCTCATTCGCTTTATAAGCTTCAGTTGCAAGAACTGCACGCTCAGATTCAACGTACGGCTTAGCGTCAAGAATCATTTGTTTTAAGCGCAGAACGCGATCAGTTGGATTAGAAAAACCTTTCTCTAACATAATGTTACTCCGTAATTATTATTCAGTTTGATCACGAGATCAGACTTCAATTATTTTGTCGTGCGGCTATTTCTGTATTTGAGTAAATATTGCTTCTGCTTCGTGAACGAAAAACGAAAGAAATTACGCAATATTGAAGGATGTGCTTTCCGCATTGATGCCTTCACCTATTTCTTTATCGTTAATCCATTAAAAGCTGCTCAAGTCATCTTCAATAGTGCGCATCGCTTCATTCACCGCTGAAACTTCCCCAAAGACGGCAAGTGCGGTGACGTGCTGAGGGCATGTACCTGTAATTTCCGTCACCGCGACATCCGCACACTTACTCGCCAAATCGGCACAGTAGTAAAGATCAGGGATGGGCAACATGATTAATCCAATCGCATCAATACGGATCAGACCCAAGCGCTGACGAAATTCTGATGACACACGGCGTTTGAGCATGGCAAGAGTATCTGGCCCTGGCGCGTTAATTATGCGTGTTTTCATAGTTCTATTGCCTATCTCTTAACTTAATCACATTAATATTCAATCAGTTAACGAATGTTTAACGCTTCAACCATGACACATCGACGGTAGCGGGCAAACGAACGAGCTGACGTGATACCTTCCCCCGTTGGCCCTGCAATGGTGAATGTGGTATGACCCTCACCACCGACACCGATACCTGAGTAAGATGGACCGTTTTTCACAAAAATTGTGGTTTGAATTAAACGTGCCATTTTGCTTAATTTCTCAACGTTGGTAGAGTGCATGATTGCGGTATGGCGATTGCCATGCTCCACTTTAATTGCCAAGTCTATTGCTTCATCTACGTTTTCAACTCGAACAACGGGCAGAATCGGCATCATGAGTTCATGTACAACAAATGGGTGATTTCTTTCTGTCTCGATTAAAATCACTTTAATGTCATCGCTAACCTGAATATTCAATTTATCCAGGATGTATCGTGCGCCTTTACCAACGAAAGAAGTATTTGGACCTGTCCCCTTTTCGTTCAAAACCAGCGATTGCAGTTGTTGAATCTTCTGTTTGTCACACAGTAGATAGGCGCCACTTTTCTTCATACAATGAATCAAGTAGTCAGCGACTTCATTGACAACAATGACTTCTTTCTCAGCGATACACGGCAAGTTGTTGTCGAACGCACAGCCGTTAATAATGTCTTTTGCTGCTTTCTCAATGTTTGCAGTCTCATCAACCACAGCAGGAGGGTTACCAGCACCTGCACCGATCGCTTTCTTACCAGTAGACATCACGGTTTTCACGATTGACGGGCCACCAGTAGCAACGAGCATATTGACTCGAGGGTCGTTCATCATTGCATTTGTGTTATCAATCGAAGGCTCTAATACCGTAACCACCAAGTTTGCCGGAGCGCCTAGCTCAGCAAGCTTTCTATTGATCAAGTCAACGGCCACTAACGAGACATTACGTGAACGTGGATGCGGGCTGTAAACAACTGTGTTGCCTGCCGCCAACATACCGATACTGTTGTTAATAATGGTCTCGGTCGGGTTCGTCGTTGGAGTGATAGAACCAATCACGCCGTAAGCAGAGAATTCAGTGAGTGTTAGCCCTGAATCCCCACTTAGTGCTGAAGTAGTAAGATCTTCTATACCTGGCGTTTTGGTTGCTGCAATCCGGTTCTTAGTTAGCTTATCAGCGTAGTTGCCCATGCCCGTTTCTTCGACAGCCATGCGAGAAATTTTTTCAAGAACATCGTCTTGAGTGAACACTTCTCGAATACCTTTCACGAATGAAGCGCGATCGCCCATGGTACAATGACGGTATTGGACTTGAGCATGTGAAGCTGCGCTGATCGCCTCTTCCATTGACGCAAAACACCCTAAGTATTCTGTCGTGCCATGATTAGCACTCTGACATTGAACACTTTGAGGCTTAGCCTGATTTTCAGCCAGTATTTGAGAAACGATATTCTCAATATTGCTGTTTAAATCGGGTGCAGTTTGAGTTTCTGGCTGTTTCACCATATTGCCGGCCAAAGCTTGAGAAACGATGTTCTCTAAACTGGCGTTGGAACTGTATGAAACTGGCTCTGCGTTCTGCGCCGTAACGTTTGTATATTTGCTCAATACATTTTCAACGGCATGAGCAATTTCTTGTTCATTCATTCTTCCTACTCCTTACAACAAAATTGAATTTCAGGTGTCGCTTGAAATTTAAATGTAAGGAGTTGTAGATGACTGAAGCGGTGCTGAGTCCATAGTGCCAAGTAACTGTAGGCCCACATCGCGAGCGGTAAGAACTGCCTGACGAACGGCACCAGAGTCACCAGCAAACGTAAACGTCACTTCATTACTAAAGCAACTGCCTTTGGCTGGCGTTGAATAACCTATTGGATCAATCACAGCCGATTTCGCAGCAGCATCAGCAATAACAACGCCAATCGCTGCTGGTGAGGCACAAGTCATACCAAATGATTTGCCAATTGGCGCACCAAATGCTTTGTTTAGTGCAAAGCTTGCTCGCGCAGTGTATTGAAACTCTAGGTGACCTGCTGCGTTTCCATAAACATCACCGAAGGTGCGGTTGATATCAGATAGCGTCACTTCGACTGCACGACGTACATCAGAGACATCATCGGCACCAAAGATGATTAAACACCCATGACCACCACCGCCTTCGGTATCGCGCGCAAGTTCAATCGCTACAACTTCACTATTGGTTGCTTTTACTGCTTCGTCTGCCGCAAAAATATGAGGACCCGCACCAGTACGCGCACCGACAATACCGATCGATCGATATTTCTTATCGATATTCATCACTTCATGCAACTGACTATCAACGCTGGCAATAACAAGGCCAATTGTACGACCTAACTCACTACAACCAACAAATTCAGTCAAACCACAGCTGGCAAGATGTGCCACAGCAGGAGTCGCTTGTTCTTGTTGTGCTGGCTGTTGTTTGCTCATGACCTCAGAAATAATCTGCTCAACAAAATTATCTTTCATCGTCAATTTCCTTCCGTTCTATTACTGAACTGTTTTTGGCAAGATTTTTTCAACTTCAGTATGTGGGCGAGGAATAACATGAACAGAAACAAGTTCACCTACTTTGCTAGCAGCAGAAGAGCCAGCATCCGTTGCCGCTTTGACCGCACCAACATCACCACGAACCATCACTGTGATTAGGCCTGAACCAATTTTCTCGTAGCCCACTAGTGTTACGTTTGCTGACTTAACCATGGTGTCCGCAGCTTCAATTGCAGAAACCAAACCTTTTGTTTCAACCATACCTAGAGCTTCTTGTTGCATAAATACCTCGAGTTTTTAAATGATGACTTTTCTGGCAAAGTATCCCTATAAGAGCTTGTAGGCTTTGCCTTATTCATTAAGCGATTTCATAATAAAAGTACTGAGACAAAATGTTTTGCCTCGAATGAGGATTCTTTTGTTGAACAAAGAAGATAAAAGCAATAAATTACAGCGATCTATCTCACATTAAACCGTTAATTAAAGGAAGGAGTTAGGTTAGGTAATCAAATGAATTGGGTTTTGCGCTGTGGTGATGGGAAATAAGTGAAATAAATTGGCGCTCGACGATCAAGCTTATCAATAAAAATTAGATTTAATATTTACAGACTATAAAAAACAGGACAAATTTGTCCTGTTAATAATGGCGAGAGTAATTCAGAGTGACCGAAAGTCAAAAATAAATAACAGATCAATGATATTTTATCGTTCTCATTGAGACGAAAAATAAAATAGACAAAACGGTAACAGTCAGCAGTAACAACCCTAAATAAGATGTTGCCACATATCTGGATGTGGCTTAGCCACCACCATACTATGTACCAATAACCCTTTATCTCCGGCACTCTTACAACCGACTTTGACGGCATTATTAACATCACCAATGTCACCATTGACGACAAAATAACACTTACCGCCAATGCCAAATGCCATATGCACTCGAACTAACGTCACATTCGCCGCTTTCATCGCTTCATCTGCCGCTGCAATACAGGCTGCGACACTAAAGGTTTCGACAACTCCAACCGAGCCCTTTGCTTCAACTGGCGTTACTCCTGAAATCGCGGGTAGGATACTCGAATCGATTTTAGGTAGAATAAAGCTGTCCACCTTTAAGTGCCCAGATAACATTTCACCATGATCGATCGCTTGTTGAACAGCGCCCACATCACCGGTAATCATGACAATATACTTACCCGGGCAAATCGTTTTCGAACTCAACACTTCTACACTCGCACTTTTTAACATGCTATCTGTGACTTCGACGCCTTTTGCAATGCTGCTCAGTTCAAGCAAACCAATGGTATCTTTCATCATCTACCCCTTTGAATAGTAATATATTGAGCGTCAACCGAACTCACGGTGCCACTGCAACTTGCATGCACACCTAAACTCAAAGCACCTGGCTTCGCTTCGACAAGCTTTTGCCCGGCTTCCACTTTATCGCCAGCCGTTACAATCGGATGACCTGCGGCACCAATATGTTGGCTAATCGCGACCTTGACTTGCTCGTAAGGTAAGTCAAACGGAAGCATCGGTGCATCTTGGTAATACGGTGTTAAATTCAGTCGAGAAACTAAGCGCGACGTCGGCACCAAACGGTATTCTGCCATCGGATCAGCGTCTCTTAGCTCACCGCTATATCGAGAGCCCTGAGCTCGCAGTTGCTGCTTCAATATTTTGTTCACTCGCATCGGAGATATATTGACCGGACAGGCGTAACCCTCACACAAGCTGCATTCTGAACACGTTAATGCAGATAAGAAGGTGGATGGCTTGGCCAAATCCTTATAATTCGTAGCTCTGATCACCAGGTTCGGTGCAATTTCATGGCCAATTAAGTGACGCGGACACAACTCGGTACAGAGTGAACACTGCTCACAGACCGTTTTCGCCATGTTGAGAATTTGCTCATCCGTTTTCAGGCGGCGCTGAATTAAAATGTGATCGCGCGGCAGCACTAAGAGTGCGCCGGTCGTTTTAGTCACGCATTGATTTAAATCTTCAACTAATACGCCCATCATTGGCCCACCGTTAATTACCGCAAAATCATCAACGGTTACCCCTCCTGCGTAATCAAGCAGTTCTTGAAAACGGATACCTAAAGGGACAGTGATGGTCATTGGATTTTTCACACATCCATTAATCGTAAGTGTGCGCTCGAAAACGCCTTGTTCATGCTCTACCGCGTGGCATACGTTAATCAGGGTTTGTACATTATTTACAATCACGCCGACAGTGATCGGTAGCTGTGCAGGCGGAACTCGCCGCCCAGTTGCCATCCAAATGGTGATGACTTCATCCCCCGCTGGATAAACATCTTTGAGAATATGGATACGCATATTCGGCGCCAATAAAGGGGTTAATGAATCGATCGCCTTTTGATATTTGGCTTTTAATGCGATCACGCCCTCTTTCGCCCCAGTGGCTTTCATCGCGTAACTGAGTCCACGGATCATTTCAGCCGCTTTTACGACCATCAACTGCTGATCCACTTTTAGCATCGGTTCGCATTCTGCCGCATTGACGAGGAAAATTTCCGCGTCAGATTGCAGTTTCACATAGGTGGGAAACCCTGCGCCACCGGCACCGACAACCGCTGCATTTTTCACTCTTTCAACAATGGTATTTTTATCATACTGGTCTAGATACGACTGGCTGATATTGTGTTGTTCTTTCATCATATTGCCTCAACGATTAAGCAATTTTTTTGACCATTTCATTTACCTGTTGCTTGGCTAAGTCTGCGGCATCTTGCGCAATCATTTTTTCTTCATTGGTTGGCAAAACAACAATCGCGGGTGAGTCTTGTGTTGATACAACGCCCCATTTACCTCTTGTTGTTGACGCGTTTTTCTCTTTATCTAATTTAAATCCAAATACCGCGAGTTTTTGTACCGTAAGCTCTCTGATCAATACTGAGTTTTCACCAATACCACCAGTAAATACCAAGGCATCAATACGATCTAACGACGCTAAATGACCACCGATATGACGCGCTAAACGGTGAACGAGGACATCTATGGCTAACGCTGCTCGTTCGTTACCTTCTAAGCGAGCCTGCTCCAACTCACGACAGTCACTTGAAAGACCAGAAACCCCCAATAAACCAGACTGGCTATTGGTTAAGCTATACACAGAATCCAATGATTGTTCGGTACGATTCGCGATATAAACCGCCGCACCAAAGTCCAAATCACCGCAGCGCGTGCCCATCGCTAGGCCTTCCAGTGGTGTCATTCCCATTGATGTATCGACACTGTTCCCGTTTTTCACCGCACAAACAGAAGAACCATTACCAAGATGCGCTACTATGATGCCGTGATTATTTGCATCAAGTTCCAGACGCTTAACAGTTTCTAAAGCAATAAAACGATGAGAGGTACCATGGAAACCATAACGTCTCACTTTATGCTCGTCTCTAAGCTCAAGAGGAATCGCGTAGGTATACGCATCTTCTGGCATCGTTTGGTGAAAAGCGGTATCAAATACCGCAATATTTGGAATATTCGGCAATAGCGACATCGCTGTTTTAATCCCAACCAGGTTTGCAGGGTTATGCAGAGGAGCGAGCTCAGACAACTGGTTTATTTGCTCAATGACCTCATTTGTAACAAGAACAGAGTCACTAAATTCACTACCACCGTGCGCAACTCGGTGGCCGATGGCGCATAACGAGTCCATCAGTTCTAAGCTCGTCATGGTTGCAAATAGTTTTTCTAGTGCTGCGGCATGGGTGCCTTGTTGTAATTCAAAGAGCGTCTTGTTTCCTTCAGAATCTTTGATTGAAATAAACGCATCGGACAAGCCTAATTTTTCTGCAATGCCCGACAAAACAGGCTCATCTTTCCCTGTTGGTAAAACAGAGAATTTCATCGAAGATGAGCCACAATTAATAACTAAGACACGAGATTCTGACAACATGATTACCTCAAGAGCGAATAAATTTGAAAAACAATGGGGGGTTAAATACGGTGATTTTTTAGCTCACGGCTAATTATCGAGTGAAAAGTGAAATCGCTGCCTGAGCAATAGCACAATCTTGTTCTACGGTTCCGCCGCTAATACCAATGGCCCCAAGTAGCTGAGTGTCTTTCCAGATTGGCACCCCACCTCCGATACAACATACTTTGGGCGTATTTTGTAACCCGTATAAACTTTGACCTGGTAATATCTTCCCGGCCAAATCTGATGTAGACACCTTTAATGCTACGGCTGTCCAGGCCTTTTGTGTTGCCAGTTCATGGCTAACCAGAAGCGCATCATCCATGACAAAGAAATACCGCTCGGCCCCAACCTGGTCGACAAAACTGAAAACAATATCAATGCCCACTCTTTCTGCGGCCTGACAGGCAAATTGACCGAGTCGCATGATATCTTGCAGAGTCAGGTGAGTATTTTTGCTACTGTCACCGAGTTTTATTGCTTGCGCGCTCTGACTCTCTGAAAATGCATTGCTCATATTTGGTCCTCTCTTCGCACGCTTACAGCTCTAAAGAATCAACAATGCCAACAATGGCCGCATCGGTAACAGAATTAGAGTGCGTACTGCTATTACGAGCGGAACTTCCTGTCGTTACGACAACAATGTCACTATTACCGGCACCGACACAGTCAATGGCAATTTCCGTTTCGCTTGTTGGCTGGTTTTGTTCATCTAAACGCGTGACAATGAGCAACTTATTGCCATTCAATGATTCATGTTTAGTGGTTGATACAATCGCTCCGGTGACTTTTGCTAAATACATAATGATTTCCCCTTAATTGATTCTTTCAATAAAGATACGACGACGGGCAATTTCGTCTTTAGCTGACGGCGTAATGATCGTATTTTTTTCAATGATTAAAGGTTGGTGTTCTGGCAGTAATTTTACGTCTTTTAACGTTATTAATGAGTGACTCGCAACAGAAGATACATTAGGCTTGCCAATAAAACGGACGCCATAATCTTCTACCTTATTTAAATAAGTCGAAAATTGCTCAATTAACGGACCCGAGGCTTTTTCTACAATAGTTTGACATTCATGATTTAATGTTGCGGTTATCGGCTTTCGATTTAATAAAGCGTGAAAAGCCCAACTCGTTGCTAAATTATCTCGAATACATAACGCCAGCTTCGTTAAGCTGTTCATTGATATAGCTGGAAAAAAGAGACCATAATAATCGTCTGATCGGTCATCAGGTAAATATGAGTCCATCGAGAACTCAATATCCCCTTCTTGCTGCCAACGTAAAAATACAGATTTGATAACTGAGCTATTAGCGGTATGGGAAAGCGTCACTGCAATACCATAACCTGAACGATATAGCGCTTTAATGCAGTTGAGCGTATCGAGCAATGATTCCTGTTCATTACCGGTTAAAATCACTCGAATCACTTTTGAGCGTTGGCGTTTTTTCTCTAGGATGTCATCAACAATCTGGCTGATCATGACGGTTAAGTCTTTTATTTCCATAACGGCTTACTCCGTCGCCTTCATTGCTATTCCTAACGGAGTAACCAGCAATGGCTCAGGCACGGAGAGTGACTCAATACCCGTCACTTTTGTAAACACTTCTGGAAATTGACTGAAGCTGGTTGCACCACCAACGAGCCACAGTTGCTGTGCAGAATTTGTCTTAAGCCATAACGAAACCAAACTAGCCATTTTTTCTACGACAGGACGCACGACAGAAAATACTTGTTGTTCATGCTGTGAGTCTTTCTTCATTGTTTCAGCTTCATCATATTCAAGCCCCATCGCACCCGATAAAACTAATGTCATATGAGAGCCACCCGTCGGTTCATCAGCACTAAAAATGACGTCACCTTTATCTAAAATACTCATCCCCGTCGTACCACCACCAACATCGACCACCGCTCCGCTTTCCAGATTTAATGCACAAGCGGCTGCCACCGGCTCATCGACGATATTGGTTACAATAAACCCTGCAGATTCAACCACATTCACAATGACTTTTACGCTGCCTTCAGATACACCAGGAGGAATGGCTGTAGCGGCCTTTCCTAATGTGCAGCCTAGCCCTTGTTCGACCTTTTGCTTTAACATCGAAACCACTTGAGTCGCTGTGATGTAATCCACCACTATGCCATCTTTGACAACTTTAGATGGATAACTCGCGCCCGCTACCGGGTTGTTGTTCCTATCGACAACCACGATCGCAATATTAGCAGTGCCAAGGTCAACACCGACTTTAAATGGCCCCTTTTTCTTCAAGCACTTTTCGTCCTTGACCAATTTGGCGAGTTTTTTTAGTCGTTTGTAAGAAGTTGAATCAGACATGGCTTATCCCACTAGGTAGCGCGTCACGCAATCTTTATTTTTCAGGCCAAATGCATTCGCTTCTTCTACGTCAATATGCATTTCCATTACCGCATCGTTGCTCACGCGAACCACAACGTTACGCAGAATTCCGGCACGATCACCTTGAGTTTCTACATCGATTTCCATGCCATCTTTAAGGCCAAAGGATTCGGCATCTTGTGGTGAAATATGGATATGTCGCCAAGCCACGATCACGCCATGATCCTTAATAACCTTTCCTCTAGGACCAATAAGTTCAATGCTCGGTGAGCTGTCTAGATCCCCAGACATTCTCACGGGCGCTCTCACACCCAGCGCAAAACCATCAGCAATAGAAATTTCTACCTGTGTTTCACTGCGTAATGGGCCAAGTACTCGAACACGTTGTAGCTCACCTTTAGGACCTTTTAGCGTAACCACTTCTTCAGCGGCATATTGCCCAGGTTGTTTTACCGCTTTAAAACGAGTAAGTTCTGAACCAACGCCAAACAACGCATCCATATCTTCTCTGCTCAAATGGACATGCCGATTTGAAATACCAATAGGTACTACTAATTGATTACTTATATTTTGCGCTGCCACATCCTGGTTCGGAGATTGAGTAGCCGATTGTCCAAATAACTCTTTCATTATTTGCTGAGTAATTAACTCTGCCTGTTCCTTAATTGCGTCCATATTAGTTTTACCATTCTTAGAGGAAGCGACTCGTCTTACAATAATTTGTAATCAGCCATATTGTTTGCCTTTAATGAGGACTTTTTTGCTAACAAAAATCTGCTGTGACAAAACGATCCAGATTAGCCAATTATTTTTGTGAGCAACTTATCAATGTCTCTTGCTGACGGCTTTCTCGGATTGGTTGCCGTGCAAGCATCTGACAAAGTTGAATCAATAATTGCCCGTCTTGCACCCTCGATTTCATGTCGATTTTTGCCAAGTTCAGTTAAGGATGAAGGAATTTGAAACTGTCGGTTTAGGTTACGAATAGCCTCAGATAGTGCTATTACTGCATGTGAGGGAGAATCGACTTCAATATCCATTAGACGAGCACACTTATGATATTTTTCTAAGATATCTGTATTCTCAGTCTCACCATTAAATTCAATAATTAACGGCAATAACATAGCGTTAATCTTGCCGTGCGATATATGCAAAACGCCTCCCAACGCGTGCGCCATTCCATGAACTAAGCCCAGCCCTGATCCATTAAATGCCATACCAGCCATACATGATGCGTTGTGCATATGTTCACGAGGCTCAATCGCGGTCTCATTTTTAACAACCTGTGGTAAATAAGTCGCAACCAAATAGATAGCTTTTTCAGCAAGCGCATCACTAAAGTCATTTGCGTTAATAGAAACAACGGCTTCAATTGCGTGAGTTAATACGTCCATACCGGTATCCACAGCAACTGGGCGAGGAACACTTAGCACTAATTCTGGATCCAAAATGGCGGCATCTGGTAATAGATCAGTAGAAACAAGCGGATATTTTTTACCACTGGATGCATCTGAAATAACCGCATACGAAGTTACTTCAGAACCAGAGCCGCTTGTGGTTGGAATTGCAATCAGCTCGATGGGCTTACCTTGGTAGAATTCTTCTAAAGTTACTTTAATGCCCTTTGCTGCATCTAAAGAAGAACCGCCACCTAAAGCAATAATGACATCGGGTTGAAATGACTTAAGCTGTTGTACGCCAGCAATAACAACGGTTGTGTTTGGGTCTGGTTTCACCTCACCAAACACTGAAACAGTCGCATAAGGCATTTCTTTAATAAGTGAGCGAGCCTTACCCGAAGAAACCATAAAAGCATCTGTCACAATAGCGACTTTTTTATCATTTAAACGATCTAAAGACGAAATAGCGTTTGTACCAAAGTACACATCAGGTACGGAAAAAAATCGACGAGTCATTAAATTCTCACTTTCTATTAAACTTATAACTATTGTTAATTTAACACCAATCGATATAAGTAAGATTATAAGAAGTTGACTACGTCTAGGATAATTTTGCTGTTCAAAGTAGTAGAAAGACAAAAAAATATAGTGTTGTGAAAAGTTAGAGAACTATAAGAGTAAAGAACAAATTAATCATATAAAAAAACACAAATAGACAATATTTTACTCATAACCATAGATATACTGAATTGGTGATAATTCAAACACAAATGTTTGGTAAAACCCTACCTACTAATTTAAAAATTAAGGTTTAATTATGGATAAAAAACTAAGAGGCCAGTGCATTGCTGAATTCTTTGGCACTGGATTATTTATATTCTTTGGTGCGGGATGCTTATGTGCAACAATACTGGCAGGCGCTGAGTTTGGACTATGGGAGATCGCGATTGTTTGGGGCTTAGGTATTGCTTTAGCCGTCTATTTAACGGCAGGCATATCCGGCGCACATTTAAATCCAGCGGTGACTATTGGCTTATGCTTATTTGCTAATTTTGAGAAAAGAAAAGTTCTACCATATATCATTTCACAAGTAGCAGGGGCATTTTTTGGTGCAACAGTATGCTATTTTATTTATCAAAATCTATTTTCGGATTATGAAACTGCGCATAATATCGTTAGAGGATCTCAAGAGAGCCTCGCGTTAGCTGGCATATTTACCACATTTCCTCACCCTTCTATCACTGTGTTTCATGCTGCAATAGTTGAAATAATCCTAACGGCCACATTAATGTCGTTGATATTGTCATTGACTGATGACGGTAACGGTGTACCAAAAGGCGCTTTAGCACCATTGTTAATCGGTATTCTAGTGGCCGTCATTGGTGCAGCTGCGGCACCGTTAACCGGCTTCGCCATGAACCCAGCTCGTGACTTTGGACCTCGACTGTTCACTTTCTTAGCCGGATGGGGAGAAATGACATTCACTGGCGCAAGAGATATTCCCTACATGATCGTTCCTATCGTTGCGCCACTTATTGGTGCGTGCATTGGTGGTGCTGGTTATCGCTATTTAATTGATCAATATGTAGCTAAGCCATCGGATGAAGTGCAATGTACAGAATCAGAATCAGTTAGTTGAAGTATTAAAGTGTTAGAAAGTTAGCTTCCCTTCAATAATGCCTGAGTCTTAAATAGAGTACTTTCGAATAGTATTCGCTCATTAAGACTTGGGCATAGTTAATCTAATCGTGACCAATTTCTTCCCTCTTATACCTATCCATTCCCATCGAATTCGCATAAAGTTATAGGTAATAACGTTATATTTAATGATGATAACGCTAATTATGTATGTGGATATAAAGTAAAAATAGCGCCTTAGAACAGCGTTTTTTATAAGCTTGTTATTCTGTCACTAGGGAAATATGTTAGATATGTACAAGAGAATTTATTGGTTAGGTATAATTTGGAATTAGTATAACACTTCACTTCCGATAATTACGTACTTAAAACAAAGTAGTCAATTCTATAACTAGACTTTTGCAAGGTTAATACAGCTCACCCCGATCACATAATCTCTACGCTTTCGGGGGTGGCCTAAACGAAAATAGTGAATTAATTTGATGCAGTGCGGCGGCTTGTTCTTGAATTGGGTTTGTTACGCACAGAAGTCACTTTATTTGCTGGCGGTGTGGTTGGTTTAGTCGCCTTTTTTGTAGTAGTTGTCTCAGCTTTGGGAGGTTTCGTAGTAACAACTTCTTTATCCTCAGCTTTAGCTTTGGATGTAGTTTCTGCAAGTGGCGTCTTTACGTCTTTAGACTCCAATGTTGGTTCTTCTTTAACTTCTTCCCCTTGTTTTATTGGCTCCTGAGCTGCATCTTGGGCTTTGGCACCCACATTTCCATCACTAGAAAGAACTGATTCCAGGCCTTCGGCAGTTCGGGCCAAAACCTTGTACGCATATACCTCACCTATGCGCGACGCTGCCGCAACACCTGCATCAACGGCGGCTTTAACTGCACCAACATCACCTACAAGTTTTACCGTGTGCATGCCGTTACCTTTAGCCGCTTCGTAGCCAAGTAATTCGACATTTGCTGATTTTATCGCTGCATCTGCAGCTTCGATTGCAGTCGCTAAGCCTATCGTTTCTATTAAGCCTAGACTTTGGCCAGAAATAGACATACCTTTCTCCTTAATATTCAATAAGTTTATTCCGAGGCTATTTAAGCCCCACTTCGCAATCGTTCTGATATTGTCGTATCTTCCCAAGGGAATATATCTCGGCCAAAATGGCCATAGCATGCCGTTTTGCGATAGCGCGGAACCAGTAAATTTAAGTGCTGAATCATTTCGTACACACGAAGATTAAAATGTTCGTTAACAAGCTGATATAGGCGAGAAGTTGGTACAGTTTCTGTACCAAATGTATTTATTTTCATCGAAATTGGTTCAGAAATACCAATCGCCCAGGCAAGCTGGATTTCACATTTTTCAACCAATTTTGCTGCAACTAGGTTTTTGGCGATGTATCTCGCCATATAAGCAGCAGAGCGATCGACTTTTGATGGGTCTTTTCCTGAGAATGCACCACCACCATGACAAGCAGCACCACCGTAGGTATCTACAATTATTTTTCTACCTGTTAAGCCACAATCTGCAGTTGGCCCTCCAATAAGAAACTCCCCCGCAGGATTAACTAAAAACCGGGTTTTAGATGTTATCCATACCGCTGGAATAACTGGCTTGATAATTTCTTCAATCACAGCCTCACGCAGATCTTTTAAAGATACGGAGGGTGAATGTTGTGTTGAGAGTAAAATGGTATGGGCTTGCTGTATTCTGTTTTGATTGTATTCAAGCGTAATTTGAGCTTTGGCATCGGGGAGTAGAAAAGGCAAAGTATTTTCCTTTCTTAATAAGGCTTGCCTTTTCATTAGCTTGTGTGAATAGCTAATCGTAGCGGGCATTAACTCTGACGTTTCATTGCAAGCATAGCCAAATGTGATGCCTTGATCACCCGCGCCTAATTCTGAAAAGTTGGTACTGCGAATCCCTTCAGATATATTGCTCGATTGAACGCCAAGTAAATTGATAACACCACAAGTATTACCATCAAATCCAACTGAAGAATGATTGTAACCGCAACCGACGATGGTACTTCGTACAATAGGCTCTATATCAATTATTGCCGATGAATTTATCTCACCTGCAATAATAACAACCCCTGATTTAATCAAACACTCGCATGCTACTTTAGAAAAAGGGTCTTGGAGTAAAAAAGCATCTAGAATCGCATCAGATACTTGATCGGCTAATTTATCAGGGTGGCCTTCTGAAACGGACTCAGAACTAAATAAGTAGCTTTCCATCATCTATACTTTCATACTATCATTCATTTCTATTGATAATATAGATAGATAAATAAATTATCTTGCCCGTATAGTGGATTTTTTTGCTGTCCGACCTCCCAATTAGGGCAAAATAATACAATTAACGCTATGTCTAATCTTTGCTCATACTATGCTTCTCGGTAATCAGAAGGCGATATACCAATCTCTTTTTTAAATATTCGACAAAAGTAGTTAGAGTCTTTCCACGCAAGTTCTAAAGATATTTTATTTATTTTCATATTACTAAATTTTAATAGTGCACTTGCAATTGCTAATTTTCTTTTTGTTATGTAATTAGAAAATCCTACATTCTCGTTCTTTTTAAATGCCCTACTTAAATAGCAAGAACTAACAAACGTTTTTTCTGCAATTTCATCCAAGGTAATATTATTGAATATGTCTTTTTCAATATGAAATTTTGCTCTATTTATAAAGTCGATACTAGAGGGATGTTTTTTGAACGAGTTTGTGAAAATGACATCACCCACTTTAAACAAAGAAAAGATAAGCTGTGGGTATAGATCTTCACGTAAACCAGAACGACTTACTACTTCTGACAGTGAATATAGCTTAGAGCAACTGGTTGAGTAATCGTCACTTAAAGAGTCAAGATAGATGCATAATGTATCTAAGAAATACTTTACATCATCTCTGGCATCAACATCTTCTTTATTCTTTAGATAACTTTCATTGATGATATTTAATACAAAATCATTCCAAATAGCATAATTTTTTTCTTCGACAATACTTTCTATATTAACTTTTAGTGCTTTGGACTTTTCAATCACGTCTTCATCAACACCAAGTGATTTTTTAATTGTATCGATTAAAATGTTTTTCCTGACAGGTTTTAACAAGTAGTCTTGAATTTTCAAATGAAACATATCATGTAACATGTCAAAATCGTCATTAGCTGTGGTGACAATGACTTTGGATTCTTTATGTCTAGAACGTAAATACTCTATGACTTCTTTACCATTTGGTAGTGGTATATTTATATCAACAAGAATCATATCAATATTTTTAATTTCATCAATTAACTTTATTGCTTTTTTACCTGTTGATGCTTTATATATAAAGGCATTGTTGACACATTGTAATACAATTCTCTCTATGGACTCCATTTCAATTAGTTCGTCTTCAACTATTACTATATTATACATAAGAGCTCTCTTTTATTGATTTGACATAGGGAATTTAAGCGTGATTTTAGTCCCTAGCATCGGTTTGTTTGGGCTGGTTATTTTTAGCTTATATCCTTCACCATATAACATTTCCGATCTGTTTATTATATTGTAAATTCCGATACTTCCATTATTTGAACTTTGCACTCCAGTAATGATTTCTTGGATTTTACCATCACTAATTCCATCACCATTGTCTTGTAGTTCTATATATACATCCTGACCATCATCAAACGCGGTAATGTTGAGGTGGCTAATAGTATCCCTTGGCTCAACAACATAATTAAAAAAGTTTTCAACTAATGGCTGAAGAGTCAAAAAAGGACAAGGAATGCTTGAATATTTTTCAGGAATATCGCATGAGTACTCAAATCGATCGCCCATTCTTACTTTTTGAATGGACATGTAATTCTTCACATAGTTTATTTCATTGCCTAATGTTATAACACCGCGAGAGCTTTTTCTTAGTAGATATCGCATCATATCTGAGAAATTATGTAACATCGCCTCAGTTCTTTGTGCTTCTTCCAAATATGCCAACCGCCCAATAGTATTGAGGACATTAAACAAAAAGTGTGGTCTTACTTGATAAGAAAGTGCTTTAAACTCTGCTTCTCGCAGTGCTCTTTCCATTTCCATACTCTTTTGTAATTCATTTTTTAGCTCTAACTCTTTTCTATGAAGTTCATCTTGCACAATACGAGAGTGAGCTTGTTCTACCAAGTAAGATGCTACATCAAACAAGGTATTTGCTGTCGATACAAACCTCTCGTAGCCCATCTTTTTTGATTTATCATACAACGCAGTCAATTCAGCATTATCTTCCCAAATTTTGTTGTTCTCTAAAATATGGGGTATTGTGCTTTTGTCGCAGTCTTCAACCCTGACTTGACCTGAAATCATCGCCCCCAGATAGTGGCCGTTAACCATAATTGGAACGGCACACTCTACAAAACCACAATAACAGCGATAAACAACAGGTTTACCAGTTTGCATCGCGACACGACCGCCAGCGTCATCGCTCTCGTAGCATCGTTTTTGCTTTTGTGGATCTTTTCGAGATTGAGCACAATAATCACAAAAGCCACTAGGTTTAGTTACCGGTTCACCATAGGCATCAACGACAACCAATGCGATTTCCATTGACTGACTGAAGTTGTTTTGCAATGTTTGTATTCGGTCGATATCTAGGTACTCATGGAGTGTATACTGCATAGTTCTCAACACATTTTGATTTGCGATATTGAGGAATTATAAATTTACGAATGGGTCGCAACCTGACACAGATCAATTAAGTAATGTATCATTTGTGGTGGATAGCTTTTTTGAGATATTCGTTGAGTATTACTGTTTTTTTAATAGTAGTGAATCGCTTTATTAACCCTATGAAGGTCTTCTAAAAGATGGCACACCTTAAAATTGGGATCATAGAATTTTAAACTTCTTTAATTCTAACTTCGCTTTTCTATGTGAAAAATAACGAACTAATACATATTCACAACTTACATGCCTGAACCCATCAGTTTTTCTGGATAAAATGAATAAGACAAAGATGCGTTCCAAAAAGCATGAAGTAAAATAGTAACCAATGTGGCCCAACAATGCCCATATTTAACTCGGAAGTATTCGTAAGTCACTGCAAACGCTACTCCCAGACCTAACGCATTTACCGCGTTTGCAATATTATTAGTCAGGTGAGTTAGAGAAAATAAAAAGCTCGCAATGAGTACAGATAAAAATAGACTGCTTGTGATTTTACGAGAAATATTTTGAATAATGACTTGGAAAATAATTGTCTCAATAACAGGAGCTAATACAACCAATGAAAAATAATCAATGCCAGTCCACACTTCAGCGTATGAATAAATAGAACTTAAATCAATATCAAAATAATGGTCGATTGCAGTAGAAACAGATAGCAGCGTATTATGCGTCAAACTAGACCAAGTACACATTAGCGCGTATACAATAAAGATAAACTTAGCATTGGAGAAGTCATAAATTTTCATCAACTTCTCATCATAAAACAGAAAGTACTTCATAACTCTCCAGATAAAGTATCAATATACCAATTAAAAACATAAACTTGAGTTAACATCAACTACGGCTCACTTTTTGTCTTTTTTCTTTTTCATATCGTGCCTCTTTAATGACCCATGAGCACCAAAATGAAAAGGGTAGAACTAAAAGAATGACTACCATCTCGAGTGATTGTTCGATAATAAAGTCTATCATTGACACTTCATCACCATTTATAGAATGCATGATAAAACGAATAGCGAAGACGACGAATAAGATACTGATGCTATTAAAGAATACATATTGGAGGAAACCTTTGGTCCGCGTTTTTGACCAATGCTCAAACTGTGATTTATTCATTTCTAACCATCTTTAGCAACCTGAAATCAACGACATGCTAGTAAGTTGTTAGAAAATCACTACTACAAAATTCCAAATATTCGACCGGATTAAAAAAGTGATAGCTCCTAACAACAACAGATGATTTAAATCATAAAACCAAATGTTTATTTTTAATTACTTAATCACTTAGTAATTGGAAACATTTGAAGTCCGTCGCATTCCCCGCAGCCTGTGATAAATCATCCATAAAGGACAGACTTTTTGACATTCCCACCACCTTGAACACCTTAGTCTTATATTCCGGTGAGCACGTATGTGCTGATAACATCGACTGAACATTTGTTTGATCAGGCGATGGAATTTAAAAGGATGCGATCAGGTTATGGGTCGCTAAGAAACTATGCTCTTGTTTGTCCTTACTTTTTATATGACCATACAAGCATATTGTTTATCAATATCTAAAGAATGGTATTGAGCAAGCGGATGGTTTTTGAACGCGCGAATAGTGACTCCGATTTGGTGGTTTTTAAATAATAAGGTTATACGACGTTTAAGGTATTCCACATGAATGTAAATATTAGTGCCGTTGCGACTGCAATTTCACTGTCTCTTTTGGCAGGTAATGCTTATTCTTCAGAACAAAATCAACAAAAGACAGAAGTAATACAATCGGTAGTCGATACTGTCGCCTCTTCGCTTGAAGTTCACATCGCATCAATTGAACATCAGCCAGCTGATACCAAGGCGAAATGTCCCGGAGGATATTGCTATCGCGCTGAGATCACCCTGACAAATAAAGGCAAAAAAGAGATTGGTGGAGACTGGGAAATCTACTTCTCCAACCTTCGCCGTATTTTGGATACAAAATCAGATTTATTCGAAATTACGCACGTGAATGGCGATCTTCATCGACTCGTACCAACCAGCAAATTTAAAGGCCTGAAACCAGGTGATTCCGTCGCAATTCAGTTTGACGCCGAGCACTGGAAAATCGTCGATTCTGACTACATGCCTCGCTACTACGTGGCAGCACAAGGAGCTGAAGCTCGAGTTATTCCAAATACTATTCCGCAGGAAGGAGACGGCCTAGCCGACTTGTCCGGTTACCTGGATTTGATCAGTACCGCACCGGAAGACGCCAATATGTGGCAACGTTACCCAGAAGACAGCAGCATCATGGCAACCGCTGGAACACGATATGAAAGAAACCTTGCAGTAAAAGATCTCGGCTTATCATCTGTCTCTGCCAAAATCATCCCTTCCCCTATCGATATAAAGGTGCATAACAGCAGTGTTAACATCAGCGCTGGGCTAAATTTGAAAATAGAAGAAGATAGCCTGACGGCAGACCAGCTAGATGCGCTCGAACACCGCTTCAACCAGCTTGGCGTCACTCCGAATAAAGGGATTCCCGTTGTAATTTCTGTCGACCCTAAACACAAGGCATTTAAAGGAAAGACTAAGCAGGAAGCCTATACCCTGAAGGTGACACCAAAAGAAGTCCGGGTCGTTGGGGCTGACCCAGCAGGTGCATTTTATGGTGTACAGTCATTAGCGGCGCTCGTCACAGTCGGCAGCCAGACTATTCCTGAAGTCACTATTGATTACGATGCACCACGATTTGAACATCGAGGTATGCATTTGGACGTAGCTCGCAATTTCAAATCAAAGGCTGAGATCAAGAAAGTACTCGATCAAATGGCCGCATACAAAATGAATAAATTTCACTTCCATCTCGCAGACGATGAAGGTTGGCGTTTGGAGATTCCCGGCTTGCCAGAGCTCACCGAGGTTGGCGCACAACGTTGTCATGATTTGAGCGAACGTCAGTGCCTGTTACCACAAGTTGGCTCAGGTCCGGATGACACCACATCTGGCTCTGGCTACTACAGCGTTGACGATTATGCGGAGATCTTAGCCTTCGCTTCAGCACGTAATATTCAGGTTATCCCGTCTATGGATATGCCCGGCCATGCTCGAGCAGCCGTAAAATCAATGGAAGCGCGCTATCACAAATATGCGGAACTTGGAGATATGGCTGCGGCTGAAATGTACCTACTTACTGACAGACATGACGGCTCGGAGTATTTCTCGGTTCAAAACTACACTGACAACACGATTAACCCTTGTATGGAATCGAGCTTTGTCTTCATGGACAAAGTCATATCAGAGATTGCTAAACAACATAAAAACGCGGGGCAACCTCTGGTGGACTATCATATCGGCGCTGATGAAACCCACGGAGCTTGGGTTGATTCCCCGGTGTGTCGAGCACTGTTTGTCGATCCGACCAATAATATCGATAACGTGGCCGACCTTGGTGGGTATTTCATTGAACGGATCAGCCATATCCTGGAAGCCAAACAACTAAACCTCGCCGCATGGAATGACGGATTAAAACATGGCAGTTATATGGACCCAACCAAGCTTGCTGGTGACGCTTCAGCCTATACCTGGTCAGCCCTATTCTGGGGTGGTGCCAATGAAGCCCACTCCCTCGCCAATGCGGGTTATAACGTTATCTTGTCATTGCCTGAGGTCACCTACTTTGACCACCCATACGAAGCCGACCCAAGAGAACCGGGGAACTATTGGGCAGGACGTTATACCGATACGCAAAAAGTCTTTAATTTTATGCCGGAGAACTTACCAGCCAATGCGGAGACCATGACGGACAGAGACAATAACCCATTCGAAATCCCTGCCAGCACGGTAGCCCTTCAGGATGGAAAGCGCTTTAAAGGCATGCAAGGCCACGTATGGACGGAAATGGTTCGTACTGATGAACAGTTGGATCACCGTGTTTTCCCTCGCATTTTAGGCATTGCAGAGCGAGCATGGTCAAAAGCGGACTGGGAACTAGAGTACGATGCTGAAAAAGCGTATCGAACCAATACCTCAGGGTATAAAGGCACCGACCATATGGGTAAACGAATAGTAAACCGTGATAACGACTGGACCGAATTTGCCAATACTCTGGGTTATAAAGAGTTTGCGAAGTTAGATGCCGCAGGTGTGGCCTACCGCCTTCCGGTACCTGGAGCGAAAATCGACAACAACGGAAAGCTGTCGATTAATAACGCCTTCCCTGGTGTTACCGTTCAATACTCGGTCAATGGCACAAACTGGCAAAACTACGATCATTCAAACAAGCCAACAGTGAAAGCTGGCGTGAAGATACGTTCGATAGCCAGCACAGGTCGTGCAGGTCGGGAGATTGTCGTTAACTAACCTATAGTTGGCTAACTGTGGCTACCTGATGGTTAACCCCACAGGTAGCCTTTTTCCATGCACATCATTTGATTTTCGGAGGAGATGGATGCGTGTATTGATCGTCGAAGACAGTATTCAAATCGCGGCGAATATTGGTGAATACCTTGAAATAATGGGTCACTCGGTAGATTTTTCTTACACAGGACAAGCAGCTCTCGAGTTATTATCCGAGAACCAATTCGATGTAATGATCTTGGATGTTATGATGCCTGGCTTAGATGGGTTATCTACGTGCAGGAAAATACGGGAACAAGGTCGTGAACACCTGCCTATTTTGTTTCTCACCGCTTGCGATACGTTGGAAGATAAACTGGCTGGTTTCGCCGCAGGTGGCGATGATTACTTAGTCAAACCATTTGCTATGCAGGAGTTACTAGCAAGGCTCGAGGCTCTCACATTAAGATCCAAAGGTGGCAGAAGTCACGAGATCACTTTTTCCGGTTTAACCCTTTCCACCGAAACAGAACAAGCTTTCTTTCAAAACAACCGATTAAAGCTGGACCCATTGTTGTTCAAACTATTAAAAACCCTACTGCTGTCCGCTCCTCGTATCGTACATAAACAAGATCTTGAATACGAACTTTGGCATGGTGAGACCATCGACAGTAGTGTTCTGAGAACACATATTTATCGGCTGAGAAAGGTACTGCCTGAAGGATTGCTGGAAACCGTACGAGGAAAGGGTTATCGCCTCAATGAGATTAACTAGTCAATATTTTCAAAAACGGCTTTATAACCGAGTTTTCGCTTTGATTATGGGGCTGGTCTTATTATTAACCCTTAGCCTTTTACTAATGGCTTGGATTAACGCGCAACTGCACACAGACAGCCTGGTCAATCAAAAGTTGAATCAGCAAATGCGCTTCTTATTAGATGATTCCATCAAAAAAGGTCGTCTGGTCAAAGTTAATTCTCCGATGTTTTCCAGCTTTGTGGGGTCGGATAAAGGCTTACCACTTTATTTGTCAGGCTTAACAGAACAAGGGGTATTCGAAATTGAACACCCGAAAGTGCACGTGCAAGTAGTCAGTTCTCCATTTTCCGATGGCTTGCTTTATCTGCTCTATTTCCCTGAGAAAGATCTAGAGAGAAGCCTTTATCAGAATAGGCTCAAATACTATGTTGTTATCGGTGTAATGGCGTTAATGGGCATAGGACTCATTGCCAGTCTTTACATCACCCGGATTATTGTTAAGCCCATCACCACTCTGCAGAAAAATATTGAATGTGCCAGCCCTGATTCACCTCCTGCCGTATTGGATAGGCAAGATGAGCTAGGTCAGTTGAGTCGGAGTTTTACTAACGCATTTCAGCGAATACGAGCATTCGTCGAGCGAGAGCACAACTTTACCCGGTTTGCCAGCCATGAGCTCAGAACGCCAGTCACTATTATACAGGGGGCATTGGAAGTCATCGCCTACTCACCGGATCTTGCTAAAGCGCAGCCAGCGTTGAGTAGAATTGAAAGTGCAAATAAAGATATGCAGGCCTTAATTCACACTTTTCTTTCTATTAGCCGAGAGTCCAAAACCGAACAGGTAGAATTGTTGTCGTTGCAAGAAAGTCTGGACTACTGCTTACAACAGTTAAGAACAGACAAGGCTGACATACTGTCGGTTCAATACAGTCTCAATTCAAAATCGGTGAATAAAATACTGGCCCATGTCGTGATACAAAATGTGTTAAGAAATGCCTTTAGTTATAGCGCCAATAGTGTGGCAATAGAATTAAAGTACGATCGACTGGTGGTTTCGAATGACATCGACCCCGACTGCCACTCTGGCTATGGCCACGGCATCGATATTATCAATGCTATATGCGAAAAAGCCGATTGGTTGGCTTTCTATCGGTGTCATAACAATAGGTTTAGTTGGCTCATCTATTTTTGATAGTGGTGAAGTAGCATACCACCTAACCCATTAAACCGTAGATAGGAATGCTATGTTAAACCCATGCCTTGGGCGCCACTTTCACACGCGTGTTATATCCAAAGCGATTTGTTTAGCACCCATTTTTCGAGCTCTTCGTTATCACCATCAACCACCATGTCTGTAAACACGAAATTATTAGCATTGACAACATTCCGTGAAGCCAGATTCGTTGACGAAATCAAAGCAACTACGTTTTCAACGGCACCAGAGCCGAACGCTAAATTGCAAAGTTGGTTAACGGCAGACTTTGCCAACCCACGACCTTGTTGTTGTGGCGCTACATTGTATCCAATTTCCACCTCACCAGCGTTGGGAGCATCTTTAAAGCCGCAAAAACCAACGACATGATCTTGGGATAACATCATGTAAGGTAATGACCATATATCAGCCATCGCGTTTTGAGCGTGTTGAACTGAACGATTGAAAACATGCTTTGGCGGGATAGAACCGTTACAAAACTCAATGTCTATACCCGATGTATCCGCGATCAATTGATGAAGTTGTTTTTCATTTATCTGCTGAAGTTCCATTATCTACTCTTGAGAAAATGCCTCTGATGTATCTAAAAATGAGCGCTGCCAGAAACCACCTCAAATCGACGCTATTCATAGCGAGGAGAATAAATAAGCTCCCACACCGAGTGGAATAAGCGTAATTACGCACAAAACAGCACTTCCGATTTTATCAAAATGTGAAGTAAGACTCTGAACTTTAATCGCCTTACGCAGCCTGATTAAAGATATCACGGAACCACAAAACCATACTGCAGTGAACATTATGATGTGACGATCGCTACCTTGGAGCCATACATTCTTTAGCGCAATGAAAAACACACCATGCATCAGCAAGGTGATTACAATAACAATTCTTGCCACTTTCATATCCCCAGCCAAAGCTTAACCCCACATTAAGAAAGGATTTGCAGCAGCAAAATATCCGCAAATCACGTTATTATAATCAATTGAATCTGGCACATCGGATAGAATAGACAACTGACACCCTGTGTGAACCCATCCTATGTCAAAGTATTGTTACTTTTAACATTAATAGCAGAACTTATCATGTATTGGGAAGCCCAAGCGGCCATATAAGCAAATAAAATCAAGCTGCGTCGATACCTTGCTCATTCCAAGGTTGGACAATAGAGTATGCGGTCATAGCGGGATGAGATGCAAAATTGCTTAGTTCAACAACAGGCATAGGTTTGGGTTTGGGCAACGGGAGATTAACCAGCCTTTATAGTGAATCTATAAACCCTGGAAATATTCTTAATGGCATAAAAAAGCTGGCTATTCGCCAGCAAAAAGAAAAAAAGGTAGCGCGCTCTGCCACGCGCTAACCCATCCGGGCCCCTACCATGCCCTACCAAAACGGATAAAAGGTTTGATTAGCCTAATGTTGGCATATTAAATGAGCTTGAGTGTTGCTCTAGGCGAACATCACTTGCAGGCCAGCGGCTAGATACTGTTTTCATTCTTGTGTAGAAACGAACACCGTCATTACCGTGCACATTTAATGGACCAAAAACAGAACGTTTCCAACCACCAAAGCTGTGGAATGCCATTGGTACTGGGATTGGGATATTGATACCTACCATGCCAGCTTGGACATTTTCACTAAACTGACGAGCCGTTTCACCATCACGGGTGAAGATTGCCGTACCATTGCCATATTCATGACGGTTAACCAGTTGGATAGCCGTTTCAAAGTCCGGAACACGAACAATCGCAAGCACAGGGCCAAAGATCTCTTCTTTATAGATAGTCATCTCTGGTGACACATTGTCGAACAACGTTGGACCCACAAAATATCCATTTTCAAAACCATCAACACTCAAAGAGCGACCATCGATAAGCAGATCAGCCCCCTGCTCTACACCTGAGTCGATGTAACCAATGATTTTCTCTTTGTGAATTTGAGAAATCACCGGCCCCATATCATTCTCTTTACCTTCGACAATGCCAGGGCCAATGGTCATTTTATCAACGCCGGTACGCAGTTTATCGATAAGGTGATCCGCTGTTTCGTCACCAACGACTACTGCCACAGAAAGAGCCATACAACGCTCGCCAGCCGCACCAAATGCTGCACCGATAATCGCGTTCGTTGCCATATCCAAATCTGCATCTGGCATTAAGATACAGTGGTTTTTAGCGCCGCCCAAAGCCTGACAACGTTTACCATGTGCTGATGCCGTTGAGTAAATGTACTCAGCAATTGGTGTTGAGCCAACAAAGCTAACCGCTTGAACACGTGGATCCGTTAGTAGTACATCTACAGACTCTTTATCGCCATTAACTACATTAAACACGCCGTCAGGAAGACCTGCTTCAGAAAGTAGCTCAGCCAGAATCAAAGAAGTTGTTGGATCCTTTTCTGACGGTTTTAGAACGAATGTGTTACCAGTCGCAAGTGCAATAGGGAACATCCACATTGAAACCATCGCAGGAAAGTTAAAAGGAGTAATGCCCGCACAAACGCCTAGTGGTTGCATCAGTGAATGGCTATCAACACCAGTACCCACGTTAGCTGAATGCTCACCTTTTTGAAGATGAGGAATGCCGCAAGCAAACTCAACCACTTCCAGGCCTCGAGTTAGCTCGCCCATTGCATCTGAGTAAACCTTTCCGTGCTCAGTAGAAATCGTTTTGGCAAGCTTGTCCATATTAGCTTCCATTAACTCTTTGAACTTAAATAGGATTCGAGCACGTTTTAATGGCGACATTTTCGACCATGCAGGAAATGCCTTAGCAGCAGATTCAATTGCCAGTTCCGTTTCACTCTTTGAGCTAAGAACGACTTGGCGAATTTGTTCACCAGTAGCTGGGTTAAAAACTGGAGCAAATTTGCCGCTTTGGCTTTCCTGAATGCTTCCACCGATATAGTTATGAATAGTCTCCATGACCAACTCCTATTTTAGACTGACTGAGCGACTTGTTTCGCGTTGTACTTATGGCTATTTCTGTTTTAAAAAGCGGTTTCTAACGTCAAATTGAGCTTCGTTTATTGATGTCAGGTTTGCTTTTCCTTATCGAACGAAACCATTCTATGAAATTAATTTTTCATTTTCAATATTTATGAAAAATTTAATTTACACTTTTGAAACGCCAGATCACAAAAAGAAACATACGTCAGCTAGAAACAGAGTAAGTCCTTTACAACTAGGTTGGTTTCTCTAAGGGAGTGAAGGGTAATATTTAAGGACCACGGAAAGTATTTTGAAATAAGGACACTTTTTAGGTGTGGGTTCGCAAACGACTGAAACGCTGTACTCGTCGAATCTGTACACTGAAGTCAGAGCGTTTAATTCAATGTGAGTGGTTGGTGTTCGCTACAATGACTGACAGCAGGAACGTCCTTGATTAAATTGGAAATGAACAGACTCTGGCGAGTCATGTTTTTGGGTGAGATACGTTATGATTCTACTCGAAGTACATCCAGTATTTCATAGTGGACTGTGCCACTATTCTGCCCTGCTGCTTCTATCTGGTGGTAATTTAAGTTCATCATCAACACTAACATTGGCGTTTTAGTTCACCTGACTGTTGTGCTGTCCTTTGGTCATAGTGCCACCAGCTTTGAGACTCGCCTTAACACCCTAGTCGGGTAGACTACTCAACTTTCCACTATTCCCGCGAAGTATTACTGCCTATTTATCTATTAAACTACTGACAGCATACGAGGTAAGCTTTTTATATACCTCTAAATTAAAAAATCATTTAATTAACTGTTTTTATTAAATTTTATCCATGTAACACTGTAAATGATGTCACCAGAAGTAGCAGAAAATACAACTCACTACCGTTACTCTTGGTCAACATCGGTATGTTGTTTTGTACAAATTCATTAAAAAGAAACGCTAAAGGCTTTTGGTCCGCGTTCATCTTAATGCTATTGGTTTCTGGGTTTTCTTCCGCGTCTTTTACCATGTAGTACGCGTTGTAAGCGACTGCTCCGTACATATCATTCTCCTCATAAAATTTGGGTTGCTTGTGGTTCAGGTACTGCTTTTTTGAAAAAAGCCATAAATGAAAAACGCTTTTTCTCTGTCTTCACCGCTTCGACTTCTGAGACAGCTTGATTCTCGCGCGCGTCTTTAACCATGTAGTAAGTGTTGTATGCGATTGCTCCGTACATATCGTTATTCCTTATACAGTTTGAGTTGTTTGTGGTTCTAGTACTGCTTTGTTGAAAAGTGCTTTAAATGAAAAACGCTTTTTCTCTTTCTTCACGGCTTCGACTTCTGAAGCGACTTGATTCTCGCGAGCGTCTTTAACCATGTGGTAAGTGTTATATGCGATAGCTGCGTACATAATTTATTCTCCAAATGTTTGTAAGTTTCCTACATCAACGGGAGTAAATATAGATCCAGCTCACACAAAATGCAATAGATATTTTATATTTACAGGCAAATAAAATAAACATTTCCACGCCAGAGCATAATCAATTGAATTTATTGGACAATTCAATTTAAAGCCTGCCGAAGCTATGTTTCATGGCGTTCAGGACAACGAAAACAAAGCACTTTTTCAGCTAAAGAATGCCAGGCCGTGTAAGCGCACAGCAAAAAATTAAGCCGGAATGCCTTCTTGTAAGAAAAATACATTACGTAATTGGGCGAGCTTGAAATGAAAAGTTTGTTTATAAGTGGGCAAAATTGCAGGAAAGCACCATTTCTCAACGAGTAAAGAGAAGTAATACTGAGTGGCAAAGCAGTGAGTGTAAGTTAGGCAAGAGTAAGCAGGCTTAGGGTGATAGACACGCTCTTCAGCTGCTGGAAAGCAATTTGGAAGAGCGCGCTACATGATTTGAAATAGTATGGCTTAGTCGGTAATCGATTGTCGACTTCGGACTATTCTATTCGCCTTCGTTCCAAACCGTTTTGTAAAGCTCGATGGTTTCTTCTAAAGATGGAACGCGAGGGTTATTACCTGGTGACCCAGAATCCAGTGCTTGTTGCGCCATGGTTGATAGAAGCTCAAAGAAACGCTCTTTATCAATGCCATATTGAGACGGCGTAGGAACGGATAGCTCTGTATTTAGTGCACGCAGTTCATTGACTAACTTCTTACATGCAATTGCATTGGTGTCAGACATAGAAGCAACACCAATAGCGCGAGCACACTCTGCGTAACGTTGCTCAGCGCTTGGAATGGAAAACTCGGTGATAGCAGGTAGCAACATTGCATTTGATAAGCCATGAGGAACATGAAAAAACGCACCAATCGGTCGGCTCATGCCATGCACTAATGCCACTGATGCATTAGAGAATGCCACTCCAGCCAACGTCGCACCAAACATCATATCAGAGCGCGCGGCTTCATCTTTTGGATTGTGATAAGCCTGACGAATACTCTTACCAATTTTTTCCATCGCGATCAGAGCTTGAGTATCTGAGAATTGGTTCGCTTTTTGACTAACATACGCTTCAATAGCATGAGTCAGCGCATCCAGGCCACAGTCAGCAGTGACGCGTGGAGGAAGTGACATAGTTAGTTCGTAGTCCACCAGCGCAGCGATAGGCATAAATCCAAGGCCAGAACACAACATTTTTTCGTCATGTAGATCGTCTGTAATCACCGTGAAGCGAGTGACCTCAGAGCCGGTTCCGGCAGTAGTAGGAATGGCAATGATCGGAAGCCCGGCTTCGCTAACATCACGAGGGAATTTGTAATCTCTTACTTGCCCACCAAATTTACCAACTATCGAGATAGCTTTAGCACTGTCGATTGGGCTTCCTCCACCAATAGCAATAATGGAGTCAAATCCTCCTTCACGCACCATTTGTACACCTGCCTCGATTGAGCTTACTGTTGGCTCTGGAATCGTATCAGAAAATACGGAAGCCTCGATGCCCTGGGCAATTAGCGCCTCTTGAACTTTTGCTACATAACCTAGTTGAACCATCATCTTATCGGTGACAATTAACGGTCGAGATGCACCTACGCTTGCCATTACATCCGCAGCCTGAAGTGATGCCCCTTTGCCTACATGCATAATCCTTGGTAATACGATTCTTGCGCTCATTCTATTTCCTTAATCATTACATTGGTCGTGAATTCTAAGAGTAGATGAAATACTTGCTCTTAAACGTACCATTCGAAACAAACTTATTGAAATGAATTTTTCATTTTATGTGAAGAATGAACAGTCCAAATACGCCTTATCTAGTGTTTTACTGTCTTTGATCAATATATCGGATGATTTACCTACATGAACTCAATCTTTCACTTTATTTAAAATAAAATGAATGTTTCAATTTATATATATTTTGGAAATAACATTTGATTACATATTGGAGATTACCGTGGACGTTGGAATATTGGGCATATTGCTGTCGTTAGTTTTGTTGATGTACCTCGCGTACCGAGGCATGTCAGTCATTTGGTTAGCACCTATTTTAGCATTAGTTGCTGCTCTGTTTTCTGCCGGAACGTACATGATGGCCAGTTATACAGAAGTCTTCATGTTAAGCGCGGCAAACTATGTAAAACTCTATTTTCCCGCCTTCTTGCTTGGTGCGATTTTTGGCAAAGTGATGGATGATTCTGGCGCAGCAAAGTCAATCGCTAAAGTCATTGTGAATAAGGTTGGGAGCAATAATGCGATCTTAGCCGTGGTGCTCGCCGTATCGGTGTTGACCTACGGCGGTGTATCGATGTTTGTGGTGGTATTTGCAGTCTACCCTATTGCCGCTCAAATATTTAAAGACAGCAATGTGCCTAAACGTCTGATTCCAGGGACGATTGCGCTAGGCTCCTTCACTTTTACGATGACCGCTTTACCAGGGTCACCACAAATCCAAAATACCATCGCGATGCCTTTTTTCGGTACCACGGCATACGCTGCGCCAGCGCTTGGATTAGTTGGTGCCGGTGCCATGTTTGGCTTGGGCATGCTTTGGCTTAAACGCCGTGAAGCTATTGCTCGAACAAACGGAGAAGGTTATGGCATTCACGATGAGTCGGAGTGTGACGATAGCGAAGAGAATAACAACATTCCTTCTGCGACCATTGCCTTTATCCCGATCGTTATCGTGCTGGTTTTAAACTTTCTGATCGTGACTTTCTATTTCCCAAGTGTCGATACCAGTTACCTTGCCAACTACGATACTACGCTGCAAAAAGTAAATGGCATGTGGAGCCTTATCATCGCGCTAACCACCGCCATTATCGTCGCACTGTTATTGTTTAAGAAATACATGAAGGACATACGCTTTTCTCTTAACGAAGGCGGTGAAAGCTCCATCATGCCGATCATGAATACCGCCGCCGCTGTCGGGTTTGGTAACGTGATCAAATCGCTCTCCTCCTTTGAATTAGTCAAAGAAGGGATACTTTCGATACCAGGAACCCCACTTTTATCCTTTGCGATGTCGACCAGTTTACTTGCAGGTATCACAGGGTCAGCCTCAGGAGGCCTGAGTATAGCGTTGGATGCACTTGGCCAGGTTTATATTCAAAAAGCTCTGGAGTTAGGGATTAGTCTTGAGTCTTTACACCGTATTGCAGCGATAGCTTGCGGCGGATTAGATTCACTCCCTCATAATGGCGCGGTGATTACACTGCTTGGGATTTGTGGCATGACTCACCGCGATTCGTACAAAGATATTTTTGTCTGTACGCTGGCGATTCCTGTCGTTGCTACTGGTGTTGTTTTAATTTTCGCGTCCATGGGCGTGGTGTAAAACTACTCTCACTCTCAGTATCGATAGAATTCTTGAGTCCTTCATATACCTAAAAGCAGAGTATTCTTACTCTGCTTTTTTGTTTCCATTTCATTCATTTCCTATAACCGATGTTCTTATTTAGGGTCTGAGGAAAAGGCTAGGTCCGGTTACTCAAATATTTTTCATAATCAGGAATTTCGATTTCCACCTCTCCCGAAATACACTCAGATGCAAACAAAAAATCCGCCGTCGCTTGATTTGTGGCAACAGGAATATTCCACACACTGGCAATACGAAGTAACGCCTTAACATCAGGGTCATGTGGCACCGAGTTTAGCGGGTCCCAAAAGAAGATCAGCATATCCAGACTCCCTTGAGATATGAGGCTTCCAATTTGCTGATCGCCACCCATTGGACCGCTAATCATGCTAATAATGGTTAAGTCGGTATTCTTCTGGATCATATGCCCCGTAGTACCAGTGGCATAAAGTGTGTGAGGTTTCAGTTGCTCTTGTTTTGCGCCAACCCACTTCAGGAGTTGAGCCTTACAGTTATCATGCGCAACTAACGCGATATGTTTACTCGCAGGTATGATTCGAGTTGTCGTATCCATAACAGTCTTCTTCTAAAAGTAAAAGGGAGTACTGAGCAGGTGTTCACTCAGCCATCGTTGGTGGGTATTTTCATTATTGATAAGAGCAAAGAAGCCATGAAAATCATGGCTTCTGGGGCGAACTTATTCTTTGTGATTCAGTTGGAGCCGAGACAAAATCGCCCTGCTCTATCGCAGATTAATCATGTTTTGCCGCATACTCTGGGCCATTAACCCAGTTATGGTCTTCTTCCCAAGTAAATAACCACTTACGTGAAGGGCCGGCCATAACATTGAGGTAATAGCTATCGTATCCCGCAATCGTCGCTACAGGGTGATACCCTTTCGGTGCCTTCACTACATCTTTGTTATAAGCAGCCATACACTCGTCTAATGAGCGGTCATCGGTATAAACACGTTGTAGAACAAACCCTTGCTCTGGGTTTAGTCGGTGATAATACGTCTCTTCAAGATAAGTCTCATTTGGCTCGTTTGCCGTGTCGTGTTTGTGGCTCGGGAAGGAACTTGTGCAGCCTTCATCAGTGTAAACTTCCACAACCAGCAATGTGTCTGCTTCGGCATAATCAGGAAGAATGTTGTGAACATAGCGTTTGTTGTTACCAACGCCTCTCGCTTCAGCATCGATATTTTCTGGTGCAATCAAACGAGTAGGATAAGTGCCTTTACTTGGAGAGGTACATACTGCCAGCTCAATATCTGTCAATGCCTTCACTTCACAGTTATCACTTGGTGTCACATAAACTGCATAAGGTTTTTTGCGCTCGAATGGACACATGCGATCACCAATATTCTCGTATGTTGCCGAGTCCGTCACCACAGTTGCCTTACCAGCAACCAATACCAGGCAAGTCTCTACTTCTGAAGCTGGCAGAGAAAGGCTTTCACCTGCTTTTAACTCATAAGCTTTAAATCCAACATATCCCCAATCAGCATTTTCTGGGGTAATGTTTTGAGTACAACCGTCAGATGGAGACGCTTGATATTTCGATAGTAGATTAGACATTCAACTGTTCCTTATGCGTATTAATGTGCACTTCCCAAATGGGCTTTACATTTCAATTTAACCCATAATATGAAATGAAGATTTCAAAAACAATGATAAAGATCGGCTAATACCCTTATGTAGAGTCTTCTTTAAGATTTTTCCCTTCACAACTGAACATAGATCACAAAATGATGCCCAGCCTCTATTAACACATTTTATGAAATGAAATTTTCACATCGAAAGATAACTTGAAGGCAACCAGGTGACTGATAACACTTAGCTTCTGGTCGTCGTCCGATCCATCGTACCTGTATAATGTAGGCCAACCATGGGTAGGTATAGATAAATAGCGTCCCATATACGCTGTATTTAGAATCAATAGCAATATTCTCGCTGCTATCAATTCACTGTGAAAACCCGTCATGTCCAGAAAACAAGCCTTATTGCGCAACTGAGTGACTATTTGCGAGACCACACAATCAGAATTTTCTTACTCTCCTTTCAGCTTAAGATCACATTTTGAACAAGCGGTTTATTGAAGAGAATACCCTTACCCCATTACTCTGTTTAGGTGCGGCAGACACCGTTATATCTAGCTATACGCTCTACTTTTAAGTCAGTGATTTAATGAAATAGAACATTCACTTTAAATAAAAAACAAAACAAATATTCCATTTTAAGTTCTACTTCACATTTGCTTGGCAACGCGAATGCTATATTAGCCTCCAGATTATCGGTAAATGAGTAAGTTACTTACTAATTCAATAATCAAAGTCTGAATGGTGAAACAAAAAAATCACTATCCGCACAAAAACATAATTAAGGATGAATATCATGTCTTTAAACATTACTGATCTAAAAGTAGGTGTAATTGGTGTTGGTGCTATCGGTAAAGAGCACATCAAACGTGTGAACTATCTCACGGGTGCTCATGTGACCGCGGTATTTGACGTGAATAATGACCAAGTACGCTCATGGCTGACTCAAGAAAATATTGAAGCGGAAGTTTTTGATAATGGTGTTGACCTAATCAATTCCGATATGGTCGATGCAATCGTTGTCGCATCTTGGGGCCCAACGCACGAAGAGTTCGTACTAGCAGCAATCGAAGCTGGTAAATACGTAATGTGTGAAAAGCCATTAGCAGTAACGGAAGAAGGCTGTCGCCGTATCATTGATGCTGAAATGGCTTGCGGTAAGCGCCTTGTTCAGGTTGGCTTCATGCGTCGTTACGACAAATCATACCGCCAGCTCAAATCCGTACTTGATCAAAAGATCATTGGGGAGCCATTAACGCTAAATGCCTGGCACCATGCACCAGAAGCACCAGGGTTTAGTGGTGACATGGCGATTACTGACTCATTCGTTCATGAAGCAGACGTTCTACGCTGGCTATTGGATGAAGACTACGCGACAGCACAGGTTATTCTTCCTCGTAAAACTCAAATCTCTTCTGAGCCAGAGTTACAAGATCCACACATCATGATTCTAAGTACTAAATCTGGTGTTCATATCTCGGTTCAGAGCTTCGTATTCTGTCAGTATGGCTACGATATTCAATGTCAGATTACCGGTGAGAAAGGTGTTGCTGCCCTTCCTGATCCTGCGACAACTGTGATTCGTACCAACGCGACACTACAACAAGAAATTTTTGTAGATTGGAAAGACCGCTTCTTTGACGCCTTCGACGTTGAATTCCAAGAATGGATTGATGGCGCTCGTGCTGGCCAACTAACAGGCCCAACGTCATGGGACGGCTACTGCGTATCAGTAACGATCGATGCTTGTGTGAAAGCAAAATACTCTGGTGGCATTGAGAAAATCGAACTTCCAGAAAAACCTGAATTCTACAACTAATCAATGATTTATAAATCATTAGGTTACAAATTCAAAATCTAAACAATTTATATCGAGTAATACCTACAGTGTATACGGGTGCAGGGATTTGCACCCGGTTGCAACAAAGCAGTTCTGTTGCCCTACACAGAAAAATAAAATTCATTTAGGAGGATTCATGTCCACTAATAATCAAACTGTAGATACAAGTTATAATTTACGTTATATCCTCGTCATCTGTGCTGTTGCAGCGCTTGGTGGCCTGCTACTAGGTTATGACACCGCAGTAATTTCTGGTGCAATTACCCCTATTGCCACCTACTTTGAACTAAGTTCTATCGGCGTCGGTTGGGCTGTATCAAACGTTGCCATTGGTTGTATTATCGGTGCGTTCCTATCCGGTAAGGTCGCTGATAAATACGGCCGTAAAAAGGCCCTCATTTTATCCGCCATTTTATTTACTATTTCAGCGATTGGTGCAGCCCTTGTTGACACGTTCTTCTGGTTTATCGTTTATCGCATGATTGGCGGATTAGCGGTTGGTATTGCCTCTTCCGTATCACCGATGTACATGTCAGAAGTCTCACCGAAGAAAATCCGTGGTCGTGCGTTAAGTTCGCAAAACTTTGCCATCGTATTCGGTCAAGTGGTTATCTTCGTTGTTAACTTCTTAATTGCTCAAGGTATGACTCACGAATGGCTGGTTGATGTAGGCTGGCGTATCATGATTGGTTCTGAAGCTATCCCATGTGCGTTGTTTGTTCTTGCATCATTCTTCATCCCTGAGTCGCCTCGTTGGTTAGTGCTTGTAGGACGCGAAAAAGAAGCGCTTGAAGTCACTGGTAAAATCTTCAACCCTGCTTATGCGCCTACGGTTATTAACGCGATTCATAACTCTATCCACGAAGAAGCAGAAAACAAAGCGCAAGTTGAAAAGCTTCAAGTTCACAAACAACGCCGCTTTTGGGTTTTCGTTTTCATCGCAACCATGATTGTTATCTTCCAACAGGCAAGTGGTGTAAACGTAATGATGTACTTCGCACCAGTTGTACTTGAAAAAGTAACAGGTAACAGCCAGGTCGCGCTCTTCTTGACTATTTGGGTCGGTGTGATTCAGCTAGTGGGTACCCTAATCGGTTCTCTGCTCATGGACAAAGTTGGTCGCAAACCACTGCTAAAAATTGGTTCATTGGGTGCCACGTTTGGCCTGCTGTTGACGTCTTACTTCATTTACCAATCTGCAGGTTTGCAAGGTGAAGCCGCTATCCAAATGGGTTACTGGACACTGTTTGGCATGATGGTATTCATGATTTGCTTTGCGTTCTCATGGAGCCTAGGTGCATGGATTGTCGTATCTGAAATCTTCCCTAACCGCTACCGTGGTTTAGGTATGTCATTTGCTATCGGTGGCCTTTGGGTAACTAACTTCCTGATTGGGCTAATCTTCCCGGTAATGAATGACAGCCCGCTTCTCAATGAGATGTTCCGTGGCGCATTCCCGATGTGGGTATTTGCTTTCTTCATGATTGTTTCTTATTTCTTCGTAAATCGCTACCTACCAGAAACCAATGGTGTAGCACTAGAGAGAATGGAAGAGCATGTTATGACTAACTGGAACCGCCAACAGACCAAAAAAGTAGACGTACCTGCTTAATAGGTCCAATAAACCCACTGGCAATTTGTCGCTCATACTTAGGAATGTATCGATGAGAGACAAATTGCCAGACTAACTAATAACGACTTAATAATTACACGTGAAATCAATAATAGGTTGATTGATATACACTTTATTTGGAGGTTTTTATGAAAATCGCATTCGACGTTGATGTACTAGCAAAACAAATGAGTATCCCGGATATGGTGCACAAAGTTGCAGATTGGGGTTACAAGTATATCGAGCAATCGCCTCATCCACGTATCAACCCGTTCTACAAGCACCCACTATTTTCTCGTGAGTGTGAAAGAGAATACAAAACTGCCCTACGTCAGGCTGGCGTTGAACTCTCTTCTTTTATCGTTGTTTATCGTTGGTCAGGCCCAACAGAAGAACAACGTAAACATGCAGTAGCAAACTGGAAAAAAATCGTAGAAATCGCCGTTAACATGGGTGTAGAAGTAATCAACACAGAACTTTCGGGTGATCCAAACCAACAAGAAATCTGTAACGGAATGTGGTTCCGCTCTATGGATGAATTACTACCTCTATTTGAAAGAGAAGGCATTCGTGTCGAAGTGCAATCGCATCCATGGGATTTCTGTGAACTGAATAATGAAACCTGTGACCTGGTTAAGTCCTACCGTTCGGACAATCTAAAGTACGTATACTCTGCGCCTCACGGTTTCTTCTATGATCAAGGCAAAGGTGACGTTCGCTCAATGCTAGAGTATGCAGGTGACGATCTTTCTCATGTATTGTTCGCTGATACCTTCAACCAAACATTGGATTGTCGTTATATCGCTAACCCACCTTGGTTGAACAATCAAGGTCGCAGTGATGTGGCTATCCACCAGCACTTAGCGATGGGTGAAGGCGATGTAGATTTCGATACTATGTTCTCAACACTAAGAGATATGGATTTTGCGAATAAGAAATTCGCAGTCGGTGGTGATTCAATTGCTTGTGTCTCTTATTTTGGATTCCCAGAAAAGATGGACGAGCAAGCACCAGCGGCAAGAGAGCGTTTAGAAAGAGAATTCTTACTTCGATAATATAATAGTTCTAACTATTATCCAGGCACGGGGCAATATTATTTGTCCCGTACCATTAGAATATTATTATTGTCGATTTATTAAATGTGATTGACGTGTTATTAGCGTTCCAGGCATAAGTATTTTGTTGTTACTATTAATATCAGAATTAAGTAGTTCAACAGATTTACTAACCAAAGGTATAAGTTCCTGCCTGAATGTCGTGAGGCTATATTTAGGGGATGACGCTAGATCTATATCGTCAAATCCTACAATAGCAATAGTGTTATCAATTTTGTGGTGATGTAATGCATCCAAAGCACCTATGGCTAAAATATCATTCTCACAAAAAATAGCGTCAACTCTCTGATTAACATCGGTTGTTTTTATGTAGTCAGAAAGGCAATTAAATGCGAGGTCTCTGGCATAGTGTTTGATATTAAATCTGTGCTCGAGTGGTATATCACACTCAGAAAGTCGACTGTTAAAACCTTGAAAGCGTAGCAGCCCTGTTGATTTTTGTTCTGGGCCAGACATGTAAGCCATTCTTTTATAACCTAATTTCATGAAAAGATTGGCCACTTGCTGACCCGCTGATATGCCATCAGTGCTGACAGAGTGAACGTTTGGCGTATCACAATGACGATACAGAGAAATGAGAGGAATATGCTCAATGTTTTTTTCAACGATTTCTTGAGGTAAGTCGGTGCCAAGAAATATGATGCCGTCGACTTGCAACTGACCTGCTAACGTAAGGGCATTCTTATAGTCTTTTTTAGAATGAATATTGAGAACTATCGGAATTAACCCCTTATTTTGTAGTTTTGATGTGAGTTCATCAAAAACAGTCAAAACAACCGGAGATCCTAACTCTGAAATAAGTATAGCGACCATATTTGTTTTATTTTTTGCTAGGCTTCTTGCAAGTAAGTTAGGCTTATAGCCAAGTTCTTCAGCGGCTTTTAGCACTTTATTTAAACTAGACTCAGAAATTGAAGAACCCTGAGTAAATGCTCGGGAAACAGTCCATTTTGATACACCTGCAAGTTTTGCCACATCACGAGCAGTGATATTTTTTGTGACTTTGTCTTTATTTTCTTTCATTGGCTCAACAATTATATTGACAGTTTATTTTTATAGGATTTAAATTGATTTTAAAATAATCATGACTCTGTGACTATATAAAATCACGAAATAATACAAAGTGTCATTAATCGCACCGTTGATCAATCTTTTTGGTCAACAAATGCGAAACTAACCAACTTTGCACCCGGTTGCAAAAAGGTGCTAAGAGATTTATCCAGTTTTTGAATCAAAAGTGAACAATTTAGAATATCGAGGTTAATACTATGCAACTAGCAATTTGTACTGATGTATACGCAGATCTTTCATTCACAGACATGTTAGATAAAGTAAAGTCAATGGGTATTGACGCTGTAGAAATGACAGCCGGTGGCTGGGGTGCGCGTAAGCATGTGAACACTCAAGAGCTTCTGGGCGATGAAACCAAACTTCAGGCGTTCCAAGCTGAGCTAGAAAAACGTGGTATGCGTATTTCTGCTTTGAATACATCTTGTAACCCGCTTTGGCCATCAGAAACGGGCGAGCAATACGCGAAGAGCATGTACGAGTGTGCAACATTAGCTGGCAAACTTGGCGTGAAAAAAATTGTTGCTATGGCTGGTTTACCTGCTGGTTCTCCTGAAGACAGAACACCAAACTGGATCACATCGACAGTATCTTGGCCTGATTTCATGGCACCAGCTTACGAGTACCAATGGGAAGTTACCATCAAGTTTTGGTCTGAATATGTCGATCACTGCAAGAAGTGCGGCGTAGAACAAATCGCGATCGAAGAGTTTCCTGGCACTATGGTTTGGAGTGCGTCAACGCTGCTTAAACTGCGTAACGCGGTTGACCCAATGATCGGTATCAACCTTGACCCATCTCACATGATCATTCTTGGTGCTGACCCGATTGCCGCAGCTCGCGCTCTAAAAGGCTGTATCTACCACGTACACGGCAAAGATGCTCGTATCGAACGTGGTCTAGCTGACATTGATGGCCTGTTAGAGCCACGCCCAGTTGAAGACAGTGCAGACCGTACCTGGAACTACGTTGCAGTAGGTTGTGGTCAAGATCTTCAGTGGTGGAAAGAGTTTTTCTCAGTATGTCATATGATGGGCTACAACGGTGATGTATCACTAGAGATGGAAGACCTGACCATGACAGTGGATGCTGGTGTTGAAACCTCTATCGACGCTTTGAAAGCAACAATCAGCCAGTAATTGCTATTCTCTGTTGTTTAGGTGCTAAGATATCGAAGCCCAACAAACACGCTGAATGAAATTACATCGAATGGAGTAGCTCATACGAGTTGCTCCATTTTTGCGTAAGAGGGTTTCCAGCGCTCATTTGGTCCCCTTCCCTAGCTGGCAGAAAGTAGTGAACCAATCTCTACTCCAACCTATTTGTACGATATGGAATAAAAATTTCATCATATAATTTGTGAATTCAACACCCATCACACAACAGGAGTTTAATTTCACTTACAATCAGTAATGAAATAAAAATTCCACAAATTTAAAGCAGTTCGCTTGTTAACGCGATACCGTGAGAGGCTCAAAGTGAAAACTGAAAAGAAATTAGACCTGATTTGTATGGGGCGAATCGCTGTTGACCTTTACGGCCAACAAGTCGGCTCTCGTTTAGAAGATATGGGCACGTTCGCCAAGTATCTCGGTGGGTCTTCCGGTAACGTTGCTTATGGAACTGCCGTTCAAGGCCTTAAATCTTCAATGCTTGCCCGCGTTGGCGATGAACATATGGGACGTTTCTTACGTGAAGAACTGGAAAAAGTGGGTTGCGACACCAGCCACCTTATTACCGATAAAGAACATCTTACTGGCCTAGTCATTTTAGGCATCAAAGACGAAGACACCTTTCCACTGATCTTTTACCGTGAAAACTGCGCTGACATGGCAATCAGCAAAGAGGATTTTACAGAAGAGTACATCGCATCAGCGCGCTGTCTCGCTATCACTGGTACGCACTTGTCAAACCCAAAAACTCGCGACGCCGTCTTGACTGCCCTTGAATATGCCCGCCGTAACGGAGTTAAAACCGCGCTTGATATTGATTATCGTCCTGTGCTGTGGGGCCTAACGTCACTGGGTGACGGTGAAACCCGTTTTATCGCATCAGATAAAGTGACCGAAGAACTGCAAGACGTTTTGGGGTTATTCGATGTAATTGTCGGAACAGAAGAAGAGTTCCACATTTGTGGCGGCTCAACAGATACCGTTGAAGCACTCAAGGCCGTACGTAAGGTTTCTGACGCAGAATTGGTTTGTAAACGCGGTGCTCTTGGTTGTTCTGTCTACACGGATGCAATCCCAGAAACACTGGATGAAGGCATTACTGTACACGGTGTGCGTGTGGATGTGTTGAACGTGCTTGGCGCTGGTGACGCATTCATGTCTGGTCTTCTTCGTGGCTACCTCAACGGTGAAGGATGGGAAAAAGCGTGCACTTATGCCAACGCTTGTGGCGCACTGGTGGTATCTCGTCATGGCTGTGCTCCCGCAATGCCAACCAAAGTCGAGTTAGACAACTATTTAACTCGCGCTAACGATGTTAAGCGCCCTGATTTAGATCCTCAGCTTAACCACTTGCACCGAGTAACGACACGTAAAACAGGAGCATGGGACGAATTATGTATATTAGCGTTCGATCATCGCAGCCAATTGGTCGATATGGCGAAAGAAGTCGGTGCAGATGTTGGAAAAATTCCAGCGCTGAAAAAGCTCATTCTCGAAGCGAGTCGTCAGGTAAGTAGAGAAGCCGGTTTAAAAGGTCAGTCAGGACTCCTTTGTGATAGCACCTTCGGTCAGGATGTGCTTAATGACGTAACGGGTGACAATTGGTGGATCGGTCGTCCAATCGAAATGCCTGGATCTCGCCCTCTAGAGTTCGAACACGGCAACATTGGATCGCAACTGATCGACTGGCCTTTAGAGCATGTGGTGAAATGCCTGGTGTTCTACAGCCCGGAAGACGATGAAAGCATGCGCACTCTGCAAGAGAAGAAAATAGCAGAAGCGTACCACGCCTGTCTTAAGTCTGGGCATGAACTGCTACTCGAAGTCATCCTGCCCGAGAGTGTAGTGAAAGAAGATCGCTTATACATTGAAGCTGTAAGCCGCTTCTACTCTTTGGGCATTAAGCCAGATTGGTGGAAATTACCAGCGCTTGAAAGCGATTCATGGAACACGATGAACAGCTTAATCATCGAACAAGATCCATATTGTCGTGGTGTGGTGATTCTCGGTCTGGATGCCCCTGTAGAAGAGCTTAAAAAAGGCTTTGACCAAACAACTGGGCACGATTTAATTAAAGGTTTTATGGTTGGCCGAACTATATTTGGCGAGCCATCTAAAGAATGGTTGTCTGGAAATATTAATAACCAAGCGTTTATTAACAAAATAAAATCAAATTACCACGAAATAATCCACCTTTGGAAAAACAGAGGATAATATTCCTGAAGATAATGTGCCCTTATATTACACATCATCTTATACAAACAGCTAGAGCGAAAAATAATTGAACAAGTAAATGGGAAAACAGGTGTGCAACTCAGACTACTCAGCACGAGGCGCGCCTGAACTTTCACAAGCCAACGGCCTTAAACAACCTTAAGTCATTGTTAATATGAAACTTAACGTTATTTAGCCCTATCCTTTTTTACATTCAAAGGATAAGGCGTCATAAGCTTAGTAAACTCGTACATTCGTTTTCCTGTAAACCGTGAATATTGATCACCCCATAACCTCTGTGAAAACAAGGCAAATTCCGTATGGGTAAAATAATTAAACAAACAGAAACTTTCTTATTTTAATTATTTATTTTTCTGAATTAAACAATGAGTTAACGAGGTCTGAATATTTAAATTCAGGCCTGTCACATGATTTTTAGAAATGAAACCTTAAATTATTGGAGTAATCTATGCCAGTCACTAATATTAAAGAACTAGATGCCCTCGTCACTCGCGTTAAGAAAGCGCAAGAAGAGTTCTCTACTTACTCTCAAGAGCAAGTAGACAAAATCTTCCGTGCCGCTTCTCTTGCCGCTAACCAAGCTCGTATCCCTCTAGCGCAGCAAGCGGTTGAAGAATCTGGTATGGGTATTGTTGAAGATAAAGTAATCAAGAACCACTTCGCTTCTGAGTTTATCTACAACAAATACAAAGACGAACAGACTTGTGGCATCCTGGAAGAGGATGACAACCTGGGTACGATGACTATCGCTGAGCCTGTAGGCATCATCTGCGGTATCGTACCAACCACTAACCCAACTTCGACTGCGATCTTCAAATCTCTAATCTCTCTGAAGACTCGTAACGGTATCATCTTCTCACCACACCCACGTGCGAAAAACTCTACTAACGATGCAGCGAAACTTGTTCTGGATGCAGCAGTAGCAGCGGGCGCACCAAAAGACATCATTGGTTGGATCGACCAACCTTCAGTTGAGCTTTCAAACGCTCTAATGAAACACGATGACATCGCACTTATCCTTGCAACTGGTGGTCCAGGCATGGTTAAAGCCGCTTACTCTTCTGGTAAGCCAGCAATCGGTGTAGGTGCAGGTAACGTTCCAGTTGTTATCGATGAAACGGCTGACATCAAACGTGCGGTGGCTTCTATCCTAATGTCTAAAACATTCGATAACGGCGTAGTGTGTGCTTCTGAGCAGGCTGCAATCGTGGTTGACGAAGTATACGACGAAGTGAAAGAGCGTTTCGCAACGCACAAAGCTTACGTACTAAGCAAAGCTGAAGCAGAGAAAGTTCGTAAAGTTCTGCTTATCGACGGCGCACTAAACGCGAAAATCGTTGGCCAACCAGCAGCGGCTATCGCTGAAATGGCTGGCGTTAAAGTGCCTGCAGACACTAAAGTGCTTGTTGGTGAAGGTCTGGGTAAAGTTTCTTACGACGACGCATTCGCTCACGAGAAACTGTCTCCGACACTAGGTCTGTTCCGTGCTGACAACTTCGAAGACGCGGTTGCTCAAGCGGTAACAATGGTTGAAATCGGCGGTATCGGCCACACTTCTGGTCTGTACACTAACCAAGACGTTAACGCTGACCGCATCCGTTACTTCGGTGACAAGATGAAGACGGCTCGTATCCTAATCAACATCCCGACTACTCACGGTGGTATCGGTGACTTGTACAACTTCAACGTTGCTCCTTCTCTAACGCTAGGTTGTGGTTCATGGGGTGGTAACTCTATCTCTGAGAACGTAGGTCCTAAACACCTAATCAACAAGAAAACTGTTGCGAAGCGAGCTGAAAACATGTTGTGGCATAAACTACCTAAGTCAATCTACTTCCGTCGCGGTAGCCTTCCAATCGCGCTTGGCGACCTAGAAGGTAAGAAACGCGCATTCCTGGTAACTGACCGTTTCCTATTCAACAACGGTTACGCAGATGACGTAGTGAAACTACTGAAAGCACAAGGTATGGAAGTTCAAACGTTCTTCGACGTTGAAGCTGACCCAACGCTGTCTGTAGTAGAGAAAGGTGCTGCTCAAATGGCGAGCTACCAACCAGACGTGATCCTAGCTCTAGGCGGTGGTTCACCAATGGATGCTGCGAAAATCATGTGGGTAATGTACGAGCACCCAGAAACGCACTTCGAAGAACTTGCAATGCGCTTTATGGACATCCGTAAACGTATCTACAAGTTCCCTAAAATGGGTCAAAAAGCTGAGCTTGTATGTATCACTACAACTTCAGGTACGGGTTCAGAAGTTACTCCATTCGCGGTTGTTACTGACGACAAGACTGGTGCTAAATACCCACTAGCGGACTACGAGCTAACCCCTAACATGGCTATCGTTGATGCGAACCTTGTTATGAACATGCCTAAGTCGCTAACCGCATTCGGTGGTTACGATGCAGTAACTCACGCTCTGGAAGCTTACGTATCTGTTCTAGCGAACGAATACTCTGACGGTCAGGCTCTGCAAGCACTTAAGATGCTAAAAGAGTACCTACCATCTAGCTACGCGAACGGTGCAAACGACCCAATCGCTCGTGAGAAAGTACACAACGCAGCAACTATCGCTGGAGTGGCATTTGCGAACGCATTCCTAGGTGTTTGTCACTCAATGGCGCACAAACTAGGTGCTGAGTTCCACGTACCACACGGTTTGGCTAACGCACTGCTTATCTCTAACGTTGTACGTTACAACGCGAACGACAACCCAACTAAGCAAACTGCGTTCTCTCAATACGACCGTCCACAAGCACGTCGTCGTTACGCTGAAGTTGCTGACCACCTAGGCCTAAGCCAGGCTGGTGACCGCACTGCTCAGAAGATTGAACGTCTACTAGCATGGATGGATGAGCTAAAAGCTAACCTGGACATCCCAATGTCTATTCAGGCGGCGGGGATTAATGAAGCCGACTTCCTGAATAAGGTCGAACAGCTAGCGATAGAGGCGTTTGATGACCAATGTACTGGTGCCAACCCTCGCTACCCACTCATTGGTGAGTTAAGAGACATTCTCAAAGACTCTTTCTACGGACGCGCTTATACCGAGTCAGAGACAGAAAACGGCGTGACCGATAAAGAGGCCGAAAAGAAACCCGCAAAGCGTAACGTAAAAGCAACCAGCAAAGCTGCGTTGGCATAGCCACCCAAACACGCCTCCTCTACGTCTGAGGGGGCGTTAGCCTCCGGCTACATACTCTCCATCAAAGTGGTCTCTCTGATACGTCACAGCTCCACCAAACATTCTTATCAATGTACATCATCGCTTGCTTCTCAATGTCCACCACGCCTATACGTTACCTATCTCATTAAAAATCGATGCCTTGATACATGACACTATTGTCGTCGCTTTTAATGTAACTTTTTAACGGCTTCAATCGACTTTATTAATGCCTTAGGAGATCGAATTTTCACAAGCTCTAACGTCAAGAAGTTGGCAAATTTAAATTTTCACTCTCTTTTATCTAATGAAATGAAAATTTCGCAATTTTGCAAAAAGTATCATCCATCACACCATTATTTTGTTTTTAGTGAATCAACACGCCACAATCTAATCAGGATCACAAAAGCCAACAACATTTCAGAAAAACATTGCAATGAAATAAATGTTCCATAATATCTAAATCATTAGATTTAATATGCTAGCAAGGCATCAGGTCACAAGTTTCGTCTCACCTGCTGTCGACTAAATTATCTGGAGTAAAGTGGTTATGAACACGATTAAAATGACAACCGCACAAGCGCTGGTTAAGTTTATGAATCAACAGTATGTTGAGTTCGATGGAATAGAACACAAGTTTATTCATGGCATCTTTACCATCTTTGGTCATGGCAATGTTGTCGGTCTGGGACAAGCACTAGAAGAAGACGCTGGCTCACTTGAGGTATATCAGGGCTGTAACGAACAAGGTATGGCTCATATCGCGATGGGTTACGCGAAACAAAATAAGCGCAAAAAGATCTATGCCGTCACCTCTTCTGTCGGCCCTGGCGCAGCAAACATGGTAACAGCAGCAGCGACAGCAACAGCGAACCGCATCCCAGTGCTTTTCCTACCGGGAGATACTTACGCGACTCGCCAGCCAGATCCTGTTCTACAGCAAGTTGAGCAGTATCACGATGCATCAATCAGCACCAACGACTGCTTCAAACCCGTTTCACGTTACTGGGATCGCATTACTCGCCCAGAGCAACTGATGTCTGCAATGGTCAACGCGATGCGTGTATTGACGGATCCAGCCGACACTGGCGCAGTCACGATTTGTTTACCACAAGATGTGCAGGGTGAAGCTTACGACTTCCCAGAGTACTTCTTCAAAAAACGCGTACACCGCATTGAACGTCGTCCAGCGACTAACCCAATGATTGATGACGCGGTTGCTCTAATTAAGAGCAAGAAGAAACCGATGCTTATTTGTGGTGGTGGCGTACGTTATTCAGAAGCACACGATGCATTCCGTCAGTTTGCTGAGCGACACAATATTCCTTTCGGTGAAACTCAAGCGGGTAAGAGTGCGATTGTCCACGACCACGAACTTAACTTGGGTGGCGTAGGTACCACAGGTTGTCTTGCTGCTAACCGAATTGCGCGTGATACAGACTTAGTCATTGGTGTGGGTACTCGCTTTACCGATTTCACCACATGCTCTAAATCACTATTCCAGAACCCAGATGTGGATTTCTTAACCATCAACGTCTCTGAGTTTGATGCAAGCAAATTAGATGCAACTTCGGTTGTCGCTGACGCCCATATCGCTCTCGAAGCAATCGGTGAAAAGTTAGCTCAACTTGGCTATGTAAGTGGCTACAGCGACGAAATTAAAGCAGCTAAACAAGCTTGGGACAAAGAACTAACCCGCTTATTCAATGTTCAAATAGGCGAAGGTTTCGTTCCGGAAATCGGTGGTCACTTTGATGATGAGTTGGCGGAATACCGTGAAGCACTTAATACCGACTTAGCCCAAACCCGCGTACTAGGCTTGCTAGATGAACATCTTGAACCTGATGCCATTATTGTCGGTGCAGCCGGTTCACTCCCTGGCGATCTGCAGCGTGTTTGGCGACCAAAACGTCCGGACACTTACCACATGGAGTATGGCTATTCATGCATGGGCTACGAAGTGGCCGCCTCGATTGGTGCAAAAATTGCGAATCCAGAGCAACCTGTTTATACCATGGTCGGTGACGGTTCCTATATGATGCTGCATTCAGAGCTACAAACATCGATTCAGGAAGGCGTGAAAATCAACGTACTCTTGTTTGATAACGCGGCATTTGGCTGTATCAATAACTTGCAGATGAACCATAAAATGGGCAGCTTCGGCACCGAAAACCGTTTCAAAGACCCGAAAACAGGCAAGATGAGCGGTGGATTAGTGCCTGTTGATTTTGCAAAAAACGCTGAGAGTTACGGCTGTAAAGCCTACCGAGTGCATACAGAAGAAGAGCTCATCGCCGCATTGGCTGATGCTAAACAGCAAACGGTATCAACCCTGATTGATATAAAAGTGCTACCGAAAACCATGACAAACGACTACGAGTCATGGTGGCGCTGTGGTACGGCTCAAGTCGCTGCGAAACCAGAGATTGAAGCTAATGCTCAGGAAAACTTAGAGAAATTGAAAAAAGCGCGTCAGTACTAAACGATCCAGAGCTCGGGGTAAATAAAGTCTCACTCACTTCCTCACCCTGAGCTCAGGATAAATACTAACAATAAGTTTAATCGAGCGGTTTGCCCGTCCAGCGTGACTCCTGAGACGGGCTTTTTTATTTGTCGTAGTTCGAAATATCGTCTTGGCTAGAACGAGCCACCAGCACTTAAGCCCTATCTTTCAGCTGCACGAATCCATTTTTTCAACTTCCAATAACATTTGAAATTTATTTTCCGACTTGATCACAAAACGAATCAAATATCCCACTTTAAATTGAAAATGAAACAAATATTCCGTATAAAGGTTTTATTGAAACGTGAAACGCATATGGGCATTGCCTTAACGCAGACACAAAAACTTTAGCATTGGAACCATCCTAGTGATGACGGTAAGAGTTTAAGCTCTGAGGAGAAGAATGTGAGTATTGAGAAAAAGCTAGATGTCATTTGTATGGGCCGCATTGCGGTTGATCTTTACGGTCAACAGATCGGCGCTCGTTTAGAAGACATGGGATCTTTTAATAAGTACCTTGGTGGCTCATCAGGTAATGTGGCTTACGGCACAGCAGTACAAGGATTGAAATCATCAATGCTTGCACGCGTTGGTGACGAGCACATGGGCCGTTTCCTACGTGAAGAACTCGAGCGTGTTGGCTGTGATACTAGTCACTTGATCACTGACAAAGAGCGTTTGACGGGTCTGGTTATTCTGGGCATCAAAGACGAAGATACTTTCCCTCTGATCTTCTGCCGCGAAAACTGTGCTGACATGGCAATCAGCAAAGATGACTTTACTGAAGAGTACATCGCGTCTGCTCGCTGCCTGGCAATCACTGGTACTCACCTATCCAATCCAAAAACGCGCGAAGCCGTACTTACCGCATTGAAATACGCTCGTCGCAATGGTGTAAAAACGGCGCTAGACATCGACTACCGCCCAGTACTTTGGGGGCTGACTTCATTGGGTGATGGCGAAACTCGTTACATCGCTTCAGACAAAGTGACTCAAGAACTGCAAGAAGTACTTGGCCTGTTCGATGTTATTGTCGGCACAGAAGAAGAGTTCCATATTTGTGGTGGTACAGATAACACTATCGATGCACTAAAAGCCGTACGTAAAGTTTCTGATGCTGAGTTGGTTTGTAAACGCGGTGCACTAGGTTGCTCTGTTTACAGCGAAGAAGTGCCAAACGATCTTGATGATGGTCTGACAATTCACGGCGTTCGCGTTGACGTGCTTAACGTTCTGGGCGCTGGCGATGCATTCATGTCTGGTTTGCTACGTGGCTACCTAAACGACGAAGGCTGGGAAAAAGCATGTGCATACGCTAACGCCTGTGGTGCATTGGTGGTTTCTCGTCACGGCTGTGCTCCGGCAATGCCAACTAAGTTAGAACTTGATAATTACATCACTCGCGCTGCTGATGTGAAACGCCCTGATCTGGATGTAGAGCTCAACCACCTACACCGCGTTACGACACGTAAAGCTCCTCAGTGGGATGAGTTATGTGTGATGGCATTTGACCACCGAAGCCAACTTGAAGACATGGCTCGTGAAGCGGGTACAGACACTGCACGAATCAAGACACTGAAAAAACTTATCTTTAAAGCAAGCCAACAAGTCGCACAAGAAGCGAACTTAGCGGGTAAAGCAGGCTTACTGTGTGATAGCACATTCGGCCAAGATGTACTCAATGAAGTGACAGGACAAGGTTGGTGGATTGGCCGTCCTATCGAGTTACCGGGTTCACGCCCACTGCGCTTAGAGCACGGTAACATCGGTTCTCAATTAATTGACTGGCCTCTTGAGCACGTGGTGAAGTGTTTGGTGTTCTACAGCCCAGAAGACGAGCTAGATATCCGTACAGAGCAAGAAGAACTGGTTCAAGAAGTCTACCAGGCATGTTGTAAATCTGGTCATGAGTTGCTACTGGAAGTCATCCTGCCTGCTGGCGTGAAGAAAGAAGACAGACTTTACATTCAGGCTCTGGAGCGTTTCTACGACCTGGGTATCAAGCCAGACTGGTGGAAACTGCCTGCTCTTGAAGCCGATAGCTGGGACACGGTCAGCTCAGTAGTCACAGAGCGCGATGCATTCTGCCGTGGCGTAGTCATCCTAGGCCTAGATGCACCTCAGGAAGAGCTACAAAAAGGCTTTAATGCAACTGCGGGTAAAGAGATCGTAAAAGGGTTCGCGGTTGGTCGTACGCTATTTGGTGAGCCATCACGTCAATGGCTGGCGAATAGCATTAACGATGAAACGCTGATCGAAAATATCAAGCAGAACTACCACAACCTGATTGCACTTTGGCGTCAGCGTGGTTAATTCCCAATAAAAACGCTAGATAGGTATGAGAGCTTTTTCTGTTGGACTTAAGTACCTGTTCTTAGCAACCCCAAAGCGCCCGTCTGGGCGCTTTTTACATGGAGCGAAGAAATGATCATCACAGACCCATGGTTTTATATCGTATCCATACCCGCAGTCCTCATTTACGGAATCGGTAAAGGGGGACTCGGTGGCGCATTAGGTGTCATTTCAGTACCACTGATGGCTTGGACCATCTCACCAACCCAAGCCGCTGCGATACTGCTGCCGATCTTATGTGTTATGGATTTCTTTGCCGTTAAACACCACCGCCATTTTGCAGATGTTCGGGTGATAAAACGCATGTTGCCAGCATCGGCCCTCGGAGTAGCTCTGGCAGCGTTGTATTTAGGAAGTATGACCGAGTCTAGCGTGAAGCTGATTGTTGGACTGTTGTCGGTACTGTTCTTCTTTATGCACCTGTTTCAGCGCAAACAACCAAAACCCGGAGGAACGTTTTCAGCCTGGTTCTGGAGTACGTTATGTGGCTTTTCCAGTACCGCCATTCATGCTGGAGGTGGCCCTGCCAGTCTTTACCTGCTCCCGCTACGGCTCGAAAAAACCACATTAATCGCAACGATGGCCGTCCTGTTTGCCATTATCAATCTGTTTAAACTGGTGCCATTTACTTTGCTTGGCACCTTCGACAGCACCAACTTACTGACTTCTTTGGTTCTCATGCCATTGGCACCAATAGGCGTAAAAATGGGGGTGTGGTTACTGGATAAAGTCCCTCAGCAAACTATCTACCAACTGTGTTACGGCTTCTTACTCTTATCCGGAACCAAATTGCTCCTTGAAGGGATAAGCTAATCCATTCTTTCACCGGATAATTCTTATTACAAAACGAAATGACAAAGGGAGCCTTGTGGCTCCCTTTTATCGTATCGGCGAGAAATCAAAACAATTAACTCACGCCCAATATCGAAAAACCTCGATAAATCATCTGAAAGCAAATGAATGCCAACAAGGTTTGTGTCATCAAGAAACTTATCTAAAAACTATCAGCTAGCACCAAAGATGATTTGAATTGATTCATTAGAAGTAAATGAGAAATAGATCGAATTTGTCAGATATGACAGCTATATGAACGATTTCATTTTTAAGCTAAAATGAAACACTTAAAGCAAGTCACAGAATGAATCTATGGAGAACATAATGTCAGCACCAACCACACTAAGTGAATTGCAAGACCAAATCAGGAATCGCTACGGTGATTTAAGTAAACGTCTTCAACAAGTTGCAGCTTATGTACTTGATAATAAAAGCAGTGTCGCGTTTGAAACTGTTTCTGTTATTGCTGAACAAGCTGATGTTCCTCCATCGACATTGATTCGTTTTGCCAGCGCTTTCGGCTATAGTGGCTTTAACGAAATGAAACAACTATTTCGTACAAACTTACTTGAAGAGACATCTAGCTACACTGATCGAGTGAAACTTTCAAAAAGCATGGATGCCGACGAAGAGCCACCAGAGCGTCCTATTGATATTCTGCAAGCTTTTGCACGCGCCAATACCAGTGCAATACAACAACTGTCGACTCAAATCGACGAAGACAGCCTCAACAAAGCGGTAAAACTGCTCTCTGAAGCAGACAATATTTACGTCATCGGTCTTGGACGCTCATTCAGTATCTCTTCATACTTAACGTACGCATTCCGTCACCTGAACAAACGTGCGTTTCTTATTGATGGGCTTGGTGGCATGTTCAAAGAGCAAATCAACATGATTCGCGAAAACGACGTAGTCGTAGCGATCAGTTTCTATCCGTACGCGCAAGATACGACTGATGTGAGTGATGCGTTAGCAAACACAGGCACAAAGCAGATCATTCTTACCGACAGTCAAATCAGCCCACTTGCAGCCTTCAGTGATGTCTGCTTTGTCGTGAAAGAAGGCAAGGTAGATGCATTCCGCTCTCAGGTGGCGTCACTATGCCTGGCCCAAACGTTAGCGGTTTCACTGGCTTTTCAGGAAAGCGAAAACAATTCGGCAGCATAGTCCGCTCAAAAATTCTGGGTGTATTGAGATACGCCCAGCGTCCACCTCTCCTCCCTTTTTTCCTGTGTTGTTTCGCTATTTGTTGTTGAGATCCCAAATAAATAGATAAAACAAATGAAAAAATAATTTCATTTTAATCTATAATTGAATATTAATTCCTTTAAATATTTTCAATAGGTAGGAGAAAGATGAAGTTATTTGTTTTTGAACATTGCCCGTTTTGTATCAAGGCGATGATGCTCGCGAACTTAAAGAACATGCCTGTCGAGTTTGTGTATTTACAAAACCACGATGTGGATGCCCGTATCGACAAAGTTGGCGCAAATATGGTTCCCATACTTGAAAAAGAAGATGGTAGCTATATGGCAGAAAGCCTTGATATTGTGAAATATTTAGATGAATGGGATGGCAACCCTGTATTATCACAGGCTGTACATCAAACTGATATCGACCGTTTTAATCAGGCAGTCAAAGGTGTTGAAGGTCCACTTGTACATCCACGCTGGATGGAAATCACTTTGCCCGAGTTTGGTAGTGCAGACGCCAAAGCTTGGTTTACCACCAACAAATCGAAAATGATTGGAATGTCATTTGAGCAGGCGATGGCGCAAAGTAATGAGTTTCTTATTCAACTGAACCACGCTCTGCGTAATCTGGAATGGCTTACGCTACCTTCAAGTCGCGATAATGTTCTCAGTTACGATGACATTAATTTCTACCCTACTCTGAGAAACCTTACCGTAATCAAAGGCGTGGAGTTCCCACCAAACGTTCGCCTCTATATTGATGAAGTGACGGCGTTAACCAACATTCCGCTTTATGACCACGTAGCGGTATAACTCACTTAGCGCCCAATCACACGGGCGCTGATTGTTTTTAAAAAGCACGCAGCCTCTTCACCTTCACTCGTACTAAGTCCCAGCATCGATAAACCATCAACGCGGTTAAAATAAGTACGATACCCAGAATTTTATTGGTCGACATCACTTCATTTAACCAAACAACGCTGATCAACACGGTCCATAGAGGCTCTAATGTCATCAACAAAGCAGCATTGGTTGCATTTGTCCCGCTCTGACCTTTGATTTGAATGAAAAAGCGCAGACAAGTCGCCGGAATGACACTAGCGGCAAACCAACCAAACGTACACATACTGATTGAAGTGGGCCAAGACTCTATACAGGCAGAAAAAAGAATCGCCAATAAGCCACCAGTAAAGAACTGAACACAAGTGAGGTAAAGCACGGGAATAGTTTGAGAGTGATGACTATTACAAATGAAATGTAACGCCACAAAAGCCGCCGAAATAAAAAAGAACAGTTCCCCTGTAGACATTGAGAAACTCCCCGAGAGGGATAGAAAATACAGTCCCGCGCTGACGAATGGAAGAGAAGCCCAAAAAGGGCGTGTTGGCCGCTGCTTGAACAGCATCCACCCCCAGATAGGTACAAATAGCATAGAAAGGCTCATGATAAATGCGCCCACACCCAGTTCATCACTGACCGAGACGGCATAAATCCACAAAGATAAAGACAAACCTTGCAGCAGCCCTATCCATCCCGCTGTGACAAACTGCTGGCGATCTCCACGAACCAGCTGCTTCATGCCGAATGGCGCAATAATCACAGCGGCGCAAACAAACCGAAATCCAATAAACGCGAGTGGTGGTAACTCCGTAACAGCCTGCTTAGAAAACAACCACCCCAACCCCGCTAATATGGTGGCAGAAAACAGATACAGTTCCGCTTTTTTATTTGAAGTCATTACCGCCTCTACGTTTATGGAGAACCAGCTACACCCTATTAAATATCCAGAGCGTCGACCTGCGTCTCTTCATTTGTGTTGTAAATAAGTGCAACCACAAGTGACTGAATCAAACATTGGGTTGCGGATAAAGTCCGATACTTTTCTAACTGCGACTCTTTAATCACAAAACAGGCATCGCTATTGGTTGCTATAGGGCTTACCTGGCTGTCAGTAATCGCTATCTTCTTTACGCCTTTTTCTTCCACGACTTCACTAACCATTACCGATTCGTCAGAGTAAGGTTCACTGCTGATGATGACGACCACATCGCCTCTGTGTATCGTCTGCATTTGCTGCAGATAAATTGCCCCCAAACCATCAACAAGAAACACACGGCGGTCAATACGTCTCAGTGCGTAAACAAGGTATGATGCCATGCCAAAGCTTTGCCCGAAGCCAACCACATATATATTATTCGCCTCATTAAGCAACGTAACCGCTACTTGGAGTGTGTCGTGCTCAATTTGCACGTTTAAGTCTTCAAGGGAGTTGATGTTCGCCTTAGCTAACTGAGCAAGAATATTCGCTGGAGTCTCGATATTCTGATCATCATCTAAGCCCGCACCAATCCGGGCATAGCCGGTGTAACTCTCCGTCTGTTCAGCTAAATTAATACGAAACACTTTTTTGATGTCATTGAATCCACGATAGTGAAATGCGTGCGCAAACCGAGTCAGCGTCGATGGCGGAACCTCCGCATTACGTGCTATTTCGGACACCGAATCGAACGCGATACTTTCCGGTTTTTCAACGACATACTTAGCAACTTGTTGTAAGCGTTGACTCAAACCTTCATACTTTGCGTATATGTCCCTTTGCAGTTCTTTCACGTTTGTTGCTGCAATCATATTCCCTCCTTGGAATAAGCTGTACTTTATGAACAAGGCAACCATCAACCATCGCAACAAATACCCCCCCAGCCATAAAAACGTGTTGTCGAGAAGTTCGGGATTTACACAAAAGATGATCAGGCTATATCAATTCATAGTTCGAGTGGAAATTTTATTCCATTTTAAAGCAAAAATGAAATTCCAGTCAATGTAAATGATTGTCTGTGTTGAAAGCGAGAAAGTGCCAAACAATGTCAGAGCAGAGCACTAAACATCCACACTCAGTCAGTAGTTGATTGTTCGATGGATTTATTAATCGGCCAAGAACCTGATTTTACTTATCAATTAAACTCAGCTAATTCATTAACTAAACGAAGGTTGGTACGAGTTTTCCCGTGGTACTTTGCTGTTCATTGCAAGGGAATTGGTCTCTTCACCCTTCTATCTTACTTCTAGCTCACACTATTTCATGAAATTTAATATTTAAAATCAATTAATTTGAAATTTAAATTCCAAAAAATATACTAATAGTATGACATCAATACAAGGACTCCCTTATGTTAAAAGCTCTACATGGTATTTCTACAAAAAGTAGTAACGTTATTACGGATGCTCGTATTGCACATGATATTGGTTATGATTGCTTAGAAATTCTGGGCGATAAGCTTATTAGCTACCAAGATAACGGTGGAACGAATAAAAAATTAAAGGAAGTTCTTGATGGCTATGGTTTAAGTGCTGGGTGTATCAATGCCCTTCTTTCTGTAGAGCGTCATCAAGGCGAAGAACGTACGCAAATGCTCGAAGAGGCAAGGAGGTTAACTCAAGCAGCAGCCGAACTTGATTGTCCAACGGTGCAAATTCTTGCCCTCAATGGTATCGATCACCTCCCGGACGATCAAATCATGGATATTCTGACCGAGAATATTGGTTCCATCGCTGATATCGGTAAAGAATATGGAGTCCGATATCAAATAGAAGTTATTGCCTTTACTAAGTTTCGCTCTCTAGAACAGGGGCTTGAAGTTATTCGTCGCTTAGGCCGTGACAACGTAGGTATGGTGGTCGACTTTTGGCATTTATGGGCAACGGGATCTAAACCAGAAGACATCGCGAAATTAGATAAGAACCTCATCTATGGCGTTCACTTTTGTGATGGCCGATTACCCTATGAAGGCGAAGATTGGGATCAACTCGTCCAACGTGGTTACATGCCAGGAGAAGGTGATATCGATATTCAAGCTTGGGTGGATGCAGTTAAAGCGACGGGTTATGACGGTATGTGGTCAGCAGAACTACTGAGTCCGAAGCACTGGGAATATGACTTATATGATATTGCACAACAATGCTTTGATAATATGAAAAAGTATATTGGTTAATATTTCATTTTAATCATAGATAAAACGTGCCGTTAAAAATAAGCGATTAGAATTAACGGCACATATAGGGCATGAAATTCACTTTAGGTTTACTATATGTTTTCTCGACAGTAAGTATCTATAACCACAGGTTCAAAACTTAATGGCGACTGGTTATTACCCTCTGACTGATAAACTACTTTAAACAACTGCTCGATCAGCTGCTCTTTTCTCGTTGATAATACGGTGTGAACTAAACCTTCATCCAAAGCGTCTCGTGTTACATCTGTGAGCTCATGACAAACAGTAAAAATTTCCTTTTTAGTACGATGATTTTTTAGCGCTTCAATAACACCTTCACTTCCCCCTCCAGCACAATAAATAGCAGAAAGATTTGGATGACAAACGAGAAGCTCTTCTGCCGACTCTAAAGCAAGCGAATAATTTTCAAGGCTCATTGTCGATTCAATGACTTCAGTATCAGGAGCATGTTCCTCAAAATAGGAGTAAAACCCACTCATATACCCAGATTGGCAATGGAACCTTTTACTTCCGGAAATAATACCCACTGCCCCATTATCATTAGCCATATGATGAATGTACCAGGCTGCAAGCCTCCCCATCACATTGGGATTAATACCTAAATGATGTATCTCTTCCGTTGTATTTAATTGGCTAAGTAACGATATGATGTTGACGCCATTGCTAGCTAGCTTGTCAACGGCTTCTATAATCTGGGGGTGTTCAGGAGAAACCAGTGCAATGGTGTCGTATGCGTCTGATATTCGATTGAGCAGTGTGGTGTAAGTCAGATGGTTTAAGTCGTCCAGATAAAATATCTTCAGCTTACAATGTGGAAACTTATCGTAGACCTCATTTTGAATGCTTTCGCCTAACAGTTTATAAAAATGCTGGTTTTGGGAAAGAAGTATTACTGCGAGATTTTTTTCCAGATAGGTGTCATTTAAGGCAGTTTCGACCAGACGGGTTGCACGGAACCCAATCTCCTCGGCTGAAGCTAGTACTTTTTCTATAGTTTTACGTCTTACCGTCGAGCGTCGATTCAGTACCCTATCAACCGTTGCGGTACTAACACCCGCATGCATAGCAAGATCCGCTATTGTTACTCTTCTATTCTTTGCTTTATTCGTCATGAAATATCTTTTATTAAGAGTTGGTTACAAGGGTAGCCTTTCAATAGCCTTGAAACGATATTGAGTCAAGCGCCTACCTACGCTCAACTGGTCTGATCATGAGAATGGCGCACATTCCAAGTGACCTAACCGATACAAAAGATCACAGGCTTAGTATGTTCAAAAAACAAATAACGCTAAAGTTTAATAACCTTAGCGCTACGTATTCAAAAACGTTAATCCTTCTTATGCTTTACTGCCTAATATATGCTCTTCCATCTTTTCCAATGAAACGCCCTTAGTTTCTGGCAGGAAGCGAGCAATAAAGAAGTAAGACATCGCCATACACGAAGCAAAGACCCACATAGGGAATGCACCATTAAAATGCTCATTTAACCATGCGTTATCGTTCATAAATGGGAACAAAAGGCCGATAAAGAAGTTACTTACCCACATGCTTCCGATAGCAAATGACATACCCAACGAACGCATTCTATTTGGGAAGATTTCAGAAACGACAATCCACGCGCCCAAGCTCCATGAAAATGCGAAACAAATCATAAAGACCATCATCCCGAATAATGTCCAGTAGCCCATTTGAATGGCTTCTTCGCCCACTAGACCACTTGATCGATAGATGAAGTACGAGGTGAGTAATAAGCCAATAGTCGCGCCAATCGAACCAGCCTTGAGAAGCGGAGTGCGACCCACTTTATCCATTAATAAAGAACCAATTGATGTACCAATAAGTTGAATCACACCAACCCAGATGGTTAAGAATAAAGAAATTTCTGCATTTCCAGTTACTTTTTCTAAAACAACCGGGGCAAAGTACATCATGACGTTAACGCCACTGGCCTGTTGAAAAATTGCAATTGCAGATGCGATAAAGACAAAAAACCAAAAGTGTTTCTCACGCACTACTGTCTGCTTGCTAGCGACTTGCTTGCTCACGCTTTCATCAACAATTGATTCTTGAATAGTAACAAGCTTTTCTTTCGCTTTTTCTGGATTGAATATACGAGCAAGGATTTTCTCGGCTTTAGCCATCTCACCCTTCATCACTAGCCAGCGCGGAGATTCAGGAATGATCAAGGAAGCCACCAGAAATAACACACAAGGAATCACTTCCGAACCGAGCATAACCCTCCAACCAGTATCAACTAGCCATGTTTCAGCCATACCTTTTGCAATTAAGTAGTTGACGACAAATATCACCACTTGGCCACCAACAATAGCGAAGTTTTGCATGCTGAGCGCTCGACCACGAACTATCTTTGGCGACACTTCCGAGATATACATTGGCGAAATGGAAGAAGCTAGCCCGACAGCCAGTCCTCCGATCATACGAAATACAATGAACCAAAAGAAGGTGTCAGCAAGTGCCGAACCTACCGCAGAGACTGTGAATAGAATTGCCGCAAAAATTAGCGAACGTTTTCGACCATATTTAGCACCAATTCGACCCGATGCAAGCGCACCGATAATACAGCCAATCGCGACATTTGATACTGCCCACCCCACACCAAATGAGTCGAGTTGGAAATATTGTTTTATCGGTCCGATAGCACCGGAAATAACGGCAGTATCATAACCAAATAATAAACCGCCCAGTGCAGCAATACTACAAATTAATAATACGTACCTAACGTTGTACTCTTGTGATATCACAGGCTTTGATATATCGCTTATTGCGGACATACATCCTCCTTGAAAGATCAAGCTCTTTATTTTTTTAAAATTAGATTAGGGTCGTTCCACTCACTTTATTTCAAGGTTAAGTGCAACTCGTTCTTTATTGTATTCGGCTCAATTAACAATCTGAGAAGCCATTCTCAATACATACAGATATCGACAACGATCGCGTTTCTATCTGCTGATGACAATTACTTCTGACCAGATGTTTTTTTGCTAACACAACCTTCTTATTACATGAAACTTAAATTTTACTTTTTAAGAAAAGTGAAAATATTAGTTCACAAAAAGAAATCTAAACGATAAACAGTGATGAGACCGTGACAAGACTCTCATAACATTTCATTAACAAGCTTTGGCATCAATTCCATCAATACTTCATATTCAAAAATGATGTAAACCATCATTTTTGAATAACTTATAGTTATCATAAAGTTAAGACCAATCTTCCTTATAACAATGTCCAATAAAGACATTAAACATCATTCAACACAGGCTATATCTAGTGAGATTGTGGTAATAGTTACGCGCTCTACAAATAAACCATTGTGCTAAAACAAAAGACCAATCACACAAAAAACGGGGGATCCGTGTATCAAAAACACCCACAAGATGAAAATTTTCGAATAATTTATTTCATTTTTATGCAATTAAACCTTTGTGCAAAAGGAATTGTGTAAACTAGCTCTAAGGCTCTCGTTCCCCAATTACAGGTAACTTATCCGTGATTAAGCGTATAATTGATGCTCTAAACGCTGTCTCCTTACTCTGCGCGGCTAAGGCGCTACAAATGGAGAAAACTAGGGGAAACGGAAATCTTTGGCTTCTTTAAACAAAAATCCCTCAAAATTTATTGAGGGATTTCGACTAAATTAAGAGTCCAAGACTATCGGAAAGTAACGATCAAATCGCAAAAGTAACCGACTGCCTAGCACTCTGTGCAGTAACTATTTTATTGAGTACTATTTGTAGAACTCTGGCGTTTCCGGCATGTCGATATCAACAACCTTGCCTGAAACGCGTGCTTCAGCACATGCATCTGAAGTAACCGCTGCGAAGTAACCATCCCATGCATTAGGGCCATTTACTTCACCTGCGTGAGTTGCATCAATCCAGTCTTGAAGCTCCACGTCATACGCTTCAAAGAAGCGGTCTTTCCAATCAGTCAGAATGTTCGTAGAAAGTTTCGCATCTTTACGAGTCAAGAGGCTCATTGGCTCTGGCAGATTAGCAATCCCCTCTTCACCAACGACTTGGCATTGAATATCGTAACCGTATTTACAGTTAACAAAAATTTCAGCATCAATATGAATGCCACTTCGAGTTTCTACGATCACCATCAGTGGATCCTGTAGCTTCGCGTGGGTGTATTTCGTACGTTTTGGATTAATAACCTGAACAGATTTGTAGTCGTCACCCACTAACCAGCGCAATACATCGATTTCATGGATAAATGTATCCGAGAAAGGCATATCGCCATGGTAAGCTTCTGGAACTTCAGGGTTTCTGTGAGCACAGTGTACGAGCAAAGGCTCACCGAGCTCACCATTTGCAATTGCAGCTTTAAGCAATTTGTAGCCCGCATCGTAACGACGCATGAAACCAACCTGTACCAGTTTTTTGCCAGCAGCCATTTCGGCTTCAACAATACGTTTGCAACCTGCAGCAGTGTCAGCGAGTGGTTTTTCACAGAACACAGGTTTTCCAGCTTTGATCGACTCAAGAACAAACTCTTCGTGCGTCGGTCCCCAAGACGTCACAACAACCGCATCGACGTCTGACGAGTTGATCAGATCCTTACCATTAGCGTAAACTTCAGCCGGAATATTCTCTTCGGTCAAAAATGCTTTTACTGCGTCAGGATCCACATCGGTAGCAGCAACAACTTTTGCACCTTGTAGAAGGTTATGAATCCTTTTTGCATGTTCTTTACCAATTGCACCTAAACCAATCACACCTACTTTTAAAGTCATGATATTCGTCCTTTAATTTTCATTTATTTTAGAGGTAATAAACCGCCGTCTGAATTGTAGAGTTTTATTTTTATATGAATAAAACCAATACAGATTCAAATTAAATAGTGTTTATAATTTTTAATAAAATAAAGAGTTAATAGTTACATTTAAAAAATAATTAGTTCGGAATTAATTTATAATAAATGCATTATATTGATTTTAAATTCCTGCAACTTCTCGAATATATTTTCGCGCTTTTTGTGCGTACTCTAGTGGATCGGCAACGCTAGGGTCCTGCTCTGCTTCTATAACCATCCAGCCTTCGTATCCAGCTTTATCTAACGCGTCAAATATCGGTTTAAAGTCAATTACACCGTCGCCAGGAACAGTGAAAGCACCTAAACGAACGCCATCAAGAAAACAGCGATGCTCATCGATGACTTGTTGACGCTTTTCATTACGAATGTCTTTTAAGTGGACGTGTGGAATACGACCAACATATTTATCTAAAACTTCAAGGATCGCTGCTTGTGTACCTTCTGAGTAGTAGATATGCCCCGTATCTAGGAGTAAGCCAACATTATCGTTCGTCATCTCCATAAATCGGTCTATCTCTGATGGAGTTTGAACACCGGTACCCATATGATGATGCAGACAAACTTTCATGCCTTTTGCGGCTGCAAGCTCAGCAATTTTATTGTAGCCATCAGCAACACGTTGCCACTCTTCGTCAGTCCAGTGCGGTTTTTCTTCAAAGACAGCTTTTTCAGTGCCCTGAATACTGCCACTTTGCTCCGAGCAACCAATAACCTTTGCGCCCATTTCATGTAGGAATTCCATATGCGCAATAAATTCAGTAATTGATTGATCTTCCTTACCAGCTGCAAAGAAAGTACTAAACCAAGCGTTACAAATCTGAATGCCACGAAGCGCGAGTTTTTCTTTTAGTACCTTGGTATCTTTAGGGAACTTACAACCCACTTCACTACCAGTGAATCCAGCCAGGGCCATTTCACTAACACACTGTGCAAATGTATTTTCTGCCCCTAAACTTGGTAGATCATCGTTTGTCCATGCAATCGGCGCTGCACCAAGTTTTACTTTATTTTTGTCCATTAACGGCCTCCCAATATAGAGTCCACTATTAACGAGTTAATAATGGGTTAAATACGCTCAAGGATGAATTCAATACTTTCTTTCGCTGCTTCAACGTGATCTGGAAGTTCCCAAACAGGCGCAGAGAATGGTTCAAATGAGAAATAGCCTGTGTAACCAGCGTCAAGCAATTGTTTGATTTGACCAACATTATCCAAACGGTCTTGAGCATTAATCATCAGACGGTGGGCGTCTAACATTTCATCAAACGTGATGGATTCATCTTCAACACCTGAGATATGAACTAAACCCGTTTGCTGTGGGAAAAGTTCAGTTTCTGATGCACCCTTGTGGTGGAATGTGTCGTGAACGATCTTGAACGTATCTTCGAAACCGAGCTCTTTAATCGCTTCCACCGCTTCAGCTTTAGTGCGAAGGGATGAAATAGGAAAACCTAGGGGCTCAACATAGCCTTTGATGCCGTGTTTATCTAAGATAGTTTTGAGGTGAGTTAAAGACTCTTTCACTTGTTCCTTCGTACGTTGATTACCGTCATTCAAAGGGCAAAGAACCAGCGCCTCCGCACCACATGCTGCGGCTAAATCAGCCAACGTTTCTGCTTTCTCTTTTAATTCGTTATCCCATACATTGAACGGGTATACGGCATTAATAGTTAGAATTCGAACACCTGCGGATTTTGCTTTAGCACCAATAACTTTAGCTTGCTCAACAGAAACCAAGCTATTCTCGTTTACGTCATTACGTAATTCGATAGCATCCAGTCCCAGCTGCACTGCATAATCAATAAGAGCTTCTGCCGATACTTTTGGACAAAGCATGTGATTTAAAGCAAATTTAATTTGGGTGGTCATGTTCACTACCTCGTTATAATTTCACGTATTTATTAAATTAAAATATTAAATGTGGCTAACTAAGTAATAAACTTAGTAATCGGCGACCCAAAAATAGTAGCGATTACATATCGTTTTTGGTACTTATGTTTTGATGGGTTTTCATCAATGAAATGTGATCTAGTTTAAAATTAAGTAGCCATTGCTTTTTAATTTTTATTTGCGTACCCAACCAGCTTGTTGTTCTGTTATTAATCAGCACGCTTTAGCTTCAGCTTGACGATTAAGATAAACGAGAATGAAGTAATTATTCTAATAAGCGAAGACAAAGAGTTATCTCTAGAAATTTAACGATGCCTAGCGTATTGTCAGCGCTAGGGAAACCGAATATTCGTTGAGTAATACCCATTGATACACCAAACCACTGTCGTGTACAAACTATAGAGTTATGAAGAAATCAACTTTTGCTGTAATTGCAGAAAAAGCGCAGGTAGGCATTGCTACCGTAGATAGAGTTCTGAACGAGCGCGGAGGCGTCTCTCCAAAAACGGTTCAGAAAGTGATAAATGCAGCTCGAGAGTTGGGGATTAAACGTACACTGCCAGAAATATACCAAGCTCCCTGGAGGATAGAACTTATCCTCAGTCAGAACCCTTCACAATTTTTCAAATCTTTAACCCGAGAATTTAGTAAAGTTGCTCAAGGACACCAGTATCGTAATTTTCGCTTACGTTGCAGCTTAGTACCTGAGAGTCAGCCCGAAAAGCTTGCTAATCACCTAGAGAACAGCGCCGATAAGTATGACGGTATCATCGTATTTGCAAATGACAATGACACCATTTATCAAGCGCTTGAGAAATGCCATTCTAAGGGAACCCCTGTTATCACACTAGCTACCGATTTGCCTGATAGCAAAAGGTTATGCCATGTGGGAATCGATCAGTATCAGATAGGAAGAACGGCCGCTTCACTGATGTCTAAAATGCTGCCAGAGCAAGGAAAAATCCTTCTTATGAGCGGGCGATTCGACTATCAGGCTCACATACAAAGAATGAAGGGATTCCAAGATGCGATAAGAAAACGAGATAATATTACGTTGAGCGATGTTTTGTATGGTAATGACGATAAAGAAACCATCCAGCGTATTTTGAGTCAACAAAATAACAGTGACATCATCGGTATTTATAATTCGGGAGCAGGAAACAAAACCATCGGTAATTGGATATCAAGTAGAGGTAAGGCTGGTTCTTGTGCTTTTATCACTCATGAGCTTTACGATACTACCGAAGAGCTATTAAAAAATAATACGCTTTCTTTCTCGCTAGACCAAAATGCTCAACGACATGCAGAACTGTCGCTGGATATTATGTTCAACCACTTATCAAACGGCTATTCTCCAGATACTTATACAGATGGGAAAGTACCCTTTAGAATTATAACTGAAGAAAATATCATCTAGATTAACGCGAAATAAAGAAGCATAAGCCATTAGCTTGCTGATTAGTTAATACTTACGTTATTACACAAAGATTGATGCCATAAATAAGCGTCGTTTTCTGATTGTCATTTTGAAACTTCCATTTTCTCATTTTGAGAACCCCTTCCAGCCACTACCTAAGTCATTGATATTTAAATACATAAATCTTGGCACACTCCCTGCAATCCTGCTGTAAACACTAGCAGGGGATACGATTATGGAACTTCGTAAAATTGAAACAAACGACACTATCGTGACATGGGTAATCAACGGGAACCTTGACGCAGACGGTAGCCGCCAGGCGCAGCCACACATTGATGAAATTTTGGCTGAGCCATCTACTCGAGAAATAGAAATTGACTTCAGCCGAGTCCAGTTTCTTGATTCATCAGGCGTAGGTGCGATCGTGTACCTGTATAAACGGCTTATCGAGAACCAGAGAAGCATGCGTATTGAAAACGCTTCAGGCCAACCTCTCGAAATAATGAATCTGTTGCGTATTAACCAAGCAATACCAGTTAACTCTCGAACTTACTAAATAACGATCACTGACAAAGGACGTTGGCATGAACTTTTCTTTCAAACACATAGCCCTAGCTGTATCTATGACTGCCGTGGTTGGATGCAGTAGTTACCCAGAGGAAGGCCGTGGTGGTCTTGGGGAAAACTACATCCAATCAAACTTCACCCCCGTGATGCCAGATGAGCCCCTCGGTCCGGAGCACGGACTTCGGTTTGACTGGCAACTGACTAAGCTGCAATTAGACTCTTTGATCAGCGAAGGCGCGCGTTGGTGTTTCCCGGCTGCAGTTATACAAGCGTTGGAGAAACAAAACCGAATCGCTAGAGAGCTTGAAGGTGGTTTACTGCTTGATGCTGCCAACGACATTGTTATTCAGCGCAAGCGTCTTAATGAGCTAGAACTTCAACTGGACTATGCGACCTCACAGACCAAGTGTGTACCTCCTATGGATGAAAACGCATTTCAGAAGCGCTTAGCTATGATTGATCAACTTTATAGCTTGCTTAACGTCGATAATCAGTTCGCTTTTAATTCCACAGAAGTAAATCCAAAGTACATGGGCCATCTAGCCCAATCCGCGAACATCTTAAATGAGCACCCAAGTTTAAACCTCAAAGTTACTGGTCACGCTGATTCTGTAGGTGATGGTCAGTACAACCAGGAACTTGCCATGGGACGTGCGAATCAAGTCAAGCGCTACCTGACCATTTTTGGTCTCAATCCGAAACGTATAGAAACACAATCGGTCGGCGACACGCTTCCACTCTATGAGGGTGAATCGGAAGGTGTTCGTCTTACCAACCGCCGCGTAAGCATCGAAGTGGTGGATACTCAAGAACAAACCAAGCAGCGTTTGCAGGGAGGCTTACAATGAAATGGATTAACCTAATTGCCCTATTTCTTCTTACTTCAATTTTCTCTGTGGCGCACGCGAATGAAGAACGAGTACAAATTGGCGATCTCATTCAGGTCAACTTACCCGGTGAGTCATCGTTAAATAAAGGCTTTCAAGTCGACAAGCGTGGCCGCATCACTCTGCCTGAAGTTGGCGCGCTATACGTCGCGGGTTACAGTGAAGCTCAGCTTGAACAAGTCGTTAAAGAATCGCTGGAAAAAGTGTATCGAGACCTATCCTCTGCATCTGTCTATATCGCTGAGCAACAAATTTTAGTCTCGGTACAGGGGTATGTGACCTCTCCGGGCGAATACACTTTATCTAAGTCTTCTGATGTCCAAATGGCCATTCACGCAGCGGGCGGATTACGCTCCGGCGCGCAGCTCAACAGTCTGTTTATCAAACGCGGCAAAGATAAGATCACCTTTAACTACAAAACGTTTCTCGATACAGGTGATGAATCACTGCTACCTGAGCTGATCTCACTTGATACGATATTTGTTCCTGCGTCTCCACTGGTCGGTAATATCGAGCAAGAGTTCGATGCGAACAAACTCGCTAACGCGGGTGACAGCGCCGACGGCCGAACAGCAATTAAAGTGTTTGGTGAAGTAAACGCGCCGGGTTCATTCAGCTTTAAAGCCAATAGCGATCTGGTTGACATCATTATGCGAGCTGGCGGCGTTACTCGCTATGCCTCTGTCGAACAAATACGTGTCATTTCAGACAATACTCCTAAGTTGTTTAACCTGAAAACCTATCTCGATAGCGGTGATATCTCATTGCTGCCGCCACTAACGCCGGGAACCACCATCTTCGTTCCTAAACAAGAAGAAGAGATCAAGGCAGGCGCGAACGTGGTTTACATTATGGGTGAAGTGGCAAGCCCTGGAGCCTATGAAGGTAAGAAGAATGCGTCGTTTATGGATATTCTGGCTAACGCAGGTGGCCCGACTCGTTACGCAGAATCACGTCAGATTCGAGTGATTAAGTCCAATGGTCAGGTGATCAAATTTGATTTAACCGCGTTCACTGAAGGTCTGACCCGTAAAAGCCCGCCTAAGATTGGCCCGGGAGATGCGATCTTCGTTCCTGAGAAGACAGACATGAACGAAAAGTCTTGGCTGAAAATTGCGCCCAATCGCGCCGTCAGTGTGATTGGAGAAGTGGTTCGCCCCGGACGTGTTGAGTGGTCAGATGAAATGGATCTTATGGACTTGCTATCTCATGTCGGTGGCCCAACCCTTCGCGCGGACACCTCGAAAATTGAAGTAGTCGCCGCTGATAATCAGCTACACATATTCGATCTCGATGATTTCATTCTAAAAGGCGCGCCGAACAGCGAATTACCTAACATCAGTGCTGGTGCGATTGTACGTGTACACGATCTACCTCAAGATCCTTCCGACAACAAATCGCAATGGGTTCGCCAAAGCTCAGATGCATCCATTTATGTATTTGGACAAGTCAATGCCCCTGGCCGCTACCGTTTCACTAAGGATATGCATTTCCTCGATATTTTGTCTGCGGCTGATGGCCCAACAAAAGACGCGGATATCCACAACATTCGTATCACACATCGTGACAAAAGCTATTCCAAAGTAAGCAAGCTTAACCTATCGTTATACTTTGAGACTGGGGATGAAAGCTTACTTCCAAATGTCACCATGGGCGACACCATCTACATCCCTGAAAAAGATAAGATTTGGTTGGATCGTTCTAAGGAGTCAACAGTACGCGTACTAGGAGCAGTCAATAATCCAGGTCGATATGTATTTGACGACAACATGACCTTGCTGGACTTACTTGCCGAAGCGGGCGGTCCGTCTGATCGAGCCTATTTAGAGAAGATCTCGATCGTCAATATGTCTTGTTGCCAAGGACAAGCAAGAACCTTTGACTTGGTAGACTTTAGTAAAACTGCCAACATTTACAAACTTCCGGTACTACGAGCTGGCGATACCATCTATGTGCCCGATCGAAACGAAAGTATCATCGAAAAAGCACGCGTGGGTCTTGAAGACATTCTGCGCCTAACGACAACCATCGTGTTAATAGGAGCTCTGTAATGATTATTCCTGCAACTCATACAGAAATAGAGCAAATCTATCTTGCAGCAGAAATGCGTGACAGTCGCTCACTATGTATTACCGCATGTCAATCTGGCGATGGCGTGACTTCCGTTGTCGCTGCACTGGCTGAGCGTTATCTGCTCGCGGGTCACCGTACCTTGGTGGTGGATCTTAATACCTTCCACCCAGCTTTCGAATGCATTGATATCACAACAGATATCGACAATCAGATTGGTTCTTTGGTCGCGCACGCTTCAACGCGACAAATGTTTACCGGGTTAACCGTGCCGAACAACCAATCAGCAGTTCTGGCGTACAAAGATCCCTCACATTTGAGAGCCGCGGTCAAACAATGGCTTCGCCAATACGACCGCGTTATTTGCGACACGTCACCGCTGCTTCAAGTCAATAGAGGAAATATTCCTGCACAAGTCGTTGCGAGCGCTTGTGACCAGACAGCACTCGTGGTGATGGGTGGCAAAACGTCTTCCAGTCAACTTGAAAAAGCCATGCAATTGATTGATTCGCCTTCAATCACCTTGTTAGGCTCGATACTCAATTTAAAAGACCAGGCAACACTGGCTCAGGAGATGGTGCGCGAGCTGAATCGGCTCCGCTTTATCCCCAAAAGTTGGCGAGAAAAGTGGTCGCAGAATATTCTTACCAACGAGTTCCTTGCTCAGTCTGCTTAGGAGTTGCCATGAGAAAAACCTTTATCGCCCTTTCGACTCTGTTACTTTCGGCAGTAACCGTTGCTGAAACTCTTACATTTGGCGTTGTCCCTCAGCAATCTGCCAGTCGACTTGCCGAGCAGTGGGAGCCTCTCGTTGCTGAAATAAGCAGAGAAACCGGTTACGACATTGCCTTTAGCACGGCTCCTAACATTCCGGAGTATGAAAAGCGTTTGTCGGCGGGCGAATACGATATCGCTTACATGAACCCATATCATTACACCGTCTACAGCAAACAGCCGGGCTATCGGGCCTTCGCCAAAGCCAAGGATAAAAAAATAAGCGGAATTCTGGTAGCAAGGAAAGCCAACAATATTGAGTCTTTACAAGCGCTGCAAGGACAAAGGCTCGCCTTCCCTTCTCCTGCTGCCTTTGCTGCAACGGTATTAACGCAAAGTGACTTGAGAGAGGCTAACGTCGAATTTGAGTCTGACTACGTAACATCACATGACTCGGTGTATTTGTCTGTGGCGAGAGGTTTTTACCCAGCAGGCGGCGGTGTGATGAGAACCTTTAACTCATTACCTGACGAGGTTAAATCTCAGCTAGAACCGATTTGGACAACAAAACCGTACACACCACATGCCATAGCCCATCACCCGAGAATGACTCACAACCAAGTCAAATTGATCCAACAAGCGCTCAAGTCTATAGATCAAACACTCGAAGGGAGAACGTCCCTAAAATTATTAAATATCAACGGATTTGAATCAGCTGTCGATACAGATTGGGACGATGTAAGAGCACTCAATATCAAAGTACTGGACTAACCGGAGGCTTTAATGACGTTGCGTTCTAAAACAATTCTTGGCATAGCTCTCATCGAAATTACGGCCCTCATCATTCTCGTGGCTAATGCGATGAGTTTTCTCTCAGATTCCAACGAGAAGCAGTTACTCCAAAGAGCTCATTCAAGTGCAGTTATGTTTACTCATGCTGCGAAAGACGCACTACTCTCTACTGATTTAGCGACGTTGGACGACTTAGCTCAAGAGTTCATCGAGTTAGAAGATGTCGCTTACGTTCGTGTGTTACGCGGTGGCAACCAAATGGCCACTGCAGGAGACCCAGCGCTACTTGCACGCTCAATGGTCAGTGATGAAACTCTAAAAGACGTGAAAGACGGTATCTTCGATCTACGTACCCCCATTGAAAGTAACGGTAATATCTATGGGTATGTAGATATGGGGTTTGAGACACACCCTATCAGCAATATGCTCATTGACGCGCAGCAAGCAATTATCAGTATTGCAACCATCGAAGTTATATTGGTGGCGTTTTTCTCCTTTATCCTTGGAACCTATCTGACTAAAAATCTCACCCGCTTAACCTCTGCCGCTCAAACACTTCGGGAAAAAGGCCCAGGGTTTCAACTTAAACACTATTCCAAAGATGAGCTTGGTGAAGTCACCAAAGCATTCGATGAGATGTCGGCTAAGTTAGAACAAGACTACCAAAACCTCACTGCAGCACGGGAAGGTGCCGAACTGGCAAACGACTCTAAAAGCCGCTTTCTCGCCTCCATGTCCCATGAGATACGCACTCCAATGAATGGCGTATTGGGCATATTAAATATCCTGGAAGAGACCAAACTCACCAACGAGCAAAGAAAGCTGGTCGCAACCGCTACTGAATCGGGCAACTTCCTCCTTTCCGTCATTAATGACATTCTTGATTTCACTCGTATGGAGTCCAATACGCTTATTTTGGAAGATAAACCTTTCGACTTCAGACAGTGTGTCGAAAGCGTGGTGAATTCATTTTTGCCCGCAGCCAAGAGTCAAAACCTTATTTTACATTGCTACATTGAGGGCACTGTTCCAAGCAAAGTCAGCGGAGACAAAAACCGCGTCAAACAGATACTGCTCAACCTGATAGGCAATGCCATCAAGTTTACTCACGAAGGCAGCGTCACGGTTAAAGTTGGGTCGGAGGCGTTGGAACAAGGGCGAGTGAAAATCACCTGCCAAATCCAAGATACAGGTATTGGCATCAAAAATAGCTCGATTGATTACTTGTTTGATGAGTTTACGATGGCGGACCAAACCTATTCACGCAGCAAAGAAGGTTCGGGGCTTGGCCTCGCGATCTGTCGCCGACTCTGCACCCTTATGGATGGTGACGTCACGGTCGAGAGCACACCCGGCGTAGGCAGTACATTCACATTTGACATCACGCTCTCGGTAGCCGATGAGTTGTTGACCTCTCCAAATATTGATTCACTCCGTCAGGAATTGATTCGTTCGAACGCTCGTATTCTGGTCGCAGAAGATAACAAAGCAAATCAGCTCGTCATACGTGAAATGTTCAAGCGGGTTGGTCTATCTATCGATATTGCCGAAAATGGCAAACAAGCGGTTTCCATGGTCCAGGAATATCAATATGACCTGATTTTTATGGATATCTCCATGCCTGAAATGGATGGCATGCAAGCCTGCAAAGCGATTCGGAGCCTTGATGACAGTAAGGCGTGTGATATCCCAATTATCGCCCTAACAGCACACTCACTGGCTGGTGATAAAGAAAAGTTTCTTGCATCGGGCATGAACGACTACTTGTCAAAACCCCTAAGGCTGTCACAACTAATTGAAAAAATTAACCTATTCTTAAATGATGACCAAGAGGAAAACAAAGATCTAAAATCAGACCCCTGTCATTTGATTAAGCATCAGAATTCATATACAAATACCAACGTAGGTCAATCGAACCAACGTGAGGAAGCAGTAAATTTGGATTTAGTAGACGAACAGATTTTGCAGCAAATGATCGCAGACACCAGTGCCGATGTCATTCCATTACTGATCGAGCATTATCTTGAAGAATCTCAGCAGCGTTTAGCCAAAATATATCTGGCTATGGAGTCTCAGGACAAAGAAACATTAGAGTTCGAAGCGCATACCCTAGGTAGTTCAGCTCTGGCACTCGGTAATAGAACTTTGTCCAATTTCGCGCGAAAAATCGAGCATCTTTGCTTAGACGGCAAACAAGAGCAGGCTTTCAGCTACAAACAAAAACTTGAAGTTGTTGCCTCAGAGTCACTAAAAGCATTAGAGGAAAGGAAACAGCAAGGGTTTATTGAACCAACACAACTATAAAGGCTTAAGAGAGGACAGCTCCAATGAAACCAAAAGTACTACTAATCGAAGACTCAACTTCTCTTGCTATTTTGTACAAACAGTATGTACAGCACGAGCCCTATGACCTGTTTCATGTAGAGACAGGTAAAGAAGCCATCGCCTTTATTGAAAGAAATGTTCCCCAATTAGTTATTCTGGACTTTAGACTGCCCGACATGGATGGCGAGCAAATTCTGGATTGGATTAACGAGAACCAAGTCCCGACATCCGTCGTCATTGCCACGGCGCATGGCTCAGTAGATCTGGCGGTTAGCCTTGTGCAAAAAGGAGCGAAAGACTTTCTGGAAAAACCAATTAATGCTGATCGCCTAAAGACCTCCATCGCTCTGCACTTGCAACAAGTTAAACTGGAGAACCTTGTCGAAGACATAGAAAACAAATTCGATCGAAACCGATTCCACGGCTTCATCGGATCTAGCCTTCCAATGCAAGGTGTGTACAAGATCATCGATTCAGTGGCACCCACGACAGCAAGTGTTTTTATTGTCGGTGAAAGTGGTACGGGTAAGGAAGTGTGCGCCGAAGCCATCCACCGTGAGAGTAAGCGTAAAGATAAACCGTTTATCGCTATTAACTGTGGTGCGATTCCAAAAGATCTCATGGAGAGTGAAATCTTTGGTCACGTCAGGGGCGCATTTACAGGCGCTACTGCCGATCGAAAAGGTGCGGCCTCAATGGCCAACGGTGGTACGCTTTTTCTTGATGAGCTGTGTGAGATGGAACTTGAGATGCAAAAAAAATTACTCAGATTTTTGCAAACAGGTACCTTTACCCCGCTAGGCGCAAATAAAGAAATGAAAGTCGATATTCGTATCATCTGCGCGACGAACCGAGATCCTCTTGTTGAAGTAGAAGAAGGCCGTTTCAGAGAAGATCTCTACTACCGCGTGCATGTAGTGCCTATTGACATGCCACCATTACGCGAGCGCGGCAATGATATTACGACGTTAGCGACTCACTTTCTTAAACTGTACGCTAAAGAAGATGGCAAAAAGTTTAACGCGATCCACCGAGATGCAGAGCCAACGCTAAAACGCTATGCGTGGCCGGGTAACGTCCGTCAGCTTCAAAACATTATTCGCAATATCGTGGTCCTTAATGACGATAGTCATTTGCGCCTTGAGCATTTGCCATCTCAGGTCACATCAAGCCGTGCGCCAAAGCAAAACAGCGTAGCTAAACCTGAGCCAGTCATCACTCCACAACCCGTCGTGATCAATGAGGCTCCTGAAAATAGTCACGACGCGGTTACTGAGCCGCAAATTGAAAGACCTGTAGCGATAAGGCCAATGTGGCAAATTGAACGTGAGGCAATACAGCAAGCCATTGATTACTGCGACGGAAACGTGCTGAACGCGGCGGTACTTTTAGAGCTTAGCCCTTCTACGGTATACCGTAAGAAGCAAGCCTGGGAAGCTGAAGATGAGCAACAACTCGTGTAACGAAGTCTGGCTAGTCATCGACAGCCTGACTTTCGGTGGCATTGAAACACATGTGCTTGAGCTCGCAAATGGGCTCAAGCATTTTGAAATTCCTGTCAAAGTCATGTTTCTGCGCTCTTATTCCAAACCGCAATTGCTCAAAGACAAGCTGGAATCAAGCGGCATTGCTGTCCAGTTTTTGAGCTCTACAGGCACGAATTACTTTAGCGACTTAATTAGCCAGGTACGAAAGCAAAAACCCGCTCTTCTCCACGCTCATGGCTATAAAGCAAGCTTAGTTTGCAAGCTAGCAAGAATAATGACCGGAGTTCGCCAAATATCTACGTATCACGCAGGAGAAACTCCAACGGGTAAGGTGTGGTTATATGACTGTGCCGACCGGTTCACCACGTTTGTGTCAAATCACTCAATCGCCGTGAGTGAAAGAATCACCCAAAAGCTGATAACCAAATCAGAAAGTTTCAATAATTTTATTGATACCAAGACGCTGTCTACCTCAACAGGAAACCAAATCGCGTTTGTTGGCAGGCTAAGCCATGAGAAAGGTCCCGACCGATTTATTGACTTGGCGCGCCTAAATCAGACACAACGGTTTGATCTTTATGGCTCGGGGGCCATGCAATCGGAGCTAACACAAGGCGCTCCGGCAAACGTCAGGTTTCATGGTCACCAAAACAACATGGACGCCATCTGGCAACATATTGGCATTTTGATCATTTGCTCTCGTTATGAAGGCTTACCCATGACAGCGCTCGAAGCGATGGCGAGAGGTATCCCTGTTGTCTCACTTAATGTTGGCAATATGTCGAAGCTTATTAAACACGAAACCAACGGGTACTTAGTCGACAACGTCAATCAATTGAATGAGGCTTTAAACACCTATCTGTCCCTCGCCCCCCACCAGCAATTTGTGATAAAAAAACAGGCGATCGATAGCGTTGAACAGCACTATTCTCAATCTGCCGTCATCCCAAAAATAATAAAACTCTACTTCCCCAATAGCTCTCAATCTGATTGTCAAATTGAGAAACAATAAAGCCCCACCTCAAGCCTCCTATAAATCACCTTAAAAACAATAACATACAGCCACCATCTTCTTGGCATCACATTTGCGTTAGTCCTATCGAAAAGTGCAATTAACGGTTCTATGCAAATGCGATGAGAGGGGTTGGCATGAAGAGAAAGATTCTATTTGTACATTATGGCGATGACTGGATTCGAGGCAGCGAGAAATGTTTGCTCGATCTCATTAAGTACATGGAACACCATCACTACGCTTGTTACGTTTGGACCAATAGTTGTGAACTCTCAAAACAGTTAGAGCTGATGCGTGTTCCAACTCAGCTTAATCATTTTCCACTGCTGCTTGGCTGGAAACCACCTAAATACAACGTATCAGGTTGGCTTGGTCTGACTAAGCAAGGTTGCGAGATCATCGAACGCGAAAAAATAGACCTTGTACACATTAATAGTGGTGCGCCCTGCCAGTGGATGTTAGCCGCTGCACGCATGAAGAAAGTGCCCGTCGTTACCCAGCTCCACTGCCCTTACCCAGCACGCGACCGCCTGACCCTTGGCCTGCACCTTTCTCCGCATATTATTTCAGTCAGTCAGTACGTCGCTGAATTCATGACTAAAGATGGTTACCCTAACGAAAAAATATCGGTTATTCACAACGGTATTGATACCGTCTCACTCTCCGCGCAGCAAAAAGTCGATGTTAGGCAAGCGTTGTCCATTCCAGAGCAGGATTTTGTTTTTGCGACGGTTGGCTCTCTGATTCACCGTAAAGGTGTAGACCGGATCATAACCGCAATGCGTCACGTGGCTTTTGAGTATCCTAACGTTAGTCTCGTTGTCATTGGCGATGGTGATTTAATGGACAAGCTTGTTCAGCAAGCCAGTCGTTTGCACCTAAGCAATCGTATTCACTTTGTTGGCGAACAATCCAATGTCGTTGGATGGCTAAAGGGATGTGATGCCTTTATCAGTGGTGCTCGCAGTGAAGCCTTTGGGCTGGCTGTAGCAGAAGCAGCCCTTGCTAAAATCCCGGTTATCGCGCCGCTTGAAGGTGGAATTCCTGAATTCATTACCCATGGTAAAACTGGAGTTCTGTATCCGAATCAGGGCATTGGCCCAATAGCAAAAGCGATGCGCGTACTCATCAATAGTCCTGAACTATGTGAACAGTATGGAATGAGCGGTTTTGATCACATTACCCAAAATCATGATCTATCTGTCAGTTGCCGAAAAATAGAACTTCTTTATAGAGACTTATTGGAACAGCCATTTGTAGCCAATCGGTCTCTAATAAGCACTTTATCCCCCCTCAAAACCTATGTGGTAAATCGTTTGTCGTTTGGAGGCCAGCATGACTAGTCAAAACAAGAAAACGCTTATTTTTGACCCTATCGCATTTAAAGGCGGATCTAAGATTGCAACCAGTGATGCGCTCAATGTATGCCGTGTTGAGTCCAATGATTTCATTGTCGCAACAGTAGACACGGCATTCTGGAAGCAAACAGAGTTCTACGCCAAACACAATGTTACTTTGATTTCCATTTCCCCAGTTCCTTGGTTAATGAGTCAGCACAATGGGATTCTCTACTGGCTAAACCAACTGTATCTCCTACTGGTATTGCTAAAGACATTGATTGGGCGTCGCGGCATTACTACGTTCATCGGCGCTTCAGGGCCGGGTATGGATATGCCAGTCTACTTGTTACAGATGGTTCTTAATATTGAAGTCGTTCAGTTTATCCACGGCAACGTCGGGCTGTCACGCTCTATTGGCTTCTGTCTTACCAGAGCGAACGCCGTGTTTTACTTACCTTCTACCCGTTGTAGCCTCAAAACGGCACTAGAAACTTACCTTAAAGCCGCGACCAAAATAAAAGACGCCTCGGCAATGGCTGAAAGTTACTTAAACTCATCTCAATATCAGTCATTTGTGAATGGCATTCCGGCATCTCGTTGGCCACAGGAATGTCAAAAAAACACGCCAGTTTACTTTTGGGCTGCATCGCTGCTGAAATGGAAAGGTCTGGAAACGTTAATAAAAGCATCCAAACGAGCCGCTATTAGTCAGTCTGTCGTACTCAATGTTTGCTACATTCGCCCCGTCGATACGTGTTTACCAATCTCCAATGCTCCGGTTTTACTCTCCCACACCATCTGGTATGAAGACCCTGAAAACTTGGATGATATCCGGAGTCAATCCAACATCTTTGTTTCAACCAGCTGTAATGAGCCATTCGGTTTATCAATTCTAGAGGCTCTGGCTGCGGGTATGTGCGTTGTCATTCCTCGAGATGGCGCATATTGGGACAAGACACTGACCCACAATGAAAACTGTATTAAGTATCAGCCGGGAAACCCTGATTCTTTGTGTGATGCTCTGCTCTACGCCAGTAACGACCAACAAGCATTTCATCGTTGCAGCCAGCGTGCGTTAGAAATAGCGACCCGCTATAAAGCTGAACATTGCTACCAAAAGTTTGCACAACACATTAATGGTGACGTGGTTACATCCGCCCTTCACGCATGCAACTAATTCAGTTTGAATAGGAAATTTTGCAATGAATGTTAGCCATCTGAAAAACATCAGTTTATATGCTGTCAGCCTGTTCCTCATTAAAGGTGTGTCACTATTCACTTTGCCTCTCATGGCTCAATACTTGTCACCGCAAGAAATCGGCCATCTCGAGTTGCTCAGTATCACAACGGTATTCTTTAGTCTGATTGTGGGCATTGCAATGCACGAAAATCTTTATCGATTTATAGGCACAATCAGTCGCTTCACGGTGCGAAAAAGAAAAGCTTCTCAACTGTACAGTGCATCGCTCGTTGTTTCTTTCAGTCTGAGTTTGTTTATCTTGTTCATTTATTACCTGGTCCCTTTTAAGCTCTCGACGTTCACCAGTGAGCAAATCCTATTTATGGCTTTGGTTTTGTGTTACGAAGCGCCCCTTGCTATCAGCCTTGCCTGGTTAAGATTGCATAATCAAGCAAGCTTGTTCTTTAAGATATGTGTCGTGACCGTATTAGCTCAGGTTTCTTTACTTGTTGTCGTCCTGACATACAAACCGGACGTGACACTCGTTTTTGCCCTCAATATCGTGTGTACCTTTATCCAGTTTTTGTTTTTGCACGTTTTCATCAACTTTCCATTTTCCCTACGTAACAAACAACGCTTTATTCGTTATATCCGCTACTCTGCGCCACTAATGTTGTCCGGTGTGGTGGCATTTGGTTTAAGTGGTGCAGAAAGGTGGCTGATCGCGGGAGCAACCGATTTAGAAACCTTAGGCATGTATGCGATTGCGGCTAAATTCGCGCTTGGCGTCGGTATTCTTATCCAACCTTTTCATATGTGGTGGATGCCAAAACGTTTCGAAACCATGGACAAAAATGGAGGTGAACATGTCGCTAGCGTGACGACTCAAGGGATACTGCTGTTGTGCGTTATTTCTGTCACTGTGGCATGGCTTAGTCAGCTTTTTATTTCGTTCTCTTTACCGGACTCTTACCAGCCTGCTATCACTTTGGTTGGAATGACCATAACAATGATGCTATTCAAAGAGCTGGTCGAGTTGACTAACTTTGGCATTCTCTACCAAAAGCACACCTCTCAGCTTTTGTACATTAACCTCGCCTCCACCGCATTGGCGATGGTGATTTGTATCCTTTCTGCTGACCTCGGCATTGAAGCAATGCTTTACGGGTTGATCGCGGGGCAATTAAGTCGATTCATATTCACAATCTGGTTTAGCCAACGTGCGCATTATCTGGATTATCAAACCGGTCCTATTTGTGCGCTGATAACGTTAACGGTGCTGTTTCTATTAACCAGTCGGTATCATCAAAGTATCGAGGTGTCCGCGTTAATGCTGCTGCTTCAGCCGTTAGGCGTTATCGCTTTCGCCATTCGGTTCCAGTTGATTTCAGGTGCTTCAGTCAAACGTCTTTCAAACACGTTAACTCATTACGTGGGTCGCTCACTATGAATAGTGTCAAACACGCCAGGCCAATAATGATAATGACGCTGGTTACGTTTACGCTAGCCATGGTTTGGTATGTTATACCTCATCCAGCCATTGTCGTTGTGCTTTGCTTTTTACCGCTTGCGGCATTGTTTGTGCTCAATCAGACATTCTGGTTGGTGAGTCTATTTGTACTGTTTTCCTTCTTTCGAATTCACGAAGCCTTACCCGCACTTTATTCATTAAAAATCCCTTTACTCCTCTCTTTAGGAGCGCTTGGCGCTTTGATTTGGCACACCTTGATCAGTCGCCAGCTACAAACTTTCTGGCACCCGAGTATGACGTGGCTCGTCCTATTTTGGGGGCTTGTTGTCATAGGCATTGTCTTGTCCTCTAACCCGGGTGTAGCCATAACCTATTTTAAAAATATCTATTGGAAAATCATCATCATGACTCTAGCCATCGCTTGGTTGGTGAATACGGAAGATGCAGTGCGAAAAATCGCAACCTTGATTATCTTAGCGGGTGGATTAATCGCCGTAGTTGCTTTGTATAATTCGGCTTCGGGGATTGGTTTAGTTGAGGGCACGAGAGTCACCATCGGTCGTCAGTTGGGCTCTGTGCTTGGTGATCCGAATGATTTGTCGCTGGTATTAATGTTTCCTCTGGCGTTTGCGATCAGCTTTGCCACCACAAAAGGTATAGGCTTCTCACGTATTCTTGGTGTTACCGGGCTAGTACTGGCAATGGCAGCCGTTATCGCGACACAAAGCCGTGGTGGGCTTTTGGGATCAGTTGCTGTATTTGGTATTTTCGGCCTGCGTCTGATTCGCTCAAAATCACTATTGATCTTCATCGCTGTGATTGGGTTGCTGGGACTGTTTGCCGTAGCCGGAATTTCCGACCGTCAGTCAGGCGGCGCAGCAGAAGACGGCATCGACGCATCAGCCATGGGACGCTTATATGCATGGGAAGCCGCGTTTAAGATGGCGGTGGTGAACCCGTTTAGTGGCGTGGGTTTAAACAATTTCTATTCGAATTACTACTATTACAGCTCACATTGGGACGGGCTCAACCACGCGGTTCACAGCACTTGGTTCGGCGTGTTGGCTGAGACCGGGTTTCTTGGTCTGGCTGTGTTTATTGGTATGATCATTTCGCTTATTAAAACGAGCCGACAAACGCTTTCTATCTTAAATCAGCGAAAAGGCTCGGTTTCCCCTTATCTCACAGCAACAGCGCTTGCGGTGTATGCGGGTGTAATTGGCACTGTGGTTTCCGGTACTTTCCTAACCCAAGGCTTCACGTGGCCGATTTATATCCTCGCAGCGCTTTGTATCGCTATCTCCCGAATTACTCAAATCCGTTCTCAAATTGAGAATACCAAAAAAACACTCAACAAATAATTTTTATATTACTGTTTTTAAACAATTTATTTTTTGGCACGCAACGTGAAATAGTCTCTTTATCACCTCAACATAAGGGGCAGTATCATGTTGGCTCAGCAGTTAAATGACTTCAAAGTATGGTTACAACACCACGAAAACCCTTCATATCGCAAATTGTTTCTCATTTTGAAATCGATTCGTGCATGTGATCTTCCTACACCGATGTGGATGAACAAGACGGTTCGCACCGTTTATTCAGCGAGTACCTCCATTTGGAGCAACGTGGTTAGGGTATTTATCCATACCCCCGCCTTTAAAGGACGACTTTCTCAGTATGGTCCAGGACTTTATCTCTTTGGTGGTGTGCCTTTTGTTTCCGGGCCACTTTCCATCACTCTTGGAGACGATTGCCGCATCTCTGGTCAAACAACGTTTAGCGCCAGACCCCAATCCAGTGATCCACAACTGATTGTTGGCAGTAACGTCGATATCGGTTGGCAGAGTACTTTTGCGATTGGGAGACGAATTGAAATTGGTGACAATGTTCGAATTGCCGGTCGCGCCTTTCTGTTTGGGTATTCTGGCCACTCACTTGACGCTGATTTAAGAGCGAAAGGCTTTGGCGATCTCGAATGCGATGTTGGAGATATCGTACTTGCAAAGGACGTATGGCTAGGAACAAACGTCACGGTTTGCCCCAATGTCACGATTGGCGAAGGGACCATCGTGGGTGCTGGTAGTGTGGTCACTAAAGACCTGCCTGCTTTTGTAGTTGCTGCTGGTAATCCTGCCAGAGTGATACGTTCACTTAATCACTAAGGAGTTCACTATGCGAGATCTTATTGTTTTTGGTGAAGATTTTGGTGGCTTACCATCGAGTACACAACATCTGGTTACCCGGTTAGCAAAACAACGCAAGGTACTTTGGGTTAACTCGATAGGACTCCGTCAACCCAAGTTAAATATGCACGATGTTAAACGTGCTTGCAGTAAGCTTGTGGGTAAAAGTAAAGGTGGTTACACCGACCAGCGAGAGCATCACGTAAATATTACGGTGATCAACCTTAAAACACTTCCTGCTCCTAAGTCAGCATTCGCGCGTTATATCGCCAAAACCTTGATGCGTCTTCAGCTGAAACCCGTTATCGAGAGGCTTCAGCTGCACAAACCAATTTTATGGACTTCACTTCCGACTGCAGCCGATTTATGTGGAACTCTCGGTGAGTCATCGGTGGTTTACTATTGCGGAGACGATTTCTCATCGCTTGCCGGTGTCGATCATAAGGTGGTCAAACAGCACGAAGACAAACTCGTGGAGCACGCGGACCTGATTCTCGCAGCCAGTGCACCCTTGCTAGCGAAATTTCCACAGACCAAAACTCACTACTTTCCCCATGGCGTAGATACCTCACTCTTTAGTCAGCCAAGCCAGCGTGCCACGGATTTACCTTCTCCAAATCACAAGATTGCTGGGTTTTATGGCAGCCTGTCTAACTGGCTAGATTACGAACTCATCGAGCAAGTTTGCCTCGCGAACCCTAGCTGGCAATTTGTGTTTATCGGCCCAATTGAACTCCCAAACTATCCGCTACCGAAACTGGCGAATGTGCACTACCTTGGCCCTAAGCCACATCGCGACTTACCCGGTTACAGTCAACATTGGGATGTGAGTTTACTTCCGTTTAAATCCAACGGACAAATTGCTTCATGCAGCCCTTTAAAATTGCTGGAATACTTTGCGGCAGGCTGTCCCGTCATTACTACTCCTTTTCCCGCGTTATCGCCTTACAAAGCCTTGGTTTCAACCGTAACTGATTGCGAGCAATTCACTGAGGCATTAAATCAGTTAGATCGTGAATCAACCTCTGAGCGACAAAAGTCAGTCATCAACGAAAGTTGGGATGCACGTACGCTTAAATTGAACTGTATGTTGGAGTCATTATGAACGAGCTAAAACGGAGATTTATCGTCATACTCAATTCAGCATGGCGACAACGGTATGTGATTGTCATACCGATTCTTATCCTTCCATTCGTTGGATACTTTATTGGCAAAATTGCACCGACTAACTACGTGTCGCATACGTCAATGCTGATTCAGGAAACCGCGAAGATGAATCCGTTTCTGGAAGATATCGCGGTCTCAACCATGCTAAAAGAACGTCTAAATGCCTTGAGTACGCTACTGAAAAGTCGCCATGTACTTACTGCGGTGGCGAATGAGCATCAGCTTATTAACGACTCTATGCCACCAGCCAAGCGTGATTACATCATCAATCAGCTTTCAAACAGTTTAACGATCACTCAACCGGGCAAAGACTTTCTTAAAATCTCACTGACCGCTCCCCGCCCGGACGGTATGAAAGAGTTATTAGAGTCTATCAGTGAGCATTTTATCGAGCAGCTTCTCGCACCAGAGCGTTCATCCATTCAGGACTCGTCAGAATTTCTCGCTATTCATATTGAGAAACGCAGACAGGAACTCGACATTGCGGAAAACGAACTGGCTGATTTTAAGAATCGCTTTGCATCGGTAACGCCAGAAATGCAAAGTCAGTCGCTAGGTCGCCTGGCCTCTCTGAAACAAAGCTACGCAGAGAAAAAAGCCGAACTCGCTGGGGTTGAAAAGAGCCTGGGTTCTCTCGATCAACAACTATCTAAAACCAACCCCGTGGTCGGAAAAATTGAAGATCAGATCATCGAGATTCGTAGCGAACTGACTCTTCTCAAAGCGAAATACACTGAGAGTCATAGTGCTGTTCAAGGCAAAGAACGCGAGTTACGCCGTTTAGAAAATGAACGCGCCTTATTATTGAAAATGGAGCAACCTAATATCAGTAGCGATCAGCTTTGGGATATTGCCAGCAGCAATAAATTAAAAGATCTTGGAGAGATTCAACCTTTACTCGTCACCCAGCTACAAAGCTTGCAACTCGTGCGAGGTCGTTATGAATCGCTCACAGAAGAAACAAAGAGTTTAAAAGAAATGATTTCCAGCCTGGAGCAAGAAGCCAATCGATTCGGTGATAACGCGAAAACCATGCATCGTTTAGTTCGCAATGCTGAAATTAAGCGTCAACTCTATGATGAATTAATTCAACGTTACGAAATGGCTCAGCTCACTGGTTCTTTAGGGGTTTTCGAGCAAAACAAACGCGTCAAAATTATTGACCTTCCCTATACCCCTAGTCGCCCGGCGAATCTTCCGGCGATTGTATTTGTCATTGCGGGATTGGTGGCAGGGATTGGTTTAGGTGCCGGTGTTGCGTTATTGATCGAGCTGTTTGATTCATCGATCAGACGCAAAGAAGAGATCGAAGCCATTACACATGCGCCTGTACTCACGCACATCCCAAGAATAAAGCCGTATTAATCATAACGATTTTCAAATTGACTTTCAGCTTGAGAAATACGACGAAAAACTCGTAAACCATTGTATTAATTAGATAATAAATCTGGCACACATAATGCTATTACTAGTTCAGAGCTAAACATCCGTTAGGAGCGAGTATGAGCACAAAGTCCAAAACGATTATTCACGTGGTTCAGCACCTTTCCCCTGGTGGATTAGAGGCGCTCGCACTCAACATGCTGGCGTTTTCGTCCCCACACCAGAAAGTACTCATTGTTAGTTTGGAAGGTACAAAACAAGAAGCAGTATTGAAATGGTCAAAACTGAAGTCGGTTGAAAACCAATTAATCTTTCTTAACAAGCCGTCAGGCTATAGCGTTAAGACGCTGATACAACTTGTTAAACTGTTTTTCACGTTAAAGCCAAGCGTTGTTCATACTCATCATATTGGTCCGATTCTTTACGGCTCCGTTGCTGCTCGCTTGGCCGGGGTAAAAGCTCGAATTCATACCGAACACGATGCATGGCATCTATCAGACCAAAAGCACCGCGCTTTACAAAACCTGGCACTAAAAATCGCTAAACCCTGCGTTGTTGCCGACGCACTCCTGGTAAAACAACGAATTCATCAACATTTTGATTATCAGGATGTCAGGGTGATCAAAAACGGTATCGACTGCGAGAAATTCGCCACTGGCTCCAAGCACCTTGCCCGTCAGCTTTTTGGACTGCCTGTGCAAAGCACCATTATTGGTACGGCAGGTCGATTAGAACAAGTCAAAGGCCACGACATTTTGATCAACGCGATGGCATTACTCCCTAATCATATACAGCTAGTTATCGCTGGGGATGGTAGCCAACGTATCAAATTAGATCAGCAAGTGCAGCAACTTGGGTTAAGCAGTCGAGTAACCTTTCTTGGTCTAGTTGATGACATGACGCGGTTTTATCAAACGCTGGACTTATTCTGTTTGCCCTCACGTCGTGAAGGTTTCCCGCTCTCAACTTTAGAGGCTCAAGCATGTGACATTGTCACTTTAGCAAGCGACGTTGGTGCAACAAAAGAAACCCTTTGCCCGAGTACCGGAGTGTTGTTTGAAAGTGAAAACTCACAACAGTTGGCCGCCAGTGTAAAAACCGCCTTAAACAAACCAGTAAAAGCATCCCCAAGACAGTTTGTCTTAAAGCATAACGACATCAGGGACATGATGCGTGCATACGAAATATTAGCTGAGGAGAAAAGCGCATGATTGATTTACTACTTACCACACTGTTTATTATCAGTTTCGTGTTGGTTATCTATCACCACGTTGGCTACCCTGTTCTACTGTCTTGGTACTCTAAAAATCATCCTTACAAAGCGCGCAGCCATAAAACGCGTGGATATAGAAGTATCAAAAGCGATCGGGGATGTTCAACCATCACTATCTTCGTACCTGCCTACAACGAAGAGCAGTGGATAGCGGACAAAATTCGCAACCTATCTGCGCTTGATTACCCAAAAAATAAGTACAAAGTCATTATCGCATGTGATGGCTGTACCGATAAGACAGTGAGTATTGCAGAACAAACCATCCAAGAAGCAATTTGTTCCGATACACATTTTGAAATCCGGGCATTTAAAACCAATCGTGGCAAAGTTGCCCTGATAAATGAACAGATGAAAACCATCACCAGTGATATTACGGCCTTGAGCGACGTTTCCGCCCTTATTTCCATTGATGCGCTATGGATTGCAAATACACATTTTCAGGACAGTAAAGTCGGCGTCGTCAATGGACACTATCAATTGTTTAAGCCGGGTAATGCAGGGGAAGCCAGTTACTGGAAATACCAAAGTCAGCTTAAGATGCGTGAAGCCTCACTTGGCTCAACGCTTGGAGCACATGGCGCATTTTACCTATTCCGCACGCACCTGTTTGAATCTATGAGTGCCAATACAATCAATGATGACTTTATAATTCCTATGTCGATCGTACGTCAGGGATATATTGCTGAATATGAGCCTGAGATGGTTGCTCTGGAGATGGAAGCCACCAACGAGAAAGATGACTTTAGCCGAAGACTGCGTATCTCTGCTGGCAACATGCAGCAGGCAATCCAGCTTTGTGAGATGTTCTTACCGAAGTACAGAGGTGTCGCATTTGCATTCTTTTCCGGCAAAGGGTTACGGCTCATGACCCCTTACCTACTTCTATTTTGTTTTGTTAGTTCTATCGCCATGATGGACAACCCATTTTTCATGGCTGCACTGGTCACTCAAATCGCGATCTATTCACTGGCGATTGTGATTTATCACCTACCACATATATTTTGTCACAAAGCCTGCAAGCTACTGCTTTACATCGTTGCTGGTCATTGCGCAAATTTCATCGGTGGTATGCGATACCTATTTGGTCTTGAATCAGGAAAGTGGTCTCGTGTAGGCCAAAAAGGAGATGTACTATGAGCAACGTATCCGCACATATTTCAATTTGGTTTGCAAAACGTCTCTTTGATTTGTTCGGCGCGCTGTTTGGTTTACTGCTTCTGTCACCAGTAATGCCTTTTATCGCGATAGCAATCAAACTCTCCTCTTCGGGCCCTGTGTTTTATAAACAGCTTCGAGTCGGTAAATCTACACCAGAGAAAATGATGTTTTTCGAAATCATTAAATTTCGCACTATGTACCAGGATGCAGAACAACATACAGGGGCCGTTTGGGCGACGGAAAATGACCCAAGAATCACGCCAGTTGGACGATTTTTACGTAAGACTCGTTTGGATGAAATCCCACAACTTTTTAACGTAGTTAAAGGTGACATGTCACTGATAGGTCCACGACCTGAACGCCCTAGTTTCTATAGCAAACTGGAGAGTGCGATCCCTTATTTCGCTGATAGAACCTATGGCGTGATGCCGGGCATTACCGGATTAGCGCAAGTCAATCAGGGTTACGATACTTGCATTGATGACGTGCGAAGAAAAGTCGGCTATGACCACAGTTACGCGCTTTCTCTATGCTCGATGAAGTCTTGGCTCAGTATGGATATGAGCATCATTACCAAAACCATTGTGGTGATGTTTGATGGTCGGGGGCAATAGTAGAGATAGACACTGGATTTAATCATTGTGACGCACAGCGACTATCGAGTTGTTGGGCTTTGCTTAATAACGCAAGAGGCTCAAAGGTTACCCCCTTTGCGCCTCTACTGTGCTTGAGACAACCTATTGAAACGCCTTGCCATGATTAGCTATAGTTTCTTTAGCACGCTTAATACTCTCAATGTGTCGCTGACACTATTTAGTTCTATCTTCAATTTCGTCGAATGCTTCAACGGAGATACGTTCAGCAATTTCACGCATCTTCTGCATTTTTTCTGGATTGCGATTTTCCCAGAACCGTTCCCAATTTTCGCGCGTTTGCCATTTGGCAACAGTGAGAACCTTTTCAGGCTTATCATAGGAATGGAGCATAAAGCTACCGAGCGCACCTTCTACTGAATGGTGGATTGATTCGGTCGCCGAACGCCAGGCATCTTGAAACTCGTCCATTTTCTCGATTGGTACACGCCACTCATACACAACTCTAAACATAAAACTCCCTGTAAGAAACTCAGTTTCTAAACTCCAAAACAATACTGAAGCCGCTGCAGCCACGTTAAATACAACTAGTACATATATCCTAACCAGTCCATGTGTCCAACTGCCCAAGTTTTTCCACTCATTGACTTTATATACAAATCATTCACTCGCTCCACTGCGACACCATAATTTCTGTGTTCAGATAGTCGCAACCATGAACTGAGCGTATCAACACGCTGATATCCATTTTGTGTATAAAAGCTATGCAGATCAGATATTAAGATTATGAAATCGACATCTTTAGTAGAAGCATAATCTGCAAGCTGAGATAACATTGAAGAGCCAATACCTTTACCTTGATGAGCGCTGTCGATACAAAAATCGATCACACCTAAGACTTTGTAGGTTTCTTCTCCCACGGCTATCACTCGATAGTCTAAGCCCATGTAACCAACAAGTTGATTACCTTTATATTTCAGGGCTCTCATGTGAGGAAGTTGCTTGTAATAAGAGCGTGCCACTTGATCTTCAGGAAACGACTGGTTTCGCAAAGACTGAATCTCAGAATGCTGCTCTCTCGATAATTCTATTTCCGGGTAAATATCCATATTTGACCTTTAAAAGCAACCACTGTGTTAAAGCGCCGCATAGCTACATTATCAAAACTTAACCCAAAAATGAGTACCCCTGAAACATCAACATCACAGCCGCGTCCATTCCAGTAGACTATGCCATCAGCCCTGTTACGACTTAGCTGCTTGTAATATCAGCGAATGTTTTTGACCGCAGGCCACCATACGAAGACCCTGATGTATCAGCTGCATAAGACAGAGCATCAATTGTCAGACTGATGCTCTGTTCACTCCACTCTTCGGCAGTTCCTCCTTAAGAACTTATTTCACCGGCTCTTCCAATTCACCTTGGATTAGCAGCTGAGGGGTATATTTACCGCCACTGTGCTCTTTGGTAGATAAACCGACATAACCGCCTTGACCTTTCTCGTCGATATTAACCAGAACCAGATCCAGTGAACGCTTGCTGTCCAATTTGTTGACGATATCAGTTACATCCAGCTCAATCCATTTCTGGCTTTGACCATGGCTGGCTGTGGTAATGCCAGATGCTGTGGCACCGTCGGTGGAAGGTAAAGTATTCCAAGTGATGCTTTCTTTTTCAACCCAGTCGCCGGCGTCTGCAGCAAAGGCCTGCAAGCGGGTATCCTTGTTACCGCCAGTTTTGTCTGGACGGGTGTCAACACCTCGGATATGCAACTTTAATTTGGCGGAAGTCGCTTTTAAGCCCATCAGGCCGTTTGTATCAAAGCGAAGAATACTTATATGATCCAGTGCCGGGTTATTGTAGTGATTTTCTACCCCCATGAACCCCCAAGCAATACCGTCGAATTTGTCAGCCTGATTACCACCGCGCACATAAGCGTCCTGAGTCACTTTCAGCTCTAGTCCGCCAGCTGCCAGATCTTGCTTGGCCTTAGCTCTGGCTTCTGCATCAGCTTTTGTTTGGGCTTCAGATGCCTCTTTGGCTGCAGCTTCCGCTTTGGCAACAACTGCGGCTTGGGCTTCAGCTGCGGCTCTTGCTTCTTCTTCTGCTTGCTTGATTTCATCCCTGAAAGCTTGGTTTATCTTCTCCGCACCTTGGTAGAACGGGAAGGTTACGCTGTTACCTTGTTCCGCAGTTTTGCCGTGTGTCATCACCATGCGAGTTACCGCTTCGCCCTTGGCTTTAGAGTCCAGCGTCAGCTTAACTTCGGCGTAAGACAAACCAGGAGTGGATAAGGTTACAATCGGTTCAGCGCCACTTTCATCTACCAACAATACGCTCGGTTTATCTACAGAAACCGTAAGATCGTCGCTGATCACTACGCTGCCGGCCTGATGGAAAACGACACCAGTGATCTTAAGATCGGAATTACGCACGGCCTGCACGCTGGTGCTGTTCTGCAGTACGGTCACTGGCATCATCTGCTGATAGGACGCCGTCTGCTCTGCGGTCAGCTCAGGCACAATAATGTACTGGTAGTCGGCGTCACTTGGCTTCACACCGTGGCTGATATGCAGGGTGAAGACATCCTTAGAGACTTCATTGGCGGAAGATCCACTGCGGATCCGTTTCCAGTTACCTTTCTGCGCCTGATTGGATAGGTGGCGTTCGCCGTTTTGCGGGAATATATAACCTACGCCATCATGGTGCACCCAGTTGGCAGAGCTGATCTCACGTACACCGTTTTCAACTTCCAGACCATCAACCGTCACCTTACCGTTGAGCAGGGTCTGGTTGAGAGTAGTGTTCACATTTTCAGCGGATGTTGAAGAGATGCCTGCGCCTAACGCAACTATCTCGTTTTTAAAGCTGAACCATGATTTCTTCGCTTTAGTGTTGAATGCATCACCTTTGGCTGGACTGGTATCCAGGTTCATATCCATGGTTGTTACGCCATAATTGCCGTTAGACACGCCACCCACGAAAGCAACTTCCGGCTGTTCAACCTTACCCCAGTCATCCGGCAAGCCTTCATATTCAGGCGCGGTTACGCCCGGCACCAACTTCCAGTTCCATACTGGGAAAATGTTGTGGTATTCGTCGCCGCGCTGTTCCAGGAATGTGCTGCCGAAGCCCAGCCAATAGCCCAACAGGTTTTCACCGTTACCACTTTCATTAGGGTAGGTTCGCTGGGAGTTCATACGAATGCCGAAGAAGTGACCATCGGCCATTTTGGTGGAGTAGTCACTGCGCCAGAAGTGTTTAAAGCCATTCAATCCCGAAGGTTCGCCATGTCTGGCACCTGTAACGTGCGCTTTAAAGGCCATCGCTTCAGCCGCACGTTGAGGAGTTAATGCAGCCACCATATCCATCTGGGTGATATTATTGCTTGGTTTTAACGGCGGTAACTCAGCCAGAGGAGTCAGTTCTGGTTTGCTACGGCTGATACCGCGTCCCCAGGTGTTGTAGTCCAGACGGCTGCCGCGCTTCATCCAGCGCCAGCCATCCAGGAAGAAGTTGGTGAGAATATCGGCCTTCTCTTGGCTAAACCGCCATTCGGTATCGCGGACCATATAGGCGACTCGCAAGGTTGCGCCAAACCAGACTTCGCCATAGCCTGCGCTGTACAATTGAGCGCCGTGTTGGTGGAAAGAGTAATCCGCCTGGATGCCTTCGCCATTGGTGAGTTTGACGGTATTTTCCATGTCTTTTACTGCGGCGCCAACCAGAGATTTGCTATGGATCAGCAGGCCGCGGTAGATTACGACCAGGTTGATGTCACTGCGGTTACCGCCAGTTGTCTCAGCATTATCACTCTTACGGACTCCTGGAGTATCTGACATGATCATCGCGGTTTGAAAGCGCTGCTCCATCGGCAGAAGGTCACCCAACATCAGAGCAACTTCACCCAGGAATTGAGGCTGACCAATGTCTGCCCACCACCAACCGGTTTTGAAATCTTGTTGATGCCAATAGGTCAATCCACGGATAGCGGCATCCGCCAAATCGGCATAATTTGATTGCACGAAAGCGGCGCCGATCATCCGCAGGCGTCTTAGGTGATCTCCGGCTTGCCAACCAGTTGGATCTTCGTCGGCATATTCAATATCTTCCCAACTGCCATCCGCGGCCATGCTGTCAGCATACTCTTGCGCTAGTTCCGACACTGATTTCTGTTGTTTAGCGGCTATGTCGGTTTGGCGCTCAACAAAACCACTCAGCATATTCTGGCGCACCAGCTCGAACTCATTGGCTGCCTGAGATTGAACTTCGGAAGCATGTTGACTTTCGACTTCTTTGATTATTCCATTACATCCAGTAATGGCTAGCACCGATGCGGTAATTACCGATAATTTGAACTTCTTCAACTTCAACTCCACATTTATTCTGACAAAAGAACAAAGGAAACCTGAAACAACGTTTCTCTTGTGGTGAAACAATAAATGTTTTATTAACTTGTATTAGTTCTGATGAAGATAACGCGAAGCAGATCAAATCATCCTGGCCGTCTGTAGTGATTTTAATCACAAAAGGTGCCGTGTTGAGTAACAACCTCTTTTTTGAAATGTGCCATTTACGGACAAAATGGGCATCATACATTTCTGATCACCAAGCTATTCAGTCGTAGGTTGCATTGCTGCCGATTTGTACAGACTTTCCCTCCCAAAAGTAATGGACAAAAGCAACGGACTGATCAGATTCGAGGCTTTAAGGGTAACTTGTGAAATATAACGTTCTATTTAGGGGTGAACGACGCAATACCTGAGCTGCGGCAAACCAACTCATTCACTTAAAGCAACGCATAGTAAAAATGCCACGCGTTGCGAATCCCTCTTAAACAGTTTGTTATATTTAAACTATCTGCTTGGCATAACTGTTTCGGTCTATATCGACAACCTCTACTGTTAATGAAGCACTAACCAACTGGATTGATTTCAGCCTGGACATGACACTATTAGACAAAAGCAACTTGTCTTGTTCATTACGACCAGAAAGAATACGCAAAGTTACGTGAATAAAGTCTTCTTTAGCGGAGCCTGTTTGATAGTTTTCATATGCAATACTTCTAACCTTTATATCGCTACCATCTGACTCAAACAAATTCGACTCTAAAGCACCCAGAAACACTTTCTGATTCAAGTCTACCGGTTCGATAGATGATGAATGCTCAATAATACAATGAGGCAAAACTTACTCCTTAAATATAACGCCTAATTAAGGTGTGAACCACGCTACCACCTAACCTAGGCTATTGTGCTGGAAACACTAAAGCAGATTAAAACTGAAAATGCCAAGCGTTGTGAATCACTCTTAAACGCTTTGTTAAGTGCAATTTTTGCCCACTTCCGCTGAAAAAGTGATATCGATCGTGGGACTCAGCATAAGACAAACATGACAATGCTTTTCCACCGCATCTTGAGCTGCTCGCAAAATGTCAGATTCCTTAAAACCGCTGCCATTTACTGTAAAGTGTAAGTTTGCCGATTTATATAAACGAGGTTCTGATTCCGTTAGGGCGAAAGTAACCGTATTTTCTAGGCCTTTAACTTCAAAACCTTGATCTTGTAGTAACAAGACGACATCCGTAGCACTACATGAACCTAAAGCCGACAATAGAACTTCTGTTGGACAAGGGGCTTTCTCACTTGTAGCGTCAACATTAAACGTAAAGCCTCCTTCAGTTGACACTTTAAAACGACAATCACCATCCCACTTTATATTAATACTCATACTTACCTACTTTTTGATGTAACTCTCGCTGATTGCACTTAACGCCCAATTAAGGGATGAGCAACGCTACCACAAAATTCAATTATTACACCGTAAACACAAAAGCCAAATCAAACCAAAACCGCCGAGCGTTGCGAATCCGTCTTAAACGCTTTGTTAGAAATTACTTGTGCACTAACTCAAACGTTACAAGAACCAACTCTGTTGAGTCGTTGAATTCTAAACCATAAGCTGATTTACAGTCTCTAGTGAAGAAGTCGTTATGTGCTTTATACCACCACTCATAGGTGCCATCTCCTTCCCCCTCAGATTCAGCGAATTCTCGACTAACCTGTCCAAAGGGACAAAAGTCCACATTAGTTATTTTTACTATGCAAACCGGGTTCTTTTCCCAGTCAAGCACGATTTGGTACTGCCCAACTTTAGGAAACTCCTCACCTTCAATACGGTACGCTTCTTTGAGGCTGCAAGTTGCACGTTTTTGACCAATAGAGACAAGACGAGCGCACTCATTTGTATTGTATTCATCGTCACAAAAGTAAGTAGTTTCTAACTCTCCAATCTCAGCAAGTTGAGATTCAGACAGTGTACTTGCATAGGCTTGGAAATAATCCACATACCTTGCATCCATAATAAATTCTCCATGTAATTTCTAACGCTGCGTTAAGGTGTGGCAACGCAATACCAAAGCCGCCGCATACCGCCTTAATCACTAAAACTGACGCATAGTAAAAATGCCACGCGTTACGAATTCCTCTTGAATTGTTTGTTAGCACACTGCCCCTAAATCCTTTGGCACACTCCAAGGTATTGAAATATAGCATGAAACTTTTGGCTTAAAACGTTGAAGCCAAACAGACAACTACCAAACTTGAACTCAATCTCAAAACGCAAGTTGGCGAGAAGAAAAACTTGCTTAACGGCCCTATCTTCGCCGTTTTCAAATTAACAAAGGATACGGGCTTTAGAACTGAACGGCTGCGCCAAAGAAACTCAGTGTTGACGAAAATTTACCAGCATCAAAGAAACCACAACAAAGAAATAGCCGGAAAGTTAGAAACCGTTAACGATAAAATCAACGCGAACACAACTCATATAGTGCCACCGGAAAGAACGTGAAAGGCACATTTGACCAGGTGTAAAGTTAGGAAACGAAACCGATAAACACCGAAATTTTTACCGTTGATGCCAATCCAGTACTAACGCCCTGTTAAGGGGTGAGCAACGCAATACCAAAGCCGCCGCATACCACCTTAATCACTAAAAACAACGCATAGTAAAAATGCCACGCGTTGCGAATCCCTCTTGAACAGTTTGTTAGCAATATTATTATTGCCAAGTCTCCCTCCATGCTTGGTTTCTTTTACCATTAAGCACAAGGTAGTCGTGATTTGGTTTGCTATTTAGGAAAGGTGAGAAGTACTCGATAATATCTTCTGTACTTTGACGTAGTTTGAGTAAATCGTCTTTAGCTAGAAAAGAGAACTTAACCTTGCTTGATAATAATTCTGTACTAGACATGTCATAGTATATTTCTAAAACTTCAAGGACATTAGACAACTCTTTACAAACTGTTGTTTCATTGCCATTTTCAAGCACTAAAACTGGTGATGAAACATCGTTCAGATACATAAAGACTAGGTCTCCATTTCCCCACTCTATATTGGTCTCATCTGCTGGTTGCTTATTCGAAAGGAACCTTTCTGCTTCTAAAATCACCTCATTCTTATGTTTTTTCGTAGTTTCGACAAACCTAAACAGTTCGTCTTTCAAATTTCGTTTTTCCATTTAACTCTCCAAATATTGCTAACGCCCGCTTAAGTGGTGAGCAACGCAATACCGATGTTGCTACAACCATCTTAAACACAAAAATCAACGCATAGTGAAAATGCCACGCGTTGCGAATCCGTCTTAAAGCGTTTGTTATGTTTCTTTACTCTAACCCACAGCGGAGGTTACCAAAATTATCTACATAAACCTGCAATTGATAAGTCTTATTTCTATTCACGTAAAATTCACCATTGCACTCCATATCAGAAAATTGAGGGTGTCTCTGATAATTTCCAAATCCATCAACAAAGTACCCATTAACATTTGCAAATATGAACTCATGCTCACCTTTTGGCAGCTCGCCAATTGTAACGCGCTGCGTACCTCTCAGATTACTGATCTCGTCGATATAATCATCGTTAACATACAATTCAAGAGTCACTCCAGAGACTTGATTAGCTCGAGTTGGAAAAGTTTTAACTTTGATATTATATGTTTTGACTATTGGCTCAGGTTTATATTTTTCTAGGAAAATAGGGGTTAAAGATCTAACACATGCACGATAATCTTTACTATCTTGAGCTTGATGCTCCCTTAGTACTTGTTGAACACCATTCCATTCGCGCTTAGTAAAATCTACGCTACCTTTAACAGATCCCAAGCCTAGTGCACCTACTCTGACTTTAACATCGCCCTCCCCCCCGACTTGAATGGATTCGGAGGTGCCGCCATCCGATATTTGGCAAAGATTTTTCACAGTGCTTTCAACAGCGGACATATCTTCTTTGTTCAATGCATTTACACTGAACGTGAAAAATAGTAAGTAAGCTATTAATAGTTTCTTATACATTTGTCCTAACCTCGTTATCATCTGAGCATCATGAAAACAAGTATAGACAACTATATTCATTAAGTTTAGGAGCTCAAAGGCACGGAAACATAACGCCCTGTTAAGGTGTGAGCAACGCAATGCCTAAGCTCCCGCATACCTCCTTAAACACTAAACGCAACGCATAGTGAAAATGCCACGCGTTGCGAATCACTCTTAAACAGTTTGTTAGGGCGAAACTACTTTTGATTCAGAGAACTGACAACCAGAGCACTTATAAACTCTTTTTACCGCACCTAAGTCCCCAAAAACTTCATCCGGAGCAGATGAGATTAATTCGTAGGTGCGCTTATTACATTTTGGGCAAAGTTCACCTGTAGCACTCGTTAACTAGGAAATTTGCTCCCTTAACTCTGCATTTTCGGATGTAAGGTCAGCGATTTTCAATTTCGCATCAGCTAACTCTAAGCTCAAATCAGCCAATAAGTTTTTAAACTCTGCATCTTCTATGCTTTTACTTATTTCGCGAAGCCTTGATGTCAAAGACAACGCTGTACTAATTGATGACAGAATATCAGTCATATTTATTTCTCACTCTACTGCTAATAGTTCCGATAAGCCCTAACGCCCAATTAAGGGGTGAGTAACGCAACACCAAAGCCCCTGCAAACCACCTTAATCACTAAAATTAACGCATAGTAAAAATGCCACTCGTTACGAATCCCTCTTGAATTGTTTGTTAGTACGCTGCCCCTAAATCCTTTGGCACGCGCCAAGATATTGAAATATAGCACGAAAATCCTGGCTTAAAACGCTGAAGCTAAAGGGACAACTGCTAAACTAGAACTCAATCTCAAAACGCAAGTTGGCGATAAGAAAAACTTGCTTAACTGACCTATTTTCACCGTTTTCAAATTAACAAAGGATACGGGCTTCGAAACTGATGCGGCAGCGCCAAAGAAACTCAGTGTTGATGAAAATTTACCAGCATCAAAGAAACCACACCAAAGAAATAGCCCGAAAGTTAGAAGCCGTAAACGATAAAATCAACGCGAACACAACTCATATAGTGCCACCGGAAAGAACGTGAAAGGCACAATTGTTCAGGTGTAAAGCGAAGAAGCGAAACCAATAAACACCGAAACTTTTAACCTTTGATGCCCATCCAGTACTAACGCCGCGTTAAGTGGTGAACAACGCCACCACCGAACTTAACTTATTGTGCCGTAAACACTAAAATTGATTCAAACTAGAAATGCCAAGCGTTGAGAATCCGTCTTAAACGCCTTGTTATGCTCCCGACGCTAAAACCAAAACAATAAAACAAGATTAACTTCTTGCATGAAACTTCAGGTCTTCTGATGAATTTATGTACTTCTTAAAACCTTTAGCATCTTTTGCTGGAAATGGGTTAAGGGCTAGTCCTTTCTTAGTGTTTAGACAACGTCAGTTACTGGTTAGAAAATATCACATTCTCTTTGCGACGAACTTATCATATGTTTTACTCCCTCATCATCTACCCACTCTGTTGTACTGATTTCCGTGACACAGTCACTGGCTATATTTACATAAGTGTAAACACATACAAACCCGACCAAAAAAATGATTAAGTAAACAATGTTTGTTTTTGAAAAATACACTCTAGTTAATCCTTTATGATCAATTCAAATTTTTGACACACGCTTTTTAGCCAACATGAGAACCGTGATTCTATGAGGTTTCTGGAGCATAACGCCGCATTAAGGGGTGAACAACGCATTCCCCCCAAACTAAACCATTGTGCTGTAAACACTTAAGCTAATTCAAACCAAAACTGCCAAGCGTTGTGAATCCCTCTTAAATGCTTTGTTATGTGATTTTCTCAAAGGTTTCTCATACTAACCATTTGAAAGACTTCTGTAAGAATTTGTCTGCATTTTCATTGACGATTTCACCGTGAGCCATAACCAATATTTGCGGGTTCCAAGACAACAACCTATTGAGGTGTTTCCTAGCGTCCGCTTTACCAAACATGAAGCTTAAACGCCAATCCAAAGGCATTTTCCCATTAGGGGCAAGTATACCAACACCTTTCGCCACAACCCGTTGCCAGTAGTTAAAGTCTTTACCTAAAAAGTTCTCAACCAGGTCAGTAACAATTAACGTACTTGAACTGCTATGGTAAAACACACATTCTTCCATTAACGGAGAACCAGAAAACAATTCTTGTTCAATGTCAGACTCCCAAGCATAACTTTGCGGGTTATTCAGAGATGTATGAAAAGAAATATCGCTACGCTTTTTTATCACCTCTTTTGTCCCATAAACTTCTGCGTTTGGATAAGCCGCAATCCATTCAGATAAGAACAAGTGGTGTAGATGATTAGGGGCAATTAGATATTTAACAGAACCTAAACTGTCAATTTGCTCTGCAATTGACTCAGATAATTTGATTGGACTATGAACCCATAGATCTCCACTAGAAAGTCTAACAACCGTCATTCGAGTGGAAAAAGGCAAACCTAAGAACTGAACAGGTTCACCATTAAATATCCAAATTTCATGCGCTAATTTTTCCATGTTACTCCACTCCAATCACATAACGCCCAGTTAAGGGGTGAAGCACGCAATACCTAAGCTGCCGCATTGCACTTCAACACAAAACCACCGCATACTAAAAATGCCACGCGTGCTGAATCCCACTTGAACTGTTTGTTAGTACGCTGCCCTGAAAGCCTTTGGTACATGCCAAGATTTTGAAATATAGCACTAAAATATGGTTTAAAACACGTAAGCAAAACGGACAGCTGCCAAACTTAAAACTAACTTCGAGACGTAAGTTAGCTAGAAGAAAAACATGCCTAACAGCCCTATTTCACCGCTTTCAAATTAGCAAAGGATTCGGGCTTCGAACCTGAACAGCAGCGACAAAGAACCACATTTTTACCTAAAATTTCTCTACACCAAAGAAACAACACCAGAGAAATAACCCCAAAGTTAAAAACCGTAAACGATGAAATCAAAGCGAAAACTTTACATCTAGTGCCACCGGAGCGAACGTGAGAGGCAAATTTGATCAGGTGTAAATCTGGGAAAAGAAACCAATAAACACAGAAACTTTTAACCTTTGATGCCAATCCAGTACTAACGCCCTGTTAAGGTGTGAGCAACGCAATGCCGAAGCTCCCGCATACCACCTTAAACACTAAACGCAACGCATAGCAAAAATGCCAAGCGTTACGAATCACTCTTAAACAGATTGTTAGAAGCCTTACTGTTACAAAAGTAAGGCTTTAGTTACGATCAATCGTGAAGCAATTAGAATAAAGAAATCATCGTTTTCTCAAAAACATCTAATTGTTGATTTAGATCTTGGTGTCCACTGTTAAGCCCAGCAACGTGAGCTTTCGCAAAATAGGATTCGAATTTTCTTTTAAAAACCGCTCCATTTGACGCCCAGAAATCGCTAATTGGCAAAGCATTTGCCACCGCATAATTGGTTGCAAGATTATCAACGACTTGTTCGGCACGGCTTGAGCTAGTATTGAACTGAAGTTGAATGGTCTTAACTACAATATTTTTGTAATCCAATTTCTTACCACTTTATAACATTGATTATAATTACCGTTAATTATGTAAACATACTTTACACATCAACAAAGAAGGCTATATCAAACTTTGAATAGAATGATATAAAATCATTATATATCAACATATTAAATAGTCACTATAACTTTAAAGTGGATTTTCGTTGGCTTCTAACGCCCAATTAAGGTGTGAGGCACGCAATACCGATGTTGCCGCATACCACCTTAACCACTAAAGCCAATGCATACGAAAAATGCCACGCGTGCCGAATCACTCTTAAATTGTTTGTTAGGTGCGTAGCTTAATCTTGCACTAATCTGACCCATTTTGCCCGCCATGCCTGTGCTTCCATTGGGTCTGGCCAGAACTCTTTTTGCTTACTTATTAAGCCATTTTCAACGGTATGAAAAGTTATAGCTCGTGCTTTTTGGACACTATCTGTAATTGATACATCAGTGACAACTGTTTCACCGTCGCAAACTACAGAGTGAATTGTAAACTCCCAAATACCATTCGCTGGGTAATAGGAATTGATAGCCGTAAAGTTGTCTCGGCCAATAATAAGTTCACCAGACTGCGGCCAGAAACCCTCAAAGTCTGGGCTAAGCCACTCGCTTGCTTTGGCAAAGTCATTTGTTTTCATCGCATCCCAAAAAGCTAGGACGACTTCCTTTGAGTTCATGATTTTCTCCAAGCACCTAACGCCCAATTAAGGTGTGAGCCACGCGACCACGACACTTAAACTGAACGCCGTAAACACTAAACTTGACCTAAACCAAAAATGCCAAACGTGGGGAATCACTCTTAAATTGTTTGTTAGCCCAATTTGCCCAACGTTAGCGAACTATAGCTTCCACAACCAATACCGTTGTCTTGGTAGCCAGCCAAACTTTCAAACACATTAAAATGCGAAACGACGATTACCTTAGAATAATGCGTGTACCTCGATAACACATTTTCTGCACGATTTCTAAGCGCTATCCAAGACTCATACGGAACATTATTGGGCTCCGCATTATTTTTCAGCGAAGCGCGATACTCATGCCAACGGCGATCTCGTTCTTGAAGATCTACATAACCACCATCCAAGTCCGCTCGCCACTCTCGTAGGTCATGTTCAACAAAGAGTTCTAAACCGAGTGTACGATTAATGATTTCGGCAGTTTGTAGTGCTCTTGTATACGGAGAAGAGATGATAACTTCTGCTTTCTCGAGTTGAATTTCTTGAGCAACAGCTTGCAACTCATGGATGTGCTCTCGGTGTAAAGGAGCATAATCTTTTTCAAGCTGGCTCATTTTTCGCTCGTCAGATAACGAGTAGTCAGGCACTCCATGCCTTACAAATACAACTTCCATTCGTCTCTTAATCTCCATTTTTACCGGATTGGGCTAACGCCAAATTAAGGTGTGAACAACGCTACCACCTTACCTAACGCATTGTGCCATAAACACTAAACTTGCTTGAAGTGAAAGCGCCGAGCGTTGTGAATCACTCTTAAATTTCTTGTTAGCCTTTGTGGTGCATCTTGATTAAATGTTTCATGAAAGAGGATGTCATCTCAAAGATAAACTCAACCTCTTCCTCTACTACCGCATCATTGTGCTTAACAAATGCATTCTGATACTTCGTATAGTAATCCACCAAAGTTCTAAACATATTAGAAAAGTGCTTTGATCCACCTTTAGAGCTAATAAACTGTCCGATTGAAGGGACTTGGTTTTCTAGTGACTTTTCATTGCCAAATACCTCTTTTAGGAGAAGCTCCAAAGACAAACGTAAATCATCAAGTAAGTTACGTTCAAAAACGTTGTTGTTGAACTTTGTTAGTGCTGTTAGATAAACAGTCTCACTAGTTGGGAAGTCAGACAGAAACGACTTAACCTCTTCGACTAATGGCTGATTCAGAGTCGTATCGACTACATTACCGAAAACACTACTGTAGCGCGCGATAAGTTGAATTTTTAGGTTATTAATATCTTCGGCTACAGGTTGAGGTAGCTTAGGGTGCTCACAAAGCTCTCTTATAATTTTGTATTGCAGCTCTGGCTCAAAAACCTTTAAGTTATCTAACAATGCGCTTCTCTTATTTGGCGCATCAAATGGGTAGATACTATGGGGAATTTCAACATCAAAATCATACGCATAACCGCTAAATGCTTTGACGATGTTTGAACCAGACAAACCCGATGTAGTATCACCAAGAATATCCGATGCTCTTGTTAAAAAAGTATTTGGAATATTATCCACGAAATTTCTCCTACGAAGGCTAACGCTTTGCTAAGGTGTGAGTAACGCAATACAAAAGCTACCGCACGATACCTTAATCACTAAAGACACCGCATACCAAAAATGCCACGCGTTACGAATCACTCTTAAGCAACTTGTTAGTACCCTGCCCGTGCACATTTGGCACATGCCAAGATATCGAAACTTATGGCTTAAAATGCTGAAGCTAAAGGGAAAACTGCCAAACTAGAACTCACTCTCAAATCGCAAGTTGGCTAGAAGAAAAACTTGCTTAACTGACCTATTTTCATCGTTTTCAAATTAACAAAGGATACGGGCCTCAGAACTAAACGACAGCGCCAAAGAAACTCCGTGTTGACGAAAATTTACCAGCATCAAAGAAACCACACCAAAGAAATAGCCCGAAAGTTAGAAACCGTAAACGGTGAAGTCAACGCGAACACAACTCATATAGTGCCACCGGAAAGAACGTGAAAGGCACATTTGACCAGGTGTAAAGCTAGGAAAAGAAACCGATAAACTCCGAAAATTTTACCGTTGATGCCAATCCAGTACTAACGCCCAATTAAGGGGTGAACAACGCAGCCACCCAACCTAAAATATTGTGCCATAAACACTAAAATTGAAGTTGAAGCAAAAATGCTAAGCGTTGAGAATCCCTCTTAAATTGATTGTTATATGCCTGATTTCAGGTTTCCTAAATCGCAAACGTTGATAGTATGCTAAGGTTCGATTCCAGAGCCACCACAATGCTGACACTCAAGCGGTTCGTAGCTAAAACCACTATCTTCAAATTCTTGTTGAGTACCACTATTAGCAGAGCCAACACCACTGCCATTACACTCTGTACACTTTTGTTCGCTCATGCGCTTTCCCCTTGATTACTTCATATGGTTTTGAAGGCAACAACAATATACCAGTCGATATATGTAGTTTGAGATATAGGTCTTAACTTCATTCTTCATCGAACTGATGAATCTCGAATGGCATATAACGCCCTGTTAAGGTGTGAGCAACGCAATGCCAAAGCTCCCGCATACTACCTTAAACACTAAACGCAACGCATAGCAAAAATGCCAAGCGTTGCGAATCACTCTTAAACAGTTTGTTATACGCAAATTGTTAAAGCTTCAACTACGCCTAATTTAAATAAAGCTTCTTCACCTACAATTACTGGATGATACTTCATACCACCAGTAAACTCGTCTGCATGCTTAGTTATTGCAATCGGACTTTCTTCCAAACCAGCTACTTTTGCATAAGTTAACGGAAAAGTAAGATCTAGGATCTCTAGGCTTGGTAAAGTTATCCACGCATGAATTTTTACATTATTTTTATCGATGTTTTCATTGAGCCACGTTGTAACATCATTTTCATCGAACTGGAAAAAATACTGCTCTCCGCTGTAGATATAACCTAATGTAAACAACGGTTCAGCACCGAAAATATCTTTAACATCATTTAAAATGTCGAAGTGAACTTGTAAACATTTGCCAATTAAGTGCGAGGGCCTTAAACCTCCGTATTTATGGCTAAGGGTACCAATAAGATTTTCAAGCCTATCATCTGAATAATATCTATTAGTAGTAGGTGTAAATGTTTTATCAGCGATCCCTAACCTTTTTGACCTTTCAATTGCTTCATTTAATTCTTGTAAATATGACATATTATTTCTCAGTCTCCTTTTGCGTATAACGCCCTGCTAAGGGGTGAGCAACGCAATACCAAAGCCGCTGCAAACCACCTTAATCACTAAAAACAACGCATTGTAAAAATGCCACGCGTTGCGAATCCCTCTTGAGAATCTCCAAACACGACTCACTAGGTCTCAACAACTCTCATACAACAACTTAACCACTTGATTTAAAATAGAATAACACTCTTTCATAATCATTATTTCTCACTACATCTCACAGCTCTAGTACCCCCTTGCGTACCCCTAAATCGATTGATAAGTTCAGGGGACATACACAAGAAAAGGAGGGTAACAGCATGGCTGCTATCTATAAATTATCAGACACACAAATTAAAAAAGCAGAACCAAATGATAAAGAATACACACTATCGGATGGAGGAAACCTCTACTTAAGAGTACGTAATAATGGCTCAAAGAACTGGTTATTTATCTATACAGAATCTAACACCAAAAAACGCAAGAAAATCGGGCTTGGTTCATACCCTAACCTAACACTCGCCAAAGTCCGAAAAATAGCAGAAGAGCTTCGTGAACAGATGGCAAATAACATTGACCCGAAAATCTATCGTGATAAGCAAAAACTTGACGGTGCCATTGTCAGTGAGCTTACCTTTGAGTCGGTTGCCGAGCTTATGCTTGAACGAGACGAAGGAAAAGAGACGACTACTCGCAATAAGTTACTTGAAGAAGCTCAAAAGGAAGCAGAAATTAATGGTACAGATTTTGGTGAAGAAGAAATCAAGCGCATTATGAATAAGGTGAGAACAAGTCATCGAAAGCGCTTGTTCTTGAAGCGTCATTTATACCCAAAGCTAGGCCACATACCGCTGAGCTTTATTACCACAACCGCCGTAATTGAAGTCATCAAACCACTTCAAGCAAAAGGACAACTAGAAAACGTAAAACGCGCTTGTACTTTTGTTAATCAAGTCATGTATTTTGCTCTTAATAGAAACTACATCAATAGTAACTGCTTAGCATATATCAAACATGAGTTTGTTAAACCAAAAGTAACGCATATGCCTGCTGTCCCTCCCAATGAGTTAGCAGAGGTAATGACTACCATGTCAAACCACAATATGAAATTAGTCACTCGCTGCGCGTTTGAAATGCAACTGCACACGATGACACGTGCGTTTGAACTCGCCGCGATGCGATGGTGTGACATTGACTTTAAGTTGAAGCTTTGGACGGTGCCTAAGTTTTACACTAAAGGTGGGCGTGAGCATCTCGTTCCTCTGAACCAGTACACGCTTGGCTTATTGGCGTTTATGAGGCCCATTTCGGGGGACCAAGCGTATGTATTCCCATCTGATAAACAGAACACTAAGTTTCCACACATTAGCCCATATGCAGTGAATTCATCATTAAATCTCACCACGTTAAAAGGACGCTTAGTCAGCCATGGGTTCCGAGGCATCGCAAGCACCTACCTCAACGAGAGCACTAACTTCAAAGTGGATGCCATCGAAATGTGTCTTGCTCATTTGGATGCAAATTCTACTCGTGCCTCATACAACAGTGCGTTGTATCTCAATGAGCGATATGAGATTCATCAGTACTGGAGTGAATTTATCGTCGAATCGACAGGTAAATACTATTCCATTGCAGGACAGTACCGTACCGAGTGTAGACGGAGCGCGTGATAACCCACCTCTACCTGAGATATTACTGCTGAGCCTAAACGGCTTAGCTCCAACTAATTAACTCACCGTCACTTATGACACCCTCAACCAGTTTAGGGTGCAGGTTTCTGCACCCTAAATTCAGCTAAGAAGGATAGTCTCCATGTCGCATTCACACTTACATCAAACCCACTTAAGCCAATTAGAAGTGAAACCCATCAGCGAACATCCACGCTTTGGTGAAATGCAAACACTGCACCGTTTACGTCGAAAGGGACGCCAAACCGTGACTCACCAAAATGAAAACATCGGAATAAAACAACACCACCAGCTTCGCGCCCATCATATCTCCACCAATCAGCATGGCATTTATCAAGTCAAAATCACTCCGCCATTATCCTTAAGAATCTCAGGCCACACTAGGTCTCATTATTTTGTGGCACTGAAAACAGATGAACCGCAACATGCAATAAGCAGAGCGAAAGCAGTGTTCTTACAAGCTAAATGCTTTTTCCAAAACATCCCCCATGACCTTCCCGACTTTCTGTCATTGAGTCAGCAATTATTAGTGCAAATCCATTTAATGGCTAAACATTTTCCTGTGATTCGTGCGTACAAACACAAACCGTCAACAGACGATTTCCCAACTTTGCCCCCTCTCGACTTGAGCATTGCAGAAGAGGACATTCGTTTTCCATACTTCAGCTGGTTAAATGAATTGATGGAAGAGCGCGAGCATTCAGGGATGTCTCGATTCAGGCTCAATCAGATTGCAGACTACCTTCATCAGTTTTTACGCTTCGTTGATGGCAACCACTCCAACAGCAATGGAAGGTTATACATACAGACGCGAGACATTCGCCAATATCGTAAGGCACTCTGCCAATCGAACATATGCCACAAAGAGCAAAAACAGCGTATCGACGCCATTCGTTTTTACTTCCGCTGGCTGACCTATCGAGGCTATTACACTACCCCAATACTGATACGTCCCCTTTTCTCTTAATTAGGAGTTTAACCATGATGATGACTAACCCAATACGCCTCAGCGTCATTTCTGCACTCGATGACGGTCTGGCTTACTCCCACTCAGACTACTTTGCACCGCTTCTGATGCAAGGCATCAGTGCCGTGGACATCGGTCTAATTGAACTGGTCACCACGATATTACGCACTGAACCGTATCTCAATGAAACTGACCTGCTCGAACGTGGGTTGAGCCAAAAACAAATCCAACGGACGTTGGGTGGATTTGACAACTTCAAGCAACTGTTGAAGATTGATGATTATTGTTTTAGCGATTTACTGCGAGATAACAAATGGGATATTAACCACGGCATTACGCTCTCGTACTTCCAATACCAGAAATTTTATCAAGATATACGCAGAGACTACATTCAAGGCCATATTGCTGACATGCACCCAAATTTATCGGTGTTACTCAATGAGGATTTCTCAATTCACTCCGTTCCTATCACCCGAAGCCATTACGCCACCGTTCCCGCTACAGACGTCGAAGCAGCGGCGGTGAGTTTTGCTTTACTGTTCCGCGACTACGAGTTTATTGATTATGACGAATCGAAATCGCTCCTGACTTTACAAGCGCATCGTCGCGATAAAGCCGCCGTCATAGAGGTGCGCTGCCTCGCTTCGAAATTTTGTCAAAACACCGCCGCTGGGATTTGTGTAGTGGATGACGCTCAAGCCATGACTAAGCTCAGAAATCAGAGAAAAATTCTTGATTTTAAAACCCTGATTGAGAGAAATACACGTAACACCACAATACCAAATTAGGTTCCTTGAACGCCTCAAACATCGCATTAGAACTAGAGATACAGCTTTCTTGCAGGAAAGCTGTTTAAACTATCTTTTTCGAAATAATGGCACGCTGATTGCCTCTGAGCATAGAGCCCCATTTCAGAAAGCAGTATCAGCAAGAAAACAACAATACTGAACGCCCTCCAATAATTGTGCGACTAATCACTATTAGACTCGATTTGAAGCCATCTTCGTTTCGGAGCCTGACGTTTGTTACACTAAAGTCTCTTGTACTGTGACATAAAAGCCAGCTTCTGCAATATCTTCTGTTTTGATTTGCTCATTACGGATAAAGCGATAAGCCCCTTCCATATCAGCAGAGTAGATTATGAGTTTCGAGACTGGTACGCCAGGTTGCTCGGCAAGTGAGGCTGCTAGAGCAACGAGTCTTTGCGTCTTAGGTTATTGAGGTGGGCTTGACCGAATTGCTTCTGTGCCCGAAGGGTCGGTTCTATATAGATCATGAAACATAGAATTAGTTCAAGAATGTCCCCAAGCCATGGCTTGGGGACTTGTGTATAAGAGACAGCTAAAAGTAGAGCCTCATCTCGTTCACAAGTAAGATGAATAGATTAAATAGTAGTTAATACCGCTAGAATATCGATTGTGTTTTGTTCTTATTGGTTAGCTTTACGCCGACGTCCTTCTGCGTTGGCAGACTTAATTGCCGCTACAACAGAATCCACATTGATTGGGTTAGGTTCGTTGTGAATCGTTTCACCTTGTGCACACGCTGCTTGTGCAATGCGAAGTAAATCCTCATCTTCAACACTCTCCAAGCCAATATCCGCTAAAGTAGTCGGCAAACCAACTATCTCGCAGAACTGATAGACCTTCGCGATAGTCTGCGGATCTTTACCGGTTAGAAACAGTGAAGTGAGAACTCCAAACGCAACCTTTTCACCATGCAAATATTGATGGGTAGGCTCTAAGACAGTTAGACCATTATGAATAGCGTGTGATGCAGCAAGACCACCGCTTTCAAAGCCCAAACCGCTAAGTAGTGTGTTAGCTTCAACCACACGTTCAAGTGCCAACGTTACGACCCCTTCATCATTGGATACTTTGGCCAATTGACCGTACTCAAGCAAAGTGTTGTAACAGAGTTCAGCCAGTGCATACGCTGACATCGAGCCTAGTCGTCCCGTCATATTGGTGGAAAAGCTTTGCTGACATGACTGGGCTTCAAACCACGTTGCTAGTGCATCGCCCATTCCAGCGACGAGCAAGCGGGTTGGTGCTTTAGCAATAACTTCACTATCGATTAAAACAAGGTTAGGGTTTTGTGGCAGAATCAAATAACGATCGAATTCACCCTGCGGTGTATAAATAACCGAAAGCGCGCTACATGGCGCATCGCTGGCAGCGAGAGAAGGTACAACAGCGACCGCTACTTCAGCAAAGTGCGCGACTGCTTTAGCTGTATCAATGGTTTTCCCGCCACCAAGACCCGCTACAAACTGTCCACCTCTGCTCTTTAAGCGATCGACTAATCGAGAAATCTCTTGATCACAACACTCTCCAGAAAAAGAGACTATATCCACCTCTACTTGGCTTAAATGGAATTCAAACTCGGGCAAGATATTGTCATACACAAACGGGTCGCAAATGATCAAACCTTTGTCTCCAAACCGTTGAAGCTCTTCACCAAGAAGTTTTCTTGCACCTTTACCTTGAACATAGCGTCCAGGAAATACTGTCGTTGTGATCATAATTCACCTCTACTTATGATAATGATTTAAATACTGTTTCTACTTCCATTTGAACAACAAATTCATCCTGCGGGAATAGTACAAATCTTCACTCGATAGTATTTTTGAACACTAATTTGTGTTCTGTGACACAGCTGTTAGTAGGAATAATGCTATCCAATTGACCGCTTTAGAATAGCGAAGTCACTGCTATTTTCCTTTTTACGAATAGTAGCTTCCATCAACTTAATGGTCTGTTGGTCTGCTCTTGGATATTGCACTTGCACCTCAGTTTGTAGGCCTAACTCGTTTTGTTTTTGAGTTATCCAGACCGCAACATCGACGTGCAGCAACATATCGCGATACAAATCTTCCGCACTCGTATCTGAGGATTCACTGCAGCTGACGAGAAGACGATACCCAAGTTCTCGGGAGAGTTTTTCTATTCTCGCCAAACATGTCATTGCCTTTGGCTCGTAAAGGTTAGGTAATACAACGCCAACCAGTTGACTTCGGCCGCCACGTAACGCTCTAGCAGTAATATGAGGTCGATAGTTATGCTGCTCAGCTAATGCCCATACTTTGTTCTGCGTGGGTAAACTGATTCGATATTGGTCACCTTTGCCGCTTAATATATAACTCGCCGTCGTTTTAGACACTCCAGCTAACTTAGCAAGATCACTTAATGTCATACTTGGCCCCATATGTCATTTACAACACGTATTGCCGTACAAGAACTTGCTTGAGCATTTCATCAAGTAAATTAATCGAGGCAACGCCAACCCCCACTTGAGATACCGCCAAGGCTCCTATCGCTGTCGCACTCGCAATCTGCCTGTGTGGATTGTCAAACTGACTCGCCCAACAGAATGCCGCGACCACAGAGTCACCAGCCCCAACGGTGCTGACAGGTTCAACCGTCGGAGGCGTCGAAAGTAATACTTTTGTTTCAGTCGCCCAAATTACCCCTTTCTCACCCATAGAAATTAGAACATTATCAATACCAAACTCTACTAACTCTTGGGCGGCAGTGACGCCATCCTCGATTGAGTCAACTGCACGGCCAAGAAGTTCAGAGGCTTCTACTTCGTTAGGCTTAATCAACCAGGGCTGGGCAGAAACACCCGCTTTGAGCATGGCTTTACTGCTATCAAGAACGACCTTTTTGCCGAGATGTTTTAGCTCTTGCATCCAACTAGTAACTACGCTTTCATCAATATTTTCAGGCAGGCTACCGGCGAAAATAAACCCGTCATGGTCGCTAGCCAGCTCTAAAAGCTTGCGATGAAGCCGTTCGATATCATTAGGCAATACGAAAAAGCCACCAAAATTAATGTCGGTTGTTTCTCCGTTACTAGCGTGGACTTTGATATTGGTTCGGTTGGTCCCATCCACGCTAACAAACTGCGCATCTAGCCCACTAGCGTCAAACATCTCATCAAACAACTCTTGATTGTTGTGGCCAAGGAACCCTGTCAAAGTGACTGATGCACCAAGATCTGACATCACCTTAGCGACATTTATCCCTTTGCCGGCGGCGCAGCGGTGCTGCTCTTTGACGATATTAACTTGATTAACCGAAAAATCTTCCGCTTCAGCAGACAGGTCTATCGCAGGATTTAGAGTCACGCTAACCCATTTTATCGGATTCAAATTGCCCTCCTTATATGGAATATACTTGGTTAAGGAATCTCAACCTCAAGGGGCAAGCACCCCAAAGCATGAATTGTTATGGATTTGTAAATAGTTTAAGTTATCAACGCGCTGCGATATGTAGGTTAGATGTTCGATAAACTAGAGAAATGTGCGATCTTGCCAATATTGAGATGTCACGCAATCAATTGTTGTTGGTTCGCGACGCTCTTCCTAAGTAGCCGCCGTGGTGCCTAAGGCCGTACTCTTTTTTGGTAAACCCTTTTGCTTGTGAAACAGACACTGAAATCGCATCGCAAATCGCCAGCATCACGGCGATTGTGGTTGTAGGTGCTAGGTTTAGGTGACACGCCTCTTTGTGCTGCCCCATGTTTAGCACATATTCACAATGCGCTCTAAGCTCTGAGTCTGGATGCGAGGTAATACCAACAATGTGTCGGACGCCAAGGTGGCGAGCCAACTCTAAGATCTCAATCACCTCACGCGATTTACCACTGGTTGAACAGGCGATAAGGATATCGTTGCTATTGACGATGCCAAGATCACCATGAGCGGCTTCCGCTGCGTGGAGGAACACAGCCGGACTACCCGTTGAACTTAACGTCGCAGCCATCTTTTTTGCAATCAATCCCGCCTTACCTATCCCAGTGGAAATGACTTTACTGTCACACTCTAAGATTAGCCTTACCACCTTCTCGTAGTTATCATCAACTTCGATACTAGCAATAGCAGCCGCTTCTTGGGCGATTACATCACGTGCCCTTTGTAATATGTCCATAGTTACGCCCTTTCACCTGCCAGATACTCAGTAATGGTATCTACCACTAACTTGTGATCTTCATACTGAGGAAGGCCAGATACTGAGATAGAGCCAACCACACCTACACCTCGAATAATCAAAGGAAAACTACCACCGTAGGGAGCAAACTCTTTGGCATCCACTAAGGATGCTTGATCAATGGTTTTGCCTTTTGCCTTGTAGTATTGACCCATATACCAAGAGCTATGCTCGTAACGGTCGACCACATTGCGCTTGCGCTCAATCCAACATTGATTGTCACGAGCCGTGTCAGGCATGGCAAAACTAAACAAACGATGGCCGTTACGGACGATCTCAATAGCCACGTTAACCTGCTTCGCCTCAGCACGGCTTTTAATCAAGCTGCCCAGTTCCCAGGCAGTTTGGTTGTTAAACGCTTCGAACTGCAGTTCAGCTTCTTGCGCCAATAGTTGGTTTAGATCGGTAATCATAGTAGCTCCTGTAATTTGACTCGACGCTTCTCTTTAGCACTTAAATAAGCCGCTTCGATCACAGCAATAACACTCAAAGCTTCTTGTGCGGGAACGGGATCAGGATGACCATGACGAATAGCATCGGCCAACTGATGATAGAAGTTTTGATAACAACCGAGTTCGGTCGCAATAAGACTATGAACGCCGTTTGCATCTGTATACTGACCATAAAGATCTTCGCTTTCGCTACCCCAACCTAGAGTGCTCGGTCCTTTCTTCTCGCGCAGGAAATCCTCTTGGCTATCCATGCCATATTTAATCAAGCTGCCATTGTTGGCAAAAATCTGAAATCTTGGCCCTTCTGTCGTGCTCAAGCAGTTGCCATGGACAATCACTTCGCGCTCTGGATAGTGGAGCACTAAATGAAAGTGGTCGACAGCCTCTGCTCCCGGCCTCTGATTGCGCAATATGCCTGTTACCTCATCAGGGGTGCCAAACAGCGCGATAGATTGATCGATTAAGTGCGCGCCCAAGTCATAAAGAATGCCCGCACCAGGAACGTCTTGTTCACGCCAACGAACTTTGACCTCTGGTCGATATCGGTTGTAGCTGGAATAAAAGGTATGAATACCTTCGAGCTTGCCTTCACTAATCAGCTTTTTGATAGTGATAAAGTCGCCATCAAAACGACGACTTTGATAAACCGTCAGTACCTTGCCCGAGGTAGCCTGAATATCTAGCAGCGCTTTACCCTCTTGGTATGAGACGGAAAACGGCTTCTCTACCACCACATGCTTACCCGCTTGCAGTGATGCCATCGCCTGCGGCACATGTAAGTGATTAGGAGTCGAGACCACGACAAGTTCAATGTCGGCGCGTTCAAGCATGGTTTCGAGGTTAGGATAAACCTCTGCATTAGGAAGTTGAGCTTTAACTTTCTCTTCTTTGCTAGAGACAACCGCCCTAAGGTCGTACTGTGGACAATCGCTGATAATTGGCGCTTGAAAACACTGCCCCGAGATACCGAAGCCAACTAAACCGACTTTAATTGTTTGCATCAAATGATCCTTATAAAAAAGGCTGTGACTCCGGAGAGCGCCACAGCCAAAGCATAAACGGGGGTAACTTATGCGAGCTCAAGCTCTTGTTTCAACAGTGCTTCTACTTGAGTATCATTGCTTGCAGTCATTAACTGCTCCCTAAAGTCTGCATGCATAATTTTGCGCGCAAGTTTAGAGAAAATCTTCATATGCTGGTCACCAGCAGCGTGTTTATTCAGAGTCAGCATGATGATGAACTGTGCTTCTTCATCGCCCCAAGCAATTGGTTTCGCTAGACGACACACGCTGATTGCAGACTGCTCAATATGCTCACTCTTGGTATGAGGAATCGCAAAACCAAACCCTAATCCAGTAGAGAACACATCCTCGCGAGCCCATAAGTCATCAGCCAATTTATTCGGGTAACGACAACGGCCAGTAATAAACAAGTTGTCGGCAAGCGTCTTAATCACTTCTTCTTTGCTACGCAGTTCTCGGTCAAGGCTGATGCAGTCTTTCGACACCATAGGTGCCTCAGTTTGAGTCATGCGGAACTGAGCAAGAACATGCTCGACTTCCTGAACAGTGCGACACTCCATTGCGCGGTTAAGCAGTTGGCGACATTCACGACTATCTAGCTTAGAAATTCGCTCTTTAGTTGCTGCAATACTTGGCGCACTCATACTGATTTCATCCAAGCCTAAGCCAACCAATAGTGGCAGAACTGAACCTTTCGCACCTAGCTCACCACAAAAGCCAATCCACTTACCATGGCGATGTACTTCACGTACTACATGATCAAGGGTGCGCAAGAATGCAGGGTTCAAGCTGTTGTAGTTTTTGGCAACCTTAGCGTTGTCGCGGTCAACCGCCATTAAGTACTGAGTCAGGTCGTTTGAACCAATTGAGAAGAAATCAATCTCTTCACAGCACTGGTCGATAATGAAAGCGACGGAAGGAACTTCAAGCATTATGCCTAGTGGCACGCGCTCGGCAAAAGGAACTTCTTCTTTGCGCAGCTCTTGGCGCGCTTCTGCTAGTACATCTTTCACCCAAAGGATCTCTTCCATTGACGAGATCATTGGAATCATAATCTTCAAGTTACCATGAGCCGATGCGCGTAAGATGGCACGCAGCTGAGTTTTGAACATCTCAATAAACTCAGGGTAGATACGAACCGCACGGTAGCCTAAGAATGGGTTGTTTTCAGCCGGGATATTGAGGTAATCCACTGGCTTATCGCCACCAATATCAATGGTGCGGATAATGATAGATTTGCCATTCGCCGCTTCACAAGCTTGGCAGAAGATGTTGTACAGCTCGTTCTCGTCTGGTGCAGATGTTCTGTCCATATAGAGCATTTCAGTACGGAACAGACCTACAGCTTCCGCCCCGTGAGCAAAGGCTTGTGGCGCTTCTACTGAGTGAGCAATGTTCGCTGCTACTTCTAACACTTTGCCATCGGCCGTTGTCGCAGCTAAGTCACGGTATTTTGCTTGGCGTGTCGCCACAATCTCTTTTACTTTTTGCTCTTGAGCATAGTAGCGCTCTACAGGCTCAGTAATATCTGTCACTACCGCACCTAAGTGACCATCCACAATCACCTGCTTACCCATAAACTCACTTAACTTAGCCGCATCTAAACCAACAATCGTCGGGATAGCGAAAGAGCGCGCCAAGATGACAGTGTGCGAAGTGCTGCCGCCGTGAGATAGAATCAAGCCTTTAAGCAGAGATTTGTCTAGCTCAAGGAACTGACTTGGCGTTAGATCATCAGCCAGACATACTGTTGGCTCATTTAGCTGAGTTTGGCTAGCAAATCGCTCGTCGCCATAGATGCTTTGCAGTAGTTGATAGCAAACATCGCGAATGTCTAACTCACGCTCACGCATGTAGTTGCTAGACGAGTTCTTCATCATCTCGCCAAAGTGTTTTGCGGTTGAGATGATAGCATCTGCACAGCTTTGACCTTCACTCAAGTTACCTGTGATGGTTTGCTGAAACTCTTCGTCTTTTGCGATTGAAAGGTGAGCTTTTAGCACTTCCCCTTCGGTATGTTCAGCAGCTTTGAGTTGAATTGAAATCGACTTAATCACTGACTCCAACCCATTTTGCATTTGCAGTTGCTCTTCACTGAGCGTTAACGCAGGTGGAAGGTTATCTAGACTGTCGAAGTTAACCGCCCCCATAATAGTAAGGGTACCGCGCCCAATACCTTCACTCACTGCACGGCCACGCTCATTTGCCACTTCTAGATTTGAGAAATTACGCGGTAGCGGTGCTAGTTCAGCATCGTCAGCACTCTCATTGTTTTGTAACGGTGCGTCACAGTGTGGGAACTCATTAACGATGAACTGTTTAAGCTGGTTAATGGCAGACTCTTCATCTTGGCCATCAATGGTAATTAAACACTCATCACCAAGAAGCGTATCAGTGCCAATAAGAGAGAGAACGCTCTTCGCGTTACCACTCATACCTGTGCGTTTATTTTGCCAAGTAATGTCAGAAGAAAATTGGTTACAAAGCGCTTCGACATGACTCGCTGGACGAGCGTGAACACCGTTTGGTAGTTCGCAAGAGAAAGAGAAAGTTTTCATTACATATTGTCCTTGTACTGCTAGGCGATAGGCCCGAGTTGATGTAACAACAATAACAAATCATCACACTCCAGCCATTGGACAAAAATACTAATTACTGGATTTTTGTATTATCAGGAATTAAGTGTGAACGAAATCAAATTTACTATCCATTTTGTGAACCAGAACACTTTAAATGATAGAAAAATCAGAAACAAATCAAATAAATTATTGTTTTTAATAAACAAAAACCATAACCAGACTATCTAGCGCTAATCTGGACAAAAATGTAGATGGAGATCAAACTTTGCCTTCACTCTAACAATTATCCAGTAAATAGCATAAAAATCCTCTAACTAGACAGCACAAATGCTCACTATATTAGATTCAAAACCCGGGCAGCTAAACCAACGTGAAACAGATTCAATACTTACAATTTGACCCAAGGAGAGGTCTATGAATGATTTAATCACAATTTTGAAGGACACCAGAAGACATCTGATGACTGGTGTATCTCATATGATCCCATTTGTGGTAGCTGGCGGTATCCTACTTGCTGCGTCAGTTATGATGTATGGTGAAGGTGCCGTTCCAGAAGAAGGGACATGGTTACACGACCTATTCTTCATTGGTGTGGCTGGTTTCCAACTTATGGTGCCAATCCTAGCGGCTTACATCGGATACTCCATCGCGGACCGTTCAGCGCTAGCACCTTCTGCCATCGCCGCTTTTATTGGCGCTAACATGTACAACACTGGTTTCTTCGGTGCGATCTTCGCTGGTCTACTCGGTGGTATCGTCGTCTTCTACTTGAAGAAGATAAAAGTACCCGCGTTTGCTCGCTCCATCATGCCGATCTTTGTTATTCCAATCATTGGTACCTTCATCACAGCAGGCGCTATTGTATGGGGTATTGGTGAGCCAATTGGTGCCGCAACAGCATCGCTAACTGACTTCCTAAAGAGCATGCAGAATGAAAGCATCGTGGTACTTGCTATCATCATGGGTTGTATGATCGCTTTCGATATGGGTGGTCCAGTTAACAAAGTTGCTTACGCATTCGTTATCTTGTGTGTCGGCGAAGGCATCTACAACGTAGCGGGTATCTCTTCAGTCGCAGTAGCGGTTCCTTCTATCGGTATGGGCTTAGCAACCTTCATCAACAAGAAACTGTACGACTCAAGTGAGCAAGAAGCAGGTCGCGCATCAATCCTAATGGGTACTATGGGTATCACTGAAGGCGCAATCCCGTTCGCAGCTGGCGACCCACTACGTGTTATCCCATCGATCATGATCGGTACCGCAGCTGGCGCAGTAACTGCAGCAGTAATCGGTGTAGAAAGCTACGCAGCTTGGGGCGGCCTAATTGTTCTACCAGTTGTTGATGGACGCATCGGATTTATCGCAGCTTTAGCCGTTGGCTCAATCGTCACTGCACTATTGGTTAATTTCCTAAAGGCACGTCGCCCGGTGCTTGAAGAGACAAACGAAGAATCTGACGACTTAGACCTAGATATCAAAATCGGTTAATCGACAAACCCTATCAAAACTTGCAAGGCGCGCTCTCTTTTACTTAGCGCCTTGCTCTCCAGGCTGAATATTAAGGAACCAAATTATGACTAGTATCGTAGCAGTAACAGCATGCCCATCAGGTGTAGCACATACGTACATGGCAGCAGAAGCGATCGACGCAGCAGCAAAAGCAAAAGGCTGGACGTGTGAAGTGGAAACTCAAGGCTCTATCGGTATCGAAAACGAACTGACTGCTGCAGCCATTGAAGCCGCTGACGTTGTTATCCTAACTAAAGACATCGACATCAAAAACAGCGAACGTTTTGAAGGTAAAACAGTAGTGAGTATCGGTGTTAGCGACGCGGTTAAACGAGCTGCAGCAGTAATGGATAAGATTGAAGCTCATCTAGCAAATGTAACGGCTTAAGATAGCATTAAACACTTTCCTCTATAGGCTCACTCCCCTCCTCCTTGGAGGGGACGCCTAACACCAACGAGTAGTGATACCAAAGTGACCGCCGCTGAGAAATCCGCACACGGTGACTTCGTTATAAATATTCAAAACCCCAAAACGCTCAACAACCGTATTACTGGTAATGCAAGGAGCCACGCAAATGAGCACCCCAAGAATTGAACGCCTCAAGTCAGCACTGTTTGAATCACAACGTGAAATCTCACTCGAGCGCGCGTTGCTTTACACAGAAAGTCATAAAACAACTGAAGGTGAACACACGCTTATTCGTCGTGCAAAAGCCACCGCTTATGTTCTAGATAATGTCGAAATTTCTATCCGTGAAGATGAGTTGATTGCCGGCAACCGCACAGTGAAAGCGCGCGCAGGTATTGTCTCTCCAGAGATGGACCCATACTGGATTGAGAAAGAGCTCGATATCTTCGCTACTCGCCCTCAAGATAAGTTTTTTATCTCAGAACAAGATAAAGCCGTTTACCGTGACGAGCTATTGGCTTACTGGTCAAAACGCTCAATGAAAGATTTCATCAACGCACAAATCCCATCTGAAGTTAAAGATGCCGTGGCGCAAAAGATCTTTAGCGTCAACCAAACAGATAAAGGCCAAGGTCATATCATCATCGACTTTGATCGCTTGTTAGAGCACGGCTTAGGTTCACTGCTGGATGAGATGCAAGGCCTAGCGTTAAGTAACCCAGACAATGAGTTCTATCAATCTGTGGTGCTATTGCTAGAAGCCTCAATTCGTCATATCTACCGATACGCTGATCTTGCACAGAATATGGCAGAAGCGTGTGATGATGCAGAGCGCAAAGCAGAACTCGTCAAAATCGCTAATATTTCTCAGAAGATCGCTACCAGTAAGCCGCAATGTTTCTACGAGGCATGTCAGCTATTTTGGTACATGAACATTGTTCTGCAATACGAATCTAATGCAAGTTCACTATCTTTAGGTCGCTTTGACCAGTACATGATGCCGTTCTATCAAGCATCTATTGATGCAGGAGAATCTCCGGCATTCCTAAAAGAGCTATTAGAAAGCCTATGGATTAAAACCAACGATATCGTTCTGCTACGCTCTTCTGGCAGTGCTAAGTTCTTCGCAGGTTTCCCTACCGGTTACACCATCTTACTTGGCGGACTGACTGACACAGGTAAAAGTGCGGTTAACCCACTATCTAGCCTATGTTTAGACGCGTATCAAAGCGTACAACTGCCACAACCAAACCTTGGTGTACGCGTTAATGAGTTCATTGACCGGGGCTTCCTAATGAAGACCGCTGAAACCATTCGATTGGGTACCGGTATCCCGCAGATCTTCAACGATGAAGTCGTCGTTCCTGCCTTCTTGAACCGTGGTGTTTCACTGGAAGACTCGCGTGATTACTCGGTAGTTGGTTGCGTTGAATTATCTATCCCAGGTAAGACTTACGGCCTGCATGACATTGCGATGTTCAACCTGCTCAAAGTGATGGAACTCACCATGCAGCGCAATCAAGACAATCCAGATATCAGCTTTGATAACTTGGTTGAGCAAATTCGCACTGACATTAAGCACTACGTAAAACTCATGGTTGAAGGCTCTAACATCTGTGATGTTGGCCACCGTGACTGGGCTCCAGTTCCCCTACTGTCATCATTCATTAGCGACTGTATCGAGAACGGCAAAGACATCACTTACGGCGGCGCTCGCTATAACTTCTCTGGCGTGCAAGGTATCGGTATTGCCAACCTATCAGATTCACTACAGGCACTAAAACGCTTTGTTTTTGAAGAGCAACGTCTGAGCTTTGCTGAATTTATTGACGTTCTAAACGCCAACTTTGATGTTCCTGAAGGTGACAAGATTCGCACTCGCTTAATGAACAAATACGAGAAGTACGGCAACGATATTGATGAGGTCGACAATATGGGTTCTGAGCTTCTTCGCCTGTTCTGTAAAGAGGTAGAGAAGTATGACAACCCACGCGGTGGTCAGTTTACACCTGGCTCTTACACTGTTTCAGCTCACGTACCGCTAGGTGCTGTTGTTGGCGCGACTGCAGATGGCCGTTTAGCCGGAGAACAGCTCGCAGATGGTGGCCTGTCACCTATGTTGGGTAAAGATCAACTTGGCCCTACAGCGGTACTGAAATCCGTAAGTAAGCTAGACAACTACCTACTTTCGAACGGCAGCCTACTCAACGTTAAGTTCACTCCTGCAACCCTAGAAGGTCAATCAGGGCTAAGCAAACTGTCCGACTTCTTGCGCGCGTTTATGAAGCTAAAACTACAACACGTTCAGTTCAATGTGCTCAATGCGGAAACGCTCAAGAAAGCGCAGCAAAAACCTGAAGATTACGCCGGGCTGGTAGTTCGAGTTGCAGGCTACAGCGCATTCTTTGTTGAATTATCGAAAGAGATTCAAGATGACATCATTCGCCGAACCGCACATGAACTGTAATTCAACGCCAAAAGATCAAGCGAGCAGCGGTCGGATATTCAATATCCAGCGCTACTCGCTGCACGACGGCACTGGTATCCGTACCGTAGTGTTCTTTAAAGGCTGCCCATTAAGCTGCCCATGGTGTGCTAACCCTGAGTCGCGTTCGCACCGCACTACATACTTGCGGCGAGAGTCCAAGTGCATTGATTGTGAAACCTGTTCTATGGATGTTGATGAGTGTCCAAGTGGCGCTTGGGAGCAAGTAGGCACAGATATGACCTTAGATGAAGTTGTTGCTGAAGTGACCAAGGATGACGTGTTCTTCAACACTTCAAATGGCGGCATTACTTTATCAGGTGGTGAGGTGTTAACTCAGCCTAAATTTGCTATCGAGTTACTCAGTAAACTGAAGGCGATGGGATTTAGAACCGCGATTGAAACCTCGGGGCACGGCAACACCAAGCAACTACTCAGAATTGGTCAGTTGTGTGATGAAGTGCTGTTTGACTTTAAAATCATGGACCCACAACGGGCCAAAACCGTGATTGGGATTAATCTGGACTTGGTTTTAGACAACTTCCGCCAATTGGTAGAGCAAGGGACGAACGTCATCCCTCGCCTACCCCTCATCCCAGGTTACACCTTAGACCTAATTAACACTGACCGGGTGATCAACTTCTTACGCCCGTTCAATCTTAGCGAAATTCATTTACTGCCATTTCATCAATATGGCGCAAACAAATACCAAACCTTGGGGATGGAGTATCTACTCGAAGACGTTCCGGTTCCGAGTAAATCAGAGGTGGAAAGCATACGCCAACACGTTGCGGCACAAGGCTACCACGTCATCATTGGAGGATAAACATGACTAAGAAAATACTCATTACTGGCGCAAAAGGCTTCTTCGGTACTCGTTTTATCAACCGCTACCAAGGCGAGTTTGAAATCCTTGGCCTAGACGTTGAACAACTCGATATCACAGACAACCAAGCGGTCGTCGCTACTTTTGCTGACTTCCAACCAGATTACGTGATCCACGCTGCGGCGATTGCGGTGACAGACTTCTGTAACAAGCATCCTGATGTTGCACACAAGGTTAATGTTCAAGGCGCAATCAACGTAGCAAAAGCGTGTAAAGAGCATGGTGCCAAGCTGGTGTTTATCTCCACGGAGCAAGTGTTTAACGGTAACCCAGAGAAAGGTCCATACAGCGAATTAGACCAACCAGTGCCAGATACCGTATACGGTCAGAACAAACTAGAGGCAGAGAAGGAGCTAGCAAGTATTCTCGAAGATATGTGGGTACTGCGCTTTACCTGGCTATTTGGCCTTCCTGAGCGTAACACGACCATCAACCCGAACGTGGTTTGGAACACACTACAAGCGCTAGTTAACGGACAGGTGATGCAAGAGCGTCGCAATGAATTCCGTGGTCTAACTTACGTTCACGAGCTTATCGAACAGTTCCCGAAAATTTTCACTATTCCATACGGTACCTACCACACAGGTGCACATAACCCAGCAAGCCGTTATGAGATTGCAGAGCATATTCTCACAGAATTAGGCCAACAAGAGCGTCTAAATGAACTGTTAGAAGCAGCAGATGCACCAAAAACACGCGATGTACGCTTAGACACAAGCAAACTCGCCGACCAAGGGGTGGTCTTTACTGAAAGTAAAGATGCCATTGCCAAGTGTCTGAAAGAATTCCACTTTATTTAAGTTTGTTTGGCTACGCGGGGCGTAGCCTAGCCCAATTTAGGAGCAATACCATGATTTACATGCTAGATACCGCAGACCTTAACGCAATTCGCAAAGCGGTAGATCTTTACCCACTGGCTGGGGTAACGACTAACCCATCCATTATCGCTAACGAGAACCGCCCTCTCAAAGAGATCCTTTTGGATATCCGTGAGTGTATTGGTGAAGAACGTATGCTACATGCCCAAGTGATGGGTAAAGACGCAGAGACAATGCTTGAAGAAGCTAAAACTCTGAAGGCATTTGATAACAACATCATCGTAAAAGTGCCAGCAACTCCTCAGGGCATCAAAGCGATGAAGCTTATCCACGCAGAAGGCATCCGTATTACCGCAACGGCTATCCTTTCTCCTCAGCAAGCGCTAATGGCAGCAGTTGCCGGCGCGGAGTTTCTAGCCCCTTACGTAAACCGTCTAGACAACATCTGTAGCGATGGTGTGAATGTTGCTGCTGAGATGGTGGCACTGATCGACACTTATAACTTGGACGCTAAAGTTCTCGGTGCATCATTTAAAAACGTGCAGCAAGTGCATCAATTGTCTCTAGTAGGTGCACATTCAGTTACGATTGCACCAGACGTGTTTGACCAACTGTTGGTTCATCCACTAACAGACTCTGGTGTCGCAGGCTTTGTGGCTGATTGGGAAGGTGTTTATGGGAAAGATACCACGTTGCTAGACGTACTATAATGTGATCTAGTCCTTAGTTTTTGGTCACTGGATTATAAAACACACAAATTGAAACCAATCGCATGCCCAATGATATTACAATCGTTGGGCATTAACATATAATACTAATCAGGTATTTATCTCGATTGGTATAACTAATAAAAGACCGCATTATGAAAATCGTTGGAGTTACTGCGTGCATCAGTGGCGTAGCACACACCTACATGGCTGCCGAAGCACTAGAAAAAGCCTGTAAGAAAGCGGGATATAAAATCTCAGTTGAAACTCAAGGAGCACTGGGGAGCGAAAACCAACTTGAAGAGTCTGATATCGCAGAAGCTGATGTTGCGGTCATTATTGCCGATATCAATATTGACGGTGTCGAGCGATTCAGCCAAACGCGAATTGTACGTTGTTCCATAGCGCATTTTTTAAAAAATAGCGTCGAAGTTCTTCAGGCGATTGAAAAAATACGCAACGCGCCACCTAATGCAGAGCTTATCCTCTAATCTGCACGTGTAGCGCTTGAGCTAAGATACTGCGCGCGATACTCCGATGGTGAGCGTGCAGTTTGATTTCTAAACACTCGACAAAAGTAGTTACTATCCTTAAATCCGCAACGATGCGCGACCTCTTTGACCTTCATATCGTATTCAATCAACAAGTACTTAGCACGCTCTAAACGGACATGGTTTAAATATTCGTTGAACTTAAGCTGCCCCTCTTTCTGAAACAGCTGAGACAAATAGTTCGGCGACACATAAAAATGCTGAGCCACCGATTCACGCGTTAACGGCTCATGATAGTGTTGCTCAAGATGTTCCCTCACCGCCTCGAATAGCGCATGACTTTTAGATGGCGTCTCAACTGGACGTTCAATCAGATCAAGAATATGGCTAAACAGTGAACCAACCAATAGACGCTTAGTACCCTGACTCTCAGGCTGCTTGATCAGCTCTTCAATAGCATTGAGGATAAAGGTACCAATACGAGGGCCACGACGAAGGACACTCTCTTTAATCGCGGAGTCAAACTGTTCACCATCCCAACTCAATAAACTCATACCAAAGCTCTGCTTACCCGCCATAACAGTTAGCGTCACGACAGGCTTATTCCACACAGGCTTATTCCAGCTTTCCGCAGGCAGGTACAACACGCCACCCTGTTTTAGCGTGTACTGGGTATCAACGCCCATGCTATTGCCCACTTCCATATCCAACTCGCCCACTAGCACCATTTCTACACGAGGAAAGTGAACCTGATAAGCCAAAGGCGGAGGTGTCGGCAGATTGCCAGCAAAGTAGACATCGCTGATCGCTTCCGTCTGGTTGGCATAATATTCAAGTGCTTCTAATAAATATGTTTTGTCTAGCATGATTGATTATCTGTATGAATTGTCACTACACCCAAGCGTAGGATGATTATGCCTTAAAGCATTGTAGTTATTAACTTACAACAAGATATGCGAGCGATAATCTTAAGGATATGTGCTAAATCACACTTTATTCAACAGTCAACAAATATCCAGTATTTCGAACAATTCCCCTACTTATAAAGCCCGCAATGTCCATTATTTTGTTTGTTGAAGTCACCACTAGAAATAATATTAAAAGGTACCCTACATGACACAAACCGCTCAAACGCATTTAAAAGCGCTCGGTGCAGATCTTGAACTGTCTCCACAGATGATTCATGAGCTAGACACCCTAGGTTTCACGGTAATTCACAACGTAGTCGATAAAGATTGGCTCGAAGAAATGCGCCGAACTATCGACATGCTCGTTGAACGAGAAGGCGAAAACTTGGCGATTGAACATCACCAAGAAGAAGGTGTAACAAGAGTAGCTAACCTAATCAACAAAGGCACGGTGTGGGAAAAGATATGGGCGCACCCACTTGTTCTAGCAGCCTGTAAACACATCTTTGGTGGCGCGTTTAAAATATCTAGCCTCAACGCGCGGGAAGCTCATCCAGACTGTGGTCATCAACCCCTTCATGCTGATTGGAAAAAGCCGCGCCCCGACTTTCCTAAGGTTCACTTAGTTAACTCTATTTGGGCGATTGATGACCTAACTCGTGAAAACGGCGCTCCACGAATTATCCCTAGCACTCATCTGCGTCCAGAGCTACCTGAAGAAGTTTTATATGATGTCGAAAGCGCACACCCTGACGAAATCTATCTAGAGTGCCCGGCTGGCAGCGTGATGATTTTCAATGCTCACACCTGGCATGGCGGAACAATTAATTACGCAGGAACGCGCCGCCGTGTTCTTCACGGTCTGTATATCGACCGAGACGATGAAGCGCAACAAGATCAGCAAAAGTGGTTAACTGAACACACTGCAAGCCGCTTAACTCCAGCTCAAAAATGGTTGTTGGATGTAGAGTAATAAAACCAAACGTTAGCCGTTCAACTTGAATGGCTAACGTTTAAATAGAGAGACTTAGCATGTCAATATATAAACTGAGCAACGTCATTCATAGCAATAAATGGGGGAACGTTACTTCCTTGCAAGAATTGTTCGATATTGACACCCCAGACATTCACCGCAAGCAGAATCGTGGATGGGTGCACACCCAAACGTATTTTCACTAGCCGAAACTCATGAACTGCTATCCGATGTAATAAGCAAAGCTAAAGTTCAGTCGTTGAGAAACGCAACTCTCAAACTAGGTAAAACGTTAATCTAAAGAGGATTGCACTATGAAAAATTTATTTTTTAAGCTTGAGAATACCATTCAAAACTATTCTTGGGGCAGTCGTGATGCGATTAAAGAACTTTTTGGTATAGAAAACCCTGACAACTCACCCCAAGCTGAAATTTGGATGGGCGCACACCCAAACGGATGTTCGCGCAAAGCCGAAACCCATGAATTGCTATCCGATGTAATAAACCAAAACAAAGTTCAATCGTTGGGAAACTATACAAAGGAAAGATTTGGCGAGCTGCCTTTCTTGTTTAAAGTGTTGGCCGCAGAAATGCCACTCTCGATCCAGGTTCACCCAAGCAAAAGCAAAGCTGAAATGGGTTTCGCTCGTGAAAATGAACAAGGTATTCCGCTTAACGCGGCAAACCGTAATTACAAAGATCCAAACCATAAGCCAGAGCTAGTTTATGCGCTGACCTTTTACAAAGCGATGAATGGTTTCAGGCCAATAGAACAAATTTTAACTTTGTTTGAGCACGCGAATATTACAACGCTTAGAGCAGAAATCAGTGCATTAAGAGCGTCTCCAAACAGTGACGGTCTCAAAGGCTTTTTTTCTGCAATTATGTCTCTGGAAGGTGAACGCAAGCAACAAGCACTGGAAGAGCTTTACACGAGTCTTGAGCGCCCAGCAAAAACAGCGATGGCTCGTGAGGCTTATGGTTATATTAAAGATTTTCGTCAGTACTATGCCGATGATATCGGTTTGTTTTCACCATTGATGCTAAACACTATTGAGCTTGAACCAGGTGAAGCTATGTTTTTGCATGCGGAAACACCACACGCCTATGTTCAAGGCACCGGCTTAGAGATTATGGCGAACTCAGATAACGTGCTACGCGCAGGCTTAACCACAAAGTACATAGATGTGCCAGAGCTGATTGAAAATACGACGTTTATACCCATTGATCCAGCACATATAAAACTTGATCCCATCCATAAAAACGGGAAATTAAGCTACCCAATTCCTGTTGACGATTTTGGATTTGAAGTTGTACCTGTCGCAAATCAAAACATCATACAATTCGTTCGCAGTCCAGAGATTCTATTTTGTATTGAAGGAAAAGTGACCATTTCCAACCAGCAGGATCAAATATATCTAAAAGCAGGAGAATCTGCCTTTGTCAGCACTCATTCCATTAAGTATTTATGCAAAGGTAGCGGCACGTTAGCTCGTGCCTTTAACTAATACAAAGTACGATTTAACTGCAAAAACTAGGACGAGTTGTTCTTTCGCTGGCGGATCCCCTCATAATTCACCTAAGCCACAAGTGTGTGTGAGACGTTGATATTCCAACATAGCCCAATGATATTGGGATCCTTTTATTTGGTATCTCCGATGACAACGTACCTCTTTACCCAGTCTAGGGATGGATAGTACTCGGCGATGTTTGGTGGTGTTGGCTTGGAAGTCATAGTGCCATTGAGCTTGCATGGCGATTAAGCCATTCCACCACATGATGATTTCTGCCATTAGCGCCATGAGCAGCAGGATATCGATACGATTCGTACAGCGAGTTCGATTGTGGCGCAGTGCCAATCCGTAAGCGGGGCTTTTTAGATCTCGAAACGACTCTTCAATCTGCATTCTTTTGGCGTATAAGCGAGTGATTTTAACGCCATTCAATGCCTGATTGGGGATGTTTGTTACTAGAAGCCAAGGCTCTTTTGCACCTTTGTGGAATACTTTTCCTGCTGAATGCTTTTGGCAGGTTCGGTTGTGTCGATGGGGTTTTCTGCCTTTAGGTTGACTCTTGTATAAGTAGGCAAAGCATGTGAGCGGCGAACGCCGTGCTAATTGGCTTTCCCCTAAAAACTGCGGCGTGTCAGTTGCCTGAGGATAGAAGGTCTTGTTCCATTGCCAAGGTGCATCACCACACTTGATCGAGACTTCGCCACGTACGCGTCCCAACCAGAACCAACCTTTGTTGGCGACTTGCCGAAACCATGTATTTCTAAATCCAGCATCCGAGACAATGATAGGAGTGCAGCCTTCGGGCAGGAGCGTTTAAAGCTTATCGAGAAAGTATTGATGGCTCTTTGGAGAGTTGTAGTTTTTGTATTCAAACGCCTGCTCATAAAGCGTGACGGCTCGACCTTTAACGGCGACTGAAGCGCGCAATGTCATATAACGTAGCTGCTCGCGAACATCTGACCAATCAACGAGCACCACAGGAAAAGGGTTGGCACGGGTAATAAAGGACGCATGCCACCTATAAATGGCGTCTTTTTCACGGTGTAGGTTGCGATTACCGAGCAATCGGTCGATACGTTTAATCGCATGCTTTACGGTGGTATCGGTGTCGAGTGCGCGCCCAATTTTGGTCAATGTGAGATCAGAGCCGTCGAGTACAGTTTTGGTTGCAAGCATCAGAGATCTCAGTCGTTTTTTGTGAATGTCAGGGCATTGATTCTCGAGAGTTTGCTGTAGAATTTGAATGTCGCGCATCGTTAGGATTCCCTATTAAATCCATTTAATCAGGTGTGTTTTTGGCGAAATTCATTAGATCAGAATGAGCGATGCGCGTCTACTCATTGTTTTATATAGAAATTATGAGGGGATTCGTAAGGTTCTTTCGTTAGTGATTTTTGAACGGCACAGTTGTGCTGTTGTAGCCCCTTTCGCCAAAAACATAAAATGGAGCTCAACGCGCCAAGAACTATATTGGAGGGAAACACTACACCCAGAAGTTAGACACATAAGCTAAACATCTTAAGTGACTAATCTAGCGCATGCAGCGAACCTTTGTTTACCGAAATAAACTTTGTCAGGAGTGGGAGCATTTAAGTGTAAGTGTAAGCTTTGATGATTCCGCTGCTCATTATAAAACACCATATAGTTTCCAATTTCAAGCTCAGCCTCTCGGGAAGTGGAGTAAGCTATCAGTAATGTTTCAGAGCTTCTTCCAAAGCTTCCAAGCCTCATCGTCGTGCTTCTTGCGCTCAAGAACCGCGACTTGCTCATCCGTTAGGATAATACCGTTCTCAGCGACCTGTTTCTCCAGTACGATAAGACGTTTCTTGAAGTTCTTCAGGTCATTGCGAAGCCAGATTGAGCTTACGCCACTTGAAGAGATAAACTCACCCAGTTTACGTAATTCATTACTCGTTCTGACTTATCCATGAGCTGGAAAGTCGATGGCGTATTTGATAACGGCTTGCTCACTTTCATTATCAACACGGTTCTTTAACTTCGGTGTTCTTCGGCTCTGGTGAATAAGAGCATCAATACCACCCGTTTCAACCAACTCTTGATAACGGTAGAAAGTGTCTCTTGATACTCCCATAACCTTACAGGCTCTAGATACATTTCCGAGTTCTTCTGTAAGATTAAGAAGGCCCGCTTTGTATCTGATGATTGGATTGCTAGTATGAAACATGAGAGTTACCTCTTTGTGTCTTTGATTAGTGATTGAGCACCTTTAATCAAAGTGGGTAACTCTCTTCTTTTCAAATTGAAGTGTCAGATCTAGTCGGAATTAATACAGTTAGATATATGGTTTAAAATTATTCTTTCTAAAAAGAATTGAGAGGTGATGCATCTTTATACAGTTCAACGTTATCCAACCATTTTTTGGATATTTCACCAAATTGCAAAAAGTGTGGTAAAGATTCATGTTCACTCAATGCTTCAATAGATTCCCATTCCTCAAATATAAAAAATGTCACTTCATCTGCTTTAAACGCTTCGTATCTTATTGCTCCTAGTTCTTTATTACTCTCAGTAACTAGTTTTTTTAGGGCATCGGAAAACTCACTCACGCTTTCCTGTTTTACAACCAATTTAACTAATATATGAATCATTACATCACCAATTGAAAAAATGCCGGATAATCGTATCCGGCAAAAAATACACAACATTAAAAACAAATGGACAGTGGTTCTCTTTTTTATGACTTTAGATGTTAGCACCGGTCAGACATGACTCCTTATTAGGCGAAATTTTGATTTTAAATAGCTGACTTTTAAGCACTAGACTGTAAAGTCAAAGACAACTATCTCATCAAGTAATGGGTGAAACACTTTTTTGAGAGCATCATGCTCTGGGTGATATAGATAATTTTCACGACCTTTATCATCAACGAACGTCATCAAAACAGAATGTGTGTAACCTTGATTCTTGCCCTCAGGGCTATCATTTTCTCCCCACTCAACAGAGAGAACGCCCTCGATCTTGTTGGGTAATGAAGTAAAAACATCCTTTAACCTATTTATTTCTGGTAGTTCTGCTGATTGATTAAACCTTAGAAGCAAAATGTGTCGAATCATATGTATTCCTCGATATTAGCCAACTCTTCTTTAGATTATAAAAAAGATTTATATGACAATTTAACTTGCAATATATAGCATAGAATAAAAAGTGATAATAAGACGTTTATAATAAGAACTTAATTTAGTTTTATTGAGATAATTACACTATTCATTAACTAAACTAACACAAAACTTGAAGGGACCCAACGAAATGGCCCCATAAAAATAACGTGCTCAATGTCGCTCAGCTTAATATAATTACCGTTTTTTGTTTAGTAACTTCGCTATTTTCCAATGCATCAAGCAATTGTTCAAATTTAAAAGTAACTGGTAAACCAACTTCAACACTACCTTTTGAAATACGTTCAAGTAACGCTTCACCGTTTTGCATTAATACATGCCAATCTTCTTTATCACCAAAATCATGTAAGGCTCCTAGTGCTATTTCGTGGTAAGAAATAGTGCGAGTAAATGGAGGGTCAATTGGTTCAGGGATGCGGTCTTGAATGCAAACAATATGTCCATTGGCTCTTAATAGTGGCACTAAATGGGCCGCATTTTGTCCACTGATCGCATCAAAAATAGCGAAGTATTTCATGTCAATTTGTGATTGCTCTCTATAAACTCGGCGAAAACCTAGCTTTATTGCACGCTCTTCGCTAAGACTAGCTGACACAACATCAACGACATAGCCAGCATTAACAAGGATCTGAGATAGCAAATTATTAACCGCCCCAAAACCAACAACAAGCACTTCTCTTTGTCGGGTTGACGGAATTTTTTCAAATGCTTGCCACGCAGTGAGCATGGGACAAGGTAGTGCTGCTGCAAGTTCAAATGTTAGGTTCTCGGGCAGCATCATCACTCGCTCAACATTTAAAACCGTACACTCAGCAAAGCTGCCATTTCGTTTTAGTGAGCAATGATACGTCACTCGACGCCCAATTAAATCCGTGTCAACCATTGCACCGACTTGTACAATAACCCCTGCGCCATCAACACCAGGGACATGACCATTAGGCCAGTTCAAAGGGTTTGCTTTGATAAATTTCCAATCTACAGGATTAATACCAATGGCTTTGTTTTGCACTAAAACTTCATTGTCAGCTAACTGTGGGCTTTCTGCCTTACCTAAAATAAGGCTATGCTTCTCTGTTTGATATTGCCAAATTGGATATTGTTCCATCTAAATTCCGTTCGCTTATTGAAAAACATAAGGCACCGAGGAGTTGTACTTGATGCCTGATATATTAGGCCTGATAAGTAGGATAATCGATGTAGCCCTCTTCTCCGCCACCATATAAGGTCAACCTAGCATCGGCATCAAACTCAGCCAGTGGCAAATCATGAGCAAAACGGGCGACTAAATCTGGGTTCGTTACAAAAGGGGTACCAAAGGCAACGAAATCAGCATACTGATTATCAAGTAAGCGTTGTGCAGATTGCTTTGTTAATTTTCCTGCAACCATTATCGGATTAGTGTAAATCTGACGTACCTGCTGACGAAATCCTTCAGGCACCTCTACATAACGCGAAATGTTTTCTGAAAAATGCACATACGCAAGGTTCATCGGTTGCAGTTTTTCCAATAATGCCAACGTCAGTGGAACAATTTCAGCGTCATCTCCTGCAAAACCTTCTCCGATATGAGGAGACAAACGAACGGCAACTTTCCCACCACCAATTTCGTTAGTAAGAGCTTGTAATGTATCAACCAAAAAACGCATACGATTCTCTTGGCTGCCACCATATTTATCAATTCTTTGGTTGCTTTCTAAGCGTAAAAAGGTATCGAACAAGTAACCATGTGCAGCGTGTACTTCAACGCCATCGAACCCCGCTTCAATAGCATTTCTTGCTGCTTGAACAAAATCGGCAATGGTAGCTTGGATTTCATCTGCACTCATTGCTTTTGGTTGCTCAGTTTCTACCATCCCAAACCCGCCTTCAGGTAGTGGGCCGAATACTTGATCTGGAATTTTGATCGCTGATGGTGCAATGGGTTGCGTTCCTGAAATATCAGAATGACTACGACGCCCAACATGCCAGAGTTGGATAAATATCTTACTCCCTTCCTCATGAACAGCTTGGGTCACTTTTCTCCAACCTTCAATGTGTTCTTCAGTATAAATGCCTGGCGTCATAGAGTAGCCCCGACCAACGGCTGAGACAGGTGCGCCTTCTGTGACAATCAAACCAGCACTAGCACGTTGACGGTAGTAGGTTGCCATCATCTCGTTTGGTACATCACCAGGTTGAGACGTGCGTGAACGAGTCATCGGCGCCATAGCGATACGGTTGCTAGTCTCGAGTCCGTGACCTTTAAATACCTTAAACATACTTCCCCCTTAAGCTTTATACGTTGGGTAATCAATAAGCCCTTTTTCACCGCCACCAAACAAGGTGTTTGGATCGTGCTCTGCGAACGGGTAACCATGAAGTAGACGTTCAGGAAGATCAGGATTCGCAACAAAAGGGCGACCAAAGCCGATCATATCAGCCAGTCCGTCATCAATAGCTTGTTCCGCTTTTTCCGCATTATAACGACCTGCGTAAATCAAAATGCCTTGATAAGCCTCACGTAAGGCACGTTTGAAAGAGACTGGCGTATCAGGGGCGTCATCCCAATCGACTTCAGCGATATGCAGATAAACGATACCGTGCTTATTTAGTACCGCAGCGGCAGCGGTATAAGTTTCGATAGGGTTCGAATCTACCGTACCATTTAAGGTGGTCAGAGGAGCCAGACGCACCCCAACACGGTCAGCGCCAATCGCTTCAACTAATGCTGCAACAACTTCATCAAGAAAACGAAGACGATTTACCAGGCTACCACCGTATTCATCGGTACGGCTGTTAGCTTCGGAGTCTATGAATTGGTTGATCAAATAACCATTCGCCGCATGCAGTTCAATACCATCAAAGCCTGCCTCAACGGCATTCAATGCCGCTTGACGATAATCTGCGATGACTTGTTGAATATCCGCTTTTGTCATTGCTCTAGGCTGGACGACGTCAACAAAACCAGGTTCATCACTGCCATTATCAACGAATACTTTTACGTTTTCCGCTTTTAACGCTGATGACGAAATCGGTTGCTCACCACCAATGTTATCTGGGTGAGTGACTCTACCCACATGCCACAGCTGCGCAAAAATTGCGCCATTTTCTGCATGCACTGCTTGAGTTACTTTACGCCAGCCTTCAATCTGCTCAGGTGTGTAAATACCTGGCGTCCACGCATAGCCTTTTGCATTTGGGGAAATTTGTGTTCCTTCGGAGACAATTAAACCTGCACTGGCTCTCTGAGCGTAATACGTCGCCATCATTTCATTAGCGACGTCGCCAGGTTGACTCGCTCGAGAGCGAGTCATCGGTGGCATAACTATTCGGTTTTTTAAGGTCAACTGACCGAGTTGAATAGGTTGAAAAAGTGATTTAGACATAATAAGCCCCTTCATTAACTAAGGACATACTAACAGACGAACAAAACAACATTCATAGCTATAAAAACAAATAACATTTGTTAAATTCGCAATAATCCAGTACTACGAAGAGAAATATAGTTCGTTTAAAATAGCCTTTTCGATGATGAATACGTAATTCGAACTGGAATATCTAGGAGATAATACCGCCCATTAGGTTAACTGATAACCCAGGATCGGATTCCAGCAGTTTTAATCACTCTAAACGCGGCATCGTTGTACAACATCATAAGACGAACACTAGCTAAATCGTTTGTATTTTAAACGATATACTGGGTTTCGGGCATACCTATCCCTGTTAGCTTGTTGAGTGCTTTGATCATGGCGTATGTTTCCCCAACTTGTGCGTTGTAATTTCGAAGCGTGAGTGAAGCGCCTAGTAGCTGTTTTACGCGATACATAGCGGTCTCCGACAATGAACGCCTGTGGTAACCATACTTTCGTTTCCACTTTTTGTTCGAACCATAGAGCTTTTGGCAACCAACCGCCAGATTACGTGGATGCCCCTTTTCCCAGAAGGCGGCTCCTTCACGTGGAGGGATTAGAGGTATCGCTTTCTTAACCCTAATCGCCCTGTGGCACTCCCTTGTATCGTATGCGCCATCTCCCGAAATTTTCTTGATGGATCGGCGTGTTTGTTTGAGTAAATTTGGGAGTACTTCCGCATCTGTCACGCCTGAAAGTGTCAGTTCAGCTGCAATAATTTCATGAGTGTCAGTATCAACAGCAAGATGGAGTTTACGCCAGACTCGACGCTTACCATCGGTTCCGTGCTTTTTCACTTTCCATTCGCCTTCACCGTATACCTTGAGCCCAGTGGCATCAATAGCCAGGTGTTGGATAGCGCCTCGTGATGAGGCTTTGAAATTGATCTCTACATCCTTAGCTCGGCGACTGATGCAAGTATAGTGGGGACAAACCAATGGGACGCTCGCCAATCTAAAAACAGAGTCGATAAAGCCTTGTAGCGCCCTTAATGGTAAGGAAAAAATGCGCTTTACCATGAGAGCAGTCGTGATAGCGAGATCACTAAACAATCTTGGTCTACCACGTTTAGATTGTTTCCACTCAGTTATGGCCTCTTCGTCAATCCAAAACGTGAGTGAACCTCTGTTGATCAAGGAGTTATTGTACTTGCACCAGTTAGTGGTTTTGTAGCGAGGCTTCGGCATGAAATCAAAGTCAGTGAATGAATGTCCCTGATCTGATCGTAATATTCTGATTTAGTTCCTTCGATTTCCGCAACAAAGCCTTTCAACTCCCTTATTTTTACTGTAACGACATAAGAGAGAAATTAGCTCAAAACAAGCCGAACTTATAGCTTAGACGACTAAATCTCGAGAAAATTTAATTTGAGTTAACGGTAGACGAAACAAACTAGTTATTGATGTTAAACCAGAGCCTACATCATCTAAATATATTCCAAACCATTGCTTTTTAATAACATTAAAACATAGTACAACTACAATCTAGTAAATAAGATTCAGTAATTTCCAATGTTATTAATCTAGGTGACAATTCGTACTCACTTAAATAGAACCAATATGATAAGCTCGCAATGCTAAAAGCAAGCGAGCTTGTATTATTTGCCTATTTTTATTTTCCGTTACGCTTACTTAAGCGACCTTCTAATCTATAAAAATCAAGATCACTAGATGTAAAGAAAGATGAAGACTGACCGCTAGTGAAGTTGTCCAGATGTACGACAGTCGCTCCATTTTCTTCCTGCCATGAAATCGCATATAACCCTTGTTTTAGGACCTTCCATTGGCAGGCTGCTTGTCCACTGGTCCCCTTTAGTGCACCACTAATAATTTCATAGCTGACAACAGAAGCGTCGGCGTTATAGGTATTAATCGCAGATAATCCCTCATACTCGACAAGATATGACCCACCTGCGAATTCTGGGATTTCATCTATATACTTCATATTAATCATTCCATTTCGGAGCAAGTCCTTCAGGGTTTACTTCACGTCCATTTCTTTCCAGTGAGTCAATTCTGAAGATGGCTTCATCTGTAAGTTTAAGGTTTAGTGCTTCAAGATTGCTAGCCAAATTATGGCGCTTGGTCGAGGAAGGAATGACAGCGTAACCTTTAGATAATGCCCATGCGAGTACTACCTGAGCCGGTGTAGCCGAAACCTCTTCTGCGATTTCGCCAATAACAGGATCTCCCAAAACTTTACCATAAGCTAGTGTCATATAAGATGTAACTTGTATATTATTTTCCTGCATAAATTTAACTAAGCTGCGATTTTGTAAATATGGGCTAAGTTCAATTTGGTTTGTAGCAATGTTTTCTTTACCTACGGCATCCATAGCTTGTTGTAGTAGGTCTATGTTAAAGTTTGATACCCCTATTTCACGAGTCAACCCTATATTCTTTGCTTCAAGTAATGACGTCATATATTCTTTTACATCATTATTGCTACCTGGCCAATGAATCAAAGTTAAATCCACATAATCAGTATTAAGCTTGTCCAAACTTTCCTTCAAACTAGGGATAAGTCGCTCAGAATTCATATTATCTACCCAGATCTTAGTTGTGATGAATAGTTCATCACGACCTAAGTTCGCTTGTGTGATAACTTCTCCTACCTCTTTCTCATTGCCGTAAATTTGAGCAGTGTCAATGACACGATAACCAACTTCTAATGCATTCTTAATAGAGTCTTTTACAACGTCTCCTTCTAGACGGAACGTTCCTACTCCAAATGATGGTACTTTCATATAACTCTCCTAAACTCATTGATATTATTCGATATATAAAATTCAAATTTACTTTACGAGTTTGTAAGATTTCCGTAAAGTTAATAATAATCAAATCTATATTGAGAAATTATCAACAATGAAAGCAACTCTAGATGAAATGAAAACCTTTGTAGCCGTCGTTGATACTGGTTCAGTTAGTGCAGCGGCTAAACTAATGTCAATGACTGTTTCAGCCGTCAGTCGCACAGTATCAAGACTAGAAAGCAAGTTGGATACAACATTGCTAAACAGGACTACTCGTAAGTTAGATGTAACGAATGAAGGAGCAATCTATCTTGACAAAGTAAGAGAGATCTTAGATGCAGTGGAACTTGCTGAAGCGCAACTTCAAAGTCAAAAATCTAATCCTTCAGGTTTACTAAGGATAAATGCTGCTACTCCATTTTTATTGCATGCATTGACTCCACATATTGCACAGTATCAATCCCGTTATCCAGATGTAGACCTTGAACTAACTTCCAGTGAAGGAAACATCGACCTCTTAGGAACGAAAACTGACATAGCTTTTCGTATAGGCGAACTACAAGACTCAACGTTACGAGCGACATTCATAGGAAATAGTCGAATTAGAATGGTCGCTAGCCCTGAATACCTCAGCAATTTCGGAACACCATCATCGGTAGAACAATTACTTGATCACAAACTGATAGGATTTAGCCAACCTGAATCATTAAAAGAGTGGCCAATTATGGATAAGAACAACAAGTTGCTAAGAATTAACAGCAGCCTTAGGTCTGACAATGGTGAGACTATTCGATGCCTCGCACTTCAAGGAGCAGGCATCGCATGTTTATCGGACTTCATGACACACTCAGATAGAGAATGTGGCCACTTAGTGGAGGTACTTAGCGAGTATTCGCGTGAGGTAAAACAACCTATCCACGCCGTTTATTACAAAAACGCAGGAACCTCGAGAAGAATAAGTTCGTTTATTAACTTTATAAAGGAAGAACTATTGGTCAAGAATTTCAATTTTCTTTAGTGTGTAGCCTATTTATACAAAACTGTTTTGTCGTTTAGGCACTTTTTCTTACTTTGAAGATGAAATAATTTCATTGAGTGAGATCAAAATCTCACCACTAAATGATATTAACATTTTCTGGTAGGCAATATTATGCATAAAAATCTAAATACTTCTTTTTCTATTGGAGTAGAGCTACCCTTAGATAACGATTGGACTCGAGAAGGCCAAACAAAACGTTTACTCCATCATAAACCATTTGGCGTTCCTGATATGACTGAACATAAAGAACGGATCATGCTGGCAGATGAACTTGGTTTCAAAGCAGCTTGGATTAGAGATGTTCCGATTTATGATCCAAATTTTGGTGATGCTGCTCAAGTTTTTGAAGCGTTCAGTTATCTAGGTTATCTATCAGCATGTACCAATAACATCTTATTAGGTACAGCTGCTATTGTTCTGCCGTTACGAGAGCCTTGGATTGTTAAAAAAGCAGCCGCAACAATCAATGAACTAAGCAACAATCGTTTAATTCTTGGTGTTGCTAGTGGAGATCGCCCGAGCGAGTATCCACTATTTGATGTGGATTTTAACAACCGTAGTGAAGTATTTCGCAACAGTCTGGAAATACTAAAAGATACGAATAACTCTAAACTCAAAGACGGGCTTCAGTTGCTCCCCGAGTTTAAAGACATTCCTATCTATGTAGCGGGATTAGCTCAACAAAATCCTGAGTGGATCGGCGCAAATGTAGATGGTTGGCTTGCGTACCCAGGTACACCACAAGACCATGAAAATCGCGTTAAGCTTTGGCGTAAGGTTGCAGGAGATAAACCTTATATCAGTTTCATTCACCTCGACTTAGTTGATGATCCTAATGCCCCTATCATTAGGCATCATTTTGGAGTTCAGACTGGTGTGAAAGGATTGATTACCGAGCTAGAGGCTATGAAAAATATCGGGGTGGACCATATCGGTTTACACTTCAGAAGAAATCACCAGCCTATTGAAAATGCGTTAAAAGAAATTGCTCGCGAAGTCCTCCCTCACTTCCAATAAGCTGATTGAAACAATGTGCCAACTAAATCAATTGCGGCACATTGCATGAACAATAGGAGGTTTCAATTGCCTGCTCCCAAAAATCGAGTTGGTAATCCCCCTTGAAACCTCTTGTTCAGTACTTGAAATATTTTTAAACTCACATCCAATACCTTACTATGTTGTGGAAAGAAGATCTCTTTAGCCAACCAAATTAGAGCATATGCAATTAATGCTTACGATCATGCTATACGACCCGCTCGGATTATGCCAATAATAAAAAAACTCTTTTGTTATTTTAACAAAAATTCACTCACCGCAATGTAAGTCTAGGCTGAATAAAATCTATAAATGCTGTTATTCGTTTAGATAAAGAAGATGACTTGTAGAAAACCGCATTTACCTGCTCTCTCCCTGTGCTGACAGTTTTTTCTGACTCTAGTAATGCTACGAGTCGACCCGAATCTAAGTCTTGTTTCACCATAAACCCTGAAAGGCAAGCAATCCCATTCCCTTCAAGTACTAGTTTTCTTATGGTTTCACCACTACTAGATATTAGTTCTGGAGTTCCAATATCAAACCCCCTAAGAGGCCATTCATTTAAAACCTTAGGTCCTGAAAAGCCAATCAAACTATGCTGTTTCAAGTCGCTAACTGATTGAGGAAACCCTTTTCTTGACAAGTAACTCGGAGATGCAACGATAAATAATGGGCTAGTACCAAGCGGCTTTGCATGCAATGTAGAATCGGCTAATTGCCCAATTCGAATCGCAACATCAGTTCTCTTTTCCAATAAATCAACAAATCCTTCATTAGAGGTTAAATCTAGTTGTATATCTGGATAAGCCTCCTTAAATGGCTGAATTAATGGAACCAGTTGATGTAAAACAAAGGGACTAGCCGCGTCTACTCTGAGCCGTCCTTTCGGTAGCTCACCTCTTGTAATTATATCTTCCTCAGCTTCTTGAATTTGACGTAATCCTTTACGAACAGACTCGACAAACTGAAGGCCTTCCTCTGTAACTTCTACCCTTCGCGTTGTCCTATTCAGAAGTGTGATACCCAATTGAGATTCAATTTTGCTTACTGCCCTGGAAACCCGTGCCACCTGAATCCCGAGTGAGTTTGCTGCTGAAGAAAATCCACCACTATCAACGACAGTGATAAGAATCTCAAGTTCATCTGACCTAGTTAACATGCTCTATTCCCCCCTGAACCATTTACTTCAAATGTAGCAAAAGTATTTTGTAATAAACACTATTTTTTACAATTAAATTCTAATCAATAATTACAACCACTGAAACGTTGAAACTGTTTCGGTTATTAACGTCCACTGATTAAGAGAGAGAAATATTATGCCTTTAGCATTATTAGCATTGACGCTTAGCGCCTTTGCTATCGGAACCACAGAGTTTGTTATTGTCGGGCTAATCCCTACAATGGCAACAGACTTAAATGTATCGTTACCTTCAGCGGGTCTTTTAGTTAGCCTATACGCACTTGGCGTTGCGATTGGTGCTCCCGTTTTAACTGCGCTGACAGGCAACTGGAAACGAAAATATGTATTAATAGCGGTAATGGCCCTGTTTGTGCTTGGTAACCTATTAGCGTGGCAAGCACCAGGATACAACACATTGGTCACTGCTCGAATTTTAACAGGCTTAGCTCACGGCGTGTTCTTTTCTATTGGCTCCACAATCGCAACTGGTTTGGTTTCTAAAGAAAAGGCAGCTAGTGCAATTGCTATTATGTTCACTGGTCTAACTGTTGCGTTAGTTACTGGCGTACCTCTTGGTACGTGGATCGGACAAACATTTGGTTGGCAATCAACATTTTTAATTGTTGCGATTCTCGGCCTAATTGCTCTGATTGGCAGCGCTATTTTGGTACCAAGTAATCTTAAGCAACCACCAGCAACTAAACTATCATCACAACTGAAAGTATTGACTCAACCTCGACTTCTATTGGTTTATGCGATCACTGCATTAGGTTACGGTGGTACTTTCACTGCATTTACGTTCTTGGCCCCAATCCTTGAAGAGGTATCAGGCTTCGGGTCGAATGCAATTAGTCTGATTATGCTAGTTTATGGTGTGTCTGTAGCAATCGGTAATATTTGGGGCGGAAAAATGGCCGACAAGATGGGACCGATCAAAGCGCTAACTGCAATTTTCATTGGCTTGATCGTTGTTCTTCTTGTATTTAATGTCGCAGCAACAAACCAAACTGCAGCAGTTATTACCATTCTAGTATGGGGTGCGTTTGCTTTTGGCAATGTTCCTGGCCTTCAAGTCTACGTAGTAAAACTGGCTGAAAAATACACTCCAGATGCAGTTGATGTTGCTTCAGGTCTAAATATCGCAGCATTCAACGTTGGTATCGCACTTGGTTCATGGGGCGGAGGTCTGGTAGTTTCAAATGCTGGGCTAATGCACACACCATGGATTGGAGCAGTAGTTGTTTTTGTTGCCCTATTACTTACACGATTCAGTGGAAGTTTGGACAAACGCAACGAAAAATACGTAGCCTCTTACAAATAAGAATCGAACAGAACATACATAGTTCGTCACTTTAAACCCAGTCTAAGACTGGGTTTTTCATTTTTAAGAACACTAAAAAAAATAATTGATGTTCAGATTGATTCGCCAATATGCTTTTCAATTACTAAGTATAAAAACAATACTAATGTTATTTAGCTCCTAACAATTACTGGGTTAAGTGAGTTAAATATTATGGATAAAACACCAAATCTGGACGAAGAAACCACTACCTACTCGATTTGATAATCAACGGAACAGGTATAATCATTGTGTATAGTGGAGCATACACAAGCAATATCCAATTTATTTTAACGACTATAAATCTCAAATTACTACTGCCCTATCTTGAAGATGTTCAGTCAATAGTTTGAGTGCATAGCAGGTTCGTATGATCAGCAAGTTCTTCACTTGGAAAAATAAGTACTTGTTAACACATCCAATTTACACATAACAGCTGTAACAACAATTCATATAATATAGCTAGAATAAATATCGACATTATTGCCATTACTGATAATTACTTTTGTTATAAATGCTATTTTACTACCAGCTTAATATGGATAAAATACAAACATAACGAATCACATCGTAAATTAACACAGATTGAGGTTTATAACTTACTAGATATTTGAATAGTAGCCAAGTTAACAGTTGCTATGACTATGATTAAGTTATTTAAAATAGGATATATTCATGCCTACAGTATTTATTACCGGTGCCAATAGAGGTCTAGGTTTAGAGTTTGTAAACCAATATTCAAATCTAGGATGGCAGGTTATTGCATGTTACAGAAATCGAGCAAATTCATTAGACTTAATTAGTATTGCAGAAAAAAATGACAATATAACTCTATATAGACTTGATGTAAAAAAAGAAGATCAAATTAATCAATTGTCTGATTATTTTAGAGGCAAAGAAATTGACATTTTAATTCATAATGCTGGAATAGATGGTAATCGATGTGAAAGCTTGGGAACAATGAATATGATGGAATGGATGAACGTAATGATCACGAATACTATTTCACCCGTGCTTGTTACCCAAGCTTTAGTTGAAAACCTAAAAATTGGTAAGCATAAAACTATTGTAGGAATGACTTCGATTATGGCTAGTATCGATGACAACCAATCAGGCGGTAGATATAGTTACCGAGCATCTAAAGCTGCTCTAAATCAAGTCATTAGAACGCTATCTGTCGATTTATCTGACGAAAAAATTAAAGCATTAGCTATTCATCCAGGTTGGGTTCAAACAGACATGGGGGGAGTAAACGCTAAAATAAGTCCAAATGAAAGTGTGAAGTCTATGATTGAACTAATAAATAAATGTACGGATACTGATTCTGGTTCTTTTTTACTTTATGACGGTACGAGGTTACCTTGGTAATTTATATTTTAGGTCTGTTCGCCATCATTGCAATCTTCTTCTACATACGATCAATCCTTATGAGCATTGGTGATTTTAACATCACTTGGGAGTGGGATGAAGATGATAGAGATATTTTATAAATAATTAGCTTAAGGGACTTTATTTTTAGCAACTGATACAACTTGTAAAAATTCATTCGTTCTTGTCTTTCAGCACTTCGTAAATGTGCAGAGCACTGCAAGATAGAATTATTTCTTTAAGGTGAGATACACTATTAAATAGCATTAAACTACCAGTAATAACGATAATAGAGTGATGGCTAGATCAACATAACTTAGACACAAACAATAAAGTTAAACACTTTATTACATGACAAGAAAATATAAGATACATCGCAGAGTTAGTTGAAGTAAATGCATACAAATAATTTTGCATAAACATATAACTAAGATCATATCTAATTTAAAACTTACACGAGAAACCAATATGAACAAACACTTATTTACTTCTGAATCTGTTTCAGAAGGTCATCCTGATAAGATTGCAGACCAAGTATCGGATGCTATATTAGACGCTATTTTAGCTCAAGATCCCAAAGCTCGCGTAGCTTGTGAGACTTACATTAAGACGGGTATGGTAATGGTTGGAGGTGAAGTTTCGACCTCGGCATGGGTTGATATCGAAGACATTACTCGAGATACAATTCGCAATGTAGGTTATATACACTCAGATATGGGATTTGATGCAAATACGTGTGCGGTATTGAATACGATTGGCAAACAATCTCCAGACATAAATCAAGGAGTTGACAAAGAATCTCTACAAGAGCAAGGAGCTGGGGATCAAGGCATAATGTTCGGCTATGCGACGAATGAAACTGATGTAATGATGCCCGCACCAATAACATACGCGCATAGATTGATGGAGCGCCAGGCTGAAGTTAGAAAGAATGGTTCATTACCATGGTTACGCCCTGATGCTAAATCTCAAGTTACCTTTCAGTATGAACATGGAAAGATCATTGGTATTGATACTGTTGTAATATCCACTCAACATAGCGATGAAATATCAACGGAATCTCTTCGTGATGCCGTTATGGATGAAATAATTAAACCCATTTTACCTAATGAGTGGATGAATAATAAAACTAAATATTTTATAAACCCTACTGGCCGATTCGTTGTCGGGGGGCCAATGGGCGATTGTGGTTTAACAGGGAGAAAAATAATTGTTGACACATATGGTGGTTCAGCACGCCATGGCGGGGGCGCTTTTTCTGGCAAAGATCCATCAAAAGTTGATCGCTCGGCAGCGTATGCAGCCCGATATGTAGCTAAAAATATTGTCGCAGCTGGTCTAGCCGAACGCTGTGAAGTGCAGCTCTCGTATGCCATTGGCGTTTCCGAGCCAACATCAATTATGGTTGAAACTTTTGGAACAGAAAAGGTACCACATAAGGTCATCATTAGCGCTATCCGTCAATTCTTCGATTTACGTCCATTCGGAATCCAAATGATGTTGGACTTATTAAAACCTATCTACAAAAAGACTGCTGCATACGGTCACTTTGGCAGAGAAACTTTTTCATGGGAGAAAACTGACAAAGCCCTATCAATTAGAGAGTTTGCTAAATTATAGTTTGTGGAAAACTATTCCTAAAGACTTTTTCATAGTAATTTTTGAAAAAATAAAATCCTTAGTTTAACTCCTAGGCAGGTATATTAATCAAAAAACAACCTGAGTTTATATTAAAACTCTTCATATGACTTTATTCAATCAAAATACTTAAACCACGATGGTTATAAATAAAACTTACTCTACGTAAAAAATATCATTGTATTTGTTTGAAATAATTCAACCATAACCCCACTTAAACGATTAGTTTAATAATCAATTTAGTTAATAACTTTAGTCAAAGGTATGTAATAATGGTAAAAGTTATGAGCAATCATGATTTATTCGAAGGCATTCTTTCTTCTGCAGATATAAAAATAAATGGAAATAGAAGTTGGGACCTAATTGTTAATGATAAATCTCTGTACGATAAAATTTTAACAGGCGGGTCACTTGCTTTTGGTGAAGCATACATGGATGGTTTGTGGGAATGTAAAGATATGGCTGAAATGATTTCTCGTTTACTTTCATCCGATGTGGAATCGAAATTAGGTTCCTTGCAAAAGATTTCGTTAGGGCTAAAGGTAGGGGCAGGAAAGCTAAAGAAAGCATTTAATTTTCAGAGCATTGAGAGATCGAAAAAAGACGTAAGTTATCATTACGATATTGGTAACGACTTGTATTCGTCTATGTTAGATCAGCGCATGACATATACATGTGCATACTGGAAAGACAGTGATAAACTTGATGACGCACAAGAAGCCAAACTTGACTTATTGTGTCGAAAACTGGGTCTAAAAAAAGGTATGCGTGTATTGGATATAGGTTGTGGGTGGGGTAGCTTTATGGTTTACGCTGCACAGAACTATGGTGTTATTTGCGATGGTTTGACTTTGTCCCAGGAACAGGCAAATTATGGAAAAGAATTAATTAAGAATCAAGAACTCCCTATTAATTTTATTTTAGAGGATTATAGAGAGTACGTCCCAGAATTAAAATATGACCGCATTGTATCGGTTGGTATGTTGGAACATGTAGGCCCAGATAACTACCGAGAATACTTCGAAAAAGCATACGATATGCTTGTCGATGACGGAGTATTCTTAGTTCACACTATAGGTAGTCCAACTTCATCAAACGAGACAGATCCATGGATTGATAAATATATCTTCCCAAATGGCGTCATCCCCTCAATTGCTCAGATTGGTAGTGGTATCAATGGATTGTACAATATTGAAGATTTGCACAACATTGGGCCAGACTATGATAAAACGTTACTCTCGTGGTATGATAACTTCGACAAAAATTGGGAGTTTTTAAGTTCAAAATATGACGAGCGATTTTATCGTATGTGGCGCTACTACCTATTGAGTTGTGCGGGCGCATTCCGGAGCAGAAGTCTAAATCTGTGGCAATTTAGTTTGACTAAAGTCGGAGCTAAAAAACCAGAGTATGTACGAGCTATCTGACAATCAGTACTAATGCAGACTTGATCTGACAGTTACGACGTTTACACTAAATAGCTGTCAGATTATATCTTTGCTAAATTCTTTTAAACCTAAACTTGTTTCTTATACTCTAATTCTATATCTGACCGTAATTATATTGGTACTGAGGTGTGTTCTTGAAAAGAAGATATTGTCATCACGATACGATATATTTACTTCATACTAATTCGGCTTTGATGTGATTAAACTGACCGCAAATCATGAGAAACCGAATGTGTTGAATCATAGCGTTGAAGGCAACACTACCATACAAATGAACAAAAAGGAGAAAGGCACATTTTATATCAAAAATGATGGTGGGTTGATTTTTGGTGGTCAAGGAAAGGCTGGATTGCACAAGGTAATACTTTGATCTAACTAAAGATGCAAGCAACGTCTAGACTTTAAGGGGGGTTGCTTGCATTCTAACTATTAAGTTGAGTAATCCCGAATTCAACTGCGAAGTGCGACACTCTCCAATATCAAGCAGCCAATGCCATTTCTTTAAAGACAATCGCTGGTTGCTTGAAGTCTAAACACTTTTTCGGTCGATAATTTATCCGTGATACAGCGAATTCAATATCGCTGTCTGTTACCGTTGTTAAGTCGGTTCCTTTCTTCACATATTGCCTTAAAAGCCCGTTAGCATTCTCATTGGCTCCACGCTCCCAAGAGCTATAAGGATGGGCAAAGTACACATCAGCCTCCAACGCCTTTGCGATGGTTTCGTGGCCTGCAAACTCTCTCCCGTTATCTGCCGTGATGGTATGGACATGTTCCTTGTAAGGCATGAGTAGCTCTATGGTGGCTTGGGTGATATCATCTGCTGACTTCGATGGCACTTTCTTGACCACGTAAAATCGTGTTTTACGCTCTAAAATGGTCACCATAGCACCAGTGCCATGTTTGCCTAATACGCTGTCGATTTCCCAATCACCCAATCGCTCCTTACTGTCAACGATGCTTGGCCTATCATCGATAGAAACAGCATTCTTGATCGCTGGTGCTTTCTCTTTTCTACCGCGACGATACCGCTTGTGACCTTGCCTCAAGTTGCGATATAACTCGCCTCCCAAGCGTTTATCCTGCGCGACAAATCGGTAGATCCACTCATGACTGACAGCGGCACCGACTCTAGTTAATACACTGAAAATCTGCTCTGGACTCCAATCTGCTTCTAGAAGGAGGCGGATAAAATCAACACGCTCCTTTGGGATTTTGTATTTACGCGCTGATGTGCGTTTTTTGATTGAGAATACCTGAGCTTCGCTTGGGCAATAATGACTGCCTTTGCTGCCGCGTTTAAGCTCCCGATATACCGTAGAGCGATGGCACTGAACGGTTTTAGCTATTTCAGAAACCGAAATTCCCCGTTCCAAAAGAGCAGAAATCTGGTATCTTCTGCCCTCGGTCAACTGCTGATAATTCATGGTAGTACTGCTTGTTTCTTTGGCGAGAAAAGCGTACCACTTTCAGCAGTTGGCTTCCTCTTCTACACCTTTCCATGAATGTCCCACTTATTATCTGAAATCGGGGTTAACAAACACTCATTGCGATATCTAACCAGTAGTAGTGCTCATCTGATTCAAATGCATTTGGTGAGGTATGACGGTCAATTTCTTGTCCATTCTGGTATTGTCTGTTGTCGCAGCAAAGTACTTTCTGTTCTTTTGAATTACATTGAAATTCATAATATTTACTCCATTTATTTACTAGTGATACCCTCCTTCTCACCGCTAGGGTGACGAATTGCTTGAAAAATAGCGGAAACGAGCGATCGCAATCACCGAAATACGCACGAATATTTTTATTATTGTTTCATTTATTTAACTCAATCTTTACGCAAGTAGAGATAGAAAGTTTTCAGGTATATTAAAACCAATAAAAACTGCCCAGCCAACCACTATTTACATTAAAAACAATGACTTATATTTACTTTTAAGCTTATTTATATCTAATAAGAAATATGGACTAGTGGGAGGAAACCTCTTTACCCCCTATCGGGGGTAAAAGCCGACTTACCCTCTAGAGGGGGTAAATTGCACTATAAACTTTGGTTTGATTAAAACTATTCAATTATTGACCAATGCACTGTGTAAACAGTGCTCGTTCACGGGAAGCGGCTCCCGCCGCAGATTACAAATGACCGATTGGGTTAACTGTGACTTAAGGCACTCTTAAAGGTCGTCAATCACGGGGGCAAACTATTCGTTATGGCAGCTTAAAGGATAACTTTGACCGAAACAATGATATGGTGCTTCGTGCTGTGGCCTGCGCACCACATAGAACTAGGGATATAGTAGAAATGGTCAATGCGGCGAGAGATGTCTAACGCCGCAGTATACTACCCACAGGATTGATTTAACGAAGAGCAGGTACTAGCTTTTGTAAGCGGTAACTTACTCTCGATAAGTGGTAAGTTTCGAAGTCTTAGAGAAACCGCCATCGACTAATTGCCGATGCTTTTCGAGAACTGGGCTGATTGAAATCGAGTGTCTCAACACAAAGTCAATGAAAAATGCGGCCAAAACGCTCTGCTTTGAACTTCACTGTATATCGATATAGTTTAAATACAAAAAACCGAAAGAATGATACTTAGTATTGTGAATAAACAAATATTAAGAAACATTTGCTTCTGCTAGTAGCAGTTTTAATAGAACACTGTAGAAGTCACTTCCATAATTCTCAGTAGTACAACCTGCGTCCCTAAACTGAACGACTAAGTGTGTTTGGCGTTCTATTTCTATGAGCAACTAGCGTAAATTTGTAGTCAGTCGATTTGAAGTAATTGCGACTGTATTCAAACACCACGTCACCTTGTAAGAAACCACGTGTGCGCTTCTCGATGATCGGTTGAGTAGGATCGATGTCTAACAACTCGGCAATCTCCTGCGGTGGCAGTACCGGAATGATTTCTTGCTCACTGCGGTCAATCACCATCCCCTTCTCTTTCTCGATAAAGTGGTACTTAGATCCTTGCATTACTTGATAAGTCAGATCTGGGAACATATCAGTTGGTAACCACGTTTCTTCAACAGTGATTGGACTGTCATCCAAATAACGAACACGTTTCACGTAATAGATCTTGTCTCCTTCGCATATATCCAGCAAGTCCGCCATAGTAAGCGACGCTTTGGTGATTTCAAACGCTAACACATCGCTGTGTGTCATCACATTTAAATGCGCCCACTTTTCCGCAAAACTGCTCTGCTGATAAATATCGTAGTTAATCTTGTTTTCTTTTACATAGGTTCCACTACCCTGCACACTTTCCAGTTCCCCATTTTCAATCAGCAACTTTAATGCTTGGCGAACCGTGACTCGACTGCACGAGAATTCTTCACGCAACTGAGCTTCGGTAGGAAGCGCGGTTCCAACTTTATATTCACCGTCGCTGATTTTATCGCGAATCGCATTCACAATCTGACGATACATTGGCAGTCTTGACATACTTACCTCTACAAAAACAATACAAATGATAGTTTAAATAAACCTATTTGATACAACTCGAAACCAGTCACACCAAGGTGAACTATCATTGTAAGAAAGATTAAGTTTCTAGTCCCTATAATACGAAATAAGGTCAATATGACAAGCGTTTGTTCAAATATAAGTATACAAAAACAACACAAACAATACAACATCAATACATATCATAACTCAATTGAGATCGTGATCACGGATCATTTGTATTTAAGATGTATTATTATAGCTATTGTTGAATGTACAACAATGTCGAATGTGACAATGGGACAAACGTTATGAAATTAACCTCTCTTACAAACCCATCGCTGATAAACCTACAAACGACGTTCGAAAGTCGTGACGCAGCGATTCGTGCACTTGCCGAACAGCTAAACCAGCAAGGCAAACTGCATAACAAGGAAGAATATCTACAAGCGGTATTTGCACGCGAGGAGCAAGGACCGACGGCACTTGGCGAAGGTTTAGCAGTACCACACGGTAAGACGGATGCAGTAAAAGAAGCTGCATTTGCTGTGGCTACACTAAAAGAAGACCTAAAGTGGCAAGGACTAGATGAAGACGAAGACGTAAACCTGATCTTTCTGATTGCTATTCCAAATGCAGAAGCAGGTTCAACGCACATGCACTTGTTGACCGAACTGACTACAACCCTCGTGGATGATGACGTGCGTGAAGCAGTGTTGAATGCTACAAATGTAGAACAAATTATTTCATTACTTGACGGACAAGGCGAACCAGAAAAAAAGGACAGCGAATTAGATACAAATGCGCCAACAATCGTTTGTGTCACAGCTTGCCCAGCGGGTATAGCTCACACCTACATGGCAGCAGAGTACCTTGAAAAGACAGGTAAGAAGCTCGGTTATAACGTTCACGTTGAAAAACAAGGCGCAAACGGCATCGAAGATCGTCTGACTGCCGAACAGCTCAACAGTGCAACAGCGGTCGTTTTCGCAGCAGAAGTAGCGATCAAAGAGTTAGAGCGCTTTGAAGGCATTCCTCGCGTTGAAGTACCTGTAGCAGAGCCAATCAAACACTCCGAACGTATTCTTAACGAAGCAGTAGAAGCGGGTAAAGCAGGTCGAAGTGCCGGCGCAGCGGTCGCAACAAACGACAAACCGAAAAAACTACCACTCAAAACGGAACTTAAACAAGCGTTGCTATCAGGTATCTCTTACGCGGTTCCTCTGATCGTTGCAGGCGGCACCGTGCTTGCTGTTGCCGTGCTATTGGCGCAAATGTTCAACCTCCAAGATCTGTATGCAGAAGAAGGCTCTTGGTTGTGGATGTACCGCAAGCTAGGTGGCGGTCTACTAGGCACATTGATGGTGCCTGTACTGGCAGCTTACACGGCTTACTCATTGGCAGATAAACCAGCACTTGGACCTGGCTTTGCAGCAGGTATCGCAGCCAACCTTATCGGCTCTGGCTTCCTTGGTGGCGTTGTCGGTGGTTTGATTGCAGGTTACGTCATGCGTTGGGTGAAAGAAAACGTACGTCTAAACCCTGCGTTCAATGGTTTCCTAACTTTCTACTTATACCCTGTTATCGGTACTTTGGTTGCCGGCTCACTCATGCTGTTCGTTATCGGTAAACCCGTAGCTTGGTTAAACCAAGGTTTGACGGACTGGCTAAACGGCATGTCTGGCACGAACGCCCTACTTCTGGGTGCGGTGATTGGCTTGTTCGTATCGTTCGACCTTGGTGGTCCCGTAAACAAGGCGGCTTACGCTTTCTGTCTGGGTGCAATGGCGAACGGTGTTTACGGTCCGTATGCCATCTTTGGTTCGGTCAAAATGGTGTCAGCGTTCACAGTAACTGCATCAACTCTGCTTGCGCCTCGATTATTCAAGGACTTTGAAATCGAAACGGGTAAATCAACGTGGTTGCTTGGTCTTGCTGGCATCACAGAAGGTGCTATCCCAATGGCGATTGAAGATCCAATTCGTGTAATTGGCTCATTCCTTCTTGGCTCTGTTGTAACAGGGGCAATGGTAGGTGCAGCTGGTATCGGTCTATCAACTCCAGGCGCAGGTATTTTCTCAATCTTCCTACTGCATGATGCTGGTCTGGGCGCATTCACCGCCGCAGCAATCTGGTTTAGCGCTGCGCTGGTTGGTGCAACCATCTCGACCATCACCCTCATTATGTGGCGAGCACATGCTGTAAAAAAGGGCAAATTTGCCACTGAGGCTACTGCACAAAATTAATTCGAATCACTCATAGATTCGCTCAACTCGAGCTTTGGGCGCGGGATTACTGCGCCCAAAATATTCGTCGGCAAACTTAAACGCCGCAAAAGCGAATAGAAAACAATCAATTTTAAAACAAATTAACGGCAATTATTGCCTAAGACGGTAAAAGTTATGACTACATCTCGCGTTCATATTACTCCTCACATGCACTGGGATCGTGAATGGTATTTCACTACAGAAGAGTCTCGTATTCTGCTAGTGAACAACATGGAAGAAATCATGACTCGTCTGGAAAACGATCCAGACTACAAATACTACGTGCTGGACGGTCAAACCGCCGTACTGGAAGATTACTTCGCTATCAAACCAGAAAATAAAGAACGCGTACGTGAACTCGTACAAGCTGGTAAACTGATTGTTGGTCCTTGGTACTCTCAAACGGATACGATGCAAGTATCTGGTGAATCTATCGTGCGTAACATGCTTTACGGATTGCGCGATTGTCTAGCACTAGGCGAGCCAATGAAGATTGGCTACCTACCAGATTCATTCTCTATGAGTTCGCAGCTCCCCGCTATCTACAACGGTTTCGGAATCAATCGCGCCATGTTCTGGCGTGGTTGTTCAGAGCGACACGGCACAAATAAAACCGAGTTCTTATGGCAATCAAACGACGGCAGCGAAGTTTCAGCGCAAATATTGCCATTGGGTTACGCGATTGGTAAATATCTGCCGCAAGACGAGGAAGGCCTACGCGCCCGTCTAGATAAATACTTCCCTGTGCTAGAAAAACCGTCAGTCACCAAAGACATTCTACTACCAAACGGTCACGACCAAATGCCTATCCAAAAAGACATCTTCGAGGTGATGGATAAGCTGCGTGAAATCTACCCAGATAAAGAATTCAAAATGAGCCGTTTTGAAGAAGCGTTCGAGCGTATTGAAGCCGAGCGCGAGCAACTTGACACCATCAAAGGCGAGTTCAACGACGGTAAATACATGCGCGTACATCGCACTATCTCTTCAACTCGTATGGACATCAAACTCATCCACGCAGAAGTCGAGAATAAGATCGTCAACATCCTGGAGCCGTTAGCGTCTATCGCTTGGACACTCGGATTTGAATACCACCACGGCTTGATCGAGAAAATGTGGAAGGAGAGCATGAAGAATCATGCTCACGATTCAATTGGCTGCTGCTGCTCAGACAAAGTGCACGCCGAGATATTAAATCGCTACATCCTTGCTGACGACATGGCAACCAACCTGATCAACTTCTACAAACGCAAGATTGTTGACCACATGCCAACACGCGAAGGCTGCGACAAGTTAGCGCTATTCAACCTATCTCCATACGCTCGTGAAGAGGTGGTCAACACCACCATCACAATCCGAGCAGAAGAATTCAATATCTTTGATGAAAATGGCACACCAGTTGAGTACTTCATTCAAGACCAGCGCATCATTGACCCAGGTAAGATTGACCGTCAGATCGTACATTACGGTAACTACGACCCGTTTATCGAGTACGACATTCAAATCAAGCATTCAGTGCCAGCTATGGGCTTCACAACCCTACACATTAAAGCCAACGAGAAAGGCACGCAAAAAGTGGCTGAGCAAAAAGAGTTCCTTCTTGAGAATGAATTCTATCGCATCAACGTAAATGCAAACGGTACTCTGAACATCTTCGACAAAGAGACTGAGCATCTTTACGAGCAAGCGCTGCGCATTGAAGACGGCTCTGATGATGGCGACGAATACGACTACTCGCCTTCTCGTAAAGAGTGGCTACTGTACTCTGACGAGTTCGATGTAGAAGTGAATGTGAAGCACGAAGGCTTCCAGTCTGTCGCAACCATCAAGCTACGCATGAACTTGCCTGAGAACCTACAACAACGTGAAGAGCGCACAGGCCAAAACGGGTACCTAGATGTGAACTGCCAAGTGGTTCTGAAACAAGGTACACGCCGTATTGAAGTTCGTATGGAGCTGGACAACCAAGCTGACGACCACCGCGTACGCGTACTAGTACCAACACCGTTTGTATCAGAAACCGTGGTAGCGGATAACCAGTTCGGCTTGATCACTCGCCCAACGAACGATCCAGAAATGGCGAACTGGGAAGCAGACGGCTGGAAAGAAGCGCCTGTACCAGTTTACCAGCTAATGAACTTTGCCGCGGTTGAAAACGCACAAGGTGGTATGGCGTTAATGAGCAACGGTTTGCGTGAGTTTGAAGTGATTTCAAGCCAAGGTAATGAAGAGCGAGACACATTCGCCCTAACCCTTCTGCGTGGTGTCGGCGTGTTGGGTAAAGAAGAGTTGTTACTTCGTCCGGGTCGTCCATCTGGTATCAAGATACCAACGCCAGATTCACAAGTACGCGGCAAGATTGTTTGTGAATTCGCATTGTTCGGTTTCGCAGGAAACCACATCGAAGCAAACGTCATGGCAGCGGCGCGTGACAACGTGACTCCAATCCAGTGCTACAACAAAATTCCTTACAACGCAATGAAGCTCAACGTTGGCGAGCAAAACCTGCCACTAACACACAGCTTGTTGAACAAATCGCAAGACGGCGCAGTATTGAGCGTATTGAAGAAAGCAGAAGACGAAGATGCGCTCATCCTACGCGTTTACAACCCATCAGAAAGCGACGTGATTAACGACACAGTGACGTTCACCTCAAAAGTGGCCTCATGGAAAGAAACACAGCTAGACGAAAAAGTGTTACCAAATGAGGTAGACACAGCATCGTTCGGCATGCTGAAACCGTGTCAGGTTAAGTCTTTCCAAGTGAAATTTTAAGTTAACCATAGCTCCGCGACATGCGGAGCTTAAGGAATCTTCATGAAAATTGTAATCGCCCCAGATTCTTTTAAAGAATCACTCAGCGCTAAGATGGTTTGCTCTGCAATTGAACGGGGTTTTCGCGACTCATTTCCAAATGCCGAATACGTGCATCTTCCTCTCGCGGATGGCGGTGAAGGAACTGTGGATGTGCTACTGGAAAGCTTAGGTGGCTCATTGCAGAAAACGCAAGTTGAAGGACCAACGGGTGAATGGATCAACGCACACTGGGCTTTGTTAGATGACGGCAACACCGCACTCATAGAAGTTGCTGCGGCCTCAGGGCTAGACTTACTCACGAAAGAAAAACGCGCCCCTCTCTTTACATCTACCTACGGTACGGGTCAGTTAATTAAAAGCGCTCTGGACCATGGTGTGAGTAAAATTCTCATTGGTTTGGGGGGAAGCGCTACCAATGACGGAGGCGCAGGTATCATTCAAGCACTTGGAGGCCACCTATATGACTCTCAAGGTAATGAATTGATTAGAGGGGGAGGAGATTTATCTCGGCTTAGCAAAGTCGATCTAAAAGGTCTCGACTCTCGTTGTCAAAATATTGAGATGATAGTGGCCTGCGATGTCACGAACCCGTTGTGTGGTCCACACGGAGCGAGTCATGTGTTCGGCCCTCAAAAAGGTGCTTCGGTGGCTGATATAGATAAGCTAGATACGGGTCTCATGACTTTTTCCTCTTTCGTTTCACCTAACAAGCAATTCGACCCACTATTCACTCCCGGATATGGGGCTGCTGGAGGGACGCCACTAGGTTTATCGCTAGCTTTCGACGTTCAATTAAAGCCTGGTATTGATATGGTTTTGGAAGCTATAGATGCCAGGAGCATCATCAAAAGTGCGGACCTCGTTATAACCGGTGAAGGGCAAATGGACAACCAAACTATACAAGGTAAAGCACCTTGGGGGGTTGCAAGGTATGCCAAAGAAAAAGATGTCCCTGTGATCGCGATAGCAGGCTCTTTGGGGACAGATATTCAGAAGCTTTACTCACATATTGATAGCGTATTTGGTTCAGTGCGCAGCCCTCAGTGTCTCTCACAAGTCCTGGTAGAAGCCGAAGAAAATTTGATAAGAACAGCAAGAAATATTGCTGCAACTCTCAAACTAGGTAAAACGTTAATCTAAAGAGGATTGCACTATGAAAAATTTATTTTTTAAGCTTGAGAATACCATTCAAAACTATTCTTGGGGCAGTCGTGATGCGATTAAAGAACTTTTTGGTATAGAAAACCCTGACAACTCACCCCAAGCTGAAATTTGGATGGGCGCACACCCAAACGGATGTTCGCGCAAAGCCGAAACCCATGAATTGCTATCCGATGTAATAAACCAAAACAAAGTTCAATCGTTGGGAAACTATACAAAGGAAAGATTTGGCGAGCTGCCTTTCTTGTTTAAAGTGTTGGCCGCAGAAATGCCACTCTCGATCCAGGTTCACCCAAGCAAAAGCAAAGCTGAAATGGGTTTCGCTCGTGAAAATGAACAAGGTATTCCGCTTAACGCGGCAAACCGTAATTACAAAGATCCAAACCATAAGCCAGAGCTAGTTTATGCGCTGACCTTTTACAAAGCGATGAATGGTTTCAGGCCAATAGAACAAATTTTAACTTTGTTTGAGCACGCGAATATTACAACGCTTAGAGCAGAAATCAGTGCATTAAGAGCGTCTCCAAACAGTGACGGTCTCAAAGGCTTTTTTTCTGCAATTATGTCTCTGGAAGGTGAACGCAAGCAACAAGCACTGGAAGAGCTTTACACGAGTCTTGAGCGCCCAGCAAAAACAGCGATGGCTCGTGAGGCTTATGGTTATATTAAAGATTTTCGTCAGTACTATGCCGATGATATCGGTTTGTTTTCACCATTGATGCTAAACACTATTGAGCTTGAACCAGGTGAAGCTATGTTTTTGCATGCGGAAACACCACACGCCTATGTTCAAGGCACCGGCTTAGAGATTATGGCGAACTCAGATAACGTGCTACGCGCAGGCTTAACCACAAAGTACATAGATGTGCCAGAGCTGATTGAAAATACGACGTTTATACCCATTGATCCAGCACATATAAAACTTGATCCCATCCATAAAAACGGGAAATTAAGCTACCCAATTCCTGTTGACGATTTTGGATTTGAAGTTGTACCTGTCGCAAATCAAAACATCATACAATTCGTTCGCAGTCCAGAGATTCTATTTTGTATTGAAGGAAAAGTGACCATTTCCAACCAGCAGGATCAAATAAATCTAAAAGCAGGAGAATCCGTCTTTGTTAGCAGTCATTCCGTTAAGTATTTATGCGAAGGGAACGGCACATTAGCTCGTGCATTTAATTAATTAAAAGCAAGAGCGAAACGCAAAGACTAACCAACTAACATTATCTTCATTTTTCGTGACTGTTAATTTGAAAAAAAAACAGTGCTTGTTATCAAATATAAACACGTTACATATGGCCGACGTTACTCCCTCCTTGGGCCATTCCCACCAATGCTCACGTTCATTGGTGGGTAATTTTTCTTCATAATAAATATTCCTGAATGTAAATCTCCTCGTTAGGGCAATAGGCGACGAATGTTTTCCAGATAATTAAGCACTGACTGCTTATCATACAAAGCATTCGATTTTTCACCTGAACTTTGCCTCACCACCAAACTAACGGGCAATACTTCAGAGATAATTCCCGCCCCCTTCTCCACCTGGCTTAGGACCAATTTGACCGCCTTACGCCCGAGTTCGTTAAAGTCTTGTTTAACCGTCGTCAAAGGAGGTGAGAAAAATTGACTGTCCTGAATACCATCAAACCCGACTACGGACACGGTTTTAGGAACATTAATGCTCACTTCGGAAAGCGCACATAATACGCCCAGCGCCATCTGGTCATTGGCGACTAAGACCGCATCAAAAGATATACCTTTTAGCACTGCATCTTTAATTGCATTGTAGCCACTGGCGGCTTGCCAATCACCTTCGTAGAATGCAGCTAGTGTAAGCCCATGTTGCTGAATTTGTGACTCCCATTCTTTGTATCGTAGCATCGAGGCCGTCGATGCTTCTGGCCCTGAAATACACACAAAAGCTTCGCGCTTTTGATTAATCAGATGAGACACGGCGAGGTACGCTCCCGTTTTGTGGTCACAACTTACGTGATTAACCAACGTCCCCTCAGGAACATCAATAAATACCATTGTGAGTTGACTGAACTGCTCGACAAGGCTCTCCGCCGTATCTCGTGCTACGGGCGCATTGATAATAATGACATCAACTTGTTGGGCGATCAGTTCTCGAATTGCTCCTCGAAATTCATCAATGGAATTTTCACTTAATACTGTCAGCGCAGTCGCATAACCCATCTCGTGAGCTTGGTTGCGAATGCCGTTGGCGATTAATGCCACACCATGCAGCGATATATCCAAAGAGACAATGCCGATAATGCGTGATTTGGCTCGGCTAAGCATTTGTGCACCTTTATTCGGCACGTAGCCAAGCTTTTTGATCGCATTATTCACTCGTTTACGAGTTTCTTCCGCCACGTTATCTGCACCATTGGTTACACGTGATACAGTTTGTGTTGAAACCCCCGCTAAACGTGCGACATCTTTAAAAGTAACAGCCATGGTGTTCTCCAATTTTTATTTATCATCTACGATAACAAATTCAAGCGTCCCCCCTCGTGAACAGTGTCACACAAACACCATTTAATGTTTCCGAAAACAATCGATCTAGGCCACAAATTTAAACTCAAAATCCTCCTCTAGATCACACTTAAATGGCAGTTATGTCGAAATACAACTTAATAAGCGCATTATTATTTTTAAATTGAATGTTTTCGTAAACAGGAAAATAAAATGCAAAGAATCGTTCACCTAAAATCCAAGAATCACAGCATGATTATTAAAGTTGATCGTGTTCCTGAAATCCTTCATTGGGGAGCAAAAATCGCGCAAATCGATCCGGACTTAATGTTATCAACAGAGCGCCCTATTTCTCAGGCTCGTCTCGATGTTGATGTCCCACTTTCACTGTGTCCAGAACTAGGTAGTGGTCACTTCAATGCGCCGGGAATTGATGGACATAGAAATGGCAATGACTGGGCGCCAGTATTCAAAACCAAATCCATTGAACACGACGATAACAGTGCAACATTTACGCTTCAAGACGACGTTGCGGGACTTGAGTTATTAATAGAGCTGCAAATGGATTTTAGAAGTGACGTGGTACAAAAACGCATCACCGTTAAGAACACGGCTGCTGGCGAATATTGCTTGGGCAAGCTCTCCTCTACTCTACCACTTCCAAACCATGCCAACGAGCTGATGACTTTCCACGGACGTTGGTGCCATGAGTTTCAGACTCAACGCTTGAACTTTGAGCATGGGGGTTTTATGCAAGAAAACCGCCGCGGTCGCACCTCTCATGAAAACTTCCCTGGACTATTTGCTGGCACCAATGGTTTCAGTGAGCAATTAGGGCAAGTTTGGGGCTTCCATCTAGGCTGGAGTGGTAACCATCAATTGCGTGCTGACGTTCGTAGTGATGGTCGTCGTTTTGTTCAAGCAGGTGAACTGTTACTGTCTGGAGAAAAGCGCCTGAAGAGTGGTGAACTGTACCAATCACCTTGGCTATACGCAACCTACAGCACCTCAGGCTTGAACGGTATTTCAGAGCGATTCCACGAGTTTGTTCGCGCCAACATTGTTAAGTTTCCTAGCAATAAACCACGCCCTGTTCACCTAAACACATGGGAAGGTATCTATTTCAACCATAAGCCTGACTACATTATGGAGATGGCTACCGAAGCCGCTGAAATGGGCGTTGAGCGCTTCATTATTGATGACGGTTGGTTCATTGGCCGAGATGGCGAACGTGCGGGACTTGGAGACTGGTATTTAGATGAAACCAAATACCCTAATGGTCTCGAACCTGTTATCGAACACGTGAACAATCAAGGCATGGAGTTTGGTCTTTGGGTTGAGCCAGAGATGGTCAGCCAAGACTCTAACCTGTATCGCCAACATCCAGATTGGGTGTTAAGTCTGCAAGGCTATGACCAACCTTCGGGCCGTTGGCAATACGTACTGGATTTACAAAATCAAGATTGCTTCAACTACCTGTTCGACCGTCTGAATGACTTATTGACTCGCTACAACATTGGTTACCTGAAATGGGACATGAACCGCGAGTTGGTACAACCAGGGCATCAAAGCAAACCAGCAGTGCATGATCAAACTAAAGCCCTTTACCGTTTATTAGATGAACTTCAAGCCGCCCATCCTGCCGTTGAGATTGAGTCTTGTTCTTCTGGTGGTGGCCGTATTGATTTCGAAATATTGAAGCGCACTCACCGCTTCTGGGCTTCTGATTGTAATGACGCGCTGGAGCGTCAAGCGATTCAACGTGGCATGAGCTACTTCTTCCCACCGGAAGTGATGGGCGCTCATATTGGTCCAGCCGAGTGTCACTCAACCAATCGTCGTCATGCGATCAACATGCGTGGCGTGACAGCATTAAGTGGCCACATGGGCGTGGAACTAGACCCTGTAAGAGAATGTAAAGAAGAAAAGCAAGCTTTCGCCCATTACATTCAGCTGCATAAACAGTATCGCGATTTGCTGCATTCTGGACGTACCTTCCGCATCGACCCTGCTGATCAAAACCAGAACATCTATGGCGTAGAGAACGGGCAAGAAATGCTGATTACGGTGTGCCAGTTGGCAATGCCAAACTACGCGTTGCCATCCCCACTTCGAATCAATTGTGCGGATGAAAACACGCGTTACGAAATCAAGATCGTTGAAATGCCAAAAACCAGCTTCCAGTTGATGAAACAACGTCCAAAATGGCTAGATAAAACCCTGATACTCAGTGGTGACAACTTAAAAGAAATTGGGGTAACACTCCCTATTCTCGACCCTGAGTCGGCGCTTATTGTTCACCTGAAAAAACTTTAAACCTCTTTATGTCCCTCTAGCAACGGGTTTCAACTTAACGTTGTTCCTGATAAAACACTCTTACTAGATGCTAGAGGGACACCCTACGACCAACAAGCAAAAACTTATTGCTTAACTTGTTAAGGAAACAAAATGTCTATTACAGTATTACTTTCGTTCTTGCTGTTTACAGGCTTTGTTGTGGTGTTCACTTACAGCAAAGTCAGAAACGATAAACACAACTCTCAAGATGGTTTCTTCCTTGGTGGACGAAGCTTAACGGGAGGATTAATTGCCAGTTCCTTGATTTTAACCAACCTCAGTGCGACCAGCTTTGTGGGCATGAGTGCGCAATCCTACACCCACAATATGAGTGTCATGGGTTGGGAGGTTGCTTCTGGTGTCACGCTGGTGATAATCGCATTACTGCTTGTTCCACGCTACCTCAAGCAAGGCATCACCACCATCCCTGACTTCTTGGAAAGCCGTTATGATATGTCGGTGAAAAAGTTTGTAACGCTACTGTTCTTATGCCAATACGTCATTAATATTCTGCCTACAACACTTTACGCTGGCGCAGTAGTGTTGGGTGAAATCTTCGATGTACAAAGTTTACTGGGAATATCTGAGTTCAGTTCCATCGCACTTATCTCCGCAACCATTGGTTTACTGGGTTTCTTCTATGCGATTTACGGTGGCCTAAAAGCCGTGGTTATCGCAGACACCATTAATGGCGTAGGTTTAATTACAGGTGGCTTGATGATCCCTGTGTTTGGTCTGATGGCACTGGGTGGTGGCAACTTTATGGAAGGCTTAGATATGCTGCTGACCGCGGCACCAGAAAAGCTTCAATCAGTAGGACAAGAGACCGACCCACTACCGTTCTCAACGTTGTTCACAGGCTTACTGTTGGTAAATTTGTACTACTGGGGTACCGACCAATCTATCATCCAACGTGCACTTGGTGCGAAGAACCTAAAAGAAGGTCAAAAGGGTGTAATTTTGGCAGGCGCAATCAAGGTTATCTCCCCATTATTCCTTATTATTCCGGGTATTATCGCATTCCATATGTTTGGTGCAGATGCGGGCAACCCAGATACGATGTACACTCGCTTAGTCAACGAAGTACTACCTAAACCTCTGGTTGGCTTCTTTGTTGCGGTGATGTTTGGTGCCATATTAAGTACGTTTAATGGTGTATTAAACAGCTCAACAACCCTGTTTGCTTTGAACGTTTACAAACCTCTTTTTGGCAACGACAAATCCGATGAAGAGCTAGTAGGTAAAGGTCGCATTTTCGGTGTCATTATCGCGGTCATTTCAGTGTGTATTGCACCATTCATCCTTTATGCACCAGAAGGGTTATTTCAATATTTGCAAATGGTTGCAGGATTCTTTAGTGTGCCGATCTTTACTATCGTATTTGTTGGCTATATTTCAAAACGTGTCCCTGCCATTGCTGCCAAAGTAGCGCTCACGGTATTTGTAAGCTCCTACGCTGCAATGCAACTGATATTTGATACACCGATTCACTTCCTACACCAATTAGCAATCTTGTTTGTGGTGTGTACAGTACTAATGTTTGTGATTGGTCACTTTATGCCACGTGATACGGATTATGTAATGCCAGTCAATGAGAGTATTGACGTAACGCCTTGGTCATTCCGTTTTGAGGCCTCAGCAGTAATAATCTACATGGTACTAGGCGCGTACGTAATGTTCTCGGATGCTGGCTTTGTATCGAACGATCCAACCATCATGCATGTATACGGCTTCTGTGGCGTAATCCTGTTCTTTGGCGTGCTATCAAGCTACCTGCTTAAACGAAGAAGCAATGACAAAATAACCAAATTAAAAGACATGTATATACCCTAAAGTTTTTAACTGCGTGATAGTTCACAGTGACACAATAGTCTATATACCTAACTCTCTCATGTTTTAGATAATCGTAGACTATCACACCGAAATTGAGACAACCTCAAGTTTGGATCGTTCAGCGTAGGCATGTTACGTCTGTGTCATTTCTTTATTACATACAACTGAAATGACACAGACTTATAAAAATTACTGTCAAGAGTTACAAATTACTTCATTTGTTAATAGATCCGAATCGTCGATTGTATAAATTACGGTTGATCTCTTTGGCAGACTTTACCAAGGGCTCGTATGGTGTATCCGTTACTGTCACAAAACCCACGTTATAGTTTTCACCATCCCATGCACGCCCTGTTACGGGTGAATCCATATACTGGAACCAATGTGCACCAACAAAGTACGGGTTATCAATCACGCTTTCCATATACTTAGCGTAAGATTGCGCACGACCTTGTTGATTGTCACTACTGATAATACCAGGGTGGAATAAACCTGAATCAGTAGAACCAAAGTGGAACTCACCAATAATGCTAGGTTTATCCAACTCCGGTAAACGGCTCCAGTCCCCTTTTGCATTTAGATCAGTGGCGTAAAGATTGTAACTCATCACATCAACATAACGTGCGGCTGCTGTCGCAGCTTCAGGTGTTATTCCCCAATCAGAGAATCGCACTCCCATGTATAGATGGTTAGGTAACGCTTTCTCCATCTCTTCACTAACAACCGCAAAATACTTATCAGCAAATGCATCTAACAATACTGAAAGGTCGGCTTTCACTGTTTCAGTGTATTCACCTTGATAATTGAAGCCTTTAGCGAAAGCATCCCATGAGGCAACATCAACGCCCCATGCAGCGTTGAACTTCTTGATCGAGCCATATTTTGCTTTAAGTAATGCATCAAACGCCGCTTTGGCCGAGCTTTCTTTTGTGCTAGCACGTAAACCAGAAATCGCCAGTGCGTAGTGGTTTGTATTGTTGACGGTATTGCCCCAGCTCAACTCATTGTCAACGAAATAACCGATACACCAAGGGTCATTGTCAACCTCTTCACCCAACTCCTTCGCCATTATGGCCACAGAGACCCGAAAATTTGTGTCAAATGGGTCATGCATAGCCCCCCAGTAGTCGTTACCTGTACTAACTCGTTGGTGGTCTCCCGTAATCCAACCATGTGCTGTATACGGCACTTTACCGTTTTTTCGGTACATAGGATCGGACCAGTTCCCTAAGGAAGTGAAACCCCAATCCTGCATTCGTGCAAGTGTCACGTCCTTCCAAATCTCAATCGCTTCTTGTGCAGAGTCGGTATCATACTTACGCTGCAAGTTCGCCGAATAGAAGCTGAACACTTCACCATGCTTGAGAGGTCCTTTATGCACCATTTGCGTATAGCTATAGTTGTCTGCCAGTGGATCATTGAAATCAGGTAACCAATCAAACATACCACGGCGGAGTGTTGAGGCTTCTACACGCTCACGCTTGTCATCAATGTAACGCTCAGCGGCAACCTGACTTGGACGCATCCCCTTAGTGTCTGCCTCTACCGCATCAGCAAAGTCCATCCCTGTCACTGTGTAGCTGTCATCCATACGAATATTGTCTACCCCTGTAGCGAAGTAGAGGTATCCTTCAGGGTCCACCAGCGCCCACTTATCATTGACTTTCTCTGTGCGGAAATAACCTGTTGCCTCTAGTTTCGGACCTTTAGCCCAGCCACCGAACTTTGAACGATCACTCATCAACGAGGCATTCTTCAACAGTTTTTTGTCGACTTTGGCTTGAGCCTTTAGCTGATCCAAATCGGTGATTTTTTCTGGCCACGTTTCTTCCTGATATTGACCAAACTCATCCAACAGATTGGCGTATCGCGTAGTGTCCGTACTTAGGTTAGGAATCAACGATAGGTTATCGATAACCAATGTCGCCTCTTCTTGAGGGTTCATCATGTAAAGTTGCACGCTGACAATGTTCGATAGATCAAGCTCAGATTCGCCCCAACCAAACACCACTTGGCTTGCTGAGAAGGATTTCTTTGGCGGCTCGCCACGCATACCTGAATCCAAGCCTTCAGCCAAGTCTTTAAATGTGAAGTAATATTTGTCTTCTGAGTTTGCTGGAATCTGTACATAACCCGTACGGCTGTTTACTGCTCCCGTAGCCGTACCACCCAGCTTTTCATCTAGTGCATCATCGACACGCACAAATAGCTGCATGCCTGAATCACCAATGTTTTTCGCATCAAATGCTAGGGCAACATCGCCATACTTTGACCAATCCCAAGCCTGACCGTCTTTTCCAGCCGAGAATTTGATTGTCGGATAGTCATCGTCGGTTGTGTAATGAACCTTAATTGCAGAGCCTGTGTCAGACTTGACGATATCAACATTAGAGCCAGAGTGGTGTTCAACAATACCTTCAACACCACTTTCAAAGTCAGTTACTGTTAAAATAGTGGGAATTTGCGCCTCAATCACTTGACCTTGACGCGCTTCTGATAGAACAAAATCTCCAGTACGTTCAATAAAATCAATGTCATGTACTACTACTTTTTGCTCACCTATCGGGCCAACCGCGTAGAATTGGAACTCAGCGATATTGCGCAAATCAAGCTCACTACCACCTCGGTAACCTTCAATATTCATCTCTGCGCCATTAAAAAGGAAATCGACTGTCGTGGTTTTTCCAGCAGGTAAATATATTGGCAGATCGAGCTGGTGCGTCGTCGCCCCCATAATGCCAATGTTGTCCGCCACTTTCATTTCAATTCGAACTTCTCTGTCGCCGGGGTTTTCGAGTGTCAGCTGTAAGCCACCTTTGGTATTCCAATCATAAGAACCAGACTCCGGGCGAAACTTCATGTTTGGCCATTTAGAGTTTGCTTCTGACTCAGAAATCGCATCGAACACGATTTCCAGGTTTTCGCCAGCCACATTATATGAAGTGTGTGTGTTGGCGGTTTTTGATAGAAACCCATCATCTGTCATGACAACAGGTTGAACGCTACTACTCATATCTTGTTGAGTTGTTTCGTTATTGGATGTGTCTGGTGTTTTTGTAGCGGCAATGCTGCCTGCTGCAAGAGTGCTGGCAATGATAGCGAGCGCGATAGTATTTTTGTTGAAACGCACTGAGATTCTCCTTTCCTTCACGTAGTTATTGGATAACCAATCTACAAATAGTACATACCAAAAAAAATTTTGGAGTGATCCAATACTGATTATTGGTCAATATATGCACCGATTGCTTATTCTGTGCGCTAGACGACAAAAAGCCGCGATAGTCACTATCGCGGCTTTGTTTTTTTTCATGCAGTTATGACTATGATACGTATTTTCTACGTACCCATCCTAAAACGGCAATGATTGACACAAAGAAGGCACCTAATGAACCACCAGTACGCAGTTGTGGCTCATCAGGGTCAGTTGGTGGATCAACCGGCTCATCAGGGTCAGTTGGTGGATCAACCGGCTCTTCAGGGTCAATGCCTTCTATGGTTTCTAATCCATTTAACTGACCAGAAGTGATTCCGATATTTCGACCATTATATAACGAGCCAACATCACGTGCAGAGCGCGTTTCTGTATTGGCCTCTAACGCAGAACAGTCATCACCATATAACTCACAATTAATGAGTCGTGCTGCATCCGTTAAGTGGCTGTATGGTGTATCCGTTACATTAACGAAACCAACGTTGTAGTTTTCACCATCCCATGCACGGCCTGTTACAGGTGAATCAAGGTATTGGAACCAGTGCGCACCGACAAAGTTATCATTCGCTAATACCGACTCCATGTACGTAATGTACTTGTCGCCACGATCTTTTTGCGAGTTTGCTGAAACAATTCCGGTTGCGAAGTTACCGCTATCCAGCGCACCGAAGTGGAACTCACCGATGATAGCTGGGAAATCTAAATCCTCGATTTGTTCTAGTACATCTGATTGCCAGTCTTCGGACGTGATGCTGTCTTTGTAGATGTTGAAGCTGACAACATCAGCATGAACTTTAGCGGCATCAACCGTTTCCGGTGTTCTTCCCCAGTCAGCAAAACGAGCACCTAAATAAAGGTTATTAGGAAACTCTGCTTTGATTGCTTGCTTCACAACCTCAAAGTATTTGTTTGCAAACTGCCAGTTCAATGACTTTAAATCATCCAACATGCCTGCAGAGTATTCAAAGCTCTGTGCTCCGCCTAATTCAGACCATGATGCGAACGATGTTCCCCAAGCGGTATTGAATGCCTCAATTGTTTTCGATTGCCCAAAGCCATTTTCAAGGAACCAGATAAACGCAGCTTTCGCTGGGCTTGTGCTGGCATCTGTGTTCATCGCCGCTAGCGTTTGCCCATAACACGCCGCATCATCACCATTCAGACAGTTACCCCAGCTTATTTCATTATCAACGAAAATACCCATCAAGGTCGCTTCATGACCTGTCACTTCTTCTTTGATTTTCGCCGCCATTTTCTCAGCAGCTAAGGCAAAGTTAGGATCAAACGGGTCAGCTATCGGCCCCCAATATCCTGCGCCAATACGGTTAACAGGATTCTCTGAGGTTTCATGGTGAAGTACCCACCCATTTGCAACATAAGGCATGTTCGCTGCGGCCGCTTTTGCATAGAAGGCAGAGTCTGTCCAGTTACCAAGTGACGTAAAGCCCCAGTCTTGCATACGCTTGATAGTGATGTCTTGCCAAGCTTCTTCACCACCATGACGCGCATCTATGTTGTTAGCGTAGAAACTCACACCCTCACCTTGTTTGACAGGTCCACTATGAACAGGACCCATCTCTTTTCGGTGATTTGTCGGGATCTCAGTGAACATTGACTTACGCACATCGGAAGGCATTGTGCTCGATTCACCAGTAAAGGTATACGTGTCTGTCATTCGAATGTTAGCAAGACCCGTTGAAATAAAGGCGTTACCGTCAGGATCAACCAGATACCATTTACCGTCTGCTGTTTTACACACATTAAAAGTGGCTGGGTTAGCCAGTTTACAGTCTTGGTCAGCAACAATGCTACTACCAGCAGGTGCACCGCCATATTGACTACGGTTAAGTAGTTTACCAAGCAGTTGTGTCTCTCGTGCACCCAAACTATCAAGTTTCTCACGACTCTCTAGCTTAGCGTAGAAATCATGTTGATTGTTTTGACCCAGTGAATCCACCAACTCTTCGTAGGCTGATACATCATTAAGATCTTTGATCACACGAGCGTTATCAAAGATAAACTCGTGATCAGTAGTTCCCTCTGCTAGATCAGGAATAAAGAAAGTAACCGACTGAATCGCTGCAAGGTTTAACTCTAGCCAATCACCCCAACCTTCGTCGAGTGATTTTGCCGGAAGCTCACGCAAACCCAGTGTATTGACAATATCACCAATCGCTGGAGTATCTTTAACGCTTATATAAACAGTCTGAGTGCTTTTTGCTGGAATATACTTTCCGCGTGCAATACCCGACGCTTCATTACCGCTGTTGTCTTCTATTCTCGAGTACAGAAATAGACCGGTATTGGTTGGGTTTGTCACATCGACCGCAATCGCTAGGTGCTCTCCCAATGCTGACAAATCCCAGTTCCCATTCAGTTTGACCGAGCTCCACCCATTGTTGAACGTGGCTTTCAGCGCGGTTTCACCAATACTAACCCCTTCATCAATCAGTTCTATATCCGCGCCTGTCGCTTCGATAGAATCTGTCAGTTCTTCAAACGTTTCGAGCTGAAGTAGGGTTTTCACTGGTGCCGATGAAACGCTTCCGCTCATATCTTCTGGGTCAGTTGGTGGAGGTGTTGGCTCTGTTGTGCCATCAGAGACGCGCACATTATCAAAGTGCAAAGATTTAGACTCGTTATTCGACAACATGAATTGAATAGCTAGCACCTTATCTTTATCAAAGTTCACACCGTGATCTTGATATTCATTTCCACCATCTAGATTAAATGTAAACGTCGTGGTCTCTCCGGCGGGTGCAGTGAAGTAGTCCAGACTTGTTTGAGTTGAGTCACCCCAATCATTCTGAATATCGTTATCCACAAGTTTAATTGCAAAGACAGTATCTGTGCTCTCAGAATTGGTAACGTCTACGGTCATCACATTGTGTTGAGACCAATTCCATGTTCCCCAGTTCCAGATAATGACAGGTTCAAATTCAGCACTAAAGTCACTTTTAAGTGCTTGTTCTCCATCTGTAACACCGTCAGAAACCAGTGAATATGATGAGGATTGATCACCAACAATTTGTAGCCATTCCGGGTTATTTTCTCCTGCTGAGTAATCAGAACTTTCAAAAGAAGTCACTAACGTTGAAGCAAGCGTAGGTGCAGCCATTCCCACAATAAGCAGGGCTGTTAGAGTTTTATTCACGTTCATAAAATGGATCTCATTTTCCTTAATGAAATAATCAGGCACGGAATAAGCGTCCGTGCCTATTTTCGACGTTATTTAAAGCGGTTGTTATAGAGGTTTGCGTTGAATTGCTTTGCCGCCTCAATCAATTCAACATAAGGTTCGTCAGCGATGGTGACAAAACCGATGTTGTAGTTTTCACCATCCCAAGCTCGACCTGTTGCTGGCGAGTCAAGGTACTGGAACCAATGCGCACCAACAAAGTAAGGGTTGTCTACCACACTCTGCATGTAATTGGTGTACATCTTCGCGCGCTCTGTTTGATTGGCAACATTCACGATACCACCATGGAACAGACCTGTATCTGTCGAACCAAAATGGAATTCACCGATGATGCTTGGCTTGTCTAATTCCGCTAGCCACTTTCTAAAGTGTGCTTTTTTAGAGTCATTCAAATCATTGGCGTACAGGTTGTAACTCATGACATCCACATACTTCGCCGCGCCTTTTGCAATTTCTGGTGTCACACCCCAGTCAGCAAATCGCGCACCTAGATACATGTGATTTGGCAACACGCGCTCTAGTTCAGCATCTACTGTAGAGAAATACTTATCTGCCAGCATGGTTAACATGTCTGAATAGTCTCGCTTCATACCTGGCTTTAGGCTGCTACGATAGTCGAACGACTTATCAAACTCTTCCCAAGAGTTGACCTGAGTCGTTCCCCACGCCTGATTCAGGGCATTGATCGTAGTGTATTTCTCTTTTAGATATGTTGAGAATGCAGCCTTCGCAGGGCTCTCTTTCGCGTCATAGCTTAGTGCGTTGACAATCAGACCATAATGGTTGGCCTCATTCATCACATTACCCCAGCTGATCTCATTGTCGACAAAGATACCCAATAACCATGGGTCATCTTTCTCCACTTGTTTCGCGAGACCTTCTGCCATCACTCTAGTGCTCTGCTTGAACTCAGGATCGAATGGGTCATGAATAGGACCCCAGTAGTCATTACCTGTACTGATTCGCTTGTGTTCACCCATGATCCAACCGTGTGCTTCATAAGCAACACGTTCTGTTCCGAAGAACATTGGATCAATCCAATTACCCAACGTGGTAAAACCCCAATCTTGCATACGATCAAGCGTTACATCACGCCAAATCTCCATCGCTTCTTGTTGCGAGGTTTCGTATTTACGCATCAGGTTGGCACGATAGAAACTGAATACCTCACCTTTCTTCAGTGCACCAGAGTGGACATAACCGGCGTAGTCATAGTTCACTGCAAGTTGATCGTCATACTCAGGTAGCCAAGTGAACATCGATTCACGTAATTGTGATGCGATTTGACGCCCTTGCTTTGTCTCTGGGTTGTCAAAATCCGCACCGGTAATGGTGACAGTGTCATCCATTCGAATGTTGGCAAGACCTGTCATGAAGAACGGGTAACCTTCTGGGTCAACTAACGTCCACTTGCCATCCAGTTTCTCGGTGCGGAAGAACCCTGTGGCCTCCATACGAGGGCCTGCATTCCAACCACCGAATTTACTGCGGTCAGACATCAGCTCGGCTTTGCCAAGATGCTCAAGCGCCGCTTTGCCCGAAGCACGTAGTTCTTCATCGTTGTGTACTTTCTCAGCCCAGTCACTACCCGTAAACTGGCCATACTGATCGACTAACCCTTCGTAACGCGTCGTGTCGGCATCAAGGTTTGGTACTAAGCGAATTGAGTCAACCACAATCGTGGCGTCTTTGGTTGGATTTTGCAGATAAAGCTGAATTGAAACTATGTTAGACAAATCCAAGCTGGTTTCACCCCAGCCATAGCTAATGGCTTGTGCGCTATACGCTTTCTTAGGTGGTTCACTGCGCATGCCGGAAACAATATGACCTTCTAGCTGACTTAAGCTCATGTAGTATGTGCTTGTCTCATTAGGCAGCAGCGTCACATAGTTTGACATACTGTCTTTAACACCATCAGCCGTACCACCCCAGTTTTTGTTCTCCGCTTGGTCAACGCGAACAAACATCTGGATAGGATCATTGGTTGGATTTTCAATATCAAAGGCGAGGTTAAAGTTACCCTCTTTAGACCAATCCCAAGGACGGTTTGGCATAAAGGTAATATTTGGATAGTCGTTGTCTGCTTTGAACTTCACTTGAAGACCAAGGCCCCCATCTGATTTTACTTTTTCGATGGTCGTCGATACGCTGCGGTCTGAAATAAAGTGCTTTTCACCAGATTCAAAGTTGGTGATTGATTTTAATGTCGGAATTGGCCCTGCTTCGACGACTTGTTCCTCAGCAGAGATAAAATCACCTGTAGCATCAACCAACTGTAGGTTATCGAGAATAATGGTTTGCTCATCCATTGGCCCTTGAACAAACACCTGCAGTTCAGCCAGTTTGCGCAAGTTAATGTTCTGACCATCCCAATAACCATCAAGACCACGCTTACCGCCATTGAATAGCATCTCAACATTTTCGGTGCTGTTCGCTGGAATCGTAACTGCGTAATTAAGCTGGTTGGTCGCCGCCCCCATCTGGCCGACGTTATCGACGATCTTGAAGATAAACGTTGCAGGCGTATCACTTGGGTTGGTGACATCCACTTTTAAGCTGCCCCTATTATTCCAGTTCCACATCCCACCCTCGGGGAAGAACTTCACATTAGGCCAGTATTTAAATTTGTTTGCTTCAGAGACAGCATCAAACGTCACCTTCAAAGCAGAGTTACCCGAGGTAACACCAACGCCTGTCACTTTTTCAGATTTCGCGTGTGATGCTTGTACGTTATTAAAGAAACTATCCGATTCAAAATCAGGGATAGCAATGCTCGCTTGTTCCTCACTCTCTCCAGAAGTTTCCGGTTGAGATCCTGTCGTCGATTGACAACCATACGCGCCAAACAGCAAGCTCGATAGGATAAGTGCAATTTTTGTCTTGTTCATACTCGTTATTATCTTTATAGGAGTCGATATAAGTACTCCACGACCTAAGCCGTGGAGAAACTGTTTAAATGATATTTATGTCAGGATTACCACCATGCTTCGAACATTACGCCAGCCGTAAGTGCATCCGATTTGCCCATTTTAAAGCCACCAATTGCCCATGTATCAAAAACATCCGTCTCTACATCTTGTTCAGCATAAGTAACGTAGAAGTTAAGTACCGGACGGTCCCACTCTCCATTACCAATATGAAGGTTTTGAGCAAGTGTAATTTTGTAACCTGAGTTGGTGCCATCTTCGCTTGGGTTTACAGCTTCATACTTGATCTGTTCGTAGCCAGCTTCTAGCTGAGTCGAAGTACGCTTGTTCCAGTTATAAGTATTACGAATGATGAATGAGTCCCAATCACTTTGCATTGCTGCTATTGGCATACGGTTTGGATGCCCAGTCTCACGTGCACGTTGGTCATATTTTTCAGTTTCGTGAGCATACGTGTATTCGAAGCGGAAACGATCTGTTAGCTGGTATTTACCATAAAAGAACCCACCAATCAGATCACTTGGCACTGGCTGCCACCATTCGCGTGTCGCAACTTGTCGAGCTTCGCTGCTATAACGTAAGAATAGTTGGTGGTGCAGATTGTCTAAATTGTGATTAAATTTTAAACCTACTTGATAGGAATCTGGCGCAGCTTCTTTGTACTTATCCCCTGTGGACTCGTTAATTACATCACTATTTGGACCAATGTAAGTGCCGTAGTTGAGATACAATTCACTATTAATCGTATCTGTTATATCCATACCTCGAAGTGCAGATGAGAATAAGACGGTATCGCCTTGGTTCATATCACCATTTGTATATGAGTTGTAAAGGTTACGAGTTACTGATAAATCAAGGGCGGCAAAATCTAAGTCTATTTTCTCAATACCAAACCCACGACCATCACTCGCAAGCGCTTCATTGACCACCAATGGCGTCGACACGCGGTTCACATACTTTTGGCCTGCCCATACCGTAGCGTCAGGCATTGCTGGGAACACACCAGCCGCATCAACATATATCCACTCAGGTACGAAATTGTCAGAGTAACCATTGGATGAGAACATAACATGAACACCCCAGTTCATATCATTCATATTTAAACCATAATCAGATTGCAGCTGTAACCAGTTACCGTCGTTACCTAGACGACCAGCTGACGAGTCTGCATGATATTGACCAGGTAACCGGAAAATATTACCACCTGTTCCAGCCCAGTCATAAGCTGCCTCATTCAACACTTCATCATTAGTAAAGCCTGCGCCATACATTAGATAGCCGTGGAAAGCTAAACCCTCAGGTGTGTTAGCATGTGCGGAAAGTGCAACTAATAAACTGGAACACACTGCAGAGTACTTTAGGATTTTATGTTTCATCTTTTGTCCTTAAAGATTAAGTAGATAGTAAGTTAATAAATGAAGATGGTTTACCAATGCAACTTCAATGTCAGTATTATTACAAAATGGCAAACCAATAATCAGTGACAGGTATAACAATTAACGAATAAAGACCAACCTAAGATAAAACTCCAATTACCAATCTCAGTAACCCACATCATGAGACCCTTTTATTTTCAACCACTTACATATTCCAAGTTAGTTTAAAATAAACTGTGGTTAACACGAATATTGGTCATATCAATGCTTAAAACTGTGTATTCCATCACCTTATTACCAAAGAGTCGTTATTTTGAAGACCAGCAAATAGACACAAACTCAAAATTGGTTTACCTTTGTTCGAAATTTGTATTTGTATAGAGAGATACCTCATGAATTCACCTAAGAAAAAACTTAGCCTGGCAAGTTTACGTGCTATTGAACGCGGTTATGATAGTCGCGGGCCTGAATGGTTGATTGAATTTGATGTACAAAAACTGAAAGGCGACTTTGCCTATGAAGAGGGAGTGATTCGCCGCGATCCTACCGCTGTCATCAAAGTTCATGACTTGTACCACTGTTGGTACACCAAAGGTGAGGGGGAAACCAAAGGTTTTACAGGCAACCCAGAAGACAAAGTTTTTCCTTGGGACAAAACTGAAGTATGGCATGCGACCTCCGCTGACGGCATAACATGGAAAGAGCAAGGTCCTGCGATTCAAGCTGGTAAATCAGGCTCATATGATGACCGAGCAGTGTTCACTCCCGAGGTCTTAGCGCACGAGGGTTGTTACTACCTTGTTTACCAAACTGTCCAATTTCCGTACACCAACCGCCAATTTGAAGAGATAGCACTGGCTTGGTCAGATAGTCCATTCGGTCCATGGACCAAATCAGATGCTCCTATCCTTAGCCCCGAAAAAGATGGCGAATGGGAAGGTGATGAAGACAACCGCTTCAATGTAAAATCAAAAGGTAGCTTTGACAGTCACAAAGTGCACGATCCTTGCCTGATGTTCTTCAATAACAAGTTTTACCTATACTATAAAGGCGAAACTATGGGTGAGAGTATGAATATGGGCGGTCGTGAAATTAAGCATGGAGTGGCCATAGCTGATAAAGTTACTGGCCCTTACGTCAAATCAGAATACAACCCTATCTCAAACTCTGGGCATGAAGTTGCGGTCTGGCATCACAATGGTGGTATCGCATCATTGATTACTACCGATGGTCCTGAGAAAAACACGATTCAATGGGCTAAAGACGGTATTAACTTCGAAATTATGTCTCATATCAAAGGAGCACCAGAGGCGCTAGGTATATTCCGTGATCCACAAGAAGATAGCTTTGATGCGCCAGGCTTAAACTGGGGGCTATGCCATAAGTATGACCCTAGCTGGAACTGGAATTATATCTGCCGATACCGCGTAAAACGTCAAATTTTAGATGCGGGTACGTTCCAAAATAGTAATTAAGTTCGCTCTAAACCAGTGGCTCATAAAGGAGCCACTTTTTCGCCAATGACTAACCCTTTCCCTGTATACCTACCCAGCCGTTAACTGTTTTTTTTTCAGGATACTTTGATATGCACAATTCACCGAGAAGTACCACATTATTTAACGACAACTGGCTTTTTCAGTTGGCAAAAGATAAACCGAATACCAAACAATGGTCGACGGTTACGCTTCCCCACGATTGGAGTGTAGCTTCGGCCTTTTCTCCACAGTATGATGGAGCCACGGGTTACCTACCTGGGGGAATTGGTTGGTACAAAAAGCAGTTTAAAAATCCTCTAAATAAACACTATTCGCGCTGTATACTCGTTTTTGACGGGATTTACAACAATGCAACCATTAATATCAATGGCTATGATATACATTTCCAAGCGTATGGTTATGCGCCATTCAATATAGAAATTACTGATTACTTGAAATCAGACAATGTAATTACTATCCATGTCGATAGACGCAGGTATATCGACAGTAGGTGGTATACAGGTTCAGGTATTTACCGTGATATAGAAATGGTTCTAACTAAGGATGTGTTTGTTCCTATTTGGGAAAATCATATAAAAGCTTCCGTTAGCTCAAACCAGATTGGCCATATCCACCAGCAACTGATGATTGAAGCAAAAACGAAAACGCATTACTTGACAATTGTAAGTCGTTTGCTCGAGCCCAATTCCGATAATTGCGTAGCTACAGCTCGAACGCATCGTTCAGTGAACAATCGAGAAGTATGTGATTTAGAACTAACGTGTGATCAACTGAGCCTTTGGAGCCCAGATTCACCAATTCTTTATAAGTTGGAAACTCAAATCTACGAAAATGGCTGCGTCATTGATAAGGTATCTGAAAACATTGGTTTTCGTAGCATAGAGTTTTCGCCAGAACAGGGGTTTTTCCTCAATGGGATGCCAACTAAAGTCCGTGGGGTCTGCCTTCATCATGATGGCGGACTCGTTGGCGCTGCCGTACCTGATGAAATATGGATACGTCGGTTGTCAAAGCTCAAACAATGTGGTGTAAATGCAATAAGAATCGCACACAACCCAGCCTCCAAGCGTCTATTGCACCTCTGTGACACGATGGGATTTCTGGTGCAGGATGAGTTTTTTGACGAGTGGGATTATCCTAAAGATAAACGCCTTAACATGGGCAACCAACACGATGACTTTTTCAGCCAATGTTACACCGAGCACTTTCAAACCCGAGCAAAAACCGATCTTTGTAATACGTTGAAATGCCATATTAACCATCCATCAATATTCATGTGGAGTATTGGCAACGAAATTGAGTGGACCTACCCACGCAACGTCGAAGCAACGGGCTTTTTTGATGCAAGTTGGGATGGGAATTATTTCTGGAGCTTACCACCTAACTCTCCCGATGAAATAAAAGATAAACTCAAAAATTTGCCACAGCACACTTATGATATTGGGAAAACTGCGAACAAGCTTGCTCGTTGGGTAAAAGCTATCGATCAAACTCGACCGATTACTGCCAACTGTATCCTTCCATCATCCAGCTACCATTCAGGTTACGCCGACGCGCTCGATGTAATTGGATTTAGTTATCGACGTGTTGTATATGATTATGGGCATGAAATCAGACCTAACCTGCCGATAATCGGTAATGAAAATTTACCTCAATGGCATGAATGGAAAGCAGTGCTTGAACGCAACCATGTATCCGGATTGTTTCTTTGGACTGGAATCAATTATATGGGAGAATCTCATGGTAAATGGCCTGTAAGAACCACTGACAGCGGCCTGCTAGACACCGCTGGGTTTGAAAAACCAAGTTATGCGCTTTTTAAATCGCTGTGGACAGACGAACCTTATGTCAAAGTATTTACTCAACGAGCAGACTTAACACAACTGAAGTTTGACGAGCAAACTTTTGTTGCCTTTGAACATGATGAAAATGCTTGGCAAAAAAAATTATGGGTCTGGGACGAAAGAAACTCGCACTGGAATTATGAAAATGAGCAATGGGTCACTATCGAAGCCTATAGCAACTGTCCGCAGGTACAACTCTACCTCAACGATGAGTTGGTTGGAACCCAACAGTTAGAAAAGCAAATCGACAGAGTCTTTCGTTGGGCCTTACCATATAGAGCAGGAAAGATCTCTCTGGTTGGTTTAAAGAACGACGTAGAGGTAACTAGAGATGAAATTGTCACGTCTGGAGTGCCGAGGAAGATCTCGATTGTAGATGAAACCCATGAAGGTTCAAGCTCATACCGGCAACTTATAGTCCAGATGCTTGATAAAGACAACCATCCAGTGAGTCATGAAGAAGCATTGTTAGAGTTTCGTGTTCGCGGTTGTGAATGGATTGGAGCCGATAATGGCAGTATATCTTCTATCAACGCATATAATAGCCCAACGATTGCTACACGTCATGGCAGAGTTTTAGCAGTTGTAAAATCATCGCAGGGTCAAAGTGGTGATATCGAAATTTACTCAAATTCAGGAGTGAAAGCCTCTTTTTCACTACTTTAAACTGTACTAATACATTAACTCTGAGTTGGCTCTTGTATTCACAAGAGCCTAAATACCTAAAGCTTAGCTATACGTGCAGTAGCAACAGGCGTCGCAGCTTACACAGCAAGCAAACACATACATTAGTGTAAGTCTGCTAATGTAATTTCGAACAATACCGTGTCATACAATACAAAATCCACCTTTAATATTTTTACAGCATGCCAAAAGATATTATCTCTTGGCATGTTGTATGAGTCCAAGTCATCAAGATAACCTTGACTCTGTGACGCCAATATCTCGTTGTTTATGAAACTACTCAACTGTAACTTACGTTCACCGTCAAACGATGATTCTGTACCAAAATTGCTGCCAGCTCTCTACATCATTGTTGGTGTGTTAGAGCAACCTACACATTGTATTACAACGAATAAGTTAGATATTTTATACTTTTATCCTCAGTTATTTGGTAATGAGTACTCACTGTATTCTTACCTACCTCACTTATATTCGAAAAGCTCAGAGGAATACATTCGACGAAAACGTCGCATCTTTAAAAAATACGTCTTTAAAAAACAATTAATCACCAATAAACGTAACGCTGACCAATAAAATAACAACTATAGTTTTTGAATTTGATCAACTAAATCAAGAGCTTTCTGAGTGTTTCCTTGTTTTATAGTATGGCGAAGTTCGTCAAAAAGGTTTTCAAACTTGTTCGTGTTGTATTCCAATGTCTTAACTTCTAAACCATTTTCATTCGCCAATATCACGGTATCGAATTTGCCCAAGGCATCAAATTCAATCGCAACCCTTCCTGTATAACTATGTGGAATCACAACTTCTTCTTCTTCCATAGTTCTATCTTTCTTTACCCAAATTCGGCTACTGCTGCTAGCATCTTGCGCGGTCGTATACACAATGACATATATTGGAATATCAGCGACTTGAGGAGTTACACGCACGTTAGATTCTTGACGATAAGTTTGAAATAGATCTCCAGATTTATATTGGAACTGTTCATTAGGGATGCGAGATAAAATATTACCTTTTTTATCAATAACTAAAACTGAAGGAGCAAATATTTTTGAATCATAGTAAGCTTGTATCTTTAGATCTAATATTTCATAATTTGATGGCAACTCATACAAAGCAACAGGACTATCTACACCATAAGCCTTTAAGCGCTGCGTTTGCTGCTGGATACTAACTTCAGATAAATCTCCTTTTTCTACATACAAAGCATTGAGTTCCTTCAAAGAGTTAGATGTTTTGTTACTTAATTGCTCGACTTTTTCATTTCCCATAAAAACATGATTAACAGTCTGACACCCACTTAAACACCCTAAAATCAGCCCTGTCATTAGTAAATTTCTCAGCATTGGTATACACCTCCATTACTTATTGTTCTACTCTATTTTACACATATAGGACCAATTAAACAGGATTGGATTATTAACTTAAAAAATGTTGCCAATATCAAACAACATTTCTAACAGAATAAACTTAGTATTGAGGAAGACATTGCTTTTCTCTCTAATCTTAAGTTCATATCTAGTGTATGGAGGTAGATGCTAAATCTTGTGGGAGGGTCCAAACTCCACTAAGCTACCGAGCAAGTACTAATTACTGATGGAACCAAAGTAGGAACATAATCAGTACAAACGAGCTCGCTTTGTTGTCATTCATACAGGCATCCTTCGTTTAGAATGACTGACCAAACTACGGAAGTAAGCTTTATTACGCTGTAGATTTGACGGTAAATCTACCGAACTCTTGTTACAATCAAGTTTAGGAAAACTGAACATTCCTCTTCTCGGTTATTTATTCTAGAGGCTTCGTTTTTTGCGATGCTGATGAATGTGCAGTTCGATGCCATATATACGACGTCACTATGCGTGTTTCTTCAAGCGTTCCATGGTCAACTTCAGGTTTTGACAGGGACGGGTGACCGTTTGTTCAGCAGTGTTTGCAAACTTATATGTTGGTTATATTTAGTACTTAATTCAACCTATACAACCCTAAACGTAAGGGATAAGTTGAAATCATCTTTACCCGTGAGAATTCGCCAACTGATTCGAGCTATCTTAATTCGCCAATGCCACAATGGTTTTTACTTTACCTCTCCGCTTGACCAAATAGTTAAACTAGGAACAGATAGTAACGCTTTATAACGAGGTTGTGGCTTGAACGCCGTTGGAGGGGCATCCGTCACATCACGACAGATGCGGCAAATATTACTTTGATATATAAAGTTTAGTTAGGCACGGTGCTCTTGGATACCTGAGATCCAATCGTATTTGAACGCAAGGTTGAACTGCATAATCTTTTTGGCGCTGATCAGCAGACAGCGTTTCGTTCGACTTGACAATGATTCCATAATTAAAGGAAAAGTGGGCTGGTTTATTCCGAAAATAATGTTCGGACAACCTGTAAACCAGAGGGTGGATTGCTCCGGAATATGCCACCGGCCAACAGAAATCATATAAAGGACAACATCGAACTACTATTTGTGATCAAAAACACGGAATTTGATTCACCAAAATGTAAAATTGGACGACCAGTTACAGTCAAACAAGATACCTATATGGATTTACATACTAAAAATGCCATTCGATATGCGCTAATAGTCGCGCTGGGTGGCTTTGTCTTCGGTTTAGATGCCGCTATTATTTCGGGAACAATACGCTACATTACTTTAGAGTTCGGCCTGTCAAACCTAGAAGTCGGTACAGTCGTAAGTGCACCAAGCCTAGGGGCAATCATTGCATTATTTTTTGCGGGTAAGATAGCCGATGCCTGGGGTCGAAAGAACACACTTATTCTGATCGCGGGCCTATACCTATTATCTGCGCTTGGCTCAGCACTAGCCACTAGCTATGAGATGCTAGTTGCATCTCGCCTTATCGGGGGCTTGGCGTTCAGTTCACTGTCATTGGCGTCGATGTACATTGGCGAAGTGGCACCCTCAAGACTACGCGGTAAGTTGGTTTCAGGCAATCAACTCAATATAGTTATAGGCCTGTCAGCAGCTTACTTTATCAACTACTATCTTGTTATTAACACAAGCGAGAGTTTTTATTTGCTCTCACCAGAAGGGATCTGGCGTACCATGCTTGGTTCTGAGCTTATCCCAGCACTGGTTTGGTTTGGTCTGTTGTTTACTGTACCTGAGTCACCACGCTGGCTTATCCTCAAGGGACGTTCACAAGAAGCAAAAATGGTATTAGGCAAACTGTATTCACCAAAAGAAATCATCGATACGGTCCAGAACATCAACGCCAATATGGTTGACGACAAACAAACTCCTTTTGTTGACCAATTAAAAAACTTGGTTACACCAAAATATAAAACCTCCCTAATTATTGGTATAATCATCGCTGTTGTACAAGGTATTACTGGTATGAACGCTATCTTGTTCTATGCTCCAACCGTGTTTGAACAGATTGGCTTCGGTGGTGATGCAGCATACCAGCAATCTATCTATATCGGTTTAACTAGTATAGTGTTTACTCTGTTGGCTATTTTGTTTATTGATAGATTTGGTCGCCGTCCTTTGCTGCTTATTGGTCTCGTTACCGCAATGTTAAGCCACGTGACTTGTTGGTACGGATTCAACAGCGCAACGTTCTCTATCAATGAAGAGAAAATAGTTACGCTTAGCGAAAATATTAACGCTAAGCCATTGGAAATACTACAAGGTAAATCCTTCAATAACGACGTTGAGTTTAAAGAAGCTCTATCAGCAGTTTACAACGATCAAGATCTTCATCACTATGAAAGTCAAATTATCGAAACTGCTATTAGCGTTAACCCATATATAGTTCTTTTTGGTATTCTGGGCTTTATCGCTGCATTCCACATCTCCATTGGACCTATTATGTGGGTGCTATTCTCGGAAATTTTTCCGAATTCGGTACGAAGCGCAGCAATCCCGGTATCCGCCATAGTCACCAGTATCGCAAGTTATCTTATCCAGCAGTTCTTTCCTTGGCAACTTGCCAACTTCGGTGCAGGCAACACCTTCCTTATGTACGCGGTGTTCAGCGCCATTGGTCTCGCACTGATTGCTAAAATGCTGCCTGAAACGAAAGATAAATCCATTGAAGAGATTGAACTACTGCTCGCACCTGATAACCTCGAGCACCATACAGGTTCTGTCAACATGTCTCGTTAATTCCGGTTGAAATATCGAGTAGAATGAGGCGATATCGCCTCATCTCTCTCACAAATCCGTAGGAGATCGCGTACGACTCAAACACACTTCCATTTAGCATTATTGCTTGAACTGTAGTGATGTGATGGACGCCTCAGCACTCAAGTTTCGAGGTATCTGCCAAACTTGATACTGATAGTAAACCTAAAGGGCTGCCATTATGGATATAAAAGTTGTTGGAATTGATTTAGCCAAAAATGTATTTCAGGTTTGTGTTTGTCTTGTAGATCATTCATTTAGTAGTAATCAAAAAGTTAGACGCAATAAGCTACTCGATAAAGTAAGGCAATTTCCTCAAGGAACTTTAATTACAATGGAAGCGCGTGGGACCTCTCACTAATGGGGGGGAGGAAATTCAAAGAGTTAGGCTTCGATGTTCAGCTAATTCCAGCCCAACATGTTAAGCCATTTGTCTCAAGCCAAAAGAACGATGCGAATGATGCTCTTGCTATATGTGAAGCAGCTTTTCGACCTAATACCCATAAAATGCCTATAAAAACGGTAGATCAACAAGATATTAAATCATTACGCTGTGTTCGGGTCCGCTTAGTCCAAAACAGAACGGCGACCGTAAACCAAATTCGCAGTTTAGCAGGTGAATCTGGCGTTATTTTTAGTGTCGGAAGAATAAAACTGCAAGTGTCCCTGATAGAAGCTTTAGAAGATGGAAGCAACGATCTTTCGTATACTCTCCGTAGCCTTCTTAAGCCCCTATATGATGATTTATGCGCTTTAAATTATCGAATAGATCAAGTCGAGCATTATATTAAATGCTCTTTGTCAAAATCAACCCCGATACGAAGCATTGCTTTCAATTCCTGGATTTGGGCCATTAGTAACAGCGAGTTTTATTAGTGAGATAGGTTCAGGTCTACAATTAAAAAATGGCAGGCAGTTATCTGCATGTGTTACTTATTCATGGCGCGAGGGCTGTAGGGCGTTTTGCCAACAAACGGCAAGATAAACTTGGGCAATGGTTCAACGCTTTAGCTGTCAGACAAGGTAAACATAAAGCTGTGGTAGCACTTGCGAATAAACTAGCTCGTATAGCATGGAAAATATTAACAGGAAGCCATGACTTTGACGTAAACAAAGCCTTTGTATAAACCTCAAGAAAGTTTACATACACTGATGAATAAACGGTTAACCGTACCTATTGTAACCTGAGTTGACCGATGCATTAAATGCCGATGTAGTGATTAGGCAATAGTTTTCGGATTTACATCAAGGCGCAGGCGAAAGAGCCTGTAACGACGCCGAATAAATGGTAGTGAACCAATCATTCAAAAGTGTTGTAAAAGCTGAGGCGTCCATATATGGTCAAGAACTTCCGAACACAGATTTAAGCCGATTTTCGGCATTGACTGGCGACAGTCCATCATTTGTTTGATTAGGCCGTTGCCAATTGTAGTAGTCCATCAAATAGTAGCTGATATCTTTCTTTGCTTGAGATTGGGTCAAGTAACCCGTTGCTGGTACCCATTCAGTTTTCAGGCTTCTAAATAGCCTCTCCATTGAGCAGTGACGCTCCTATGTCAAGCCAATCTCGCTAGATCTTTCAGGATGAGTGGGAATAGCTCTCTCGCTATATAACGTTTTAAGTTACGAGCTATTTCCTTGGTTGATTACCCTTCAGCCGTTCTTCGTGCAACATAGTCTTTCGTTCTGGGATCACTACGCATTCTTACCATAGCTACAGTACAGAAAGCATTATTAGCACTGCGGCCCCCCACGATTTAACCGATGACGAGTAGTTTTGCCTGATGAAGCAGGAATTGGGTCAACACCGCATAATGCCGCAAACGATGATTCCTTCCTCAATCGATTAGCGTTATCTCCAGCAGCAACAAGAAGTGTTGCTGCTACATTTGCACCAACTCCAAATCTTGATACAAGGTCTTGAGCCGAACTCAAAGTTAATTTTTTAACTCTTTATCAAGTATTTTTACTTGTTCATCTAGAAAGTTCCACCGTTGTGCTAGCAGTACAAGCGAAATCATTAATGGCTCACTACTAATTGGACTAAGCATGCCGTGGCACACGCCCCTGGTTTCGGCAGAGATAGGGACTGTTTTAGCTCATCAGGACCCGAGACAAGAAGTGCTCGAATTTGGTTCATTGCTTGGGTTCTTGCTTTTACCGCACTATTACGAGTCATCAGCAGACTTAGCAATGATTCAACTGGCCCCGCATGGCTTTTAGGAATAACTTTTGCCTCATCAGATAACGCGCTTCTAGCCGCATTTTCTGAGTCTATACAGTCTGTTTTTCATTTCAGCCGCCGCTCCATTCGGTTTGGGCGCATAATTTCATATACGTTAAATCCGTTCTTGATCAGGTATTTTGTTAGTTCTGCGCCATAGCTTCCTGTACCTTCTATACCTGCTTTTTGAAGGAAACCATAAGATTTACACCATGCGAAGAGTTCACGATAACCTGAAAGGTTGGCACTAAATGCTTTACTCTTAACAACTTGTCCAAGCTCATTGATAAGTGTTGCGACATGAAGTTCCAGATGAGTATCTACGCCCAAATACAATTTATAGCGGGGGTCATTACTGTTCATTTAACCACTCTCCCGTGTGAATCGTCCAGCAGGACGGGACACTGGAGGTGCAATACAAAGCTCCTATTAGGGCACAACTGAGTCGATAGAATTGAACAGACTCTTTGAACGACAGGTCAACACAAAGACATTTCTGTCAATCCCAGCACGGGCCATTACAAACAGCCTGTATTTATATTCTAATCCCAGTATCCCAACAGTTACCTCGACGACTCATGCTTTGGGTTATACGATATCGCCAAAGTCTTTGACGAAATTTACGACTGCTGTACTGGCATCCCTAGTCTGAATGGAACATCACGTTCTGAGGCCCACCTCTTTGCTCCCAGGCCATATCTAGGGTTTTAGAAACTAATTCTGCATAAGGCTTATCCGATCGAGACCAACCCACGACGCGTCGGCTAAAGAGGTCAAGTACCACGGCGAGATAACTCCACTCGCCCTAAAGATGAAAATGAATTATTATAAGCGAAAAAAGAAATACTCCGGCTTAAGGGGCTTTTAAAACAGACTGAAGAAGAGCGAGATATTTTAAAAAATGTATGGTCTGCTCCGTTTTTGCAAGTAAAAGCTCGCAGTCAGAATACGTTTGCGTCAATGTATCCGGCCTGTTTGTGAACCATCTAGTGTTCTGGCCTTGATGGGATCCGCACGTTGTTGTCCTAATAAAGCGCTCAGTCATAAAAGACTGCTTTTTAGCCAGGCTTCAACATCGTGGGTTTAACGCTTCTGTCATCAGCTTGTTTCTCGCAAAATCTATTGAAAATATAATTCGTTATATGCTATTTCACAGCCGAAATAGGATAATGTTGATACTCCTGACCCGAGGTTAATATCTTCCAACAAATACTCATTATCTTGTTAGCCAAGGCAATTAAAACAACATGGTGATGATGTGTCGCCTCTAACTTGGCTATCCACGGCCCGAGTGCGGATTTGTCTCGCTTCATATGTATCTTTAATGCTTTAGCCCCTTGTATCACCTGACTACGTAGATAAACGTTACCTCTTTTACTTGTACCGCCAAGATTGCTTCTCCCGCCTGTGGAGTATTGTCTGGGAACCAAGCCTAACCATGCTGACATATCTCGACCTCGCTTAAATTGAGTACCTGAACCAACAGCTGCAATTAACCCCGTCGCGGCAATTGGTCCAATACCTGGAACGCTGTATATAAGTTGGCACTTCTCAGACGCAATTGAGGCATGTTGTAATTGCTCGCTCATTTCATCAATTTGAACATCAATATGTTGCCAACGCTCTCGCAAGCGAAACACTAAAGCACGAATAAAGTCGGGAAGTACATTTTCCGCATCGTCTAAGATGCTGGGCAAGTTGCGTTCGAAGACTTTGCGACCTACAGGAACTGTAATTCCGTATTCAAATAGCAATGCCCGCATCAGGTTCACAGTAGCTGTGCGCTCAACAATAAAACGCTGCCTTACTCGATGAGTCGCTTGTAAGGCAAGTTGTTCGTGTGTCTATAGGGAAACACAACGCATAGTGCCACGGCTGCCTGCTTCAGCGATTGCGCCAGCATCATTGAAGTCATTCTTGTTTGATTTTAAGTACGGCTTAACAAACTGAGCGGGAATAATTTTTACTGAGAACCCTGCATCATTAAACAATCTTCCCCAGTATTGAGAACCCGGACAAGCTTCAACCGCTACAATTGTAGGTGGAGTGTTAACCACAAAGGTTTTAAGCTGACTCCGATTGAGCTTCTTCCGCCAAAGAATATGCCCTTGGCGTTCCATTGCTACGATGTGAAACCAGTTTTTTCCTAGGTTGATACCGTAGATATGCGCATTTGAACTAGACAAGGTCGGTCTCCTTGCTTTTGCGATCTCCCTTGCTGAGTATAGATATCAGAGGGAGGAGCAGACCATCCCTTTAGGCCGCGAGATACTTTGCAAGCCTGCCAGAATAAAGTATCAGTTTATTCTGGCGCACTCTGAGATGTTTAAAATCATGACGATGTGTCTTGTGTTGCGGCTAACAAGAGCAGGCTATTATGCATGGCTGCATGAACCAGAATCACAAAGCGCTATTGAAGATCGGCGACTACTCGAGTTGACCCGTAGCTCTTACGATGCCAGCGATGGAATCTACGGCTATCGGAGAATTACTCTAGATCTTAAAGAACTCGGCGAATGTTGTGGGCCTAATCGAGTGCTTAAGATTATGAAAAATTATGGGTATAAGAGCGATACGTAACTATAAGATACACCGAAATTATGGTTATGGTCGTCCCTCAATCATTATGCCCAATCATTTAAACCGACAGTTTGAGGTCAGTGCTCCTGATAAATCGTGAGTAACTGATATTACCTACAGTGTGCCCGGAGTTCAGGGCTATCATGGATGCTTAAATTGAACCACGAGTCTATCTGAAATCCACAGACTGTGATACTTGGAGTTAAGTGCCTGTGGATACGCTGGGTTGTGACAGCGTATGAGTCTGAGCGACAGTGACTTACCGATGCTGGTAAGGTGATGTAACTCGCTGACAACGGAGAGTGAGGCGAACTCGTTAAGCCAAGATGCTCTTCTAGACTGAGTATTGGACGGATGAAGAACATGAACTGATTAACCCGCATCTATGGGCTGAAATGTCGCCACCGTCTACACGAGTTATCAGGCGGTATGATGCTGTGTGATTGATACAAGTAAGATCAAATACACCGACTTAATGAGGATATGTAAACCTCAGCAATGGAGAGAAGTGCCACCACAAGTCAGCTTCTTAGCATCATCACCTTACAGAACGATAAGGTTAAAGACTGCGATCAGCATCCACCCCAATATGGTTGAGTTCAGATAGGTAAACCGGGGAAGGTCTGTTTGAATGTATAGGGAGCATGCCCCCGACGACAAACAGACTGGCGGAGTTCTCGTAGTAGTCTGAGATGGGGAAAGCCCATTACATGGCGCAGGAGAACAGTTTAATCAACTTGTGTCAGCGAACTAGCTGACTGTAACAAGGTGAAGACCTTTGATAATCAGTGAAATGCAACACAAGCTAGCAACATGGGCAGCAGACGATAAAACCCGTAGGGTCAACGTCTGCTTCAACTAATCTCTCATCCTGACTGGCTATGCCATGCGGCAGAGAAAACACTCTCTTCAAAAGGAGCCAGAACACCGGGAGTGGATGGTGTGACTAAACATCACCTGCAAGGGAAATTGGGCGACTATCTACGCAAGCTCAAGCTGGAACTACAATCCGGTAATTACCAGCCTATGCCCGCTAGACGCATCTATATACCTAAAGCAAATGGGAAACAATGCCCGCTGGGCATTCCAACCCTGCGTGATCGCATAGTCCAACGGGCGATACTGATGGCAATGGAGCCGATATGGGAAAATGATTTCCACTCATTATCTTATGGCTTCAGACCAGAGCGCAGCGTCCACCATGCGATCCACACAGTCAGATTACAGCTCGCTGACAGTACAGACACTCGTGGTCGATGGGTAATCGAAGGTGACCTATCGAGTTACTTCGATACCGTACACCATAGACTGTTGATCAAGTGTGTGCGTAAGCGGATAAGCTGCAATGGTTTTCTTGATTTACTCTGGCGTTTTATCAAATCAGGGCATGTTGAGAGAAACTTGTTCTGTGCAACGCAACAGGGTGTACCTCAGGGCGGCGTCATCTCTCCATTCTTGTCGAATATCATGCTTAATGAGTTCGATCAGTATCTTCATCAACGCCATCTGAGTAAGAAAGCTCGCAAAGATCGATGGTATCTAAACAACAGCATAAAAATAGGACGCCGTTCAGCAATTGAGAATAACTGGCAGTGGCAACCAGCGGTTGCCTACTGTCGTTATGCCGATGACTTTATTCTCATAGTCCAAGGGACAAAACAAGATGCTGAAAATATCCGAAACGAAAGTCGACAGTTCCTTGAAGGGAAGTTAAAGCTCACTCTAAATATGGAGAAAACCCATATCACACACGTGAACGATGGCTTCGTCTTCTTGGGGCATCGGATTATCCGAAAACGTGGTCCTAGAGGAAACATGCGAGTCGTTACCACAATACCGAAGGTTAAGGCGAAACCATTCACTCACGCGTTAGTAAAAGAGCTTTCAGGGGACTTTAGTTGCAGCATGATAGACAAGGTCGAGAAGATAAACCAGAAGCTCAGTGGATGGTCGCAGTTCTATCGCCCTGCTATGACTTATGGACGGATAGACAGAGTGGTGTTCTGGAAGCTAGCGCACTGGCTGGCACGCAAGTACAAATGTCGTATTAAAGCACTGTTGAAGAAATGGTGTAAGCGACCGGAGCCGAAGAAGGCCAAAACATGGGTGCTCTTCGGTAAAACGAATCACGGGCATCTGTGTGGTATCTCCCTGCTCCGGCTTGTGAGTAGCCAAAAGATGCCGTTCAAGTGGCGTCTTCCAGCAACCAATCCCTACCTTCTGACGGAAGCCAGAAACACGGTTACTTCGAGATATTCAGATGTTGCTATGGCCATTGGCCTTGACTAAGCGCATACGGTTCGGAGAGGATTGCAGAGAGATAGTTCGACTACGCTCTGTCTCTTACTCTACTTAGGACCTGGCAAGGCTGGCTTTATCTAGCCGTAGTCATCGATCTCTACTCACGAAAAGTTATCGGTTGGTCGATGAATGACGGCGATGACAGCTATCAGAATGCACTAGCAGAACGTGTAAATGGAATACTCAAAAAGAGGTTCTTTCTTAGGCAACCGAAAGATCTGGAAGAAGCAAGAAAAATGGTTGCAGAATCTGTAGAGAGCTATTATCAAATGCGGCTTTAAAATATAAAACGCTCGATGAAGCACATCGAGCGTTTTAGTTAGAGAGTGTCAACTCATATTAGGACGGGGCCACTTACTATCTCGACTATTTTAGTCGAAATTCACATAGAATGTCTTCTTCTCTAAATATTGTTCGAAGCCATATTTTCCATCTTCACCACCAGTTCCGCTCAGTTTATATCCATTATGGAAACCTTGATGCTGTTCTCCATGACCACGGTTCACATAAATCTCACCACATTCAAGCTCGTGAGTTAAGCGATGTACATACTTCATATTTCGCGTACAAATCATAGTTGCCAAGCCATACTCACTATCATTTGCGTAATCAATGACTTCTTCAAAAGTGTCGAATTTTATAACAGGAAGAATTGGACCAAATGCCTCTTCATGAACAATCGTCATTGATTGTTGAACATTACCTAAGATTGTGGGTTCAAACCAGAAGCCCTTTCCAAACTCACCCTCCGTAAGGCGCTTGCCACCATGCAAAAGTTGCGCGCCTTCTTTCAATGCCTGCGCGACTAATGCTTCCATATGATCAAGCTCTCGTTTGTTTACTTTAGGACCCATATCAGATTCTGGATCCATAGGATTACCCACTTTGATATTTTGGACTTTCTCCATAAAGATCGCCATGAATTCATCGTAGACACTAGAGTGCACATACATACGTTCGTTACATGTACATACCTGACCACAGTTGTCGAAGCGTGAATGTAGTGCAGCGGCAGCAGCTTGCTCCAGATCAGCATCTTCCATTACGATGAACGGTGCTTTACCACCGAGCTCTAGTTGAACGTGAGCCATGTTATTCGCAGATGCTTTGATTATCTGCTGACCAACGGGTGTTGAACCTGTCATAGTGACCATATTTGTATAACGGTGACTAGTTAAAGCGCCACCTAAGCTTGCTCCACCACCGGTAACTATATTGAGTACACCTGCAGGAATACCTACTTTTTCAGCAATATAGCCTAACTCTAGCGTTGCTAGCGGAGTTTCAGAGGTTGGTTTAACAACAATAGTGTTACCCGCAACCAGTGCTGGTCCTATCTTGCGACCTGCTAATGCAAATGGGAAATTCCATGCAGTGATCGCGACCACGACACCACGAGGAATTTTTTGAATCCAGATATGTTCGTTCACATTATCAGATTGAACAATATCGCCATCCATCTGACGAGCCCAGTCACAGGCGTATTCGATAAAAGATGCAGCTACATCGACTTCCCCCAACGCAACTCGGTATAATTTGCCTTGTTCGCTCACGAGTAACTCTGCAAGATGCTCACGGTTATTACGGATTTCTTGAGCAAACTTTCTCAACAGTTCAGCACGTTGACGCGCGGGCACTCGTTTCCAGTCAGATTGTGCACGTTTAGCCACACTTAAAACGCGCTCAGCATCATCTTGGTCACCATCCTGAATCTCAGCAAGCACTTCTTCGGTTGACGGGTTAATAACCTGATCAACTTTGCCGTTCTCAGCGTCAATCCACTGGCCGTCAACGTACATTTGGTAACGTTTCATAGTTATTCCTACTCTAAACTAGTGATAGCCGCCTTTAAAAAATAGACAGCCAAAAAAAAACCGGTCCACCACAATATAACCACAGTTTAACCAATTTAGCGTGCGCAAAATCAAAATTTTGTATTTTAGAGCAGAACGCTCTCTGTCAAACACAATAAATGGTTGTAATTCTAGGTAGTGACTAAATATCTTGCGCAAAAAAAAGGTCATCAAACTCAGCAGAAGACTCTTCGTTATTGACCAGCTTCATCAACTCCTGCCGACTGTTCTCTATATGACGCCAAACTGCAATCTTAGCCTCTTCTGCAGAACGTTTTTGCAACGCGATAAGAATCTGCTTATGGTCCTCAACCCATGCGGTTTTCAGCTCTGTTTCATGAAGGTATTTATGGTTTAGTTCTCGCCAAAGTGGGTTATGAATGCGTACAGTGCTCCACATTTGGTTCGCTTGATTGATTAGAACTCGGTTTTGAGTCGATTCCGCGATCATCTGATGAAACTTTTGGTCAAGTTCTTCAAACCTTGTACTATCACCGTTAAGTTCATTTTCTTGTTGTGCAACGACTTTCTTTAAAGCTTGAAGTTCATTGAATTTGATCTGTGTGGCAGCAAACCCAGCTATATTACTTTCTATGACTTGTCTGGCTTGCAAAAGCTCAAATGGCCCTATGTCACTTATTGGAGTTAATAGTGTATTGCAAGTCTTGTCAGGAGAATCTATAAAGTAAATTCCAGCCCCTTGTTTTACAGCGATTAATCCCTTAAGTTCTAACATGATGATTGCTTCACGAATAGTCGCGCGGCTGGTATCAAAACGCTCACTCAGTTCCCTTTCAGAAGGTAACCTTTCCCCGGCCTTAAACTCCCCAGAGTACAAAAGCTCTTCTATCTGTTTACCTACATCAAAATATCTTCGTCTATTTGCGTGTTTAGCCATAGTCATTTCTGTCCTAAACCATTACCATTGGTCAACAACTAGTAAGGATGTTAACTTCTAATTTTCTCATTTTCGTTTGATATACGGTCAAAGTGACATATTTATCCCTAGATAACCAGTATAACCCTCGAAATTTCTCTTATAATAAGACAGGCCTCAAATAAAGCCAAACCAATTTTGGATTAAAACCCAGCAATGGTTTACCAAAAAAGAAAAATGATTTAGATTAAGAATCAACCGTGATGTATCTTCCAAATGCCATTGATCTGGAACGCTATAGCAGGTAAGAACATGGAGGCACAATCTGTAATTTGGCCCTGAGCGCCATGCTTAGGAATTTCTTATATCCCTCACCACCATCATTTATTCTCTTTTAGTTGTAAGTAACTCCTTACAACTTACTGTTGTGACGAATTAAACTCGGTTGGAAAAGACCTGTGGGGTACACCAGAACGCGGCTAGAGATTTGCTTACCCCAGCCGCCTTTTACAATCATCGTATTAATAATTAGTTGCTAATACAGATCCCGCTCTCATCAAACACATGACAATCCGATACAGAAAAGTAAAGGTCGATGTTGTCGAATGCGCTCACCTCTTTGTCGCCTGGGTGGTGAACAATGAACCCCTCTTGCTTTGCATACTGGCCAAATAGATAAGTACTGTTACCCAAGCGCTCAACCACTTCACTTGTAAAACGAATCGTCACATTCCCCTTCTCTTCCTCAACATGAATATGTTCAGGTCGAATGCCAACTTTCACGAGATCACCTACTTTTGAACCACTCTGCTGCTTCATCGGAATAGAGATAATCTGTTCGTCGGCAAGACGAACATTCAAAAACTCTTTGTCAACTTCTGTGATTGCGCCATCTATAAAGTTCATTTTTGGTGAACCAATAAAACCAGCAACAAACATATTGATTGGTTTATTATACAATTCTAAAGGTGAGCCAACTTGTTCAATACGACCATCACGTAGAACAACAATCTTATCAGCCAGCGTCATAGCTTCCACTTGGTCGTGCGTTACGTAGATCATAGTTGTATCAATTTCTTGGTGTAAACGAGCTATTTGTAAGCGCATTTCAACACGCAGCTCTGCATCAAGATTCGATAAAGGCTCATCAAATAGGAAAGCACTTGGGTTACGGACAATAGCACGACCAATCGCTACACGCTGACGCTGCCCCCCCGACAGCTCTTTTGGTCGACGCTTTAAGAGTGGCTCCAGCTGAAGTGTTTTAGCCGCAAGTAATACCTGCTTATTCACTTGATCTTTAGATACCCCATTCATCTTGAGGCCGAACCCCATATTCTCTTCAACCGTCATATGAGGGTATAGCGCATATGATTGGAATACCATTGAGATACCACGTTCAGCAGGTTCAACGTCGTTCACCATATTACCGCCAATGAATATTTCACCATCGGATATAGTTTCAAGACCAGCGATTAAACGTAGGAGAGTTGATTTACCACAGCCCGATGGGCCAACAAAAACGACGAACTCTCCGTGATCTATTTCTAAATCAACGCCGTGAATTGTTTGTACTTTTCCAAAACGCTTTTTAACGTTTGATAGTTTGATATCTGCCATTTTCTGAGCCTTAAATTCTTAAACACCTCAACTTATCAACCAAAATAACTTAAACATACCGCGTTGGTTAATAGGTTTTTGGTAATTTAGTCCGTAATTGTGATTGAATTCATAATTGTTGCTACAGACAAACCATACTAGCGGCTTAATCCAGCTAATTTGAAGCCAATCACACATTAATCATCAACCAATTGGTAATCTTACCTCTAAATTTGGTATTCCAATTAAATTTTAATGGCAAATAACAAAGATCCTTGGTGAGTAAACTTATTTATTCATCGAGTACCATAAAGGAAGGTAACAATGAAACTAACAAAACTTGCAGCTATAACAGCTCTTACTCTCTCAGCATCTAGCTTTGGCGCAAATAAAGTCGAACTAGAAGTCGCTAGTTGGAAGGGCGCAGGAGCAGAAGTTGCAAACTTTCCAGTTCTAATCGAAAAGTTTGAGCAGCAGTATCCTGACATTAAAGTTCGTCTTAATTACATGGCGCGTAATGACATGGTAACCAGCATTCCAGCACGTTTCCAGGCTGGTAGCCCACCGGATGTCATCATGGTTGACCGCGAGTTTATCACACACTGGGGTGGGGCCGGTCAGCTAATGGAAATTGGTGATCAAGCTTTCGTTGAACGTATTCAACCTGGTCTACAAGCACATCTTGGCTTAGACAACAATGTATACTACGCAATGCTTCAAGTTTCCGGCATGGGTATCTATGTTAATGATGACTTAATGGACAAAGCGGGTGTTACAAAGTATCCAGAAACCGTTGCTGAGTTTACAGCTACATGTAAGCAGCTAAATAATGAAGGCATCACACCAACTTTACTTGCAGGTAATAACGGCGCTTGGACACCTTACATTTTCTTCTTAGCACTAGGTCTTGCTGATGGTGATGTACCTAGCCAAGACCGTTTAGCTCAGTTTAACAATGGCAAAATCAAATTCGCTGAAGACCAATCAATGAAGAACGCATTTGAGGCGTTCCGTCAAATGATTGATGCTAAGTGTTTCGATCCAAAAATTAGTGCGGGTACAGACCCATGGTCGGTGGCACTGACAACATTTCAATCTGGCCGTATCGCTATGCTGCCTCAGGGTTTATGGAACATCAACCCATTTGTTAAAGATTCTTTACCAGAAAACTTCTCTCTAAAACCGTTCCCATCGATTAATGGCGATAAAGGTATCACTCTAGATTACCTTGGCCCTGGTTGGGCAATTCCAAAAGATGCTAAGCAAGTTGACGCAGCTAAAAAGTGGATCGACTTCTGGACTCTAGACGAGAACCTAAAACTGTTCTTGGAAGCAGATACAGCAATGACCACACTAACTGGTGGTACTTCAGGTCTGCCAATGAATATTGCCAAAGATTATGTCGAAGCGCGTGACGCTATGCAATATGTAACGTTTCCTGTCGGTGCGCTGCCTGTTGAAGTAACACGTGATATGACGAATGACATCATGTCATTTATGTTAAATCCAAGCCAAGACTATAACGTGATTCTTGAGCGTTGGGACGCACTTGTAGCTCGCGATATCGCGAAACGTTAATTGCTTGTTTGGCAGCTATACCTTTATAGCTGCCGTCTTTGCCCATAGGCTAATTGAGGGTTGTAGTTATGAAAGTCGATAAAAGGTTGTATTTCCTTATTCCGGCTCTATTTTTGTATCTCATGTTCACTATCTATCCAGTGTTCAAGGGGATTTCATTGTCGATGACAGAGTATGCTGGTGTTGGTGAAGCAACATGGGTTGGTTTAGATAATTATCGTGAGATATTCTCCGATCAGCGCTATGTTCAGGTGCTGAAAAATACCATGATCTACGGTATTGTCGTCGTCGTGTTCCAAAACGGGTTGGGGCTGATTTTTGCCGCCATCTTAAACAGTATTCCCGCAGTGCGCGATGCATTACGTACTGCCCTACTTGTACCTTCAATGCTGTCGCTAGTGATTGCAGGTTATGTATGGCAGTACCTTTATGCACCAATGGGTGGAGGCTTAAACGAGCTTCTGGCTTCATTCGGCATGGGTAGCATGCAGCAAATTTGGCTTGGAGACTCTTCCATTGCCCTATTCTCTGTTGCCGCTGTTCACGTATGGATGTTTGTCGGTTACTCGACCGCTATTTTCTTAGCAGGTTACGCGGGTATTTCAACCGAAGTGAAAGACGCAGCGCGTGTGGATGGTGTATCACCAATCAAGTCGTTCTTCCATATTGATATTCCACTGCTTGCCCCAGCGATTACTGTCAATATTACGCTTGCTACGATCGGTACTCTTAAATCATTCGAGTTCCCATTCATCATGACAGGTGGTGGTCCAGATTACGCAACGATGACGCTAGGCCTTAAGATCTTCCAGCTCATCTTCCAAGACTTTAAATATGGCTCTGCAGCAGCTCTGTCAGTGGTCATGATTGTACTGGTAGCTCTGATTACTATTATTCAAAACAGTTACCTACGAGCTCGTGAGGACCGTATCTAATGAGTAGTATTACATCCAATAAACTGCCAACAAAGACCGCAGACCAGTCAACAGCAACACGTAAAAAAAAGCTTCTTTCGCCGCGCAACGTAAAACAGGGGCTTTTGATTTCACTGATGTTCGCGGTCACGTTCATCATTCTCTCTCCTGTTTTCTATATGGTGTTTATGTCATTCAGAAGCCGTAGAGAAATTATGCTTGATCCTCTCGCGTTGCCGACAGAATTGCATTTCTCGAACTACGTGAATGTTATTGCTGACATGAACTACTTTGGTACTGTATTTAATACTATCGGAATAACTGTTGCTACTATCTTCTCTGTGGCTATTCTCTCTTCGCTTGCTGCTTACCCGCTAGCAAGAATTCGTAGCCGAGTGAGCAATATCGCTTACATTTTCTTCATGCTAGGCATGGTGATCCCACCATTTGCGGCCCTAACACCGCTATACCTATTCATTCGTGATTTAGGCCTACTAGATACTTACTTCGGTCTGATTTTGGTGTATACCGTTGGTCACTTGCCGTTAGGTGTCTTCTTCTACACTAGTTTTATGAAAGCCATACCGAAAGAGCTTGAAGAAGCTGCGACACTTGATGGGGCGACATTCTTAAAGACTTACTGGTACATCATCTTCCCTATGCTTAAGCCAATTACAGGTACACTAGCGATCTTTATCACTTTAGGTGTTTGGAATGATGTGGTTAACCCACTGCTCTTCATCACAACGGAAAGCAAGTTAACCATTATGCCAGCCGTACTGCGCTTCTTAGGAACCTACTCTGTTGATCCAACACAGTTGTTCCCTGCAGCAGTGCTTGCATCACTTCCACTTCTTGTTGTGTTCTTTACATTATCTAAGCAGATTGTAAATGGTATGACAGCAGGTGCTGTGAAATAACCCAACAGAGCAAGGCATTCCTGCCTTGCTCACTTTCTAGCAGAAAACACACTCATAGATCTCTATTAAGCTACACCGCTACATCCAATAATAATTATGTTTTTAGTAGTACATTGCGCCCAGCGCTATTTGAATATTTTGTATAGACTATCAAGTATTTATCCAATAACGATTCAAGGAAAACTAATAACATGGAACTAAAACAACTCTCTCTTGCCACTGCAATTACTGCTTGTTTACTTGCCACCAGCAACGTGGCAGCAAAACAAATCGAACTTGAAGTCTCTAGCTGGAAAGGCGCTGGCGCAGAAGTCGCTAACTTCCCGTTAATCATCGAGCGATTCGAAAAAGCAAACCCTGATATCAAAGTAAAGCTCAATTACATGGCTCGTAATGACATGGTGACGAGTATCCCTGCTCGCATGCAGGCAGGTTCACCACCCGATGTCGTGATGGTTGACCGTGAGTTTATCCAACACTGGGGTGGCAATGGTCAGTTAATGCCACTCAATGACCTCCCGTTTGTCGAACGTGTACAACCTAAACTTCAACCTTACCTTGGCCTTGATGAGACCGTTTATTACTCAATGCTCCAAGTTTCAGGTATGGGTGTGTTTGTGAATAACGACTTGTTTGAAGACGCCGGTATCAAAAGCTACCCACAAACCGTTGATGAGTTAGTTCAAGCTTGTACAGCGCTGAATGACAAAGGGATTCAGCCAATGCTACTTGCAGCAAACAATGGTGGCTGGACCCCTTATGTCTACTTTTTGACCATGGCACTGGCCGATGGTAATAACCCAGATCTGTCTCGTATGGACAAATTTGTGAGTGGTGAAGCGAAGTTTGCCGACGATGAATCAATGAAAAATGCCTTTGAAGGCTTTAGAAAGATGATTGATGCCAAGTGTTTTAACCCGATGGTTTCGGCGGGTACTGACCCGTGGTCAGTGGCGCTAACGACATTCCAATCTGGCCGTGTTGCTATGCTGCCACAAGGTATGTGGAACATTACTCCATTCTCAAACGATTCACTTCCTGAGCACTTCTCTTTACACCCGTTCCCGGCAGTGAACGGCGATAAAGGTATTGTTATGGACTACAACGGCCCAGGTTGGGCGATTCCAAAAGATTCGGGTGAAGTGGAAGCCGCGAAGAAATGGATCGATTTCTGGATGAATGATGACAACTTAAAAGTCTATCTAGAAGCCGATACCGCGATCACGACTCTCGCGGGCGGTACTTCTGGGGTGCCTGAGTTAGCCAAACCTTATGAAGATGCTCGCTCTGCCGGCCAACTGGTTACGTTCCCTGTTGGAAACATCCCTGCGAATTTGGGGGCTGATATGCCAAATGATATAACAGCATTCATGCTAAAACCTGACCAAGATTACACCAAGATCTTAGAACGTTGGGACCGTACGGTGGCTAAAAATCTTAAGTAATTGAGTAATTAAGTAAGGCGCTGCTGTAAATAAACTTCAGCGCCAACATTAAATCAGGGCGAATGACTTAACATTCGCCCTGATTTTTCTTTTCGTTACTTCACCGGTTTGGCTGTGACAAACCGATAAGCATTGAATGGCTCTCCTTGATATACCCCAATCACTTGAACCGATGTCACCGTCATCACATTCGCCAATGCCTTGCCAGTGACTGTCAGCTGTGTCTGATCTTCAAACACACCAAAAGAGGCTTCATTGGGTATCACGCCAGGTCCAGGGGTTACCTTTACGGCCAACTCCTCGATAGGATACTCTGCCTCGATCATAACATCATAAGAAAACTGCTTGTCTTTCAATTCCAATACACGTGGCGTTGATATTTTTATTCCCTCAGGCAAAGGAATTGGTCTAATAAATTTCATATCACCACTTGCATGAAAGCGACCATCACTACAAGCGGTCACTGGCACACTGAATGCCAGAGACACAAACAACAGTCCTCTGATAGTTTTGTTTATTTTCATTAATAAGTTACACCTATGTTTGGCATCTATAAACAGCCTATTATCCACCTCATTAACATGGCTAATATTCACAAAATTCGCGAGTTGGTCACAGCAAAACTTAGACTTACACCACAATAAAGGTTCACCAATTTTGATCAATCCCGCACAAATAACAGACCAATATTGCTCATTGTTTATCCAAAGTATTAAATCAATAGTGAGCAAACGTTCACTTCTTATATTCATAACAAGGAAAATATATGCCCTACACAATGAAAGACCTTAACAGGTGCTTCCAGTTGACATTGTTCGCGAGTACTATCTCCATACTCGTAGGATGTGGCAGTGATAACACTGAAGAGACGCCTCCTCCATCTGATGGTTCATTTACAGTCGGTATTTTCGATCCAGTAACCGTACAAAGGGATGTTGCAGGATCACTAATACAAAGAGTTAATTTAGAGCTGGATATCGAGAGTGAATTTGCGAATTTATCACTCTATATTGATGACAAGTTGGCCATAGACAACATCGACGTCCCTTCAACGGGTATCAACTACATCAATGCGCTTGTTGACGTTGGCTCTACGGGTGTAAAGAACATTAAGGTTATGGCACGCGGTAGCGATATCACTGTAAATAAGCTTGAATTCGCAGAGCGTCCAGATATTCTCCTACCTCAATTCAAAGACATCGCCGGGGAATCTGGTATTGCTGACCAAGACGATCTCCCCAAATATGGCGGCCCTACGGTTGCTGATATCAACAACAACGGCTATTACGATATTATTCTTAACAACCATAACTGGCGCCCAACGAACCAACTCTACTGGAACAATCAAGATGGTACCTTTACGGTAGAAAACGGAGGTTGGGATGGCTCACTCTCTTGGGGTGATATGCATGGTACGGCAGCAGCAGACTATAACCACTCAGGTGATTTAGGCATTATTGTTACACGAGGTGGCGGTAATGGAACCACTCCATCTTACCCTGACTTTTTTGTGAATGAAGAAGGCAAGCTAACCGAGTCTTATCAAGAAGTTGGGATAACAGAGAGCGCTAGGGGACGTGGGGCACGTTTCTTAGATATGAATGGTAACGGGTATCTTGACCTTGTATTTATAAATGCTGAAGGGATCAACGGCGGCAGTGGTGCACAGCACCTTTTCTACAAAAACAATCAAGATGGTACCTTTAGCCGCATTGATGTTCCCGGTATCGAAAAAGCCAATACTGAGCGTGCTCTTGTGCTCGATTTTGATGGTGATGGCATAGATGACCTACTCTTTTTGACACCTATGACGCTATGGAAAGGCAATGGTGACTTCACATTTACGGATGTCACCGATAGCGTACTTCCAGAAAATGTCCGTCAAACTTGGCAGGTTCAAGCTGCTGCAGATGTCGATGTGACAGGAAATGGCTTACCCGACATATACCTCTCAAAAGGCTTGCCACATTATCAATTATCTAATCGCTCACTAGACTTTAACCCTATTGCTCAAACACTCAATCTTAACGATGATGGCAATAAAGGGCGAAGAACCATGCAGTTGACCGTAGAGGATGGATTCACTCTTAAAGATCTTCACCTTACTTATCGACAGTACGATGGTGGCTTCCCTATCATGCTTGGCGAACAGAAGACAGCTCATGAAGTTGTGAAAGTAGAAGACTATTACACTCTTCCTGATGACTTAGAAATCACCCCGGACAGTGCAATTGGCTGGCCGTCAGAGCGCGATGAAAATGGTATCTATATTGGGTATATCGGTGACAATACGTGGAACGTTGAATGGGTTAAGAATGGGGATGTATTCTGGCAGGTCGCATTTACCATGGATGATATCAAAGATGTGAATGTTGATTGGCAACCACAAAACCGTAATCAGCAAGATGTTCTTTTAGTCAATCGTGATGGCAGGTTTGTCGAGGAGTCCGCTGAGTGGAACCTACCTAAAGGTGGCAATCACTGGGGCGTAACATACGGCGACTTCAATAATAGTGGACACAACGATATTTTTGTTCATCGCTATGGATACTTAAAAGAACGTGTGACCGATTACCTTCTTATCAATGATGGAGAGGGACAATTTGAAATTACCCAAATGCATGGTGCACATGATGTTAACGACTCAGGTCATGGAGACATGGGGCAAGCCTTTGCTCTTACTCGAGATGGTAAAGTAGATCTACTCAACGGCAGCGAAGACGGTATCTGGTATTTATATAAAAACCAGACACAAAACGTTGGCAACCACTCCCTTGTCCACGTAGGTTACAGCCCATTACATAACATCGACCCGATGTCAGCCGTTGTCACTGTCACGACAGAAAGCAAGTCATACACGCGAAGAGTCGGGTCTGCGGGTGAAAACTTCTCACAGAGTTTGCTCAATACAGTTCATTTTGGCCTAGGTAAGAATCAGACCATTGAAGAAATCAAAGTGACTTGGCGTAATGGTGAGGTCGTTTATCTCAACGATGTCATGATAAACGAGCGAGTGTCTAGCGACGATGCAGATATGCCAGTTCCTGAGAGTATTAGCTTGGGTGCTGACGAACGTAAACTGCGCCCGGGAGCCACCTATCAAATTACGCCTTCATTCACGCCACTCAATGCCAATCCAGTGGTCACTTTCAAGTCAAGCGATCCATCCGTTGCAAGCGTTTCTGATAGCGGACTTGTTACTGCTCTCGCCATTGGTGATGCAGAAATTTTGGTTCAATCAAGCGTTGCGGAACAAGTGTCATCATCACTTCTTATTCGCTCAGGGGATTTTGACCCTATCTACGCAACTGATATTTCAGTCGTGAACGAGACAGATCCAATTTACGTAGGTCAAAGCGCTACACTGTCTGTAGAACTAACTTCAAGTGAGCCTGGTAAATCACCTGATGATACTTCCGTGACATGGTCTTCTTCAGATAACACAACGGCCACTGTCTCTGTTGATGGCGTTGTCAACGCGATCAAGGCAGGCTCAGTCCAAATCACAGCCAGCGCAAATGGCGCTCACCAACCGGGCGCGGTGACAGACACTTTAAGTATAGATATAGAAGATTGGTTTGAAGCGAGCGTGACATTTGATGACAACAATAAATACATGGGGTCTCCGCTATGTACCAACCAGCCTTTGAGCGTTATTGCAAACTATCATGCAGGCTCTGGTTCGACCGTAAATGAAAATGGACTTACATTCCGCTTAAGACAGATGGATGCAAGCTGGGGATTAGTAAATGACTACATCATTTACCATGCAGACTCGGCAGAAACTGTTTCTGGCTCTGTCGATGTGGTCTTCGACCTTACCAACCCTTTAGTTATCCCAACAGCAGATTTACCTGATGGAAACTTCCACTTCTTATTTGTTGAGTTCGTGACCAATGAAGGTAAAAAGCACGAAAAAGGGATTGGGTGGGCCCACGGTGATATCAACATAGTAGAATGTAGCTAAATCAGCGAAAATGAGTAACACCTCGTTCAACATTTTAGCAATGAGCTAACCTTTTAGGTTGGCTCTTTTCTATGGACCTTTCATAAAATACCACATTCTTTATTAACTCAAATGTCATAACTCATACTAGATTTTACATATCCGTAGGCAACTTACGACTAGCTCACACAAAGAGACTTGTTAGTATTTTACCTTACAATCGAACAGAATGTATCGTAAGCCCCCTATTGTAAGAAAAGTTCAAAAAATGGGAACAAACTTCAGTGATCTGCACCAGCCAGACTGGACACTTCATTAAGCGACATTTTGCTGCTCAAAGTTAACTGGGCTTAGATACCCAAGAGCACTGTGCCTTCTTGTCCGATTATAATCAACTTCAATGTACTCGAAGACCGTTTGGCGCATCTCATCTCTGCTCATGATCGGTTCGTATTGGATCGCCTCAACTTTCATAGAATGGAAGAAGCTCTCAACACACGCATTATCCCAACAGTTTCCTTTTCTACTCGTACTTTGTTCTAGATTATAAGCACTTATTATGTCCCTATAGTCTTTTGAGCAATACTGGCTACCTCGATCACTATGAACAATAACATGCTCAGGGAACCCTCGACGGAACAGAGCCATTGATAATGCATCGCAGACCAGAGTTGCCGTCATCCTCGTATCCATTGACCAACCTATTACTTGTCGTGAGTAAAGGTCGATGATGACAGCCAGATACAACCAGCCTTCGCTCGTGGCAATATACGTGATATCTCCTGCCCATTTTTGATTCGGAGCCGTTGCGTTAAAGTCCTGAGCTAGCAAGTTCGGTGCTACAGACATCTTATGCTTGCTATCCGTCGTGCATTTAAACTTGCGTGCCGCTTTCGGAGTTAAATCCTGACGCTTCATACTGGCTGCAATGGTTTTAACATTACGGCTATCACCATTCTCCGCCAGTTCTTTCTGGATGCGCCTTGAGCCATCACGACCTTTACTATTGTCAAAAGCCTCTTTGACCTTTGTATCGAGCTTTTGGCGTAATGCCTCGCGCTGGATGGCCTTGTGGCGATGCTTAATCCAGTAATAAAACCCACTTCGTGAAACTTCGAACACCTTAGTCATGCGGACAACATTGAAGCACAGAAGGTGTTCGAGCATAAATTCATAGCAATCTACTTTAGATTTCTCGCGAAGTAGGTGGCGGCCTTTTTTACGATATCTAGCTCTTCAGCTTGCTCAGCCAATTGCCTTTTGAGCTTGGCGACTTCAGCAGCCAGATCTTTTTCACGCTGACTGGTACTGGTGTCTTTCTTAAGTGCCTTACGCCAACCGTAGATCTGGGATTCGTGCAACCCGAGCTGTCTCGTTGCCTCAGCAACGCCTACTTTCTCTGCTAGCTTCAGGGCTTCTGTCTTAAATTCAGGGGAATGTTTAATTCTAGTTTTGTTATTTGTCATTGTTCACCTCATTAGTGATTGTACTCACTTAACTCGGTGTCCAAAACTGCTGGGGCGGATCATTAACGTGCTATCGCTAATAGTGTCAACGCTACCGTCAGATTAGGAAAAGTGTGTTGATACTTTGATCGTTTATTATGTTCATTTTAGTGTAATGAACTCACTTTCTTTCAATATGTGCGTTGTTTAACCATACCATTCCATTGTTTACATACGTTAAACATTCATGAAAGTTTACCACGGATGTTGATCACACTTTTGCTTTACTATATAGTTTTACAGATGAATCTTGTAATTTAATTACATAAGGAACCCAATATGCTATCAGTAATTAAGAATATCTTCGTACCAACTAAAGACTATGCTGGCCGCAATATCGATACTGTAATCCAGCGACTAGCTGCTCAGACTAAAACTAATGTGCATGCTTGGTCATACCTAAATGAGTTGGCTGTATATGAGAATACTCAGACTGGCATGCGCGTCTACCGACACGAAACTTCAAAATTTGTAGCTTAACTGGTTTTAGCTGCTCTTGTAGGTCGGCACTCATCAAAGCACATACGCCATATTAAGGGTATGAGCAACGTAATGTTGTAGTAGGTGTCATTCCATTTATGACTAAACTCATCACCTTTTCCGATGTAGTTAAACTAATCGGAATATGCTTCTTGTAGTTCCCATGATTGCCCTTCATCTAGCGGGGCTGGTAATGGAATATCTCGCCAGTCATCTACCATTAAAGAAGTGCTCACCAAGAAAATAGGCAGCAGTGCTAGGGGTTTAGTCGTCGATTTCATTCTCATTGCTTTGTTTATTTTTGAAAAGTAAGTGGTTACTCGCAAACAAAGATAGTTTAAAGATAAATCATTATTCCATAATTAGATTACTAAAATGAGATCTTTGGTTAACAAATGGATTTAATTACCTATTTCACACGCAAAAAAGCCAGCGATAATCTATCGCTAGCTATCATATTCTGAATATTAATTGTCGTTAGGCGGGTTCTAGTTGTATCAATTGTTGAAAGATTGAGCCACCAATAAACTCACTGTGCCCTGATAACGCACGTTCAATACGAATCACTTCATTCCATTTCACCATTCGTTCACTACGAGTAAACGAGCCCACCTTTAGCTGGCCTGCATTGGTCGCTACGGCCAAATGACTGATAAATGAGTCTTCAGTCTCACCAGAGCGAGCTGATACCACAGGCAACCAACCCGCATTCTGCGTCACTTCGATCGCTTTTAGCGTCTCTGAGACAGTGCCAATCTGATTTGGTTTGATAAGCACACTGTTGGCTAACTTCTCTGTGATTCCTTGTTCAATCCTAGAGATATTTGTGGTAAATAAATCATCTCCGATAATTTGTATTCTATCACCCACCTCACGCGTGAAAGCCTTCCAAGCTGCAAAATCCGTATCGGCAAACGGATCTTCAATTGAAAGCACTGGATAACGTTCACACCAATCCAGCATCAACGCCAAAAACTCTTCAGAAGAGTAACTCTTCCCATCGAGTGGTAAGTGATATCGACCATCAGAGTAAAGGTCGCTAGCGGCGATATCGAGGGAAATAGAGACATCACGTCCTGGCTGATAACCAGCCTGCTTAATCGCTTCAACAACAAACTCAAAAATGGCTTCATGACTATCAAACGTCGGCCAAAAGCCCCCCTCATCCGCAGCACCCGCTAACAACCCTCGCTGTTTGAGCAAACCTTCTGCAGTACGATAGATATTTGAAGTAACCTCAAGGGTCTCATTGTAACTCTTTGCACCATTGACGATGATCAAAAAGTCTTGGATATCTGTCCGCCATTGTGCATGCGCACCGCCACCCACTAACTGTATTTCTGGTAAAGGAAGTAGGTTAGCTGAACAAGTCGGAGCAAGAGTCTTAAACAGGGGCAAGCCTTGAGCTTTGGCATTGGCATCGGCTATAGCCAGTGACACTGCCAGAATGGCATTCGCTCCCAGCCGTGACTTATTTGCTGTGCCATCGACTTCACACATAATTTGGTCAAGCGTGGCTTGTTGACTAACCTCCTTTCCAACAAGTGCTGGGGCAAGTTCAGTCTTGATGTTCGCAATCGCTTGATACACTGACTTTCCCTGAAAACGAGCATTATCACCATCTCTTAGCTCAAGTGCCTCGAACTGCCCTGTTGAAGCGCCAGAGGGGACGAGCCCAACACCGCATATGCCTGAATCAAGCTCTACCACGGCCTCAACTGTTGGAAGGCCTCGCGAGTCAAAAATTTGGTAGGCATCAACGTTTAAAATTTTCATCGCTTATCACTCCTTAAATCTAGCGTTTCGATAAGACGTTCAATGGTTGTAAATTGATGTTTAAGCATAGGTTTTAGTACGGTTCTAACTTCTGATTTTTCTTGCGAAGAGAGATACTCTACTGGGGATTTACCATCCACTCTTGCCAGCATCATCGCCGCTGTCAGTTTTGCAACTTTAGACTCATCAACGGTTGTATAACGCTCAGCTCCTATTGCTTGCTGATAGGCGTTCAAAAAGATTTGAGCAGCATGCACATACCGAACCTGATCAAAATGAAACGCTTTAAGCAACAGATGGTGAAGCATAAAGGCAACATCAAAGGCTGGGTCGCCATACCAGGCCACCTCGCAATCAACGATTTTTATCTCATCTTCTGCCACCAAAATATTCTTAGGGCTAAAATCACCATGTACTAAGCAGTGTTTAGTGGTGCTCACTTGCAAGCACAAAGACTGCAGCTGCGTTTTCAGATCATTATGCTGTTCTACCATCGATTCAAAATACGGTTCTAATCTAAGTTGATAGAAGTTTCTATCCGAATCAAATAGCGCCTCTGCTTGTTTATCATGCCAACTCACAGCATGAATGTAACCTAGTGCTTCGCCGATACTTTGCGCGACACGTTCACGCACTTCCCCCTGCATGAGTTCTTTCTTCCAGTCTTTGAAACGCTCAGGAAAATACTCCATCGTAAACAAGCGCTCGCGTTCAAAAGAGTGGAGTAATTTGGGCACGTATTGAGGGAAACGCTCTCCTACATATTTTAGATAACGCTGCTCATATAAGTTTCGGCTTGTATCAGCAAACCACTCTTTTTCTACTTTAAGCTTTTCCAGTGCACGCTTAACGACTAAGCAGCTGTTATCGTCTTCAACCAAATAGATCTCACAGCTCACCCCACCAGTAAGCGGGGTGGCTGTGGCATGATCTTTTGAGACTACATTGTGCTTTTTCAATATGTCTAAAATCATGCCTTACCTCTATCGAATTGAAGCGACCGACTGATGTCGCAAGTAGCCTTCGAATGTTGCTCGGCTATTTACACCACCGCCACAACCACTCTGGTTACACGCACCATAATGCAAGCCATACTCAAATACATTGTGCGCATTGATCCAACTGTTTCCGGAAACTAAACGAACGGCTATCTCTTTAGCTCTTGGCAAGTCTGTTGTCCAAACGCTATTTGCCAACCCATATGGATTGCGATTTGCTCGTTCAATCACTTCATCTTCATCGGTAAATTTGAGTAAGAATGCGACTGGACCAAATATCTCCTCTTGCGCCCAAGGATTATCGTCCTTCCCTGCAAGCAATGTCGGCAGAATGAAGTATCCTTTGACTAACTCACTACCAGTTACCCTGTCACCACCTGTGACAATTTCTGCACCTGCCGATTGTGCTTCAGCGACACACTGCAAAACTTTACTCATTTGCTTATGAGTACACATCGGCCCCATAACCGAGTCAGAATCCAATCCGTTACCGATTGAAATCGCTTCAAACGCGGCTTTTGCTTTAGATACAAATTCATCATAGATAGATTCATGGATATACCAGCGAGATGCTGTGCAACAAACTTGCCCAGCATTCAAAGTTAACGCACCAGTAAGCCCTTCCACGGCACCATCAATATCGACATCTTTACACACTACAGCGGCCCCTTTTCCGCCGAGTTCTAACTTAGCTGGAACAAGGTTACGTCCACACACCTCGCCCACATGTTTGCCAACCTCTGTCGAACCTGTAAACGACATAAGCTTGATCTTAGGATGATTGATTAACGCCTCACCCGCGACACTCCCCTGCCCTGTAACGATATTTACGACACCTTTAGGAAACCCTGCCTCTTCACATAGCTTGGCAAGATATAATGTAGAAAGTGGGGTTTCGGATGCAGGCTTAATTACCACAGTATTTCCAGCCGCAAGTGCTGGTGCAATGCCCCATGCACACAGCGTCAAAGGGAAATTCCAAGGGAAGACGAACGCCGCCACACCGTATGGACGTTTGATGGTTTGGCTGTCAGTAACTTCAAGACCAAGTTCGATTTCATACTCTGTCTCTTGTGCTATCTGAGCAAAATATTCAAAGCACTGTGCAGCAAACGGAACATCAAACCCCAGTGCTGCTGACACTGGTTTACCGACATCAATACATTCAAGTTCAGCGAGCACCTGAGTGTCTCGATTGATCAGCTCTGCTAACTTGGTTAGCCTGAGAGCGCGTTCAACAGGTGAAAGCGCAGCCCAAGCTGGGAAGGCGCTATCTGCCACCATGACTGCAGAATCGACATCTTGTGCATCGGCTAAACACACTTGTACTATTTGAGCTCCTGTTGCTGGGTTTTCTACTCCCAGCGTATGCTTGGTAGTTTTCCACTCACCATTGATGAGCATTGGCAGTGGTTTTGTTTCTAAAAACGCTAACGTTGTAGGGTGTAACGATTGGATTGTCATAACAAACGCTCCTTGTGTTATTGGATTAAGCTTGGCGGCATGCCTTAAGTCCTTGAAACGATAGGTCTAGCGTTTCTATGTGACTCTCAATGAGCAAAGCCAGCTCAGTTTCAGTTAATGTGATAGCCGCCTCTGCGGGCAGCTTCATCAGTGAATTGATACAAAGAAAGGCAGCCGACGAGTATGCAGGAAGGTGATGCATTGTCGGCTTGCCCAAAACAGTCGGATTTTCGAGGCTCCAGTCATACCCTTTGCATGATCCGCCAATAGAGCACTCCATGCCCAGAGCATAATTACGGTCACAACCTCCGGTATAATCTGCCCAAGGCTGCGCGCCTCTACCACCCGCATGAATCCAGTAATTCATAAACGAAGGTGACACTTGGTTAGCCAATTGATTAAAAGGAATTACAGAAATATAAACAAGCTGAATGAACGGGTTGTAGCAAGCTGCCCACATATGGCGAGCAGATGTTGTGGTAGCCGTAATAAAGTCAGCGTGCCCCGAATAGCCCATCATTGTTGAGCAATCAATGCTGTGGTTTCTTGAACTGGGAGCTTGATTAAGACGCGAGAACTGGCTGCCTGGTATGAGCTGAGTAGTTTCGTCAAACTCTGTCCCCGAAGGAGCAACCTGATACTCGCTACAGTTATCTAATATTCGACACCCTCGCTCAAGAAATGGTGAGCCTAAAGTCGTGTGCCAAGCTAGGTTAATGGGAATGCTCTCTGCACAACGATTAGTCACTTCCAATACCATATAGTGGCTATTGTCATCACTTCTTAGGTAGTCGGTTTTACAGTATTCAAGCCCTTTATATCCACCCTTTAACTGCCATTGAGCGAGACTGTATTCACTTGTGCCATCATCAATACAGAGCGCTGAGGTCAGTTGCCAATCTTGGTTCGCAGTATCCCCATGTGTTGGTATCTCTTGATTGCCACCACCAAACGCGGGCGCGCAACAGAATGTTCCTGCCGCCTGACGCAGTAGCTCTACTGACCAGTAGTCCACCTGCTCTTGTGACTGATGATCCAACTTACCAGAGAAAGGAGATTTGAAGTGTGGCAACCAATGTGTATTGACTCTGCGAGACGACAAGCCATCATTCAATTGAATCGAAAACTCAGGTGTCATTCCGCCAAATTTTTGTACAAACAGGGTCACTTCATCGTTTTTTAACCAAACGCCACCCTGCCCTAAATAACGGCCAATATCTGCGTACATACTTCATCCTTAACGCTATGACTGATGCGAGAATAAAGGGCTGACAGCGCATCACACTATGTAAGCCGGCCCTAACCTATCTATTGAGCAATACCCAGTGGTGAGAAAATCACATAGAGCGCCACGACGCCGATACAGATCACACCAGCAAACAGTTTTGCGTGCTTCCAAGGTGTCAGTTCCACTTCGTCTTTCTCTACCGGCTCATACACCTCTTTTTGTGGGAAGAAGTGTCCAATTATGAGCATCAGAATTGACGTTGCTACAAACAAAATGCCGGTTAAGTGCAAGAAGTGAATATCCGGTTGGAAAACAAAGCTGGTCAGCGCATAAGCCAGCATAAAGACCACAATACCGATATTAGCAGCCATAGCTGGAACACGATTGGTTACTAACCCAACCACTATCACGGTAAACATCGGCGCCATATAGAAGCTATTAATGGTTTGGAAGTATTGGAAGAACCCTTTAGGCGCATAGTAAATGAATGGAGCGACAAAGATAGCGAACAGACCAACCACCGCACCGAACATCTTACCCGTACGAACCAAATCTCTGTCATTAGCGTTATTATTGATTAAAGGTTTGTATACGTTGAGCGTGAACAACGTTGATGTACTGTGAAGCACGCTATTGAACGAGCTTAAAATGGCACCAAAAAGAACGGCAGCGAAGAAGCCAATCATTGGTGTCGGTAACACTTCACGTACGAGCATTGGATACGCTACTTCACCGTTTGGTAGGTCTGGGCCAAACATTGCGTAGGCAATGATTCCAGGGATCAGCAAGAAAAATGGGCCAAGTAGCTTTAACATGCCAGCCCAAAGCACCCCTTTCTGACCTTCCGCTAAGTTTTGTGCGCCCAAAGCGCGTTGAATGATGGACTGGTTTGTTCCCCAGTAGAAGAGGTTAAGAATCAACATTCCAGTAAAAAAGGTTGAGAAAGGCACCGGATCATCTTTGCCACCAATCGCATTGAGTTTTTCTGGATGCTCTGTCATAAGGTATTGAAAACCCGCGATAACACTGCCTTCTCCCAGTGCTGATAGACCAAATAGAGGGATCAAGACCACACCACCCACCAGCAAGCCGATACCGTTAAAGGTGTCTGAATAGGCAATCGCTTTCAGGCCACCAAATACGGCATAACACGCACCCACCAGACCAATAGAGACCACCATGATCCAGATACTGCCCCAGTAAGAGACCTCAAAAATGCCTGATATATCAAAAATACCCCCCAGTGCCACTGAGCCGGTGTAAAGAATTGGGGGTAACAAATTCAGCACATATCCAAATAAAAATAAGAACGTACAGAAAAACATAGTGCTCTTGCCAAAACGGACTTCAATAAACTCCGGAATGGTTGTCACACCACCACTGAGATATTGGGGTAACAAGTAAAGCGCTACCACAACAAGGGTTAATGCTGCGCATACTTCCCACGCCATCGGCGTCATATTTGCGGTATACCCTTGTGCGTTAAGACCAACAAGTTGCTCTGTTGATAGATTCGTTAGCATCAATGACGATGCAATCAAGACGCCTGTTAAGCCCCTCCCAGCTAAGAAATAGGACGTAGCCGACTCTTGCTGTCGTTTTTTACTTCGAACTTTATACCACGACCCGAGCGCAACAGCCCCAGTCACTAAAGCAAATGAGATTGGAATAATCATAGTAATTCCTTTGTTTTCACGTTATTGGATTCCACTGCGTTTCTTATGAGCACTAGTGGTTGAAAATCATCTCTTCACTGGTTCTAGTTATATTTAGCGCCACCTTAAGCGGCGCTTCTGTTGTTATTATTTAGTCCACCATCTCAAGATAGTTAGCCACTTCTTTTTCTACTTTCGGCAATATCTTTTTAATCGTAAATGGCGGATACGCATCTAAACCATCGAGCTGTATCTGCTGACCTAAATTCTGCATATACGCTGTGTGAATCGCCGTACCCACGTTAATTTTGCAGATCCCCATAGTCAGTGAACGGCGAATATCCTCTTCAGGAATCCCCGTTCCGCCATGAAGAACTAACGGCACATCAACCGCTTTATGGATCTCAAGCAAACGGTCAAAGTTGATCTCTGGCTTACCCTCATAATGACCATGAGCCGTACCAATCCCTACTGCAATCATGTCCACGCCCGTTTGCTCAGCAAGTTGCACAACATCAGAGACCGCCGCTAAGTAATCATCACCATCAACGCCTCGACCACGAATTTTGCCAATCTCAGCCTCAACAACCACACCCTTAGCATGCGCATAATCAACCACTTGCTTGGTGAGCTTTATGTTATCTTCTAGCGGCATGTGTGAGCCGTCAAACATCACTGAATCAAAACCAACATCGACAGCTTGTAAGCACAAGGTGATGTCATCACAGTGATCAAGATGCAAGTAAACAGGCACCGAATAACGCTTTTTCATACAGCCTACGATGGCATGCAATACATCCAACCCAAGAGCATCCACCACCTTGGTGTACGCCATCAACATAACCGGAACATTTTTACGCTCCGCTGCTTCACATATAGCCTGTACATCCCAGACATCATTGAAGTTATAGCCAACCAAACACTCATCTGTTTTATGGTATTCAGCCAGCAGTTCAGATAACTTCTTCATAATATTCCCTTGTTATATCTACTTGTTCAAAATGAGTAATAGCGCCACTACTGCCATATTGCTGCACAACGGTTGCGCCTGCTCGATTAGCAACTTTTACCGCTTGATAGACGTCATAACCACGAGAGATCGCGGCTAGAAAACCACTGACGAAACCGTCACCGGCTCCGGTTGTGTCCACGACTTTACTGACGGGCTCACTTTCAACCCAGTAGCTCTGAGTACCATCGTTCACGTAAGCGCCCTTAGCGCCTGCTTTGATGACGACAACGCTGACACCTTTTTCGATGAAAAAGTTTGCACACTCCTCAATGGTCTCTTTTTCGGCGATCTGCTGCGCTTCATTTAACGTGGGCAGGAAGTACGTAAGTGAAGGCAATAAAGACGCTATCTTTGTCAACCAAAGCCCTTGTGAATCCCAACCTACGTCAAGTGAGGTAATTTTTCCCTGCTGTTTTGCTGTGTAAAAAAGCTCAGTTAATCCACTATTTTCAAGCCCGGGCAGCAGATAGAAACCACTGGTGTGTAACATGTCTCGCGACATAACTTGAGCTACGTCGATATCGTCCATTGTTAGTGCATCTACTGCACCACCTTGATAAAGAAACACGCGCTCACCATCCTGCTGTACTAAAGCGATCGCGACTGCCGTTGGATTTTTCTTAGATACCGCTAAAGTTTGAGTATCGATACCACGCCTTTGATACACGTCCCGCAGATGATGGCCAAACAAATCATCGCCCAACTTGGAGTGCAAACTGACATCCACTCCCATCGCTGCAAGGTTGAGAGCCACATTTGCCGCATCGCCCCCCGGTTTAATATTGACGTTATCAACCAAGGTAACGTCGTGATGAAATTCGAAGGAGTCTAATGGGCCAACGATCAAGTCAGCCACGGCCATCCCGACACAAGCCACTGTTTTCATTATTGACCTCCAAACCCTGCGCTTTCTCCGGCATTACTTACGGGAATATCTTCGACACCTAACCAGTAGTTGAGTACTTTTAAGTCTTCAGCGAAGTGCCCGCGACCCACAATCCAGTGATGGTCAAGCCCCTTATCCAAAATGGTTCCGACGACTTGCGCCGCACTGACACCTGACGGAATCACCTCACCATATGTGCCTCGGAACTTCATGTCTGATTCGACAATCTCACCTTCAAAGGCCAACACTGTATCAATCGAAGGTGCTTGGTATTTCGCGATAGTGACTGGGCCTGGTTCAACCAAAAACTCAAACAACATGCCCCAAGCGGTTTCTTCATCGTAGTTTTCTAAGATGCCGTGTTTACGACATTCAAAGCCCGCCGCTTGTTTGCGCAGACAAGTCGCCGCAGAGCCATTGTGCCAAACTCCTAAGCGCTCACCATCAGACGACAGATAGGAGATATCAGACAACATCGGCTGAGATAAGCCATGACGGAGTTCTTTAAACAGCAACATAGTGATCATTGCTCCCGTATCCGCTTCATCCGCTACGATAATGCCTTGGTCGTTCATTAATGCCATCGCACCGTCACCAGCGACGTTGAGGTGATCAAATAGTTCAGGCCAATTTTTGAAACTCACACCAAGGTAATCCCCTTCTCGAGCGACAACCATAAGAGCCAATGCCAAACGTATTGTGTCTTCTACTTGCTTGTCTGGAACGTTATTCAGCTTGCAGTCTGGGTGACTCAAGATTAAACGCTTCACCTCTTGCACATCGTCGTCTTTAAACTCTGACATGCGAGAGGTAATATCGACTAGGTTCACTCGATCAAAGCCCAGTTCAAGCTTTTTCATAATCTCAAGTTCATTCACTTCGCAATCATAAAATCCAGGTACTCGGCTTGCGCCTGCAATCAGAGCTTTACGACCTTTGAGCTGTGATAATGTACGGCTAACTCGTGCAAAGCGCTGCAATTCCGCTTCAACTCGCTCATCTTGCGGTGCGCAGAACAGCCACTGATATTTCACATCGAGTGAATTCAAAATTCCTAATACAAAGTTCTGAGAACACAAACGATTAGCTTGAAGGTTTAGCCCATTGCCCATTGGCTCAGGCATCGCCAGACTGAAAATTGGGGTCTTGTGCCTTGACAGCCATGTACCTAATTGTGAAGCGACCTCGCCTGTTGTATAAGCTGAATGACACAACACCAACCCGTCGATGCCACCATGAGCGGCGTCATCAAGAAACTGTTGTAGTTCGGTGTGGTCTTGAAAAGGCTCTTGAGCGGCAATGAAGTCGTACTGCTCTTCTGGCAACATCTGACGAATTGACTCAGCGACCGACAATGTTGTCTCTCGCGCTAAATCCCAATTAAAGTGGATCTCAATTGCTACAGATACAAAGGCAATGCGCGTTTTTTTGCGAGGTTTCTCAGCAGGAATCAGTGAAGCAATAAAATCAGTTGCAACACCCTCTAACGATATTTCAGATTTAATCATCTATCTGTCTCCATTTCGATTATGGTGACTAGCATAGAGCGTTATGGTAAACCAATCTGCGCAGATATTTGCGCATAATGATCAGAAATTAGCATCACTTAAATTCGTGAAATGGATCACTTACCCTATTGATTTTTAGCCTTTATTCTATACCCACCTTAAGAGCAACAAAACGAGAGAGCCTCAAGTGAAAGCCACTGCAGAAACCATTACACGAAGAGAGCGCTCGTTTACTGCTTACCAATTTGAATCGGCTGAATTTGAGCACCCCTACCACTTTCATCACGAAACAGAATTGGTGTTTATCACCAAAGGACACGGTAAAGTCTTAGTTGGAAACAGTACTGCAAACTTTTGTGAGGGCGATATTTTCTTGATTGGTGCAGATGTACCTCACCGATTTACCTCATACAGTGCGAATGCTAAACACCCTCTTTGTTCTTACGTTTTGCAGTTTACCCCTGATTGTTTCGGCAGCTTGTTTGTGGATACCCCTGAACTGTCGCGTATCGCTCAAATGATCTCAGATTCGCGTCACGGATTAGTCATACGCTCTGCACCAACTTACCTATTCGAGAGTATAAAAAGCCTAATAGAAAGTCAGGGCGTCTCCTCTGTTATTCAGTTTCTCTCTTTGCTCTCTGAAATCAGTAAGCTAGGCCAATGTGAATACCTCGCAAACCATACCGATACGCAAATCGAAGTCCAACCCAGCACGAAAATTTCAGCATCAATTGACTGGATGCAGAACAACTACCACCGTGAGTTTGACCTTGAAGCGATTGCTACGCGAACCAGTATGAATAAAAACGCTTTCTGTCGCGCCTTTAAAAACCACACTGGCCAGTCACCAATGAGTTACATAACGCAAATTCGCTCCGAGGCCGCGGCAAAACTCTTACTAGAAACAAAATTAGGTGTTGCTGATATCGGTTTTCGAGTCGGTTTTTCTACGGTGTCCAGTTTCAACCGAAACTTTAGGCAATATCACGGCACATCGCCGAGTGCATATCGAAAGATGACCGCTATTTTTGCTGATTAATAATTGTTTAAACTTCAAACTTTTGTGGATTAGCGCAAAGATTTTGCTCATTATTTAAACCACAATAGAGCGTAATTGGTTGACCACTAAGTCTGATCTTCATTTCTCGGTTGACCTGATTCTATCTCGCAGGAAGCTAAACATGTCGTTAAAGTCTCAATCTCTTGATGGGAGAATGAATATTGTCGCTCTTACTTGGCCGATATTCATAGAAACACTGCTACGAAGTGCTCTTGGTATCACAGATGTATTCATGCTCTCTGGCTATTCAGATTTAGCCGTGTCTGCCGTCGGTGTGGTGTCACAAATTGTCTTCTTCTTGATTGTCATCTCTTTGATGGTCAGCAGCGGAACAGGGATTCTAATTGCACAATATAATGGTGCCCAGCAACATGAAAAGTCGTCCCAAGTCGGGCTAGCTAGCATGATTCTAGGGTTAAGTGTTGGGATAGTATTGAGTCTAATGATGTTTTTTAGCGCCGAAGCTATTGTTGGCGTGTTTGGCCTTGAACCTGCCGTTGCACAGGTGGGGTTCGATTATTTTATTATCAGCGGAGTCTTCACCTTTAACTTAACTTTTAGTGTTGTATTAACCACCATTTTACGCAGCCATGGCTATTCTCGCTCACCGATGGTGATAAACCTGATTGCTGGTATTCTCAATATCATTGGTAACTATATTGCCCTTTACCAGCCTTTTGGGCTACCGGTCTACGGTATCACTGGTGTCGCTATCGCTACAGTGTTTAGTCAAATCGTCACCACACTCCTATTGATAGTAATTCTAAAGCGCAGTGATATTCACTTTCCTTATAAAGATTGGCTGCGAATTCCGAAATCTATTTATCGTCAGATATTCCGAATTGGCGTAATGAATGGTGGCGAGATTCTCTCTTACAACCTATCGCAGATCGTTTTAGTCTATATCGTAGTGCAACTAGGAACATCTTCACTTGCCGCCTATACCTATGCGCAAAATATCACGCGTGTGACTTTCACTTTTGCACTTGCGTTAGGCCAAGCGACACAAATTCAAACCAGCTACTTCGTAGGTAAGCAATGGCTCGATAATATTTTCACTCGGGTACACAAATACTACTTTGTTGGGCTCGCCACCTCTTTAGCCGCGATCAGTTTGGTCATACTGTTAAAAGAACCCATTATTCGTCTCTTTACTGAAGATCCAGAAATTACCGCTTTGTTAGCTACGCTACTCATCGCCTCTTTGCTTATTGAAGCTGGTCGTGTTGGCAATCTCATTTTTATTTCTGCACTAAAAGGGGCGGGCGATATTAACTTTACCGTAAAAATTGCCATACTTGTCATGTGGGGTGTGTCGGTTTCATTAGGCTACTTATTAGGGCTACATTGGGGTATTGGCGTTCTCGGAGTATGGTTGGCCATTGCCGCAGATGAGTGGGTTCGTAGCAGTATCATGTTTGTTCGCTGGCGTTCAATGCACTGGAAGCGTTTCTCGTTAGTGCCGACGTCTTAACCCAGAAGAGCATAAATTAAAAGCGTCGTAATACACCTTGCACAAACTATCGAGTTAACGATAATGCTCGTCCCTTAGACCGGTCTTGAATACGGAACAATTTATGTCAAACATCATTTATATCGCCACTAGCCTTGATGGGTATATTGCAGATAAAGAGAACAATCTTGATTGACTGCACGACCTCCCAAACCCTGACGGATCAGATATGGGTTTCGCTGAGTTTATGGAAACCATTGACGCTTTAATCATGGGAAGAAACACACTAGATATTGTTCTGGGCTTTGATATTGATTGGCCCTACAGTAAGCCTGTTTATGTTCTGAGTAATACCATGACGCAAGTGCCGACAGGTTACGAAGATAAAGTATTTCTCGTCAAAGGAGAGCTTAAGCTGGTCATTTCAGACCTCAATGCAAAAGTCCTAAATAATCTCTACATCGACGGTGGGAAAACGGTACAAATATTCCTCAAAGAAGATTTAATTGATGAAATGATTATCACAACTATTCCTGTACTTCTCGGTGGCGGCATTCCGCTCTTTGGTGATCTTGCACAGCCTTTAAAGTTCAAGCACGTCAAAGCGAAAAGATTGCTCGACTGTATCGTACAAAATCATTGCATCAGAACACCATAGGCACTTTTCCCAGCCAAATTCATCTTGTTTTCTATACTGTTATTACCGTACCGGAACGAACAAAAATAGGATGAGTTTCCATGATCAAGATACACGCTCTCGTCATACTTGTAACATCTGCCCTCTCTCACTAATTGAACGCCAAAGATGTTGAGATCATGATAGCAGATAACCTTGATGGTTATTTGGATGGCTATTGTCTCGATATTGTTGGTAAGGGAAACCACATTACCCCAGATAAAGGCCTTCTAGTACACACGTGCTATCGCTATCAAGGCTCTATCGGTGATGACCAAGCCTTTGACGATATTAAATTCGCTGAACATCGGCTCTATCTTTCTAAGTTCAATGTGTGCGTTCAAGCCACCGAGCTAGACAGTCACTCACCCGTGGAGCTTGCTGAATGTAGTGATTCTGAGTTACAGCGCTTTGATTTTAAGCCCGATGGCACCATTCGTTCTGCATTCGATACGCAATTATGTCTTACCGCAGGGCTGGAAACGAAACGTGGCCGAGGAGGTACGTCAGATCATCAAAGAAAAGCCCTGACTTTGCATAAATGCAGTGAGGCTAAAGAGATATTTCAGGTTTGGACGACTAGATAGAAACACATAGGAAAGCGCTAGGCTCCCTATTTTAATTGATTTCAACTAAATTTTATTTGAAATCAACAACGTGTTCTTTGGTCGACTCCAGTGTCACTTCTTTTACTTGTTCAGTAGGGTTCGCAATCTTTATCTGATCGTATTGAACAGGGTCATCAATATAAGCACCACAAGTAAACGCCACTGTGTAGTCTCCTGAAGGAATAAAGCCGAAGGAGTACTCCCCTTCATCAGAAACCTCTGTTAATACATATGGAGCAGAATAGTTTTCTGGTAATTCAAAGTCATCAAGATAATCTTCATCTTGAGTATCGATATTGTCGACTAATGTACCCTCTTCATGGTCATGACCTCGGTATAAGTAAACAAAATTTCCTCCGTTAGCCGTACACGCGTCCCCCTCAGTGAACAAAGCAGGGTCAACATGACCAGATAATGAAGACGCAGCACCATTATCAACAATCTTTACTCCATATGGCTTCAGGTTGTATCCATTGTTGTTGCTATTATTCCCACGTAAAACCAGAGATTGGCGCAGATCAAATTCAATTGTAAATGCTTGTACGGTTTCAGTGTCGACTTCAAATCCACCTAGCTTTAACTTATTACTAGGCACTTTCAGATTGTGATTGCCATTTGCCTCAACCCATTGAAGAGATTGATTTGACTTGGTATGGACAATCAATTCTCTGTAGTTTCCGATCGCAATGCGTTCATCGGACAGAATTACACGAGAATCATTTCCTTGATAATCGAGTAAATTGATTCGCTGGTAATCATTGTCTTCATCTGTATCAACAACGTTAAGGTAGTAGCGCTGGCCACTTTCATGAGTTAGTTCAAGTGCATCAAATGCCACGACAACTTCAGTTGCATCATCAACTGGTGCATCTGAGACAGCAAAAGAGACCAACGCAGTTTCGTTTGAATTGGTTGGGTTGTCTGAGTTGCTATCATTACAGCCCGCAAGCAAGACAATAGCTCAGCCCACTGCTACAAGTTTTGTATTCATTTATTATATTTCCATTGGATAAGGATAAACGCCGCGCAGTCTATCTATTCAATGCCAGAAATCCGTCATTAGGGTATGCGATGATTGATCTTTTCCAATCAACAAGTAGCCCGTGGAATGAACATCACACTTGATAGAGCTCTAGAGGCAAATCATCTGGGTCTTTGAAAAAGGTGAAGTGTTTCCCGGTGTATTCATCGACACGAATGGCTTCGACCTCTAATCCTCTGCCCTTTAAGTATTCAGCGTATTGCTCAACAGAATGAACGCGAAAAGCCAGATGACGTACCCCTTACGCTTCAGGGCCACTCACTCTGGCTGACGGGTTAGGACATGAGAACAGTTCAATCTGTGAACCGTCAGGTAACTGCAAATCTAGCTTATAAGAGTCGCGTTCTTGACGGTAATGTTCAGCCAGTACCTTTAACCCAAGCACATCACAATAGAACGATTTAGATTTTACGTAGTCAGAACAGATTATCGCCGCGTGATGGATGCCTAATAATTTCATAGTTTCAACTTCAAATAAGTTATCGTCTGATTAAAACACAAAACCCCTCAAAAGAGGGGTTTGGATTCAAAGTCTACATGTTTACACTTCGTACTGAGCAATTTTGTCCCAATCGAACTCGACCCCGATACCCGGCTCATTGGACGCCACAGCGCGGAAGTTTTCTACAACCAAAGGACGCTTGGTGTATTCATCAATCGGGAAGCTGTGCACCTCTAGCCAACCTGTATCAAACGCTGAAACAAGACTTACGTGTAGCTCTTGCATACCGTGAGTACACACTGGGATATTATGTTCTGTAATCAAGTCCGCCGCTTTCAACCAACCGGTAATGCCACCACAGTTTGAGGCATCTGGTTGGCAGTAGCCAAGCTTTGCTTGGTCCATTGCATAACCAAACTCATGAATGGTGTGAAGGTTTTCCCCCATGGCCAACGGAATCGCTGTATTGTCAGCAATCTCAGCAAAACCTTTGTAGTCATCTGGCAATGTTGGCTCTTCAAACCACGTGATGTCATATTGCTCTACCGCTTTTGACAGTTTGATCGCTTGTTCTACTGTCAACGAATAGTTGGCATCGATCATAAAGGTGATATCTGGCCCAATCAGCTCGCGAACCGCCTTAATGCGGTCAATATCTTCTTGCATATTTTCGCGACCAATCTTGATCTTAACGGCATTGAAGCCACTTTCTAAATAACCACAAATATTGTTGAGCAATTTCTCAAGTGGAAACTGAAGGTCAATGCCACCACAGTACGCTTTACAGGTATTGTTTTTTCCACCAGCCATTTTCCATAACGGCAAGCCTTCTCGTTTACCTTTTAGATCCCAAAGCGCAATGTCTACCGCAGACATCGCAAATGTAGAGATACCGCCACGACCGACATAGTGAATATGCCACTCCATAAAGTCATAGATCTCTTCAATTTGCGTCGCGTCTTTGCCGATTAGCGCAGGCTGAATATCATACTCTAGCATCGCTTTGATCGAGTAACCGCCTTTGCCACCAGTATAAGTATAGCCGGTTCCCTGCGAACCATCTTCTAACGTGACCGTTGTAGTGATCAGCTCAAAGTGGTCATGATCACCATGTTTTGCATCAGATAAAATTTCCTTTAACGGAATCTTAAACAGTCTCGTTTTGATGTCTTTGATTGTTGTTTTCATTACTCATACCTGTTCTATACTGCGGCGACAATTTCTCTGACCAATCGGCCAATTTCATCCCAAGCACCTTTATGTACCAGTGATTTATCCACCATCCACGTACCACCACAAGCAAGTACAGCAGGAAGAGCCAGATAATCATGAATGTTGTTTTGATTGATACCACCTGTAGGCATCACTTTGATTTGTTGATAAGGGCCAAGCAACGACTTCAACATCGCTAGACCGCCCGACGCTTCTGCTGGGAAAAATTTAACAGTATCAACACCAAGCTCAAGAGCTTGCTCAACCAACGATGGGCTGTTTACACCAGGGACGATGGTTATTTTATGTTTTTGACATGCTTTTACTGTGATTGGGTTCAAGCCTGGAGAAACAATAAAGTCAGCACCCGCCTCTTTTGCCTCAATTACTTGAGCTTCGTTCAATACCGTACCCGCACCAATCAAGATGTCTGGATAAGTAGTACGAAGTAAACGAATGGCTTCAGTCGCCGCGTCAGAGCGAAAGGTAATTTCTGCGACTGGTAAACCATTCTCTACCAGCGCCTTACCTAAAGGCAAAATATCTTGCGCATTATCTACAGCAATCACAGGCACAACTTTGAGCTTAGCTAAACGTTGATTGAGATCCATTTCTTTGCTCCCTATTTAGATTCGTTGATTTTCTCAAGCACTTGCTCAAATGTCGGTAAAGGGGCAACTGCACCAAAACCAGTAATCGTGATAGACGCGGTGGCATTTGCATACGCAAGACACTGCTCTAAAGACTCTCCGTTGACATAATGCGTACAGAATGAGCCTGCAAATGAATCACCAGCAGCGGTCGCATCAACAGGTGTCACTTTATGCGGAAGGATGAAATGCCTAATATGCTCATTAGCCACTGTCGCACCGTCACCACCCTGTTTAAGTACGACAACTTTCGCGCCTGCTTTTAGGTAAAAATCGATGATATCGTCAGCATGTTCAAGGCCAGTCACCAAGCGTGCTTCGTCAATACTAGGGAAGCAGACATCGACTAGTGACGCGGTTTCATTAATGATGGCGCGAGCGCGTTGCAGTGACCATAGCTTTAAGCGCAAGTTGGTGTCATAGGACACTTGAGTGCCGTGCGCTTTCGCTGTTTCAATTGCTGCAAACACTGAGTCACAACTTGAATCACTAATCGCCTGAGTAATAGCAGTGATATGAAGAAGCTTAGCATTGGCAATCGCATCTGATGGTAAGTCTTGCGGTGTCATTAAACTGGCCGCAGAGTTCTTACGCAAGAAAGAAAAATGGTGTCCCTCATCATCGTGCGTAATAAAATAAACGCCCGTTGCTTTATTTGGTAGTATACACACAGCTGAACTGCTAACACCCTGCTGTTCCCACAGCTCAACAAAACGCTTACCGAATTCATCGTCGCCAAGTTGTGTCAACATTCCAACTGATGCGCCTTGTCTTGCTGCTGCGATAGCAAAGTTCGAAGCATCACCACCAAAACCACTCAAGAAATCAGGCTGGCCTGAACCTGCTTGTCCAACTTGGCTAAACTCAAACATTGGCTCACCAAAGCTAAGAATATCGCTATAGCTAGACTCCGTATCTTGTTTTATTTCCAAACTCATTGTCATTCAACCTTAATCTTAATCTTAATCTTGAAACCAAATATATTTGCTGAAATACGCTCCAGCAAAGGAATGTAAAAGATATTAAGTTAGAGACGCCACATGGTCAACCAATCAAACTTTTGATTTACCAACTAAGATCACAGTTCTTGTTTTAACCCTCATAAGGGCCAAAAATAAGGTCCAAAGATTTTATGAAACCACTCAAAAACATCACATATAACGTTAATTAAATCACAAAAACAGATACAGCCCCATTATGGTTGACCAATAAAAATTATTTGGTATGCTATCTGTGACTTTTATCACTGAAATAACCACTTCTCCACAGTATAAATGACGCATTGGTTAATCAATTAACTACAAAGGTTGAACATGAACGGTTTAAATATTGAGAAAGCGAGATACACAACGAAAACTACGTATGCTCGTGAAGAACTTGCAACAAACATTGTGCATATTGGTTTTGGTGCTTTTCACCGCGGACATCAAGCTGTTTATAACGACTTAACAAATGACATAACAGGCTCTCGTTGGGGCATTTGTGAAATAAACATGTTTGGACCTTCTGCACTGATCGATGATTTGAAAACGCAAAACGGTTTATTTACTGTGGTCGAGAAATCTGCGACCAAAACAGAAACCCGTCTAGTGCGCACGATCACTGAGCAAATCCATACACCAGATACTGGCATCGCTACTGCAATAAACAAGTTGATTGAGCCACAGGTTAAGATTGTCTCTTTGACAATTACAGAGAAAGGTTACTGTGTTGAACCACAATCACGTGTTCTTGACACCACAAACCCACTGATTGCTCATGACCTTGATAACCCGACTCAACCACAATCTGCGATTGGTCTGATCACCGAGGCTCTTAAGCAGCGCAAAGCACTCGGTCTACCTGCATTTAGTGTTATGTCCTGTGACAACATTCCTGAAAATGGACATCTCACTCGTAATGCAGTACTGGACTTCGCAGAACTTTGTAACCCAGAACTTTGTGCATGGATCGAAGAGAACGCATCGTTCCCAAGCACGATGGTCGACCGCATTGTCCCCGCTATGACTCCTGACCAATTTGATGTAATTGAACAAGAAACAGGGTATCGCGACCCTTGTGGCGTAGTGTGTGAAGACTTTCGTCAATGGGTTGTTGAAGACAACTTTGTCGCAGGTCGACCTGACTGGACAGCAGCAGGCGCAATGTTGGTAGAAGACGTGCTTCCGTATGAGGAGATGAAGCTCCGCATGCTCAATGGTAGCCACTCATTCCTTGCATATAACGGCACGTTAGCGGGCTATGAATACATCTATCAATGTATGCAAGACGAAGAGTTGCGCCAAGTCACTCTGACTCTAATGAGAGAAGAGCAAGCCAAATCACTTAGCCCAAGCCTAAGTGTCGATCTAGAACAGTATGCCGAACTGCTAGTCGCACGATTTAGTAACCAGAACATCAAGCACAAGACCGGACAAATCGCGATGGACGGTTCGCAAAAACTTCCACAACGAGCGGTTGATCCTTTCCTCACATTGTACGATCGCGGAATCGCAACGCGCTGCTTGCCTGTTCTCATCGCCGGATGGATGCACTACGTCATCAACACGATTAAGTCAGGTGAAGCTCTAGCTGACCCATTGGCAGAAGAGTTCACCGACATTGCCTCTCGAGCTAATGACAAACTACAAATCGCTGAAACGCTGCTGAAAGTAGAAAAAGTTTTCGGTGACAACGCAGAGCAACACAAGTTATTCAAACAACAAATTCTAAGCGCCTTCGAATTCATCGAAGAGAATGGCATCAAAGCGATGTTCGCTGAGCTTACTCACTAATTCAAAAAATTAAGGTATTAACATGAAAACGCTAATCTGTAACGAACCTCACTCAATCGAGTACATTGAACGTGATATTCCAGAAATACAAGACAACGAGGTACTTCTTAAAATCAATGCGGTTGGTATCTGTGGCACTGACATTCACGCTTATGCAGGTCGTCAGCCGTTCTTCTCTTACCCTCGTGTATTAGGTCATGAAATCTGTGGCACTGCCGAAAAAGTCGGTGCGGCTTGTAAGAGTGCAAAAGTTGGTGAACGCTTCTCTGTTATTCCGTGTATTCCATGTGGCACTTGTGCAGCTTGTGAAGAAGGCAAAACGAACTGTTGTGAAAACGTTTCGCTGTACGGTGTACACCAAGATGGAGGTTTCTCTGAGTTCTTAGCGGTATACGAAGATAACCTGGTTAAGCTTCCAGAAAATGTATCCGCATCTGAAGGTTCGTTGGTTGAGTGCTTTGCTATCAGTGCTCATGCAGTGCGCCGTGCTGAAGTACGTCAAGGTAACAATGTTCTTGTTGTTGGCTCAGGTCCAATTGGTCTTGCTGCCGCAGCAATTGCAAAAGCAGAAGGCGCAACGGTTGCGGTTGCTGATGTCGATGCAGGTCGCCGTGAACACGTTGAGGTAAACCTAGGTGTGCTAGCACTAAACCCTCTTGAAGATAACTACGAAGCAGCGCTCAAAGACGCGTTTAACGGTCGCTTACCCTGCACCGTCCTTGACGCTACAGGCAACAAAGGCTCGATGAGTCGAAGCGTAGAGCTGATTCGCCACGGCGGTAAGATCGTTTTTATCGGTCTCTATATAGGTGATTTGGTTCTAGATGATCCAACGTTCCACAAAAAAGAAACCACATTGCTGAGCAGCCGTAATGCGACTCGTCAAGATTTCGAAAAAGTGATTGAGCTCATGGCCGATGGCAAGGTTTCTCAAAACATTATGAAAAACAAAGAGTACGACTTTCAAACGTTCGGCGAACGCTACAACGAAGATGTCGTAGAAAACCGCGAATTGGTTAAAGGCGTTATCAACTTTTAAGGAATTAAGGATTAAATTATGACAACTGTACGTGTTAATGAAGGACAGCTTCGTGAACTGGCCCTTAGCAAGCTGACTGCGGCTGGGCTAGATGCTGCAACTGCACAAGAAGTTACTGATGTGTTGGTGCACGCTGACAAAACGGGTGTTCACTCTCATGGTGTAATGCGCGTAGAACATTACTGCACTCGCCTAGCGGCTGGTGGCTTAAACAAACAAGCGAAATTCAGTATCGAACAAGTGTCTCCATCAGTCGCGATACTAGACTCTGATGATGGCATGGGTCACTCTGCACTCATTGCAGCAACTGAGCACGGTATTGAAATGGCAGCCGAGACAGGTCTAGGTTTTGTGACCGTGAAAAACACGTCTCACTGCGGTGCACTGTCTTACTTCATGGAACAAGCAACATCACAAGGCATGATTGCGATTGCAATGACTCAAACCGATACTTGTGTTGCACCTCATGGCGGCGCAGAGCGCTTCTTGGGTACTAACCCTATTGCCTTTGGGTTCCCGGTTGAAGGCTCTCACCCAATGATCGTTGATATGGCCACCAGCGCAACGGCATTTGGTAAGCTGCTGCATGCCAAAGAAACGGGACAAAAGATTGGTAAAGGTTTGGCTATCGACAAAGAAGGTAACGAAACAACCAACCCTCACGAGGTAGAAAACCTACTCCCATTTGGAGGCCACAAAGGTTCAGGTATCGCATTGGCAATTGACGCACTAACAGGTGTTTTGATGGGTGCTAACTTCGGCAACCACATCACTCGCATGTACGGTGAATACGACAAGATGCGTAAACTAGCTAGCCTTGTCATCATTATCGACCCAACTCGCCTGGGCACACCGCTCTTCTCCGCCACTATGGCGGTAATGATGCGAGAATTACGTGAGGTTCGCCCAGTTCCTGGAGTAGATAAAGTTCGCGCCCCCAATGACCCTCAGGTCGAGTACAAGGCACAGTGTGAAGAGCAGGGCATCCCAGTTGCGCAAAGTGTATATGACTACCTTATTAGCTAACTTTGCTTTTGGATTTAGGTCCTACTCTTTAGCTAACTTCTTCATTGTTAGTTAATTTTTGGCTGCATTCCCTTCGATAGTCACGGGGTGTAGCCTTTTTTAATTGCATAACCCAACGCAAATACCATGCACACCAAACTCAAATAAAGCACTTGTCACTACTTTTAACGCGTGAAACTTCTAGGAAAAGGTATGAAACGGTTATCTTTCAAAACAACAATATTTACCGTCATTCTCACACTGTTGCTTGCTTCAATCACTGTCTCGTTCATGAGCTCTCGATATTTTATTCAAGATGAGTTTGTTGAATCAGACACTCGAGCTGTACAAACTCAAATATCGCTGATAAGCCAACAACTTGAAAATCAGTTTTCATACTATATCCAATTGGCTAACAGCATTCCCGTCAACCTATCAAATGTAGCACAAGTACTCGAATCATCAAGCTTCCACCGCATCACAAAAGTGATGTATGGTTCGGTTTTCAGCCCAGACCCGTCCATTCCGTTTGTAGAGAACAATCCTCCAACCTTTTTGGAGTTAGACGCAACTCAAGAGGCGCGATACCGCCAAATAGCTAAGTTTGCTGAGACAAACGACTACATTGGCTCTATCGAGCACGTAGATGGTTTACCTATCATTGCCATTGCACACCCATCTATAGACAGTAGCGGTGGCATCGATATCTTCGAAATTAACTTGCAACCATCACTAGATAACCTTTCGATGCTGAATCGCGAAGGCAGTTTCATTGAACTCATCGATAACAACGCTCAAATGCTGTTCACGAACAAAGACTCGTCAAACACTCATAGCATTACCCTACCGATTCAATTCGATCAACAGCAATGGCAGGTGATCGGGCACGTTGACAGTGATTACATCGACGCACACACCTCAGCGCTCAACCAAAAGATCCTCTTGACCACATTGTTCGCAGCTGTGCTCCTAGTCGCCATTGGCATGACAATCATTCACTTTGCCTACAAACCAATTGTAGAGTTAAGAACGTTAGTTGGTGAACTAGCCAATGGTGAAGGTGATTTAACCCAACAACTCATCGTTAAAAGCGATGACGATTTAGGCAATATCGCGAAAAGCATCAACGAGTTCATTCGACAACTCAATACCATGCTTCGAGAGGTTCAAGGGCTTAGTGGTCACTCTACAACCGAAATCCATCAACTCCATACGCAAACAGTGTCAAACAAAGAAATGGTACAACAGCATAACGAAGAGATGGAACGAGCGGCAACGGCAGTGACAGAAATGAGTGCAACGGCCGAGCTAGTCTCACAAAGTGCCTCCCACTCTGCCAAACTTACTCAGCAAGCCATTACTCATGCACAACAAAGCGATAATGTCGTTCACTCTGCGGTAGCAAGCGTTGACGCGCTCAATCAAGAGTTTGAAGTGATGTCGAGCTCAATTAACTCGATGGTGTCGGACGTAGAACAAATTCATTCTGTGCTGGGTGTGATTGGCGGGATTGCCGAGCAAACTAACTTACTTGCACTCAATGCTGCAATTGAAGCTGCGCGGGCGGGCGAACAAGGCCGCGGCTTCGCTGTTGTCGCTGATGAAGTTCGCGCTTTAGCGGCAAGAACTCAAGACAGTACTAGCCAGATCAATGAGATGTTGAACTCTTTGCACTCCAGTAGCGAAACGGTCGTCACTTCACTGAATGACACTCAACAGCGCTGCAGAGAAACTTCGGCGTCAACAACACAGATAACACAATCACTCGAAGAGGTGATCAATGCCATCAATGCCATTGGTGAAACCAGTGAACAGATCGCTCAAGCTGCTGCCGAACAAACTAAAGTCAGTAGTGAGATTGATTCAAATATGACTTCGATGAACCAAATGGTTCAGGTTTTGGATACGAACTCTCAGCAAGCAACCGTTAACATGGAGCAATTAGCCGCGACCAATCAATCACTGGAAAACATAGTTAAGCGATTCAAACTCCATTAATGATAATGACTTAATAAGTGTCTATAAACATCATAAAACCGAGCAATTAAAGACATTGATTTATAGCCTAATATTTGTGGCGTGAAGAGTTTTGTAATATGAGGTTTAATCGGTACTAACCAGATCCCCTTATTCTAGTCCAGTCTATACTTAGTAATGTGCATCCAACTAAGGAGATGATGAACATGAAAAAACGATTCAATGAACAATAAATCCTGCCATTTTAAATAAAGCGGAAGTAGGTATCCCCGCCAGAGCGCTTTGCCGCAAACATGGGATACCGGATGCGACTTTCTATACATGGCGTAAAAATACGCAGGACTGGATATCTCTGAAACCCGCAGCCTTAAGGCGCTGGAAGACGAGAACGCTCGGCTCAAAAAGCTGCTGGCTGAAACGCTGCTGGACTCAGAAGCACTGAAAATAGCTCTCAGCCAAAAGTACTGACCGTCTAGGACAAACGCAAGGCTGTCAAAGTCATTCAGAAAGGCACCCAGCTTTCAGAACGAAGAGCCTGTCTGCTCGTCGGTATTCAACGCGCGTCAATGCGATATCAACCTCAAGCTTACCGCGAGGATGATAAGCTTCAGGCTCGTATAAAGGAGGTGGCATTGGAACGACGTCGATTTGGTTATAGTCGAATCCATCGCCTTCTTAGGCGAGAAGGTTTTGATGTTAACCATAAGCGATTTTATCGCTTGTACTGCGAATTAGGATTAACGACCAGTAGAAAATCACAGAGTGTTGTGCGAGAGCCTCTCTTGCTTCCTTCAGTACCAAATCACACTTGCTCTATTGCTCTATGGACTTTGTGATGGATGCGCTCAGTAACGGCAGACGGATTAAACGCCTGACGATTGTGGATGACTATACAAAGGACTGCCTAGATATTCCTGGTGCTACAGGGATCTCGGGGATGAAGTTATGACCACACTGGAGTCTATCCCTACTTTTCGAGGTTATCCAGAAGCGATTCGAACGGATCAAGGCCCAGAATTTACAGGGAAAGCGCTCGACCAATGGGCTTATCAGCATGGTGTGATTTTAAAATTAATCCAGGCATGGAAACCGACACAAAATGCTTATATTGAAAGTTTTAATGGTAAGTTCAGAGATAAATGTTTAAACGAGCACTGGTTTAGGGATTTGAGTCATGCTCGTGACCTAATCAGCCTCTGGCGATTGGATTACAATGAAAATCGCCCCCACTCAGCTCTGCGTTACCTGACACCGTCTGAGTTTGCAGCGACCACAAGAACGGCACGAAACAGTGGTAATTTAACAAGAACCACTAACAAAGTTTTGGAATAGTTCTTGGGGGTAGGTCACTGCCATATTACAGGTCTTACACAGGTTATTGATTACGAGATGTCATCGATGGGGTCGACTTTGATGGGCTATCACTACTATCCAACTAGAGCTTAGTTGTACCAATATTGCTCATCGTCTCTGACGCCACTTTTTACGTAATGTTTGTTAATCTAGCAGTGATACCAAAGTGCTACAAAGAAAAAGCTAAACCGGCAAAGTATACGGTATCTTGATGATCGCTTTCACAACCTTGCAAGGCTCTTCAACGGCACATAAGGGGCGATGGACTTGGTTCGGATAAAACACCGCAAAGTCACCCGCTCGCAACGAAACAAACTGCTCTTGCTCTACGTCACGCAGAAAGTCCACATCATTGTTCAAACGTACGAGAGCCAGTTTATCCGCCGATAGATGGTTCGAATAGCCAAGTTTTTCTTCCCCCGATTTAACGATTTGGACATCAATATATTCTTTATGATACTCAGCCTTACGAGATTCTAACGGCTCTGTATTCGCAGACACTAACACAACGAAAGCGCCCTGATGTGAAAGCTCATACTTACCGTCTTCTATAGATTCATCGTTCGCGAGAACCCAAGCTTCTCGAATCAATGCTTTCATTGTTGGGTGGATATAACCGACTAGTTCTAATCTGTGTATATTTCCAAATAACATTTTTTGTCCTCTAAATATCTCAATGTGTCGCTAAGCTGCCAACAACTCTTACCTCATGGTCTCTGGCTTTGATGATTTCTATGAACTCAATGTCGATATTGTAATTGATGTTGAAGCAGCAACCTAAACTAAGAATACCCGTTGCAATACAATTAGAGTCAGTCAAAATTGTTGTTCATCAATTACACTAAAACAAAAGCTCAACAGACCAAAGCGGAAAACCAATATAACCACTGGTTAACCAAAAAAACACAGAGATTATGTGTTTTTTAATTTATTTATTGATTTGCGTGAGGTTGTTCACACTAATAGATAGAAAGGCTGAAGAGAACAAAGGCTTTGCTGCGCAAAGCCAAAAAAATTAAAAGATCGATTATATTTCTAAGTCCATTGTAAAGAAGTAATCATCCAGATCCGCTTCTACGCTTTCAGCACTGGCTATTTTCAATAGCTCTTGCTTACTATTTTCGATGTGATTCCATACAGCTTGCTTTGCTTCCTCAGGGTTACGTTTTTGTAAAGCCATGAAGATTTTCTTATGGTCCTCCAACCAAACTTCTTTTAGTACTTCTTCATGCAAGTACTTGTCATTTAGAGCTTTCCACAAAGGATTCTGAGTACGAACACTGCGCCACATCTCGCTTGCTTGATTAATAAGAACACGGTTCTGTGTCGAGTCAGCAATTAGAATGTGGAATTTACGGTCAAGCTCTTCAAAACGCTCACTGTCCCCGTTCAGTTCCTTCTCTTGCTCTAAGAGCACTCGCTTAAGTTCTCGTAACTCATTAATTTTAATCTGGGTAGCAGCAAATCCCGCAATATTACTCTCGATAATTTGTCGCGCTTGAAGGAGTTCAAATGGGCCAATATCATTGTGTGGAACAATGGTGCAAGAAGCAACTTTATCTGGAGAATCAATAAAGTAGATACCTGCTCCTTGGCGAACTACAACCAAACCTTTCAACTCCAACATGATTATAGCTTCTCGTATAGTAGCACGACTGGTGTCAAAACGTTCACTCAGATCACGTTCAGAAGGAAGTCTCTCTCCTGCTTTGAACACACCTGAGTAGAGCAACTCTTCAATCTGTAGACCAATGTCGTAGTAACGGCGCTTTGTTGTTTTCATCATTTATATCCTAACCTGAATGCCAGCCCAACGGTCTACCTGGCGTTATTGTTTGTTTATTCTATTGTACCAGTCTACCAATAGCGCGCAAAGACCGATAGGTCGCATTTTGGTTCCCTATCTGTAAGACAAGATAGGGAATATATAGTTATAACGTAATAGCTCAAAGAGTAGTAATTGGTAGCGATCCTGTAAATAGTGCGATTACGATCAATTATTGGTCTTACCAAAGATAATATTGGTTAACAAATGAAAATTTAAAACTTAAAATTTAAAAAGACCCTTTACAGGAGAATACAACAATGACACCAACTATAAATGATGTGGTTAGACACTCAGAGCACGATAGTTCCATCTCTTTATTTGATTTTTCCACACAAGATATACCTGCTGAATTCCGCTTTAACAACATAGATGCATCTATGACATTAGAAAGCAAATTGAAAATTCATTGCCACAGCGCTGAAAACATGTATACATCAGTTTTAATAGAACCTGTAGATGGTGACAAATGGGACTGGAGCCAAATGCCAAATTTTTGCTTTGCATTTGAAGCTAAAAACCTTGGTTCGCGATCGACACAAGTTTTTATCAACATCTTTGATTCAAAAGGACAAATGCACAGCCGCTGCGTTAATGTCACAGGTAACACAAGTAACTCTTATTTAATTGAACTTAAAGGAGATTACTTAAAGGGCAATACAAATCACTATTCTGGTTTTCGTTCCCCCCCTGCTCCATGGGACAGTCCGTTTGTCTATGCTACATGGATGTGGGGAGTAATGAATATTGACTTGTCGGACATAGTACAAATCGAGCTGAGTATTCATGGTACACTCATTGATCATAAGCTAGAATTATCTAATTTCCGATTAATGCTCAGCCCAGAGTACAATCCAAATTATTTATCTCAAATTATTGATTGCTACGGGCAAAACGCTAACTGCGAATATCCAGAAAAAGTGTACAATGATGAAGAACTCAAACTGTTTACTGAGCGCGAACTTCAGGATTTAAAACAAGGAGCAATGGCTGGCCGTTCACGCTTTGGTGGTTATATCCAAGGTAAACGTTATGAAGCCACTGGTTTCTATCGTACTGAAAAAGTTGATGGGAAATGGTCACTTATTGATCCAGAAGGCTACCTCTACTTTGCAACAGGTATCGATGTCATCCGCCTAGCCAACTCATATACTCAAACCGGTATCGACTATGATCATTCAAAAGTGGAGCAGCGGTCCCCAGATGACACGACCCCTGAAGACTCTATCGAGAAATTTGAAGTGTCAATGGAAGCCAAGAAGACCGCCTTCGTTGGCAGTACTGTACGTCGTAATTGCTTCCAATGGCTACCGAGTTATCAAGAAGATTTAGGCGAGCACTATGCATACATGCGTGAAAACTTTGAAGGAGCACTTGAACAAGGTGAAACCTTTAGTTTCTACGCTGCAAACTTACAACGCAAGTATGGTAAAGACTACATGCAGAAATGGCGTGAAGTCACACTGGATCGTATGCTCAACTGGGGCTTTACATCACTTGGTAACTGGACCGCTCCTGAGTTTTATTCAAATGAAAAAGTGCCTTTTTTCGCCAATGGGTGGATCATTGGTGAGTTTAAAACGGTTAGCAGCGGCGATGATTTCTGGTCACCACTGCCTGATCCATTCGATCCAATATTTAAAGAGCGCGCTATTGCGACAGTGAAACAAGTCAGAGCCGAAATTAAAGACACGCCTTGGTGTGTAGGTATCTTTATCGACAATGAAAAGAGCTGGGGTCGTATGGGAACAATTCAAGGCCAACACGGAATTGCCATCCATACCTTAAGTCGTGATGCACAAGAATCACCAACAAAAGCTGAGTTCATGAAAGTACTGAAAAAAAAGTATTTGAGTATTGAAGCTCTAAACATCTGTTGGAATACAGATATCGCCTCTTGGGATGCGTTAAGTTCCGGAGTTAATGGGTTAAAGCACAACGAAGCTCAACTTGAAGATTACTGTTTACTGCTTGAAACATATGCCTCTCAGTACTTCAAAGTCGTTCGTGAAGCACTGAAAAGCGAACTTCCAAATCACCTTTACCTAGGGTGTCGATTTGCTGACTGGGGTATGACGCCAAATGTTGTTCGTGCTGCTGCTAAATACTGTGATGTGATAAGTTACAATTACTATAAAGAAGGTTTACATCCACAGGCTTGGCAGTTCTTAGCCGAAGTAGATATGCCGAGTATCATTGGTGAATTCCATATTGGTTCTAAAGACACGGGGCTTTATCACCCAGGCCTAGTCACGGCAGGTAACCAACAAGAACGTGGAGAAATGTTCGAGGCGTACTTGCATTCCGTCATCGACAACCCGTACTTCGTTGGTGCTCATTGGTTCCAATATGTCGACTCACCTATCACCGGTCGCTCCTACGATGGAGAAAATTACAACGTTGGCTTTGTATCCATAGCGGATATACCATACAAACCTATGATTAAAGCCGCCAAGCGTCTCCATAGCTGTATGTATAAACGGCGTTATAAGTAATCATATATTCATCAGGCCCATACTAACTATTCTCATGGGCCTTTAATCGGTCTGAAGTTTAGAACCATGCATAATGTTCGGTACGAAAATCTTAAAACTAGCTATGATTTTGATTTATAGCCATATTTTTGTGACAGGGAGCATATTGTGCGAAGTAGAGACTATATTTGCTTGAGAAACTGAAAAATATATAGATATTTTTCGACAAAATGACAGACTACGGTTTTGAAATGTCAAATGGACGGCCACACAACCAAATACTTGGACAAGACAGTAATGAGACAGGCGTCATGCCCTTCTTGAGTCAAAAATATTGGCGAGACAACCCTCACCAAATAGCGATAATAAGCAATCGACAGAGCCAAGGCAGTATACATAAGGTCGATCGCTATATGGGTCAGGAGGCTCAGTACATTATTGGTACCATCTTTCATGCATGAACCAATATTCCTAGTTAGAGCACGATGAAATCTAGCCAACACATTATTGCTGTCACTAAGAAAAATAACACCTTTAGGCTTACCACGAGACTCATAAGCAATCAAAAGAGCTTTGCCTGTTAGCTTAGAATCAGGTGATAGAGTCATCGACCAACCAATCAATTTGCGAGCAAAAGATCGATAACAACCGCTAAGAACATCCACCGATTACCCGTCCAAATATACGTGACATCACCAGCCCATACCTCATTTGGGGCGGTAACGTCTAACTGACGACCTAAGTGATTTGGAACTTCAATATGTTCTTGTTAAGCCTTTCTGTAGTGGAGCTTTGGCTCTTGGCAACTCACTAAACCAAGAGTTCTCATAAGCTTTGTTGCTCAGATATCTATGCACTACCACAGTTTTTGCAAACACATTTTTCTTCATCCACCACAGCTTCGCTATCCAATGACTCTGATAACTCACCACTAAGTATTTGTATCGCTTTCTCGATATCACTCTCAGACACCATCAGGCGAACACCACCCATGGTGATCGTGTAAAGCCACTGAGTATTTACCGCGTCTTCGTCAGGGATATGACTTTCTATCCCTGCACTTTGTAGACTCGCTTTCACAATATGAGCTTCATGAGCAAAAGAAAACTTCGCTACTACAATCATATATTTCTCCTTGTGGTTGAGACGAGTGGTATACCCTCTCCCGTAAATCGACAACACTAGTATGGTAATTATTTAAACTGTAGACACCATGTTCGATGGTCCCATTCATCCAGTTTCTACTTAGTCAACAACTTTTGCATCTATGCTTTTGATTCAAAAAATTATTATCCTAGATAAGTCCACCACTCATACTAATAATCTATAGTTTTCCTTAGCAATTGTAAGACCTAAGAGTATAAATTCTAGTATGGATTAATACTAATGACAGGGCAAACTCGCGAGCAATTTATGGAGATTAAAGACATCGTTTCCGTAAATCCCCCTCTGGGAGGATAGTTGTCACTGTTAAAATTTAACAAGTTTGGGGCGGTAGCAGAGTAAAGAATGTCTCGTTATTCGCAGGAAAGAAAAGAAGCAGTACTAAAGAAGTTGTTACCACCATACTCTCGCTCAGTAGCGGAGGTCGCAAAAGAAGAAGGAATCCATGAAGCAACCCTGTACAATTGGCGAAAAGCGCTAAGAGAATCAGGAGCCGTTGTGCCAGACAGTAATACTTCTTCCGAGCAGTGGTCAGCTCAAACCACACTGGCAGTTGTCGCAGAAACTTATTCCATGACCGAGAATGAACTGAGCCAGTACTGCCGTGAGAAAGGGTTGTATACAGAGCAGTTGGCAAAAGGCATCTAAACCAACAAGTTATACGGCAAAAGGTCCGAACCAAGTCTTCACTTGGGATATTACCTATCTGCCGTCAGGAGAGCGAGGTCAGCACTGTTATCTGTACGTGATAGAAGATATCTACCGCAGGAAAATCGTGGTTTATGAGGTGCATGACCGAGAGTGTGGCGAACTGGCTGCGCAGTTACTGCAACGCACACTGATGCGTGAGCAGTGCTTCAATCAGCCTCTGGTTCTGCACTCAGATAACGGCGGACCAATGTAGTCGTTGACGCTTAAAGCCAAAACGGAAGAGCTGGGTATCACGCCTTCCTATAGCCGTCCAAGAGTTAGTGATGATAACTCAATAGTCTTGAAGCAAGCCGCAAATGGGTAGAGACCTTCGTTGCTTGGTATAACACTGAGCATAAGCACTGCCGTTTGAACTACGTTACCCCATCAGAACGTCACAGTGATCAAGATGCAGCGATTTTAAGTCATCGAGCAGAAGTGCTGATGGAGCTTAAAAGACAATAACCAGAGAGCTGGTCGCGGAATATCAGGAACTGCGAGCCGATCGGAGAGGTTTACCTAAATCCAGAAAAAGAAGCTGCTTAATAGTTAAGCATGTAGTGACAACTGTCTTGAAAAACGCCGAAATCTCCCCAGCAAAAGATCATACTATTGTCAATTTACCGTATGATACAACTCATAAGGTTTAGAGGATAAACCACTTTTTAACAAATAGTATCCGAATTCGGTATCATCATTCGAATTGGACGCATCTCTTTAATGAACTTTAACGAGTACTAGGATGCGTTCCGTGAGTTTATTCACATATAAAGGTAGCTTCATCTGGGATTAGGTCATTAGGATGAAATGGTAGGTATTTCTGGGTATACGGCGGTAACTTCGACTATGAAATTAATGACCGTTAGTTTTGCATCAATGATCTGCTTCAGCCAGATTGGATACTCTATTAAGCGACATTTTGCTGTTTAAGGTTAACCGACCTTAGATACCACAGAACACCATACCTTCTGGTTCGATTATAATTAATCTCGATGTATTCGAAGATCGTTTAACATCTCTAATCCGTTGTCATTATAGGCTCATATTGTACAACCTCTGCTCAGGACATTAAGGTACCAGCTAAAGTATCAATGGTAGGATTTGATGATGGCTTAATTGCACACTTTGTTCATCCTCGTTTAACTGCAGTGCGCTATACAATAGATATAATGATTGAACGTGCCACTCGATTGGCTTTGACACTGTCTCGTAACGAACAAGATGAAGATGAAGATGAAACTATTATTTTCAGCCCAACATTAGTGCGCAGAAATTCTGTTGAGCGTTGTTGATTATCTGTATCCGATTGACTAGGAATCAAAAAAAGGTGGGCATAGAGCCCACCAAAAATGCTATCTAAAATTCAAACTGATACACGGTTCGATGCTGATAGCAATCCCCTGAGCTCAACACCCCACTGTTGAGTCCCCATTCTGGTTTATTTGGTCCATCAGGAAAGTATTGAGTTTCCAATGCAAGGCCGTCATAAAGCGCGTAAGTTTTGCTTGCGCCCGGCACACCTGCTAAAAAGTTTCCGGAATAGAACTGGATGGCTGGTTTAGTGGTTTTGACCTTCATCACCACATCTTCTTTCGGTGCAATAAGAACCGCGGCAACAGACACACAATCGGTCACTTCAGGCTTCAACACAAAGGCGTGATCGTAGCCACCCGCGTTTTTCTGATCCTGCTCGCTAAGAAATGCCTGGCCAATAAGTTTTGGCTCAGTGAAATCAAAACTGGTACCAGAGACAGGTTTTTGTTCACCCGTAGGAATTAAACCCGCATCCGTTGGCAAGTAATGCTCTGCACTAAGCTGCAACGTATGGTCCAAACTTTTCGCGTTGCTCGCCTCGCCCGCCAAGTTAAAGTAAGCGTGGTTAGTTAAATTCACCGGAGAGGTTTTATCGGTATTCGCTTCATAGGCAATAACGAGTTCATTCTCATCGGTTAACGTGTATGTGACTTTGACATCGAGATTGCCAGGATAACCTTGGTCACCATCAGGCGATCGAAGCGTAAAAACAACTTGTCGATCACTTTGTTCGGCAATCTTCCAGCGGCGTTTATCGAACCCATCTAAGCCACCGTGGAGCGAGTTTTCACCATTGTTAACACCAAGTTGATAATGCTCTCCATCGATCGCAAATTGACCGTTTGCAATACGGTTGGCAAAACGACCGACGATGGCACCAAAATAGGCGTCTTGCTTCATGTGTTCTGCCATATTTGGCGAGCGCAATAGCACTTCACGGTGTTCACCATCTAACGGCAGCGTGCAACTCAACCAAGTCGCACCAATATCCATAAACGATGCCGTCATACCATTTGCATTAGTAAGCTGGAGCAGATTCGCCGCTTGACCGTCAAACGATGGCGTTTGCATCATCGCTTGTTCTAATTGTTCAAAATATTCTTTCATCGCCTGCCCTTACAACGCTTCGATCAGACCTGCGCCATCCTGGGCTTTACAAACATAAATCGACGCTGTTAAACCTGTCGCAGCTTCATATTTAGCTTCTACCGTCGATTTCACTTCATCCACTAATGCAGGTGGAACCAACGTCACAATACAACCACCGAAGCCACCGCCGGTCATGCGCACACCTCCTTCTTCGCCAATCACCTCTTTCACCATCTCAACTAAGGTGTCGATTTCTTTGACGGTAATTTCGAAATCATCACGCATTGATGTATGCGACTGAGCCATCAGTTCACCCATGCGTTTAATATCATGCGAACGGAGCGCTTTTGCCGCTTCGACTGTGCGGTCGTTTTCGGTGATCACATGACGCGCACGTTTTGCCACCAATTCATCCAACTCAGAAACTTTCTCGTTGAACTGCTCAATGGTGACATCGCGTAGAGCTTTAACACCAAAGATTCGTGCCGCTTCTTCACACTGTTCACGACGAGTATTGTATTCGCTGTCAACCAGACCACGTTTTTTATTCGAGTTAATGATCACGACAGCCATGTCCTCTGGCATAGAAACGGCTTCTGTTTCCAGACTACGGCAGTCCAATAACATGGCGTGGTTTTCACGGCCTTCTGCCGAAATCATTTGATCCATGATGCCGCAGTTACAACCAACAAATTCGTTCTCGGCTTGCTGTCCATTTAATGCGATTTCCGCCTGGCTAATTTCCAGGTTGAAGAGCACTTTGAACGTCTGACCAATCACGACTTCCAGTGCCGCTGATGAGCTCAACCCCGCACCTTGAGGAACATTGCCGCTGACAGAGATATCAGCACCGGTAAACTGGTAGCCACGAGCCAACAGACACTTCACGACACCGCGAATGTAGTTTGCCCACATTTTGTCTTCTTGGAACGTGATTTCTTGAGTGATATCGAATTCATCAACCGCGTTATCGTAATCAACCGATACCACGCGTACTAGGTTGTCTTCACGCTTTGCTGCCGCAACAACCGTTTGATAGTTAATTGCACATGGCAGTACAAAACCATCGTTGTAGTCGGTGTGTTCACCAATCAGGTTTACACGACCAGGCGCTTGGATAATATGGCTTGGCGCATAGCCCAACACGTTCTCAAAAGACGCTTTCACATTTTGGATTAAATCAGACATAGTTAAATCTCGGTTTCAAATTGAATTTAGATCCCCGAACCCTTTGTTCATTCGCGATCGTGAACCACTTATTTGATTTTCTGTTTTTAGGTTCTAGGACCTAGGATCCTAGAACCGCCCAAATCACTGTTCTTTGTAATGCAAATCACTTACATCACGCAGACGCTGTGCCGCCTGCTCTGCGGTTAAGTCGCGTTGGCTTTCAGCCAGCATTTCGTAACCCACCATAAACTTACGTACTGTCGCACTACGTAATAGTGGCGGGTAGAACAGTGCGTGAAGCTGCCAATGGTCGATGTCTGTGCCCTGTTCAAAGAAAGGGGCGTAGTGCCAACCCATTGAGTAAGGGAAAGAACATTGGAATAAATTGTCATAACGGCTGGTCAGCTTTTTAATAGCGACAGCCAAGTCGTCACGCTGCTCATTACTTAACTCGCTCATACGGCGGATGTGTGTTTTCGGTAGCAGCATGGTTTCGAATGGCCACGCCGCCCAATAAGGGACAACCGCAACCCAATGTTCGGTTTCTACCACGACGCGGGAGCCGTCTTTTATCTCTGCCTGCACATAGTCCACCAGCAGGTTAGTGCCGTTTTCTTGGTAGTAAGCTTTTAGGTTCTGCTCTTTGCGTTCAATCTCGTTTGGTAAGAAGCTGTTCGCCCAAATTTGACCGTGTGGATGCGGTTGAGAACAGCCCATAGTTTCACCCTTGTTCTCAAATGCTTGAACCCAAACGTACTCTTTGCCTAGCTCTTCAATTTGCTCGTTCCACGTGTCAATCACACCACGAATTTTGTCCACGGGTAGTTCAGGTAGGGTTTTGCTGTGGTCTGGAGAGAAACAAATCACTCGGCTTAAACCGCGCACACCTTGGGTTTTAAATAGTGAGCTTTCTGATTCTGGCGCATCTGGTGAATCCACCATCAGAGCAGCAAAATCATTATTGAACACGTACGTACCTTGATAATCTGGGTTAACATCGCCAGAAATACGCTCATTTGTCGGGCACAGGAAGCAGTTCTCATCGTAGCTTGGTAGCTCATCTATCGCAGCTTTCTCATCCGCGCCACTCCAAGGACGTTTTGCACGATGTGGTGAAACTAAAATCCATTGACCCGTTAGTGGGTTGTAACGACGGTGTGGATGATCCACTGGGTTAAATTCAACGTTCGACATTTTACTTACTCAACTTAATATTCTTGCTAGTCCGACGCGCTGCACCGGATTTAAATTAGTAACCTTGTGGGTTCTTAGATTGCCAACTCCAAGCATCGGCAGTCATTTCAGAAATGCTGCGAATTGCTTTCCAACCCAGCTCTCGCTCTGCCTTATCTGTGCTCGCCCAACATTCCGCAATATCACCCGGACGACGTGGGCATAGCTCGTAAGGTACAGGTTTACCGCAAGCAGCACCGAAAGCTTCCAGCATTTCAATTACGCTAGAGCCTTTACCTGTACCTAGGTTGTAAATGTGCAACCCCTCTTTCTCACCCACTGATTTCAATGCCGCAATATGACCATCAGCCAAGTCCATTACGTGGACGTAATCACGCACCCCTGTACCGTCTGGCGTTTGGTAGTCGTTACCAAATACCGAGAGTTTTTCACGACGGCCAACCGCGACTTGTGCGATGAACGGCATCAAGTTGTTTGGAATACCTTGTGGGTCTTCGCCCATTGTGCCCGATGGATGCGCGCCAACAGGATTGAAGTAACGCAGCAAAGTGATGCTCCAATCCCTTTCTGCATTGAACAAATCACTCAAACACTCTTCCACCATGTATTTACTGCGCCCATATGGGTTTGTGGTTGCGCCTGTTGATGAGTTTTCTGTGATCGGAACGATTTCTGGATCGCCGTAGACGGTTGCAGAAGAGCTGAATATGATGCTCTTCACACCCGCTTTACGCATACTGCGCGCCAACACCAATGAACCATTGACGTTGTTATCGTAATATTCCAATGGCTTGACGACTGACTCACCTACCGCTTTCAGGCCAGCAAAGTGGATCACCGCTTGAATGTCATGCTTAGCGAATACTGAGTCCAAAAATACTTCATCACGAATATCGCCTTGGTAGAACGCTGGCTGTTTTCCAGTTAGCGCTTCAATACGGCTCAATACTTCTGTTTTGGCATTACACAAGTTATCGACAATGATGGGCTCCATACCAGCCTCAATCATCTGAACGCATGTGTGACTACCGATGTAACCCATACCACCTGTGACAAGAACTTTCACTTTTGCTTCTCCGCTATTGCTACTTCCTGCTCGGTACCGGACCTGATGCTCACTGAGCCAGCGTTATACACACCAAGTCGATACGCCCAATTCTTCACTGGTTAAAATTCTATCAACCAAAACCGATTTAGATCCGTGATCAAACTCAAATTAGTGTAAACGTTTCCACTAAATAAAATAGAATTACTTTAGATAATTTGTAGACACAACGGACATAAATATCCTCAACCACCAGAATTAAACAGTAATCATTCCGTTTGGTAAAATGTGACTTACAAAACAACCATTAAATTTGTAACCGTTACCATAAAATATATTCTTTATAAACATCAAAAGTTATGTACTTGTAACATAACTTTGTCGGATCGGTAGCACTCGTTACCGAGTGCCACCCTCCTAAGATGTACGGACTCCCTCCCCTCGAGGAACTACGGTTTAAGTTGACCAAAACCTAACTAAGAGTCCATACAATGCAGAAATATAATGTTATAGCGATCGGTTTGGCAAAAATGTCTTTCAGACCTGTAAATTAGGCCCACAAGGAAAAAATTATACACAATCGTGAAATATGCAGACGAAGCCGAAAGAACTTTTTACTCTCGGTTGTACACTTAAACTTGCGTGCTGGTTTCGGTACTAAAGGACTGGCTGCATTGGTCACTTCGACACTCTATGAAAGCGATGTTCTGCCAGCAAACTTGGCCACAACCTTGTCAATACTAAGGTAGCAATACCGTAACCTGAAAGATGAATTAAGCAAGCTCCAGAAATCCATGAACTCTCCAACTCGGCAAATAGAACGTTGTAAAAGGTTCATGGTACTGGAAGGTGTGGGTGAAACAACAGCTTCCATGCTCTACGCTACTTTAGGTAACGGAACGCAATTTACCAATGGACGGCAAGCTTCAGCGTTTGTTGTGCTAACACCGAAACAATACAGTTCAGACGGTAAAGTGATGATGCTGGGCATAGATAAATTTGGCGGTGTCAATTTGCCTCCGTTCAATGCTATACCTTGGTGCCATGGCATATATTTACCGACTGCCCGACTCGCAAAAAACCAGAAGCAGGCACGGCTTATCAAGATAGTCGATAGGGTTGACTTCAAAAGAGCCTGTATCGCCTTAGCTAACAAGACTATGAGGACTGCTTGGACAATGCTCCACTATGAAACAGAATATCAGCCAAAGCCATTACTATTTAGCTATATGAATTAACAGATTACAAATAATAATGTTCAATGGTTAGACCAGCCTACTGAGGCCCTAACTACTTCGTAATACTATTAAAAGCTTCTTTCGCGACAAGGACTGTAGGTGCGCATACATCAAAGGTTAGAGGATAGCTCCTTCAATAAGAAACCGAATATACAACCGCATCTTATCCATTGCACATTTTTGTCTTGTAAAACCCGTGGATTCCATATACGAAGTAGGTTGCGGCCTAGTGGGATGGTCTGCTCCTCCCTCTGATATCTATACTCAGCAAGGAAAGCCAAAACCAAGGAGAGCACCCATGTTAAACTTAGAGGTATATATCTACGGTATCGACTTAGGAAAAAACAGGTTTCTCATTGTCGCTATGGATCGCCAAGTGATCCAGTCATCGGTCCTATTGTTGCTGCTGGATTAATTGCCGCTGTTGGTTCTGGTACACAATTTAAACGAGGCAGAGATATGTCGTCATAGTTAGGTTGGGTTCCCAGACAATACTCAACTGAGGGAAGAGTAACCTCGGTGGTATCAGCCAAAAGGGGGGAACGTCTATCTGCGACGACAGGTGATACAAGGAGCTAAGGCAGTAAAGATACACATGAAGCGAGACAAGTCAGCACTTGGCCAATGGATAGCAAAACTCGAAGCGACACATTGCTATCATGTTGTTCTTACTGCTTTAGCTTACAAGATCGTGAGGATTTGCTGGAAGGTTTTGTATCTCGTCAGGAATATCGGCCTTATCCCGCCTTAGGTTCGTCATAACCGCGTTAACATAACGACTTTTTCCATAGATTTTGCGAGAAACGAGCTGATGACAGAAACGTTAAACCCACGATGTTGAAGCCTGGCTAAAAAGCAGTTTGTTATGACTGTGCGCTTTATTAGGACAACACCGTGCGGATCCCATCAAGGCTAGAGCACAAGACAGTTCACAAACAGGCCGGATACATTGATGCAAACGCCTTCTTACAATGATCTTTAACTTGCAAAACTGAGCAGACCATACATTTTTTTACTATTCCTAGCTCTTCGGCTTGCTCTGCGAGTTGTCTTTTCAACTTAGCAATCTCAGCAGCCATTTATGCTTCACGCTTGCTATTGTAAGATGTATTATTGACCTTCCAACGCCATGTATAGATTTGGGAGGGTGAGAGGTTTAGTTACTTTCCTGCGGTCGATACTCCAACACGTTCTGTTAACTTTAATGCTTCTGTTTTGAATTCTGCCGTATGAACGATACTCTTTTTCTTGTTACTCATGTTTACCTCACTAGTTGATTATAATTCACTTAGTAAGGTGTCCAAAGCTATTAGTTCAGATCAATTCAACGCCATCCCAAACAGGACTACGAACTCATTAAAGAGAACCCTTTTTCACATTTTGTGGCTGACTCCATTTTGCTCCATCATGAACGTGTCGATGGTCAGGGCTACCCTGAAGGGTTAGACAACAGCGCAGCCTCCAAACAGGTCAAACTGGTTTCTCTTTGTGACGCGCTTAATGCGATGCCCAACCAACGCCCTTATCGCGATCATATGAGTAAAGAGAGCATTAGACATCCTTCAAACACATTTGGGGACACAATTTGATACAGAATTAGGTTCGACTTTCATCCACTTAGGAAGGGGCAGTCAATTTTATCATATTATATTGCACTCAGACGAGAGGATCCCGTTACAACATTATCCAGTGTGCGGCCCCACCATTGAAATATTGATCACTTCATTGACATCACCATCGGCCACTTACCATTAGCGAGCTAGGCGGGTTGCGTATTGCTTGGCAATTTGATCTAATTACAGAGGTAAGCAACCTCTAAATATTATGGGGGTTGCTTTCCAACTGTTGAGCTGGAAAATTAATAAACACTCATTGCTATATCTACCCAGTACGAGTATTGCTCATCTGAACCAAATTCATTTGGGGAGATATGACGGTCAATCTCCTGTCCATTCTGGAAAACTAGGAAACCACAATCGCAGCCAAAAGCATACTGGTCAGCAAACCTTACCTTAAATCTGATTTTATGGTACATCTTTGATAATGCAATAAATATTGGGTACGGAGTAGTATTCGCAGTAAAAAATGTAATTCTTCCGTAAATATATTCACCTCTTTCTTCGAGGCAACATTGGCTATCCCATGCATTCCACTTTGTTCCCCAATTTTTAAGATTCCAATCCACATTACCATGAATAACACTGTTTTCCCCTTCAAAAGAATTTGATTTCAAAGAGTTGGAAAGTAGCTTATTAAAATCCATATCATTACTTTCATTCCTGATCGAATCGCGAATAGAATTAGCATAGCATTTATCTTTAGTACGAAACTCGATGATATTATAAATATGGTTAGGCATGATCTTACTCCTGTTTTCTTTAAAAAAATAACAAATATTCGTTTACATTAATTTAACTGACATTTTACTTTTCAGCTTATTTATAATCTAAATAGCGGTTCCTAAATGCAGGTCACTAAGCTGATTTTTCCTTGAAGTCGAGCAGTTTAACGCAATTATGTTTCACGCCCGTAGTACAGGGGGTTTAACGATATACACATACTCTCTTAATCAAGGGGCTTTCAACAAGGTGTAGCTCCATTAGAAACGCTTATTTAGTCATATACACATATATGGCTTTGTTTTTCTTCAAGCTGATTTAATCAACAAAACCCTTTGAAGATATAAATACACAACACGGACTTCTTTATTCAATCGTCTTACATTGGTGCGAAACCATTTACTGAACAGCTGAAAAAAATGCCTCAAAGCTAGGATATTGTTTGAGAGGTGCTTTTAACGTGCTTTCTACCACTTCGAAATGTGGACTGACACGACAGACAAACTTTAATGCATGCCTAACCAGATCTTTATTATTGAAGTTATTCAGTCGATAAACACCATCTTGATGATGTGTGAACTGAGATGAGGTTAACAAGTTCTCATGGTATACACTTATCAATCGAGTATTGGATGACTGCATTAAAAAGTATTCAAACCCTGATAACAACGTGACATTCTGAGGGACGAAAAGTGCATCAATACTTTCCAATAGGAACAGTAAGGTTTGTTTTGATAGAGAGATTAATTGAAAGGCGTCAAATAGCCCCAGGTCCAAAGCGTTATTCAATTTGCTGTCAATTAATAGTGCTTTTAAACTCTCTCGTCGATGCGTGGACTGCGCTGCCAAAAACTGCTCTACGATACACGTGTTTCTCTCAAACCTTTGCCAAACTACATCACAAAAACTTGGTACGTCCCCCTCGTCAATCGAGGGTAAACGAACAAGGGTAACCCCTAACGTTGCCGCATATTGTGATATGTCATACAAGACAAATGCGGTTGCGGCATTCCATGGGGTGTTTGGCAACAAAACAACGTTATTATAAAGAATAGCATTGTTGAGTATGGCTTCAGTGTCATCAAGATGCGGTGGAAACCATTTCATATCACTTACCTTCAGATAGCTTTAAAGTGGTAATGAGGCTCTTTTTCAGCAAAATGGGTGAGCACTTTCTCCGCCACCTCAATGCGAAACACTGTCCCAGATTTGGCTTGAGTCACCCAATTTTTCTTACTACCACAGCTTGTGAAGCCGCCCGCTACGACACCTACCCCCTCTTCGACTCTTGCTCCTGAATCACGCCCAAATGCGCGTGCGATTGGGTAGCCAAGGCAACAAAGTGTCCCCTTTTCTTCGTACACATCGTAGTCATCATTAATCGTAACTTCGACAGGCACTAGATGAGAATTGAAAACACAAGCCAGCTCATCAACCTTTTCTTCGATAAGGCCACTAAACACCCAACACTCGCTGGACTTATCCCATTGCCCACCAAGAGCGCGGCATTTATCAACGAGATAGGTATTGTAAGTACTGGTTAAAGTAATAAAACCAGACTCATTTTGTTCCTCAACCGAGGATTTAAGTTTGAATATTAGGTCGGTTCCATACTTTGAACGAACGGAGATGTCTTCGACATCCAGCAGTTGCGTACCGATTGAGAGATTCTGAGATAGTTCATCGATTAAGATTCTGCACTTGTAGCCGTCAAGCGATGCAGCAAAATACTTTCGATTTTTCTTTAAGACGTTAAACTCTTTCATGTTTCCTCCGAAGTAATAATGAGTGACAACGTAATAACTTTTATTGATGGCTTTCAGCCACTTATCTTGTTTTTATCGTTATTATTTTTGCTGTTATATTATTATTCAGAGCTTTCAAAGAGCAGAGCGATTTGGAAGCTTTATCAAGCTAGCTTAGTCTGTACTTTAATGTCAAGAGTTTTTTTATCCTCCTCGGTTTGAGCGCAAAGTCGTTGGGAATCTTGCAATTACCACTGAAGTTGAGCAAGCTCTGTGCAACGTATGCACAGAACTAAAAGATAAATTAGTTAAAGTTCATGTACTCCAATAAAGGATTCGCTTGCTTTAGCGCTTGTCGCTGCGCGAGAAGCTCAGCGACCACACGCTTTTTATCTTCTCCCAAAGCGCATGCAATAAGAAACGCATCGACTTCATGCGACATGAATCCCACAGCCTTGGGACCCAGTTGTACTGCGGGCGGAAATGTGCCATCGTTTATACGTCTGTGAAGCGTGGCTTGGGATAAACCAACGCGTTTTAATACATCGACTTTCTTTTCTATTTTCAGTTGATTAATTGGGTGTATAAGCGCCATTGGACGCCTCCGTTTATTCTTATTCTTATGACTACAAGAGCCGTTGCAAATATAATATTCGTATTTAGAAGTCAAAAGCAATCACTTTTTCGAATTTATTTTACGAAATGGAATATACAAACTCTATATATTTAACAACGATCAAAATATACATATACCATATATTAAATATCACACAATATAATCAGTCGAAGTGATAAAAATAAAGACATGATAAGTACACCCTTTATTTATATTTGACTCCACCATCACGAACACACTTTATTCTGCTATTGTTTCTTAACTTAATCCATATAACATTTGTCCCAAAAACTACTTACTAACTATCAGTGATACGAAGTGAAAGCGGATGAAAGCGGCTGAGACGTAGTGAGAGTGCGGCGCAAATTCCTTGTCGCAAACGGCATTTTCGATGTTGTAACGCGCACTTTCCCTGTCGCATGCGACAAATTCCTTATCATATTCCTCTGTTGAACTCTGTATTATACAATAATATATTTCGCTTATTTTAAATAAACACATTTAATATCATAAATTATATTGTTATAATCAAAACAAATAGAACAAAAACAGTAACAAGCGGATACTGCTCTTCCCTATTTGTTCCAAATGGTTCGTTTGTAGCTTTAGCCTCCCCTTCAGTCGGTTGCGCTAACATGCTTCGCAGTTATCGCTAAGTCGCACGCTGTTGCTTACTAGATAAATAAGATAATAAAAATAAAATAATAATAAAAAGAGAAATAATAAAAATAAAATAATAAAAATAAAATAATAATAATAAAAAGAGAAATAATAAAATGAACTTATCATTAAAAGAAGAATTAAATAACACAATAAGAGAAATAGTAATCGAAACTAAAAGAGAAAATAAAGATAAACTAAGAGCGCTTATTGAGAAAACAGATTACAGCTTAGAAGAATTACAAGTTGTTGTACCTTCCCTACTTCCGCAATTTTCAAGCACATCTAAAATTACGCTAAGTTCTCATGCGCGTTTTTGTAATTGCATTGTAAAAAGTATTTACGCTAAAAATAATGCAGATAGCTTTAACGATGATGTTGTTACTGAATCACTTCGCATCCTGGACGCTGTAGAAAACGGCTTCAAAGAAGAGCGTAAAAAAACTAAAGACTTATACAATATTGCATTAAAAACACACATAACTGTAGAGCAGTACAAACGTTTCATAACCAGCAAGAAAAGTCACAACTATCGCTCTAACGCTGCTTTTCTTAGAGATGTAGCCTTGAACCAAGTAGAACCACGTCCGAACAATGACGAAGATTATTTGAAGTACTTTAAAGAAACCAAAGAGCTATCAAAATCACTTCAGGTGCTTGCAGAAGACATTGAAGATGCTGACAGCGCTAAGATAGTTAAACTAAGCAAATGCATTAAAGAACTTAAGGAAAGCATTGATACTACGCGCAAGCTAGCAATAGACTCTCATTCATCAGCAACAGCTAAAGTACTAGCTTTAAAATACTTATCTTCGCGTCAATTGGATGAGCTATGCAAACAAAAGATACTAGAAGAAGCTGAATTATAAAGCCTGAATTCCCTCCTTAAATATAAGGAGGGCTTATCTACATTACTTATTACTTTCTCACTCACAATAATAATAAAGAGACAATAAAATGATATTTACAGAATTAGAATGCACAAGAAGTCAACAGACAGCCAAAGACGCACAGAACCTCATCGAGTACGGCGCTAAACAAAAAGACGCAGATAACCTGATTAAATACGGTGCAGGTAAAACAAAACATGCTCCTGCATCGGAGGGTCACTCATTCTTCATCTGTGCTAACGAAATCGAATCCATTCCAGTTAGTATGGGTGAGCTGGCTACAGGTGCGGACTGGCACGATGCTATCACTGAACTGCAAAGCAGCTATAAGCACAACCCGACAGTCAAGCACCCTTTCCGCCACTTTGTCATCTCTATAGACGAAGGAGAGTACCTCACAGACAAGCAGTGGCGTAAAACAGTAAGAAAGACTATGAATCACCTAGGTTACGAAAACGCACGCTACATCGCGTTTAGACACGCAGATACTGATTCACAGCACGTACACATAACAGCATCAACACAAGACCTAGAAACAAACAAAGTCATCAGCAATTGGATGGCTGTTGAAGCTGCACAAGAAATCATGCGTGAACAAGAAAAGGAATTCGGTTTAAGACAACTAGAAAACTCATCAGAGATACTAGCAAGGGGCGAAGCGGTCGTTTCTGACAAGTACTCTCACTCAGTCAAGCTGATGGTAAGACGCTTAGTTGAATCAAGCATCAAAGAGCTACCAGCGCTAGTGCAAGCTAGGGCAAACATGCTAAAGAAACTGGACGTAAACGATGAGCACACCACTCAAGCGAGCTTAGCTCTTTATCAAATTGCGCTACTAAGAAATGGCGTCGAAATAATACTTAAAGAAGACAGAAGCAACGAAAAGTTCGTTGGGATTGTGTACAGATACAATGACTTCATCATACCCGCTTCTAAGCTCAGAAGCGGTAACAAGTTCACCCTCGGCGGCTTGATAAAATCTGGTGTTCTGAAAAGTGATGCAAACATTATAAGTAGCTATGACGAATCACAAGTCGAAAATTATGACCTTAGAGAAATGTTTGAATCGCAGAAAGATTTTGCAGAGCAAAGATTTGAAACAGTAAGAAGAGATGCTGAAACACATGCTGACAAAGTAAAGAAGCAAGCCGAGGAATGGGATAAGCACATGCTTAACTGCTTCATTATCTCATGTAGAAAGCAATATCAAAAAGAGGTAGAGGATGCTATCGACTTTTGGCTTTATCATGGAAAACGCATCAACAAACGCGACAAAGCTTTCGTTCACGCAATTTACGAACAAGAGAAAGGCATATACTCAGCATCTAAAACGCTAAGTAAATTCTTCTATCATCTGCTTCTAATCTTGTTTGAACTAAGCAAGCAGAACCACTGGGAATTGAAAGCAACCCCTGTTGCGACACATGAAGATCAGGAGCTAGTAATTAACCAAGCCATTGAACAAATAGAAAAAGCTTATGAAAACGAAGGTATTTTTACTGACAACAAAAAGCGGAATAGAAGACGTAACATCAAGAAGAAATCAAAAGATATCGCTGAAAATACATATTAATTAACTGATAACGTTACAGTTCCTACAAAAGCAGAAAAAATCCCCTCTACCGCGATTTCAAAAAACAAAAGTGACAAGATGCTTTACATTATTGTCCGAGGCCCTGAGTTAATAAATGATAGCAACAACGCGACACATGTAACATTAATAAAGCTACCGAGCACTGCCCTCTCCGCGATCTATAAAACACCTCATTGCCAAATATGGCACTGAAGAAGCGCAAGAGCTACATCAAGTGTTATACAGAATAAAGACGAGACTAGATGCCGCCAAGTTCCCAGCGGTCTTGTTCAATGACTATGTGTTCAGCCCTGACGATAGCAACAAATTACAAGCTATAAAAGGAAAAAGAAAAGCAATTTCATCAGTCTCTGATGCATCGAGCATAAAAAGATTTACACCACACGCAAGTACTTTAACGCCTTTCGATTACAAGCCCAAACCGAAAAAAGCAGGAGAAGATGCCCAAAAGCTAATTGCATACTTAGCGAAAGCAGAAGCAAACATAAACTAGAACCAACAGCCCAATCGGGGCTGTTTTCTTATTCTCACACGCTAAAGTTGCCTTTTACCCTTGACCGAGGGTAAAACCGTATTTACCCTCCATAAAGGGTAAATACGAGGAATTGTTATGTTGATAACATCACCAAGGCAGTTAGCAATACATCTGCGTGACGAAAGAAAACACAAGAATCTGTCGCAAGCAAAAGTTGCCGACCCCGTTGGTCTTAAACAGGACACCATTTCTAAGTTTGAGGTTAATCCTGAAACTACAAGGATTCAGACGCTATTTCGCATCTTATCTTCGCTAAACCTTGAAATGCATATTGTTCAGAAAGGCGAAAGCATCTACTCGAAAGTTGATGATGGCGAAGAGAAATGGTGAGTCAAGTCATTCCCACGCATGGGAATCCACCGAAGTCACATGCTTAACGAAATCGAGTGCTGCTGGTTTGCCGAGATCGGCGCTGGCACACCTCTGGACAAAAATGAGTCAGTGGTTATTCTAAATTAGCAAAATACGGATTACTAAAGGTATTGCAAAATCTTGCATCTAATGCCCAGCGTTGATGGATATGCTCTTTAGCATAAGATACATTTCAACTGATTTTGAAAAGTGTGTTTTGATTCTTAAATAACCCCAAATTAGACTAAAACAACTCTGCCATAAATGACTTAATAAAAAGAGCAGAGTTGCTTAAGAGCTAAACTCTACTCTTTTATTACATAATTAATCTTTACTTACCTACATTAAACTTGTGTCGGGTCTAATTGCGCCAATTTAGCTTGCTTCTTTTTGATGCGAGCAAAAATTCCGCCCAGAATTACAATGCCACATAGTGCATACGTCACCATAAACGACGTATCTCCGGCTACCAACCCCAGGTCAGAGAACGTAATGTATGCACCAAGTACCATGTAGAGAATTACCGCAGAGGCTTCGAAGCGGAACTCCCAAGGTTTAATATCCATAGCTTCATTCACTGGCAGAACGTAGTCTGTGTCACGTGGACGAATTTTACCAATGATATACATAATCGCACAGCAGATAACAAACAGTACCGCTAACTGATGGAAGAAGTGTAACTCTGCCAATGGCTTTAGTGGCCCTAGGCTGTCGTGCATTGTTGCCGGAGTAAACTGGACAATACCGTAAGTCACGACAAATACTGCAAGAGAAACTTTGGCTGCGATTGCCGGCACACGCTTAGTGAGATATCCCATGAACACGATAGTGAAAATTGGCACACTGAACAGGCCCGCTAGACGTTGTAACAGATCGAACAGTCCGTTTGGCGCAAACATAATAAACGGCGCAATACCAACCGATAAGATTGCAATGAATAGACCAAATACTCGGCCTTTATTTACTAACTGTTCGTCAGAAAGCTTGTTCTCTTTATCAAACAACGGTTTGTAAACATTGAGCGTAAATAATGTTGTAGATGAGTTCAGTACACCATTAAAGGTAGACAAGATGGCACCAAACATGGCCGCTAGGAAGAAGCCAACGAGTGGTTTAGGTAGCACCTCGTTAACTAAGCGAGTGTACATCGTATCAGCTTCATAGCTCTGACCCGCTGCGTCCGCAGTACCAAACATATGGAATGCGATGATACCCGGAATGATTAAAAACAAAGGTGTAACAACTTTGATTGCACCCGCAAAGATCACACCTTTTTGGCCCTCTTTAAGGTTCTTAGCCCCAAGCGCACGTTGAATGATGGCCTGGTCAGTCCCCCAGTAGTAAAGGTTGACGAGAAGTAAACCAGTGAACATGGTTGAGAAAGGTACGTTTGGATCATCTTCAGCGCCAACTGCCTGGAGCTTGTCTGTCGCGTTAGTTGTGATAACTTCCAATCCTTCCATAAAACTGCCGTCACCAAGCACGATCAGTCCAAAGATTGGGATCATCAAGCCACCTACAATTAGACCCACGCCGTTTAATGTGTCTGCAATTACTACTGCTTTTAGACCACCGTAGATTGCATAGAACAAACCCAGCACACCGATAATAGATGCAATAAGAAGGATAGCCTGGAAGCGATTGATGCCTAACATTGTTTCAACATCGAAGATACCGCCAATAACCATTGCCCCAGCGTAAAGGGTATTTGGTAGTAGATTGATGATGTAGCTTAATAGGAATAGCACCGTCACAAACTGCTTTACAGAAAGGTCATAACGAGACTCCAGAAAATCAGGAATCGTCGTGATGCCTTGTTTCAGGTAGCGTGGTACAAGGAACAGAGCGATGATGATCAGTGTAATACCAGACGCTACTTCGTAGCCCATCACAGACATATTTCCTTTGAACGATAAGGCGCTCATCCCTACAAAACTCGTTGCAGAAAGGTTTGTCAGAATCAGGGAGCTCGCGATAAGCCCACCCGTTAAGCTCCGTCCTCCAAGGAAAAAGCCGTCTTTTGAGTCATTCTTCTGATTCTTCACACGTGACCAGGTGTAAAACACCACAAAGCCTGTGAAGAAAAAGAACGACAGTAGGATTGTCATTGGCATAATGTTGTCCTTAATCTATTCGGATTTTAAATGTTATTGCTTCGCAGGGCAAAGGTGCAGGTTAGCCAGTAACAGCCCCCTTGCCCGATAGTTTTTAAGTTTTACTGTTCACTTGTTATATTTTTTGTAAATGAACAATCAGTGCAGATTCAGGGTCTAAAATTGGCAGGTTCAAACCAATTTCTTTCAAGTTATCGCCACCTAGCGTTAGAGTTTTGTCCAACCATTTAGGACGTTGCTTCATTAATTGGAAACTGGTTTGGGGCATCTCAACCAGCTTGACGAGATACTTTGCATTCACATCTGAGCAGCTGATACGAAGAGGAGAAGGCAGTGCGTGATCTGGCATTGCCAACTGACAAACCGTGATGAGCATTTCGTTTTCATTCTCGACCCCATAGATGTTCTGATTCTTATCCGCGGGATCGATTCGGAAGCTACGGCCACTGTGAAGAAGATGACGGTACTCCTTGTGAAGAGCGATATACCGTGAAAAGGCTTCTTTTTCGGCTTTCGGCTCTTTTACTGGATCGAGTTCTACGCCCATATGGCCACTCAAAGCCGTTACACCGCGCATATTGATAGCGTGACGTCGATTTGTTGAATGGCACTCAGCAGGGCCAATGTGCGCTCCCATTACTTCTGGCGGGAAGAAGTAGCCCATGCCCTTCTGAATAGCTTGACGCTCCAGCGCATCATTACAATCTGATGCCCAAAATCGCTGTGTGCGCTTGAGGATTTCAAAGTCAATACGACCACCACCAGATGAACAAGACTCAATCTCTACTTCCGGATGAGCCTTATTAAGCTCATCCACTAAACGGTACAGAGCTTGAGTCTGACCATGTACCGCAGGACGACCTTGATGACCCGGCTGCACAAGTTCACGGTTCATATCCCACTTCAGGTAAGTAATGTTGTATCGGGTGAGAAGATCATTAAGACGCTCAAACAGGTAGTTAAAGCAATCTTCATTTTGTAGATCCAAAACATACTGCCAGCGGCCAGATGGCTGATGATAACCTTGAAGACCGAGCACCCAATCTGGGTGATTACGGTAAAGGTTAGAATCTTCGCTGACCATTTCTGGCTCAACCCAAAGCCCAAATTCCATACCTTGTTGGTTAACATGCTCAATCACAGGCTCCAGACCATTTGGGTATTTGCGCTCGTCTAAGTACCAATCCCCCAGAGCAGCGCGCTCACCATCACGCCCAACAAACCAACCGTCGTCAATAATGAAGCGTTCAACACCCATTTCAGCCGCTTCCGTTGCCATTTGCATGATGTACTCTGGCTTGTGCTCAAAGTAGATGCCTTCCCAAGTATTCAGATGGACCGGGCGTGGTTTCTTTACAGGAAACTTAACAATATTGTTACGGACAAATTGCTGGAAACGTTGTGAGATTCCATTCAAACCGGAATTACTGTAACAACCATACAGCCAAGGCGTTTGATACTCGTTACCCGTTTCAAGAATTGATTCCCCGGAGAGTAGAAGCTCGCCCGCTTGAACAAAACGACGTCCATCACTACGCACGTCCGCTCGCATTTGGTGATTACCACTCCAGGCAAGGTGGAATCCCCACACCTGACCAACCTGCTCACTAAATCCATTCGTACCGACAAATAACCCAGGGAAATTCTCATGAGATGTTCGTCCACGACGGTTTTCTTGCATGAATCCACCGTGTTCAAAGCGCTGACGTTGCGTTTGAAACTCATGACACCAACGGCCATGGAAAGTCATTAACTCATTTGCATGATTTGGTAACGGTAATGTTGACGACAACTTCCCAAGATAATATTTTCTGTCACCGATATTTTTTACTGTGACACGTTTTTGGACAACATCCGTGTCGTAATCTAGTTTCAACTCAACAACAAGTTCCAACTTAGCAACATCATCACTCATCATGAATGTCACTTGATTGTCTTTTACTAGCGTCGAAGTGAGTCTGAATACCGGAGCCCAGTCATAGCCATCACGATGTCCTTCAATGCCAGGCGCATTAAAGTGACCGCTACCCAATTCAGGGCAAAGCGACAACGGCACATCCACATCTAAACGTGCTTGTGAGATCGGACGTTCTGTTGCCAGCAGGAGATCTTCATCAATCTGTGCAATCTTTGCTCCCCAGTGAAGGAGCTCCGGAACTCTGTCTGTTTTAATGATTAAACTGTGTTTCTTACTTTGCAGATGTACAAAATTATTCATAGCAAGCCCAATATTGTTTTCGTAAACATTACTTGACTCTTATATTGCTCTATAAGTACAAATTTAATAGAAAACTGGCGAGTAAATGTGATCAAAACACAGTTCTAATGCGCTAAAATTTGTTTTAGATCTACTGTTTTCGAGAACACAATTTAGTGTTTTCGGAAACATTTTTGAGTAACCGCACAGATACTCAGCGATAACTTCATTATGATGTTGCGAGTAGTTTTGAATGGCTGGATATGATTGTGAACGTAACTTTTAAAGATGTCGCCAAACTTGCAGGCGTATCAACTCAAACCGTTTCTCGTGTCACCAACGGATCTGATAATGTCGCAGAAAAAACACGCGCAAAAGTAAACCAAGCGATTAAACAGCTGGGTTACGTACCGAACAAGGGTGCGCAAATGTTAAGCCGTGCTAAGTCAACCAATATTGGCCTTATCACGCTTGATATGGCTCTCCATGGTGCCGCACTTATTGCCAATGGTGTAAGAAGAAAAGCTAACGAGTTAAGTCTCGGGACGGCATTTTCTGTTGTTGCAGGATCTGGACTGAATCATGTACAAACGTCAATGCGTGAGCTTATTGCTCAGCAGGTTGATTGCATTATTCTTAATGTTCCACTGACAGCTGAAGAAGCAGAACTCCTGGTCGAGCAATTTCCGAGTTTACATTTAGTATTTATTGACGTACCAGAAGGTACTTCGGTTCATTATGTTCACTGCGAGCATAGGCACGGATCAGCAGAAGTAGTAAAACATTTAGTCCAGAGTGGACGCGAACAATTCTTACTCATTACCGGACCTCAGGAGTCTAGCGCTTCAAATATCAGACTCAATACTTGGCTACATGAAATAAATGCCGCAAACAAAGTGGTAAGTTATCAGTATCAAGGTGACTGGATGGCGAGCAGCGGTTATCTAGCGGTAAGAGAGGCAATTGGTAAACAAGTTGCGTTTGATGCAGTGATAGTTGCGAGTGACCAGATGGCGCTAGGCGCATTACGAGCACTTGATGAATTACAGCTAGATGTTCCTGATCAAGTTGCCGTTGTTGGATTTGATGGCATTACTGATAGTGCTTATTTTACTCCTCCCCTTACGACGGTGAAGCAGGACTTCACCGCAATTGGCAAACAAGCCGTCATTGAGGCTATCAACCTAAAAGATCAACATTCTCCTAATAATCAGCGATTAAGGCAGATAAATATCCCTGTTGAGCTTATCGTTCGTCGTAGTAGTACTGAGAGTAAAAGAATGGATCAAAATAACAAGCTAAAAATCAAACAACTACTAAGAAAAGTCGAATCATTACTTGATGATTAGAATAACGTGAAAGGCTACCTAGATCGCAATAAGCGTATATTCTTAATATATAGGATTGACAACAGTTAAGCCCAATAATAGATCACTTTAATGAGAAAATTTATTGCGAAAAAGCATTAACGTATGATGAATGAGTATTTACTCTAAGTAACAATGGGGCATAATCGTGCCAGATTGAAGATGCTGTCACCAAGTGGGACATTTCAAATTACTGTATACCCCTTTCAGTAAAATCTATAAGGCGCTCTACAAGACATCAGCAAATTTGGGGAGAACACTGGAAGACGATAACTCTTCTCCTTCTAACTTTCCTTCTCTTGCTAGGCGCTGTTTGTTCATCGCTTGTGTTTCGTAATAGTCCTGTGCAATCGCTGTTTCAATGAACTCCACAGACTGATCGGTAAAGTCACTTACCGCATGTTTGATCTCTTCCAGCGAGACACTGAAAAACTCTTTACGGCGATTAATCATATTCAATCGGTGAGTATCAAACTTATCGTGAAGCTTCTTCTCTAGAGTTGGAGCATCATCAGTATGAATCATTGCATGTACATCAAAGGTAAACGGTACTGAAGCATCTCCAAGCTCTTTCACTCTATCCATTGGTTCTAATCGACGGGTCATGCCTATCTTGTAGACATTTTCCCCAAACGATCCAATGTTAGAAATAACATAAACATGACCTTGCTTAGTTTGCTCCGCCATTGATTGAGCGCGTTGGTGCTTGCGCTCTGCTTCCTCTAAGTTTGCCTGTAACTGTGCAATCTGTTTTTCTAGTTCTGATTTCATTTCGTCGCTAGCTTTTTCAAGCTCTTTTCTCGCAGCATCCAAAGCTTTGTGATAACGTTTTTCTTCTTTTATAGCCTCCGCTTCTGCTTTTTTTATCTCTGCCTCTATTCTTGCTTCTTCACGCATTTGTGCTTTGATTTCCGCCTGTTCTTCTTTCTCGCGTTGTTTCTTTTCACGATATTCGTAAGTCAATTGGAGTTCTTTTAACTTTTCTTTGAGATAACGCTCTGTAATAGATATAGCATTCGGTTCATTTAGCTGATTGATTGCGGCGAACGCTTTCTTTATACGTTCTTCCATCTTTGTAACGTTTTTCCACGTACAGTTGGCAATAGCGGCCTCACATTCGTTATTGAAGGCTCTTGCGGTGAGACGAATACTCTTGTTGGTCATTCTCTTGCCTTCGCTTCGAGAACCGTCGACAGTCCATTCACGGTAGCAGTGTATCGCTCCACTGGAAGACTTCTCTCTCAACAAGGTTTTCTGGCACTCTTTGCATTTCTTGATCTCTTCTTTGAATGTTTCAGATGCATCAAAATCGAATTTTGGCTCATAGAATCCGAGTTCGATAAGCTCAATATCTTCGCTGAATATGGCGATTTGCTTAGTTAAAGAGTCATAAGTTATTTTCTTACTTTTGTAGTCGACCTGAAGTTCACTGATCTGCTCTTCAACAGATTGACGTTTCGTAATTGCCTCGTCTCTCTTGGATTCGATTTCGCGTAAGGCTTGACGCGCTTTTTCTTCTATCTCATTCTTGTCAATTTTCAGCTGATCCTTGATTTGTTCGCACTCAGCTTCAATATCAAATATCTGAGAGTATTTTTCTTTATACTCATCGATTGTTGTTGCTGCCTCTGATAATTGAGTTTCTGTAACTGCCAGTTTCTGACTCAGCTTTGAAGACTTTCTTACCCAAAAAAGCCCGACAACAAGCAAGATTACTATAGCTCCTATTAGCATGTAAGTTAGTGAAATTTGTTCCATTTACCGCCCCTACCGTCTCATTAAATATGAAACTGATAAGATAACTAATATCTACTCTCGTGTAACCAAGCAAATGTCACAATAGAAATATTTGTGTGCGGAAAATGTGAGTCAATCATCCTGACTTCATGTGCCAACATGCTTCTAGGCTTTCTATTAATATTTGTATGGAAAAGCCAGATGAGCAGGAGTTGAATGAATTCCTACTCTAACTGAAACTGGGGCATTTTCGTGTTTCATGCCCCATCAGAAAGCCTCTAGACAAACCTGAGTTTAGCCATTTTTCTAATTTAGTAACTCATGAATTACTAGTTTTCTGTCTATTAAAAATTCAATTAGTTTTTCCATGTTTTAAATTCTCTTTTTATTATAGCTTTAAGTTTGAGTGCTTTCTCACTTCTTATTTTTATTAGCGCATGAATTTTTCATTGTGCTTCTTTGCCAAGTACTCATCAGTTTTGTTGAGCAGGTACTTTTTAAAAGCTATGTTCATATTTTTCTCTTTCATGTACTCATTAAAATCATGCATGATTTTTGGTGCGTGTCTGCTTAAACCACCCATCAGTAATCTGTCAGTATTTTTAGGACAGCTAAATGGCTCTCTATAGTCATCTCTCACTGCATTCACAGAAGCAACAGCTAATATTTCACCCGTCTTTAATGACCTCACTTTTATATCTATATTTCTGTTCGAACCGCCCCATACATGAACTTTTCCAACGTCCATCTCTACTTTAAACTTGTCGTCAAAAGTATTAGTTAATACTTCAATTCTATCTAGCTGAGCTTGCTGTTGCGCTTGTAATTCAACTTGTTGTTTGTAAAGTAAATCTATTGCTTCGTAAACCATAACCTAAACCTTTTTGTTATTATTTTATTTATTCATTTTATATTATAAGAGTTTATTTTGTAATCTTAAATATAAGCAACCAAATAAAATATATTATTTTAATTTAATTTGTGCTTTTATTTTAACTTATACATAAAATAAAGATTTTGTCAGATTGCCTGCTTTGATGATTATAAAATTCGAGAAAACGAAAAAGCCCCGATGGGGATTTTGGCTTAAGTTTTGTGTTACTGGTTTTTTCTTGCTATATCTCGAAGCTCTCTAATTTTTTTCTGGTCATCAGTAACGATGATTTCAAGAAGTTCGAGAACTTTAACTTGTAGTTTACTGCATTTCTTACCCGCAAATGCTTGCTGAACAGTGTTCCTAGACAGTCCAGTCAGTTTCATCATACTGCTGACAGGGTTGATGACTGAGTTGTTGTATCCATGTCTTTCTTTGAACAGACACTTGTCTGAAAATTCAATTGCTTCGTGAGTGTGTTGCATGTTGTGCCTTATTATTATTCTTTTATTAAAGCCCCTGTGAGGGGCTTCTTGGAGGGTTATGAACAGTAGCACCCGACCCGTTCATTAATCAAATCATGCTGCATGTCTCTTGCTTTGTCGATGAAGCTGCAATCAGTTAGTTCAAACTTCTCGTCCAACTCGTGAATATCGATGAACTCGTTTAGAACTAGCTCACATACATCTTCGTCACCAAACACTAACTGTTCGAAGAATTTTCTGACGGAACCGCTTTCTCCTTCCATGAAATCGACATCCCACTCGCTTGGCAGAAGCTTTTCTCTTTGAGCAGCAACAGCTTTAGACATAAGAGATAGAAGTAGTTCTTTTTCGCTTTCAACTTTGATTTCTGTTTCTTTGAAATTTTTCATTTTTATTTCCCATTTTCATTATTAATTTTTGGTGTTTAAGCATTCTCCCTCACTATATGATTATATTATAATTTCAAATAGAAAATTATAATATATCGCATTTTTAATGATTGTTTTTATTTTACTTAAAATAATGCACTAAGAAGACAAAAAGGGGGAAGTGGCGATTTGATGTCAATCATCATTTTTTAATTCACTTAAACTCATGCAACTAAAATAGATAATTTATTTAAGATAAAAAATTCCCCGACGAGTAGTGATAAGGTCAGGTCAGAAAAAGACCCCAGTTGTTACTGGGGTTGATAAGATAACTATAAACAAGAAAACTTAATTGCTTGTCTATGATTATATAGTAAAACCAAGACATTGTAAGGTTATTTTGAGAATTATTTATCCGAACATGCTATTTTCATTTGCAGATAGAATAAAGCTTGAGTTCCGCTGTCTTTAAAACCATGTCTAATTATTTTCTGCGCGTTGCGCGGAGTACAATAGAGCAACTTGCTGAGCATTGTTGTAGATGCTCTGTCACGATAAACCATGCCCTCATCGATCATTATTTTTGATACATCCTCCCCCGTCAACAGGGGAGTTTTCATTAGTTCGTTTACTTTTCTCATTTTATTAATTCCTATTTTTATTATTATTTTATTTATATAGATCTACTAGTACTTCTTCGTATTGCTCAAGACTTTTGAACTCGCTTGACTGTTCTTTCTCAAGCAAACCCAGCGCTTTCAGAGAAGGTACTGCAAGTGGATGTAAACAGTGCTTGTAACGCTTATTGTTAGTACTTCCAAAGCGAGGGCTGTCTATACCGAGCGCTTTAAGCAAAGCTCTCAAGCGCTTTTCAGCAGTGGCTTTATCATTAGCTTTTACTTTTGATTCAGTGATTCGCATCTTGTCTTTCTGAGAAAATGCTTTATTGAACTTAGCTTTGTTAGCATGAAGATAGCTGTACACTTCAACTGCATCAGCGATTACAAACTCTGTCGTTAAATCTAGTTCGATTTCATTACCTTCAACATCAATGATATTGCCCTTCAATGCATCTATAAAGATTTGCATTGCTTCTGCGATATTCTTTTGCTTTACAGTTTGTTTAACATCATGCTTCGCTTTGACAGTAACCTTGTCAGCAATGATTTCAGCAACTTTAACTGCATGGTCTTTCTTGAATTTCTCAGCGAACTTAACTGCTTTGACATCTACATCTTTGACATCAATAGCTAGCTTGTCAGCAACCTTTTTCTTTTCTACTGACATAGTAGTTTCTTCAGATTTACATGTGCTTTGCTCTAATCTCTTAGTTGCTTCACTGTCAATACATTCAGCACTAGCAATTGCTTCTTGCATGAACTTCTTGTTAGCTTTTTTAACAGAGTTCTGCTCTTTCTTAATCAGTGCTTTTTCATCTTCGCTGTAACGAGTTGGAGCTTGATGATTAAAGCCGAGGTTTTCTAGAGTTAGCGTAAGAGATAAAGCTAAATCACTTAGCAATACATCTCTTCTTTTCGCAAACTCAGACTCTAGCCTTTCTTCAAGTGTTACTGCATCTTCTAAATAATTCGAAAATCCGAACGACGGTTTTCTGCCTGTATCAAGAGCAAAAATGATGTTGGTTGCTGTGCGTAGTCTTCTGCTTATTTGTACCAGGGGCATCGGAAGCAAGATCCCATGACATAGAACGATAACAGTGTTGCAGTAGTTAGCAGTTATGTTGAATCCTTCGCGAACACACGGGGTTACGATCACTGTTTTGTATTTCACAATTTCAGCGCTTGGATTTTTAAGAAATGCCTTCTGCTCAGGCTGCCCCTTGTTGTCAGCATGAACTAAAAGAATTCTCGCTTTTAGCGCCGCCTTTTCATCAACGAAACCAGATTTCTTTACGTACCCAGAATCTTTCAACATGTTGATGGCTTCCCTTTTATTATCTGAAGCAATAAACATGTTTTCGTTATCATCAATTAGCTTTTTCTCAATTAGACGTGCTTCCATCATGTCAATGTCATCGATTTGTGTTGTGATTGATGAATATGGATTTTGCTGACAAGTGCCTGCTGACTTAATGAACGGTCTTGCCCGTTCTACAAGTTGTAATGCAGATTCAGAACCTTTGCTTGTTTTTGCATGCGAAGGAGGAGTCGGCTCACTGTAGTTTAAATCGTAAGCGTTGACCTTTTTACCAAATGATCTGAGAAAACGAAGCGAAATGGCATCGCTAGCATCTGCGTCCATCGCAACGACTCTGGCTTGCTTCTTTTCGAAAAGTTCACTTAAGCGCGTACGAATAGTTTCTTTTTGCTTCTGGTTCAAAAACTCAACTTCAGCACTATTACTTTCTTCAAATAGCGCTTGAATGTTTTTCTCACACTCGTCAAAGATGAAGTAGCCGCAATTTTTAACGAATTCGAAAACATGGTCTTTTAGAAGAGAGTGCATAGTACAGCTAAAGTGATCAGCTTGTTCGAATGCAGAGATGCTCTTTTCGCTGTGAGCGACTACTGTCTTAGCTTTTTTAGGTGCGTACTGTTCAGCAACACTTCTTAGTGTTGTTATAGAACAGCTCTTCACTTGTTTGTTGTACGCGAGCCGACACAGCTTTTGTGCGTAAGTGGTTTTGTTAGCACCAGTCTGGGCTTTGATTAACTCGATAGTATCAACGCGTTCATTCGCACGATTGAACACCTTCACGTACATCTCTTCTTTTGAAGAAAGCTTGGTTGAGTAGTTAAGATTTGTTGTTGAGTTAACCACATTGCGAATCGTAGAAATTGATGCATTAAGTTTTTTTTCTGCGATTTGTAATGGAACATCAGCAATGGAAGAAAGCATAGATATTGCTTCATCAACTGAAGCATGAACAGGAACTAGAGAACGAACAGCATTAGCAAGAATGCTAAGGTTTTTGTCAGTTGAGAATTCATCGTAGAAATCTGCAAGAAGATGAACATCAGATAAAATACCATCTTCTTTTCTTTTTATAATCCTGTTGCTGTTTACATCTTTGATCTCAACTTTATTATACATACATGTTTCAACAACACTTTGCACATTCATCATTGAAAAATCAAAAGCAACTAAAGCTACCTTTAACTTGGCTGATTTCATCGTAGCTACTGTTGATGATAAGCACTCTGAGCTTGTACTGACCAGCTTGTGATTTGTGTTTTTTATAATGCTGTCTACAGCATCTTGATTTGCATTATCTGTCACTATAATAGTAACGATAGTATCATCATTATTTTTTAATGGAATGTACATATTAAGCCTTTGTATATTTATAATTATCTTTATTTTTATAATTTAGCACGAACAAAGTTCGCATTACAACAAGGTTATAATACTATTTGATTTTTTATATTTAGTGAAAACCATGTGGGTAATATTATTTTCCTCAAAGCTTTTAATATATTTATATCTAGCATTAGTTTTTTATATATTTATATCTAGCATTAGTTTGTTATATTAAGTGCAAAATGCTTTGCATGTTTGCTTGCCATTATCTGTGTTTTTTCTTTTGTTTTTATTCACGTAAAGAAATGAGCTATGTTGCGTAATTCACTTTTGAAGCTGAATCGTCCTATTTCAGGTGAGCATCAACCAACACGACAAGTTTTAGGCATACCAAGCCCAGTAAGCTTATTCAACACTTTGACCATTGAGTAGGTTTCACCAACTTGTGCGTTGTAATTTCGTAGGCTTAATCGTCCTCCAAGTAACTGCTTCACGCGATACATCGCTGTTTCAGATAGCGAGCGTTTGTGATAGCCATCGCTCTTTCCAATGCTTGTTCGAACCGTATAACTTTTGACAACCAACCGCTAAGTTTCTTGGATGGCCTCGTTCCCAGAATGCCGCTTCCTCTCTTGGAGGGATAAGAGCAACGACTCGCTTAATACGGATTGCCGCGTGGCAATACTTCTGCATCAGTGACCGTTGACAAACTCAGTTCGGCGGCAATAATTTCGTGACTACTTGTATCCACTACAATATGTAACTTGCGCCACACTCTGCGTTTGCCATCGGTGCCATGTTTTTTGACCTCCTACTCGCCCTCACCATAAACCTTGAGACCTTTAGCATCGATAGCGAGGTGCTGCGGTCCTTTGGTTTTCGTTTTAAAACTCACATCAACCTCTTTGGCTCGGCGGCTGATACAGCTGTAGTATGGGGAACACAGTGGAACCAGAGCAAGTCGAAAAACGGAATCAATAAATCCTTGTGAAGCGTGAAGTGGCATTGAAAAAATACACTTTACCATGAAAGCGGTTGCGATGGCTAAATCACTGACTTGTTCTGTTTCTCTTGCTTCCTCGAACTTATCGCTTCTTCGTCAATCCACAACATCAGAAGGTCACGGTTGATCAGAGATTGGTTGTATTGTTTCCAGTTGCTTATTTTGTAAAGTGGTTTTGGCATGAAACTACAGACTTGAATGAATGTAGCCGATCAGGTCGTAAGCTGTTGGTTTAGTTTCATCGATTTACGCATCAAAGCCCCTCAGTCATTACATTACAAGGCTTAAAGGCAAATTAATGCTTAAAAATGGATAAAAGCCATTTCCTAAACTCATTAAAAATAAATATGAACTATTTATGATTAGTTACTCAAGACAAAGAGAACAAACAGAATAGGAAAAGTTAACTGCTTTACAGTTAACACTTCTATTCACTCCTCTTTTGGGTGCGACAACTTTTTCTCTTTTTTCTATATGAAATAATATTTTTCCTGTCGCACCTGAAGCCTTACAGCACAAGGACTGAGAGCACTTCCACACTTACACTTTTTAGAACAACTTAAAAACACTAGAAAAAGGTGGGATGGGAACACATACCGGTGCAGGGCGAACGCATGAGTTGAATTAATGTTACTTTTTACACTTCCTTAACCACGACAGGAAATCCTACAAAGATAACACTTACCGTTTACAAAAAAATCTACTCATGTGGTAGCCCTGGGCAATGCCGTTACTCTTGGAATGAACCTGATTCTGCTGCTTTATAAATTGCTGGGTGCCAATCGGCGCCTTCGTGAAGGATTGAGCCTAGTGCGATGAAAGTTGCACGCTGGTTTTTTATATGGCCTCCTTCGGCAAATCAACAAAAAATAAAAATAAGTATAGATGCGCTCTTATATACGGGCTTTCTTGAGGAGCTACCTCATCCTAAAATGTAGTCGCACCAATAGGCTAAGTTTTCTTAGGAACGGCTTCATTGTGCCTTAGAACCCAACTAGCTTCTATTGGTCGGTCTTACATGTTTTACCATAGCTCTGTGTTGATTATGCTCGGTATATCAAGCTAATTTATCTAGCCGTTACGCTGAATCATTCTTTAAAAGAGCGTAAGCTGTTCGTACGGTTTTATTTGCTAACGCAATCGCAGTAACTTTCTTCCCACGTCTCTCTATTAATGCTTTTAACCATTGTTCTTTATTTGTTCTAGCTGGGCGATTCACTACCATGCTAATGACCGAAAGCGCTCCTTGAAAAAGAGTTGAACGTAATCGCATGTCGGCACTTTTCTTTGATATATGCCCAATACGTTCTTTACCGCCAGAGCTATGCTGCTTTGGTGTTAAGCCTATGCTGGCTGATGCACTTCTCCCATTTGAGAAGTTCTCGCCTTTCCCTAATCGCAGAGCAAGACCTAAAGTCCCTATAGGACCAATTCCTTCAAGTTTTATTAGCTTCTGACAGACATCATTGTCTTTAATTTCCATCTCTAGCTGTTTAGTCAGATCATCCAGATGTTCTATCTGAATAAGCAAATGTTCCCACAACCGAAGAAGCACGGCTCTGAACTGATCAGGTAATCCATTTTCCGCATCTTCAAGAACAAATGGAATCCCTTCTCTTAACGAAGTTAACCCTCGGGGTAGAATGCCCCCCAATTCTGGCAGTAATCCACGAATATGATTACTTTGAGCTATCTGGTGAGTGAGAGCTAAATTTCTGCCTCGTTCCATTCCTTGCATTGCTTGATCATCCACAGATTGAACTCGAACGCTATGGATATGCTCAAGAGATGCTGCGGTGTCAATTGCAAGAGCATCGTTCTTATCTGTTTTTTGTTTGAAATCCCTTAACCGCACGAGTATTGATCACTTTGACTTGATGACCAGCGGCTTTAGCATATCTCGCCCAATAATGAGCACTAGAACACGATTCCATTACCACTAATGAAAGCTTCTCTTTAATTAGAAGTTCTTTGAGCTTCGTTCTGTTTATTTCTCGATTGTATATAACTTTTCCCTGTGGGCTTAATTTACAAGCCTGAAAGACATTTTTGCCAAATCAATCGCTATAACGTTATATTTCTGCATTGTATGGACTCTTGGTTAGGTTTTGATCAACTTCAACCGTAGCTCCTTGGAGAGAGGGAGTCCATACACCTTAGAGGGACGACACTTGGTAACAGATGTCGTCTACTCAACAAAGGCCGAAGGTGATTTAAGCAACTGCGAAGGATTCCTTCCTAGTTGCCAGCACGGAATAAGGGCAATTCGAGTTATCTTTTTAATTTAGTAAAATATGAATTAACTTCTATGGAAGCGGAACCGAGTCACTGTTCGAACCTCTTCCAATACCGCTTCTTTTGATGGCTCTAAAAGCGTATCCAGACGGCGCAGCACCACCATAGGTAAGATAACGCCGCAGTATTAAACACGAACATAAATATTACGAAGACAGTCGTCGGTAATTGACCAAATAAATGAAATGAGTTTGTTATGTACTGAGTAGTCCATAATTTTCGTCCCAAAGCGATAGTTGCTTGAAGTTCAAACAATAATAATAGGGATAAGTGGACAGGATTTTATTGACTTTTGGCACTAGTAGCGAATAAAACATGCGTTTCTGCTCGCTACTAGCTCCGTGGTTTGGTCTACATATCAAGATTTAAAACACTGCATCTCAATATGCTCACGTAAATGCTTAAATGGATAAGGCGTTACGGTTGGTAGACGATGTCTTAAATGATAAACGTCAAACAAGTTCTCTACCTCTTCAGGTAGTGCATCAAACGAATGTTTTATCAGGTATAAATGACTAAAAGTTTCGATCTTGCTCTGTGGACTGCCTTTACCACCAGCAAAGTACATCCCCTGCTCTCGATTATAGAAGAAACCTAAAGATGCATTAAAGAATCCCTCACTTTGCCCTCTCATCGATGTTTTAAAAAAGAATCCTTGTTCACGCAACCAATCATAAAATTGTTTTTCATCACTGCTTTTGTATGCGATTGTCGAAAACTCATCAAACGTTAGAGGGGCTGTGTCATCCCACTCTGACAATATCGCTCCCAATTTGGTTACAACTTTACTCTCTGGGTTTTCTTCAATGAACTGAGTCAACAATGCAACCGGGACATCTTGTGATCGCCCTTCTTTAAGTTCACGTAACCGCTCTGCAACAGCTTCAAATTCCGGCAGCATTTGAATACCAGTATCAATAAAAATGGCATAGTCCCCCGTCTCCGGCCAATAAATAAAAGGGGGACGTTGAAATCCTTGAAATACTTGCCATTTATCATTACCTAAATCGAGTTCAATATCTTCAAGTTCCTCTTGAGTCGCTTGTGTATATTGCCATTCACCACCAACTAACTTAGACGCATACACTGGCCACGGCCCATCTCGGACCTCTGAAGACTCGCTTTTCGGTCGCTGAGGCATGTAATATATACATCCTTCAGGCCCGCTTGGGTACTCAATCAAATGCTTTCTTGTATGGACTTCTAGCTTGATAAGCAGTTCTTTTAACAGCACTTCCACCACGTGTCGGTTTGGCTGGCCTTGACGGTTCCATAAGCGCTCTGGGTAACACGACTGGAAAACTGTGTTTTGGTACTTTCTACGATAACCCTGATACGGGTCTTCTTCAGCAGACTTATAGGTGTCTTTATTGCCAACAATTAGGATATTCAGTGCCCCACGAATCGGAACTTCAGCTATTTCTGCGTCTATATCAAGATGCTCGATACCATGAAGCAAGGTTAGTGCAGCATCAGTATCTTTGTTTTTGGTTAAATCACAGATCACCAAACGATGCTCTTTCAACGTATCAAACAGCCCTACATAGTGATTTTTGACAATCGTATCTGAAACAAACCTGTGCTTTTCTCCGGGAATCCGCTGCAACTTCACTGAAACTGAATCGCCATAAGCTTGCTTAAGATCTTGCATGAACTGCTCAAGAATACCGACCTTAGATAGTTGAAAACCACTATAAGATTCTTTGGTTATATCAATCGCCTGAATTCGATTTTTCGCATTAGAGTAAAGCGGCTTCTTGATGTAGTCTCCCTTTATGGATTTGCTAACCAACATCCCCACATCATCAAGTTGATAACGTGTAGCAAACTTTGCCTTTTTCTGTATCTCTCCGTTCTCTAACGTAAACCAAGACAAAGGAGAAAACGTTTTGGCACTCATTGACAGTGTTTGTTTGAATCCAAGCGCTGCACATGGCGCTAAATCGATTTCCACGGTCGTTAATTCATAGCCTGAGTGACCTTTCGGTAACTTTTTGCTTTTGACTAGATAATATAAACCTTCACTTTCAAAGCGCTTTATCTCTGGCGTAGCGCCACTCAATACTTTTGGTATCGCTTTAATCAGTAAACGGGCCAATTGCCATGTAGGTAGCTCGGCAGCGTTAACTGGTTTGATAGCCAAAGACGTGTCTTTGAGGTCTAATTTGGCGTCCTTTGGTAACAGCACCCAATAACACGCTTCTTTATTGGCACCTTTGACTAAGCAATAAACACTTCCTGACTTATAGATTTCAGACGCTAATGTTACTAAACGCTTAGGTCGTTCTGAGAAGTCTATTCCTTTATAACTGACACAGTAAATTGCGAAGCTTCTATCAACCCAATCAGTGTCAATGGATATTTGTTCCACTAAGGTTGATAAAGGACCGTGTGAGGAAGGCTCTAGCTGTTGTGTAACCATTTTATCAACTCCTGTACTGCGGTTAGGTTGGTATCGGCATTGCTATCATTAATTAGTGCAGGAATTTCAATAACTTTAGCTAACTGTGGTGAGGTTTCTACGAAGCACGAGTCCAAATATCTAATCGACTTTGAGGTATCCCCTAACGCATTCACGTAAATAAACTTCGAAGGTCCAAACTCTTCTTCTACCAATGAAATTTTCGAACTGTAATCTTCGCTGATTTCATTACCTTCATGCTTCCAGTATTTGCTGTCTAGCCAGATCGGTTGCTCAACCCCTGCAAATTTGACTCTATTATCAAATCGCTCGTAAATAGAATGTGGAACTTCTTCAAAGATAAAATCGAATGCTGTTAGCACCGCCTCTACCGCTTGCTCGCCCAATGCTCCCTTATAAATGTTGGTAAACATAACTGGCGTCATCACATACGCTTCTTTTTGCCACGAACAGGCAAAACCTTTGTGTTCAAACCACGGCCTCACATATTGGTTCTGAACTAACGTAGCTAGGTTGCATGCTTCCTCAGAAACCATATCGCCAGTAGGCACTCTATCAAAGAACTCGAAGGCATTCGGATCACCATCTAAGTTACCCAGATAACGGTAGTAACCGTTGGTCATAGACTGTAAGTACAATCGATTAAATCGCTCCGGTTGAGAGACGATCGTCGGATAGCGAAGTAACTGAGTTCTAATGTCTTGCCACTCTTGAATATCATTATCAGATGCAGGTTGATTATGTAGACGACGAACTAGTGCTTTGATTGACCGCATACCGTCTTTGTTGTTTCGTTGAGCAAGATTAAACAAACGACGAATAGCTCGATCCTCAACTTTCGCCTTGTTCGCTGATTGCGCTTTATCAACCAAAGCAACATATTCGTGCGAAAACAAGCTTGGCTCTCTACTCTCTTCCGCCAGAATTTCCTTCAAACCGGAATCAGCAAACAAGAGAATTTGTTTTCGTTTCAAAGACGTTCTCCCGGCTCTTCCTACCGCTTGTTCAATGTATTTCCTTACCGCGCTTTGGTAGTCACTTGTTTGGTAATATTGTTGTAAAGAGCGCTCTCTGCTCATGCCCATAAGTTGCTGACGACACCAGCTTTCAGCACTTTTCGGCGACAACTCTCCGTTCTCTTGCAAAGATAAGATTTGGTGAAACTGACAAAGCTGGTTAGCAGTATGCGAATAATCATCTGACAACATTAGCTGAGTAGGTTTTTCAAGATATATACTGTCTATATCGCTTCGCTGCTGGGTGCTATAAGTGACATCGGCAACGGATATTAGGCTTCCACCTTCCAACGCTAAATTGACTGCATAATCAGGGTTTTTACCAGCACCCATTGAAGCATATGTACTGAACACAACGACTTTCCCTGATTCTGTGTTTAGGTGATTGGAAATTTCATCATAGCCAACTAACCTCATCCAATCAGCGTTCACGCCAAAATATGTCTTGGTTGGAACATTAAATTCTATCGCCCATTTATCACAGCAAAACTGGATGAATTCATTAATATCCTGACGTGTTGTATCAAGAGTACGGTTTAACAGCGACAGCATATAACGATTATCAGGAACTGACATAAACGCTTTAATACTCGCTAAGAGCTTAGACAGCCAGCTCCGAACAAATGCCTGCTCTGACTCAACAATACCCAGATGGTGATTTAGGGTAAAGTGGCTTGAGCGAGCCTCCGGCTTATATTCTTCTAACAAAGTATCAAGAAACGCATCTCGACTATTAAGATACTTAACCTTTAAAACCACACCATTATCTTTATAGTTGCGCTTACTATGATAATAATCATTTACCCGCTGCTTTTGCTCTCTCGACAAAGACAAAAGCTTTTTACCTAAACGCTCATTCAAGTACTTAAAATCAAAGTTATGTATTACGGTATCAGCTCTCGCTGTTGCACTTATACCGAGAATAACAGCTCCGGCATCAACCATATCCGCCAAGACACCCGATGGTGAAAGATTTAAGAATGACGCTTTACAATTTACGGTATCGCGAGTCCCCTGATTATGGGCGACTTCAACAAGTTTCATTCCGGTATGATGGTAGCTCTTGCTAGAACTCAACTTGCTCGCTTGTCCACCTGCTGATTGCCGCAGCCCCCTAGTATCAAAAGACTCGTAAACAGCAGACTCAAATTCTTGTAGGTTAAAGTGAGTCAGCAGGGATTGAACGGCTTCTTGAAACGTTCCTTCTAGGCTTCTATTTTCGCGCCCTTCAATTTCAAGGCTACGAACGTTCTCCCAGTACTGAAATACGGCTTTACGCATAGTGCCAAGAAACCACTGGTATATAACATCCGCTTCATTGACAAAGCGGGTTAAAAGCCCATTTTTTTCAATGAGAGAACCTTCCACTTTCTCATCACTAAATATGAGATTTTTCTGCCTCAATAGATCTGATTTTAATGACAGCTTATGAGTGGCACTGCTTACATGCGTGAAGCTTCTATCTGAAAACAACCGAACAGGTCGTTCATTCAAGTTAGGTCCTTCCGTATTAAACGCAAACGCTAGGTTCCACTTGGTGCCAAACTCTTCGAGTCGCTCACGCAGTGGTTCAAACAGGTCTTCAATCTTGTCGTAGCGAGGCGAACTCTCAAGTTGGTGATCTCGAAAGTTTGCTCTCAGAGTTCTTATAGCCCAAATTAAGTCCTGCGCTTGTTGTTTACACAGTTCGGAAAGGATGACTTGATTTTGCTTGTCAATTTCATCAATGATAAGCACCGCACCACTTAAATCGCGTAATGGACTGTAGCGCGAGCGGGTATTGTGGAAGCCTTTCAGAAACTTGCTCGTCGTTAAGAAAACAACATGAGCGCTTCCATTGCGGATTTTTTCTCCCGGCAGAAGTGCTTCAACAGAGGTCAGTAACGAGCCATTCAGCGAGATTCTATCGGCCCCTTTTTGTTTCTTTTGCAAGCGGGCAACTAAATTGCGGTAAAAGTAACCGGCTTGACGACTTAAAGAAACTTTAACTTCTGGCTTGCTCGCATGATGCCTTAGGCCCGATATAGCGCTCCATTCTGCTTTAACATCGCGCTCGGCGTTCAAGTCAAATCCAACTAATACTTGATTCAAGACAGCATCAGAACATTGCAACAACTGCTCTGACTGGTTAGGTAGGTGGACTATTTGTGCTTTAAGGTAGTCTTGTTGTTCTAAAGTGAAGCGAGGCTCACCCTTGACTGTTTGTTCCTCAATTAACTTCAACAATTCTGCTTTCGCACTTACGACGTTATCTACTGAATCTGTAACGTAATAGAGTAAACGCTTGGATCTACTACCGCTCTTTTCTTCCTGTAATTCATTTTGCACTTGAACGAGCATCTGCTGGAGCAAAAAGTTTAATGCCGTGTATGTTTTCCCGATTCCGGTCTGAAACGGTAATGGAAGCAAAGCACCAGATTTAGCGCCATTAAGTTTAGTGTAATTTTCGAGTGATTCAGTAATGACAAGATCAAGCGGCGATGGATCGGGAACGAGCTGAAAATCAAAATGAGTAAACTCTTCTATCGACACGTTCATACAACATTACCCCCGCAGGCCTTGATGTTTTATTAACCAGACCATAGTATGACGTCATTAGCGACAGGTAAATACTGAATACATAAACATGTCGAATAACTAGACAGGAATCTAAAATGACTAAATGGCCAATTCGATGGGATCTACTGTTTCGATACCGAATGATTGAAATTGTTGCTTTGTGGGAAGGAAGATTAAATACCAACCACTTAATACAGAGCTTTGGCATTGGTCGGCAGCAAGCCTCCAAAGACATCAATACTTACTTAGTTGATATAGCACCTGGCAACCTGATTTACGACAAACAGCTTAAAGGCTACAAGCCGAGCGATAGCTTTGTTCCCAAGTTAACAAGTGGTCATGCGGATGAGTATCTGCACATTCTTTCTCGTAATGAAGACATGACAGTAACATTTGCTGATCTCAATATGGGCTTTGAAAACACAACCATGGTACGCCCAGTCACACGCAACATTTCACCACAAGTATTACGTCCTTTGGTACAGGCGATACGAGAGAAACAACGTGTCGACATTTGCTACACATCGTTAAAAGATGGTGAGTGCTCGGGGCGCATAATTTCCCCTCATAACTTAGTTTGTACCCCACTACGCTGGCATGTTCGCGCTTATTGTGAACATGCTGGTGGCTTTCGCGACTTTGTGCTAAGCCGTATTCATGGGATACCGGATATTAACGATCAAGCCACTTACGACAAACACGCTGACAAGCTTTGGAGCACTAAAGTGAATGTTGATATTGTGCCTGACCCGCGTTTGAACGAGCAACAGAAAAAGGTAATTGAAAAAGACTATGCCATGAGTGACGGCGTTCTTAGCATCGCTACAAATGCATCATTAATACGGTATGTTCTAGATGCTTATAGCATCGATATACACACGCAGAAGTCTAATCCTCAAGGTCAACAAATTGTATTAGGTAATTTATCTGAGCTAACAAATTACCTATGATAAAGAAAAATTTATCTGTATTCAGATAACAAATAGAGCGAACTTATTGACACAACACGTGATTCAGATCTCATTTTAAAGTTATTTTTTGCAGTTCCCCTAAATGTCCCCCAACGAGTGGCAAAAGAAACATAAAGCGTTAAGAAACAAAAACTTAGGTGGAAATTAAAAATCCCTCTTGAACAGTTTGTTAGTTGCCAGATCCAAGGCTTTAATTTGAAGTTTATGAGCACTTTGCCAACACGACCTTTACGTATTTTGTAAAACTCAAATCAGGCGCAGTTTCAAAGCGCCTGTCACTGAAACCACTTGGAATTTACAACGCCGTAGAAAACGGACTTTGAACACAAAATAAACCTTTGGAACGACTATGCAACAGAGCAGACTTTCAACAAACTAATCGGCTTCTGAAACAGAAAACCCAAACCGCACAAGGAACCAAAGCACGATTTTCACAAACCCAAATAACTAGAAATTGAAATGCGAAAACCTAACCAAAAACACAAGGACATTAACCCTAAACATTCTGCTTTAGCTGCGTTTTCCTCGTTGGCAACTAACGCCCAATTAAGGGGTGAGTAACGCAACACCGATGCCACCGCACGGTGCCTTAATCACTAAAATTAACGCATAGTAAAAATGCCACGCGTTACGAATCCCTCTTGAATTGTTTGTTAGTACGCTGCCCTTAAAGCCTTTGGCATACACCAAGATATTGAAATATCGCACGAAACTTCTGGCTTAAAACGCTGAAGCTAAAGGGGCAACTGCCAAACTACAGCTCAACCTCAAAACGCAAATTGGCTAGAAGAAAAACTTGCTTAACTAACCTATTTTCACCGCTTTCAAATTAGCAAAGGATACGGGCTTCAGGATTAAACAACTGCGCCAGTGAAAAGCATTTCTGACTCATAAAACCAACCACACCAAAGAACCCGCACCAGAGAAATAGCCCGAAAGTTAGAAACCGTAAACGGTGAAATCAACGCGAACACAACTCATACAGTGCCACCGGAAAGAACGTGAAAGGCACATTTGACCAGGTGTAAGCAAGGAAAAGAAACTGATAAACTCCGAAAATTTTACCATTGATGCCAATCCAGTACTAACGCCGCGTTAAGTAGTGAGCAACGCCACCACGAAACCTAACCATATCACCGTAAACACAAAACCCAACGATGGAATGAAAAATGCCATGCGTTGGGAATCTGCCTTAAACGCTTTGTTAGAAACTATTGTTCGATTACTTCACTGCCGTCAGAGTTTACACCCTTTTTAATCATATAGTTGTAGACCATAACACGATTATCATAGGTCAAATCACACCAATGATTTTTCCAAGCCTTAAACGCATGCCACGACAAACCTAGAGTTCGTTTTTTAGACATATTATTGAAAGAACGTTCTACAGCTTTTAAGTATGTCTCCTCAAGTGGAGTACCTGATATATCCATGATAGAACCAAGGTGAATAAGCCATTTTGCTAAGTGAACGTATTGCTCCCATGCTCCTGATTCTGTCGTGAATCCTCGCTTTCTCTCAAGTACATCAAGTAAAACTTCCATCACACTCTGGTGTGAGACAATGATTCCGTTCGATGATAAAAGCGCAAGAATTTCAAAAAACGAGTCGCTTTTCTTAAGGTAAGCATCAGTAAATTTTTTCTTTTTCTCCAATACCGGTAGTAACAGTGATTCGTATTTATCAACTCGCGGACTAATCTCACTGTGTTTTTCAGATAGTGCCGTAAAGAACTCATCGACTTCAACACCATCTATTACCCTTAAACCATATGAACGGTCGTAGTAATCTTTGATATGTTGATCTACAACACTTCTCGACAAATAAAATAAGTGTTGTCTATTTATGTCGTGTTGACGATTGCTACGTAACTTGTTCAATATTGATTTAAAGTTAATATCACCCAATGAATACCCAATTATTACTACTGTATTTTCTTCAAATAGTGTTTCAACTTTATGTGAAAAATAATCGGGTCTATTGATAAAACGATAGTAATCATCTGCTGTTACTATCATTTTTTTAGGATACTTAACTGAACCATGAACATGATAAACCTGCGTTCCTTTTGGCTGTCTATGAATAGGATAACCTATTGCATATGATGTAACAGGAAGTCCATCTAAAACTTGTTTTTCTAACAACAAATCATAATTTGTTGTCATAAATTTCAAGCCATCATTATTTTTTATAAACTCTATTGCAGGCTTATCAAAATTTGAAATTTTGATAGTATCAATGACCTTAGCGATCTCTGCATGCAAGCAAAGTCCTTTAGTGTGCATCTTAGCTTGTATAATGCTTGCACACTCTTCTAAAGGCATAATCGGCTTATTATCAGGAAATAGCTGTTCAATTAACTCATCACCGCCATCAATTTGTTTAGCACAATCTTTCAAGAGGCTCAGCCAACTCGGAGCTGCCCCATCAGTAAGGTACATAGAAAACCCAGTACCTACAAAAAAGCTTAATGATTTCGATTCTAAAGCAAATGCTAATTCAAAATATGGTTCCACTGTACTTCCTATAGTTTTCTAACGCCGCGTTAAGTAGTGAGCAACGCCACCACTGAACCTAAACCTTACCACCTTAAACACAAAACCCAACGATGGAATGAAAAATGCCATGCGTTGGGAATCTGTCTTAAACGCTTTGTTAAGTGCCTTATAGATCGTCTAAAACGGTAGGATCAAAGCCCCAAACATGGTCAGGATTTCTAGTACAGCGGACAACTGTAGTCTTGTTGTTTTCTGGGCCAATACTGCGTAGTTTCAATTTCCCTGTACATTTTGGGCAATCCCCCTCAACTACAGTTCTATAAATTCTTTTGTCAGCACCCGACTCTAAATTTAAAAACGACCAAAAATGGGCAAATTTCTGGCGACTTAACATGAGCCCCATAATAAAGGCAAAGCCTCCCAAGGGCATCAACAGCATCATCCAATGACTGCCTATCCCCCAGAAACTAAAAATACTTGCGAAGCTTCCGACTAAAGAAATTGCTCCGCTATATATGAGCCACGTAGTTTTTAAGTGAAGCCCAAAGATACTTAAAGGTTTGACACTTTTTCGCTCAATATAAGCGACTTCTTTTTGATCCACTTGTGAAGGCGAATAGACATTAATCGTACTGTTGTCTATGGAACTGTTTAGCCCGACATTAACGGAGCTATCACCTGTATTGATATTGATTCCATCATCATTTTTTAATTTCGTTCCACAATTGGAACAAAAATTACTTTCTTCACTATGTTCCAATCCGCAGTTTGAGCAATGCATACCAAATCTCCACCTCAAGTCACCAACTGTATATAAACACAGTTGCATTGAGATTTCAAAGTTTATACGCCACTTGGCACTTAACGCCATGTTAAGGGGTGAGCAATGCTATACCGATGTTGCTGCAAACCACCTTAAACACAAAAACCAACGCATAGCGAAAATGCCACGCGTTGCGAATCCCTCTTGAACATTTTGTTAGCTCTCTGTATGTCGCATAAGCTATTGAAACTCTTGACCATGATTTTCTATGGTTGCTTTGCCACAAATCGTACAAACAACATACCTATCAGTTAACTCTAAAGAAGCACCTCCAGGTAAAGAAGCGGCGGAACCACTAAAGAAGCCATCTAAAAACGCTTTGAACTGTTCTTTTTTGGACTTGCCGTATTTCGATGGTTTTTGCTTCATTGTTTCTTTGTGTTCAGTGTCCTTCCCACATTTTTCGCAAAACCTAGTGTTCATAATGCCTCCTGAATCGATTGCTACAGAGAACGTAACCCACAACGCTCTTTGATTTTGTGATGAAATTCATAAGAGAGCTAACGCCCTGTTAAGGTGTGAGTAACGCAATACCAAAGCCGCCGCATACCACCTTAAACACTAAAACCAACGCATAGTAAAAATGCCGCGCGTTGCGAATCACTCTTAAACAGATTGTTAAGCATATGATTCGCGTATGTCAGAAATCAGTACCTTTGTTAGCTCTAAAACAGCTCCTAGATCACATATCAACTGAGAGTGGAGGAAAACTATTTTTCCATCCTTGTGTGAATGGATATACATTGGTGTAAAATCTCTTGCAGCATCTTCTGTCGTTTCGATGTAAGGAATTATATAAGGTGGAATCCTATGGGCAGTTGGATGCCGCTGGCTTACTAAGAAGTCATACCACTCTTTAAATTCAGCAACCTTGCCCTTGGTCAATTGAGGCAGGTGAGTTTTAAACTTAGTATGGAATAGCCCTACTTCATGCTTTCTTTTAGCGACTGCATCAAGTTTGTAGTGGTAGACTATAGACCATGCCATATTATCTATAATTCCGCTAACATTAATTAAAAATGCATGTAAATGTGCGTCAGCCAAATTCCGCTTTTCTCTTTCAGCTAATTCAGATAAATCTGGTGGGGTGAGTTCAAACAATGCATTTAGGCTTTCAGCTAGGATGCTGAGTCGACGTGACACTCCAAATTTAAGATGCTCTCCAGCATCCCCGCCTACTTTCTCTGAAATATCAATCAGCTCGTTAATTAGATTGTGACATTCAATATAATAATTTCTCTTCGTCGACTGTAATTCTTCTAGGAATTCAGGTTTATACATTTCGTAATCCTCTAGATATGCTTAACGCCCGCTTAAGTGGTGAGCAACGCTACCAAAATTCTCAATTATTGCACCGTAAACACAAAAGCTAAATCAAACCAAAACCGCCGAGCGTTGCGAATCCGTCTTAAAACGTTTGTTATATTGCGAACTGCTTTATTAGCTCTACCACACCATAAACTGTGGCTACCAAGCCCACGATAATTAATAACCAAATGACTTTCAAAACTATTGGTTTAGGTTGTGGTTGTAGCAAAACATGAACAACTTTAGCTTTACCCTCATCGGATTCGATGTGTGTGTTTATTCCTGCCCATGTATCTGGCGGGAAATATAAGTATGAAATGGTAATTTCTTTTTTAGGGCTTAACGTAGGGAACAATAGTTCTTTGCTGCCTCCAGGTAAATCATTTACCGAATATTCAATGTCAGGGTATACATTGAAGTCGGGTAAGAAATTGTGCCCCACACGGACATTTTTCGCGGCTTTATTTCCACTATTTCGCAGGATTACAGAGTGTGTGTTTACAATAGTTGGCTCTTGACCATCTTCTTTGGGAGCTAACTTATGTGAGGCAATATAGCCAAGATGAGTTATTAACTTCTCCCTGTTTTCCAGAAACCTATTTATCACTATGCCAAGGAACAGAGTTACGATAGGCATCGCTATTTTTATTATTAGATCTACATCCATTTCTAAATACTCCTTTAGCAATATAACGCCCTGTTAAGGGGTGAGCAACGCAGTACCAAAGTCGCCGCATACCACCTTAAACACTTAAACCAACGCAAAGTAAAAATGCCACGCGTTGCGAATCCCTCTTGAACAGTTTGTTATGTATCGGATCTTTCAATTGTCTCCAAATGAGATTTCCTTACCAAGTTTCTCAACTCAATAACCTTCAACTCAGTAATCACCGTCATTAGAAAGAACATAATGCTTATAGCGGCTTTCAGTATAGCGCCTATCTGGTCCCCCTCCATTACGTTATATACCGTAAATGCACCAAAAAATGTTGCAAGAAAAGGGGTAATCTTTTGGCTGTAAGAATAACAATAACTCTGTCGACTAATGTCCCAAGAAATTTTTACTTTATTGGCGAAGCCACCTAATTTAACGACAAATTTGTCATTACTTAAATCAAATTCATACCCGTTGTTGCTCAAAACCTTATCAAGGTGAGAAATATCCATTACCAATTACCTTACTCAGTTGCACGAAGATACATAACGCCCTGTTAAGGTGTGAGCAACGCAATACCGATGCTCCTGCATGCCACCTTAAACACTAGACGCAACGCATAGCAAAAATGCCACGCGTTGCGAATCACTCTTAAACAGTTTGTTATGTTCGTAACTGCTTGAAGTACCAATCAGCTTGCTCCCACTTTAGATCTTGTTCCATGTGCCAATCAAATTGTCGTGGATAACGATAATGGTCAACTATGTACTGAAGGTGTTGATGCGCAATTTCAGGGTCATATACTCGCCATACTACGCGACGAGTGTTATTCCATGTTTCTCTCACAAGAAAGATCGCGTTACCACCCGCTTTAATCTCTTCGTCCAATTGATCACAAAATGGGTCAACGATAGCTTGCTCATTTTCCGAAGGCATTCCATGCTCGGTTAAGTCATTAAAATCGATTATTACAGAAAGATGCCAGCCAAAAATTTCGCGATGCTCAAAACCATTGAGTCCAGAGTTCAACATGCCTACGCATGGTAAGTCATCTTTTTTCCACTCAAGTAAAGTATAAGATTCTTCAGGAAGAACTATCCGGACTTCGTTTTCTTTCAGTGCTTTATCTTTATTCCTGCCAAATATTTTCCCGAACATGAAACTCCTCCTAGAACATAACGCTGCGTTAAGGGGTGAATGCCGCATAAACCAACCTTCCGCAAGCCACTTTCACCACCAAAACTCACTGCAAACCAAAAATGCCACGCGGCATGAATCCCGCTTAAACGCCTTGTTATGCTTAAGCTTCAATGGGTTACGTTTGACCAGAACCAAGATTAACTCGACTTTGATTTACACACAAAAGCCAAAAAGTAGAAAACCGAAATGAATCATAGTTTTGATAATCAGGCTCGGAATTTTGGCAAACCTGGTTTGAAGTTTGAAAACCTAGAAATGGATTTCTGATTGAGCCAACCGCCCTAACCTCGCGCTTGCCCGAGAATTGATTGAGGCAATTCTCAGAGTTTTTAGCGCCAAAGAATAAGTGTCCGGAAAACAGCGCCCACTGAAGCCAACTTGCCGAAAAACTCGAAACAAACAAGCCTGGGGAACAAAGAAAAATCATAAACCACTGATTTTACGTGATTAAGCATAACGCCGCGTTAAGGGGTGAACAACGCCAACCACCTAACCTAAACCATTGTGCCGTAATCACTTAAACCGATTCAAACTAAAAATGCCAAGCGTTGAGAATCCCTCTTAAACGCTTTGTTAGGCTTAACTTTCACCATTTATCTGCCTTGCAAAATCTGCGTGAAAGCTGATTAGCTCAATACCATCAATTGCTTTTATTGATGCATTGTTGCCTTCAACAGTACAAAAAGGCGGATAAGCGAATAGCAGCTGACCAACCTTTAGCTCCAAATCGCTTGGAATATTCAATCTTTCAATTGGGTCCTCGTCTACCCAAGCCAAAAATTGCTCCCAGGTACAACCAAATTCATCAATCTCACCAGTTTCAGCATTCAACTTAACTACCAAATTATCTCGAATAAGGAATTGGTCGCCAAAGCAATCCTGAGCAATAGGAAAATCGCTTTCTTTAACTTCTCGATACAAGTTGTGGAAAGCAAATTCACCCTCTAAGAAGGTATTAACATTTAACACGCGTTCTTGTGCATCGTGAGAGCGAACTTGTAGACCGCCTGAATACAGTATTTTCATAGTTTCCTCTGTAAGCCTAACGCTGCGTTAAGGGGTGAATGCCGCCTAAACCAAGTTTCAGCAGACCTCTTTCACACTAAAACTCACTGCAAACCAAAAATGCCACGCGGCATGAATCCCACTTGAACGCCTTGTTATGTTTAAGACTCAAAGGGTTAAGTTTCACAACACCAAGAGCTTAACTCGACTTAGCTTTGAAAACCAAAATCAGGAGCTAAAAAACTGAATTAGCTCATAAATTTGATTTTACTAACATTGAGTTTTAGCGTGAAAAACAGAAAACTGGAACTCTAACATTGAAATTGAGAACACTTCACTCACCTCGCCAACACACTGGATTTAAATGAGGCAATTCTCTGAATTTTTCGCGCCCACGAATAGGAGTCCTGAAAACAGCGACCACTGAATTTAGCTTGCCGACAAGGGAAAAACTTGAAAGCTGCGTGAACAAAAAAGAGTGCAAGCAACTGATTTTACGTAATTAAACATAACGCCCAATTAAGGGGTGAACAACGCCACCACCTAACCTAACGCATTGTACCGTAACCACTAAATTTGAAGTAGAAGCCAAAGTGCCAAGCGTTGAGAATCCCTCTTAAATTGCTTGTTATGTACGTATTCAAAGGGATGCTCCATCTATTTTAAGGATTGGAATTTCACTGATATTTAACCCACTAAGACAACGAGCATTTACAGCCCAACCAGTAAATGGGATTTTGCCTTCCTCGATTTCAGCTTTGGTCAATTGGCTAGGTTTACGAAACGGCAGAATACCGCATTTAGGGCAAAAGTAGTCTTCTGCGGTCTCACTACCCCATTGGTATAAAACTGCATTTTCTAGGGGAGTTAGAACCGTCAAATTCTCTGCTGGCACTCTAAAATTTAGCGCACCTCTACGGATACAGATGGAACAATTACACTCTCGAAGATGGTCAATATCGGCTAAAACTTCGAATTGAATGAGACCACAGTGACATGAACCGGAATACGTTTTTGGCATCCTGCCTCCTTAGTACATAACGCCCAATTAAGGGGTGAGTAACGCAACACCGATGCCACTGCAAACCGCCTTAATCACTAAAACTGACGCATAGCAAAAATGCCACGCGTTACGAATCCCTCTTGAATTGTTTGTTAGTACGCTGCCCCTAAAGCCTTTGGCACGCGCCAAGATATTGAAATATAGCACGAAAATTCTGGCTTAAAACGCTGAAGCTAAAGGGACAACTGCTAAACTAGAACTCAATCTCAAAATGCAAGTTGGCGAGAACAAAAACTTGCTTAACTGCCCTATTTTCGCCGTTTTCAAATTAACAAAGGATACGGGCTTTAGAACTAAACGACAGCGCCAAAGAAACTCCGTGTTGACGAAAATTTACCAGCACCAAAGAAACCACACTAAAGAAATAGCCCGAAAGTTAGAAACCGTAAACGGTGAAGTCAAAGCAAGCACAACACATATAGTGCCACCGGAAAGAACGTGAAAGGCACATTTGACCAGGTGTAAAACAAGGAAAAGAAACCGATAAACTCCGAAAATTTTACCGTTGATGCCCATCCAGTACTAACGCTTTCTATACGGCTTTTTGCAGCCTTTCAGACGTAACAACGCCTTATTTCTCTTAAGCATATTTATGAATATTAGCACTTATCTTTATGAAAAATATAGAAACGAGGTATGAATATGAGTGCTCGAGCGCGCAATTAGACGGCAAAAAGCAGGTTAGTTAACTGAGTGATGCTAAATTAACAAACCTGTATAAATAGACAGGTTATATTTCGTTATGAAATCCCAATTTTTACTTAGTGTAAAAGAGCATATGCTAATGCGCCATTACTCAAATAAAACGATTGAAAGTTACCTATTTTGGATCAAACGTTATATCGTTTTTCATCAGTTTGCACATCCATCTAAGTTGTCAGAAGAACATGTAGTTCAGTTTCTTAGTCACATTGCCGTCAAAGATAAAGTCGCAGTAAAAACTCAAGCTTTAGCGCTTTGTTCAATTGCATTTCTGTACCGAGATTTCTTTCAGACACCGCTCTCACTCGAAATGCGATTTCAAAAGTCACTAACTGAGAGAAAACTTCCTGTCGTGTTAACACGAGACGAGATTCGTCGATTTATTCAACATATCGATCCCAAATACAAGCTTCAAACACTTCTACTCTATGGTTCCGGGCTTCGCTTGATGGAGTGCCTAAGATTAAGAATTCAGGACATTGATTATGATTATGGTGCAATCCGTGTCTGGCAAGGTAAAGGAGGAAAGAACCGTACGGTGACATTAGCAAAAGAGCTACATTCTCCCCTAAAAGCACAAGTGGATCTTGCTCGAAGTTATTATCAAAAAGATTGCCACATGCCTGGCTACGCAGGTGTTTATATTTCAGAGGGTTTACAACGTAAATACCCAAACGCGCAGTTGGACTTTAACTGGCACTTTCTATTTCCGTCAGCAAAACTAAGTGTTGACCCAGAAATGGGACAGTTAAGAAGACATCATATCAACGAGAGTGCTCTACAAAGAGCCGTCAAACGCTCAGCGAAAGACGCGGGAATCGAAAAATCGGTAACGTGCCATACGCTAAGACATAGCTTTGCCACGCATCTACTCGAATCAGGTGCCGATATCAGAACAGTTCAGGAGCAGTTAGGGCACTCAGATGTAAAAACCACACAAATTTATACTGCGATTCATCGTGTCAACCACAAAATTAAACTGTAATTAGTAAAGCTAAAATAAACCATTTAAAATCAATACATTAAATAACCCCCGCCATGTAGAAGTACTTCTTCTCAATTCTTACCTGATCAAAACCAACCCTAAATATTCAAAATTTCATCCTTAATTCGCCCCATTATTGCCCCAAACTTGCCCCATTTATCGCGACTAGACTAGATAATCACCGTGTACCTAATTTCGAACATCTCAAAAACAAGCCTTATTTATCCCTATCATGTATTGCTTTGATTTACATGATCTTTACAATACTCGCAGTTTTAGCTTTGAGAGGTTGTAATGAATTTTAGATATGACATAAATGGTCTGAGAGCGATAGCCGTTATTGCTGTTGTTCTTTTCCACTTTAACCCAGAGTGGGTTCCTGGTGGTTTTGCTGGAGTTGATGTGTTTTTTGTTATTTCTGGTTTCTTGATGACAGGAATAATTTTTAGAGGGTTGGAAAATAATGATTTCAACCTATTTAAGTTCTATATAGCCCGAGCTAACCGAATCATTCCTGCGCTTGTGGCTTTATGCTTAGTTCTTTTAGTTTATGGTTGGTTTTATCTCATACCATTAGATTACAAGGCATTAGGTAAACACGTAGCGAGCAGTATAGGTTTTCTTTCCAATATTATCTATTGGAGAGAGTCTGGATACTTTGATGCTGTTTCTCATGAAAAGTGGCTACTACATACGTGGTCTCTCTCCGTTGAGTGGCAGTTCTACATCATTTATCCAATTATATTGTTGGCACTACAACGTTTTTTGTCATTAGAGTACTTAAAGCGACTTGTTGTTATAGGCACTCTTATAGGCTTCTTTTTTAGTGTTATAGCAACAATGAAGTGGACTAACCCAGCTTACTACCTTCTACCGACAAGAGCGTGGGAGATGATGGCGGGTGGCGTGGCTTTTCTTTACCCTTGGAATATTTCAGGATCGAAAAAGAAACTCGCTGAGATTCTAGGTCTGTTGTTAATTCTTGCATCATACATTTTTATTTCAAGTGAGGTTCCTTGGCCTGGTCACTTTGCTTTAGTTCCCGTCTTAGGTGCTTACTTGATAATTGTAGCTAATCATCAATCAAGTTTTATTACAAATAACTCAGTGTTCCAATACCTAGGTAAGTGGTCTTATTCTATCTATTTATGGCACTGGCCTATTGTCGTACTTCTTTATATTGAAGATTTAAATAGCATGTGGATTTTTGGAGTAATTTCTTCTGTTATATTTGGTTTTATCAGCTATAAATTTATTGAGAGCAATAAATTAATTAAAGTTAATGGGACTATTGATTTACTTAAGCTGAAATATACTTACTATCTATTACTTTCCGCCTCATTTTCTTTGTTAGTTTATATTAATAATGGACTTGATATTAGGAGTATTAATGAAGAATATTCATACCAATTGGAAAAAGATAGGTTAGTTCCTAACCTTGGATTGAGTGGTTCTTGTGAAGGTAAGTTTAATCTTTCTCAAGATTGTAGAACTTCAGATGAGCCAAAGATATTAGTATGGGGAGATTCATTTGCTATGCACCTTGTACCGGGAATAATAGCATCAAATCCCAAAGCATCTATAATTCAAATGACAAAAAGTACTTGTGGTCCTTTTTTTGGTGTTTCCCCTAATAGAAAAGATAATTCTTTTTCTGATGGTTGTTTGGAGTTTAATGACGAAGTTAAAAACTGGATTAAAAAAAACCATACATCAATAGAATACGTTGTAATGTCTTCTCCATTTAGTTACCACTATGGTTCAGGAAGAAGTGTAATACTATCTAACCACGAAGTTGTAATATTCAATCAAGAAGATGTGGATAAATATTTTCGCTCAGGTTTAGATTTTATTAAAAGTTTAAATATTACACCTGTTATAGTTACACCTCCTCCAGCTACAGGTAATGATTTTGGAAAATGCTTATCGAAAAACAACTTTAAAGGTATTAGTTTAAATCAGTGTGATTTTCAATTTAAAGATATCAGTGAAGATCAAAAGAAAATATATTCATGGTTAGACACTCTAAAACAAGATTATAATTTAATTAAATTAGAAGAATTCTTATGCAAAAAAAATACGTGCATGACATCTTTTAATGGAAAATACATTTATCGGGACTCTGGTCACCTTTCTTATGAAGGTGCTAAGTATTTAGGTCAGGAACTAGACTTATATTCTTTGATAACTAATAAACGTTAACTGTGAGTAACAGCATAAGTGGGTGAGTCATAAATACTTCTGAGTAGTTAACATCACAACCGTGAATCAGTTTTCACTCTAATAGAGAAGTAGGCAAAAGTAATATTGGGGTAGTGAAAAAGAAAAAGTCTCTGGCGATTTTTGAGGCGTTAGCTGAAGGAAAGTTTTCATATGGGGTCTTTTTCTGGGGCAATATTTTCCATTTTACTGTTTATGCACACATATAAACTTAAAAGAAGAAGCGCCCCTTTGGAGCGCTTTTCTCACTTGATAGCTACTCCCACCACATAATCCCAGGGGCTGGCGGTAGGTTGTTATCGTCTTTAAACATATCAGCCACGTAGTTCGTCGCCTTAACGCTGCATTTGGTGGTGTCTTTAGTGGCGCTTGGTGTTATCGAGGTGATCACCGCTGGCTCTGAATAGCGGGTCGCATCACCAAACAACCAAAGCGGCGGCTCTATTTTTCCGGTCAGGTTGGGGATAAAGTCCAGCTGGCCACTGAGCATGACCACGCGGCTACTCACTTTCGTCGCGACAAAAGGCCCGTTGCCCGTGCCATCATGACGTCGGACGGTCATATAGTGAGCTTCACCCACAGTCCATTCTAAATCCCGATCCACGGTAATTTGAGCCACTAACTCATCGTTGCTATTGCTGACCACCTGCCAGTCGACGACCTCGCCAAACTGGCCAAAGTTCGGCAAGTCATCACACAACTCGGCATAGTCCAGATAGGTACTGTTGAGCGCGTCCATTTCCGTCGTGAACGAGTAATTGATTTTTTCGCCATGAGTGCGGCGCAGCATGCGCATGCCAATGCGCCAGGCGCGCGTTCTTGAGGTGACGCCTTTGGTCAGCTCCAATTCTCCCCATTTACTGATCGCGTTCTTATCGCCTAACCAGCACTTGACGCTGCTGGTTGTCCAGTCGGTAGGGTCCATGTAATACACAATCAAGCCCTCGTTCTGGTCGGGGTCATACAGTGTAGTGGTGATGGTTAAACCGTCACCCTGCATGACGTCTGGCGTGTAGATATGACCAGCACCAGTTTTCTCAAACAGGCGCTTAGGCAGGATCTTGCCGATATCGAAACAAAACTCAGCCATACCAGACTGCAGGACAGTTTTTAATGCCGAGTAGATGGTGCCGTCATCAACAAAGCCGCCGTCGAAATACTCCTCATTGGGTGCCCAGACGTTGTCGTGCATCCACAACAGCTCATCCATATCGATGTCATCATCCGATCCGCCAGACTGGTGCACGATATAGCGCACTGCAGGGGCAATATCTCGGGTAGCGTATAGCTCTTCGGTCCAGCCGCCCGCCCCATCAGGTACCGGCAGTTTTCGGGTTTGCAATACCTTGAACTTATTAGTGGCCGATGAGGAAAGGTTGGAATCGGAACGAATCGAGATGGCCAGAGTGGTGCTGGTCTCGTAGCTGCTCGCCGTTGGCAGTTTACTCTTTAAACGCATCCACTGCAGTTTATCCAGGTACTTGGTGTCATCATACGATTTGGTTTTCCTGACCAGCATCACCTCTGGGCGTATCGCGCTTGGTAGCGTGATCGGGTGAGTTTGGCCAACCTGATCGAAACTCTTATCGGTATAGGTGAACGGAAACACCTGCCAGGTATCGAGCTCGCCTAAATCGGCATCACGGACCCAAACTTCCCAATCGACAGTGTGATCTTGCAAACGGCCCTTGCTGTCGTAGTGGCCCCACCCAGAGCTGCGCAGCATGTCAATTTCAATATAATCAGTGGAATAACCCTCTGGGCATCCAACATAAGGACCCAACTGGAAATCTGGCAGCGTGTCGCTGGTTACATCCAATGAAATCGAGTTGCTATACGTACCGCCAATAAAACCAGTCCAGTCCTCATCCCCAACGCGAATGACGGTCATCTTATAATCAGAATCGGTTGAAACAATCTGGTACAGGCCATCATCCGTGGACGTGGTCGTTATCTTAACCGTTACACTTGGCGCTGGCGTCAGGCCGGTCACGTCATTACCATCCGTGTCTTTCAATGTTAATTCCGTATCGGAGACGGTCGCGACTGTATAGGTGGAATCGTTCGAGCCAGCGCCGGAAAGCTGGATTTCCTGACCCACACTAAGGACGCTAAAGCCTTTGCCGACAATTTTATCTGGCAGTGGGTCACCGGTCGTTTCATCATTACCGCTGTCGACGATCTCGACAATGTCATCAACCAATACTGATGTGGATGAAATGCCGGTGATGGTAAACGTCGTGCCATCTGCCCAGCTGAGGTTTTTATTTTGCCAGTAGGACCTCGTCTCATTATCACGGTCGCCACCATTATAAACGGTGCGTGTAATGAGCAACTGAACAAGCACGGTGTCGTCACTCAGTATCAACGCCATGTTGGCATCTTCGGATCCAAAGGAAACCGATGTGCTAGGGCCGATAAAATCCAGACCGCTGGTGCTGTCCGTCCCGCCGACCTCTTCCGCCGTGTAGATATTTCTATGGGCCTCATGAATCGTGACATCCTCGCCAGGTTCAAAAATCTGCCAGTTCGCATCGTCACTCAAACGACTGATGGGCGTTCCGGCAATCGTTAATCCGGTTGATGAGATCTGATAATGCCCTTCCCCGACATGCAGCATCAGAGCAAGAACTTGCTCATTGTCATCGTTGTAATACTTATATGGACTGCAAAGATAGCTCGGCACGGACTGGTGACGGCCAAACCACTCTGGTCTGACGCCCATTAATTCCGCTTTATTCACCTGGACGTTAATGTCATAGATGTTTTTTCCGGTGGGTACCGTACTGGAATTGGAGCCAAGCTGGTTCATGTTGTTCATGGTGTAAATGGAGTAGGCCGCGGTCAGCGCCGCGACGGCGATAAACGCCCATGAGACCGGATCCAGTCCTTTGGGTGGAATCACAACATCAATGGTGTCACTGCCCATCAACACCCTGTCGCCCCAGTCTTTCAGGTTAAATGCCTGGCCATTAATCGTGGCCACAAAGCGAGGCGTTTTTAACTTGTGTCCCGTTGGCCCTTTATCCCAGCCAGGGACATGACGGTCGAGATAGGCTTTAAATGTGGGTTCGTTAATCTGGTTTTCTTCTCGAACTGTCACATCGGCAGCATCAGGATAAACAATCAGTGTGGCCATCGGGATCTTTCCATTGGTAATACTTGGTCACCGGCGCTAGCATTTCGAACGCACGGCGGCGATGGGTGGTAGTTTTGTTAATGTCGTCAAAGGCGTGGATGATACGGCGATCAGGCAACACCAAACCAATATGGACCCAGCGACGCCCTTTGTATTGCGCCGCCAGGGCTAATGGCTGAAATTCACATTCTTCGACATGGTCATGCACCGCCCACGCCGCACGCTGGGTACTCATGGACTCTTTGTGGCTGATCGCGGGGAACTCAGGCATTAAGATGCCGGTGTATTGGTGATAGAGCCAACGCACAGAGCCATAGCAATCCCACCCCTCCAGATCGCGACCACCGGGCACATAAGGGACGCGAAGCGCTGTGCTGATAATTTCCTCTGGTTTCATAGAAAACCTTTTGATTCGTTACGAGATGGTCGCCAGACCAGGGGCGTACTCGACGGTAAATCGAGGACGCGGCCAGGCGCTGTTGCTGAGATAGCCGATACCAGCGGAAACCGAGCAATTGGTGCGCGTAGTCGCCGCTTTGGTGGCTTTGAATTTTATCGGTTTGGAAGCGGGCGCCGTTAGGTCCGAAGCCATGTACTCGCGCAAGGTAATATACACATCCGCGCCAGCTTGGCGCGCCGCCTCTATCATCTGACGCGCTTCACCGGTGACGTTATCGAGACCAAATTGCAGCTCCATTTCAGCGCCGGAGGCAGACTTAGGTAAGTTTACTGACAACCCATACGCCTCGAAAGTCACCATAGTGGTGTCTTCGAGGGCGGCAGTGACATCCTCAAACGCTGAGACAAGATAGCGGGTAGCAAAGGCGGTCGAGGATAGTTGCAGGGTGATCAGCTTGTCGTCGGGTCCGGCACTGGCATGGTATTGTTGTAGTGCTTGAGACATAAATACTCCTACACTAATTCCGTCTTTTTACAGATACTTTAGCTATTTGGATGTCATCATTATCTGATTGAACCGTGACCATCGCGGACGTAGTAAGACCGCTTAAACAACCAAGAAATTCTAATTCACACCAATGAAGACCTACCTCATCTGTCATTATCGAGCTGGCGGCCAATGGGCTGCTTGTACCGCTCAGTCTAACAACAATTGTCCCAGTGTCTGGTGTTTCATAATTTATTTCTGATTCCGAAAAATTAGACGTGCTCGGGTGTTGTGCCTTCCACAGTCGCGCCCAAACACGGATGGTAACATCCACACTATCTTCTAGTTGTGTATAACTGAACGCCTGAGAAATAGCCGCCACGGAGGTCACTTCTACGCACCCCGAGCAATCGGTTGGAAGTTGCCCATCGTCTGGGATCACAACTTGCAGAGAGCCGTTATTTATCCAGCTAGATGCCACCGAACCAGCATCAACCACAAACGGCTGCGTTAACATCTCCTCTCCAACTGTAGCAATCATCGTGTATGACTTTCTTGCCGATTTAGTTACACCGTCTGTCCAAGATATAACGGGACTTTCTGTCAGATCTACCCCTCCTGACTTATACAGCAAGAAGGCCACCTTATCATAATCAACTACACCAACAATGTTAGGCGTTTTAAATACCCCATTAACTAAGAAGCACTCTTCCCACCACACATCACTGTCACTTTTAACTCTGACGTAGACTGTTGCTGACGTGTCATTTATCGTTAACGACACACTATTCGTTACTACAGGCAGCGTGCTCTCTATTAGGGAATATTCCGTCATAGAATCAATCACTTCGCTTTGCTCAAGTCGTACATATTCATCATATACAACCTGCAGACTCGCTCCGTTACCGCCATCAGTGTCAAACATTGCCGCATCAATATCGGCAATAGCTTCATGGCTGGTCATTAGCTCCTTGAATAATCGGTGTCTTTCACCTGTGGTACTGTAAATCAGCTCAGATATTGATGATGGTGAGTTCCTGGCTCTGAAAATTTTCATTGTTTGTCGTGGAGATGGTAGTTGCTTGGTCACGTTTCTAAATGCATCCGCAATCATGAATTGGGTTCTGGTTTTAGGGTGAGCGGAATACCAGAAATCATCATACGTAGTAGGAGTTAGTAACCATTGTTTAGTAGTGCCATCAACAAAAAGCAGACCGTTTTTCTCTGCCAATGCCTTTAGTGCTCTTACATTTCTAACCTCGCCATCAACCATTACACCAGCCTGTGTTGATGCCGCCCACTCACTTACAATAATAGGAATAACTCCCCTGCTTAGCAGTACGTCTATCAGCTCCTGTGTCGATTCAATATATTCATCATCTGTCTGGGTTGTTTTTGTGTTTTGGTTCTCAACAATAATGGCATGACTTGGATTGTACATAGAAAAGGTATCTCCCCTAACAGCCGTGTCTTCTCTCACCCACTGGGAGTTGCGGTTCATTGTTGCACCATTGGTTGACATGTTAGCGAAATTATAATCAGACAAAGATGACGCTACTGCGGTTGGCGATTTTCCTTTTAGCCCGGAAGTTTGGTTATAACTGTTACTAACAATCAATATCTTATCGAGATTTGATGATAGAGATATAGAACCGGCCTCCCCACTAAACTCATTGACGGAATTTTTTAGGCTAGATAACGCGTCAGACGTAACGGATTGAACAATATTGCTCAATGTGAACTTCGCCTGAATATAGATCTCGTTAACAGGGATAGTGTTGGTAATACTGTCATTAATTCCTAAGTTGAGCAGTCCACCTGAATAATAGGTGTCACTCGAATATTGAAGGGTTGCGGTACCACTTTGGACTGCTATATATTGCCCTTCTGCAATGCTAATATCACCAAAGTCGCTCGGAGTTAGCGTGTTTAACCCATCAAGTACGGCTACGCCGATCACCTCACTCACCTTTGTGAAAAGTCCATCAGTATCTGAATAAACCCTTATATTGATTGTTCCTGCGCCAGACACGTAAACCTCTAGCCCTTCTAACGAACCGTCCCCAGAGGCGACCTCGTTGAACGCCCAATATCCGGCTGATGGAGCACTGCCAGCCGCCAGATCTATATCAATATCCACTCCGAGCCGCTGGAGCTGTTCCTCTTTTAGCGCGAGGATCGATGCACGAATGCTGGCTGTGTAATTAACCACAGCGCTTCCGCTCACAGCATCACTGGTATTGGCTTCATTAACCTCATTTGTAACCAAATCGGCATCTTTTGTATACGTGGTTTCACTTACCCAGGTGTAATAACCATTTAACGAGCTATCAGGGTCATTGACCACTTTAAATGAGCCGGTTTCCTGTTCACTGGTTGGTGTATGATCAGTCAATAACGCGTAAGTTTGAAATATGACCACGCCTGATTGCTGGTTTTCTGTCAATGCATTCAGAGTGCCTTTAATCTCGGCGTACTGAGCATCAATATCGGCAGCAATAGACTTGATTTCTTCGCCATTATAAGTGGTACGGGTGCCGGAATCAGTGCTGAGCTTGACCTTTAATGCGTCAACAGCTTCTCCAAAAGCACTAAGTAAATCAGGGAAATCAGACATTAAGGTAACTCCATCATGGTGGTTTCTAGTTGAGCAATCAGCTCAGCAAAGGTTTTCGGTGCATACATGGCATCCAGCAATTTGCCTTCATCCATTTGGGGCAACGGTTTAATGAGTAATTCGCCGGTGTAATCCCAGCGGGTAAGGTGGTTACTGGTTGGCTTTCGGTTCTCCCTGGGGTCTTTGGTGATCAGCGCTTCCACTTCCTGCATGCGTTCGCTTCGTGGAAGCCTGATTTTGATCAGGAACCAACGGCCTAACAGCCAATTTTCGAGCGCGCTTTCAAACATCTCGGCCATTGACTCATCAATGCGCCAGGTCGCTTTCATGGTGCTCGGGCGGTCTTTTAACTGCCGAGCGCGGGTGCGACCAGTGCTGAACTCGGTCGCAATCACGCTGGACTGCTGGTTGAGGCTATACCCAGACAACAACGGCACCGGCAACATACTGGGGTAAGTAAATTTAACTGCCATACTGTTGATTCCTGTATCGGGTTTGCATGACCTGCGAGGTTTGCGTGGATGACGACTGCAGGATCTTGGCAACCTTAATATCTAAGGTAACCAGGTCACCATCGTTCGATTGCTCCACGGTTCCGGCGCGGCTGGCGTCTTCAATCAGGTTGACCACCACACTGGCCGGCCCTGAATTACTGTCGCCTTGGCGGGCATCCTGCAGCATCGACATGGTCTGCTTACGCCCCATGATATGACTGGGGCCGAGGGTGATTTCTGGGCCGTATTCGCCCGTCACACCCCATTGACCCGCTGGGATATAACCACCGTTATCAAACGCGCCAGCAAAGCCAGCAGAGGCAGCGGCAACGGCAGAGCCAACCATTGGCGCCGTGGCGGCCACGGCTGCTGTCGCTGCCGCTGGTGCTAAAGCAGGACCAACGATTGGAATGGCAGCCGTGGAACTGTAGGCATGAATACCGGACAAGATAGAGGCAGAGGAACCTTCAGATGCGACACGAGCGACCTCGCCTGCAGCCTCGCCTTTCATCAGCGTTTTTTCCAGTGCCCACATGACCAGGCGCTGCGCCATGATCTTACCGAGTGCGGCAAGCATGGATTGCGCCATACCCTTAGCCATATTCTTAAACGCATCGCCGGCGTTTTGGCTGTCCATGATCGCGGAGGCAAACGCATTACCAAAGCCGGTGGTGAAGTTGTCGAAGGTCTGTCGCCACAGTTCGTCGGTGTTGTAAGCCGACTCCTGCATGGATTCGTAGTAGCGATCCCAAAAGCCTTTTTGCGCTTCTTCCTGCTCTTCCAACTCTTTCTTGATGATTTCTTGGCGCTGCTCGGAATAGTGCTGCCTGATCGCATTCATCCCTTCTTCATGCTCTTCAGCGCTGATCAGCTTCTCTTCATAGGCTTCATTGAGACGGTCAACCTCATCCATCCTCGCCGCTTTTAAGGCGTCTTGTTCGCTCAGGATTCGGCGGTTGAGCTGATCCAACCAACTGTCAGTTTGCGCCTGCTTTCGGTCTCGCTCTTTCTCATCCGCCTCTTTTTCGGCGTCCTCTTTCGCCTTACGGCGCTGACTTTCACGCTCGGCTTTTTCATCCGCGAGTTTCTTCTCACGCGCGGCTTTTTCGGCGTCACGTTGTTTCTGACGTTCTGCGGCGGCTTGCTCGGCTTTGTCTTGTGCCTCTTTCTCTTCTTTTAATCGCTTGTCACGAGCGTCTGACAGTTCCTTTAAGCGTGCATCGATTTCGGTTAGTCGGCGCTGGTCATTAAACCAATCGCTTTTGGTGTAGCCAAAATAACTGCCAAGATTCTGTTGGCCACCGGCTTCTTTGGTGGCCTTGTTCATCTCGTGCATGATTTTGACGCGCTCAGACATCAGGTCTAACGCTTCATCGGTCGTCGTGGGCGCAAAGAAATCTTTAACGACTTTTAAGCCCTCATTGATTTCGCTGATCACGTCCTGAACAACGGGTTTCATTTCCGTCCAGGTACCAAAGGCTTCAAACGCTTCCTCAACGCGCTGGCCAAAGGTGTCAACCGTGCCAATCAAACCACCGGCTTCCGCGCCTGCAGCGCCACCGATTTGATTGTCGAGCTCATCCAGGATAAACGCCTGCGCCTCAGCCACTCGCCCTGACTCCTCCATGGCCTTCACCATGTCGATTTGAGCCTGACTAAATGAAACGCCGGATTCTCTCAGAGCCGTCATGCCCGTCGACGGCATCTCTAACGCTTTACCCAGCTGTTTGGCGGCGCTGGTAATATCCCCACCCATGACACTGGCCATGTCCTGAGCGATATAGATGGCACGCTCAAAGGTGTTGTTTTGGTCGTTCATCACCGAACGGAACGTTAACATCACGCCAATGGCTTTACTGGCTTCTTGCGTACTGGTCAGAGTAGACATCGCCACCGAACGGGCCAGCTCATCAAGCTGTGTTGCGGTATAGCCACTTGAATATCCGGTCGCTTTGATGAGCTGTTCTTGTTGCAACATGCGACGTTCAGTTTCAGCCAAGGTTGGCAACCCTGCAGCAAAAGCACCGATAGCCGCGGCCACAGCCGTTCCCGCTGCAGTCCAGGCAAACCCCAAACTGGTCACCGTGCCAATCATGCCGTCGACCTGACCACTTATCGAACCGAGCGGACCAGGTAACTGTGCCGCCTGTCCAGAGGCATGTTTAAAACTGTCAGACAGCGAACTGTTTTGCTTGGTGCTTTTCTTCGCTTCGGAGGTATATCCCCGTAGGCGCTTCTTGGTGTTTTCTACATCTTTGTCGAATTTGGCCGTGTCAGCACGCATCGTGGTGACAAGATCGGCGACGTGTGCTGTAGCCATACTACTCCCATAAAAAACCACGACGAAACGTGGTTTTTATAATCAATTAGTAAATGTTAATAGCCTGGATTGTCATTGATGTGGTTCAACAGGAGGAAATGACAGCGAGGATTGTTCACTAAGAATCTGATTTAACACAGATTGCTCACATATTGGTGTTTGACTTTTCTCTTGACGCGGATGCAGGTTAAAGTCCGCCGCGGAAAATGTATTCTGGTAACGACCAGACGCGTTCAATACGCTGGCATTCAGTTGCTGCAGTAACATCTCAGCATTACGAAAAGTCAGTCCGGCTTTACTGCGACGATCAAGCCAGCGCCAGTAATCTGAGAGCGGCATCTCAGCCAGCATACGGGTTGGGCTGGAGTGTTTCATTTCAGTGGCTAGGTCAAACGCAAAGTCCCAGGCGGCGGCTAAGACTTTTCCGGCGTTGGTTGCTCTTGCGGTTCTTGCGATTCGCTATCTTCATCTGGCTCAAAGTTTGGGTCGTTGAGCTTTTTGAGTAATTCGTAAGCCTCGTTAACCTTTCGGTTAGGCCACTGTGATTTCACTGTGTTTTGCAACTCTAAAACATGAGCGTATTCATGAACGTTGTTATCTTCACTGCGATGATGATGAGCTAGTGATAACGCAATAGAGTGCGACACCTGATCAAGTATGATTTGCTCACGACGCAGGCCGTAAGCCATTTTCTCTTTATCTGAGGCGTCTTCCCCTGGCGCCTCTTCTTCGGGTTGGTCTACCGTGTACTCTAGATCATGCAATCGATCGAGGGCGGTGAACTCACTGATGAAAAAAGTGGTTTTGCCAATAGAAAGTGGCAAGGTGTTTAGAAAGCTCATTGGGTCTCCTATAGGCCGCCACTAAAGGGCGGCGTATCGGCTAGTAAGGAATTAAACTACTGCGTGCAGGAAGTCTTCCGCCAGGTTCGGGCGTCCTTCCACCGCGACGGTAATGTCACGCTTCATGTCGGTCGAGTTCTCGATAGAACTTGGCACACCCAAGCTGCTGATAGGGCCGTAATAGATGTTCACCGCAAACTTGTCCTGCACTTCCGTTGGTGACTTAACGCGGAAATACGTTTTTTCAGCTTCACCGTTGGCGACATCGTAAATATCAACAATGCGCTTTTGTACGGTAAGGCCAGGGGCATAGCCGAGCTGAAAACTGAAGTCGCCAGCGTCTTTCATGCCGGTAGACTTTTTCGCATAGCCGTCAGTGCTATCCAGGTAAATTTCGGTATTGACTTCTTTGGTCATATTGACGGGCGTAATACCGGACAAATACCCTGCCAAGTCCCAGTTGGTATCGTCTTCCTCACCTGCCAGAAGTGCATCTTCAATCGTTGAACCCTGTTTTAAGATCCAGACCGAATTGCCTTTACCCGCAACGGGGATCATGCCATGTGTTGCTGCCATTGGTTACTCCCAATAATATTGATGATTAATATGCAGTGCCCTGTAACTGTTGTCCGGGCTGCGTTCATAGGTAAAGCCAGAACGTGACAACGTGACAATGTCAGGAAACCGAATTCCTACCGGCAAAAGCTCTTTGACTGCCTCGCCAATGTCATCGATGTCGTCATCACTGGCGGTGCCATCGAGATAAACCGACACAAACAAATTCCCTTCATACCGCTCTGGCATGTCGGAATAACGGTCATCTCGGGTGCCATCGTCGAAATACACCAGAATCGCCGGTGTTTCCTTTTTGTCATCCAAAACCAAAAAGGTCGGAAAGACCGATTTCACCCAAACCCCAGAGCCGTCCGGTGCCGGCTGGTCAGGGATATTGGCTCGGAGATGGTCCGCTATCGCATGGCGAATAGCTGAGTTCTTTTTCATCGCCGCTTAAACTCCTGTCTGAACTTCTGCGCCAAGGCGCGCTCCATTTCTTTCGGCATGTCAAAATTGAGCAGCTGACGCGTGTGGTACTCCATCGCCTTGGTGATATTTTCCTTGATGGGTACCGCGGCCACCCCGATGGGATAGCGACTTTCACCGACGCGATACATCACATGCCAGTTGCCACTTTTAACCTGATTAACAAACGCATTTTGGAACGTGTGGCGCCCGACTCGGATCGAGGTATTGCCGCTGTGCTCCCGCTTGGTATAGCGCCCCTGCTGATCACGAGAAGCGGCCGACACCAGATAGCCTCCGTTTTTACGCCGGATTTGAGTGCGCACCTCGCCAATCGAAATCGCAGGGATGTCATAACGTCGAATACGCACCACGCGATAGGGACGCCGTGGGTTTGCCCGCTTAACCACTGTCACGCGAGGACGCACCACTTTGGCGGTGACTTTGACCTCTTTGGATGCCTGACGAACCGCGCGGGATTCTGCTTTTTGCCCTACTCTGTTGACGGCCATCGCCGACGCGGCAGGGACCATTTTCTTGTTCAGCGAATCAAGATTCTTGATGGCCTGCTTCAAATCCTGATCAAGCCGAGACGTGGGTTTGATGGTTGTCATTCGAGCACCAAAATGTATAAGCCATGTTCGACAATAGGAGGGTGAGCAATCCGACTCTCCAGCGACTCGCCAGGCACCAGCACCATTTGACCACGAGATGGCGTTAAGCCAGCGGCGAGGGCGTCGGATTTGGTGAGTGAGACCGTGCGGCGATTGCCTTGCACCGCCCCATCAAAGACCAGTTCACCCTCATTGACGATCACCGACACAGGAATGCCGGCGATCGTGGCAGGCTGAGCCAAGCCATCATTGCCAAACAAAGCCCTATCCAGTCGGGATTGCGCTCTGCTCCAGCGAGACATTACGCAGCAGCCGTAACGGTAACATTACCAACACCAAGCTTAACCTCAGCGGTCAGCTCACCATTTACGCCAGCGGCCCACGCTTTCCCTGCGTAAGTGCCAGTATCATCAATGCCGATTTCACCGTCCTTCAGATACACCGACACGCCTTGGTCAAACGTAGTGGCGGTCGCTTTTGGCAATGACCACACGCCTGAGGTATGCGCGATACCCTCTTCACCGGTGGCCACATCATTGATGGACACGGCGACCAAATCACCGATAACAACCACATCGCCCGATTGCACGTCAGCCGCGGCCACAAATTTGATGGTCTCACCATCTTGGATATAATTTTTCGCCATGAGAGTTTCCATATCATGAGTAAAAGAAAAGGCCACCGAATGGTGACCTTGTGAGAGGGATGAGCAATTATGCTGCTGGGTCGTGTTTCACGAACGTGCGGAAATCTAATGGCGCCACACCGGCATCAATGCGCACTTTGGTCGCCACGCCATCCACGGTGAAGCCCGATTGCTGCTCAACGTACGGTTCTTCGATACCATCAAGGTAGGCCACTTCAATCGTATCAAAGGCCATCGCCGCCACCTGGTAGAAAGTGCTCGCGCTCTTTTCATCCAGACGCGGTTCGCCAATGACTTCGGCAAAGTTCGCGATCGGGTTGATCACATCTGCGCCAGCGCCTTCAACCGACGTTGAACGAATGGTCTGGTTCAGCTTATCTTCCAACGCCACTGGCGACAGTACAAAGCCAGGCATGATGTTGAGCGAGGCTTTATCGTCTTTCTGGGTGCGCATCAACGTCTTACCTTTTGATAAGGTCGTGACATCTGGCAGTGACGAATTGACGATGTTGTTGTGATCCTCATGGAACAGCGCCTTGCCGTCCGACATTGTGTAAGTTCCAGTCAGAATGGCGTAAACCAGATCACCGATGGTGCGACGAGCCGAGCGACCCATTAACTGCGGAATGCGCGTCAGCATCTGCATATCATCGTTGATGATTGCCTGACGAGACAGCGTCAGCAGTTTGCCGTACGTGGCCAGCACAATGTCTTCACCACGGTCACCAATAGTGCCGTATTTGTACTCGCTGCCCTCATCCACTTTATCTAGGCTGCCAAAGGTGTTCAGACCCACACGCTTGGTTGAGCGGAAATCGGTCAGGGTGCCTTTTTGTGTCCAGCGTTGGAACGTCTCCGGCGCCTCTTCCCAGCCTTTTAGTACCGCCTTATTGGCGATGTTCATCAGGATATTGCCAAAGTCACTGCTTGAGTGCGTGAACGCCAGACCCACAATGTCGCGGTTGTTCATGCCTGTGATGCCAATGCCGCGATCAACCAGAGAGGCACGTGCTAAGGCATCGAGACGCATGCCGTTGTAGCAGTTGTCTTGCTCAAGTTCACCAAGGCCCGAACGCGCGAGAATTGCATTGGAAACCGAATCACCGACAATGTTGCCGTTGTCCGCGTGAATGTGGATACCCGCACTTGGTGTAGTGTTGCGGCCCATGGCTTCAAGCAGTTTATCTTTGGCTTGCTCCACGGTGCAGTTCATGTCAGCAATACACGACGCTTCAATGTCAGGGAAGCGACCAGGCGCAAACGCAAACACGTTTTGAATGCCTTCTCGGCGGGTGGTTTCATCAGCACGGAACTGCGCCATAATGTCCGCTGCGGATGGTGATGGCGCAGCAGGAGGTGGGTTTGGTACCGATGCTGACGGAGACGCTGGGGTTGGGTCCGCTGGCGGCTGCGCAGGTGTGGTAGGCGTTGGCGTGTTCGCCTGCGGTTTCATTAAGCCCTTTAGACTTTTAGGCATATTTAAGAGTTCCTTTTGACGATTAGAATTGATAGATGCTGCAGCCTGCAGCGGTTCAGTAAGCACATCTGCAAAGCCCTGCTCAACAGCTTGTTGACCATCGAGCCAAGTACCTGGCTTTTTCATCAGTGCTCGGATGTCATCCTCAGACAAACCTGATTTCTCTCGGTACGCGGCCACCATGTTAGTGACATTGCGCTCCAGAAACTCGGCATACTCGATCATGTCTTCGGCTTCGCCAACCTGCCCACCCCAAGCGTTATGGAGGTAAAACCAACCATTCTCTGGAATATGCACGGTCGCGTTAGGGACACAGGCAATGACGGAGGCAATCGACGCCGCCACGCCCTGAATGTAAATGTTCAGCGAGCCAGTAATGCCTCGCAGCATGTTGTAAATCGCAAAGCCATCCAGAACGTTACCGCCGCCACTGTGCAGATACAGATCGACATCAACACCGGTAAAAATCTCATTGGCTTGCAGCTCTTCGGAAAAACGCTGGGCGGTCATGCCCCAGCCGCCAATCTCGTCATAAATGAAGATCTCAGCGGGATGACCAGATACAGCAGCCTTGATACTGAACCACGATTCTGACGGGGCCGCGCTGGCTGACAGCGACGCTTTAGGCATCATCATCAGGTTGAGGGGTTTGGGGTTCATTACTTTGAGCTCCTTGGTTGTTTGACGGATCAGTGTCAAACACCAATCCCTGTTTGCGGTTTTCTTCAATCTCCTTAACGCGGGCGCGTTTCACCTCTTCTGGATTGTGGCCACTTGCACGGACCCACATGGCTTCCGTGGCGTTGCCTCCTTTGATGCGTTCTTTCCAGGCGTCGGTTTCTTTCTTCGGATCAATCCACGGCATCACCGGGGCCAAATAGACCGCATCATACAAAGTGCGGCGATCCAGATTGGCAGGAATATCGAGCGGGTCAGTGGTGCGCAGCAGCTCCATTTCAAGCCAGGCACGAAAAACAGGGCGGGCTTGCTGAGCGACAAACCACTGCTGCAGTACGGCAAACGACTCCCAGCCTTCAACCAGCTCCTGACGCTGGGCACTGTACGTGCCGTTGTAATCGCGAGCGATCGACGAATAGGCGCCGCGAGTACCACTGGCGACCATGCGCAGCTGGCCATTGCGAAACTCGGCCAGATGGGTGTTCGGGCGGTTCGACTCAATCATGCCGACCTCTTCCCCTGCCTGCAGATCGTCAAAGCAGACCCCTGGGGCAAACGGAATTTGACGCGGAGCGGTTTGCTCCTGCGGTGCCACATACAAGTCCGGCGTGCCCTTCTTGATGAAGAACGCCAGTGCCGCAGCGATACGGGCCGCCACCCGTTCGGACTCTTCGTAATCCTTCAAATCACCCAAACGCTTGATCACCCCATGCAACAACGTGATGCCACGTAGTTGATGAAGTCTCTTGCGGTGAGCCAAATGCAGCATGTTCTCTTTCAGTACCCGCTTGGTTTTGGCGGTGATACCGAAGCTGTCAGACGGATGGTCATAAAACACGTGGTACGCCAGAGGCTGACGCCACTGATTCACCTCAATGCCCTGAATGATCCGCTTTGCTACCTCATTCATGTGAAACGGCACGAAATCCGGCTCAAGCGCTTCAAGACTGAACGGGGTGCCATTCGGATTGGGATGGTTCAGCCCGGGGACTGAGCCACGAACCAACTGGGTAAAAACTTCCCCATCACGAGCAGCGGTGCGAAATAACATCCGTTCGAGCTCGGGGCGGGTATAGGTACCGGTGACTTCGGGTTTCAATGACCACGCAGCCCAGCGGCGTCGAATTTCTTTGGCCAAGGAGTCCAGCACCTCGCCATTGGTATCCCTTGGCTGAGGCTCTACCATGATCCCGTTCGCCCCGACGACGCGCTCTTCCAACTTGTCGAAGATACCGATCACCAAATCGTGGTCTTCATCGAGCTTACGTGCCTGCTCCCTAAGTGACACCCCGCCCATGGCTACCGACTGGTTGGCTGATTGAGTCTGGCGTTTGGCACTGTGTAGCCGGTCTTTGGTGGCGGCTTCATAACCCATCACCGAAAATCGGGCATTAAGCTCCTGACGGCTTTTGACCCGCTGCAGTGCCCATGCTGGCGAGAACGGGCTGATCAGTTTTTCAATCCAACTCATTCAAACCTCGCCAGACTTGGTGACAGGCGAGTTTGACCAGACAGCAGGCTTTGTTTGCGCTGCTCCATCTCATGTCGCCCTTTGCGGATTTCGCTGAGGTTTTCACTGCTAACCGTTCGACCTTGAAAGGTGACGGTTTTTCCTGCCAGCAGATCCATTTCGGCTTGGTAATAGGCATCAATTAACGCCTGAACTTGCGCTAGTGTCATAACCAGCCCCCTTGTTTATTGACATCGCCCAGCCAATTGTTGCCCGCCGAGGAGGTCGGTGGCGTTGTGGTGGACGTTGGTGGTTTTGGTTTCGGTGGTGCAGGCTCTGTTGGGGCAGAACCATGACCACCGGTTAAGATGTCGAGGTTGATACCAAAGCGCTGCTGAGAAATTCGCAAAGCGGCTAGAGCCAGCACGGTACAGTCCAGCGCTTCATTACGGCGCTTACCTGCATCCCACAGATACGACTTGCGACCGTTCTTGTACTTGAGCACTTTGCGCTCGGCGGTAAGCTGCTTGAGCTCCGCTTCACCACACAACTCATCGTCCATCGGAAGGTGAATGCAGCCAGGCACCGCAACACCAGGTTGCGGTTCGACACGCAATCGATTCACGATCAGCTCTTTGGCGTTGTCGGCGCCAACTATCGTCAGATAACACCCTTTTGATGCACCTTTCTTCGACGGGGTTCGCGGGAAATCGGCGATCGGCTTGCCGTAAACACTCGCGCCTTTGGTTGGAATGACATAGGATGCGCCGAGCTTACGGCTCATGCTGTAGACTTCATCGGTATAGTGACCACCGGAGTCCCAGCACCAACGGCTAACGTTCATTACGCAGCCATCAAAGCGGGTGTATTGCTGCCGGATTTTCTCGGCGACTTTCTTTTTCAGTTCGTCACTGGCGGGGTCACCATGCAAGATCCAGCGGTCAACCAGCCAACTCTCTTCATGCGCCCCATAACCATAGACATACCCTTCATAGCGATCGTCTTGGGTATCAATGCCGCCCGTCACATACACCACGCCATTTGGCATCTTGCCATCGGGGTATAACTCGCGGCGGCGGTGCAGGTCTTCCCACTCCAGCTTTTCACCGACTTCGTTGTCCCATGTTTCACCCAACGTAGTGTTGACAAAGGTTTTCAGCTTGCCCACATCGTCTTTGGCTTTCAGGAAATCAAGAACAATACGGTGCCAGGTGGTAAACGGACTGTAGGCCGTCCAGATATGGAAACTGACATGCTCTGGAACATCGATAACATGGTTGGTTTCGTCATGCCATTCGATGCCATCCACCGTCCAGATGGAGGTGCGTTCACAGCGCCACACTCCTGACGACTCCTGCATATCCATCAGGTCTTGGTTTCTGATCACGCAGCCATTGTGCTCACACTGGTAGTAAGCCGTGGTCGGTTCCCCCTTGTCCCACTTGATACCAAAGGGCTCCTCGGGTCCGCCCCATTTGAGGTATTGCTCCTCGCCGCAATGCGGGCACTTGAGATGAAAGCGCAGATAGTGAGGCGACTCTTGAGCCGCACGCTCAATCTGACACTCGCCTTTGATTTTTGGCGTTGAGCCTCGAATGGACTTGGGAAACACAGCGCCTTCGATACGCTTATCGCCCAAGAACGTGGGGGAACCTTCCGCTTCAACATCCGGCGGGAACGCCGCCAACTCATCGTAAATGACCGTATCAGCGGAGTGCTCACGATAGTTATTGGCCGCGGTACCACCAAAACACCACAACTGCTTGCCGTGTGTGAAGCGTTTCGCATCAATGGTGTTGTCGCGATGCTTTTTCCCCAACCAGGGCGCCAGCTTATGCCAAAGCGGGACGTCACGAATCGCGGTTTCAACCTGCTTCTTCATGAAGCGCTGCGCCGCACTGTCGGTCGGCTGATACAACAGGATATTGCGTTTCTTGTGTTCGGACTGATACCCCGCCACGGCCAACAGCATCTTGGAGTAACCAACACGGGCACTCTTGACGAAATCGACGGTACGGATCTCATCGTTGCCCATCGCGTTCATGATCGCGGCCTGAAACGGCAACGTTTCCCAGCGCCCTTCCTGATACGAGGATTCGCTGGATAGGTAGAAGTTTTCGTTTGCCCACTCCACGGCCGTCATTGGCGGCGGACGAAACAACGGTCGCAAGCCAGCGCGAAAGGCGGACCGTAGGTTATCAATCTGAGCTGGCAAGATATTCATCGAGATATTCCGGTATGCGGCAATCCAGATCGGCCGCAATGTTCTGAGCCTTGACTAAGTCGCGCCGCAAGTGCTCGATGTGTTTGGCTTCCAACTCTGGAAAGCGCCGTTTGAATGACAGTGGAACCGTATCGAGAATACTGGCGACTTCTGCTGAGACCTTGGACAAACAGAAAATATTGAACTCGGCCTCAATCACCTCACGGCGCTCTTTGGCATTCTTGAGCTCTTGGCCATCCGCCTGTGCTTTGGTTAATCTCAAGCGCTCGTATTCGATGGATTTACCGTCAAAATCATCGGAATTGGTTTCGAGGATCTTTGGTTGATACTTTTCGATCTCGTGACTGACGCGGTTATGCACCACATCGGCCACCGTGTAATAGACCGATCGCCCGACCTTGGCAACTGGCTTCACGCCCCATTTATCAAAGGCTTGGAAACTAATTCCAAGACTTGCGGCCATGTCGGATTTTTTCAGCCAATGTGGTTCTGGCCGCGGTGCATTTTTTGGTAGTGACATTTAAACAACAACCTCACTCAGAAGATCCTCGTATGTAGTGAAAAACCGCGAGGCCGCATACCCGTAGTGGGGAGGGGTCTCGGGAGTACCTTTTGGTTTTGGCCATGCATTGAGGGTGATTGGTGAAATCATCGCGATACACATAGGAAAGCTAACGCGGAGGCCCGCTTTCCAATGGGCACAGGATGATGGTCGGCGCTCGGCTAGGTGGCGATAGTCGCTTTCGCGTTGGAGTTGCCGTTTGGTTGTTGGCCGGAGCGCCGGTTGGTTTCTGGCTTTAAGGCAGCCAGTAGCCTTGGGTCACTAATTCTTTTAGCTACTTATGCACTATCGGGCGCTAACCGATCCTTATCCCTTCCTATTGGATGCATGCGGGATTCGTCGCTATCACATGCTGGCTTAACTGATAACAAGTGCAGCCAGTAAGAACACTCGGCAACTATCCGGAATTACCGGATAGTTGAACTAACCAGGATTAACTTGGTAGTAGTCAATGCAGTCGTTGAGCTGCTCGATGTACAACATTAGGTTAGTGACGCTGCGCTCTGGGTAATAAATCCCGCCTTGGTCAGGCTCGTACCACTCAAGAACAGGGGCGACTGGCTTGCATGAAGGGGCAAACACATCACGGCTTGTCGCGCATCCGCCCACTACTAGGACCAAACCGCTGAGCATGGCGGCTTTTAGCATCTTGCTTGATATCTTCATATTCTTGCTCCTGATGCTCAATTTCCTTAGCACGTTGAACACGCTCCCAAACCTCAATGACTTTAAGGATTAGCGCTCCAAGGATCGGGACGGATGATGCCCAGCCCACGACTAACTGCCGATATTCTGTGAGTGCTTATAGTTGCCTGCGGCCAGATTCCAAACCAAGTGCAACCACCACGGCCACTTTCGTTTGAACTCTTCAGACACTTGCGCATCAATCTGAGCAACAACCCCGACGACTGTTGCGACAAAGCCAAATGCAGCTACCGCCCAAGCTGGTGTGTCAGGCTCCATCATTCCCGAACTCGCCAGAGCGAAAGACGCAAACAGCAGAGCCACCACTGCGACCGTAAACTGATACAGTTTTTTCATTTCCTTTCTCCATTAAAAAAGCGACCGTTCTGGCCGCTTGTTAGTAAGTCCACATTACGGGTAACCCTTCCCGCCAATCCAGATGAACAAAGGTTTTTGCAATCCCAATCCCTCTCGCGCCATGCTTGCGGGCAATCTCTACAAGACGAAGTCGATCAAAGCCGTTATTGCAAGCGATATCAAAGGCCACGCCGTTGAAGTGTTGCCCGGGCTTCTCTTTACGCGCTTCACTCGGATGCTTTTCACATCTAAATCCAGAGCGAACGACCATAGCCTTACCAAACTCATCACGAACCTTCTGCAGTTGGTCTAATGCTGATTGGCTCACCTTGTTGCTCCCACATCCACAGGAGCAGTTCAACTTGATATCCGTTTTGGGGTTAAAGTTCTTGGTTTGAGCAAGTGCCACGAGCACCTCCTTTGGCGCGTTTCTTGTCGAAGTAGACATAAACATCAAAGATAAAACGAGCAGCTATCAGAGCTAAGCCCCCCAAAGAGATTAAGTTTGCGAGGGTAATATCTGGTGTGGATGTAGCCGTTTCTGCAGCTTGTTGGGCTTTTGCTGCCACTTCATTACTGAAAAAGCTAACGCCACCGCCTCCACCGTAAGCAATTAAACGGCCTTTGAAGTCGTGCAGCTTGAGCCACACTTCAGAAAAACAGAATGACATCAGCTCTCTCGACTCAAATTTCAGGCATAAAAAAACCGCCAAAAAGGCGGCTTTCAGAATTCATGTGTATTTATCCATACTGGATATTTGCATAGTAATTTGACAGATTCTGTTTTTCAACCCCAATCCTAAAGAGTTTTTGACACAATGAGTCATAGCCCAACAATATCGTTCTGATGGACTCAATGTGAGGTTGGATAACATCAAAATTAGATTGGTAGTAACGCTTGCGTTTTTTCTTGTACGTTTCGGAGTTAACCTGGTTAGCCACACAATCATGTTCCACCAGCGCATTGATGATAGCGGTTCGACTCGCTACTGGCTTATAGTGCCCCTCACCCGCCACGAACTGAACGTCAGCACCAGCCATTTGCTCGAGCGCAAATCCACCAGCGACCAAAGGAAGAATAGCTTCGATACGTTTCACCACCTTTGCTTGTAGAGTAATACCTGTAAAACAGCACTCCACGAGCCAATCATTCAGCAGGTGCTCAATAAAGCGATGAGTCAGACTTTGAGAGTTCCAAAGTGGCGAAGCGTAGGCAAAGAACGCCCAATCAGATAAGTGAGGGTGTACCGTCTTAATCTGCTCCAATGTAGAAAGCACCTTACCGGCATCCAGTTTAGAGCCCATTTCAATATCAGCCATGCCAAAACCACCGCCACCAGCACCTTCGTTGTACTTAGCACGGATAGCCTCCGTCGCCATTCCAATCGCCGCTGACATCTGCCACTTTTCGATGTTTACACACAAACCCATAATATTATTTCCCCTCACCACAATGTTGAATCAATCAAATTGGACAGCTCAACCACCAATGATAAACTGTATATATATACAGTTAAATGGTAATCCCTTTTTGAAATGTACAAGACGATTCAACGCCTGGTAGGACACCGCATATACAGAATTGGACCTGATGGCCCATGCGGCTACAACAGCACCGAAGATAATGTATCGGTGTTAATGGCCAGTGGAGACTGGAAGACAATCCCTTTTGGTGGCTTTATGGAAGTGGGCAACGTTGTGGGTGTAAGACGACTGAAGATCATGGATGTATCTGCACTCTGCTCTGATGTTGACGGGTACGAAGTTGTTTATACCATCCCTAGATACCACTACCTGGTAGGAACGTACCTAAACGGAAAGTGCTTTATCCTGCTTTATGATGGGGAGGTAAAGCACTACCTGGACAAGAACGCTGACCAAGACACCAAGAATAATGTGGTTTGGCTATAGATAATCAAACCTATAAACCTACTGCTTACTGACAATTTTCAGAACCCTGATCTGGCCAACATAAGTAATTTAATGTTAGCGAGCTCATTTTAAGCTCGTCTGACTTTACGAAATCTTCAGGTCTCTGAACGTATTCAACATTGTCTAGAATTTCTCCAGCAGTATCTTCAATTTGTTTCATTATTAAGGCTGGATAAAATTTAGCATGTAGTGATTCAACAAAAGAACTCATCACTTGATCTAATTCAGTATATACAATTTCAGGGACATCTAGTTTAAGTGCCAAAACTAATATAACTTCATAAGACTCCGCTTCATCATCTTCCGGGGATACGTATGCAAATAAATCTAAAACATGTGAAGCGTTTTTTTCTAGACACAAAGCAAACAGGTTGTTTGGTTCTTCATTTCTTAGATACGGTAAGAAACGTGTATTAAACCCATGAGGGAAAGGAGCTCGAGTGTACTTCGCAGCTAACCAAGTAAGCAGTATCTGTTGATTGACTTCATCTAAAGCTTGGAGGTCGCCATCTGCATCTGACACAAATCCTGTTAACAACTCATCTTTTTCAATTGTGGTTTGTAAAGCTAGCTCAAAGCACCAGTGCTGATCATTTATGCGTAAATATAGCTTTTGAAAGTTTCTGCCGTTATAAAATTTACTGTCACCAATTTCTCGAGGTCTAAGGAGTCGACCAACGAGAAGTTCAACACTACTAACAGAACCACTATTGATATCACAATCTTGCGAAATCAATAGTAGTAACTGTTTGTCTAAAACAGGCTTAGTTCTCTTCCTTGCTTCGGAGCGACTATCCATCAAAAGCTTTCGCGCATCTGCAGTTAGACTACTGCCATAAAAATGAACTCCTTGGCGAAAGCCTTTCATGATCAACTCGCTGCCTGCATTTGACATATACTTTTTCTACCTAATTCGAGTGTTTGATATGTGTCGTTCAACTTGTTGTTTGTGAGATACTCTTACTTCTTTCTTATTAGGTCGACTATCCATAGCTAACTTAATAAGCGAGCAAAATCTTTGTAAGTTGATATTTGGTCCTTCAGCTTCAAAATGCTTTAATAAGGTTTTTCCCTCAATCTTGACAGCTTTCAAAATATGGGAGATTGAACCATATTTTTCCTCTGCCACCTTAGCAACTTCGTAAAGAGATTCATATAGTTCGACAGGACCATCACCCTTTAAATGGTTGTATACCGTAACACGCGAAACTTTGAGAATATTAGCCATCTGAGAGTAATTTATACCCAGCGATGACTTGATTGTCTCAATCATGTCACGAACACTTAAAACATCTTGAAAAGAACTTGTAAGTTCTTCCAATCTTTCGGATTCAGCAAGAGCATAGCCTTCACATTTAATTGTGATAACTTCACATTTTTTAAAGAAGCCTGAACGCCTAAACTCCGTTAAGTAATCACCACGAAATTGATCGATTGAAATAACTTGCACTGTATTCGTATCTGTCTTTTTTAGCCCATCTTCAAACTCAGTCTGATAAGTATTCCTGGCAATGATATCGTCAAAGCTATTGCTAGTATTCATGTAAGAATTATTCATAATGTTAATCTCTAAGCCGTAAACTCCCGATACCCCCACTCTTCCTTGCACAACGGAAGATTAATCATAGACTTGAATGTACTGCGATCATAAGTGTGTACTTTATCCAGAATATCTAAAGTTAGACTTTCGAATTTAGTTTCTACTTCCGGTATTGTCGAGGTTTGAGTCATCAACACAGCATAATGTGAATCTGTGCACTGCTCTATATTTCCATTTAAACTCAACGGTTGAGCAAACTGTTGTGAAGGTTCAACCAAACTATCAGGTATATACTTACGCACTTTTTTAGATAATTGTTCTACCGACACCTCAACTTTTAACCTTTCGTTGACCACTCTTTGCCACTCCAACTTTCCAAGTTGCAAGACATCAGTTTCAAGAGAAGACTTCTGAGATGTTAAAGGTAATGATACAAGTTCAGAGAAATAATCTGATAATTTGTGAGATATAGGAATTACAACATCTACATATGATAATGAAATCTCTCTGACTCTAACGTTATGCCATGGTCTCATTACTTCAATGAGCTTATCTAGAACAGTTGAGAGTCTCGTTTTAAAGGAACTATAGTCCTTATAGTCAGCTACTCGCCACTCTATAGTTTCGTCTGAAATAACCAAAGACTCACTGCGAGAAGACGACATGTAACATTTTCGATTAACAGGGTTTTGTTCTCGAACTGACGACTGTTCTATAACTATTTTGGGGGTGTTGAGATAAGCCTTATGAATCAAGTCACATTCGAACATAGCCTGCTCAAGCTGTACAATTTGCTCAGCTAGTAGGGTTGGGAGTTCAGTTACCGTTATTTTCGCAACTACATAAACTAACGGTGCTTTCTCAAAGTATCCACTCATTAAACGAACTCGCTTTACAATTTTTTTTACATGTTTAAAGTTTAGTCATCTTAGACCAAGTGACGAAGTTTTAACACGAAATATGTCAAATTTTTTGTAAAGCAACGCAACTATAGGACCGAAAACAGTCACCACCATCCAACTGTATCTCCAAGCTTTAGGAGCATATCTGTAATTACGAGTTGATATACAAAGACAAACCCGAAGACTGCGTGGAATCGAATTAAACGAACTCAAACCGAGAGTGATTCCGAAAATTATTAAAGAGTATCGACCAGCTATCTAGGGACTAACAAATAACGGCGTCAATGCCAGGTTTGAAGCATCTTCTCACCCCAACGCCCCAACCATCAACGCTCGGTTAATAGTCTCCTTCACATGCCAGAGCTGATCGCCGTGTTGACGTTCCCAGGCGTTCACATTGCGGTGTAGCTCTTGGTGATGATCATGACAAAGCGGGATGGTGAACATATCCGAGGCCTTACTTCCCATCTTTCCTTCTCCATGGCCTATTAGGTGATGGGCGATACCTGCAGTCTTGCCACACACTCGGCAAGGTAACTTGCGCACGAACGAAAGGTATTTCTCGCTCTCCCAACGGATTGGCTTAGGCTTTCTTAGGTACATGGCTGGTGGATCGTCATCTATGACCAGTTTCAGTACCGGCTTTGCTAATCGTTGTAGTTGCTCTAGCTGACCTTCGAATACATACCGGGCATCTGTATCCACGTTTCCCAGCACACCAACTCGCTTGCTGCCCTCTTCTCGTTTGAACTGACGATCGAGAACAGACTGCGGCAATAGCGAATACACGTCATTGCGAACGGCCCACCAGCATAAATCAACATCCGTGATGCGCCTTACTTCACCATGCAGCTGGCGAGAGACAACCATCAGACCGTGACGAACCGTATTCTTTCGGGCTATCGAGAATGCCTGGTGACTGTCGTCGGCCATGTTGTCGTGATGCCAACACAAACGAATCGCCCCCTCACCGGTTACTCGAGTTTTCAGATTATGATTGCAGTAGCCTTCATCCTTTAGCTGACACTCTGAAATCGTATCAACATACTTAGCCGTGCTACCGATAAGCAGTTGCACGTCTTCATTAGCGAAGAACGCCACCAAAGAGAGGTCATCCGAAGACAACCCTCCAGCGGTCTTTGTGGCCAAACGTTGATTGGGAGAAACTAACCCGATCTTACCGTCCACCAGCAAGCGTTGAATCGCCTCTTTGTTTGGGCTTAGCGGAATGAGCGCGGCATTCAGTGTCGGGACCACATCCAAGCTGACTTTTAGCATCTTCCCTACCTTAAGCGACTTTCGATTCAAGCAACGGCTTGGTAACCAGCTGCTTACCCATCTCGACCGCTTTGTCGTATTCCAAACGAGCCCCTTTCGAAAGCTGCCAGCCATCCAAAAACACTACCGTGTCGCAGCAGGCCAACATTGGAATACAAATGTGCATGTACTCTTCCCACTCAAAACCATCCGGCAGAATAGCGGGGTTCATGACAATACACCCACGGCGTTTCAACTCATCTTCCATCGCAAAGAACGCTGGCTTGTTAAACTCTGGTAATCCCGTCATTGGGCCTGCAATGTAAACCTTCTTCACGATAACGCTTCCTTTAATGTCTGTACTGCCTTGCCGCTTTTGATCATACTTCCGGTGAATCGTAGAACTGACCAACCTCGTAATGCTGCTTCGTTGTATTTCTCGCAATCTTTCTCATAACCACTGCCGCGAGTGTGACGACCTCCCGTCCAGGTACCGCCTTCCACTTCCACCGCCAGTTGCTGCTCTGGGTAAGCAAAATCAAAACGCCAACGTCTTGTCTCATGGAATCGGTATTCCTTCTCGGGGAGATCTAACCCCAATGCTTTGATTTGGAGAAGAAGCGTTTGCTCTAATGCGCTCATGCCGTTGCCTCTCCAAATACCGGCTCTAGCTTTGCCATTAAGCGAGTAGAACGGCCTCTGCCTTCCACCTCCAAATCAGTGACGAAATACGGTTTGCCATCATGGGTATAAACCCGCTTGTTCTCATAGCAAATACACAAGGCATCGACCGCTTTGCTATTGGGTAATACTCGAATGATCTTCACGCTGCCACCGCCTTTAAATGACCTGTTTCAAGAAGCTTTTTACGCAGCCAGATCTCACCCTTTCCGGTGATCAATGCTGTGTGGCTTATTCTGGTTTGGGAGTTAGTTTCGTAAGTGCCCTGCTTCACCGTAAAGTAACCACGCTCGACATAGTCTTGATACGGCAAGTTGTAAGAGTCTCCACGGCTCATGAAGATCTTTAACTCTCGTAGTACACGGAAAATAGTGACAGGTCCTAAACCTACCGTTTTTGCAAACTGACCAAGCTTCACGCCTTTATCCGCTCCGGCAATCGCATCAGCAAATTCTGCTTTTGGTGCTGCGATAGCTAATGCCTGGTTCTTTTCTTCCAGTTCCTTGGCTTGGTTAGCCGCTAACTGCAGTGCTTCAGCAAATGATTGGGGAACTTGAAGCTGAGTTTGCTTTTCTAGCTCATGCCAGCGATCGACCAGTGCCGCAGTAAACTCAGGTGATAACTGAGCCACCACAACATAGCTATCACGCTTGTCGACACGATAAACGGTTGCTGGCTTTCCACCTCCAACGGTCGGTTCCTGCATTGCAGTAAACGATATAACTCCTGATCTTCTCATTCTTTCCATGGAAATTTTCACGTTATCGTGACGACTTCCCGTCAACTCAGCAATCTCTCGACTGCTCATCGTCATCTCTGTATTTGTGCTTAATTCAAACATTTGCCTGTCTCCCTAGGCCCTTATCCAAATCTTGTTTGTGCTGCCAGTTCTCGTGTCCGACATCCGATGTATTTCCACACCCTGCTTGCGAGCCTTGGTGATCAACTGAGTTAACTCCAAAGCAGAAATCCCTAACTCCCTGCAAAGCTCTCCAGGTACCCAAACCTTAGGCCGCGAAACCATCACGCCAACTAACTTCTCCACCATCTGAATCCACCTCCGCTAGCTGATCTAACAATTCCCTGCGTTCGTCCGACAGACGCTTGATTTTGTTCTTACTGGCTTGAATCGCCTGTTCAGCCCCGCCATAGTTCATCACGCGCAGCAGGTGCTGGTTCTCGTTGTCGATGTCCATCTCAAGCTGACGAACCTTAGATTTGATCTCGTCACCGTCCGATTTGGCTTGCTGCGGTTGCTGCTCTGGCGGCAAGTAACGCCCCTTGTCTTGCTCACGGCCAAGCCAACCTTGAATAAACTTCTCGATACCCTGTTTGGTTTTTCGCTTACGGGGATTGGCATCGCACCAACCGATCATTTTTTTCAGTTCAGCACGAACATTCACTGCACCGAACAAATCCGAATAGCGGTCGATGTCCGGTTGAGTTACTCCATGAAACTCCCCTTTCCTGTTCAAAGGAATTTCAAACAACGCTGGTTCTGCTTCGAGCGGTTCGCTCGGAGCAAGATCTTTACTTGATGGTTCTATTGGTGGATCTATTGGTGGTTTATAGCCGGATTCCGACCTACCCCCAGCCGGAATTTGACCTACCCCCTCTGGTTGTTTCGTCTGTTCGAGTTTCGAACGTTCGACTTTTGAACAGACGAAATTCGACTGTTCAAAATCCGTCTGTTCATCTGCTTTCTTTTTCAACAGCATTACAGGCAATTGGTACTGGTTATTCGAACGGACTAAGCGACCTGTATCCGCCTTTTTGAATTGGTTCTTTTTGAATAGCCATCCACCCTTTTCCAGTTTCTTAAGAGTGGATTTTACTGTGGTAGGTGAAACACCAGACTTACGAGCAATAGTATCGATAGACGGCCAACACAGACCGCTATCGTCCGAATGGTCAGCTAGGCAAAGCATTACCAACTTATCAGAACCTTTAAAACTCGGAATGTCCCAAACGTAGCTCATTACCTTTACTGACATGCTTCTGCCTTCCCTACTACCAAACGTTTATTACCTTGACCCAACACAGCAAACGAGGTGGATGACGAAACCACATCAAAACCACTTAATGCGATAGCATCTTCAATAGCCGTGTCGATTGATTTGGTCAGCAGTGAGAACTCCCCACTGCTGAGCTGCCGACCGGATAAGTCAAAATACGCAGCAGAAAAAGACATCACTTACCCCCTGCCCAGTCGGCAAACGAACTGCGTGGTTTGCTCTTTGCCAGAGATCGTGACTTTGGTTTTAATGCCGACTCATGCTGCTTGGCACTCGCCTTAAACTTGGCGTTCCCCATCGCAGCGCGACGGAGGTGATCAACCTGCTTTAAACGCTCACTTAATTCCATAGCCCTGCTCCTGTGTCATTCGGCTTACAGTTCGTTTACTTACCCATCTCCAATCGCCTGGTTTAATTGCTACGAAATAGACGTAGTTATCAAAAACTAAGACGGCCTTAATTCTTGCGCGATGGCGCTGTTGTGTTACTCTTTCCATTGAATCGACCTTCGTTTGCTGATTCACAGCCCTAACAAGTTGCAGCTTGTTAGGGCTTTTCCATTTCCAGATGCTCTAAATATCTTTGGGTCTTTGCGTTAATCGCCTTGAGCGCTTCCTTTTCCAGTTGTTTCTTAACTGCGGCGTTCTGCTCCAGCGCAATAGAACTGCGATAGATCTCTACCAACTGCTCTATGGTGTTGAGCGTTTCCATCACATTCATGACAAGACTCCCGAAGACATATCGCCAAACATCATGGCCATGCTGATACCACCAAAGCGGCTTTCAGCGGCATAGCCAATCGTCATGGCCGAAGCCACCAGCGTATGAATGGATGAAGACAAACGGCTGACCCCATTGGCAGAAAGCTTGTTTACGTTAAGTTGCTCGGCCATCTCACCAAGTGCCTTAGTAGCAACCAAAAACTCGGTATTTAGATTTGCCTGGGAGTTGTAGTTAAACGGCATAGGTGTGCACAGCCCTACTTCTTTGCATAGTCCGTCGATCATGCTGTAGTCCCCAGACTCTTTGGTGAACGCAATAACATCATCAACAAACAACTTTGATTCCGGTTGATTGGTGTTAAAGCGTTTCTTTAGTCGGTTGCTGTAATCCACTTCTGTGTAACCAAGCCTTAACGCAATAGCGCGCAGGCTATGGTGTTTCTTAAAACGAATAACGCCTTCATAGAAGCGAGGGAATTTCCCCCTGCCTTGTGTGTGGGTCATGGAGTACCTCCTTGGCAATCTGTAGATTGTTCTATCGTGGAATGTTGAGAAGTTCTTCTTTAGTGACGGGTGTTTCTGTCACTTGAGATAATTCCGAAATGATCGAGGCGTAATTGGTTTCACCAGTGAAATCCGTTCTAGGAAGTACACCTCTCTCACACCATTTATAAACAGCTCTATTACTAACGCAGCAAGCTAGCGCTACTTTTGGTACACCTATCTGAGTAATAACCTGTTTTAGCATAATTTCGCCCTTACAATGAACTATAAGTACATATTATGACGGAACTGAAAGTACAATCAAGAAGTTTTACTATTGAACCTATGGTTCATAGTGAAAATGTGCGTTCAAACTTCGCCCAAAGGCTTGCACAGGCCTGTACAAAAGCTGGGATAGAAGATCATGGAAGAGGCGTTATTTTAGCTAAGGCACTTAAAGTGACGCCAAAAGCTGTAAGCAAATGGCTTAACGCAGAGTCAATGCCGCGCCAAAATAAAATGGAAGAATTAGCGAACCTCCTCAAAGTTGATCTGTTCTGGCTGCAGTACGGAAAACAACACAGCGGTTCCAACCCCAACGAACCTCAACAACCAACGGAAGCCAATGCGGAAATTTTAGGAGAAATTGACGCATGGGATCGTAAAACCCCACTTTCAGATGATGAGGTAGAAGTGCCATTTTTTGCAGATATTCGCCTTTCAGCTGGCAGCGGTGAAGTAGCCGAACGTGAACATACTGGTCTTAAACTGCGTTTTGCTAAATCGACATTACGCCGCTACAACGTTCCGCCAGAGTGTGCTGTATGTGTAAAAGCAACGGGAAATAGCATGGAACCCGTATTACCGGACGGTTCAACTGTCGGGATTGATACTTCTAGCACTGGAGTCGTGGATGGAAAAATGTACGCCATTAATCACTCAGGTGAACTTCGCGTGAAGCTCTTGTACAAAACACCAGGTGGTGGATTAAGGGTTCGTAGCTACAACGCCGAAGAACACCCCGAGGAACGCTACTCACAGGACGAAGCGACAGATATTGTCGTACTCGGAAGAGTCTTTTGGTATTCAGTCATGTTGTAACTAACCGCCTACGGGCGGTTTTTTGTATCTGCAACAATAGCTTTCTTGGTGTTGAGCACTATCACATATGCATCAAAAACCTGATGATCTTTGTGCATATATTGAGATACTAAAGTTCTATTTTTATTGAGAATTAATTTGGATAGTTAGGATATCGGTATACATATGAAAAATATAATTTTTAGTGTTATTGCTGCTTTATTAATTACTGGCTGCGCACAAAATAAAGTTGATTACGGCAAAGCCTCACTTCAGCTTGAGCTTGGCATGTCAAAACAAGAAGTGGTAAATATTCTTGGCGAGCCGAAACGAACCGATGTAACCGAAAGTCGCACACGTTGGGTCTACTGGAATCCTGAAACCTATGGTTTTACTACCTTCGACAATGAATTGCTATCTAGTGACAGTCTCGTGGTGACGTTCAAAGATGGGGAAGTGGCAAAATGGGGTAAGTCAAACCTGGGTCCAGACATGGAAGAGATCTACGAGCAGCAACAAAAATTATACAGTAACCCTATAAAAACCGAAGTCACTATAAAGTCAGAATAAATAACACTATAAGTTCACTCACTAGAGAAATCCTCTTTTTAGATAGCCGCCTTCGGGCGGTTTTTTTGTACCCAATACAAATAAATGTACTTTTGGTTCTTTACTTAATATGTACTTATGGTACATTTGGCTCATTCCAACGACTTACCCCAGCAGCTGGTGGGGCGAATAACCACTGCACCGGAGCGTCTCTGCCTATGTCTGTCTTACGACGAAAAGTGAAACGGTGACCGGAAGTGACTATCCAAGGATGGGAACGGGAATGCCCTTACTAAGGGCACAACCTAAAGCCTTTCAGATCAAGGGTTTTAGGGTGTGGATAACCAATCTTGAGGAACAAATCATGAGCCAAGAAGCAGGCAACCTAAGCATAGAAGACCGTACAACCAACTTTCCTAAATTGATGCAAGAGCTAGATGGCGGCGTTATCTCCAACGTTATTGGCCTTGCACTCTCTAACGTTTCACGCGCTGTTTCTTACAGCGATAAGCAAGGCGAAGTAAAGCTGAACCTAAAGCTCAAGCCAATGGGTACCAACAACGAAATGGTAGAAATCACGGCAAATATGTCAGTGAAAGAACCTAAAACGGGCTTTGGTGCCAAGAGTGAGGACTTTCAGTACACCTCTATCGCCTACGTCGGCAAAGGCGGAAAACTCACCTACGACCGACCAAAAGAAGACATTCACGGCCAAGCAGTTATTGAAGAAGGTCAGCTTCGCGAAGTACGCGGCTAACCCAGTCCACCAGCAATCACTCTAAAGAGAGAACAGATAAATGGATAAATCAGCAATCCAACAGATTCAAGAATCAGCGAATGCCCCACAGTTCTTAGAACAGTTACAGAAGGCAGGTTTCCCTGTCGCGGCTCTGCCTCAGTCTTTCAATCTGCATGATTTAGAAGAGTACATGCCAAACCGCAATTATTTCCGCGGCACAATGCGTACAGCTAACATCGACGAGTTCGTGCGCTATCACGAGCACTACCAAACCGAAGGTAACCAATGCTTTATTGATGCTGACCAAATGGCCGCAGTCACTATCTTTGATCTTGGTACTCAAACTGTTCCTGGTCACTGTAAGCACCAAGCAAAATTGGTGTTGCGCCAAACGGCTGCATTTAAAGCGCTCATCAATATGGATGAGAAAAAGAACAACCAAAAACAACTGGCTGAATGGGTCGAAGACTACAGCGAATTTGTTCAGGTGTTCTCTACAACTGGTGAGCTAATCGAAAACTCTGTGGCTTCAGCTGCGATTCGTAACATGAAATTCGAAGCGAAAGCTGGCCGTGAATCAAACGTGGATGATTTTAGCCATCACCAATCTGAGTACGAGTCCATTGCCGTTCGTACTAAAGAAGAGTTCCCGATGCCTGCGGTGTTTAAGTTCACCTGTATTCCGTACTTAGGTTTAGCAGAACGCACCTTTGAAATGCGCATGAGCACCATCGGTAACGAGATCCTAGTTCTACGCATCAAGAAGCTTGAGCAACACGAAGAAGAGATGGGCGAAGAGTTCCAAACCAAACTTCAAGCTTGCTTTAAAGAAGGCGAGATCGAGATTGATACCTTTATCGGTTCGTTCTCCAGCTAATCATGTTGGCGGTGGCGAACGTTGCCGCCAGTTTTTCAGTTGATCAAATAAGGTGACGTAATGAAAAAACAACAGTGCACATGGGAAATGGGTGATACGAGTTATCGACTCAGTTCTGAGAGCAGACCAATGCACCTATTCGTTCGGCTACAAGCTGGTGATTTAACGTTTGCCGCCACTAACCCAATCTCTATTAGCATCCATCTCGAGCAGTTAACCGTGCCAGGTGAGAAATTCTACACATTGACATTAGGTGACCTGACCCTTTGCACTCTGCCGGAAGCAGCAGCAAAAGAAATCGGAAAGGTACTCGATTGTGAAGTGTGTGAGAACTGCGAGAAGTGCGGAAAAGAAGCTGAGCTCACATGGGATGAAACGGGCGAATACATGTTTATTTGTGATGAGTGCTACAACGACCAGGAGTTTACAGAATGAAGAACAAGTTAACTGACTTAAACGATCACCTATTTGCTCAGCTAGAACGGCTAAGTGATGAAGAGATAGTTGGCGACCGCCTTAAAGAGGAAGTTGGGCGCGCCAAGGCTTTATCAAGTATCGCTAAAGACATCACTTCCAACGCTCAATTGATGCTTGATGCTGCAAAATTCAAAACCGATTTTCGTCACGCAGAGATACCGGAGCAGTTGTGTATTACTCAGAAGAAATGAAGGCATTCATGGCGGAGCATTATGCTAACGCTCCGATAAAGGATTGGCTTGATGAGTTCAACAATAAATTCAATTGCTCAGTAAACAAAAAGACTATGTATGGCTCGCTAAAACGATATCAATTCAAAGCAGGCCGCACTGGTTACTTTGTTAAAGGCCAACAGCCGCACAACAAAGGCAAGCCCATGCCAGCAAGAGGCAAATCAATTGAGACTCAATTTGGTGGAGTTCGCAGCAACAAGAAAGACGATGAAAAACCATTGGGCTCAACTCGTGTTGACGTAAAAGACGGCTACTTGCTAGTGAAAGTAAGAATGGGAACGAATGCCTATGAATTAGCTCATCGTGTTTTGTGGGAGAGCGTTCACGGGAAAATACCCGATGGTCATGTGATCCGGTTTTACGACAATTCGCCTGAAAAAATAAAATCACCAACGATAGAAAACTTGTTCATTGTTGGCCGTGCGGTTCACGCCAGGTTAAACAAAATGGACTGGAAAAATACACCACTCAGCATAAGAGAAACCAAGGTTTTAATCGCCAGGCTTGAGCAGGAGATTTTAGATAAGCAAGGACTGCAAGCATGAGTCTAACCAAAGAACAATATATAGAAGCACAACGCATCGTTGGTTCAATACAGGGTAATGGAAGATCAAAAGCGGTGGGAAAGTACTTGCTTGAACATCCAGGCAGAAACTCAACCTATCAGATTAGTAGTGATTTGGGGGTTAAACCTCAACTGATTTGTAAGGCCATCTACTACCTGCGTGGTAAGGGGCTGAAAATCAAATCTGAACCTCGCTCTATTTATCCTTACTACGAACTAACCATGGATGAGAAAGACAAGGTGCCAAACAAGAAAACGTCTGTAAGAGGCGATTCTAATTGCGAAGGCTTCCGCTTTGTCAAAAAAGCCCATCCGTTCAAGCCGAATGTTTTATTACCGCAGTGGAGAGCGTGAGATGTCAGAAACCAAAAAGCCAAACGAACACTTTGTTAAACGTCACTTAACCAACAAGCTCCAAGCACAAGGCATCTCTGGCCACCAGCTGGATGAAGCCATCGAACGTGGCATTCAGTACTACCACTACGGTACTTACGACAAAGCAAACACCATCCAATGCTGTGTTAACCATGCACTGCAATACGTTAAAGGAGAGCTTACCCATGGCTAATGCAACTTTTCAAACCGAACTGGGCGCGGTGACAGCAAAAGGCCCCTACTTCAGCTTTATTCAAGGTCGTGAAGTTATTCAACTGACCTTCATCAAACCAGAGAACGAAGCCAACGGCTACGGGGTATGTAAAGAGTTCCCGAGTGATATCAGCCTATCACCCGAGTTTATGACCGACTTTGCAGAGCAATCCATAGACCTGCTCTAACTTCTCGTCCCTTAGTTCATTTATGTAATTCGCCTATGCCCCATCACTTGATAACGGGGCATTGCAGGACTTTTATTTTCATTATTTATTGGAGGTTTACCGATGAGAACATTTACGGTGATTCAATTAGAGCCTAGCCGCTGGGTGAAAGAAGATCTTTTGATGGATTTGACGGGTATGTCTACCAATGAAATCAAAGACTATCGTCAGTTTCGTTGGGTTGAAGGCGTTCACTTTAAAAAAGCATCCGGTAAGAGTAGTGGTGGTGGCAAAAGTTTTAAGTATGACCGTGTTGCCATTGATGAGTTTTCAGCAAGAGAAAGGGTTGCGTAATGAACACACCAGAAGGTGTAGAGATCCGCGGTAAGTCTATCCGCATTAGTTTTACTTACCGCGAGATGCGCTGTCGGGAGACACTAAAAGGATGGGAAGTCACCAAAGGCAATCTCAAAAAAGCAGGTCATCTACGCGCTTCTATACTTTCTGAAATTTCATTGGGCACTTTTGATTACTTGTCACGCTTTCCAACATCAAAGAAAGCACAACTCTTTGCGACGCCAGAACAGCGTGGTAAGAACCTTACCGTTCGCGAGTTGTTTGATGACTATATTCAATTGAAGCAAACGACAATGGCCTCACAGTCACTCTATGTATTGAGTACCACAGCAAGAGCATGCTGCTTGTTTGTTGGGGAGGAACGTACGATTTCCACCATCACGATCATGGATGCACTCAAGTGCCAAAAGTTAATGGTCGACTCCCCTACTCGCACTGGTGCGTCACGTAGCGCAAAGACGATCAATAATATGATCAAACTGCTACGCCGATGCTTTGACCTAGCGGTGAAGTCAAAATTTATCGATGATAATCCATTCCTGCATGTTGATCTGCTTAGTGGTGGCTCTGGCGAACCGGACCCACTAGAACTAGAAGAATTCCACCAGCTAATAGAATCAACGACCAACTTACAGCAGCGGAATATGTTCACCTTAGCCATATACACTGGCATGAGAACTGGTGAACTTTGTGCGTTAGCCTGGGAAGATGTTGATCTAGATAAAGGGACGATCGAGATTTCTCGCAATGTCACGATTGAACGAAAATTCACAACACCGAAGAATAAGAAGTCAGCAAGAACTATTCATTTGCTCGAGCCTGCCCTTAACGCTCTCAAGTCTCAAAGAAAGCTAACCTTGTTTAGCCCGGTGAGAGATATTTTTGTGGAAGTAAAAGGTTCAAACACCTTTCGCCAGGAAAGCGTTCGATTCGTTTTTATCCCAGAACGTCGTAATGGCCAAGCACCTAGCGAGACTTATAAGACGACAACCTACAATCGACTATGGTCACGCGCACTAAAGCGAGCGGCTATTCGCCACCGCTGCTCATATCAATCTCGTCACACCTACGCTTGTTGGTTGATCACCAAAGGAGCAAACCTGTCATTTATCGCAGAACAGATGGGGCACAAGAGCACGATGATGTTGGAACGTGTTTACGGCAGGTTCATGAAGTCGCACTCTCACGAGCAGATCGAATACTTAAATGGGATCATGGCTTCAAATAAATAATGGGTACTCGGAAACTAACTGTCATGAAATTAGCACCAGAGCCTAAGTATAAGACCTTATATTCTCAACTTCGCAAAGAGCATGAGGCACTAAAGATTGAGTGTGAACTACTAAAAGATAAAGTGTTTCGCTTAAGCGATATGGTTTTATCTGGGAACGTTGGAAGTGTAGTTGTGTCTAACGGCGATTTCATGCTCGAAGTACCCAAGCGCATTGCTGAATGGATGATTGAATATGACTTGCCTTGGCAGGTTTTTAAGTGTGAAACGCATGGCGACTGGATCACTGAACTTGATTCCAGCTTTCCTTATCACATGGAAATGTGCAAATGCGACAAATGTAAATAGTTTTCGATTGTCCCACCAGCGCCCCACTTCAGTCGGGGCGTGATAGCTACTAATAAAAACAACCACTTATAGCGTGGGTGTATATACCACACAAATCTACACTCACGTTATCGAAAGAGGAGCAAGTGGTGTCCTAAGCCCTCTATCAAACCTTTAAAAAGAAAAAGCCACCAAATTGATGGCTTAATATAATAATTTCAACAGATTACTAATGGCGTTCGCCCAGTTTAACATTGCCTTTTGAGTCAAACCAAAGAGCTTGAGCGCGACGGCGGCCAAGCAACATTGGGCCATCATCATAGAACAGGAAGTTCTTCCAATGCTTTTTGAAGATAGACCACTTGGTTTCGATGACGTTGTACTTCTCGTAACAGAAATAAACGGTAACATCGTCTTGCCAATCAATATGTATTTCAACTTCGGTTGGCATGTTTGGCTCGTCTGATTCCCAAGCGGCCATCCAGTCGACAGTTTCTGACCAGTTGGACTCTTTCATCGGCCAATCTTGAGAGCTCAAACGGTCCATATCAGGGCTTTGCGCACTGATGTTCTCTTTCCAGAACTGAGCGGAGCGAGCCTGACTCATCGGCTTTATCTGCGCTAAGTCTTCTTCTGGTACCGGCATCGACTGGTGAGTAAAAATCCATTTTCTTTGGTATTCGTCCAAAGGCAAATAAGACATTCAGTCTCCTTTATTACGACTTCAGCCAACCTTTATCGGTGGCATCTTCAATTATTTCTTTCGCTTTGTCCCACAATGTGACAGAGCCAAGTTCAATTCTTTTGTTAATAGTAAGCGCTTGTTCACGCGTTACGCCATGTTCTTGCCAACTCTGACCGTCATTATGATAATTCAGAAGCATTGGTATTAAACGGTCGAGGGCTTTTGCATACTTTGCATCGTCAGTTTGTGCGGCTTCAAATTCATGCCACAATACCAATAGCTCTTTGCCTTGCTCGCTTGGCAGCATTCCGAATAAACGTTCTGCGGCTTTGATTTCTTTTTCCGCCTGCTCTTTTGAAGCGGCCGTATCATAAACAAAGGTGTCGCCCGCGTCGATCTCTACGACATCGTGGATCAACAGCATTTTCATGACTCGGCAAATATCGACCGGAGCATTGGCATGTTCTTCCATCAAGACGGCCATCAGAGCTACGTGCCAACTGTGTTCTCCGCTGTTTTCCAGTCTGCCTTCCGCGCTTTTAACACGGGTTCGGCGAAGCACATTTTTCAACTGATCCAACTCTATTAATAGCGTTAGCTGCTTCTCTAGTCTTTCCATATCATCGAGCCTTTGGTTGCCAGTCAGGTTTAGTCAGTGAGGTTAAGATATGATCTTGCCACTCGCCATCTATCAAAAGATAGTCCTTCGCATAGCCTTCTTTATTAAAGCCAACATGTTCCAGAACCGCTTCGCTGCGTTTGTTGTGTGGCATATACCCTGCTTGAATTCGATGCATATTTTGTACGTCGAACATGTAATCACAAGCCATTTTAAGACCACGACGCATGTATCCGTTACCCTGCGCCGTTTGGGCAAGAGAGTAACCAACGCTGCATGAGTGGAACGGGAAGCGAACCAGGCCGCTGAAGGAAATTGTGCCTAACATGCGTTGTTTTTGGGTATCAATAAGAAGACAGTAATAGCCAAGCCCCTGACGATGGAGTTCGCTTAGTTTAATGAGTTTTTGTAGCCAACCATTGACGGTAAAGAAGGCGTCCTCGCGGGTTGGTTCATACGGCTTTAAGTACTCGCGATTTACCTGAAAATATTCGGCAATCATATCTGCATCAGCGATTTCCGCAGTACGCAGAAGTAAGTCGCCGTCCAACTTATGAACGGCGACGGATGAACTTTTATCTTCCATTACAAATGACAACGTCCGTTTTCTCTTCGTTCAGGATTAATTTTTACGAATCCCATAGTCACGCAGTTTATTGGCAATTGACGTATGTGATACATTCAAACGCTTCGCCAGCTTGCGACTTGATGGGAATGACTGATACAAACGCTCAAGGATCTGAGACTCGTAATCACGCATGATCTCATCCAAAGAGCCATCTAAATTGAGTGTCGCACTGCCACCACCGACAGATTGAGGTTGTGGCAAATTAAAGTGCTCAACCTTCAATAAATGACCATCCATCTCGGTTAAAGCTCGCAGAACCATATTATCCAGCTGACGCATATTACCCGGCCATTGGTAGTTTGCGAGTCCGTCGATCAAATCTTCGTCGAAATCAGGTTTATCAATACCCAATTGCTGCGCGTGCTTGGTCACAAACAACTCTAATAGTGGAGCGACATCATTAGAGCGCTTGCGTAAAGGAGGAATCGTCAACGTAAGAACGTTCAGGCGATAGTATAAATCTTCACGGAACATCCCCGCTTCCGACAGCTCAGCAAGGTTATGCTTAGTAGAGGCGATAATGCGCACATCAACGTGCATTTCATCCTCTGCGCCAACTCGACGGAAATTACCATCCTGAAGAAAACGCAGTAGCTTGATTTGCAAGTGTGAGCTCATCTCACCAATTTCATCCAAGAAGACGGTGCCGCCATTCGCTTGTTCAAAAATGCCTTTGTGCCCCTGCTCGTGGTTAAATGAGCCTGGCGCATGGCCGAACAGTTCAGTTTCAGCCACATCATCTGGCATAGACGCGCAGCTCAGTACGAGGAAAGGCTTACTCGCTCGGCTAGATCGGCTGTGACACGCTTTTGCCAGCATTTCTTTACCAGTGCCAGTTTCACCTTCAATCAATAAAGGCTGATCAAGGACAGACAACTTCTTGGCTTGGTTCATCAATGCTTTATGGCGGTTAGATAATCCGACAAAGTGTTCAAAACCAAGCGGGTTATGCAGCGGCACGGCTTCTTCAATTCGCGAAACTTGCTGGCTGGAGCGAATCGTGATCAACGTACTCGCCAGTGTCGAGTTTTGCGCTTCATCTTTAATATAAACTGGCATTAACTCAAGAATGTAATCCAGACCATCAATTACCAGATTTTCACGAGTTCGGGCATTCACCCCTTCTGACCAGCGGGAGAAACGCATGCTTGGTAATAGCGTACCAATTTGCGTACCAATCACCTCTTGCTTGTGCAAACCTAGCAGAGACAACGCAGACATGTTGGCCATGTCTACCGCGCCTTTTAGGTCGATAGCAAAGACGGGATCTGGCAGATTATCCACCAGCGAAAGCAGCTCGGTATTATGGCGTTCCATGGGCATGAACTGGATTTTACGTACGTCTTTAACCCCCGAAATACGTCGGATTTCGGCCATTAATTCGCTAAAGGTATCAAAATCAATATCCGGGCAATTCAAATATATAATGCCGCTGATATCAATCTCGATACCACGCAAGTCGATACTTTTAGATGCTAAAATATCGAGCAGTTCTCGGGTAAGACCGAGTCTATCTTCACATAAGACTTCAAGACGCACTGAAAATATCCCAATTCACAACTGTCAGGAAAAGTTGACAGTAGTTTCTATCAAGCTTGGAATGGCGTCAAGCAATCCTATTCATCAATGGTGATATTGGTTACGGTTTCATCGTAATTGATGCAACTTTCGCCACTACCGCTTTGCGAATTGTACCCAGTTTAACCTGACGCTCAGGATACCAAGGCAGAGGGCGCAACAGTGTCATCGCTTTTAAGCCCAAACGCGCAGTAAGAATACCGACACCAAGCCCCTGACCTGCGCGCGCAGATACTTTACCCGCAAGATCCATCGACATTAAATCCATGCCAGCATCAATCGCTAGCTCACTCGCACCAGCGGCAGCCATATTCACAAAGACCGCTTTGAGCAGTTTTATTCGCGACGCATAGCCCAACTCAACGCCATAGACTTTGGATAAGTTGTCGATCATTTTGAAGTTACGCCAAGCTACCAAAAACATATCTGCTGCGGCGAGAGGGCTGACTGCAACTAACGCAGCGGATTCGGTGGCATGTTGAGACACGATCTTTGTAGCCAGTTTGTCTTGCTGACTGACCACCATTGAGTCGTACATATCGAGAATTTCAGCGTCGCTGTGTGCAGGGTTAACACTGTTTTTCCAGCGGTCAAAGCCCGGATTTTCTGCCAATACCCCACTTTGTTCAGCCACTTTTTCACAAAACCCTTTGCCCTTGCCTACGCTATCACTGCCAACAAGCAATTCACTCTCTTCTTGGATACTGAAGTGATTTCTCAGTTTACGCAGCTTCCACAACTCTTTACCTAGCGCGCCAATACCAAATGAGGCGATGGTTGCAATAAAACCTGCCCATCCCAATGCAAGCCAGTCGGACGTTTGAACCGCCGTGACAACTGAATCGATCGCCTGCCACCCCACCAGACCAGAAAACGCGGTAAGTAACCCTGTCGCCAACCATTTTCGACCAGATTTAGGACGAATCACATGCTCAAGCTGCAATTCCTGCTCCGTTTCTTGCGGTTCTTCTTGCACAGTAACAGGCACAAAGGTTTCTTTGTCACTAAAGGCCTTTTGAGCAGTTAAATCCTCTGGTACAGAATCCTGTTCTTTTTCTAGTACATTGTCGGAGAAGACCTGCTTTTGTTTGAATTCACTCATTTCAACTTATCTCCGATCAGGTAATCCAGTGCTTTGTCTAAACGTATATGTTTCATCGGTTCATCACTTGCTGACGGCATTGGACGGAACGAAGTGAAATCAAAACCACTGTTTTGCCAGTATGCCGCATTCGGTAGTTTCCTTGGTACTTCACCAGGGAACATCGTCATTGGTTCGCCATCCAGTGTTGTGCCCTGCAAAGCCGGAACGGTCTTGTCGCCGGTGGAAATAAACCCCGGCGTCGTGGCCTGAATCGAAGCAATACTCATACAGCTCATTTCAATGTTCTCATACGCGGCAGTTTGCCAAGCGGGATGCACCATCTGCTGGAGCAAAGAGACCAAATTCGGATGCTGTTCTGGCGTAACATGGTCTGCTTTGGTTGCAGCAAAGAGAACTTTGTCGATCTTTGGTGAAAAAAGTCGACGAATAAAACTGCTGCGTCCGTAGCGGAAGCTATGCATGATTTGCTCCAGCGCCTGACGCATATCGTAAAACGCCTCATCTCCGGCATTTAAAGGTTGTAAGCAATCCACCAGCACGATTTGGCGGTCAAACGTCGCAAAGTGATGCTTATAAAACGCCTTCACTACTTTTTGCTGATATTCATGGAAACGTGCTTCTAGCATCGCTAGATTACTGCCTTTAACAGGCTTGGTCTCTGCTTCAACCCGACAAGGGAAAAATTGCAGAACCGGCGCTCCGGCCAATTCACCCGGCAGAACAAAACGCCCTGGTTGAACCCAATGCAACCCTGCGTCTTTACAACCATGTAGATATTGCGTGTAAGAATGCGCAATGCTCTCGAGCTGCTTTTCATTGACACTCTCGTTAAGGTCCAGGTTTTCCAGTTCTTCTAACCACGTTTCTGCCAACTGACTGCGTTGACCTTTTAGCGCATTAAACTGCGTTTGCGACCAGGTGGCGAAATCCATATCCAGAAGCGGTAAATCAAGCAACCACTCTCCCGGGTAGTCAATGATATCCACGTTAAGAACAGCAGTTTTGCTCAATAACTTTTTGGTGGTTTTATTCGGCTTATATTTCAACGCCAGACGAATTTCACTAACATCACGCGTTGGCACTGGCCACGCTGGGGGCGTGGCATGAATTTGAGCGATGGCTTCGTCGTAAGCAAAACGGGGAACCATCATATTCGATTGAGGCTCACGTTTAGCGCCTATCAATCGTTTGTCTCTGGCCGCGGCCAGTAATGGCAAATTGTCGTGCGTCGCCGTATAAAGCAGCTGATCGACCATAGAAGTAATAAACGCCGTTTTGCCCGCTCGGGATAAGCCTGTAACGGCGATTCGGACATTAGAGTCCATGCCACGGTTGATAAAGTCATTCACTTCTTTTGTTATTCTTTTCATGCTTTTTATTTATCTCATTAGTAAACGACGAAGGTATGAGTCTAATTTTACATACATTAATCAAAGATGAACAAAATACTCACAGAGAAAGGCATTGCCCAAAAACACAAAAGCCCCTGAGAATTCTCAGAGGCTTCGGTATTCTAACTATCGATCAAACGATTTGAGCGTAAACGTTCTAATCTTCTTCAATCAGTTTGTAGATAACGAATAGCGCCACCTCTAGCACTACCCACAATACACACGTAATCGTGACGTATTTTTCATCAAAGATACTGATACCGTGAAGAATCAAGTCATAGCCAACAAAGCCACCCACTACAACAGCAAGAATAATTTGTAGAATTTGAATAAAACGAGGCATGCCGTCTCCTAATTATTATTGTTCGCATAACGTCTGTTGCTATGCCCAAAGGTTAATATACCTAGTATATAGACAAAAAGTGCAGTTTTCGCTGCACTTTTGTCAATTGTTTGCTAGGTAAATCAGCACCTTGTCACATTCTCAAGACTGAGACGCCCTCAAAGTGCCATTTACATTAAGCTTCCATCTCTTGGATTTTCACTTTCCAAGTGTCCGGACCAATCTGGTGAGCGTTCACACCGTTTGAGTCTACCGCGACTGTTACTGGCATGTCTTCTACTTCAAATTCGTAGATCGCTTCCATACCGAGATCTTCAAACGCTACTACGCGCGCTTTCTTAATCGCCTTCGCAACCAGGTAAGCCGCGCCGCCAACCGCCATCAAGTAAACCGCTTTGTGCTTCTTGATAGATTCAACGGTCGCAGGGCCACGCTCTGCTTTACCGATCATGCCCATAATGCCCGTTTCATCAAGCATCATGTCGGTGAATTTGTCCATACGAGTTGACGTAGTCGGGCCAGCAGGACCTACAGCTTCATCACCTACAGCGTCTACAGGGCCAACGTAGTAGATAAATTTACCTTTGAAATCGACACCTTCAGGTAGACCCTCACCATTTTGCAACATAGTCTGGATGCGTTTGTGTGCCGCATCGCGACCAGTAAGAATCTTACCAGAAAGAAGAACTGTCTCGCCTGTCTTCCACTGCTCAACATCAGCTTGTGTCACTTCGTCTAAGTTAACGCGACGAGTATTCGCGCCCGCTTCCCAAGTGATATCTGGCCACTCTTCAAGCTTAGGCGGCGTTAAGTCTGCCGGGCCTGAGCCATCTAGCGTGAAGTGTACGTGACGAGTCGCAGCACAGTTCGGGATCAGACACACTGGTTTAGACGCTGCGTGCGTTGGCGCTGTTTTGATCTTAACGTCAACTACGGTAGTCAGGCCGCCAAGACCTTGCGCACCGATACCAAGTTTGTTTACGCGATTGAAGATATCAAGACGAAGCTCTTCTTCTGCGTTTTGTGGGCCACGGTCGATAAGCTCTTGAATATCGATATGCTCCATTAGCGATTCTTTTGCCAGTACCGCTGCTTTTTCAGCCGTACCGCCGATACCAATGCCAAGCATGCCCGGTGGACACCAACCAGCGCCCATCGTTGGTAGTGTTTTTTCTACCCACTCGGCAATATCGTCAGATGGGTTTAGCATCACCATCTTAGTTTTGTTTTCACTGCCGCCGCCCTTAGCCGCGATCTGAATTTCAACTTTATCGCCCGGTACCATGTTGATGTGTACTACCGCTGGCGTGTTGTCTTTAGTGTTAATACGTTTACCAGCAGGATCCATCAGAACCGATGCACGCAATGGGTTATCTGGATTCGTGTAGGCCTGTCGAACGCCTTCATCTACCATTTGCTGAACCGTCATGTCCGTCGAGTCCCACTGAACGCCCATGCCGATGTTGACAAAACACGTCACGATACCTGTGTCCTGACAGATTGGGCGGTGGCCTTCTGCCGACATACGGGAGTTAATTAAGATCTGCGCAATCGCGTCTTTCGCGGCTTGGCTCTCTTCGCGGTGGTAGGCTTTTTCAAGGGCTTGAACAAAGTCTAGCGGGTGGTAGTAAGAAATGTACTGTAGCGCATCAGCAACACTGCTGATGACATCCTGCTTGCGAATTACCGTCATTACATGCCTCGTTATAGTTATGCTTCCATTACTGGCTTGGCTTCAATCGTGTTTGTTGAGCAAGTTGCTCTTTTGAGCTTCATTTTTATAAACACATTATATAAACAGTTGTCGGATGGCTGATCTCGACACACGAGTTACTGAAGTCGCCTTCTTGTATAGTAAAACCTCCTCAGAACCCTTTGTATAGAGGAAGTTTGGCTATACGGTGGAATATGATACTCTTGCTGCCCATGACATGCCATGCAGTGAACGATCTCTTTGTCACAAATTACACAAATGAACAACATGGATAATCAATTCATTGATTTTAAAGCGTTGGATTACGCACCAGACTTAGCACTTCACCTTTTTTCGCATATTCAGCATCAGCCTTGGGCGATGTTGCTGCGTTCTGCGTCAGAAACTCACATCGACAGCCGTTTCGATGTGCTTGTTGCAAACCCGGTAGCAACGTTAGAAACCATTGCCGATAACACACGCATCAAGACACCATCTGACGATTATGTGTCGGGTGACGACCCCTTTTCTCTACTCGATCAATTGCAACAGCAATGGCTACCGAGTGTTGAGCTCGGTTCAGAGTGGGATCTGCCTTTCGTAGGCGGTGCGCTTGGCTACTTCAGCTATGATTTAGGTCGCCGTGTAGAAGCTATGCCAGAGCTTGCGGAAAAGGATTTGCAAACAGCGGATATGGCGGTTGGCCTTTATCAATGGGCGATCGTTGTCGATCATAAACTAAGCAAGGCCTGTATCGTTGGGCAAAATATTGCTCAAGCTTGGGATTGGCTCGATAAACAAACCGCCGTACAAGATGATGAATTTAGTTTGACTGGCGCTTGGCAATCGAACATGACCGAGCAATCTTACGGTACTCGTTTTAATAACGTGCAAGAGTACTTGCTAAGCGGTGACTGTTATCAAATCAACTTAGCGCAACGTTTCAATGCGCCATACTCTGGCAGCGAGTGGCAAGCCTACCTGAAGCTCGAATCCGCCAACCAAGCGCCTTTTTCTGCATTTATTCGTATGCCTGAGTCTTCGATTTTAAGCATCTCACCAGAGCGTTTTCTGGAGCTAAAAGAGAGAGTCATCGAAACTAAGCCAATCAAAGGCACGCGACCTCGCAGTCTGGATGCAGCGCAAGACAAGGCGAACGCCTATGATTTGCAGACCGCAGAAAAAGATCAGGCTGAAAACTTAATGATTGTCGATCTGTTGCGAAACGATATTGGCCGTGTTGCATCACCTGGCAGTGTTCATGTACCAAAATTGTTTGATATCGAGAGCTTCCCGGCGGTTCACCATTTGGTCAGTACGATTCGTGCAGATTTGGATGAACAGTATTCGCCTGCGGATTTGTTGCGAGCTTGCTTCCCTGGCGGTTCAATCACTGGTGCACCCAAAGTGCGTGCGATGCAAATCATTGAAGAGCTAGAACCTCATCGACGCAGCGCTTACTGCGGCAGTATTGGTTACATATCTCGCCATGGTCGCATGGACACCAGCATTACCATTCGCACATTGGTTGCAGAAAAAGGCAACTTGTATGCTTGGGCTGGCGGTGGCGTAGTGGCAGACAGTGAATGCGCGGCCGAGTATCAGGAGACGCTGGATAAGCTGTCGAAAATTTTACCAGCCTTGAAGTAATGCGAACGGTATTTTTCATACCATATCTCAACGCCTCCTCAACTGGAGGCGTTTTTGCACTAGCGTTTTTACATTAGCTTTCTTACCCTAACGTCTGATTTACTCCGGTTCACCATCGTTATAATCTTGATAACACATTGAGAGAGGATGCGGCTCCTCTATAATTATCAATAGATAGTAGACAAAAGGACGCAATTTGGTCATCAACAAAACGAAGCTACTGCAAAACTTTCAACTGCAGTTGCCTACTGGGTATCACAAAGAATCACTCGCTCGATTAAGCTTTTTAAAAGACAAGCCACTGCGTGACGCTGCGGTATTGATTGGATTTGTCGAACGCCCGGAAGGATTACAGGTGATTTTAACCAAACGGGCTGAACACTTGCGCCATCATCCGGGACAAATTAGCTTTCCCGGCGGTAAATTTGAACCTGAAGACATTCACTTAGTGAATACTGCGCTTCGTGAGACAAAAGAAGAAATTGGTATCGCAAATAACGACATACATGTCTTTGGCCAATTACCCAAACTTCCTACCATTAGCCGCTTTAATGTCACTCCATTTTTAGCTTTTGTATCGCCAAACTACAAAACGCACATTGACCCCAATGAAGTTGAGTATGTGTTCGAAGTACCTGCAAACCATATTTTGAACCCGAGCAAACTCTACAGCAGCAAATTTAGCCTTAAGCAAACTAGCCACCGTGTATTTGCTATTCCTTACCGCCAGCACTTCATTTGGGGCATGACCGCTCAGATTATTGAGTCAATGCAAAGGCACATCATCGCTAAGTAATGGTGATTTACAAATATGTATGATTTCCGAACAAGCATGAGGCTACTTAGGGGCACTTCCATCCAACATTTCACTTCAAAAAACCTATTCGCAACCTCTCATTTACATTAGTTTAATTTGTCGTTTTCACCGCAAGCGTTTGCGCTGATAAAAATATGTACAAATAAGACTATCAATTAGATTTTCTAATTCCACACATTAGCATTAATCACTAGTAGCACATCATTTTCGTGATAAAAAACAGGTTTTTGACATATTATTCAATAAGCCCGAGCAATACATGACTTAGATCTAATTTTCCCAATGCAAAATCTTGCAAAATTGCACCCGACTTATTTCCTGTTCCCAAAATGAGTAAACATAAAATGAATTCAATCAATTCTGCGGTTTCTACCGCACAATCGTCTAGTAAGTTTTCTTACAAAGACTTCACCTGGTGTCTGTCGCTGTTCGGTACAGCCGTAGGTGCAGGTGTATTATTCCTTCCGATTAAAGCGGGTGCTGGTGGTTTTTGGCCATTAGTAATCCTAGCCCTAATCGCAGCACCAATGACTTGGTTCGCACACAAATCTCTAGCTCGCTTTGTTCTTTCAGCTAAGAATCCAGAAGCAGACATCACTGACACAGTAGAAGAGCACTTCGGTAAAACTGGCGCAAACCTTATTACTTTCGCTTACTTCTTCGCTATTTACCCTATCGTACTTATCTACGGTGTCGGCATCACTAACACGGTTGACTCATTCCTGGTTAACCAAATGGGCATGGAATCTATTCCTCGCTGGCTACTGTCTGGTGCTCTGATCGCAGCAATGACTACAGGTGTGGTATTTGGTAAAGAGCTCATGCTGAAAGCAACATCAGCAATGGTTTACCCACTGGTATTCATTCTACTAGCGCTGTCTTTCTACCTGATTCCTGAGTGGAATACTTCAATGATGGAAGTTTCACCAAACTGGGGTGAAATGCCTTCAATCGTTTGGCTGGCAATTCCAATCATCGTGTTCTCATTCAACCACAGCCCTATCATTTCTCAGTTCTCTAAAGAGCAACGTCGTGTTTACGGTGAAAATGCAGTGAAGAAAACTGACGCTATCACTGGCGGCGCAGCAATGATGCTAATGGGCTTTGTTATGTTCTTCGTGTTCTCTGTGGTTCTTTCTCTGTCTCCAGAGCAGTTAGCTACAGCACAAGCACAAAACATCTCTGTTCTTTCTTACTTAGCGAACGTTCATGAGTCTCCACTGATCTCTTACTTAGGTCCACTGGTTGCGTTTGCAGCAATCACTTCTAGCTACTTCGGTCACTTCCTGGGTGCTCACGAAGGTCTTGTTGGCCTAATCAAGTCTCGCTCTAACACTCAAGTAAGCAAGATTGAAAAAGCGTCTCTAATCTTCATCGTACTGACTACTTGGGTGGTTGCTATCGTTAACCCAAGCATCCTAGGTATGATTGAAACGATGGGTGCGCCAATGATTGCGGCAATCCTATTCCTGATGCCTGTTTTCGCTATGCACAAAGTTCCAGCAATGGCGAAGTACAAAACTTCAGCACCTGTGCAAATTTTCACAGCTATCTGTGGTCTTGCAGCGATTAGTTCTGTAATCTACGGCGCTCTTTAATCTCAGCTGAAATACCAGCGTGATTAATCGAAAAATATAACGATAAAAAATTAAGCCTCCCAAATCCCCTTGGGAGGCTTTCTTCTGAGGTAATCGATATGATTAGTGTATTTGATATCTATAAAATCGGTGTTGGACCTTCAAGCTCACACACTGTAGGCCCAATGAAAGCGGGTAAAGAGTTTATTGATGATCTTCGTGCAATGGGAAAATTACGCGACATCACTAAAATCACCGTTGACGTTTATGGATCGCTATCACTGACAGGGAAAGGTCACCACACAGATATTGCTATTATCATGGGTCTTGCAGGCAACTCCCCTGAGAAAGTAGATATCGATTCTATTCCGGGCTTTATTGCTCGCGTAGAAGAAACTGAACGTCTTCCTGTTGGCATGCACTGTCATACAGTATCGTTTCCGCGCGAAGGTGGAATGAACTTCCACAAAACGAATTTGGAACTTCACGAAAATGGTATGCAAATCCACGCTTGGATTGATGACGAAAAAGCATACTCAAAGACCTACTACTCTATCGGTGGTGGTTTTATCGTTGATGAAGAAAACTTCGGTAAAGAGGAAGAGAACCCGATTAAAGTTCCTTTCCCATTTACAACAGCAGAAGAACTGGTAAATCAGTGCCGTGAAAGTGGCCTTTCTATCAGTGCGCTAACCATGAAAAATGAACAAGCGCTTCATTCTGATGAAGAGACCCGTACGTACTTTGCGAACATCTGGCGTACCATGCGCGAATGTATGGATCGCGGTATGAACGAAGAAGGCATTCTGCCTGGTCCACTGCGTGTGCCTCGCCGTGCTGCAGCGCTTCGCCAACAACTGCTTACTTCTGAAAAGACAACCAACGATCCGATGTCTGTGGTTGACTGGGTAAACATGTTTGCGTTTGCTGTAAACGAAGAAAACGCAGCAGGTGGTCGCGTTGTAACAGCACCAACGAACGGTGCGTGTGGCATTATCCCTGCGGTACTGGCGTACTATGACAAGTTCATTCAAACCGTATCAGAGAAAGACTACATCCGTTACTTTGCAGCTTCTGGTGCAATCGGTGGTCTTTACAAGCGTAATGCATCTATCTCTGGCGCAGAAGTTGGCTGTCAGGGTGAAGTTGGCGTGGCGTGTTCAATGGCAGCAGCTGGCCTTGCAGAGCTGATGGGTGGTAGCCCAGAGCAGGTTTGTATGGCAGCAGAAATCGCAATGGAGCACAACCTGGGTCTGACATGTGACCCTGTCGCTGGTCAGGTACAGGTTCCATGTATCGAGCGTAATGGTATTGCGGCTGTAAAAGCGATCAACTCAACTCGTATGGCTTTGCGTCGTTCTTCAGCTCCTACCGTATCTCTGGATAAGGTTATCGAAACCATGCTAGAGACAGGTAAAGACATGAACGCGAAATACCGCGAAACTTCTCAAGGTGGTCTGGCAATAAAAGTTATCTGCTAATCCTACCTTCTGAACACCAAGCCCGAGCCATCTGCTCGGGCTTTTTTGTATCTGCGTTTAGCGTAGTTTTCATCGTCCAGATACAACAAAGGCAAGCCGATAAGCTTGCCTTTGTAAATGACGCTTGTTGCGATTACTCGCCTTTGTAGATACAACCTGCTGTGCAAGTTTCTTTGATCTCTACTTTGCTTAGCAGCGGAAGGCTTGGTTTCAGTTGCTGCCAAATCCATTTCGCGAGCACTTCGCTGGTTGGGTTTTCCAGGCCTTCAATATCGTTTAAGTAGTAATGGTCTAAACGATCGTAAATTGGTTTGAAAGCGGCTTTGATTTCTGCAAAATCCACAACCCAACCCGTATGTGGGTCTACCTCACCTTCTACATAAAGACGAACAAGGAAAGAGTGTCCGTGCAAACGACCACACTTATGACCTTCGGGTACATGTGGCAAGTGGTGTGCCGCTTCGAACATGAACTCTTTGTACAATTCTGTTTTCATCTTGATTCTCAGGCTTTAAAAAAGACGCGATATACTAAGGAAATCACTGCCAAGAGACAAGCATTAGTCCATTATTGAGTCATAAATCAGTATTTTTATTTAAGTGAATGATACCCGAGCGTCGAGTTTTGCCATTCGCCAGTTATTTGATTACATAATCATCACGTTATGAATACACAAAGAAAACAGTGTGATTAGCGCGGCATGTGTTTAAAAACGTAGTTTCGAACTCCCCATAAACGGAATATCAGTGTCTACTTGCATTTCTGTCTGAACGTTTTTCGCTATTCTCGCTTTCATCAGGGGTAAAACTAAGATGAAATCATCTTTTTCTGACCTTCAAAATGAATATAAAGGTTGAAGCTGACGAATTGACAGGTAATATGTCTCGTTGAATCTGTAAAATTCTACCCAACCCAGCACTCTGCTTGTTTTTTAAACAAAAAGATTATGAAACAAGGACTTTAAAGAGCGTTGAGTTGAATTTTTACCTCTATGGAGAATATTGAAAACATGACTTACGCGCCTGTATCAGACGTTTTGAAAGGTCAGCTAGCAGTAGACAGTGAAGTTACTGTTCGTGGCTGGATCCGTTCACGTCGTGATTCCAAAGCTGGAATCTCTTTCCTTGCCATTTATGACGGCTCTTGTTTCGACCCGATTCAGGCCGTGGTCCCTAATAATCTTAATAATTACGACGACGAAGTATTAAAGCTGACTACAGGCTGCTCTGTCGAAGTAACTGGTAAGATTGTTGAGTCTCCTGCGAAAGGTCAGGACTTCGAGCTGGCAGCAACTGACGTTAAAGTTGTTGGTTGGGTTGAAGATGCTGAAACTTACCCAATGGCAAAAACTCGTCACTCGATCGAGTACCTACGTGAAGTAGCACACCTTCGCCCACGTACAAACGTGATCGGCGCGGTAGCTCGTGTACGTAACTGCCTGTCTCAAGCTATTCACCGTTTCTACCACGAGCAAGGTTACTTCTGGGTATCTGCGCCACTAATCACCGCTTCTGACGCAGAAGGTGCTGGTGAAATGTTCCGCGTTTCTACGCTGGACATGGAAAACCTACCTCGCACAGACGCTGGCAAAGTAGATTACAACGAAGACTTCTTCGGTAAAGAGACGTTCCTGACAGTTTCTGGTCAGTTAAACGCGGAAGCTTACGCTTGTGCAATCAGCAAAGTTTACACTTTCGGCCCTACTTTCCGTGCTGAAAACTCAAACACAAGCCGCCACCTGGCAGAATTCTGGATGGTTGAGCCTGAAGTTGCGTTTGCAGAGCTAGACGACGTAGCAAAACTTGCTGAAGACATGCTGAAGTACGTATTTAAAGCAGTACTTGAAGAGCGTCGTGATGACCTTGAGTTCTTCGCTCAACGCATCGATAAAGAAGCCATCACTCGTCTAGAGCAATTCGTTTCTTCTGATTTCGCACAAGTAGACTACACTGACGCAATCCAAATCCTTCTGGATTCTGGTCGTGAGTTCGAATTCCCAGTTGAATGGGGTATCGACATGTCTTCTGAGCACGAGCGTTTCCTAGCGGAAGAGCACTTCAAAGCGCCAGTAATCGTTAAGAACTACCCGAAAGACATCAAAGCGTTCTACATGCGTATGAACGACGATGGCAAGACAGTAGCAGCGATGGACGTTCTAGCACCAGGCATCGGTGAAATCATCGGTGGTTCTCAACGTGAAGAGCGTCTGGATATTCTAGATTCACGTATGCGTGAAATGGGTATCGACCCTGAGCACATGAGCTGGTACCGCGACCTACGTCGTTACGGCACAGTGCCACACGCAGGCTTTGGTCTAGGCTTCGAGCGTCTGGTTTCTTACGTAACTGGCATGGGCAACGTTCGTGACGTGATCCCATTCCCACGTACACCACGTTCTGCGAACTTCTAATCACTTTTAGTGAAACAGAATTAAAAAGACCTCCCAAGTGGAGGTCTTTTGTTTTATCTGGCACTCACCAAATTAAGAATTACTTTCCTCTTGATCGGCTTTCACCGCATACCTCACACCGACAAAACACAAACCAAAGATAACGAACGGAATGACCGCAGCGGTGTATTCAACCCACGCATAATATGCAAATGACTTGGCCAAAATAAGGTGTCCAAACACCAGTAAGAAAGCACTAAATATCGCCACAATGATCAGTGTTAATTCATGTTTCACCAACTGCTTTTTCATCATCACTCCGAGGTAAGAGGTTGTTATTACGTTGATTAAACCACACTCAGAGTAAGATGAACTGATACAGTTAATGTGATAAATGCCTAAACAGTTGTCAGCAACTCGCCTATTTTTTTGATGGCATTTTCTAATGATCCATCGACAGGCATGGAAGTATTAAGTCGCAGGTAGTTTTTAAACTTGGTATCGCTTGAAAACAACTTCCCATATGCCACAGTTATCTGTTGTTGCAACAAAGCTTGATAAATCGACTTGCTGTCCGTCCCATTTGGCAACTTAACCCATACAAAGTAGCCACCTTCAGGTACGTTATAAATCAGGTTTTGGGGCAAGTAGCGTTGTATAAGTTCAATGAACAAGCTTTGGCGCTGTTGCATGATTTTTCGCAGCTTTCTCAAGTGATTGTCGTAGCTGTCATTTTGCAGATAATGGGCGATACCTTGCTGAATCGGTGCACTCCCCGACAAAGTAGAGATAAGTTGTAGCTTTTGGATCGGTTCGTTAAAGCGATGGTTCACCACCCATCCTAGCCGATACCCCGGACAGAGACTCTTAGAGAGTGAGGAGCAGTGAAGCACTCGCCCTTGCGTATCAAAAGTTTTAAGAGACGTCGGTTTATTCGCCGTGAAATAAAGCTCGGAATAGACATCATCTTCAATTAAGTAGACATCGTGTTGTTCCGCCATCCGGACAATCCGTTCCTTTTGTTCATCTGACAGCAGTGCACCCGTCGGGTTGTGAAAATTAACCATCAGCCAACAAGCGCGAACAGTATGTTTTGCAAATATTGCTTCAAGCTGTTCAAGATCGTGCCCCTTTTGGCTGTCTACCGAAACCTCGATTACCTTCAGCCCAAGACGTTCTATCGCTTGAAGCGCACCATAAAAAGCCGGTGACTCCACAACAACCGTATCTCCGGGCTGAGTAACCGCTTGCAAGCTCAGATTCAACGCCTCAAGCGCGCCAGAGGTGATCACAATATCTTCGTGCGTAATCAATATACCTTGCTGTATGTAACGTTGTGCGATCAAACGACGTAATGACTCACTCCCCGGAGGCATGTTATCAAGCAAGCTTTCTGGTCCCATTTTACGGCCAGAGCTGGCAAGGTTACGGTTTAAAGCTTCGAAAGGAAATAAAGTGGCGTCGGGAAATGCGGAGCCCAAACACACTGCATCGGGCAATCCTTGATGTTTAAGATAATCGTACAACTCATCATTGAAGCTAGAGCGATAAATGGGCACGACTTCATTGCTTGCCTCAAAACGCTCTAATTCGGCCGTAACATAATAGCCGGATTGAGGTTTAGCACTTACCCAGCCCTGAGCTTCCAGTAACTGGTAAGCCTGTAATACCGTCCCCGCACTCACTGAATGATTACGGCTGGTCACACGCACAGATGGCAGCTTCTCCCCTGCTCTCCATGTATTCTGCTGAATCTGAGTTTTAAACAGCTCAGCTAATTGACGGTATCGATTCATCATTCTCTCACTTTGACTTCGGGTGAACCTTAGCATACTTCGCGCCGACATTCTGATAGCTGACTTATCGTTCTTGCAAGGTAATTAATCAATCTTAGTAAGATGAATTCGCGATCCGAAGTGTAGAATTATGTTCCATACTTTCAAAGAAATGACGTTTTTGGAGGAAGTTATGAAAGTGTTTACCATGGATGATCTCTCATACCGAGGAGCGCATAAAGGTGTCCATAGCTGGGACCACCCTGGTGCGTCCGATCCTTATTATTGGCACCCAGACTGGTTGCATATTGCCGAAGATGCAATGGGTGTACACAAAATGGCGGATCTCGTTGTGCCACCAGGTGAAACAGCAACGGAAGAACATGCTAAAGAGGCGATTGTAAAACACCTCAACGAGGAAAATGCTAGCAAAGAAGAAGAACAAGACGACTAGACGCGCACATCGGTAAAATTCGGTGCATCATCATGGGCCGACTATCGGGTCGGCTCACTGGCTATAAGTGCTATCTTAAATATGTTGGTTGTATTGAGTCATTGATGATGCACACCTCCGGGTCAAAACAACGAAAGTGTTTTCGTTAACCAGCTATGCTCTGTTAAGTTTGCCAATATTCCACCCAATGACCTCTAGTTGACGTAATTTTGAATCAAATAAAGACATCCTGACATAGAAAAAACAACGTCTAATCTGGTTTCTCGTCCAATCCAGTCAAACCCGACATTAACCTCAAAAAGCCATTAAAAAAGAAGAACAAGAAATTGAACCCAAAAACATCTCTATCTGATTCTCCTGTGTTAGTTTTGCGTTCTTGTTTTGTAAAGAGTTTACCTAGGCTTTCTATGCCATCAGTTAAGCAGAACCATGTAACTTTTCCGTAACAATTTGGCACATAGACACTTTCGAAGTAAACGATTGCATTCGATGTACAAAACAGCATCAATTCTCGATAAAGATTGCTTCTAACTCCCCTTCTTAGCACTGTTAGCATGCCAAAAGTCTGGTTTATCTTTGAATTCGATTTCTAATAGCATCTTTTTTAGGTTTTCTTATCAGAAGGTGTTGTAACAAGTAATGCTGAAAGGTATAAATACGGGCACACCCTTCGATTAACATGGATGAAGATTATGTTTGAAAAAGTAGTAGCCGCTCCGGCCGACCCTATTCTTGGTCTTACTGAAGAATTTAAAAAAGATACTCGCGCAGAAAAAATCAACCTTGGCGTAGGTATTTACAAAAACGAACAAGGTGAAACCCCTGTTCTTGCTACGGTAAAGAAAGCTGAAGCAGCTCTAATTGAGACTGAGAAAACTAAATCTTACCTAACCATCGAAGGGACTGCAGAATACGCTCTAGCAGTACAAAAACTGCTATTCGGCGAGAGCGCTGAAGTGGTTGCAGACAAACGTGCAAAAACAGCTCAAGCGCCAGGTGGTACAGGTGCACTGCGTGTTGCTGGTGAATTCATCAAACGTCAGCTAGGCGACGTTAAAATCTGGATCAGCAACCCTACTTGGGCAAACCACAATGGTGTGTTCACTGCGGCTGGCATCGAAACTGCTCAATACAGCTACTACAACGCAGAAACAAAAGACAAAGACTTCGATGCAATGCTTAACGATCTTCAAGCTGCTTCTGAAGGCGACATCGTTCTTCTACACGGCTGCTGCCACAACCCTACTGGTATCGATCCAACAGCAGAAGAGTGGGAAACACTAGCTAAGCTAGTTGCAGAGAAGAAATTGCTTCCTCTATTCGACTTCGCATACCAAGGTTTCGCGAAAGGTGTTGAGGAAGATGCAGCGGGTCTACGTACTTTTGCTAAGTACAACAAAGAAATCCTAGTTGCTAGCTCGTTCTCTAAAAACTTCGGTCTTTACAACGAGCGTGTAGGTGCATTCACTCTTGTTGCTGAATCAGAAGAAGTGGCAACAACAGCATTCTCACAAGTTAAAGCAATCATCCGTTCTATCTACTCTAACCCACCAGCTCACGGTAGCGCTGTTGTTACGCATATTCTAAACGACGCTGACCTTCGTGCAGAATGGGAAGCAGAAGTAGCAGAAATGCGCGATCGTATCCAAGAGATGCGTGAGTTGTTTGTAGCGACACTGAAAGAAGAAGGTGTAGATGCAGACTTTAGCTTTATCGAACGCCAAAACGGCATGTTCTCTTTCTCTGGCCTATCTAAAGAGCAAGTGAACCGTCTGAAAGAAGAATTCGCTATTTACATTGTCGGCTCTGGCCGAATCAGTGTGGCTGGTATGACTAAGTCAAACATGGGCCCACTATGTAAAGGCATTGCAGCAGTTCTTTAATCTGCAGCGATAAGATAAGAAAAGGTCAGCACTTGCTGACCTTTTTTGTATTCGATTAAGACTTTAAACTAGTAAACAAACCTGAGGCTTAAACCCACCTCATTGATGTAATCAGAGGGTGCTCCCGAGTAGTCCGTATCTCGGTATTGGTAGTAAAGACCGGTACCAATGACGTCATGCCACTGATAGTTGAAGCCGATTTTATATTTGTTTTCGTCAACAATATCACTGCGATTGGCTTCAATCTCAGCGTTAACAATCAGCGTTTCACTCAGCAAGTAGTTCGCGCCAAATACTGCCGCGTGTAGGAATTCCGATTCGGATACCAGTGTTTTATCCGTATCGTCATCCGTTGCTTTCGCCTTAATTGCACCTAAACGATAAACACCGTAAAGGTCGAGTTGTTGGGTTATGCCATATCGGTAACCACCACCAACCGTTAAACGATCGATGCGCAGCGTGTAAGTGTCTGGATGAAAAAACTGTGCGGAATAGTCTGCATTAAACAGCCAGTTGTCCGTGACTAAATAGTTACCACCCAAATCAATCGTCGTAACATTCGCATTTTCTAACCATTCTTCGTTGGTTGTCCCTGCACCAACGTTTAGATAAATATGTTCATAACCAAATTTGTCCGCTTGTTCCGCCTCTGAAGCACCGCTAAGTGCAGAAAAAACACAAAGTGGCACAAGTAATAAACTTCTCAACATTCGATTTCCTTTCATGAGAATCAATAGATGCTTTCGTAACCCGATTTTACTCATTCGACATCCACGATATTAGCCGAATGACATTACTATTGTCGTGTTACACGTCGGAATCTTATGATTAAGTGCTCAAAACGACGAACGAGTAAGACTCTGTTTTAAAACTAAGTTAAGATTACTTTATTACTTGAAAATCAAAAGGCAACCTTATGGATGCAGAACTTCTCGAGATTTATAACTTTCTCGCCAAGTATCCCCCTTTTAACGAACTCCCAGAAGAAGCGCTAAGCAAAGTCACCGAAAGTGTCGAAATTTCGTATTATCGAGAAGATACTCCGATTATCCATTTTGGAGATGAAGTTCAAGAGCTCTTCGTCGTGAGAAGTGGCGTCGTTGAGGTTTACCGACGTAAAGGTGAACTTTATAGCAGACTGGATGAAGGCGACTTTTTTGGTCAGATGGGCCTGCTTACCAATAATAAAGTTCGTTTTCCTGTAAAAGCGATCGATGATGCCCTGATCTACTGTATCCCTGGCGACGTTTTCCAGGAAATGTACGATAACTACGACTCATTTGCTGACTTTGTCGAAGTTGAAAACAGCGCTCGCCTGCGCATGGCTATCTCTGAAAATAAAGAAGCCAACGATCTCACGACTTCCAAAGTGAAAACGTTGCTAACGCGTGACACTCCGACGATCGAGCGTGGCCAGTCGATTCAGGAAGCAGCAAAAATTATGGCAGAAGATAACGTCTCGTCTCTGCTTATTATTGACCCGGACTTTGTACGAGACGAAGACGACCCACAGTCTCCGGTATTAGGTATTGTCACCGACCGAGATTTGTGCGCGCGTGTACTGGCCGAGGGTTTATCCCCACATGAAGATGTTGCAACGGTAATGACTACCGAAGTTATCTCACTCGATCATAACGCTTACATCTATGAAGCCATGCTGAAAATGTTGCGTTATAACGTGCATCACCTCCCTGTTGTGAAAGATCAACAGCCAATCGGTATCATTGAAACAACGGATATTGTTCGTTACGAATCACAAAACTCATTGCTACTTGTAAGCAGTATTTTCCACCAGCACACCATCGAAGAGCTGGCCGCCGTCGCTGAAGAAGTCAAAAGCAGTTTTGTTCGTTTAGTGAACGAGGACGCCAATTCTCACATGGTCGGCAGTGCCATGTCCGTAATCGGTCGTAGCTTCAAACAGCGCTTACTGGAAATGGCCGAAGAAAAGTTAGGTCCACCACCTGTCCCTTACTGTTTTCTCGCGCTTGGCTCAATGGGGCGTGATGAGCAGCTTCTGGTTACCGATCAGGACAATGCCATCATTCTCGACGAGAGCTATCAGGAGTCGAAGCATGGTAAATATTTTGAGGAGTTAGCGCAGTTTGTCAGCGATGGTTTAGATGCCTGTGGCTACAAATATTGTACAGGCGATATCATGGCAACCAACCCAATGTGGAGAATGACACGTTCACAATGGGAAGAGTGTTTCGCCGACTGGATCGACGATCCAAACCCGAAAGCGTTGCTTAATGCATCCATCTTCTTTGATTTAGACGGCGTGTACGGACGACTAAAATGGGCAGAGCAGTTAACCAGCTTTATCGTCCGTCGTGCCCGTAAAAACAACCGATTCCTGGCTTGCCTTGCACGTAACGCGCTTAACCGAACGCCTCCACTCGGCTTCTTTAAGAGCTTTGTGGTGGAAAAAGATGGGCAGCATAAAAACTCCATCAACCTCAAGCGTCGTGGTACAGCCCCGCTTGTCGATTTGATCAGGGTTCACGCGTTGGCTGTTGGCTCTCGCACACAGAACTCATTTGAACGCCTGGATGACATTATTGACGCCGGTATTCTGCCAAAAGGTCGCGCTCAAGATTTAAAAGATGCGTTAGAGTTCATCTCCATGGTGCGAATTCGCCACCAAGCGTACGATGTTGAAATGGGCATTGAGCCTGACAACAATATTGAACCAGAAAATCTGTCGGACTTTGAGCGCCGAAACCTTAAGGATGCCTTCCAAATTCTGAGTAATGGCCAAAACTTCCTTAAGTTTCGCTATCAAGCAAACAAGAGCTTTAAGTGAGGCTTAACATGTTAAAAAAGCTCTTTCAAAAGCCGACTATCCAATGGCACACGAAGTTTAAGCAAAAAGTCGAGATGGCGACGGATGAAAATCTGGTTGCCTTTTACGGCACTGAATTGCCATCGCCAGATACGCCAATTTCAGACGTTGAGTTTGTCGCACTGGATTTAGAAACCACGGGCTTAGATCCCGATAAGAACGACATCATTACGATTGGGCTGGTCCCTTTTAACCTGAAGCGTATCTTTTTGCGTAATGCTCGTCATTGGAAAGTAAGACCGAAACAAAAGCTGGATGAAGACTCTGTCATCATTCACGGTATTACCCATAGTGAGCTGATTGATGCGCCTGATTTGGGGGATATTCTCAATGAACTGTTGCCCTGTTTAAGCGGTAAGATCGTGGTGGTGCATTATCGTCGCATAGAGCGTGAATTTCTCGATAAAGCATTGCGAGATCGTATCAATGAAGGCATTGAATTCCCGGTATTGGATACTTTCCAGATAGAGGAAGACATTCAGAAAAAGCGACCGGGAAGTCTGTGGGAGTCGTTAAAAGGCAAAAAGCCAGAATCGTTGCGATTAGCTCAATCACGACGCCGTTATGGCTTGCCGGACTATACTCCTCATCACGCTCTGACTGATGCGATAGCTACTGCTGAACTGCTTCAGGCACAAATCGCGCACCATTACGATGAGAGTCAACCAATCAGCGAATTCTGGCTTTAGCCTACAGCCAGAAAAACAAAAAGGAGCCAATGGCTCCTTTTTAAATTTAACGCGCTAGAGATATCTCGAAATTACAGCTTAAAGCGTTTGATTTCCTGCTCAAGCTCATGTGATAGCTCAGACAAGTAAGCGGCTTGTTCAGCAGCTTGATGTGCTTCTGCTGAAAGCTCGTTAGAAACATCACGAATGCCTTCAGTGTTACGAGTAATCTCTGTCGTTACCGACGCTTGTTCTTCAGCAGCAGAAGCGATCTGTGTTGCCATGTCGTTGATTTGCTCAACTGCGCTATGAATTTGAGTCAGACTCGCTGCTGCTGAGTTCGCATCATCAACGCTGGTATCAGCCAGAAGACGGCTGTCACCCATGATACCAACCGCTTTCTTGGTCGTACCCTGCAGCATCTCGATGGTTTCTTGAATTTCTTTTGTTGAAGCGTGTGTGCGTTGACTCAACACACGAACTTCATCAGCAACCACTGCAAAGCCACGTCCTTGCTCACCTGCTCGTGCCGCTTCAATAGCCGCGTTAAGTGCCAGCAAGTTTGTTTGTTCTGCGATGTCTTGAATGGTCGATAGAATCGTATTGATGCTATTACCGTGCGCTTCCAAATCCTGAATAACATCGGTCGCAACCTGCACTTCTTTGGCCAGATTCTGGATTGAAGATTGCGTCTGTGAAACTTGGCTAGAACCGTGAGCGCAAGCGCCTACCGCCTCTTCTGAGTGGCTAGCCGTGCTTTCTGCGTTACCCGCAATTTCTTGCGTAGCGGCCGCCATTTCATTAACCGCAGTCGCCACCATGTTGATTTCATCTTGCTGATAAGAAATACGCTGACTACGTTCCTCTGCTTGCTGAGCCGTGGTACGAGCCTGTTCAGACAGTGATGAAGAGACATGGCTAAGTGTGGTCACCATGGTATGCATGTTGCCAACAAAGCGGTTAAAGTTTTCTGCCAGTTTACCAACTTCATCGTCACTGCGTGGTTCCAGACGCTGAGTCAAATCACCTTCACCAGAAGCAATTTCTTCCAGTGCATGAGATACTCGGTTTAGGTCGCGGAACAAGAAGCCAACTAACCAAGAAACCGCAACAATCACCGCGATTGTGATCATCACAGCAGTGATCAGCAAGTCACGCAACAGTACTGCATTGCCCGCTTCTTCCGTCGCGCGGTCCATCTCAATGGCGAACATCCAATGCGTTCCCGCCACTTTGTGGAAGTAATAGAGTTTTTCTACGCCTCTGATGGTCGTGCTTTCAATTTTACCTTCGTCAGCAGCGCGCTCGATCGCCTGTCGCGAGAAGTCTGTCGATAAGCTACTGATTGGCTTTAACGTCAAACTTTTATCCGGATGAGCAAGAAACGTCCCTTGGTTCATGTCAATCAACATCGCGTTAGCATTTTTACCAGCGTCTAAGTTGATCACATCACTGATAAGCTGATCGATAAGAACATCGGCCCCGACTACCCCGATAAACTGACCATTTTTCATAACCGGCTCAGCGATAGTAACCAAAAGCGCATTGGTGATCGCGTCTTGATAAGCCTCAGTGATGATCTGTTTACCCGCGACATTGGCGTCTTTATACCAAGGGCGAGTTCGCGGATCATAATCAGCACGGTTTCGCTCAGGATGAGAACGGTACATCTCTCCTTTTGGCGTACCAAGGAAGATATCGTCAAAGCCGCCAGCTTTGCGTGCTTGCTGTAAGAACGGCACAACGTCCTGTTCGGTCGAGTAATCATTAAATGCGGTAGCGATTTCTTTACGGATGGTAATCCAGTCAGAAATCCCTTCCGAAGCAACGGCACTCAAGCTTTGTGCTCTTGAATAAACACCAGCAGAAGTCTGATCAAACAGTTGACCAGCCGACAACCAAGTCAGTGCACCAGCCATAATAACCACGGCCGAAAGACTCGCGCCGATAAGTTTTTGTTTTAGTGAAAATTTCATATTTTTATATTATTTGGGAGGACAACCTAGGAGCGTGAATATTACACACTTTCTTGGCACTAATCACCAAGTTTCAAAACAATCAATTACATTGCTAACTTATTGTAAGGTATGAACTTTAATTGAGTCATTCTTTTGTCTATCGTCAGAAAAACAACAAAAAAAAAAGCCAGCTAAGCTGGCTTTTTAAACATAGTATTTTATTCCGACTATTGACGCTCGGTTCTCATACCCATCAATAAGCTCACACACATCGCAAGCAAGATGATAGTGAATGGCAACGCCGTAGAGATGGCACCGGCTTGCAGAGCCTGAACGGCTTCCGAACCACCAATCCAAAGCAGTGCAACCGCGATGGCACCTTCCATCAATGCCCAGAAAATTCGCTGTGGTACTGGTGCGTCAACTTTACCACCTGCCGTGATGCTGTCGATAACCAATGAGCCTGAATCTGAAGAGGTAATAAAGAACACCAAAACCAGAACGATAGCAATAAACGACAGGATGTTACCAAATGGCAGTGAATCAAACATTTGGAACATAGCCAGTGACACGTCAGTCAGACCATTCGCACCTAGATCGCCCACTTTATCAACCACCTGCTCGATAGCCAGACCACCAAATACAGACATCCAAACCACCGTTACTGCGGTTGGAACAAGCAGAACCGCGGTAATGAATTCTCGTACTGTACGGCCACGGGAAACACGCGCGATAAACATACCTACGAATGGTGACCAAGAAATCCACCAAGCCCAGTAGAATACAGTCCAGCCTTGGAACCACGCTTCGTCAGTACGGCCAAACGGGTTACTCAGTGGAATGATGTTTTCTACGTATGCCATCAATGTCGTTGGAATAGAGCCCAGGCTAGCCGCCCAGCCAATCAAACCAACAAGGATAAGCAGTAAGAAAGCAACAATCATGTTGATGTTACTGATGACTTTCACCCCGCCATCAATACCGCGAACAACCGATACCACTGCAAGTAATGTCACCACAGTGATGACAATCACCTGCAACCCGATACCAGCCTCGATACCAAACACATGGTGAATACCACTTGCGGCTTGTTGTGCTCCCAGACCCAGCGATGTTGCCAGACCAAATAGTGTTGCCAGTACCGCTAAAATATCAACAATGTGGCCAGCCCAGCCCCACGCACGGTCACCCAATAGTGGGTAAAAGATCGAGCGCATCGACAATGGAAGCCCTTTGTTGTAAGCGAAGAAAGCTAAGGAAAGCGCAACAACACCGTAAATGGCCCATGGGTGAAGACCCCAGTGGAACATCGTTGCACCCAATGCCAATCGCGCCGCTTCAGGGGTGTTTGCTTCCACTCCTAGCGGTGTTTCATACCACCCGGTAAAGTAAGCAACGGGTTCTGCCACACTCCAGAACATAAGACCAATACCCATACCTGCAGCAAACAACATAGCTAACCACGATAGGAACGAGTAATCGGAAACTGCGTCTTTACCGCCGAGGCGGATTTTCCCCATCGGGGACACTATCAGTACCAGGCAGAATATAACGAAAATGTTACCTGAAATAATGAATAGCCAATCAAATGAACCGATGATTTGCCATTTGATTCCATCAAGTACCGTCTTAGCAGTGTGTGCATCTAAAACCAATCCAGCCACAAGAAACAGTGCAATTAAACCCGCACTAATCCCAAAAACAGGGTTATGTACATCAAACCCCCATTTTTGAACGTTATCCTGACCTACCGTATAGTCGGTACTATCGATACTGTACTTATCTATACCCTTTGTCATCGTTCCTCTCTAATTCTTGTAATCTTTACGCACCAAACAATAAAATCATTCGAACACGATACGTTTTAAATTCCGTGAAGGGTCAAGATCCTAACATTTGAGGTGTTTTTGTCTAGATTTTCCATAAAAAATCCACATTTATTACCTTTCAATCAGAGATTTCTGACCAAATAAATGCAACACATTGCATAAATAATTAGACCACAAACAATTGTTGCTATAATAATTTTAGAGCGTAGTGATTCACTTCCACCATGCTGTAAATGGAAATTGGAATCATCAAAGAAGTGCCGGAAGAGAAACGACGGAATTTTTTTACGCAGCTCTTTAAATAACAAAGCATTTGAGTTAGTGTCGCCTCGTTAAATGTTCCTACAGACTGGATGAATAAATTGGAAAAGTACGAAGAAGTATTGGTCTCGATTCGTCAGATCATCCGCGCTATTGATTTACACTCTAAAAAGCTGAGTAAAGAGTCTGGTCTGACTGCACCTCAGCTAATTTTAATGCGTGCTATCAACGAGTTAGACAATGTCACTATCAAACAATTGTCTAGCCACACCAATATGAGTCAAGCCACAGCGACCACCATTCTCGATCGATTAGAGCGTAATCAGTTTGTAGAACGTCGCCGTAGCGTTGAAGATAAGCGCAAAGTGCACGCTGTACTGACAGAACAGGGACAAGAAGTATTGAAGCAAGCACCGACGCCGCTACAAGAGCATTTCATTAATCGATTCCAGAAGCTGGAAGAATGGGAACAAACACTGCTACTTTCTTCAGTACAGCGTATTTCGACCATGATGAATGCAGAAGATATTGACGTTGCCCCAATGCTTGAAATTGGCAGCATTACTGGTACCGTTCCTAAAGCTGAGTAATCATTCCCGTCAGTGCTCGCCTGACGCGGGCACTGTGTTATTTGGTAAGTCCTGTCTCAAATGCATATTTGGCTAACTCAGCGGTCGAATGCAGATCTAGCTTGTGCTTAATATTATGACGATGTGTTTCAACTGTTCGGTAACTGATATTAAGCAATGTGGCAATTTTTTTGCTGCTATTCCCCTGCGCAACTAATTTGAGCACCGCTTCCTCTCTGCGACTCAGTGGGTTAGGCTTTTGATTGATTGGCGTAACATCTTGCGTGAACAACGTCTGGGTGACGGACTCACAAAAATAGGTTGAACCCTGATTAACCGTTTTGATCGCCTGAACCATTTTCTCTGCTGAAATCTCTTTCAACATGTACCCTACTGCCCCGGCTTGCATCACTTTCATGATGTACTCTCGGTTGTCATGCATGGTTAACATCAAAATTCGGCTCTCAGGCACTTCCTCTTTTATGATTCCCGTTGCCTCAATGCCGTTCATTATGGGCATACTGATATCCATAAGGATCACGTCAGGATGAAGATGCTTGGCCACTTCTATTGCTTCCAAGCCGTTACTGGCGGTACCGATGACTTCAATGTCCGGCTCTAGTTCCAACCGTGCCATAAAACCATCTAACACCACCTGATGATCATCGACAATCAACACACTAATCGGTTTATCCATAAACACCTTCATCCAAATTTAGCAGCACGGTTATTTCGGTCCCCAGACCAAGTTCACTCATTAGTTCAAATTCACCACCAATAAACTCAACACGCTCCTGCATGTTTCGCAAGCCAATCCCTTGACGATGGACCGCTTGGTTGACGACAAATCCAATTCCGTCGTCACGTATCAGTAATTGCAGCATATTGCCCATTTTTTGCAAAATCACCGTCACTTTTTTCGCTTTCGCGTGCTTTTCGATGTTGTTCAATGATTCTTGAGCAACGCGATATAAGGTGGTGGCGACTTCCGACGTCAATTTTTGCTGCTGGGTATCAAAATGGCTATCAATATCAATCCCAGAGTGAGAGTGAAAATCCTGTAGTAAAGTGGTAAGCGCCGCTTCCAAACCAATATCATCCAGCGCACTTGGCCTCAACTGGTGGGAAATATGCCGGACTTCATTGATGGCGGTAACCAATGAGCGCTGAGATTTATCCAAGTGTTGCTTGAGTTTTTCGTCTTCCAAACGATGACTCATCAGATCTAAATGGCATTTGCTAGAGACCAATAACTGATTGATGCCATCATGTAGCTCGCGCGCCAAATGTTTTTTCTCATCTTCCTGAAACATCACGGTTTTATACGCCAGCTCTTTCAGGTTTTTATCTGCAAGGCGATGTTCGTGCAAGTTAATGGCAAGGGTTAATACGATGATCACGGCAACCGTAACGACCAGAATCACAACGACCGAAAAGAAGGTCGTTTCGATATTTTTATTCACTGCCGCGCGCATGCTGGCCACTTCCTGGCTGACATCCTCTATGTACAGCCCGGTTCCGACCATCCACTCCCACTTGTCTAACCAACCCGCATAACTGAGCTTAGGAACAACCTCACCTGTCGACGGCTTTTGCCATAAGTATTGGTGAAAGCCACCACCTGTTTGTGCTTGATATAACAGTGCCTCAATGAGCCGATCACCGTTCTCATCTTGGAGGCCAAGCAGGTTCTCCCCGACTAAATCAGGTTGTGCTGGATGGACAAGGTTAGTGCCATGTTTATCGTAAGCAAAGAAATACCCATCGGAACCATAGGTTAAGTGGTTTAAAATCGCTTTTACACGAGCTTTGGCAACGTCTTCTTCAATCGTTGTGTCGTTATAGATGTGAATGATGGCGTCAAAAGCAACATCGACGGTATCCTTTAGCGCCGCTTCTTTTGACTGAATGAGGTTTTGGTGGAATAGCTCCACTTCTCGCTGACCAAGGGTCTTGGCTTGGTAGATAGAAATCCAACTGATACTGGCTGACACCAATACCACAGGTATCAGTGTCAGCAGAATTAACTTTGCTTTGAGAGGCATCCCTTCCCTCCATGAAACGCTGCTCCAAGCGTCAACGCATAAGCAGCTTAACAACTTGTTTCAAAAGGTGGAAACTCTCAGGTCACAAAATCTCCTTTTAGCCCATTCCGTAAAAGCCAGGGAAGAATAGAAGCGACGCAAGCACGGCTATCTGAATAGCGATAAACGGCATCACACCCTTATAAATATCACGCGTTGTTACCCCTGCTGGCGCTACCCCTTTCAAGTAGAACAAACTGAAACCAAATGGTGGCGTTAGGAAAGAGGTTTGTAGGTTCATCGCTACCAGAATCGCAAACCACGTCATATTAATGCCTAGCATCTCTGCAACTGGGGCGAGAATTGGAACGATGATGAAACAGATTTCGACGAAGTCGATGAAGAAGCCCAGAATCAAAATGACAAGCATGGTGATGATTAGGAAGCCCCATTTTTCGCCTGGGATACTCAACATCCACTCTTCGACTAAGTAATCACCACCAGTGTAAGTAAATGCCATGGAGAATGCGGTCGCACCAAGCAATATCGCAAATACCATCGCGGTGACTTTTACCGTCTCTTTTGAAGCATCATAAACCATCGACCAGCTGAACTGCTTGTACAACACAGCAAGTACGATCGCACCAGCACCACCCAATGCCGCCGATTCTGTCGGCGTGGCAACACCTGCGAAAATAGAACCTAATACCACGATGATTAAAGCCAGTGGTGGCAGAACCGCTTTGAGCGCGCTAATGACTTCTTCTTTTCGGCTGACAGACTCATCACGCTCGATAGGCTGAGCGGCTTGCGGGTTCAACTTTGCGTACACCAGAATGTAGATCACGTACGCCACAACCAGTGTTATTCCCGGCCATACCGCTGCTTGGAAAAGATCACCAACAGGTACGCCTAATACGTCCCCTAGTAGGATCAAAACAATCGATGGAGGGATAATTTGCCCCAGCGTACCTGAAGCACAGATGGTGCCGCACGCCAGACCTTTGTCATAGTTGTACTTGAGCATCACAGGCAGGGAAATAAGCCCCATTGCCACAACAGAAGCGCCAACAACACCGGTAGATGCAGCAAGTAACGCCCCTACTAGTACAGTAGAAATCGCGATACCACCACGAACGCCACCGAACAGACGCCCCATTGACTCTAGTAGTTGTTCTGCAAGCTTGGTTTTCTGTAAAACCAGTCCCATGAACACAAATAACGGCACAGCCATTAGTACCGTGTTTTGCATAATCGATTGAATTCGATATGGCATAAAGGCAAACATTTCAATGCCTTCTGCCCAAACACCAAAAATCAGTGCGATACCACCGAAGGTAAACGCAACGGGGAAACCCAGAAGTAGCGCAAATAAGGCTACAAAAAACATGACTATACCGATCATAATAACTTCCTTTTACGACTTACCGTTATTACCGGCATAGATAAGATGAGGGTTAACAATTTTATTGATAGAGTGCAGCAACAAACCAATCCCACTCACTGCCATAAAAAAGAATGATAATGGGATCATTGCCTTAATGATCCAACGGTAAGGCAAACCACCTGGGTCTCCAGAAGTCTCCCCTAGTGCGTAACTTTCTTTGGCAAAGTCGATACCGAACCAGGCGACCAATAAGCAAAAAGGAAGCAGGAAAAATAACGTGCCTATTATGTCGATAATGGATTGCGCTTTATAAGATAAACGCTCGTAGAAAATGTCGACTCGAACATGTCCACCAGCTTTGATGGCGTATGGTACACCCAGCAAAAATACTGAGGCAAAAAGGTGCCATTCCATTTCCTGAAAGGCGATAGAAACATCGTTGAACACGTATCGCATAACAACGTCGTATACCACATTTAGTAGCAGTAAGATGAAGAGGATGCTGGACAACCACCCCAAAAAATCACTGAAGCGGTTAAACATCCGCTCAATATAAATAAGGCTTCTCATTCCTGACTCCGTGGAACGTATGGTTGAGCTCCGCTAAGTGGCGGAGCATTTTATTATGAGTTTTTTCTTGGGCTTCACTCGCTGCCCAACCCAATTGGCTTGGGCAGCATACTGACGTATTAGTCAGCTTGGCTGTTTAGATAAGCACGTTGTGAGATATCAGTCCATTGACGAACTTGCTCCATGTAAGCAGTTTGAGACTCTTGAATCTCTTTCGCCAAGGCATCTTCTTCCGCGTGTTTCTTCAGAAGGCGATCATTCGCTTCTTTCATTGCTGCCATTACTTCTGGCGGGAAGTCCTTCACTTCTACGTTCGGGTACTCTGACTTGATCGTCGCCCAGTTTTTACCACTTTCGTGTTTAGACTGCGTGTACATATCGTAAGCTGCAGTTTTCATTGCCACTTTTAAGATCGCTTTCAGATCATCAGGCAGTTTTTCCCAAGTACGCTTGTTGACCAGGAACTGAAGCTCTGTCGCTGGCTCATGCCAACCTGTGTAGTAGTAAGGCGCAATTTTGTGGAAACCCATGCGAAGGTCTAGCGAAGGACCAACCCACTCAAGTGCATCAATGGTGCGACGCTCAAGGGACGTGTACAGTTCACCCGGTGCTATATTGGTTGGCTTAGCGCCCAGTTCAGCCAAAATTTCTCCAGCAAAACCAGGGATACGCATTTTCAGACCTTGAAGGTCATCCAGTGTTTTAATTTCTTTTTGAAACCAACCACCCATTTGAGTATCTGTGTTACCACCAGGGAACGACATCAGGTTATGAGGAGCGTACACTTTGTCCATTAACTCCATGCCACCGCCATAGTAGAACCAAGCGTACTGCTCTGTAGGCAACATACCGAAAGGCATAGAAGAAAAGTAAAGTGTGTTTGGCACTTTCCCTTTCCAGTAGTAAGACGCCGAATGGCCCATGTCGTATTGACCTGATTTCACCATGTCAAACACGCCAAAAGGTGCTTTGTGCTTGTTTGCTGAGTCAATACGAATTTGCAGACGGCCGTTTGACATTTCTTCTGCCATTTTAGCCATATTTTTCGTGGTATCGCCGAAGATAGGAAAGTTAGGTCCCCACGTTTCTGCAAGTTTCAGGCGGTAGACTTTTTCCGCAGCATTAGCAGAAGTTGCAGCGAAGGCCATCGCAGCAACCACAGCTGTAGTTTTCAGCACTCTTTTAAGAGATTTTTGGATCAAACTCATCGTTCACGTCCTTTGTCACCAAGGTTATTGTTATCATCCATTTCACAAGGATTTGTATTACACCAAGTAACGAACAATGTGCTTGTCTAAAGTTGACTCTTAAAATAGCGAAGCATCATTTGAGTTACAGGGCGTAACTTGATGCTAAAGATGTATCAATAACGTTGATTCTGAAATGGGCAGGAACACGCAATTTTTACAGCCTACTACTCATACATTAGCCATTGGTAGTACGTATTTATACGTAGGAGATTAACCCAATTAAAATTTCACGCCTAAATAAAACAGTTAGTTAGAAAGAAATTAAAACTCTCGAAAATAGAAAACTACGTAAGTAGTAACTTCCCAAAAAATTTACAAAGTATTTAAAGAATTGTGACATTTGCCATTTTGACGTCGCTAGACTTGCCAAAGAAGGAGCAGAAACACGGAGTGATGGGACGTTAGGTCGCTCGAAAAAATACCCCGACAATAGCCGAGGTATTAGAGAGCTGTATCTTAATAAGATTAAGGATTTTAAAACTAAATCGCTTTGTAGATAACTTTGTTACCTGCCAATTGCTCTTTTTGAACCAGGTTTTCTTCAAGAAGCTTCTTCAGAGCGCCAGTTGCCCATGATGCCGCTTTAGTGTCTTCTTGACCTGCAGCAAGGCCGATGCCTTTAGGGTTAATACCGTCCGCATTTGCGACAACAATATCTAGCACTTGTTGCTGTTTTGGAGTTAGCGCAACTTCTACTGTTTTCGCTACAGCTACTTTCTTCTCAGCTACTACTTTCTCGGCAACAGCTTTCTCAGTAACAGAAGGTGCTGCTTTCTCAGCAACAGGCTTCGCTGCTTTTTGTACTGCAGCAATGTTTGCTACTGTCGCTTTAATGCGCTTTTGCAATTTCATTTGCACTTTACGCTTATGAGCAAGTCTCATTGAATATGTCTCCAGTTCACTGCATATCAGCAGGGATGAAAATTTGAAGCGCGTTTTATACCAAAATTCACAAGCAATTTGTAGGTTTTAGCGCCGAAACGCGATGAAAAATGCGTTCAAAACGCAGAGCGTCTAGAATTTATACAGGTAATTTGTGAACTGTTTTATTGAATACTGGGTATAAAAACAGAGGTTTTTTATCCACCAAATGCATTTTGTTTCACACCGGACAAATGAAGTAATCGCACCGCAAATAGCCTAGAAGCACAGTTAAATTAGATCGTGATTAACGGGAAAGCATTTGGGTATTTTGTTGACTCTATGAGGTTAAATGCATGGAAACGCTACATCTCACAAATTCACATTTTAAACCTGGTTCTATTCTTACCCGAATAACCTTGTTGGTTGTCGCTTTAATAACTTTGTTTCTTGTGTTGATATCACCTGGATGGAAGCAAGCGATATTGTCTGTGGTATTAATGGCGGTTATTGTCGGCTTTGCAGTTATGATGATTAAAAAAAGCCAAGTCTCATTTACGCTAACCGCAACCCACTTTCAACAACACCTTTTTAAGGGTGGTTGGGTTGTTCGCTGGTGCAATATTGAATCGATAGGTATTTGTAGCTATCAACAAGACGGATGGTACCAACCACTGCCCTGGATTGGCGTACGTTTAAAGCACTACTCTCCTTACTTGGATGCGATTTGCCCTCGCATTGCGACAGAAATCCTCCTGAGCCAACGTGCGCTTCTGTATTTAGGAGCAAGACAAAATCAATGTGAAGAAAAGTTCGAAGATATGGTGCTCGATCCAAGACCGTATCTGAGTAGTCAGGGAAAGCAATACGATGGCTTGCTTGCGATGCTTGCAAACAGAATGAAATATCAGCGAGATTTTTATGGCTACGACGTGTTTATCTCAGCCAGTGATTTGGATAGAGAAGCCGAAGATTTTGTCGGGTTAACTCGGCGGTATTTAGCTGCCGCCGAGCCAGACTTACTCGAGACAAAATAACTTTGTTCTGCCCGAGTCAGTCATTCAATTACCCGTTATTTTCCGAGTCAGACTTCGCTAGTAAAGCGGCATCTCATCGGCAACAAATGGGTTGGTTTTACGTTCATGACCAAAAGTAGATTGTGGGCCGTGGCCTGGAATGAAGGTCACATCGTTACCCAGTGGCCAAAGCTTCTCTTTGATCGACGAGATCAAGGTATTGAAATCACCTTGAGGGAAGTCTGTACGACCGATACTGCCGTTAAACAGGACATCACCCACAAATGCTACGCGAGCTTCTTCACTGTAAAGCACAACGTGACCAGGTGTATGACCCGGAGTGTGGATCACCTTCAGCACTTGGTTACCAAACGTGACAGTGTCACCCTCATCAAGCCATTGATCAGGTTCAAATGCTTCAGTTAGCGGGAAGCCAAACATTTTGCTCTGCCCTTCTAAGCCTTGTAACCAGAAATTGTCCGCTTTATGAGGCCCAACAATTTCCTTTCCACCAAGCAAAGCCGCTAATGGCTGAGTGCCACCAACGTGGTCCAAATGTCCATGCGTCAATACCAATTGAACAACATCAACGCCTAACTCTTTGATTAACACAGCAAGCTGCTTCTCATCACCGCCCGGGTCAACCACGATGCCTTTCATCGTTTCATCACACCAGACAATAGAACAATTTTGAGAAAAAGCTGTCACCGGGACAATTTGGTATTTAAGAGCCATGGATAACCTATCACCACATAAATTTTATTAAGACTTCCGCAACTATGACACTAAGCCTAAATGACTTCAAGACTTGTGAAAACCTTGCGCGTCAAGACTTTCAGGGTGACTTGCAACCTCACTTACCAGGAGCGAACCGCACCAGTGTCAATATGAACGAAGTTACTGCCCGGGTAGTAGCCAACTCCACCAGCTTTCAGACTTAAAGCAGCGTCACGTACAGTAGACAACTTTACGCCGTCTAAACGAAAGTCGATGGCTTTACCTTCCATGTGAAGGCTTTTCTTTGCCACACCAGAAGAGTTGTTACGCAATGAAGAGTTCGTCTTTGGTGAACGATAACCAGAGATCACAATGACTTCTGACTCCGTACCAATAAGCTTTTGAATTTGGCTGATCTGATCAAACAAACGTCGATCCATAGGGAAGGTTTCATTACGTCTGTGATCGCGACAGAACTCATCTAACCTTTCAAGCTCACTTTTTACGTAGCCACTTCCATCAAAGTAGCACGTTTCTAATTGCTCACCAGTATTCAGGTTATTCATCGCTAGTACGCGAGGTTCATCAGGCAATGAAGCCCATGAGAGAGTTGGCATTGCAGACGCCAATACAACACCACCAGCGGTCATTTTAAGAAAATCACGACGGGAAAAATTACGACTTACCATATAGAAATACTGCTCAAAAACTACACGAAAGGCGGACATTAACCAAACTGGTGCATTTCGTCAAACGCACAAATCAGTCTGGAATGTCCTAATCGACTATTTTGGATGGATTACTGGTTGAACGACAAGTAAATTTTCTGCAATGTAAATTTACTTAAAGTTTTGTGTGCCGCTACCCTTGATTATCGTAAGAATAAATATCATCACGGTAATACAGCGTACCTTCTTCTAACCACGCAGTTTGGTAGATGATGTGGACCGCAATACGCTCGCCTAAAGGAACCGACGTATTAGAACGACGGGCACTTTCGCGTTTTTTCGCGAAACGCTCTTCCAGCCCCTGCGTTTTGAAAAGCAGTTCAGCTAATTGATCGGCATTTTCCACGCGAACACAACCAGAACTGAATGCTCGACGATCTTGCTCAAACAAGTTTTTACTTGGCGTATCGTGTAAATAAATGGCCTGCGGGTTTGGCATGTTGAACTTATACAAGCCCAACGCATTTTGTGAACCCGATGCCTGACGCATTCGGTATGGGAAAGTTCGAGGATTAACCGTCGCCCAATTGATAGTGGTAGGATCGATGATCTCTCGTGAAGTCCAAGATCGAATGATTTGAATGTTATTGTGAATCAAATACATTGGGTTGCTTTTTACTTTAGGAATGATGTCTTTGACCATGATCTTCCATGGCACATTCCATGTTGGATTCAAAATAACCGAATCCATATTGACCGTCATTATCGGCGTCTTTCTTGAACTCTTACCAACCACGACTTTCGACTCAAACAATGGCTGTCCATCATGCCAGTATGTAACTTGATACCCTGGCACATTGACGAATACGACATTATCTCTCTCTTTCGCCCATATTCTTGAGCGCTCAGCATTTAAAGCAAGCAAATGCAGCCTCTGCTTAGGAGAAAAGTTAATCCAACGTATCGTATTTGGCCCGATAACGCCGTCCTGCTTCAAACCATGAATACGCTGAAATTCTTTGACAGCCAGTTCAAGGTTCTCATCATATCGCGCCGAATTTGGGTCAACATAGCTGACATCCACGCCCACTATCGCAAGGCGCTCTGCCAAAGAGGCTTTATTGGTTATTGGATCGCCAAGACGAAGCAAGCCTTGTTGCTCGTATAAAGGGTATTGGTATTGCGCGTGCTCAGATAAGGCTGAAAACGCCGAGTTGAAATCTCGATCCATTTGCAGCGGAGAACGCAAACTGGACAAAAACTGATCCAGCTTACCAACAGTCAGCTCATTGCTAAGAACCGATAATGTATCGATACTCGGCGGAGGAAGATCAACTTGCGTTTTATTGGCAAATAGCCAGTTAACCCCTTCGTGAGGCAACTGCTCCAAGTAACTTAAATACATCAGCAATGAATCTGTCATCACCAAATCAAAGTCGAGGTTGTCACCTTGCCATTTGATCTGGTTGATTCTATGCAGCTGGTTATCAAACTCTTTAGTGACGTCTGCAAGCGCGACAACATTCAGTTGAAAGATGAACTGTTCAACGTCACTTTCATTCTGCCAGTTCAAACGGTAGTTTGTGCTCTGGTACAATTGCTCCACCACAGATGGATAGTGGATCATTTTTTCAATTGAGAGCTGCTTAACCGCTCCCTCTTGCTCCACTTGTGAAGTATCGTCAAGAGAAACTGCGGTAGAAAAGCTGCAAAACGGCACTAAAAGTGCCGTCATTATTAGAACCCTAGCAAACACTGATACAACCCTTACCTACTTGCCTTATTAGAAAGTATGGCAAATATCTCACAGGTTGCTGCTTTAAAAATAAGAACGGGACAATATTTTTTCCGATAAGTTTCACATAAAACTATCAATAAGGTTGTTTTTCACACAATTCTAGACCAATGATTGTCCCACTGTATACCTGTTGAAAATGTATTCTTAAATTCTATTGGCTGTTGCTCCACAACTTTGCCTGCACCAGAGCTGATGCGGAACTCATCCCCATAGATCACAACACCCGATGCATCGGGTAACGCGTTCAACTCAACCAACTTGCCCGTCGCTTTGGACCAAATACCATAGCAGCTTCCCGGAGGAGAAGTGGCTAATATCCACTCATCAGTCGCCGCAATGCTGGCAACGTAATGATTGAAACGCGCCCATTCTTCAGGTTCAGCCTCAAGCTCCAGCATTTTTTCACCCCGAGTGTGCATCGCGATAAGAGCCGGGTATTCATCTGGCTCACCTCGATATTGCTGGCCGCATAGCACTGTCTCTGAGCCATCGTGCGCAAGATGACGAATGCTCAGCTTGTGATCGGGCAGAGAAACTTGATCGAGAAACTCACCATCTTGAGACAGGTAGCTCAGACTTGGGGTCATGGAATCGAGGTTTAGAGGCTCTCTTCCATTAGTATGCACACCGCCAACACCGATCGCTAATGCACCATCGGGCATCATGATGACTTCATGTGGTCCGATACCAAAGCCTGACAGCTCATCCATCTTTTGATACTGCTTGCGCACATCGTAAACGCCAATAATACCTCGGCTTGTGCCCCTTTCACCTTCTGTCGCAAACAGATAGTTCCCATCGTGGGAATACACGCCGTGACCATAGAAATGACGATTTGCTTTTGCCGTGTGCAGCTTTATCGCTTGCCCATTCCGATAGTCAAATACCATGAAGAAGGTACCCGGCCGACGACCAAACACCGTCGCATGACCGTGTTGGTTGATAGCAACACCATGACCACGTTCTGGAATTGGCAATTTGGAAATCGGCATCCCATGTTCATCGGCAACAACTGCTGCATATTTGTCACGGCCAATGATTGAACATCCAATTAACGCTGGCGTTCGCGGAGTCGTACTAGCACAACCAAAAGGCAGTAATGGGGCTGCCGCTCCAAATAGAGCGGCTTTAAGCAATGTGCGTCTTGTTTGATCAGTCACCATCGGTAGCATTAAATCCTATAACCACGCCGAGTTCGATTGCTACCTCTTCATGAATGAGGTACTTCAATTGCTCTAACTTGTTGTATTGCGCCAACACCATGCGGTAACCATCTACCGTTTGTAGTGCTTCGAATAAGCTATTCTCCTCAGGCCAAGTCTCAAGTGTCATGTCAAACTGACGCGAAACTCGATCGGCGAGTTCCAACTTGCCCTGTTCGCGCAAAAGAGCGTCTAAGCCATCGCCATTGGCCAAGTATAAAGCTTGCATGCTTTGCACGTTTGCTTTCAAATTCGCGAGTGAAGTGCCTGAACGCCAAGACTCAGAAAAGTAAGGTCTCGGATGACCAATTTTCGCCATCGGGCGACTCAATTTTTTCATACTGTATTCAAGCTGGTTGGACAGTAGCGAAATATATTCCGACTCCCACTCCGTGTTTTTCATTGCTTTCCACGGGTTCTGGGCCCAAGCGTTCGCAATCAAGCCGGCTTTAGCGTTGAGGTTTTGAGAAATTGATACCGCTGTGGAACAGGTATTGCTGTTTGTTTCCAGTGTCGAACCACTATCGTAAAGTAACCACTCTAGTGCACCCAAGCCCTGTACCGTCACGCTCTGCGTTGAGATCTGTTGTGCACTCCAGACTTGATCCGATTTGGTTAGTGCCGACATTTTTCGTCCGGTGGTATTCTTTTTATCTGGCCAGAATTGCACATTCCAGCTTTGCTCCAACGCACTCGCAGGCCCGCGCTCCTGTCCTTGTAGAGCCATCCAGGCGCGCATGGTTTCATGCCATTGTTGTTTTACTGAAGATGGGTCTTTATCCCCTGATGCACAAAAATCATTAAAAGCACGTTCTAATGATGCGCTCTGTTCTAAAAAGGTATGAGCAGATTGATACTCGATTTCATACACACTTTGCGAAATATGGCTCGTTTTCTCTGCCTGATCATCGGCTGAACTCAATGTCGATTGGCAACCCGTCAGACTCAGCGCAGTAACAACGGCACACACTAATAGTTTTTTATTCACATTCGATTCCTTATAACGAGTCAAGGAAAGCCACCAGCGCTTCACGCTCGCTCTTGCTTAACGCCAATACGCTCTGTTTTGAATTTTCTGCTTCGCCACCGTGCCAAAGTACTGCTTCCATAACGTTACGTGCACGACCATCGTGCAAATAGTAGGTATGACCATTAACTTCTTCGGTGTAGCCAAGCCCCCAAAGCGGAGGGGTGCGCCATTCGCGACCATTCGCCAGATATTCAGGTCGGTGGTCTGCCAAACCTTCGCCCATATCGTGTAACAGTAGATCGGTATATGGGTGTATTTCTTGTTCTGAAAGCGCAGGTAAACCAGCTCGTTTAGCGGTTTTAACGTTAGTTTTATGGCAGCTTTCACAACCTGATGAAGCAAAAATTTTCTGACCTAGTTGCACTTGCGGGTCTTCAACATTACGACGAATTGGCACGGCCAGGTGCTGACTGTAAAACTCCACGAAGTCGAGAATATTCTGGCTAACTTCTGGATCACCGCCATTTGGCAGCTCATTACATATTGTCTGCTTTGAGGTACAGTTTTCGTTTGGGAACAAGTGACTTGTGAGGCCAACATCACCATTAAAGGCGGCTGCATTCTGCTGCATCAATGTTGGTTGACCCGCTTTCCAGCCGAAACGACCGAGCGCGAAGTTGCCTTTTTCTATGTCCCAAACTTTGTTTACCTTCCCAGAAATACCATCTTTGTTAGTGTCGTTTTCGTCCGCCCAAGCGAGTAGAGTGTCGTCAGGAATGCTTTCCAGCAGCCCCAAACCTATCATTGGTGGCGCAACACGCGCAGAAAATTGGGTATCCGGGTGCATGTCTCCATAACCCAGATCAGTAATTTTTAGTGTTGGTTTTCGTAACGTTACCATCGTGCCATCGTTGAATTGCACCGGAACATCGCTATAAGTAATCGAAATTTTACCTTCGGGAGTTTGATTCTGTAGGGCAAAATCTTGTAACTGGCCACCATAGGTTGGCTCTGGAATACCACCATCAATGATGAACGCTTTTTTTTGCTCTGGCGTTTCAGCAGGAATGCTCAAACGTACTAACATAGAAACGGCGTGGATATCCCCTTCTTCAGGTGGATGACCTCGGCCATCTTTGATATGGCAGTTTTGACAACCATTGGTATTGAATAGTGGTCCGAGTCCATCTCGCGCTTCTGTAGTCGCTGGCGCTTGTACCCAAGGGTTTCTAAAAAAGCTATTCCCGACACTAAAGTCCAGTCGTTTACTCATCGGTAAATTTGCCGCAGGAAGGGAATAAGCATTCGCACCGTCTTTTTTAACACTGGTTTTTCCGCCAGAACGCACTTCATAGGCAGTTACAGACGTAGAAAATACAGCAGTAAAAAGTAGCGCTAAATGGGAGTAATTTAGGGATGATGGCTTCATATCATTGCTCTTAAATGAATTGATAACAGCGAGCGCAAACAGCAAAGGGCTCAGTCCGTAAAATGAGCCCTTGATTGGTTATTATATTTTTTCTTAGAACTCGTGGTCTGCTGTATCTGGGCTTAAGCTTTCAATGCCAATGATGTTTGCAGCACGTTCAATTGCACCCGTTTGAGCCACCAGCGACATGATGGTTTCGTTCACTAGCGCGTTACCTTGAACGTTATCAGCAGCAATCAGTTGGTCGAAGTGTTGGTTTTTCTTCTCGGCAGAAGTCACCAACTCACCTACTTGACTACGAGTGTCATCAAACTGCTTTTGAATCTCTTTCGCCGCTTGCTCATCTTGTTGTGCAACCAGGTCAGCAATACTTGGACCAGTCAGTAACGTACCGTCTTGGCGCTTATAAAGCCCCATGTACACGTTGTAGATACCCTGCTCGTTGTAGTAGTGAGAGTTGTGCGTGTTATCAGAGAAACAATCGTGCTCATCTTCTGTTGAGTTCGCTTCTAACGCCACTTTCATGCGCTCACCGGCCAGTTCACCAAGAGACAGCGAGCCCATACCAAACATCATTTTGCGCAGGCCATTCTCTGCTGAATCTGCCAATAGTTCCTGACGGTAATTGTCTTTCACATCCGCAGACCACTGTTTCTCCATCCATTCAAGATCCTGAACCAATAGATCAGCTGCCGCTTTCAGGTATTCACCACGACGATCACAGTTGCCATTGGTACAAGCAGAACCGACAACAAAGTCCGTGTAAGCACGTTGACCTGCGCCAGCATTTGTTCCGTTAAGGTCCTGTCCCCAAAGTAGGAATTCAATCGCGTGATAACCAGAAGCAACATTCGCCTCAGAACCACCCACTTCGTTGAGATCGGCAATCAGTTCAGGTGTGATTTTTGATACGTCTAGTGTCGTTGCACCAATAGTCAGACTTTTGTTAGCCACGATGTTTGCCGCAGCGCCTTCGTTACCAAGTTCATATTGGTAATCCGTAGCGACGTAGTCGATTAAGCCTTCATCCAACGGCCAAGCGTTAAGCTGACCTTCCCAATCATCGACGATCGCGTTACCAAAGCGGAATACTTCAGACTGTTGATATGGTACGCGAGAATCAAGCCATGCTTGTTTAACCTCTTCTAGCTTTTTCGCTGAAGGGGCTTTGAGGAACTCATCAATTTTCACGTCTAGCGCTTTAGCCGTGTTTAATGAATCTGCGAATACAGCATGTGCGACGTCTGCATAATGTTCGACAACGCCTTGTTTGGTTACTTGAGCAGCAACCGCAGTACCACTGGAAATAAGAAGTGAAGCAGCAATAGCTTGAACTAATACTGTTTTTGCATTCATTAGAAGCATCCTTGTTGAGCAAATTGTTTTTTGTATTCGAAGTGCTAATTATTCTTATTTGCACTTTTAGTCACGAGATAATACAAATTTACAATTTTTTTGCAACTTAAGATGAAAAAAAAAGCCTCATCAATGTGAGGCTTTTAACATGACTTGTTAACAGTTCTGTTTTTAAGGCTAAACCTTGAGATTGTGTTTGCCGTGAGAGACTTTTGCTTTGAGGTAATTCTCGTTACCATCTTTGACGTGAGCAGAAGTGTTTACAACTTCAACAATTTCGACCCCATACTCGGCGAGCTCGCGGATTTTTTTAGGATTATTCGTCACAAGGCGGATCTTGCTAACACCTAAAGCTTGCAACATTTGAGCTGCTTCAGTGAAGTCACGCAGATCATCATCAAACCCTAAGTGGTTATTCGCCTCGTAGGTGTTCATACCCTGACTTTGTAGTCGGTAAGCATCAATCTTGTTGTACAGGCCAATACCTCGACCTTCCTGACGTAAGTACAGAATAATACCGCCCGATTCTCCCATACGTTGAATCGTTTCTTCTAATTGCTCACCACAGTCACAACGAGAGGAGTGAAAAACATCGCCGGTCAGACATTCAGAATGCATACGCACCAGTGGCGTTTCTTGAACTTGGTCTGCTTGTTTAAAGATAACTGCTACATGCTCTTTATCCGTCTTCAAACCACGGAAAGACAGGATTTCAGCATCAATATTACTCTTAGCCCCGACTTTAAAATCTACTCTGGCACGTACTTCAGCCATATCTACACTCACTCGATTTATTTCTTGATGCACTTTCGTTATTACATTCATGGGATGAACTCATGCTCTTCAACTATGGGGATTGATACCACATTTTTCAATGCATAGATCACTATATCTTAGATCTTTTCCTCTCAACGATACATGACGATGGATGACCTCCGTCACGTTGACGAAGTGTTATAATATAACATTTCCATCAAACTACAATAAAAAACCCCAGACAAATTTTGCCTGGGGTTGATAAATGCGAGTGTAAAAAAGAGGATTAATGTGTTTGACGACGCTTCCAGACGGCAAACTCTACCCATACGGTTTCGAGTTCTTGAATTTCTTCGTCGGTCAAAACGGCGAGAGTTGAAGTAACTTGTGGCAATCTTAGTGCCTGCATAGCGCGAATATGCGCATGAAAGTCCTTTCTTAACTGCGATATAACTGGATCCACTCGTTTACCTATTGAGATCTTTTATTACGTACCCAGCTTAACGTTTTCATTTTATATATGCTGGAGCCTTCGAAATCTTAAGAAAGAATAACACTCTGCTTGTTATTTTCACAGATTGTTTAAAATTATGGAATTACAGTCACACAACTAACACTAATTTGACTTGTCTTTATTATAGTCAATGATTAAAAGCTGAAATCAATCACCGACATATCATGTTCTTCGACGTAGGCTAATTCCCCTATAACTCATCCACTCTCATATATATGAAGCGTCCAACTGCCATAATGAGGCCTTACCACACCTGAGGTTCGGTTCATTCTCAGCGAACCAAACACTTAGAAGTTATTTGGCTATAAAGACGACCACGCAATATGCAATAACTTTAACACTATATACACCGACTCTATACAAACGCCGTTATACATGAGACGAGCTCCGAGTTAATCGGTTTCGAATACGCACGAGGATTTATATTAAAACCTCAGATAATGAGAAACATATAAGTAGCAAAAGAATATAAGCAGTAACTATATCTCTCATTTATTAAAGTCAAAGACACTCGTTATATTCGTGTGTTAATACCAACAAGAACAATATATTGGGTGGATTTTAGGGTAGGCACTAAAAAGCCGAGTAAAATACTCGGCTTTTAGTTAGAAGAGGTGCAGAATTAAAGATTAATCTTCGCTATCTTCCGCAGCAGGAGACTCAGGAGCTTCAGGAGCTTGTTGCTCTGCACTTGGTTCCGTTGACTCGCCTTCTTCACCTTCTGGTAAATCAGCGTCTTCAATTTCGTCAATGCGTTGCAGGCCTACTACTGTTTCATCTTCAGCGGTTCTGATCAGTGTGACACCTTGAGTGTTACGACCAACCTGACTAACTTCTGCTACACGAGTACGAACTAGAGTACCAGCGTCGGTGATCATCATCATCTCGTCGCCTTCTTCTACTTGTACCGCACCAACCACAGGTCCGTTACGTTCAGAAACTTTGATAGATACTACACCTTGCGTTGCACGACCCTTAGTTGGGTACTCGGCAAGCTCGGTACGTTTACCATAGCCATTTTCGGTCACAGTCAGGATGTCACCTTCGTTTGAAGGAACAATTAGAGACACAACTTGGTCATCTTCACCCAACTTCATACCGCGAACACCAGCAGCAGTACGACCCATAGCACGTACTTTATCTTCGCTGAAGCGAACAACTTTACCTGCTTTAGAGAACAGCATGATGTCGCTGTCACCATTGGTGATATCAACACCGATCAGTGAATCATCATCACGCAGGTTAACGGCGATAAGGCCGTTTGAACGAACGTTGGCAAATTGGTTCAGTGGCGTCTTCTTAACTGTACCGTCACCTGTCGCCATGAAGATGAACTTATCTTCAGAGAACTCATCTACACGCAGGATAGCCGTGATACGCTCTCCATCTTCCAGAGGAAGAATGTTAACGATAGGCTTACCACGAGCAGTGCGGCTCGCTAGCGGTAATTGATAAACTTTCAAGCGGTAAGTTTTACCACGCGTAGAGAAACACAGGATGTTGTCGTGGGTATTCGCCACTAGAAGACGCTCAATATGGTCTTCGTCTTTCATCTTAGTTGCGCTCTTACCTTTACCACCACGGCGCTGTGACTCGTAGTCGCTCAGTACTTGGTACTTAACGTAACCGCCGTGAGACAGAGTGACTACTACGTCTTCACGAGCAATCAGCTCTTCCATGTCAATGTCATGGCTCGCTGCAGTAATTTCAGTGCGACGTTCATCAGCAAAACCGTCACGAACGGCTTCTAGCTCTTCACGAATCACTTCCATCAAACGCTCAGTGCTTGCAAGAATGTGCATTAGCTCAGCGATTTCATCTAGAAGCTCTTTGTATTCCGCCAGAATCTTCTCGTGTTCCAGACCAGTCAATTTGTGTAGACGTAGATCTAGGATTGCTTGCGCTTGTTGCTCAGTCAGGAAGTACTGACCGTCACGGATACCATATTGAGGCTCTAGCCACTCAGGACGCGCAGCATCAGTACCAGCACGCTCTAGCATCGCTGCTACGTTGCCAAGATCCCAACCACGGGCGATAAGGCCTGCTTTTGCTTCTGCTGGCGTTGGTGCTTTACGAATTAGGTCGATGATTTCATCGATATTTGCTAGTGCAAGTGCCAAACCTTCTAGGATGTGGGCACGTTCACGAGCTTTACGCAATTCGAAAATAGTACGGCGAGTTACCACTTCACGACGGTGATCCACGAAGCACTTCAACATGTCTTTCAGGTTGAATAGCTGTGGCTGACCGTTGTTCAGCGCTACCATGTTGATACCGAAAGTCGTTTGCAGCTGAGTTTGAGCGTAAAGGTTGTTCAGAACCACTTCGCCTACTGCATCACGCTTACATTCAATAACGATACGCATACCATCTTTGTCAGATTCGTCACGTAGCGCACTGATGCCTTCTACTTTCTTATCTTTAACCAGTTCAGCAATCTTCTCGATCAAACGAGCTTTGTTCACTTGGTAAGGAATTTCGGTAACGATGATGGTTTCTTTACCGTTTTTCTCTGTTTCGATGTCCGCTTTTGAACGCATGTAGATCTTACCGCGACCTGTTTTGTACGCGTCTACAATGCCTTTACGACCACTGATAAGTGCTGCCGTCGGGAAATCTGGACCAGGGATGTAATCCATTAGTTCATCAATAGTGATGGCTTCATTATTGATGTATGCAAGGCAGCCATCGATCACTTCGCCAAGGTTATGTGGCGGGATGTTGGTCGCCATACCTACTGCGATACCAGAGGCACCGTTTACCAATAGGTTTGGAATTTTTGTTGGAAGAACCGCTGGAATCTGTTCAGTACCATCGTAGTTAGGTACGTAGTCTACGGTTTCTTTATCTAGGTCAGCCAGAAGCTCGTGGGCAATTTTTGCCATACGTACTTCGGTATAACGCATTGCCGCAGCAGAATCGCCATCGATTGAGCCAAAGTTACCTTGGCCATCGACCAGCATATAACGAAGTGAGAACGGCTGAGCCATACGTACGATTGTGTCGTACACAGCACTATCACCGTGAGGGTGATATTTACCGATTACGTCGCCGACAACACGGGCTGATTTTTTATATGGTTTGTTCCAATCGTTGCCTAGTACGTTCATCGCGAATAAAACGCGACGGTGCACTGGTTTTAGACCATCACGCACATCTGGAAGAGCACGACCCACGATTACTGACATCGCGTAGTCTAGATATGAACCTCTAAGCTCGTCTTCAATGTTTACGGGCGTGATCTCTTTAGCTAAATCGCTCATGGAGCCATTATCCCTCTATTATCTGATCGTAATTACGATACGTGTAAGGCGAAAAATATAACACACATTTCATCACTTCGGCATCCCTTTCCCTCTCCTTTTATCAGGTTGTGAGCTTTGTTGAGATTCAAATGTCGAGAATTTGCACACTCATCCGATATCCTTATGAAAAGTGACTATATTTCGTTCAATATTAAGCAAAAATAGAATTCTGGTGAACAAAACGGGGATTAATCAGTTTAATACTGATAAAACGTTAGAGTATACTGACGCCCTCTAAAGGACTCAGATTGAATGCAGTACAACCATTATGACTAAAGCACAAAACGTCGACCCTAGTGAAATTAAGAAATTCGAGGACATGGCTTCTCGTTGGTGGGATTTAGAGGGTGAATTCAAACCACTTCACCAAATTAACCCACTTCGTTTGAACTATGTACTCGAAAAAGCAGATGGTTTGTTTGGCAAACGCGCACTCGATGTTGGTTGTGGTGGTGGCATTCTCGCAGAGAGCATGGCAAAAGAAGGCGCGATCGTAACCGGGCTAGATATGGGTAAAGAGCCACTAGAAGTCGCGCGCCTGCATGCTCTGGAAACGGGCACAAAGCTAACCTATATCCAAAGCACCATCGAAGACCACGCTGCAGAAAATGCCGCGACTTACGATGTCGTCACGTGTATGGAAATGCTGGAACACGTACCCGACCCTCTTTCTGTTATCCGCTCTTGCGCGGCACTGGTGAAACCTGGTGGTCACGTGTTCTTTTCAACCTTGAACCGCAACGTAAAATCTTACTTGTTTGCCATCGTTGGCGCAGAGAAGTTACTCAAGATTGTTCCAGAAGGCACTCACGACCATGAGAAGTTCATCAAACCAGCAGAAATGCTGAAGATGATTGACCAAACCGATCTGACTGATTTAGGTATCACAGGTTTGCATTACAACCCACTTAACGACAGTTATAAACTTGGTCGTAATGTGGATGTAAACTACATCGTTCATACTAAAAAATACTGAACGCCGTATCGTTAAAAAAACCTTGTTCTAGTTGACCATTCAGTTAAGAAAATCGTCAGAAGCGGTAGCACAAAGTTACCGCTTTTGTGTATAAGATTTGTGCTATAGATAGCATTTTAACCAACCTATTTTTCGCAAATAAAAATGTCCAAAGATCAAGGAAAATATTTTTCCGAGCGGTTATTTCTAAACCGATCTCAAAACTGTGATTTTACCTATTCAAGTCTGCCCTTTTCTCATCGGTTAGTGTTCACTTACTGTTTTTTTTCATTTGGGTAGTTATCCACAAGTCATCCCAAACATGTACCTTGATCAATCTGAGCAATAGCACTATCTTGTAACCCGCAAACAAATTAACCCCTATATATTGTGTTTAAGCTACAATATATAGATAGACTTTGATCACAAAGCCACCGCAAGACTAGAAAGCTTTGCATATAAATAGACAAAAACACGGCTTTTATCAGTTTTCTTAGGGAAATAAAGCAGAATGAACCAACAACTTACCGTCACCAAGCGTGATGGCCGTAAAGAAATTATCGATCTGGATAAAATCCACCGCGTTATTACTTGGGCTGCAGAAGGTCTGCACAACGTTTCTGTCTCTCAAGTAGAGTTACGAGCTCACATCCAGTTTTATGATGGTATTACAACGTCAGACATACACGAGACTATCATTAAATCTGCGGCCGACCTTATCTCAGAAGAGACACCGGATTACCAGTACTTGGCAGCTCGTCTAGCTGTATTCCATCTACGTAAAAAAGCGTATGGCCAATATGAGCCACCTAAGCTTTACGATCACGTAGCTAGACTCGTTGATATGGGTAAGTACGACGGACATCTGCTAGAAGATTACACAAAAGCAGATCTAGACGTACTGGATTCGTACATTGACCACAAACGTGACCTGAACTTCTCTTACGCTGCAGTAAAACAGCTGGAAGGTAAGTACTTTGTACAGAACCGTGTATCGGGCCAAATCTACGAAAGTGCCCAGTTCTTGTACATTCTTGTGGCTGCATGTCTGTTTGCTAAGTATCCGAAAGAAACACGTCTTGATTACATCAAACGTTTCTACGATGCGACGTCAACATTCAAGATTTCTCTGCCTACACCGATTATGTCAGGTGTGCGCACGCCTACCCGTCAGTTCAGCTCTTGTGTACTGATTGAGTGTGGTGACAGCCTGGATTCTATCAACGCAACAGCAAGCTCTATTGTTCGTTACGTTTCTCAACGTGCTGGTATCGGTATCAACGCAGGTCGTATCCGTGCTCTAGGTTCAGAGATCCGTGGTGGTGAAGCATTCCACACTGGTTGTATTCCTTTCTACAAGTACTTCCAAACCGCTGTGAAATGTTGTTCACAGGGCGGTGTACGTGGCGGTGCTGCAACTGTTTTCTACCCAATGTGGCATGGTGAAGCACGCTCACTATTGGTTCTTAAGAACAACCGTGGTGTTGAAGAAAACCGTGTTCGTCACATGGACTACGGCGTACAGCTAAACAAGCTGATGTACCAGCGTCTGGTTGAAGGTGGCAACATCACGCTATTCTCACCATCAGACGTACCAGGTCTATACGACGCATTCTTCGAAAACCAAGAAGAGTTCGAGCGTCTGTACGTTAAGTACGAGAACGATCCTTCAGTTAAGAAGGAAACCGTCAAAGCGATTGAGATGTTCACTTTGCTAATGCAAGAGCGCGCATCTACAGGTCGTATCTACATCCAGAACGTGGACCACTGTAACACTCACAGCCCATTTGATTCTGAAGTAGCGCCTGTTCGTCAGTCTAACCTGTGTTTGGAAATCGCACTTCCAACCAAACCACTGACTAACGTAGAAGATGATTCTGGCGAGATCGCACTATGTACGCTGTCTGCGTTCAACTTAGGTGCTATCAAGTCTCTGGATGATTTTGAAGAGCTATCTGATCTGGTTGTTCGTGCTCTTGATGCACTATTGGACTACCAAGATTACCCACTACCAGCTGCATACAAGTCGACAATGAACCGTCGTACTCTGGGTGTTGGTGTGATCAACTTTGCTTACTACCTAGCGAAGAACGGTGTGAAATACTCTGACGGCAGTGCAAACGGCCTGACTCACCGTACATTTGAAGCGATGCAGTACTACTTATTGAAAGCTTCAGTAGCGCTGGCAAAAGAGCAAGGTAAGTGTCCTTCGTTCAACGAAACAAACTACGCGAAAGGCTTGCTGCCAATCGATACTTACAAGAAAGATATCGACCTGATTTGTAACGAAGAGCTTCACTATGATTGGGATAGCCTACGTGCAGAAATCATGGAACACGGTCTACGTAACTCAACGCTGACTGCGCTGATGCCTTCTGAGACCTCTTCTCAGATTTCGAACGCAACAAACGGCATTGAGCCACCTCGTGGTTTTGTGTCAGTAAAAGCGTCGAAAGACGGTATCCTGAAGCAAGTTGTGCCAGAATTTACTGAGCTAAAAGACAATTACGAGCTGCTTTGGAACATCGGTTCTAACGATGGTTACTTGCACCTTGTCGGTATCATGCAGAAATTCGTTGACCAGGCGATCTCTGCGAATACCAACTACGACCCATCACGCTACGAGACGGGTAAGGTTCCAATGAAGAAACTGCTTCAAGACCTGCTGACTGCGTACAAATTTGGTGTGAAGACGCTTTACTACCATAACACTCGTGATGGCGCTAAGGATGAACAGAAAGACGCAGTTCAACCGGAAGAAGAAGATTGTGCAGGTGGCGGTTGTAAGATTTAATCTACACGACCCTAGCAATCCGCAGTAACTGAATAGTAACAGAATATCGAAAACCTCCCCTACGCGGGAGGTTTAAAAGGAATTGAGGCATTATGGCTTACAGTACTTTTAACCAGAAAAAAAATGACCAACTAAAAGAACCAATGTTCTTGGGTCAATCAGTAAACGTTGCTCGCTATGACCAACAAAAATTCGAAATTTTCGAAAAGCTGATCGAAAAGCAACTTTCTTTCTTCTGGCGTCCAGAAGAAGTTGACGTATCTAGCGACCGTATCGACTACAACAAGTTGCCAGATCACGAGAAGCACATATTCATTTCTAACCTGAAGTACCAAACGCTTCTCGATTCAATCCAAGGCCGTAGCCCGAACGTTGCGCTACTTCCTCTTGTTTCTCTGCCTGAACTAGAAACATGGATCGAGACTTGGTCTTTCTCTGAAACGATTCACTCTCGTTCGTACACGCACATCATTCGTAACATCGTGAACGACCCTGCTGTGGTATTTGATGACATCGTTGAGAATGAACACATTCTAAAGCGTGCGAAAGACATCGCGCACTACTACGACGATTTGATTCAAGCGACGAATGACTACCATCGCTACGGTGAAGGTGAGCATGTCCTTAACGGTGAAACAGTTAAGGTAAGTCTGTACGACCTTAAGAAGAAACTGTACATCTGTCTGATGTCTGTGAACGCTCTAGAAGCGATTCGTTTCTACGTAAGTTTCGCATGTTCTTTCGCTTTCGCAGAGCGCGAACTGATGGAAGGTAACGCGAAAATCATCAAGCTGATCGCACGTGATGAAGCGCTTCACCTAAACGGTACTCAGCACATGATCAACCTGCTACGTAACGGTCAGGATGATTTCACGTTCATGCAAATCGCAGAAGAAGCAAAACAAGAATGTTTTGATCTCTTCAAAGAAGCGGCAGAGCAAGAGAAAGAGTGGGCAGAATACCTGTTTAAAGATGGTTCAATGATCGGCCTGAACAAAGACATTCTTAGCCAGTACGTTGAGTACATCACCAATATTCGTATGCAAGCGGTAGGTCTACCAGCAGCGTACCCTGAAGCGACAAGCAACCCTATTCCATGGATTAATGCTTGGTTGTCTTCTGATAACGTTCAAGTTGCGCCTCAAGAAGCAGAGATTTCATCTTACCTTGTTGGTCAAATTGACAACGAAGTAAGCGCGGACGACTTTGAAGGATTTGAGCTGTAATGCCGACAATCAAAATCAACAAACTTATCAGCATTGAATCTAACCCTTCCAATACTATTTTGGAGACAATGGAACAGTCTGGCTTATTACCAGAATATAACTGCCGTGACGGCCACTGTGGTGCATGTCGCTGTACGTTAGAGTCTGGTGAAGTTGAGTATGTTGGTTTTGCTATGGCTTACACTCAAGGCGAAGAAATTTTGCCTTGTATCTGTAAAGCGAAATCCAATGTTTCACTCAGTGGCGTTAACTACACGATGAAAGAAAAGCAGCGTGCCTGACGTCAACTGAGTAGCATCGAACGTAACAAGACAAAGTAAACACCTTTGTTTGTATTCAGAACCCCACCTCATACAGGTGGGGTTCGTTTTTATGAGACTACAAATTGATCAGCGGACATACAATGATTGCATGGTCTCTCTAACAACCGTCTCTGCCGCTTTAGGTGAATGGCCGAGATGCATCAATGAGTTGTGCAAATCAAACACAAACTTATGTTTGAGGGTACGTGCCACATTGCTGCGAATGATCTTAGGCCGAGTATTCGTTTTAAGCGCTTCCGCTTCAGCTTGATCAACAAGTGCGTAAATCTCATTTTCATCCAGTATCTTCGGAGCAACGAGAGACGGGTTGATCTCGCGGGCAATATCAATGATTTGTTTAGTGGAAATGGTGGAAGTGTTAGCTAAAACATAGCGATGCCCACGAACGCCTGTTTTTGCTGCGCTAACCATTCCTTTAACGACATCATCAACATCAATAGGGCTTAAGTATAACTCGTATAAGAATGGCATTTTACCATTCACGATTGCAGAGAAAGCGTCGAGCGATTCAGTATTCGGTTTGTATTCCCCGCCAAGAATAGTGGAAGGTAGTACCGTCACCATATCCAAATCTAACTCTTCCGAAACTTTCCATGCCTCTTGTTCTGCAAGGGTTTTCGCGCGGCAGTATGGGTTGACCTGGTCAGAAACATTGTATCCTTCAACAATAATTTCGCCGTTTTCGTTGCGATGTGTTTGTTCTAAAGAAGCGATGGAGCTTACATAAACGACTCGTTTTACCCCTGCTTCTTTTGCGGCTTCCAGTATGTTTCTCGTTCCGATCAAGTTGGGGTTTACGATTTCAGCCTCCTCATCTTCTGCCCAATGTTTAAAGACTGCTGCAACCTGATAGAGGGTATCAACGCCATTAAGCGCTTCTCGCAGTGACGCTTTATCTAATAAATCGCAGTAAACAACATCACAATCGATTCCCTGCAATGAATCAGACTTCTTCAAGTTACGGATGCCTGCACGCACGTAGTCTCCTTGTCGAGAGAGAGCCCTGACAAGGTTATTACCAACGTGACCACTTGCGCCTGTGACTAAACATCTATTCATAATCTTCTCCTTAAAGTTTTCATCGACTATTGGTTCAAAACTGAGCGATTTCGAGGTTGCTGTTTGCTGATTGCTCCAGCCACCAACGATTCTTACGTGATGGCGCATCAAGTACGACTTGTTCACCGAAAGCAGGAGTGACGAGTTGAACACCACGATTCGCAGTTATTGCGGATATACGTTCAAGAGGCTCGTACCATGGGTGCATGGATAAATCGAATGTACCGTTATGGATTGGGATCATAAATTTCCCTTGCAGGTCGATATGTGCCTGCACGCTTTCTTCCGGCACCATGTGAATATCGCTCCAAAGCGAGTTGTAAGCCCCCGCTTCCATTAGAGTGAAATCAAATGGGCCATAACGCTCGCCGATAGATTTGAAACCAGAGAAGTACCCGCTGTCTCCGCTAAAGAAAATACGATGTTTGCTGCCTAGAATAACCCAGCTCGACCAGAGGGTTTGATTACGATCCAACAAGCCACGACCTGAAAAGTGCTGAGAAGGCGTTGAAACGAGTTCAATGTTGTTCAGCGACACCGATTGCCACCAATCTAGCTGGATGATCTTTTCTCTCGAGATGCCCCAACTTTGCAATCGGTCACCCACTTTAAGTGGCGTAACAAACACACCAACTTTTTCATCGATCGCTTTTATCGTCGCTTTATCCAGGTGGTCATAGTGATCGTGACTGATAATCACAATGTCGATGTACGGCAACGAATTTGCTGTGATTGGAGCCGGATGAAAGCGCTTCGGTCCAGCCCACTGTATTGGAGAAGCACGTTCACTGAATACAGGATCCGTAAGAATCCAATTGCTATCGATGTGCATTAACACGCTTGAATGGCCGAGACGATATAAGAAGTCGCTCTTCGGCTGACGAAGATCGTTAGGATTGATTTCATAATTGAGAAGCGGTGTTTTTGGGACGGCATCAACACGTTTTGCTGTTAAGAATGCATGAACGATCTTCACCGTGTCGCCCAGAGTCGATGAATATCGCATTTCGCTGTTGTAAAACTTTTGTTTATTAGAAGCTAAGCTCGCTAGCATACCGACCACCAATATTCCTAAGAAGATAAAAGTAACTGACTTCATTCTTTGTCACCAAAAGTAAACTATACGGTGTAGTTTACTTAACTAGATTGAAAAGTAAACTATGCAGTGTAAAATTGGATCAAATAATTACGAGCAATGATCTTTATGATGGAAAAAAAGCTGAGCCGAAGTGAGTTAAAACGGGAAGCGATAGTTGAGGCAGCCATTGAAGCTTTTCGTGAAGAAGGCGTGAAAGCGACGAGCATGGATAAATTAGCCGCGTTAGCCAATGTGTCAAAGCGCACGATCTACAATCACTTTGAAAGTAAGGAAGCGCTGGTTCTGCATTTGCTTTCTGAACTATGGCAAAGAGCGATAATGCAAAGCAACGTCACATACAGTGGCAAGCAGCCATTGAGTACTCAACTTGCGTCACTACTGACCGAAGAGTTGGAATTTCTATCTTCGCCACAATATCAAGACTTGGCTCGAGTAGCATTTGACTATTTGTTCAGCAACCCGGATATGTTGCAGGAAGAATTGAAGAAGCTGGCAGAAAAAGAAACCGCAGTTTATCGCTGGATCCTTGCTGCGAGTGATGACGGCAAACTGATCGATCTTGATGCCGAGTTTGCTAAAGAACAGCTGCATAGTTTGATCAAAGGAAGCGCGCTGTGGCCTCAGCTGATGCGTATCAAAGCACCACTAACGGAAAAAGAGAAGCAACGTCTGGTCGAAGAAACGACACGACTTTTCCTTGCTCGTTATGAAAAATCCCAACGTGAAGAATAGGCATATTTAAAAAGCCAACAGAGTTGGCTTTTTTATCCAAAAGTCGTGTAAAAACCGGCACTAAATTGCACTGGATGGAATGTGCATCTCTTTCACTTTTTCTAAAAACGCATAGTGGGCAAACATCGGCTTACCTTCCAGATAACGACGCAGTAGATCGAGAGCAGCCGTACTGATGACTTTTACTTGATCATCGCGCTGATATTTTCTGGACAGCTTGTAGACAGCTCCCCATTCCCCTTTAGGCGTCGATAGCGCGACAGAAAACAGACCATCGTCGAGTTCGCCTGTAACTAACGACAAATCAGTTCGACATTTTTCACGAGTCGCACCGGACAGTGCAAACGTTGCGGCTAATGGGTCACCTTCGTCTTTGATAGCTTGATTACTGCCTGATAAAACCCAGCTGTGGCCAAGTTGCTTTTCGGCGTTTTCATCACCGTTGAGCCAATAGGTCAAATACCCTGCACTGCTCTTTTCAGAAACTGATAGCGTTAACGCTTTCTCTACTAACAACTGGCCTACATGCTCGATCATAGGCTGGTCGATGCTGACTGTATTAGCCTCCAGGTGTTGATTAATTATCTGCAATAACTTTAAACGCTGATCAAACTGATCGTTAGGGCCAAACAGTTTCACTTCAATGAAAGGCAAGTAAGAGCGATAACCAAGCTCATACCCCTCAGGTAACTTTATCGGATCCAACTTATCTGAGATGCCCGACTCTGAGAGTCCAAATGTATAAATTCGGCTACATGAAGAGCCTTGAACATCAGGGAAAGTGCGCTTCAAATCAGGCAAAATCTGCGTTTCTGCCATCAGTTTAAATTCGCTGGGTACGCCTGGCGTAAAATAGAAAACCGCATCGTTAATCAACATTTTAAAACCACAGGCAGTACCGATTGGGTTATCGAGTATTTGAGCAGTTTCAGGGAGCATGGCTTGTTTTAAATTACTATCTGGCATAGGTTTGCCACGTCGCGCATACATGCTCTCTAGCTGCTCAAGCCATTCCTTAAACAGCACCAACTTACAATCAGCCGCTTTTGCTGCTGCCGCGGCACTCAAGTCGTCAGTCGTTGGACCTAAACCGCCATTAACGATAACAACGTCATTATTAAAACTCAGCATTAAAAACTCTTCAATCAAGCTCGATTGCTTATCACCGACTGTTGAGCGTTTAGTTAAGCCAAATCCTTGCTGATAAAACAGACTAGACATCCAGGCCGCATTTGTATCAACAATATCCCCGTGAAGAACTTCTTCACCGGTACTAAGCATTGCAATTTTCACAACTGACTCCTCACCATGAGCACATTTCTAATTTTGTATGCTGTACTCATATCATGTTCTATTTATTGAATTAGTTTTACCTGCACTGGTGTTAACTATACACAAATCCGCTTGAATTGCATGGTTCAAACTGGGTAACCGGAACAAAAGAAGCCACCACGACAGCGCTTGAGGGTGATGAAAAAGGACACATGCCGACGCTCTAATCACGTTGATAATGTAAGCCGATCACCTCAAGGTGCAAGCTAGTGTAATGAAATCATTTTGATATAAATTAACATCAAGTATTTAAATGGTTTTTTATTTAAGGGATAATTTGAGTTAGATCATCAAATCAATTACTCGGAGACCTTTGTGTCAAAATCATCCATATTCAAGAAGACTCTAGCAGGACTCGGCTTTGTAACAACAACCGTTGCAAACGCAAGCCAATACGATATGGCCAGACATTCGGAGTTTTCGTACGCCCCTGATTGCCTGTCCGGCTACTGCGCAACGACCAATCTATACACCTTTGAAGCTCAAAACCGCAGTCTGGCTTTTGAACAGGATAATGATGATTCTTTAAATCTTGACGCTGGTCTTCAACCCAAACATCTTATCGTTCCTCAAGATAAAGACTGGGATTACCTCATGGGCCAAACGTACACCATTCTTGGCTTGAGTGTTGCGACTGTCGGTTTGATGACCTTCCTTCCAGAAAGTATCACCAAGTGGGATGAAGAAGACCGTGATATGAGTAAGCTGGGGCAGAAATGGAAAGACAATGTCTCTGATGGTCCGGTTTGGGACCGAGATGAGCATGTTCTCAACTATATTATGCACCCTTATTTTGGTGGTGTTTACTATACCGCGGCCCGCCACTCTGGTTATAACGAATTTGAATCGTTCTTGTATTCCGCTACGATGTCAGCGTTCTTCTGGGAGTATGGTGTGGAGGCTTTTGCTGAAGTGCCTTCTTGGCAAGACCTTTTCATTACGCCGTTTTTTGGTGCTGTCGTTGGTGAGATGATGGTAACCGCTGAGCAAGATATCCTGGCAAACGGAGGTGAAGTATTGGGTTCGGAAACGGTGGGTGATATATCACTATTCTTCCTAAACCCAGTCGGTCATGTCCACTACTGGGTCACCGACGCATGGGGTGGCAGTGCCGAACTGCAATTTAGTTCATCCCCTTGGTTTGGTAATCAGGATGTAGCCAAGTTTGCGATGAACGCAGGTACCAGTTACGACAGCCAGTTCTATGGCATGGAATTAAAAGTCACGTTCTAATCTGACGTAAACCGATAAAGCAGCCGACTGGCTGCTTTTTTGTGGTTCAAACACAGTTTTAAATATTCGCTTCAAGAATTAGCCCAAAAAATTGACCTTCATCAAACATATCCCCCACCTAACACCTACACTGAATAAAAGGATTTATTCCAATAACTTAAGCGCTACGTAATCCCGTGCCGCGTCCAAACCTTTTTCCAGGAGGGGACCATATGAACACTGTGTTTATCGTTAATTTTGCTGGTCAGGCATCACCTGCGACCATCAAGGAACTTGCTGCCATCACCCATGAAAATGGAGGTAAATGGTTAATCAGTAAAGTTAACTTTATTGAAGACCAAGTGGCGGGGGGGATTAAAATTGAATTACCAAAAGAAAAAGCCGATATCGTTAAAGACGCATTTTCCGCATGTCAGACATTAGTGGTTAAATTCGTCGATTCCGAACCTTACTCGCATAGTGCTGACACGATCTTCCAGCTCAGACTCGACGCCAACGACAGAGCTGGCATCGTAAATGAGATAACCCATATTCTTGATGATCAAGGCATCTCGATTTTAGATATGGACTGTCAGCGTGTCTTTATTGCTGGAGGTGGCGGCGTCAGCTCAAGCCTGTTCAGTGCAAAAATCGCTATTAAACTGCCAAGCGAAATGGAAATTGAGGATGTAGCGAATGAGCTAGAAGCGCTGAGTGAGGATACTCGGGTTATTATAGAAGACTAGGGTCTGTTGACCTGCCCCGCCTCTTATAAAAAAGAGCAGCCTCAGCTGCTCTTTTGCATTGATATAGTACATAAAGCCAGAACGCTTATTTCACTGACCATTGAGATAGTGAACGTTTAAAATCTGAATAATCAAACTCGTTCAGCTTTTGAATCTCGCCGTTTGAACGCTCACAGTAAACAGAAGGCATACGCAAACCGTTAAACCAGTTTAGTTTCACCATGGTGTAGCCTGCACTATCTAAAATGTGTAGACGTTGGCCAATTTCTAGCGGCTGTTCAAAATTCGCCACACAGAATTGGTCACCCGCAAGGCATGAGCATGAACCGATCACGTATTCGTGCTCGCCATTCTCAGACGCTTCTAGAATTGATGCTGGCTCGTTGTAAATCAGCGTATCTAAACGGTGTGCTTCAGTTGCAGAGTCAACAATCGCAGTTTTCTTAACGTTCTCTACGATATCAACCACAGTCACAACCAGATCCGTGGTCTTAGTAATGATCGCTTCACCAGGCTCTAAGTACATTTGTACGCCGTGTTTCTCAGAGAAGGCTTTCAGCGCAAGACCAAGCTTTTCAATATCGTAACCAGGCCACGTGAAGAATACACCACCGCCCATGCTTACCCAATCAAGCTTGTTTAGGTACTCACCAAACTGTTCTGAAATCGCATCCAGCAATCCAATAAACGCATCTACGTCTTTGTTCTCACAGTTCATGTGGAACATCACACCATCAATACCGTCAAATACTTCTGAATTGATGTGATCCGCTTGTACACCAAGGCGAGAGAATTGACGTGCAGGGTTCGCTAAATCTTGACCTGCATAGCTCACGCCTGGATTCAAGCGCAGACCAATTGACGCTTTACCTTCAACGATATGACGGTAAGCAGCAAGCTGAGATTGAGAGTTAAAGATCATCTTGTCACAGATGTCAGCAACCTCACGTACGTCGTCTTCACTGTAACCCACACTGTAAGCGTGCGTTTCACCACCAAATGTTTCATGACCAAGCTTCACTTCAAACGGGCCAGAACTTGTTGTTCCGTCTAAGTAAGGCTTGATGATGTCGAAAACACCCCAAGTTGAGAAACACTTCAGTGCAAGAACCAGCTTCACACCTGAGATTTCTTTCAGCTGTTTCGCTTTCTCTAGGTTTTCTACCAGCTTGTCTTCATTGATCATGAAGTACGGGGTTTTTAGTTCGTTGTGTTGCATTGTAATACCTTGAGTCCCCTCGCCTAAACGAAGGCACTATAAAATCGAACAAAGCCGACGCATTCGCATCGGCTTAGATTTAAGTTAATTCCAGGTTTGCTACGAGCTTAAATAGTTACTTTTTAAGTTCGTGGATAACTGGAAGTCCCTGACCTGCTTCAAGCTCTTGAACATGCCAATCCAGACCGATAGAAGGCATGGTTTCCAGGAACGGGTCTGGGTTTAGCTGTTCCATATTGAACACACCTTTATCCGCCCACTCGCCACGGAAGAATTGCAGTGCCGCAGTGATCGCTGGAACACCTGTGGTGTAAGAGATCGCCTGGTGCTCTACGTCTTCGTATGCCACTTCGTGGTCAGCATTGTTGTAGATGAAGACACTGCGCTCTTTACCGTCTTTCTTACCTTGAACCCAAGTACCGATACAAGTTAGACCGGTGTAGCCTGGTGCAAGAGAAGTTGGATCTGGTAGTAGCGCTTTCAATACGTGCAGAGGCTGTACTACTGTACCATCGTGCAGCGTTAGTGGGTCTGGGCTCAATAGGCCGATATCACGCATTACATTGAAGTAGTTTAGGTAACGGTCACCGAAACCCATCCAGAATTCAATGCGTTTTGCAGGGATGAATTCCTTCATTGAACGAACTTCATCGTGCGCCATTGAGTACACTTTGTGTGAACCACAGTTAGGGAATTCAAACTCAAGCATACGAGAGTGACAAGGTACTTGTTTCCACTCGCCATTTTCCCAGTAGAAAGAGTCGCCTTGGATCTCTAGCATGTTGGTTTCTGGGTCGAAGTTTGTCGCAAACTTCTTACCGTGGTCACCAGCGTTTACGTCCATTACGTCGATAGTATCGATTTCATCGAACAGATGCTTAACTGCGTACGCTGCAAATACCGACACTACGCCTGGATCGAAACCAGCACCTAGGATACCTGTGATGCCCGCTTCTTCGAACTTCTCACGGTAACCCCACTGCCAATCATAAGCCTGAGGTACTTGCTGACCTTCAGAACACAGGTCAACTGCCACTGATGTATCCAGGTATGACACTTTCGCTTGGTAACATGCTTCCATGATTGGCATGTTTACCCATGGAGGACCAGCGTTGATCACAAGATCAGGCTTAACTTCTTTAATAAGAGCAACAAGAGAATCTACGTCGTCAGCATTAACTGCTCTAGCTTCTAATTTCTTAGTTGAATCTTTCAGGTTGTTTTTCTTCTGAATAGATTCGATGATTTTCTCACACTTACCTACGGTACGTGATGCGATTGTGATATCACCCAGAACGTCGTTGTTTTGTGCTGCTTTGTGTGCAACTACCCAGCCAACGCCGCCTGCACCAATCTGTAGAATTGCCATAGTTTTCCGTTACCTTTGTTAAACTAGCTCAACTGCTAGCATATGGATTTTTGAGAGCAAAGATTCAAAGTCCGCCGTCGTTAGACACGGGTTCAAAATCGTAAATTTAAGTGCGGTTTTACCGTCAACAATGGTTTCACCCAGTACTGCGGTTCCGCGAGTCAGCGCCTCTAAACGCAACGCTTTATTTAGTTCATCAAGATCTGCGGATTCATGTGTCGCACGGAACAGAACCGTAGATAGTGATGGTTCCGCCAACAACTCAAAGTTGTCGTTATCGCGGATCATATCTGCTACTTCTAGCGTTTGATCAAGCAAATGGTCGTACATGTCGCCTAGAGCTTTTGGCCCCACGCTTTGCATTGTCATAAACACTTTTAAAGCATCAAAACGCTTAGTTGTTGCGATAGACTTATCTACCAAGTTTGGTAGTTCGTCGTGTTCGCGGTTCAAGTAATCTGCATGATGAAGCAGGAACTTGAAGTTTGACTTGTCATTAACAAGAAGTGCACCACAACTGATTGTTTGGTAGAACAACTTGTGGAAGTCAACGCTGATAGACTGCGCACGCTCAACACCTTTTAGGCGAGCTTTTTGGCTGCTAAGAATCAAAGCACCACCGTATGCGCCGTCGACATGCATCCACAGTTCATGTTTTTCAGCCATGTCTGCAATGAAGTCTAGATCATCAATCGCGCCGTGATCGGTTGTACCAGCTGTACCAACGATCGCAAATGGGATTAAACCTTCCGCTTTTGCCTGAGTCAGCACCTCATCCAGTTTGTTCACATCCATCGTGCCGTCTGGATTAGCATCAACAGTCATGACTGCTTTTTCGCCAAGTCCCATCCAAGACGCTGATTTTTGAACCGTGAAGTGTGATTTCTTCGAACACACAATTCTCAGTTTGTCGGCGTACTCAGGAAGACCTAGCTTCTGAATAGAGTGACTACTTAGTTTGTCCGCGATCCAGTCTCGCGCCAGCATCAAGCCCATTTGGTTACTTTGAGTGCCGCCGCTAGTGAAAATACCGTCAGCTTGCTCGCCTAGCTCGTATTTGTCGCAAAGCCAGTTCACCACTTTTTGCTCAACGTAAGTCGCAGAAGACGCTTGATCCCAAGAGTCCATAGACTGGTTCAGAGCTGCAATCATCGCTTCAGCCGCAATCGCAGGCATGAGTGGTGGCGTGTGTAAATGCGCAATACAATCAGGATGCTGAGTAAAGATCGCATTCTTGGCAACAAGCTCTGCAGCGTCGTCAATCACTGATTTAAGAGGCGCATTTTTGTTGTCTAGGTCGACAGCATTGATCGCTTCTTCTAACGCTTTAGGGTCCATACCTGAATATGGCGCACTTACTTGTTCGAATACAGACTTCATAGCTGCAGTCGTGTGGTTCATCACCGATGCAAACTCAGTACTACCTAATTCACCAGTGTGAACGAAGTGCTTTTTCCACTCTTCCTGTGGTGAAGCTTCAACATGGCTACCGCCAGCAGCAATGATGGCTTCTTCAAGCACACGCAGAGCAAAGTCGATTTGCTCAAATGAAATGATCAGTGGTGGAAGGAAACGAATTACAGAGCCTTCACGGCCACCCTTCTCTACCATCAAGCCACGCTCTAGCGCCGCACGTTGAATCGCAAGCGTCAGCTGACCATCAGCCACAGGCTCACCGAACTTGTTCAATTCGCCATTAGGGTTCTTAATTTCAACGCCCAGCATCAAACCTTTGCCGCGAACTTCTGCGATACAGTTAACGCGCTTCTGAATGCCTTCCAGACCAAAACGAAGGTATTGGCCAGCAATGTTTGCATGCTCGACAAGGTTGTCACGTTGAATAATTTCTAGCGCTTTCGCACCACTAACCATTGCAAGCTGGTTACCACGGAACGTACCCGTGTGCTCGCCCGGATTCCAGGTATCGTGCTGCTTGTTGATAACAAGAAGCGACATCGGCATACCACCACCGATCGCTTTCGACAAACACAACACGTCTGGAACGATGCCGGCTTCTTCGAAAGCAAAGTTGTAGCCAGATTTACCAACACCACATTGAATTTCGTCGAAGATCAACAGAATGCCGTGTTCATCACAGATACGGCGAAGCTCACGCAGCCAGAATGCTGGTGCAGGGATAACACCGCCCTCACCTTGTACTGGCTCAACGATGATTGCCGCCGGCTTCATAATGCCTGCTTCGTCATCATTTAGAAGACGCTCGATGTAACGAATACTCGCTTTCGCACCTTCATCGCCACCAAGTCCAAACGGGCAACGTAAGTTGTATGGGAAAGGCATAAAATGTACGTCTGACATCAAACCTGTACGACGAGCCTTAGTACCTAAGTTACCCATCATGCCCATCGTACCGTTAGTCATACCATGGTAAGCACCACGGAATGCGAACATAGTGTTACGGCCAGTCGTCTGTTTCGCCAGTTTGATCGCCGCTTCAACTGCATCGGCACCAGATGGTCCACAGAACTGAATCACACAGTTATCACCCAGCTCTTGAGGAAGAAAAGACTTCACAGACTGAATGAAATGCGTTTTCGCCGAGGTAGCAATATCAAGCGTCTGATAAGGCAGGCCAGAATCTAGCTGATCTTTCAATGCTTGATTGATTTCTGGGTGGTTATAACCCAGTGCCAAAGTACCCGCACCCGCAAGGCAATCCAAAAAGATTTGACCTCGAGTATCTTCTACTAAACAGCCATAAGCCTGTTTAATAGCAATCGGCAAGCGACGAGGATAAGAGCGAACCGCTGATTCGTGCTCAGCCTGATCAAGTAACACTTGGTCTGGAGTTAAGTCGTACGTTCCCTCAACAACTGGAACCTGTGATGAAAAAATGTTTGCGATATTGTTATCGACTTCAAAGGCAGTGGTCATACTAGGTAATCCCTTGAATTATATTAGTTCTTCATCCTGTTTTAATTATCATTAGAAAAAAGTTACAGGAGAAATAAGTAAACCTCCGCATTTGTCATGGCTGAGATGACAAACACAGATAATCCTGTCACGACATTCGTGACTTCTATATGCGCTGGGACGTAATCAAGGTTCCGTAATGCACCCGTTTTGTAAAACAGGACATTTCGGCAGTATGAAGCTGATTAGTGTGTGTTTATTCAAAGGTTGCAATGTTGGGTTTCCCATTAATATGCTGCACTTACAGCATTAGTATCCCGTCTATCAACAAAAGGCTTTGCCGATACCTACCCTACGTAGTGTCACAATCAGCTTGAATGTTCACTACGCGTATCCCCCAGAGAACCAAAGGCGTAAATTACGCTCCGAGATTGCGCGCGAATTTATCACAAAATAAAATCTCATGGCAATGATTTTTCATCATTGATTTATTGATCTCGGACGCAATTGTATTTTGCCAATGGCGGCAGAACTTGTAACCTTAGCCTATATAAGGTAATCGCGACGCACAACAGATGCACATAACAAGCTGAAAATACGAATAAATTAGACCGCGAATAAAACTGAACGATGTGATCAGAAAGTACGGCTGGGAAGCGAAATATGTGAGAGTTCCTAGAAACAGCTATTTTTCTAGGGAGAGAAACGAAAAAACCCAGCATAACAATGCTGGGTTTTCGTATTTTGGAGCGACACACGAGGTTCGAACTCGTGACCTCAACCTTGGCAAGGTTGCGCTCTACCAACTGAGCTAGTGTCGCATGAGATGGTGCCCCGGGCCGGACTTGAACCGGCACAGCGCGAACGCCGAGGGATTTTAAATCCCTTGTGTCTACCAATTCCACCACCAGGGCACACAAATATACTTTGTGATGCCTTTACAGAAAAGTAAAACACCATCTGATACCGCTTAACGCCATATCTTTAAATTTTTGGAGCGACACACGAGGTTCGAACTCGTGACCTCAACCTTGGCAAGGTTGCGCTCTACCAACTGAGCTAGTGTCGCATTTATTCTCGAAAGCTATTTGCTATCGAAAGAATAATGGAGGCGCCTCCCGGAGTCGAACCGAGGTCCACGGATTTGCAATCCGCTGCATAGCCACTCTGCCAAGGCGCCTCATTGCAAGAAAAGATAACCTTTTCTAACCACCCTTTTGAGCTTTGCTCTCTTGGGTACGGGATGCATTCTACGGATTCGAGCGATCGAGTCAACACTATTTTTATTTTTTTAAATCGTTTGACTAGAATTTGTGCGAAAGACGGTAGATTGCTTAGTTTTAATACAAAAACTTGCTCAAATACACTTGTTTATCGTGAAACTTTGGCTACTCCCCTACCAGAGATACCAGAGAATCAGCTCACATCAACCGTTCATAATCAGGTTATTCGTTGTATCGGATAAGCAACACTAAGAAAAACAGGATCTAAATCACATTTATTTTTTGTACGCCAATAGCTATTAATTTCTAACGGGCACAAAAAAGCAGGCATTGGGTGCCTGCTTAGTATAAATACTTTTTTATTAATGATGCTTCTCATCGAGCAAATCGTCTTTTGCTGCTGCGAGATATTGGATCATAGACCAATACGTCAGGACGGTAGCGATGTAAAGCGCCGCGAAGCCAACCCAAACCATCCATTCATCATAACGCCAAATCAACACCCACAACGCAAACATCTGTGCGAGAGTTTTAACTTTACCGACCCAAGAAACCGCGACACTAGCGCGTTTACCAATTTCAGCCATCCACTCTCGTAGGGCAGAAATGATGATCTCACGAGCAATCATGGTAACAGCGGGAATTGTCACCCATATGGTGTGGTAGTGTTCTGTAATCAAAATCAACGCTGTCGCAACCAGCACTTTATCAGCTACCGGATCGATAAACGCGCCAAAACGAGATGTTTGGCCAAGTTTACGAGCCAACATACCATCTAGCCAATCGGTAAAGCCTGCTACCCAAAACACCATTGCCGAAGCAAAAGGTGCCCATGAATAAGGCAGATAAAAAACAACCACAAAAACTGGAATTAAGAACAGTCTAAGAAGAGACAGAATGTTCGGGATATTCAATCGCATTTTATTATTCTCTTACACATTGCGTGCTAATGTTGCGGGATTTTCCTTATTGTTTCAATGCTTGGAAAATAATTTCTGCTAAAGAGTGACTAATCCCCGGTACTTTGGCGATTTCTTCGACACTTGCACGTTTAAGTTCCTGTAATCCGCCCATGTATTTCAGCAAAGCCTGGCGTCGCTTCGGTCCAACACCTTCAATCCCTTCTAGCGCACTCGTGCGTCGTGTTTTGCCACGTTTAGCCCGATGTCCTGCAATCGCATGATTATGGCTTTCGTCACGAATATGCTGAATAAGGTGAAGCGCCGGGGCGTCACTTGGCAGATTAAACTCATGGCCATCTACCGTGATTAACGTTTCCAGCCCGGGCTTACGCGTTACCCCTTTCGCAATACCGATTAAAATTGGTCGTTTTGGCCAATCTCCCCAGTGTTGTGAAATGATTTCATGGGCACGGTTTAGCTGACCTTTACCACCATCGATGAAAATGATGTCTGGGATCTTCTCCACATCCAGTTGCTTTGAATATCGGCGATCCAATACCTGCCCCATCGCGGCATAATCATCACCACCAGTAATACCCGTAATGTTGTAACGGCGATATTCTTGTTTTACCGGACCTTCATTGTTGAAAACCACACACGACGCGATTGTGCTCTCTCCCATCGTATGAGAGATATCAAAACATTCCATGCGCGTTATCGACTCCATATCCAGCACTTCACGTAGGGCGTGAAAGCGCTGATTGATGGTCATCTTATGATTAATTTTAGTGGTAATTGCCGTTAGTGCATTGGTATTCGACAGTTTGAGGTAGCGCCCTCTGACACCAGTGGGTGATGTATGAAAGCGAACCTTACGTCCTGCAACTTCGGAGAGTGCTTTTTGAATCGGCTCAATATCCTCTGCCAGCTCCTGATTGAGAATAATCCGGGCGGGAATGGTACGCGCTTCGTTGTGACTCAAATAATACTGAGTTAAGAAGCTATCAAACACTTCTTGCTGACTGGTATTTTGCGGAATTTTAGGGAAGTGACTTCGACTACCCAAAACCTTCCCCTGACGAATCATCAGAATATGGATACACGCAATTCCACTTTCCTGTGCAAAGCCAAGTACATCCATATCGTCCATACTGTCTTCGGAAACGTACTGTTGTTCCTGAACACGGCGGATTGCCTGAATCTGATCACGAAACTTTGCCGCATCTTCAAAGCGCAGCTGCTGGCTCGCATGCTCCATTTTCTCAATTAGCATCTTAAGTACTTGCTGGTCTTTGCCTTGCAAGAATAGGCGAACAAAACCCACCAGCTCCGCATATTCGTCGTCTGATATGATTGAGCTGACACACGGCCCTGCGCAGCGCCCAATTTGATACATCAGACATGGACGAGTACGGTTTGAATAGACAGTATCTTCGCACTGGCGAACGGGAAATATCTTTTGCAGTAGATGTAACGTTTCGCGCACTGCACCGGAATCCGGATACGGGCCAAAGTACTCGCCTTTGCGCTTTTTAGCACCTCGATGCATCGATAAGCGCGGATGTTTATGTCCGCTGATAAAGATGTAAGGATAGGATTTATCATCACGCAACAGTACGTTGTATTTCGGTAAATACTGCTTGATGTAATTGTGTTCAAGGATCAGCGCTTCGGTCTCGGTATGAGTGACCGTAACGTCGATTTTGGCAATATTGCGAACGAGTGCGCGTGTCTTTTCACTGTCGACTTTTTTACGAAAGTAACTCGAAAGGCGCTTTTGGAGGTCTTTGGCTTTTCCGACGTAAATAACAACAGCCTCGGCGTTGTACATTCTGTACACGCCGGGCTGATGAGTTACTGTCTTGAGAAAGGAAGCCGAATCAAAAGGAGGATTCACACTAAAGCGTCTCAGTGTCCAGCATTCCGTGACGAATCGCTAAGTGTGTTAACTCAACGTCGCCATTAATGTCCAATTTGCTAAACAGTCTATAGCGGTAGCTGTTTACTGTTTTTGGACTCAAGTTAAGTTGTTCAGAAATATCCGTGACTTTCTGACCCTTGGTAATCATCAACATGATTTGCAATTCACGTTCAGATAAATCTTTAAACGGGTTTTCAGAGGCAGGTGAGAATTGACTCAATGCCATCTGCTGCGCAATCTCTGGTGAGATGTAACGCTGCCCACTATTTACCACACGAATCGCGTTAACCATCTCGTCTGGGCCTGCACCTTTGGTTAAATAACCAGAAGCTCCTGCCTGCATTACTTTGGTTGGAAACGGATTTTCTGTATGAACGGTAAGTACGATGATTTTTACATCAGGATTCACGCGAAGAATCTTTTTAGTCGCTTCTAAGCCACCGATTCCTGGCATGTTCATGTCCATTAAAACGACGTCAGCATGATTACTGCGACACCATTTTACTGCCTCTTCACCGCTGTCAGCTTCTCCTGCTACGTTCATTCCACGGACGTCTTCAATAATACGTCGTATCCCTGTGCGAACCAGCTCGTGATCATCTACAAGGAAAACATTTATCAAACTTGTATCTCCACACTTTCTATTGGTTCTGCACCCACATGATGTTCTATGTGGATATCAGTATGACGCCTAATACTAACGTATTTGACGAAAAATTGCTTTCTATGAATATGTGCTCAAACGCAAACTTTAGCAAGAACTTATTCATAAACCACTCTGTTATTTCAGAGCGTACTGCGCAGAACCGAAATATAATTGAAGATAATTAACAACATTAATCGTAATAAATCAAGCAACTAGATTTTATATTGCCCAACGCAACTCAATATCAGAGCCAAATGGTCAATCTATAAACGAGATACCATGCTCTCAGGTCAGAGCTCAAGTGCCATCATACAGGAATGTCATCGTTTGAATTCACCGCTATTCTTAGCAACAGAACATTTTTAGCATACAGGCTCGATGCCTGAACTGATTCGGCGACAAAACCAGCAACGGCCATCACTACGCGTTTCCTTCTTATCTCTTAGTGCTAGAATATCCGGCTTAAATTATCGATAAGGTTTTTCTCACTTGAACATCCAGCAAGGCTTCCTACTCACTCGTCAGGCGCGAGATATCCAAGGTCAGACTCAGATAGAGCTATGGGTATCAACCGAAGCTGGACCAACTCAGTTGCTGATTCATGGCGAAAAGCCAGTGTTCTTTATTGCTCAATCAGACCTAGAGCAAGCCAGAGAGATCGCCCAATCAAACAAACTTCACGTCGAATTTCGTTTGTTAGAGATTAAAACGTTCGAGCTTACCCCTCTTGTGGCTTGTTATACACGACTTACCCGAGATGCCATGTCGTTACAAGGTCACTTTTCACATCACGACATTATCACGTACGAAGGCGACATTCGGCTTGCTGATCGCTATTTGATGGAGCGCTTCATCAGAGGTGGTATCGAATTTACAGGTAACCAGCAAACTTACAACGGATACCAACGCATTCAACATGCAAAATGCCGTTCTGGCGACTATGAGCCGAAGCTGCAAGTTGTCTCTTTAGATATCGAGTGTTCGGAAAAAGGCATTCTCTACTCTATTGGTCTGGACAGTCCAATGGACTCGCGCGTCATTATGATAGGCGATCCTGAACCTGCAGATACCCCAATCGAGTGGGTACAAAATGAGAAAGCCTTACTGGATGCTTTAGTCGCTTGGTTTAAGCAGTTTGACCCTGATGTAGTGGTCGGCTGGAACGTGATTGACTTCGATTTCCGCTTACTGCACAAAAGAGCGGAATGGCACAACATGAAGCTCAAGTTAGGCAGAGCGGATCAAGCGAGTTTCTTCCGCAGTTCTTCACAAAGCCAACAGGGGTTCATTTCTATTCCCGGCCGCGTGGTGATGGACGGTATCGACACGCTAAAAACCGCGACATACCACTTTCGCTCCTGGTCTCTGGAATCCGTTTCTCAGGAATTACTCGGTGAAGGCAAAGAGATCCACAACGTGCATGATCGTATGGATGAGATCAATCGCATGTATCGTTCAGATAAGCCTTCGTTAGCGAAGTATAATCTTCAGGATTGTGTGTTGGTAAATAAGATTTTCGATCACACTCACCTGCTCGCTTTCGCGATTGAACGATCACGATTAACAGGCGTAGAGCTGGATCGAGTCGGTGGCTCGGTCGCTGCATTTACTAATCTCTATCTGCCGCAAATTCACCGCGCGGGTTATGTAGCGCCAAATTTACACCCAGAAAACTGGATAGCCAGTCCCGGCGGATACGTAATGGATTCTATTCCTAACCTTTACGACTCCGTTTTAGTGCTGGATTTTAAAAGCCTGTACCCGTCCATCATTCGTTCCTTCTTGATAGATCCGATGGGGCTTGTTGAAGGGCTACAACTTGAGATCGGCAAACAAGACAATCAAGCGGTACCCGGATTTCGTGGTGGCCAATTCCATCGCACAAAACACTTTTTGCCCGAGATGATTGAAAAGCTCTGGGCAGCACGTGACGTTGCCAAAAAGAACAATGAAAAAGCCTTTTCTCAGGCGATTAAGATCATCATGAACTCATTTTATGGCGTATTAGGCTCCTCCGGTTGCCGATTTTTTGATACCCGACTGGCATCCAGTATCACCATGCGCGGACACGAGATCATGAAGCAGACCAAAGTGCTGATTGAAGAACAAGGTTATCAGGTCATTTATGGGGATACGGACTCCACCTTTGTGTCATTAAACCGCACCTACAGTCAGGCAGAGGCCGATAAAGTCGGCAATCAATTAGTCGACCACATTAACAACTGGTGGCAGGAGCATCTTCGTTCTGAATACAATCTCACTTCAATGCTAGAAATCGAATACGAGACCCACTATCGTAAATTTTTGATGCCTACCATCCGCGGGGCGGAAACTGGCTCAAAGAAGCGGTACGCAGGATTAATTGGTGAAGGTGCAAACGAGCGGATTATTTTCAAAGGACTAGAAAGCGCACGCACAGACTGGACACCGCTGGCGCAAAGATTCCAAAACACACTTTATGGCATGATCTTCCATGGTGAAGATCCAAGTGACTATGTGCGCGAAGTGGTTGAGAAAACCAATAACGGCGAATTCGATGACCAATTGATTTATCAGAAGCGACTGCGCCGTAAACTGCACGAATACCAAAAGAACATTCCGCCCCAAGTGCGTGCCGCTCGAATGGCAGACGAAATCAATGCCAAACTTGGTCGACCATTACAGTACCAAAACCGAGGTCGAATTGAGTATGTGATTACCGTTAATGGGCCAGAGCCACATGAATACCGCAGTAGCTTAATTGACTATCAACACTATATCGATAAGCAGTTGAAGCCCGTCGCTGATGCCATTCTACCTTTTATCGGCACTGATTTTGAAACCTTGTCGGCGCCACAGATGGGCTTGTTTTAACAACCGGCTTTAGCTAACCGATGCGAAACTCTGTTTTTTGATACTGCTTGACTAGCCAGCTGCCAAAGTTATCTAAAAGCCCTATCACCGAGCGTTTTGGGATAGAGCGTCCCGTAAGCAATATACCCAGACGTTCGATCTCCAAGTGCATTTCTGGATGGTAGGTCAAAAATACCTGACCACATTCCACAGGCTCGTCAAACCAGCGTTTATCGCGATACATAATCAGAGAATACGACGCCCGCAACAACTTTTTGGCTATTACCGTTTGAGCTTGAGTTTGCTCTTCAATACTTTTTGCCTGCGCAATTTTCGCACGATACACGGAGAGCCACTCTTCCACATCCATGTTCCAATGTTTAGCAATCTCCCAGCTTGGAACATAATCGCCAAAGCAGTCCGCTAAATCATCACCATAAATACAGACACAGCAATGTTTAAGCATAAATCCCCAGGTGAATATACTGTCGAGATTCGCAACATCACTAACCAGTGCAGTTCGGACTGAAACACCGTTTACTTGCGGGTAGCCTTGCTGTGCACGCCACTTGATCGTGTTCAATAACGTGGCCCGGTTAGACTCAAATGCTGCTTTGGTTACAACCACTAAATCGAGGTTCGACTTACCTGCTACCGCCGTTTTACGCGCAACACTGCCATAGACATACACACTATGTAAGTTTTGCCCTAGCCCACTTTTAAGGCACGTAAGAACTTCTCTGATCAGAGGTTCAAATTCGGTTTGAAAAGGTTGTTTTGAGTCGATAACAGGAAGAGACATTGAAAGTAACGCAATCTAAAGCTTAAGATTCAAGAACATTATGATCTACCAGCACTGAATTTGGATCAAGCTTAATAACGCGTTTATTCATGAGAGATGAAGCCAATTTCAGCAATGAATTTTGATGCCAGCAAGACAACTTAACGCTATAATCATCAAGTTTTGCGTAATAAGTATCAATAGGAAAATACAATGCCAAAGGCAAGTGAAATCAAGAAAGGCTTCGCAATCGAGTCTAATGGTAAAACTCTTCTAGTTAAAGACATCGAAGTGACGACTCCAGGCGGTCGTGGCGGCGCGAAAATCTACAAGATGCGTTGTACTGATCTAACAACAGGTGCACGTGTAGACGAGCGTTACAAGTCTGATGATGTTGTTGAAACGGTAGAAATGAACAAGCGTGCCGTTGTGTACTCATACGCAGATGGCGATGAACACATCTTTATGGATAACGAAGACTACTCACAATACACATTTAAAGAAAGTGACGTAGCTGATGAGATGCTATTCATTAACGAAGACACACAAGGTATCCACGTGATCTTGGTAGACGGTTCAGCGGTTGGTCTTGAGCTGCCATCTTCTGTTGAGCTAGTGATTGAAGAAACTGACCCTTCAATCAAAGGTGCGTCAGCTTCTGCACGTACTAAACCTGCCCGCTTTGCTTCTGGTCTTACTGTTCAAGTTCCAGAGTACATCGCAACGGGTGACCGAGTGGTGATTAACACTGCAGAACGCAAATACATGAGCCGAGCATAAGCATGTCTGATTTGATTTCTTACGACGACGTTATCGACGCTGCGTACGACATTTTTCTTGAAATGGCTCCAGATAACCTTGAGCCAGCTGATGTCATTCTGTTTACTGCACAGTTTGAAGATCGTGGTGCCGCAGAACTAGTCGAAACTGGTGAAGACTGGGTTGAACATGTAGGCTTCGAGATCGACAAAGAAGTGTATGCAGAAGTGCGTATCGGCCTAGTAAACGAGGAAAATGACGTACTTGATGACGTATTTGCTCGTATGCTAATCAGCCGAGACCCAGACCACAAGTTCTGTCATATGCTTTGGAAGCGCGACTAACGCTTCCCCTATCATGAATAAAAACACCAGCTTTATGCTGGTGTTTTTTTTATCTAACTTCTTATCTACCAGAGAAGCTTCCATCTCTCGATGTTCAGATAAGAAAAAGGCTTGCCAATGGGCAAGCCTTTCTGATTTTTAATAACGCTTAACGATGTTTGTTACGTACGCCTTGCTCACCCGCACTTTTCTTTGTCTTACGACGAGCAGGGTTATTGCTGCGGCCTTTCGGCGTATTTACACGTTCTTCGTGGCGCTTAACTGCACGACGAATTTTTTGGCTACGTGCACGTTCACGCTTACGTGAAGTGTTATCTTTGTTCAGATCAAGCATGGTTTCTTTCTCTGGACGAAGTTCTACTAGCTCACGCAGGTAGTTTACTTCTTTCAGATCCAGTTCCATCCAACCGCCGCGTGGCAGTTTCTTGTCCAGGAAGATATCACCGTAACGAACACGTTTCAGGCGGCTTACCGTACAATCTTGAGATTCCCATAGACGACGGACTTCTCGGTTACGACCTTCGTTGATTACTACATAGAAGGTGTGGTTCATGCCTTCACCACCAGCGTAAACAACGTCTTCAAAGCGAGCCATACCGTCTTCCAGCTCTACGCCTTTTACTAGATTACGAACTTTTTGTTCAGTTACTTCACCGAACACACGTACTAGATATTCACGCTCAACCTGGCGACTTGGGTGCATTAGGCGGTTTGCCAATTCACCATCCGTAGTGAAAAGCAACAGACCTGATGTGTTCGCGTCCAGACGACCTACCGAAATCCAACGCGAGCCACGAATCTTTGGCAGGCGATCAAAAACAGTACGGCGACCTTCCGGATCATGACGAGTACACAGTTCACCTTCAGGCTTGTAGTACGCTAGTACACGACAGATCACTTCTTCTTGTATCTTCGCAGATACAATGTGACCATCGATACGAACCACGCTGTTCTCATCTTCAAGTCTTTCACCAAGCTTAGCAACATTACCGTTCACGCTTACGCGACCAGATTTAATTAACGATTCAATCTCACGACGAGAACCGTGACCAGCACGTGCTAATACTTTTTGTAACTTTTCGCTCATTTATCTACCTATGTGTCGTCTTCACAGACGTCTAGACCAGGATTGGTCTGTATTATGCAATTACCCATCTTCACGGGATTTTTTCAGTCGGCCATTATACGTAACTTTCTGGTTTAATGTAAGAGAAATCCTCTCTATTCTCCGCCTTCTGCTTGTAACCTGATTGAACTCCGATATACCACTTTTTTCCTACTGGCCATCAATATTCTGGCGAAGAACCGTACTAATTTAGAACTCTCTCGCCCGCTGCGTTACAACTTCAGCTGATAAAATTATCACGGTTGTTACCACAACAACTTACTGACTTGCCCGCTAAGATAATCAGATAAAAAGGACAATGAAATGTCAAACACAGCGCTTACTCTCAATTGGATATTTGGCACCTGCGACGATGACAATATGACTGGTACCAAAGGCACAGACACAACCGATATCTTCTTCGGTTTTGGCGGTAAAGATAATTTCGTCGGATTCGACGGGAACGATTATATTTTCGGTGGCTGGGGAGAAGACACCTTGTTCGGCGGGAGGGGAAATGACTTCATCTCTGGTGGCTTCGGTAATGATTATCTGTCTGGTGGTTTAGGAAATGACTCGCTGTACGGCGGATTCGGAGACGACATCATTTTCGATTATTCAGGTAACAATTTTATTAGTGGCGGTTGGGGCAATGACACCATTGTTATCGGTGATGGTGAGTCCGTATTAAGTGGTGGCTTTGGCGCAGATTCATTCGTGTTCACCAACAGAATGGCGATTGGTGTTCCTGATCAACCTGTTTCTTCTAATGACATCGAAGTGAAAGCAGAAGTACTGGATTTCAGTATTTTCTCGGATAAGTTAGTTTTCGATTTTGGACGAGATACTAACGGGGATGGGATTCGCGATACGTTTCTTGACTCAGCAGATGATCTTGACCTTTCATACAATGAGTGTGGCTGGGCGGTATTCTCCAGTGATGAGTACAATGTTGAAGTGACACTTAATGGCGTCACATCGAGTTACATCGATTATGCGGATCACAAAGGCATCGATCTTTTCGAGTTCGCTTAAAGAATGTACTTCGTTTTCGAATCGATACGCCAGATACAAAAAAGGAGGCATCTCAGCCTCCTTTATCACATCAAGCTAACACCACACTTATTCAAATGGCGCAGGGTCACCCGAACCAAGACGAACCACGACAGGGTCACCTTCACTAAAGTCGATAACCGTTGACGGTTGTTCACCCAAATAACCGCCGTTAAGTATTACGTCAACCGCATGTTCTAACTTGTCACGGATATCTTCTGGATCAGATTCAGCTACGTCACTGTTAGGTAAAATCAACGACGTAGACATCAATGGCTCACCTAATGCTTCCAAAAGATCAAGCGCGATTTGGTTATCAGGAACACGGATACCTATAGTTTTACGCTTTGCATTCATTAAACGACGAGGCACTTCTTTTGTACCTTTGAAGATGAATGTGTAAGGCCCCGGTGTATTATTTTTCAGTAATCGAAATGCGCCGTTGTCTACGCGTGCGTACAGCGAAATCTCGGATAAATCTCTACATAACAACGTGAAGTTGTGCTTATCGTCCAAGCGACGAATTTGACAGATACGTTCTAACGCCTGTTTGTTTTCCAGTTGACAGCCAAGTGCGTAACCCGAATCGGTTGGGTAAACCACGACACCGCCGTTACGAATGATTGCTACTGCTTGATTAATCAAGCGAGCCTGTGGGTTTTCTGGATGAACGTAAAAAAACTGGCTCATTGTAATTCCTCATTATCGAGCCTCTCGGCTCTATATCCTTATGGAGCGTGGACTTCGTTGCGATCCAACGAAGGGTCAATGCCCCAATCTTTCCAAACTGGTTCTACGCCTGACGGCAACCAGAGGTTTCGACCCAACTCCATCCAAGGAGACGGATAGTGAAAGTCGCTACCTTGGGACGCTAATAGTTTGTATTGTATAGCATAATCCGCCAGATTGCGTCTTTCTTGTTGTGCTTGTTGTGGCTGAGCGACTTCCATCGCGTCACCATTTGCTTCCGCGAATGCCGCAAGAAGACGCTTAATCCACTTTGCTGTCAACTGATATCTACCCGGATGAGCTAACACTGCGTGGCCACCAGCAGCGTGAATGGCATCTATCGCATCTTTCATCGAACACCAATTCGGCGGCACATAACCAGGATTGTTACGCGTAAGGAACTTTTTGAACACCATTTGCATGTTTTTAGCGAAGCCATTGTCCACCAACCATTTCGCGAAATGGGCACGTGTAATTGGCGCGTCACCAGCAATCTGCTGTACCTCTTCCAGAACGCCTTCACGGGTTGCTTTTTGCAGACGCGATGCGATCAACTCTGAACGAGTGATTCGATGCTGTTTCTGTTGTTCAATAAGCGTCTTCAATGCTGGATTATCGGGGTCAATATTCAAACCGACGATATGGATATCTTTATTTTGCCAAACGGTTGAGATTTCGATGCCGTTAATAATTTTGATCGGCAACTGATTCTCTTCTACATACTGTTTCGCTGGCACTAAACCGTCAACGGTATCATGGTCTGTAATCGCCAAAACTTCGATATCAAAACTCAGTGCCCTATCCACTAAATCTTTCGGTTCCAGTCGGCCATCAGAGGCTGTGGTATGGCTATGTAAATCAATTCTCATATTTTTTATCGTTTTAATGCTGTTTTGGGGTTGACTTTTTATCTCCGCACTAGTTAACTAGTACACAAATACAGAACACATTATTCAAGGCTCACTATGTTACAAGAATTGAAGCAAAACCAAAAAGCGAAAGTTGCAGTTTGTCTAAATAAGACAAGCTCGGCAGACGTTGCTTGGTGGCGCACTTGGACAAGTTCTTGGTGGGCAAACGTGTACTTCTAGTTTAGAAATTCAAACGTTAAAAAGCCCGCTGCCAAAGCGGGCTTTTTATTTTTTCGCCCTTTTTACGTTTAACTGCTTAAACATTGACCGGATCTCGTAAACTCTTAATTGGGCCTACGCCTAGTTTATGCCACTATGTTCAGCAGGAAGATTAAAATAGCTATAAGGAGGTCTTGTGAACAAGGCCATTGAAATCAAGAATCTTGGACAACTGGAAGTGCTAACGGCTTCTGTTCCTTACACTCAAGACCCAACCCGCTTGTTTCACACCCTGTGTGAAAATAAAACGGATAGCTTACTTCTGGAATCTGCGGAAATCGATTCGAAACAGGACCTGAAGTCACTTTTGATCGTTGACTCTGCGGTTCGCATCGTTTGTTTTGACCATACCGTCACCATGCAGGCATTAACGGACAATGGTAAAAACTTGCTTGCTCACCTCAATAAGAACGTACGTAGTGACGTTACTTCTCAATTTGATGGTGAGACTTTCACACTTGAATTTTCCCAGCCATGCGACACTCTGGATGAAGACTCTCGCTTACGTGAAGCTTCTTCATTCGATGCACTGCGCTTAGTTCAACACAGTTTTGATCTAGAAGATAAAGATAAGCACGCGATTTTCCTCGGTGGTTTATTCGCTTACGACTTAGTGGCAAGTTTCGAGCCTTTGGGTCATGCAGATGCGACCAATCAATGCCCAGATTACGTTTTTTACGTTGCCGAGACACTACTCGTCGTTGACCATCAAACTGAGTCTTGCCATTTGCAAGCAACGCTATTTGTCAATAACTCACAACAAGCGACCTTAGAAGCTCGCATTGCAGAGATCGGCGAACAGTGTAGCGCGCCTAAGCATCTGCCTAGTGCGGCTAAACTTACTGATGTGACAGCTCAACCAAGCATCTCAGATGAAGACTTCTGCCAGATTGTCAGTGATTTAAAAGAGTACGTAGTGAAAGGGGATATTTTCCAGGTTGTTCCTTCACGCCGTTTCACGCTTCCTTGCCCTTCCCCACTAGCGGCATATAAAGAGCTGAAGAAGAGCAACCCAAGCCCATACATGTTCTACATGCAAGATGAGTTATTCACTCTATTTGGCGCTTCGCCAGAAAGTGCTTTGAAGTACGAAACCGACACCAATCAGGTTGAGATATACCCAATTGCAGGCACTCGCCGCCGTGGTAAGCGCCCGAATGGAGAAATCGATTTCGATCTCGACAGCCGTATCGAACTTGAACTGCGTACCGACATGAAAGAAAACGCAGAGCACATGATGCTAGTTGATCTGGCACGTAACGACGTCGCACGTATCTCTGAGGCAGGTACTCGCTATGTAGCTGACTTACTCAAGGTAGACCGTTACAGCCATGTGATGCATCTAGTTTCACGCGTCGTCGGTCAATTACGCGAAGATTTAGACGCCCTGCATGCTTATCAGGCAAGCATGAATATGGGCACACTGACAGGCGCGCCAAAAATTCGTGCTATGCAGTTAATTCGTGACGTGGAAGGTGTTCGTCGCGGAAGCTATGGCGGTGCAGTTGGTTACCTAACCGGAGAAGGCACGCTAGATACTTGTATCGTGATTCGCTCTGCCTATGTTGAAAACGGTATTGCCCAAGTACAAGCAGGCGCAGGGGTAGTTTTCGATTCAGATCCACAAGCGGAAGCGGACGAAACCCGCGGTAAGGCACAAGCCGTTATTTCTGCTATTCAAGCAGCCCATAAGGAGTAGCAGAGCATGGCTAACATAGTATTTATCGATAACTTTGACTCTTTTACCTATAACTTGGTTGATCAATTTCGTTCGCTTGGTCATTCCGTCACCATTTACCGTAATAACATTGCTGCCGAGACCATAGAACACGCGGTCAATGAGCTAGAAAACCCAGTTGTTCTACTCTCTCCAGGTCCGGGCGCTCCTTCTGAAGCGGGCTCAATGCCAGACTTAATTCAGCGCATGAAAGGCAAAGTGCCAATGATAGGCATCTGTCTTGGCCATCAGGCCATCGTTGAAGCCTATGGCGGCACGGTTGCGGGCGCAGGTGAGATCATTCACGGCAAAGTGTCGATGATGGAACATGACAATCACGCCACTTACGCCAATTTGCCATCACCACTGGCCATTGCCCGTTATCACTCATTGGTCGCAACCTCTGTTCCAGAAACGCTGACCATTACCGCTGAAGTGGATGGATTAACCATGTCAGTAGTACACGAGCAAGATAAAGTTTGCGGATTCCAGTTCCACCCGGAATCGATCATGACCACGTATGGAGCAACCCTATTAGCCAATGCTATCGAATGGGCGCTTGAGAAAAACAACGCATAAAGAAATAGGGAGAGGAATTATGGAAGCGATTATCAACAAACTTTATGACCAACAGGCTTTGACTCAAGAAGAAAGTCAGCAACTGTTCGACACCATTATTCGTGGTGAACTCGACCCAATTTTGATGGCATCAGCGCTAACGGCGCTTAAGATCAAAGGCGAAACTCCAGACGAGATTTCCGGCGCAGCAAAAGCCCTGCTCGCCAACGCAAAACCGTTCCCGAGTCCTGAGTATGACTTTGCCGATATTGTCGGTACTGGTGGCGATGGTCACGATACCATCAACATTTCCACCACGGCAGCATTTGTCGCTGCGGCTTGCGGCTTGAAAGTCGCCAAACACGGCAACCGCAGTGTCTCCAGTAAGTCTGGCTCTTCTGATCTACTGGACTCATTTGGCATCAACCTTGCCATGAGCCCAGAAGACACGCGTAAAGCCATGGACGAAATTGGCGTTGCATTTCTGTTTGCCCCCCAATACCACGGTGGCGTACGCCATGCGATGCCAGTGCGCCAAACGATGAAAACACGCACTATCTTCAATATTCTTGGTCCACTGATTAACCCTGCTCACCCTAACATTGAATTAATGGGTGTTTACAGCGAAGAACTAGTTCGTCCTATTGCAGAAACCATGCTACAAATGGGTATGAAGCGCGCCGCAGTCGTACATGGCAGTGGGCTCGATGAAGTGGCCATTCATGGACCAACCACGGTGGCAGAGATCAAAGACGGTCAAATTGTTGAATACACACTGACTCCGCAAGACTTCGGTTTAGAAACACACCCGCTAGAAGCGATTAAAGGTGGCGCTCCAGAAGAGAATAAAGCAATCATCACCAATATTCTCACAGGAAAAGGAACCGACGCTCAGCTCGGTGCTGTCGCGGCGAACGTTGCATTGCTCATGCGTCTGTTCGGTCACGAAGATTTAAAAGCCAATGCGCAGCAAGCCATTGAGGCAATGAATTCAGGCAAGGCTTATCAATTAGTTCAGCAACTTGCCGCACACGCTTAAGGAAATAATCAAGATGACGGATTTCAACACTCAAAAAGCTGACAACCTTTCTGAGCACGTGTCAAAAAAAGAAGCGGAAATGGCGGAAGTTCTCGCTAAGATCGTTCGCGACAAATATCAGTGGGTCGCAGAGCGCAAAGCTTCTCAGCATTTGAGTACATTTCAATCCGATTTAGAACTTTCAGATCGTAGCTTCTACGATGCGCTCAGCGGCGATAAGACGGTTTTTATTACTGAGTGTAAAAAAGCGTCTCCGTCTAAAGGGCTCATCAGAGACGACTTCGACCTAGACTACATTGCGTCGGTTTACAACAATCATGCAGATGCCATTTCTGTCTTAACCGACGAGAAGTACTTTCAGGGCAACTTCGACTTTATTCCACAAGTCCGCAGTCAGGTCACTCAGCCCGTACTTTGTAAAGATTTCATGGTAGACGCTTACCAAGTTTACTTAGCGCGCCACTACGGGGCTGACGCCATCTTATTGATGCTGTCTGTACTTAACGATGAAGAATACAAAGCATTAGCTGAAGTCGCTCACAGCCTGAACATGGGTATTCTGACAGAAGTCAGCAACGAAGAAGAGCTGCATCGTGCGGTTGATTTGGGTGCGCTTGTTATCGGTATCAACAACCGTAACCTACGCGACTTAAGTACTGACCTTAACCGCACCAAAGAGTTAGCACCGTTGATTCGAAAACTCGCGCCAAAAGCAACCGTGATTTCAGAGTCAGGCATTTACACACACCAACAGGTTCGAGATTTAGTGGCTTACGCGGACGGGTTCCTGATTGGCAGTTCGCTTATGTCCGAAGACAATCTGGAGCTCGCTGTTCGTAAAGTCACATTGGGTGAAAATAAGGTTTGTGGTTTGACCCACCCTGACGATGCAGCAAAAGCTTATAAAACGGGAGCGGTATTTGGCGGGCTGATTTTTGTTGAACAGTCTAAACGAGCGGTGGATTTAGAAACGGCTCGACTCACCATGAGTGGTGCGCCACTTCAATACGTAGGTGTGTTCCAAAATCATGAGATTGATTTTGTAGCCGCAATTGTGACATCGCTTGGTTTAAAAGCGGTTCAGCTGCACGGCGCTGAAGATCAAACCTACGTCAACCAGTTAAAAGCTGAACTTCCTGCTGGCGTTGAAATTTGGAAAGCGTATGGCGTCAAAGAGAGCGCGCCAACTTTGCTTGCGGAAAACGTTGATCGCCATTTATTGGATGCGCAGGTCGGGAATCAATCTGGTGGTACCGGACAAGTTTTCGACTGGTCTCTTATCGGCGACCCAAGTCAAATCATGTTAGCAGGTGGACTGTCGCCTGAGAATGCTCAACAAGCGGCGTCATTAGGTTGCTTGGGATTAGATTTAAACTCTGGCGTAGAAAGCGCGCCAGGTAAAAAAGATGTACAGAAGTTGCAGGCCGCGTTTAACGCAATTCGCAACTACTAAAATTATTCGTAGCAAGAAAATTACGAGAAGGACTATCACGATGGCAAAACTGAATGCCTACTTTGGCGAATATGGCGGTCAGTACGTTCCGCAAATCCTCGTTCCTGCATTGGAGCAACTTGAGCAAGCGTTTATTGACGCACAGGAAGATCCAGAGTTCCGTAGCGAATTCATGACACTTCTTCAGGAATATGCAGGTCGCCCTACGGCGCTAACGCATACCCGCAACTTAACTAAAGGTACAAAGACCAAACTGTACCTAAAGCGTGAAGACTTACTCCACGGCGGCGCACACAAAACTAACCAGGTGCTAGGTCAGGCTCTACTGGCTAAGCGCATGGGCAAAACAGAAATCATCGCTGAAACCGGTGCGGGTCAACACGGTGTCGCAACAGCACTAGCATGTGCGCTACTTGGTCTAAAATGTCGCGTTTATATGGGTGCGAAAGACGTTGAGCGTCAAAGCCCGAACGTGTTCCGCATGAAACTCATGGGCGCTGAAGTCATTCCGGTACATTCTGGTTCGGCAACACTTAAAGATGCGTGTAATGAAGCACTGCGTGACTGGTCAGCAACGTACGAAGACGCGCACTACCTACTAGGTACGGCAGCGGGCCCTCACCCGTTCCCAACTATCGTTCGCGAGTTCCAGCGTATGATTGGTGAAGAAACCAAGAACCAGATTCTGGCTCGTGAAGGACGTCTTCCAGATGCAGTTATCGCTTGTGTAGGCGGTGGCTCTAACGCCATTGGTATGTTTGCTGATTTCATCGAAGAAGAAAGTGTTCGCCTTATTGGAGTCGAACCTGCAGGTAAAGGTATCGATACCGACCAACACGGTGCGCCGCTGAAACACGGTAAGACAGGCATTTATTTCGGTATGAAAGCGCCAATCATGCAAGATGAAAACGGACAGATCGAAGAGTCCTACTCCGTTTCTGCTGGTCTAGATTTTCCATCTGTTGGGCCTCAGCACGCTTACTTGAATTCCATTGGCCGTGCGGAATACGCCAATGTAACCGATGATGAAGCCTTGGATGCTTTCCAGGAAATTGCGCGTAGTGAAGGTATCATTGCGGCACTTGAATCGTCTCACGCACTTGCACACGCGTTGCGTATGGCTCGCGAAAATCCAGAAAAAGAGCAGCTTTTAGTCGTCAACTTATCCGGTCGTGGTGACAAAGACATCTTCACCGTAAACGCCATCCTAGAAGAAAAAGGAGTGATCTAATGAGTCGTTATGAGAAGATGTTTGCTCGCCTGAATGAAAAGAACCAAGGCGCGTTTGTACCGTTCGTAACGGTAGGTGATCCAAATGCAGAACAATCATACAAAATTATGGAAACCCTTGTTGAATCGGGTGCTGACGCACTTGAGCTGGGCATTCCGTTTTCTGACCCACTAGCAGATGGCCCGACAATTCAGGGAGCAAATAAACGTGCACTGGAGTCTGGCGCAACACCAAGTATCTGCTTTGAGCAAATTGGCAAGATTCGCGCCCAATACCCAGATCTACCAATCGGGCTATTGATGTATGCGAACTTGGTTTACTCTCGCGGTATTGAAAACTTTTACGAACACTGTGCCAAAGCCGGTATCGACTCTGTTCTGATTGCCGACGTACCAACCAATGAAAGCGCAGAGTTCGTCGCAGCCGCAGAGAAGTTTGGCATTCATCCGATCTTTATTGCACCACCAACGGCCAGCGACGAAACCCTGGAGCAAGTGGCAGAGCTAAGTGGCGGTTATACCTACCTACTTTCTCGAGCGGGTGTAACAGGGACAGAAACGAAGGCAAATATGCCTGTTGGACAGTTGTTAGAGAGACTAAACCAATTCGATGCTCCACCAGCGTTACTTGGCTTCGGTATCTCTGAGCCAGAACAAGTGAAACAAGCAATAGAGGCTGGTGCCGCTGGCGCCATCTCTGGTTCAGCCGTGGTTAAAATCATTGAGACGCACGCAGAGCAGCCACAGATTATGCTGGACAAGCTTGGTGAGTTTGTTTCGGCAATGAAGGCCGCTACTCAAAAATAAGCCCTCTTCTTGATGTAAATAAACGCCCGCTGATAACTATAAGCGGGCGTTTTTATGTTTGGCGGATAAACGACTCGATTCTCTATTTAAGCCACTTACTTTTCATATCAACCGTTTCTCAAACCAACCACTTCCTGAACGAATGATGCACACTCAAATAGAGACCCATCACAAATTCAGATTATTACCCTCTCCCGAGACAAGCGCCCTGAGTGCATCGAATTATAAAATGTTAAAATAGCTCAGTTAACAGTGCTGCATTAAGGTACCGACATGGAAGAGTTAAAAAAGTTGTTGCTTCAATGCCCCGTACTATCTGGATTACCTGAAGAGGGCATCAATGACGCGGTACAAATCGCAAGAACCCGGCATTTCGACGAAAAAGCGCTTATCTGTAACAAAGGAGACAAGCATTCATCTCTGATGGTGATTGCGAAAGGAGCAGTAAGAGTCAACTCGATAAGTACAAAAGGCAAAGAAGTCACGTTAATGATTTTCGATGCGGGCGGCTGGTTCGGAGACAATGTTTTCTCACCCGGCATGCCGCGCATATTCGGAGCAACGGCTCATTCCGACGTGACACTCCTGGAGCTACAGGGTGATAAGTTCCGTCAGTTGCTGGCTAAGTACCCGCAAAGTTACCCAGTCATTCTGGATCTGATGAGTCGAAGGCTGTGGTCGGCAATATCCGTTATAGAAGACGATGCAATACGAGGCATTGAAGAGCGTATTGGTCGCCGGTTACTTTTACTCGCGACTTATCAAACCAATCGGGCAATCAGTGCAGAGCCATGTATGGTTCGTGTAACTAGAGAACACATCGCGAATATGATGGGGCTAACAAGACAAAGCGTACACAAAGTCTTAAAAAAAATGGAAAGCGAGGGAATACTCTCTCTGAGCTACGGGAGCATCACTATTCCCAATCCTCTGGAGATGGAAGAATATCTCAAACAACTTGAATAACCCATGCCCCTGCATCATCCCCTGTATCAGAAAATAAAAAGTATCAGAAAACAAAAAAAGCCAGCTAATCACTAGCTGGCTTGCCTTTCATCATTTGTCTAAGCGACTTTAAGTTCGGATTTCAATTCGCGTTTCAAAATCTTACCCGTTGCACTCATCGGAAGCTGGTCTCGAATCTCGACAAAGCGAGGGTATTTAAATGCCGCTAAGTGTTCACGTCCCCAAGCCTGAAGGTCAGCCGCTTCAAGATCCTGATCAGGCTTAAGCACTACGTAAGCTTTGATTTCCTCTCCGTATTCTTGATGAGGAATACCAATCACTGCGACCATCGCAACAGCAGGGTGCGTCATGAACACTTCTTCAATTTCACGTGGGTAAACGTTAAAGCCACCACGAATAATCAAATCTTTGATTCGATCCACGATGTACAAGTTACCTGCTTCATCAAAACGGCCTACGTCACCCGTGTGGAACCAACCGTTTTTCAGTACTGACTCTGTTACTTCTGGGCGACCCAAGTAGCCTTTCATCACATTGTGACCGCGTACGATGATTTCACCCTCTTCACCCACAGGGACTTGATTCCCCTCTAGGTCGACAAGCTTAACCTCCACACCTTGGATAGGTTGACCAACCGAACCAGGAATTCGCTCTTGATCTAAATGGTTAAAGCAGGCGATTGGACTCGTTTCAGATAAACCGTAGCCTTCCAGAATTGGCACGTTGAACTTCTCTTCAAACGCACGGAACACTTCCGTTGGTAACGATGAACCACCACTTGCCGCCACGCGCAGCGACGAAATATCGTAATCCGCATCCGCATGAAGCATACCGATGTACATTGTTGGTACACCAGCAAAAATGGTCACTTTATGTTTTTCGATCAATTCAAGAACATGAGAAGGCTCGAATCGAGGAACAAGAACCAAAGTTGCACCGCTCAAGACACTGGCGTTCAAGTGCACGGTTTGGCCAAATGTGTGGAACAGAGGCAAAGTCACCAGGTGCACATCGTCACCTTGCGCAGCCATGATGTTTTGCCCAACAATCGCGTTCATCACGATGTTTTGTTGCGTTAGTTCCGCACCTTTCGGCATTCCCGTCGTACCAGAGGTATACAATACAACACAGGTGTCATCGGCATTACGAGGCACGTAATCAGATAGCGGTTCAACATCACGAATGAAAGCGTTAAGAGTTGGTACACCACCCCACTCTAAATCAGCCTGCGACTGGGTCATGACAACCATGTTTTCGCAGGTTTCAACTTCCTTAAAGGCTTTCACACCTTCTCTGGCCATTGGTAGCTCTGGTGTACCTTCAAAACAGAAGAAAAACTTAGCGTTTGAGTCTTCCAGGTGATATTTGATTTCTCTCGCTTTCAACAACACGTTGAGTGGTACGGCAACAGCGCCCGCTTTCTGAACAGCGAAATAAATAAACGCAAAGAAAGGCAGATTAGGACACGACAACGCGACTCGGTCACCCGGTTTGACACCACTATTGATCAAAGACGTCGCAATTTTGCCCGCGATCGCATCAAATTGAGAATAAGAAATTTCCAAGTCACCGCATATCAACGCTGTCTTATCAGGCTTACTGGCAGCATTTCGCTGCAGCGCAGCAGCAAGATTCATCATAATGACTCCACCTCTAGATTATTGGCATTCACGTTGTTCTTAAGGATTCAACAACAAAAAGTTAACGATAGAGTGGCTTTTTACGGTTATTGCATCTTCAACCCACCACTTGTTAACATTATATTTACAAGACTTAACATCCCAAGAATGTAAAATATTTAACATTTATAACCGTGAAATCACTAAAGTGTGAGCTTGCGTCCTAATTATTGTCATAAATATCAGGCAATAAATACGCCCTCCCTCAACCCAAAAACAGCAAACAAGTTGTTAACAAATATTTCATCCTCAATCGCTAACCTCATTAACCAAATTAATGTAACAACCAGCAATGCATTTGACAAACAAATAGCAAACGTTTGCTTTTGAGCAAAAAGTTAGCATTCGTCAATGAAATATCGATTTTTTCATCAATAACCCTGTTTAGCATATTGCCAATTGTGAATGATAAGTGTAAAAAGCGAGGGCGAAATTATTCTCCGTTTATTTATATGTGAACAGTGTGTAATTTTAGGATTTTACATTTTATTAGCACAGAGGTTATGGAAGTGTTAAAAGAAAAGAGTTTGCTAAACAACATTGGCGTGCAAGTCGTCATTGCAATGATCGTGGGTACAGCCGCTGGTGCTCTAATGGGTCACGACGCTACGGTCTTCGCGCCACTTGGTGCTATCTTTATCAACCTAATCAAAATGCTAGTAATCCCATTGGTTGCTGTCGCTTTGATTTCTGGTGCTGCTGGTCTTGGAAATAGCCAGTCTGCAGGTAAAGTTGGCTTAGTAACACTAGGTTACTTTGGTCTAACATCTGCTCTTGCAGTAGCACTTGCTCTATTTATGGGTGAAGTATTCCAACCGGGCATCGGCATCGACGTTTCTGGCGTTGAAGGCATGTTCTCAGCTGAATACGCATCTAAAGGTGAGCTGCCAACTTTCTGGGCTACCATCACTGGTATGATCCCAACCAACGTTTTCCAGTCACTGAATGACGCGAACATCCTACAGATCCTAGTTTTCTGTATGTTCTTTGGTATTGCGATTTCTCAACAAACTAAAGAACGCCGTGATCCTATCATCAACGGTGTGAACTGCATTGTTGACGCGATGGTTTGGATGATCAACAAGGTGATGATCATTGCTCCTATCGGTGTATTCGGCCTGATGGCTGAAGCTGTGGGTACGTTTGGTTTCGGCGCACTGATGGTTGTATTCAAACTGTTCGTTGTGTACACGGCCGCTATCCTAATTTTTGGCTTCGTTGTCTACCCTGCAATGGTTCATATCTTCACTAAGACCTCTGCGAAGAAATTCATCTCTTCAATGAAGAAACCACAAGCAGTTGCACTATCAACAGCATCTTCAATGGCGACACTGCCAGTAACGATGGATACTTGTGAAAAAGACCTGGGCGTTAGAAACTCTACCGCTTCGTTCGTTCTGCCTCTTGGCGCAACGATCAACATGTCTGGTAACGCGATTTACTACGGCTTGGTAGCAATCTTCTTTGCTCAGCTATTTAACATCGACCTAGGCATGGGCGCTTACATCGCGATCATCGTAACGTCTACTCTTGGTGCAGTTGGTCAGGCTGGTGTACCGGGTCCATCATTCTTGGTTGTTGCGGTTCTACTAGCGGCTGGTATTCCAATTGAAGGTCTGCCACTATTATTCGCTCTTGACCGTATCTTCGATATGATTCGTACTGCTCTGAATATCACGGGCGATGCAGCATGTGCTGTTATTGTTGATGCACTTGTAGAAGAAGAAGTACAAGCAAATAAAGAAGTTGAGCTGAGTAAGCAAGAAGCTTAATTTTCCGTAATTCAACTTTTAAGAAGCCGCTCAAATTGAGCGGCTTTTTTTATCCAACTTTTGCATTAGGTAACCATACAAACAGAAACTGGTAGCATAAATTATTTATCATGATATAACGCACCTATAAAACAAAAAATATCAGTGCTAGGTTGTCTCATGAGTCTAAAGTTGTCTTTAGACCTGATCTCCAATACAGATTGGTCTATTCAAAAAAATCAAATAGTTGTACATGAAATCATTCATCGTACGGCGTTCTGCCACCTGCTACTAAGCTTATGTTTTCCTAGCCGTGGCTTCACAGGCTATGCCCGTATTTTCATCAAAGCGTGGCGTGAGAAATCTCAAACTTTCTTCTTAGAATTCAGTGGCAAGTATTGCGAACCACAAAACAAACATCTTCCACAGGTGAACCAGAATGTTTGATTTTGGTTTGGCAGGTCTGCTCTACCCAAAAGCCATTACATTATATGTCACTATAGCCGCTGTTCTCTTGTGGCAGCTGTACTATTGCTATCGCCTGAAAAGTCGCAGCGAGCGCGTTTTAGGCACCCATCATGCGCCCTACATCGCATACTCTGCCTGCATCATTATCTGGATTGGCAGCAATGCCTATTTTCATACTGACCTATTGGTAAACTTTGGCTCAGAAGGCGGCGTTTTCATGGCGAAACTGGCTAATCTCGCCTCCTTCTTCTCTTTTGCCTTTGCGTATTACTTTTCCTGTCAGCTACTCGCCGAACAGAAAAACAGGGATACAAAAAGATGGCAGCAACTGATATTTGTACTGCTGTCAGGGTATTCACTTTTTATAAATTTACGTCCGGATTTAACGGTAGAGAATGTCTCTATACAGGGACCCAGTGAGTTTGTGATTGAATTTGGCTCTCAGACCGCCTACTTCTTTAACTCTATCCTGATACTGATTACGCTTACACTCATCAACCTTGCTCGTATGCGAGTCAACAGTAGCAAACTGACACTGGCTAAAAGCAACTACATGATCGCAGGAATCTTGGTATTCATGCTGTCAACTACGGCCATCCATCTCGGCATGACCTATTTTCTTGGCGACTTTTCACTGACATGGTTGCCACCAGCACTCTCCATCAGTGAAATGCTATTTTTTGGCTACGCTTTACTCACCTCACGCTTTTATAGTGCGAAATATCTCGCCTACATCGCCGTCAGCACGTTGTTGGTATGCGGTATTTTTGTATTGCCGTTAGGGGCGATATTGATGCCAATAACCGAAGGCAACCAATGGCTTATTTCCATTCCGATCTGTGCACTGATTGGTGTTACCTGGCATTGGCTCTATCGTCGAGTGAGCCGTTTGGTCTCCTATTTTGTGTATTTTAAAAAGCAAACTCCGGTGCAACAAATTTTGGCTCTGGAAGAGGACTTTAAGCGCTCCATTGATGATGCGATGGAAAAGCTTGGGGTACTGCTCGATATCCCTAAAGACAAACTGCAATTGGTCAACAGCCACTGCTCTGAGACGTTCTATGAAGATTATCTGCATTCTGATAAATCGGTGCTGCTTCTTGATGAACTGTCTGAAGAGATAAAGTACACCTCAGCCAACAGCAGTACATTGAGAAAGCTCTACAATAAAATGCGTTCCAGTGATACGGCACTGGTCATGCCGATTTATGGCCATAGCCGCTCGGTCTCTCACCTTTTGATTTCTTCCCATAAGCGAAATCAGAAGCTGTTTTCTAACGAAGAGATTTCCGCGTTACAAACGCTGCTGACTCGTGTGCAAAGTACGATTGAGGCTGATAGAAAAGTTCGTCAAAGCCGAGCACTCGCCCACTCCATTGCTCATGAAATGCGTAACCCCCTTACGCAGGTTCAATTACAATTTGAGGTTTTGACTCAACATATTGAATCCCAGTTTCCATCAGAAACTCTAAAAGGCGACATCAATAAGGGGCAAGCGGTAATTCAGCGAGGTCGACAACTGATTGACATCATATTAAGAGAGGTCAGCGACACATCGCCCGAACAAGAGCCACAGGTAGCAACTTCTATTCACAACGCGGTGAATCAGGCGATCACTCGCTATGGTTTTGAAAACGAAAAGAGTCTCGATCGAGTAAAACTGCCTCAGCAAGATGATTTTGTGGTGATGTTAAATGAGACCCTGTTTAACTTCGTTATTTTTAACTTGATCCGCAATGCGGTTTATTACTTTGACTCTTATCCTGCAAGTCAAATTGAAATGAGTACTCAAACTGGACCGTATGAGAACGTATTAATCTTTCGTGATACCGGGCCTGGCATCGATAACACCATTGTGCATAAGATCTTTGACGACTTCTTTTCCTACCAAAAAAGCGGAGGGAGTGGTCTGGGGCTAAGTTATTGTCAGCGAGTAATGCGTTCATTTGGCGGGCGAATAGAATGCCACTCTGTAAAGGGAGAGTTCACAGCGTTCTATCTTTACTTTCCTGTCGTACCGAACTCACCAAAAGCAGAGACGTTTAGAGTTAACTCCGAACACGGAAGCACTACAAAAGACGAAGCTAAGTCTAATGTAATGAACGAGTTAAAAGTCGGTGAACATGCACCAACAGTGCTCATTGTTGATGATAAAGAGGTGCAACGCACATTAGTTCAGCTGTATTTGAAACAATTAGGTGTCCAATGTTTGCAGGCAAATAACGGCGCGACTGCAATAGAGATGATTCAATCTCACAAAGTCGATTTGGTTTTGATGGATGTGCAAATGCCGGTTATGAATGGTTTTGATGCCAGCCAACGTATTAAAGCAATCTCTCCTTCCGTCAAGGTCATCGCGTTATCAGGGGAATCTGGAGATTTAGAGCTCGCACAGATTTCTAAACTCATGGATGGCCGCTTGAACAAGCCAACAACCTTAAATGCGTTGCGAGAGGTAATACAGACGTGGCTCATTCAAAACCAACCCACTGAGTCAAACTCACTTTAAATTACTTGGCATAACTTATGCTTATACAAGTAGAGCTATCTAAATCATAGCATTAGGCACGGGTAGAAAAATGTTAAAGGGAGATGACAATGTTACCCAGCAGAGACACATATCGCAGCTTGATTCATCATGGTATTAAAGCACTATTGTTAGATCGTATCGGTCACTATTCCGAAAATGAATATCACCAATACCTCAATCTAATGACGGGCAAGTCATCTTGCGGCATCATGACCAATGACGAACTCGCTGCCACAGTAGATAACCTTTTGTGTGAAGGCTATTTAGAAGATGTCAAAACGCGTATCCCCCAATACCAGAATGTCGCCTAAACTATAAATTAGAGACAAGGATTGCCGCCATTGTCGCGGCAATTTTTGTATCCAATTGTCTCGAGCTATTCACATTGCGTCAGATTCCGCTAGACTGTGAACAACTCAATAACCAGGTAGTTTTCTGCAACATGAAGCAAATTCTTGATTTTATTCCACTCATTGTCTTCTTTGCCTTGTATAAGATGTACGACATTTACGTTGCGACCGGAGCACTCATCGTCGCGACGGCTATTCAAATCGTCCTGACGTTTGCGCTTTACAAAAAAGTGGAAAAAATGCAGTTAATCACTTTCGTGATGGTGGCTGTATTTGGTGGCATGACCATATTTCTCCATGATGACAACTTCATCAAATGGAAAGTGACCATTGTTTACATGGTATTTGCTATTGGTCTTGCGGTCAGTCACGCGATGGGAAAATCAGCAATAAAAGGGATGCTAGGAAAAGAGATCTCTCTTCCTGAAAACATTTGGACACGCATCAACTGGGCTTGGGTCGGCTTCTTCTCTTTCTGCGCAGGCTTAAACATTTATGTTGCCTACGAACTGCCACTCGATGTCTGGGTTAACTTTAAAGTGTTTGGTCTGCTGATAGCGACATTCAGTTATATGATCGCTACAGGCTTTTACATCTACAAACACATGCCAAAAGAGCAGAAAAATAGCTCCTCCGATGTTTCGGTTGATGAATAACGGCTCAGCTTTGCTATAATCCGCGCAAATTATTTTTAACAGCGACCTTCGGGTCGCTGTTTTGTTACTGTTCCAATTAATATTTGCGCTTGTTATCCATCGTAGTAACTAACAGAACGTCCTGGCAGATTAAAATGCTTGGGAACTTTTACTTACTGAGATTGGTCCCATTTAAGCGCTGACGATGATTTAGGATGTCACAATGAGCCAAGAATTTAACTCTCCGAAAGGCCAACTACTGCTTCGTACCCTCGCAATGCCTGCTGATACAAATGCGAATGGCGATATCTTTGGTGGCTGGATTATGTCTCAGCTTGATTTAGCTGGTGCTATTTTGGCGAAAGAAATTTCTTCCGGACGCGTCGTCACCGTTTCTGTTTCGAGCATTACGTTTAGAAAACCAGTGAGCGTCGGTGATGTCGTCTGTTGTTACGGTGTATGTAAAAACATCGGCCGCACTTCAATGAGTGTCGACCTTGAAGTGTGGGTGAAACCGGTGAAAGTAGACGGCATTGAAGATCGCTTTATGGTGTGTGATGCAACCTTTAATTACGTCGCGATCGACAGCGAAGGTAAACCTCGCCCTATCGCAAAATAGGTTTGAAACGGTTCTAATAGAAGGAAAATTCTCACATTTTCTATTGTTAACTTGTGAGAGCCACCAAAAAGTCGTTAAATTAGGACTTCAACCTACCAATTAAGGAACTATGCTATGTGGTATGTCATCTTTTCTCAGGACATCGAGAATTCATTAGAAAAGCGTATGAGTGTTCGCCCTCAACATCTGGAACGTTTGCAACAACTTCAGGACGAAGGACGACTTCTAACCGCAGGCCCAATGCCAGCGATTGATTCTGACAACCCAGGAGAAGCGGGATTTACCGGTTCCACCGTCATAGCAGAGTTTGATTCTTTGGAAGACGCAAAAGCCTGGGCAGATAAAGACCCTTACGTGGCGGCGGGCGTTTACGAAAACGTGATCGTCAAACCGTTCAAAAAAGTGTTTTAATTTATGAAAAAATTACTGTGTTTGTTTCTGGCGCTTGGTGCGCTAGCAGGCTGTACGTCTACCGCGGATAAAGAGCGTCAGCTGGAACTGATGGCATCTAATCGTGCCGGTGTTCTCTCTGCTGGTCTACCTATGGAATATGGACCTCTGCAAATTATGCGGGTTTCTTCTAACAAGAATGTCGTCGAAATGATGATGATTTATAACGACGGCGCGATGGGAGCGAAACCATTAGCACAAATGCTTAACTCGAGTATCTACACATTCTGCCACAAACCAGAAATCCGAGATCATATCAATATGGGTTTAATGTATAGAGTGAAAGTGCGTAATACGCGCGGTCAATTGATGGCGGATGAACTGATTTCAGAGCAACGCTGTAGCAATTAATCACAGTAATTTGCCGAGCGAGCTCAGTATTGGATACCGTCCAAGCATCGCATTTGAATGGCTGGTTAAAAGATACAAAAAAGCAGGGTCTCACCCCTGCTTTTTCTATAACTGCTGTTTATGCTAGCTCAGTACGTAGCTTTTTCGCTGCTGAGACTAAGTTAGCCAACGCTGCCTCTGTCTCTGCCCAGTTTCGTGTTTTTAGACCACAATCTGGATTCACCCATAAACGTTGTACCGGAATTTTTTCTGCCGCTTTCTTGATCAGACCTTCAATCCACTCTTCACTTGGAATGTTCGGCGAGTGAATATCATAAACTCCAGGACCGATTTCATTTGGATAATTAAACTCTTCAAACGCTTTTAGCAATTCCATGTTTGAACGTGATGTCTCAATGGTAATCACATCTGCATCCAGTGCTGCAACTGAATCAATGATTTCATTGAACTCGCTGTAACACATATGAGTATGAATCTGTGTCTCCGGCTTCGCACTACCTGCAGAAATCTTAAACGCATCCACAGCCCATTCTAGGTAAGCTTTATGATCACGCTTCTTAAGCGGTAACCCTTCACGAATCGCAGGCTCGTCAATCTGGATGATATTAATGCCTGCATTTTGTAGGTCAGAAACTTCATCTCGCAGCGCCAGCGCCAACTGTTGGGTGATCTCCTTACGCGTAATATCTTCACGCGGGAATGTCCAACACAGAATCGTAACAGGGCCAGTCAGCATTCCTTTCATTTGTTTGCTGGTCAGGGATTGTGCATACGTTGACCACTCAACCGTGATTGGTTTTTCACGCTCAATATCCGCAACGACAATAGCAGGCTTCACGCAGCGAGAACCGTAACTCTGAACCCAACCGAATTTGGTTGTTTGGAAACCAGCCAGATTTTCTGCGAAGTATTCAACCATATCGTTACGCTCAGCTTCGCCGTGCACCAACACGTCCAGATCCAGCGCTTCCTGACGTTTCACCGCATCAGCAATATGCCCTTTAAGTGCGGAAATATAATCTGACTCAGAAAGTTGACCAGAGCGATACGCGCTGCGCTGAACACGAATTTCACCGGTTTGAGGGAAAGAGCCGATAGTCGAGGTTGGCAACAGTGGTAACCCCAGTACTTCGGCCTGATGCGCCGCACGCTCAGGATAAGGAGCACTGCGTTGTGTTAGCTCCGCGGTGATGCGATTAATACGAGCCTGCACTTGAGGTTTATTCACGTGTGTCGCCGTTTTACGCGCATTGATTGGCTGGCTGTAAGTATCGCATGCCAGAATCGCATTTTGATCGCCGTCCAGTGCTTTACCTAGCAGGGCTACCTCGGTAACTTTCTGTTTCGCAAAGGCGAACCAGCTTTTTACTTCTTCACTCAGCGCTGTTTCAAGCTCTAGATCTACCGGGCTGTGCAGTAATGAACATGAGCTTGCAACCCACAGCTTATCGCCTAGCTTCTCTTTTACCGGTTGTAAGCTCGCCAGTTGCGCACTTAGATCAGCTCGCCAAACATTGCGTCCATTGATAACACCAGCCGATAACACCCAACCTTGTGGTAGTTTTTCCACAACTTCATCAAGCTGGTCTGGCGCTGCCGACAAGTCAATGTGCAAACCATCAACAGGTAACTCGACAATTTTGTCCAGTGTATCGGTAACAGCGTCAAAGTAAGTCGTTAGCAGCACTTTTACGTCACTGCGGATGATTTGATACGCCAGTTTAAATGAATCCGCCCATTGACTTTCCAGCTCAAGAGACAGAATAGGCTCATCAATTTGTACCCATTCCACACCCAAAGCAGCCAATTTAGCCAAAATTGCTTGATACGCGGTGAGCAATCTTGGTAACAGTGACAGGCGGTCAAAACCTTCTTCAACTTCTTTACCCAAGTACAAGTAACTTAATGGACCAAGTAGAACAGGCTTAACCTTGTGTCCCGCGTTAACGGCTTCACTCACCTCTTCAAATAGCTGCGGCCAGCTCACCTCAAAAGTATCGTCTTTGCTAAATTCCGGCACAATGTAGTGGTAGTTGGTATTGAACCACTTAGTCATGTCAGAGGCAGCTGCGCCTGCACAGCCACAACCAGCCTGTGACTGGCCTCGACCAACCTTGAACAAAGTATCAAGGTTAGGTGTGCCCTCGGCATGACGCTTTGGTACGTGGCCCAGTAACAATGTTGTTGTCAGTACGTGATCATACCAGGCAAAGTCGCCAGCAGTGGCAAAACTCAAACCCGCATCGCTTTGTACTTGCCAGTTGTTTGCTCTTAGCTGTGCGCCAACCTGCTGGAGTTGTGCTTGATCGATTTCTCCGCGCCAGTATTTCTCCTGCGCAAATTTCAATTCACGTTTTTCACCAATGCGTGGGTAGCCAAGTATGTGTGTGATTGTCGCCATTTCCCTAGTCCTTATTATTCAGTTTATTTTGGTCAGAACATCTCTGGCTTAACCATTAGGATGTCTGGATGGCTAAACTATCTCTCTCAGACTAAAATTGGACAAGGTCTAAATATTCAACTTGTTTATTAAAAAAATTCATAATGCGATCGTAAAACGCACCAATACCTTTAATTAATAGACGTCTAGACGTTTACATTTCTATATTTTGCAGTTAAGTTAATTAAGTTCATGGTGAGCATTAAAGGATGAAAGAGATTCATGATAGAGCTAAAACACTTGCGTACTATTACCTCGCTTCGAGATACGGGCTCACTGACGGCCACGGCAACCGCGTTGCATTTGACTCAATCAGCTCTTTCGCACCAAATTAAGGATCTGGAGTCTCGTATTGGTGGGCAGTTATTTCTTAGGAAAACCCGCCCGGTGAAATTCACTTCAGAAGGTGAAATTCTATTGCGCCTTGCAGAAGATATTTTACCGAAACTCGCTAGAGCAGAGAATGAACTGGCAAGTTTGAAAGAAGACGTTAATGGCCGATTGCACATGGCTATCGAATGTCATTCTTGTTTTCAATGGCTGATGCCTGCTCTTAAGGAATACCAGTTGGCGTGGCCTAGTGTGACGCTGGATTTTTCTTCAGGCTTTGGATTCGAGCCTTTACCAGCCCTACTCGCCGGAGAGCTGGATCTGGTTATTACTTCGGATATTCAGCCGCGTTCAGAAGTGCACTACGAGCCTTTGTTTGACTTTGAAATGCGTCTAATCACGTCCACCAGCCACCCGTTGGCTGATAAAGCGATTATTGATCCTCAAGATCTTGCCGATCAAACCATGCTCTCTTATCCGGTTCAAAAACAGCGACTTGATGTGGTTAAACACTTCTTACAACCTGCTGGTGTGGAGCCAGCTAAGTGGAAGCAAGCAGACAACACATTGATGTTAGTGCAAATGGTTTCGGCTGGATTAGGGGTTGCCGCGCTGCCGAACTGGGCAATTTCAGAATTTTCTCGACAAGGATTAATTACCAGTAAGCCATTTGGCAATGGGCTGTGGCGTCGTCTGTTTGCTGCTGTTCGAAACTCAGAGAAAGACAAACGCTATTTACAGGCGTTTTTCGCAACCGCAAGACAACAATGTAAAAGCCACCTCGATGGCATCAAGATGGCTTAAGAATGGGAGATGTTGAACGTTGTTAGCGTTCGTACGATTTGAATTGGTTTGTGAGAGGGTCGTACTGGTAGCCAAGCATATCCAGCTTGCCTACTACCGACTCTGTATCCATTTCATAAGTCGATACTAATTCGTCAAAACTGTCACACTCTAAGCGTAGTTTTTCGTTGACGATACCTAACAGAATAATGCTATCCAGATTACCTACATTGCTTAAATCCATCGCGACACTCCTCTTCGACAAGGTTTATACCCCAATAACCTCAAGTGACCGGGTATATATACAGCGTAGACATAATCTGGCGAATTTAAAGTGAGCCCACTCTAGATCGTGAGCTCACAAACGGGATATTAAGCGATCATTGAAAACAAGCTTTGCAGGCTTGTCATAGAAACAAGAGCAAATAAGAAAGCGATACTAAGCTGCACTTTCTCAGGTTTTTTATGGGTGAAAATGTGCCAACACCAAACCACAATAGAAGAGATCAACATCGCCAAGGCAATGAGTATTGGTTGAGTTGCGGCACTTAATGCTGCCTCATCCAACTGGTAAGAGGAAAACAGCGTCGCAATCACCAACAACATGCCAGATACAATACCGGTTACTGGTAAGATTCGATGAAACGCTTCTAAACGGCTACGCGCAATCGTAAGTAGCAGTTGAGAGAATGAAGCCCCAAGAAAGAAGATCATGAGCGCCATTGCAAACGCTGCTGGCCAGTTAGCCTGTTCAAATACTTGAATGCTGACATAGGCAAACGCCAAACCATTCGCCAGGTGCAATGCCCAAATTGGCCCTTTCTCACGCGTTTTTTTGGTCTGAACCTGAGAATAGAAATAGAAGATCGCAAACACCACCATAAACGCCTCAATGCGCAATGATGCGACTGCCAGCCACATGACTCCTATTGCAGGTAACATTTTGTGCAGACGACCTCGCTGACCCGGACAAATATCGCCCTTGATTAAAAGCAAAGTCAGTAGCGCTTGTGCGCCAAATAACATAGGAGGAAAAGTAACCAGCAATTGTTGAATCATGATGTAGCAAGCTCAAAAGTCGTTTGGGGTGGCGATAATAACAAATCACCTATCGCCAAACCACCTAAACCCTAAAGGGCCATTAATCGGCTCTGCTCACCTTTCGAACTCACTTCTACAGCATTTTCTGATTACGTAAAGAAGACAGAGGCTTTCATTACCCCGAGCCCGGGCTAAATAAGCTCTGGCAATATTTAGTTTGCTTCAGATCCGTGGCTGGCACCGCCGGGGAAAACAAATACCCTTGAAGGTAATCGACCCCAAGGTCGGCCAGAATACGCCTCTCTTGTACTTGCTCGACGCCTTCTGCAATCACTTTTACTCCCAATTGGTGAGCCAGTTCTGTGATCATTTTAACAATGTAATAATTACTGCTGCCCTCATGAATATCAGCCACGAACTTACGGTCAATTTTGAGTAGATCAAACTGTCCTTTTCCGAGATAAGAAAAAGAAGCGTAGCCAGTACCAAAATCATCAATGGCGATTTTGATCCCTTCTTGCCTGATCTGCTTCAAGGCTTGAGTATGCGCTTCATCTTGCTCAAAGTAAGCCGATTCGGTTAATTCTAATGTCACCAGTTCAGGATTGACGCTGCTGGATTTAATCAAATCTAATGAACGTTGCAACACCTGTAATACATCTAACTTAGTGTTGAGAGAGCGGTTAATGGACAGTCCGACATCATCGTCATAGAAGCCTTGTAATTCAGACCAGCGCTCCAGCGCGATTCGACAAACCATATCGTCTAACTCGGCGATTAATTCCAGATCTTCGATAACCGAAATCATCTCTTGCGTAGTGTAACTACTATTTTCATGGTGAAACCGCGCTAACGCTTCAAATTTAATGACTTTACCCGAGTAGGTGTCCACAATCGGCTGAAAATAGACATCTACAAGTTCACCATCGATTTTCTTTTGAAGGAAGGCTTCTAAGTGCTGGCGTTTTAGCAGCTCGGTATGCAGTGTGCTGTTATAAAAATTGAAGTATCCTCCTTCACCTACTTTAGACGACACCATCGTTTGAACCGCCAAAGCTAACGCCTTTTTTGGACTGCTCGTATCGTAGCCAAGTACGGACACGCCAGTTTGTCCTTCAACAATCGTGTCATGAACAATTGTACCCATCTCACTTTTTAATTCCGTGAAGAATCCCTTCATAGCCACTTCGATTAACTTGATGGTGCTTAGCCACTGGCAACGCGGTGTTTGCAAGCACACGACAAATACATTCCGAGTTAACTGACCGGCTAGCTTTGTGTAGCGGCTGCGCGTGATAAAGTCAGCAAACCCTAGCTGCTGCTCCACTAAGCGATTCTGACTAAAGTTCGGCCTCAGCGTCATGATGATATTGAGATCTTGATGGCCGCTCTCTCTGGCGAAGTGCTCTAGTTTGTTTTCAAATTGGTCTTTTGTGGGCAAAAACGAGAACCAGTCTCGAGCCTGCTCACTGCGATTTTTCATCCATACCAAAGACGCAGAGATATCCGTAGAGAACCCGAGGAACAAAACTCGCCCAGATTGAAAATTCAGCCGATAAGCGTAGAGATGGTGAGCTTGATGACCACCACTCGCGGTTCGGGAAAAAAGGTTGCCACTCCAGTAACCATCTTTCTCGATACGGTTCCAGATCTCAGCATAAAAGGATTGACTATGATGTGAGGAACGAAAAACTTCTGTTTTGAGGCCGATGAGATCGCTATTTCTATAGCCCATTTGCAGTTCGAAAGCTCGGTTACACCCAAGTATATTGGCGTTAGCGTCCGCGATTAAAACACCAACATTTGGTAAGTCGAACAGAGTTTCCAATATTTTAGCCTGCTCCCCTCCACCGGCAATGTTCATCAAAGGCGTGACGGTACCTTTCACCACGCAGTCATTTACCTTCTCGAAGTTCATCGTGGCACAAACAAGATCGATTTCGTTTGATGCTAAACAGCACGAAAAATGCCCCTCTCCACCGAGTAGATCCACTTCGCTGATTTGCTGCTGGAAGTTTTCCCTTTGCTCCGAAGACATTTGATCAAGCATGTCCTCAAAGCTTTGAAAACCAAAAACCTCGTCCATGCTCCGCTGGTCGCACTCATACTCGCGAGTACAACGATTGTAAGACCACTCAATAACTGTTGTATGATTGAGTTTGGGTTGTACTCGACCTAGTGCTATCTTTGCTGAATCCCTCATTACCTAGCCTTTCCTTCTTAAACCCTAACTTCGACTGCTCTGGCTTAGCGTGACAAACATAACCGCCTGAATCTCGTTATATTGCTGTGCACAATCTGATTATATACAGGAACAAAGATAAGAACACGGTTGCTTATACCTTGTATTAAGATTGGGACACTATTAGTCGCAACCCTAATAACCACAAGGGATTCAAGGTGATATTAGATAAAAATCCATCGTTAACTCCGTCCAATTTTTACAATCTAAATAAAACTCGATGAACTAAGCTTGAATAAACAAGTTTGGTATAGATACCTGATCATCAAATCGCTATAATTCGCGCTCCCTGGAACAGAGAGCAAAATATGACCAACAACATCACTCCTATTCATGAGTACAAAAAATACTGGGCCGAGTGTTTTGGTTCGGCACCTTTCTTGCCGACCAGCCGCAAAGAAATGGATGCCCTAGGATGGGATAGCTGTGACATTATCATTGTGACAGGGGATGCCTACGTGGATCACCCAAGCTTTGGTATGGCGATCATTGGCCGTCTACTAGAAGCGCAAGGCTTCAGAGTCGGTATCATTGCTCAACCTGAATGGCAGAACAAAGACGCATTCATGCAGCTTGGTCAGCCAAATCTGTTCTTTGGGATCACAGCGGGTAACATGGACTCCATGATCAACCGCTACACCGCAGATAAAAAACTTCGTCACGATGATGCGTACACACCGAATAACGAAGGTGGTAAACGTCCTGACCGCGCGACCTTAGTTTATTCACAGCGTTGTCGTGAAGCCTATAAAGAAGTGCCTATCGTACTAGGTGGTATTGAAGCCAGCCTGCGACGCGTTGCGCACTATGACTACTGGTCAGATAAAGTTCGTCGCTCAATTTTGTTTGATGCGAAAGCCGACATTTTGTTATTTGGTAATGCTGAGCGTGCGCTGGTTGAAGTGGCACACCGCATCGCAAACGGCGAAAACATTTCTGACATGACGAACATTCGTGGTACAGCGGTTAACCTGCCTGCAGCACCAGACAGCTATACCATCATCGACTCGTCTCGTATTGAAAAACCACGTAAAGAAGCGTTCGTACCTAAGAACCCATACGAGGTAGAAACGCAGTGCGACACCAAGAAAGACGAACCAGCTGCGGCGCAGCCAATCACTATTCGTCCGTCACGTCATGATGCTAAAACCACAGCGGTACGTTTACCTAACTTCGAAAAACTTAACAACGACCGTATTCTGTACGCGCACGCAAGCCGTGTGATGCACCTGGAAACTAACCCATACTCTGGACGAGCGTTGATTCAACGCCACGGCGACCGTGAACTTTGGGTTAACCAAGCCCCGATTCCGTTGACCACAGAAGAGATGGACTTTGTGTTTGGTTTACCATACGCACGTGTCCCTCACCCTATGTATGGTAAAGCGAAAATCCCTGCGTATGACATGATCAAAACATCGGTGAATATCATGCGCGGCTGTTTTGGTGGTTGTTCATTCTGTTCGATTACCGAGCACGAAGGACGAATCATCCAGAACCGTTCTAAAGAATCGATCATTAACGAGATAGAAGAAATTCGCGACAAAGTTCCAGGCTTTACTGGCACGATTTCCGATCTTGGTGGTCCTACCGCGAACATGTACCGTCTGGGTTGTAAAGATCCGAAAGCGGAAGCGAACTGTCGTCGCCCTTCTTGCGTGTTCCCAGGTATCTGTAACAAGCTAAACACAGACCACAAACACACCATCGACCTTTACCGCGAAGCACGTAAAGTTGAAGGCGTTAAGAAGGTAATGGTAGCGTCGGGCGTACGTTACGATCTTGCGATTGAGTCACCAGAATACGTGAAAGAGTTGGTCACTCACCACGTTGGCGGCTACTTGAAGATCGCACCTGAGCATACTGAAAAAGGCCCTCTGGATCTGATGATGAAACCAGGCATGGGTACGTATGACCGCTTCAAAGAAATGTTCGAGAAGTACAGTGCTGAAGCAGGTAAGAAACAGTATCTGATCCCTTACTTTATCTCTGCGCACCCGGGGACTGAAGATGAAGATATGCTGAACCTTGCTCTTTGGTTGAAGAAGAACAACTTTGAGTGTGACCAGGTACAAAACTTCTACCCATCGCCAATGTGTAACGCAACATCTATGTACTACTCAGAGACTAACCCTCTGAAACGCGTGAAGTACAAACAGCGTGAAGACATTCCTGTCGCTAAAGGTGAGCGTCAGCGTCGTCTGCATAAAGCTCTGCTGCGTTACCACGATCCGGCAAACTGGCCAATGATTCGTGAAGCATTGGTTAGCATGGGCAAAAAACATCTGATTGGTGACAAAGCCACTTGTTTGGTGCCGGCTGAAGACATTGATGCGCAAACACCAGCGCAGCGTCGTAAATCCGGCCGCCACGGTGCAAACCGCTTTGCGACTAAGCACACCAAGAACCAGCCTGGTTTTGGTGGTCACCTTGAGAAACGCTCTGAGGGTGGTTCTCGTGACGGCAAGCCTTCTGGCAACCGTAATGGCGCAGGTAAAGCGCAAGGTGGTCAAGGGCGTGGAAATAACAACAGCCAGCGTGCAGGCTCTAACTCAAACCGTCCGAATGGCGGTAAGCCACAAGGCCAGGGCCGCCCTCAAGCTCAGGGTAAACCAGCCGGTCAGCGCAAACCTAAGCGTCGATAACCGTCGAAACAACGAAATCTAATAAAGGGCTCCAGAAGCAATTCTGGAGCCCTTTTGTTTTGCGTGTTACGCTTTCAATCAGTCACTTATACTGGTGAATCGTTTATAACATTGACAACTTTTTCACGCTTATAGTGAATAATGTTCGTCAAGGGCAAACCGACATTGCCGAGATTGGATAAGAATGAATGAAACGTGTACTTTTAGTAGAAGATAATCGAGAAATCGCTGGAATGCTGTTCGATTATTTCGAGTGTGCTGGCATGCAGCTTGATTACGCTGACAACGGAGAGCTTGGTCTTAAGCTTGCCCTTAGTAACTCTTTCGACATTATTTTGCTCGATTTAATGTTACCGCGTATGGATGGTTTAACGCTGTGTAACAAGTTAAGAGACGCAGGAAATAATACCCCTGTACTCATGCTGACCGCACTAGATAGTCGCGACGATATGCTGAAAGGCTTTGCCCATGGAGCGGATGACTACCTGACTAAGCCTTTTGACCTCGATATTCTCGAAGCTCGCATGACTGCGCTAATAAAACGCTATCGTGGTACCGTTGCCTCAAGCCAACTCCAGTACGGTGAAGTAACGATTGACCAAAAAACGCATCAGGCATATCGCCAAGGCAAGCAGTTGGCACTAAACCCAACTACTTACACCATTCTTGAAATGCTGGTACAAAGCGCTCCAGAAATCGTGACCCGAGAAGACATTGCCTTTCGTTTATGGAAAGAAAACGAGCCAAATAACGATGTGCTTCGCAGCCACATTTATCAGCTGCGCGGACAACTCGATAAACCCTTCGAGGAGCACTTGCTCAAAACCATTCCTAAAGTCGGCTTCCGCTTGGAGCCGGGAGCATGATTCGTCGCTTACTCGGTAATACGAAAAGTATGACCGGTCGACTCGAACTGTTTTTCTTGCTGGTTTCCGTCGTGATCGGATTGCTCTGCTTTGCGTTAGTAAGTGGATCACTGCTGTGGTCAGAAGATCGCGTCGGTGAGCGCCGAATTATGATCGACAAAAAAGAAGCAATCGAACATTTTAAACAGACGCCTTCCGAGGGAGTCATAAAGCTTGATCTTCTCACAACGGCATACAATGACATCAACTTGGTTCCCGCTTTTTACCGCCCTTTCTTGCAAGATAAACACTATTTTTTAGGTGAAGCCGGCGAAGAACCCTATACACGCATGATTTACATGAGCACCTACATGCAGGATGGTGAGGAGCATCCCATCATCTTGATTTCGTTAATTGATGAAATCGAGATTACATGGAGCGAGTTCTCTTATGTTATCGGGTTGGTGCTGGCGGTGGTACTCGCACTGATTTTTGTCTTCGGCAGCTTGTTACTCCGCTTGTCTCAGCGACTAATTGAGCCGATTAACACTCTGAAAACGCAATTGGATGAGCACCAAGGCGATACAACAAAGAAGTTTGTTGTCCCGTCAGGTTCAGCGAAAGAGTTCGAAGCTCTTGCTACTCAACTTAACGAGTATCGCAACGAGGTAAATCAGGTCATTAAGCGAGAACAAGCCTTTGCACGCTACGCCAGTCATGAGCTCAGAACGCCACTGACAGTCATGAAAGGCTCCAGTAGCTTATTAGCCAGAAATTCCAGCACACCATTTCAGGAACGACAGGTTCATCGTATTCAGGACGCAACGCAGCAGATGTCTACCATGGTCGACGCATTGCTGGGGTTAGTTCGTTATGAGCGAAATTCGGATGATAGCCCTGTGCGGAGAATTTCTGAGCAGGAGCTACGCCACATTGTTTCGCTTAGTCAGGCACAGGCTGATGAAAAGTCTCTTGAGTTTGAAGTGACGGTAACAGGCAGCCCACATACAAGAGCAACAACCGCTGTGCTTAATATCGTTCTGAGTAACCTGATTCGAAATAGTATTGCCGCGACCTCTAAAGGCAAAATCTACGTTGAAATGAGCGACGATACTTTGTCTGTCCGAGATGAAGGAGAAGGCTTTTCTTCCGTACCAGACTCTGACGGACACGGTTTAGGGCTCATGATCGTGGATGACTTGTGCCGCCGCTATGGCTGGCAGTTTGTGATCAATACGCACTCATCAGGCGGGTGTGAAGCTTTGATCAATTTGGCATCTGAACATACCGACGAATAACCGCGAAAAATCAATGGTATTTTTAAGCCTCGCCGCTTTTGTTCTCTCAGCGATAACGGTAAACTGTGCCACCTTTTAAAATGATCAGGTGACACGGTTTATTCCGTCAGGCATCACATGAAACTCTCTGAAAGCCCAATCACTCAACACAGCTTTAACGGTCAGACATTCTTTCTAAAGCGCGATGATTTACTGCATTCCCACTTTTCCGGGAACAAAGCACGTAAATTCATGATGTTATTAGAAGAACAGGATCCAAATGTTACGACTCTGATTAGCTATGGCTCAGCCCAGTCTAATGCGATGTATTCTCTGGCTGCACTCGCAAAAGTTAAAGGGTGGGCATTCGAGTTTTATGTCAGTCATATCCCGGAGTGGTTAAAAAGCACGCCTATTGGTAATTATCGGGGCGCACTCGATTTAGGGATGCAGATAACAGCGATGAAAGACGTTGGCAGCGAGCTTCACCCTAGCCAGTACATCTCGGATATACGTGGATTGGATGAAACCACGCTGTTTATGCCTGAAGGCGGACGCTCTCAAATTGCCGAAGGTGGCGTAAAACAACTTGCGCGCGAGATTCTCGACTGGACTCGCTTCAGGGCAAAAGAACAGTTTGCGGTTGCGCTTCCTTCCGGTACTGGCACCACCGCATTATATCTGCACAAGTATCTTAACCCTCATGGAATAGAAATCTTAACCTGCCCTTGCGTAGGAGATGAAAACTATCTAACTGAGCAGTTCAATATGCTGGGCGAAACCAGCCATCCGCAGGTTTTATCGGTACGGAAAAAACACCATTTCGGACGCCTGTATAAAGAAGATTACGAGACATGGAAAAGCTTGTACGAACAAACGGATCTGGAGTTTGATCTCCTTTACGACCCCTATATGTGGCAATGTCTGGCTTCGTGGCGAAAAGAGAACCCAGACAAGACACTGATCTATGTTCATCAAGGAGGGATACTTGGCAACGAGTCAATGCTGCCAAGATATCAACGAGAATTTGACTAAACGCGCAGCCCTAGACAGCGCCTCGAATACCTATTTGATCAACGCCAGAATCTCTTTAAACTCTGGCGCTCGACAATCTTCCACCATTTCGTAAAGACACATTTCCAGGCCCGTTAATACGACACCATTGGCGGTTAACTTCGCCAGAGCGAGCGCCTTGTTCGCAGCCGTACGCGACGACACACAATCGGTCACAAGTTCAACGCGGTAGCCCGATTGACGCAAAGAAAGCGCAGTTTGATACACACAAATGTGGGACTCGATACCACAAACCAGCCATGTATCCACTTTGGCATTGTCTACCGCTAGCTTAAAACGTTCTTCTTTGCAGCCATCAAATGTGTACTTGGTAATAGGCAAATGTGCTGTCTCTAACTCCACTCGAATAGGCTCAGAGGTTGGCCCTAGCCTTTCAGGGTTCTGCTCCAGCCAGAGAATTGGCAAGTTCAGTGCCTTAGCTCCTTTGACCAACTTGGCGACATTTTCAATCAGCTGGTCACTTTCATGCACTAATGTCGCGAGCTTGCCTTGTACATCCACGACAATCAACCCAGTGTTGTCTTTCGATAACATACTTCCCTCCTTTATGTGGTGCTTGACACCCAATAAAACCAGTTGAATATCGATAATGACCTAATATGCGCTTAGGTTGGAGAACCTGCGACGGAAAGAGAAGGCTCGCTCACACTATTTTGAGTGCGCCATACCTCTTGCTATTTAAACTTTTCTCGAAACAGTTCAATTAACGCAACCACTTTGTTTGGCAGAAACAAAGCAGACGGATAAATAAGGGTCAAATGTTGCTTTGGGTGAGCGATTTCGGGCAACACTTCGACAAGTAGGCCATCTTGCAACGAGGGCTTTGAATGTGTCTGAGGAATAAAAGCAATACCATTGCCTGCGATCGCCATTGAACGTAACAGGTTGAGGTCATCAGACTTTAATGCAACATCCAGAGCAGGATCTAACAGGTTCGCGTTATAGCGATTAGTCAGCAAGCGATGATGCTTGAGATCGTCCAAAGACTTGATTGGAGGATGAGCCTCAAGGTAGGCTTTTGATGCAACAAAATGACTGGTATACGGCAACAGACTAAATTGAATATAGCTGTCATCGGTCACTTTAACGACGCTGGGCAAAAGCTGAAGATCAAACGACTGCCGTTTAAGATCGACACTCTCTTGATGGTTCTCGATCTCCACAGAGATATCTGGATAACGCTGAGTATATTCAGAAATAATCGCACTAAACGCAGCCGAGCTCATTAACGCGGATGGAATAGCCAATCGCACCTTCCCTGAAAGCTCTTGCTGGTACTCATGCATTGCAATCAAACCCTGCTGGATATGATCGACCGACTGTCCGACCAACTCAAATAAGCGTTTACCGTGCGCGGTTAGTTCAATGCTTCTGGTAGTACGGATGAGTAATTGCACACCCAACGCTTTTTCAAGTTCCTGCAATCTGCGGCTCACTTTGGAGCGTTGTAATTGGTTCGCCTCAGCCGCCGCACTGATCCCACCATGAACAACAGTCTGGGTGAACAGATAAATATCATCTAAGCTTACGTTCATTGTCCTATTTTTAGGTCACTTATGTTGGTGTTATCATTCTACTGAATTGTTAGTTAGTTATCTATAATCGCTTTCTTTAATCTATCTCCGGAACTTTCAATGACTGCTGACCAACAATTCAGACACTGGATGCGCACATTAATTGTCCTGTTTATCGTTCTATTCTTATACATCGTCATTGCTGACCGTCACGCACCATTAACTACCGAAGGTCGGGTTCAGGGGTATGTTGTTCAATTAGCTCCAGAGGTCTCTGGTAAAGTCACCGACGTGCTGATTTCCAATAACCAGGAAGTCCGCAAGGGCGAAGTGCTATTTAAGATTGACGATCGCAAATACAGAATCGCGCTTGAGCAAGCGAAGTTGTCGCTGCAAGCCGCATATGAAAAAGAGGCGACCCTATATTCTCAGCGAGAGGCAGCAATTGCCAATATTGCCAGAGCGCAAGCGACGTTTGATAATGCACATCGGGAATACGTACGCTTGCAGAAGCTATCAAGTAAGAAAGTCATTTCCCAATCAGCGCTCGATGATGCTTTCGCACAAAACCAGGTATCTAATGCTGCATTAAAAGCGGAAAAACAGAACTTAAAAGTCATTGAAGCCCAGCTTGGTGATCAAAAAGGTCAAAGTTCCGCCGTGCGTATCGCTCAAAATGGTATCGACAAAGCGATGTTAGACTTAGCCAATACCGAAATACTCGCGCCAAGTGATGGTGTGGTAACTAACCTACAACTGGAAGCCGGCACCATGGCGAATAGTAACTTGCCGCTTTTAACGTTCGTACCAACGGGTTCTATGTGGGTTGCTGCTGACTTTCGTGAAAAATCGGTCGCTGGCGTCGACAAAACCTATCATGCCTTAGTCACTTTCGATGCAAATCCCGGGGTGGTTTACGACTTTGATCTATCCAGCAGAGATTACGGTGTCGCCGCAGCGCAACAAACACCAAATGGTGCGTTGACAAAAGTGGAAGTGAATAACCGTTGGGTACGTGATGCTCAGCGCACACGGGTTAATCTCACTAGTGACGAAGCATTACCAAACGCCCTATTCGTCGGCTCTCGTGCAACCATCGTTTTGTATCCGGACAATAGTGTTTTCTGGCAGATGATGGCTAATGCTCAGATTTACCTCGCGAGTTGGTTCCACTTTATCTACTAGGCGGCAACATGAAAACCTTACGAATTTGGTTCGGCTGCTCTTTAGGTCTCGCATTGAGCATGTTGTTTAACTGGTCATACGGATTCTTTGCCATCATGGTACCGCTGTTTATTCTGGGACGAATTGACCGTTTTGATCTCCCGTCGTTACTGATGGTGTTTTTCTCCGCCGTTTGGACAACGCTGCAAGCTACTTTCCTGTTGGAGTACTTACAGTTCCATCCGGTGCTGATGACTGTAGCGGTCGGCATCATGATGCTGTTTAAGTGTATCGCGATGATGAATCCAAAAACGTTTTTGTTCGGCTACATGGGGCTGCTAGTTGGCTCCATTGTGTTGAACTTCGCCAGCTACGATTTTATGGATATCGAAGAATTCAACGTCAACATGTGGGTCATCACCCTGTGTAATATTTTTGTTTGTGCACTCGCCTATTGGCTGTTTCCAGAGCCTGATTCACCAACCGAAAACATCGCAATCTCTACCCCCGTGAAAAGAGATATCGACTATATCAGTCAGGTCGCAATGGGTTGGGTAGTCGCGATGGCTGCATTTATCGTTTTCCAGGTTGCTGATTTGTATGATTCGTTGTCTGCACAGGCTTCCATATTGATCATTCTGACGCCAATGACTTTAGCCGGTTCAATGGGCATGGCGAAAATCCGCATAATAGGAACAGCGTTAGGCTGCATCGCAGGGATGGCTGTGCAATTAATCTTGGGCAGTTGGTATGGCCATGGCTTACTTTTCTGGCTGGCATTTACCATTGCGATGGGGCCTTTCTGCCTCTGGCTGACCAAGGGGCAAATAAAAGCTGCGATTGCGTTTTCCGCCATGTCGGCGCTATCAGTGCCCTTAACAACTTCATTGGTTCCAGAGCAAAAGGATGCCTTTTTCTCAATCCTGTACCGTTTCAGCTCCATTTTTGTGGCAGTGCTACTTACCGCAATGGTGATCTGGGTCGTCCATCACTGGATTCGAGTCATGTTATTGAAACACCCCGAAATGCTCCAAAACAACGTCACCCAGCATTAGAAAGCACCATTTGCTGACTGGTTTTCTATACATCGCCGCAATCATGCGGCTTTTTTCTATATTAATTCGTTGTTATATAAATACATTACGAGCATAAAATAATATTGCTCTCTAAATGAAAATTTAGATATAAAGATAGATATATAAAAACGTTTACCAACATTAATATTAAACTGGCCATGGTAAGCGTAAAAATATTAATAGTAAAAGTGATGTTTCATATGTATATAGAAACAATATTCAAATCAACATAATAAACTTATTGCTTATGAGTGTTCCGTAAAAATAAATTACTCATTGCTAATGTTAATCTATAATTAAGTCACTCTCATTCTCATGTTGTATTAACTTGAGGCCATATTTATGAAGTCAGCTCTTTATATTTCAACTCTTATTTCGGTAAGTTGCGCTTTTAGTGTGTACGCAGCAGATGATTCACAAGCTTTATTGGATGACGCATTGAGTGCAGCCCCTCCAACCATTCGTGACAAAGTAACGGTGATGGACTGGAACAATAACGTCCTTCAAGAAGGGTCAAGTCAATATACCTGTTTCCCGACTCCCCCTCAGCTAGAGGGCACCGCACCAATGTGTATGGACGGAGCGTGGATGGAATGGGCAGATGCCTGGATGAATAAAAAGCCATTCCAAGCAAAAGCATTGGGTATTTCTTATATGTTGGCCGGTGATGGTGGCGCCAGTAATACCGACCCTTATGCAGAAGGAAAAACCGACGACAATCAATGGATAGTCGAAGGCCCTCACTTGATGATTATTACTCCGGACCAGGCACTACTCGATTCACTACCAACCGATCCCTATTATGGTGGCCCCTATGTCATGTGGAAAGGAACCCCATATGCTCATATTATGATTCCTGTTGGTGCTAGAAAATAGCGCCGTATTAAAAAATCCGATATTCCAGTGTTGGAATATCGGATTTATTTTAGGAAATTAACTGGCTAACCAAATTCTTGCTAATATTCCCATCGGCGTGGAAATACCCGTTGTAATAGAGGTTATCTCACCATTTCTTAAAACATAAATGGTGGGGGTAACAACGACTTTCCAATCTTGCATAATTTTACTTTTAGGATCATTGATATTATTGAATCGATAATCTTTAGACATCATAAACTGTTTCACCCGCTCCTCATTGCCTGAAGAACCAGAAACCCCAATTACCGAATAGTGATCACTTATCCAGTTCACACTTGGGCTAACAAATTTACATGCCGGACACCATGTCGCCCAAAAATAGACAACCACGGGTTCTTCATGACTTTTCTCGATGACATCAACATATTGACCACTGCTCATGAACGCGCTCAACGCTGGCGCGTTTTGTTTGGGTATATCTTTGGTGCGGTACCAATCTATACCAACTGAAACGACAGTAACAATGATCACAATTTGTAGGAGTTGGCGTAGCCAATGTTGCCATGATTTACGCCGGCTTTTAGAGCTCATTAACTGTTTTCTCCACTCGCTTGTTTAATCGCACTGACGACCACATCCTCCGTAAGAATGACGGGCAAGGGGATGCCTTGGGGTGCTGCTGGCCCATAAACGATATTAAAAGGGACGCCGTAACGTCCATATAGACGTAGGAAATCCGTTACAGAACTCTCGGGGTGAGTCCAGTCGCCCTTCAATGTCGCGACACTTGGGCTTTGTAATAACGAATACACCGGATCTTGCCAGATCACCCCGATCTTGTTCGCTTTACAAGTGATACACCAATCTGCAGTGACGTCCACAAATACGACTCTTCCATTTGCAACATGAGAGTCAATCGCTGTGTTTGACAACCTCTGCCATGCAAGGTCTTGTGGAAGTGGTGTCGCCCACTTGCTGGCGGTGAAACTAGCAAAAAGCAACCCACCTGCAATCAAAAATACAGAAGCGGAACCCGTTATCGCCAGCATTTTTTCGCCGTAAACGGTTTTGACCCTCGCCATGATAAAAATAAACCCGACTAAGCCAGCCAGAATGACCCAGAACAACGGTAAGTGATTAGCAATCAAGGTCAGCAACCAAATACTGGTAGCCAGCATCATCACACCAAAACCAACTTTAACCACATTCATCCACTTACCTGGTTTTGGCAATTTAAGCGCAATACTCGGAAAGACAGCGACCAGAACCCACGGCAACGCCATACCGATTGCCAACGCAGTAAAGACGGCAAACAACGTAAACACATCAGCCCCAAGCGCGAAGGCCACCGCCGTCCCCAGAAATGGCGCAGAACATGGTGTCGCAAGTAAAGTCGCAAACATACCCTGAACATAATGGCCAATAAGAGTGTTATTGCCTTTGGAAGCCAGCCACGTATTCGTGCCAGATGAAAGACGAATTTGAAATAGCCCCAGCATATTGGCGCCAAAAAGCCCAGTAACCAGCACCATCAAGCCAAGAAACCAAACACTCTGGAACTGTACACCCCACCCGATCGCACTGCCTGTCATTTTAAGCGCAGTGATAAAACCCGCCAGAATCCAGAACGACGTCAAAATTCCCAATGAAGAAGCGACGAACTGTGCGCGAATCTGACGACGTTCGACCCCGTGAGCAGTAACGATACTACTCAGCTTCATCCCAAGCACAGGAAGAACACAAGGCATGATATTAAGAATCAGACCACCAAGCAGAGCAAAAACAAATACGCTTGTTAAAGACGTATCTGGTAACGCATCTACGATCGCTGCAGCTTTCGCTTGGCTAACCTCTTCCGCTAATAAGTTATCGTCCTTGATTGAAACAAACAGCGGTTGGTTATTAAGGTCAACCTCTCCCAGCCAGGTATTCACTTTATAACTAGCCGTCAGGACATTGCCTTCCAAATAAGTTCCTTTTAACTTGAAACTGTAATCTCGCGTGGAGTCATCAACGCCATCTACCAATACCTGCGGATGATTCCAACCTTGGGTGTTTGTCAGCTTTACCTGCAGTATCGATTGATTGGCATCCCAATCTACCTGCGTGACTTCAATAAATGGCGAAGGTTGCGGAACATTACTCAGTGCTTGCGCATAACGAAACATCACCTCTTCATCAACCTGTAAATCTGAAGGCAGAAACGTCAGTTGAATTGGATAGTCCGTCAAAACACAAATCGTGGTGCAGGAAGACAACGTTAATACCGCATCAATAGCAACGCGTTTGCTCATGTCTTCGATGTGCAGCGTGATCGGGAATAAAGTGTCGCCCTTGTAGCCCTGCGTCTCTATGCCCAGTAGTTCGAACTTTTGTGGGTAGGGCCAAAGCCAATCGACTTTGTTCAAATTGTTCGACGCTTGCCAGTCAATTGATGGGGCAACACCACCTTCACCCGGTGAGCGCCAATAGGTTTTCCAATCTCCCGATAGCTTTACATCCAGATAGCCAGTGACCGTTTTGGCTTGAGGATCTTGCAAGCCGGTCAGTACAAAGCGTGTTTGTACCGGTGGATGTTGAGGGTTGCTCATCCAGCCTGTATCGGGTGTCTGAGCGGAAAGCTGGAAGGAAAACAAACTTAACAGTAACGTTGTCATGAATATCAACGCGACTCGAGTCATTTTAGTCATATGGTTCATAGTGATTCCTGATAAAAAACAAGTGTAGAAGTTCGCTGGCTACATAAGCCAGAAGTCACTTGTCATTCACGGAAAACACAAAATGTAAGATGAACCCGATGTTTATAGGGTATTGGTTCGGTCCATTGCCTTAACTGTGCAAATACACCACGTCGACAGACCGCCACCAATGTAATGCCCACAAACAAAATAACAATGAACAGCCCGAGATGGTGTTTAGCAAACTGAATGAGCTTCTCAGACAATTCACACTTGTTGGCACTTTTTGACTTAGTATCATGAACCTTTTCTACAGCGACCAAAGCGCTCGCAACCGCCTCTCTGGTCATGGAACACGACGATACAAAGCCGGAGTTTTGCATCAGGCACACGACAATGACCCAGCCAATGATAGCCAGGAGCCACTTCGCCTGCTTCTGCGGCGCGCGATGTCGTGAACCCAATAAGATCATAAAAAATCGAATGAAAGAAGAAACGCTGAGAATAATACGCGAGTCAGGTGAAAGCTCAAGTCAAACCGAATCAGCTCTATATGCGATGAGAGAAATCTCGACTTTGCATCGGCTGCATCGACCACAGTGTGATCCGGTTTGACTACAGAACGCCGACATCCGTATCACTTAGTGAAGTGAGTCAGATATGTACTTTTAGTATCAACCTTTACCTAACGTTCTCGTTCTGTAAGGTTTCGCGTTCTTTTCGATAAACTGAAAAATTAAATCTGCGACATCTTTTTTTGTTGCCGTTTCAATGCCTTCAAGTACTGGTGAAGAGTTAACTTCCATCACAACAGGCCCGCGTTCCGCTCTTAGAATATCGACACCACACACTTTAAGCCCCATCACTTTAGCCGCAGCGATCGCAGTAGCACGTTCTTCTTTAGACAGTTTGACTAACGTTGCTGAACCACCCCGGTGTAGATTTGAACGAAACTCACCTTCTGCGCCTTGTCGTTTCATTGCAGCGACAACCCTCTCACCGATAACGAAACAGCGAATATCAGCGCCACCCGCTTCTTTGATAAATTCTTGTATCAGGATATCGGCTTTTAGCCCCATGAATGCTTCAACGATAGCCTCTGCAGACTTTGCGGTATCCGCTAATACAACGCCAATACCTTGCGTCCCCTCTAAAAGTTTAATCACACATGGGGCACCACCAACATTTCGGATTAAATCTTTCACATTGTCTGGTCGGTTAGCAAACCCTGTACGTGGCAATCCAATACCCTTTCTTGAGAGAAGCTGCATAGAGCGTAATTTATCTCGTGAACGACTGATAGCGACGGATTCATTGACACTAAAACTACCCGTCATCTCAAACTGCCTGACTACTGATGTTCCGTAGAACGAAATGCTCGCACCAATTCGTGGAATAATCGCGTCGTAATGCGGTAATTGCTCACCTTTGAACCTCACTGCAGGTTTGCTGCTGGTGATATCCATGTAGCAGTGTAACGTATCAATAACGTCTACTTCATGGCCGCGAGCCTCACCAGCCTCTTTTAATCTGCGCGTGGAGTAAAGGTTCTTATTCCTTGATAAAATAGCGATTTTCACTTTTACATCCTTCTTCTTGTAGAAATTGATGATTTAAAGTCGACTCCAATAAACCTATGGTTAAACACCTTTTGAACTTTCCAAGACTGTGTACAATCAGCATAACCGACGTACAAATTTAAAAGGTTATATAAACAATAGCCCACCCACAGGAGCATACAACGTCGCAGATCAACCTGAGTTAGAAGATCTCATGCCAAATGTACCGCAATCACTACCCTTACGTGATATTCCGATCTATTTATTTACAAAAATCATTGAAAATTAAGTGATAAGCCAACGCCCACATCTTTTACGCTAGAGTATTTAGATAACTTAATTTTGTAATCCAGATTGGTGCAATGGCATGGATGTATAGCGTTGATTTTCTGATTTTTAAAATAATCCAGAGTCCCTTCCGATTGTTTTGGACTTGGCTGAATCAAGTGAAAGCCACCTATAACATCTATGATTCGATTATCACCACAAACTTTTTTTGAATACTCAATAATATTACAAATACCGGAATGGGAGCAGCCCGTTATAATCACTAAGCCTTCAGGCGATTTATACACTAACGCCGAGTCATCTTTCACATAGTCATCGCCCAGAGAGCCATCTCGTTCACACCTTCCTACCGGGTCGATATTCTCAAAGTCATTCGTTCTTTCGATTTCTCCTAAAAAAACGATGTTGTCGGTTATCCAGAATGGCTCTTTGGATATTTTAGTACCAAAATATCTGCCTATTCTCGTTTCATCTAAGATAGAGCCGATGTCATCGCCTGAATACTCTTTATATGCAAAGGCATCTGGATGGGCGACAACTATTGGATTTACGTAGCTTTTTCCCTCAGCTTTCGCCTCAGAGTAATGCTTAACAAGTGGAACCAAACCTCCGGTATGATCATTGTGCCCATGTGAAATTACAACGTAATTTATATCCATTAGTGACTCAGCCATTTTCTTTGCATTTTGAATAAACACGTCTGAATAACCTACATCAAATAATATTTTTATATTCTCATCAGTAATCAGATAAGACACGGCTGGTTCGGCTAAAAAATAACGATCAATGATTGTGTTGTTATCAACTAAGACTTTTAGTTCCATTATTTTCCCTAGCTTTAAAACTATTTCTTAAAGTAAACGTTTTTCATGTCTGGCGGTGGGCTCGATACGACTTTCCAATGGATACATGAGAAGAACTGACACACTAAAAACGCCGCGTGTAGGGAATCAAGACAATGCTGTACACTGGAATCTTAGAGACGCGCCAAGATGCTGAAATATAACACCAAACTTCAAACTCTGAAGCCAGATGAACAGCGACTAAACGCAAACCAAAATTAAAAATGCGAGTCGTCTAAAAGAATTAAGTGCAAACCACTCTATTTCACGACTTTAAAAATAAGGAAAAGGAGAAAAACTTCGATATTGAATACTCGCCGTTATTAAAGCGCCTTTCTGTGTAGATTGCTCGAGAGTGAGAAACAGTAGAAAGTGGAATGACAGCAGACGCTAAACACATAGGTCGAACGTGTGGAGTCACTCTAGAAGCGTTCTGGCTGGTGATTCTGAATCAGCAAGAACGCTCTCTAGTTTAGCAACTCAAAATCATCAGTATCTCAACACCGTTTGATTGCGACCATTGTGTTTCGCTTGATACAGTGCATCGTCAGCATTTTTAAGCACCGCGTTGATTGGCTCATTCGTTCCATCCCAACGGGATATGCCAACCGAAATCGTTACATTCCCAACGGTGTCAAATTCGTGAGATTCAATCGATTTTCTTACTCGCTCTGCGACCATAAATGCCTGATCCAGATCGGTTTTGGTCAAAAAGACAATAAATTCTTCTCCGCCAGAGCGACACACGACGTCCCCCTTTCTCGCTTGATCCTGAATCAAACTCGCAACACTCTTTAATAACGCATCTCCCGCATCATGGCCGAAGGTATCATTGACTTTTTTAAAGTAATCAACGTCCAGAGCCAGGACAGAAAATGGCGTATTTTGCTCACGCAGACTTTCTACCGCCTTGTCTAACCCTCTACGATTCAATAACCCCGTCATCGCATCCGTTAAGGTGTCCAGATGAAGCTGATCAATGGTGTTAGATACAATATTCATTGCACTCAGAAAACTGCGTTTCAGATAACTCGCTTCAAAATACCATGGCTTAATCTGTGTAAAATCGTTGTCACTCGAAGTATGGTTCTCGAAGTTCTTTACAGCACTGGCTAACTGCCACAATGGCTTGGATATAAAAACGGAAGATACCCAAATAAGCAACAGTGTGAGCGCGCCAATAGGCAGTGTCTCAAGAAACACGGTCCACATTTGGTCATCGAGTACGGATAAGGTGAGATTTTTAGGCTTCTGTGCAACGATCCCCCACCCGGATTGATTTACTGGCGCATAACCAGCGAGCATTTCTATTCCCTGAGAATTTACAATGTCCTGCTGCCCTTTTTGACCCTCAACAACCGCATTGATCGCATCATTGTTGACGATTTTCTGTCCGATTCTACGTTTGTCTGGATGGTAGATCAGCGTTCGATTTTGGTCGACAACATACAGATAAGACCCATCTTTGTAGCTATGTTGTCCCAATAAAGTCTTCAGTATGTTTTTTTGTTCGAGATAGATGGTGCCCGTAACATAGCCCAGATATTCGCCACTTTCAGAGAAAATAGGATATGACATACTGGTTAGATAGTTCCCTACTGGAGAGACGAACGGGTCTGTAATTTTTGGCGCTTGCGAGTGCAGAGATTGCAAGAAACGCTTACCGCTTAGACGCATGCCTTTCACTTGTAACGCTTCTGGAGAAACAGAAACGATCACCCCTTCTGCATTGACGATGAGCACAGAGTTAAAGTAATCGGTTTGGGTTCTTAAGCGATTAACTTCTTCTTCCAGGACATCAGGATCAGCCATTTTCGTACGGAGGGTATTTGCACTGTATTCAAGCTGAGACATTGCAGAATCAATAAAAGCATCCGTCATCTCCGCCATTTTCTCAGCGTAAACACGGTTGGACTCCATTGTATTGCTGATAATCAGATTATGTTGCACTCGATAAATAGAGTAAAAAGCATTAAGCAATGTGACTACAACGCTGAACACACATAGGATCAGGATTAACTTTCTTAAATTCAATTTGTCCCACATCTGCCAACTCTCAACCACGCTTTTTAATACTGTTTTGGGTAATCTAAACGTTCAAGGCAAGCACTGCAACTGATAAACACAAAAGAATCAATACCTTAATTTTTGTAATGAATACTCAAACGAGTGAATATGCTTAGAAAAAATTAGCGCTGACCAGATTTATTCATGCAATTGCTCATAGCGGCTAAACTCACTTTAGAATTATTAATCTTCCATGACTATGTAATTTCCGGTCTGTTATTTGCTTTTATTCTTATTACTGTCATGAGATAGATGCATGCTTATGCAATAAATAAAGAATAAAACTAATCAAAACAGGAACATCAAATCTCGCCGGTTTTTTCTTTGAATATCTAAAGTTGCTGCTAGGGATAAAAGTGAAGTACGGCCGGGAAGTGAGTTCAAAAGCAAGAGGATGGATCCCCGCTATGAGTAAATTAACCGAAGGGTACGACAGTGGAGAGTACTTTGACGAGCTGATCGACAGCTCAGGTAAATACAGAGACTCTTCATGCAGACTGCTGAGCTATATCGATAGCTTACCCCCAGAAGAGCTTGATAAACGTAAGCTGGCGGCGGAAGCTACAATTCAGGAAATGGGTATCAGCTTTACTGTCTATACCGAAGAAGGCAACATCGACCGCGCTTGGCCATTTGATATTATTCCCAGAACAATAGATGCAAAAGACTGGGAAACTGCAGAGAAAGGACTCAAGCAGCGCCTTACCGCACTAAACCGCTTTATCGACGATCTTTATCACGACCAGAACTGTATTAAAGACGGCATTATCCCTGCTCATATCATTAAAGAATCGAAAAATTTTCGTCCTGAGTGTGTCGGTGTCTCGCCCCCTTTTGGTGTGTGGGCGCATATATGTGGCACCGATTTGGTGCGTGCCGATGATGGACAGTTTTACGTTCTGGAAGATAACCTCCGTGTCCCTTCAGGTGTTTCTTATATGTTGGAAAACCGAGCCGTCACGAAAAGGGTGTTACCAGAGCTGTTTGAAAACGACAATATCAGAAAAGTGGACTCCTACCCTTCTCAGCTTCTGGATACGCTACAAGCGCTCTCACCAAGAGATATCCCGCGACCAGAAATCGTCGTTTTAACCCCTGGCATCTACAATTCAGCCTATTTTGAACACGCATTTCTCGCGCAGCAGATGGGCGCAGAGTTAGTCGAAGGCGGAGACCTCTATGTAGGTAAAGACGACTGCGTCTACATGAAAACCATCTACGGCCCTGAACGCGTGGATGTGATCTATCGCCGCATCGACGACATGTTTTTAGATCCTGAAGCATTCGACCCAGACTCTATGCTTGGTGTTCCTGGACTGATGCGAGCATGGAAGCAAGGCAACGTAGCGCTAGCAAACGCACCTGGTGCTGGTGTCGCAGATGATAAAGTGGTGTACGCCTATGTGCCGCAACTTATCAAATACTATCTGGATGAAGAGCCTATCCTGCCTAATGTCAAAACCTTCTTATGTGAAGATAAAGATGACAGAGAATACGTGCTGAAAAACTTAGATAAGCTCGTAGTAAAACCAGCCAATGAATCTGGCGGCTATGGCATGTTAGTCGGTCCTCACTCCAGCAAAAAAGAACAAGCCGTGTTCGCCGAACTGATTAAGAACAACCCTCGCAACTATATCGCCCAGCCGACTCTTAAGCTTTCCACAGCGCCGACACTGATAGAAAAAGGAAAACTGGAGCCGAGACACTTGGATCTACGTCCGTTTATTCTTCAAAGCAAGAAAACCTATGTAACCGCTGGTGGCCTTACCCGGGTCGCGATGAAAAAAGGCTCTCTGGTGGTGAATTCCTCTCAGGGCGGTGGCAGTAAAGATACCTGGATCGTAAAAACAGAAGGAGATAAGTGATGCTATCAAGAGTTGCTGAACGACTGTTCTGGAGTGCCCGTTACCTGGAACGAGTTGAAAATATTGTCCGTCTGATCAGTGTTTACGATGAGCTATTGTTTGATTTACCAAAGGATGTACGTATTTCATGGTACAACCTGATAGAGATAAGCGGCAGTGCGCAGGAGTTTAATAAAAAGTACAAAGATAAGAACGAAAGAAACGTAGTGCGCTTTCTTCTTGCCAGTGAGGATAACCCATGCTCGATGTTATCTTCACTGAAAATGGTACGTGAAAATATCCGTACCACCCGAGATGTCCTTCCCGAGGAGATGTGGGAGCTGATTAATGAACTGGACATCTATGCTCGCAAGAATCTACAAAAGGGAATAAATCGGGGTGAGCGCTATGACTATCTAAACAATGTGCTTGAAGGCTGCCGAAAGATCATTGGTTTGCTGAGCAACGCCATGAGCCGAGATGCCGCATGGAGCTTTATTATTATGGGACGTTATCTCGAACGGGCGGATATGAATACGCGCATTCTGGATTCCGCCGTCAGCTTAAAGATAAAAGCCCTACCGGAAGAAGAGGTCTTGCTAGAACAGATTATCTGGCCGAAGGTGCTCAAGTCGCAAAGCGCTTATCAGAACTACCTGAGAACCATGCGCTGCGGTATCGATGGCGTCAATACCACAACCTTCTTACTTACTGACGAAGATTTTCCTCGATCACAAGCATTCTGTCTGAAGCAGATCAAAAGCGCGGCAATGTATCTGCCACGACACGAAGAGATCATCCTGCACATAGAACAGTTGTTGGATACCACCTACAGCATTGAACACAACGAAAGTATCTGTCAGGCGTTCAGTGACTACCTGAACGATATTCAGTTGGCATTGATTAGCCTGCAAGCAGAGATTGGTGAAACTTGGTTCCACTTTGATCACGGAGAAGCGGCATGACCATACGTGTAGCTATTCAGCACAAAACCTCGTATAAGTTCGACCGCGACGTGAAGGTATCACCTCACCTATTGAGGTTGAGACCGGCCCCTCACTCACGTACTCATATCCATGGCTACTCACTTAAAGTAGAGCCGGAAGAACACTTTATTAACTGGCAGCAGGACCCGTTTGGCAACTATCAGGCCAGATTGGTCTTCCCGGAGAAGATGCGCGAACTGAAGTTTGAGGTCGAAGTTATCGCCGATATGACGGTGATTAATCCTTTCGACTTCTTTATCGAAGAGTACGCTGAGAACTTTCCGTTCAAATACGACGATCTCCTACAGGAGGAACTTGCACCTTACCTATCGGTGACTGAATCGAGTAAAGAACTCGAAAAATGGCTGGCAGATGTCGACCGCAGCAAAAAGCGCATCGTCGATTTTCTGGTCGAGCTAAACAGTAAGTTGGCTGGACAGATAGAGTACGGCATTCGTATGGAACCGGGCGTACAAACCTGTCAGGAAACGCTAACCCTGAAAAAAGGCTCCTGCCGTGATACCTCTTGGTTGCTGGTTCAGATCCTTCGCAGCCTTGGGCTGGCTGCACGCTTTGCTTCTGGTTATCTGGTTCAGTTGACCTCTGATATTAAATCTTTAGATGGGCCATCCGGGCCGGAAGAGGACTTCACTGACCTGCACGCCTGGTGTGAAGTTTATCTGCCTGGCGCAGGCTGGATTGGCCTTGACCCGACCAGCGGGTTGTTTGCCGGAGAAGGACATATTCCCCTTGCCTGTACCGCTGATCCTGTCTCGGCCGCCCCTATTACTGGTGCGACCGACGAATGCGAATGTGAATTTGAATACAGCAATACGGTGATTCGAATCCATGAAGACCCGCGAGTAACCAAACCTTACACGGATGATGAGTGGGAAAACATCAAAGCGCTCGGTTGCGCTGTGGACGAGCAGCTGGATGAGATGGACGTGCGACTGACTATGGGGGGTGAACCAACCTTTGTCTCGATTGATGATATGGACTCGGCGCAATGGAACACCAAAGCGTTAGGTGCGGATAAGCTCAAACTGGCAAAAGATCTGCTCATCAGCCTGAAGGACAAGTTCAACACCCACGCACTGTTGCACTACGGTCAAGGTAAGTGGTATCCCGGCGAAGAGTTACCACGTTGGACGCTCGGCTGCTTTTGGCGTACCGATGGTGAAGCACTGTGGCACGATCCGTCTTTGCTGGCACGTGTGGACAAAGATTACCAACATACGATTGAGGATGCCGAGCGTTTCGGGCAGTTGCTTTGTGACCGGTTGGGCATCCATAACCAATATTTGCAACCGGCCTATGAAGACTCGCTTTACTATCTCTGGCTAGAACGCTCCTTGCCAGAGTCAGCGAATCCGAAAAAAGCCAAGCTGAGCGATGATTTGGAAAGACGTCGTCTGGCAAAGCTGCTAGGACGAGGCCTAGAAAGCATCAGCGGCTATGTGCTTCCGGTTTCATTTGACGAACAAGGCTGGAAAAGCTCGCTATGGCCAATGCGAAGTGACGTGATCACGCTTATCCCCGGAGACAGTCCAATGGGGTACCGACTTCCGCTGGACTCTCTGCCGCAGGTCAGCGAAGAGGAAATCCCGCCGGAACGTGACCCGTTTGAAGCCAGAGAGGCATTGCCTGTCTATTCGTTAACGGAGAATGTCGCGCAACGTCAGCAATCTCAACAACCTCCTCTCGAAGACAAGGAAAGTAGCAAAAAGACGGTTGATGTTATCCGTACTTCAATTTGTGTCGAGCCGAGAGATGGCCGGCTACATCTGTTTCTACCACCAGTGACCCATCTGGAGCATTATGTTGAGCTCATCTATCAAATAGAAGCGACGGCAAGCGCGCTCTCCATTCCGGTTGTCATTGAAGGTTACGAGCCACCGAAAGATTACCGTTTGCAGAAATTCCTTATCACACCCGATCCGGGCGTGATCGAGGTGAATATTCACCCTGCAAAAAACTGGCAAGAGTTGGTGGAGAATACCGAAACGCTATATGAACAGGCGCACCAATGCCGACTTGGGACAGAGAAGTTTATGCTGGATGGCCGTCATACCGGTACTGGCGGTGGTAACCACATTACGCTTGGCGGTCTGACCCCTGCGGACAGCCCTCTATTGAGAAAACCAGATCTGTTGAGAAGTCTGGTTAACTACTGGCAACACCATCCGGGATTGTCTTACCTCTTCTCCGGCATGTTTATTGGCCCGACAAGTCAGGCACCACGCCCGGATGAAGGAAGAGACGAAGCCCTGTACGAAATGGAGATAGCCTTCCAAAACTTTCCGGATGGACTGGTCGATCAGCCTTGGCTGGCCGACAGACTGATGAGAAACCTTCTTGTGGATGTGACGGGGAACACCCACCGATCCGAGTTTTGTATCGATAAGTTATATGCGGCAGGTACCAGCAGCGGCAGACAAGGGCTACTGGAATTCCGTGGTTTTGAAATGCCACCGCACGCCAGAATGGCATTGGTACAAACGCTATTACTGCGCTGTTTAGTTGCACGCTTTTGGAAAGATCCTTACCACAAGCCTTTGATACGTTGGGGAACTACCCTGCACGATAAGTTCATGATGCCCTACTACGTCTGGCAGGATATCAAAGAGGTGGTGGACGATCTTCAACAGCACGGGTTCCCGTTTAAATTGGAGTGGCTTGCACCATTTGAAGAATTCCGCTTCCCTCATTACGGAAGGCAACAGATAGATGGCATTGAAATCGAACTGCGCTGGGCAATAGAGCCTTGGCATGTTCTCGGTGAGGAAGTCACGCAGACTGGCACCAGCCGCTTTGTCGACTCGTCGGTAGAGCGTCTGCAAGTTCGCCTGACGGGAATGACGGAAAGCCGTTATGTACTAACGTGTAACGGCCGTCGGATACCATTGAGACCGACCGGCAGACAAGGCGAATTCGTGGCAGCCGTGCGATACAGAGCCTGGGCTCCGCCATCAGCGCTACACCCAACACTGGGAATAGATTCTCCGCTGGTGTTCGATTTGATAGACAGCTGGAACGGTGTCTCGATTGGCGGCTGTACGTACCATGTCAGCCATCCTGGGGGAAGAAGCTATGAAACCTTCCCAGTCAACGGAAATGAAGCTGAGGCTCGGAGGGTGAATCGTTTTTGGGATCACGGATTTACTCAGGGAACGTTTAACCCGCCACCGGAGTTCAACGCTCTGCGCAAATTCTATGAAAACAAGACTGCGCCGCGCCCAATGGCACCACCCAAAGAGGAAATCTGCCACGAATATCCAAACACTCTGGATCTTCGCAAACGCAGTCGACGTATTGGATGAGATCATCGCGAAAATTGAATCGTATAAACTCTACTCAGCTGGTTGTCTTTTCCGAGTGGTATATACTAGGCAATAACTCACAAGGTAGTAGCAAAAAATAGTATGAGTCAATTCGTTTCAGACTTCGCTGGGGCGGGAGAAAACCCGCCCTTGATTGGTCCTTATCAGGCATCCCAAAAGGCCTACGATGAGGCGTATGATGACATCAAGCAAACCAGACTGCACTGGCAGCCTCTCTTTACGCATTTAGAGAAACTGGAAGATGGTAATCTGGAAGATTTACAAAAGCGTGCTCAGAGAATTCTGAGAGACGACGGTGCGACTTATGATCTTAAAAACGATCCACTTTCGCCTACAGTTTGGTCTCTGGACGTGCTGCCTAATATTATCGCTCAGAGCGAATGGAAAGATACAGAACAAGGTCTGGCACAACGCTCAGAGTTATTTGATCGGATATTAAAAGATATCTATGGCGAACAACGCCTTATCAAAGATGGTGTGATACCGGCAGAGATTATTTTTTCTCACCCTGGCTTTTTACGCCAGTGCTTTGGGATTGACATTCCAGGACTGAAAAACCTTATCTTTCATTCCATCGATTTAGTGCGAGACTCAGACGGCTCTTACGTGGTCATCAGTGACAGAACTCAAGCGCCCTCAGGAGCGGGTTATGCGTTGGAAAACCGAACCGTCATCTCACGAGTGCTGCCATCCGTATTTCGTCATAGTAATGTGAGGCGTCTTTCCAGTTTCTTCCAAACCATGAGAAACACTCTTAACCAACTTGCTGCACATAAAACCGACGAACCTAGAGTTGTTCTTTTAACACCGGGATCATCAAGTAGCACCTATTTTGAACACACCTATTTAGCCAACTATTTAGGGTACCCTCTGGTGCAAGCTGGCGATTTAACGGTAAGAGGTGGAAAAGTTTGGCTCAAGTCCCTCTCTGGTTTAACGCCAGTTGATGTCATTCTGCGCCGTACGGACGACAACGACTGTGACCAGTCAGAGCTGCGACCTGACTCTCTTTTTGGTATTCCTGGACTGTTAGAAGCGGCACGCAGCGGCAATGTGGTATTAGCCAACCCGCTGGGAAGCGCAGTTCTTGAATCTCCGGTACTGATGGCGTTTCTTCCGAAGATATGTGAATACTTGCTGGGTGAGCCTTTGAAACTCCATAGCGTTGATACTTACTGGTGCGGTATTGACGGAACCATAGAGTTTGTTGAACAAAACCTCGAAAACCTGATTATTAAGCCTTCATATCGAAAAGCTCGCAGCCAGACAATTTACGGCCACTGCTTATCGGCGGAAGAAAAGATAAAAACGCTGGAGATGATTAAGGCAAATCCAAAACAGTATGTAGCGCAGACTTATATCCCCGGCTCTACGGTGCCTGTCTGTTCCGGCTCAAAAATAAAAAACCGACATAGCCTGTTGAAAGCCTTTACTGTCGCTGACGGTGACCGATACTGCGTGATGCCAGGTGCATTAAGTCGGGTGACTCAATCCGATGACGACTACATCGTTACCAGTTTATCTGGTGCTCGCAGTAAGGATACCTGGGTAACTGCCAACAAGCCTGATCTGACTCATCAGTCCCTGCTAGACGAGCCTGGTTTTCACGTTGCTCAGCACGGGAATGTACCAAGCCGCGTCGTCGAAAACTTCTTCTGGTTTGGACGCTATGCGGAACGCGCTGAGTTAAGCATTCGCCTGATGCGAGTGTTATTTAAGCAGCTGAATGGTATCGAAGAGCTCTCACCTCAAGCAAGGACGACCCTTTTAAAGGCGATCTCTCTACAGACAAATTGCCTGCCGGGATTTGTTGAGGGGAATGCCGAACTTCTGGAAAATCCAGATACCGAACTGGCCGACTTGGTGGTGAATGGCAAACGAATTGGCAGTATCAAATCCAACTTACTGGCCATGCTTTCTTGCAGTGATAATGTGCGGGATCGCCTGTCTGCCGACACCCGAATAGTACTGAACAAGCTACGTGACCACCTTAACGAGCTGGATAGAGCCTACACCAGTGGCCTGCCTGAAGCGCCAGAAGAATCACTGGATAATTTAATGACCATGCTGTTGGCACTGTCCGGATTGAGCAACGACAGCATGCTTAGAGGAGAAGACTGGATATTTCAGCAGATTGGCCAGCGTACCGAAAGGGCAATTCAGACCGCAAAACTGTTCCAGTCAACGCTAAGTATCAAGCTAGAAAGTTTGTCGCAGCAACAAGTGCTGGAGTCGGTACTCCTCAGCATGGAAGCGCTCATTTCTTTCAGAAGACGCTATCGCACCCGAGCTCGTGTAGCGTTTGGCTTGGATCTGCTAATGGTTGATCCTTCGAACCCGCGCTCATTGGTCTACCAGACCGAAAAGCTGAAAGAGTTTCTGGATATGCTACCGGATAATCATGCCTTTATTCCCGGCGGACTCACCAGCGAAACCAGGCTGATCCTACTCACGCTGAACGACATTCAACTTACGGATCTCGAACAACTCGCTAAGGCGAATCCAAATAACCAAACCAGAGAAGAGTTTGGTGCTCTGATGGATAAGATAATCGGCCAATTAGAGCAATTTACTTCACTGATAAGCGACAAATACTTTGATCACACAGCTGGACCGCAGCAGTTGATAAAACCCAAATGGAAATTGAATGTATGAGATATAAAGTCCAGCATAAAACGACCTACTCCTACAGTTCGCCAGTGACCCTGTGCTACAACATGGCTCACCTGTTGCCGAGGGATACCGACAACCAGCGCTGCTTTAACCGAAAGATTAGAGTGACACCAAGGCCGTTGTACCAAAACGAAGGACAGGATTATTTTGGGAACGAAACGTTTTACTTCTCTATTCAAGAGCCACATAAGGAACTCACTATTGATGTCACCAGCTTTTTAGAGGTAAAGCCTCACAACTGGGCTGGCATCATCGAGAACCATCAGCTTACCTGCGGTGAACTTCGAAGTATCATGGCTAATGCTGAAAGTGCGGACATCAGGTTAGCGCAGGAATTTTGCCTCGACTCACTACAAATCAAACGCTCCGAAAATTTAAGGCAATATGCGCAAGAATTGTTTAGTGACAATCAGCCCGTGTTAAAAGCCGCCTTGGCATTTACCCATAAAATCTTTACCGAGTTTACTTTTGATCCAACCGCAACCGACGTAACAACGCCAACCGAACAGGTTCTTAAAGAGAAACGGGGCGTGTGTCAGGATTATGCCCAACTGGCGATAGGCTGCCTGCGCTCTGTTGGCCTAGCAGCACGTTATATGAGTGGTTATATAGAGACTCTGCCGCCTCCAGGTCAGGAAAAGCTCGTTGGTGCTGATGCTTCTCACGCCTGGTTTGCGATTTTTGTACCGGATCTTGGCTGGGTGGAATTTGACCCGACGAACGACCTCATCGCTAACGATCAACATATTGTTACTGGCTGGGGACGCGACTACGCCGATGTGCCACCCTTGCAGGGTGTCGTGTTTGATGGTGGTGAAACTCACAACCTGAGTGTTTCAGTGGATGTGGCTAGAGTATAAATCTGAAGTTCTTAAAATCAGACTACTCAAGCGCTAATTTCCCGTAAATGTACGCCAGCTCAGCGACCGTTTTAGCGGAGAACTTTTTCAACAAACTGGCTCGATGTACTTCTACGGTTCTCATCGCAATACACAGTTCATCTGCGATACGGATATTGCGCTTACCTTCGATGATTAAACGTAAAATATCCTTTTCACGAGGCGTGAGTGACTCATACGCCAACTTTGCTCCAGCCATATCGAAACTTGCTGCCGACTGCACCTGCCCCTGTAAAATGGCTTGCGCCAGTGCATCACCTTTGACGGGTTTTTGGAAGAAGTTCACCGCCCCAGCCTGCAATGCATCCACCGCCATCGGCACATCACCATGACCAGTCAGATAAATCACCGCAAGTGGGCTATTGGCATCGTTAAGTATTTGATGCACTTGCTGACCACGAAGATTGGGCATTCGGCTATCGAGAATGACACAACCCGCCTGTTGAATGTCTACCGCATCGAGAAAGGCTTGCCCATCAGCAAAGGTCGTTACACTGAAGTCATGTTCCTCCAACATAAACGCGAGCGAATCACGCACCGATTCATCATCGTCAACGACATAAACAGGTAACTGTTTTTCAGTACTACTCATGAATGCTCCTAGTACAGGTTAGTCTTGATATGGAAACACAAGCTCAACCAAACAACCGTGTGGCGTGGTCGATTGAATAAGAAACTCGCCACCGTGCAATTCCATCACGTCACGACAAATCGCCAAACCTAACCCAAGTCCTTCTTCCTTTGTGCTCACAAATGCTTGAGTAGGGTTTTCTTGCTGTAACCCTGTCCCGTTATCCAATACACGAATAGAAAGCTGATGGGTCTGATAGTCACTGTGCAGGGCAATTTTACCTTGATAACCGGACGAGTGATATTTCTCCTGAAACAAAGCGCAAGCATCAATCGCGTTGTTGATCACATTAACCAAAACCTGTTGAACACCCACGGCATCGGCCAAGATGTGGCGAACCTCCCCTTCGCTACTGGTCACAACCGATACATTTTGCTTTTGCAGTCGGAAATGGAGCAACTCAACCGTGTCATCAATTAACGCTTGAATATCGCATGGCGCTTTATCGACGCTACGCTTACGGATTAAGGTTCTTAGACGTTGAATGATCGCGTCGGCTCTCTCTACTTGACCCTGTATCTTATCAAAAACAGGAACAATATCTTCGTAAGGGCGCTTCTTCGCTAAACGCAGCAAACCGCCCTCACTGTAATTTCGAATCGCCGCCAATGGCTGATTTAATTCATGAGCGAGACTGCTGCCGATTTCTCCGACAATGGCAACTCTCTGCGAATGCTCCAACTGCTCGCTTTTCTCTTTCAGCCTCAACGAAGTCTGCTCCAACGCCTGCTTGCTTTTACTAAAACGATACTCAAGCCAAAAATGGTAAGCGTTCAACACAATCACAAAAATGAACAGCGCCCACGCCCATTCCTGATGGTTTCGCAGCCAACGCAGCGCATCCTGCCACCAAGGTTGCTGCAAGGGATGCAAATCTAAAGCTTGATAGAGTTTATCAATGCTCAACAAACTCACTGGTGACGTCCATCCCGATGCGCCAGCAGCAATAATCGCTGGATGTTCTGGCGGTATCGCAAGTAATACCTGAGCGACTTTTTTCGCCAGAAGAGAAGATCCTCGCTCTGTTTTGGCAAATGACCAGTTGGGATAAAGCGGAGTCGACACCGCACAGGAGGAGTGTTCATGCGGCTGTTGATTTAAGACTCTGAAACCGCCTTGCTGTAACAGACCTTCATCTTGCATCTTCTCCAATAAACAGGCGGGCACCACAGCGGCTTCGACATTGCCGTCACGTAATTGATAGAGGTTGGCGTCAATAGGGAAGCCGAGAAAGCGAACGTCTGCAAAAAAGTCATTCGGGTCAAACCCCATTTCAACTATCTGGTAGCGCAAAGTTAAGTAACCACCAAAAGCTTTTTCCGACACCGCGGCCACTGGCAACCCAGACACCGCTTTTAGTGTTTGATACGGAGAGTTTGCCCGCACCACCAGCACTGACCCAATGCCATAGTTTGAATTTTGTGGGGCGCGACTGGTCAGGGTCGCCATCCAGGAAAGCGCGTATTGTCTGCCTAATCGAACCGCTTGTCCGGGATTGGTTACGATGAAATCCATCATCTGAAATTTCACCGCCTCTCCCATTTCATCTAAGTTCAGAGGATGAAGAACAAAGTGAACTTCAGAAATTTGCTTATTTAACCAATCAATAGTCGGTTGCCACCTCTGCTCCGCATAGAGATGACCACGTATTGCCAAAACACCGACGTCAACTGTCTGCTTAACCTCATTCTTCTTTATTTCAGGCTGTTTCACGCCTTGTTGCTCAATTTGTACCGAAGAAGTTGCCTGAACCAAAGAGGAGAACACAGCCAAGAAAAGAATCCAAACCTGACACAGCAGCGATGTTTTTTTCATGATGAGGTTGAATATTCCCTAAGCAAATGATGGAACAAGAATAACAGCTACATTCCCTAAACCACATTTGTTTTAGATCAACTTTGATCTGGGTATGTGGAAATCCACTATATCGACCTCGCAGCGCATTTCTCACAATGGAATCAGTCAGTTCAAATTCAACTAAGCAGGTGAGTTATGGATTCCACCAAACGTCGCTTTCTCAGCGCTGTCACAGCCGGTGCCGCGCTGATCCCAATTGCAGGTATTGGCACTGCCACGGCGGGTAATGTCATTCGAAATAACAACTCCCCCGACCGAAAAGGACACGTCGGGAAACGTTACGCTATGGTGATTGATTTACGCAAATGCGTCGGCTGCCAAGCTTGTACGGTTGGTTGCAGTATCGAAAACCAAGCGCCTATTGGACAGTTCCGAACCACGGTAAAACAATACGAGGTGTCACTCGATAATGGTTCTACCGCCACTCAAGAGTCTAAAGCCTTTATGCTCCCTCGCCTTTGTAACCACTGTGACAACCCGCCATGCGTGGCAGTTTGTCCCGTTCAGGCGACTTTTCAGCGCGAAGATGGAATCGTTATGGTGGACAACAACCGCTGCGTCGCCTGTGCGTATTGTGTACAAGCTTGCCCTTATGATGCTCGTTTTATCAATGAAGACACACTTACTGCTGACAAATGCACCTTCTGCGCACATCGATTAGAAAAAGGGTTATTGCCAGCTTGCGTGGAGACCTGTGTGGGCGGTGCTCGCGTGATTGGAGATTTGAATGACCCATCAAGTGAAATCCGCCGCTTAATTGCAGAACATCAAAACGACATCAAAGTGCTCAAGCCCAAACAAAGCACCAAACCGCACGTTTTTTATATCGGCATGGATGAACGTTTTACCGACCATATAAACGGACAGCCAGCGATTTACGATCCACAAGGAGAACACGCATGAACATCACCGAAGTGTTAGTCCAACCTCAAGCGATGGCCTGGCTCCCGTGGGCAGTGCAGTATTTCTTCTATATCGGTTCTGCTTATGCGGCAGCCATTCTGTTTTTGATTGCTTTACTGTTTGAACAATACACCAGCCACCGGCTGCGCGCTGCATTGGTACTAACCTTGGCCATAGGCGCTATCGTGGGACCGTTGGCGTTAACGGGCGATCTACACCAGCCGGGGCGCGCTTGGCATTTTTACGCGCATTTCACCCCGTGGTCGTGGATGTCTTTAGGCTCGCTGTTCCTGCCCGTATTTTCTGGTCTAGCTGTGATGACAGCCTGGCTGTACCTGCGTCAGGATCTGACCAATTTGCGTGAGCAACCGGGGAAAATACTGCCTTTATTATCGAAGTTATCGTTTGGTGAGTGGCAAATCTCCCGTAAAGCCATGCTGATGATATCTATGATCACCGTGTTTTCTGGCTTAACCATCGCACTCTATACGGGTGCAGAAATCGCCGTCGTTCAGTCACGCTCTTTATGGCATCAACCTGCTTCGCCTATTCTTTGGTTCGTCACTGCATTTATGGGCGCAGTTGGTTTTGCTCTGCTGATCTGGCTACTACTACCAAACCACTCAAAAAGCCTATCCTCAGGCGATACCAATTTAATGAAAAAGTCTGTGCTAATGAGCGGAGGCTTAACCCTGATTCTCATGCCAATTTGGGCATCCAATAACTCGACATTCTCACTTTATTCAAGCGACCAATGGGTACAAAACATTGCCCTGATCACCTTGATAATTTTAGGCAGTATGTTGCTCGCGTTCATTACGTTGAGAGACAGTAAAACGTCCACATCTTCTCACTTTTGTCGCATCTTTGGGTTGTCTTGCATGTCATTAACCTCACTTGCAAGCGCGTGGCTGGTTCGCTGGTTCACCATCATGGAAGTGCAGACCATCGCCAAATTCGATGCAGGTCTGTATCCGTACCAATTAACTATGGATGGAAATGGCTGGCTCGGCATTATTGGCATGTTCGGGTTGTGGCTAGCGCTGGCCTTACTCGGCTCAGAACTGGTTCAGTCCAAACAAAACACCCATAGAAAAACGACTTCACTCACCTTAACCGAACGCTAATCAAAGAGGATTTCATTATGGATAACAAACGCCGTCAGTTTTTGAAATCAGGGCTTGCCGTTGGTGGGCTTGGCGCATTCGCTGCAGGTTATGCCACCACCACTAAACATATGGTAGAAGGTGCGCTTGAAGGCACTGCGGGTAAAAAGGCTCGGGATAGTCACCACGGCAACTCTCTGGAACCTGAATACACAGCTAGCGACAATGGCAATCTGATCCCGAATTCAAATCAGCGCATTGCGCCGTCAATGTGTTTTGGCTGCTGGTCACTGTGTGGATTACGCGTACGCGTTGACAACCGTACTGACGAAATTTTGCGTATCAGTGGCAACCCATATCACCCACTCTCTCAACAGCAACATATTCCCTTCGAAACGCCAGTCAAAGACGCCTATTTAAGTTTGGCGGGAGAAGCAGGTCTTGAAGGTCGATCGACTGCATGTGCTCGTGGCAATGGCATGCTAGAGATTCGTAACAGTCCGTACCGCATTACCCAACCACTTAAACGAGCAGGAAAGCGAGGCGAAGGAAAATGGACTCCGATTAGCTACGATAAGTTGATTGAAGAAGTCGTCGAAGGCGGTGATTTGTTTGGTGAAGGTCATGTCGATGGCTTGCGTGCAATTCGAGATATAAAGACACCAGTCGATCCTGATAATCCAGAATATGGCCCCAAAGCCAACCAACTGTTAATGACAAATGCCGGCAACGAAGGCCGGGACGACATCTTTAAGCGTTTCGCTTTCAACAGTTATGGCACGCGTAACTTCGGTCACCACGGTTCATACTGCGGCTATGCATTTCGCGCTGGCAGCGGCGCATTCATGAATGATTTAGATAAGTACGCGCATTTGAAACCAGACTTTGACAACGCGGAATACATTATCTTCATCGGTATGTCACCCGCTCAAGCTGGTAATCCATTTAAGCGTCAGGCTCGGCAACTCGCCAATGCGCGGACCAACGGTAAACTGGAGTACAACATCATCACGCCAAGCTTACCTGCGGGTTCGTCAAGCCTAGCGGCGGGTGACAACAACCACTGGATTCCGATTAAACCCGGAACCGATTCTGCCCTTGTGCTAGGTATGATCCAGTGGATCTTGGAAAACCAACGCTACAATAAAACCTTCTTAGCCCAGCCAGGCGCAAACGCAATGAAACGCGCAGGCACCGCGCACTGGTGCAATGCCACTCATCTGGTGATCAGCGATGAGCAGCACCCTAGGAACGGGACGTTTTTACGTGCGTCCGATCTCAACCTGCCATTCGATGGCGATGTGCTTTCTGACTCAGACCCATATGTCATTGTCGATGCCCAGAGCGGTGAATTGAGTGTTCATACTCAGTCCGATGAAGCAGAACTGTTTGTCGATAAAACCGTGACACTCACATCGGGTGATGTTCGGGTAAAGTCGTCGCTGCAAAGACTCAAAGAAGAAGCGTTTAAATACAACCTGGAGTTTTACAGTCAGCAGTGTGAAATCCCTGTCGAACAAATTGTGGAATTAGCAACGCGATTTACCAGTCACGGTACAAAAGCAGTCGTCGACACCCACGGTGGCAACATGCACACGAATGGTTTCTACAATGCGTTTACCATCATGATGCTCAACGCACTGATTGGTAATATCAACATGAAAGGCGGCGCGATGGCGAAAGCGGGTGGCTATCCAACCTCCGCCAATGGTCCACGCTATGACTTCACCCAATTTCAAGGCAAAGTCGGTCCGAAGGGCGTCTTTCTCTCTCGCAGTAAATTCCCGTATCACAAGACCAGCGAATACAAACGTCGCGTTGAAGCTGGTGAATCCCCATACCCAACACGCGCGCCTTGGTATCCATTTGCGTCACCACTGCTTACAGAGCACTTGTCGGCAGCCATCGATGGCTACCCATACCGAGTAAAAGCCTGGGTCAATCATATGGCGAACCCAATGTATGGCGTCCCAGGTTTAAAAACATTGCTGGAAGACAAGTTAAAAGATCCAAAACAGCTTGGTTTAATTGTCTCCGTCGATGCGTTCATCAACGAAACCACCTCGTTGTCGGATTACATTGTGCCAGACACCGTCACCTATGAAAGCTGGGGTATAGCAACACCTTGGCATGGCGTACCCGTGAAAACCGTGACTGCTCGCTGGCCGATTGTGGAGGCAAGAACCGATAAAACTTCCGACGGCCGCTCAATTTGCTTAGAGAACTTTTTGATTGATGTCGCTAAGAAAATGCAACTGGGCGGATTTGGTGACAAAGCAATTCCGGACGCTCAAGGTAACTGGCACGCTCTCCATAGCGCAGAAGATTTCTACCTACTCTCTGCGGCAAACTTGGCTTATGTGAAAGGCGGCGTTCCCGAAGTGTCGGCAGAGGATATTGCATGGTCGGGCTTAGAGCGTTTGATGCCAGCCATGCAAAAAACACTCACCCCAGAGGAGATGAAACGCGTAGGCTTTATTTTTGCTCGTGGTGGCCGATTCGAAAACACGACAGAAGCCTATCAAGATGAGCAAATGAAACACAAGTGGACGCGTCCAGTTGCGATATGGAACGAGCGTGTTGGTAGCGCAAGAAACACCATGACGGGCAATTTCTATTCCGGGTGTCCGACATGGCATCCGCAGAAACTGGCGGACGGTACGCCTTTGGAGGAAAAATACCCGAGTTCTAAGTGGCCTTTTAGCCTGACGAATTTTAAGTCCAACATTCACAGTGCGGTGTCAAATTTATCGCCAAGATTGAACTCGATCAAAGGGGTTAACCCTGTGTACATCCACCCTATCGATGCCGAGCGAGCAGGTCTTGAAACCGGCGATGAGTTTATTATCGAAACCCCGTCGGCAAGCACCAAAGCGTTCGCGATGGTAGTTAGCGGCATTCGTCCGGGAACTCTCGGCTTTGAACATGGATTTGGTCATACCGAGTTAGGACAACGCGCGCACTGGATTGGCGATAAGCAGCAGCCAGTGAAAACTCGCCGTCAGGATGGCGTCAACATCAATGACATTGGCTTGATAGATCCAACCCGAGAAGGAAAAGGCGTGTTATTGGATTGGGTGGTCGGCGCGGCGGCACGTCAATCCCTGCCAGCTAAGATAGTCAAAGCTTAACCTTCGGGGCTGTCCTTTTGGGGCAGCCCTCGCATGTTCTCAGCGTCAAATATGTGGAAATCCACAATACCGTCACTTATTGACAAGGAAGACAATATTGCGATTCTAAAAAGACAAAGTGAGTCAGCATGTCAAAAGTTCTTTCAGTGGTCGCAGCCAGTTTGCTGGCAACCACAATGAGCGTAAGCGCCTCGTCTATTCCTGAAAAAGCTGGTGTATGTAGCGGTTGCCATGGTCAGGATGGTATGGGCCAGGCCAATATCGCCCCTATGATTGCCGGTTTAAGTGCTAATTACCTCAATTCTCAAATAGAGCTATTCCTTAGCGGTGAGCGACAAAATGCAGTAATGCAAGGTATGGCTCAAGAAGTGAGCGATCCGAGCGTTCGCAAAGAAGTACTCGAATACTACGCAAACTTACCAAGCTATGAGTTCACAAACCCAGAGAAACGCGGCGACCAAGCCAACATTCTCAGCCCTTATCGCAAGTTAATTTTCCAGGGAGACTGGGACCGCAACATTCCAGCCTGTGCAACTTGCCATGGTGCCAGCGGTATGGGGGTCGATAAGTTCCCTCGTCTCGCCAGTCAGCACGCCGATTATTTAAAAGCACAATTATTGGCTTGGAAAAACGGAACTCGCAGTGGTGACCCGCTCAATATGATGAGCACCATCGCGAAGAATCTCACCGATAAAGAGATCGAAAACCTTTCCTACTACTTTGCCTCACTGCGTTATTAGGAGCAAACATGAAACTTTTCTATTCTTTATTCGTGTTGCCTGTGGTTTCTGCTGCAATAGCAAATGACCAACTGCCCGATCGCCAAAAAGAACTGCCAGCGGTTGAAAAAGAAAGCCACAATAAATACCTCAAGCCACGCGATCTCAGCACCATTGCCAACACAGAGTTTGGCGAGCAAGTAAAACGTGGCTATTCGTTGTTTGTGAACTCGCAACAGATGCGCGGAACGTACGTAGGCAATGAGCAAAACTGTGTGAACTGCCATATGGAAGCCGGACGCAAAGCCAATGCGGCACCTTTGTGGGCAGCTTACATGGCTTACCCTGCTTATCGTAAGAAAAACGATCGCGTCAACAGTTACGCCGATCGCATTCAAGGCTGCTTCGAATATTCCATGAACGGTAAAGCACCAGCTTATGATTCACCAGAGATTATCGCGCTGAGTTCTTACGCCTACTGGCTTGCCATGGGTGGCTTGCTGGACCAGTATGGCATGAGCGATGAACCAATTCCTGAGATAGACGCTAAAACATTGCAAACGGGCGGGAAAGCGCCAGATTTCCCACTGCCAAAAGCCATTGCTCAGGCGTTACCAGTGGAAGAACGCGGCAACCTTGCCGGACGCGGTTACCCGAAAATACCGGCACCAGAGCAAACCCCATCACCAGAGCGAGGCGCATTGGTTTACGCAAAGAACTGTGAAACCTGCCACAGCGTTGATGGCTCAGGTATCAAAGGCAGCGATGGTAACTCTTACATCCCACCTCTTTGGGGGGCAAACGCATATAACTGGGGCGCAGGCATGCACCGTATCAACACCGCAGTTTACTTTATTTACGAGAATATGCCGCTTGGCAAAAGTGTGCAGTTGACAGAGCAAGAAGCATGGGATGTAGCCGCGTACGTCAATAGTCACGAGCGCCCTCAAGATCCTCGCTTTAAAGGCAGTGTTGCCGCGAACGCTGAAAAGTACCACCAGCACCAAGGCTACTACGGGAAAACGCTGAATGGTAAGCAAATCGGCGCTAATGCGTTTGAAAGCACTACCGTTAAATAAGGTAACAATACCTGCTCCTTAATTGGGAGCAGGATTTCTATTCCACCAACTGAGATAGGGTTAGCCATTCGACAGGTAACCCCTTTCATAAAAAGGTTAACCTTGAGCTCCCCCCTATTTTGCGCTCAATTTATTTGCGCACAAAATAAATGTCATTCTAGAAATCATCTACACCAATTAGTCACTAAAATGCAAGTAGAATTTGTGTTAAAATCTTTGCCTTATATAAGTATCTGCTGTAAAACAGAGTATTCTTTCGGGCAAATGATTTACAATCCTATTCCATGAGCACTCAACCAAACTCAAGTCAGTTAATAGCATGTGAAGAATGTGGTCTTGTTGTCCGTATTCCTGAGATAGAACAGGGGCAAAAAGCACAGTGCCCACGCTGTTCACATTCACTCACTAAAGTGAATGCGAAACCGTATCAAAGTGTCATTGCTATCTCGTCGGCATGTTTGATTATGTTGGTACTCAGCGTTTCGTTTCCATTTATGTCTTTCAGTGTGCAAGGCTTATCTCAAGAGATCACGTTACTGCACGCAGCCAAAATGCTGGCCGAATTCAAAAATGTTCTACTTGGCGTACTGCTGTTAGCAACGGTTGTTGTTCTGCCAACCATCTACGTAGGCTTGATTCTTTTCCTCCATCTTGAGGCACTGAAAACACTCAAACACTCCCCCTCTAAAAAGCAGCAGAGGATGACAAAGGTCTTGTGCCGTATTCTGTTTAAGGTCGAGCCCTGGCTGATGGTGGATGTCTTTTTGATTGGTGTACTGGTTAGCTTGATCAAAATTGCTTCTCTCGCCGATATCGGTATGGGAACCTCTTTCTGGGCTTTCTGCGTTTACACTGTTTTAGTCGTAAAGTGCATTTCGATGGTCGATAGAAGCTGGTTATGGGGTCACTTTATTCCTGCCGTAGAGGCGCCTGGAGTAGCAGAAGGTGATACCCACCACAATCACAATCATATTGGCTGCCATACTTGTCATCAGATAAACCGTATCGAAGATAAAGCCTGCATTCGCTGCAAAAGCCCGCTTCACAGATACAACCCTACCGACAACTTACAAAAAGCGTGGGCTCTGCTTTTTGCGTCGATAGTTTTTTATATCCCTGCGAACCTCTACCCGATGATGTACACCGTTAGCCTTGGGCATTCAGAAGGCTCTACCATTATGGAAGGGGTCATTTTGCTCTGGCACTTGGGCTCCTACCCAATCGCTATGGTAATTTTCTTTGCTAGTGTTTTCATTCCGATGGCGAAAATGTTCGCTCTGGCGTGGTTGTATATTCAAGCTCAGAAAGCGCGATACCTTCCTCCGGAAGAAAGTATTTCACGCTTAAAGATATATCGCTTAACTGAATTTATTGGCCGCTGGTCAATGATTGATATTTTTGTCGTCGCTATTTTGGTTGCACTGGTTCAGTTGCAAAACCTGATGGCGATTTATCCCGGCCCTGCTGCGTTGTCATTTGCTGCAGTGGTTATTTTCACCATGCTCTCTGCCATGATTTTTGACTCACGCTTATTGTGGCAATCGCCACAGAATGATGTGCAAGAGCCGATGCCTGACTTAAAAGAGAAAGCCAAATATGAGTGATGAGAACAACACAACCGCTCAAATAAAACCGCAAAAGCAGGTTTCTGCTATTTGGATTGTTCCAATCCTTGCGCTAGTTATGGGGGCGTGGATGCTGTTTCAATACATCAACAGTACCGGCCCACAAATCACATTGCAGCTACCGACAGCCGATGGCATTGAAGCAGGCAAGACGGAGATAAGAGCGCTTAACGTAAAAGTGGGCGTTATTACCGAAGTCACACTCAGCGAAGATTATGATCACATCATCGCTAAAGCGCAGATGAACAAAGACGCGGCGCGTATGCTGAGAGACGACACCATGTTTTGGGTCGTCAAACCTCGCATTGGCCGTGAAGGCGTTTCTGGACTAGAAACCTTACTTTCTGGCGCTTACATTCAGCTACAGCCTGGTAAGTCAGATGAAGAGAAAGAAAAGTTCACGGTACTAGATGTTCCGCCCGTTGCAGCTCCCGATGCTGAAGGATTGAGACTGGTCTTAACTCACCGTGAAGCAGGAAAGCTGGGGGTTGGCGATCCGGTTATCTTTAAAGGTTTTACCGTTGGGCGCGTAGAGAAAACCAGTTTTGATGTTGATTCCCGTCAGGCACTTTATCAACTCTTTATCTTTAAGCCTTATGACAATCTAGTTCGTACGCGCACCAAGTTTTGGCTCAATTCCGGCGTCGATTTACAACTCAATACCGAGGGCTTTGAATTAAAATTCGGCTCTCTTGAAAGCTTACTGACAGGTGGCGTAACTTTCGACTCCATTCCCGGTATGGACTCAGGTGAGCCACTCACGGAAGAAATGGCAAGTTTTCGCTTATACGATGATGCTAAACAGCTTCGTGAAGGCATGTACGACGAGTACATTGAATTTGTTATGTTGTTTGATGAATCCGTCCGTGGTCTAAAAGCGAAAGCACCTGTCGAGTACCGAGGTCTGCGAATTGGTACCGTCATGAGAGTACCACTGCGCTTCCCGACTCAAGAAGAAAGTTTTTCAGTCAAAAGAATTCCGGTATTGGTGCGTATCGAATTAGGCCGCCTGTTCGAGCACTTCCACACGGATTCGATGTCTGACTACAGCGAGAAATTAAAACTAGAGTTTGCCAAAGGCCTTCGTGGTACGTTGAAAACCGGTAGCTTAATTACTGGAGCTCTTTACATCGATACTGATTTCTACCCAGATGCCGAGAAATACGTACCAGACGAGTTTTTGGGCTTAGAGGTCTTCCCCACCATGCGTGGCGGATTTGCCCAGGTTCAAAAGCAAGTGAATGATTTCCTTGATAAGCTCAACAAGTTACCAATGGAAGACACGCTAAACTCGTTAAATGAAACGCTGAAGACTTCAGAACGTACTTTGGCTTCGGCAGAGCGTGTTGCAAACAGTATCGATAAATTGTTAAGCCAGAACGATACTCAGCAGATCCCTGCGGATATTCGCCAGAGCCTGCAGCAGCTGCAAAAAACACTCGATAGTTACGGTCCTAACTCAACCATGTACAGCGAAATGGAATCTACGCTGAAAGAACTTGAAAGCGTAATGACCGAGTTTAAACCGGTACTCAAACAACTTAATGAAAAACCAAACTCACTCGTGTTTGGAGAAGAAGAAACCAGTGATCCGGTACCTGTCAGAGGGCAAAAATAATGAAGCGTGTATTTCTTTTAGTTTCTGCACTATTAGCAGGTTGTAGCAGCGCACCAGAACCAACCAGTTCGATGTATCTGTTACCGAAAGTAGAGTCTCAAACGTTGAGTAGCGCGGCAGTGGCTGAACGCCCTCTTTTGATTGTTCGCCCAGTTGAGCTGGCCAGCTATCTCAATAATAGTGGCATAGTGTATCGTACTTCTGAATCACAAATTATTCAGGCTAAACACAACCAATGGGCGCAAAGCATTTCAGAGCAAATAACTCAGCGAATCATTGACGACCTGCGCCACAAGCAAAGCCATTATTGGCCAGTTAAAGTACATAGCCTCATAGATCAAAGTAGCGAAAATAAGCTCCAGCTAAGTTTGAGTAAGTTCAATGGAAATTACCAAGGTAACGCCGAGCTTGAAGGCGAATGGATGTTGATTGATGCTAATGGCAAAGTGCAACATCGTTCTCCAGTCAAAATCCTAATGCCTCTACAGGATGAAGGTTACGATGCTCTGGTAGGCGCACTTTCGGCCGGACTGGAAAACCTTACAGACAACATCGCGCAACAACTGTAAGTGTTTAGTTAAAGCCAAAAAAGGGGAGCGTATTGCTCCCCTTTCCTATATATACCGACTACCTATCATGAGTAAGGCTCGACGACATGTAACTCATAACGTTTGATGGTTTTAGGTGGCTCACAAGTATCAAGTACGCTTGTTTCATCAAGTAAGATCCAGTCTTGGCGATGACCAGTACCCAGAAGCTTCGCTTTTGTAACATCGAAACAGTCCATATCATCAACACCTTTTGCCAAAATGAACCTCTGCGGCTGCTCATTCATCCATATCCAAGCATTTCGTTCTTGCTCTTTATGGTAAGACAGATAACTAAAATGGGTTAAATCTATTGGAGAAAATAATAGAAACTGCTCTTTAAATTGTACAAGACCTAGCTCACCATCTTCACCAATTTCTGTTTGAGCATTAAGCATTATTTGTTTTGCTGGCGTACGGATTGGATTGAGCAGCATGTAACCCGCAAAGCTGTACCAAACCCATGTTAGTGACAGCGCTACCCAAAACGCGCCAATGGCAGGAACCGCACGAGATTTGAAGAAAGCTATTCCCCATATTATCGCCGCGACTAAAAAGAATGCCGCGAAAGGTAATGCCGAATCATAATCGTCTAAATGTTTGGTGATTGCTTTCACCTCCAGCGCTACCAGCACTGCACCCACAAAAAGAACCACGCCAAGAACTAGTGTCAGAGCTTTTAGCACTTTACTTGTCCATGAAGGCCAAGACTGATGGCTAAAGGCATAGCCAGCTAAAATCGCCATCATTGGTAATGCTGGCAAGATGTATACACCTCGTTTCCCTGGGCTGATACTAAAGAATACGATGACCAGTACAATCCACGACAGCACACTGATAAGCGCAGGCGACAAACGTAACTGCTTCCAGAAGTTCTTGTTAAAGAAGATAAAGTAAAGCGGGAACCACATAACCGGAATGACACTGACGACGAAATAGTGCCAAGGCTTAATATGCCCCCAAGAATTTGCGTAGCGCTCTCCCGTTTGCTTAAACAAGATATTGTCTTTATATGCTGCAAAATCCGGGTTATGGCTTATCTCAACAATCGAAATCATAGGTAACAGCCAGCATGCAATGGTTGCTAACATAAACACGGGACCAAGCAGCAGCTTCCAGGAGACTGCATCATCGAATCGATGTTTGCCTGTAAAATGAAGCAACAAAACTGGCACTAAGAATAAGGCAGGCAGGAAACCAACGCCTTTCGTTATAATGCCCAACCCCATGAAAACCCACGCAACGCCGTACCATCCCCAACTGGTCTTTACAAAGAAATGTCGCAACAGCCCATACATCGCAATGGTAATCCAAGCCGCGACCATAGCATCAATTTGAGCCGCTTTAGACTGGATAATAAATTGCGGAGCCAGCAGTAATAAAAAGCCGACACTTCGAGCGGTTTTCACATTCCACAGTTTTGCCGAAATGTCATAACAACAAATTAATGCAACTAGGCTAACAATCGCATTGGGCAACATGAAGGTCGCTTTTATACTGCCAGTCAGCCAATAAAAGGCCGCCATTGACCACATAAATACTGGCGGTTTATCCGGATAAAGCTCTCCACCTCGCATCGGGAAAAACCAGTTACCTGATTGAACCATTTCACGAGCAACTTCGACAAAACGAGGTTCATCTGCAGGCCAAGGATCACGTAGGCCAATTCCAGAAAAAATAATGATAATAGCGAGGATCAATAAGAAGCAGAGCGTTTGATAATAGTCTTCGTTTTGCCAAACTTGCCTGGACTTCGCAACAACAGGATTCATAGTTCCTCTTCCATATTTAATAGTTCAACGCGGCTTTTAATATGATCTCTATACAGAAAACCAGTCAGTAACGCACTGACCACACCAAAGAAAATACTGAGATATATCATTGTATTACTAGATGACTGAATACCTGCTCCCATTAATGCAAATATAATCACTTGTGGGAGGTAGCCAAGTACGCTTGCAGAAAGAAAAGCAAAAAAAGGAACTCGAACACTGCCCGATAAAACGTTAGTGACAACATTATTTCCGATAGGGAACAAACGTAACAGCAAGATTTTATAAAATGGTTTTCGGCTGGCGAATGAATTGAATTTGATCATTTTTTTAGGGAAATGACGATATAACCAGTTGGCGAAGATAAACCGAGCGCAATAATAATTAAAAGTGGCACCGACAACACAAGCTAATAATGTCAGAACCACGCCTAGGTTTATATTATATAAATACCCAAACACGAGTGCGATTGCTTGCTTAGGCCCACTTAAAGATAAAAATATAACGCTGAAAGTGAATACCACCAGCTCTCCCGTCATACCATTTTGTTGGATATAACCAACTAGCCAGTTTTTATCCGTTAAATGCACCAAGACGGGATTATCAAGCTGATTCGCAATCAGAACCCCAACAGCAATTAATAAAAAAAGCTTCAACCACTTCATTCTTGTTGTTCTGTACCTGCAACACTCACCGCTTTAACCAGTGGATTTTTAGTGCGTCTTTGTAACCAAATCACACCAAACAAATCAACGATACCAACCCACGCTCTATTCCAGGCATTATAGTTTGACGTCCCTGCTTCTCGGTCTCGGTGCGCGACTTGATGAACCACAATTTCACCATTAAGCGACTTAATCAATGCAGGGAGAAAACGATGCATATGATCAAAGTAAGGTAGACGTAAGTAAGTCGCTTTGGGAATAACTTTGAGACCACAACCGGAATCGGGCACACCATCACCCAATAAAGTATGACGCACTTTATTAGCGACTTTGGACTGAAAGCGAACCCAAGCCGTATCCAAGCGCTTCGCCCGGTAACCCGCAATACAAAAATGCGGATTAGTCACTTTAGCTGCGAGTTCTAACATGCTTGGCATGTCAGACGGGTCGTTCTGACCATCTGCGTCAGAGGTAATAATCCACTCACCTTTTGCGTGTTTAACCGCCGTCAAAACTGCGGTGCTTTGTCCGCAACTTTGCTCGTGACTAACAACTTGGAGGTTACAACCACACTCCTGCGCAGCATCAAGGGCTTCCTGCACTGTGTTATCTGTGCTTCCGTCGTCAGTAATCACAATTTCTACTTCTGGATAAGCCTTCAAGCTATCATGAATTTCTTTCACTAACTTCCCGATATTCCCTTGTTCATTTTTAGCAGGAATAACGACTGATATACTCGGCAACATTCACTCTAACCTTGTCATAGCAAGCTATAAAGACAAGCCCTATAGCCTCACTTTATTTTTACTTGTTATAAAACTCTCGGTACCAGGACACAAACTCTGCAATACCTTCTTGTATCGATACCACAGGTCTGTACCCCGTTACTGCATAAAGATCTTCGGTATCTGCGTACGTTTGATAAACATCACCGGGCTGCATATCCCGAAAATTCTTTTTCGCTTCAATGCCGAGCTCATTTTCTATCCCGTATATAAAGTCCATCAGGTTGATAGGCGACCCGTGACCGACATTGTAAACCGCAAACGGCGCAGAGCTACTCGCTGGCGAGCCTGTCTCTACTTTCCATTGAGCATTTTGGACAGGAATGACATCGGCTATGCGAACGATACCTTCAACGATGTCGATAATATGTGTAAAGTCTCTCCACAACTCACCGTTGTTGTTAATGTCTATCGATTCCCCGTCAAGTATCTTTTTGGTGAAGATAAATGGCGCCATATCGGGACGTCCCCAAGAGCCATAAACAGTAAAAAATCGTAATCCAGTAGTAGGAATTTGATACAAATGAGAATAGCAATGCGCCATTAACTCATTCGATTTTTTCGTCGCGGCATATAGAGAGACGGGATGGTCGACACTATCAGACGTTGCAAAAGGTACTTTACTATTCAAGCCATAAACGGAGCTAGAAGAGGCGTACACCAGGTGCTGAACACTATTCTGACGACAACCCTCTAGTATGTTTAGGTAGCCGGTTACATTTGATTCAACGTAACAGTGGGGGTTTTCAAGTGAGTATCTAACGCCAGCCTGTGCAGCAAGATGAATGACCCGATCAAAGTTCTCCTTCTCAAATAAAGCTTCCATTTCCGCCCTATTCGAAATATCAATTTGTAAGAATCGAAATGACGGATTCTTGATAAAACTTAACCTTGCGTGTTTTAGCTCGACATCGTAGTAATCATTGATGTTATCAATACCGACGACTTCATGTCCCTGAGCATTGAGTTTTTTCACCGTTGCGCTACCGATAAAACCGGCGGCTCCAGTAACTAAGTACTTCATAAAATCAAACCCAAAAATCCATCTTTAAAAATTAGTCATAATCTATTGATATGTAAAGTTTATTAACAAAATATAACTTATGAGACAGATTAAATACTTTATGTTGTGATATTACTCTAGGTTATTCTGAAATAGTTAGTAACAAAACAAAATTAAATGTGTGACGTAGAAATATCCTAACCAAGACCACAATCTTGCCAACATTCATATTTTTGTCATGCAGGCGCAACATTAAATCGAGTTGAAAAAATATAGTAACAATGGGGATGACATTAGTAACTGGAATTAATATGAAAGATAGATTAAATGTCTATTTACTCATTTAAATATCAAATATACGGAATAAGAATAAATATCATTATCTAACTAAATACACCGTGGTGAACAGAACACATTGATCTTCGTCAGTCCATCTTCAGCATGCTGATGCTACTCTAGCGGAAAATGTAGACCGCCAACAACGGGTTGATTTTCGACCACGAATAAGAATTAGAGTAGCAATGTCAATCACAATCTCAGACCTAACCAATGCACTAAATAAGGTTGAGCATATTCATAAAGTTCAGCTAGAAAATGTGCACCGTTTTTTTAAAGCCAATGAAGCTTTCTCGATTACAACGTTTGTTAACATCATCTCTAGTGATTCTATCGATGAACGTTTCAAAGCCATCGACCAAGCATTTTCTTCTTTAGGCGATGTAAAAACCTATCTTCTCGAAGCTTCTTATTTGGTTAGATAACAAGACGCATAGCAAAAAGTAAAAAGCCCTATCTCGTTGAGACAGGGCTTACATTTTAGTTGAAGCTAAAACTACAACTTGTAACGGTCATCAACAACGCTAACTTCAGGGAATGTTTTTCCGTCGTTCATCGCCTTTTCCGTTTCTTTTTTCATGTCAGGATCAATCCAGAAGTTACCAATATCCATTGGATGAAGGACCCATTCTGTCGCTTTTGTCATGCCATCTTTTGGAATTTTCACCCAACGCCAATGAGCCACACGTGAATAAGGCACCATGTAACCAGGGACAATAATATTTGCTTTGGTTACATAATCTTGAATCTGGTGGGACAGTTCATAACGCTTTTGCTGATCAAATTCTGAGTCATACGCCTCAATCAACTTATCCAACTCTGGGCTGCTGAAGTTAGTGTGTGCGTTCGTCTGAGGTTTGTTCGCATTATCTGAGTGGAGGTATTCCCAGTATGCTGGAATCTCACCCGACCCCATGTTCAAGAAAGCCAGTTGATGTTTCTTCTCCAGGATATATTTAAACGCAGATGAACCGTCTACCAGGTTTAAGGTAAATTCAAGACCTGCCAACTTCGCTTGCTCCTTGAGGTAAGCAATTCGTGGCGTCCAAGAGTTGTAGCCATAAGTAATCGCAAAGCTCAGGCGCTGGCCCTTGTCGTTCACACGAATACCATCCGCCCCAACAGTATCAAACCCGGCTTTCTCAAAATGTTTCACGGCTGCAGCTACATCAAACTTCGGTGGTGCATTGTTCGGATCGTCATACTCACCATGGCCAAAACCAAGGCCATGTGGCTTACGCGAGTAGTCACCGCGCATGATATTCTCAATCATACCGTCAAAATCGGTCGCAACCATGATGCCTTTACGCACTTCAAGGTTATCAAGCAATGGCATTGCTGTGTTCATCCAAACACCACCAGCACCTTGCGGTGCTTGGTTGAAGCCCCAATATTTTTCGATATAACCGTTTTTATAAACATCGGTGTTAGTCTTATCGTGCCAATAGTTAGGTAGCACCATTTCAAAGTAATCTAGATTTCCTTTTTCAAAGTGCTTAAGCGCGATATCCGGGTCACGAATGACGGTAATGCGTACCTTGTCTACGTTGTAACGGTTCTTGTAGTAACGGTTGTTGTAACCCCACCAGTCTTCACCAACATGTTTAAAGGTAACGCTTTTACCTTTTTTGATTTGATCCAAGTAGTAAGGGGCTGCGGTTGGTTCCGCTTTGAAGTTGTATTTGCGTACGAAGTTGTCTGGCATGCCATCGTTATTTTCGTCTTTTTCACCTTCGAAGAAATGTTTCGGACGAGGCTGGAAGCCATTACTAGGCATATTGATCATCACCATCAGGGAGTCATGACTTTGAGCAACAGCAAGGTTCACTCGGATGGTGTAATCATCAATCTTTTCGACACTCACGATACTGTTGGTAAAGAAGTCATTGTACCAAGGGTCAATGATGTCTTTCGATGTGTAGTACTGCATCATAAAGACGTAATCGTCGGCAGTAATCTTCTCACCATCAGACCATTTTGCGGTTTCATCTAGCTGAAAATAAACCGTTTTATTGTCTTCACCAAACGCCCATGATTTAGCCAGTTGCGGAATCCATTTGCCCGTATTTGGATGGCGTTGCGCCATTTTTGGCGTACCATCCATCAGGTATTGGCGTAAGCCTGAGTTTGCATCAGGGCCAACACTACGTAATGTTTGTGGGAAGCTTTGAATATAAGTGCGATAAGTGCCGCCATGAACCGCTTCTTCTGAAGCGAACAGAGGCTCATTGTTGTTTGAAGTCCATTTAATATTGGCTGGCAATTCAGCCGCATTCAGCTGAAAACTGGTCGCCGTTAGTATTGCTAATACTGAAAATGGCAGTTTCTTGGTCATTTTTCTTCCTTGTTATGATTTGCGATCTAAGGTAGATACAAGGAAGACCGTGAGTGAAGCTCACAAGATCTGCGAGAATAGCCCTACGCAGACAGGAAAGTAAAAAAGTATAATACGAAGCGACGTCCTGCCAACTTCTGCATTAATTTCAAAGAGATTCACCAGGTCATCCTAGACCTTACAACGCAGTAAATGCATCTCCGTCATAGTATTAGTAACCTATTTGTAACGCAACCCATCAATAACACCCACTTGCATTTTCTGTTTATCACAGCGCTTTATGTTATGAAATTGTGACCGACATAGTGTTATGCCCTAGTCCAAAGTCGATTGACCGTAGAGCATTAAACCTAAACACTCCAAATTTGGCTAGCAGATCCAATACCAATCGAGTAAATAGAAAAAGGTGGGACATCACTGCCCCACCTTTGGAATCAATAATACAATCATTGAGTTTAGTAATTACATGGTCGCTAAGCTGTCATTGATTGACTTCAATACCGCAGCAGGATCACTAGCCTGAGTAATAGGACGGCCAATAACCAAGTAGTCAGAGCCCGCTTGAATCGCGTCTACTGGTGTCATGATACGACGCTGGTCACCTTGCTCAGAACCAGCAGGACGAATACCAGGTGTCACCAGCTTAAACTCTTTGCCCAGCTCGCCTTTCAGCATTGAAGCTTCTTGCGCAGAACATACTACGCCATCAAGACCCGAGTTTTTCGTTAGTGTCGCAAGGCGGATCACTTGCTCTTGAGGAGCGACATTCAAACCTATACCTGCCAAATCACTCTGTTCCATGCTGGTTAGTACCGTTACACCAATCAGCAACGGACGATCTTTACCATATGGTTCCAGAATCTCACGAGATGCTGTCATCATACGTTCACCGCCGCTTGCATGAACATTCACCATCCAAACACCCAGTTCCGCGGCAGCACGTACGGCTTTCGAACAAGTATTTGGGATATCGTGAAATTTTAAATCCAAAAATACAGAGAAACCACGTTTGTGTAGCTCACGTACGAAATCAGGACCAAATAGTGTAAACATCTCTTTGCCGACTTTTAAACGGCATGACGCAGGATCAATGCGATCTACAAACGCAAGCGCATCAGCTTGGTTATCATAATCCAGTGCGACAATAACTTTTTGGTCGATCATTTCATCTCCTAAAATTTTCTTTTTTCTAAAAAAATGCAGCGGACAGAAAACCTGCCAGCTGCACTAAAATTACTCACCATCCAATCCACGGATTGGCTTGATCGTTCCCCATCCCTTACAGGACGGGCAATGCCAATACAGGGAATGAGTAGAAAAACCACATTTTCTGCATCGATAATGAGGTTTCACTTTTAGCTGTTCACCAACCATGGCTTGTAAGGTTGAAAGACTGTCTTTTGCACGACCGTCTTCCGCCTCTGCAATATGGTAATCAATCAGACGGTAGAAACCTTTCATGGTCGGATTTTTCAGTAGCTGCTTGGTCAACAGCTCCTGTGCTGCGCCCACACTTTCGTGATGCGCAACCAGCTGTGCCAGCATTAATTCTGCTGACACTCCGGCTTTCTTATCGATACAAGCCCGAAGGAATTCCACCAGCTCATCTTCTTGCCCTAAGTGGTGGTAGCACTCTGCAATCGTAGGCAAAACATCGCTAATAAAGTCTTTGTCTTGCTCCAGGATTGAAGTTAAGTATTTAATGGTTTGTTTGTAATCTTCCGACTCTAAATACATACGGCCCAAAGCAATACTGGCACGCACACATTTTGGGTCTTCCGAGAGTGCTTTTTTGAAATGCTGAACCGCTTTGCTCTTATTGCCATCAGCTTGATCTAGCATGGCAATTTCACACCAATAGTGAGCAATATTCGCTCGCATTCGAGAGCGCTTATTACTCATTTTTGCTAGCTGGTTAGCGTAGTGAATCGCTTTTTCCCATTCACGCGTTTGCTGGTAAATGGTCACAAGCTGTTGAAGTGCACCTTCTCGATGTTCTGGCTCTTCGACTAACTGTTCAAATATCTTTTCCGCACGATCTAGAAAACCAGAAACCATGTAGTCTTTAGCAAGTTGCTGAAGGGCGAGATTTTTCTGGTCAAGAGTCAGACCCGAGCGGGAAATAAGATTTTGGTGAATACGAATTGCGCGGTCGACTTCTCCACGAGAACGAAAAAGATTACCCAACGCAAGGTGGGTATCTATGGTTTCGTTATCTACTTGGAGCAATTCAATAAAGTGGTCTACTGCTTTATCTGATTGATCAGAAAGCAGTAAGTTCAGACCCGTCATATATTGACGAGAAATTTGATGTGATTGCTTCTGCTTGTCTTGTTGAGCGCTGCGATGCCCCATATACCAGCCATACGCAGCAGCTATAGGCAATAACAAGAAGAGTAGTTCAAGCATTAAAGTGAAGCCTTATCCTTATGCCTGTTTGTCGATAGCAGGCTTAGCAGCAGTTTCTGCGTTAGCGGGCTCGTACTTTTTCAGTTTCTTCTTAAGACGTCGAACTTGAAGTTGAGTCTTTAGTTGGATGCTAGCGAAGATAACCCAGGCCAAGCCAAATCCAACAACAAATACCACGCCTAATAGCGTTGATAGATGGAACTCTCCTTTTGCTAAAAGATAGTTAAAGGTCACAACCTCTTGGTTTTGTGAGCCTAATGCTAGTGCAATTAAAAAGAGAGCGAAAATAGCAACGATTTTTATAATTTTCATATTACATCACCCTTAGAGGAGTAAGTAGGTCAGATTATGCAGTAAAATGTTTCTTCAGACCACGTATATTAGCAATAATCTATACCCAAGTAACCTCAAGAAACCCGGTTTGTAGACACACAATTGAAGTTAATAGCAATCTGGATAGATAAACATTCAACTTATGGCACGATAAAACCGTCCAGAGTAAGGCAAGTTGAGATAATTGACACTAATACCAATAATTTAATTATCAGAAAGTTGTGCAGGAGAAATCGCTTAGAACAAGGAAGAACTTGCAGTAACCAGCGGTGTTAATGACAAAAGTTCTAATGCAGTTGTCAGCGATTTGAACCAGCAATAACAATGAGATAATGACTGGAATTGGTCTTACTGGACATATTATAAAAAAGCGGCATACACAAAAGTATGCCGCTTTTTTCAAACTAATCAGAGAGCATTAGCCAATATTTACGCGCTCACGAAGTTCTTTACCTGGCTTGAAGTGTGGGACGAATTTACCGTCTAGTTCCACTTTATCACCAGTTTTAGGGTTGCGACCTACGCGAGGCTCACGGTAATGAAGAGAAAAACTACCAAAGCCGCGGATCTCGATACGGTCACCACTCTCTAATGTAGAGGCCATGTGCTCTAGAATATCTTTTACAGCATCCTCTACCTCTTTCGCTGATAAATGCGTTTGCTCAGCGCAGAGTCTTTCAATCAGTTCAGACTTAGTCATAGTTGCCCTCTTTGAGTATCTTTCTCACTCATTATAGTAAGTAATACTAATTCCAACAAACACTTGCTCGTAATTCTAGACAATTTTTACGCAAAGTATGCATTGAAGAAATGTCTTTTATTAAGATAGTTTACCGATATTAGTATTACTACTTTTATTGCAATAAATATAAAAAAGGAGCCTTGCGGCTCCTTTTTTGCTTAAGCGAGTATATTATTCGCCTTTAGCTGCTTTGAAAGCGTCAGCCATTGCGTTACCGAATGCATTGTCATCTTGCTTGTTGATAGATGCCATTGCTTCTTGCTCTTCAGCTTCGTCTTTAGCTTTGATAGATAGGTTGATTACGCGGTTCTTACGGTCTACACCTGTGAACTTAGCTTCAACAACATCACCAGCGCTTAGGATTAGAGAAGCATCTTCTACGCGATCGCGAGATACTTCAGAAGCACGGATGTAACCTTCAACGCCTTCTGCGATTTCAACAGTAGCACCTTTAGCGTCAACAGCAGTTACAGTAGCGTTAACTAGAGTACCTTTCTTGTTGTCTGCAACGTAAGCATTGAATGGGTCGTTTTCCATTTGCTTAACGCCTAGAGAGATACGCTCACGCTCTGCGTCTACTGCTAGAACAACTGCAGAGATCTCGTCGCCTTTCTTGTACTCACGTACAGCTTCTTCGCCAGCAACATTCCAAGAAATGTCAGATAGGTGAACTAGACCGTCGATGCCGCCTTCTAGACCGATGAAGATACCGAAGTCAGTGATAGACTTGATCTTACCAGTAACTTTGTCGCCTTTAGCTTGTGCTTCAGCGAATGACTGCCATGGGTTAGCTTTACACTGTTTCAGACCTAGAGAGATACGACGACGCTCTTCGTCGATTTCAAGAACCATAACCTCAACTTCGTCGCCAACATTAACAACTTTAGATGGGTGGATGTTCTTGTTAGTCCAATCCATTTCTGAAACGTGAACTAGACCTTCAACGCCTTCTTCGATTTCAACGAAGCAGCCGTAGTCAGTTAGGTTAGTTACGCGACCAGTTAGTTTGTGACCTTCTGGGTAACGCTTAGCGATTGCTACCCATGGATCTTCGCCTAGTTGCTTAAGACCTAGTGATACGCGAGTACGCTCACGGTCGAACTTAAGAACTTTAACTTGGATCTCGTCACCAACGTTAACGATTTCAGATGGGTGCTTAACGCGCTTCCAAGCCATATCTGTGATATGTAGAAGACCGTCAACGCCACCTAGGTCAACGAACGCACCGTAGTCAGTAAGGTTCTTAACGATACCTTTAACTTCAGAACCTTCTTGTAGAGTTTCTAGAAGCTCGTCACGCTCAACGCTGTTCTCAGATTCGATAACTGCACGACGTGAAACAACTACGTTGTTACGTTTTTGGTCAAGTTTGATAACTTTGAACTCTAGCTCTTTGTTTTCTAGGTGAGCAGTGTCGCGGATTGGACGTACGTCTACTAGTGAGCCAGGAAGGAAAGCACGGATACCGTTTAGTTCAACAGTGAAACCGCCTTTAACTTTACCGTTGATGATACCAACAACAGTTTCAGCTTCTTCGTAAGCTTTCTCAAGTACGATCCAAGCTTCGTGACGCTTAGCTTTCTCACGAGAAAGTTGAGTTTCACCGAAACCATCTTCAACAGCGTCTAGAGCTACGTCTACTTCAGCGCCAACTTCAACTTCAAGTTCGCCAGCAGCGTTCTTGAACTGTTCAGCAGGGATAGCAGATTCAGACTTAAGACCAGCGTCAACAAGAACGAAACCGTTCTCGATAGCTACTACAGTACCTTTAACGATGCTGCCTTGTTGGAATTCTGTTTCGTTTAGAAACTCTTCAAAGAGTTGAGCAAAAGATTCAGTCATTTATTTAATCTTCAATAAATTAAACGTCCACGGGTATCCTACCGCATGGGGTTATTAAATTCGCCAGTCATCATCCTTGCGACCAACGCTCTTAGCCTAGTTGAGTATCGTTACTCAACTCGCTTCGATTCGATATATTGTAGTGCCTTTTCTACCACTTCGTCGATAGTCATCGACGTAGAATCTAGCACAAGCGCATCCTTTGCAGGGCGCAGTGGCGCCACTGGGCGGTTACGATCGCGATCGTCACGCTCTTGGATCTCGCTTAAAAGGTCAGCAAATCTAACATCTAACCCTTTATCTTGCAACTGTTTAAGGCGTCTATTTGCACGCTCTTCTGCGCTCGCATCAAGGAAAATTTTCGCTTGTGCTTGTGGGAATACAACGGTTCCCATATCACGGCCATCAGCAACCAAACCTGGTGCTGTTTCAAAGGCACGCTGACGACGCAATAATGCTTCACGAACACGTGGTAGCGCAGCGACTTTAGATGCAGCCATACCCGTTTCTTCTTTACGAAGCTCACCGGAGACATCTTCGCCTTCTAAGATAACCTTAACCAAGTCACCTTCAGCGATAAATTGAACATCTAGGTGTGTAGCCAATGGGACAAGTGCGTCCTCAGACTCAGTATCAACACCATGGTGAATAGCAGCCAGTGCAAGTACTCGATAAATCGCGCCAGAGTCTAAGAGTTGGAAACCCAACTTTTTCGCCAGCAACATACACAAAGTGCCTTTACCTGCACCACTCGGTCCATCTACGGTTACAACCGGAGTTTGAGAGGACATGTTCTTCTCCACCTTTTATTTCTTTTAGCAAATTGCTCGGTTTTCGAGGCGCGCATTATAAGGGAAATTGCCCTTTCGGGCGAGGAAAAATGTCATTCCATGCATCACACTGCATGAGCAGCCTGATTTATAAGTAAATTTAAAAACTCAAATAAAAATGGCGAGAGCTCTCACCCTCGCCATGTTCAAATTAGATATCAGTTTTCGTGATTACACGATTGGCTTTTGACCACGCTCAGCCAATTTTAAGATAACACTGTCTGCCACTTTGCTCGCTACACCCGCTAGCTTATCAGCCAGTTTTTTCTTCGGTACGTAGTGAACGGCTAATACTGTCTTGTCTTTGCATGCCGCAACAACGAGATCATCAGACGTGCAGATTTCGTCGACCAGACCATGCTCTTTCGCCTGAGTACCAAACCAGTGTTCGCCAGTCGCTACTTTCTCTAGCTCTAAGCTTGGGCGGCGCTCACGAATGAAGTCTTTGAACAGTACGTGAGTTTCTTCTAGCTCTTGTTTGAATTTATCACGAGCTTTGTCGGTGTTTTCGCCAAACATCGTCAGGGTACGCTTGTACTCACCTGCGGTAAGTTGTTCGTACTCGATATCATGCTTCTTCAATAACTTATTGAAGTTTGGAATTTGTGCGATCACGCCAATTGAGCCAACAATTGCAAATGGTGCAGAGACAATTTTATCTGCCACACACGCCATCATATAACCACCACTTGCCGCAACTTTATCCACGGCGATAGTTAATGGCAAACCAGCGGCTTTAATGCGATCAAGCTGAGAAGATGCCAAGCCGTAGCCATGAACCATGCCACCACCCGACTCTAAACGCAGTAAGATTTCATCCCCTTCAGGAGCCACAGCCAAAATGGCGGTGATCTCTTCACGCAATGAGTTCACTTCTTTCGCATCAATACTGCCTTTGAAGTCAAGAACAAACAGGTGTGGTTCGCGCTTGCTATCTAGCTCACCTTCTTTACTGGCTTGTTTGATCTCTTTCTCGCGGGATTTGTTCTTTTCTTTTTCTTCTTTCTTGATGGCTTTGTCACGAGCCTTGAGGAAAGCCTCATCGTGTAAATGATGCTCTAATTGCTCAACAGACTGTTTATGCTGCTCAGAAAGGTTGGTGATCTCAAGTTCACCTTTTGCAGCACCTGATTTACCACCTACCGATTTAACCAGGATTAGAATGACAATGATCGCAGCAACGACTGTGACAATCTTGGCCAAGAATAAACCGTAATCTAATAAAAATTCCAATGAGAGCTCCTTTATCTCACTCCAGAGAATATGTTGCTATGCTACACCGAAAAATCAGAGAGAAGGCAACGTGGTTTGTAACCACTTGTTCTGATTGATAGCATACCTAACCAACGTTCTGGAATTGGTATAACACATGAATTGGTGTATTGTAACCATCTTGTCACGATTACCAAGATTTTCCATTAAGAAAGCGGCGTAATTTGCGCCAATTAACTATCATGGACCCTCTTACAATAATAAGGATTAAACACCGTGGACTACTCCGTTTCAGCAGATGCCTTAAAAGATAAAGTCATTCTTGTTACCGGCGCAGGTAATGGCATTGGCCGTCAAGCCGCACTTTCATATGCAAAGCACGGTGCAACGGTGATTTTATTGGGCAGAAACGTTCAAAACCTTGAATCCATTTACGATGAAATCGAAGCTGCTGGTTACCCGCAAGCTGCCATTATCCCTCTTGATTTAAAAGGGGCGACAAAACAGAACTACATCGACATGGCAGAGACAATCGAAGGCCAGTTTGGTCGCCTTGACGGCCTGTTGCACAACGCTGGCGTTCTGAGCACACTTTGTCCATTTGAACAAATCAAAGAAGATGACTTCGACGACATCATGCAAATTAACGTGAAAGCCGAAGTTCTGATGACTCAGGCGCTGCTACCTGTGATGCGTAAAGCTGAAGCGGGTCGTATTATCTTTACCTCTTCTACTGTTGGTCACTCTGGTCGTGCTTTCTGGGGTCCATACGCGATCTCTAAGTTCGCAGTAGAAGGCATGATGCAAACGCTGGCTGATGAGCTAAGTGATACAACAATGCGTGTTAATGCCATCAACCCAGGTGCCACACGTACTCGCATGCGTGAAAAAGCATACCCGGGTGAAGATTCTAACAAACTGAAAACACCACAAGATCTGATGCCACTGTACCTGCATCTGATGGATCCGAGTGTGACTGACGTGAATGGCCAGTGTATCGACGCACAACCAAAGCGTAAGTGATTCCGTTCTCACTCCTTCGCATAACTGATTGAAAAGGCAGCCAACGCTGCCTTTTTTATTTTTCTCGCCACAAAAATCTTGCTACTTTTCACTACAGAAATATACTGTACATATATACAGGTATTTAGTTATGCAAGATATTATTCAGCACTTAAAAAGCCAACACCTTGTTTGGCAGGCAAATTTAACCAAAGCGGACTCACATCAGTTCCTCAACAGCTCTGCTTTTCCTGAGCTGGACGCTCTACTGGGCGGAGGTTTTCCACCTCACGGCGTGATCGAAATGGAGTCTGTGGGCAGTGTCGGTGAATTGCGTTTATTAGCGCCTTATTTGAAATCATCGCTAACTAAAGGCGTTACTGCGTTTATTCAACCGCCAGCGTTAATGAATCCACTCTTTCTGCACAGTATCGGCTTGGATATCAATCAAGTCTGGGTCATCACACCGGAGCATCAGCGTGATGCACTCTGGGCTGCGGAGCAGTGCCTAAAAAGTAGTGTGTGTAGCAATGTATTATTGTGGCAAGACGAGCTTGAAATCCATCAAGTCAAACGTCTACAGGTCGCCAGTGAGCAGGGCTCTGGCCCTCTGTTTATGTTGAAGCCAATCCGAGCGAACCGTCTATCCCTGCCTGTCTCACTCAGCCTCAAAGTACAAGGGAGTGAGCAAGGCGTCAGCGTTGAGGTATTAAAACGTAAAGGTGGCTGGAGTAAAGGTCAGGTCGAGATTAACTACCAGCATCATTACCCACAACTGGTCATGCCGCTTAAGACTCATACTCCATCGACAGTCGTAAATTTCCCGATGTTAAATCAAGGGTAATAACAACATGTCTTTATGGATCTACTTACACTTCCCTCGTCTGCAATTGGACACACTTTTTAGTGGCAACCAAGAACAGCCTGTGGTGATAGTCGAAAGCCAGCGTTGTCGCATCATTCAATACAACGATATTGCAGAGCAACAAGGCATCAAGCTAAATATGGGATTGGGCAGCGCTGCGTCTTTATGTCGAGACTTACAAGTCCACCCTCACCATCCCCAAACTGAACTGAAGAAATTGCAGGAGGTTGCCCAGTGGCTATATCTGATCACGTCTGATGTGGTTCTGATGCCAAATCAGGGGCTCCTGCTACGCGCAACCCCCATGCTCAGCCTCTATGATGGGTTGCAAAACTACTGGCACAAAGTCTCAACCCACCTCGCCACACTAAAACTGAGTGTGCAGTTTGGCTGTGGGTTTTCTCCATTATCAGCCAAACTCATGGCACTGTCTGGAAGTAATCGGTTGATTGAAGACAAAGCGTCTATTCAACAATCACTCTCCACTTTGCCACTCACACTGACAGATTTATCCACTGTAACGGTGGGTAAATTGCAGCGTGTTGGCGTAAGTACTTTACAAGACCTGCTTGAGTTACCGCTGCAGGATATCGCTCGCCGTTTTGATATTGATTTAGTGAACTACGTAGGTCGTCTGACTGGCCAATTTAAACACCCTGTCGATTTTTATCATCCAACAGAATCATTCAGGGTGTATTTGGAGTTGCTGTTTGAGCTAGAAAATGTTCAGTGGATTGAGAAGCCCTTGGCCAAACTGCTGATGCAACTCGAAACCTTTCTAAAATTAAGAGACAAAGTTGCTTTTGAGCTTTGCTTAACGCTCCACCAGCGAGATAAACACACACAGTCGGTGCCGCTTACCTCAGCACACGGCGACTACTTATGCCACCGCTGGCAACAACTCGCCAGTTTGAGCCTGGAGTCTCTGGCACTCAATGGCCCTGTGATTGGCCTGACTTTGCAGGTCAATCGCCAAGGCGAACCAATCAGCAGCGCTTGCGACCTCTTTGCGGGGCAGAAAGGCCAAATGCATCCGTTAGAGCTGCTCTCTTTGTTGCAAGCAAAAATGGGAAAACACTCCGTACTCAAGCCTGATATTGCCTACGACCCAAGGCCAGAAAAAGCCTGTCAATACCGTTCGGCCGATGAACCCGATGTCGCGCTTTCTTCGATTCCTCAGTTGCTGCGTCCGGCAATGCAGTTACCGAGACCAATGCCGCTCCAAGAACAGGTTTCTCTGGTACACGGACCAGAACGAATTGTTTCAGGGTGGTGGGATGGCGATGAAATCATGCGTGATTACTACATTGCACATACCAAGCAAGGTCGCTGGTTATGGGTGTTCCGCGATCAATACAAACATTGGTTTCTTCATGGATTTTTTTGTTAAGTCGTTATGAATTACGCAGAGCTGTTTTGTCAGTCCAATTTCTCTTTTCTTACCGGAGCTTCTCATGCAGAAGAGCTGGTTCTGCAAGCCGCTTTTTACCGTTATCAAGCCATTGCGATCACCGATGAATGTTCCGTCGCAGGTGTTGTAAAAGCCTATTCCACGATCCAGCAACATAAGCTCGATATCAAACAAATCGTAGGAAGCATGTTTTGGCTCAATGATGAATGCCAAGTGGTCTTATTGTGTCCATGCCGTAAAGCTTATGCAGAATTGTGCCGCATCATCACCAACGCAAGACGACGCAGTGAAAAAGGCAGCTATCAACTCTCTGAATGGGATTTGATGTCGATTCGTCACTGTTTTGTTTTATGGCTCCCAACCCACCAAAACAGCGATCATTACTGGGGACGCTGGTTAAACCAACATCATCCAAACCGCTTATGGGTTGCCATCCAGCGTCACCTTGGTGGCGATGATTCGGCATATACCGACCATTGTGAAAAGCTCGCCCATGAACTTCAGTTACCTATCACAGCTTGTGGTGGTGTACTCATGCACTCGGTCGAACGCCTGCCATTACAGCACGTACTTACGGCAGTGAAACACGGTTGCAGCGTCGATAAGCTGGGGTTTGAACGACTATCCAACGCAGAGCGTGCACTACGCCCACTAAGCAAAATAGCCCGAGTCTACAAACCAAAATGGCTTGCAGAAAGCCAGCACATCGCTAATTTGTGTGAATTTAAGCTGAGTGACCTGGAATACGAATACCCTGCCGAGTTAATCCCCGACGGTTACACACCCGATTCTTACCTGCGTATGCTGGTTGAACGCGGCAAGAAAAGACGTTTTCCTGAAGGTGTTCCAGAAACGATCCAGCAAACGATCGAGAATGAGCTCGCATTAATCAAAGAGCTGAAATACCACTATTACTTTTTAACCATTCACGACATTGTGATGTTTGCAAAAAAGCAAGGCATTCTCTATCAGGGACGCGGCTCTGCGGCAAACTCTGTCGTGTGCTATTGCCTGGAAATCACCTCCGTGGATCCAAGGCAAATCGCGGTACTATTCGAACGTTTTATCAGCAAAGAACGAGATGAGCCGCCAGATATTGATGTCGACTTTGAGCACGAGCGCCGGGAAGAAGTCATTCAATACATCTATAAGAAATATGGTCGTGAGCGAGCAGCTCTGGCTGCAACCGTGATCAGCTATCGCTTCAAAAGTGCAGTCAGAGAAGTCGGTAAAGCACTGGGGATTGAAGAAACCCAGCTCGACTTTTTCATTAAGAACGTGAATCGCCGCGATCGTAGCCAAGGCTGGCAAGCGCAAATTGTCGAACTCGGATTGCATCCGGAATCACTCAAGGGGCAACAATTTATTCAACTGGTGAACGAGATCATCGGCTTTCCTCGCCACTTGTCTCAACACGTCGGTGGCTTTGTGATTTCTTCCGGACCGTTATACGAGTTAGTTCCGGTGGAAAACGCGGCGATGGAAGATCGTACTATCATACAGTGGGATAAAGATGATTTAGAAAGCTTAAAACTGCTCAAGGTCGATGTGCTCGCATTAGGCATGCTGAATGCGATCAGAAAGTGCTTTCAACTGGTCGAAAAGCACCACCAGCGATCACTGTCCATTGCTGAGATCACCCGACTTCAGGATGATCCCAATGTGTATCGCATGATCCAGAAAGCAGACACCGTCGGGGTATTTCAGATCGAGTCCAGGGCACAAATGAGCATGCTCCCTCGCTTAAAGCCTGCCTGTTATTACGACTTGGTGATTCAAATAGCGATTGTGCGTCCGGGTCCTATTCAGGGTGATATGGTTCACCCCTTCCTGAAAAGACGCAATGGTGAAGAACCCGTCAGCTACCCTTCAGAAGCCGTGAAAAGTGTCTTAGAGCGAACCATGGGTGTTCCTATTTTTCAGGAACAGGTCATCAAGCTCGCAATGGTTGCTGCGGGCTTTAGTGGCGGTGAAGCCGACCAACTACGCCGGGCGATGGCTGCCTGGAAAAAGAATGGCGATCTCGCAAAATTCAGACCTAAGCTTATCGATGGTATGCGTGAGCGAGGCTACGATTTAGCATTCGCGGAACGTATCTTCGAACAAATTTGTGGTTTTGGCGAATACGGCTTCCCGGAAAGTCATTCGGCTTCATTTGCGGTGCTGGCGTATTGTTCGTCCTGGCTGAAATTCTATTACCCTGCTGAGTTTTATACAGCGCTATTGAACAGTCAACCTATGGGCTTTTACAGCCCTTCTCAATTGGTGCAGGATGCTCGCCGCCATGGCATCGAAGTCTTGCCAGTCTGCGTCAATCTTTCACACTATCAGCACCACCTGATCCAGCGCCCTAACGGTCGGTTGGGCGTGCAGCTTGGCTTTCGCTTAGTCAAAGGGCTCAGTGAAGAGAGCGCGAACCAACTCCTTAAGCGCCGCCCTCAAAACGGCTATCGCTCAATTCAGGAGGTAAAGCAGGTGTTGAGAAGTCGCCGCGATATCGAGCTGTTGGCATCCGCGAATGCGTTACAGATATTATCTGGCAATCGCTACAGTGCTCGTTGGGCAGCCATGGACTCCCTATCAGACCTACCTCTGTTTCAGGATGTACAAGAGCCTGTTGCTGGCTATCAAACCCAACCTTCTGAGTACGAAAACCTGATTGAAGATTATGCCAGTACCGGGCTTTCTCTCAATCGTCATCCGATTACTTTATTGGATCAAGCAGGTAAGCTGCCTCGCTTTACTCGCATGCAGCAGTTAGTCGAGAAAGAACATAAATCACTGGTGACCGTTGTCGGGCTCGTCACCGGACGTCAGTCTCCCGGTACCGCTGCGGGTGTTACCTTTATCACTTTAGAAGACGATACCGGGAATATTAATGTCGTGGTTTGGAGTGCGACGGCCCGAGCCCAAAAGCAAGCTTATCTCACATCCAAAGTGATGATGGTAAAAGGAATTTTAGATAGAGAGGGAGATGTGACACACGTGATCGCAGGCAAACTGATTGATTGCACTCATCACTTAGCGGCGTTACAAAGTAAATCACGAGACTTTCACTAGTGTTTAGAAAGCTTACCAACCGTAGTAAATAACAATAACAAAAAGGGATGAGAACCCAAGTCTCATCCCTTTAATAGGTCGGTAATAAAGTCAGTAAAAGAGATTAACCCTCTACCACTTTCATCAACAGTTGTCCGTCATACAACGCTTGTTTTACAAGTGCTGCACCCGGCATTGTCGCTTGTTTGTAGAAACGAGACTCTACCAGTTCCAGATCCTGGTGATAAACCGGCAAACTTTGCTCTTCGATACAACGACGAATAGCTGGGTAAAGAATGTCTTTCGCTTGGTTGATGACGCCACCAATCAAGATCTTTTCTGGGTTAAACAGGTTAATCACAATCGCAATCGCAGAACCTAGGTAACGGCCTAGTTTTTCAATCACATCCACAGCAAGGGGATCACCATTAGCGGCTGCTTCACAGATGCTCTCGATACTCATCTCTTCTTGCTCAGCAAGGCTGGACGCCTCACCATCAGCAATCCGTCTGACGACTTCTTCGCGAATAGCCTGTGAGCTTGCTACCGTTTCCAAACAGCCAATATTGCCACAGTGGCAGCGTTTACCATTTGGATCGATTTGGATATGACCTAATTCACCGATATTACCGTGACGGCCTAACAATACACGACCATCGAGAATAATACCGGCACCTAAACCATGGTGAATCGAAATCAGAACTGAGTTTTCATTCTCTTTAGAGTGACCAAACAGTTTCTCCGCTAATGCCCAAGCTCGCGTGTCATTAGCCACAAAGACGGGTAAGCCGGTTGCCTTATATATTTCAGGCCCCAGAGCTAAATTTTCTACGTTGTAATGCGGCATTTGTAACACGATGCCTTGCTCTGAGTTAACGAGGCCAGGCAGCGTAATTGCGATACTGGTAACACGATCTAGCTGATCAGCATAGGTTTGAAAAAACTCATCAATTTCATAAAGCAGGCGCTCAAGCACATCGTCTTGGTCCAGCTCATGAATTTCGATTTTAGTATCAATTAATACATCGCCGCCGAGCTCATGGAGCGCGATTGTTAAATAACCACGGCCTAAACGCATCGACAGGAACTGCCAACCTTCATTATTAACCTGCAAACCGACAGCGGGACGACCACGACTGGTGGCCTCTTGAACGGTTGTTTCATGAATCAAGTGTGCTTCAATTAATTCTCGAGTGATTTTAGTAATACTTGCAGGTGCAAGCTCACTTTGCTTGGACAAATCAATTCGAGATATTGGACCCTTTAAGTCAATTAGTTTGTATACCCGACCAGCATTGATCTGTTTGATATGATCAATATGGCCCGGTTGAGCCATGTACATTGTGCACTCCAAAATTCTATAACACGGCAATTTTTTTACTTTGCGAACTAATTGTGAAGTGAATTAATAGATCCCCGTGACAAGCATCACGCAGAAACCTGTTTGTTTGTGTATTTAGTCAAATAACGGAAAATTTACACCTGTTAAATTGTGTAAAAAATAACTTAATTTTTTGACCAAATTAGTCATCCACTCCACGCGAGTGGCTATCACTAAAAACATCAAGCGAATCTATGCAGTTGGTTTTTTATAAAGATGGAGAACTTTTTGCTCGTGTTCATCTTAACCAAAGCATTCTGTGCATATACTTAAATACAATTCGAGTTACCTTGTCCCACACTAGCATTCTTCGGAGAATCTATGACATCCAAATTGAGAAGAACAAAAATCGTTACCACACTTGGGCCTTCAACTGATAAAGACAATGTACTTGAGGAGATCATCAAAGCTGGCGCTAACGTTGTGCGGCTGAACTTTTCACACGGTAGCAGCGAAGATCATATTCAACGTGCAAACAAAGTCCGTGCAATTGCCGCAAAACTAGGACGACAGGTTGCTATCTTAGGCGACTTGCAGGGTCCGAAAATCCGCGTATCTACATTCAAAGATGGCAAAGTGATGCTCAAAGTCGGTGACAAATTCACCTTAGATAGCGACTTGCCAAAAGGTGAAGGCAACCAAGAAACTGTCGGTTTAGACTACAAAGAATTGCCACAAGACGTCGCACCTAATGATGTCCTGTTACTCGACGATGGCCGTGTTCAGTTACAAGTCACCAGCGTAGAAGGTAATAAAGTACATACTCACGTCACGGTTGGTGGTGCCCTGTCGAACAACAAAGGCATTAACAAAAAAGGCGGCGGATTATCTGCAGAAGCGTTAACGGAAAAAGATAAGGCAGACATTCTTACTGCCGCAGAAATCAAAGTCGATTATTTAGCGATTTCTTTCCCACGTAATGGCGAAGATATGCACTATGCGCGACGCTTAGCGCGAGATGCAGGCCTGGAAGCAAAATTGGTCGCCAAAGTAGAACGCGCCGAAACGGTAGAGAGTAGTGAGTCAATTGACGATATCATTATGGCCTCTGATGTGGTCATGGTCGCTCGCGGAGACTTAGGGGTAGAGATCGGTGACCCAGAGCTTATTGGTGTTCAGAAGAAGCTCATTCGTCGTGCACGCAGCTTAAACCGAATCGTCATTACGGCAACCCAGATGATGGAATCGATGATTACAAGCCCAATGCCTACCCGTGCTGAAGTCATGGACGTGGCAAATGCTGTTTTAGATGGTACCGATGCGGTCATGCTGTCAGGAGAAACCGCGGCAGGTGAATACCCCGTTGAAACCGTTAAATCGATGGCTGAAGTCTGTATGGGCGCAGAGAAAATGTCTGAAGCCAGTCTGTCGACCTATCGCCTTGAACGTTCCTTCGAAACCGCAGAAGAAACCATTGCGATGGCAACCATGTATTCTGCCAACCATATGGAAGGTATTAAGGCCATGATCTCCTTAACCGAGTCTGGCAGAACCGCTTTAATGATGTCTCGTCTGAGCTCAGGGTTGCCTATTTTTGCCTTATCAAGAAATGAATCGACACTGAATCGTGCTGCGTTATACCGAGGCGTCACACCAGTCTATTTTAACTCCAAAGGCGATGCAGGATTGCCAACCGCGCAGGATGCGATTAGCTGTTTAAAAGAACAAGGATTTTTAAACGACGGAGATTTGGTCATCATTACTCAAGGTGACGTAATGGATGTCGTTGGTTCAACCAACTGTATGCGTATTATGCCTGCATAATATATCAGTACAAAAGTCGAGGGCTCCAATCGGAGCCCTTTTAACTTTCATCTGAAGCGAATGAAAACACTACGCGCTTTCACGCCCATCTAAGTCAAGATCAATATTCAGTTGGTCATAAAGCTGAACGAAGTTATAGCCAGCCTGCAAACCTAACTGATAGTCATGTTCTAAATCTTCAGGGTCGCTTAACAAAGAAGAGGACCGAAGCACTTCTCTGGGTGCAATCTGTAGAATAAAAGTATCATCTGGTGGCGTAGAGAGAAACGCTTGTGTCAGCTCGAATGTTTGATAATGGATCATCAACATATCAGCCAAACCGGAGTCGAAGTTTTCCCCGATAAGATGACTCAATCGATACAAGTTATCCGCCCCAAACAGCCATCGCCCGCCATTCAAAAGCATTTCGCCAGCCAGCTTAGATTGATGGGCCGTGTTAATTTTCTGCTGAAAAAAGGATGCCCAGTCTGACTTCCACTGGCTCACTTTCTGTTGCCACGATTGCTGCACGGAGTTTATCGATTCTCGATACCACTGGACAGACTTATCCCCGACTTCACTTTGTACTCTTGCGTCGATTTCTGAGTAAGGCTCCGTTCGGATAACAATAATATTGCGCGCATTCTGTCTCCACGCCTCCTGAGCAGGGATTGAGGCGGAAACGCCACCATCGACAAACTTACGCCCGCCAACATCGACTGGGCCAAGGTATAGTTTGGGAATCGCACACGTTGCCAACATGGTTTGAAACCAGGAATCGCCCAGCATAGGAAGGTACTGATCGGAAAGCGTCTCTACATCAGTCACGGCAGCAAAAGCCCCTCTAGTGCCCAGTGCTTTGCGCCCCATATCAAGGTCCAGTTTATAGGGAAAATCCTGAATTCTTTCCAGCGCCCATTCCAGCCCCAAATATTGCTGCTTACGAATGTAACGAAAAAGGTTAAAAAACTCAGGCGAGGTGGTCAATTCTGTAATAAACGCCTTGCCCATCCCATGCTGACGGCATAAATAAGGGCAAAGGTTTAGTGCACCTGCTGAGGTACCATAGAATTCATCGAAGGGATCAAAGTTGGACAGTAAAAATGCATCAAGCACTCCAGCGGTAAAAATTCCTCGCTGCCCTCCTCCTTGCGTGACAAGAGCAGTTTTGCCATGCCTGAAATGTTCGTAAACATTGATATCGAGTTCAGTATGGCTATCGGTGATTATACCGCTGTTACGTATCATCGGCTTAAGCCTTCTAATAAAGCTAAACTTAGATTAAGCCGAAGTAATCGCAATAATTCCGTATGACAAAAGAACTGCGAAAACAGCGGCAACGATGATTAGTGCGGATTTGAGATCGTGTTCCATAAACACCTCCTTGAACTGTAACAAATTAATAACACCAGCGTGAAACATGTTCAAGATTTGCTTAATTTGTTCGCACGATTTTGACTAAGCCATCACAATTAGCTTAGGCATAATAAGGAGATAGGGCATGAAGAATAACGTCGGCTATTTGATTGGAACTATTTTGATGAGCGTTGCTTTCAACGTCCAAGCAAATGTAATCGTCACACCATTTATTGGTTATACCGCTGGCGGCAAAGTGGAAGACACGAATGCCAATACCTACGACATTGATGCAGCGACCAGTTACGCGTTGGCAATCGAAACACCTTTTCTTCAGGGGCGAGTCGGTCTTTTTTATTCCTATCAACCAACAGAACTAAAATCACTGTCCAACTCAGCAGACATTCATTACCTGCAGTTTCAAAGTAGCCTCGCCTATCCCATTGCACAGGGTTGGCAGACATACGCCGGCTTGGGGTTAGGCGGCTCTTATACTGATGTGAACTGGGCGGATAAAAAAGTGGGTTTTTCTGCGAGTGCGTTTGCCGGTATTGAATATGAATACTCTCAAGCAATTGCTTTAACGGCACAACTACGTTGGCTAGGTACAGTCGTCGACAATGACACTTCAGGTTCATGCACATTGCCGTCTGATGGTTCCAACTGCATCATCAAGTATGACACCGATTGGATGAACCAATTTCAATCTAATGTCGGAATTAGTTTTCGCTTTTAACTGCAACACAATGACGAAACATCGTCTAGATGGTGTACAAAAGCTAGACGTACACCCTAAATAATCAAAATAGTCCTTATAACCATGTAATCGACCTCATTGCAGTCATTTGTTTTGAGATCAAGCTTACACAACTCAAATAAACTCCAGAAAAACGAATATTAACCATATTATAACCAGACAAAATACTATTATTAACATTTAGAATCTGTTGCGCTTGTAATTATTAGAAGTTAGTCTGAATAGCGAAAACAGATAAATATTTCAGTTTTATCAAACACACATCATAAATTTAAGAGTTAAACTCTAAATTCTTTCATGTGAAGCAGAATAAAAAATGGCAAATCAATAACTACTTAGAATTTAGGCCATAAAAACTGATGGATAGCAGTTTCCCTAACTTTTAATAAATTGCCCTGCTTTACAGAAAGAGCTTCATTCCTTAGGGAGTTGTACAGGAGTCAAATATGAAGCGAGAACAATGGGGATCCCGCGCGGGGTTCATCTTAGCAGCAGTAGGTTCAGCGATCGGTCTGGGTAACATTTGGCGTTTCCCATACATGGCCTACGAAAACGGTGGCGGCGCATTTTTTATTCCTTACCTTTTTGCCATGATCACTGCAGGTATTCCATTCATGATCCTAGAGTTCAGTATGGGTCAAAAATACCGTGGCTCAGCACCAAAGACACTAGCAAAGATTCATTCAAAATTTGAGTGGCTTGGTTGGTTTCAGGTGGGTGTCGCAGCAGTCATCGCCGTTTACTATGTAGCCGTGATCGGCTGGTCTATTTCTTACTTTGGTCTGTCGTTCAGCCAAGGTTGGGGAGCAGATACAAACGCGTTTTTCTTCAGTGAATACCTAAAGTTAGGTGATAACTCACCAACGAATCTAGGTAGTATCCAATGGAAGATTGCGTTGTCTATGGTCATTGCTTGGGCCATTACTTATGTTGCAATTGCAAGCGGCGTGAAATCAGGAATCGAGCGTGCATCTAAAATCATGATGCCAATTCTTTTCTTGATGGTGCTGTTCCTTATCGGGCGCATGGTGTTCTTACCAGGTGCACTGAACGGCGTGAACTACATGTTCGAACCAGACTTCAGCAAAATTTGGGACGTTAAAGTATGGGCAGCCGCTTATGGTCAGATCTTCTTTACCCTAAGTATTGGTTTTGCCATCATGCTGGCCTACTCTAGCTACTTGCCAGAAAAATCAGACATCACAAACAATGCGTTCATGACGGTATTGATTAACTGTGGTTTCTCTATCCTATCCGGCATCATGATCTTCTCAGTATTGGGCTACATGGCTCAGGAGCAAGGTAAACCTTTAACAGAGGTGGTTTCTGCGGGTGTGGGTCTTGCGTTTGTAACGTTACCAGCGGCAATTAACTTATTGCCAGCACCTTACATTCTTGGCCCACTGTTCTTCTTTGCTCTAGTTGTAGCAGGCTTAAGCTCTCATATCTCAATCATGGAAGCAGTAACCTCAGCAATTATCGACAAATTAAACTGGAGTCGTAAGAAAGCCGCAAACGTGGTTATCGGTACTGGTTTCGTCGTATCCATGGCATTCGCAACCAATGGTGGTCTGCTATTGCTCGACCTGGTCGATCATTTTGCAAACAACGTCGGTATCATGGTCGGTGGCTTAGTAGAAATCGTATTGATGGCATGGCTACTAAACCGTGTATCAGAAGTTCGTGGCTACGTTAACGAGCGTTCGGACTTCTCAATCGGCCAATGGTTTGAAATCTGCTTGCGTTTCGTGACACCACTTATGCTAGCTGTAATCTTAGCAACCAAGCTTTATGCTCTATTTACCGACGGCTACGGTGGTTACGATTTGACATTGGGCTGGGCATTGATCGCAGCACTCTTTATCTTCGGGCTATTAATTAACGCAGTAAACCGCAAGGAGAAAACAAAATGACAATCAGTGCAATCATCATGATGGTTCTTGGTTTAGGTATTACTTGGGGTGGTGCCGCCGTTTGTATCAAACGAGCGATGAATAAACAATAACCGTAACGTTAACAATAAAAATGCCGGCTTACTTAGCCGGCATTTTTTATTGGACGTTAATCAAATTGGTATTAGAAGCTGTATTTCACGCCCACTGCACCACCAAGCTGTAAGTCTACACCTTTGTACAGATCAAGCTCTGGATGTAGCTGTGCATACACATCCCAGCCCTGAGATAGGTCCCAATTGACACCTAGCGGTACGCGCACACCAAACTCATCGTCCCACTCGTACCAACCACCAACACCGACATACCAAGTCACTGGCACGTTTTGGTCGAACGTACCACGTTTAGCAATGTAATCAAAAGCCATGCCGTCGTTACCGATAATCCCACGGTACGTATTATCTATCTCAACAACAACGCTCAATTGCTGATCGACTGCCATACCAACAGCTAAATCAGATGTTCCATTAGCCGCCATTGCAGCGCCAGACGTCAGTCCTGCTGCCAGTATTATTAGTTTCTTCTTCATAACCATTATCAATTCTTAAAAAAACATCGTGCATAATTCAAACACGACTGGATTTTATAATGTCAATGAAGGGTAAGAAGGATGTAGGGATACGCTCAAAAAAGTAAAGATGAGTTTATTGTCACATGAATACGGCAAAGCACTTTAAGGAAGAAGTGTCGATATAGGAAGTTTGTACAACTATGAGGTGATTAACATATGAGGTTAGAGCACGCAGACATTAAAAAGGAGGCCGAAGCCCCCTTTCACACAAGTAATGGATAACTGAGATTAGCCGTGGTTACGAATCCACTCATCCATTTCTGTTTTTAGGTTATCAGACTTAGTACCGAAGATAGCCTGAACACCACCAGCTACAACAACAACACCTGCTGCGCCTAGCTGTTTTAGTTTGTCTTGGTCGACAGCTGCAGTATCAGCTACTGCAACACGCAGACGAGTAATACATGCATCTAAACCTGTGATGTTCGCTTTGCCACCGAATGCTGCTACTAGTTCACCGCCCATGTCTGAGCCAGAAGTTGTTGCAGCTGCTTCAGTTTCATCTTCACGGCCCGGTGTTTTTAGGTCAAGAGCAGTGATTACTGCACGGAACACAACGTAGTAGATAACCGCGTAAACCAGACCTACACCAATCATCAGAACCATCTTCTGAGCATTACCAGACAACACTAAGAAGTCGATAAGACCGTGAGAGAAAGAAGTACCGTGAACAAAGCCTAGCGTGTTCGAAACAACGTATGCAGAACCAGCTAGTAGCGCGTGGATTCCGTATAGTAGCGGAGCAACGAATAGGAACGAGAACTCGATTGGCTCAGTAATACCAGTAAGGAATGATGTTAACGCAGCTGACGCCATGATACCCATTACCTTCGCGCGGTTTTCAGGCTTAGCACAATGAGCAATAGCAATAGCTGCCGCTGGTAGACCGAACATTTTGAACATGTAACCACCCGCTAGCTGACCGAAGCCATTACCAGCAGCACGTGATGCTTCATCAGCAACAAGGTAACAAGTTAACACGCCGTTTTGAGCTTGGCCTGCAGCGTTAACACATTTACCTGCTTCGAAGAAGAAAGGTACGTTCCATACATGGTGTAGACCGAATGGAATCAGTGAACGCTCAACAATACCGTAGATACCAAATGCTAGCTGTGGGTTTTGATCCGCCGCCCAGTGAGAGAACGCACTGATACCGCTACCAATTGGTGGCCAGATTACAGAAAGGATAACACCAAGAATGATCGCACCAAAGCCAGTAATGATTGGCACTGCACGTTTACCCGCGAAGAAGCCAAGGTATTCTGGTAACTGAATCTTGAAGAAACGGTTGAATGCCCAGGCAGCCAAACCACCACTTAAGATACCGCCTAGTACACCAGTATCGATTTTTTCAACACCCATGACGCCAGCCATTACACCAAGCGTCGCTGTCATAATACCGTAACCAACGATTGCAGCCAGACCTGCTACACCATCGTTATTTGTGAAGCCTAGAGCAACACCGACAGCAAATAGCAAGGCCATTTGGCCAAATACAGAACCACCAGCTTGTTCCATTAGGTTAGAAACAATCTCTGGAATGAAACTCAGATGGGCAGCACCAACACCCAGAAGAATACCTGCAACCGGCAATACCGATACTGGAAGCATCAGTGATTTACCGACTTTTTGCAGGTTAGCAAAAAGGTTTTTGAACATGTTCAAGCTCCTGATAAGTATATAAGTATTATTTGGGTACTAACGGCCACCCCCCGTAGCCTAAATGTTAGCACCCAATTAAGATGTAACCACAAATTGAGTATATTTTATGGCTCAAAATATATTATTGATAACCCTCAAAGTTCGATGACAATAATCCTTTCAAGATCACGAAAACAACAAATTGATTGGCAAATTACTCTAAAAAATGCGACTCATACCACCTATCAATACCTTATTATTAAATATAAATACGGCGAATATCACTAAAAGAATAAAGTAGACAAAATCGCAGCGTCAATTATGAGTTCAATAAACACCAGATCTATAAATTGACGAAAAAATCTATCAGAAGCATAGGCGATAAATAGCACTTAGGATGCTGAAATCGAGAATAAATTAAAAATGAAGGGATGATGAGTTTAGGCTTTTTAGAATATAAAAAAGCCCGCTGACTTATCGCGGGCTTTTACTAGAAAGAAATGTTACTTCTGAGCTTGCTGGGCGTGGACCTCATGCAAAGGTTCTCTGTCATACATGTAAAACTGTATCGCTGAGTACGCGGCATAAAGCCCTAGCGTTGCAAGAAAATATACAATCTTCTCTCTTTCACGAGATAAATATGATGACAAATCAAGTTGCGCAATCCCGCGACTGTTCTCTACTTGAAGCAGATACTTACCTAACGACTTGTTTATCATTTTAAAACAAACCGCGCAGTATCCTAGGTAGATGCCGATATAGGTCAACAGCATAATCACTACCGTTGCCAATAAAACCGGCAGAGCCATATCATCGTTTAGTGATAAGCCCGAAACCTTATCGCTCCATAAACTAGACACGAGAAGTGCGAGAACAGACAAGACGACCTGAGTAAACATCTTAGCTATCATCAGGTCGACAACGAATGCGCCTGTTCTACGAAATTTGTCACCAATACTCATTATTTACCAAGTAGCGAGTTAATTTGAGCTTTGTAACCAGCAGCTTCAGCACCGTAAATAGCCTGAATACCAGTGTCGCCAACTTTCACTAGACCACGAGCACCAAGCTCTTGAGTCCAGTAATCGTTATCTTTAACGTCAGCACCACTTTTCACAGTGATACGTAGACGAGTGATACAAGCATCAACGTCAACGATGTTCTCAGCTCCACCAAGTGCTTCGATCATGTCTTTTGCTTTTTGGTTGTCACCAGCACCGCCTTTCGCTGCGTGGTAGTCTTTCTTAGATACAACCGCTACTGCGCTGCCTTTGCGACCCGGAGTTTTAATGTCGAACTTAACGATAAACCAACGGAAAACAAAGAAGTAAACGAACGCGTATGCGATACCCACTAGAGGAATGTAGTACCAGTGGTTTTCAACACCAGTTACACCAGGAAGGATACCGAATAGTGAGAAGTCAATGAAACCACCACTGAACGTCATACCTACTTTAACATTCAGCATATCCATCAGCATGAACGATACACCAGCTAAAGGCACGTGGATCGCGTAGTAAAGCGCTGGAGATAGGAATAGGAATGTAAATTCGATTGGCTCTGTGATACCCGTTAGGAATGCAGTTAGAGCTACAGAGAACAGTAGACCACCTGCTGCTTTCTTGTTTTCGTCATCCGCTAGTGTGTACATCGCGTATGCTGCAGCTGGCAAACCAAACATCATGAACGGGAACTTACCAGTCATGAAGTTAGTAGAAGTAAACTGAGAGAAATCGCCAGACGCTAGAGATGCGAAGAAGACGTTTTGTGTACCTTTGATCACTTCACCAGCAACTTCTGCTGTCGCGCCGATTTCTGTCTGCCAAAGTGGCAAGTAGAATACGTGGTGCAGACCTACAGGAATTAGAGAACGCTCGATAACACCGAAGATGAAAGAAGCAATGTAGCCGTGGCCAGATGCTGTCATTTCACCTAGTGCCGCACCGATAGCGCCGAACGCAGCACCAAAGAATGGCCAGATGAAAGTCAGAACGATACCGTAGAACAGCGCTGCGAAAGCACTGATAATAGGAACAAAGCGAGCACCGCCGAAGAAACCTAGGTAATCAGGCAGTTTTGCATCGTGGTATTTGTTATGAAGAACGACAGTGATTGCACCAGCGATCAAACCACCAAACACACCCATACTTAGCGTATTAGCAATACCTAGCGTATCAGCCAAGACACCCGCGTATTCACTACCCATAAGGATAACAGTGTTTGCGTCAGCGTTGATCATGTTTGCAACGACTAGCGTTTTAGCGATAGCAACGTTCATAACCAAGTAAGAGATAAGAGCCGCTAGTGCTGCAGCACCTTTTTCTGCACGAGCGAAGCCAACAGCAATCGCTAGAGCAAACATTACTGGAAGGTTTGCAAATACAATACCGCCAGCAGCAGTCATAACTTGTAGGAAGCTGTTTAACAGACTTCCGTCTTGAAGCACATCGATATTGTACGCTTCGATCATTGTTGGGTTAGTAAAACTACCCCCGATACCCAACATGATACCCGCAGCTGGTAGCAAAGCGATGGGCAGCATAATGGATTGCGAAAGTTTACTAAAGAAACCTTTCATTAGTTTTGCTCCTGATAGAATTTTTAGAATAGTTAGAGGGCTAGCGGCACACCCCCGCAGCCTGAATGCTAGCCTCTATGGAATATATAACCGCGGACGCGATATATTTTCCGGCTCTAAATATATCTCGTAACTGGTACCGGTTTCTAGCGGATGCTTGAGATTAGTTTCAAAGTAATATGCAGATCACAGTCCAAAAGCCGCTAAGCAATGCATTACATCTAATATAAAGCTTTGATTTATTTGAACTTATTAATTAACAACATTAATTTTAAAGAGTAAATAAAATAGCCATCATTGTTACTTTTTATCACAAAATAAAGCCCGATTAATTTGACACCACAAAATCAACAAAATCAGTTAACTCATCAGGTTTATATATATAAGACGGTAATTTGATATAAAAAAAGGGGCAAAGGCCCCTTTTTTATCAAAATCTTTATATCTATCGTAAAAAAAGATTTCTGAAGTTTTCGGTAGTTTTTTGTGCAACCTCTGAAAGAGAAGCCCCTTTAAGCTGCGCGATGTAAGCTGCCACCTCGACAACATAGGCTGGCTGATTCTCTTTGCCTCGATGAGGAACGGGTGCTAAATAAGGTGAGTCAGTTTCAATAAGTAGCTTGTCCAAAGGAAGTGTCTTCACCACTTCTTTGAGTTCCGTTGCTTGACGGAAAGTGACGATCCCTGAAATAGAGATGTAAAAGCCTAAATCTAACGCGGCTTCAGCAAAAGCGAGATCTTCCGTAAAGCAGTGAATCACTCCACCGCACTTCTCTGCTCCACCGTTACGCAGAATATCTAATGTATCTGCACGAGCGTTTCTCGTGTGGATAATCAGAGGCTTATTAAGTTCAACCGCAAGTTCAACATGCTGCTCAAAACGTTCTTTTTGTAACGCCGCCGTTTCTGGCTTGTAGTGATAATCGAGACCCGTTTCACCAATCGCCACCACCTTATTGTGTGAAGCGTGCTGATGAAGTGTATCCAGAGAAAATGCACTTTCTACATCCAGAGGGTGAACGCCGCAAGAAGCGTAAACATTCTGGTATGGCGTAATCATTTCCAACATGTTAGGAAACGAGTCTAAAGTCACCCCTACAGAGAGCAACTCTGTCACATTAGCCTGTTTGGCTTTGTTAATAACGTCTTCCACGCTAGTGTGGAGATCGTCGTAATTCAGTTTGTCCAAATGACAATGCGAATCTACGAACATAATGCCTCTCGTGATTCAATTAACCAATTCATAGATAATAGCTCAACGTTTAAGCCCGGAAATGCTTGCAGTTGAGCCTTGAGTTCCATCAACTTCTTCGCTGATGAATATAAACCGTTGTAGTTTGTTTGCTGAAGCTGATGAGCTCCCGGTAAAAGATCGCTTTCGGAAACACCAAATTGAAGCTTTTGAGCATCGGTGAGCAAATACCAGGCCCAGTTTATGGTGTTGTCAGGATTCTTCGCCATGTAAGACGCGCATCTTGATAAGTCTGCAACAACAGATGTCATCGCTTCGATGAAGTCCTGTTCGAATGTCAAATACTCATCCAATTCACCACTACTTTTTGCCTCTAGCGTTTTTATTGGTGACCCCATATTAAGCTTCAACGCATAACCAGGAAGATCGGATGCTCCGTTTTCTCTTAGCCACTGCATGGCTTGCTCGGTCGACGGTGGGGTAACGACCCAATGCTGACAGCGGCTGCGTATCGTCGGAAGTAAGCGCTCTTGATTATGCGTGACAAGCAAGAACAAGCACTTGTCTCCTGGCTCTTCAAGCGTCTTTAACAACGCATTAGACGCCGACTCATTCATCATGTCCGCAGGTTCAATAACAAATAAACGATAACCGTTGAGTTGTGATGACTCATGCGCAAGGCGATTACAAGCACGGATCTGATCAACCGTTATTGCTTTACCCTCTTTCTCTGGTTTAACCCAGTGCAAGTCTGGATGACTTTGCGATTGAACAAGCTGACAGCTATGGCAAAAGCCACAAGCTTCGCTACTGTAATTCTGACACAGAAGTGCGTGACTAAAACGCTCAACGAGTTGTTCAACGGCCAAACCAGGCTCACTTTGTATCAACAAAGCGCCGGGAATTCGGTCTGAGTCTAAACCCGCTTTTAGATTATCCCAAATAGGGTTGAGCCATGGAAAATCATTAAACATGAGTCATTTAAATCCTCGTTCGCGCTTATTGACGCGATAACCACTCATTCAACGCCTCTTGAATATCATGAGACACTTTCTCAATCGACTGCTCAGCATTGATCACGACCACCGATGGATCACTATTGGCAATATCCAAGTAACGTTCACGTGTGCGCTCAAAGAAGCTGATGTCCATCTTCTCAATACGGTCAAGCTCACCGCGACCACGAGCACGTTCCAGACCAATTCGAGGGTCGATATCCATATAAAGCGTCAGAGCCGGTTTAAAATCACCAAGAGTCGTATCACGAAGGTTCTTCATAAGTGATGCATCGATCTGACGGCCACCACCCTGATAAGCCTGAGAAGACATATCATGACGGTCACCCACAACCCACTGCCCGTTAGCTAGAGCTGGCTTGATGACGTTCTCTACAAGCTGAACACGTGCTGCGTAAAGCAGCAGCAATTCCGTCATATCCTGAAGCTCTTCACCCTCGTGTTCTTCTTTGACTAGCGCGCGCATCTTCTCTGCGAGCGGTGTGCCACCGGGTTCACGAGTATTGACAATATTTTCGATACCTGCAGATTTAAGAGTATCTAACACAGTTTGAATCGCAGTACTTTTACCCGCGCCTTCCAGGCCCTCTATGACAATAAAATTCGCTTTCATCATTTATTCTTTCTTAGTTCTCTTAAATAGGCTCTTACGGCACTATTATGCTCCGCAAGGGATTTGCTGAACACATGTCCGCCCTTTCCGCTTGCGACAAAGTATAAGTATGCGCTCTCTTCAGGGTTCAACGCCGCAACGATTGACGCTTCTCCCGCCATGGCAATTGGCGTTGGCGGCAACCCACTAATGACATACGTATTGTATGGAGTAGGCGTGCGCAGATCTTTTTTACGAATATTGCCGTCATACTCATCGCCCATTCCGTAAATCACTGTCGGATCCGTTTGCAAACGCATACGCTTGTTCAAACGGTTAACAAACACCGATGCAACACGCTCACGCTCTGAATCAATCGCGGTCTCTTTTTCGATAATTGAAGCCAAAATCAAAGCTTGGTATTTATCTTCAAGAGGCAATTTTTCCTGACGTGACGCCCATTGAGCATCAAGTATGCTATTTAATTTCTGATGCGCACGCTTTAGTAGCTGGCTTTCTGTGGTACCAGCAGTGTAATGGTATGTTTCTGCCAGGAATAGCCCTTCTAGCTTTTCACGTTCAATACCCAGCTTAGCCGCCATCTCCTTTTCAGAGAGTGCCGTCAAATCATGCTCTACGTAAGGTGCTTCTTTTAACAAGGCCAACCATTCAGAAAAGCGGCTGCCTTCTACAAAAGTAATCGCGAACTGATATTCTTTGCCTGTGTTGAGGTGCTCTAACGCTTGATAAAGCGACATCTTAGGCTCGAGTTGATACGTCCCTGCCCTAACTTGTAACAGTTCCGGATATAGACGCGGAATAAAACGAGTATATTCAGAAGACTCGATAACTTCTGCTTTCACCAAGTTACGTATTATTTGGTTAAAGCTTGTACCATTTTCTACCGTAAATAGCTGTGGTTGCTCAAGTAGAATTGGCTTATTTACGTATTGCTTCGCCTGTGAAACAACGTAAAAAACACCTGCTGCACCAATCAAAGCAATCAGTACAACAACAGCCAATAGTTTTTTAATCACGTAGTTAACTTCCCTTGCAGTCGTTGAGTCAGTTTTCCAATCGGAAATACGTTTTTCTTATTTTGTGTTGTAATGCTCGTTACAGGAGCCACACCTAATAGTGAGTTACACATCCAGACTTCGTCGGCATTGAGCACATCAGAAAGATAGAAGGCGTCTACCTTCACGTTGATGCTATTCGCCGAGCAAAATTCAAGCACCTTGCGACGCATGACACCGGCAACACCAGACAAACTTAAATCAGGCGTATAAACATTATTATCTTTAACCCAAAAAAGGTTGGCCATTGTAGTTTCAATGACATGATTTTGCACATTTAACGTTACTGCATCGGCAAACTCGGTCCCGTCAATTTCAGATTTCGCGAGCACCTGTTCTAAGCGGTTATTATGCTTGTGACCTGCAAGTAGCGGCTGAATACCTAAGCGAGTTTCACACACGCCAAGGCTTACACCATTTGATTGCCAAGCAGCGTAATGACTAGGGAAAGGGAAATTAGAAATGGTCACGGTTGGCCCTTCAATGCCATACGGGCTGTATCCGCGTCCACCCGTACCACGACTGATATGAATTTTCACGCCTGCATCATCATCTGACAAAGCTGCATTAGTGGCCCATTCAAAAACGACTTGCCAATCGGGGAAAGGAATGTGTAACGCTTTGAGACAGGCTTCCATCCTCGCAACATGCTCAGGCCAATATACCAACTGTCCCTTCTTAGTCAGGATTGTCGAGAAGCACCCATCACCATATTGAAAGGAACGATCGCTCAATGAGACATGTGTTTGTGGAATTCCATTTACCCAAAACATTCGGCTACCTTAAAATTTGTGGCTATCAAATAAAACAAAACGGCTCAATGCTAAGCATCGAGCCGTTAGAATACAAGTTCCACTTATCTAAATTGAGTTAGACAGTGTTACTCTGAAAACAAATGTTACTCAGCGAACTTTTTGAATACCAAAGAACCGTTTGTACCGCCGAAGCCAAACGAGTTACAGATTGCGTATTCCATACCTTCAACTTTGCGCGCTGTATGCGGCACAAGGTCGATATCCAGGCCTTCTTCAGGATCATCCAGGTTAATGGTTGGCGGAACAATTTGATCAACCAAAGACATAACCGTGATGATTGCTTCTACAGAGCCAGCAGCACCCAGTAGGTGACCTGTCATAGACTTCGTCGAAGAGACTAGAACTTGCTTAGCGCCTTCTTCACCAAGAGCGCGTTTAACACCCTTGATTTCAGCCACATCACCAGCAGGAGTCGAAGTACCATGTGCGTTTACGTAACCCACCTGTGTACCTTCGATTTTAGCATCGCGCATTGCAGCTTCCATCGCCAATGCACCACCTGAACCATCTTCACTTGGAGAGGTCATGTGGTAAGCATCGCCCGACATACCAAAGCCAACTAGCTCTGCGTAGATCTTAGCACCGCGAGCCTTAGCATGTTCGTACTCTTCAAGTACCATAATGCCAGCGCCGTCGCCAAGAACGAAACCATCACGGCCTTTGTCCCATGGACGAGAAGCTTTTTGAGGTTCGTCGTTACGAGTAGATAGCGCTTTAGCAGCACCAAAGCCTGCCATACCTAACGGTGTTGACGCTTTTTCAGAACCACCAGCAACCATAGCATCAGCATCGCCATAAGCGATCATGCGAGCAGCATGGCCGATGTTATGCAGACCAGTAGTACATGCAGTAGAAATCGCGATGTTTGGACCACGAAGACCACGCATGATAGATAGGTTACCTGCAACCATGTTTACGATGGTCGAAGGAACAAAAAATGGGCTAACTTTGCGAGGGCCTTTGTCTACTAACGCAGTGTGACCTGATTCAATCAGTTCCAGACCACCAATACCTGAGCCGATGGCAACACCAACTCGAGCCGCGTTTTCTTCGGTAATTTGTAAGCCAGAGTCATCAATTGCTTGCATACCTGCTGCGACGCCGTACTGGATAAACAAATCCATTTTACGAGCATCTTTCTTAGACATGTACTCTGTGCAATCGAAATCTTTCACAAGACCTGCAAAACGAGTTGAGAAGTTCGTAGCATCAAAGTGCTCGATATTCACAATACCACTTTGACCTTCTAGCAGGGCTTTCCAAGATGATTCTACTGTGTTGCCTACCGGTGACAACATACCCATGCCAGTGACAACTACACGACGCTTGGACACGATATAATTCTCCGGGAATTGAATATTTCTATGAGAGGATAGAAGAAGTTAGAAAGAACACAGGCGGTCTAGGAGACCGCCTGGGAGAGATAATTACTGAGCGCTGTTTACGTAGTCGATTGCAGCTTGAACAGTAGTGATCTTCTCAGCTTCTTCGTCAGGAATCTCAGTGTCGAATTCCTCTTCTAGAGCCATAACTAGTTCTACAGTGTCTAGAGAATCAGCACCTAGATCGTCAACGAAAGAAGCTTCGTTTTTAACTTCTGCTTCGTCTACACCTAGCTGTTCAACAATGATTTTCTTTACGCGTTCTTCGATGTTGCTCATTTTTTCTTTTCCTTTACAGATTTCGCCTAATGCGATGATTCCGTAGTTTATTCGAACTATTGAAAGTTGCAAGGGGGTCCTTGCTGGTCAAACCACAAAATTAGCGAATTTAACCGAATTTCAATACATTTTTGACTTAAATCATGCACAAATCTTGCGCATAAGCATGACAAGTTCATGACAGTAAAGTGCAACTATAAGCTATTCTTCACAATGTAAAATAGCTTATTTTGCCGAAACTGTCGTATTAAACCATGTACATGCCACCATTTACATGCAAAGTTTCACCAGTAATGTACGCTGCTTCAGGTGAAGCAAGGAAAGCTACTGCTGATGCAATTTCGCGAGGATCACCCAAACGACCTGCAGGAACGTTAGACAAAGTTGCCGCACGTTGCTCGTCATTTAATGCCTTAGTCATGTCAGTTTCGATGAAACCTGGAGCAACAGTGTTTACTGTTACACCACGAGAAGCAACTTCACGAGCCATCGATTTAGTGAAACCGATCACACCTGCTTTTGCTGCTGCGTAGTTAGCTTGGCCTGCATTACCCATAGTACCCACTACAGAGCCTACGTTGATGATACGACCTGCACGCTTTTTCATCATGCCACGCAATACCGCTTTAGACATACGGAAAATTGGTGTCAGGTTAGTATCGATGATGTCATTCCACTCATCATCTTTCATACGCATTAGTAGGTTATCACGAGTGATACCTGCGTTGTTTACTAGAATATCGATCACACCAAACTCATCATTGATGGTTTTTAGTGCCGCTTCGATAGACTCAACGTCAGTAACGTTAAGTGTCAAACCTTTGCCGTTTTCGCCTAGGTATTCGCTGATAGCAGCTGCGCCACTTTCAGACGTCGCAGTACCAATAACTGTTGCACCACGTTCAACAAGAAGTTCAGCAATCGCACGGCCAATGCCACGGCTTGCGCCAGTCACTAGAGCGATCTTACCTTCTAGATTCATCATGTTGTGTTTTCCTTTTGTTATCGTGTCTTAACGCTAAATTATTTAGCCGCTTCTAACGACGCTACGTCGTTACCAGCCGCTGCACTTAGTGTCTTCACGATACGTTTTGTTAGACCTGTCAACACTTTGCCAGGACCAAGCTCAAGAAGATTCTCTACGCCTTGCTCACTCATCAGCTGTACGCTCTCAGTCCAACGAACTGGGCTATGTAGCTGGCGAACAAGCGCGTCTTTAATTTTTGCCGGATCAGTTTCAGCCACCACATCAACGTTGTTGATCACTGGAAGTTGTGGCGCATTAAACTCAATAGACTCTAGAGCAACAGCCAGTTTTTCTGCCGCAGGTTTCATTAGAGCACAGTGAGAAGGCACTGAAACAGGAAGAGGAAGCGCACGCTTCGCACCCGCTTCTTTACATAATGCACCCGCACGCTCTACTGCATCTTTGCTACCAGCGATAACAACTTGACCAGGAGAGTTGAAGTTAACCGGAGATACCACTTCGCCTTGCGCTGCTTCTTCACACGCTTTTGCGATAGATTCATCATCTAGGCCAATGATTGCGTACATTGCGCCAGTGCCTGCAGGTACGGCTTCTTGCATTAGCTGACCACGAAGCTCAACCAGTTTGATTGCTTCTTTAAAGTCAATCACACCTGCACATACTAGTGCTGAATACTCACCCAAGCTGTGACCTGCTAGGTTTGCAGGTTGCTCAAGACCAAGTTCTTGCCATACACGCCAAATAGCCACAGACGACGCTAACAATGCAGGCTGTGTACGGAACGTTTGATTGAGGTCTTCAGCAGGGCCATTTTGAACAAGCGCCCATAGATCGTAACCTAGTGCGTCAGATGCTTCTGCAAATGTTTGTTTTACTACGTCATATTGTTCGCCAAGCTCAGCCAGCATACCTACTGCTTGAGAACCTTGGCCTGGAAATACGATAGCAAACTTGCTCATGTTGTTTTCCTTTAAGCAATGTAAAAAGAAATAAGATGCACTTAAGTGCACCTTAAATTTTGAATACTCGTGAAACTTAGAACTTCACCAGAGCAGAGCCCCAAGTGAAACCGCCACCAAATGCCTCTAGTAGCAAAGTTTGTCCACGCTTGATGCGGCCATCGCGCACCGCTTCATCCAACGCTGTCGGAACGGTCGCTGCCGATGTATTACCATGCTTGTCTAAGGTCAATACCACTTGATCCAAAGACATTGATAGTTTCTTAGCTGTCGCTGAGATAATTCGGTAGTTCGCTTGGTGCGGTACTAGCCAGTCTAGCTCAGACTTGTGCATGTTGTTGGCTTCAAGTGTGTCTTTAACCAATTTAGACAATTGAGTTACTGCAACCTTGAATACTTCGTTGCCAGCCATGTGAAGCCATTTGTCAGCATCTTTACCACGCTCAGGCACTGGTAAGCTCAATAGCTCACCAAATTGACCATCCGAGTATATGTGAGTAGAGATGATGCCAGATTCTTCACTTGCTCCAACAACAACGGCACCCGCGCCGTCACCAAACAGAATAATGGTAGAACGGTCAGTCGGGTCACATGTTTTTGACAATGCGTCTGCACCAATCACCAATACGTTTTTACACATACCTGTTTTGATGTGCTGGTCAGCTACAGATAGAGCATAAACAAAGCCAGAACAAGCAGCGGCTAAGTCAAAAGCCGGACATCCTTTAATGCCAAGCTTTCCCTGCACCTGACACGCAGATGAAGGGAAAGTATGGCTACTGCTGGTAGTAGCTACAATGATAAGATCGATGTCGTTCTTATCTATACCTGCCATATCGATAGCGTTTTCAGCTGCGTAGAATGCCATGTCAGCGACAGTTTCATCTTCTGCTGCGATTCGACGCTCTTTAATACCCGTGCGAGCAACAATCCACTCATCACTTGTATCTACCATTTTCTCTAGATCTGCGTTAGTACGCACCTGAGATGGCAGGTAGCTGCCAGTACCTAAAATTTTGCTATACATGAAGACTAATAATGCCTCTCGAGTAAAACCGCTTCCAAACGATCGCTAATACGGCCTGGTACTTGTCGTTTGACCTCGTGTACTGCCTCTCCAAGTGCATTGACAATTGCAGATACATCAGCACTTCCATGGCTTTTAATGACAATGCCGCGCAATCCTAGCAAACTTGCGCCGTTATACTGGTCGGGGTTCAGTGTTTTTAGTTCATTAAATAGCCGAGAAAACAACTTTCTAGCAATCCAACCCTTTATCGTAGACGCCATCATACTGGTTTTAATTTTTTCGATAAAAAGTTGTGCTGTTCCCTCGCTGGCCTTTAAGCATACGTTACCAACAAACCCATCACAAACGATGACATCGGCAACGTCATGCAATATTTGATTACCTTCAATATAACCAACAAAATTAATTGCGTCGGTTTGAGAAAGCATTTCTGCACAGCGCTTAACGAGATCATTGCCTTTTATCTCTTCTGCACCGATATTGAGAACCGCTACGCGAGCGGGATGACCCAGGTGCTGTTCAGCCAACGCGCTGCCCATCACGGCAAACTGGAACAGGCTATCGGCATCGCAAGATACATTCGCTCCCAGATCCAACATCCAAGTGCGCTTTCCGCTGATTGTTGGCAATGCAGACACTAAAGCAGGACGATCAATGCCAGGTAGCAATTTGAGAATAAAACGTGACAGCGCCATCAATGCACCAGTGTTACCACCACTGACACAAGCATCGGCTTTTTGCTCGGAAACAAGATCGATGGCTTTACGCATCGAGCTATTTTGGCTATTGCGTAGTGCTAAAGAGGGCTTTTCTGAGTTAGAAATTACTTTCTCCGTATGGAGAATAGTCAAACGAGATTGGGTAGAAGCACCTAATTGAGATAATTCAGACGTGATCGAGGATTGATCACCAATAAGGATCACTTTTAGCTCTGGGAAATGAGACAGTGCCTGCACGGCGGCAGGCACTGTTACGCGAGGACCGAAATCCCCGCCCATTGCATCAAGTGCAACGGTAATAGTTTGCAAAGGTTCAACCTTACTTGTTGATAACCTTCTTGCCACGGTAGTAACCTTCAGCAGTTACGTTGTGGCGTAGGTGAGTTTCACCAGAAGTCGCGTCTACAGATAGAGCAGCTGTAGTTAGCGCATCGTGTGAACGACGCATACCGCGCTTAGAACGAGTTTTACGGTTTTTCTGTACGGCCATTGACCCTACTCCTATACTATTGGGTTAAAAACCTGAAGAAGAATCGGCTACCACACCTATTACTTTTTCAGACTTTTCAAAACGTCGAATGGATTCGGTTTCTTTTCCTCAATTTCTTCAGGAAGCTCACCAAAAACCATGTTATTTGAATCAACGCTACAATCCGCTTCATCGTGCATCGCAATTTGAGGTAATGCTAAGATGAACTCGTCTTCAACCAGTTGTATAAGGTCTAATTCACCGTACTCATTTAGATCTACCAAATCATAAATTTCCGGTGCTTCCTCTTCTGTCTTCTCACCGTAGTAAGGAGTGTAAAGGAATTCAACTTCACACTGATGTGTGAATACCTCATTACAACGCTGACACTCTAATTCGACTTCGATGTTAGCTTTACCAGAGATAACAACAAGTCGCTGTTCATCTATCTCAAATGACAATGAGACTTCTGCGTCGCGTTTTACGCCTTCAGTTGCTTCCGCTAAGCGTTTGAAAAGACTAGCTTGGATGATGCCATCGTAATCCAATCGTTTCTGTGCCGCCTTCGCCGGATCAACCGTTCGCGGTATTTTTACCTTTTGCATAGGGCGCGAATCTTATCTTCCAAATCAAAATTAGTCAAAGAAAAAGGCAAAAAAGTTGTACTTTTTTACGCTTAACATACAGAGCATTAGCCAGAATCATTTTTGATCGATTATCCTATCGGAAATGCTCCTGCAAATTGTAATTCAAAATGAAAAATTACCAACTGGTTTTAGCCTCAACTTCCCCTTTTCGCCGACAACTGATGGAAAAACTCTCAGTACCGTTTATTTGCCTGTCACCTGATTGCGATGAAACTCCGTTAGACGACGAAAAACCTGTAGAACTTGTGATGCGGTTAGCCGCGAATAAAGCGACGTCTTGTACAACAGATCAACCAAGCCTAATCGTCGGTAGCGATCAAGTTTGTGTGATTAACGATAAGATCGTTGGCAAACCACTCAATCGTGAAAATGCCATCGATCAGCTACTTGCGCAAAGTGGAAACGTGATTACTTTTTATACCGGCCTTGCCGTACACAATACTGCGACTAACCATACCGAGGTTGGTTACGATACTTTCGAAGTTCACTTCCGGGATTTAACTCGTGAACAAATAGAACGATATGTAGACAGAGAAGAGCCATTTTACTGCGCAGGCAGTTTCAAAAGTGAAGGAATGGGGATTTGCTTGTTCAACAAGCTTGTAGGGAAAGACCCGAACACGCTTGTCGGGCTACCACTCATTGACTTGATTGATATGTTGCGTGTTCAAGGGTTTGATGTCCTTTAACTCAAATAGAACTAAGGGAGCCAATGGCTCCCTTAGTTTAAGCGAGAAAAATACCGTTAAGCTTTTCTTAAACCAGCCAGCACTTTCTCTAACTTAGGTTCCATCTTCGCGTTAATTTCCATCCATTCATCATTTGAAGGGTGCTGGAACTTAATATTCGCCGCATGAAGGAACAACCTATCCAGACCATACTGACCAGTGTAAGCATCAAAACGGCGGTCACCATAACGGTCATCCCAAGCGATTGGGTGCCCGGCGTACTGCGTATGGACACGAATTTGGTGTGTACGCCCAGTGATCGGGCTCGCTTGAATCAAGGTCGCCTGTTCGAACTTCTCCAAGATCTTAAAGCGTGTCTCAGATGGCTTACCGTTTGGATTAACACGAACGATGCTGTTTACTTCATTTTTCAACAATGGCGCGTTAACCACTTTACAACTGCTTTTCCACTGCCCCATCACCAGTGCAAAATAAAACTTCTTCACTGTTTTTGCTCGGAACTGTGCTTGTAGGTGGCGAAGCGCTGAACGCTTTTTAGCCACAAGTAAAATACCAGAGGTATCACGGTCAATACGATGCACAAGCTCAAGAAAACGTGCTTCAGGACGTAAAGCACGCAGCGCTTCTATCGCACCAAACTTCAAACCACTACCGCCATGAACCGCGGTCCCGGATGGTTTGTTGAGAATAAGCATATGGTCATCTTCAAAAATGATCATATCTTCAAGCTCAGCAACGCGATTAAGTTTCGTGCTCGGCGCTACGTCGTCTTCTTTCTTCTCCATAGTAACCGGAGGAATACGAACCAGATCGCCCGCTTTTAGTTTGTACTCTGCTTTAATACGCTTTTTATTAACGCGTACCTCACCCTTTCGCACGATTCTATAAATCATGCTTTTCGGAATGTCTTTTAATTGGTTGCGCAAAAAGTTATCAATGCGCTGCCCCGCCATGTCTTCATCGATGTCGACAAACTGGACTTTAGTTCTTATTTCGCTCATGCGCGCTATTGTAAACGCAAATACTCGTGACTTCACATTATTCTTTCTGCAAAAGAAACACTTGCCAGCGCAGACTGGTCTGAAATCGCCCAAGCTTTTGTTTAAATTATTAAAACTCTCTGTCAAGATTTAGGTTTGTTTTGTGTCTTCATCACTTTACACGATTCAATTGTTTAGGAAACAGCCAGTTATAAATTACAAAATTTGAATTTTGTGGCAATTTTTCTATCGTTTGCACCAAAGCAGATTGCTGATAGCGACGTGCACTGCTATAGTTCACAGCTGCTAAGGAAGGTTTGGTTACATTTTATTCACTACCATTCATTACTCCTCAAGCAGTGTGAGTAGAACGTTGAAAGTCAGGTGCTGCAATTGGCGTAAGACACGTTGAATTCAACACACTTGCCACCCTACTCCTCGCATATTCACGTTGAGTACCTACCGCCCTAATAGCGGGTCACAAGTCTGCGTTTCCGACAGAAACCTAAAGAGATTTGTGATAACTGAAGTGCCCTAGAGCATCCCCTTCCAGCCGGGAGGCTGCAAAATATAAGTCATGGGATCAGGCACCGTGGAAAAGCGACCAAACAGTGGCAAGTCGACAAGAAAGATATAAAAGAAAAGACAACGAGAATTTTCAATGAAAAGAATGTTAATTAACGCAACTCAAAAAGAAGAGTTGCGTGTCGCTCTGGTTGATGGCCAGCGACTTTTCGATCTTGATATCGAGAGTCCAGGACATGAATCAAAAAAAGCGAATATCTACAAAGGACGTATCACACGTATTGAACCAAGCTTAGAGGCCGCATTCGTTGATTACGGTGCTGAGCGTCACGGTTTCCTCCCTCTCAAAGAAATTGCCCGCGAATATTTTCCAGAAGGTTACACCTACCAAGGCCGTCCAAGCATTAAAGAAGTGCTGACAGAAGGCCAGGAAGTAATTGTACAAGTGGAAAAAGAGGAACGTGGTAGCAAGGGCGCAGCTCTGACTACTTTCATTTCTCTAGCAGGTAGCTACCTTGTTCTTATGCCTAATAACCCTCGTGCTGGCGGTATCTCTCGCCGTATCGAAGGTGACGAGCGTACTCAACTAAAAGCTGCATTAAGCACATTAGAACTGCCACAAGGCATGGGTCTGATCGTGCGTACCGCAGGTGTTGGTAAGAGTGCAGAAGAACTTGAATGGGATTTGAACGTACTACTAAACCACTGGGGGGCGATCAAAGATGCATCAGACTCTAACCCTGCTCCATTCCTGATCCACCAGGAAAGTAACGTTATTGTTCGCGCAATTCGTGACTATTTACGTCGTGATATTGGTGAAATCCTTATCGATAGCAACACCATTTATGAGCGTGCAAAAGCGCACATTCAATTGGTTCGCCCTGATTTTATTAACCGAGTTAAGAAATACGACGGCGAAGTGCCACTGTTCAGCCACTACCAAATTGAAAGCCAGATTGAATCTGCTTTCCAACGTGAAGTGCGCCTGCCATCTGGTGGTTCAATTGTTATCGACCCAACAGAAGCATTGACTTCTATCGATATCAACTCTGCTCGCGCAACTAAAGGCGGAGATATCGAAGAGACAGCACTGAACACTAACTTAGAAGCAGCCGATGAGATCGCTCGTCAGCTACGTCTACGTGACCTAGGCGGTCTGGTTGTTATCGACTTTATCGACATGACACCTGTTCGCCACCAGCGTGAAGTAGAAAACCGTCTGCGTGAAGCTGTTCGTTTAGACCGTGCTCGCGTACAAATTGGTCGTATCTCTCGTTTCGGTTTGTTGGAGATGTCTCGTCAACGTTTGAGCCCTTCTCTTGCAGAAGCGAGCCACCACATTTGTCCACGTTGTAGTGGTACGGGTGTTGTTCGTGACAACGAATCTCTAGCGCTTTCTGTTCTTCGTCTAATCGAAGAGGAAGCACTGAAAGACAATACTGCGCAAGTATTGGCTGTCGTCCCAGTGCCAATCGCGTCTTACCTATTGAACGAAAAACGTCGTTCGGTTAACCACATCGAACGCATTCAAGAAGTAAAAATCACGGTTGTTCCTAACTCTGATATGGAAACACCGCACTTCGAAGTGATTCGTGTCCGTGAAGGCGAAGAATTTGATCTGATTTCTTACCTACTTCCTAAGAAACTGGAAGCGTTGAAAGAAGCAGAAGGTAAAGATCCTGTAGAAACGGACATCAAACCTAAACGACTAGAAGAACCAGTACTTAAGGGCTTTGCTGCACCTTCACAATCTGCACCTGCTCCAGCTTCTAAGCCAGCACCAGTGGCGAAGAAGAAGGAAAGCGATGAAGTGAAGAAAGAAGCTTCGCCTGGTCTGTTTAGCCGTTTATTCAAAGCGCTTGGTAGCTTCTTATTCGGCGGTTCTCAAGAAGTAAAAGAAGAGCCTAAGCAACAAGAAGAGAAAAAGCCTAGTCGCGACAACAAGCGTAACAAGCGAGATCGCAACGATCGCCGTCGTGGTAATCAACGTGATAACCGCGATAATCGAGATAACCGCGATAACCGTCGCCGCCGTAAGCCTCGCGACGAGCAAGCTACTGAGCAGAATGATACTCAGCAGCAACAAGCCGCTGGCCAAGCAACCGGCAATAAACCGCAAAACCGTAACCAGAAGCGTAAGCCTAAAGCTCAACAAGCAGAAAATGCTCAAGAGCAAAAAGCGAATGCAAAAGTAGCGGAAAAAGGCCTTCAACTTGCAGCCGAAGCTCGTTCTGAAACAAAACCTGAAAGCAGCAAAGCGAAACCAAACGCTAACGCTAATGCTAAAGCAGAAAAAGTTAAAGAACGTCGCCAACGTCGTAAACTAAACAAATCTGTTCGCGTTAAAGATCAGCAGGCTGCTGAGCAAGCTGAAGAAACACTAGTTAAAGCTACTGAATCTGTTGAAGCACCAGTAGAGAAACCAGTAGTAGAAGCAGTAGAAACTCAGCAAGAAAACAAGCAAGCCGAGTCTAAACAACGTCGTAATCGTCGTTCACCGCGTCACCTTCGTGCAAGTGGTCAACGCCGTCGTCGTGGTCGCGATCGTCGCCCTAACCCATTCCGCCTACGCAAAGGTGGTGTTGCCTCTCCAGAGATGGCAATGGGTAAAGTGATGCCACGTTACATTCCAAAACCAGCGCCTAAGAAGGAAGAGCAAGTTAAGGAAGAAGCAGTAGTTGCTGCAGTACCGGCTATGCAAGGTGGTTTCGCTTGTCCTGAGATGGCAATGGGTAAAGTGATTATCCGCCGCGAACTACCAGTCGTTGCAGAGCCTAAAGCTCAAGAACCGGTTAAAGTTGAAGCGCCTGTTGTTGAACCAGTGGTTACTGAACCTGCTGTTGTTGAGCAAGCACCTGCGACACCAATCGTGGAAGAAAAGGCACCTGTTGTTGAAGTAACTGCACCAGTGACAGAAACGACAACAGAGCAACCTGTAGAACCAGTAGTTGAAGCTGTTGCCGAAACCATTGAAACGGTAGAAGTAGAAGAGGTGAAAGCACCAGCTCCTGCTGAAGTTCAAGAGATTGTCGTGGATGTGACCAAAGCGGTCGCTAAGCCAAACGCAAGTGCACCAATGACAAAAGCTCCGGGTCCTCAAGAGCTGCGTGAAATTGAAGTTGCTGCGGCGCCATTTAAAGCTGACCGCTACCAGCCTAAAGGCGCTGGTAGTCAAGTAGCGAAAAACCAAGCTTCTGCAGCGATGACTAAACCAAACTTCAACTAGTTTGAGTTAGTAATTAGCTGAAAAGCAACTAAAAAGGCTGTCAAATGGCAGCCTTTTTTACTTTCCGTTGAATCAACTTTCATTGTTCAATTTAATATCAATGTCCGATCACAATTGTGGGTCAATATACGTGTCATTCTTGAACTTAATCACACTTTTCGGTAGCATTCGCCGACTAAAGTTTTCGACACCATTCTAATGCCACTCCTTTACTACTCCGATTTACACTGAGTGAGCGGATGACAAACCCACCTCTCAGTGGCTTGTGCAAATAAGAATATGTGTCGGGATAAACTCATCTCAACGAGAACTTAAAACAAACATGTTCGAATTTCCGCAATTTTCAAAGCACTCTGTAAAAAATGATGTGCTCTCAGGTTTGACCGTAGCGTTAGCATTGGTTCCTGAAGCAGTCGCATTCGCATTCGTTGCTGGTGTAGACCCAATGGTTGGTCTTTACGCTGCATTTATCGTTGGCTTGATCACTTCTATCTTTGGTGGTCGCCCAGGCATGATTTCCGGTGCAACAGGCGCAATGGCCGTTGTAATGGTATCTCTTGTTGCCAGCCACGGTGTCCAATACCTATTCGCAGCGATTATGCTCGCGGGTATTCTTCAGGTTGCCGCTGGTCTGTTCAAGTTAGGTAAGTTTATCCGAATCGTTCCTCATCCAGTGATGATCGGCTTCGTAAACGGCTTAGCTATCGTTATCTTCCTGGCTCAACTTGGCCAATTTAAAGCGCCTGACATCAACGGCATTTTGACTTGGTTACCACAAGACCAGATGATGCTAATGCTTGGTTTGGTTGCACTGACAATGGCAATCATTCATTTCTTACCTAAAATCACAACAGCAGTACCATCTTCGCTGGTCGCTATCGTAACGGTTACCGCGCTAGTGGTTGGTTTGGATCTTGAAACCCGTACCGTCGTTGACTTCTTGCGCACAATGTCTGGTGATGAAGCAGCAACCCTAGCGGGCTCTCTGCCAACATTCTCTATTCCAATGGTGCCATTCACGCTTGAAACTCTGCAAATCATCTTGCCTTACGCGATTATTTTGGCTGCAATCGGTCTGATCGAGTCACTATTGACGCTGACAGTATTGGATGAAATGACAAACACACGCGGCCAATCTAACCGTGAATGTATTGGCCAAGGCATGGCTAACATGACTTGTTCCGTATTCGGTGCGATGGGTGGTTGTGCGATGATTGGTCAATCGATGATCAACGTAAACTCAGGTGGCCGTGGTCGTCTTTCTGGTATCGTTGCCGCAGTTGCGTTGTTGATGTTTATTCTGTTCGCATCGTCGTTGATCGAGATGATTCCTCTCGCTGCACTTGTTGGTGTAATGTTTATGGTTGTCATCGGTACATTCGAATGGGCGACATTTAAACTGGCGCGCCGCGTACCAAAACAGGACTTCTTCGTTATCGTACTGGTTACTGTTGTGACCGTACTTACCGACCTGGCTGTTGCTGTAGGCGTCGGTGTTATCGCTTCTGCGCTGATGTTTGCCTGGCAGCATGCTAAGCACATCTACGCTGACACATGCCTGAACGAAGAAGGTTCAAAAGAATACAAAATCCACGGCCCTATCTTCTTTGGTTCTGCTGCGAACTTCCTTGAACTGTTCAATGCGCAAGACGACCCGAAAGATATCATTGTCGACTTTGCTGACTCACGAGTGACTGACCACTCGGCGATAGAAGCGATTGAAACGTTGGCAGAACGCTACGCGGTGCTTGGCAAGACACTTCATCTGCGCCACTTAAGCCCGGATTGCCGTAAACTTCTCGATAAAGCGGGCAGTCTGGTAGAAATCAATGTGAAAGAAGACCCTAGCTACAAAGTTGCAACCGACTTGTTAGCCGGCTAATAGCATTGATAAATAAATAGCAAAAGGGATGAGTTGAACTCATCCCTTTTTCATTTGGTTGGATATTATACCAATCGTAGTAAATACCTGGTCATTCTAGCTTGTTAAAATACTCGAGAACTGCGTCATCATTTTTGATTGCAGAATAGCTACTGATCAAAAAATTCTGCCTTGTTCTCAAGCATTTTCCCTACGCTACTTCTGATCACGTACTTACTGTGATTGATATTAGAAGTTACAACTTCTTCAAAATGACTTCTGATGCCTCTTCAATTAAATCCAACACCAACTCGAAGCCATCGTCTCCGCCGTAGTATGGATCGGGAATTTCGTCATAGCTGGAATCAGAGTGACTAAGAAACAAAGAGAGTTTATGTCGGTGCTCAACAGGACAACTATCCAAAAGATCGGCTAAATTGGCTTTGTCCGCCGCCAATACCATATCAAAGTAATCGAAGTCTTCACTTTTGACCTGACGTGCTTTCATGCCTTTAAAAGAGTAGCCTCGCAGTTTACCTGCCGCCATCGCGCGCGTGTCTGGTGAATTTCCTGCGTGATAACCAATTGTCCCTGCGGAATCAACCTCTACCGTAACACCAAGCTCTTTTGCTTTCGCTCTCATTACCGCCTCTCCGGTCGGTGAACGACAAATATTTCCCATACAAACAACGAGTATTCTCTTCATTTTATTCCCTGAATTATCGGTGGTTTTTCTGAATCACTTGTTGATCTATCATAGCGACATAATACGACTAGCCCAAGTTAACACCGAACCTTGGGTGTAATAAAAGGAATTGAGGTACTGATATGTCTATCGAAGAAAATAAAGAAGCCCGTCACAAGGCTCGCCAACAGAAAGTGAAAGAACAGGTAGACGCTAAAATCGCGGCCGCCCAGGAAGAAAAAGGCCTGCTCCTGATTATTACAGGAAATGGCAAAGGTAAATCAACGTCTGGCTTTGGCACGGTAGCTCGTGCTGTAGGGCACGGTTTGAATTGCGCTGTAGCTCAATTTATTAAAGGTACTTGGGATAACGGTGAACGTAACCTGCTTGAGAAATTAGGTGTTGAGTTTCAAGTTATGGCGACAGGCTTTACCTGGGAAACGCAAAACAAAGCGGCAGACACTGAAGCTGCGCAATTGGTCTGGCAAGAGTGTAAGCGCATGCTGCAAGACGAATCTCTCGATGTCGTTCTGTTTGACGAACTGACTTACATGGTGAGTTACGGCTACATAGATTTAGACGAGGTTGTAGAAGCACTCAACAATCGTCCTAAAATGCAGTCCGTAGTCATCACAGGACGCGGTGCGCATCGTACATTGATTGAAATGGCCGACACCGTATCTGAAGTGAAAAACGTGAAACACGCTTTCGAGTCCGGCGTAAAAGCCTTGAAAGGTGTCGATTGGTAGTTTGACGATTAGCCATAAAAATAAAAAGGGTTGGCGAAATGCCAACCCTTTACGTACTGAATGAAGTTAGTTAAACAAGTTTTTCAATAAACCATCAACCGCTTCTTTAGTCTTTTCGTCTTTGATCTTATCCGTCAGTTTCTCTACACCACGGTCAATCTCTTTTTGTGCTTTTTGTTTCAGCACATCATCGAATACCAGTTTGAATTTAGGGTCTGCCCACTTACCAGACACATTGATTGGTATCGTAATGTCTTTCAGCTCATCGATATTCTTACCACCTTGCCCTTCTAGCGTACCAACAATAGAAGTGCTGATAGTGAAATCGACGGTTTCGTTCAGGTAATTTGCCTTACCATTACCACGCACACGAAGCAGTGGTGACTGCGCCTTCATATCATCTGTGGATGCCACGCCTTTGTTTAGCTTCAACGTCGCTGTCATTGCACTGAAGTCCGTTTTCTTAACTTCCTTCGTGCTTTCAACCGACTGACCTTTGAATTTTGCGTAGTTTTCTCGAATTAACTGTGCCACGTTAATGCCATGAACAGCACCATCAGCAAAGTTAATCGCCACTGTGCCCACTAGGTTCTGTTTAATACCAGTCGGTGTCAGGCTGCTGCCTTTGACATTGACGTCTATATTACCGGTACCTTCCAACTTATCATTGTCTGCAACATCCACTAATAACGGCTGTACTTTCACACCTTTAATCGTACTAGTCGCAATGTATGTCGCTGGCGTTTTACGAGCATCCAACTGAGCTTTCGCGTTAATCGTGCCTTGATAGAGTTTCGAGCTGAATGAAGTCAGTTCAGCAACGCCACGGTTGACCGTAAAGCTTGCCTTCACGGCCTCCATTTTTGCGTTTGCCGCTTTGAAGTTGTCTATCGTGATGTCACCTTTAACATCCAGTGTCTTCAGTGCTGACAAATCAGGTTCTACTTCAGGACCTGTTTGGCTGGTTCCGCTAGTTGATGCCGATTTGTCACCAGATTGTTGGTTTAGCCCCAGGAATTCATCCAAATCAATATTTGGACTATGCAGCGCAAAACGAACTTTCGGGATATCGCTCAACGTCACATCCGCTTTGCCGTCTAGCTCGATAGCATTTGCTGTGAGCTTCTCCAACACAAAACTCAAGTGGCTTTTGTTCAGATCAAAAGACAAATCAGACAACATATCCACCTTCATTGGTGATTGAGGCAAAGTCTCACCTTCAAAAGTCGATTTAAGTGATAACTTGTCTAATTGTACTTTGCTGACCGCGTTGTCGATACTGAGCTGAGCGGCGCCTTGCATGTCCAACTTCATATCCGCAGCACTGCCTTTCAGGGCATAGCTAAGGTTATTAACGGTATCAAATGCAAAAGTATCCAAAGTGATGTTAGCCGATTCGATATTGTTGCTTGGATCAGCGTAAGTGGCATCAAACTTGATGTTCTTTAGCTCATAACTAGCGAGACCTTTAGCTAATTTAAAGTCCGCCTGACCTTGAGCGGTGAACTTCTGGTCATTCATCTCACCTTTTATACCGAAATCTGCTGTCGTCCAATTGTCAAAAGCAAATTCAGAAAGGTTGAGAGAAATATCATACAGCTTAGTGTAGCTGTCAGCTTGCTTGTCCTGAATCTCTAAAGAACCATTAGATACGGTGACACCAGCAAGGTTGATCGCCCAATCAGAACCTGACTGTTGAGTTTCTGTGCTCTGTTCCGATGCTGCACTATCCGTTTGTTGCGACTGTTGCGCTTTTGTCAGAGCATCAATGTTTTTGCTGCCATCCTGCTTGGTTTCAAGATAAAACTCGGCACCATCAAGTGTGACATTGCCAATTTCCAACTGCTTGCTGAACAACGGAGTAACCGACACATCTACGCTCACGGTATCCACTTTGAACAGATTTGGCTGACTGAAGCCTTGTGGATTTCTTAGCTCCGTACGACCTAGCTCAAGACCAATGGACGGGAAGAATTGCCAGCTAAGATCCCCTTCTATCACTAACTCCAATCCCGTTTGTTTTTGGGCTTGTTCAACGATAAGGGGTTTAAATTGATTAGGGTTTACAAAAATAGTTAAAGCGAGAATCGCCCCAACAACTAGCACAACTGGTATTGCAATAATTAAGAGCAGTTTCTTCATTTGTTTATCCTTGCTCGTGTGTTTTTAAATTCATAATAGTTGAATTGTTCTATCGCTGACAGTTCCGTGAAAGCGTTAATTTATCCTTTATTGTAGTGCAACTGATTAATTTAAAAACAAAAAAAAGAAGTAACACCTAAGGTGCCACTTCTTTTTACAAAAATAAAGCGATATAGCTGTTTAGAGGCTTATGCTTTCAAAAGTCTTGCAATATGAGCTTTAAGTACGTCAATCGCGATGCGGTTTTTACCACCACGAGGAACAATGATATCCGCATATTGCTTAGAAGGTTCGATAAACTGCATGAACATCGGACGCACTGTCTGTTGATATTGCTTTAGAACGGATTCCATTGTTCGGCCACGCTCTTCAACATCGCGCTTAACACGACGAAGCAGACAGATATCTAACGGCGTATCCATAAATACTGTCGCGTGCATTAGGTCACGTAAGCGAGGATCAGTAAGAAGAAGAATGCCTTCTAGAATAATGACCTTTTTAGGCGTCAATGTAGTGGTGTGACTTGTTCTGGTGTGCTCAGTGTAGCTGTACTCAGGTACTTCTACTGCTTCACCGCGAACCAACTTCTCAAGGTGCTCACACAGCAGATCGTGGTCTAACGCACTCGGGTGGTCATAGTTAGTCTTTACTCGATCTTCCATGCTTAGGTGGCTTTGGTCGTTGTAGTAGCAATCTTCCGTGATGACACCGATTTGATGATCGCCTACTTTTTCGCGAAGCTCATTGTAAATGGTGCTCGCGATCAGACTTTTTCCAGAAGCAGAAGCGCCAGCAATACCTACGATGACGCAATGATTATTATCAGACATTAATTTGCACCCGATGATGATTTCTAGTGACATAAAAAGGTAAACCGCGTGATTATAGGGAGTTCACCTCTTAGTTACTAGCTGGAATTGGAGTTTAGTTGTAAGTTTCTAACGACCCGAAGGATTAACCTCCGGGCAAACGTTAAAATGCGCAACTTTCAACCACAAAACTTAACAAACTTAGTTAAGAATTAATTCACCATTGTAAAACTGATTGCATCTGGCTTGGCTTTGCCTTGCCAATACATCGTGCTGCATACACGATCTGCTAGCTGTTTATAATAGCCTGCATGCTCACTGTCTGGTCTTCTCGCAACCGTTGGGACCCCAGCATCAATGTCTTCTCGCATGGCGATATGCAGTGGGATTTGGCCTAACAGCGCTAAACCAAACTCCTGACACATTTTCTCAGCACCACCCATACCAAAGATATGCTCAGTTGCTCCACATTGGCTACAGATGTGGTAGCTCATATTTTCAACCACACCCACAACAGGCACATTCACTTTGTTAAACATTGCTGCACCTTTACGTGCATCAGCCAATGCCAGGTCTTGTGGTGTCGTCACCAATACTGTTCCTGTTACTGGAATTTGCTGTGACAACGTAAGCTGTATATCCCCGGTACCTGGTGGCATGTCGATAACCAAGTAGTCCAACTCAGGCCAGTCGGTCTCGGTAAGCAATTGAGACAATGCTTTCGAGGCCATAGGACCACGCCAAATCGCCGCTTCAGACTTGTCCACGAGATAACCAATAGAATGAGTATAGATCCCATGAGCCAAAATAGGCTCCATCCATTTTGAATCACGAACTTCTGGTTTAGCATCTTCTTGACCAAGCATCATAGGGACCGAAGGACCATAGATGTCAGCATCCAGCAGACCAACTTTTGCACCGGATTGAGCAATCGCCAATGCTAAGTTTACTGCTGTGGTTGATTTACCTACGCCACCTTTGGCCGAACTGACCGCAATGATATTTTTTACGCCTTTAACGCTATTAGTAACATGGGTTTCCAGCGCTTTAACACTCGATTCAATTTGAAACGCAAACTCAGGCACAGCCCCGGAGCTTTGCTGCTGCGTAACCCATTGGTGTAGAGAAGTTTTAAGCTCATTACTTGCAAATGGCAAAGTAATATCAACACCACCTTGTGCTGTTATCGTTACGACACCATTAATATCTGACCAATTTTCCACCAGCAGTGGGTGTTGAAATTGATTAAACCAATCACAAAAATCTTGTTTTGAAGTGAACTGATGCATACGCCCTCCTTTTGAGTCCCATGCTACCACCGACCTATCGTAATCAGAACCCCAAAAAAACTAAGGCATTCCGCAGTTTGACACCTTGGAGTTAGTGAGCTCATGCGGTAGTATTATCCATCAAAAATCTTTATACCTATCAAGAAAAGCGAATATTAAGTATGGCAAACGATCCAAGACCTCTTTCTTCAAGAAAAATGCTGGTAACTTGTGCCCTTCCGTACGCTAACGGTTCGATCCACCTTGGCCACATGCTTGAGCATATCCAAGCGGACATTTGGGTTCGTTACCAACGCCTACGCGGCAACACTGTAAACTTCATCTGTGCTGACGATGCTCACGGCACGCCAATCATGCTTAAAGCGCAACAGATGGGTATTACTCCTGAAGAGATGATTGCCGCAGTTAGCGAAGAGCATCAAAAAGACTTTGCTGGCTTTGATATCAGCTTTGATAACTACCACAGCACGCACTCAGAAGAGAACCGCGAGCTGGCTTCGCATATCTACCTTGAGCTGAAGAAAAACGGCTTTATCTCTAGCCGCACTATTTCTCAGCTATTCGATCCAGAAAAAGAAATGTTCCTACCGGACCGTTTTGTAAAAGGTACGTGCCCTAAATGTAAGTCTGAAGACCAGTACGGTGACAACTGTGACAACTGTGGTGAGACTTACAGCCCGACAGAACTGATCAATCCTAAATCTGCCGTTTCTGGTGCAACTCCAGTAATGAAAGATTCTGAGCACTTCTTCTTCGACCTGCCTCAGTTTGAAAGCATGCTAAAAGAGTGGACTCGCTCTGGCTCTCTACAATCTGAAACCGCAAACAAGATGCAAGAGTGGTTTGAATCTGGCCTGCAACAATGGGACATCTCGCGTGATGCGCCTTACTTTGGTTTCGAGATCCCAGGTGAGAAGAACAAGTTCTTCTACGTATGGCTAGACGCACCTATCGGCTACATGGGCTCTTTCAAAAACCTATGTGACAAACGCGACGATCTAGACTTCGACGAGTACTGGAACAAAGACAGCTCAGCTGAACTGTACCACTTCATCGGTAAAGACATTGTTTACTTCCACAGCCTATTCTGGCCAGCAATGCTAGACGGTTCTGGCTTCCGCAAGCCGAACAACGTATTCGTACACGGTTACGTAACAGTAAACGGTGCGAAAATGTCTAAGTCTAAAGGTACCTTCGTCAAAGCGAGCACTTACCTAGAGCACCTAGACCCAGAATGTCTGCGTTACTACTACGCTGCGAAGCTAAACAGCCGTATCGATGACCTGGATCTTAACCTTGAAGACTTCACTCAGCGCGTAAACGCTGACGTTGTGAACAAGATCGTTAACCTGGCATCACGTAACGCTGGCTTCATCGCAAAACGTTTTGAAGGCAAACTTTCTGACAACTTTGCAGAGCCTGAGCTGTACAACGAGTTCGTTGCTGCGGCTGACCGTATCGCTGAGCTTTACGAAACACGTGAATTTGGTCGTGCAATCCGTGAAATCACTGCGCTAGCGGACAAAGCAAACCAATATGTTGACGAAAAAGCACCATGGGTTGTGGCGAAGGAAGAAGGCAAAGATCAGGAACTACAAGAAATCTGTTCTGTGGGTATCAACCTGTTCCGCGTGCTGATGACTTACCTAAAACCAGTAATGCCAGCACTTGCTGCACGTACTGAAGCGTTCCTAAACCAAGAACTGACTTGGGAAAACATCGCTGCGCCGCTAACAGGTCACGAAATCACTAAGTTCAAAGCACTGTTCAACCGTATTGATCCTAAGAACATCGAAGCGATGATCGAAGCGTCAAAAGAAGATGCGGCGGCAGAAATGGCGGCGAAAGAGAAAGCCGAAGCAGAAAAGAACAAGGCTAGCCAAACTGAACTAGACAAAGATCCAATCGCAGAAGAGATTGAGTTCGACGCTTTTGCTGCAGTGGATATGCGTATCGCTCGAATCATCTCTTGTGAAGAAGTACCAAAAGCAAACAAACTGCTTAAATTCCAGCTAGATATCGGTGGTGAAACTCGCCAAGTGTTCTCTGGCATCAAGTCAGCGTACAAACCTGAAGAGCTAGAAGGCAAGCTAACGGTAATGGTAGCAAACCTCAAACCTCGTAAGATGAAGTTTGGTATGTCAGAAGGCATGATCCTAGCAGCGGGCCCTGGTGGCAGCGACCTATGGATCCTTGAGCCACACGAAGGCGCTCAACCTGGCATGCGCGTAATGTAATCATTAACGCGTTAAAGCTAACGACCTTGATAAAATCCCCGCCAAACTGGTGGGGATTTTTTGATCAATTTCACAATACTGTGCATTTATCGCACCAAAAACGAGCAAAAATAACAATATAGGTCTAACTGGCCCTGTTTATATGCACCACTGGTTGGGAATAATTTTTGCATGACTACCTTAGCTAGGTCTTAAGAACTAACAAGGAGTTAGTCATGTTTGTTTTGATTTCGACATTACTGTCTATAGTAATTCTCGCTGGTATTTACCACCTCTCATCTAAACGAGAGCAGCAACATGCAAGTAAATATCAGTTACTAACGCTACTACGTGATGTAGTGCACCTACTTCGTCGTCACCGTGCCGCGACACACTACTCTATTCAATTCAACAAAAATAAAGAACAGGAAATAGAGGATCTTAATCAGGCTTTGACTCAGAAACTGTATCTTCTTGTGGAATCATCTCGCTCAGAAAATAAGCCTATGTATCGAGTCTTGCAGATAAACGTAAACAAAATGCTGGAGCAGTGGCAAGACAACAGTGTAGCTCGTAATCAGATGGAACATGGTAAGCTAATCCGTCACTGCCTGTTCTTAATGGATGAAGTCACCATCGCTTGGCTAGCTATTGAGCAAAGAGACGAACTCCATGACGAGTACCATATTAGCTGGCAGGCCATCATTGATAATCTCGAAACACTCACTCAGTTACGAATTTGTATCAGAGATTTTGATGATGTGTCCGATCAGGAGCGGTTAAAGAATACGGCCGCTATTATGCTTCGTAAGCTCAATCAATTAGCCGTAATCGCCCCACTCAGTATAGCGTCACCAGTCGCAGTCCGTTCTATACAGGCTCTCCACGACTATGTTGAAGATAGAGTCACAGGGCTGACCGAAGAGGAGCTATACAATATTACCTCGGATTTATCGTTGACGATTTTTAATACGTACGACCATGTACTTTCAACGATAGTTGAAGAACTTTACTTACCTCTTCCCAGACTCACACTAGCGTAATCAACACCACTGAAAAGAAGACAATAAAAAACCGCAGACTAAGTCTGCGGCTTTTCAGAACCATGAGTAAGTATTAAAACTTAGCTATCATCTTCAGTAAAGCTAGTTGGTAACTGCTTCTTCATTTCGTTCCAGATCAACGCGCTTTCGATACCATAATGACGAATAACAACAGGAAGCTGATCACGCTCCGCATTTTCACACGTTTCCAGAAGCTGACGGTAGAATTTCAACGCCAACTCGCGTGAAGCCGGATTAGAGAAGTAGTAGCTGCCGACACGGTCATACAGCTTTTTCAATCCGTTAAAGATAAGACCGTAAATCTGGTTGCCAGAATGGAATGCTAAACGCTGGAACAACATATAGTCGTAGAAATTGAACGTTTTAGCGATAAGGATCTCTTGTCGCTTCGCCTCGTCTTTTTCGTTCTCTTCTTTAACGTTCTGCAGCACCTTGTCTGCATACGGAGAAGAGGCGATAAATTCGTCCCAAGACGGGGCATTCATAAGCGCTTCACAAGACTCAATCACGTTCTTGATTGTACGCTCAGAGCTTTCTTTATTCATCTTGAACGCGTAACGCATGAAGATTGGGCTGATGTTGGTGCGTGCTGCAAGCAGATCTTCTACAATATTCGTTGCGTTATCGACATCCAGAGTCATCAACGTATCCAAAATATGCAGACCTGACGTCTCCATGAATTGGTTTACTTTTGTTGGTTTGCCATGCTGGATAGTCAACCATCCATCACGTGCTAATCGTTGAAGAACCTCTCGCAGCGTCGTGCGCGTAACACCGATCAGTTCAGACAGCTCACGCTCAGCAGGTAAAATTGAGCCCGGAGGAAAACGGCCGTTCCAAATGCTCTCGATAATGTACTTTTCTGCAAATCCAGCAGGGCTTTTCGCCTTTATGACCATTCTACGTTTTATCCAATATTGATTTTTGAGGGTCGATACTACTCATCATACCACTAGTTAACGGTTTGAGAAAACTAACGAAGAATATTTGAAACACCCCACAAGTAGAGCAAAAACTCTACAAGTAGTCTCAATAGTGAATCATCGTTAACGTACCTATAACAAGTAAAACCAACATTTTACTTAAAAAGTACTAGTCATAATTTCCCTGAAAGTAACGAAACTTTCGTCACATTTTTATATTCAGAATATGAAAAATTAATTTGTATCCACTCAATAAATTTCTCAGTTAAATTATATTTTTTCGTATCTAGTCATCATTTAGAATCCCAAAAGGAGTTTTCTAAAACTTTCATGATATAATAATGCACGTTCGCTCGCGCTCTTACATTAAAAAAGTTGTTTAAGTCAGAAGCCTTAAGCTTTGTTATTGACTAATAAAAACCTGCGTGTAGAGTTTGCGATCGAAAGTGAGCGGTGCTTAAGTTCAAAGGAAGTAACTTGGCAAGACTACAATAAAACAAAGGATTGTTGTTTTACTAAGTTACTGTTTTAAAAGACTAGCTAATAAGTCTAACAAACAAGTACTTATGCACTATTTCGTAGTGTCTATTCATAAATTTATTATAAAGAGATTTATCATGCCGATATCGCTCGGAAACGCTTTTATCAAGAACTTTCTAGGTAAAGCGCCTGATTGGTACAAAGTTGCCATTATAGCCTTCTTAATAATTAACCCTCTTGTTTTCTTTTTTGTCAGTCCATTTATTGCAGGTTGGTTGCTGGTCGCTGAATTTATTTTCACGCTAGCAATGGCATTAAAATGCTACCCACTACAACCTGGTGGTTTACTAGCAATAGAAGCCATAGCAATTGGGATGACTAGCCCTGCACAAGTGAAGCATGAATTGGTAGCGAATATTGAAGTGTTACTACTTCTAATATTCATGGTTGCTGGCATTTACTTCATGAAACACCTTCTGCTGTTTATTTTTACCAAAATATTACTTGGCATTCGCTCAAAAACGCTACTGTCACTCGCATTCTGTTTTGCTGCAGCATTTTTGTCCGCGTTCTTGGATGCACTGACCGTTATCGCAGTTGTTATCAGCGTAGCAGTGGGCTTCTACTCGATTTACCACAAAGTGGCTTCAGGAAACCCTATTGGTGACCATGACCATACACAAGATGACACCATCACCGAGCTGACTCGTGATGACTTAGAAAACTACCGCGCATTTTTACGTTCATTGCTAATGCACGCAGGTGTGGGTACCGCACTTGGCGGTGTTACCACTATGGTTGGTGAACCTCAGAACCTGATTATTGCCGACCAAGCGGGTTGGTTTTTTGGTGAATTCCTGATTCGTATGTCGCCAGTTACGTTACCCGTACTCTTCTGTGGCCTCATTACGTGTGCGCTCGTAGAAAAACTAAAAGTCTTTGGATATGGCTCAAAACTGCCAAACAATGTTCGCCAAATTCTCGTGGACTACGACCGCGAAGAGCGTAAAACTCGTACCAAACAAGATGTGGCGAAGCTATGGGTGCAGGGCTTTATCGCAGTATGGCTAATTGTGGCTCTCGCACTACACTTAGCGGCAGTTGGTCTGATTGGTCTGTCGGTGATTATTCTTGCGACCTCGTTTACTGGTGTTATTGATGAGCACTCGATGGGTAAAGCGTTTGAAGAAGCTCTACCTTTTACCTCCCTACTTGCGGTGTTCTTCTCTATCGTTGCCGTCATCATCGACCAACAGCTATTTAAACCCGTTATTGATGCCGTACTTGCTGTAGAAGACAAAGGGACACAGCTCGCTCTGTTCTATGTCGCCAACGGCTTACTATCCATGGTTTCGGACAACGTGTTTGTTGGTACGGTTTACATTAACGAAGTGAAAACCGCTCTTGTTGAAGGCTTGATTACTCGTGAGCAGTTCGATTTGCTGGCTGTGGCTATCAACACAGGTACTAACCTGCCTTCAGTTGCAACGCCAAACGGACAAGCAGCGTTCCTATTCTTGCTGACTTCAGCACTTGCACCACTTATTCGCCTTTCTTATGGTCGAATGGTTATCATGGCATTGCCTTATACCGTAGTGTTGGCAATTGTAGGTCTGATGGGGATTATGTTCTTCTTAGAACCAGCAACCGCGTCTTTCTACGAAGCGGGCTGGATAACTCTGCACAATGTTGATTTAACTCCAGCAGTATCTGGTGGACATTAATATTTAAGTTGATTAAGAAACTTATACACGATAAAAAGCTCTGAGTAATCAGAGCTTTTTATTTTTCAGACAGGATTGAAACCGTGAATATTTTTAGATCACTAAACCAGTTTTCCAAGGGGCGCTTATCTTGGATGCTTCTTCTCTTGTTTATCATTTTCTTTGAAGCATGTGCCCTCTACTTTCAGCATGTCATGATGTTGGCACCGTGTGTAATGTGTATTTACGAGCGAGTGGCTATGCTGGGCATTGGCGGAGCTGCAATTATCGGGTTTATTTCACCAAGTAACCCACTCTTCCGATGGCTAGGTTTGATCGCATGGGGACTTAGTGCCTACAAAGGCTTGTTGCTCGCGCTACAGCACGTCGATTATCAGTTCAATCCATCGCCATTTGCTACCTGTGACGTATTCGTTACGTTCCCAAGCTGGGCACCGCTGAACCAGTGGGTACCTTGGATGTTTGAAGCCTATGGCGATTGTTCTGAGATTGTGTGGCAGTTCTTAACGCTATCCATGCCACAATGGTTAGCAGTTATTTTTGCAGGTAATCTGGTCTTTCTCGCTCTGGTCGTGATTGCCCAGTTTTTCCCAGCAAGACGTAAGAACCCAATTCTTTAAAACATAAACCCAAATAACGATAAAGCCGACCTCGTGGTCGGCTTTATTAACCTTCGGTATTTAATCAGAACAACCTGATTACTTACCACAACACTGCTTGAATTTTTTGCCACTCTCACATGGGCAAGGATCGTTACGACCCACACCTTTAAATGGATTGAGACTCTTTGCTTTGTTCCCAACCATGAGCTCGTCTGCACCCAATGCCGCCTCACTGATCATCAAGTCAAGTTGATCAATCAAATCACTCAGTGCCGGCGGATTTTCAATACCTGCATCACGCATCTGTTGTTGAGTCGTAGATTCATCGATCGCTAACATCATCGTCGTGAGCAAAGCTTGCAGCATGCGCTGTAAACCGTCATTGAGCTCGGCACCTTGCCACTGTTCTTCAATCATCGGCCAAACCGACATGAATCCTTCAGCGAAATCAGCCAGTTGCTCAGAATTATTGTCTGTAAGAGCAAGTACTGAATACTCGTTACGCAGAATGCGGTTGTGCTGCTTGTGAATCTGCTCTTCAACCACAGGTTGAATGGCTTTAAAGTCAGCGCCTAGTAGCGGCTCTAACCAAGTCTCTGGTGCCAAGGGCTTAGTGGTCAGGTTTGCAGCTAACACAGCCCCTTCAATAAACAGTGAAGATTCATCTAGTTGAACCTCACCCTTTTCAATCAATGTATATTGCATGACATCTGGTTTCCCATAAATTTGCCGGCATTATACCCCAGAGCTTTAACTCAAGTAACCTCGGCATACCGGTTTGATAAGTTTGCGCGCTTCGAGTCTTTTAATGACAAACTAGGCTTACATCGCTACAATCGCCCTCCTTTTATCACCAAACTGTACTAGGCAAACTATGCGAGTTGTATTAGGCCCAATGGAAGGCGTTTTAGACCATTTGATGCGCCAAATTTTGACCGAAATAAACGACTATGATCTCTGCGTGACTGAATTCGTTCGAGTTATCGATCAGTTATTACCGGATCACGTATTCCATCGTTTGTGTCCGGAGCTTCTGCAAGGGTCTCAAACTGCATCTGGTGTACCAGTACATGTTCAATTGTTGGGTCAAGAACCAAACTGGATGGCCGAGAACGCTATCAAAGCGGCTGAGCTTGGCGCTCGTGGTATCGATATCAACTTTGGCTGCCCTGCAAAAATGGTGAACAAAAGTAAAGGTGGTGCAGCACTTCTTCAACATCCAGAGTTGATTCACCAAGTCGTAAAAGCATGCCGTGAAGCGGTTCCTGAAAACATCCCGGTTAGCGCGAAAATACGCCTGGGTTGGGAAAACCCTGAAGATTGCTTTGAAATTGTCGATGCGATCCAGTCGGCCGGTGCAAATGAACTAACGGTCCACGCTCGCACAAAGCAAGGCGGCTATAAAGCATCGGAGATCAAATGGGAATACATTACGAAGATCCGCGAGCGATTCTCTATTCCATTAATTGCTAATGGGGAAATCTGGAACTATGAAGATGGTCAACGCTGCATTGAAACCACAGGTGTTGATTCCCTCATGGTTTGCCGAGGCGCATTTAACATTCCAAATTTAGGCAATATGGTCAAACACAACCACCAGCCTATGTCCTGGCCGGAAGTAGTTGAATTGCTGATTTACTACTCTAAGTTCGAAATGAAAGGCGACAAAGGGCTGTATTACCCGAACCGAGTAAAACAATGGTTCGCTTATTTGCGTCAATCTTACCCAGAAGCACAAGATTTGTTCCGTGAAATCCGCACCTTTAATAAAGCCGCACCCATCGTTGAACATATTCAACGATATCGCGATGAATTGGTGCAAGCGACATCAAAAGTGGCTTAAGTCTTTAAACATTCAAAAGGGCGACAATTCGCCCTTTTTTAAATCCATTTCAGCACGCATAACAAATTTGATTTTTTCCGCTATGCTTTGCCTGATACAACTTTTCATCCGCCGCTTTAAATAACTCATCAAAGCTTTTATCTCCGCCTTCTGAACAGAAAACAACGCCTCCTGATACGGTGAATCCACTGCTAGTGACACGTGTCGAGCGCTCTACGATGGTTTTTCTTACTCGTTCGAGTATCCTCATCATCGACTCACTGTCTTCGCCATATATCGCTAACACAAACTCTTCGCCTCCAAAACGAGAGGCCACATCGGTATGGCGTATATTCTCACGTATACACTTAGCGACAAGTTGAATGGCAATATCACCCACATCGTGACCGTAATTGTCATTAATTGCTTTGAAGTTATCGATATCAAAAACCGCTAATGCAACCTTCTGCTTGGTCATTTTATTGCGCCAAACCGCTTCCATCCCTCGACGGTTCAATAACCCGGTCATCGGGTCTTTTGCAGCAAGATCTTTAAAATAACGTCGTTCAGTGTGCATATTGACGTAAAAAATCACGATAGTGCACAGAACATAAATAAACAGCGCGACAATAATGCTGTACTTTTGGAACACGACTAAGTTTTTAATCTCGCTCCACAAATTGTACTCATAATAAAGGCTGTGGTTGGCGCTCAAACGCTCTAGATCAATGGTTTTAATTCGAACGGCATTGTTAGGAAGCGCTCCAATGTTCGAAACTAAATGCAACTTGCCCGCAAAACGCCCCGAGCTGTTAAGCAGTAAATCCAAATTAAAGTCGATAGACAACGCGCCTTGGTGAACACCGTTCTCATAGTAAGGCACTGCCAATGTAATGACTTTCCCTTGCATCGAATCTAGGATTGGCCCCGGCCCAGCTAAAGTAATATTAACCTTGTCCTGAGCGGTTTTTTGCCAGAATGGACGTGCCTTCAATGTTAATAAAAGCTCTTTTGTGACGTTCTTCGCGTAGGTGTCAGGCGACGAAATAATGTATCCGCGCTTATCAATGTAATGAATCCCAACGATGTGAGGCTCTATATCATGAAGAAAAGACAGCGATGGTGCGAAGCCCGCTTTTTGCTCTGCTAATTTGTTAATTTCAGAGCCTTTTTCGCATAAGTTCTTAATACCCACTAGCATGTACTCAAGCTCTGACGGCGGGTTACTTTCATCGACATCTTGTGCCCGCGACATTTGAATGGGCCAAATGTAGCAAAAGCCGTCTTTCACTAAGTAACTATGACCGCCAGATAATGGGTTCTCTTTATTGGTAAAGTTACTGAAACTGTAATCAAGTGCAGTGAGGACCTTCATACCGCGAACGATCGCACGCTCAATCCGCGCATATTCGCTATCTAAGTTGCGGTTAACCGCGTCGTAATAGTTTTTGGCACTGACAAGTAACACCACAACAAATAAAGTAAGCGGGAAAAAAATAACAAATGAGTTGCTAAAACGTCTTTTATTAAACATTCAGTACCATAAGTAAGAGCTTGGATGTTGAAATGAACGAACATATTCAACCATTTTAATAAAGGTGGACGACAGTGTCACTTTAGCCACCATATTTTACCGCTCTCCGCAGGAAGATTAATGCTAAGGCTTTTCTTATAATTAATGACTTCACGATCATCCAATATGTTGTGCAAGCTTTTCGCACTCAGACCTAACTGCCATAGTGGTAGTTCACTACTCACTGCTTTTTCACTGGTGTTGATTGCAACAATGACCGCTTCGCCTTTCAACTGTCTCGCATATACCAACGCGTCATTATGGCAATAAAGCCATTGAATACTGCCGGATTGTAGGCATTTGAACTTTTTACGAATCTCTATCCAGCGTCGATAAATACCCAACCATTCAGAGTTCGCCACTTCATGCCAAGGAAAACAACGTCGGTTATCAGGATCTAATCCACCTTCCAGCCCAACTTCGCTGCCGTAATAAAGGCAAGGTGTACCGACATAAGTCATTAACAAAGTTAGCGCGATGTGCATTTTGTCTTCGCTACGGCTTACAAGAGTGATGAATCGAGCCGTATCATGGCTATCAAGTTGATTGAGTTGGGATAGCTGGTTCGCAAATGGAATCTTCGTTCTTGCTTCATCTAACCACTCTTTGAACTCTAATGCATTGATCTGGATAGGATCGTACATGATATCTTGCTTGGCAATAAATGCTCTTACGGGATGAGCAAAGCCGTAATAATTCATTGCTCCATCTTCTTGATCACCCTGTAGCCACTGAGTTGCCTCAAAAAAATGTTCTCCAAGGACATAGGCATTCGGGTTCACCGACTTTGTCGCTTTACGGAACGCTTCGACGTAATGAGCGTTATTTTTTGCTCCTTCTCCCTCTCCGAGCATATGAATCACATCAAAGCGCCAGCCATCAACTGAGTAAGGGGCTTTTAGCCAGTGTTTGATCACCGCGTGTTTGCCTTGATAAATGTAATCCCGCACCTCTTTGTTCTCGAAGTTCAACACAGGTAAACTGCTGATACCTTTCCAGCCGATGTAATGATTGCTGTCATCGTCAAAGAAATAGTAATTGCGATACTTCGAGGCCGGATGGCCATACGCCCCATCACCTTCCATTTTCACATCAAACCAAGGATGGTGAACTGAAGTGTGATTAAATACTGCATCCAAAACAATTTTCATTTGCTTAGAACGTATCTTGTTGCACAACTGAGCAAACTGTTCATTGCTTCCAAACATTGGGTCTATGTTGAAATAGTCAGTGGTGTCGTATTTATGGTTACTCGGAGAGCGGAAGACCGGATTGAAATACAAAGCTGTCACGCCCAGATTTTCAAGATAATCCAGCTTCTGCTCAACGCCGTTCAGATCGCCACCAAAAAACTCTTTGGCTCCGGTATGCTGGTGCTCCCCAACCGCTTCACCCCATGACTTTACTATCGCTTCAGGATTGTATTCGCCATAGGCGTGTCGAATCGATTTTTCATCCTTACTTAGTGCAAAACGGTCTGGAAAAATTTGGTAGAAGATCTGCTGTTGCACCCATGTAGGTGGCTGGTTATTCACGTTCAATTTAAAGTGAAACTCTTTAGGTGGAATACGCGACTGTACGCCCCTTCCATCCAGCCAAAACTGCTGCTCGCCCAGAACGAGCTTAAATACGTAGTGAGTGACATCTCGGTCTTTATTAGGGGCAAAGGTTGCTTTCCAGAGTTTTAGTTCTCCTGAAGTTCCCGCCGGATGCATTTCAGTCAGATATTCTTCGTTATCAGGCTCGGAGCGAACATAGACACGATCAAAATCCAGACTCTCCGTCTTAAGCGTGACCGTTATGGCTTCTTCGTTGAAAGAAAGACCATCCAACGTCTGACTGTGGAAAATGAAAGGAAGGGTCATAGCAAATATTCCTGTAGCGGGCATATGCGATGACTTTACTATAGCAAGAATAAAAATCCTCCTTGTGAAACGGTCCGTTAGTCACGTTTCTCAAGGAGGATCACGTTCGGTAGGTATCATTAACCATAACCGAAGTCAGGTAACATACCGTGCTGACTAATTGAGTAACAAACTATCGTCGGACAGTTCTTCACCACGTACTTTCGAGAACATTTCCAGCAAATCTGGTACCTGCATATTTGATCTTTGTTCCCCTGCTACATCCAGCACAATTTCCCCCTGATGAAGCATCACGGTTCTGTCACCACAAGCCAATGCATCTTTCATTGAGTGGGTAACCATCATCACGGTTAAATTAAACTCGTTCACGATACGTTTGGTCAGATCAATAACAAAAGCAGCCATACGCGGGTCAAGCGCCGCCGTGTGTTCATCGAGTAGCAGCAGCTTACTTTCCGACAAGGTTGCCATTACCAAACTCACCGCTTGGCGTTGACCACCGGACAACAAGCCAATGCTATCCCCTAGCCTATCTTCTAACCCCAAACCAAGAATACTGATTCGGTCTTGGAACAACTTTCGGCGCTGGGATGAGAGTGCCAGTCCCCAACCACGCTTTTTGCCACGCATGAAAGCCAGTGCCATGTTTTCTTCAATGGTTAATTCGCCACAAGTACCAGCCAATGGGTCCTGAAAGACCCGCGCACATTGAGTCGCACGCTGAGCCACGGTTTGTCGGGTCACGTCTTTACCATCGATAATCACTTGCCCGCCAATCATCGGGGTTTCACCAGTCGTAGCACCAAGTAACGTCGATTTACCAGCACCATTAGAACCAATGACGGTAAGAAACTGATGTTCAGGCACCTCTAGAGACACCCCTTTTAACGCTCGGTTCTCCAGAATAGTTCCAGGGTTGAACGTCACTTGGATATTATTGAGTTCAATCATAATGTCTCCCCTGAACCTTTTTTAGATGCAGCCTGTTTAGCATCTGAAACTCGTTGTTTCGCCTTCATGCGCTGTTTAAGTTTTGGTGCTATCAATGCGACCGCAACCAGCACAGCAGTAACAAGGTTTAGATCGGATGCCTGCAAGCCAAACATTCCAGAGCTCAAAGCAAACGCGACGGCAAGACGGTAAAGGACAGAACCAACGATTACGGCTAACACTGCCACCCAAATCTTGCGCCCAGGGATCAAGGTCTGACCTAAAATCACCGCAGCTAGGCCGACAACAATGGTACCGACCCCAGATGTTACGTCGGCGAAGCTGTTAGTCTGTGCAAACAGTGCGCCGGCAAAGCCAACGAAACCATTGGATAGTGCCAAGCCAAAGAAGGTGTAAAAACCTGTGCTGGCACCTTGAGCAGAAACCATTCGGGCGTTGACGCCAGTTGCTCTTAGACCAAGGCCAAAGTCACTGTTGAGCAAACGAGCCACAAAAAAGGCTGATAATAAAACTAGCACCCCAACCACAAGTGGACGCACGAACATTGAGTCGCCCATCGCTTCAAACGGTGTCAGGATCGTATCCTCGCCGAGTAGCGCCATATTGGGCTTACCCATAATACGAATATTGATGGAAAAGGCAGCGATCATGGTAAGAATTGAGGCTAACAGGTGCAAAATACCGCAGCGGACAGCCAAAAACGCGGTAACCCAGCCCGTCATAGCACCGGCTATAATCGCCATTCCTGTGGCGACCCAAGGATTAATACCAGCAACGATGGCAGTCGCGGCAACTGCAGCTCCCATAGGGAAACTGCCATCAACACTTAGATCGGGAAAATCGAGTACACGAAACGTGAGGTATACGCCCAAAGCGACCAGCCCATAAATCAAGCCAATCTCAAGAGCGCCAAAAAATGCAAATGCAGACATAAAACGGCTCCTTTCTGCATGTTCAGATCAATATCGGGATCTGAAAGTAAGACTTCTCACTTTAGTCAGGACGAACTTTTCAACTCAAACTCAAGTTTGTTCGAGCAAGGTATAGCTTCGCTCATAGGTTTAAACATTCTTGGGAGAAGCAATAAGCCAATGACATGACTTATTACTTTCGCCAATGCAGTTAACTTGCTCGAATGAGTCGAATACGCCCCAAAAAAGCGACTTATTGCATGCTTGTTGCACGTTCTACGACTGAACTCGGTATTTGAATACCTAGCTTAGAAGCAGCATCTTGATTGATCACCAAGTCAGAACCTGTTGCGACTTTTACGTCTAGCTTACCCGGCTCCTGACCATCAAGAATCGCCGCGACATAATCCGCGGTTTGAACACCTACTTGGTAGTAGTCAAAGCCAAGGCCAGCGATCGCGCCTTTTTCAACATAAGATGTGGCACCACCAAATACTGGCGTCTTAGACTGATTCGCAGCAACGATCATACCTTCGATTGCACTTGCCACTGTGTTGTCTGTCGGTGCATAAATAATGTCAGATTTTGCAGAAATAGCCTGAGTCGCAGATTGTACGTCGGCACTTTTCAGAGCCGTTGCTTCTACAACTTCAATCCCTTTCGCTGCTGCGCTCACTTTTAGAAGTTCGACCAAGGTTACAGCATTAGCTTCACCTGGATTGAAGACAACACCGATACTTTTCACTTGAGGCAGGATCTCTTGGATAAGCTCAACATGCTGGGCAACTGGCGACAAGTCAGAAAGTCCAGTCACATTCTGACCAGGCTGTTCCATGGTTTTAACCAGTTTTGCACCCACTGGGTCCGTTACTGCAGTAAAAACAACCGGGATTGAGCGCGTTGCGGAGACGAGAGCTTGTGCAGATGGCGTCGCGATACCGACTAAAACATCTGGGCTTTCACCAACAAACTGGCGCGCTATCTGAACCGCGATAGCAGGGTTACCTTGTGCCGTTTTGTAGTCAAACTCTAGGTTTTTACCTTGTTCATACCCTTTCGCCTTCAAGCCGTCTAAGAGTCCCTGACGGGCAGCATCTAATGCTGGATGTTCCACAATTTGTGAAACCGCAACAGTCGCTGTATTAGCAATAGCACCAGCAGAAGAAAGAACGGCAGTCGCAGATAAAATTGCGGTGGCAAGTAAACGTTTCGTTATCATCATAACTCCTTGATGTGTCTTCGTCCTTGTTCTGCGAACATTCACCTTTTGGTGTACGCTCGCAAGCCCCAAAATGGGAAGGCGTTTTTTGTTGTGTTTGTAATAAATTTAGCTGTGCACTTCTTGTGCATCTTATTTTTATTATTACTACTAAGTCTCAGTAAAGAAAAGAAACATTTAACAGTAAAACAACAATTGTGATCGCGGAGTAGTAATCGAGTCGTGCAAAATCAACGGGAAAGAGGGAAATCTTTGTCAGGGTGAACGAAAAGCGACAAAAAGAAGTGGATCGATAGGATTATTGAACAGGACGAAGCACAAAAAATGGAGTGGCTTTTACGCACTCCATTTTTCTAAATTTCACGATGTTGGCTTGTTTAGAACCAACGCTCTAACGAGGATTTATCTAACTGCCTAAAAGCACGATTTAAGATTAACGCCAGTTCTTTGTAACGAGGCTTTGTCTTGACTGGTTCTAACGCGAAACCACTCTCAACTATTTTGTGGTGCAGCTCTCTATACCAGGTAGCCAGAGAAGGAGGCAATTTAGTATTTGAACGGGCACCTAACCACCAAATCCCCTGCAACGGCAAACTAATAGCGAACAAGGCAACAATGATCGACTGAGGCAGCGCACTATAGTTGTTAAACGCCATTTGAGTGAGGACGCTTATCGCAGCAACCGCTGGCATGACTTTAATGCCAAATCGCGTCGCTTTAATGATTCGCTGCTCTGGAAATACGGCATTCAGCTCTTTACGAACCGGCCAGATCTCCATGTAGTTTTGGCCATCTTTCAGGCTATGGATCAATCCGACTTTATTACTCATACCACTCTCTCACTAAAAAATAGTTGAACGTTTCAACTGAAGGTGCAAAAAATTGATGAAAATTAATATTATTTCAAATTTTTTTTGTTATCATTGCCCATTATCGCTATCCTTTGCAGGCCCTCAACCTCATTGTTGCCGTTATTTACAATTTAAGCAACTCTGAGGTCACTATCTGCAAGGAACGCGTCATCGTGATGAGTGGGCTCATCACTATATCTTTATATGGAATTAGAACAATTTTTGACCAAGATTAGTACGCACCCTTGCTGGTATCGACTATTCTTGTGATTAATTTTTCATTCTTTAACTGATTTTGATCAGACGAATAACAGGTAGTCATACATGTCTAAGCTAGTTTTAGTTTTAAACTGCGGTAGTTCTTCTCTTAAATTTGCCGTAGTTGATGCCGAGAACGGCGACGAGCACTTATCAGGTCTTGCTGAGTGTCTTCACCTTCCTGAAGCTCGTATCAAGTGGAAACTTGATGGCAAGCACGAAGCTCAACTAGGTAACGGTGCAGCTCACGAAGAAGCACTAGCGTTCATGGTAGAAACTATTCTTGCTTCTAAGCCAGAGCTTTCTGAAAACCTAGCAGCTATCGGTCACCGTGTAGTACACGGCGGCGAGAAGTTCACTCAGTCTGCTCTTATCACTGATGACGTACTGAAAGGTATCGAAGACTGTGCAACACTAGCACCACTTCATAACCCAGCACACATCATCGGTATCAAAGCAGCTCAAAAATCTTTCCCAGCACTGAAAAACGTTGCTGTGTTCGACACTGCATTCCACCAAACAATGCCAGAAGAGTCTTACCTATACGCTCTTCCATACAACCTGTACAAAGAGCACGGCATCCGTCGCTACGGTATGCACGGTACTTCACACCTATTCATCACTCGTGAAGTTGCAGGTCTACTGAACAAGCCAGTTGAAGAAGTAAACATCATCAACTGTCACCTAGGTAACGGCGCGTCTGTATGTGCAGTTAAAAACGGTAAATCAGTAGATACTTCTATGGGTCTGACTCCTCTAGAAGGTCTGGTAATGGGTACTCGTTGTGGTGACATCGATCCTGCGATCATCTTCCACCTACACGACGCACTAGGCTACTCTGTTGAGAAAATCAACACGATGCTAACTAAAGAGTCTGGCCTACTAGGTCTGACTGAAGTGACTTCTGACTGTCGTTTCGTTGAAGACAACTACGGTGAGAAAGAAGAAGCAACGCGTGCAATGGACGTGTTCTGTCACCGTCTAGCTAAATACGTAGCGGGTTACACTGCATCAATGGACGGCCGTCTAGATGCGATCACTTTCACTGGCGGTATCGGCGAGAACTCTGGCCCTATCCGTGAAATGGTTCTAAACCGTCTAGGTATCTTCGGTATCGAAGTAGACAGTGAAGCAAACCTTAAAGCACGTTTCGGCGGCGAAGGCACTATCACTACTGCGAACAGCCGTATCCCAGCAATGGTAATCTCTACTAACGAAGAGCTTGTGATTGCTGAAGACACTGCACGCCTAGCAGGTCTTTAATGCATAAACTGGCTAGCCAATTGGCTAGCCAGTTTTTCTTCCAAAGAGCTTTCTTTAGGGGCTCAGCTCCTATTCTTTGAAGATCATGGAATAAGAATTGAGCTTTTATCTCTCCCAATAGCAAAGGTACTCTACGAATGTCTCGTACTATTATGCTTATCCCTGCAAGTGCTGGTGTTGGTTTAACTAGCGTAAGCATGGGTGTTCTTCGCGCTATGGAGCGCAAAGGCGTTAAAGTTTCTTTCTACAAACCTATTTGTCAGCCACGCAGTGGCGGCGATCAACCGGATCTAACTTCAACTATCGTTGGCCACAACAGCGATATGAAGATCGGCGAACCTATGGCGATGTCTGTTGCTGAAAGCCTGATCGGTAACGACAACATGGATGAGCTGCTAGAAACCATCGTTGAGCGTTACAACCAAATCAATAAAGATGCAGATGTAACTCTAATTGAAGGTCTGGTACCAACTCGTAAGCACCCATTCGCTAACCAAGTGAACGCGGAAATCGCAGCAACACTTGGTGCTGAAATTGTTCTAGTGGCAACGCCTGGCACAGATAACCCAGCTCAGCTTAAAGAGCGCATCGAAGTAGCATGTTCTAACTTCGGCGGTACTAAGAACAAAAACATCTCTGGTGTTATCATCAACAAGCTAAACGCACCTGTTGATGAAGCTGGCCGTACTCGCCCTGACCTGTCTGAGATCTTTGATGATGCAGACAGCGCGAAGCAAAACGAAATGAAAGTGATGGAGATCTTCAACACTTCTCCAATTCGTGTACTAGGTTGCGTGCCATGGAGCATCGACCTGATTGCGACTCGTGCTATCGACATGGCGAAACACCTGAATGCTGATATCATCAACAAAGGTGACATCAACACTCGTCGTATCAAGAGCATCACGTTCTGCGCGCGTTCTCTGCCAAACATGATTGAGCACTTCAAACCAGGTTCTCTACTTGTTACTTCTGCAGACCGTCCAGACGTAATCGTTGCTGCTTCTCTAGCGGCGATGAACGGTGTTGACATCGGTGCTGTACTGCTAACCGGCGGTTACGACATCCCACGCGAAATTGAAGGTCTATGTAAGCCAGCATTCGAAACAGGCCTACCTATCTTCAAAGCTCAAGGCAACACTTGGCAGACTTCTCTAAATCTACAGAGCTTCAGCATTGAAGTACCTGCAGACGACAAAGAGCGTATCGAATTCATTAACGAGCACGTTGCTGGTCACATCGACGGTAACTGGATCGAGTCAATGACTGAAGGTACTCAGAAGTCTCGTCGTCTAAGCCCGCCAGCATTCCGTTACCAGCTAACTGAACTTGCTCGTAGAGCTGGCAAGCGCATCGTTCTTCCAGAAGGTGATGAGCCACGTACCGTGAAAGCTGCTGCTATCTGTGCTGAGCGCGGCATTGCAGAATGTGTGCTTCTGGGTAACCCAGCAGAAATCCGTCGCGTAGCTGCACAACAAGGTGTTGAGCTAGGCGCTGGCGTTCAAATCATCGACGCTGATGCTATCCGTGAAAACTACGTTGCTCGCCTGGTTGAGCTACGTGGTGCGAAAGGTATGACTGAAGTTGTAGCTCGTGAGAAACTACAAGACTCAGTATTCCTGGGCACAATGATGCTTGAGAACAACGAAGTTGATGGCCTGGTTTCTGGCGCTGTTCACACTACGGCGAACACTATCGTTCCTCCGTTCCAAATCATCAAGACTGCACCTAATGCGTCTATCGTTTCTTCAGTATTCTTCATGCTTCTGCCTGATCAAGTACTGGTTTACGGTGACTGTGCAATCAACCCAGATCCAACGGCTGAACAGCTTGCTGAAATCGCTATCCAATCAGCGGATTCTGCTGCTGCATTCGGTATCGACCCACGCGTTGCAATGATCTCTTACTCTACTGGTGAATCTGGTAAGGGTGCAGACGTTGATAAAGTACGTGAAGCGACGAAACTAGCTCAAGAGAAACGTCCTGATCTTATCATCGACGGTCCTCTACAGTACGACGCGGCTATCATGGAAAACGTTGCGGCTTCTAAAGCGCCAAACTCTCCAGTAGCAGGTAAAGCGACAGTATTCGTATTCCCAGACCTAAACACGGGTAACACGACTTACAAAGCAGTACAACGTTCAGCAGATCTAGTATCTATCGGTCCAATGCTGCAAGGTATGCGCAAGCCTGTAAACGACCTGTCTCGTGGCGCGCTAGTAGACGACATCGTGTACACAATCGCTCTAACAGCAATCCAAGCAACTCAAGAACAGAAGTAATTCTTTTCTCTGCTTGATTGAATATTCAAAGCCCTCGATTCGTCGAGGGCTTTTTTGTTGCGATTTTTACTGAGCTGGTTACGAAATAGCTAAGAACATCACCCCACCGACAATCACACACCCAATCATCACTGGCGCGACTCGGTGCCATAACCTCCTCTCGCCTAAAGCCACCACCATTCCCATTTTCACTATGGTATTTACCGAAGCCGCAATGAGGATACCCAGCGCCGCGGTGGTTACACTCAAGTGCAGGACACTTTGCCGACCAAGAGCCAATGAAATTGCATCCACATCAGTGATACCTGACACTGCTGAGAGCATCAAAACCCCCGCATCGCCAAACCAATCTGATAGTGCATGTGAGAGCAACATGATCACCGCCAGTACAACACCAAAAAAGAGAGCGGACTGCAAAGCAAGAGGATTAGTTTGCTTGTTTGATTGCTCCACCTTTTCCATTTCACACCGTCTCCATATCCACCAAGCCGGTAAGTAAAGTGCAACCATCATCGCTAGTACGATTGGCCAAAGCATTTTCACTAATGGAGGGTTAATGACAGAGAGTATGAACAAGAGCCGTGGGAACATGGTTCCACAACTTATTAAGATGCCACTTGCCAGCAGTGGGCTAATTGCAGGCTGTTCACGAGACAGATGGGAAAACTGTAGGGTCAATGCCGTTGAAGAACTGAGGCCAGCAAAAACGGACGTAAATAAAATCCCCCGCTTCGCGCCGCCAATTTTAATCGCAAAGTAGCCAACAAAAGAAATACTGGCGATCAACACGACCATCCACCATATCTCGTAAGGGTTTAAAGCTTTCCATGGCCCATAAGTTTTATCAGGTAAGAGTGGAAGTAAAACAATAGAAATGAGAAGTAAGCGCAGAGCTGCATCTAATTCGTACTCTTGTAACTTTTGCAACGCCTCGTGGAGCTCTCTCTTATTATCCAGAACCAGAGCGGTTATCACGGCCGCGGATGCAGCAAGTACCGCTTCGCCAGCCACCGCTAAACTGCCTAAAACGAACGTCACCAGCAGACTTACTAAGCCAGTGATACTGACATCACCGCTGTTCTTTTGCTTAACAAAAAACGCGATGCAAGCCAAAATCACCAACGCGATCAGAGCAAAGCCAAGCAGTAACGGGGAATAGTGGGAAGCGAGAATTGCAACCAGACCACCAAGCAAGCCGACCAAAGAATAAGTACGAATACCTGCGACCCGGCTGCCTTCAACACTATTGCGCTTCACCCATCCGCGCTGAATGCCAATTATCGACCCTAACAGAAGAGCAATCAGCAAATTCCAGATTTGATGCTCGCCAGATGCAAACTCGTTGATATCCATACCTCACCTCGCTAAAAGATCGGTTCTATATCATTAGTTTATGTCATGTACTGGAATAATCTGTGATGCTTGGGGAAATAACCGATAAAACAGCGTATAAATGCATATCGCTTTAGTAAGGAGATAACAAAGCGCCATAGAAAATGACGCTTTAGCAGAAGAACTAATTTGAAAGTGGTTCACGACCGTGAGGCGACTCTAAATCTAAGTCCGGGCCTTTTGGTACAACCTGTGTTGGGTTGATTCCTGTATGACTGAAATAGTAATGACGTTTAATGTGGTAGAAATCCGTCGTCTCTGCCACACCATCGACTTGATAGAGTTCTTTTAAGTAGCCCTGAATATTGGTGTAATCCGCAATGCGCTTTTTATTACATTTAAAGTGGCCAACATACACAGCATCAAAACGTACTAATGTAGTAAACAGACGCCAGTCAGCCTCGGTGATCTGATTGCCTGTTAAATAACGATGTGTCGCCAGATGCGTATCAATTTTATCTAACGCAGAAAACAGTGAATCAAAAGCTTCTTCATACGCTTCCTGAGTTGTCGCAAAACCACAACGATAAACCCCATTATTCACATTCGGATAGATAAAATCATTCCACTCATCAATAGAGGCTTGCAAATATTCAGGGTAGTAATCATCTTCGTTACCCGTTAACCCATTAAATGCTGAGTTGAACATACGGATAATCTCAGAAGATTCATTGGATACGATCGTATTGGTTTTTTTATCCCATAAGACAGGAACGGTCACACGCCCACTATAGTCTGGCTTAGCTTGGGTATAAATTTGATGCATACGCGTATGGCCAAACAATGGCTCAGGTAAGCCCATCTGCCAGCCTTGGCTAAGCATGTCAGGACAAACAACCGTGACATCAATATGCTGTTCTAGCCCTTTGAGTTTTCGGAAAATAAGAGTTCGGTGCGCCCAGGGGCAAGCAAGAGAAACATACAAATGGTAACGACCAGATTCTGGCTGGAATTCTGCATCCGGCTCATTCTTGATCCAATTACGAAAACCTGCGTCTTCGCGGACAAATTTACCGCCGCTTGATTTCGTATCGTACCAGACGTCGTGCCAAACACCTTCGACCAATTTACCCATCTTAGTTCTCCTCTCGTTCTATTTTCCTCTATATTAGCGATTCGTGACGAACAGAAAACAACCGGGCTTCGGACATGACGTTCAAGAAATTTGAATAAGTGCTCGGTTAGGCATAAAAAAAGCGCGCCCCTAATTAAAGAGCCGCGCTTAAGCCCGTCACAGGCTGAATGACTTACACTTGAACGTGTAAACAAGATACCGCATGAACATCGTTACCTTGAATCGTCGGTTTTGTCTTCGCACATTCTTCCGTGGCCTGTGGGCAACGAGTACGGAAGACACAACCCGATGGTGGGTTGATTGGCGAAGGAAGATCACCTTCCAGCATTTGGATTTTCTTTTGACGTTCGATATTCGGATCTGGAATTGGTACAGCCGACATCAATGCACGCGTGTATGGGTGTTTAGGATCAGCAAATAGTGCGTCAGCTTCACCAAGCTCTACGGCGTTACCCAAATACATAACCAGAACACGGTCAGAGATATGTTTTACCACAGACAGATCGTGTGCAATGAATACCAAAGATAGACCAAGCTCTTTCTGAAGCTCTTTAAGCAAGTTCACAACCTGAGCCTGAATCGATACATCCAGTGCTGATACAGGTTCGTCACAGATGATCATTTTTGGCTTAAGGATAAGTGCACGTGCGATACCAATACGCTGACACTGGCCACCAGAGAACTCGTGTGGATAGCGGTTGATCACGTTTGGTAGCAGACCTACTTTCGCCATCATCTCTTTAACACGATCTTTGATCTCTTGCTTTGAAAGCTCTGGATAAAAGGTTTCTAGCGGCTCAGCAATGATGTCACCAACCGTCATACGCGGGTTCAGAGAAGCCAAAGGATCCTGGAAAATCATTTGGATTTCTTTACGCGTTTCACGACGCTGAACATCTTTCATCTTAGTCAGGTCTTGACCTAACCACACCACTTCGCCGTCAGTCGCTTCTACCAAGCCGATGATAGCGCGCGCAAACGTCGACTTACCACAACCTGATTCACCTACAACGCCCAGAGTTTCGCCTTCGTACAGACGGACATTAACACCATCGACTGCTTTTAGGTTTGAAGGCTTAGACCAAGGCCATGCTGATTTTGCTGCAATGCTAAAGTGAACTTTAAGCTCTTTAACATCGAGTAGTAATGATTTATCTACACTCATTTTTTCCAAGCCTCCCACTGCGAAAAACATGCGCGCTGACGACCATCACCAAACGGTGTCAGAATTGGCGCTTCTTGCTTACAACGGTCCATTACACGGTGGCAACGTTCCTGATAAGGACAGCCAGGTGGTAGGCGAAGTAAGTTTGGTGGGTTGCCCGGAATAGTTGGCAGGATCTCACCTTCAGTATCTAAACGAGGAATCGCCTTCAGCAGGCCTTCTGCGTATGGGTGGCTCGGGTTATAGAAGATTTCATCAACCGTTCCGTATTCCATTGTACGGCCAGCGTACATTACCAATACTTTGTCACAAGAACCCGCAACAACACCCAGGTCGTGCGTGATCATGATGATTGCGGTATTAAACTCGTCTTTCAGTTCGTTAAGCAGATCCATGATCTGCGCCTGAACGGTTACGTCTAGTGCCGTTGTCGGTTCATCAGCAATCAACAGTTTAGGACGACATAACAGCGCCATTGCGATCATTACACGCTGACGCATACCGCCTGAAAACTCGTGCGGATACATGGTAATACGCTTGCGGGCTTCTGGAATTTTCACCGCTTCAAGCATACGTACCGATTCTTCAAATGCTTCCGCTTTACCCATGCCTTTGTGAAGCATCAATACTTCCATCAGCTGATCACTAACCTTCATATAAGGGTTTAGTGACGTCATTGGGTCTTGGAAGATCATCGCGATCTGCTCTGCTCGAACTTTGTTAAGTTCTTTTTCAGGCAGGTTCAGGATCTCTTTACCTTCAAACTTTGCGCTACCAGAAATGATACCGTTTTTAGCCAGTAGACCCATGATTGCGAATACTGTTTGAGATTTACCTGAACCTGACTCACCTACGATACCTAAGGTTTCACCCTGGTTAAGAGAAAAGTTCAAATCGTTTACTGCGGTTACGATACCATCTTGAGTGGTAAACTCGACGCGCAGATCTTTGACATCTAATAAGCTCATCGTTGCTTCCTTAATCTATCTGTAATTATCTGTCTTTAGGATCCAGCGCATCGCGCAGACCGTCACCAACGTAGTTGAAGCAGAACAGAGTCACAACCATGAACGCGGCTGGGAATGCCAGCTGCCAGATTGCTACTTCCATTGTCTGTGCACCTTCTTGTAGAAGTGCGCCCCAACTTGTCATTGGTTCCTGAACACCAAGACCAAGGAACGATAGGAATGATTCAGTCAGAATCATGCTAGGGATAAGCAGCGTTGAGTAAACTGCTACGATACCAAGTACGTTCGGTACGATATGGCGAGTAATGATCTTCCAGTTACTTACACCACAAACGTGTGCCGCTTCGATGAACTCTTTACTACGTAGGCTAAGCGTTTGACCACGTACGATACGTGCCATATCCAGCCATGCGATTGCACCGATCGCTACGAAGATAAGAATAATGTTACGGCCGAAGAAGGTTACTAGTACGATAACTAGGAACATAAACGGTACCGCGTATAGGATCTCAAGGATACGCATCATGATACGGTCAACTTTACCGCCAATGAAGCCAGATGCTGCGCCGTAAAGCGTACCAATCAAAACTGCTACGAATGCACCCATCACCCCTACCATTAGGGAGATTCGGCCACCAATCAGTGTACGAACGTACAAGTCGCGACCTAAGCTGTCAGTACCAAACCAGTGGTCAGCGTTAGGTGCAACGTGCATTGCGTACCAATCTGTATCATCAAATGCATAAGGTGCGATCATTGGCAGAACAATCACCGCCAACGTCATTAGAGCCAGGATAAATAAACTCACCATTGCTGCTTTGTTACGCATAAAGCGAATTCGAGCATCCTGCCAAAGACTGCGACCTTCAATCTCTAAACTCTCAGAGAATTTTTCAATCGCTTCTAGGTTTTCTTTTTTCGTTAACATAACCAAACTTCCCTGTTAGTAGCGAATTTTCGGGTCAATCATTGCTAGTAGGATATCGACAATCGCGTTGAATAAGATAAATAGGAAACCAATCAGAATGGTTACACCCATTACTAGCGAGTAGTCACGGTTAAATGCAGCGTTAACGAAAAGCTTACCAATGCCTGGTAGACCAAAGATGGTTTCGATAACAACAGAACCGGTAATGATACCTACGAAAGCAGGACCCATGTAAGAAACGACAGGGAGTAGTGCTGGCTTAAGTGCGTGCTTAAGGATGATGTAACGGTAACTTAGACCTTTCGCGCGTGCGGTACGAATAAAGTTACTGTTTAATGTTTCAATCATCGAGCCACGAGTAATACGTGCGAATGTTGCAACGTAAAGCAATGACATACCAATCACTGGAAGTACGAGGTACTTCAATCCACCATCTTGCCAGCCACCAGCTGGGAAAAGATGCCAGTGAAGAGAGAATAGGTAGATCAGTGCTGGAGCCAATACGAATGATGGCATGACAACGCCTATCATCGCCGTTGACATAATCGTGTAATCGACCCAGGTATTCTGTTTTAAAGCGGCTATTGTGCCAACCGTCACCCCCATTATCAGGGTGAAAATGAAGGCAATGAAACCGACTTTTGCAGATACAGGTAACGCAACAGAAATCAATTCATTAACTGAGTAATCCAGGTACTTAAATGACGGTCCGAAGTCACCTTGGATAACGTTAAACAAGTAAGTCGTGTATTGCTCGAATACAGGCTTATCTAGGCCATATTTAGCTTCGATGTTAGCCATAACTTCTGGTGGTAATGGACGTTCTGTCGAGAATGGATTTCCCGGAGCAAAACGCATGAGAAAGAAAGATACGGTGATCAAAACCAACATTGTTGGGATCGCCTCAAATATCCTTTTTGCGATGAATTTAAGCATAAACTCACTCTTTCAGTCTGTGACAGTGTAAATGAAAACCAAATGTCCAAATTTTGGACACAACATAGGCGCTGCATGCGATCTCTCACATGCAGTGCCTAATTTTTTATAATTCTATCTGATTAAGATTTACTCAGTAATGTATAGGTCTTTTGAGTAGATCTTTTCTTCTGCGTTGTTAGCTGGGAAGCCACCAACTTTAGGAGACAGTAGACGTGATTTCACGTACTGGTAGATAGGTGCAATTGGCATATCCTTCGCCATCAACTTCTCAGCTTCCAAGTATAGTGCTTGACGCTGTTCATCTGATGTAGAAGCAAATGCTTTGTTCATGATCTCGTCGTACTCTTTGCTATCGTAGTGAATACCACCAGTGGTGTTGTTACTCATCATTAGCGTCAGGAATGATGAGGCTTCGTTGTAGTCACCACACCAACCTGCACGAGCCACTTCGAAGTCACCCGCATCTTTAGAAGATAGGTAAGTTTTCCACTCTTGGTTTTCTAGAGTGACGTCAAGACCCAGAGTCTTCTTCCACATTGAACCTAGAGCAACCGCAATTTTCTTGTGGTTCTCTGAAGTATTGTAAAGAAGGTTAAATTTCAGTGGGTTATCTTTGCCGTAACCAGCTTCTTCTAGAAGACGTGCAGCTTCTGCATCACGTTCTGCCTGAGTCATCTTGCCGTAAGCTGGAATTTCAGGGTTGAAGCCTGCTGTGATTTCAGGCGTTAGGAAGTAAGCAGGCTTTTGACCTTGAGCTAGGATCGCATCCGTTACGATGTTACGGTCAATTGCGTACGAGATCGCTTTACGAACACGAACATCATCAAACGGTTCTTTCTTAGTGTTGAAGATGTAGTAGTAGGTACATAGGTTACCCGTTACAGAAACTTCTTCTGGATGTTCTTTTTGCAGACGCTTGAAGTGCTCAGTTGGCAGTTCATTGGTAAAGTCGATTTCACCTGCTAGGAAACGGTTCATTTCCGCTACCTGGTTTTCGATAGGTAGGAAAGTAACTTTATCCAAAGTAGTGTGTTCGTTGTCCCAGTATTGCTCGTTACGCTTCAATACTAAGCGCTCGTTTACAACCCAGTTATCAACAACATATGCGCCGTTACCTACAAAGTTCTCTGGTTTGGTCCACTGATCACCGAATTTTTCAACAGTAGCTTGGTGAACTGGCTTAACCGTTGTATGGCCCATCATCATTACGAAGTACGGTACTGCAGTATCAAGCTCAACAACCAACGTCTGGTCGTCAACCGCTTTCACACCTAGCTCGCTTTTATCTTTTTTACCAGCAACGATGTCTTTCGCATTCTTCATCTTGGTGTATTCCATGTACCAAGCGTATGGAGAAGCGGTTGCAGGATCGACTGCACGCTGGAAGCTGTAGACGAAATCACCGGCCGTAACAGGATCGCCGTTAGACCATTTTGCGTCTTTGCGTAGGTGGAAAGTGAATGTTTTGTTGTCTGCAGTTTCCCAAGATTCAGCAACACCAGGGATGGTATTACCATCTGCGTCTTGGTTTACAAGGCCTTCAAGTAGGTCGCGAATCACGTGAGATTCAGGAACACCTTGTGATTTGTGTGGGTCGATTGTCGCTACTTCTGTACCGTTACCACGCACTAATTCTTGAACCGCAGCAAGTTTTGGCTCCGAAGAATCAGATTTCGCTTCAGAGGCAGGGGCTGGTGCAGGAGCAGGCTGAGCTGCTTGCTTCTCTTCTGGCTTATCACCACCACAACCAGCAAGAGCTAGAGAAAGACCAGCGCCAATGAATAAAGCGCGCGTGATTTTATTCTTATACATGCGTAAAACTCCAAATTTTTTTGTTAGCATCCATGACCTCTTTGTAGGTTCACAAAAACGGGCTGTGATTTAGATCTTTTTAGCGCCAAAACTAAGCACCAAGAACCTAAAACCATACAAAGACTGCGGCACACATTAGCAATCATTGAAGTTATTTGCCATAAAAATGTAGCAAAAAGACCGATAATCCTGTATCTGTCGCACAAATCCAGCAAAAAAAGCTAATTAAAAACATTTTGCTAGTCCAATGGCTAGCTCAATCTCTCCTCAACAGATTAAAGTTTCGATTAATCTAAATTTAAACCAATTAGCAGCATCATATACTAAGCATATGCACAAACTTAACACTTCTGACACAAAGAACTTAGCAAACGTTTGCTTATGTATTGTTTAGAGCGATCCAATATTGTGCAAATTTATGGAGTAATACAGACGAATAGCTTGCGTTTTATGTGGGCAATAAATGTACAATCTTTATATCTAAAAAGGTAAATATAAAAAAAACTAAGCACCTGTAATGCTTAGCTTTTCACTTTGATTGTGCGAGAAATACTTTCTACTCTACTTTTGCCAACGCTGTGCAGCTTTGTGATCAGTGTCTCTTGATTCAATCCAGCGATTTTCAGTCGTTGTGCGTTCTTTTTTCCAAAATGGTGCTTTCGTTTTTAGATAATCCATAATGAATTCGCACGCTTCAAATGCCGCACCTCGATGAGCGCTAGAAACACCAACAAAAACAATTTGATCACCTATATCCAAATCACCAATACGGTGGATAACACGCACACCAAGTAATGGCCAACGATCTTCAGCTTGCTTACAAATGTCGATAAGGCTCTTTTCCGTCATACCAGGATAATGTTCTAGATGCAGACCAACAATGTTATCGCCTAAGTTCATATCGCGCACTTTACCGATAAATGTCACGACGGCACCAGAAGACGTTCCTTCGGACAAACCTTGGTATTCTTGATCGACAGAAAAATCTTCAGCCTGTATAGAAACACGAGGATCCATCTTAACCTCCAGTCACTGGCGGGAAGAATGCCACTTCGTCTCCCGCTTTCACTTCAGTATCTAACGGCACAATAGACTGGTTAACTGCTGCAAGTAGCTTTCCGGGCTCGAGAGCCAAGTCCCACTTGCCGTCTTTTTCCATGCCCTTTTCGACCAAATGAGCACGAACTGCTTCAACCGTTTCAAACTGCCCTTCTAAATCAACACTGTCGATTCCCACCAACTCACGTGTCTGAGCGAAGAAAAGTACTTTAATCATGATTCTGCCTTGAAGTGTCCTGACTTTCCGCCCGTCTTCTCAAGAAGACGAACCTGACCAATGACCATATCTTTTTGCACCGCTTTACACATGTCATAAATAGTCAGCGCTGCAACAGAAGCCGCCGTTAACGCTTCCATCTCTACGCCTGTTTTACCTGCAAGTTTACAAACAGACTCGATACGAACCTTGCTCTCCGATTCAATCGCTTCTAACTGAACTTCAACTTTAGACAGTAAAAGCGGATGACAAAGCGGAATCAGATCCCAGGTTTTTTTCGCGGCTTGAATACCTGCTATACGTGCGGTAGCAAACACATCGCCTTTATGATGTTGGCCAGAGACAATCAACTCGAGAGTTTCTGGTGCCATGTGCACAAATGCTTCTGCTCTTGCTTCACGGACCGTTTCCGTTTTCGCTGAAACATCTACCATGTTAGCTTCGCCGGATGCATTAATGTGTGTAAATTGGGTCATTGCTTTTGCTTCACTTAGTAGAAAAGGTTATACAGATAGGTGTGGCATAAAGTTACAAGGGCGGTGACTTGCGTCCATCTGCTGCTTGATTATTTTCGTCCAGCCAGTGCGGCATGCACCTGTAGACCCTGGCATAGCAAAGATGACGGTATGGTTAGCAAAACCAGCAATTGCACGTGACTGGATAGTCGATGTGCCAATCTCTTCATAAGAAACCATACGGAATAACTCGCCAAAGCCTTCCACTTCTTTATCAAAAAGCGGCTTAAGTGCTTCTGGAGTGCTGTCACGAGAAGTAAAACCTGTACCACCGGTGATCATGACCGCTTGTACGTTTTCGTCGGCAATCCACTGAGAAACAATTGCTCGAATCTTATACATATCATCAATGACGATTTGCTTATCAACGACATTGTGGCCAGCTTCCTGGGCGTGTTCTACAAGGTAGCGACCTGATGTGTCATTTTCTTCAGTACGAGTGTCAGATACCGTTAGAACGGCAATATTTGCAGGTTGAAATTTGCTTTCAGCGTGACCCATTAGTTCACCTATTCTCTAAAGTTAGCTTGGATTCGTTATATCGATTCAGGAAATATCATCGAGAAAGCCCGCGAGCTTCCTCTATAAAAGTTGTGTGATGTTAGCCGCCAATGGACGCGAGATGAGGCGTCATCCCAGTGTTGCCATCATGCAAGAAGTGACTGACAGACTTAGTCTGCAGCTGAGCTTGAATACGCTCAATTAACTCATTCTCTTGTTCATCACCTTGCAGAAGGTCACGTAAGTCAATGCCATGCTCGCCAAACAAACACAGATGCAGCTTACCCATGGCAGAAACACGAAGCCGGTTACAGCTCTCACAAAAGTCCTTCTCATAAGGCATAATTAGCCCAATTTCACCCTTGTAATCCGGGTGAACAAATACCTGAGCAGGACCATCATTGTGAGAACGGACTTTCAGTAACCATCCATTAGCAATGAGCTGATTACGGATCGCGACACCAGAAACGTGGTGCTTATTAAACAAGTCATCCATTTCCCCCGTCTGCATCAGTTCAATAAAACGCAATTGAATTGGTCTATCTTTGATCCAGTTGAGGAAGGCAGGTAGCTCGTGATGGTTGAGATCTTTCATCAACACCACGTTCACCTTCACTTGTTCATAGCCGACTTCAAACGCACGCTCGATACCATTCATCACTTCGGTGAACTTATTTTCACCCGTGATTTGATGGAACATGCGTGGGTCCAGACTATCCACACTCACATTGATGTGCGTGAGGCCAGCTTCGCGCCAGTCTGCAACCTGTTTGGCCATGCGATAGCCATTTGTCGTTGTCGCGACTTTCTCAATACCAGGTGTCGTTGCGACAGCATGGATGATGTCAGTAAAGTCTTTACGTAAACTTGGCTCACCGCCAGTAATGCGGACTTTTGAAGTACCACAATCTGCAAACGCGGTGACTACCCGCTTAATTTCAGGTAGCGATAAAAAAGACGAGTTTTTTTTGCCCGAAGGTTTATAACCATCAGGCAGGCAATAGGTACATTTGAAATTACAAACGTCAGTTACAGACAGACGTAAGTAATAGAATTTACGATGAAATTTGTCTTCGAATTGTTGCGCCACGGAACACCTTTCCAAACACGGGAGGCGTGGTCATTTCCAACCAAGCCCTTGTGGCAGTATGCCACTGGCTCAGAACACCTATCCTTAATCGAACTTAGTGTTGTGAGCTCGGAGTTATGGCAACCAGAGAAAGTAAAACTCTGATAGCTTTGCTGTGTAAAATACTGAATATTTATAAGGGAATCCAGACTTGAGCACTAAAAAATATCTCAAGTCACACAATTTACCGCTAAGTGAGTACCGTTAGTGCACTCATTACGTTAAATTGTAGCCGTTTTTACGAATTTTATTAGAAGAATGTAACGTATGAGTATCTATACGGATAACAAAGTAGTCGCAGTTGGCGGTGGCCATGGTTTAGGTAGAATGTTAGCAGCACTGAGCGATTTTCGTGGCAACGCGACGGGCATCGTCGCTACCACGGATAATGGCGGCTCCACTGGCCGAATTCGTCATTGTCAGGGTGGTATCGCTTGGGGTGATATGCGCAACTGCATCAACCAGCTGATCACGGAACCATCTATCAGTTCAATGATGTTCGAGTATCGCTTCAAGGGCAGTGGCGAACTTGATGGTCACAATTTGGGAAATTTAATGCTCACTGCTCTGGACAACCTTTCGGTCCGTCCATTGGATGCCATAAATCTTATTCGCAATATGCTTAAAGTCGATGTGAATATTCTGCCTATGTCAGAGCACCCATCCGATCTGTCTGCCCTATCTGTCGACGGCAAATGGGTCACCGGAGAAACCAATGTCGACCACATGGAGGCTGACCTTCGCCGTTTAGACCTATCTCCTGAAGTACCCGCAACAAAAGAAGCAGTGGCAGCATTATCAGAGGCTAATGCCATTGTTCTGGGGCCGGGAAGCTTTCTGACCAGCATCATGCCACCGCTGTTATTGCCAGAGCTAGGTAAAGCGATCGCCAACAATAAAAACGCCAAAGTCATTTTTGTCGCGAACTTGAGTCCGGAATATGGTCCTGCCGGCCGTATGAGCATGGAGCAAAAATTAGAATGGTGTGAACGCGCATTGCAAGGCAGAAAAATCGATGTCGTTCTTGCTGAAAAAGCAGAACAAGAAGTGCTCGATAGATGGAATGTGGTCACCGAGTCACTGGCTTCAAGCAATCGCGACTGGCGTCATGACCGTAATAAACTCAAGAAAGCCATCGAAGATCAACTTGTTAGCCAGAGTTAATCTTATCCAGAAACAGTAAAGCCCTTCACTGAATGTGAGGGGCTTTACTTTTAAACTTTGCTGTCACTTCTTGTCGGTTATCGGCTCCAGGAGCGGTAAACCTCTTGTGTATCGCGCAGAACGTCGATCATGGTCGTGGCTTCTTCTCCTTCTACCGCCAACTCTCCCGCTTTCGCTTTCTTATCAATAGAGATTGCTAAGTCACACAAACGATCAGCACCAAAACTGGCAGCACTGCTTTTTAACGCATGGCTGATTTCTTTCAAATATACCAGTTGATCGGCGTCATCGAACTGAGACAAGTTTCTAATGTAAGTGTCTATTTCACCTAAAAAAATATCAAGCAACACTGGTACATTGTCGCTGCCAATCTCCATGGACAGATCGTCTATTTTCTTTTGGTTAAGTATATTCATGCTCATACCTTTTGCCGCTCATCCTTGCTGTTCCATGCTTGTAGCTTACGGTAAATCGTCGATGGGCTGACATCTAGATACCCTGCCGCTCGAGGAATATTACCGTCGCACGCTTCAATTGCGCGTTCAATCGCCGTTTTTTCCGTAATCCACAGTGGCACAATGTCCGAGGCTGTCATCACTTGAGACTCAACTGTGGCGCTTGATGTCTTACGCTCCAAAGGTTGATTCAATGGAGGCGGAAGCATATCCAAAGTAATTTCTTTACCGTGATTTAACACCACGATATTGCGAAGCACGTTTTGTAACTGACGTACGTTACCGGGCCATTCATAGTTATTAAATCGATCTATCACTTCTTGCGAAAAGCGTACAAAGCCTTTCCCCTCTTCATGAGACATATAACCCAATAAAGAATAAGCAATTTCGACAACGTCTTCGCCACGCTCACGCAAAGGTGGTAGATGCAATGGTATTACGTATAAGCGGTAATATAAGTCTTCACGAAAGCGCCCTTCCTGAACCTCTTTCCAAGGGTCACGGTTGGTGGCGCACACAAAACGCACATCCACGCTTTTCATTTTTGAGGAGCCAACTTTCTGGAAGGTACCCGTTTGGATAAATCGCAACAACTTGGTCTGTAAGTCCAAATCCATTTCACACAATTCATCGAGAAAAAGCGTGCCGCCATCCGCTAATTCTGCCGCACCTTGACGATCATTCGCCGCACCAGTAAACGCGCCTTTTACGTGACCAAACAACTCACTTTCAATCAGATCTTTCGGGATCGCTGCACAGTTAATCGCAATAAATGGTTTATCACCTCGTTTACTTGCGGCATGGATAGCTTCGGCACACACCTCTTTACCCGTACCACTTTCGCCAGTAATGAAAATACTCGCCTTACTGCTCGCGGCTGAGTCAATGGTGCGGTAAACCTGCTGCATGGTTTGGCTACTACCGATGAAACCCTGATAATTCTGGTTTCCGGGATTATCCGCTTCGTTTTTTAACTTGGTCGCTTTTCGTATTGCGTTGTTCACCGTGACACGTAATCGGTCGGCTTCACACGGTTTAATCAAAAAGTCTTGAGAGCCATGACGCATCGCTTCTACCGCAGTGTCGATAGAGCCGTGTGCAGTCATAAAGATGATAGGAACGTCTGGGTGACTTTGTTTCACTGCATGCAGAACGTCCATACCCGTCATGTCAGGCAGACGAAGATCAAGCAGAATAAGATCGGGGATACGATGTTTCAGGCTTTCGATCGCATCACGCCCGGTACCGACAATATTGATGTCAATACCTAGTGGCGTCAAGTAAGAGCGATACAACGCCGCAACCGACGCAGTATCCTCGACCATTAACAGATAACGAGCCTTTGGATCTTTAGTAGTTTGTTGTTGCATAACCTAGCTAGCTTTTTTGTAATCTTTTAAACAATAATCGCATTACGCTTTGCATTATGCAAATAACAATACATAAATCAGGGGCAATTTAGATCAATAAAAACAGAGATCAATAAGTTAAGAAGTTGGCATAAATCATGCTCGAATAACTATGACCCCTCGGGTCACCTAGCCAACTGACGTTGTTAGTGAACATTATGTTCGCAAATAAAGCCAATAGAAACGACTGCCTATTGGCTTCTTTTTTGCCTGCCGTATCAGGTTAGTCAGTTGTTAGCGTTAAGCTCAGCTATTAGCGATAAACTGAGCACGCAGTTTTTCAATCTCATCACGTTTTTCAGCCGCCAGCTCAAACTCAAGGTCTTGAGCATGCTGGTACATCGCTGCTTCCAGTCTGCTGATTTCTTTTTCCAACTGTTGTGGCGACATGACTTCATAAGACTGAGACGGCTCTGCGACTTTGGATAATGGAACCTGTTTGCCAGTGCGCTGACGTTTGGACTTAGTGATATCACCTAGCTCCATGATGTCTTTGATATTACGCGTCAATGCCTGCGGTACAATCCCCATTTCTTCATTGTACGCTTGCTGCTTCTCACGACGACGGTTGGTTTCATCCATCGCTTTCTTCATCGACTTGGTGATGGAGTCGGCATACAAAATGGCCTTACCTTCTATGTTTCGAGCAGCACGGCCAATGGTCTGGATCAGTGAGCGTTCCGAGCGCAAGAAGCCCTCTTTATCAGCATCCAATATCGCCACCAGCGACACTTCCGGCATATCCAAACCTTCTCGTAATAAGTTGATACCGACAAGCACGTCAAATTCGCCTAGTCGAAGATCTCGAATAATCTCGACACGCTCTACGGTATCAATATCGGAGTGAAGATAACGTACGCGAACATCGTGTTCATGCAGGTATTCGGTCAAATCTTCTGCCATACGTTTGGTTAACGTTGTAACGAGGACTCGTTCATCTTTCACCGCACGAATACGAATCTCGGAAAGCAGATCATCGACCTGTGTTGCGACAGGACGAACTTCCAGTATAGGATCAAGTAATCCCGTAGGGCGAACAACTTGATCAGCAATATCGCCATCTGACTTTTCAAGTTCATAATTGCCCGGTGTTGCAGACACAAAAATAGTCTGCGGCGCAAGCGATTCAAACTCTTCAAATTTAAGCGGGCGGTTATCCAGTGCTGAAGGTAAACGAAACCCGAATTCCACCAGCGTTTCTTTACGAGAACGGTCACCTTTATACATGGCGCCAATTTGTGGGACGGTTACGTGTGACTCATCAATAATCAATAAACCATCATGTGGTAGATAATCAAAAAGTGTCGGTGGCGGCTCTCCCTCAGCACGACCACTGAGGTAACGAGAGTAGTTTTCGATTCCCGAGCAGAATCCAAGCTCGTTCATCATCTCGATATCGAACTGTGTGCGCTGACTGATACGTTGTTCTTCCAACAGCTTATTGTTGTCCAGTAACTGCTTTTTACGTACTTCAAGTTCCACTTTGATATTTTCAATCGCTTCCAGGACGCGATCGCGAGGCGTAACGTAATGCGTTTTCGGATAGATGGTATAACGCGGTAAATCGCGCTGTTTCACGACTCCGGTAAGCGGGTCAAACACGCTGATGCAGTCGACTTCGTCATCAAACATTTCAACTCGAACTGCATCTTGATCGGATTCAGCAGGAAAGATATCAATCACTTCACCACGAACGCGAAACTGGCCTCGCTCAAAGGCTACATCGTTACGTGAGTATTGCAGCTCAGCCAAGCGACGAAGCATGTCACGTTGGTCGATTACATCGCCACGACGTAAATGCAACATCATTTGCAGATAAGACTCAGGATCACCCAAACCGTAAATGGCAGAGACCGACGCGACGATAATGGCATCTTTACGCTCTAATAACGCTTTGGTCGCGGATAATCGCATCTGTTCAATGTGAGCGTTAACAGAAGCGTCTTTTTCGATAAACGTATCGGTGGTTGGCACATAAGCTTCTGGCTGGTAGTAATCGTAGTAAGAAACGAAATACTCAACCGCATTATTCGGGAAAAATGACTTCATCTCTCCATAAAGCTGCGCGGCCAGTGTTTTGTTAGGTGCGAGCAAAATTGCAGGACGTTGCGCTTGAGCGATCACATTCGCTAATGTGAATGTCTTACCTGAACCTGTCACACCTAACAGTGTCTGATGTGCTAAACCCGAGTCTAACCCATCAAGTAATTGCTTAATTGCATCGGGTTGATCTCCTGATGGCTGATAACTAGAGACCAGCTCATAAACTTTGCTCATACCGTTCCTTAACTCTACTACGGACTAACTGTATATATACACACTATATATACACCTTAGTCAATGAAATCTATGCCTGTCGGAGTATTATCGACCATTACTATTAAATTTGTGCCTTTGTACAACTCGCTATAGCCTTACCTGAGATGCTCTGATATAGTACGTCGCCCTAGTCAATGATTATTCTCAAATATCATTTATCATATTTCCACAACTTTTCCCCAAAAAGCAGTACAAAGTAAGCTTATCCCCTAAAGTCTAATTTTTATCCACTTTGACTATTTCTACTCGATTACCAATAAACCTCTGTATTATTTGCCTAATTAGTGCATAATCCTGCTTACAAATGCAGAAAAAATAAACCGTGTTGCATATCAATTAACTTTACTCAGATTTCATCAACACACTTATCCACAAATTTAGTGGATAAGTAACCCTAGCCCTTTACTGGTAAGCCATACAAAAAAGTAAAGAGCCAACCGTGATATTTTTTCAAAAAAATGTATTTTATTCCTGTTGACAGTGGATTTTGGGGTCGGTAAGATTTGCCCCGCTTTCAAGCAAAGCAATTCCCCCTTAGTTCAGTTGGTAGAACGGCGGACTGTTAATCCGTATGTCGCAGGTTCGAGTCCCGCAGGGGGAGCCAAATTTCAGAAAAAGCCGTGTCGTAAGACGCGGCTTTTTCGTTTCCAAGCTGCGAATGATTTGTTCCAAGTAAATGTCTCAGGCCGAAGTTTTGGGCCATCTCGCCACCCGAGTCACTTTCCGACAAAATGCGTCAAAATCAGCATAAGCAACAATCCTCTTCTCCTCTTTTGTCTTACAAATCATTCACCAAATCTCTTATTTCGATAAAAATTCATCTATCTGAATCACATAGACGGCTATTTTTCCACCGTGTATATAAAACCACATCGTTCACTGGTTGTTATTGGTGTCACAAAACACGATAATATTGGGATCGGATTTTAAGAACGTAAAAACTATGACCGAATATGTTTTGTTGTTAGTCGGCACTGTGCTGGTAAACAACTTTGTACTGGTAAAATTTTTGGGCCTCTGTCCATTTATGGGCGTGTCCAAAAAACTGGAAACAGCAATAGGTATGGGCTTAGCAACCACTTTCGTGCTAACGCTCGCGTCGGTGTGTTCATATTTAGTAGAAAGCTACATCCTTCGCCCATTAGGTATCGAATATCTAAGAACCATGAGTTTCATCTTGGTTATCGCTGTTGTGGTTCAGTTCACAGAGATGGTTGTGCACAAAACCAGCCCGACACTCTATCGCCTACTCGGCATCTTCTTACCGCTCATTACCACTAACTGTGCGGTACTTGGTGTTGCGCTGCTCAATATCAATGAGAACCATAACTTCATCGAATCTATCATTTATGGCTTTGGTGCAGCAGTTGGTTTTTCTATGGTATTAATTCTATTTGCCTCTATGCGTGAGCGAATTGCTGCCGCAGATGTACCGCTTCCTTTTAAAGGGGCCTCTATCGCTATGATCACTGCTGGTTTGATGTCGCTTGCCTTTATGGGCTTTACTGGTTTGGTGAAGTAAACGATGAGTACGATTCTAATTGCGATCATCGCACTCGCTGTGCTTGCTGCGATTTTTGGAGCCATCCTCGGATTTGCTTCTATTCGCTTCAAAGTTGAGGCGGACCCTATCGTCGATCAGATCGATGCTATTTTGCCTCAAACCCAGTGTGGCCAATGTGGCTATCCAGGCTGTCGCCCTTATGCAGAGGCGATTGCCAATGGTGACCATATCAACAAATGTCCTCCTGGCGGTCAAGCAACGATAGAAAAGCTAGCCGATCTCATGGGCGTAGAGCCAGAAGAGTCGGCACACGATCTTGATAATAAAGTTCCTACGGTCGCGTTCATTCATGAAGACATGTGCATTGGTTGTACCAAATGCATTCAGGCTTGTCCTGTCGATGCCATTGTTGGTGGCACCAAGGCACTTCATACCGTTATCAAAGAAGAATGTACTGGTTGTGACTTGTGCGTAGCGCCATGTCCGACTGACTGTATTGAAATGATTCCTGTGGCAACCACCACAGACAGCTGGAAGTGGAAACTTAATACCATTCCAGTTGTGGATATTACGGATGCTGCCAAAGATGCAGCGAACGTGAAAGATTCAATTAATTAAGGTTTCGTATGTTGTCTTTGATTGAACAAATTCGTACTGGGTCGCTTTGGGATTTCCCAGGCGGTGTGCATCCGGCAGAAAATAAAAAACAATCCAATAAAGCAGAATTACTACGCGCAGCAATTCCGGCAGAGATCGTTCTGCCATTGAAACAGCATATTGGTAAAGCAGGTAACCTACTTGTTGCCGCAGGTGACAATGTACTAAAAGGCCAGCCTTTAACACAATCCGAAACCGGTTTTACGGTACCTGTTCATGCGCCAACATCAGGTAAAATCACCGCGATCGAGCCAAGAACGGTCGCTCACCCATCAGGGCTAAGTGAACTGTGCGCAGTTATCACGCCTGACGGTAACGATACGTGGTGTAAGAAAACCCCTGTTGTCGATTACACACAAGAATCTGCAGATGCGCTAATCGACGTTATCCGTCTTGCGGGTATTTCGGGTATGGGTGGCGCAGGCTTCCCAACTGCGAAGAAGATCCAATCTGGTGTTGCTCGAACGGAAATCCTGATTGTCAACGCAGCGGAATGTGAGCCATATATTACAGCCGACGACAAACTGATTCAGGAACATGCCGATGAACTGATTCAGGGCATTGAGATTGTCGAACATATCCTAAAACCAAAACTGACGATCATTGGTATTGAAGATAACAAGCCAGATGCGATCAAAGCACTGGAGAATGCAGCTTTAAACAAAGATATAGTTATCCGCGTCATTCCAACGAAATACCCTTCAGGTGGCGAAAAGCAACTGATCAAAATTCTGACCAACAAAGAAGTACCGAGCGGTGCGATCCCTGCTGATATCGGCATTCTGGTTCAAAACGTAGGTTCTTTGTATTCAATCAAACGTGCCGTCATTGATGGCGAGCCAATGATTGAACGCGTTGTCACTCTGACAGGTAAAACCTTTAAGACGCCACGTAACGTTTGGGCTCTTTTGGGAACCCCTGTTCAAGCGTTGCTTGATGAATTTGGCTACAAGGCCGATAAAAAGCTCCAACGTTTGATCATGGGCGGCCCAATGATGGGGTTCACACTGCCCCACTCCCATGTTCCGATTACCAAGACGGCCAACTGTATTCTTGCGCCAACTCGCTTTGAGATCTCAGCCAGTCAATACGAAATGGAATGTATCCGCTGTGGTCAATGTGCTGAAGCATGCCCGGCGTCACTGCTTCCTCAGCAACTACTTTGGCATTCCAAAGCAGAAGAATATGAAAAGCTTGAAGAGTTAAACCTCAAAGACTGTATTGAGTGTGGTGCGTGTGCATTTGTTTGCCCAAGTGAAATTCCACTGGTGCAATACTATCGCCAGGCAAAAGCCGAAATTCGCACCCGAGCGCAAGAAGCAGAAGCTGCTGAGCGAGCAAAACAACGCTTTGAAGAGAAAAAAGCGCGTATGGAACGCGAAAAAGAAGAGCGAGAAAACCGCTTTAAGAAAGCAGCTGATGAACGCCGCAAAGATATGAAGTCTAAAGGTGGCGACGATGCGATAGCCGCTGCGATTGCGCGTGTGAAAGCTCAAAAAGCTAATGCAGAAGAAAAAGCAGAACCTGCCGTGAAACCAGCGGTGGCTGCTGCGATAGCGAAAGCAAAAGCCAAACAAGCCGCTGCCGCGGAAGCAGGCGCTGCAGAACCGGATAACACCGAGATGGCCAAGCTGCGTGAAGAGCGCAAGCGTCTGGCTAGAGAACGCAAAGCAGAAAAAGAGCAAAGTGAAGGTTCAAACGACACTGATGATAAAAAGTCAGCCGTGGCCGCTGCTATTGCTCGCACCAAAGCTAAAAAGGCACAGCAAGAAGACACCAGCACCTCTGCTGAACCGGAAGATAAAAAAGCAGCGGTTGCTGCGGCTATAGCTCGTGCTAAAGCACGCAAGGCAGGACAAGAAGCAGAATCAAAACCTGCTGAAGATGAAGCGTCGGCTGAACAAACCGACGATCCGAAGAAAGCCGCTGTCGCTGCTGCCATTGCTCGTGCGAAAGCTCGTAAAGCTGGGCAAGAATCAGAATCAAAACCTGCTGAAGATGAAGCGCCGGCCGAACAAACCGACGATCCGAAGAAAGCCGCCGTAGCTGCTGCCATTGCTCGTGCCAAAGCTCGTAAAGCTCAGCAAGAATCAGAAGCAAAACCTGCTGAAGATGAAGCGTCGGCTGAACAAACCGACGATCCGAAGAAAGCCGCTGTCGCCGCTGCCATTGCTCGTGCGAAAGCTCGTAAAGCTCAGCAAGAATCAGAAACAAAACCTGCTGAAGATGAAGCGCCGGCCGAACAAACCGACGATCCGAAGAAAGCCGCTGTCGCTGCTGCCATTGCCCGCGCGAAAGCACGTAAAGCTCAGCAAGAAGCAGATAAAAATAATACCGAGGAGAACGAGTAATGTCGTTTTTTATAGCCAGCTCACCGCATACCCACAGTCGTCGTAGCACGCCTGATTTGATGAAATGGGTGGCACTGTGTGCGATCCCTGGTTTAGCGGCTCAAACTTACTTTTTTGGCTGGGGAACACTGATCCAGCTTATGTTTGCCATTGCTGTTGCGATATCTCTGGAAGCATTAGTGATGATCGCTCGCAAGCGCTCTCCAGTTCGAGCTCTTCGAGATAACAGTGCCATCGTTACCGCTTGGCTGCTGGCTGTTGCTATTCCGCCTTGGTCTCCTTGGTGGCTGACTGTGATCGGCTTAGTGTTTGCGATTGTCATAGCCAAACATCTTTATGGTGGCCTTGGGCAGAATCTGTTTAACCCTGCGATGGTGGCTTATGTTGTGCTGCTTATCTCCTTCCCTGTTCAAATGACGAGCTGGAGTGTTCCGACATCTCTGATTCCGGATCACGTGAATTTTGCCGACGTCCTGTCACTGATTTTTACTGGGTTTGATGGTGATGGCCTATCACTTCAGCAAGTTCGTGCAGGCGTAGATGGCGTGACAATGGCAACACCACTCGATGCTTTTAAAACAGGGCTGCATACTGGTGCAACTCCAGGTGAAATCCTGTCACAGCCTATTTTTTCTGGTTTAGCGGGTGTTGGTTGGCAATGGGTTAATATTGCTTACTTCATTGGCGGACTGGTGATGATTAAAAAGCGTCTCATCCAATGGTACATTCCGGTGGGCTTCTTAGCGAGTCTGACGTTGTTTAGTCTGGTATTCTCGCTAATCACTCCGGGAGAAACAGCGTCCCCGATCTTCCACTTGCTATCGGGCGCGACCATGCTGGGTGCTTTCTTTATCGCTACGGATCCAGTCTCTGCTTCAACTACGGTAAAAGGTCGCCTAATCTTTGGCGCTTTAATTGGTGCACTCGTCTTTATCATTCGCAGTTGGGGTGGATTCCCTGATGGCGTTGCATTCGCCGTACTGCTAGCCAATATGTGCGTGCCACTGATTGACTACTACACCAAACCTAGAACTTACGGTCACTGAGGTAAACATGTTAACCGCAATTAGAAAAAATGGTCTGACACTCGCTATCTTTGCTTGTGCCACAACTGGTCTAGTGGCATTGACTCAGTACTTAACCGAAGATCAAATCAAACAACAAGAACGCAAACAGTTGTTGTCGGTGCTTAATCAGGTCATTCCTGAGACCATGCATGACAACGCGTTAACGCAGGCGTGCACTATGGTCAGCTCACCGGAGCTAGGAGCATATGCGATGCCAGCTTATATTGCGACGAAAGATGGCGAACCAACCGCGATCGCGATTGAGTCTATCGCCCCAGACGGTTACAACGGTGAGATAAAAGTCATCACAGGTATTGATAGCGAAGGGAAAATTCTGGGAACTCGCGTCCTCAGCCAAAAAGAAACACCGGGGTTAGGCGATAAAATCGACCTTCGTGTATCAGATTGGATCCTGAGTTTTACCGGAAAAGAAGTCACAGAAGCAAACTGGAACTCTTGGCGAGTTCGTAAAGACGGCGGTGATTTTGATCAGTTTACTGGCGCGACAATTACGCCAAGAGCAGTGGTCAAAGTGGTGAGAAACACCGTAAACTATGTCAATAACACCCGTGACGAGATTCTTAGTCAGCCCCTAGACTGCGCAGGAGGCAACCAATGAGTGAAAACAAACTGCTGATGAAAAACGGCATGTGGAGCAACAACCCGGCATTAGTTCAATTGCTTGGTCTTTGTCCTCTGCTGGCTGTGTCATCTACGATCACAAACGCACTTGGCCTTGGCATTGCTACGCTATTGGTGCTGGTCGGCTCAAACGTGACGGTCTCTCTTATCCGTAACTACGTGCCAAAAGAGGTCCGTATTCCGGTCTTCGTCATGATAATTGCTTCACTGGTTACCTGTGTACAGCTGTTAATGAATGCTTACGCATACGGTTTGTATCTTTCACTCGGTATCTTTATCCCGCTGATCGTAACCAACTGTATTATTATCGGCCGCGCAGAAGCCTATGCGTCTAAAAACGATGTACTGCCTTCAGCGTTAGACGGTTTATGGATGGGGCTGGGCATGACCAGTGTACTAGTTGTACTAGGTGCAATGCGTGAGCTCATTGGTAACGGCACGTTATTCGACGGTGCAGATTTACTACTAGGCGATTGGGCAGCGTCACTTAGAATTGAAGTGTTCCACTTTGATAGCAGCTTCCTTCTGGCTCTGCTACCGCCAGGCGCTTTCATTGGTGTTGGCTTGCTGATCGCTTTAAAAAATATTATCGATAACTCGATTCAGGCACGACAACCAAAAGAAGAAAAACCGACCATTGAACGTGCCCGCGTCACCAACGCTTAGTACGCAGAATAAAAAATTAGGCTCTACCATTCGTAGGGCCTTTTTAATCCGCCAAGACGGTACTGGAAATCCGCAATGAACAAAGTCAAAAGAATTGAAATTTTAGAACGATTAAGGGAAAACAACCCAAACCCTCAGACCGAGCTAAACTGGAACTCTCCCTTTGAACTGCTTATCGCTGTATTGCTCTCAGCACAAGCGACGGATGTGAGCGTAAACAAAGCCACTGACAAGCTCTTCCCTGTAGCAAATACGCCACAGAGCATGTTTGATTTAGGTGTTGATGGCTTAAAAGAATACATCAAGACCATTGGCCTGTTTAATTCGAAGGCAGAAAACACCATCAAAACCTGTAAGATCTTGCTGGAAAAGCACAACGGTGAAGTTCCGGAAGATCGTGCCGCACTTGAAGCCCTGCCTGGCGTTGGGAGAAAAACGGCAAACGTTGTGCTCAACACCGCTTTTGGCTGGCCCACCATTGCCGTCGATACGCATATTTATCGTGTCTCTAATCGCACGAAATTTGCGATGGGCAAAACGGTCGATGATGTCGAGCACAAACTATTAAAAGTGGTACCTAAAGAGTTTAAACTCGATGTTCACCACTGGCTCATTCTTCATGGACGCTATACTTGTTTGGCGAGAAAACCACGCTGCGGTAGCTGCATCATTGAAGATTTGTGCGAATATAAAGAGAAAGTATATCCAGATAGTTAATGCTATTTGAAAATGAAAGCTAGGAGTTAAAAATGTCAAACGGTCGAATTCTACACACTATGCTACGCGTTGGTGATCTAGACAAATCAATCAAGTTTTACACTGACGTTATGGGTATGAAGCTGCTTCGTACCAATGAAAACAAAGAGTACGAGTACACACTTGCCTTCCTAGGCTTCGGCGATGAGTCAGAAGGTGCGGTTATTGAGCTGACTTACAACTGGGGTACAACCGAGTATGACCTGGGCAATGCTTATGGTCATATCGCAATCGGCGTAGATGACATCTACACGACTTGTGACGCTATCAAAGCGGTTGGCGGTAATGTAACGCGTGAACCAGGTCCGGTTAAAGGTGGTACGACTCACATCGCTTTCGTAAAAGATCCAGATGGCTACATGATCGAGCTGATCCAAAACAAACAAGCAACGGCAGGCTTAGAAGGCTAATACTTCTCTAGTGAACGGTTGTTAAAAGCATGAACGAAAGGCAGGTGTGAGACCTGCCTTTTTATTTGTAAACAAAATACTTTACTTGATAATGGTTATCGTTTAGATTTAAGTCCAACTTCGATATGTGGGATAACGATAATGATCAGTGAATGGGAAAAACACACACTTCTGGCCGATACCGCCCTTCAATTAGATGACCCTATACGTAGTATTCTTCATTATCAACAGGCGCTTAGGTTAAGTGAAGACATCAGTGAATGTGTGGAGATTGAAGCTGACGAACGCCTGTTAATCTCAGTTATTTCCTGTCATAACCTAGCACAATTCTGGCGCTGGGCAGGTGACACAGAATATGAGCTCCGATACCTTCAACTGGCGTCTGAAAGAGTCCTGACTCTCATTCCTCAATGCCCAAATAAGGACTGTGCAAGCTTTATGGAATCCATTGGTTGCTGCACAAAAGCACTGATTGATTTTATGAAACGTCATCCTAACCCTGTGATTGCTAAACAAGTTGAAAAAATCGACACCGCCACTAACTGTGAAATCATTGCCAAGTTTCGCCTGAACTAGAGGAAACGGCTCAAGTCCGTTTTAATACAGGTTCTATCAAATCACTCTCACCATCAGCAATCTAAAGTGACGCGAACACTAGACTTGTGTTCGCCCCAAAGAAATCACAACGCGGCGGTTTTTATCTTTACCAATTGGCGAGTTATTGTCAGCAATTGGTCGACGCTTACCATAGCCTTGCACCTGAATACGATCTTCTGGTAGACCTAAGGATTTGAAATAGTTTCGTAGCGATTCTGCACGTCTTTCCGATAAATCCTGGCTGGCACTTTTGCCATCGGTCGAGTCGGTATAAGTGGCGACCAGCACTAAATCGATGTCTTGATTATGGCGGACATAATCCGCTATTTGCGACAATCGCTTTTTAGATGCTTTGGTCAGTTGATCGCCCAGACGCTGGTAATGCAAAATCGTAAACGCAATATCTTCAAAACTGTACTTCAATAAATTGGCAATACAATCGCTGAAGGCGTCGTATTTACTTTGAAACAACACCGATGACAGTGCGACTTCGATTCTTTGGTCACCACTTTGCCAGTCCTGATAACTAAAGGTTGGATAACGGCCTTTCTCTAACTCAGACAAAATACCCCACGCGGTTTGACCACCCACGTAGCCGTCAAACTGCTTGAAGAATTTTAGGTTAGTAATGCGATCCGCATGCTCACCCGGACGCCATGGTGGAGGCATCGATATCAGGCTCACACTACGAGTCTCCCCCATTGGGCGACGCATCTTTAACTCGAAGTCTAAATTGATCTTTTTACTCGCATGTGACGAAAATACCGCGTCACCGAAACTTGGGATGGGATGTACAAGTTGACATTCGAGTGGTGTGTTAACAATCATCTCCCATTGAGACTGCTGCGGCGTTGCGACATAGCGCTTGCTCAACTCTGCGTGACTGCTAGCGCTAAACAATGAAAACATAACACCGCTGGTTATCAGCCATTTATTCATCTGCGATCATTCTCTTAAATGGCAGTCTTTTGCCGCCAATCTGCATCAATTCAAAAACAACTACTTCTAATGCAATAACCCCGCCAATAACTAAACCAACCCTGTTTTATACCTGCTAGCAATCAATATTTGCGGTCAGGTTAATGGGTGTCGACAAAAATAAAAGCAGCGCTTCAGTGGTTGTTACCTGCGGATTTCGTACCACTGTGACGGATTGACTATCTAAAAAGCAGAATTGTATTTTTATCTGATATTGCGGTTTTTCTCATCGTAAGAATCTGTAATAATGCCGCCCTCGTCACACAAAAATAAGCCAACATGACAATAGAAAATGAAGCTCTAACCCTGAAAAAGCGTTTTCGTGGTTATTTCCCTGTGGTAGTTGACGTTGAGACCGCGGGTTTCAATGCTCAAACTGATGCACTTTTAGAAATATGTGCCGTTACCCTTCGCATGGATGAAGACGGTGTCCTGCATCCAGCCTCTACCATTCATTTTCATGTTGAGCCGTTTGAAGGCGCTAACTTGGTGAAAGAAGCGTTAGAATTCAATGGCATTCGTGACCCTTTTAGCCCACTACGTGGCGCGGTTTCTGAACAAGAAGCACTAAAAGAAATTTATAAGCTCATCCGTAAAGAGCAAAAAGCCGCAGACTGTTCACGAGCGATCATGGTTGCGCATAATGCCGCTTTCGACCTAGGTTTTGTTAACGCAGCGAACGAACGTTGCAAACTAAAACGAGTCCCTTTCCATCCGTTTGCCACTTTTGACACAGCTGCACTAAGTGGTCTTGCTTACGGCCAAACCGTTCTTGCTAAAGCATGTAAAACGGCGGGTATGGAATTCGACAATCGTGAAGCGCATTCGGCACTTTACGATACACAAAAAACTGCAGAGTTATTCTGTGGCATTGTTAACAAATGGAAGGCCCTGGGTGGTTGGCCGCTTGTTGACGAAAATAATAAGTAAACACAATATATTGGAAAAAGTATGAATCCTGTCGTTATTTCTGTTTGCGTCATGCTCGTGTTAGCGTTGATGCGGGTAAACGTGGTGGTCGCCCTCACGTTCAGTGCCATTGTCGGTGGTCTTGTCGCTGGCATGAGCCTAGGCGATACCGTTGCTGCTTTTGAAAGCGGTCTCGGTGGCGGTGCAACTATTGCTTTAAGCTACGCGATGCTCGGTACATTTGCCGTTGCAATCTCTAAGTCTGGTATTACTGATCTGTTAGCTAAAGATGTGATTAAACGCATCAATGGTAAAGAAAGTTCTGCATCAACGACCGGTTTAAAATACGCGGTATTGGTAGCATTGATCTTAGTTACCATGTCTTCTCAGAACGTGATTCCTGTCCATATCGCCTTTATTCCAATTTTGATTCCACCTCTTTTGGGCGTATTTGCGAAGCTTAAATTGGATCGCCGTCTGATTGCCTGTGTTCTGACTTTTGGCCTAATCACGCCATACATGGTATTACCTGTAGGTTTTGGTGGCATCTTCTTAAACAACATCCTATTAAAGAACTTACATGACAACGGCCTAGAAAACGTTGTGGCAAGCCAAGTTCCAACGGCGATGTTGCTTCCTGGTGCAGGTATGATTTTTGGCTTATTGATCGCGATTTTTGTCAGCTACCGTAAGCCTCGTATCTATGAAGAAACCGAGTTGACCGTTGTCCATGAAACAAATCATGTGATCAATAAGCAACACATCCTTGTCGCTGCGATCGGCATTGTTGCTGCGTTGAGTGTTCAGCTATACACGGGCTCAATGATCATTGGTGCACTGGCTGGTTTCATGGTCTTTACCTTTGGTGGCGTGATTGCGTGGAAAGAAACGCACGACGTATTCACTAAAGGCGTTCACATGATGGCTATGATTGGCTTTATCATGATCGCTGCAGCAGGTTTTGCCGCAGTAATGAAGCAAACTGGTGGCGTAGAAACCTTGGTTCAATCGCTTTCTACAAGTATCGGCGATAACAAACCACTGGCTGCATTGCTGATGTTGGTTGTGGGCTTGCTGGTAACTATGGGTATTGGCTCATCGTTCTCAACGATCCCAATTATTGCGACCATTTATGTACCTCTTTCATTAGCGTTTGGCTTCTCACCGATGGCAACAATTGCGCTAGTTGGTACCGCAGCAGCACTCGGTGACGCAGGTTCTCCAGCATCTGACTCAACATTAGGTCCAACATCGGGTCTGAATGCCGATGGTCAACATGAGCACATTTGGGAAACCGTAGTACCGACATTTATCCACTACAACATCCCACTGATCATCTTCGGCTGGATTGCTGCAATGGTGCTTTAGTATCCGTGCTTCGAAAGAAGAAGTGATACCCTAGTTACGAAAAAACCGCTCATTGAGCGGTTTTTTGTTGTTTAAGCGATTACATTATTCAGCAGGCATATTCTCGATGATGCGCTCACGAATTACCTTCAACGTTGTTTCGGTCGATAGGTAATCCACTTCGATAGGGAAATAAGCATCATTGATTTGCAGAACCAAACTCGGATAAGAGTTCACCCCAAGGCTTCTGGCTAAACTCAGTTGGTCTTGGAATACGCCCTCTAAAAGGGTGCCATCCATATCGTTTTTGAACTGCTGGACATTCAAGCCAATCTCTTTTGCTAGCTGTAAATGCGTCGCTTCTTCATGAGGTGGTAACGCTCGCAGATAATAAGCATGCTGAATCGCTTCCAACATCTGTCCATAGCTGTCCTGAAAACCCGCAGCAATCACAGCTCGGCAAGACTGGTAAGTACTTCTTACTGGCGTACACAATTTCCAAAAGTCGTAGTTGAACTTAGTTCCTAACTGACGCTCAATCTGCTGCCAAATCCCTTCGAGCTTTTGTTGCATCTCTGGTGGCATTGGTAAATTTGTATCTGGTGCAAGCCCACCCACCACATACTCAAATTGAATCACACCCGGCAGTTGCTGCTTCAGTTTATCGATGGTTGGTTTGTATCCCCAACACCAACTGCACATAGGATCATGCACGTAGTAAAGCTTTATGTTCATTCCACTACCTTAAAAAAGAAAAAAGGAGCCAGTGCGGCTCCCTCGTATTCTATCGCTAAATGTGAGTATTTACGAATTACTCAGCTTCACCTTCAGCGCGTGCTGCAGCTTCTTTGATCAGCGGCTGAAGTTCACCTTTCTGGAACATTTCCAGGATGATGTCACAACCACCAATTAGCTCACCTTCAATCCACAGTTGTGGGAACGTTGGCCATTGCGCGTATTTTGGTAACTCAGCACGGATGTCTGGGTTTTGTAGAATGTCTACGTAAGCGAACTTCTCACCACATGCCATTAGTGCTTGTGACGCTTGAGAAGAGAAACCACAGCTTGGCAGTTTCGGTGATCCTTTCATGTACAGCAGGATAGAGTTTTCTGAAATCTGCTGTTTGATTTTGTCGATAGTTTCCATCGCTTCCTCATTCATAGGTTTTAACTTTGTTTATCTGCCACATTCTACTCAATAACGGCAGAATAAAAACCATATAATTGGTATGGTTTAAACTAAGCTTGTTTGATGACGCAAGATTCATCACTTCGTCACAGCTAACATCTTAAAATATTTTCATATCGGGGTTTTAATAAAGTAAAAACTTGCTAAAATACCTAGCAAGTCAGTCGTATCGACTCAGAACGAATAAAAACACTGGAAGCAATCGAAAGGTTACCCTTTCATATCAATGGAGAATCGAGTAATGGCATTTGAACTACCAGCTCTTCCTTACGCGAAAGACGCACTAGAACCACACATCTCAGCAGAGACTCTAGATTACCACCACGGTAAGCACCACAACACTTACGTAGTTAAGCTAAACGGTCTTATTCCTGGTACTGAGTTCGAAGGCAAAACTCTAGAAGAGATCATCAAGACTTCTACTGGTGGCGTATTCAACAACGCTGCTCAAATCTGGAACCACACGTTCTACTGGCACTGTCTAGCTCCAAACGCGGGCGGCGAGCCAACTGGCGCAGTTGCTGATGCAATCAACGCAGCATTCGGTTCTTTCGAAGAATTCAAAGCGAAGTTCACTGATGCAGCAATCAACAACTTCGGTTCTTCATGGACTTGGCTAGTTAAGAAGGCTGACGGTTCTCTAGACATCGTTAACACTTCTAACGCAGCAACTCCTCTAACAGAAGAAGGTGTAACTCCACTTCTAACTGTTGACCTATGGGAACACGCGTACTACATCGATTACCGCAACGTACGTCCTGATTACATGAACGGCTTCTGGGCTCTTGTAAACTGGGATTTCGTAGCAGAGAACCTAGCGAAGTAATTTACTTCCCCCTAGTTTAATTTAGTCTTATTCAAAAGCTCGCTAATACAGCGGGCTTTTTTATTACAGCCCCCTTCAATACCCTCTTAGTGCCTTCTTTTTTCTAAAGTTCTTCTCTTTCATGCCGCTATAAAAGCATCTGACGAGGAGCATCATGCAAATTCATACTTTAGACAAAGCAGCAATTATCAACGAACTTCAATTCGGTTATGGTATTAATAGTGCCGTACACGAAGGTCGTCGTGCCGATTTTGCTTTGATTCTATCTATGTTTTCGAACGATATACGCGATGTGGTTCCTGTAGAAGAAGTCAGCGAAGTAAAGGCAAGTGACGAAGTTCTACGTCAGCAATTTGGCCTTTCTCAACCACAAAATTTGCGTTCAGACAGCAGCAGTTATGAACTCGCTGCAGAACAAGCGAAACAATTTCATAATGCAGGCTTACCTTCCGCAAAGCTTAGTCATTACCTCAAGCCAGATGCGCTAACTTATATGCCCCAAGACACGTTTAACCTTCCAGAAGAGGTCTACCATAACCTATCAGGCCATGAACGACGTCGTTTAGGTACGAGAAATCAGACTCTTATTGCTGATGCCGGGCTATATAACCAACTGGTTACCGCTCAGCGCCAATACCAAATTCAAACTCGGGCTTAGTATTCAACTTTTCACTACCTGATTACACTTGTAACACATACGAAATGTGACGACTTACTAATTCCCACACAATAGTCTTCCCCCAAAAGCGTTAGTTTGAAGCTTTTCACACTGAGCCGTTTGAAATTAATCCATGCTGATAGCACAAACCACTGGTTTATACGGAGCTGTATAGGTGTTATATGGATATCAAAGAATCAATTATACTCGTCACATCAGCAGGTTCAGTCATTGGCAGAACATGCTCTAGCCACTTTGCCCATCTCGGCGCTACGTTGATTCTATGTGATCAAAATGCCGACTCGCTTAAGGAAAGTTACGAGCAAATTAGCGCGTTTACCAATAAGGTTTTCGCCATGCACGTATGCAGTGACGACACAACTTCGATCAACTTGTTATTTGACCAAATAGAATCCGAACTTAGCGCAACACCAGATGTGGTGGTCAATTGCTGGACCAGCTCCCCAATGCCGAGCTTAATGGCGCCAGAACCAATGAGTATATATATCGACCATCTTTCTTCTGCCGCTCGTTTTCTTTATACCTATGGGCAGGTTGCCGCAGATCGTTTCCGTAGCCGGAATAAGAAAGGCGTTATCGTTAATGTGATTTCGCATGATAACCACGAAGATCTGACTGGCGTAGAAAGTTTGGCGGCGTTGGTATCTGGGTTCACTCATAGCTGGGCAAAAGAGCTGACTCCTTTCAATATCAGGGTCGGCGGTGTAATCCCATCGGTCTCTCATACCAAAGAAGATTTAGACGCGATCCATTGGGCGGAAATCCAGGACGAGCTCGTACGTAATACTGAGTACATAGTCGCGAATGAGTACTTTAGCGGTAGAGTCGTATCTACCGAAGTCTAAAAAATGGTATCTGTTTGATTCGTCATCAATACGGGAATGCGCTTGAAGGTTGAACAAAGAAGATAAAAAAAGCCCCAGTCATTTGACTGGGGCTTTTAACTTTTCCCGATTAAGGTTTCGTGCTAGCGAAAACCTTGTTCAAAACAACGCTTACTTACGCGTCTGCTTTTTCTTTTTTAGCTTTAGGAGCAGGTTTCGCTGCTTCTTGGTCTGCTTTTTTCTTGATTACAGTAGTACCTTCGAAAGTTTCACCTTCAACGAAAGCTTTACCGTAGTAAGAAGCAGTCAGAACTTCTTTCAACTCGCTGATTAGTGGGTAGCGAGGGTTCGCACCAGTACATTGGTCATCGAACGCTTCAACCGCTAGCTCATCCAGTTTCGCGAAGAAGTCAGCTTCAGCAACACCAGCCGCTTGAATAGACATTGGGATGTCTAGGTTAGCTTTTAGCTCATCCATCCATGCCAGTAGACGTTCAATCTTCTGAGCAGTGCGGTCACCAGCCTGGCTTAGGCCTAGGTGGTCAGCAACTTCAGCGTAACGACGACGTGCTTGTGGACGGTCGTATTGAGAGAACGCAGTTTGCTTAGTTGGGTTATCGTTCGCGTTGTAACGTACAACGTTAGAGATAAGCAGTGCGTTAGCCAAACCGTGTGGTACGTGGAACTCAGCACCCAGTTTGTGCGCCATTGAGTGACAAACACCTAGGAATGCGTTCGCAAATGCCACACCAGCGATAGTAGCTGCGTTGTGTACTTTCTCACGAGCGATTGGGTCGTTTGCACCGTTCGCGTAGCTTGATGGTAGGTACTCTTTTAGCATCTTAAGTGCTTGTAGAGCCTGACCGTCAGAGTATTCGTTCGCTAGAACAGATACGTAAGCTTCTAGTGCGTGAGTTACTGCATCGTAACCACCGAATGCAGTTAGAGACTTAGGCATGTTCATAACAAGGTTCGCATCAACGATAGCCATGTTAGGGGTTAGCTCGTAGTCCGCTAGTGGGTATTTAGCACCAGTCTTGTCGTCAGTAACAACCGCGAATGGAGTAACTTCTGAACCCGTACCTGAAGTTGTAGTGATACATACAAGCTCAGCTTTTTGACCCATTTTAGGGAACTTGTAGATACGTTTACGGATGTCCATAAAGCGCATTGCAAGTTCTTCGAAGTGCGTTTCTGGGTGCTCGTACATTACCCACATGATTTTCGCAGCATCCATTGGTGAACCACCGCCTAGCGCTAGGATCACGTCTGGTTGGTAGCTCGCCATTTGAGCAGCACCTTTCTCTACTACAGATAGCGTTGGGTCAGCTTCAACGTCGAAGAACGTTTGAACTTCCATGCCTTGTGCTTTCAGTAGTTTCACTACGTCATCTGCGTAACCGTTGTTGAATAGGAAACGGTCAGTTACCAGGAATGCGCGTTTCTTACCTTCTAGGTCGCCAAGCGCGATTGGAAGGCTACCGCGACGGAAGTAGATTGACTTAGGTAGTTTATGCCACAACATGTTTTCAGCTCGCTTCGCAACAGTTTTCTTGTTGATTAGGTGTTTAGGACCTACGTTCTCAGAGATAGAGTTACCACCCCATGAACCACAACCTAGCGTTAGAGAAGGAGCAACGTTGAAGTTGTACAAGTCACCGATACCACCGTGAGTAGTCGGGATGTTGATTAGGATACGAGCCGTCTTCATCTTGTCACCGAAGTAACGGATACGGTCTGCGTTAACGTCTTGGTTAGTGTACAGACCAGAAGTGTGGCCGATACCGCCGATTTCAACCATTGTTACCGCTTGAGCAACCGCGTCTTCGAAGTTGTCAGCACGGAATAGACCTAGCGTTGGAGACAGTTTCTCGTGAGCGAATGCGTCGTCGTAAGAAACTTTACCCAGACCTTCACCAACAAGCACTTTAGTGTCCGCAGGCACTTTAACGCCTGCCATTTCAGCGATAGCCGCTGCTGGTTGGCCAACGATTTTCGCGTTTAGTGCGCCGTCGATAAGAAGAACTTTACGAACTTTCTCTGCTTCAGCTTTGCTTAGTACGTAAGCTTTGTGCGTTGCGAAACGCTCTTTCACTTCGTCGTATACTTCGTCAACCACGATTGCAGCCTGCTCAGAAGCACACACTACGCCGTTATCGAATGTTTTAGACATTAGGATAGAAGCCACTGCACGTTTGATGTCAGCCGTTTCATCGATAACAACTGGAACGTTACCTGCACCTACACCGATTGCTGGCTTACCAGAAGAGTAAGCGGCTTTCACCATACCTGGACCACCAGTTGCAAGGATAAGTGCGATGTCATCGTGTTTCATTAGAGCGTTTGAAAGCTCAACTGAAGGTTGGTCAATCCAACCGATGATGTCTTTTGGTGCGCCCGCTGCTACTGCTGCATCCAGAACAAGTTTCGCTGCATCGTTAGTAGAGTTTTTCGCACGTGGGTGTGGCGAGAAGATGATACCGTTACGAGTCTTCAGAGAGATTAGAGATTTGAAGATCGCAGTTGAAGTTGGGTTAGTGGTTGGTACGATACCGCAGATGATGCCTACAGGCTCAGCGATAGTCATCGTACCCAGGTTGTCATCCTCTTCCAGGATGCCACAAGTCTGTTCGTCTTTGTATTTGTTGTAGATAAACTCAGAAGCGAAGTGGTTCTTGATTACTTTATCTTCAACAATACCCATACCAGATTCTTCAACCGCTTGCTGCGCTAGAGGGATACGAGCTTGGTTAGCGGCAAGAGAAGCGGCACGGAAGATTTTGTCTACTTGCTCTTGAGAGTAAGTAGAGAACTCTTCTTGCGCTTTCTTAACGCGGGCAACCATTGCATCTAGTTCAGCCATATTAGTTACAGGCATAGGGATTCTCCTAAAATTAACAAATATTAAAAACTTTTTAGTAAGGCTATTGCTTATCTCTTTTTGCTGCTTATCAGCCACTTAACAAACAAACGACTTAGTAAATTGCTTTCATGGCTGAGTATAATGTTTCAAAGCATGAAAATAATTGACTTGGATCAGTTCTCATCCTCGAAATACCACCAAAGTGTAGTATAAGCGACAGGTATAATTATAACCAACTGATAATAAACAACTTTAGACCTTACAAACCATAGAACAAAAAAGCAGCAAACAGACAAAAAAATTAAATTAACTACACCAGACTGTAAAAAAGTTTCATTTTTAGACATAAAAATTACATGTACGCCTAATTTAATGTGCTACTAATAGTATATAGAATTACCTCACCCCTCTGCAATCACCCTTTGTTTTTAATCAAAAGTGCACCATTGTGAATGTTTGTGTAAAACACAACTGTTAAACAATAGCACTCCATGCAACATTTGATTTGCAGATTAGATACAGATTTTTAAAAAATTAGTTTTTCTCACAAATAGTATGGGAAATACGTTAGTTTTTTTCATTTCTACTGGGTGGTGTTTTCACTTACATTTAGCGTCCAACGTCATATCGTCTGAATAGAGTGTCTTTAACTTCAAACGATTTAGATAACCTACTCTCTCCATTTTTCACTTATGTGAATGTTTATGAGAATGCACTATGCAAACTTTTGAGCTCGCTATTTTCTTACAGTTTTTTTTAGGTCTGGTTGCTGCCGTTAACCCAGTTGGTATCATGCCAGTGTTCGTCTCTCTGACAGGCCACATGACACCTGAAGAAAAGAGTAAAACAGCCACAACCGCAAACATTGCCGTTGCAATAATCCTTTGTATCTCGCTACTCGCAGGTCAGCTCCTGCTGGACATGTTCAGCATTTCTCTGGATTCATTTCGAGTTGCTGGCGGATTGCTGCTGCTAAGCATCGCATTCTCAATGATGAGTGGTAAGTTGGGTGAGGATAAACAAAATAAACAAGAGAAATCTGAATACGTCAGTCGTGAACAGATCGGGGTTGTTCCTTTAGCAATGCCTCTAATGGCGGGACCGGGTGCAATCAGCTCGACTATTGTTTACGGAGCTCGCTACCCAAGTATGCTAGATACGGTAGGCATTAGTATTACTATTGGGGTGTTCTGTTTTTGCTCATGGTTGCTGTTCCGCTCCGCTCCATTGATCGTTCGCTTTTTAGGCCAAACAGGGATCAACGTAATCACCCGTATTATGGGCCTGATCCTTGGTGCACTCGGCATTGAGTTCATCGCTAACGGGCTACGTAACCTATTTCCCGGATTAGCCTGATATTCCATAAGCTTGTATGATAGAGCGATTCAACCATGGATCGCTTTGTCATGAAGACTCACTCTCTGAAAAATACACTCTACGTTACCATTTTTGGCACGCATACCAAGGCTGGTCGAACGTTTGATATCGTATTAATTATTGCGATATTAAGCTCACTGGCTGTGCTGGTCCTCGACTCTATTCCTGCGGTGCAAGCTGAATGGGCAAAGGAGCTAAAGTACCTGGAGTACACCTTTACCGGCCTGTTTACCATCGAGTACCTTCTTCGCCTATATTGCTCACCTAAACCCGCCGCTTATGCAAAAAGCTTCTACGGGATTGTTGATTTACTGGCGATTCTGCCAACCTACTTAGTGCTATTCTTCCCATCAGCGTCATTTATGGGCGTGATTAGAGCACTGCGTGTGTTGCGTATTTTCCGAATTTTAAAGTTAGTACGCTATCTTCAAGACTCTAATGTCCTTCTTCGGTCATTGCTCATGGCTCGCAGGAAAATCTTCATATTTTTCAGTGCAGTTGCCATTCTAGTAACCATATTTGGGTCACTGATATATATCGTTGAGGGGCCAGAGAATGGATTTACCAGTATCCCAAAAAGCATTTACTGGGCCATCGTGACCATTACCACGGTTGGGTACGGTGATTTGGTTCCCCAAACCAACCTAGGAAAAGCACTGGCTTCAATAACGATGTTGCTGGGTTATTCGATAATCGCCGTGCCAACAGGTATCTTTACCGCAGAGTTGCACCAGGAAATTCAATCACATAAAGAATTGGTCAAATGCCCAAACTGTTCGCAAGCAGGCCATGATCCAGATGCTATCTATTGCAAGCACTGTGGTAGTGAACTTGCCGATCCGGACAAACGTGTCGTTCGGGGAGAAAGCAAAAAAAAGAGCTCCTAATGAGGAGCTCTTTTCATCAAAAATAGAGAAACGTTATGCTTTCTCTTGAAGGATAATTCTTAGTGTACGACGTAGAGGCTCAGCTGCGCCCCATAGCAATTGGTCACCAACCGTAAACGCGTTCAGGAAGTCATCACCCATCGCCATTTTACGTAAACGACCAACTGGTACAGACATCGTGCCCGTTACTTTCGCTGGCGATAGCTCTTGCGCCGTGATGTCTCGCTCGTTTGGAATCACTTTTACCCAATCGTTGTGAGTCGCAATGATCTCTTCGATTTCATCCATTGGCACATTTTGCTTCAGTTTGATAGTCAATGCTTGTGAGTGACAGCGCATCGCACCGATACGTACACAAGTACCATCAATAGGAACTGGTGAGCTTTGAGAACCAAGAATCTTGTTTGCTTCTACGCCCGCTTTCCACTCTTCTTTGCTCTGACCATTATCACGTTTCACATCGATCCACGGGATAAGCGAACCAGCTAGTGGCACACCAAATTTGTCAGTTGGGAAAGAAGCGCTGCGCATCGTCTCTGCAACTTTCTTATCGATATCCAGGATAGAGCTTGCTGGGTTAGCAAGTTCTGAGCTCACTGAATCGTTGATAACGCCCATTTGAGAGATCAGCTCACGCATGTTTTGTGCACCTGCGCCAGAAGCCGCCTGGTACGTCATCGCGCTTGTCCACTCAACTAAGCCTTTCTCAAACAGACCACCAAGGCCCATTAGCATCAAACTTACTGTACAGTTACCACCAACAAACGTGTTAGTGCCACCGTGGATGCCTTGCTGGATTTGCTTCAGGTTTACAGGATCCAGTGTGATGATTGAATCTTCTGCCATACGCAGAGTAGAAGCAGCATCAATCCAGTAACCTTTCCAACCAGCTTGACGAAGTGCTGGGTACACTTTTTCAGTGTAACCACCACCTTGACACGTAATCACCGCATCAAGCTGTTTTAAACTTTCAATATCAAACGCGTCTTGTAGTAAGCCTGCGTCTTTTCCTAAGTTAGGAGCAGGAATACCAATTTGAGAAGTACTGTAGAATACTGGTTCGATTAGATCGAAGTCTTTTTCTTCAACCATGCGCTGCATCAGGACTGAACCTACCATACCGCGCCAACCAACTAAACCAACTCTCATCGCCTTAACTCTCCATGTATTAAAAACCTTCTCCCATAGTTCAATTTTCGCAGCAAAATCTCAAGCCCTAATTTGTAAATGAGCGCAATTTTTAACGTTTTCTACCGAAAAATTGCTTTAGAAGTAATTTTTGAGCATTTGAACTCCGTGGAATCGTCATTTATAAGTAGGAAAAGTTATTTTTTACCCACATTGGTCTTACCACTCTTTTGTCTGTAACATTTGAGGCACATAATTTTCACACTACAAAACATTTACCACCAATTTTATTAAACATATCTAGAAAATAACTTCACATGCAAACGTTTAACTCGCCCTAGATCAACATAAAACACCAAAGATTCGAAATATAATGCTGGTTACTGTATGTTATGCCGCTATTACAACAAGGAGCGTCTTCTTCTATTGCTCCACGATATACAGAGGCACGTATGAAGCAAGTTACAACACGCCTTCCTAACCTGATTCAGGTATTTATCTCGTTAGGTTTATTCCTTCTTTTGGCATTTTCGTTCACTGCTAAACTCGATCTTCCAATCCAACTGGCGCTGTACATTGGTTGGTTCATTATTATGCTATTGGGCATAAAGCTGGGTCATCAGTATAAAGACCTTGAAAAAGCAGCATTAAATGGTATTTCTAATGGCTTGGGTGCGGTTTTAATCCTCCTTGCCGTAGGTGCACTTGTTGGCACCTGGATCTCCGGTGGTATTGTTCCGACCATCATTTACTACGGGCTACAAGCTATTCATCCATCCATCTTTTTGCTCGCTACGATGATCATCTGTTCTTTAACAGCATTAGCAACGGGTACATCTTGGGGTGCAGCTGGTACTGCGGGTATTGCCATGATGGGAATTGGTCAGGGTCTTGGTGTTCCGGCTCCGATTACAGCGGGTGCGGTTCTCTCTGGATGTTACTTCGGAGATAAAATGTCGCCGTTGTCTGATTCTGTAATCCTTGCTTCTTCCATGTCTAACGTCGAAGTGATGGAGCATATCAAAGGTATGTTACCTATTGCTCTTATCAGCTACATCATCACTGGCATCATGTTCACCGCATTTGGCTTTCACTATGCCGGCCAAGTCGATATGAGCCAGGTAGACTCTGTGATCAAAGCGATGGAGCAACAGTTCTACATCACACCTTACTCATTTGTACCAGTGATAATCGTGCTTGGCCTACTGGCGATGCGCATGCCTTCTTTCCCAGTTATCAGCTTTGGCTCGTTACTGGGTATTATCTGGGCTGTCATGATTCAGGATGTGGATTTTCTGACGGCATTCAATACAGCGTGGGCGCCATTTGCGATTTCGTCTGGTGTTGATTTCATCGACTCTATCCTAAACCGAGGCGGTATGTCGTCTATGCTAGGCTCCGTTGCCGTGATCGTATTTGGTTTGGGCTTTGGTGGCTTGCTGGATAAAGTTGGCGTGTTAGAAACCATTGCGAAGCTATTTGAAAAACGTGTCCAGAGCTCTGGTTCATTGGCAACCAGCACCATTGGTACCGCATTTATGGGTAACGTATTTGGTTCAGCAATGTACGTGTCTCTCATCCTGACGCCAAAAATCTGTGCTAAAAACTACGACCGTCTTGGTTACAAACGCAAAAACTTATCTCGTAACGCAGAGTTCGGTGGCACCTTAACCTCTGGTATGGTTCCTTGGAGTGACAACGGCATCTACATGGCAAGTATCCTAGGTGTCGCGACCCTGTCTTACGCACCGTTCATGTGGCTTAGCTTTGTCTGTATCATTGTGACAATCATTAGCTCTTACATGGGGTGGTTCGTTGATAAGTGCGAGCCAGTGGCAGAGTCTACCGCACAAGAAGAAACGGAATTGCAACAGCAAACTGCTTAATACCGTTTACTGATATCAAAAACAAAAGAGCGCCAAGGCGCTCTTTTTATTTATGCTGAATTCAGGTAAATGCAGTCAAACTAGCTTTCTTTTATGTTTGCTTTGACGGATGCCCGCTTGCCCAGTACATAGCCAAGACCTAGCGGAGCGAAGAAGATCGCGATAATGAACAGAATGAAATAGATAATGGTGCTTCTGACGAGTTCAATCAATTTTGTCATTGCCAAATCGACAACCTGTTGAGAGACGCGATCGATATCTTGTGCAAATTTTTCTCTTTCATGAGTAATAATCAACGCAATTTCCTGACGCTCTCTCGCCACCATTTCTTCTAGCGCCTGACGCTCTTCACCTAACTGAGATAGACGAGCTTCGGTTTTCATATCGATATCGTCAACCAGAGGCTGAAGTTCAAGTGCCATTTGCTCAGCCAAATAGCGCATATATTCTGGGTTATTATCGATAAAGTCTCTCATCGAATCGGCTGTCACTTGCAGGCTATTTAGCGCCGCGTTGACTTTTTCAATGCTGGCTGAGCTGTTTAATGCCAGTAATTGTGCCTTCCATGTCATGATCTTTGGTGCTTGTTTAGACGCTAAACTTAACCGATCAGACACATCCCCTAGCGCTTCTGGCATTGTTCCTAACGTCATTACGGCTTCTTCCTCACTAATTTGAGAAAATTCCAACCATGCCCGGTAGGCTGGCGTTCTGATCATACTCAGGTCAGCAAAGGGATGTTGCTTGACGAAATTAGCCACAAACGGTTTTGTATTGTCATACACTTCTTTTTTTAATATGGATTGAGCGAGCTTGTCGACTTCATTCGCCAAATGCTCAGAGACGTTTTTGGCTTCATCCGTGGCAAACAGATTGCTGCCTGCTCCTGTAGCAAAAAACTCGTCGACTTGATGCGCGAATACCCACGTATCAATCAGGCCAGCCATAGGGGTGACCTGATAAGCCGAGGCCTGTAAGCCTTCTTCCGCGTTTATTTTCCATAATAGAATGTAAGATTGGTTAATTTGGTCGTTGGGGTCATACTTAGCTTCTAAAGAATCAGCAGCTTGCTCTACCTGAGCAAAATATTGCAACGCATATTCTCTCGTCAATATACGCATATTGAGCTCTTGCTTGGTAAGCGGTACGGTTTGGCTATCAATTTTCACTGATAAAAGTGAACATCCAGAGATTGTCATAGCCACCCACATAACCATCATTGAAAATATTCGATGAGCAGACATGGTATTACCTTTAATAAATTGGTGTAGAACAGGAATCAAGGCGAACTGAGAAACAGTTCAGTGCGCCCTTGAATACCTCAACCTCTGACGGTTTAAGTCAGAGTAATATCAATCTGTTAGCGTTTTTTGTATCTTTTCACTTTTGAGAACACGCTTTGCAAAAAGTATGGTTTGCTCCAATATATCCTTCAACTTATTGAGCTTACTTTCCGGTACGTTTTGTTTTTCTTTAATCAATAGCTCAATATCACCCGATATGGAACTTAAAGGCATCGCTCCCAGACTGCCTGAAACGCCTTTCAGACTATGTACGACTCTTTGAGCTTGTTCTTTATCGGCGTCCAACAATTGACATAACTTCGCGCCGTCGTTGGAATGGTCCTGAATAAACACTTCTAACAACATATGAACGGCTTCTTCGTCGCCAGACAAAGATTCAAGCATCTTGTTAATGTCAATATAGGGAACATCAACCAGCGCAGGCGTTTTTTCTGAAGATGAATGGGTAACTGTTACTTGTTGTTCATTTTTCTTCGATGATCCTTCATCGATGCTAATGTCAGGCTTGTCTGTCTGAAGAAGATCCGCACTGGTATCCGTTACCTTTATTCCGTTCAGGTTATTAGGCTCTTTTTTGCCGAAGGCAGCCCAGGTGACGACCCATAAAAATAGTCCGCTTACTCCGCCAAACAACACGATTAGCTGCGTGAGTGCTCGCTCTAAGGTCATATTCGTCGTTGCTAACTGATTCGCTAAGTCAGGTTTGAGTAGCTGCTTAGCTAAATAACGTCCTTGCGCGTTCGCGGCGAGTACATTTGAGGTTTGCGCGAGTCGGCGTTGAAACGCCGAGCGCTCTTCGACAATTAATGAATCCGATTCAATGAATAGGGAGTCAAGCTCACGGTAAGTGTCTGCACTTGTGGTTGAATCACTGAAAATTGACTCTAATACCAGCGCCCCCAAGCGATAATACATTGAGTGAACTTTTTCTGAGTTATTGCCTCTGGCTCGACTGCTTCGCAACTGCTCTGCGAGTGAAACCAATTCATGATCACTGCCAATAAAAGCATGCGCATTTTCAAGAAAACGATCCGTAGCATAGAATAACTGGGTTAAGTCCGGGGGAAATATACCGCCCGAAGATTCATGCTCTAATTGAAGGCGGACGGCATAAACAAGCTGAAGTTTTAGAGCAGTTGGGTCTACGTGCTGCACGCGATTGGTCAGTTCGAAATTAAAAAAATTACGAACTTCCTCTATTTTACTTCCCAACTCATTAACGGTTGAAAGCATTTGAATGGTTTGCTTCGATTGCTGCCAAAAGCCAACCGCTAATACACACCATAAAATGAATAGAAGCCAAACATAACGTCTTAAACTTGCCTTTAATTGCTGCAACACCTAACCCTCGCATATTTCCATTAATAACAAGGATATATCATTATCTTTCAAGATACAGGATTCTTAGCGTTGACACGGGCGTAAGCTCAAGAAAAAACGCTACGCAATGGCAAGGTTTCATTCATTGTGGGCAAATACCATTCGCGATATTTGACGCACATAAAAAAAGAGAGCCTAAGGCTCTCTGATTTGAATTGTCACTCGTCGTTTCGATTAACTGCGACTCAACTGATCTTTTAAGTTCGGTGGCGTTCCTTTGATCGTTAATGTATCGGTCTCTGGATCATAAAAAATACGCTCACCAAGAAGTAAGCTGTCAAAGCTGATGTTTAAACCACCGCCCGCTCCAACATACTTAGTTAACTTACGAACCGTTGCACGATCACCAGGGAATGACTCTTCAAGTTCGTAACCTTGCTCTTTAGTGAAGTCCATAAAGCTGGTGCCATCCTGACTAGGTGGTAATTCACCCGAAAGCTCAGAGACTTGCACTTCTTCGCCGGATTTAATCTGCTCGTTACAGTAATCGTAAACTTGTTTTTTGTACTCGTTTACTTCCTGCTTTTCTAACTTTGAATCAGCACAAAAATCATCAACGGCTTGCATCAATACCAAGTTTTGTTGCTTCGTATCTAACCCAATATCTGCCTGAAGGAAGTCGAGGAAAAAGTCTGCTACTTTACGCCCAACCCGACCTTTAATGTACGACAGATAACGGTTGGACTCTTTGTCAGTGTCGTAGCTCGACAAATCAATTCGTGCCGCGATATCCATTTTCGTAATGTCTAAGTAGTCGGTCGCACTAATGTCCAGACCTTCAGTTACTTTCAGACTTTGATTCATTGGCAAAATACCAATAAACAAATAATCCGTCGCAAGGCTCTGATACTCAGCGAAAACCAAAATGCCTTCGTCTGCAAACGGGTACTTAATCAACTCTTCTTTCAGTCGATTTGCACTAATTTGTGAGAAATCATAAAAATCTCGCTCACCTTTGCGCATTTCTTGAAGCCAAAACTGAAATTCGCTGTCTGACTGGAAAGAACCAAAACCTTTACCAGCTTTAGAATGGAACACTCGATGAAGTTCCGCGACAAGGTTTTCAGTCGACGAATCATTTTCTAGTGATGCGGGACGAAGTTTAACAACCAGTTCGTCCTGATCGTTTTTGCATAATTGATGCAGAATAACGTTTGAAAGATGAAGGCTCATAGTGATTTTATCTTGCTACAAGGTTTTAGTTGATGGGCATTGTAGGTTATCATAAGCCGCTTTTACTATCATTATTAGAGTCTTTATGCCGATTACATCTAAATATACTGACGAACAAGTAGAGAACATTCTTGCGGAAGTCGCGTTAGTTCTTGAAAAACATGCAGCTTCACCTGAGTTAACACTAATGATTGCCGGAAATATCGCAACCAATGTCTTAAATCAACGAGTTGCCGCTTCACAACGTAAAGCGATTGCTGAAAAATTTGCTCAGGCACTGATGTCTTCATTAGAAACACCAAAAACACATTAATAACGGATAATTAGACACATACATGGTAGACAGCGGAAACTCATACGGCGAACGTGTATCTCGACTGGTAGGTTGGGGACATTGGTTTGCATTCTTCAACATTGTTGCTTCAATGTTGATAGGCACACGCTATATTACTCAATCGCCTTGGCCTGAGACCTTGCTCGGTCAGTTTTACCTGGCAATCTCTTGGGTTGGCCATTTTGGCTTCCTTGTTTTCGCTCTTTACTTGCTGGTTCTATTCCCGTTGACGTTTGTCCTGCCATCTCGGAAGCTATTCCGCTTGGTGGCAGTGATATTTGCTACGGTCGGTCAGACTATTTTATTGATCGATACCCAAGCCTATCAGTCGATCAACTTACACCTGACCCCCGTGGTTTGGGAGCTTTTATTTAGTGATGATAAAAGCGTTTTAAGCTCAGATCTGCAACACCTGTTTGTTGTGATGCCATTCATCTTCCTGATCCAGCTCGCGCTTTCAGAGTGGGTGTGGCGAAAACAACGTAAACTTTCTCATAAACACGTTGGCCGCCCGCTGGCTATACTGTTCTTCTTGAGTTTTATGACCAGTCATTTGGTGTACATCTGGGCGGATGCTTATTTCTATAACCCAATTACCAGTCAACGCGCTAACTTCCCGCTTTCATACCCAATGACAGCGAAAAGCTTTATGGAAAAACACGGCTTATTGGATCGTGAAGAGTACCTAAAACGCTTAGCTGAAAACCAAGGTAATGTAGAACTGGTTAACTACCCGCTTGAAAAATTAGAGTTCAATCGCCGCGTAAACAAACTTAACGTTTTGATGATCAGCGTGAATAATTTGAGAGCGGATGCATTAAATGAACAAGAGATGCCAAACCTTTATGGGTTTGCGCAGGAAAATCAGAATTTCCGCAACCACTATAGTTCAAGCAATGACACCTATGGTGCATTCGGTTTGTTCTATGGTCTGCCAACCAGTTACGCTTCAAGCATTCAGGCACAAGGCTCTTCACCTGTCATGCTTGATGTCCTGAAAGAACAGGGTTACAGCTTTGGTTTATTCAGTGGCAATGGCTTTGAAGATGATCTTTATTCAGAGATCATTTTCAGAAACTTGAACTTGGCTGAGAAACTAGACGGACAACAAACGCACACTGACAAACAGTCCATCTCCGATTGGAACACATGGCTGGTAGAGAATGCACAACAGCCTTGGTTTAGCTACATCGAAGTTACCGCAGTTGATAACTTTGAATCGATTCCTTCAAATACAGATGAAGAAATGCCAGCCAGCGAACGATTCAAAAAAGCGTACGAGTTTGCGGTTAAATCAGCGGATAATACCGTTGCCAGCATTATTAACGAATTAAAAGAAACGCACTTACTCACAAACACCGTGGTTATCATCACTTCAAATCACGGCAGTGAGTTCAACGAAACCAACACCAATAGTTGGGGTGCGAACAGCAACTACAGCCGATATCAACTGCAGGTACCAATGGTGATTCATTGGCCAGGCAGACTTGCAGGTGATTTTACTCATAGCACCAGCCACTTGGACCTTTCGGTCACGTTGCTTCAAGACATGCTTGGGGTTTCATCGAACCCTTATGATTACAGTAGTGGCCGCAACTTATTCGATGAAAGTCGCCGACGCTGGATATTGGCCGGAGACTCAAGAGAATTAGCGTTAATCACCAATACGCAAACCACGGTTATCGATAAGTTTGGTAACTACAAGCTGTACGACAAAGACTACAAGCGTCTGCGTGATGACAGCCCTAAAATGCCGGTGCTAATGCAGGGTTTAACGGAGTTACAGCGCTTTTATACCAAGAGCAATTAATACTGTTTTTACGCGTTTCATTCAAAATAGCCCTCTAATGAGGGCTTTTTGTTTACTAAAACAACAAACAACACAAAATTGAGCAGTAAACAGGCAAACAGTTAGATTTAGGGTTTACAAGCTTTTCAAAGCCTTATATTATTCGCGTCAACAACGGAGAGATGGCTGAGTGGTTGAAAGCACCGGTCTTGAAAACCGGCATACGTTAATAGCGTATCTAGGGTTCAAATCCCTATCTCTCCGCCACATTTAGTAAAAAGGCCGCTAAGAAATTAGCGGCCTTTTTCGTTTCCAAAGTTTTAAAGGGATTTGTACAAAATCCCTAGTTGGATGCAACCCCAGCACTCCGCCACATTTAGAAAGCCTGCAAAGAAATTTGCAGGCTTTCGTCGTTTTAGCCTATGTGAAAATTTTACGGGATTTCTAAATCCCTAGTTGAGCGCAACCCCGGCACTCAGCCACATTTAGTAAAAAGGCCGCTAAGAAATTAGCGGCCTTTTTCGTTTCCACAGTTTGAAAGGGATTTGTACTAAATCCCTAGTTGGATGTAACCCCAGCCCCACTCGCAGCTAAGTCGAAGTCTTTTCGATTATTGTATCCAGCTCTTTAGCAATTGACTCTGCGGCGAGTATGCCTCTGTTAAGTGACCAAAGCTCAGGTGACACCTGTATCTCTTGCCCAGTTTTATTGATTTTTAACAGTTTAAAAAGCGGGCTTTTCTGCCAGTTATCCAACACAGTATTTCCTGCCCTTTTACTGTAGAAAAGCCAATCTGGATTTACTTTCAGCAGAACTTCTAGGTTTGCTTCCATCAAATGACTCTGTTTGAGATCGGGTAGCGCGGGCTGAAGGCCGAGGTAACTTAATAAACTTCCCGTATAAGACAAAGGGCCATGCATCCACATGCCCCTTTCATTAACGTTGGCAAACTGTACCGTTCCGTTAGCTTTAAACTTGCCTTTGTAAGACGCCATAAGCTCACGATGCTTGGCCAAACGCGCTTTCATTTCCTGCTCTTTACCGACGGCTTTACCAATCGCTAAGGCAGACTCAAGTCCTTCTTGATAGGTTTCTCCTCTGCTTTTGAGCAAAATTGTCGGAGCGATTTGAGACAAATCATGCAGACTAATTTTATGACGATAGCTGTCAGCAATAATTAAATCTGGCTTAAGCTGAGCGATGACTTCCAAGTTTGGCTGGGAACGCATACCGACTGAAGTCCAAGGCTCAATGAGATCCCTCACCTGTGGAATTATTCTGGTCGGGTCTTTGTCGTCAGCCACGCCAACAGGTGAAATGCCAATGACAGCCAACGCATCAACAAAAGAGTACTCCAACACGACTATTCTTTTAGGTGCAGAATCTGTTGGTACATTAGTTTCTGGCCTAGCGGCGGCTTGTACCGTGCAAACGCACAGTACAAGCAAAACAGTTAGTAAGCGCATGAATGCCATTAGAACTTACCTGACACACTCAAGGTAACGTTACGCGGGTCACCCAGGTACAATCTATGGCTGTCCGTTCCGCCTACGTAATACTCTTCATCAAGCAGGTTAGCCACATTCAACGATAGACGGTAGTCTTTTACTTCATAGTGAACACCAACATCAACGGTCATGTAAGCAGGAAGCTCAACTCGATCAGACGGGTCCTCACTGGTGTAACGCGCACCTTCATAGTTGGCCCCAAGGGTCGTACCCACTACACCACCAGCAATTTGGTAAGGGAAGTTATATTTCGTCCAGAAGTAAGCATCATGGTAAGCCGTCATAGGGGTTCTGCTACCTTGAATACTCGCGTCTGGATTCTCTGAGATTTCAGAGTCTACATACGCATACCCCAGCTTACCCTGCCAGTTCTCTAGCGGCTTCATCAGTAGCTCGGTTTCCACGCCTTTACTGCGCACTTCACCAAGCAATTCGTAATCACCACTGCTGTTTTTCTCTACAACATTGGATTTTTCGATATCAAAATAAGCGATGGTTAAATTACTGTTGTTGCTCAACAAATCGGTTTTCACCCCGACTTCATATTGACGCCCTTCCTCTGGGTCGAAAGCATCATCGTTGGCATTTTTCTTCTCGACGCTGTTTGGATTGAAGCTTTCGCCATAACTGGTGTAAAGAGAAGTCCCATCGATAATTTTATAAACGATACCTGCCTGAGAAACGAAGGCATCGGTAGACTGAGTGTCATCCGTCGACTTGCTGACATAGTCGAAATCGACATCTTGACGCATGTAACGTAGTCCGCCCATCACGGTCCATTTCTCAGTCAGGTACACCGTATCTTGCAGGTATAAACCATAGTTTGTGTAATCAGTAATACGGTGATCCACTTTATACGCGCTTTGATCTCGTCCGGTCACGTCTTGTGGGTTGGTAAAATCTACCGTTGTCGTCGCGTAAGTTTCACGCAGGAAATCTCGCTTTTCCAGGCCGATATTTCCGCCAAAAAGGAGTTGATGTTCAACGTCACCCGTCCAAAGGCTACCGGTAGTACGGACATCGACGAAGTGATATTCACGCTTATTCACTTGATCTCGGTCGCGTACTTTAACCAAGCTGGTCGAGTCAACCACATCTCTGGTTTCATGAAGATCACGTGTGTCCTCATGCCACACACTACGCCAATCGACAGTGAGATCGAATCCGTTGATCAGCATGGTGTTGTAACTGGCAAACGCAACTAACCCTTCGTCTTCGTCGGTATCATCAGACGACTGGTAGTGCGTATCAATGGATGCAACCTGGTCGATATCGTTGTTTAATGCCACCAGCCCGTCGTCCGCAACACGATGTTCTGACTGCAGTTCCAGACCAAAGGTGAGTTCAGTTAATTCCGATGGACGATAAGTCAGTGTCGGGAATAAGTAGTAATTCTGCTGGTCAACATCGTCACGGTATGAGTCTGCGTTTTCGCCACTGATAATCAGGCGATACATCCAGGTTTTGCTTGCATTTAGCGGCCCGGTGGCATCAATTGTCCCGGTAAACCCGTTATCGTCGCCGAAATCGCTCACGCTGGTCGCGTATGTTGTCGCCGACACATCATAGCTAAACGAGGCGGTATCTTGCGGCTTCTTAGTAATAATATTGACCATACCACCGGGCTGGATTTGACCATACATAATAGAAGCAGGACCTTTGAGAACTTCTACTCTTTCTACGTTTGCTGTTGTCGGCGATCCAAATCGAGAGGCAAGACCCGGTAGGCCGTTAACTTGAATGGTATTAAGATCGGCTGGCATACCACGCAACGTAAAACCGTCGGCATCGACATTAGAGCGGGTTAAACCCGTGGTGTATCCATAGGCATCATCCAATGTCGTCGCTCGGATATCCTGCAAGAACTGCTGGTTGATGACGTTAACCGTTTGTGGCGTGTCTAACGGGTCAATATCCGTTTTGGTTGCGGTCGTTACTCTAGGGTTCAAGTACGAGTTTTGCTGGCCAAAAACCACCATACTCTCATCCACACTTGCTACCTCTGCGGTAGTATTTTCTCCGGCGAAAACAACGGAGCTAAGCCCCATTGTAATTAATAAACTCTGGGTGATTGTGTTTACAGCAAATCTCATAAAACGGCTCAATTAAATTAACTTTATTGCATATAAATTCATTATTATTTTGTTTCATTTGTACATAATTAGATACAAAATGAAGTTGGATATAATAATTATTATCATTATCAATTCAAGTTAAACTTAACTTAATGAGTCTGTTTGTGTTTGAGAGCCGCCATCTACCGCTTGAAATTATTACCACAATCCACAATGCATAATAAAAACAAGCGATCAGCAAATGAATAAGTGCAATTGATTACAATTATCATAAAGGTTACACTCGATGAACTTTTATTCCTTGTGGCTTGTAACCATTTTTAGCCTGAGCGTTCATACGTAGTAATCGATGCGAATTTTTTCCTCCACTCTTTATCTCTGGATACCATTGATTTTATTATCACTTGTAGGATCTTGTTATTCTCTTACCGCCTGGTCTAGTTTTCCGCTATCGGTCTCTCACATATACCAGTATCTGTTTGAATTTGATCCTATGAGTATGGAGCAACAAATCATTGCTTCGATTCGTATGCCCAGAGTGCTGGCTGGTCTTTTGATTGGCGCAAACCTAGCCGTCGCAGGATTAATGATGCAGGGGTTGACCAGAAACCCTCTCGCTTCCCCTTCCATTTTAGGGGTCAATGCAGGCGCAGCCTGTTTAATGGCGCTGGCAAGTATCGGTGTCCCCTTTTTAGAAACTATGCCGGGTGTATTAATAGCCTCAATTGGTAGCGTTCTCAGCGGCGCAGTTGTATTAACACTGGGTGGCTTCTTTTCTGCAAAGTCCCACCCTCTCAAGCTTGTGCTAGCAGGGATTGCCATCAATGCACTTCTTGTCGGTGTGACCAGAGCGGCGGTGATACTGGCCGATGATAAAGCGTATTCCATCATCAGTTGGCTGGCTGGGTCTCTTTCTTCTGTCGAATGGCAACAATGGAATACATTATGGCCAACCAGCGTATTAGGATTGATTGTGTCTCTTTTTGTCGCGAGACAGCTGAATCTCCTTGCGCTGGGTTCAGACGTTGCCACCAGCCTGGGAATAAATATTAGACTTACCAGAGCACTGACTTATATCGCCGTCGTTTTACTTACCGCCTCCAGCGTCGCAATCGCGGGGCCAATCGGCTTCGTTGGTATGCTCGTCCCTCATATTGCAAAAAGGTTTGTCGGTAACGACTTTATAACCCTCATTCCAGCGAGTGCATTACTTGGTGCTGCATTGATTGTTTGGGCTGATGCTTTGTCGCGAGCAATTGCTTTTCCTGCCGAAACTCCGGTTGGCGTAATTACAGCCCTTATCGGAACGCCTTGCTTTGTGTTTTTAGCCATGAGAAGTCAATCTTCATGAACAACATAAAACTCACTCTGCTCTCTTCTTCACTCCTGATTATCGCAATTCTAAGCCTGATTGTGGGAGCGTCTGATATTTCTATAAGTCAGATCTCAACGACCCTACTCAGCGGTGGAGAGTTTGACTTCACTATCAATCAATATCGTTTACCACGTATCATTCTCGCTATTGGCGTTGGAGCTGGTCTGGGTTTATCTGGCATGTTGGTACAAGGCGTGATCCGAAATCCGCTCGCATCGCCAGATTTAATGGGGATAAGTGCCGGCGCAGGGTTAGCAGCAACGACCTTGTTAGTGATGTTTCCGCAAGCCCCGACACACTACTTACCTCTGGCCGCTCTTGTCGGTGGCTTTGCTGCCGCCGGAATGATTCTGCTCGTCAGCTACAAAATACAGCCAACTGCGGCAAGACTGGCGTTAATCGGTATCGCGATCAGCGCGTTTCTATCCAGCTTTATTGATTTTTTGATGGTGGTACACCCGATAGAGATCAACACAGCCATGGTTTGGTTGACGGGTAGCTTGTGGGGAAGAAACTGGGAGCAAGTCCCTTTTATATGGATAACGCTCGCTATCATGGTTCCGTTTTCCTGCTGGTTAGCCTGGCGATTGGATGTAATGGGGCTGGGAGAAGATAGCGCGACCTCACTTGGTATTAAACCGCAGCGCATCAAATTACTCTCACTGATTAGTGCCGTTATTCTTGCCAGCGTCAGCGTGTCGGTATGTGGCACGATTAGCTTTGTTGGATTGCTGGCACCGCATTTAGCAAGAATGCTATTTGGTCATAATCATAAATTGCTTGTGCCAAGCGCTGCCTTACTTGGCGCACTAATGGTATTGGTATCCGACACGTTAGCAAGGGGAATACACCCTCCTTTGGAACTTCCAGCTGGCGTATTAACGTCTTTAATTGGCGCACCATACTTTATTTTCTTACTGCAACGCTACAAGGGGTGGTGATGATAGCTGCAAATAATTTAAACGTTTCTTATGGTGACAAAATCATTATTGAAGCGCTCAATCTCACACTGCCTAAAGGCAAAATCACCGCTCTTATCGGTCCCAATGGATGTGGCAAATCGACCTTATTAAAAACACTGGCTCGAATTAATATGCCAACCAAAGGTGAGGTTTTACTTAATGGAAAGGCATTGAAATCATACCGTGACAAACACCTGGCACAAGAAATGTCTTTATTGCCTCAGGTGTTAGAAACGCCAGAGGGAATCACAGTAAAACGTCTGGTAGAATATGGTCGCTCACCTTACCTTTCTCACTGGGGTAAATTAGGTGAGCATGACAACAACATGGTCGCGAGTGCAATGCGAGAAACAGGCGTAGATGACTTGGCGGAACAAACGGTTGAATCGTTATCCGGAGGACAAAGACAAAGAGCCTGGATAGCCATGATTCTGGCACAAGACACCAATATTGTGATGCTTGATGAGCCCACTACCTACCTCGATCTTTCGCACCAGATTGAGTTGATGAAGATCATGCGTGAAATGAACAACAAAGGAAAAACGGTGATCGTTGTATTACACGACTTGAATCAGGCATGTCGCTACTGTGATCACTTAGTTGTCCTCAAAAAAGGTCAGCTCGTAGCCCAAGGCACACCGCAGGATGTTTTTACTCAAACCCTGCTTAAGGACGTATTTTCACTTGATGCACGAGTCATTCAGGACCCTGTCGCTAATACCCCGATGTGCATTGCCCACTAAGTAATAGAACCCTGATAAGAGACATTCTCTCGGGGTTTTATAGGCCCCGCTCTACAGGTAGGCTACTCAAGAGGCAGGTAAAGACTTTGTTTTGGTGTATCTAGTACCACGTTGGTCATGACGCGGCGAATCTGTGGGAACTGCTCCATTATCTGCTCAATAAACCCGTCGTAGCTTTTTGTATTCTCCGCTGTAATCACAACCATCAAATCGACATTACCTGTGACATAAAACACCTGCTGTATAGAAGGTTGAGACTCTGCCCAGCGTTTGAATTTATTGAGTACTGAGTAGTTATCTCTTTCGATTTCAATACCTGCAATAAACGTCATTGGGTGCGTAGAAAGCTCTGATTTAACGACAGCTATTTCGGCTTGGATTGCGCCCTCTTCCCGCAGCCGCTTTAATCTTCTCTGTACAGCAGAAGCAGACAGCCCTACTTGCTCGGCAATGACCTCACTCGCCAAACGACAGTTGCTTTGCATCAGTTCCAGAATCTTTTTATCGAAACTATCCAGAGTGGAAACGTCACCCATGGTTTTCCTCTTACTGTTATTCCGCATTATTGGGGTTTAAATGCGGGAAATCTTCCGTGTCGAGCCAAGAATAGCGGATTTTACTCACCAATTGGAATCCACAATTAAACCATGCGTTCGAGTAGAACTAAAAACTGATTTCAGCCAAACAGACTTATGGCTAATGACAACGACTGGATTAAACAATAATGCATAACGATGATTTCAAATTTGGATTGCCTCCAGAGTCTATTGACTCTCAAGCATTGGCTACTGAAACCTTGGCTCCTGAAACCCTAGCTCCTGAAACTCTGGCGGTTCATGCCGCTGTTCGACCTGACCCTCAAACAAAAGCCATCGCACCGAATATCGTGATGTCGGTAAATCACAGCTTTTTACCCAATGACGGGGCTTTTTCTGCACAAGGTATGCAAGACCTCGCCGACGCACCTTTCCTGTACGCAGGTTGGACAAACCCAACGGTTCGTTTACTCGAAGAACGTTTGGCCATTTTAGAACAGGCGGAAGATGGACTCGCAACAGCAAGCGGTATGGCAGCTATCACAGCGGTCTTCATGTCACTACTGAAAGCAGGAGATCATCTTGTTATCAGCGATGTTTGCTACGCCGCCGTTTTTGAGTTCGCTACCCAAGTTTTGCCTCAATTTGGAATTGAGGTTTCAGCAGTTGACACCACATGCACTACTAATGTGCAAAAGGCTCTACGCGAAAACACCAAGTTGGTGCATATAGAGACACCATGTAACCCTCTATTAAGGCTCTCTGATATAAAAGCGCTCTCTTCATTGCTTAAAAGCCGGGGGATCTTACTGAGTGCAGATTCGACGTTTTCAACACCGGTTATTACCCGACCACTTGATCTTGGAGCAGATTTAGTCGTTCACTCTTTAACCAAATTCATTAACGGCCATGGCGATGTTCTCGGTGGGTGTGTTTTAGGCTCGAAAGCCTTAATTAGCAAGCTTAGAAGCGTTGCTGGCGTCTATTTTGGTGCATCTTTGAGCCCACAGAGTGCGTGGTTAATTATGCGGGGAATGGAGACTATTTATCCACGTATGAAAACACTGTGTGAGTCGGCTCACGCCATTGCGAATTGGTTAGAAAACAACCCAAATGTACAAAGGGTTTTATATCCCGGTCTAGAGTCACACCAACAATTTTCACTAGCTAAACAGCAAATGGCATTTTTTGGCGGCATTATTGCATTCCAAGTAGAGGACATCGAACTGATTGAGCAACGATTTGCGCATGAGTCGAAGATGTTTTATTACGCATATTCGATTGGACATCAGCGAAGCTTAGCGGTGGTGTTGAAAACTGATGATTTGGACAAGTCTACTTATCGATTTAGCCCAGAACAAAAAGCGAACTTTTGCCGCGACGCGGGTAAAGGAGTCGTGCGGCTTTCAATCGGTCTTGAGTCTCCGGTCGATTTAATTCGGGACTTGAGTCACCTTCTTAGATGAAAATTGAATTTGTATGGCAATTTATTGGTTTTAAATTCGGAATGTTATTGAAACGTTACTAGATTGTGTTGCATTATCTTGTCGTTTTTGATGTAAGTTCGCGTTTGCGTGACACTCAATACAACATCGTATCTGTCATTGGACGAACAAAAAAATAACAAAATTTTTATAAGGGATATTATGAAAAAATATATTAAATCTTCAGCAGCTGGACTTGTGTTTGCTTGCTCCCTGCTTGGTGCTAATCAAGCCATGGCAAAGTCTGACCTAGAAGGTGTTATTAGTTCAGGTGAACTAAAAGTATGTTTTGATGCTGGCTATATGCCTTTCGAAATGAAAACCAAAGATGGCCGTTTCATTGGTTTTGATGTCGATTTAGGTAAGCACATGGCTCGTTCTATGGGGGTTAAATTCACTCCTGTGAACACAGCTTGGGATGGCATTATCCCTGCGCTACAAACTAGCAAATGTGACATCATCATGGGTGGTATGACAATCACTCCTGAGCGTAACTTGAAAGTTAATTTTGCTGACCCGTACATCGTTATCGGTCAGTCTATTATCCTATCTCCAGCTCTTGAAGGTAAGATTAACAGCTACACAGATCTAAATGATCCTAAATACACAATTTCCACTAAGCTAGGCACAACTGGTGTAGAAGCGGCGAAGAAACGTCTATTCAACGCAAAAATTGACCTTTACGACACTGAGGTTGATGCAGTTCTACAAGTTGTTAACGGTAAAGCAGATGCTTTCGTTTATGACTTTCCATACAACTCGATCTACGCAGCTCAAAACAAAGGCAAAGTTGGACACCTAGCTGAACCTTTCACTTACGAGCCTCTAGGTTGGGCGATTCGTCAAGATGACCCTAACTTCTTAAATTTCTTGAATAACTACTTGCGTCAAATCAAAGGCGATGGCACGTACGATCGTATGTACGACAAGTGGTTCAAGTCTGACGACTGGTTAAAAGAAGTTCAATAATTAGCTTTAAGCCTAGCGAACTAAAACTAAGTCAACTGGGTAGCGTAAGTTGCCCAGTTCATTAAAAAGAAAAAAGAGAATCTGAGTGATGCAGTCTAAATCCTCAAAATGGATAGGACATGGAATTTATGTCCTAATAATGGCCATGCTGATTGGCGCGGTCTATTTCTCTGGCAAGAGTATTAACTATAACTGGCATTGGGATCGCCTCTGGCCGTATGTCGTCAACACCGAAATGCAACAGCTCCGAGCAAACGGTGACGGTACTGCCGTGGTTAACGCTGGTCAGTTAACGATTGAGTTTGATGACTCTAGTCAGTCTCAAGTCATTGATCATTACACAACACTTTTAGTTGGAAACGGTGACTTGGTATTCCAAGGTGACACTGTTGCCCAGCTTAACGAATGGAAATTCGGACCGATTGCTCACGGTTTATGGGTGACGGTAAAAATATCCTTTATCTCCCTCATTTTTGCCGTCTTACTTGGCCTGATATTCGGCCTCATGCGGGTTGCGAAGAACCAAACAGCGAGAAATTTAGCTGTTACCTATGTTGAATTGATTCGCGGTACACCGCTTCTGGTGCAAATTTTTATCGTTTATTTCTTTATCGGAACCGTACTCGATTTTGATCGATTCACCGCAGGGGTAGTAGCATTATCTGTATTTACAGGCGCTTACGTTGCAGAAATTGTTCGTGCAGGTATTCAGGCAATTCCTACAGGCCAAATGGAAGCGGCGCGCTCACTGGGTATGACCTATCCAAAAGCAATGCGCTACATCATTCTGCCACAAGCGCTAAAGCGTACACTGCCACCTTTGGCTGGTCAGTTTATTAACCTGATTAAAGACTCTTCGCTTGTTTCAGTTATCTCTATTACCGACTTAACTAAAGCGGGTCGTGAAGTTGTGAGTGGCAGCTTTGCACCTTTCGAGGTGTGGTTCACTGTCGCGGCACTTTACCTACTAGTAACCGGGACTCTGTCTTGGGCAATTCAACGTTTAGAGAAGAGGTTATCAGCCAGTGACTAGTGAATACAACGGCGAAGATATGGTTTACGCCAACAATGTAGACAAGTATTACCCTAATGGCTGCCACGCTTTAAAATCAGTTTCAACGACAGTAAAACGTGGTGAAGTGGTGGTGATTATCGGGCCTTCAGGTTCAGGTAAATCAACGTTCTTACGTACATTGAACCAGTTAGAAGAGATAAGCACTGGGACTATCATTGTTGATGGTTTCGACATGTATGCGCGAAGCACCGACATCAACGTTTTGCGTCAAAACGTTGGAATGGTATTCCAGAGCTTTAACCTCTTTCCACACATGACCGCGTTAGAAAACGTAATGATCGCGCCATTGAAAGTGGCTAAGCGCCCGAAGCATGAAGTGGAAGGCGAGGCGAAAGTGTTGATCAAACGTGTTGGTTTAGAAGATCGTATGAACAACTACCCAACGCATTTATCCGGTGGTCAGCAACAGCGTGTTGCGATTGCCCGAGCACTCGCAATGAAGCCCGATCTGATGCTTTTTGATGAGCCAACTTCAGCACTCGACCCTGAAATGGTAGGTGAAGTACTGGATGTTATTAAGTCATTAGCAAAAGAAGGGATGACCATGGTTATCGTAACTCACGAAATGGGCTTTGCCCGAGAAGTGGCCGACCGTGTGTTGTTTATGGAAGACGGTAAATTGTTGGTGGATGACAGCCCTCAAGCGGTATTTGATCACCCAACTCATCCTCGTCTACAGCAGTTCTTGGCAAAAGTGCTGTAACTGTATTTGTGAAATGAAAACCGAGCTTCTAAAGCTCGGTTTTTTCTTTTGTGGTGCTTTTTAGCCAAAAACTTCCAAACTAGCCTGAATCAAATTCATATGAATCGGGACAAGATCTTCATGATTACTTCGGTAACCACCACCGACAACCGCCGCAACTGGAATACCGCGCTCTTTCATTAACTGCATCAAAAAGCGATCACGCTCAAGTATGCCTTGCGTAGACACATCAAAATACCCAAGCTCGTCGTCAGTGTGTATATCAACGCCAGCATCATAAATCACCATATCAGGGCGATGCAGGTTCAGCGCCATTTGCACCACTTCTTTAAACGTCATCAAAAACGTTTCGTCGTCGGTGCCCCTCACCAAAGGGACATCGAGATCAGACTCAGGCTTTCTTGCCGGGAAGTTTTTATCACAGTGGAAAGAGAGCGTGACAATATCCGGCTCTTCCTGACACAAGGTTGCCGTACCATCACCGTGGTGTACGTCACTATCAATGACTAAGACTTTATCGACATCGTCGTGATCCAACATATGCTTTGCGGCTATCACAAGATCGTTAAACAGACAGAAACCACTGCCGAAGTCTCTGTGAGCATGATGATATCCACCACTCAAATGCAAAGCCACACCGTGTTCCAACGCTTTCTCCGCCGTCAAAACCGTGCCAGCCGCAGAAGTGAGTGTTCTGGTGATCAGAGCCTCACTCCAGGGAAACCCGATACGGCGCATTTTAGCCGCTGGCATCGAACCGCTAACCAATAAATCAACATATTCGGCCTCATGCACTCGCTTAATATCTGCTACAGAAAGCGCCGTAGGCTCGAAAAACTGAACCCGCGATTGGCTGTTTTCGTTCTCTAGCTTTTCTTGCACTGCTTCATAAAGATATTGATACTTCATGATCGGATAACGATGCCCTTCAGGCAAAGCAAGTTTTGAATATATCGGGTGATAAATAAGTGGCAGCATGGAAGGTTCTTTTTAACAATAGTGGCGAAATAGTACCAAGTTCAACCATTGAATAAAATGCCATTTCACTGCTAAGGTTTGAAGAGCTAAAACAATAACTCGATAACAAATAGGGATAAGGGAATCAGATGAGTTCTACCGTTTTTATTACTGGTGCAAATCGCGGTATCGGCCTGAGTTTAACTAAGCTCTATCTCGACAATGGCTGGCAAGTACATGCGACTACTCGGAACTTAGCGAACAGCGACGAATTAGTCAGTTTAAGCGACCAGCACTTCTCTTTAACGCTTCATGAACTAGATGTCACCAACTACAAGCAGGTAGAGCAACTCGCGAAGAACCTGCCTGCTATCGACCTATTAATAAACAACGCGGGTTACTACGGTCCTAAAGGTTATGGGTTTGGAAATACCGATGTGGATAAGTGGCGTAAAGTTCTTGAAATCAACACCATTGCACCACTCAAATTAGTCGAAACATTCTACCCATTGCTGCAACAGGGCCAAATGAAGAAAATCGCCTGCATCTCTTCTAAAGTCGGCAGCATGACGAAGAATACCTCAGGTGGTGGTTACATCTACCGCTCTTCCAAAGCTGCACTTAACTCCGTCGTAAAAAGTTTAAGCAACGACTTATCCGACCAAGGGTTCACCGTTCTAGCCCTTCATCCCGGATGGGTTCGCACAGACATGGGCGGGCCGAATGCATTAATTGAAGCAGAATTCTCGGCCGCAGGGCTTGCTAACGTGATTGAACAAAGCACACAAAAGAATTCCGGACAATTTATTAATTACGATGGTACCGAGCTACCTTGGTAGGCGTGTTCTGACTCAAGATGATGTCAAAGGCTCACTTGACAAGAATGGCGGCTTGTTTGAGTAGTAAAGTTTAAGACTAAAGCGGCAGGTTTCAGTGCCGCTTTGTTTTTAAGATGACTTACGTTTTGGTGCGCCAGACTTAGAGGCACTGCCCTTCGAATAGCTGCGTTTCTTACGCTTAAAGGCCGGGCGCTCGACTTTAGGTAAGTGACGTAAAGACTCAGGAATCGGCCCTGACTTAACCTCCCCCATCAGGCTATCTATCCTTTGCTCCAACGCTTGCATAAACGGCTGATAGGCTTGATTTTTCTCAGCCATTCCTTGCAATTGGAATTCCCAGTGCGCCGTCATATCCGGATAAGTCGCATCTTGCGGCAGCGCATGAACCAACCCTCGGCCAGCTGGTGAGCTTAAAATCGATTTACCCTGCCGAGTCAAAAGCTGACGCTTGAAGAGTGTGTCGAGAATGCCAGCACGTGTTGCCTCGGTTCCAAGGCCATCCGTATCACGTAGGATTTTCTTCAACTCTTTATCTGCAACATAGCGTGCTATACCCGTCATCGCCTGCAACAGGGTCGCTTCGGTGAAGTGTTTTGGTGGCTCGGTCTTGCGATCTTTTATTTCCCCTTCCCGGCAAGTGAGCACCGTGCCTTCTGCTAAAGGTGGCACCGCATCAATCCCGTCGTCTTCTTTATCGGTTTTGCCCATTAAGGCTTTCCAGCCCGGAGAAACAAGCTGACGACCTTTAGCAATAAAAGTACCTCCAGCAATATCAAATACCAGCTTCGCTTCAGCGTAAATGGCCGCAGGATAAAACTGCATTAGGTACTGTCGGGCAATGAGTTGATACACCTTCATCTCATTGCCGGATAACGCATTCACATTAGCTTGCTTAGGCGTAGGAATGATCGCGTGGTGAGCATCCACTTTTTTGTCGTTCCATGCTTTCGATTTAATCGACAAATCCGCGCCCTGAACCGCGCTTTGTAGCTCTTTGGCATTGTTGGCAATTGCAGAAGTGACTGAACCCACTTGTGCATAGTGCTCCATCGGCAGGTAACGGCAATCCGAACGTGGGTAAGTGATCAGCTTATGCTTTTCATACAATGCCTGACAGGTATCCAAGACTTGCTGGGCACTCATGCCATAACGTTTTGCCGCATCAATCTGCAATGCAGACAAAGAATAAGGTAAAGGGGCAGATTGCTTGGTTTGTTTTTGCTCGGACTCTTTCACCGTGGCGGGTTGGTTCTTGATACGAGCAGCAACATTCTCCACCAGCTTTCGGTTGAGAACTCGCCCTTCCTCATCTTGCCAAGGTTTACACGCTTCGCTTGGTTTCCACCTCGCACGAATATCAAATGCGCCGTTTTGATCTTGATATGGGATTAACGCATGTAGGGTGAAATAATCTTTAGGGATAAAGTTTTCGATTTCTTCATCGCGACGTACCACCAACCCAAGCACTGGCGTTTGCACTCGCCCGACCGATAATACACCTTGATAGCCGGCTTTCTGCCCTAGCAAGGTGTAGGCGCGAGACATATTCATGCCATAGAGCCAATCCGCTCTGGAGCGAGCGAGCGCAGAAACAGAAAGCGGGATAAAGTCACGGTTGCTGCGCATTGAACTCAAAGCTCGTTTTACTGCTGGTAAGTTCAAATCTGAAATCAGCAAACGTTGAGTTGCTTGCTTCTTAGTTTTAGACAGTTTGCAGTAATCGAGCACTTCATCCACCAAGAGTTGGCCTTCTCGGTCTGGGTCTCCTGCATGAATGACTTCCGTCGCTTCTTTTAACAATTTACGAATCACAGTCAATTGCTTACTCGAAGTTTTTCTTGGCCTTAGCTGCCACTGCTCCGGCACAATCGGCAAATCCGCCATGTTCCATTTTTTGTAGCGTTCGTCATAAGCATCTGGCTCCACTTGTTCCAGCAAGTGTCCAATACACCAGGTCACTACATCTCCATTACCACAGCGAATAAAGCCTTGGTCTTTCTTTTGAGGGTTAGGTAGTGCGGCAGCGATCGCGCGGCCTAAACTTGGTTTTTCAGCAATAAACAGACGAGACATAAGCTTGGGAAAGTAATAATAATTAGGGCCACATTATCGAATGTAGCCCTAATAAATCAAGAAAAACTGTATAGATAGACAGTAAGAATGTGGTTAGCGTTTATTGAAACTCAACAAACTTCGTCAAGTCACGCTCTGGCACTTTCATTGGTGTGCCATCTGGGGTGCCCAAGTAAAGGAAACCAACGATTTCATCTTCCCCTTCCAGGCCAAACGCTTTATGCACTTCAGGGTGGAACATCCATGGTCCTGAGCGCCAGAAGCCCTGAAAGCCCTGCGCAACGGCGGCCATTTGCATTGCTTGAACGGCACAGCCTGCCGACAGGTACTGTTCCAATGCAGGCACTTTTTCATGCGGCGTCACTTTTGCAATAACGGTGATAACCATTGGTGCTCGGAATGGAGCATTTTTCAGCTTTTCAACCACCGATTCCTCGCTGTTATCCGCCAATGCAGCTTTAACCAAAATATCAGACAGTTTGTTTAGACCTTTACCCTGTGAAATCACAAAGCGCCAAGGCGTTAAACCAGCATGGTCGGGCGCGCGCAGGCCCGCACGTATGATATTTTCCAACACTTTACCTTCTGGTGCTGGCGCGGATAACTTGCCGACAGAACGGCGGTTAAGCAAGAGATCGAGAGCTTCCATGAACTGGTCCTTATTAAATCTAACTTGTATTTTATCTGCTGGTCACTTTAGCACAATCTAGCCCACTGAATAACAACCTGTTTTTTGGGGATTATACCTAACCCACAAAATGCCTATTCCAGTCGGCTAGAAACGAAAAAAGCCGCGCAAAATGCGCAGCTTTTCATAAGTATTTGTGAATGCTTTTTATAGCTTCACGGCGAGCTTCACACCCTGACGGATTGCTCTTACGGCATCCAGCTCACCAGCGTGGTCAGCACCACCGATAATGTGCAGCTTATCACCTAGCTGAGACCATTTATCTTCAAACGGTCGAACCGATTCCTGACCCGCACAGATAACGACTTTATCTGCATTCAGCACTTGTGATTTACCATCAACCTGAATGTGTAATCCACGATCATCAATTTTTTCGTAAGAAACGCCACCCAGAAGATGAACTCCACGTTTTTCCAGAGTACGTTTATGGATCCAGCCCGTTGTTTTGCCCGGACCTTTACCGACTTGCCCTTGGCGACGTTGTAATACCCACACCTCTTTGTCACTGACTGAATCAGGGAAAGGATACAAACCACCCGGCTGAGAAATCTCTTTATCAATGCCCCACTCGTGTAGCCAGTCATCCAACGTATGATCGACAGGCTCAGTAATCATGGTTGCAATATCAACACCGATACCACCCGCACCAACGATTGCAACTTTCTCACCAACCGGTGTTTTTTCACGAATCAAGGTCTGGTAATCCACAACTTTCTCTGGGTTATCAATACCTTCAATCTTCACTTTGCGAGGCTCTACGCCAGATGCCATCACGATTTCATCGTACTCAGTGAGTAAATCGAAGTTCGCTTCAGTTGAAAGGTGCAAGTTGACCCCTGTCTCATCAAGGCGGTTGGCAAAGTAGCGAATGGTTTCACGGAATTCTTCTTTACCCGGGATCTGCATCGCCAGGCGGAATTGTCCACCAATACGATCATTCTTCTCGAACAAATCAACTTTGTGGCCACGCTCTGCCAATGTTGTCGCACATGCAAGACCTGCAGGACCCGCACCTACTACGGCGATGTTCTTTTTCTTCAGTGCTGGCTCAACAACGATTTCGGTTTCATAACACGCTAATGGGTTAACCAAACAGCTCGCACGCTTACCCTTAAAGACGTTGTCCAGACAGGCTTGGTTACAGCCAATACAGGTATTGATGAACTGCGCCTTCTCCTGCTCGGCTTTCGCCACAAAATACGGGTCTGCCAAGAATGGGGGAGCCATAGAGACCATATCCGCATGGCCAGAAGAAAGAATACGCTCTGCTTCTTCTGGGGTATTAATACGGTTACAGGTGATGATCGGTACAGAAACGTGCGGCTTCACTTTCTCGGTTACCCAAGTAAACGCGCCACGCGGAACTTGTGTCGCGATAGTCGGAACGCGCGCTTCGTGCCAGCCAATACCGGTGTTGATGATGGTAACACCCGATTCTTCAAGTGCTTTTGCCAGCTCAATGACATCTTCAAACGTGCTGCCTTGTTCGACGAGATCCAGCATAGAAAGACGGAAAATGATGATGAACTTATCACCCACCGCTTCACGTACCGCTTTAACGATCTCCAGAGGGAAACGCATACGTTTTTTATAGCTGCCGCCCCAATCGTCGTAACGCATGTTGGTGCGTTTACACAGGAACTGGTTAATCAAATAACCTTCAGAGCCCATCAGCTCTACACCGTCATAGCCAGCGATCTGAGCCAGCTCGGCACTTTTCGCAAAATCTTCGATCGTGCTCTTGATTTGACGCTCGCTCATTTCACTTGGAGCAAACTTAGAAATCGGCGCTTTAATACCCGACGCACTTTGCGCTAAAGGGTGCATGGCATAACGCCCTGCATGCAGAATTTGCAGTGCAATTTTACTGCCGTGTTTGTGAACGGCTTCAGTGACAACTTTATGCGCCTCTGCATGTTTAGGCTTGCTGAACTCTGCGCTCAGAGGGTGAAGTCGACCACGAAGGTTTGGAGAGAAACCTCCTGTTACAATCAGACCAACGCCACCTTTCGCGCGTTCTTCATAAAACGCAGCCAGCTTTTGCAAGCCTTCCTTGTCTTCTTCTAAGCCGGTATGCATTGATCCCATCAGCACTCTGTTACGTAATTGAGTGAAACCGAGATCCAGTGGTTTTAATAGGTTTGGGTACAGTGCAGACATTACTAAACATCCATTTTTATTATCTTGTGAAGTGACATTACGTTCTGCGAACCAAAAAATCAAACAGGCGTTTACATTTTTGTAACACCGATCAATCTAGCGTTAAAATATGCCAATTGTTGAAGGAGCGTGATAAGCTAAAAACACGTTATCTTTTGAGATCTTAGAGATAAGAACCCATAATTTGTAAAATTACGAATTGATTATCTCGTGATGGAGACATGATGAAAAAACTCTTCAAATTTATTGGTCTGATATTTAAAGGAATATGGAAAGGCATCACCTTTGTCAGGCTTGCTTTGGCAAATCTGCTGTTCCTTCTGATGCTTGCCGTTTTTTACTTTGCGTTTACCTACACCGGAGAAGGTCGACCAGTGATAGAGAAAGAGTCTGCACTGGTGATGAATTTATCTGGTCCCATCGTCGAACAAAGACGCTACACCAACCCGATGGACTCCTTTACAGGTTCACTACTTGGCAAAGAGATACCAAAAGAAAACGTATTGTTTGATATCGTTGATACCATCCGCTACGCCAAAGATGACCCTAAAATTACCGGTTTGGTTTTATCTCTGCGTGAGATGCCAGAAACAAACTTAACCAAGTTACGCTATATCGCGAAAGCGCTGAACGAGTTCAAAACATCTGGTAAGCCGATTTACGCGGTCAGCGATTTCTACAATCAAAGTCAATATTACCTCGCAAGCTACGCCGATAAAGTGTACCTGGGGCCAGACGGCGGAGTCCTGATTAAAGGCTACAGCGCTTACTCGATGTACTATAAATCGCTGTTAGAAAAATTAGATGTTTCGACGCATGTGTTCCGTGTCGGTACTTATAAGTCGGCGATAGAACCATTTACGCGAGACGACATGTCCGATGCTGCAGAAGAGTCAGCGACACGTTGGATCACTCAGCTATGGAGTGCATTTGTCGATGATGTGGCAACCAATCGAAACATTGATGCCAAAGTTCTTAATCCAACCATGGACGAATTGTTAGCGGAAATGCGCTCTGTGAATGGCGATATTGCAAAACTGTCGCTGAAACTGGGTCTGGTGGATGAACTGGCTACTCGCCAAGACATTCGTACCCTGTTTGCCAAAGAGTTTGGTAGCGACGGTAAAGACAGCTACAACGCGATCAGCTATTACGACTACCAAGCAACGATGCACCCTGACTACAGTTCATCTGAAGATGATATTGCAGTGGTTGTTGCGAGTGGCGCAATAATGGATGGTCAGCAACCGAGAGGCACTGTAGGCGGTGACACGGTGGCGAGCCTTCTTCGTCAGGCACGTAACGATAAAAACGTTAAAGCGGTTGTTCTTCGTGTGAATAGCCCGGGTGGCAGCGCCTTTGCATCGGAAGTGATTCGTAACGAAGTCTCCGCGTTAAAGCAAGCAGGTAAACCTGTGGTGGTGTCCATGTCAAGCTTAGCGGCTTCAGGCGGTTACTGGATTTCAATGAGTGCAGATAAAATTGTTGCTCAGCCAACCACACTAACGGGTTCTATCGGCATTTTCAGTGTGATTACTACCTTTGAAAAAGGTTTCAATAAGCTTGGTATCCATACTGACGGCGTTGGTACGTCGCCATTCTCCGGTGACGGACTGTCAACCGGTCTGTCAGAAGGCGCATCGCAAGCTATCCAAATGTCAATTGAACACGGCTACCAGCGCTTTATTTCTTTGGTCGGCGATAACCGTGGGATCCCTGTTGAAGAAGTAGATAACGTAGCACAGGGTCGCGTATGGACAGGTCAGGATGCCATGTCATATGGCTTGGTAGACCAAATGGGTGACTTTGACGATGCGGTCGATTTAGCAGCGAAACTGGCTAACATCACGGACTACAACCTGTACTGGGTTGAAGAACCCCTTTCACCAGCGGAGATATTCCTCGACGAATTCATGAATAACGTCAAAGTTTCCCTTGGTATTGATGTCACAAGCATGTTGCCGCAGAGCTTGCAACCTGTAGCTCAGCAGCTTAAACAGGATGCGAGCGTGCTACAGAGCTTTAATGACCCAAGAGGTCAATACGCCTTCTGTTTGAATTGCCAAGTTCAATAGCCGTGCTTAACTAGTCAAAAAAGGGGCATATCTTAGTGATATGCCCCTTTTTATTACCCATCAATTCGTTATAATCCGCGCACAGCTCCCCTACATGAAAGTAAATAGAACGATGACTAGAAAACACATCTATATCGCTTATACCGGTGGCACCATCGGTATGCAAAAGTCAGATCACGGTTATGTGCCTATCGCTGGCTTTATGGAGAAGCAATTAGCAGCAATGCCAGAATTTCATCGTCCAGAGATGCCGGATTACACCATCCATGAATACGATCCGCTGATCGATTCATCAGACATGACTCCTGCCGATTGGCAACAAATTGCTGATGATATTCGTGATAACTACGATAAGTACGATGGTTTCGTTATTCTGCATGGTACAGACACGATGGCTTACACTGCGTCGGCTCTGTCTTTCATGCTGGAAAACCTTGGCAAGCCAGTTATTGTGACTGGTTCTCAAATCCCATTGGCAGAGCTTCGCTCTGATGGTCAGGCAAACCTGCTGAACGCACTGCATATCGCGGCTAACTTCCCTATCAACGAGGTAACGCTGTTCTTCAACAATCAGTTAATGCGTGGTAACCGCAGCACGAAATCACATGCTGACGGCTTCAATGCCTTCACTTCGCCAAACCTTGCTCCTTTGCTGGAAGCGGGAATCAATATTCAGATTAGCAATAGCGTGACAGTTGGTGCTCAGCCTGAAGGCGAATTTAGAGTACACAACATTACACCTCAGCCGATCGGTGTGATCACCATGTACCCTGGCATTTCTCATGAAGTGATTCGCAACACGTTACTTCAGCCGGTTAACGCGATGATTCTGCTAACGTTTGGCGTAGGTAATGCACCACAAAACCCAGAACTGCTTGGTCATCTGAAAGAAGCATCTGAACGTGGTGTTATCGTGGTGAACTTAACGCAGTGCTTAGCTGGTAAAGTTAACATGGGTGGTTACGCTACAGGCTGTGCGTTGGCTGATGCTGGAGTGATCAGTGGATTTGACATGACGCCTGAAGCTGCACTAGCCAAACTGCATTATCTTCTAAGCCAGAACCTGTCTTACGAAGAAGTAAAAGACAAAATGCAGCAAGTATTACGTGGTGAAATGAGCCTGTAAAACTCAATACTCAGCACTTAAAACCTAAAAAGCCCAATGATTACATTGGGCTTTTTACGCGTTAAACATATCAATCGAAGTTTGGATTTACTCGAACGATATCGCTCTCATCACCACTGAATTGCTTTTTCAATTCTTGCTTAGACTTAAAACTGATTTCACCACCGGCAGCAACGGTCATATGTTGAGCGTCTGTATTATGTTTTGATTGATACAACATCACAGCTTGCATACACGAATCTCGCTGCTCTCTAGAAAGTGTTGTACCCTCTGGCCATCTTCCCGTCTCTACTGCATATACCAAGCGATCGTAAACTTCTGGTGTCATCGCTTTTAATAATTGTTCTGTGTCCATAATGTACCTTCTTATTACATTCTGTTCAGAACATAGCGGGTTAAGAAATGGAGTCAAGAACACGAAAATGAATTGGTGTAACGGATCACAGGCAAAACCATGAAAACAACATACTGGTTGCTGGCAAGCCTCGCCACTCTATCCATCACAGGTTGCTTTGAACGCAACATATCTACTGAACAACTGTGTGAAAATAACCCAGAACTGCGCTGCGAAAAGCTCAACATCGACGATGGACAATGCCGCATCCCGCGTACCAACTTAATTTGGCATCGTTATGAGCAGTTCAAACACCCAAGCGAAGAAAAACAGATAGAAGAATACAGCGTCGTCGCTGAATACAGAAAGTGCTTGGAGCTAGCCTCCCAGATCGCTCCGATTGACCAAAGCGAGCTAAAAGCACAACGCTTTAATGCGCTGGTGCACAGCATCGACGAGCTTGAACGCATCGTTAGCGAGTTAAAGGTATCGGAAAAGCCAGAGACCTTATATTTCCTTTGGTCACAGACCGGAGACACACAGGCTCAGCACCGATTTTTACAGATGGAAGGCTCACCGACACTAAACACTGCGGAAATGCAGTACGCCTTAGCTACCTTCTACGTCAACAGAGACACCCCTAAAACGCTTATCTTGTTAAATAATGCGTTAAGTTTGTCAAATGAAGACAACCTAAACCCTGCCATACTCAAATCATTGGCGAGTATTCATCAGGGACAAGGGGAGAAAAAACGTGCTTACCTTTGGGCAATGGTAGCCAAAAGATTTGGTGTGTCAGTAGCAGATGAAAAGCAACTGCAGAGAATGTTCGATTTCAATGATCCAAACCAATATCAAAAACTGGACGACCTGGCAAAGTCGATCGCAAATAATATTGAAGAGGGAAGTTATTCCCCCGATTTAATTCCCGAAAATATATAAAAAAACTCCCGCTAGTCGGGAGTTTTTTTATTCATTCAAGTTTTCAGTGTTTATATGTTGACCGATACAGTTCTGAAAGGATGAAACACTCTTAACTGCAATTTTGTTACTAATCTTCAGATTTGTTGAAAATTAACGACACTGAATTAACACAGTAACGCTCGCCTGTTGTTTGTGGTCCGTCTTCAAAAACGTGCCCCAGATGACTATCACATGTCGCACAGCGAATTTCAGTACGTACCATTCCGTGACTCAGATCATCTAAATAGCGTATCGCTTGGTCATTAACTGGCGCATCAAAACTCGGCCATCCACATCCTGAATCGTACTTGTTATCAGAGACAAAAAGAGGGGCATTACAGCAGGTACAGCTATATATACCAGTTTCCTTATTATGCAATAACTTACCACTGAACGGTGGCTCAGTTCCCTGCTCTCTACAAACACGAAACTCTTCATCAGATAGACGCTCACGCCAATATTCATCGGACTTCGTCACTTTTCCTCCGCTTTGTTCCACTAATTTTAGATCCTTATTTCCTGTTTTTCGCAATGACTTTTTTAGCAAAAAACTTGATTCTCGTAACAGTTGTAGCACATACTTTCTCACCAGGACACCATGTGTAATTAATTTGATACGAGCACTCATCTCGCAGGTTATATTACGCCAACTGAGCTAGAGTAAAAGCAGTAAAAAGTTTAAAAAACGAACATTTGCGAAGAATTGTTAAAAAAAGCGTCGCTTTTTTTTGACTTTAAACAAGTTAAGTCCGATTATCTGTTGCAGATGTTTACTGGATTCTGTAATTTTACTACCAGTTATCTTTAATCAGAAATTAAGTTGTGGAGCAACTATAATGACTATCAAAGTAGGTATTAACGGTTTTGGCCGTATCGGCCGTTTCGTTTTCCGTGCAGCGCAAGAGCGTAACGACATCGAAGTTGTAGGTATCAACGACCTTATCGACGTAGATTACATGGCATACATGCTTAAGTACGACTCAACTCACGGCCGTTTCAACGGTACTGTTGAAGTTGAAGGCGGTAACCTAATCGTTAACGGCAAAACTGTACGTGTAACTGCAGAGCGCAACCCTGAAGACCTAAAATGGGACGAAATCGGTGTTGACGTTGTTGCTGAAGCAACTGGTCTTTTCCTAACTGACGAGACAGCACGTAAGCACATCACTGCTGGCGCGAAAAAAGTTGTACTAACTGGTCCTTCTAAAGACGCAACTCCAATGTTCGTTAACGGCGTAAACTTCGACACTTACGCTGGTCAAGACATCGTTTCTAACGCTTCTTGTACTACTAACTGTCTAGCACCTATCGCTAAAGTTCTTAACGACAAGTTCGGTATCGAATCTGGTCTTATGACTACAGTTCACGCTACAACAGCAACTCAAAAAACTGTTGACGGTCCTTCTGCTAAAGACTGGCGCGGTGGTCGTGGTGCTTCTCAGAACATCATCCCATCTTCAACTGGTGCTGCTAAAGCTGTAGGCGTTGTACTTCCAGAAGTAAACGGCAAACTAACTGGTATGGCTTTCCGCGTACCAACTGCTAACGTTTCTGTAGTTGACCTAACTGTTAACCTAGTAAACGGCGCATCTTACGAAGCTATCTGTGCAGCAATGAAAGAAGCTTCTGAAGGCGAACTAAAAGGCGTTCTAGGTTACACTGAAGATGCAGTAGTATCTCAAGACTTCATCGGTGAAGTTTGCACTTCAGTATTCGATGCTAAAGCTGGTATCGCTCTAACTGACAAATTCGTTAAAGTTGTATCTTGGTACGACAACGAAATCGGTTACTCAAACAAAGTTCTAGACCTAATCGCACACATCTCTAAGTAATTAGAAACAGTGATTAGCTCTTAACTGAGTTGAAAAAGAGGCGGCTTTATAGTCGCCTTTTTTGTATCTGGAATTTGAGGGGTGTATTTGGGCTTCAAGCGCTCGCAACCTCTCCCAGCGATAGGAAAATAATCAGATGGATTTAAACACCCTTCCTGCCCTAACCGTCCTTTCTGACAATGTCACCGTAGTAGAAATCAATCAGGTCAAAGTTGTTCGTATCATTCACGATAAAGCAACCGCTGGTATCGCTTTGCACGGTGGTCATGTGGTGTCATACAAACCACAAGGTCAGGAAGATCTAATTTGGATGAGCGAAAAAGCCGTATTCGATGGCAAAGCCGCTTTGCGTGGTGGTATTCCAGTGTGCTGGCCATGGTTTGGTCGCATTGCTGCACCGGCTCATGGTTTTGCACGTACTACAGAATGGGAACTGATAGAACACCGTGAAAATGAAAATGGTGTGATTGTCGAACTTGCGTTGTTCCCAAGCGAAGAGACACACCAAATTTGGCCTCATATGTTTGAAACTCGCCTTTTGGTAGAAGTCGGCGATGAGCTGACAGTGACACTGAAAGTGCTGAATATCGATGACAAGGCATGGACATTCTCTGGTGCATTGCATACTTACCTTAACGTTGGCGATGTTTTACAGGCCCAAACTTCAGGCATGGGTAGCGAGTACATCGACAGCTTGAAAGGCAACGAGGTATGTCAAGGTGGTGAAGTCCTGCAACTGACCGACACCATAGACCGCGTATACACGCAGCCTGAAGCGCAGATCTTAGTCAAAGACCCTGTATTAGGACGCACTCTGAGCGTAGAAAACCATGGCCACAACTCAGCAGTACTATGGAACCCTTGGGCAGAAGGAGCTCAGTCAATGGGAGACATGGCTGATAATGGTTACGAAACCATGCTATGCGTCGAATCTGCTCTGCATGCTTCCAGTATTGATCAAGGCAAAACCTTGCAACCAGGTGAAAGCTACGAACTGGTTACCGTTATTTCCGCACAATAACGTCATCACAGCCGGTTTACGCCGGCTTTTTTATTGCTAGCAGTTCAACTTCACCCTTCTCTTCCCTGTTCTCATTTAAAATTTTATTTCTGGTCGTTATAAATCTAGAAAAGCACTCGCTAACCACGGCTATTTCACGGTTTTGTTTCACTTAAAGTCGTGCTTTTTGATAGAATTTGTCGCCCTACTTTCAGCTCGAGATCGTCATGAACTATCAATGCCCTCTATGTCACCAACCTCTTACATTAAGCGTAAAAACGTTTAAGTGTGAAAATAACCATCAATTCGACATGGCAAAAGAAGGCTACGTAAACCTGATGCCGGCGCATCATAAGCGTTCTAAAGATCCCGGCGATAACAAGGAAATGATGCAAGCGCGTCGTCGCTTTCTGGAAGGAAAGTATTACGATCCGATGCGCCAGGAAGTCGCCCGCCTTTGCACTGAGTACACCAAAGGAACGACTCACCAGCTGTTAGATATCGGCTGCGGTGAAGGCTACTACACCGATCTGGTACAAAAATCATTGCTAGCCCAAGATGAGCAAGCCGCCACGTTTGGTTTAGATATCTCGAAAATAGCCATTCGCTATGCAGCCAAACGCTACCCAGATTGTCATTTTAGTGTCGCATCAAGCCATAGACTTCCATTCTCGGATCAATCTTTGGATGCAATCCTGCGAATCTATGCGCCATGTAAAGCAGAAGAGCTCAAGCGTGTAATCAAAGATAATGGTGTCGTGATTACCGTTACGCCAGCAGGCAGACATCTTTACCAGCTTCGTGAACGAATTTACCAAGACGTTCGTCTCCACGATGAAACCCCTGAAACCATCGATGGCTATGAACTCGAGCAGCAACACCAACTTAACTATGTGATGGACTTGAAAGACGGAGACGCATTTGACCTGCTGCAAATGACACCATTCGCCTGGAAAGCGACTGACGAACTCCGAGAAGAGCTAAAATCCGCTACACTTTTCCAATGTGAGGCCGATTTTATGTTGCGTGTCTATCGTAAATCCGCGCATTAATACTGCTCAAGTACAACGCAGGTGAACATGGCTCTCGTTCACTTTAATTCTGTCGCCTCCACAAATATCTCTTAGACATTTTTGGAGGCTTCTCATGCGCTTTTCTATTTTAGGTCTTGCGTTTGCCATTGTGTTGACTGGTTGTGTCTCAACCCCAGCAACGATATCCACTCCCAATACCCCCGACGTGATCAGCTTTTACGATTACAAGTTGCACACCCCGTCAGGCACTCCTGTGTCCCTGACTGACCTGAATCCTGAGTTACTGCAAGCCGACGTAATCATGATCGGTGAATGGCACACTCATGCCGGTATCCACCGTTTCCAGACAGATATTCTGAAACAATTATCGAGCGGAAAACGCCCCATTGCCCTTTCAATGGAACAATTCAGTCGCGATAAACAAAGCGTACTAGACGAGTATTTAGATGGCCTGATTGGTGAGCAAACCTTCATCCAGCAAAGTGACGCCTGGCCAAACTATGAAAGTGACTATCGTCCCCTTGTCGAGTTTGCAAAACATGCAAATATTGCGGTAATTGCGGCTAACGCGCCGAGAAAAATTGTGCGCTGCATTGGCTTTAATGGTGTCGACTACCTAGATAAACTTGATAACAAACAACGTGGTTTTGTCGCTGCGACCATCAATACCGATGACAGCCAGTACAAAGACAAGTTTATGGCTTCCATGCATCACGGCAAGCCAGAGCAAACAGAAAAACAATACGCAGCTCAAATGACCTGGGACGAGACCATGGCCGAGTCCATTGTCGATTACCTCACTAAGCATCCGGGAACTCAAATGGTACATGTGGCTGGGAGGTTCCATATCGAGGGTGGATTAGGCACAGCTACATCGATCCTGAACCGCAACCCACGCTTAAACGTTGTTGTAATAACCCCAGTCACCGACATCACTTTAGACAGCTCCGATTATCAGCTTAAAGTGTTAGCGCCACCGGTTCGCTACGTGAAGGATAGCAATCGTATGAAAGCCTTTAGTCACCTGATCACGCGTAATACTGACCTTGAGTGTGAATAAACTACGCCCGAATTAAGATCACAAATCGCCATTTTATTGCGGCAAATCCAGTCTATCCAGAACGAGAATTGAATTATATCGGTCTGCTTTTTGCTTTGGTCTCTACGTAATTACAAGAGGCGGCAAGAACAGGCCTGTTTTTTATTTAAACGATTTAAGAATTGCCAAACGTTGCCGATAAAGTCCATAACTGCTTTTTACCCACACTCAATGAGCGAGTGTCGATTTTCAAGGAGTATGCGATGAATCCAGTAGGAAGCAATCAAGTTAATACTTACGCAAATTTGCAGTCCACTCTGACGTCGACAGAGAAAACCGCAGGAGAAGTCAACGCGTCACCAATAAAAGTGGAACAGAACAAAGTGACACTTTCTCCTGAAGGCAAAGCGCTTCTTACCGCTCTGCAAGAAATCGACCACAAAAGCAAAAAAGTGGAAGCGGAAAATAAAACTGTAGGTGAGAAGGTCGAATCATTTACGCATGGCGCTTTGGGAATGGATCGCCCTGATAAAATCGAGGAAGAGGAAGACAGCTCCTATTCTGCCGGACAATATCTCTCTGCCGCTTTAAGTGTGGGTGGCATTATTCTCGCGCTTGCATAATGGCCCAAAACATTGCCCAGTCGGTCACGACCTATTGGCTCGATGGGCAATTTGCTAGTCAATGAAAATGACAATCTGGTTAAGCTTTCATGACTTACACAAAAGTGTCATGATTTATTGTTTTAATGCCTGCGCTTTTAATAGACAAGGAAAATACAATGAAGCGCTTAGCATACCCTGTAGTTACCGCTCTTGCTGCCTCAACACTCTCTTTCAATGCCCTTTCAGCAGAGATCAAAAACGTCATTTTGATGATTGGTGATGGCATGGGCCCTCAGCAAGTAGGCCTACTTGAAACCTACGCAAACCACGCCCCGCACTCAATTTATAAAGGCGAAACCACAGCACTTTACAAATTGGCACAAGAAGGTGTGATTGGATCTTCTTTGACTAACCCTGAAGATGCTATCGTAGTCGACTCTGCTTGCTCTGCGACGATGCTAGCAACTGGGATGCCAACCGCTTCAGAAGTAATTGGTATTGATAGCCAGGGCAACCACGTTGAAACCATTTTAGAAAAAGCCAAAAGCAAAGGTAAAGCAACGGGCTTGGTTTCTGATACGCGCATGACGCACGCTACACCAGCAGCCTTTGCCGCTCATCAACCTCACCGTTCTTTAGAAAACGACATTGCTGTCGACATGCTGGAAACAGAAGTAGATGTTCTGCTTTCTGGTGGTCTTCGTCACTGGATTCCAGGTTCAGCGAATGACAAAGGCGACACTTACAAGCAGCTTGAGAAACTCACTCAAGGTAACGTTGCTCTTAAATCTAAACGTAAAGACGAGCGCAACTTGCTGACTGAAGCTCAAGAAGAAGGCTATAGCCTGGCATTTAGCCGCGATATGCTGGCTGAAGCAAAAGGTGACAAATTACTTGGTCTTTTTGCTAACTCAGGTATGGCCGATGGCATCGCGTACAGCCAAAGTAAAAACGATCCAAAACGCACACAACCTTCTCTTAAAGAGATGACCGTAAAAGCATTGGATGTTCTATCCAAAGATGAAGACGGCTTTTTCCTAATGGTTGAAGGCGGACAAATCGACTGGGCTGGACACAGCAACGATGCGGGCACCATGCTTCACGAAATGATTAAGTTTGATGAAGCGGTGAACTCTGTTTACGAATGGGCGAAAGGACGTGATGACACACTTATCGTCGTGACGGCTGACCATGAAACTGGCTCTTTTGGCTTCAGCTATTCATCAGCGAATCTGCCAAAACCAGAGAAGCGCAGCGGCGAAGCGTTCAAAAACAGAGACTACGCGCCTAACTTTAATTTCGGTGATTTCTCTATCCTTGATGGCTTGTACAACCAAAAAACCAGTTACTACGGCATGTTGGATAAATTCGCAGCATTACCTGAAGCAGATAGAACAGCGGAAAACTTAGCTAAGATCATCAACGAGAATAGCGATTTCCCTATCACAGCGGATCAAGCTGCGCACATTATGCAAGATAAGCCAAACCCATATCATGTAGACGGTCATAGCTACCTGGCACAAGAGCAAGTACCTGCTATTCACGATTTTGATGCGTTCTTCCCATATAATGACCGCACAAACTTGATTGCACGTGAGCATGCGACTGGCCAAAACACGGTATGGGGCACAGGTACCCACACGCATACTCCTGTAAATGTATTTGCTTGGGGACCGGCTGAGAAAATTCTCCCTGTATCTAAGATCATGCATCACTCTGAGCTGGGCGAATTCCTAAAGCAGCAAATCAAATAATCACTTTGCACTTACTTTACCACTTTGTGGTTTTTCAGACGCTCTCCCACGAGAGCGTTTTTTTATGGGTGAAAACTGAGGTCACACAAACCTATGCCGCTGATTGTTTTGCAATACTTCGGCTAATCACCTTCAACTCAATACTTGAACCTCTCTACCCGATAGAAACAAAAAAGCACTCAACAATATGAGTGCTTTTCCAAACAAAGGGCGAGCAATTAAGCGTCTTTCTTCTCAACCATATGCAGATGTACATCCTGTTGCGGGAACGGAATAGAAATGCCTTCTCGGTCAAAGCGAAGCTTCACTTCCTTGGTCACATCCCAGTAAACGTCCCAGTAATCGTCTGTTTTCACCCAAGGACGAACAATAAAGTCCACCGAAGAGGTATTAAGCGTATGCACTTTAATATTTGGCTCAGGCGTACGCAGCACGGCTGGGTGAGAAGTGATGATATCCGTCAGTACCGATTCCGCTTTTAACAAGTCATCCGCGTAGCCAATACCAAAAACCATATCCACACGACGAATGCGCTCATGGGTTACGTTTTTAATCACATCACCCCAGATTTTGCTATTCGGTACAATAATGATCTGGTTGTCGAAGGTGCGAATTGTGGTATTGACCAAGCTCATATGACTGACTTTACCATCCACACCACCAGCATAAACGAAGTCGCCAACATCAAACGGACGATAAATCAGAAGCATCATCCCTGCCGCAAAGTTAGACAAGGTGTCTTGCAACGCGAAACCAATGATCACACCGGCAATACCGAAACCCGTCAGGATAGGCGCAAGGTTCAGGCCAATCTGGGATAGACCAACCATAATACCGATCACCCATACGAACTTGCCGGACATCGAAATAAAGAAATCCTGCATCAAGTGGGAGAGTTTTAAGTTTTTAGACGCAACCGCTTTACTCATCACTTTGCGGGTTATTTTCGCTAATGCGCGAGCAATAACCAAAATTAATACGAAAATAAACAGTTGAAATAGGTGCTGTGGTGCATTTCCAGCTAACCAGTCCACTGCAGAGTTTGACCAGTGACTGACGATTGACCAGACAACTTTGCTGTTAAGTAAATCGTGAGTAATGCTACCAGTGACTTCAAATATTTGGCGCTTGTACTCAGAAGTTTCGATGCCAATCTTGTCACCAATAGACATCAAGTTACGCAGACTCTCAGTTGCAATCTCCAACCTGTGCTTAACGAGCATCTGGCTCAATTGCTGCGAGGCTTTTTCCGATTCAGGGCTAGAAGACAGCTGTCCGCCAATGATTTCGCTCTGCTGACTTAAGTACTGCACGGATGCAGAAAGCAAGCGAATACGCTTATCTACCGTTTCTTTAAATTTAGTTTCAGCACGCTTATTCTGTTCACCCAGTCGTTCTAACCAAACTAAGTTTTGCCAACTTGCCTCAAAAATCACGTCTAGATAGTGCTGAATCTCACGATAGTCATTAATGATCGACAGCTTTTCCTCATCCTTAGCCGCGTTCAGTTTTTCTGTCACTGACTTCGTTTTCGATGCCAGATAGGCTGTCGCATCGTTAGTGTATTTTTCTTGCGTTTTAACTAATTGAACCAGTTTTTTGTGCGGGATAGATTCTTTTTCAATCGCAGTCGCCAACTGAGCGCGTAGTTGTTGGTTTTTCTGAAAAAGCTGCAACTGGAGGGCATCACGCTCGTCACCATTTGTCTGAGCTAAGCTCTGCGTTAAGTCGATAATATCGATGTTCAGATTATCGATGGATGCTTCGGCCTCCGATACAACAGGCGCTTCTGTTTTCTCTGCCGCGTTTGCAAAGAAAGGATTCATCATCGCGATGAAAATAGAAAGTAACGCAACCCAAGGTGTCAGGCGATTTTTCTGCGGGAAACAAAACGTCATTTTTACCTCGTAAAAAACTGAAATCTCAAAATCGATCAGAGCTGGAACAGGCGAGAACATCACCTGTGTTTATTTTACATCACGTGAAGACAAGAACGGGTCAAAAGAAGGTATTAGATGTAAAAGTGAGGTAAGGCACACAGCAAAAGTGTGTCAAACCTCTTAGAACGGTAATTTTAAATTTGAGCGACACTCATATTGCTCAGGATATTACTCGTTAGGTAGTTCGATGATGTGATCTTCCCAGTCAACAACATCAATTTCATAAACAACACGATTACGCACACTCTCACCGGCTGCGTGCATCGCTGATTTAGACCCAGTAATCAGTGGGTGCCATTCGGGTAGCGGCTTATTTTGAGCCAAAAGACGATAAGCGCAAGTTAAAGGCAACCAGTTAAACTCCGGGATTTTTTCGCGCGTAAGCTTCAGGCACTCTTCTCCTGAAGAAAATCGATTAGGATAATCTTTACACGAGCATGTCTTACTGTTTAACCAGCTACACGCGACATTGGTGTAATACACCTCATCAGAATCTTCATCCATGAGCTTGTGAAGGCAGCACTTACCACAGCCATCACACAGAGACTCCCACTCCTCTTCGGTCATCTGTTCCAACGTTTTACTTTGCCAAAATGGAGTGCTCATACTTTCGGTCTCGCCAAGGGAATTAGGGGCGATTTATACCTTTCTCACCACAAAAGTTCAAGTATTCAGCAATTATCATCAAAGCGCATTTATCCGTTTACGACGATCAGAGATTTTCTGTTGGCATGCTCTATCCTTAAACCAGTGTAAGTTGGTTTAAATATTGATAAGAGGGAGAGTCACTTATGGGCATCATATCTTGGATAATCTTAGGTTTGATCGCAGGAGCATTAGCAAAGTGGTTAATGCCTGGTAATGACGGTGGTGGTTGGATTGCCACAATGTTTTTGGGGATTGCTGGTGCGTTTGTTGGTGGCTTTTTAGGAAGCTTTCTGGGACAAGGTGGCGCTACGGGTATCAACGTCGGCAGTATTATTACGGCGACTTTAGGGGCGTTTGTGATCTTATTTGTCTATAACCGTTTTCTTAAGTGACCATTCGACCAATCTAGAAGAGTACAAGTATTGCAACACTACTTGTACTTTTTTATGCAGTTCCCCTTCCAATCCACGTCAAAATGACCATAATTGCCACCTCAATTTTTAAGAGGTTTACATTATGGATTGTCGCTTAGGCTGTGGCGCGTGTTGTATCGCCCCAAGTATCTCTTCACCGATTCCCGGCATGCCAAACGGTAAGCCCGCTGGTGTTCGTTGCGTACAACTTAACGATGACAACCTTTGTAAGCTATTTGGTCAGCCTGAGCGACCAAAAGTCTGCCATGATTTCAAACCTTGTCCCGTTGTGTGCGGAAAGACCAACCAAGAAGCGCTGACGAATATTACTGAATTAGAGCAGTTAACGTAGGCCTTGCCCTATCTTTTCTCCCCACTTCACCGTTGCACTATCTTCGTTCTTTTGGTTTCATCTCTGAGACACTGTCGTACATACCATTCCTATTCTTTTCTTTTCGTGTTTTGCCTCACACTTAACTGACAATTCTCAACTATGTTCAGCAAGTTATAGAATAAGAAATAGGAAATTGCATGAATAAATATTTGGCTGAGGCTTTTGGTACGTTCTGGTTGGTACTAGGTGGTTGTGGTAGTGCGGTATTGGCCGCTGGATTTCCCGAAGTCGGCATCGGACTGTTAGGCGTGGCGCTGGCATTTGGTTTAACCGTTCTCACCATGGCATTTGCTATTGGCCATATTTCCGGCTGCCACTTGAACCCTGCCGTGACAATTGGCCTTTGGGCTGGCGGTCGTTTTGAGAACAAAGAGGTTTTACCTTACATCATCGCTCAGGTCATTGGCGGTATCATCGCGGGTGGAGCCCTATACGTGATTGCATCGGGTCAAATTGGCTTTGATATTGTCGCCTCAGGATTTGCAGCGAACGGTTACGGTGAGCACTCACCCGGCCAATACTCGATGTTAGCCGCTTTAGTAACAGAAATCGTCATGACCATGATGTTCTTGATTGTCATCATGGGTGCAACAGACAAACGAGCACCGGAAGGGTTTGGGCCAATTGCTATCGGCTTGTGCCTCACGCTTATTCATTTAATCAGTATTCCGGTGACAAACACTTCGGTGAACCCTGCACGTAGTACCGCTGTGGCTATTTATCTCGGTGACTGGGCCATCTCTCAATTATGGCTGTTCTGGATTGCGCCAATCATTGGGGGTGTTGTGGGTGCGATTATCTATAAAAACCTACTGGCTTCCGATTCAGACAATTAACCTTCCTATAAGCCATCAATAAGAAAACAATATCACTCGATAAACAGACAGAAAAAAGCCGCTGAATTCAGCGGCTTTTATTATAATTTGTGTCGACCTAACAGTGAGTGTGACAAGGTGGTGCCATCAACAAGTTCAAGTTCACCGCCAACAGGAACACCATGTGCAATTCGGCTTGCCTCGACTTGATGCTCTCTGCACAGCTCTGCGATGTAATGTGCCGTAGCTTCACCTTCTACCGTTGGATTGGTAGCCAGAATCACTTCAGTAATATCACCTCGGCGAAGACGATAATCGAGCACATCTAAGCCAATATCACTTGGACCGATACCATCAAGCGGAGATAAATGCCCCATCAAAACAAAGTATCGTCCGGAGTATTGTCCTGTCGCCTCTACGGCTGCGATGTCTGCCGGGCTTTCCACCACACAGATCTGACCGTTTTCCTGTCTTTTAGGATTGGTACAAATATGGCAGATGTCTTCTTCAGTAAAAGTGCGGCACTCTGAGCAATGGCCAATTTCCGTCATTGCCTGACTAAGAGCATCGGCGAGCTGTAAGCCGCCTTTTCTATCTCGCTGTAACAAATGAAAGGCCATACGCTGCGCCGACTTGGGACCAACCCCAGGTAGACAACGTAAGGCCTCCATCAATTGTTCCAGCATATGACTGGTACGCATTGAAAATCCGCTTAATTAGATTTCAGCAGATTAGAATGGCATTTTCATACCTGGTGGTAGTTGCATACCGCCAGTTACAGAAGCCATTTTCTCTTTTTGAGTTTCTTCAACGCGACGAGCCGCATCGTTGAATGCAGCCGCAATCAAATCTTCCAGCATTTCTTTGTCGTCTTCCATCAAACTTTCATCGATGTCAACACGACGTACATTGTGGCTACCAGTGATTGTAACTTTAACTAGACCAGCACCAGACTCGCCAGTTACTTCCATATTCGCGATTTCTTCTTGAAGCTTTTGCATGCGATCTTGCATTTGCTGGGCTTGCTTCATAAGGTTGCCCATACCGCCTTTACCAAACATGTTTATCTCTCTGGTTTGTGATACCAATCGTAGTAAATAACTGGTCATTCTAGCTTGTTAAAATACTCGATAACATCGTTGCAACTTTTCATTGTAGAATAACTACTTATCGAAAAATTACGCCTTGTCCTCAAGTATTTTTCCTGCGCTATTTCTGCTCATTTATTTACTGTGATTGCTATGAGGTGTTGCATCAATTAATGGGGTTATGACTTAACGTTTTCAACCCCACTCCGTTCGATTATTAGATAGGGCGCACGCTATCTTTCACAAGCTCTGCAGCAAATCGACGTTCAATAAAATGAACGTTTGGATCGTTTTCCAGACTATTCAGCGCTTGTTGTAACTTTTCTTGATAGAGTCGATCTCGCAATTCTAACGGTGTCTCACCAGCATCACTTATTTCCACTGTTAAATGGCAATCTTCACCCAAAAGCGTGTTTAGAGCTTTGAGCAATTCACCTTGTGCTCTATCTGTATTTAAGTGTGCCTGAGCACTTCTCAGCTGCAAAGAAACGGTGGAACCTTCTTTACTATAATGTGAGTTTAGCGCAACTTGCTCCACCAGCTTAGGCATGTTCATCAGACTAATGAGTTTTGCCCACTCATTTTGCTCTAGAGACTCATCGACCAGCTTCTGCGCCATTTCAGGCGTTTTTTCATGCTCAAGCGCTTGCTTGAGCTGCGTAGGTGTCAGTTTCGTATTGACTTTCGTCTCAGCAGGTTTGCTTGGACGCCAGCGATACGCTTCTTCAACGACTTGCTCTTCCGCTTGAGGCATTGAGCTTGGCGACACCTGCGCGGAACTGCCGTGTCTTTGCGCGACACGATCAAGAACCGACTCTGGTTTAGCAGATGTCGCTTTAGGCTTTTTTGGACCACCACTTTGCTGCGGGGCACTTTGTTGTAAACCCTGACGCTGAGAGCGAAGTTGGTGACGTAAACCACTTAAGCCGCCACGAGACGGTGCTGCTTGAACCCGCTCTGACGCTTGCTGAGGTTGAGCCTGAGGCGCAGGGTTCTCACTCATTGGTGGCGCCATATCATATTGAGCAGGTGGCACTTCGTACTTAGCCGGTTGATACTCTGGCTGGTATTGAGGCGCTTCCTGCATTGGAGCCTGATTGTTGACTACAGGCTGGCTTACTGGCTGATTAACTGGTTGCGGTGACGACACTTGCGACGGACGCGACTGCGGGGGTTGAACCGACGCTTGTTGATTTGGCGTAGCATTACCCTGGCTCGATCGAGCTGCCGGCGCTGTTTGTTGCGTTGGAGCCGCAGTAGAAATAGTGTTAGCAACGTTATTCGCCGACGGACGAAATGCCATCATGCGCAATACGATCATTTCCATGCCAACACGGCCGTTTGGTGACAATGAGAGATCTTCACGACCTTTTATCGCAACTTGATAATAAAGCTGCACATCTTGTGGACTGAGCGCTTTACTTAATAATTCTATTTTTTCTGCATCAGGCTGAGCTTGATCTAAAGTAGATGGCAAAGCTTGATACATAGCAATTCGATGTAATTGGGAAGCCAACTGTTGCAACAAGCCGTCCCACTCAACGCCATTGGACGCCAGTTGTTGGATTTTCTCTATGGCTTGCTGAGGCTGCTTGCTACTGATCGACTCAAGTAAGTGAATCGCCTGATCGGTGTCGATCGTGCCTAGCATATGGCTAACGGTATCCACTTGTACCACACCATTGCCTAAAGCTATCGCTTGATCAGTCAGACTCAGTGCATCACGCATACTGCCATCAGCCGCATGGGAAATCATACCCAAAGCTTTAGACTCTGCTGAGACCTGCTCTTGCTCAAGGATATAATCAAGCTGCTGGTGAATTTCATCAACACTGATTGGCTTCAGATGGAACTGCAGACAACGAGACAAAATCGTCACAGGCAACTTTTGCGGATCGGTTGTCGCCAGTAAGAACTTAACGTATTCCGGCGGCTCTTCCAGTGTTTTCAACAGTGCATTGAAAGAGTGACGCGACAACATGTGTACTTCATCGATGAGGTACACCTTAAAGCGTCCACGAGCAGGCTTGTATTGAACGTTGTCTAACAGTTCACGAGTGTCTTCAACTTTAGTACGTGAGGCCGCATCGATTTCTAGCAGGTCAACAAATCGACCCTCATCGATTTCGCGGCAAGTATCACATTGACCACAAGGGGTTGCGGTAATACCGGTTTCACAGTTCAGCCCTTTGGCAAACAAACGGCCGATACTCGTCTTACCAACACCACGAGTACCACTAAACAAGTACGCATGATGGAGGCGATTTTGCGCTAACGCATTCTCCAATGCCGTCAGGACATGTTTCTGCCCCACGACCTGGTCAAACTTATTAGGACGCCATTTTCGCGCTAAAGCTAAATAACTCATTGAATGTATTAATGTCCTTCGAAATCGCAGATGCTGTACACATTTAGACCTAACGCTTCTAAACGTTTATCACCACCGATTTCAGGTAGATTGATAACGAATGCAGCATGCTCAACTTCCCCACCTAATTGGCGAATCAGTTTCGTTGTTGCTTCGATAGTACCGCCAGTTGCTAGCAAATCGTCGACAACAAGTACTTTGTCACCTTCTACGATCGCGTCAGTATGGATTTCTAATGTATCCATGCCGTACTCTAACTCATATGACTGAGCAATCGTTGGACGTGGCAGTTTTCCTGGCTTACGTACTGGAACAAAACCCACACCTAGCTCAAGCGCTAGTGGCGCACCAAACAGGAAGCCGCGCGCTTCTGTACCCACAACTTTTGTAAATCCCATCGCTTTGTAACGTTCAACCAATAGGCCAATAGTCGCCTGGTACGCTTTCGCGTCTTCTAGCAGACTGGTCACGTCACGGAAAAGGATGCCTGGTTTTGGGTAATCTTGGATGCTTTTGATGCTAGATTTGATCAGTGAAATTGTTTCTGTAGTCATAATACCGATTTACTTAGATTGGCTCATCACCCTCTCGCTATCTCAGTATCACGAGGGCAACGAACAATAGGTTTTCATCGCTATGTGTTTATATTCGTAAACTCACAGGTGCTGAAAATACAAACGCCCACTCGAAGAGCGGGCACACTATTCCCTACAATATTAGTGATTTTCTTCTCGGTCAGCAACCGGCTCAATCACAGGTAGCCGCATAAACCAGCTAAGTAAAACGATTGCCATCCCTAAAAGTGCAATTTTCACCCAAACGACAGGGACAACAACAATTGAAATCGTAAAGCTGATCACAATAAAAATCGCGCCACGTTGTTTTACTTTAGGCTCAACGGCTTTATTTTGATGCCAGTTATACAAAATAGGGCCAAACGTATTGTGATTATGTAACCAATGATGGAATGCTGGGCTGCCTCGCATAAAACACGCACTGGCGAGCAAGATAAATGGAGTAGTTGGTAGTAGAGGAAGGACAATTCCGGCTATGCCGAGCAAAATGCAGAGTCCACCAACGATATTGAATAAGTAACGCTTAATACGAATGGTGAACTCCAGAAACGATAGCTAGTTTGTTAGCCCGCGTAGCCGTTGAATACACGCAGCCAGGTTAACGTTGCAGGTAGTGTTGGGATCATAAGTACTGCAATGAAACCTAAAAAGTACAAAATATTATAAGGCTCTTTAAACTCTTTGTCTGCCATGATGTTTCTTCTCACTATTTGACTTTGCTTCTCCCATGCCGCAACGTTAAGCACACGTTACACAAATGGGTCATTATTGTTTAGGCGCTGACTATACCTTATACAGGCGGTGATAAACACAAACAAAAAGTAAGGTTATTAATCTATCAATACGATTGAATGGCTCGAAAACGATATAAAAAAAGCAGCATTATTGCTGCTTTTCGTTTACCAGATTCGTATCTAGTGAATTATTCGTGGCGAGTGATATTTAGGCTAAAACTTGAAGAGCCCAGACATCCGATAGACAACTGCCCAGCGGTATTTAACGGTAAGTCCCTGGTGATGAAGTTTTTCAAGCTGCCACCACCCAAGCTATTTCCTGCTGCGATATGCTGGTTGGAATCACCATTTGACCACTGGCTATCTAAACCCGCAGGTAAAATCGAGACCGTAGATGACGCCAAATCTGCAACACCAAACACAGCATTAATTGGCCCTGCACATTCCGAGCATTCAATACCCTTCTCAATGATTCCCACCATGTCTTTAAGATCGGCACTAAAGTTCTTTAAGTTGCGTAGGTAATCATCAAATAATGCGCGTATGAGTAAAGTGGTCCCTACTCCGCTGTTACTTTGGGAAGCAGAGTCCACCAAGTAGAAAGCAAACTGTCCATTCATCAGCCAACGATAATCGAACACCAACGGCATTACGTCTGTCGATTGAAGTAGCCGGTATGAACAACGCCAGTCTCCTTGAGAAGCATCCTTATCCGGTAATAATGCATGAAGCAAATCTCTTGCCGCATTCGGGTTTTCTTGCAAGTACTCTAAATGCCAGTGAAGCTCTTGTTCATCTGGTATTTCTCCACCATCATCAACCCTGAACCATTGACTTGAAAAGTCACGTTGTTCAGAAAAATGACAGTCACAATCCTCAAGCGTATTATCGATGGCTTGTGTTAAATGTTTATAGTTACCTATCGGTTTGGGAAGAAAGTCTTTAATACCAAAACGCAACGCCTTTGCAACGTCTGACATTTCATCCGTGCCAGACACCACTATAAGCGGCAACGATGGATATTCCAGGCTGACTTCTTCGACGAACTCTATACCATCCAACAACGGCATAGATAAATCACATAAGACAAGATCGGGTTGGCATTCCCTAAGTTGTTGAAGTGCGTCTAAGCCATTTTCAGCTTCTACTACCTCAAAACCCTGACTTTCTAAATAGGCATTAGTTACATTGCGAAAAATGGCATCATCATCCACTAACATAATGAGTTTATGATGAACCGCTTCCTGCGCCGAGACCATTGCCGTATGACTGTGAGCCTTAAACATACCTTTACACCTCACATAGGTCAGTCAAAAACAAGTTTTTATTAAGTCTTTATTATTGTTGTACTTTTATCGATGAATCCCCCGCCATTTAAAGGCTTAGGTGGTCTCACCTCGTTATAAAACGTAGTCTGAAAAAGGCGTTTATACAAATATTCATTGGAATAGCATAGCTATATCAATGTTTGCTCGTAGCGGCCTGGTGTGGTCAAATAGTGCAACATGTTGACTTAAAGCAATCTTTCATAGCAAAGTTAATTATAAATTAGCGTCAATTAGTAACTTAATGTGTCTGGAAATATGAAATTAGATGATTTAAACCTATTTCGATTGGTTGTCGAAAATGGGAGCTATACAGCAACTTCGCGAAAAACTATGATTCCGGTTGCGACCATCACCCGACGCATTCAAGCGCTAGAAGACTCTGTTAATCTTCGACTACTGAACCGTCATGCTCGTAAGCTTTCTCTTACCGAAGCTGGTGAACGCTTTTACAAAGAATGTTCACCACTACTGCAAAGCCTAACTTCTACCGCCGAGGAAATTACAGACGACTGTCGTGGCGCATCCGGGCGAATCAAAATATCGGCTCCGTACAATCTAACAAAACGTATGATGATGCCGATGTTCAATGGCTTTATGAAGCAGTACCCCGATATAAATATTGAGCTAACAACAGAAAATAACGCGGATAAACTCGATCCAACAGAATGGGATGTCATCTTCCGAGTTGGTCCACAGCGTGACTCCAGCCTGATTGCTCGTAAAGTGGGCGAAGTAAAAGACATTTTGGTTGCGAGCCCTGACTACCTTGCAGCAAACCCAGCACCAGAGCACGCTGAAGAGCTTTCCAACCACTCTCTGCTTAAAGGCTACCCTTTAATCAAGTGGACACTGAAAAACAGTAAGGGAGAGTCTGTCGTAAACACGGATCGTGCACGCTTTCAGGCTAATGCACTGAATGTGGTTCGCAGTACCTGCTCTGAAGGCTTGGGCATCACTTTGATGCCGAATGTTATGGTCAAAGAATACATCGAGCGTGGTGACTTAATTCGTATTTTGCCAGACTGGAGTGCTAACCCTCGCGACATCTATATGCTTTATAACCATAAAGATCATTTGCCAGAAAAAGTACGCCTCTTCATCGACTACGTGATTGCTTATAACATTCACTAAGGCATCCAGTACCTATACAGTTCCGTTTAGGTTCTTTTTTAATAGAAAACGGCGACCCAATGTGGTCGCCGTTGAATATTGAAGATCAGATTAATTCAGGACTCACTCACCGTTAGAGTGCACGTTTGATATCCAATTCAGGAATCTGATCGGTTTCATCAGAGCCAAACGCGACAAAACCAAGACCTGAGTTTTCCAACAGCAAGCCAATAGCGCCATCAGAACGAGCATTGTTAACCAACTCTGTTACATCCAGCTCAACCCACTGCTTCTTCTGCTCACTGCTTACTGTCAATGCCGCATTGCTAGACTTGCTGGCTGGTAATGTATTCCAAGTAATACCAGTTTCACTCCAGTCATTATCTGCCAGTACGGATACATTAACCGTCTGGGACGAATCCCCGCCAATATTACGCACATGCAGCTTCAGTGTTGCTTTCTCTACTGCCGTATCGCGCAACTGGCTCAGGTCAAACTTCAACACCGACTTCACCGTTTTAGTCGCGCCTGCTTCAGCTGCTTCTTTATCAGCAATCTGACCTACCCACAGATCCCAGCGCGATACAACGTCGAAGTTTTCATCAGCATATTTGCCACCTTGTAGCTCTGTATCCGCTACTGCCAGCAGTGTCAGTTCCGGCTGACTCGCAGCTTCCAGTTCAGCATGCTTCTGTGCTTCCTGTGCGGCATCTCGCTCACTGTTATCTGGTCCTTCGTTCCAGTTAAAGGTCACGCTTTTACCTAGCTCAGCTGCACCACCCGGCGTTAGTACTCGATGAGTCACGTTACCATGAGTAGCCGACTGTAACACCAGCTCTAGGTCAGCATATTCTGCTCCAGGAGTAGACACACTGACTGTTGGCTGCTTACCGCTTTCATCAAGCAAAATAACACTCGGCAGGTTAACGGTAATCATTACGTCACCGCCAAGCTTAATGCTGCCCGCTTCATGGAACACAATGCCTGTCACGTTCAGATCGCTGTGACGTACTGCCTGAACTTGCTTGTTGTTCTGCAATACTTCTACCGGCAATACCTTCGCGTATTCTGCGGTTTGCTCAGCACTCTTACCCGGGGCAATCACATACTGGTACTTAGCCTCGTTAGGCTGTGAGCCATGCGTCATAGACAGAGTAAATACGTCCTTGCTGACCTCTTCCGCACTGCTGGTTCGACGGATCGATTTCCACGTCCCCGTTTGGGTCTGATTAGATACAGTACCCTTCCAACTGTCTGGGAATACATAACCCACGTTGTCATGGTGTACCCACTTAGCGTCCGTTACCAAGCGGCTGCCCTTCTGAACTACCTGACCATCAACGGTCACATCCCCATTAAGCAGTACCTGGTTAACCGAAGTATTAACCGGTTCATAGTGGGTAGAGTTGATACCAGCACCCAGCGCGACAACTTCATCTGCAAAGCTGAACCACGCTTTCTTAGCCTGAGTTCGGCCTTTGCCTTCACCGAATTCATAGAAATCCGGCTTAGTTGAGTGGGCAGTTTGTGAATGGCGAATAGTGATATCCATATCCATCACAGAAACACCGTAGCGATCGTTGGTGACGCCACCAACAAACGAAACATCCTGCTGCATGATACGTCCCCAATCCGCACCCTGAGCGACATATTCAGGTGCAGTTACGCCCGGAACCAGCTTCCAGTCCCATACAGGGAAGATGTTATGGTATTCGTTACCACGCTGTAGCAGGAAGGTGCTGCCGAAACTAAGCCAGAAGCCTTTCAGGTTTTCGCCATTACCCGCTTCGGCTGGCTCCACTCGTTGAGAGTTCATACCAATACTGAACATATGGCCGTCAGCAGCTTTCACCGAATAATCACTGCGCCAGAAGTGCTTAAAGCCGTTCAGGCCCGAGCCTTCACCACCAAATTCATGGCGTTTAAAGGCCTCAGCCTCTTCAGCTCGTTCCGGAGCCCATCCTGCAACGATATCTATCGCGGTGTTTTCCGGTAATGCGTCCGTACTATTAGGTGTAAATTCGGTGTTCTTAGTGCGGCTGATACCGCGGCTCATGGTGTTGTAGTCCCATTGCCCATGGCGTTTTGACCAGCGTTGGCCATCCAGCATATAAGCAACCAAAACATCAATTTTATCCTGGCCAAATGCCCAAGGCAGGCCTTCCACAAAGTTCGCCCATTTCGCTGCAGAATTGAACCACACCGGTCCATAGCCAGAGGTATACAATTGTGGACCGTGCTGATGGAATGAATAATCGGGCTGAACACCTGCTCCGGTACTAACCCCAATAGTAGCTTCGATGTCAGCAATCGCTTTACCGACCATCTCTGCATCATCAGCCAGTATACCGTGATTCAATACGGCTAATGCGATATCGGTACGGTTAGCCGCTTTTGGAATTGGGCTGTTCGGGTTGTTTGGCGAGTAATTCGGAATGCTCGGCAGATAAGCAGCAACTCTCTTACTTAATGCTTCACTCAGCGCATCTTTTGCCATTACAGCACTGGAACCGATTCGTTTCGGAATCCCGATATCATGCCACCACCAGTTCCAGCTTTGTGGATCCGCATCTAACCAATAGATCAGAGCGTTGCTGATCGCAGTACCCAACTCAGGATCAGGGTTTTCATTGTATGTCGCTGCCAGAATAACTAAGCGTTCCAGGTGATCTTTTGGCGACCAACCTGGTTTTTCTACCTGCTTGTAATTGACATCATACCAATAACCTTCAGGATTCCAGTACTTCTCCTTCACCTTGGTGCCATCTTCCTGCTCCACTTCTCTCTCGAGCTGAAGATATTCTGCTGCCAATGCTTCTAGAGTGGTTCCCTTATTCGTTGCTGTGGATTTTGCACTAGCAACGAAATCAGGGATTACGCGGTTTTTCAGGGTTTCAAAGTCTTCGGCTGTTGCCTGGACACCATCCTGAACCACCTCTTGTGGTTTTTGGTTATTGCTAGGCGCAGAGGTATCGTCTAAGCAGCCAGTCACCGCCATCAATGACATAGCCAGTAGCGAATATTTAAATGTTCTCACGTTCATTCCTTTCTAGTTTATAAACAACGTTTCACGCTGCATCGCTTATTGCGGCACTAATAATAGAAAACACAACAACATAATTGGAACGCTGTTTCACTATTGTTGCGACGGAAATCAAAAACAAAACCACAATATCGAAATGATGTTTTAATTTTAAAAAATACGCTTTGTAACATGTGAAAAGTCGTGATTTACTGTTTAAAAATATGAGTTGATATAAACAGGATTTTTCTATGCCAATAACAGCAGCGGTATTATTGGCTAATGGTTGGAAAGAGGTGAAACGGTGATGTTTCTTGAATTTTTGAGGCTTTAAAAAATGAAAAAGCACTGAACGTATTCACGTTCAGTGCTTAATATATTGGCTATCTTCATTTAGGATCAACCGGGGTTATCCCGGATGATCAATGCGCGTTACGCGCCTTCGTTATGAAGCTCTAGGTTCGCTAAATCTTGCTGAATCTCACGTTGAGTTTTTGCATCATCGTTACGCAAGCCATCTAGGAAGTCTAGGTACTGCTGATCAATGTCACCCGTCACATACTCACCGTTAAATACCGATGTATCAAACTGGGTGATGTCTTGGTTACCAAGGCCAACGGCTTGAACTAAATCCTCAAGCTTTTGGTAGATCAACGCATCTGCGCCAATATGCTTACAGATAGTCTCGTTGTCACGACCGTGAGCGATTAGCTCGGTAGCACTTGGCATGTCGATACCGTAAACGTTCGGGAAACGAACTTCTGGAGCAGCTGAGACCATGTATACACGCTTCGCACCAGAGTCACGAGCCATCTCAATGATCTGCTCTGACGTCGTACCACGAACGATAGAGTCATCAACCAAAAGTACATTCTTGTCTTTAAATTCAGAACGAATCGCATTCAGTTTACGGCGTACAGACTTCTTACGCTGTTGTTGACCCGGCATGATGAACGTACGGCCTACATAGCGGTTTTTCACGAAGCCTTGACGGTATGGTTTGTCGATAGCTTGCGCAATTTGCAGAGCAATATCACACGAGGTTTCTGGAATTGGGATAACAACGTCGATATCAAGATCAGCGTAGTCTTCACTGATACGTTCACCTAGCTTTTTACCCATTTCAACGCGAGCGCTGTAAACAGAAATTTTATCAATGAATGAGTCAGGACGAGCAAAGTAAACAAACTCAAAGATACATGGGTTTAGCTTTGGATTATCTGCACATTGTTTAGTGTATAGCTCACCATCGAAAGTTGCGTAAACCGCTTCACCTGGTGCCACGTCTCGAACAAAGTCAAAACCTACTGCATCAAGAGCAACAGACTCAGATGCCACCATGTATTCAGTACGACCCTTTTCTTCGCGTTTACCCAAACAAAGAGGACGAATGCCATTCGGGTCACGGAACGCAATCATACCGTGGCCAATGATCATTGCAGTTACTGCGTATGCGCCGCGAATTGTACGATGGACGTTAGTCACCGCGCGGAAGACGTCTTCTGTCGTTACATTGCCTTTCACAGAATCGATTTCGTGAGCAAGCACGTTCAGCAACACTTCTGAATCTGACGTCGTGTTGATGTGGCGACGGTCTTTTTCAAACAGCTTTTGGCGAACTTCGTGAGCGTTGGTTAAGTTACCATTGTGGGCAAGTGTAATACCGAAAGGAGAGTTTACGTAGAAAGGCTGAGCTTCTGAAGCACTTGAACTACCAGCAGTTGGGTAGCGTACATGACCGATACCAACTTCACCTTGCAAGCGTTGCATATGTTTTGCTTCGAACACATCCTTGACTAAACCGTTCGCCTTACGCAGACGAAAACGATTGCTTTCTATGGTACAAATACCCGCTGCATCTTGGCCACGATGCTGTAACACCGTTAACGCGTCATAAATAGACTGGTTTACAGGGGTTGTGCCCACGATTCCAACAATACCACACATGTCCTAATCCTCGATTTGCGACAGTAGCTGGCACTACTAGATAGTGCCAGAAAGAAAACTTGACGTTGCTTGTAAATGCTCAAAGAAGGGAGCGATCACACGTTTGAACTCAGGGACTAACTGTGACGCTTTCCACCAATCCGAGCTTGGGAATGCGGTAAACGCATCCATAAAAAACAGTAGCGCAGAAACAATTAAAACTCCGCGTAAACCACCAAAGACCATACCAAGAAGTCGGTCAGTACCTGATAGCCCTGTTTTTTGTACTAGTTGGCCAATGACATAATTCACCACTGCACCAACGATTAGTGTTGCGACAAATAATGCCGCTATCGCAGCTCCGTTTCGGAACATGTCGTCTTCGATATTGGAGAAATATACCGCCAATTTGGTGTAGTAGTTACTGGAGATAAAAAACGCTCCAAACCAAATCACCAAAGACAACGCTTCTTTAGCAAAACCACGAACTAAACTGATCAAAGCTGAAAACCCGATCACCCCTAAAATGACAAAATCTAACCAATTCATATTTTCTTCATCTTAAGTTGGCGCGCATTTTAACAGAAAAAATGCTGACGCAAACGTTTTCTTATGGATTTAACGGCTTAAATTTAAGCAATTGACCTTTTGAGCCAGTAATTTTTTGTAATTCTTGAACTTGTCGTTCCAGTTTACTTTTTGACACATCTGGGCCAACAATGACACGCGTAAATTCATTTTCTTGTTTCGTGTGAGCCTGATAACCACGCTTTTGCAAATCGGCAACTAACGCGACCGCATTGTCATGATTCTTAAGTGCCATCAACTGAATGATCCATGCAGAATCTTCATATTGATTTTTCTCAACAACCGGACGAGCATCGACTTCAACTTGCTCTGGTTGTTTAGTCTCTTCTTGCTGCGCTACCGGTTCAGGTTGCGGTTTTGAAACGGCGACCTGAGGCTCTTCTGACTCCTGCACCACTGCCTCTACTGGAGAGTCAGGCAATGCAATATCATCTTCGACAGGCTCGAGTATTTCGAAGTTTTCCACATCACTATCAAGCTCAGGTTTGATAGGAATGCTGGCAAATTCTTCTTTGTAGTGAAGTTTTTTACCATCTAGTACATCTGGGAGCACAATCACTCCCACTGCCACCAGAATGATAGTGCCGACTAAACGACTCTGAAATTTACTTGCCATCAAATTACCTTTGGTTATTTATTACTTGCTTGCCAATGCTCCAACACCTCACCCACGGTATGGAAAGAACCAACCACCAAAATAACATCGTCTTGTTGTGCGCTTGTTTTCGCATTTTCAAACGCTTCTACGGGTGTCTGGAACTGAACTTGCCCCTGAGGTAAGTATTGACACAACTCTTCTGCAGTCGCAGCACGAGGGCCTGTAAGCGATGCTGGGTACCATTGAGTGGCAATAGGTGCCAGTGCTTCAACGGTGGCTTTTATGTCCTTATCGTGCAGCATAGCAATCACAACATGAATGTGCTTACCCGCATACTGATGCTTCACCTTTTCCACTAAATATTCAGCAGAGTGTGGATTGTGAGCAACATCAAGTACGATTTCTGGCTCGCTCTGTAACACCTGCATTCGACCTGCGAGTCGAGCATTATTCAAGCCATTGACGAGGTTTATGTCAGTGATTTGCAATTCTGAAGCACCAAGCGCCATAAGTGCTGTCGCCGCGTTTGGTAACGGCAGTGACGGGACAGGTAAATCTTCAAGATCGAACGCACCACTTGTCCAACTCCAACCTTTGTCGGTCAGTTTATAGTCAAACTGGATGCCAACCTGGAAAAACTCTGCACCGATATCGTCCGCGTGCGCGGCCACAGTTGCAGGAGGTAAAGGCTGACCACAGATGGCAGGCTTACCTGAGCGGTAGATGCCCGCTTTTTCAAATCCGATAACATTGATGTCATCACCAAGCCAATCAACATGGTCAACAGCTAAGCTGGTAATGACTGACACATCGTGATCAACGACGTTGGTGGCATCCAAACGGCCGCCTAAACCCACTTCGAGCAGGACAACATCTACTTTTTCTGTCTGAAAGATTCGTAATGCGGCAAGGGTTCCAAATTCAAACAAACTTAACGTGATATCACCACGCTGCTTTTCTACAAAGTCGAACGCTTGGCAATGTTTCGCGTCTTCTACGTCTACGCCATTAATGCGTACACGCTCGTTATAACGAATCAGGTGGGGTGAACTGTAAACACCTACTGAATAGCCGGCGTCTAATAAAATCGCTTCCATTAACGCACACGTTGAGCCTTTACCATTGGTACCGGCAACAGTGATAACCGTCGGAGCTGGTTTTGTGAGGTTGGCTTTACTTGCTACCGCTTGAACACGGTCTAAGCCAAGGTCGATTGCTGAGGAATGAATATTTGCTAAATAATCAAGCCACATCTCTAGAGAGGATGTGGCTTGAGGAATTGAGTTTTGGGTCATCTAACTTTAACCATTAATTTCTTTGGCTTTATGTTAGCTGTTACTTTACCCTTTTTCGTCCACTTCTGGTACAGAATATGGCTCTTCATTTGGAGATTCGTTAACCGAAACCACCAAAGGAGACTTGTGGTTAGTCATCTTAGCGATAAGACCACCCACGCGTTGACGCATTTCACGACGATCAACGATCATATCGATAGCACCGTGGTCAAGCAGGAACTCACTGCGCTGGAAGCCTTCTGGAAGATCTTCACGTACCGTTTGCTCAATTACGCGACGACCCGCGAAACCAATCAACGCTTTAGGCTCGCCAATGTTGATGTCGCCTAACATTGCCAAACTTGCTGATACGCCACCCATGGTTGGGTCAGTCAGGATTGAGAAGAACGGCAGACCTTTTTCAGATAGACGTTCAAGTGCTGCACTGGTTTTTGCCATTTGCATTAGAGACATCAATGCCTCTTGCATACGTGCGCCACCACTTGCGGAGAAACAAACAAGTGCACAGTTGTTCTCGATTGCAGCTTCTACCGCTTTAACAAAGCGAGCGCCAACGACAGAACCCATTGAGCCACCCATGAAAGAGAACTCAAACGCACAAGCTACCAGTGGCATGCCTAGTAGTTCACCCTGCATTACAACCAATGCGTCTTTCTCACCGCTGCTCTTTTGAGCCGCTGAAATACGCTCTTTGTAGCGCTTAGAGTCTTTAAACTTCAGCTTGTCTTGAGGCTCAAGATCAGAACCCAGTTCAACACGGTTACCTTCGTCCAGAAATGTTTCCAAACGACGACGCGCTTTCATACGCATGTGATGGTTACACTTAGGACATACTTCTAGGTTACGCTCCAGTTCAGCATGGTACAGAACCTGCTCACAAGAGGTACATTTTGTCCACACACCTTCTGGGATAGAAGCTTTACGTGAACTTACAAGATTGCTTTTTTCTAAAATCTTTTCAAGCCAACTCATGGAAGACCTTTTCTCTCAACTCTTCCGCTTCATTGCGAAAGATAGTAATTCGAAATAACACCGACGGATTAAACCATATCTTACCGCTACTGTAGATAAAAAACTGGTTGTACCTATTTTTGTTATCATAAATAGCGCATAGTTTCCGTACACATTCAGTGTAAGCTACCGATATTTTGAAGCAAGTTTGTAAATTTAGTTCAAATTATCTGGTAAAAATAACGGGCCGATCGGTACGCGTGGTAAATCAAACTCTTGCGGATAATCTACATCGACCAAATATAGGCCTTCTGCTTTTGCTGTCGCTCCGGCAAGTTTGCGGTCTTTTGCCTCTAACAGCCACTTAATCCATTCAGGATTTTCTTCGCCACGTCCAACTTTTATCAGGCTGCCTGTAATATTGCGCACCATATGATGAACAAAGGCGTTCGCTTTAATATCAATGACAACATAATCACCATGACGAGTCACGTTCAGGTGCATCATGTTGCGACATGGACTCAGAGACTGACAGTGAGCTGCTCGAAATGATGAAAAGTCATTTTCTCCCAACAAATACTGACCTGCTTGATGCATTTTTTTCTCATCCAGATCACCATGATAGTGACTGACACCCGAACTTAAGATCCCCGGACGTAAAGCGTGATTGAAAATGATGTAGCGGTAACGGCGCGCTGTTGCTGAGAATCGAGCATGGAAATCGTCTGATACTTCCTTTGCCCAGCGAACAGCGATATCACCTGGCATGTTCGCATTTGCGCCCATCGTCCAAGCCACCATTTTTCGATCTACGTTGGTATCAAAGTGAACAACTTGTCCGGTGCCGTGTACACCAGCATCAGTACGACCTGCACATTGCACTTCTACAGGGTGGTTTGCAACGATAGACAATGCTTTTTCCAGCTCTTCTTGGACGCTTTTTACGTCTCTCTGGCGTTGCCAACCAAAGTAGTTTGTACCGTTATACTCGATACCTAATGCGATTCTCATCTTAACCTTCGAACTCTAAAATGGGGCGGGAAGTATATACCCAACTCACCTCTAGTTGCCAGTTTCAGCGAGAATGACTTTGCTTGCAGAGACAAAAAGGGCGGCTTACGCCACCCCTATTGATTTATCTACCATTAATGGAGTCGATGAGGTTTTTCGCTTCACGGCGAACGTCATCTTCACCGAATACAATAGCTTCTTCCAGCAGTTTGATCGCCCCTTTCGGATCGTTCATTTCTAGGTATATCTTAGCTAAATCCAGCTTACCTGCGCCTTCTGCATCGGAATCGACGTCCACATCAGTGATGTCACCAATGACATCCGGAAACTCATTTAACCCAACATCCAGCTTCAAGTCTTGTTCTTCAAACTCTCCACTCTCGTTATCAACCTGTGCCATCAATTCATCAATAGTCATGAATTGACTTTTCTTAGGATCAAAATCGTCCAGGGTCGTTTGCTGTTCCCAGTTTTCTTCAGCAATTTCTGGTTCGCTCAGAGCCTCTTCTGAGTTCCAGATGTCTCGCTGATCTTCAGGTACATCCTCGGCTTCCGACGCGCTATTATCATTCGGTGTTTTAAAACCTTCCCAATCGTCACCGATATCAAACATAGTCTCGAAGTCCATGCCTGCGCTGTCTATCGTGTCGCGATCTAACTGGCCTTCAAAAGCTTCAGATTCGCCTTTTTCAGATAACAGACTTTCCATATCAGACTCAGCTAAACCAGCAATGTTTGGTTCTTGAGTGGTTTGAGTCGGTTCTGGCTCTGCATCTAGGCCATTCTGCTGCTGAGCAAACAGTTCGAACAGTGCATCATGATCGTTGTCTGCTTTCAGCGTAATTTTAGGGCTGACGGGGGATTCTGAATCTGGTGCTGTCCTATCAGACATAGACGCAAGCGCGTCATCTTCTGTGAATTCTGGCAGATCTAACTCATCAAATTCAAACTCGTCGTCCGCTTCTGAAACGGCTTCAGGTCGTTCACTTTCCGATTCGGCTAACTCTGGCTCATCCGCCATGGAGGCCAAGGCATCTTCTTCGCTGAATTCTGGTAGTTCTAACTCATCAAATTCAAACTCATCGTCTGCTTCTGAAACGGCTTCACGTCGTTCACTTTCCGAATCTGCTGCCTCTGGCTCATCCGCCATGGAGGCCAAGGCGTCTTCTTCGCTGAACTCTGGTAGTTCTAACTCATCAAATTCAAACTCATCGTCCGCTTCAGAAACGGCTTCAGGTCGTCCACTTTCCGAATCGGCTAACTCTGGCTCATCCGCCATGGAAGCCAAGGCGTCTTCTTCGCTGAACTCTGGTAGTTCTAACTCATCAAATTCAAACTCATCGTCCGCTTCTGAGACGGCTTCAGGTCGTTCACTTTCCGATTCGGCTAACTCTGGCTCATCCGCCATGGATGCTAGGGCGTCTTCTTCGCTGAACTCTGGTAGTTCTAGCTCATCAAATTCAAACTCATCGTCCGCTTCTGAACTAGCTACAGGTCGTTCACTTTCCGATTCTGCGCGCTCCGGCTCATCCGCCATGGATGCCAAGGCGTCTTCTTCGCTGAATTCTGGCAGCTCTAACTCATCAAAAGCAAATTCGTCTTCGTCACTCTCTTCGGACGTTGTAGCAGTAGGCTCTAGTTCCTGTTTTGTTTCGGACTCTGGTTCAGATTCATCCAGTAACCAGTCCTCTTCGAGCGGCATGCCAAATTCATTTTCAACGGCATTCGGCGTTGGTGTAAATTCAGGCTCAGATTCCTTTTCTTCTGTATTTAGAGATTCTTCTAGCTCATCAGACAACGAATCCAGCTCAGAAGGCTCCTCTTTGTTGTCTTGCTCTTCAGAACTTGCGTCATCGTGACTTGATTCAAAAAGCTCATCCAACTCACGCATCAAAGGATCGTATTCGAGTGAGATATCCTCAATATCTTCCAAGAATTCATCACTAACAGCCGTTTCACTCGCTTGCTTTTCAGGTTCTTGGTTCTCAGGCTGTTGCAACAGCTCAGGCTGATGCTCATTAAGAAGCGCATCAATATCTAAGTCCGACTCAAGCTCTAGATTATCCTTAGCAGAATGAACTGGCTCTATTTGACTCGCTTGGGCTTCTTCTAATGGGAAATCCTGCGTACTTTCTGATTTAGGAGCACTCTGCTCTCGCTGGTTAAGCTCGCTTTCTGGCGCATCATCCTCACGAATCAGCTCATCAAACGGATCGAGTTCACCAGAGACCTCATCATCTAACGAATGATTAATGTCATCATCAAGCAACTCATCAAGCAAATCGACACTGTCTGCGTCCAGCTCTTCGAATTCCTCACTGCCAAAGCCTGACAATGATTCTAGTTCGTCAAGCGGATCAAATTCGTCGTCGGCCTCATCGCCATCAAATTCGATAAGTTCATCCAATAAGTCCGTGCTGTTCTCATCGATATTGTCATTACTATCGGATAAGTCGAAAAGGCTGTCATCCAACTCTGAAGCACTGATCTCTTCGGTTTTCGTCACGCCCTCTTGTTCATTGGAATCAAGCGAAGGCTCCACTCCACTAGCAGGCGTTTGCACTTCAGACTGCTCATACTGAGCCAGAAGGTTGTCAATTTCATCATCTGATGCTTCACCGGCAGTAAACGAATACTCTGAAACGGTTGATGAATCTTCATCCAAGTCTCCAGTAGTATCATCAAGCTCAGCTAACAATTCGTCCAACGTCGCTTGGTCTATTTGCGCACTAACTTCTTCGTCTTCCGGTGTGTCGTCGGCTAATAGTTCTGCGAAGAGATCTTCTTTTTCAAACTCTTCCCCCTCACCTTCCGACAGGTCAAAGTCTGGTTCATCAAGAACTTCGAGTTCCGGCGAGGCCTCGTCTAACGCTCGCTCCATTTCTTCAAGGCCAAGTGCTTTCTCTTCACCATTGACTTTGATTCCGTTCGTTGAGGATTCAAACTCGTCAAAGCCGACGTCAAGGTCACCATCGTCACCGATACCAGCGAAAGGATCTTCGCCATCATCACCTTCTAGATTGAAATCAAGCTCTTCATCCTCAAGACCAGCAAAAACATCATCCTCTAACTCAGGAGTGCTCGCCTGCTCAGATAAAATATCGTTCTCTTCATCGGCGAAGAGATCGTCATCCAGATTCAATTCTTCTTCGAGCTCATCCGCTGCAGCCAAACCAATTGGGGCCGCTAGTGGATCAACCGCTGGAGATTGCTGCTGCGAAGCTGGAGCTGGCTCTTCTTCTTTGCTGCGACGACCGAGTAGCATGACGACTAAGAACGCAAGTAACGCGCCTGGAATAAGCGCCGCCAGTCCAACAAGCCAGCCATTAGATAAGAATTTGTCTAATGCGGTTGGCTGCATGCGCTGCTGCTCATCAGCACGCTGGCGCTCTTCTGCCAACAGTTTTTCAACTTCTGAGCGGATACGCTCTTCATCGTTAAGTTCATTTTTCAGTGTCTGAACTTCACTCTGCACTTCTGACAGCATCAGGCGTAAACGATGATTTTTTTCTTCCAGAGAACTGAGCTCGCTCTGTGAACCTTGCAGTTTCGCTTTTAGCTCAGTGACTTGCTGCTCACCTTTCGCAGACGTATTGACTGGCGGAACAGCAGCAATTGGTTCATCGGCCTTAACCGGTTCAGCGTTAACAGGCGTAACCGACTCTGGTTGAGGAGACACTGGTTGAGGGGAAACGGGTTCTTGCTTGACTTGCGGTGCTGTTGGCTGTGGCTCTGCGCGCTTAACCACTTTTGGCTTAGTGACAGGCTTAGTCTGTTTGAGTTTAGCCTCATGCGCCTTCATGATTGCGACGGCTTGCTCTGTGCTCGCACTTTGCACTTGCTCCAAGGAAGGAAGACGCAGTCTGCTTCCCGGGATCAGTTCGTGGATATTTTGATTTTCGAACGCTTGAGGGTTGATTCGATAGATAGCAAGCAACGTTTGTTGAACTGTCACGCTGCGAGATGGCCGCACTTGAGACGCGATCGACCATAACGTCTGATTTTCACCCGTAGGCCCGATAAAACGAGAAGGCTGAGAATTTGCAGGAGGAGCGGGTAATGCTCGTTCAATCTCTTCAGCATAGCTAGGAGACGATTGCACTTCACCTGAAGGTCCAACAAGACGAATTCCTTCGGCTTGAACCACTGACGATGTCTGAGTCGCGCTTATTAACACTAAGGTTGTTAACAAACGCTTATAAATTTGGCGCATAGAAGGCTCAGTTTTGTGCTTGATACAATTTGAAATGGTGATCAGTTAAATATATCGGATATATCAAGCAAAACTATAGCTTTAGGTGTAAAAAATGTGTGACATTAACCATATTCGTACTAATCTCACACAATTACTCGCGGATAGAACAAAAAAAGCCCCGCATGATGCGAGGCCTTGGTTTCAATAACTCTAAGAGCTTAGTAGTAATCGCGAATAAGCACTTCTGCAATTTGTACAGCGTTCGTTGCCGCGCCTTTGCGTACGTTGTCTGCCACTACCCACAAGTTAATGCCGCTGTGATGGCTGATATCGTTACGGATTCGACCAACCATAACGTGGTCCTTGCCGCCCGCATCACGAACTTGAGTTGGGAAATCTTCGCCGTGGAACACTTCAACACCCTCAGTTTGCTCAAGGAGGTTAATCACTTCTTGCGCATCGATTGGCGAACGAGTTTCAACGTGAACGGCTTCTGCGTGACCGTAAAACACAGGAACACGCACACAAGTTGGGTTTACCGTGATACTTGGGTCATTGAAGATTTTTTGCGTTTCCCACACCATTTTCATTTCTTCTTTGGTGTAGCCGTTTTCCATCATCTGATCGATTTGTGGAATACAGTTAAACGCGATCTGCTGTGAAAACTGTTTTGTTTCCGCTGGCAGACCATTAAGCAACTTGGCTGTTTGACCTGCTAGTTCATCAATACCCGCTTTACCTGCACCCGATACCGACTGGTAAGTTGAAACGTTGATGCGCTCAATACCTACTGCGTCATGGATTGGTTTTAGTGCTACCAACATTTGAATGGTAGAGCAGTTAGGGTTCGCAATGATGTTACGGTTACGGAACTCTGCAATGGCTTCCGGGTTTACTTCTGGAACCACTAATGGAATGTCGTACTCGTAACGGAAGTGTGACGTGTTATCGATAACAATCACACCTTCATCAGCAGCAATTGGCGCCCACTTTGCTGACAGGTCGCCACCAGCAGAGAATAAACCGATGTGTGCTTGTGACCAGTCAAACTCTTCTACGTTTTGTACGCGTATGGTTTTACCATTAAAGCGGTAAGTCTTGCCTTCACTGCGCTCACTCGCCAAAAGGTACAGTTCACCTACTGGGAATTTGCGTTCTTGAAGCACTTCTAAAATTGTTTCACCGACCGCTCCGGTCGCGCCTAAAATGGCAACATTATATTGTTGGCTCATTGACTTACCTCAATCTGAAAACCTAGTTCTGCTAATGGGGCAAGATTGCAAGATTCATTACCCATTAGAGTGACAGCGCTGTATTCACGGCGATCCCAGTAATTTTTACGCATCAGGTCAAAAGCACCCGGCTTACCGATTTCGCGACGGAAAAGAGCGTCATCTTTACGCACATCATAAATTAACTGCGTGATGTTATGCAGTGTTGCTTCATCCCATGCTCTATCCAACATCATGGTTGGCACTGGCGCGGTTGGCAATAAATCGCTGGCATGCGCACGTAATTCGTTATTTAAGAACTCACAGTAGCTATTGAAAATCATTGTTGTACCACGAGCTTTCCCTTCCAGACCATAGCCTGCAACGTGAGGGGTGGCGAATGCTAGCAGAGGCAGAAGCTCCATATCAACCTCTGGCTCAAATTCAAATACATCCAGAGCCGCAGTGAAGCCATCATTTTTCTGTAATCGACGCTTTAATGCGCTGTTGTCAACAATTGGACCTCGCGCGGCATTGATAAGAATTTGATCTGCACGTAGACCGTTTAATACCGCTTCATCAAACATATGATGGGTTGGGTACTTGCCTGCTTTGGTAATTGGCGTATGCACGGTGATGATGTCTGATGTTTCAATCAGCTCTTCAAGCGGCGTAAAGCTACGCGGGTCACCCTCTTCCTGCTTGAACGGGTCGTTAAGCATCACTTTGATGCCCATGCCTTTTAAGCATTTTTCCAAGTAGCTGCCAACCTGCCCAGCGCCGATAATCCCGACGGTTTTATCAAAGACAGAGAAGCCTTGTTGCTGCGCCAATACCATCATTACGCTGAACGCATATTCTGCAACACCAACTTTGTTACAGCCCGGCGCTGCCGTAAAGAAAATACCTTTTTCTTTTAGAAGTGATTGATCAACATGATCCATACCTGCAGTCGCGGTACCAACAAATTTAAGTTTGTTTGCTTTACTGATCAGCTCCGCATTGACCTTGGTAACAGAGCGAATCATAAGTGCATCAACATCAATCAGATCATCAGCCGTTAGTGAACGGCCCGGTTTTAGAATCACTTCACCGATTTGGCTGAATAGTTCTTCAGCGTACGGCATATTTTCATCAACAATAATTTTCATAGCGCCAGCGTTTTAAGGTCCATTTTTAAAAATTGCAGTGATTGTGCCTTTTTCCCGAGAAATCTCAAGAAATATACCCAAATGACTTCCAGCCCCTGTCGAAGGAGAGTGTGAGTTTGTCGCAGCTCATCAATGGATAGTTACGCGGTAAAACATTTTTGCATAGAAACGTTTCAGTCTCGCAAATACCTCTAACTAGGTTGAGCATTATCATCAACATTTATAGGAATCAGGTTGAGTATTTGTGTATCGCTATTGACCATCCGTGGTCTTACTTACCATTGCCCGAACAAACTTAACTCCCCGATAAACGGGCAAAAATAAATAATGATGGGCAATAGCAGATGGGCCTATCTGACTTTTTTTGAGAGAGTACTCGCAGAACATCTGTCGTTCCACCACATATTAATCAGACTCGAATAAATTAGTTGAAACATCGTTTCGGAATGTTTGTTTAAGCATCGTTGCTAACCCGTTCCTTGGCGAACACGGATAACCCGTGACTGTTCTTTCGACGTGAAATAAATAATAAAGGTGCCCTGTGAAAAATACTGCCCTACCCCTTTTTGTTACCCAAGTTGCAGCAAGTGTTGCGCTTGCAATCTCCTTTTCCAGTCAAGCGGCCACATACAATGAAGCGCCACAATTAGCTGAATTAGTTAACTCCGGAACGCTGCCTGCAGTGGAAAAACGCCTACCGGAAAACCCGTTGGTCGTTGAACCGATTGAATCTATTGGCCAATACGGTGGAGAGTTACGACTGCTGGGTCTGAAGAAAGACAATGGCCATCGTATGCGTATGCTTAAATACGACAACCTGTTCAACTTCAACCGCACTTACACCGGCATTGAGCCAAACTTAGCCACTGGCTACACGGTCAACAAAGATTTGACCGAATACACCATTACCCTGCGCAAAGGCATGAAGTGGTCTGACGGTCACCCATTTACCGCTGAAGACATCGCATTTTATATCGATCTGATGAACCGTGACGACTGGTCTGGTAACCGTCCGTTTTTTGCCCGTAATGTAGGCGACGCCAAAGCAGAAGTGATCAACACCAACACGATTAAGTTCACTCTGTCTAAACCAGACGGTATGTTCATCCGTAAGCTGGCCAACACCGACGGCTCCAACATCGTTCAGTTCCCTAAACATTATTGCCAACAGTTCCTGCCTGAATTCAACAATAACGCCGAAGCAAACGCCAAAGCAGCGGGATTTGATAGCTGGCAGCAGTACTTCCAGACCAAGTGCCGCGCTCACTACTTCTTTGAGCACTACACCAACCCTGAGCGCCCAACCGTTAACGCCTGGAAAGTGAAAGTTCCGCCAGGTCCAAAAACACAGTATGCCGTATGGGAGCGAAATCCTTACTACTGGATGGTAGATACAGCGGGCAACCAACTGCCTTATCTGGATAGTATTTATTTCTCCTATTCTGAGAATAAAGAAGAAATGGTGTTGCGCGCTGCTGCAGGTGAGACTGATTTCCAAACCCGCCATATCGGCCTGAGCACCTATCGCCCTATGTTGATGGATAATCAAGAAAAAGGTGGCTACAAATACGACTTCCGCCCTAGTACTAGGATGAACGCTTTAGTCTTACCGTTTAACCAAACGCATAGAGATCCAGTTAAACAAGAGCTATTTAGCAATAAAGATTTCCGTATTGCTCTGTCTCATGCCATCGATCGTGATGGGATCAGTGAAACCATTTACTCCGGTGTAGTAAAGGCTTATCAGGCGGCACCAGCCGAAGGCTCTGCTTTCTATGATGAAGAGTTCGCCACGCAATTTACCAAGTATGACCCAGATAAAGCCAATAAGATGCTGGACGCTATCGGTTTGAACAAACGTGACGAACAAGGCTATCGTTTGGATAAAACTGGTGAACGTCTGCGTATTGAAGCCTTGATGGATCAATCTCACGTAGGCGAGCGCACCGACATCCTTGAGTTAGTTAAAAATGACTGGCGAGAAGTGGGTATATTTTTAGATATTCGCATTGTTGAAGGTTCATTTATGCAGACACAGCGCCTCGACAACAACTTCGATTTACTGCCGCCTCCAGGCGATGGTGGTATCGGTGTATTGGACTCGTTCGCGAACTATGCAGTGCAGAACCCTGCCTCTACCTGGGGCATTGGTTACTACTACTGGATGTCTGATAAAAACCATGCCACAGCAGTTGAGCCGCCGGCGCATGTGAAAAAGCAAATCGAGCTGTATCGCAAAATGGGGGAAACTGCATCTCAGGAAGAGCAAAACAAACTGATGAAAGAAATCCTCCAGATCTCCAAAGAAAACTTCTACACCATCGGTACAGTGTCTTCTTTGGATGAAGGTGTTGTAATCAAAAATGGCGTACACAATACCGATACGCAAGTACCGGATTCTTATTCCATTGCTTCTCCAGGTCCAATGCGTACTTCGCAGCTGTGGAAAGAGTCACAATAATATAACTTAAGAGTGAAAAAGCCGGCCATGCCGGCTTTTTTATGCACAAAACAAATGTATGCCCCAAAGCGTATCGTAAAGTCGACGCTATGCCCGTTTCTCACTAACCGAACCGATTGTCCGTCTTCAGAATTACTTTGGCGCACAGGCAAGCACACCCAACATTAATTCTCTGACGCAAACTATCTGTATTAAATTGGAGGGAGGATAAAAGAAGAGATCGACACGATACGACGTGAATTGAAGTTAACCGCGTAGGTTCTCATCAGCGGCGATCAGGCCTTAATGCAGCAGCAGGATAGCCTTGCGCTTGGCGATGCCTCAGCACTCAGATAGCTTGGCAGCCCAAAGGCTGCATAATGTATGCGAGGAATATCGTTGCCGGATCTGGCAGCGATCATGTAATGAATGGCGGGAATGTCATTGTTCAGAGTGGAAATAGCGGCACAGTGGATGGCATGGTTACGCCTACGGTAGTGCATCTACAGGCAGGTAAGACTTGCCGCATATATTAGCTACTGCTAAACCGGCGCAAGCAAAACGTAACAACTTGGATTCAACGTTTTCAGTAATGGAGATATCTTCCGTTTCGTTCTATCTCTTCTTATTTCTGTTTCTTTGTTTGTTTTATATCAGCGAGCTTATCCATCAATAACCAGAACCTGGTTTTTCTTAAGGCACTGCCGTAACTTACTGTTTACTCGGCAGTCACTGATAAAGATATCTATCTCTGTGGCATCACAAATCTTGATCAGCCCCTTTTTGCCTATTTTGCTCGTATCGGCAAGCAGTACCACCTGAGCCGCACAACCCAACATGCGACGCTTGATGGAGGCATTTAGTTCGTTCGACTCCCAAACGGCTCCGTTTTCATCGACCCCACTGCAGGACAGTAAAACCACATCCAGATTCAGACGGGACAACGCCTGTTCGGCAATAGGGCCGTGAAAGGCAGAGTATTTGACGGAAAAACTGCCCCCAGTGACAATGACTGACACCTGTTCTTTTGATGCTATACATTGCATTATGCCAGTGGAATTGGTTACCAAAGTGCACGCCATATCGGGCATCTGTCGGGCAACGTGCAGACAGGTAGAGCTGGCATCCATTCCAATGACGCTTCTCTCGATAAGGTAGTGCTGTGCATGCTTTGCCATTACATGCTTAGCTTGTGCGTTTAACTTCTGTCGTGAGGAGAATGTCTGGCCTATGTCACGAGTCTGCAGGCTGACTGCACCACCATGAGTACGACATAACAGGCTGTGTTTTGCTAATGTATTCAGATCGCGGCGTATGGTCTCAACAGAGACGCCATACTCGACAGCTAACTCCTCAACCTTAACCTCACCTTGCTTTCGGACTTGATCAACAATGTGATTTTGTCTGTTGTTCATGCTCTAAACATCACTTAATGAAACATCATTTCAATAAAGCAAATGTTAAGTTGAAAATTGCAAGCACAGCACCCGTTCAAACTGTTTGTGCGATTAATATCACGCAAGTCCGGGCAAAGTGGGCGTTTTGGTTGAAGGATTACAATGAGTTGATGACCGATTTAAAAAGGTAACGGTTGAAGCGGGCATTAACCTGCATTAGGTAAGAGCGTATTTACATCAACAAACCAAAGTTAGCGTGAGAAAGCTCGCATCTAACTGCACCTGACTCTATTGAATCAAACAAAACAATTATTATGAAAAGGCATTTCATAAATTAGACAGGTGTATCATGACCAAGCCCACAGCAGGTGAGCTGACAGGAACAAGCAGCCAGGCTACAAGCCAGTTGGACAATCGCAATGCCTTTACTGGCGTCAGTAAGCAAGGGCTGAACCGCTGGAAAAAAAATACCTTTGGCATGTTTATCCACTGGGGGCTTTATTGCCACCGGGATCTGGCCGGGTATTATCAGGGACAATACTACGACATCATTAGCGAATGGCTGCCCCACTTTGCCCGTATTCCTATGCGGGACTACAAAGAATACGCTTCTGACTTTAACCCTAGCGAATTTGATGCCGACCAGGTAACGGCGTTGGCCAAAACAGCCGGGATGAATTACATGGTGGTCACAGCTAAGCATCACGACGGGTTTGCCATGTATCACAGCCCATCACATCCTTTCAACATCACAGACGCCACACCGTTTAAACGCGATCCAGTCGCAGAACTCAGTCAAAGCTGTCGTCATAAGGACTTGGATTTTGGCCTGTATTATTCGCATGTGATCGACTGGGAGAACGAAAACGCAGTGTCAAAAGCCCCCAATGATTGGGACTTCAACCCAGACCAAGCCAATTATCAGGAATACTGGAATAACAAGTGCTTACCTCAGGTTAATGAATTGCTTGAGCAGTACGGAGATCTATGTTCGCTGTGGTTTGATATGGGAGGCTTTGATGTACAAGAAGAAGCTGACCACGTACGTCGGATCGGCGAACTGATGGCATTAATCCGGAAAAAACAGCCTGATGCGGTGGTTAATAGCCGAGTTACGGCACCGGAATGTGAGTACCAGTTGGATTGGGATATTAAAACCGGCCATGATAACTACATGGAGCCACTTTATATCAAGCCATATTACTGGGAAGGCATTGCTACCAGTAATGACAACTGGGGTTATAGCCGCAACGACAACAATACCAAATCCAGTAAGGATCTGATAAACCAGCTGTGTTCTGTAGTCAGCCGGGGCGGAAACTTTCTGCTCAATATAACTCTGGATCATAACGGGCGTATTCCCCAGTCCCTTGTGCGATTACTTAGCGAGATAGGCCAATGGATGCAGGTGAATCAGGAAGCGGTGATCGATACAGAAGCTACCCCGCTGCAGACCGGCTTCAATTGGGGCGTGGTAACACATAGACCAGCCACCAATAAGCTGTATCTGCATGTGCAGCGTCAGCCAGAGCAAAACGTTATCTGCTTACATAGTCTCAATAATCGAATCAAACAGGTGCGATTGCTTGATAATCAAATCAAAGGCCATGTTTCCTATTTGCAGAAAACACATACGGATACGGGCATCACGGCCAGCACCCTCAACCTGCAACTCGGGCACAATTATGATCGGATGCCTCTGGTGATCGAGCTGGAGTATGACGGTGAGCTGGACATCAATCCTATCGTCCATCAGGACCGACTGGCCAAAGTGCGCCTGGACACGCTCAATATCGCTCACTTTGATCCTGAAAAACTCACTTACCGCTGGACCTTCCAAATTCAGAGCCCGGGCCGGTTCGCCTTAGATCTGGTTTCTTTGGAAACCATGCATCATAAAGACCCTCAATGGGTACACAACGGTAAAACCGGTCGCATAAGTTGTGGAGGTCAGTCTTGGGAGTTTGAGCTAAACCTCGACAAAACAGACACCAACGATGCCCAGGTACCGTGGAAAAACATTCACAGTCGCTTGGGCGAGCTGCATTTTCCCCAAGCCGGTGAATATACACTGGAGTTCAGCGAGTTGCCGCTGGCTATCGATCAGTCTGAGAAATATGGTCAGGATTACATTAATCTTGAATATCTGCAGTTGGGCCCCCGCTTGGCGTGAGCCTGAAATTTGCTGATAACTCGGTGAGGTGTGACTCTTATTACACCAAATAAAAAGCCCGGCATTAAGCCGGGCAAAGTTCCAGAACAAAAGGATCTTATCCCGCTCTCCTTGGGATAAAGTCTGCGTCTGTTCGACCAGTTAAACTGATCAAGCTCTGGAAACTGGTTTGTTGGGACACTTCTTCGTCGAACGAAAGGCCCCAACAATTTCGATTAGCAGTGTACTGACTAACCTTGGTATTTCTTGATAACTAGCGTTGCGTTAGTACCGCCAAAGCCAAAGCTGTTTGACATTACCGTATCGATCTCAGCATCACGAGCTTCAGTCACGATATCCAGACCTTTCGCAGCTTCATCCAAGTTTTCAATGTTGATGCTTGGAGCAATGAAGTTGTTGTCTAGCATTAGCGTTGAGTAAATCGCTTCGTGAACACCAGCTGCACCTAGTGCGTGACCAGTCATCGCTTTTGTCGCAGAGATTGCAGGGCTGTTTTCACCAAATAGCTCTTGAATCGCACCTAGCTCTTTCACATCACCTACAGGCGTAGAAGTACCATGTGTGTTGATGTAATCGATGTGGTCAACGCCTTGCATTGCCATCTTCATACAACGAACAGCACCTTCACCTGATGGCGCTACCATGTCGTAGCCATCAGAAGTCGCACCGTAACCTACGATCTCACCGTAGATTTTCGCGCCACGCGCTAGTGCATGCTCTAGTTCTTCGATAACCAGCATACCGCCACCACCAGAGATAACGAAACCGTCACGGTCAGCATCGTACGTACGAGATGCTTTTTCTGGAGTGTCGTTGTACTTAGTAGAAAGTGCGCCCATCGCATCAAACATCATAGTTTGAGACCAATCTAGCTCTTCACCACCACCCGCAAATACGATGTCCTGTTTACCAAGCTGGATTAGCTCCATAGCGTGGCCAATACAGTGTGCAGAAGTTGCACAAGCTGAACTCATTGTGTAGTTCACACCGCGAATTTTAAACGGTGTAGCAAGACACGCAGAAACAGTAGAAGACATGGTACGTGGAACCATGTATGGACCAATACGCTTCACGCCTTTCTCACGCATCGTATCTGTCGCTAGTGTTTGGTTTAACGCAGAAGCACCACCAGAACCAGCAACAATACCAGTACGATCGTTTGAAACTTGATCGTCAGATAGGCCAGCGTCTTCGATTGCCTGCTGCATTGATAGGTATGCATAAGCAGCCGCATCACCCATAAAGCGCATCTGTTTACGGTCGATGTGTTCCGCTGGGTTAATTTTCAGATCACCCCATACTTGCGAACGAAGACCGTGTTCTTTGAACTGCTCAGATGCAGTGATGCCAGATTTGCCCGCTTTAAGAGACGCTAGAACTTCTTCGACGTTGTTACCGATACTTGAAACAATACCCATACCGGTGATTACGACTCGTTTCATTATGACATTCCTATAATTCAAAAATCCGCTAGATAATAACTAAGATAGTCAACAAAAGTGGTCAGCTTTCCTATAAATTCGTACAATCGTCCTATTGTTACCGTGCCAAATCACAAAATTACGACCAATATGACTTCAATAAAAAACGCAGAACTGGGTTGGAACGAATCTGGTACGCCAGTTTCTGACCAATTTGATGATGTTTACTTCTCTAACGTAAACGGTCTTGAAGAGACACGCTACGTTTTCCTCAAAAAAAATCATCTCCCAGAAAGATGGCAGGAGTTTGACCAAAGACGCTTTGTCATTGGTGAAACCGGATTTGGCACTGGATTAAACTTCCTAGCGGTATGGCAGTGGTTTAACGACTTTCGTCGTGAAAACCCTGAGGCAACATTAAAAGAGCTGCATTTTGTCAGTTTCGAAAAGTACCCTCTGAGTCAAACGGATCTAATAAAAGCCCATCAAGCGTGGCCAGAGTTAGCAGAGTATGCCGCGAAACTGCAAAAACATTATCCAGCCGCAGTACCAGAGTGCCATCGAATCGTATTAGAAGATGGCGCAATTACCCTCGACCTGTGGTTTGGTGATATCAAAGACTGCATGCCACAAGTACCTTATGGTGAATCAGGCTTGATCGACGCTTGGTTCCTGGATGGTTTTGCACCTAGTAAAAACCCAGAGATGTGGAATCAGAATCTGTTCAACGGCATGGCAAAACTGGCCAAGCAAGATTGTACGGTCGCGACCTTTACTGCTGCAGGCTTTGTGCGTCGTGGCTTGATTGAAGCAGGCTTTACCATGGCCAAAGTAAAAGGCTTTGGTACCAAACGCGAAATGATCGCTGGCGCGATGGAACAGCGTCAAACCCACACCAATCACTTACCCTGGTTTAACCGAACAGCGGCAAGCCATTCTGACTCAATAGCCATTATTGGTGGTGGCATAGCAAGCGCAGCCCTGGCAAAAACATTAAACCGTCGTGGTCAAAACGTCACACTGTATTGTAAAGATGTTCGACCAGCAGAAGGGGCATCGGGTAACCGACAAGGCGCCGTTTATCCACTACTTAATGGCCCTCACACTGGTGTGTCGCGTGTGTTTGCTCCTGCCTTTTTATTCGCTCGTCAGTTTATTGAGCAAACGGCGGAAGAAATCAGTTTTGACCATGAGTGGTGTGGCGTCACCCAATTGATGTGGGATGAAAAGTCCACAGCTAAGTTAGAAAGGATATTAGAAGGCAACTTCACGCCCGAGCTCATTCAGAAACTTTCAACAGAAGAAACGGCTAAAGCTATTGGCTTGCCTATCGATATGCCTTCAGTGCACTACCCTTTGGGTGGTTGGCTTTGTCCTGCGGAGTTAACTCGTGGGCTGATCGCTCAGCTTGAAAAAAATGACAATTTCGAAGCCAAGTTTGAACACAAAATCGACGCGCTCACTTGGAATGAAGAAAGTCAAAGCTGGGCACTAACATCGAATGGCCAAACCTTTGAGCATTCTACTGTCGTGATTGCCAATGGCCATGAGTTCCAAACGCTGTGCCAAACCGCAGATCTGCCGATGGGACAAGTGAAAGGTCAGGTAAGCCACGCACCAGCGACAGAAACGCTGTCTAAGTTGAAATCGGTGCTTTGCTACGATGGCTACATGACGCCTGTTAACCCAAATAATCAGCAGCTCTGCATTGGCGCAAGTTACGATCGCAGCCACTTGGATTACGAGTTTGATAGCAACGCGCAACAAGACAATGCTGACAAGCTCGTCAAGTGTGTGCCAAATCAGACGTGGACCAACGAGGTCGACATAACAGGAAACTTATCACGCCAAGGAATTCGCTGTGTGAGTCGCGACCACCTGCCATTTATTGGTAATGTAAGTGATTTTGAGTCAGTTAAAACACAATACGCAAACTTGCAAAACCAGAAGGAAGAGGAAGTTGAAGCAATTCATCAGTTCCCTAACCTATTCTGCTTTTTAGGTCTGGGTTCTCGCGGATTGAGCTCTGCACCACTGATGGCTGAACTGCTGGCTTCACAAATTTGTGGCGACCCTCTGCCATTGCCTGTAGAAGTGTTAGCTGAATTGCATCCAGGTCGGATGTGGGTTCGTAAGCTGCGCAAAGGTAAGGCGATTACTGAACTTTAGTTAAGTTTTGGCAGAAACAAAAATCGTGGTCAGGGAGCTTGTAACAACGATGCGTTATTAGAGGCTTCCAGACCACACTAAACTCGAAGGAATGACTGAGCTTAGAGATAGGTGGGGGCGCTTACCATTCACTAAACACGGGGGTCATTCCCGAGAAATAATAACGGTGGAAGTAAATCCTGGCTGGGTTACGCCAATTGAGCGACTGCTTGTTGTACTTGATCAGCGATTTCTGCATTTAGACTTGCACCTGTTTCTACGTCAAAATTCTCGTAGAAGTTTGGCACTGACACAGACGCCTTAACATCTGCACCAAAGAACTGAGCAGAACCTGTTGCCGCTGCCAATACGCTTTGTGCGCCACCAGGGCCTGGAGATGTAGCTAGATAAACAACTGGCTTGTTTTGGAATACATTACGTTCAATACGCGTCGCCCAGTCAAACAAGTTTTTGTACGCTGCAGCGTAAGAACCGTTGTGTTCAGCAAAAGAAACCACGATTGCATCCGCTTGTTCTAGCTCTCTTAAGAAGGCAATCGCACCCTCTGCCTGGCCGATCTCTTTCTCTGTATCTTCACTAAACATTGGAACTTGATAGTTGTTTAGGTCCAATACGTTCACTTGCGCGCCTTCAACTTGATTGGCTGCGTAAGTAGCAAGTACTTTGTTGATTGATGTTGAGCTGGTAGAAGCAGCAAATGCGACAATTTTCATGGTTGTATCCTTTTGTTCACTCTTTATGCCATCAGAATAAAAGTTAAACAGTTTGCCAACAACCACAAAAATTTTACGGAGAGATTCAAATTTTTCGAAGTAGTACGTAGGCCTACTTCGAAACAATTAGAAATGGGGTAGGAATAATTAAGCTTGAGCCTGTAGCTCTTGCCATAGATCGCTAACAATAATGCGATCGGATGGACTTAGCTCTGTACGAGCTTCATCTAAACTGTTGGCGATGCGAGCTTTCAGCTCTTCAATATCATTGATGCCTTCGTCTTCACACGATGCAGCAGATAAAGAGATGTGACCACGCAGATAACCACCAGCAAACAGCTCGTCATCTGATGCTGTTTCAATTCGAGCATCAATCAGTTCCAGTAGTTTTTCTTCAAATTCAATAATCATGGGGTATCTCTGAGGTTATTTAACGATAAAGTCAGACGCTTCCAGCGGCTTAGTTTGGTAAAAAGAGCGTAGCGCTTCAGACAACATTTTCACTCGTTGTGGCAATCCTGCCTCCAGAATACCTAACACTTCGTTATGCACTTTATGCATAAAACCAAGCCTATCTGGTTCAAAATCGCCGTGTAGATTGTCACAACTGACAGTAAAAGGGAAGCCAGCACTTTTAGACAGTATCCACTCGTATGCCTGAGGGCGAACTTCTACTTTCTCAAACTCAGCCTGTACCTCTGCAGTTCGGCCATCCGGCTCGTACCAATAACCAAAATCCTCCAACAAACGACGCTCAGGGCCAGCTACACACCAATGCGAGATTTCATGAAGTGCAGACGCATAGAAACCACGAGCAAAAATAATCCGGTGGTGAGGTTGCTCTTCATCCGCAGGAAGGTAGATAGGTTCATCTCCGCCCAGCTCTAATTTCGTGTTAAAAGGTTCAAGAAATGTGTCGTTAAATAGGGTGATAAGGTCTTGATAGTGGTGGGTCATCATAGATTCTGTATTTCATACGGACTTACTCTGCGTATTGTCGCTGTTTTTATCCAGCTCGTAAAGCCACACAACAGGTTTGGTTATTAGCTGGATTAATCTGAAACCTTACTTCTCGATACAATTTCTCATTCGTCACAGATCACATTTCCCACTACACTCTCGCAATATTTTATGCTCTCAGATGAGTAGAGCGTATTGATAGGTTTGAGGCACTTTCCCATCGCTTCAAGCCTGGTTGTATTTGATGTTGAGTGTCCCTTATGCTGCTAAGTGTGTTGTATGTCATTGGTATCACGGCTGAAGCCATGACTGGTGCGTTAAGTGCCGGACGAAGAAAAATGGACTGGTTTGGAGTTATGTTGGTCGCGAGTGCCACGGCCATCGGTGGCGGCACCGTCCGTGATATCTTATTAGGGCACTATCCGCTCGGCTGGGTAAAAAACCCGGAGTTTCTCGCCATCACTTGCCTTGCAGGGATTTTAACAACAGGGCTAGCGAAATGGGTGATCAAATTAAAAGGTCTGTTTATTCGTCTCGATGCGTTAGGCTTGATCGTCTTTAGTATTATCGGCACTAAAATCGCACTGGATATGGGGCTGCACCCTGGCATCTGTATGGTGTCTGCATTAGTGACTGGCGTATTTGGCGGACTACTTCGTGACCTGATTTGTCGTCAGACGCCGTTAGTACTGCATGAAGAGCTCTACGCATCCGTAGCCTTAATCGCTTCTGGGCTGTACTTAGCATTATTAGAATTTAATGTGCCGGACGTCACGGCCACTATCGTAACGCTGGTGGTTGGCTATGTGTTACGTATGGCAGCGGTTCGATTTAAATGGCGTTTGCCATCTTTCCATTTGGAAACCGAAAGCTCACTTCATTAAACATGCAAAACAAAAAAAGGTTGCCAATAAGGCAACCTTTTTTGTATTCAAAACAATGGTTAAATCTTTGGCGTCTCTGTCGTCACACCAAAGTTCTGACCACGGTGACGAAGCAAGTGATCCATCACAACAATCGCCAGCATTGCTTCAGCAATAGGTACCGCGCGGATACCAACACATGGGTCATGACGACCTTTAGTGATCAGCTGAGTTGGCTCACCTTCTTTGGTGATAGTGTCACCCGGAACCGTGATGCTTGAGGTTGGCTTAAGCGCAATATTTGCCACAATATCCTGACCGGTAGAAATACCACCAAGAATACCGCCAGCATGGTTACTGCCAAAACCTTGTGGAGAAAGCGTATCACGGTGCTGGCTGCCGCGTTGGTTCACAACATCAAAACCATCACCAACTTCAACACCTTTCACCGCGTTAATGCTCATCAGCGCATGCGCAATATCTGCATCTAAACGATCAAAGACTGGCTCACCAAGACCGACAGGCACATTGGTTGCGACAACCTGAATCTTCGCACCAATTGAGTCGCCTTCTTTTTTCAGGTCACGGATAAGCTGATCAAACGCTTCAACTTTATCAACATCCGGACAGAAGAACGCGTTGTTTTCGATTTCATCCCAATCCACTTTGTCGATAGACACATCACCCATTTGTGATAGGTAAGCGCGGATTTCTACGCCGAATTCGTCCTTCAGGTATTTTTTCGCAATCGCACCTGCCGCAACACGCATTGCTGTTTCACGAGCTGACGAACGGCCGCCACCACGATAATCACGAATGCCGTATTTTTGATGGTAAGTGTAATCTGCGTGCCCTGGACGGAATTTATCTTTGATCTCAGAATAATCTTTCGAGCGTTGATCGGTGTTCTCAATCAACAGACCGATTGATGTACCCGTCGTTTTACCTTCGAACACACCTGAAAGAATTTTCACTTCATCCGGCTCACGACGCTGTGTAGTGTAACGTGATGTGCCAGGACGACGACGGTCCAGATCGACTTGCAGATCTGCTTCTGTAATTTCTAACCCCGGCGGGCACCCGTCTACGATACATCCCAGTGCGATACCGTGACTTTCCCCGAATGTCGTCACTCGGAAATGTTGTCCGATACTGTTCCCTGCCATTACTTCCTCAAGTTATTGTCGCCACGCCTTCTCAAATCGAGGCGCAACTGCTTATCAATTCTTCGTGGATTCATAGTGGCTCTATTACGTTTTGATGTAAAGAGTAAATATTCACTTAATCTTGATGAATTCCGCATAAAAAAACACCGAGCACTAGGCTCGGTGTTTTAGAAAATGATGGGTATGGCTATTAGTCTTTGTACAGTTTGAACTCTTCTGCACATTCAACTAGTTGATCACGAGTCAGCATGAATACACCGTGGCCGCCATTTTCAAATTCAATCCAGGTAAATGGAATCTGTGGGTATTGATCCATCATATGAATCATAGAGTTACCCACTTCACAAATCAGGATACCGTTGTCTGTCAGATAATCCGGTGCATTAGCCAAAATACGACGAACCAGTTTCAGACCATCCGTACCCGCAGCCAGGCCAAGCTCTGGCTCATGCGTGAATTCGTCTGGCAGGCTGTTCATGTCTTCTTCGTCCACGTACGGTGGATTTGACACGATCAGGTTGTATTTCTCTTTTGGTAAGTCACGGAACAAATCCGAACGCATTGGGAATACTTGCTGTTCCATGCCGTGATCCTGAACGTTTTGTTCAGCCACTTGCAGTGCATCCGTCGAGATATCAATAGCATCAACTTCTGCTTCTGGGAATGCGTGCGCACAAGCAATAGCAATACAGCCACTACCCGTACACATATCCATGATACGAACTGGCTCTTCCACTAACCAAGGTTGGAATTCTGCTTGGATCAGTTCACCAATTGGGGAACGCGGCACAAGTACACGTTCATCCACGAAGAACTCAAGACCGCAGAACCACGCTTTGTTAGTCAGGTATGCGGTAGGTGTGCGATCGTTGATGCGTTTTACTACACGCTCAACAATACGCATGCGCTCGCTGGTTGTCAGGCGAGAGCTCAATACGTGTGGAGGCACATCGATCGGCAAGTATAACGTTGGCAGGATAAGCTGCACGGCTTCATCCCACGCGTTATCAGTACCGTGACCGTAAAACAGGTTCGCAGCATTAAAGCGGCTGACCGTCCAACGAATCATATCTTGAAGGGTATGTAGCTCAGATACCGCTTCTTCTACAAAAATCTTATCCAAAATTGCCTCCGAAAAGCGCTACAATACTGCTAATAAAATTTATTAATGAATTTGTTTACCTAATGAGCAAAAAAGACACCGAACACGATGACGATTTCGCCTTGTTTCAGGAAGCAGTACAGGGCGTAAAAAAGTTGCGACAGGATACCATAATCCAGCAACCAAAAAAAAATACTAAGCAAAAAGAAATCAAACGCTCAAACCGTGAAGCGAGTGATTCAGAATTTTACTTTTCTGATGAGTTTGTCCCTCTTCTCAATGAAGAAGGGCCGACTCGCTATGCACGTGACGACGTTTCCACCTATGAGGTAAAACGTCTGCGTCGCGGTGTTTATGTGCCCGACGTGTTCCTCGACATGCATGGTATGACTCAGCAGGAAGCAAAGCGCGAATTAGGCGCGATGATCGCGTACTGCGTAAAGAACGAAATTCACTGTGCTTGCGTTCAGCACGGGATTGGCAAGCATATCCTCAAACAAAAATCGCCACTATGGCTGGCTCAACACCCTGATGTGATGGCCTTTCACCAAGCGCCTTTAGAGTTTGGGGGTGACGGTGCGCTGCTCGTCCTTCTCTCGATTCCAGAGAAGTAAAAATTCGTTCAATAACAATCTGTTTTCCATAACAATAAAGGCAGGATATTCCTGCCTTTTGATTAAATTTGGTTCAACGCTTATGGCGTGATATGCCACAACACCTCACCCTGCTGGGTTTGAGGATCGTATTCGACACAAACCAATCCGGATGTTGGGAACATTGGTGGAGCCATATCTCTCACAAACTCTGCCGTTAAATATCCGACTAGCGGTAAATGCGAAACAAACAGCAACGACTCAAGCTTTTCAACTTCAATGAGGGCATTAGCATAGTCGTACACGCATTCAGATTGTCCGTAAGGCGTGATATCTTCAAACGTTTCAATACTTTGGGCCGAAAAGTGTTCGCTGACTTCTTGCCAGGTTTGTTGAGCACGGATGTACGGGCTCACGAGTACTTTGTCGAATTGAGCACAACCTTGTTCTTTGCACGCTCGGGCGACAGCTTGTGACTCATCTCTGCCTCTTTGGGTCAGTTGCCTAGCAGCGTCAGAATCCGCAAAGTGTTCGGCTTCGCCATGACGCATAATGAATATTTTCATGTTATTTCCTATGGATAGCTAACGCTACCAAAAGGTTGACTGCTATCTTTATAAGATATTCGGGGCTAATTTTAATAATGTCGAAACATAAATACTGATATAATTGTCTGTTCATTATACCAATTAGCTTGCCAAAGATAGCGACTTTCTTAACAATCTATTAAAAAAGAATATACTCAGTTCATCACCGCTTTGGCTATGCCATGAACTCAGTGCATTCCTTCAAACAGCCCTACCCATACGCAAAAGCGATGGGCCTATGCAGTAGTCTTACGAAAAACAAAAACGCAGGGAGCAGTATTTGTCGACGCGCAACATTTGCGCTGCCCCACTCAGGGTTCATAATTACTGTAATGCGAAATCTGGAGACGCATCGTGCACCTAAGTCCTAACGATTCAAATCAATACCGCTACATTACGCTGAGTAATGATTTGCGCGTGTTGATGATTCATTCCGATACAGCTCAACAGTCTGCAGCCGCTCTAGCAGTGAACGTCGGACACTTTGACGATCCTGATGATCGCCAAGGTTTAGCGCACTATTTAGAACACATGCTTTTTTTGGGTACGGAAAAATACCCTAAAGTAGGCGAATTTCAAAGCTATATTAGCCAACATGGTGGTACAAACAACGCTTGGACAGGAACAGAGCACACGTGTTTCTTTTTCGATGTCACTCCAAATGCCTTTGAAAACTCGCTAGATCGCTTCAGCCAATTCTTTACCGCACCTTTATTTAACGAGGAAGCATTAGACAAAGAGCGTCAGGCGGTCGATTCAGAATACAAGCTAAAACTGAATGACGATTCTCGTCGTTTGTATCAGGTTAATAAAGAAGTCATCAATCCAGAGCATCCATTTTCAAAGTTTTCCGTAGGGAATATTGATACGCTCGGCGACAGAAACGGTAAGTCTATTCGTGACGAAATCGTCGAGTTCCATCATTCTCAATACTCTGCTGATTTAATGACGCTAACCCTGTTTGGCCCTCAATCCCTTGATCAGCAGCAAGCGTGGGTAGAGCGTATGTTCGCGGCCATCCCTAATCATCAATTGAAAGGTAAATCGATTGATGTGCCTATTGGCACGGAAAGCAGCACCGGAATCTTTGTCCAGATTGAGCCCATTAAGGAATTTCGCAAGTTAATTTTAACTTTTCCCATGCCGGGAATGGACGAGTATTACGGCACAAAACCCCTCTCCTATTTTGCTCATTTACTGGGCTATGAGGGGGAAGGCAGCTTAATGATTAAGCTTAAGAGTAAGGGATGGATCACTTCTCTTTCTGCTGGAGGCGGTGCAAGCGGCAGCAATTACCGTGACTTTACCGTGAGTTGTACGCTTACACCAACAGGCCTCGACCACGTCGATGATATCGTTCAGGCAGTATTCCAATATTTAACCTTGATTCGTCAAGAAGGCATGGACGAATGGCGCTACCTGGAGAAACAGGCAGTGCTCGAATCTGCATTTCGTTTTCAGGAACCATCAAGGCCGCTTGATTTTGTTAGCCACCTTGTCGTCAATATGCAGCACTATCAGCCGGACGATACCATCTACGGCGATTACAAAATGGCAGGTTACGACGAAGCGCTGCAACGTGATTTGTTGAATTACTTGAGCATCGACAATGTAAGAGTGACGCTGATTGCCAAAGGCTTAGACTACGATCGTACCGCAGAATGGTATTTCACTCCGTACTCAGTGACGACATTTACCAGCGAGCAAAAACGTTTCTTCCATCAAATTGACCCACGTTGGCAATTTGTACTGCCCGAGAAGAACCCGTATATATGCTACAACCTTGATCCTATTCCTCTGGAACACGGCAACTCCCTCCCCGAGTTAATTGAAGACTTGGAAGGCTTCCGCCTATGGCATTTACAAGATGATGAATTTCGCGTGCCTAAGGGCGTGCTCTATGTAGCGATAGACAGTTCGCATGCCGTCGCTTCACCTAAAAACATCGTCAAGACTCGTCTCTGCGTTGAGATGTTTCTCGACTCACTCGCACAAGAAACTTATCAGGCCGAAATTGCTGGCATGGGCTACAACATGTATGCCCACCAGGGTGGCGTGACGCTGACTTTGTCCGGCTTTAGCCAAAAGCTTCCCCAGCTATTAGAAATGATTTTGCGCCGCTTTGCCGCTCGTGAGTTCAGCCAGGCTCGATTTGACACAATCAAACAACAGCTACTCAGGAACTGGCGAAACTCAGCGCAAGATCGCCCTATTTCGCAACTGTTCAACTCGTTAACGGGATTATTACAGCCTAACAATCCTCCTTTTGCGACGCTTGCTGAAGCACTTGAGCAAATTGAAGTCGATGAGTTGTCGGTATTCGTCGAGTCGATTCTCGCCGAATTGCACGTAGAGATGTTTGTCTATGGCGACTGGCAACGCCAGCAAGCGCATGACATGGCTACCACATTAAAAGATGCACTGCGAGTCAAAGAGCAGCGCTATGAAGAAGCACTTCGACCATTAGTGATGCTAGGTCAAAACGGCAGTTTTCAGCGTGAAGTGCACTGTGACCAACAGGACTCGGCTGTCGTGATTTATCATCAGTGCGAGGATATTGAGCCACGTAATATCGCGCTTTATTCACTGGCAAACCATTTGATGTCGGCAACGTTTTTTCACGAAATCCGCACCAAGCAGCAATTAGGCTACATGGTCGGCACAGGGAACATGCCGCTAAACCGACACCCTGGTATCGTGCTTTATGTTCAGTCTCCCAATGCAGCACCTGCAGAGCTCGTCACCTCTATTGATGAATTCTTAAATGCCTTTTACATGGTGCTGTTAGAGCTCAATGATTATCAGTGGCATACCAGTAAACGCGGCTTATGGAATCAAATTGCCACACCAGACACCACACTGCGTGGTCGCGCTCAACGCCTTTGGGTAGCAATAGGTAATAAAGACACTGAATTTAATCAGCGAGAGAAAGTACTGGCAGAGCTTAAAAAGCTGACTCGTGCAGATATGATCCGTTTCGTTGTAAATGAGCTAAAACCTAGAACAGCAAACCGTTTGGTTATGCATTCTCAAGGTCTGGCTCACATCGATGAACCGCGCATTCACTTAGGTCAGGAAATTGGCTCAATAGAAGAGTTTCAGCTACGACCGAAAGATTGCGGATTAGGATAAAGGACTTTGGTTTCAGATAAAATTGGCAGAAATTTGAAATAACGCAATTGCAGCTTATGCTCTAATTAGCTTATGCTCCAATTGGCTTATACTCAAATTACAACAACTTGCATATGAGGCACCTATGAAAAAATTCCTATTAATTGCTGCAGTTCTACTTCCATTCGCATCAGCTCATGCAGAAATCACTGTGAAAGGTGATGACTTTGAGCTAAGCAAAGACTGTGTACGCTTGAGCGGTGACAATATCTCTGTGAAGTCAGATGACTGTACTTCTAAAAATTGGGATAAAGACAAGAAGGGTAATGCGAGCGTTCACGGTGATGACAACCCAGGTCAGGGTCACAAAGATAAAAAAGACAAGAAGAAATAATCTCTTCTGCAAAATAAAGAAAGGCTTGCGAGATGCAAGCCTTTTTGTTTTCAACGTTGTTCAGCGCTGAGAATTAATAAAACGTACGTTCTTCACCCGCTCGGGTGAGTAAGCCGTCACAAGGTGCAAATCGGTCACCGTATTTCGATGCAAATTCGTTCATTTTCTCGACCAGCTCTTTCAAGCCATACTGATCCATATAACGGAAAGGACCACCCAAAAATGGTGGGAAGCCAATACCGAAAATCGCACCAATATCACCATCGCGTGGCGAACGAATAATACCGTCATCTAAACAGCGTACCGCTTCATTCAACATTGGCAGCACACAGCGCAGTGCAATATCGTTGTCGCTGAGCTTAGACTCAGGCTCAAGTTTCAATAACTTATAGACAGACTTATCGACTTCTTTCTTCTTACCTTTGTATGTGTAAAAACCTTTGCCACTCTTACGACCTTTACGGCCGTCGTTAAGCAACGTATCGAATACATCCGGACCTTTGAATCGCTCGCCCAATTCATTGACCAGAATCGGCATGATTTTAGCGCCAATATCCACGCCTACTTCATCAAGCAGTGTGATTGGCCCAACCGGGAAGCCAAAATCCAGTAACGCGTTATCTATCTTTTCTATCGGCTCGTTTGCCAGCAAGATATGCGCAGCTTCGTTCATGTAAGGTGCAAGAATGCGGTTTACGTAGAAGCCAGCTTTGTCTTTCACCACGATTGGCGTTTTGCCCTGTTTCTTGGCTAACGCAACAACCGTAGAAATGGTTTCGTCTGATGTGGTTTCATGCGGGATAACCTCCACCAGCGGCATTTTCTCTACCGGACTGAAATAGTGCAGACCGACAATATTCTCTGGACGTTCAGCTTTTTCTGCAATTTTATGGATTGGCAGTGACGATGTGTTGGTCGCAAAAATGGTCTCTGGCTTCGCGTTTGCTTCAATATCTGCGACCATTTGCTGTTTCAAATCAAGGTCTTCAAAAACCGCCTCAATAACCACATCGATCTGGTTGAAACTGGTGAAGTCTACGCCACCCGAAAGCTGCATCATTTTTGCTTGGAGTTCCGCTTTAGAGAGAATGCGACGCTTACGTTGCTTGTCGAACAACTTGTAGTTGTAGTTCAGCGCATTTAAGACCCCGTCATTGCTCACATCTTTAATTCGAACCGGCACTTTAGCTCTCGCAACGGAGACATGACTAATGCCAGCACCCATCAAACCACCACCAAGTACACCGACTTTTTTCACGGCAGCAGGCTTAGCATCCGTGCCGTGTTCTTTCTTCATCTCTGTGGTAGCAAAGAAGATGGAACGCAGCGCTTTCGATTCTGAGCTCATAACCAGTTCGCCGAAGCGCTTCGCTTCAAGCTCCTGGCCTTTAACGAACCCTTTCTCCAAACCATGCTGGATCACTTCCAAAATCGCCACTGTAGCAGGATAGTTGCCTCGGGTTTTTTCGTTGGTTTTCTTCGCGGCTTGCTCAAATACAAACTTGCGCCCTAACCCGCTGCCCGACATCAGCTTTTCTTTGGTCGACTGCTTTTTCTTACCTTTGCTTTTGCCTTTGTCGATAAATTGCTTAGCGACATCAAGCAAAATAGTCTCTGGTACACAGGCATCTACTACTCCAAGCTTTTTCGCTTTTTTAGCGCGGAGCTGTTTACCCGTCAGGATTAAATCAAGTGAAGGTAGCAGACCAATTAGTCGAGGAAGTCGCTGTGTACCACCAGAGCCTGGTAGCAAGCCTAGCTGTACTTCTGGCAGACCTAAACGTGTGATGTCGGATTCCGTACAGACACGATAGTCACACGCCAGAGCAAGCTCTAAGCCGCCTCCGAGACAAGGGCCATGAATAGCAGCAACGACCGGATAAGGCAGGTCAGACAATTGTTGGAAGAGTTCTTGTCCTTGTTTTGCCAATGCTTCCGCTTCGCTTGCGGTAGTACATGCGTCAAGCATGCGTACATCGGCACCCGCAACAAAGTTATCTGGCTTCAGGGAATGAATGATCATCCCTTTCACTCCAGTTGAGTCTTTTAGCTGTGCGAAAATTTCCTGCATATCTTCAACAAAAGCTGCCTGTAGCGTGTTCATCTTTTCATTAGGCACGTCAATTGCCAACCAAGCGATATTCTGCTCGTCAATCTTTAGACTAAATGCTTTTTGCTCGCTCATTACTCAACCTCCAGAATCATTGCTGCACCAAGACCACCCGCCGCACATGCGGTGTTCAATGCAATACCACCACCTCGACGTTTTAGCTCGCGCAGTGTTTGCGTCATCATGCGCGCCCCCGTTGCTGCAAACGGATGTCCATAAGCAATCGAACCACCAAGTACGTTGAATTTATCCATGTCGATTTCACCAATGGCTTTTGAACGGCCAAGGTTTTCTTGAGCAAACTTATCAGAGGCAAACATTTTCACGTTAGCCAGCGCTTGAGCCGCAAAGGCTTCATGCATATCAATCAGAGTCAGATCCGACAATTCCAGCCCTGTATTCTCCAATACCTTCGCCGTCGCGTAAGAAGGGCCCATTAACATGTCGGTCTCTACGCCAATAGCAGAGAAAGCGTAGCCGCGAATGTAGCCAAGGATTTCCATACCAAGCTCTTTCGCTTTACCTTCGCGCATGAGCATCACAGCCGCACCGCCATCAGTCAGAGGCGTGCTGTTTGCTGCGGTTACGCTGCCATATTGGCGATCAAATGCTGGGCGAAGTTTTGCGTATCCCTCTAACGTAGAGTCATGACGAACATTGTTGTCTTCTGAAATCCACTTTTTGTACGGTTCAGGGAAAGCGGTCATGACTTCACCTTGAATCTTGCCCTCTTTCCACGCTTGCGACGCCAGAGTATGAGAACGGTGTGCCAGAGCATCTTGCTCTGCACGAGAAATACCGTGTGTTTTCGCCATCTGCTCTGCCGTTTGCCCCATCGACAAACCCGTCGAGTACTCAGCAACCGCAGGAGGAACTGGCATTAAATCTTTAAAGCTAAGGTTTCTAAGCACATTGAGCTTTTGGCCGAGCGTTTTGGTCTTGCTGAGAGCCAGCAGGTTGGCTGCAAGCTTTTTGGAAACACCAATCGGTAGTACCGATGAGGAATCAGCGCCACCCGCGATACCGATATCAATCGTGCCTGCCATGATGCTTTCCGTAACATTAACGGCGGCTTGAAAACTCGTGGCACATGCGCGAGTCACACTGTAGGCATCGGTATGGACGTTCATTCCCGTCCCCAATACGATTTCACGTGCAATATTTGGTGCCTCTGGCATTTGTACAACCTGTCCAAATACCACTTGTTCTATTAATTTCGGATCAAGATCGGTTCGAGCAAGCATTTCACTTACTACCATCTTGCCTAAATCGACTGCTGGCACTTGGCTAAATTCCGTGCTTTGACGAGCAAAGGGAGTTCGAAGCCCCGCGACAATAGCAACGCGTTCACCATGACGCGTCTTTACTTCCTGCTTGCCCATTGTTTCTCCTTAATTAACAAGAGGTCTGACCTGACGCATTGTAATCAACTTGTTAAATTTATCAAAGGTGCGTTTAGATAAACGTGAAGCAAGTAGATCAATTACTCTAAATCACCACCAATAGCGATTTTAAAACGTTACAATGGCTATAAGTCACCTAATATCTCGATTTAAGTAAACTTTTCGCCAAGTGTAATAAAGATTGATCACAAACCGGATGCCTAGATAAATACTAGCTTTTGGCTTTGATTGATATGAAATACATTATGCTGACGGCGCGATTAACCGACTATGAACAATGAAGATAGTTGAATAAGAACTGGGTTAGAAAGCGAAATTTAGGTAAAAAAAAACCACACAGAACTGTGTGGTCGGAATATCTATAAAAACAATTAACTTACGCCAATTGAACATTAATCAGTTTCCTGATTAGGAGAAAGTAAAGTCAGCCTTCAAAAGGAAGTGTCATCTTGCTCAACATGTTAGTCACAAGGACTAACGAGATGACAGGAGTAACTATAACCGCTTCACTGATCGAGTTTTTGAAATAGATCAATTTTATATTGATTTAGCGCTTATCAAGCGATCTATTTTTTCAATCTTCCAAATAAATGCATGGCTACTGGTTTTTTATCTGAGTCGTAATAATGAAGTCTGAACCTGACTACTGTGAGACAAAACAGTTGATACTGCTAAACTCTGTATGTCTATCCGAATGACCACACAGTACTGGTTAAATAACAAATGGGGGCTCTTGCAGCCATGTTAAAAATGTTTGGAAAGAAAAATTCCAACAGTCCGGTCAACTCTGATATGGACAAACAAAGAAAATATGAATCGCTCGTTCGGGGCTACCATCGTGATTTATATCGCTATGCTTACTGGTTGTGTAAAGATAAAGCGGTAGCCGAAGATTTGGTGCAAGAAACCTGTCTTCGTGCATGGAAATCTCTGGATAGCTTGCTGGACGAAAAAGCGGCAAAGTCTTGGCTTATTACCATATTAAGACGAGAAAATGCACGCCGGTTCGAACGCAAACAATTTGATTTAGTTGATATCGATGACTATGGCAATGATGCAAAGGTCAGCGACGACCCTCATCACCAGCAAGAGTGGCTTCAGGCACAGATCATGAAATTAGACGTCGAATATCGTGAACCTTTATTTCTGCAAGTCGTAGGCGGTTTCAGTGGAGAAGAGATCGGCGACATACTGGAACTGAACAAAAACACTGTGATGACTCGACTATTTCGTGCTCGTAATCAACTTAAAGAGATGTTGGATTCTCAAGATACAAAGAGAGGACAAAAAAATGGATGATTTAGAATTTCGTCGTCGTATTTTGTCGGATCCAAAACAGAAGGATGAAGAGATACTGCAAGCTTTGGCAGACAACAGTGCTAACCATAAGTTTGTTGAAGACGTTTTGGATCTCGATGAAAAAATCAAACAGGCTATGAATGTCGATGTGCCTGAAGATCTTGCTGACAAAATTTTGTTCAGCCAAAGTTCGAGCTCTCTTGAACAAAACGTTGTCCGCCCTACTTTTGCTAAGAAGGCAATGGCTTTGGCTGCATCGGTAGCATTTACAGCTGGCTTGTTAGTTGGTCAGGTCAACTGGAGCAATATTCTCGTCTCACCGGCACATGCTACATTGGCGGATACAGCAATCAAACATGTAATAGACGAAGAGCCTTTTGTCCGTCACTTGGATGAAAATGTGCCAAGCACATTCATCAACGCCAAAATGTCTCCGCTGAATTTTAAGTTCAACCAGAACTTTCCTTACCACGTTTATTACTTAAATCACTGTGGATTCGGAGAGTCTAATGCCGTGCATATGGTTTTTCAGGGTTTGAAAGGTAAAGTCACCATGTTCATTACCAGAATCCCAAGTGAGCAAGCTGTCGACTTCAACAAAGAAGGCATGAGTGGCGTTGTTCAACCTATAGGTAGCGCAAGTATGATCTTGGTCGGTCAACAAGGTGAGGATATCAATGTGATCGCCAGTAAACTGACCCCTCTAATCCAACCTATGTAATAAGTTGAAACATAATTAGTGTAAAACCCATTAGCTGCCGCCTACTGTGACCTCTATGCGGCAGTTGTGTATTTGTAGGACGCAAACGTTTACCGCCTACAACCCGTCGCAGCGCCATTAGAGTATAAACTCTAAATATTACAGTTTAGATGTCATTTCCCTGCATTTAGCATCATTTTTATAATTTTTCCTAAATTTTATCCAATGGTCGGATTTGTTAATAACATTCTTGTGACTACTATCTGCGCCACTGAGCAAAAGCTCGAATTATCGTCCAAAGAGACGAATCTAATAAGGAAAAACACATGACTTATAATAAGCGTCTGTTCAAAAAGACTCTCTTAGCAGTAACGGTAGCTTTTGCCTCAGGTCAAACGATGGCAGCAGGTTTCCAAATTAATGCCCAATCAGCGACTGGCCTTGGCCGTGCCTTTGCTGGTGATGCGGTAATTGCAGATAACGCTTCAGTAATGGCGCGTAACCCAGCTGCAATGGCGCTGTTTGACAAAATGGAACTGTCTGTTGGTTTTGAAACTATTACTTCACTTATTGAAGTGAAAAATGCCACTTACAACATTAACGGCAACAACATCCCTGTTGGAGACGTTGACGATGTAGGTGACACTGCTCTTGCTCCAAACATTCACCTAATTGTACCGGTAAACGACAAGTTTGCCTGGGGTGTGAATGCCTACTCTAACTTCGGTACAAAGACTGAATTCTCTGACAGCTACGTAGCGGCTGAATACGGCGGCCTGACCGACGTGAAAAGCGCTAACTTTGGTCTGGCGGGTTCTTACCGTCTGAACGACCAATGGAGCTTTGGTGCTGGCCTGGATGTGATTTACGGTAAAGGCACAATGAAACGCGTAACGAGCTCTGCTCTTGCTGCTGTAAATCCTGCTCTAGGTGGTGCAACGCTTCTTGATGTTGATTCTGCTGACGGTTGGGCCGTAGGTTTCAACGTAGGTACCGTATTTGAGCTAGACGAAAATAACCGTTTTGGTTTTGCATACCACTACAGCCCAGAATTTGAAGCAAAAGACGACGAAGGCCAAAAGATCACGCTACCTCTGCCAGACATGGCTGAGTTCTCTGGCTACCACAAAATCAAGGACACCAAGTTCGCGGTGCACTACAGCGTACAATACATTGGCTGGAAAGACTTTGACCAGATTGATTTTGAAAACCTAGATCAAGGTATGCTAACTGGCAGCTACGCTAAACAATATCAGTGGCAAGACGGCTGGCACTACGCGATTGGTGGTACTTACTTCCTAAACAATGACTGGACGCTTCGCGCTGGTTACATGTACGACACTAGTGCACAAGACAATGTAACGTCTATTTCTGTACCAGATTCAGACCGTCAGTGGTTCTCAACTGGTTTCACTTACCATCTTGACAGCAAAGCTAACATCGACTTTGGTTTCACATACCTAATGGGTGATGACATTAAAGTTAACGAGAGCACGACTATTATCCCTGGCATGCTGTCTACTGGCGTAAGTGCAACAACTCACGCAGACGCGATTCTAGTTGGCTTACAGTACAGCCGTAGCTTCTAATTGACGTATTAGTCGCTATTGCAAAAACTTTCTATATAAAAGGCTGGATTTCCAGCCTTTTTTCTTACCTGCGAGTTATTCTACGCTCGATTTCAGTGAACACGTGTATCTAAAAACCTATATTAGGACGCACAGCTGTTCGCTGAATATCTTTCACAACTCTTTTACAGCCAGGCTTTTAATCTTCTATAAGATAATTGGTCAGAATTTAATACTAAAAACGTATCCTTTCCGGATTTTCATTTCTAAAGTAAAAGCTCTATCTTTAAAATTTTACCCTACGTTTTAAATAATTCAGCGAACACAAAATGAAAACCAACAAGACCCTTCTTTCTATGACAGTAGCACTAAGTCTGCTGGGCACAGCAAGCGCGACTCATGCAGCCGGTTTCCAACTTGCGGAGTTCTCTGCGACAGGCTTAGGCCGCGCATACGCAGGTGAAGCAGCAATGGCAGATAATGCAAGTGCACAATGGCGAAACCCGGCGATGCTCACTTACTTAGAAGGCACACAAGTATCTGTTGGTGCTATCTATGTGAATCCAAATCTTGATGTAGACGGTGACGTCGATTTCTATGGCAATAACATTCCAGCGTCTTCAGATGACTTCGCTCACGATGCAATCATCCCTAACTTCTACCTATCGCATCAGTACAACGACGAGTTCGTTGTCGGCTTAGCGTTGGGAACCAACTACGGTATGGAAACGGATCTTGGTACTGGTTTTGCGGCGTCACACTTCGGCAACGAAGCCAGCGTGACCACAATGGAAGTCAACCTGAATGCAGCCTACAAGATTAACAACGCTGTAAGTATCGGCGGGGGCGTTCGCTATATCCTTGGTGAAGGTAGCTTTGGCGCAACAACACCTGCCACAAATGCATTGGGTCTTCCTCAAGATACCACGCTGAAGTACATGGAAGGTGATGATACCGCTTGGGGTTGGCAAGTCGGTACGGCATGGCAGATCAACGACAATAACCGCATCGGCTTCGCATACAAATCAGAAGTAGAACTGAAGTTGCAGGGTCATGCTGAAGGTCTTGGTTTTGGCTTTGGTACCCAACTGCCACAAACCCGCGACAATGGTTACATGTACCTGACGCTACCAGCGACTGCGGAGCTGGCAAGCTACCACCAGATTACTGAACAACTTGCCCTGCACGCGAGTTTTAACTGGACTGACTGGAGCTCATTCGAAAAACTGGAAGCCCACCTTGATACCGCAGGTACGCACATGGTTAAAGTTGAAAACTGGGAAGATAACTACCGTTTTGCGTTAGGTGCGACCTACCAGCTTCAGCCGCAACTGGCATTAAGAACAGGTATTGCGTACGACACATCAGCCGTTAGCGATAAAAACCGTACTATCACTATTCCAGAAACCGATCGTACCTGGCTAAGTATTGGCGCAACATACGACTGGACAAAAGATTTCAGCTTAGATGCAGGTTTCACTTACATCATCGCGAAAGATGCCTCAATTACAGAGTCACGCGGTTATGATTCGGACAACACTGCAGAACAAGTTGGTGGTCAGTTTGTAGGTGAAACAACGGGTAACGTTTGGTTAATTGGCCTTCAGGCGAACTACCGTTTCTAATCGAATACACCATTGAAGAAAAAAGGCTTAGCAACTGCTAAGCCTTTTTCGTATCTACTATTTAAACCTGAGAGGTTTAAAATTCGTCTAAGTATTCGTCCAGGTAAGCTTCTTCTTCTGCATCGACTTCTTTTACAGTCTCCACTTCTGCTTTAAAGTTTTGGCGCTGGATATAAATATCACGAGTCAAAACATAAGGATCTGGTGAGTTGTCCAGCTGCGCTTCCTGAGAAACAAGCAACGCACGTTTTTCCATGCCTTCGAAAGCCCATTTACCAAGGCTTGCCCAGAAGTTTAGGTAGGTCAGAGGGACATACATACTGTCTACTGTATCGGTGACTTCACGCAGCGTGTAAGGGCCGTATCCCGGAACCATAAAGTAAGGCCCGTTACCTACACCGTAATGACCGACGGCATCACTGAAAACTTTTTCATCGTATTTGGTAATTCCCGCAGCGGTGGCGACATCCACCAGACCAAGGAGACCAAATGTGGAGTTAAGCCAGAATCGATTAAAGTGATCGACGGCTTTACCACCATTACCCATCAGCAGATTGTTCACCATACTTGCTGGCTCGTCTAAGTTCGCCAGAAAGTTAGCAATACCATAACGAATAGGTGTAGGCGTGTATTCCACATAGGCTAATGACACCGGACGTACTAAATACGGATCCAGGTAGTCGTAGTTAATGTCCCACATGGCACGGTTAAAGCCTTCCAACGGATCGTACGCATCAGAAGTCGTTTGATTTGTTTCTTCTGTTGCTGCCTCCTCAGGCGCACTTGAACAGCCAACCAGTCCAATTGCTAACAGCATCAAGAAGATGGATTTACCCTTGTTATACATTCTATGTTCCATAACGACTATTAATATACTTAAGCAACCTTGCTATAAAATTCATGACTCGGATACAGTTTAGAAGTCACTTAAGTATAAAAACAAGGCCAGCATAAGCTGGCCTTTGTCATTCTACTCGATAGTTTAGAGCCATACCACTATACGGATATGACTCGCAACTTTTAAAATTGCTTATTGATAATAACTTCAACAGGTTGCCCGAACTCTACGACACCACTCTCACCGTGCCAGTCATGATCACGGGTTGCCACGTTACCATCAGAATCAACGCGTACACGCACCAAAAGCTTATCCAATGAAGACAACTTTGAACCTTGCATCATGGCATTGCCATCATCCAGTACCACTGTTCGCGGGAATGATGCTAACGGGTAACGAGCCGCAGCTACTGGCATTGGAGAGCCATCAGCACGGTGGACAGATACGATAAGTACTCCGTTAGGATCGACCTGAGCTTCAGGAGCAAGGCTGATGGTAACCGCCACGCTCTTATCCGGAGAAACCGCTTCGCCCATCTGTTTACGCGCACTATCAATACTGCGAGAAAGCATCTCATAGCGGCTATCTTCAGGACCGATCATCTGTTGCATTACACCCCAGTATTTGATCGCTGCTGGGTAGTCTTGACGTTCAAACGCATCGAACGCAAGCAGCGAGAAGACTCGCAGATCCACTCTATCCTGCTGAACCAGCTGGCCCAAAAGAGAGCGTGCGGTGTTCTGATCCATTTCTTCCTGAGAAAGCATCAGAGCTTGCGCATACCCCAGCATAATATCCGGGTCTTGAGGTTCAAGGTTGTACGACTTTTCCATGGAATCGATAGCAGTGGTCACATCACGATTCGCCAGAGCAATACGTCCCAGCAACAACCAACCGGTTGAATCTTCCGGTTGATAATGCAGACGAGTACGCAGTGCTAATGTCAAATCTTCCATCTCTTGATCACTTAGAGGTTCAGATGAAGACGACATCAGCTTTTTCGACAACTCAGGTAAGTTTGCCGACACTTCTTGCCACCTAACCACTTCTTGAGATGCGCCAAATTGGTAATACAAACCGTAACTCAAGACAACAGTCAGCACCACAGAAGGAACCAATACCGCGATAGGAGAAATTTTTGTTTCTTTGTGCCCTTTATCGCCTGGAATATCATCTAGCAATGATTGTTTAAGATCCGAAATCAGGTCTTCCTGGCTTTCAACCAAACCTTCTTCGGTCTCTTCTTGAAGCTCTGATAAACGATCTTTGTAAAACGCTTTATTAAGTTCATCGCGTAGTACTTCATCGTTGTTCGCTTTTTGTTTTAGTAACGGCATGGCTACTAGAGCACAAGCGATCAGCGTAAGAACAACAGTAGATATCCAAAATAGTGTCATTACTTCTTATCTCCGTCGTTCTCTTCTTCAAGCAATGCTTTGAGGCGAGCTTCTTTTTGTTCGTCCCACTTTTCATCACTATTTGCGACGACTTTTGCTTTTATTTTGCGACTACGTAATACGATCAGAGCAAAGCCACCCAGTACAACAGAAAGCGGCCCCAGCCATAAGATAGCCGTCGCAATAGTGAATGGCGGATTGTAAGTCACAAAGTTACCGTAACGCGCCACCATGTAATCGACGATCTCTTCCTTAGACTTACCTTCTTTGGTCATTTCATACACTTTATGGCGTAAGTCTTGAGCAAGCTCGGCATTAGAATCAGAGATCGTGTTGTTCTGACATTTAGGGCAGCGCAGAGTGTGGCTTAGTTCTTTGAACTGCTGTTCTTGTTTGAGGTTGTCAAACTCGTACACTTCAATAGCAGCTTGAGCCGCTAACGAGAATGTCAGCGCTGCAAATACGGCTAAAATTACCTTTCTCATAGCTTCGCCTCCTCAACCAACTGATTGTAAAGCGGTTCTAATGTATCAGCCCAATTGCGTGGATTGACATCCCCAACATGGCGATAACGAACAACACCACTAGCATCGATAATGAAAGTTTCCGGTGCTCCGTAAACGCCTAAGTCCAGACCAAGCATACCGCTGCCGTCAAACAAACTGATCAGGTAAGGATTACCCAAATCATTCAACCAACCTACTGCTTTAGTGCGATCATCTTTGTAGTTCATACCGATGATCTTGACACCTTTACCAGCTAGTTCATTGAGATACTTATGCTCTGCATAACAGGTTGGACACCAGGTAGCCCAAACGTTGAGCAGTAAAGGTTCGCCTTTGAAAATAGATTGATCGTATTCTTTACCCGGCTCAGCCAAGTCTTCAAGGTGAAAAGCTGGTACAGGTTTACCCACTAATACCGACTCAAGTTTTGTCGGGTCATCACCCTCTTGGTTACGCATCAACTGGGTTGCAAAGATCCCCGCTAGGACCATAAAAGCGACTAACGGGATAAACAAGACTTTCTTATTCATATTGTGCGACCTGCTCCTTTGCCTTAGCACTCTTCTTAGATGACTTACGGAAGCGGTAACGCTTGTCTGAAATAGCCAGACCACCACCAATTGCCATGATCAAAGCACCAGCCCAAATCCAACGAACGAACGGTTTGTAGTAAATACGTACAGCCCATGAACGGTTGTCTTCTAAACGCTCACCCATCGCAATGTAAAGATCTCGCGTTACGCCACGATCAATCGCTGCTTCTGTCATCATAGACTTAGCAGTACGGTAGAAACGCTTCTCTGCATGCAGCGTATTGACGTAGTTACCGTTATGCGTAACTTCAAAATCCGCGATATAACCATCGTAGTTAGGGCCATCTTTGTCTCGCAAGCCAGAGAAATAGAAATCATAACCCTGGATTTGGAAGTGTTCTCCCGGAGCTAAACGCACATCACGCTCAATGCTGTAGTTCTGCACCATCGCGATACCGATAACGGTTACCGCCAAACCAATGTGACCTAACATCATTGCCCAGTGACTGCGCTGCAACTTACCTACGCCTTCGACGAAGCTATGTCGGTGAGTTGCACGCTCGTGAAGCTCGAAGCCGTGCATGACGATGATCCAAATTGCCATTACCCAACCGATGTAAGCCATAATTTGGAAGAAATCTGCGAATAGGTATACGCAAACCGCCGCCAGTACCAGAGCAGTCACGCCAGAGATCACCATCGGCTTAACGATTGAAGACAATTGATCTCGTTTCCAGCGAATAAGCGGACCAATACCCAATAAGAAAGCAAATGGCATCATCAACCATGCAAACAGCATGTCGAAGAATGGCGCGCCAATTGAGACAGAGCCAAGACCAATTTGCTTATGCACCAGCGGTAACAATGTACCGACTAAAACAACAACCAGTGCTGCGATCAACAGTACGTTGTTGCCAAGTAAAACGTTCTCTCGTGACACTAAATCGAAGTTACCACGGACACGAACCGATGCGCCTTTTACCGCGAACAGTAGCAGCGAGCCGCCGATAACAAATACAAGGAAAGCAAGAATAAACATGCCGCGAGCCGGGTCAGAGGCAAACGCGTGCACTGAAACCAAAATACCTGAACGCACCAGGAACGTCCCCAGCAGACTCAATGAGAATGCAGAGATAGCAAGCAGTACTGTCCACGCTTTAAAGGTGCCGCGTTTTTCGGTGACGGCCAAAGAGTGCATCAGTGCGGTACCAGCCAACCAAGGCATAAAGGACGCGTTCTCTACTGGATCCCAGAACCACCAGCCACCCCAGCCGAGCTCGTAATATGCCCACCATGAACCTAGCGCGATACCTAGAGTTAAAAATACCCACGCCGCCGTTGTCCAGGGACGAGACCAGCGAGCCCAGGCGGTATCTAAACGGCCCGTCATCAGAGAAGCAATAGCAAATGAGAACGCAACCGAGAAACCTACATACCCCATATAAAGCATCGGAGGGTGAACAATCAGCCCCGGGTCTTGTAGAAGTGGGTTCAAGTCACGACCGTCAATCGGGAAGAACGGCAAGGTACGCAGGAATGGGCTTGATGTGAAAATAATAAACATCAGGAAGCCGACCGAAATCATCCCCATTACTGCCAGTACGCGCGCGACAGATTCTTGCGGCATACCACGGCTGAATGTCGCGACAGCAACAGTCCAAGCAGCCTGAATCAACACCCAAAGAAGTAGTGAGCCTTCGTGCGCACCCCACACCGCAGTTAAACGGTAGTACCAAGGTAGCTGGCTGTTCGAGTTACTTGCCACATATTGCAGGGTAAAATCGTTGGTATAAAAGCCCCAGCATAAAATAATGAACGAGAACAACAACATGAGAAACATCGACCACGACAGTGGACGAGCGGTGTTCATCAGCATGGTGTTGTTATTTGATGCCCCCCAGAGTGGCAGTATGCTCAGCAGCACTGCCATCGCAAGCGATAGTATGAGGGCAAAGTGACCGATTTCTGCAATCATTGGCCGCTTCCTTGTGTCTGCTCAGAGCTGTACTTCATTGGTTCATGCGTCTTTTCCATCGCTGCAGCGATTTCTGGCGGCATGTAATCTTCATCGTGTTTTGCTAGTACTTCAAATGCTTCAATCGTGGTCGCATCACGCAAAACACCTTGTGCAACAATACCCTGCCCCTCACGGAACAAATCCGGAAGAATACCTTCATAAACTACGGTCACTTTCGGGCCGATATCGTGTAGGTCGAAACTTACTTTCAAAGAGTCAGGATCACGACGAACTGAGCCGTTTACTACCATGCCACCGATACGTAGACGTTGACCAACTTCAGGTTTAGTACCATCAGGCTTACCATTGACCAATTCCGTAGGCGTGTAGAAAAGGTCCATATTCTGGTTGAGCGCGTAAAGCATCAAACCAATGGTGGCACTAATACCGACAAAGATAGCCAGTACAATACCTAGCCTCTTTTTACGTCTCGGGTTCATAAGGTGTTCTCCATATTCTTCGCTGCGTCAATTCGAGCTTGACGGTCTATTTTTGCTTTCACTTCATTCAATAATGCATCACCGCGACGAAGGCTGGTGATTAAGAGAATCAGCATCGATAGAAAAGTGATGCCAAATGAGCTCCATACGTATGATGCGTAGCCACCCATGGCAAAAAAGTCGCTCAGAGATTCAAAATACATAATTCACTACCTCACTGAGTTTTTTCTGTTGCAATTTGACGTACCCAAGGGCGGTGACTCTCTTTGCTGATGATTTCATTTCTGAAACGCACCATAGTCACAGCGCCAAAGAAGAACGCAAAACCAAAGATATTCAGCAGCAGAGGCCAAAGCATGTCAGCTGAGATGGATGGTTGTTCGAATTTTGTGATGGTTGCGCCTTGGTGTAGCGTATTCCACCATTCCACAGAAAAGTGAATGATCGGTAAGTTCACAACACCAACGATCGCTAGAATACCTGCTGCTTTTGCTGCGGTCTTCTGGTCGTCAAAAGCATGATAAAGCGCAATAACACCCAGATATAAAAACAGAAGAATGAGCTCAGAAGTCAGGCGAGCATCCCATACCCACCAAGTCCCCCACATCGGCTTACCCCATACAGCACCAGTCACAAGTGCGATAAAGGTGTATACCGCTCCGATAGGGGCCATTGCTAACGCCGCCATATCTGAAAGTCGAACTTGCCATACCAAACCGATGAAAGCAGCAATTGCCATCGACAGGTAAGCCCCCATAGACCACATTGCGGACGGGACATGGATATAAATGATTCGGAAACTATCACCCTGTTGGTAATCTGAAGGCGCAAATGCCAGTCCCCAAATGGTCCCTGCCGTTAAAAATACGAGGGCCAATACAGAAAACCAAGGCAGAAACTTACCACTAAGGCGGTACGCTGCTTCAGGCTTGGCATAAGGATGTAGCCATTTCCACATATTTCAATCTCACTTTTGCTTTATAGGGGCACAATCTCTGAGGCCGAAACCATCGCTGTGCTTTAATCATTATTTAAGTCCTTTTAATACCAATCGTAGTAAAGGACTATTTGGTTAATGTTAGTTAACACTAACTCGCAACGCTGCACTTATTGCAAATGGTGTGAGGGTCATCGCCCCCATCAGCATCGCGCCTAGCACCGCCAGTTGGCCGTTATACGCTACACCAAGCGCTGCGGCATCAATGGCAGACGTTGCAAAAATCAGAATCGGGATATAGAGCGGAAGAACGAGTAAACTTAAAAGTACCCCACCCTTTTGTAGCCCAACTGTCAGTGCCACCCCAATGGCACCAATAAAACTTAACGCCGGAGTCCCGATACATAACGTAAGTACAACCGCCAGCCAAGTATCGAAATCCAGAGAAAGTAAAACCGCCAACAGAGGACTTATCAAAATCAGAGGCAATCCGGTTAATAGCCAATGTGCTATGACTTTCGAAATCACCACAAGTTGCAATGGAATAGGCATAAGCATCATTTGCTCTAATGCACCATCCTGAAAGTCGTCACGAAACAGCCGCTCCAATGATAATAATGCAGACAACAATGCAGCAACCCAAACAATGCCTGCTGAAATACGTGCTAACAAATTAGGCTCGGGGCCAATACTCAGAGGAAACAATGTGATAACAATAATAAAGAACCAAAGTGGGTTCAGAATGTCGGCTTGACGGCGATACGCAATCAAGAGTTCACGTCGGATAATAGTAGTCATGGCCGATATCATATTAATCACCCAGTTTTATTTTTCTAAGTTTCGGGCTATCAGAAAACATATCTTGGTGTGTGGTCAAAATCACAATTCCACCATTATCAGCATGATTAGCAAACAAAGCCTCTAACACTTTGACACCTTGCTTATCTATCGCCGTAAGTGGTTCATCCAGAATCCACAAGATTTGCTTGCTTAGCCAAAGCCTCGCCAGCGCTACGCGGCGTTGCTGACCAGCTGAAAGTTGAGCGACGGGAATATCTTCTCTTCCTGCTAACCCAACTTGAGTTAACGCAGTAAAGATTTCTTCATCGGAGATTTGGTTGTTATGAATAGACTGGTAAAAACGTAAGTTTTCTAATGCGGTAAGTTCACGTTTTACGCCCGTTTGGTGTCCCAGAAACAGTAGATCCCGGTGAAAGATGTCACGAGACTTTTCAACCTCTTCTCCCTTCCATTTGATAATACCGTCTTCTCTGTCGCCTAACCCTGTAACAATGCGTAATAACGTCGTTTTGCCCGTTCCGTTTCGCCCTTCAATCTGGACTAGTTCGCCTGGTTTTATCGTAAATTTCAGGTTTTCAAACAGGACCCTTTCGTCACGGATCGCAGTAAGGTTAGACACTTCTAACATAGGGCTTCAACTAAATAATGAACGAGCGGCTATATTAGCACAGCTTAGATAAGACGAAACAGAACAAGAGCCAAGAGATGTAAGTAAGTTCATGAATTTTTGTTAACTTACTTACACAATTCGATAAATATAACCATAAATGGTTATAAAGATTAATGAGGATGAGGCCTTAATTTCATAAGGGAGAAAACCTACCGTTTTGGGCGGTAGATTAAAAAAAGAAGCCGAAGCTTCTTTTATAACTAACGTCGTATGCCTGACGATGGATACCTCGACATCTCTGAAGGACGGCTACTGAGTGGCGGAATTTTCTCTTTCCCGGCCAGCTTTTTCTGTAGCGATAACATTAGCTCAGCTTCAGCTTTAGGTAATTCGCACTCTTCAATCAACTCGTTAATATCCGCGCCGAGTTGAACCATTTTGGAGGCTCGGCTATACAAGCGCCCGTCTGTATCGGCATGTTCCAGCTCGCGAATACGCTCGTTGAGGTGCTGGATAATATCTTGTTGCTCGGTAACCTTTTGCCCTAAGCCAACAACCACAGATCGAACTTCCAGTAGCTGCTTACTCAGTTTCTGTACTTCTTTCTCAGTATGTCGAGTTTGGGCTCTTTGCTGTTCGATTTTCCTTTGCAAACCGGAGCGAATACGCAGTTGCAAAACGAGCAGTACGAGCACTATAAAAGCGACACCACCAGCAATGACGGGGATAGATAAAAAATTCACTTCAGCCATGATCATTCAGCCAATTACAGATGAGCCATGTCATCCCATTCGTCTTCAGTCAATAGCTTGTTCAAATCAACCAGAATAAGAAGCTTGCCATCGCGATTACTAACGCCTTGAATGAACTTCGCACTTTCGTCAGTACCCACAGAAGGTGTGGTGTCGATCTCAGAAGAACGCAGGTAAACCACTTCAGCAACACTGTCGACCAGAATACCAATCACCTGACGCTCAGATTCGATAACGATGATACGTGTATTATCCGTCACTTCGCCTTCAATTAAGCCAAAGCGTGAACGCGTATCGATAACAGTAACGACGTTACCACGCAGATTAATAATACCCAGCACGTAATCTGGCGCACCAGGTACAGGTGCAATTTCTGTATAACGAAGAACTTCACGTACCTGCATAACGTTAATGCCGTACGTTTCTTCTTCTAGCTGGAACGTCACCCACTGAAGCACTTCGTCATTTGTGGCATCTTTCTTCACTTCAACTTCAAAAGCTTGAGACATAGTTAATCCTCGTTAATGTCGTTCCCGACTTCATTCTAATTCATTGATTTGACATCTAAACCAGCGTATAGCATGTCAATAAGTGCTTGGACGTGAATTAAAGCACACATTTTTTCTTTCACCATGCCCGCTAGCCATGGGCGTTTTCCCGCCTTTTCACGCCAGCGAACGTTGTCGACATTGAGTGTCTCAGTCCCCATCAACTGGTTACTGGCTAACCCCCACATGCTCTCCCCAAGCATGACGACATATTGGTAGTTATCTTTATATTCTTCACCGCAAAGCTTGTCGGCCATCACCCACTTTGCGGTATCAACCACATCAAACTTTTGCTCTCGATTGGTCTGCAATCCTAAGTACCATTCGGGTTTACCAATCAAATGATTCAGTTCAGTGATACGATGAATGCCACCTAACTCATCGAGAGCGACCGCAAACATCACTTCGTTCACATCGAAGTAAAGCACCTGAAAATCTTCATTTCGCTGAGTCGTTTCCCATGAGCCTGCTAAAACTTTGGACTCAGAAGCCTCTGCCAGTTCTGGCTCAGGTTCGATAACTTGTTCGAGTTCTGGTTGAACCGAAATTATTTCAGGCTGGTTTACTTCGATAACCGGCACTTCGGTAACCCATTCCTGAATTTCTTCAGTCATTTCTGCAGACTGGGAAACCTCTGCCAAACTCGGCTTAGCTTGCTGAGCAATCGCCATAGTGTTCTCAGCCAGAATCTCTTCGATATCCAGTTCGTCAACCACATTGGTCGACTCAAGCTGACTTAATAAACGTTCTACGTCTTCTAAGTTAGGGGCTTCCAGCTCAGGAGTATTGTTTTCTCGAAATGAAGAAGGCTCATCTTGAATAGGTTGCAACTGCAATTCTGGCTCTGGCTCTGGCTCTGGCTCTGGCTCTGGCTCTGGCTCTGGCTCTGGCTCTGGCTCTGGCTCTGAAGATGCAAGTTCTTGAGCAAGTAAGTCAAATTCTTCATCCAGCTCTTCAAGCTCAGTGTCTTCGTCTAGCAATGCGCAGAAGTAATCATCAAGTGCCTGTTCACTGGATATGACATCATGATTACTCATCGAGTGCTAACCTCTCCAGATAAATCAGTAACTGCTTATACGCAAAGACACCGCGACTGCCGGATGCAAAGTGCGAAACGGGCAGATGCTTCAGGCTCGCATCACGAAACTTAGTATCAATCGGCACGGCCGATGACCACACCTGATTTGGGTAGTCCTGCTTCAGTTGGGTCAGGGTCTGCAATGAAGCTCGCGTGCGCTTGTCGTACATGGTTGGCACTATCGTGACGTTAAAGCCATTCGGACGTGATTTTTTCATGATACTCAGGGTGCGCATCATGCGCTCAAGCCCCTTCATCGCCAAAAACTCTGTCTGCACCGGAATCAAAATACGGTCACTGGCGGCAAGCGCATTCACCATCATCACACCAAGAATCGGCGGACAGTCAATCAGCACGTAATCATAATCTTGGGAAACCGCTTTGAGCGCTCGCTTCAGGATAAGCCCCATACCACTGCGATTGCCCATCACCCTATCCAGCGTCGCAAGAGACATGTGGGCAGGAATGATGTCCATACCGTCCAGTTCCGTTTTAATAATCAACGGCTTTACGGTTTCATGCGTGAAGGTCTTAAGCTGAAAAAGATCAAACAAGCTTGATGCCACGTTATCAGCGTCATAACCGAGATAAGTCGTAAGTGAACCATGCGGATCGGTATCGACCATGAGCACGCGATGACCTTTTTGACTTAAAAGACCGGCTAATGTCACTGTGGTGGTGGTTTTGCCTACCCCACCTTTTTGGTTAGCTACACTCCAAACGATCATGCTTTATCCTACGCTAACCCCACTTCGACCAGAATGCGCTCAGCAATGCGATCCAGGGGTAAATCTTCAGACGAAATCCCCGCTTTCGCAACAGCCTGAGGCATACCGTAAACCACACAGCTATCTTCGTCTTGCGCCCAAATGGTTGAACCTGCAGATTTCAACATGCGTGCGCCTTCACGGCCATCAGCACCCATTCCCGTGAGCACTAACGAGAGCACTTTATCACCGTACACTTTCGCAGCTGAACCAAAGGTCACATCGACACACGGTTTGTAGTTCATTCGATCGCCGCCATCAATAATGCGTAGTCTCGCTACACCTGCGCGGCCATCGACCATCATCTGTTTACCGCCCGGAGCGAGATACGCCACGCCAGCTTGCAATGCATCGCCATCCTGCGCTTCTTTCACTTGAATTTTGCACAGCGTATTCAGGCGACTGGCGAAAGCGGCGGTAAAAGTTGCCGGCATGTGCTGAATAAGCACGATCGGATGCGGATAATTCACAGGCAAACGCGTCAAAATCTTTTGCAGTGCCACAGGGCCACCTGTCGACGTGCCGATAGCTGTCAGCTGATATCTTTTACCGGATGCTCGATACTTCGCCACCGAAGAGCGAGGCTTTGGTGCAGCCGGGATCGGATCGCGCGTCGCAAGCGGCCGAGTCAGTGACGTGGTTGCCGCTGAAGATGTGCGGGCAACAGGACGACGTAAGAAAGCACGCTTGGACGCAATCTGAATGATACGTTGCTGAAGTAGCGAAACCGCCTCATCACGGTTGCGCGCGATGTCTTCAAATTTTTTCGGTAAGAAATCCAGAGCGCCCGCTTCCAGCGCATCCAGCGTTGCTTTCGCTCCATCATGAGTCAGTGACGAAAACATCAGGATTGGCGTCGGTGACGCAGCCATGATTTCACGAACTGCCGTGATACCATCCATCACGGGCATTTCAATGTCCATGGTAATGACGTCAGGCTTAAGAGATTTGGCTTTTTCTACCGCTTCTCTGCCGTTAACAGCAACGTCAATCACCTCAAGGCGCGATTCTGAGTTGATGATTTCGCTAACGCGACGACGGAAAAAACTCGAATCATCAACGACTAGTACTTTAATCGCCATTTTATTCCTTTTCTAAACGACCGCTTCGGTTAAATGCGTGAACCCGATGCGTATCGCGTCAGTAAATCAGGCACATCAAGAATCAATGCGATGTGACCATCACTGGTGATTGTTGCTCCCGCCATACCCGGGGTACCTTGCAATAACTTATCCAGCGGTTTGATCACCACTTCTTCCTGTCCAATCAGCGTATCAACGACAAAACCAACACGTTGGCTGCCTATTTGCACGATGACAACATGACCATGACCAGTGCGCTCCTGAACTCGTGGGGACTTAGTCGCTAGCCAGTTTTGCAGATAGAACAACGGGATTGATTTATCACGGACAATAATCGTCAGCTGACCATCGACAACGTTCGTGCGGCTTAAATCTAAATGGAAGATTTCATTCACAGACGCCAAAGGTAACGCGAACGGATGACCACCAACACCCACCATCAGTGTTGGTAAGATAGCCAGTGTCAACGGCACTTTGATGGTAATCTTGGTGCCTTTACCAAGCTCAGAATCAATATCGATTGAACCATTGAGGGTATTGATGGCGGTTTTTACGACATCCATACCAACGCCGCGACCTGAGATATCAGAGATCTTTTCTTTACTTGAGAAACCAGGAGCAAAGATCAAGTTGAAGCATTCTTTGTCGGTCAAGCGAGCAGCGGCATCTTCGTCCATCATGCCGCGTTTGACGGCGATACCACGAAGTTTGTTCGGGTCCATACCGCCACCGTCATCGACGATCGCCAGTTCAATATGATCCCCTTCCTGAGACGCAGAAAGAATCACTTTACCAGTGCGTGATTTGCCCGCATTTACGCGATCTTCTGGCATTTCAATGCCGTGATCGACCGAGTTACGCACTAAGTGGATCAATGGATCGGCCAAGGCTTCCACCAGGTTTTTATCCAGATCCGTTTCTTCACCGCGCATTTCCAGCACGATGTCTTTATTCAGGTTACGCGCCAGATCGCGAACAACACGCGGGAAGCGACCAAACACTTTTTTGATTGGCTGCATGCGCGTTTTCATGACCGCACCTTGCAGATCGGCCGTGACAACATCTAAGTTTGCCACTGCTTTCGACATTTCTTCGTCGTTACTGTTAAGTCCAAGACTTAATAGACGGTTACGAACCAATACCAGCTCACCAACCATATTCATAATGGTATCAAGCGTGGAGGTATCAACACGTACCGTTGCCTCCGCCTGTGGTTTCTTGACCGCGGGTGCCGAAGCTTTGGTTTCTTCCTTCACCGCGACTGGCTTGGCAGTTGTCTGTGGTGCAGGTGCTGCTGTCGCTTTCGGTGCTACTGGAGCTGGGTTTGTAGAGGCGGGCTTAGTCGCCATGTCGAGCTCTTCAACCGATGGTCCTTTACCCGTACCGTGCAGTTCATCGAGTAACTTCTCGAACTCTTCATCCGTCATCAGATCACTGTCGTTATCCGAAAATGATGAAGAACTAACCGGAGCGGCTGGTTCTGGCGATTTTGGTGGCTCAACTGGCGCAGAAGTCGACGATGATGGGCTCTTGCCAACACCATGCAGTTCATCCAGAAGACGTTCAAATTCGTCGTCGGTTATATCACCGCTATCACTAACAGAAGCGTTTGCTTGTGTTGGTTTAGGTTCAGATTTAGAGACACCCGGTGCGCTGCCTTTACCATGCAATTCATCCAGCAGCTTTTCAAATTCGTCTTGAGTGATTTCGTCTACAGAACCAATACTTGAACCAGCAGTCGGTAACGACAGTTCTTGCTGCGGAGCGGCTGGCTCTGATGGAGTCACAGGCTCTTCAACTGCGATTGTCACTGCCTCATCTTCGGATTCAGGCTTACATAAACGGTGTAGCTCTGCGAGGAGTGCAGGTTCTGCGACTTCTGGCACTTCACGGGCTTGTACTGCCTGGAATTGAGTGTTGACCGTATCCAGCGCCTTAAGCATGGTATCCATCAGGCTTGGCGTTACTGAGCGTTGACCATTACGCAATACGTCGAAAACGTTCTCCGCACCATGGCATGTATCCACTAGCTCAGCTAATGAAAGGAAGCCAGCGCCTCCTTTTACAGTATGGAAACCGCGGAAAATAGCATTGAGTAAGTCTTTGTCTTCCGGGTTGTTTTCCAGTTCTACTAATTGCTCGGAAAGCAGCTCTAGAATTTCGCCCGCTTCAATGAGAAAGTCGTGCAGAATATCTTCGTCTAAATCGTAGCTCATACGTTACCTTTAAAATCCAAGACTGGACAACAAGTCATCGACTTCGTCCTGCGATGAAACCGCATCTTCTCTCAGTTCAGGGTGAAGAATCGGACCCTCGGCTTCACTTGATGGTTTATTCTTTTTATCTGCCGATGTTGTCAAAACTTGAGTCTGTTCTTCTGGTTTGTTACCAGAGAATACGGTGAGGATGTCTACCAAACGGCCTTCCACTTCATTCACCAGTGTGATCACTCGTCGAATGATTTGGCCTGTTAAGTCTTGGAAGTCTTGTGCCATGAGAATTTCGGTCAATTGGCCGCGCAATTCGGTGCTGTCGCCTTCTACCTGAACCAATAGCTTGTCGATACGATGGCAAAGTGCTTTAAATTCACTTAACTCTATACGACCGCGCATCAGTTCATTCCATTGAGGACGGACTTGCAGAAGACCTTCATGCAAGTTATCTGCGATGGGAAGGCAGCAATCGACTGCATCCATCGTTTTGTTGGCTGCCAGCTCCGTTTTCTCAATCACATAGTTAAGACGATCCCGTGCATCCGGGATTTCATCCTGAGCTATTTCGGTCATGCGCTGATCGAAGTTGAACTGCTTGAGTGAATCGTGAAGATCGCGAGTTAAGGCTCCAATTTCTTGAAGCATTGGATTCTCAACGCCTTCATATAACGAGGCAACGAGCATATTGGCTTGCTCTTGTTGCCCGTTCTCTAACATTTGAACGAGCGACTTCGCCTGCTCTAGTGAGATCATTCTGAATAGACCTTTTACGTTTAGTTCTTCTTATCGCTTTGGGAAACACTAATCGAGTCATTGTTGAGGTTTTTTTATTTGGTATGAATGACTCGACTAACAAAGAATAAAAGAGTTATAAACGCTCGAAAATTTTCTCTAGTTTTTCTTTTAGTGTTGCAGCGGTAAATGGCTTAACAATGTAACCATTAACACCAGCTTGAGCCGCTTCGATGATCTGCTCACGTTTCGCTTCAGCTGTAATCATAAGAACAGGAAGGTGCTTTAGTTCAGCATCCGCGCGGATATGTCTTAGCAAATCGATACCTTGCATACCTGGCATGTTCCAGTCAGTTACCACAAAATCGAAGTCACCTTTTTTCAGCATTGGTAATGCAGTTAAACCGTCATCCGCTTCTTGAGTGTTATTGAAACCCAAGTCACGAAGCAGGTTTTTAACAATACGGCGCATTGTTGAGAAATCATCAACAATAAGGATCTTCATGTTTTTATTCAAAATTGCCTCCACTGAATCATAAAGTCAGTGTTTTCTAATTATTTTGTGTCCACGCACTCAGCTTGGTGCGTAAACGTTGCATCGATTGACTCAGAATTTGACTTACGCGAGATTCGCTTACGCCCAAAACATCGCCAATTTCTTTTAAGTTAAGTTCTTCGTCATAATAAAGCGAAAGTACCAATGCTTCACGCTCTGGAAGCTGTTTTATTGATTCAATCAGTGCTTTACGAAAAGATTCGTCAGCCACACCTTTAAATGGGTTGCTGTTATCACTTTCATCTGACGGAGAAATGACATCATCTGAAACGCCTAAATCCTCAATACCGACTAACTTTGAGCAGTTTATATCAGTTAGCGCACTATGATATTGATCCAACGTCATTTCGAGATGTGCCGCCACTTCAGAGTCTGTCGGGTCACGGTTGAGAATGCCTTCGAGCTCTGCAATAGCTTGATTAATTTCACGATTGTTTTTATGAACCGAACGCGGAACCCAATCCCCTTTGCGCATGTCGTCTAACATGGCGCCGCGAATACGGATACCAGCATAGGTTTCAAAGCTCGCACCTTTCGTGCCGTCATAATTCTGCTGAGCTTCGATAAGACCGATCATGCCGGCCTGGATTAAATCCTCTACCTGAACACTCGGCGGTAAGCGGCCTAAAAGGTGATGAGCAATACGCTTAACCAACACAGAATAACGCTCTATGAACGCCTGTTGACTGTTTACTTTCCCGCGTTGATCGTAGGTTACTGCATTATTCACCAAATGGGTCCTCTGTGAATTCACTACGATTTAGCAGCCTTTCGACAAAAAACTCCAAGTGTCCACTTGGCGTTTTTGGTATTGGCCACGTTAATGCTTTATTCGCTAAAGAACTGATCGCTAACGCTGCAGGAGAGCGAGGGAACGCATCTACGACAATTTTCTGGCGTTTAACGGCCTGACGGACTTTATCATCTAAAGGAATGCAGGCGACGAGTTCAAGGCTTACATTCAGGAATCGTTCAGTGACAAGTGTCAGTTTTGCAAACAGTTCTCGCCCTTCACGATAGCTTCGAACCATGTTCGCGACGATTTTAAAGCGTTGGACCTGATGCTCTTTACTCAACAGTTTGATTAGTGCGTAAGCGTCAGTGATCGACGTCGGCTCATCGCACACAACCACAACCACATCTTGGGCGGCTCGTGAGAAACTGATCACCATGTCTGAGATACCTGCAGCGGTATCAACCAGTAGGACATCCATTTCATCTTCAAGACTGCCAAATGCACGAATAAGCCCAGCATGCTGTGAATGAGAAAGCTCAGTCATGCTCTGTGAGCCAGATGTTGCCGGAATTATCTTAATGCCATAAGGTCCTTCAACAATCGCATCTTTTAACTCACACTCCCCAGCCAGGACATGTCCTAAGTTGCGCTTTGAACGAATCCCGAGCATTACGTCAACATTAGCCAGGCCTAGGTCAGCGTCAAGAACCATTACTTTCTTGCCTTGACGAGCCATAGAGATCGCAAGACCCAGTGTTACGTTTGATTTACCCACACCACCTTTACCACCAGTAACAGCAATTACTTTGGTTAATGATGGCTGTGTTAAGCGACGGAGGCCGCTTGCTTGATCGTGTATCATATTCTCAGTCATAGTAATCCGTCGCCCTAGAGTCCTTCACTTTCACTGTTCCAAAAGTGAGGTTCGTTCTCTATCGACTTCTCTAACAGTTCATTTGCTTTCGCAAGCATGTATTTTGGTTGTGCTATCACAATGTCTTCTGGCACGCGCTGACCATTAGCGATGTAAGCCACTGGCAGTGCATTTTGAATCACCACACTGATGAACTCCCCTAGACTCAGGGATTCATCAAGTTTAGTCATTATACAACCTGACAGTGGGATGCGTCTGAAGTGTTCCAGTGTTTCTTGCAGAACGCGGCGTTGTGCGGTAGCGGGCAAAACAAGGTAGCTGTGAATCACTTCTCCGCTCTCTTGCATCAGGGTGTCGAGTTGCTCGGTCAGCCTCACATCTCGTTGGCCCATCCCTGCCGTATCAACCAAAATCAATCTTCTGTTTCGTAGCTGATATATTACATCGGCTAACTCTTTAGAATCTTTAGCAACTCTTACGGGACAACCCATAATTCTTCCATAAATTGAGAGCTGCTCATGGGCACCGATACGATAAGTATCTGTAGTCACCAGTGCCACGTTGTCGGCACCGTATTCCATCGCAGCCCTGGCCGCCAGCTTTGCCACGGTTGTGGTTTTTCCAACGCCTGTTGGTCCAAGCAATGCAACCACACCACCGCGCTTTAAAATATCTTGCTTTGGAATATGGATTTGGTCCGCGACGAGAGAAAGTAGCGCCTTCCATGCTCGTGCTGGTTTGGTATCTTCTGGGATATAACACGCCATTTGATCCGCCAGCTCAGGAGACACGCCCATTCGTTCTAATCGTTTGATGAGCATGGCTCTTAACGGCTCGCGGCGCTCTACTTCCTGCCACATCAACCCAGAAACCTGATGCTCCAAAAGACGTCGAATTGATGTCATCTCTTCGCGCATATTTTCCAGCTCTGTCGGTGAGTCATCACGGGCATCTGAAGGTCTGCGGCGATCGTAACGTGTTGGGTCGAGTTTTGGCTTTGGACGTTCAAAGCGATCGTCTTGAGCGATCAGCTTCGCCAACGGAGAATCGGGCTGATAAGGCGCAGCTCTTTCTTGGCTATATTCGTCACGTTGCTTGTTTTGGCGCTTTAAGAGTGCTGACAGTGAATCTTCATTTTCAGCAACGTACTCATCCGGGTCCTCTGCACCACCACTGTAATGCTTAAGCATGCTCGCAAAACGCTGCGTCATTGAGCCTGATTTTTCGTGAGAATCCGTTTTATTGCTACGCAGGCTGATTTTATCTTCTTCTAAGCTGCGTTCCTGAAAGCGCTCAGCCGCTGAAGAGGACATTTGACGATGTTCGTTGTAGCGATTAGGTAGAGAGGTAGCGCGATTAGGTTGCGCAGAAGCCTGTGGTGAAGACGAGTTTGATTCACTATCGATGGCAGCCACGATAGCTACCCCCCCAGCCACTTTCTTATTCGACATGATTACCGCTTCCGCACCCAACTCCTCTTTTACTTGGAGCAGCGCTGTTCGCATGTCTTTGGCAAAAAATCGCTTTATTTTCAAACTATCAATCCATTAAAAAAGGCGTGAGAATCAATTACCCACGGCTTGCACAATTCTGATCTGTTTCTCATCCGGTATTTCCTGATAGGAAAGTACCCGAAGATTAGGGATTGTGTTCTTCACAAATCTAGCCAACGTGGAGCGCAGAACGCCAGAAGTTAGCAGAACAGAAGGTTCGCCTTTCAATTCTTGTTCTTGCGTTGCTTGGCTCAGTGAAGACTGCAATCGTTCGGCAAGCCCAGGTTCAATACCTGCAGATTCGCCGCCCGACGCCTGCATTGTTTGATGCAATATCTGTTCCAGTTCAGGAATCAGCGTAATCACTGGCAATTCAGGCTCTATACCATTGATTTCCTGAACAATTAAACGTTTCAGACTGATACGAACGGCCGCCGTTAAAATGTCAGGTTCTTGACTCTTACTGGAGTACTCCGCCAAGGTTTGCACGATGGTACGGATATCTCGAATTGGAATCGCTTCGTTAAGCAGGTTTTGCAGTACTTTCACCACCACACCCAGCGGTAGCTGATCGGGTATAAAACTCTCCACCAGCTTAGGTGCACTTCGACCCAGCATTTCCATCAGGTTCTGAACTTCTTCATGACCAATCAATTGCGAGGCATTGTTGGTCAGCTGTTGACTGAGGTGCGTTGCCAGTACCGTGGACGAATCCACCACTGTGTAACCCAGCGCCTGAGCATGCTCGCGCTGCTCCTCACGGATCCATACGGCTTCAAGTCCAAATGCCGGATCAATGGTTGGTTCCCCATCAATCATGCCGTAAACCTGCCCGGGGTTAATCGCGAGTTCTTGGTCCGGACGGATTTCTGCTTCACCTACCGCGACGCCCATTAAAGTAATGCGGTAACTATTTGGGGTCAGTTCCAGATTGTCTCGGATATGGACGGCGGGGATGAGGAAGCCGAAGTCCTGAGATAACTTTTTACGCACACCTTTGACACGCTCCAGCAGTTCACCACCCTGATCACGGTCAACAAGCGGAATCAGACGATAGCCGACTTCTAAGCCAATAATATCAACGGGTTGAACGTCATCCCACGAAAGCTCACGTTGTGAAGATGGCTCATTACCCTCATCGGCTGTCGCGGGTAAAGCAGGCTCTTTGGCTTTCTGTTTTTGACGCTTATCGATAAAGTAAGCGCCCGCTCCTGCCACAACGGCTAACGATAAAAACGCAAAGTGTGGCATGCCCGGGACGATACCCATCACACCAAGAATCGCTGCAGTGATCATCAACGCTTTGGGATTATCGAACATTTGGAACACCAACTGCTCGCCCATGTCTTCATCCGTGTTCTGACGCGTCACCATCATTGCAGCGGCAATCGACAGCAATAGTGACGGTATCTGTGCGACAAGGCCGTCACCAATGGTCAACAGCGTGTAGATTTCAATCGCATCACCAAAACCTAAACCGTATTGCGCCATACCGATGGAAAGACCACCGATAATATTGATAAACAGAATCAGGATACCGGCAATCGCATCCCCTTTCACAAACTTCGATGCACCGTCCATTGAGCCGTAAAAATCCGCCTCTTTGGTCACTTCAAAACGGCGCACGCGCGCTTGTTCCTGATCGATTAGACCCGCATTCAAGTCAGCATCGATCGCCATCTGTTTGCCCGGTAGAGCATCCAAAGTAAAGCGAGCGCTCACCTCTGAAATACGACCGGCACCTTTGGTGACCACCATAAAGTTAATGATCATCAAGATGAGGAAAACAACCAAACCAACTGCGTAGTTGCCGCCAATTACTACGTTACCAAACGCCTCGATAACGTTACCTGCCGCATCTCCGCCTTCATGACCATGCAGCAATACGACACGCGTCGACGCGACGTTTAGTGCCAGACGCAGTAACGTCGCGATAAGCAGAACAGTAGGAAATGCCGCAAAGTCGAGCGGACGCCGGGTGTAAACCGTCACTAACAACACCACCATAGATAGCGCGATATTGAAGGTGAAAAACATATCCAGCAGGAATGCAGGTATCGGCAACACCACCATTGCAAGGGTGGCCAAGACCATAACAGGTGCGCCAATGGCTGGCATTTCACGCTGAGGAATTCGTGGCAATTTATCTGCAAATGGCAGGTTTAACTTCATACTGCAAGGTATCTCAATCGAGTGAAAGCATCGCGTTGGTAACGAGATTATGCGCGACGGCTTTAGCCTAAAAGTTTAGGAATTGTTGATAGTTACATCATTCTTAGCAATCTGCGTACCATGATTTACGCCAAAATAATGACTAAAGGCTCAACAGGTCACAAATCATTGAATCAAAGAACTTTTATTTGACGCGCTACGCCGTCTAGTGACGATGTTCCGGTGGGATAGGCAAGTCATAGTCCTGAAGCTTAGGTCTCTGACCACCACGCTTGCGGTACTGTTTTAACTGGAAGACAAATGCGAGTACTTGCGCCACTGCGGTAAACAGACCATCCGGGATCTCCTGCTCCAGTTCCGTACTGTGGTAGAGCGCACGAGCTAATGGTGGCGCAGGGACAATGGTAATGTCATGCTCACGAGCCACCTCGCGGATTTTCATTGCCATATGGTCGGTGCCTTTGGCGATAACCACAGGGGCACGATCCGTTTTCTGCTTATAGCGCAGCGCAACCGAGAAGTGCTCAGGGTTGGTGATGATGACATCCGCTTGAGGTACGTCAGCCATCATTCGGCGCTGTGCTGCTTCCCGCTGCAACATACGGATTCGCCCTTTAACCTCAGGCTTACCTTCTGTCTCTTTGTATTCATCTTTGACCTCTTGCTTGGTCATTTTCAATTGATCGGAGTGTTGCCAAATCTGAAAGGGAATGTCGATAGCAACCACTATCAGTAACGAGCAACTGATCAGTAAGATAAAGTTCAGCAAGATATCGAGGGCATGGAGAATATTCTGCGGATAAACGTCCATACTGAGTTGAATCAAGTCCGCTTGAGACGCCTGAATCAAATACATAGCGAATCCAGTCACCAGTACGACTTTTAAGATCGATTTGATCAGCTCAACCCAACTTTGCATGCCAACCATACGTTTGAGGCCACTAAGCGGGTTCATTTTTGACAGCTTAGGCATGGCCGCCTGGGCAGAAAAACTGATGCCACCAACACCCGCTGCACCTATCATCGCGGCGACAAATAAGGTGGCCAGAATAAGGAAGAGTGGGAAAAACAGTTCCGTCATCGCGCCTAACGCGATATCGAACAACTTAGCGGTATCAAAAATTTCATCACGGCTCAGATTGAACAGACGGCTCATGATGGAAAATAACGCGCGTGCTAATGTCTCACCAAACCACATCAGCGAAATAGCCCCAACTATCAATACCGACGCTGACGCAAGCTCTTTAGACCGAGCAACCTGCCCCTTTTCTCTGGCTTGTTGTAACCGTCGGGGCGTGGCTTCTTCGGTGCGTTCCTGACCGTCTGACTCTGCCAAACCAGCCTCCTAACAATCTAGGCGAATGAGGCGACAAATCTGCTCCTCACCCACAGCCCAGTACAACTCGTAATGGCTGTACAAGCCAGCCAAGATGTACCAACAAATTAACAAACCGACCATCAAGGCGAATGCAAAGCCGAGTGAAAAGATGTTTAACTGCGGTGCTGCACGCGTCATCACACCGAACGATAAGTTGATGGTCAACAGAGCAATAATGCCTGATAGCGACATACTTAATGCCGTTTTGAACATGATGCCCAGCCACCCCGCCAACTCACGGAAATCCACTGCCGTTAGAGTGCCAGAGCCGATAGGTAGTGTTTTAAAGCTGAAAACCACCAGCTGCAACATTTTTAAATGCCCGTCTGTGGCAAGAAAGAACATGGTGGTTAAAAACATAAACAGCTGACCGAGCAACGGGGTATTTTGTCCATTAGCCGGATCAACCATCGAAGCAAAGCCCAAACTGGATTGCATGCCAAGAATTTGACCTAACAAGACAAAGGTCTGAATCATGAATTGAGTCACCATGCCCATCGCAATGCCGATAATCATCTGCTCGGCAATGGTCATAAAACCTCGAAATGAGACCAACTCTATATCTTGCGGAACAGTAGGAATGGCAGGCATGACCGCAAACGTAATGGCGAGCCCCAGGTAGAGACGAATTCGAGGCGACACAAAACGTGCCCCGGTAACGGTCATCACCATCAACATGGAAGAGATGCGGACATACGGCCAAAAATAGTTGGCAATCCACTCTAAAATGATACCAGACGGGTATTCCATGCTCGTCCCTAGTACAGCACTTGAGGCAGGCGCTCAATCAAACCGTAGAAGTACTCCATCAACATTTGTGTCATCCAGTGTCCAAAGAGCATCAGAGCGAGCAAAGTGATGATCAAACGAGGCAAAAAGCTTAAGGTCTGTTCGTTAATTGAAGTTGCCGCCTGAAAAACGGCCACGATCAGCCCCACGAGCAGGCTTGGTATGATAATGGCGCAGACCATGATCAGCACCATCCACAGTGCTTCGCGGAACAGCTCGACAAACATTTCTGGAGTCATGTCTTATCCTCTACTCCGCGCCAATCACAGGGCAAAACTGCCGGCGAGCGTCGACAGTATCAAATTCCAGCCATCCACCAGCACGAATAACATCAGCTTAAACGGCAACGATACAATCATCGGTGACAACATCATCATACCCATCGCCATAAGTACTGAAGCGACGACAAGGTCGATGATCAAAAACGGCAAGAACAACATAAAGCCAATTTGGAAGGCGGTTTTCAGCTCAGAGGTAATAAACGCCGGAATCAGTACAGCCATAGAAACGTCTTCTGGGTTTGTCACCTGCTCGCCCGACATATTGACGAAGGTTTCTAGGTCTTTAATTCGAGTCTGTTTGAGCATAAAGGCTTTTATTGGCACCTGCGCGGCATCAAACGCTTCTCTGGCAGTCACTTGCTCATTCAAATAAGGTTGAATGGCGGTATCGTTTATCTCGTTTAGCACCGGTGACATCACAAAGAAAGTAAGGAAAAGTGCGATACCAATGATCACCTGATTGGAAGGCGTTTGTTGCAGGCCCATCGCCTGACGAAGAATCGACATGACCACGACAATTCGCGTAAATGACGTCATCAAAATCACCATTGCTGGCAAGAAGCCAAGCATGGTCATTAAGGCGAGGATTTGCAGCGTGATGGAATAATCTTCGCTACCATCCGAATTGGTGGTCATGGTAAACGCTGGTATTCCACCGCTATTGGTGACCGACATCGTGCGGCTAGCGCCTGTATCAGTCTGCATCGCCTGAACGGTTACGCTGTTCCCTTCTGCCAAATTAGCAGGCAGTGAAGACTCCTCCACCTGAGCAAACGAAAGTGAAGAAAACAGTACGCTCGCCAGCAAAATAAAGGTGCTCATGATGAGACGAATTGGGTTAGCGTTGGTCATTTTTCTTTATCAGCTGACTAAATTGATTAGCAAAAGCATTATTCGCCAACTCTTCCTCTTTGAGAGGCTTCTCGAGCTTGGCAAGCGTTTGGATAGATTGGCTAGTGATGCCGACTAAAAATTGCTCTTCACCAACCTGAATCACTGCAATTCGCTCTTTGGTTCCCACAGGTAACTGGCTGACGATTTTTAAGCCTTTTTGTTGCCCGAATGCTGGCACTTGCATGCGCTTCAACAACCAGGCAAGCAGCAATATCACCCCGATAACCAGCACCAGAGAACCGAGTGTCGTCAGCAAATCAAAACTGCTTGGCGCAGACATCGAAGCAGAAGAAGCCAGAGCCAGTGGCGCACTTAGTGTGCAACTCAGCGCGCCAGCTATTTGCTTCCATCTTTTTGAACCAATGCTCATTAGCGAAGCTTCTTAATGCGTTCAGTCTGACTGATCACGTCTGTTAAACGGATACCGAACTTGTCGTTGACCACAACCACTTCACCGTGCGCAATCAGAGTGCCATTAACCAACACATCCAGTGATTCACCCGCCAGACGATCCAGTTCCACCACGGAGCCTTGGTTCAATTGCAATAGATTGCGGATGCTGATTTGCGAACGGCCAACTTCCATAGAAATCGTTACCGGAATATCCATGATGGTGTCGAGTTTACGACGTTCATCATCAGATATTGGGCTTGAGGTGTCTTTCAGCTCCTCCAGTGGTGCTGCTAAAACTTCATCAACGTCAATTGACGGTGCAGACGGGTCCTCACCCAGAGCGGCCGCCCATTCGTCCGCTAGTTTTTGATCGTCACTTGGTTCCATTTTTCTATCCTGTGCTTTTCCTTACTTGCCCCCTCTACATAGGAGCCCTGTAAGGTGTCTTAATCTTCTGTTTGGTTGTCCTTCTCAAGTTCAGACATGATGTCTTTACTCAAGAAAGCTAAATCGGTTTTCACGACGTGAGGTCGCTCAATCTCTTGTGAAATCTGTACCGCCAGCTTGTCATCTGCACGTCCCATTTTTACTCGATAGGTCGGCAAGTCTTCGACGAACATGGTCGCATGCTCCGGCATTTCTATCGGGATGATGTCTCCGGGTTGCAGCTCCATCAGATCACGCAGCGAAATGTTCTTTTCCAGCAGGTTCACGCGGAAGTTAACCGGGCAGTCCATGATTTCTTCGCGCAGAGCCGAGCTCCAGCGAACGTCAGTTTCCATCTTGTCTGACTGTACACCGGCATCCAGCAGTTCGCGGATCGGTTCAACCATGGAGTACGGCATGACCACGTGGAAATCACCGCCGCCACCATCGACTTCGATGTGAAAAGAACTGACCACAATCACTTCTGTTGGGCTGACAATGTTGGCCATGCTCGGGTTGACTTCAGAATCTAAATATTCAAACTCCACGCCCATGACTGGCGACCATGCTTCTTTGTAATCTTCAAAGACGACTTTCAACAGCAGTTGGATAATACGTCGCTCAGTCGGCGTAAATTCGCGGCCTTCAATTTTGGCGTGGAATCGACCATCACCACCAAAAAAGTTTTCTACCAGAATAAATACCAAGCGCGCTTCCATGGTGATCAACGCCGTACCTTTTAGCGGTCGAAAGCGAACCATGTTTAAACTGGTTGGAACATACAAGGTGTTCTGGTACTCGCCAAATTTCATCATCTGAACGCCGTTAATCGACACTTCTGCCGTTTTGCGTAACATATTGAACAGGCTAATACGCATATGTCGGGCAAAACGCTCGTTGATAAGCTCGAGCGTCGGCATACGACCACGGACTATTCGGTCTTGAGATGAGAAGTCAAAACTGACAGCACCACCGGGATCGTCATCGATGGAATCGTCAACGTCATCAACATCGTCAACGCCATGCAATAGCGCATCAATTTCGTCTTGGCTTAATAGATCGGTCACGTTTTACCTATTGAATAACAAAATCTGTAAACAGTACTTTTTCAATCACTGACTTTCCGACAGCGGCATTCAGTGCTGCTTTAATATCTTCAGACGCGCGATCGCGTAACTCCACTCGTCCCGTTGGCGAGCGCAACTGCTCTACGGTTGCCGAAGCGAACGTCGACAACAGTGAACTTTCGATCAGTGGCGAATGATAACGCGCCAGTTGTTCATTCTCTGAACCACGTACCATCAACTGAGCTTTGATTTGTACCAGTCTGTCGCGACTGTCTCCGGTCACGTTGAAAACAAACGGCTGGGGAAGATTTACATACGCAATGGGAACTTCGGCTGCGGCTACTTGAGCTTGTTGCGGTTCCGCATTACTCGACTTCTCCGAATCATCCGATCCCATGAAAAAGAACGCAGCTGCACCGCCTCCCAACAAAAGGACCACGACTGCGATGATAATCAGTAGCTTACCTTTGCCTTTTGGTGCGCCCACCCCTTGTAACTGTTCTTCAGCCATTCTTTTCTCTTATTTTTGTTTTATTTAATCTGGCGGATAACGAGGCCATATTGGTTCTCATCATCCAAATTCAATAATGTTATGCGTAGAAACTAATCCCATCACGCGGCGAGGTGACATTCACATTAAGTTCAACGCCGCCATCAAAGTCTTCATCAGTCTGACCTGAGAAACCTCGCCCAAAGCCACCTTTCTTATTTTGCTCCGCCGCAGAATATCCACGTTGCTGCTGGCCACTATTTTGCTGTTGAACCGAAGTGTCAGCCAACTGCATACCCTGCTGGGCAAGCATTTCTCGCAGTCGAGGCAGTGTTTGTTCAATGATCTCGCGCGCCTGCGGATTGGATACCGTAAAGTGAACATTGGCCAAATCGCTGTTCATAGTCATGCGAATCTGCATCCGGCCAAGCTCAGGTGGATCAAGGCGGATGTCAAGGTTCTTCAAGTTTTTCGACATCATCATTTGCACTTTTTCTGCTACCTGATCGTTAGCCAACTCCTTGGTCAACTGCAATGGTAATTGTGCTTGCTGCGCGGCATCGATTCGGGCTTGCTGTGGCGTGGTTACGCCATGCTGACTGACAGCGGCTTGCAACTGACCAGCTAACCCCTGCTGTGGCTCGGTTTTATCCTGCTTATCCGTCGTAGCTTTGAGGATTCCGGCCGCTAATGCTGAGTTCATCGCTTTGTGGCTGGCTTCTGTATTTGCCAGCGTCTGCCCAATCGCAGGATTGATAGTAGCCGTCGTTAGCCCTTCTGGCATGGCAGGTAAATCGGCTTTTTCAGCCACCTGCGTTGGTACTTGTCCAACCGCGGCTTTCAACTCTTGAGCCGCCACTTGCGGTGTCGGAGTCGAAGCGTTCATCTGGTGGCGCGTAACGTTGTGTTGCGCCGTTTGTGGCTCTGATATTGCGAGTTTTACTTCGTTTGGAAAAGCCACTAATTGAGAAAGTTCATCGTCGGATAACTCCGCGAGAACGGCTCCCGTTTTCAAACCGTCAATAATGTCAGACTCTTGGTTCGTCAGTGGTTTACCCTGAGCCAGTTTGGTGTCGATAACTTCAAGTTCTTCAATCGAGACGCGCTGAACTGCATTCGCACTCATGACACCTGGCTCATCGTTGCTAATAGCATTCGCTGTGTACGCCATAGCCTCGATATTGACGGCATTTGGTTCCAGTGTTGTTTCAGGCTCTGAGCTCAAAGGAGAACCATCTTTCCCACCAGCCAAATCAGAAACATGATTTTTTGCTTCAATGACAGCGGGCTTCAGTTCATCTTCAGAAACAACGCCTCTGACACTTTCGACATCGTCAACAGGCTCAAAAGGTTCAACGAGCTCTAAATCCTCTGGGTGTTTAGCGTTCTTGCTGCCAACGTGATCTAAAACATCAGTCGTCTTGGGAGGCAAAACCTTGCCACGCTCTAGCTCTTGATTGACAGAGTTCAGGGCTTGATTCGCTTGTTCAATTCGTCCGAGCAGTTGCTGTCCTTCGTCCATAGAACGAGTGACATCAAGGTCGACAACTTCATCAGTTTTGGCAATTTTCGGCTCAGGCTTGTCTGTCTCCACAACTGCATGTTCAAGATCAGACAGCGCTTGTTTTTTAGTTGCGACCTGATTGCTCGTCGCTATCTCCTGACTTCCACTCTCGCGCGTTACCGACGGCATTACCTGTTCTTCAGGCTCTGCCTGCTCATTGTCTTGTTCTAACAATGCCTTGGTTGACTGATTTTCGCTTTGTCCTTCAGATACAACGGCCTCTTCAACTTCACTTTCTGCTTCAGAGGTTTCCACGGAAGAAGCACGAGCGTTATCACTCGTTTCTGTAGCTTCAGGTACCTCTGGCGTCAATTTTTCATCAGTCACTTCAACTTTGAGTGAATCTGCGAATACTCCAGCTAAAGTTTCCATAAAACCTTTGCTTTCTGAGCCTTCTGTAGACGTTTTTGCGCCAACCTCAGACACCGAGGTCTTATTCGTCGCAGCAACATTAGACAAATTCACATTCATATAAACATTCTCGTTTTTGGCATTGAACGACTTCGCTCAGCCAAATCACATGTCAGAGGTAAGTTGAATTATTAAAAGGTGAATCTGCAAAAATCACGCCAATACAAAACGTAATTTTCCTGACGCTGAAAGAACATCAACGTGATCGTGCAAAAGCTCTCTGAGTAATGGTCAGAACATTTTGACCTTACGGCTGTAGAGCAACGTCGAGAACTCATCCATTTGCTTTTGCTCACGCTTGGCTTCAGCGGCTTGTTTCTCTTTAGCTCGCTTCTCAATCATCCACTCATAAGACATGCGCTCTTGACGCATTTTTAGCCAGTACTCTTTGCCGTTTTCGACTTGCGCTCTAAAGTGGCTTTCCGCTTGCTTCTGCTTAGACAAGGTTTCATCCAGCTGAGTAAGAAATCGATTCAAATGACCATACTGACTTGCCGTTAATCCAGCCTGTCCCCGGTCCACCAACTGCTGGCAGTAATCGAGCCGATACTTTTCAATTTGTTCAACTTGACGGTAGTAATCCTCTAATTCAGCACGCGCTTTATTCAAAGCTAATACAGCTTGCTCTTCCCGCTCTTTTGCTTGATCAAACAAAAATTCCATAGCGTTATTCATAGCGATTACCCACCTAAAATACTTCTCAGCATGTTGACGCACATGTCATATGGAACGGATTCTTTCATACGCTGTTGCAAGTATTCGTCTAACTTCGGCTTAAGCGTAAACGCACTGTCGATAGCAGGGTCGGTACCCGGTTTGTAAGCACCAATCGAAACCAAGTCCTGATTTTTGCGGCAAATCGACAGCACCTGACGAACGGCTTTCGACATCAGTACGTGCTCTTCGGTTGTGATTTGCGGCATCACACGGCTGACGGATTTCTCGACATCAATCGCCGGGTAGTGTCCCGCATCCGCCATTTCACGAGACAGCACAATATGACCGTCAAGAATCGCACGAGATGCATCGGCAATCGGGTCTTGCAGGTCGTCACCTTCGGTTAGAACGGTAAAAAATGCAGTGATTGAGCCCTGATCTGCGCCGCCGTTACCCGCCCGCTCGACCAATGCCGGCAATTTGGCAAACACCGATGGCGGATAACCTTTGGTTGCAGGCGGCTCACCGACAGATAAGGCGATCTCACGCTGCGCCTGAGCAAAACGGGTCAAAGAGTCCATAAGCAACAGCACGTCCAACCCTTGATCGCGGAAGTACTCTGCAATAGTCAGCGCGGTTTGACAGCCTTTTAACCGCATCAGTGGAGAAGCATCGGCAGGCGCTGCGACCACAACAGATCGACGACGCCCTTCTTCACCCAAGATCTCTTCGATGAACTCTTTAACTTCTCGTCCACGCTCACCAATCAGCCCTACGACCACAACTTGCGCGGTAGTGCCTCTGGTCATCATGCCCAGCGTGACCGATTTACCCACACCAGAGCCGGCGAACAAACCAATACGCTGACCTTTACCAACCGTCAGCAATCCGTTAATCGCTTTTAATCCCACATCGAGAGGTTCTGAAATCGGTTTGCGCGCCAGTGGGTTGATGGGCTCCGCATTAAATGAAGCACGGTGGTCGGTATAGATAGGGCCAAGGCCATCGAGTGGATTACCCACACCGTCAATAACACGCCCAAGTAGCTCCATTCCTACTGGTAAGCCTGCGTCAGTGGTCAATGGCGTTACTTTTGCGCCAGGCAAAATACCGGTGATTTGTTCACTCGGCATCAAAAACAGGTTGTCGCCAGAAAAGCCCACCACTTCAGCTTCCATGTGCCCGGACATGGTCTCGACCAGACATAAACTGCCAATCGGAGCCCGGCATCCTGTCGCTTCTAAGGTCAAACCGACCACACGAACAAGCTTGCCAGATGCCACCGGTCTTGTGGTCAACCCTTCGACTTTGTAGTTTTTGAGACGGTCCGCCAGCGCTAACATGGGTTACTCACCCTCTTGGTGACGGTTTGCGCCACAAAAGCTCTGCAGTACATTTTTAATCCGCTCTTCCATACGATAATTAATGCTCGATTCACCTGCTGCGATCTGCACATCACCACGATTGAGTGAAGGCTCAGCAACCAGCGTCCAGTTACGACAATCTAATTCCTGCTCACCGTATGCAGAGCGAATGATGGACACGTCTTCCGGATTCAGGTGTAACGTAATGGGATGACCGGAGATAGGTAGTGCTTCAACCGACTGCTTGACCGTATCGAGAATAATTTGAGGATTGGTCTGAACCTCGATGTGAACCACTTCTTTAACAAGGCAAAGCACCATGTCCACCAGCTGTTTTTCAACCTGAGCATTCATCAGCTCCAGAGGTTGCGCGAACTGATTGGCCAGATTCATGAATACTTCCACCTGCTGCTGAATAAACTCTTGTCCGGCACTCACACCTTCTGCTTTACCGAGTTCTAAACCTTCAGCATGACCCGCCTGCAAACCTTCTTCTTTGCCTTTATCGTAACCTTGTTTAAAGCCCGCCTCCTGACCTTGGTGCAATCCTTCCTGATAAGCACCTTGCTTGATCAGCTCAATCTGCTCTTCGGTCAGTTCAAGAACTTGCTCTTCTTCTGGCTCATCAAAGTTTGGAGTCCAGCCCGGATCGTAATTCAACGCCGTTTGTCTGGCTTGCTTGGTTTTTGGCTCGCCATAGTCAGGCAACCCCCAGCGTTGCGGTTCGATCATCGCATCATTTTCATCAGGACGAATAAATCCACGTTTTCTATCGCCAACCATGGGTTACCTATGCATATTTGATTTGTGTTGAAGTTGCCCTGCGGTAGGAAAATAGCAGGGCAAAACAGATTACAAGAATTCGTCTGCGCCACCAGAGAGCATGAGCTCGCCCGCATCCGCCATACGGCGTGCAATCGCAAGAATTTCTTTCTGCGCTGATTCCACATCAGCGACACGCACTGGCGGCATCGCTTCAATGTCGTCACGCATCATCTCAGCCGCACGTTTTGACATGTTCTTAAATACTTTCTCACGCAGAGAATCGTCGGCACCTTTCAGTGCTCGCTGAAGTACATCTTGTGGAACGTCACGCAGCAATTTCTGAATACCCTGATCGTCGACTTCCGCCAGATTCTCGAATACGAACATCAAATCCTGAATTTGCGTCGCCATGTCTTCGTCCTGATCTCGGATTTGGTCCATCAAGATGCCTTCGACATTGTTGTCGAGGTAGTTCATGATTTCGGCTGCTGCCTTCAGACCACCAATCTTGGCAGCCTGCGCGCCAGCCTGACCAGCAAACTGCTTCTCCATAATTTCGTTCAGCTCCGCCAACGCCGATGGCTGAACTTCTTCCAGGTTGGCAATACGCATCATCAAATCCAGACGCACACGTTCCGGGAACTGTGACAGAATTTCTGCCGACTGATCTGCTTCTAAATACGACAAAACAATGGTTTGGATTTGTGGGTGCTCATTGACAATGATGCTTGCGACTTGACGCGGATCCATCCATTTCAATGAATCCAGACCTTTTGAACCCGTTCCAAGCAGAATCTGATCAACCAGATTATTCGCCTTGTCTTCACCCAGAGCGGCTACCAGCGCATTACGCATGAAGTCTTCACTGCCCATACCGATATTGGTGTATTTCTGGATATCTTCCAAAAAAGCACGGTGTACAGAAGACACTTTTTCCTGGCTCAGATCTTTTGCTCGAGCCATCGCACCACCAACACGCTGTACCTGTTTTGGTTCCAGGTGGCGAATGATGCCCGCCGCATCCTGCTCATTGAGGCTCAACAACAAAATGGCGGCTTTATCTTCACCGCTGATGGTTGATGCATCAAACTCCACTGGCATGCCTGCGCCATTTTCACCCTGAGGTACGATATCGTTAGCCATTTTCATTCATCCAGTTTTTCACAACCTGAGCTGCCAGTTCTGGTTCGTTTGCCACCAGCGCACGAACCGCTTTCAGTACGTCTTCATCTTTGTGTAAATTCGGCAAGTCGATACTTGAACCAAACTCAAACAGCTCGCTACTCTCAATGTCACTGCCAATCAGGCTGGTTTCACCGTCCGCACCAATAGGCATGCCATCTGGGCCGTACATTTCATTTTCGTTGTCGCTGGTTGGGTTAAGCAGTTTCTTCATTGCAGGGCGAACCAGAACCAACACCACCACGATGATGACCAAGGCGCTGGCAAACCAGCGAACCCAATCGTTAAAGTTTGGATGTTCCCAAATTGGTTGGTCGACAAGCAGCTCCGCTTCGGGCTCTGCAAACTTGACACTCAATACATTGAGTAAATCACCACGCGACTGATCAAAACCGACGGTGCCAATTAACACCTGACGAATCGCATTAATTTCGGGTTCAGACATCGGCGTGTAAGTGACTTCACCGGTGTCTGGATTAACTTCCCGGCGGTCTTTGATTGCCACAGAAACCGTTTGACGCGCAACGGTACCAGTCTGTTTACGTTCATGGCTGATGGTGGTGTCCAATTCAAAGTTACGTGTCGATTCTTTACGCACGGAACCTTGCCCTGATAACGACCCATCTTTCATCTGAGCAATATCTTGAGGAATCGACGCATCGGCTGGCGGTTGGTTACTCAGAGCGCCTGGAATCCCAGCCACCGTGTTGCTGTTGTTGTAATCTTCCAGTGCATATTCACTGCGTGTCGCTGGCGTATTTGGATCAAAACGTTTTCGGGTTTGTTCTACCGCGCTGAAGTCCATTTTGATATCAACCTGCGCGGTGTAATTGCCGATACCCAAAATTGGCAGTAACACGGAATCAATTTTTTCACGTAGCGCTTGTTCTTGATTTCGCTCCAACTCTTGCTCTTTTCGACGAGCAGCCGACGCCGGATCTTCAGAGCCTGAACTCAGCAAACGACCATGCTGATCCGTTACGGTGATACGCGAGGTTTTCATTCCCGGAACCGCGCTGGCGACCATGTCGACGATAGAGTTGACTTCCTGCTGCTTGAGGTTAGCCCCAGTGGATAAAGTCAGAAAAACGGAGGCCGAAGCGTCTTGGTTATGGCGAACAAAAACACTGTGTTTAGGCAATGCCAGTAACACCCTAGCTTTGCGAACCTGCTTCATTTCTTCAATCGCTTGAGCAAGTTGTCGCTCACGACTGAGTTTCAGACGCTCTTGCTCCAGACGCTGGGAAACCCCAAAACCCATGTCTTGCAGCAAAATGTCATCGCCAGCTTCTGTAGCCTGATTGACCCCCGCTCGCACCATACCAAGTTTGATCGAGTTGTAATCACTCGCTTCAACCGAGACGGTATTACCATCCAGTTTGTAGTCAATTTTTTGCTGATCAAGATAGTCCAGAACCGGGATCAGTTCTTCGGTCTGGTACGCGCCAAGCGGACGCATTTCTGGCTCTTTCACCCAGAAAAATAGCATCACGATCAACGCAACACAGATGGAAATGGACAACACCAGCACGACCTGACGAAGTAAATCAAGATCGCCTACGGCCATATCTAGTTTTGACGCGCTGCGCTCTTCCAAATCTGGATTTTGACTTTCCACATCCAGTTCAGAGTTCGCGATAAGCGCACCATCTGCACCGCCATCAGTGACGGTTAAATCTGTAGACTTGTCTGCCACACTGATTACCTAAATTACACTGGCATATTCATGAGGTCTTTGTAGGCCTCGACGAGCTTATTGCGGATTTGGACTGTGGCATCAAACGCCACACTGGATTTGTTTCGGGCAATCATCACGTCTGAAAGAGAAACATCGGCGTCGCCACGGTCAAAGCGGGTTTGAAGATCACCCGAGGCTTTTTGAAGTGAATTTACGTTATTGATAGCGGATGTGAGGAGATCACCAAAATCGGCACCAACTTTGGCACCTGTTGCCACAGGCGCCGTGTTCGTTGCTTCTACCATCATGGCGCGCATATCTGCTTGAATACCATCAATTTTCATTACCACCCCGGAGCCAAATCTTTGACTATTAATAAAATTGTTCATTATCGAAGCAATTAACGTGCCATAAGGCGGTAATGATTTGTTTGGTTTTGCCCAAGCATTGTGACTCTATACGCAAAAGGCTCAGCTAAACTCAGCAGAACTAATTGGGAATGTCGATACCCGCATCACGCATCTTAGCCAGTTTGTAGCGCAGTGTGCGTGGACTGATACCAAGTTTATCCGCCATGTCTTTTCGACGACCGTTACACTCAACCAGGGTATCAAGGATGATGGCATACTCTTGGTCGCGTAGCTCGCTGCCTAACCCTTCACCACCAGACACAATACGACTCACGCTTTCTGCCTGAGCAACCGGCTTGACGTCTGGTACCAAAGTTTGTGCATTTTGCACCACACGTTGCAGGCTGTTCGCGTCTTGCCAGTCGACACCTTCGAGCAAAATATGTTCGCCATCAATGTCGCCATTTTCACTCAGAATCAGAGCACGCTGAACGACGTTATCGAGTTCACGCACGTTACCCGGCCAAGGATAGTTGAGCAGTTTATCTACCGCAGATGCCGAGATTTTAGGTACAGGCATACCCATCTTGCCACAATGACGTTCCGCCAGATGTTTGGCTAATGGCTCAATATCCCCTTTACGCTCACACAGCGCTGGCCATGCAATTGGGAAAACGTTAAGGCGGTAATATAAATCTTCACGGAAGTTACCTTCCGACACATATTGTTTAAGATCGCGGTTACTGGTTGCCAAGACTCGAACATCCAGTTTAATGCTCTTGCGACTGCCTAAACGTTCGACTTCGCGTTCTTGTAGTACACGCAACAGCTTGGCCTGAAGGTTGAGGTCCATTTCGCTGATCTCATCCAGCAAAATCGTCCCGCCTTGCGCTTGTTCGAATTTACCCGGACACGCTTGAACAGCACCGGTAAAAGCGCCTTTTTCGTAGCCAAATAGCGTGGCTTCAAGCATGTTATCTGGAATGGCAGCACAGTTTATCGCGACAAAAGGACCATCTTTACGGCTTGAAGCATTATGGATGTAACGCGACATGACTTCTTTACCTGAGCCGCTTGGGCCTAGGATCATTACGTTGGCGTCAGTACGCGCCACTCGTTCGGCCAGCGCTAGCAGTCGCAGGCTTTTTTCGTCTGCAACCACCGCATCGCCACTATCGTCACTTTTGATAGGCGCGTAACGACTGACCATATTAAGTAACACTTCAGGTGCGAATGGCTTCGCCATGTAGTCTATCGCACCGTCTTTCATTGCTGAGACCGCATCTTCAATATTCGCGTACGCCGTCATCAGCAGAACAGGAAGATTGGGCCAGTTCTGTTTGATGTTTTTTAGCAAGGCCAAACCGCCCATGCCAGCCATTTGCACATCAGAGACGACAATGTCTACTGTGTTTGATTTCAGCTTAACCAGAGCTTCTTCTGCACAGCCCGCTTCTAACCACTCATAGCCTGCCAGAGCCAGAGTATCTACCAGGGCCTCACGAAGACCTTCGTCATCTTCTACGATCAGCACTTTGCTTTGCGCCATTTTGATTCTCCTTATTGGCAGAAGCGACTATTGCACTTCTGCTTGCACTCGCTCTAGCGGAATGCACATGGTGAAGCAGGCTCCATCACCCTGCTCAGAAATAAGCTCTAATCGACCGTCATGGGCACGGCAAACCATTTGAACTACCGCAAGGCCTAACCCTGTTCCTTGAGAACGGGTGGTAAAAAATGGCTCTAAGATTTTGCTTTGTAGCTCTTTAGGCACACCCGGTCCGTTATCCTGCACAGAAATGCGCAGCTCACCGTTGACCGGGCGGAAGAAAATATCAATTTGCGATTCTTTACCTGACATCTGAATCGCATTCATGACTAAGTTACTCAAGGCAGATGCAATCGCATTAGCATTTCCAAGCAGGTCAGTTTGCTCTTCCTCTACTTCAAGAAAGTAGTCAATGTTGTTGTTTTTTAAGGCAGCTTCAACCATTGGTTGATATTCCGAAACCAACTGAGCAATCGTAAATGGCTTAATGACTTTATTGTCGCCACCTTTAGCAAAGAGCAGCATATCGTTAACCTGCTTTTCCAAATCGTGCAGTCGATCCATCAATTTACTTTGAAATCGATCTCTCGTATTCGCAGGTAGATTCGGCGCAGCCAGATTTGACGCATACAGCATCGCGCTGGATAAAGGCGTTCTGACTTGATGAGCAAGAGAAGCCACCATACGTCCTAAAGACGATAATCGCTGCAGGTCACTCACTCGGGATTGAAGTAAGCGCGTTTCGGTCAAGTCAGTAATAAGGATGAGCTGACCCGTTTCAGAAGCAGAAATCGCTAAACGCACTTTGCGGCCATTGCGCAGAGAAACCTCATGGCCGTCATCTTCACGCGGGTCAAATGCTGCCTGAATGACGTTAAACCACTTTTCGTTGACCAAGGGTATTTCAAGAATGCGGTGTGCTTCCGGGTTCGCTTCGCGCACAACACCGAACGTATCGAGCAGGATGACTCCCGCAGGCATCACATCCAGAACCTGTTTATAACGTTCGACCTGGTTTTCTACTGAGTCTAAATGGGATTGGTTGGTGTTATCTTCCATTAACTGCCTGTCGAAATATCGCCACTAAATAGTAAAACAGCTTAGTAAGCAATAAGCATACCAAGCCATTTTAATCGATTTATCAGCAACTTATATTAGCGACAATAAGTTGACACCAAATTGACATAAGAATTTGAGCGGTTTTGTCTTGGAGAAAACCACTCATTGGGCGTGCAGAGTTAGCGTTGCAAGTTGTACTTACGCATTTTCTCAACCAAAGTCGTGCGGCGCATGCCCAGCATATCGGCTGCTCGTGCGACAACACCACCTTGGGCTTCAAGCGCTTGGCTGATCATGTTGATTTCCAGATCTGCCAATAGCTCTTTTAGGTTTACGCCTTCAGGAGGAAGCTCCTGCGGCGCATTTGCATTGCTCTCTAACTCATTGAGTTCATCAAAACTGAAATCTCCCGAGAAGATATCCTGAAAGACATCACGCTCTTGCTCTTCGACTGAGACAAAAGGATTCCCTTCAGGCTGGAATTCCGGGATATCACTGTAACGGTATTTCGTCGGCAAGTGATTCACATCGATCAGGCTGTTCGGGTAAAGAATCACCATGCGCTCGATCAGGTTTGCCAGCTCACGCACGTTCCCCGGCCAGTCGTGTTCCATCAAAGAGTTAATCGCACGCGAAGTAAAGCAGATAGGCTGTCCACCTTCAGCTTCCAGACGAGCCATCAATTCTTGCAGCAACAGAGGAATGTCACGCTTACGTTCTTTCAGCGCAGGCATTTCAATTGGGAATACGTTGAGACGATAGAACAAGTCTTCTCGGAAGGTATCTTCTTCGATCATGCTCTCGAGGTTGCGATGCGTCGCAGCTACGATGCGAACGTTCACTTTAATCGTATTGTTACCACCCACTCGCTCAAAGCAACGCTCTTGAAGCACACGAAGTAGCTTCACCTGCATTGGCATTGGCATATCACCAATTTCATCAAGGAATAAGGTTCCGCCATCAGCCAATTCAAAACGACCTTTACGCGAGGTTAACGCCCCGGTAAAAGCACCTTTTTCATGACCAAACAGCTCACTCTCTAAAAGCTCAGGAGGAATCGCACCACAGTTAATTGGCACAAATGGTCCACTAGAGTACGTGGAATGGTAGTGGATGTTACGCGCAACTACTTCTTTACCCGTGCCCGACTCACCAAGGATTAAAACGTTAGCTTCGGTTTTGGCGACTTGCTCAATAAGGTGACGAACTTCCTGAATGCCACGACTCTGACCCACTAAACTGCGGAAAAGTGTATTTTTGCGCTCACTTGCGATCACGTTCACACCTTTTCGACCCAGGAAGTCTTTGCAATGACGCAAGGCGTTACTAAGTTGAGGGTAGTTTAAAGGCAGTTCCAACTCACCGACGTAACTTGGCAAGTCATCAACAGGTAGCGATAAGCGCCCCATTACGAGCAATGGAATGTGGTAAGCATCGCTAAGATGCGCCATGACTGTTGTCGCTGCTGAAGATGAAGAAATATTGCCGATAATGCAACCAGACCAGAGTTCAGACCAATCAACATCACCTAGCTGATCAGAACTGACCGCTTCGCAACTTTCTCCAACAAATTCCAATATATTGCTTAAATTTAAACGACTTGAAGCATCGTCATCAATTACAAGCAGTTTTGCCAAACCTTGCATAACTAAGAATGATTGCCTTTATTTTTGGATGTGTTGCGGCCAAACCTTGATTAGCTCAAATGAGTGTTCAGAAAGGCGGGAACGCCACACTCAATGCACGAGAGACAAAGGGGAAATCAGCAACAAAAAAAGCCATTAGGGCTACTAATGGCGCTTATTTTATTTGAATATAAAAATAAGGCAACCAAGCAATCGAGAGCTCTAAGCGTGATTGTGACCTTGCTGCACAACTTGTTGCTTAGGCGCTCAATATATATTCAAGTCAATATAACGATTTGTTTTATTTAATAAATACCGACCTCTTCGGCCGTTAGGTTGTGAAACTCTGCCGGAATTTGATCCCACGCTGATTTTATCTCTCGAATAATATCGATAACGTCATCAATAAGTTGCGGATCATTTTGGTGATTTGCCGCAGAAATCTGCGTAATCATGAATTCATAAAGTGAATCTAAGTTTGAGGCAATCTCACCACCATCATCCATTGACAAACAACTTCTCAGCGCAATGATAATGTCTAATGCCTTACCCAAACGCTCACCTTTTACTGGTATGTTGCCAGCTTGCATCGCTGCTTTACCTTGAATAAGACGCTCAATTGCTCCCGCCATTAGCATTTGAATGACTTTGTGCGGAGAAGCCGCGCTTAGCTGGCTGTCGACTGATACCTTTTTGTATGCTTGCAAAGATCCGCGCATAGTAATCCTCTTTCTAAATAAACTTTTTGTACTGCTGAAGCGAACGTTGGCCATAGCGCAATTTATGCAACTCTTTTCCAACTTTTGACGTCTCTGATTGCATCAGTTCAACAATACTTTGGGTACGAGCAAGCAAGTCTTGCCACTCGACGTCTTGCTTAACCAATGGGTTTTTCTGAACCACTGACAGCAAGTTTTGCAATAAGCTTTCTCTGATATCGACCAAACGAAGAATTTCTTCAGTATTAATATCGACTTTTTGCAGCTCTTGGCTAATGCGTTGATCCAAATCGTTAATTTCAATAAGTTCGCTTTGCATTGATTAACCCAGTGCACTCATTAATGCGCCTAGCTGGCCTTGCATTTTGCCTGTTGCATCTTGCATGGCAGAGAATTTTGCATGAGTACGCTCTTCTAAGCTCGCCATGCGGCGATCGAGGGCCGTTTGATCATCATTTAAACGGTAATTCTGTTCTGTAAGACTTTTTTCGCGGGTACGAATGCTGCCAGTAACTCCGGTAATGCCATGAATGGCATCTTCAATGCGCTTTGCGAAACCAGTGTTACCACCAAAGAAACTTTCCAGTTCATTGAAGTTGTTATTTAACTGACGATCGAGCATGTCGTAGTTAATTTCGAGCGTTCCCTGACGAGTCGTGGTGATACCAAACTCAGTGAGTGATTTGAGGTTTTCTGGCGCTTTATCAATTTGGGCGGAAAAGACCGATTTAAGTCTGGCATCAGCACTTCGCACGGTGCTGTCGCCCGATAAAGGGCCTTTTTGTCCGGTAAGAGGATCAACGCTCGAGAGCGCCCGAGAGGTTTGATAAAACGAATTATAAGCCGCAACAAAGTTTTCTATATCGCTGCGAACGCCCTGACGATCATATTCAACGCCTATTTCCGCCGGTGCTTGATTAGGTTCAGACTTCCCTTTCAATGTGAGGTCTACGCCTTCTATCGCATCTTCAATCACGTTGTTGTGACTCGAGAGTTTCGCAACGCCATCGAGTAACACGACCGAGTCTTGGCCGGCCTGAACTTCGGTCATGCCGCTATAACCTTCGAACATAGATTCGGCCTGAGCAATTTTGGCTTCGGCAGCGTCTATTTTTTCGAGTCGCTCGCGCTCTTCAGGTGAAAGCTGAGCACGATGGATTTGCTTCGCTTGTTCTTGCGTCAACTCACCACGTTTTACTTTCGCATCAAGCTCCTGCTTTTCATCAGCAATGCTCTGCTCAATTTCTGCTTTTTCTTGATCAAGCCGCTGCTTTGCTTCTTTGGTGGTGACATAAGAGTCGGTCAGCGTACCAGATGCAGCATTGCTCCAACCCGGAACATCAGGCGCTTTTTCAATCGCCTTTTCGTCCAGCTCCAGCTCTGGCTCTTGGTATGAATCCAGTAAGGTGCCTGAGGCCGTTTCCGTCCAGCCAGGAATGCGATCCTCTGGACGCCAACTTGCGCGTTCTTGCGCTTTATCGAGTGCATCTTGTCCCGCTTTGGCAGCATCTGCGCCGGCAGCAGAAACAGGCTCACCAACTGCACTCCCCTGTTGAGTTGCTAGTTCCTCTTGCGAGGATTGCATTTCGGGAGGTAGAGGGTTGCCGCTTTCATCCAGTAAAACAGGTTCGGCTGATTGAGGATCTTGCAAAGGACCTAACACCTCTTCAGCGGCAGCACGTGCTTCTTCCAAAGCTCGTACTCGCTCTTCAAGTGTTTGATATGCGAATTTTTTGAGTGGATTGCCTTGTTCGGCGTCCACTGTGACGGTAATTTGGTGATCCTTACCAGATTGGTTTGAGGCAAGGATAAGGCGGGGGCCTTCGGCATCGTTGATAAGTGAAGCACGAACGCCGATGTTGTCTTTCGCACCGTTGATGCTACGTACCACATCTACGAGCTTAGATCTTGAACGGACATTGATGTTAAAGCTGTCGTCACCAAGCGAAATATGCAGCTTACCCGGACCAAGCTTTGCGTCTTCTGGTAACACATCAGACGCAACTTTATGGCTTTGTGCAAGCTGCAACACATCGATAGCATACTTACCAGCTATAGCATCGGTAGTTGCAGTGGCAGATACGATTTTATCGTCCGTGGTATCAACCGTCCGGGCAGCAAAAGCTTTTTCCTGACGGAAGTTCACCATGAGGTTTTTCATCGTATCCAACGATTCTCTGAGTCGCCCATAAGCACTGATGCTGGCATCTATCGTCGTGCGTTCATTGTTAATGCTCTGCTGCTTTGGTACACGCTCGGCATCGACAATTTTGCTGACCATGGCATTAATATCCATGCCACCAGACATCCCCAACGGGCCTAAACTCATTAAATCACCTCTAAAAACGGCTTATACCAATCACAGTAAGTAAGTGATCAGAAATAGCGTAGGAAAAATGCTTGAGAACAAGGCAAAATTTTTCGATAAGTAGTTATTCTACAATCAAAAATTTTAACGTCGTTATCGAGTATTTTAACAAGCTAGAATGACCAGTTATTTACTACGATTGGTATTAAACTTTTTCAACTAACAAACCGCTGTTAGCTGTGTGCTCAGCTAGGCGACGTAAAACGACCAGCATGTCTTCATCAGGAATTTGACGAATCACGTCGCCCGTTTTGGCTTCGTAAATCGTAACAACGTCTCGGCCAGATTCTTCATCCACGCGAAACGCCACTCCCTTATTTATGGATGTCACAAATTCATTCATTTGTGCGACCATTTTTTCACGTTCTTCTCTGTTCAGCTCCTGACGGCTTTCCGCCATTTTGATTGCAGCTTGAACAGAGAAATCACGCTCGGTGTCTTTCACTTTTGACAGAGAAATATCACCGACTGAACTTGCTGGGTCCGGCACGCCTATGCCATAGCCATTTTTACTAGCAACTTTGGTGCCATCCTCTGCACCGTAAGACTGGATGTTCGATGTGTAGGAGGCTATTTCCATTACAATCTCCCTTCCAACTTATGAGCTAACGATAGGGTCTATCGCTTGACTAATCCAGCCTAATTAGCCCAACAAGCTTAGCGCTGCAGATGGTGACTGCTTCGCTTGTGCCAGGATCGAAGTACTCGCTTGCTGAAGGATTTGCGACTTAGTCATTGCCGTTGTTTCCTTCGCGTAGTCAGTATCTTGAATACGGCTCTTAGACGCATTAACGTTTTCATTAATGTTATCTAAGTTATTGATCGCGTGGTTGAATCGGTTTTGGAAAGCACCAAGAGACGCACGCTGGCTGTCTACTGACTTAAGTGCACCGTCGATAACAGCCACAGCTTCTTGAGAGCCAGCTACCGATGTAACGTCGATGTCTTTAACCGTGACGTCTTTAGCATTACCGAAACCAATTTCGCCAGCCAGGTTGCCTGAGAATTCAACTTCACCAATTACTTTCTGAGAAGAAGCAAATACTTGCAACTTACCGTCTTCGCCTACTGACGCTTTCACGTCATCGCTCTGACCGTTGATGTAAGTCGCTAACTGCTCAAGATCATCGCCTTGCTTCGCGTTGATAGTCAGCTTTTGCTCTTCACCTTGTGTATTGGTGTAGCTCATTTCAAGCTTAGTTTTTTCACCAACAGCCCAAGATGCATCTTTGCCTTCTTCTGCAGCGTAGCTCTTACCACCCATAGCAGAAGTATCAGAACGCAGGCTATCCAAAGAAAGCATTACTGCTTCACCTGAATCAGCACCGATTTGGAAAGACTGTGTACCGTAAGTACCGTTAAGAAGTTTGTTACCACCAAAAGATGTCGTTTCCGCAATACGGTTTAACTCATCGTTTAGGGCTGTTACTTCTTCCTGAATCGCGACACGTTCTGCTTTTGAGTTAGAACCGTTCGCAGACTGAAGCGAAAGGTCACGCATACGCTGTAGGATGTTAGTAGATTCATTCATTGCACCTTCAGCAACCTGTGCAACAGAAATACCGTCGTTGGCGTTTTTCACTGCCATGTCCAGACCACGGCTTTGCGCGTTCAAGCGGTTTGAAATCTGTAGACCTGCAGCATCGTCTTTCGCGCTATTAATTTTATAGCCTGAAGACAAACGCTCCATTGATTTTTGTTGACCTTCAGCGGCCTGATTCAGGTAACGCTGTGCGGTCATCGCAGAAACGTTAGTATTAACGTTAATCGCCATAGTTGTTCTCCTTAAGGCTTTTGTGAATGTACCTTCGTGTCTCTCACCTCACTTAGGTACATCTCATTTCTCTCAATCCCTTTAACGGCGATCAATACATATCCTTTAGGAGAATTTCCCATTTTTTTGCGATTAGTATCCTCTACTTAGAGAAGTGTGACCGGTATCAACTGTGACCAAATTAACACGTCAGCGTGCTTTCCTCAGATAGAAAAAAACCCAGCCGAAGCTGGGTTTACTCGCTCATCTCTCACCACGAGCCAATGAGGTTCTCGTCTGAGGTTAATCTGGGTATAACCCTTAACCTAGCAGACTTAGCGCTGAGTTCGGCGCTTGTTTCGCTTGCGCAAGGATTGAGCTTGACGCCTGCGATAGAATTTGTGACTTGGTCATTTCTGTCGTTTCTTTTGCGAAGTCGGTATCTTTAATACGGCTCTTCGATGCACTCACGTTCTCGTTAATGTTATCCAAGTTGTTGATTGCATGGTTGAAACGGTTTTGGAATGCACCTAGTTCCGCGCGGTGGCTGTCTACGTACTTCAGAGCAGCATCAATAATTGCTACTGATTCTTGTGCGCCGCCCACAGAAGTAACATCAATAGAATCAACCGTGACGCTGTTGCCTTTATCCAGACCTAATTCGCCAGATAGACCGCCAGAGAATGACAGTTCGCCTTCCACTTTGTTGTTACCAGCAAAGACTTGCAATTGGCCATCTTCATTCACTGAAGCTTTTACCAAGTCAGTCTGACCGTTGATGTACGTTGCCAGCTCTTCGATATCATCGCCTGCTTTTGCATTAACCGAGATTTCTTGCTCTTGACCAAAGCTGTCTGTCAGGCTGATTTTCAGGTCTGATTTATCGGCAGAAACATTCCAGTCTTTACCTTTGCCATTTTCAGCTTGGTAGCTAAGACCGCCCATCATTTGGTTGTCAGAACGCATATCTTTCAGCTCAAGCATGACTGCTTCACCATTGTCTGCGCCGATTTGGAACGATTTGGTGCCGTATGTGCCGTTAAGAAGTTTGTTACCACCAAATGAAGTGGTTTCCGCGATACGATTAAGCTCGTCGTTCAGTGCAGTTACTTCTTCCTGAATCGCAACACGTTCTGCTTTTGAGTTAGAACCGTTTGCAGATTGAAGTGACAGGTCACGCATACGTTGCAGTATGTTGGTTGTCTCGTTCATCGCACCTTCAGCAGTTTGTGCAACAGAGATACCGTCATTCGCGTTGCGAACAGCCACATCCAGACCACGGCTTTGCACATTCAAACGGTTCGAGATTTGAAGGCCAGCTGCATCATCTTTTGCGCTGTTGATTTTAAAGCCTGTAGACAGACGCTCCATCGACGTTTGTTGAGCTGAGTTTGCATTGTTAAGGTAACGCTGAGCGGTCATCGCTGATACGTTTGTGTTTACAGTCACTGCCATGGTGATTTCTCCAATTGATTTTCCGGTGTAGCGGTTTCCGACGTCTCGGAAAACCAAGTAGTTCTCTCAAAGTTACTTTTATTAACGACGCACAATCTGATTTCTTTAGGAAAAATGTTCGATTTTTTTAGAAAAAGTTCATATTTAGGGGGGATCGTGACGAAATAGGTAAAAAAGACAAAAAACGTTAAATTTTCACTAAAGCTTCTTTTTCACCTGTCGATACAGGCAGTTTTTTTCTAAATTTTAAACGGGAATGACATTACCCCAGTAAAGACAAAACCAGATTTGGCGCTTGTTTCGCTTGAGCAAGAATAGAAGTACTGACCTGTTGTAAAATCTGCTGTTTGACCATTTGTGTGGTTTCTTTGGCATAGTCGGTGTCTAAAATTCGACTATTAGAAGCTGCCACATTCTCATGAATGTTGTCTAAATTATTTATCGCATGATTAAAACGGTTTTGATAGGCACCGAGCTCGGCACGGTGACTATCCACATACTTCATTGCCGTATCCAGAACCGCCACAGCTTGCTGCGCACCACCAACGCTGGTGACATCAATGCTATCGACCGCTTGATAACCTTTTAGCTCCAAACCCAACTCGTTCGCCAAATCGCCGGAAAATGAAATCGTGCCAGACGTTTCTTTGCCAGCCATAAAGATCTGTAATTGCCCATCTTCATTCACTGACGCTGACACTTTGTCGGTTTGACCATTTATGTAAGTGGCTAACGTTTCAATGTCGTCACCGGCTTGCGCGCTAATATGGACTTGCTCTGTTTCACCCAAGCGGTTAACAAAGGACATAGTAAGCTCGTTTGAGTCACTCTTCACTTTCCAATCAGACCCTGCTCTGCCCCGCGAAATGTAACTGAATCCACCCATATCTAGCCCATCAGTACGCATTGACTTTAATTCAACTTGTACCGCTTCTCCTGAAGCCGCGCCAATCTGAAACGCTGATTTACCGAAGCTGCCATTGAGCAATCTGCGTCCACCAAACGAAGTGGTTTCCGCGATACGATTCAGTTCATCATTCAATGCGCTGACTTCTTCTTGCAATGCCATACGTTCTGCATTGCTGTTTGAACCATTTGCCGACTGTAAGGAGAGATCTCGCATACGCTGCATAATATTGGTGACTTCATTCATTGCGCCTTCAGCGGTTTGCATGATTGAAATACCATCGTTTGCATTGCGAACTGCGACATCCAGACCACGCATTTGCGCTTGCAAGCGATTAGAAATCTGCAAACCTGCGGCATCATCCTTCGCGCTGTTAATGCGCTTCCCTGAAGACAAACGCTCCATGGACTGGTTCAACATATCCGTTGCGTTAGTTAAATGACGCTGTGCCACCAGAGCTGAAATATTGGTATTAACGGTGATAGCCACAAATATGTGCTCCAATAAGATGAAGGTATTGGATATTTATCGGCCGGATTCTAGGAAGGTTTAGTGCTTTTAGAAATAGGATTACGAGCAAAAAGATAGGATGCGGGAAAGATACAGAAAATAAAAAGCTCTCCGATTGGAGAGCTTCAAAATTACCGGCTTAGAATTACTTAATCGCAAGTTCCGCCAGCATAGCCTGAGATGGCGCAAAGAAGTACGCACCAGTGACGGCTTTAGTAAAGCGCAGAAGCTGGTCGGTTTTGCCATCCGTCACACCGTACATGCTCTCAAGCATCACTTTAATGTTATGCAGTGTATGACAGTAGCAGATGAACAACAGGCCATGAGCCCCCGTCACGGTGCCGTATGGCAAACTGTGACGAACGATCTTCAGGCCTTTACCTTCTTCTTTGATGTCTACACGGCCAACGTGCGACGCAGCCGGCACATCATCCAACTCAACAGAATCTGGCTTAGTACGGCCAATCACTTTCTCTTGTGCTTTTACGTTCAAACGATTCCATGCAGGAAGGTTGTGTTCGAAACGCTGAGCCATTACGTAGCTACCACCAGCAAATGGGCCTTCTTTGATCAAGGCAACTTCAGCTCGTGCTTCACCTTCTGGGTTCTCTGTGCCATCGATAAAGTCAGTCATATCACGAGCGTCCAGGTAACGGTAGCCATACGTTTCATCAACGACAGTCACATCTTCTGCCGTGTCGACCAGGAATTTACGCAGAACATAAAAATGTAAATCGTGACGAGTTGAGTGGCAGTGAATGAGCACATCAACATCGCTTGCTGGCGCCACAACATCCCCTTCCCCTAACTGTGGGAAGTCAATCAACTCTTCAGGCGCATCGATATTTAAGTGCTGCCAGAATGATTTTGTGAATGCGATAGATAGTGTGAGGTCAGCACCTGGCTGGCTGTTATTTAGCTCTTCAACCAGCTCTGGAAGGGCTTTTAGCTTCGCCAATACGTTTTCACGGTTTTGGTTTACTTTCAGTTGAGTGTACAGTGCAAATGGTCCTGCTTCTGGCACAATTGCCGTTTGAGCTTGTAACATTGAGGTTTCCTCTATACTTTGCCCCTGTGCGGGAAGTTGTTGATTTTTAATTCTTTGAAGGCTGTTCTTTATTATGCTCAAAGTGTGGCACATTAAAACAGTCTTTTACCCACCTTCCGTTCAAAAGGTAGATCATAAACCAGGTAATTAAGGTGATGGTAAGAGCGTTTGCCCAATTGAATACACCATGTTCCAGGTAGACATGATACATGGTCTGAGCAAGCTGAATACTACACAAGATCAAGGTCACCTCTCGCCCGTAGCTCATCACTTTGTTCACCCATTTTCGGTCTGGCTGGCGTAAACCCATCAACCACATCAATAGTAAGCTGGGAACACCGGCTAACAAACCCAAATACAGTGTGCTCGAATCTGGATAAACAATCGACAGCAGTTTACTTCCACTCTCCCGGCTCACACCGGCCATGGCAAACACCACCCAAGATCGGGCAAGAAACATCCACCCTAACCAAACAAAAATAGGCGCTTTTAAAAAGCCATGAGCGTCATATTGATCAAATGCGTAGCGCACAATATCTTCTTCTTTAATAACTTACTGTGGTCACTTTACCTGATCGCAGCGAAACTGCAACGCAAGTACCTCCCGCCAGTAATAAAGCCTCACACCCCACGCAAAAAGCGAAAGCTTGTTCAGAGAACTTGCGCTCTAAGGTTCATTTCAACCAACTTGGCGAGTAGACTAGGCTTAAGTAATTTCAAACGCAGGCTCCTAGCGCCGAGTAAATAAAAACATGAAAAAGAAAAATACAGCAGCTCCCGTTCCTTCCCAAGAAACTCAGAACGAAGCAATGAACATCGCCAGAGCGACTCAGAAACCAGGGCAAACAAAGGAACAAACCAAACTCATTGCTCAGGGTATCGAGAAAGGCATTGCGTTATATAAAAAACAACAAAAAGAGCGAAGCCGCCAAGCAGACAAAGCGAAAAAGAAACAGCAAAGAGAAAAACAACGCGAGACCGAAGAACAAACACAACATGAGCCTCAAACTGCGGTAGAGTCCTCAACGGCTAAATCATCCGCGCTGCCATGGGTGCTACTTGTTCTCAGTTGGATTGGCTTCGCCGCCACTATTTTCATGGGAAAATAATATGCTTCGAATCATTGTCGCCATATCAATCTTTACTCTCTTTGGCTGCTCATCGACACCTCTCAATTCTCACGATAAAAGCCAACAGGTCGAAGTGAGGATTGATGGCCAGTTCGACCCTGCTCAGTGCGAGTACCTTGGTGAAGTAACTGGCAATGAAGGGCATTGGTATAACTACCTGTTCTACAGCAATGATGGCATGATCAAAGGTGCGGTTAACGACCTAAAAAACAACGCGATGACCATGGGTGCTGATACGGTATTTATGGTGTCTCCTCAATATTTCGTCACGTCTTTCAACCTGTTAGGTGTTGCCTACCGCTGCAAGTAATTCATCTTGCCTATTCAGGGAATGTATCTCCTGCCTCGACAGATAAAAAAAGCCAGCAATTGCTGGCTTATGCACGAAATCCAAGGCTACTAGCGATATCACGCTCTCGCTCCAGAACCCATTGACTATCAAAAGGTCCCCAATCCGAAAGTTGGTAATAGCCGTCATTGTGACGTCGACCATCTTGAACAAATATAAGCTCGATGCCGATACCCGGTAATGCCTTGAGTACATCTTGAATTGTACGTCGAGGCCAACCCGTTTGTTCGATTAATTTTGGTACATTTGGCCTTTCCAGGCTTTCGACCAACAAGGCCAAATATAACCGCCTTGCAAAAACAGGACTCAACTCCATTGACACCTCCTAAACTTGTGCTGAATCATTATTTCGTTTTTGCACAGAGAGATGTTGCGTTTGATCAATAACTCGACTTATCCACCCTTTTTTGGTGTCTTTTTACTCAAATTCCTACAAGTTAATTCCCATTTACGCTCATTCTGTAAGTTATCAACGTTTCCAACTCGGCAATTTGGCGTGCTTCGAGGTCATAAATTATTTTCTTTCGCATTTTGTCAGTTTGATTGCTTCTTGGTAGGATGCGGTACACAGCCCAAAATTGCTTGAGCACCAGAGAATCTCAGCCTCTGTGCATAAAAACAAAGTAAAGATAAAAGGAAACAATTATGACGATTACCATGTTCGGTATCCCAAACTGCGACACAATTAAAAAAGCCAAGAAATGGTTAGAAGCCGAAGATATCGCGTATGAGTTTCATGACTACCGCAAACAAGGCGTAGATGAAGCATTGGTGACAGAATTTTGTGATGCTCTAGGCTGGGAAATCGTGCTCAACAAACGTGGTACCACTTTCCGCCAGTTAACTCAGGAACAGAAAGATTCTCTGAATGAAGAAAATGCTATCAAGCTGCTCGTGGAAAACCCAGCGATGATTAAGCGCCCAATTTTAAAAGTGAATGATCAGTTCCATATTGGTTTTAAAGCTGATCAATACACAACGATTTTTAACTCATAAATTAAGGAACACTCAAGGATGACAGACAGTCCAGTACTGGCTCTTGCGAAAGACCTAATCAGCAGACAATCCGTAACGCCTGAAGACGCGGGCTGCCAGGACTTAATGATCGAGCGACTAAAAGCGCTTGGTTTTGAAATCGAAGTCATGGTGTTTGAAGATACAACCAACTTTTGGGCTCGCCGTGGCACCGAAGCACCGCTATTTGCCTTTGCTGGCCACACTGACGTAGTGCCTGCGGGCAAGCTTGAACAATGGGATACGCATCCATTTGAGCCAACAATAATCGATGGCTACCTGCATGGTCGCGGTGCGGCGGATATGAAAGGCTCTCTGGCGGCAATGATTGTCGCTGTGGAACGTTTTATTGCAGAGAACCCTGATCATAAAGGCTCTATCGGCTTTTTGATTACTTCAGATGAAGAAGGTCCTTTCATCAACGGTACCGTTCGCGTGGTAGAGGCGCTGATGGAACGTGGTGAAAACATTGATATGTGTATCGTGGGTGAACCTTCAAGTACCGAGATCGTTGGTGATGTCGTGAAAAATGGTCGCCGTGGTTCAATCACTGGTGACCTGACGGTTAAAGGTACTCAGGGACACGTTGCTTACCCACATCTGGCTAATAACCCTGTTCACTCTTCTCTGTTAGCCATTCACGAGTTAGCAACCACGGAATGGGATAAGGGTAACGACTACTTCCCGCCAACCAGCTTCCAGATTCCAAACGTGTCGGCAGGTACCGGTGCTTCAAACGTCATTCCGGGCGAGTTCAATGTTCAATTCAACCTGCGTTTTAGCACAGAGTTGAATAACGACACTATTGTTCAAAGAGTGACAGAAACGCTAGACAAGCATGCCCTGGACTATGAGCTGAACTGGACGTTCAACGGTGACCCATTCTTAACCGACACAGGCGCGTTACTGGACGCCGTCGTTGCTGCAGTAAATGAAGTAAACCACACCAAACCAGCACTACTGACAACTGGCGGAACTTCGGATGGCCGTTTTATTGCTCGAATGGGTGGTCAAGTCGTGGAACTTGGTCCTGTGAATGCAACCATTCATAAAGTGAACGAGTGCGTGAAAGTAGATGACTTAGAAAAGTTAACGGACATGTACCAAAATACGCTTAAGCATTTATTGGCGAAGTAATCGGCCGCTAACAGACAGTTAACGAGAACAACATGACACCATCGCAACTTACAGGAACCACCGATTCTCACCTTCAATCAACGATGGTGGGTCAAAAAGCCTTTTTGCTTCATCCAGAAGTGGCTCATGACCTGCTCAGAATGATTAAGGCAGCAACGGATGCTGGTTTTAAAATGGAGATTGCCAGTGGCTTTCGAGATTTTTCACGTCAGCGCTCAATCTGGAACGGAAAGTTTTCTGGTGGGTTGCCAATTCTTGATTCAGACTCAAAGCCACTGAATAAGTCTGCGTTGAGTGATGAAGAGAAGCTAATGGCGATTTTGCGATGGTCAGCTCTGCCAGGTGGAAGCCGTCACCACTGGGGATGCGATTTTGATGTCTATGCTCGTAACTTGTTACCTGAAGGTACAGATCTGCAACTGGAACCGTGGGAGTATCTAGAAGGCCACCAGAATGAGTTCTATCTATGGCTGAAAACGCACCTCAATGAGTTTGGCTTTTTCTTCCCATACAAAGACGATCTTGGTGGCGTCGCTATTGAACCATGGCACATTAGCCACAAAATTGTCGGTCAGCAATGTTGCTCACAGCTAACGTCTGAGTTGCTAAGAAGTGAACTGATTAAGCAAAACGAGCAGCACAAGATTGCGGGAATAGATTCAATACTCAATAATCTAGATAAGATCATGTCTACGTTTATTCGTAACATTGCACCACCGCCGGAGGCACCATGATAGAGCTGCTCACTAACCCTTGGGTTATCATTATTGTCGTGTTAAGTGTCATCATCGGTAATATTGCCGCCCTGAAATACACAGCCAAAATGAAGTTTAATCAAATGGATAAAAGCCGTAAAAACGACTTGGATAAACTGAATGAGCTCGACCAGGAACGCTACGGGGATAAAGAGAACAAAGACGACCGTTCTCGTTAATGAATGCCATTAAAAAAGGGACCAAACGGTCCCTTTTCTCTATGCACTGTACAAATACTTATGCACTGAACAATTACTGCTTCACTACTTCTGCCAGAACTGGTGCTAGTGATTTAAGGAATTCTTCTTCAACAGGCTTACCTGAAGAGTCGGTAATGTTGATTGACGTACGGTTACCCAAGTCGCCAAATAGGAAGGTGTATTTACCCGCCTTCAGGTCAACAGGTTTAACGCCAATATCATTCCAGAACTCATCATCCGGTGATGCGTATCTCGCTTCTACTGTACCCTGGGATTGGGTGCGATCTTCAACCGTGAAACCCATCTTAGGCAGAATCACAGGCAGACGCGGCCACAATACGTCATATTGAGCACGAGCGATGATGACTGGAAGTCCACTTCGGTCTGTACCCATCGTCACAGGAATCTGTTTTACCAGCTCCTGAGCTTTACGCTGAGCATCTTCACGGACTTGCTGATCGTAGCGAGCGGTTACCAGGTTAGTCATGAACACATTGTAACGCTCACGGTTTGTCGGAGTGACTTCTTTTACTTGGCCACCTTCACGCCAGTCAATAAGACCGACTTTAAATCCATAACGACCACCTTGCTGTGTACGCAAGATCTCGTATCGGCTGCCAATCTCCATGTCTTCATCAGGAGAATCCCAAGTTACCCAACCCGTTTCAATACGTGAATCGGTCTGACTCTCAACGGGAATTTTTCTGGCCTCAACCATACCTTGTACAGTTTGCCAAACCTTGTCCAACTCGTCTTTACGGAGCAACCACAACGTCACTTCACCATTTTGACTGCGATCCAAGCGAGCGCCAGGAATAAGTTCTAACACTTGCTGTGGTGGACGAATATCAACGTCTTTACCCACGCCACCAGCATAAGCACCCTGAGGGATCTCGTAGTTTGGGTAGAGCTGAGGCTGAACGCCTTGTGGCGTATTCCACTCACCCAGCGTTGGGGTGTTTAAATACTCGAAATCGTCCTTTGCCTGACGACGTTGGTTGGCACCACCTGTACAGGCAGTCAATACGAATACAGCTAATGAACTTAACACTAACTGGCTTGAAAGCTTCATTTATACTCCTAAAACACTGAGGGCTCAGTGGCCCCCAGTATGAACGTCAATCCTAGTAGCTCAATCTTTATAAATACGGGCGTCGATTAACGCCTGTTCCACGATAGGCTGCAGATTTTCAGAAAGCGTGGTTAGAGGAAGACGTAAGCTACCATCCTCGATCAAACCCAGCTTTTCTGCTGCCCATTTGACTGGGATCGGGCTTGCTTCAACGAATAGATTCTTATGCAGAGTCATTAAACGCTCGTTAATCGCTTCTGCTTCTTCGTACTTACCTTCGCTTGCCAAATGGAACATGTCTGCCATATCTTTTGCCGCGATGTTGTTGGTTACCGAGATAACCCCATTGCCACCAAGCTTAACAAAATCTAAGCCCGTCGCATCATCACCACTTAGTAAGATAAAATCTTCGCCACAAAGTTCACGGTGAATTGCAACTCTGTCCAAATCGCCTGTCGCATCTTTTAGAGCAACTATATTATCAAGCTTTGACAAACGTGCCACTGTCTCAGGCTTCATATCTACCGCCGTGCGACCTGGTACGTTGTAAAGAATGAGCGGTACATCACTCGCTTCTGAAATAGCTTTATAGTGCAGGTACAAACCTTCTTGTGTCGGCTTATTGTAGTAAGGCGTTACACTTAGGAAACCAGCGATACCAGAATCCGCCAGTAGTTTACTGAACGTCACGGCTTCGTGGGTAGCATTTGCACCCGTACCCGCTATCACCGGGATACGACCATTGGCAAACTCTACCGTCTTATTAACAACCTTTACATGCTCTTCAATCGTCAGTGTCGCTGACTCTCCGGTTGTGCCTACTGCCACAATACCATCGGAACCAGATTCGATATGGTATTCCACTAGCTTTTGCAGACTATCAAAGTCTACTTCGCCATCCGCTTTGAATGGCGTAATCAGCGCTACGATACTTCCTGAAAACATGTTTATCTCCCTTATTTAGTTCTTTCTGCATGGTACTGTAATGCGATTGAAAAACACAAGAGCGCAAACTCGCTTACAAAGTACAAATGAGTGAATAATTATCAGATGTTAGAGATCTAGCAAATTAAATGCTCGCTTTGGCCTGACTCCCACAAAACTGGATAACAGCGTTAGTTAACTGATTCAATTTTGGAGAACAAGGCGTGAGCAAAAGAAAGACCTCATTTTTATTATGCTCAGAAATATACTCTTCGGCGCGCTGAATCAAGTCAGACTTGAGTGAATAAAAAAACCATGTTGTAAACAAAAGCGGACTGACTCGATCTTTCTCTGGCGTATCTGTGCTAACATCTTTCTATTGAAGAAAGGACAAGAAGCTCATTTATGAAGCAACATCTGGTACTTACAGCAGTTGGAACGGATCGTCCAGGTATCTGTAACCAAGTCGTAAAGCTCGTTACGCAAGCTGGCTGTAATATTGTCGATAGCCGAATTGCTATTTTTGGCAATGAATTTACCCTAATCATGCTGCTGACAGGTAGCACCAGTAGTATCACTCGCGTCGAAACACAGATGCCTTTACTGGGGCAAGAACACGACCTGATCACGATAATGAAGCGTACCGCTGCTCACGAGTTACTCGACAACAGCTACACCATGGAAGTGTTTATCGAGTCAGAAGACCGTCCTGGGCTCACTGAGAAATTCACTCAGTTTTTTGCTGACCAGCAGATTGGACTGGACTCACTGAGCGCACAAACCATCAGCAAGTCAAAGATTCAGGCCGATGTTGATCAATTCCACATCGCCATTACTGCATCGGTGAGTGCCGATTGCAATCTGATGCAATTACAAGAAGATTTCGATGAACTTTGTAAGTCGCTCAACGTACAAGGTTCTCTGAATTTCATTAAAAACACACTATAAAGTAAAGGAAATCATAATGAATACGCTGACAGCAGGCTCGCCAGCGCCAGCCTTCTCTTTGCTCGACCAAGACGGCAACACAGTGACACTTGGTGATTTTAAAGGCAAGAAAGTACTTTTCTACTTTTACCCGAAAGCGATGACTCCGGGCTGTACAACGCAAGCAAAAGGCCTGCGTGACATTAAAGCAGAACTCGACGCGCACAATGTTGTTGTGCTTGGCGTCAGCATTGACCCGGTAAAACGTCTGGGCAAATTTATCGAGCGCGATGAGCTTAACTTCACGCTACTGTCTGACGAAGACCACGCGGTTGCTGACCAGTTTGGTGTTTGGGGCGAAAAGAAGTTCACCCTTGGAAAAAAACTATGACAAATAACCTTGGTTATTATCTATGACACACTGACTCTCGGTTGAGCTGTCTTCTGGTCGCAATGGTCGTAATACTTAAGGCTTAAAGAAAGTGGGACTACACGAACAACGTTCAATATCAGTAGTTGTTCACTTCTTGGCAATATAAAACCTTCCTTTTTATTCAACTCATAAACAATCACCGCATATTACACGATGAGCGCAAAATTTGAGCTTGAGCACATTACAGGTTTCACTTCTTTGATATCTTGAAGCTGGGTTTTTCGCCACCTAGACCCGGCTCACTGGTCAAGGCGATCATATTTTATCTTCCTTAGTCTAATTGGGTACTTTGCGTGAGAGCCACATCGCAAACTGTGAACGCCCACTCGGATATGAGGTAATAGAATATGTACACGAAGAAGCTTCCCATCTTCCCATCCCAGTTAGCTGACTTTAAAGCTAAAGCTCAGCAATTCTCATCAATCATTGAGGATACAATTGGGTGTAAACGAATTTCATCATTCAATCGAAACGATTGGCTAGCAGTAGCCATTGGCTACAAGGGCCACAGCGATCTCGTTCAAGCATCAAAGCAGCGAACTCTCTCAGACAGAAACTCTCAACTAGTTATTTTTTCGAAAAGTCGCTACTTTTCTTCGAAAATTAAATCTACTTTTGCCTCACAATTATCTGTTACTCAAGTAGAAATAGAACTTGCTGTGACAAAAATGGGGCAGATAGAACGTAAGGAACTCCTGTTATCAGGCCAATTAGCTGATACAACTCCCCCTATTCCACGTCATTTACTGCGTTCTGTAACGTTGGATTTAATGGACTTGCCAGATTCTATGATCGCAAATATTTGGCACCTAGCACAACTAACAGGTCTAAGGTTGAATGAACTACTGAGCATAAGAATGGTTGATGTTCAGACGGATAGACTACTAATTGAAAAGAAGCGGCAAAGTAAAGTACAAACAGTTCAATTAACTGAGCAAGCCGCTCTCTTTATCAATAAAATAAAAAATGACAATCCGGATTCTATTTTTCTATTCGACTCAAGCTCAAAAGCAAACGCTGCTCCAATAAGCGCGTCTTACGTAATCAAATCATTTAAGAATCTATCTAAGGGGCTCTGTCAAAGCATAACTGCACAAAATGCAAGAGCCACTGACATATATTATTGTCAGCGGAGGCCAGAAGAAAACCTCTCAATGTCAGATCTATTATGCCTTAACTGCGTGAACACGGTGAAGCATTAGGTAACCAAAAGTCGAAGCCCTATAGGCTCAGACAAGGCGAGTAAGAACCTCTAAAGAACTCCCTTTCATCGCACGTAAAGCATTCTAGATTCACGCTCTGAGGCACACTGAGCATTAGCTGGCAGGTGTTTATGTATATAGAACACAAAAATGACAATGAAGGCTCTGAAAATGATTTTTGGTTGCTAGAAATAGCAGTTGATACCCTTGCTAAACTTAAAATCACGGAGATTATAAAAAATGATTCTGGGGAAGTGGTCTTGACGCCACAGTTGTCCCCATCCAACCTACAGTCACGACTAAAGAAAACTGATATCATCATTGCTCCTGAAGGGACTATTGTTTACCCGCAATCTCTTTACCTAGTGTCAAAGCTAAGAGGCGAAGCAGCAGTCAAAGACACAGGCTCAATTGCAAAGGGGCTTCTTGCTTATACTCGTTACTTAGATTCCACTCACCACTCTCAGGTTGATGAAGATGGTAATGAAATACCACCTGAATACCTAACCTATAAAACACTATCGAAGTATGAAGAAGAAGGTGCACCTTGGAGATTTGCTGAGTTCCTACTTGCGAACTGCAATAATATTGAAGGTGCTAATGGCGATGAAGCTTTTAGTTTATCTACAGCTAGAAGCTATATGAGTGCCATCATTGGGTTCTATAAGTGGATGCAAAAATACGGCTACATAAAAAATGACGATCAGAATATTGTCACCCACTACACAACTGGAACAAAGCATCAAGATTTAAACCAGTACGATATGTTGGCTCACACAAAATCAAGCTCTAACCGTACTTATGAAACATCCAATATCATGAGGATGTTTCCTAAAAAAGACAACACTCCAGCCCATAAAAAGCTAAAGCCCATGCACCCTGAGCACAAGGCTTTTTTTAATGAACATGTCAATTTACTCCCAAAGGCGACAGGATTAATCTTTCGGCTATGTGTCGAGGCTGGGCTAAGAATTGACGAAGCTATCCACTTCCCCGCTCACGACATAGGAAAAGCTGACTACAGTGATTTAGATGTAGTACCAATCAAAATTACTCGCACAAAATTCAGTAAGCCTCGTACCGTAGAAATTCCCATTGAGCTGTACGAAGAGCTAGAGATATACAAAGAAAGTAACGCACGGCTTACGAACCTAAACAAACGCAATGAGCTTGTTCAGGCAGGTGAGATTTTAGATGCCGTAGATTACCTATTTATTTCAAATAAAGGTACCCCCTACTCCGGCAGTACTTTAGAAACGCACTTTTCAAACCTTAGAAAACAGATACGTGAAATCGACTCGACTTGGTATTACCGCATTCATGATTTACGTTCTACCTTTGCAACTCACTGGCTTTGGAGGGAATCACAAGAGCGTGATGTCGGCTATGACTACCTTATAGATGAATTAGCTGAATTAATGGGACACGCTAGCACTTCAACCACTGAAAAATACATTAAGTTCATGAATAAAGTGGACGACCAAATCAGCACAGCTAAAGCGAAAAACCGCAAAATTAACGGAGGTTGGGCGTAATGGCGAAAAGTAAAATTGCAAGACAATCCAAATCTGTTAAACCTGTGCGCAACAGTCAAAATGTCGTTCCTTTGAACCTGACGATTCCATATCAAGATGGGAGGTTAAATATACCAAAGCAGTTCGATGTTTCTCACTTATTGCATTTGGGGTGTAACAAGGAAAGCGAGAAAATAGACGGCCGAACAGTATTTATTAGGCGCTTTTGCAAGAAAGCCAATCAATATGTCAGCAATGGTAAGTCAGAACGCACCACCGTAGCAACCTACGAAAAATTACGCTCCTATCTTGTTTTTTGTGATGCGGTAGATGTTGACCCATTTACGGAAAGTGGCTATTTAAAGTTTGCTGGCAACGATGGCGAATTAAGACAGCTTATCAAGATATTTAGTCCTTCAAAACGCCTATGGGAATACAATCATGGTGATGAGTTAGGCATTCAAGAATCGACAGCTACGAATACACTTTCATCTCTTCGTAATGCGCTCGATTGGTGTGGCTTGCCCGCTTCCGATTGGGCTTTGCTCCACCGAGGGTTTTCAGGGGAAAATACGCCATATAAGGGGTATTCGGAAGAAGAAGAAGAGCTGCTAGTGACACGTTTGAGCAATTTATTCTTCGCTCTCGCACCACAGCTTATTGCAGCCAAAGAAAAAGCCACACCTTTGCTAGAAGCTCTTCCTATTATTATTGCCCTTGGGGAGCATGAGGAAGTGGTTCAAATTCCAACATCATTGGATTCGAAAAGACGCAGAGTGTGTAGCGATGGCATAAGCGTTAACAGTGGCGCAGCTTTTAATCTCACGATGGGCGCTGCATATCATTTGATGTGCTATTTCACTTCACTGAATGACAGCAACATTCGAGATATTGCCCACCCAATTGAGGTTCATACAGAAGAGCGAGATAAGAGCCTACAGACTGTGAGAGTCTCAAGCTATAAGCCTAGAGCGAACAAAGAGACCGATGCTCTGTTGGTGGGTGAGCAATTTGATGTTGATAAGCGTGATGGTGTGAAATTTATTATGCTGTTAGAGAGGCTATCTAAGCTATATGGAAATACAGAAGATGGCTCTGAGTTGCTTTTTACCCTCAATAATAACGCTGATGTGAGTGATAGTTTTAATTTAAAAGAGATTAATAAAAAACTAGTTAACCAACTACACCTGTTATCTCCGTATCGGGATGGCAACCTGCCTTGGTTTAAGGCGCTGTTTTACACCTATCGAAACCAACAAGCAATCACGTTAAAGAAAGTAGTTAATCATCTGGGTCGCACTGTTGTTCATAAAGAAGTAAAAGCAGCCTCCAAAACCAAAGCAAGACAAGGGGCGAACAATAGTGCCTACTGTATTTTGTCTTGCTACACAGACCTACCACTCAAAGGTATTTTACTTCCACTCACGTACTCTGAAAAAGATAGTGATGGCAATATTACTATTTCTTTTCACTATAGAAATGGCATAGGTGGTTTCTTTAAAGTACCAGCCTCTGATCTAGCTTTAATCAAAGATATTGAGCAATATGCTAATGAAAACGCAGACAAACAGGCAAAGAAATATGAACGTCTGCTTTTAGCAAAAAGTAGCCGCTACGTCCCTAAAGATTGGGAAGGTATCAGCCCTATTTCATCAGCGTTAATGATTACTTGGTCTATTGAGACAAACCATTATTACATCTCTCTTCAATCGAGTCGATGGCGAGAGATGACTAGCAATCAAGCCTATGCCGAAGGTGGCATTCAGGTTGCTCAAAGTTTACTCCAAAACACGAAGGAAACGTTAGAGAGGGATTACCTTAACGGGGACCCATTACTTAATAAGGTTATTGTGTCTCAGGGCTTGGAGGTTTTGCAAAACCTCAATGATAAAACGAACTTAGAGCACGCAAAAGACATTGTGGTGACAAGGCGTGGTATTCCGATGCTGTCACACGATGAGGGGAAGAAAAAGCGCGCAGAAGACAATACTAAAACCAACCCCAACGGGTTGGTTTGTGATGGAAAACAAGTCATTAGCGATGGCAAAAACACGCAGCGAGAAACGAACCATGCCCTAGGCATCAGCTTACCTTGTGCTGAATTTGATATGTGTTACAAGTGCCAATCAGCAAAGGCGGTAGATGATGTTGAGGCTGTCTATAAGCTCATTTCACACATAGATGTTCTTAAAGAAGCCCTTGATATGTACCCTGATGCAAAAAGTGATATTCATGAAAAAATTGAACAGTTTGAATACACGCTAGATAGTGCTAGTGACGATGTATTTGATGGGGCTATGGAGCTATTTAACACCCAAGGCCGCCACCCAAGAGTTTCTATCGACCACGCTCTTTTATCCTTATAGTTGCGGAGGCTACAATGATAAAGCTAAATGACCTAGAGCATCAAAATAAGCTTCTTAAAGCACAAAAAAATGTTGGCGCTCAGACAAATTACTTAATAGATGTACTAAAGCCAGCTATTGAGCGTGGTGATTGGGATGAACTCGAAAGCCTTGATATTGGCTTTAATGTTTCGGGTGAATCACTGGGAAAAATTGGCGACGATAAAGCTTGGAGAAACCTACAACCTTATTTTGAACCAAGAGCAAAAACAACCTTAACCATTGATTTTACACTCGATGGCAAAGTTATAGAACGTAATCTTAAAAATCAGCTTAAAGCCCTCCTACTAAAAATGATGTGGCTATCACCTCATAACCATTCATTCCTGATTCTTAAGGAAACATTAATAGACCTAAAGAAAGTCATTATTCCACTTTTAAATGAAGGGTATAACACTTTATCTGCTTTAAATTTTGACAGACTTGAAACTTGGGTGCTAACGGGTTCTACCAGCATCGACTTTGAAAGAGAAGCGATTTACAACGGATTAAATCGCCTTTACAAAGAAGCTAGAGGTTTGCCGTTTAAAGTCAACCTAAACAAAAAGCTCAACGCCTCTGACTTTGATTTAGTAATCAAAGAAGCTGAGCAGCACACCGTCATTCCACAGAGGCTCTACTATCTTGGTCTTCAAAGGTCAGAAGCCCTTATTAATGAAGCTTATGCCCTTCGTTTTGAGCTAGGGCAACTTGCAGAATACATCGCCACACACTTTGATAAGCTGTATGAAGGCTATGCCAAGCATCTTGTCAATGATGAAGCCAGATTAAAAAACGGCAACATTCAATGGTGTTTATATATACATAAATCAATTAAAAAGCGCACCCTTGCTTTTCAAGAATCCTTTGCAGCACTTCATTCTCCAAATGAAAAAGAAACACTTGATCTTATACGGCTTCATAAACCAGTGATAAAGGGAAACTACATTGATAAGTTCCACACCGAACGTAAGATAACGGTTGGACAATGGACAATCAGCAATCTCAGAGAGGCTCAATCGCTTTTTAAAAAACTCAATGGTGGCTGCCTATGGGGTTTAATGGCTCGAACAGGAATGAGAGCCGATGAGATGTATGACCTAAACACAGCTCAGGGCTGCACGACTGAGATAATAAAAAGACAGAAGATACACGTTATCCATACCAACCTATCGAAGACAGCCAAAGGCTCTCAATCAAAGCAAGACGAGTTTGTCACCACTGATACGGGCATGAAGGCGTATGAGGTTCTTCAGGCACTACATACGCCACTAAGAAAGCTGCACCCAGACTCACATTCCTTTTTCCATAAGATCAGACAGGACTGTAGTAAAATAGCAAAAACTTCATTACTTCAACATTCTCAAGATTGGTTTAAAAATGCGATGGGAGAAGAACTTGCGCTTACCAATGAAGACATTATTGATCTAAAAACATCTGACCCAAATTTATCGTTTGAAGTGGGTGATGATTATGAATTTTCAGGGCATCAGCTTCGTCGCTCTTTTGCCTACTACTTAATTGGTTTTGAGCTTTGCAGTTTTCCGCAACTGAAACAGCAATTCAGCCATGTATCTATGGCAATGACTCGGCACTATGCTAAGAACGCCAGTAAATTCCAAAAGATTAGACAAAAGAAAAAAACTCTTGCTAACGAAATTGATGAGGAAAGAATCGACCAGAAAGCCCGTATATACTTGAGTATCTATCAGAAACTGGCAAACAAGGAGCGAGTTGCCGGAGGAAAAGGCAAAGAGTTTGCTAAGAACATGATGAAAACAGACCGCAACTTATTCAAGGATAAGGTGGACAATGACATGCTTTCTCTAAGCTACTGGAAAAAGCAAATTCGCAGTCAAAATCGCCACATTCATGCCGTTGCACCGGGAGTATATTGCACTTCGACTACCTGTGGTTTAAGAACGCTAGTTAACCTGATGGAATGTGTAGACTGCAAGAATGATTACATCGTTGATGCTGTATTTGCCGAAGCAAAGCGTAAAGAGGCAGAAATACACATGCTTTATGATATTGAAAATGATGAACTAACCCCTCAAACCGCTTCTGAATCTTATATAAAAATTCAAGCCGCTGAGCGTATTATGAAAGATTTAAATATCGACTATGAGCCTGTCATTTTTCCTGATGAAGTTAAGAGTTTGCTTATCCCATACGGAGTAACATCATAATGTCACAGGTAACCAAAAATAAGCTAATCAAAGCATTGGAAAGACTTTTAGACGGTGATGTAACCAAGTTAACATCGAAAGAGGTGCGTAATAAAGCACGAAAGGGCAAGCTCAAAATAATCAACAGCAATGTTGAAAAAGAAGCAGGACTTTCTGCTGGCGCGCTCAGAAGGCATGATGACGTTGTTTTAATGATAAAAAACAAGTCATTAGAAGTACAAGTTGCTAAAGATAAAACAACTGACTCCCCCATTGAGGTTCTTCAAAAAGAAATAAAGTCACTGAAGGGTGAAAGAGCGCAAGCGAATAAAAAGAAAAAAGAATATTACGACGAAGCTCAAAGCCATAAGGATGCGTTAGCGGTTCAAGCTGCCACTCATATAAAGATAGTTCAAGAACTAATGGATATGTTACATGAAAGTCAGCGAGAGAAAGCAATGGATAAAATCGTCTCTTCTCGTTCAGATAATATTATTGCTGCGCAATTTAAACAGCCAAAGTAACCTTTAGGACTGTAACATCAAAACTGTCCCGTTTAGTGTAATCACTAGACAGGACACTAAGTTATCGATAAAAATGTACACTCTAACGTAATAAAAATGCCCTAAAAAGGACGTAGCGAATAACGCTACGCCACACACCACTAATTGAGAAAGTAAGGATTAGACCGATGACAATAGAAGCTGGACAAACTGCACCAGATTTTACCCTGAATGACCAAGACAATAACCCAGTGACGCTATCTGAGCTTCAAGGAAAGAAGGTGCTGCTGTACTTCTACCCACGAGCTTCAACACCCGGTTGTACCGTTCAGGCTCAAGGGTTGCGTGACACTAAAGCTGAACTAGATACTCACAATGTTGTTGTGCTTGGTATTAGCCCCGACACCCCAAAAAAGCTGACGAACTTTATCAACAAGCAAGAGCTGAACTTCACTCTACTATCCGATGAAGAACACGAAGTATGTGAGAAGTATGGTGTTTGGCAACTCAAGAAGTTCATGGGCCGTGAAAATATGGGCGTTGTAAGAACAAGCTTCCTGATTGATGAATCTGGAAACCTTGAACATGTGTTTAACAAGTTTAAGACCAAAGATCACCATGAAGTTGTATTGGACTACCTAAACAACAAATAACCGTCCATGAACAATTAACTCTTCAACTTGGGGGCAGGCATGATTGGTTACATTCGAGTAGCAGATTCACAGAGAGCCGATGGCGAATCTCAACGAGAAGCAATCAAGACGTACGCCGCTAAACATAGCATACAAATATCAGATTGGATCGAAGAGCATATGTCTGCCACCAAGACAGAACTTAATTGCATTAGTGCGTAAATGTACTAACTCATACACAATCTGACAGTTTTGATTATACAGTGTGACTTAATCGTACACCCACACTCGACATCCCACAGCTCATTTTTGGACATAAATAATTCGGGTTTCAATAAGTTATCATAGGAAAAATAGCAAAGAATAATTCTTAGCTAAGGGAAACACGGTAATGAGTCAGACCATAGCGGTAATTGCATTAGATCTGGAAGGGACATTGATCTCTAATGCTATCAGCCAAATTCCCCGTCCCCATCTGCATACATTTCTCGACGGATGCAAAGACATAACCGATCGCGTAGTTATGTTTACTACAGTAAAAGAAGAAAGATTTCGTAAAATAGCTCAATTGCTTGTATCGGAAGCTGTAGCCCCGGAATGGTTTTCGACAATCGAATATATTAACTGGCACGGTAAAACAAAAGACCTAAATTTTATCCCTGACTCCAAAGTTTCAGAAGCCGTGTTGGTTGATGATGTGGCAGCCTATATAGCGACGGGGCAAGAAAAACAGTGGATTGAAGTCAAGCAGTTTGTAAGTCCATACACTGAAGCGGATAGTGAGTTACCGTTTATCCTTAAACAATTGCAAAATCACACAAACTAGCAACGAGGTACTTTTGAGTTTATTTTTTCGGTCTTACTTCTTGCTCGTTTGGATTGTAAAGAAAGTTGATATTGTTTACGGAGAAAACCATGTCCTCTGGTAGAGCTACACCTAAATAAATTTGCTGCAGCACCGCACCGAATACCATTATTGCGTGATAAGTCGTATGCTGAAACACGCCATCTGCATTATGGCTAGATTCATTACCTAGCCACTTAATAGCTTCAAGTGCTGCAATACATTTACGCTCAACTTTCCCTAGTTTTTTACATTTATCCAAACGTTCTTGTAGTGGAATAGGTTTTGGATACCCTTTACTACTAAGGACGGCTACACCGCTTTTAGTTCTATGCTGTTCAATACCCAACTGAGTCAATAACTCTTCAACAGCAACTCTTAGTTTGTTACCACACGATGCTTGTTCAATCCAGAAAAGTGAAAACACTAACTCCAACAACATTCTGATTTTGTATGGATATTTTGGATCTAAAGGGAAAAAGTTAGGAGCTGGATTTATGTATGTGGGTGTAAATAGCATTTCGTACCCACATTCCTCATCAGAGTAAACCTCACCTGACATTACCAGAATGCCCACATCAGCACATTCTTGATTTTGACACAGTAAGTCTGATCGTAAAATTGCCCTTGTATCCCCACCAGTTCGAGCATCTGCTATCTGACGAATATTTAGTTCTCCAACGGGACTCATATCCCCTTGATTACATGATGGGCATTTAAATGCGGGAATTTGCTCTTGTGAATATAAAATATCATGTTCCAACTACCTTTCTCCATAAACTTAACGCCGCACTAAGGGAAGAATAACGCCAACCACCTAACTAAACCATTGTGCCGTAAACACTTAAGCTGAAGCAAACCAAAAATGCCGAACATTGGGAATCCACATTAAACGCTTTAAATGGTCTTTTAATGCGCTGCACTTTACCGAAGATAACTTTTTCATATTGACCTCCTCTCAGGTGTTATTTACCAACATAGAGTCTGGCGTATCAACTAATAGTGTTGCTGTCGTGGTAACTGTCAGTCATAACGAACTGAAACGCCCGTGGAAAGAAATCATTTAGAAAAGTCACTCTAAATCGCTTCAATAGTATTAGATTTTCTTTCGTGATTTTGACTATGAGACTAACTTTTAAAAGTTAATACTGAATATAAATACAAAAGGCAAGGTTTTCACACCTTGCCTTTAATTAAGTTAAGCCGCATACCATCCATCAGCCAGTACTTCAGCTTGATCCAGAACCAGCTTAATCGCCTCTTCAGCCGCATCAGGTGGATATTTCCAGCGACGCAGTAGACGACGTACAAGGTTGCGCATCCGTGCACGCACGCTTTCTCGTTTCTGCCAGTCTACCGTAGCGGATTTACGCAGTTGGTGAGTGAGTTCAATTGCTAGTTGGCGTAGGTTGTCATCGCCTAGGGTTCGCACGGAGGCTTCGTTGGTGACTAATGCACGGTAAAACGCAATTTCATCAGTAGACAGGTTGAGCTTATCCATCATCTCAGCGTCGGCTTGCATCTCTTTAGCCCACTGGATCAGCTCTTCAATTACCTGTGCGGTTTCGATACTGCGGTTATGGTATTTTTGCAGCGTCGACATAATGCGTTCCGAGAATTTCTTCTCTTGCACCACATCGTTTTTCATCCGTGCTTTGACTTCATCACGCAGTAATTTTTCCAGTAACTCGACCGCGAGGTTCTTCTCCTTCATATGTTTTACATCTTCGAGAAACTCTTCCGATAGCAAACCGATATTAGGTTTATCTAAGCCAACGGTTTTGAAGATGTCATCGACTCCATCTGCCACAATGGCATTGTTGAGGATCTGGCGCAAAGCAGAGTTGCGTAGTTCGTCGCTGCGTTTTTTGTCAACCGTAGAATGTTTTAGGAATGCTGTTTTAATCGCTCCATAAAAGGCAATTTCGCTCTTATAGCCGTCCACTTCATCCAAGGTATTACATAGCGAGAACGCTTTCATCAGTGCAGCCATGACATCAAGGAAACGGCGTTTACCATCACGAACTTCTTCGCCTTTGCTGTTCCGGTGTGAGAGACCAGATATATGGTTCACGGCTCCCGGAAGCAGTTGCAGTGGTTTGGTTTCAAAATCTGGACGATAATTTAATACATCACCATCGACGGGAGTGGCAAACATTCCGCGAATCACGTCTATTTTTTCCATGAAGACAGCGAAAGCCTCGGCGGTGTCGACGGTAGGCTGACCTTTCCCTTGACTGTTGGTATAGGTCTTAAGTGCGTTTTTAAGCTCATTGGCAATACCAATATAGTCAACAACCAAACCTCCGGGCTTATCCTTAAATACACGATTCACACGCGCTATCGCCTGCATCAGGTTATGACCTTTCATTGGCTTGTCGATATACATGGTATGACAACAAGGCGCATCAAAACCTGTTAACCACATATCGCGCACAATAACCAATTGCAATTCGTCATCGGTATCTTTGTAACGTTTCTCGAACAGCTTCTTGGTTTTTTTATCATGAATGTGCGGCTGCATTTTGGCTTTATCAGCGGCGCTGCCTGTCATAACAATTTTGATCGCGCCTTTGTTTGGATCATCGCTATGCCATTCGGGTTTGATAGCCACAATGGCATCGTATAAATCGACACAAATCTCGCGACTCATGGCAACAATCATCGCCTTGCCCGGAAAGGTTTCACAGCGGGTGGTAAAGTGCTCGACTAGATCTTTCGCTACCTGTTTGATACGTGGCTCTGCACCAACCAGTTTCTCAAGTGCTGACCACTGCGATTTTATTTTCTCGCGACTTTCCGTTTCTTCGTCTTCGCCTATTTCCTCTTCGACCTGATCGTTAAGCGCTTCGATTTCATCTTGATTAATATCGAGCTTGGCTAATCGGGATTCGTAGTAAATCGGCACTGTCGCGCCATCATCGACCGCGTCTTGAATATCGTAGATAGAAACATAATCACCAAAGACACCGCGAGTGTCTTTATCATCCATTGATATTGGTGTACCTGTAAAACCAATAAAAGCGGCATTTGGCAGCGCGTCACGCATGTATTTGGAGTAACCATAAACATAACGCTGATCAACCACATTGCCACCTTCGTTTTTAACATCTACTAGGCGAGCTTTATTGCCATACTGGCTACGGTGTGCCTCATCGGAAACTACCACGATATTCGAGCGTTCAGAAAGGATAGGATGTGCCATTTCTTCGTCGAGTAAAGCAAACTTCTGCACAGTAGTGAAGATGATGCCACCGGACTGACGATTGAGCAGTAAATCGCGCAATGAGTCACGGTCTTCTGCCTGCTGAGGGATCTGTTTTAGCGTTTCCTGCGCCATCGTGAAGGTATTAAATAGCTGACCGTCTAAGTCATTACGGTCAGTCACCACCACTAAGGTTGGGTTGTTCATCTCCGGCTGTTGAAGTAACTTACTCGCGTAGCAGACCATCGAAATGCTTTTCCCGCTGCCTTGGGTATGCCAAACCACGCCTGCTTTTTTGCTTCCGGGCACCACGGTATTGGCATAGTTGGCTCGTGGTTCGGTGACTTGGTCAGAGGTTGTGGCCGCGATGACAGTCGCTTTCACCGCAGCACGTACGGCATGGAATTGGTGATAACCTGCGATTTTTTTGATGATCTTGTCGCCATCATTTTCGAACAATACGAAGTAGCGAATGTAATCGAGCAGCAATTCTGGCTTAAAGAAGCCACGCACCATGGTCTCTAATTGGAATTCGAGTAACGGCTTATCGTCTTCGTCCTCAATGGTTTTCCATGGCAGGAAACGCTCTTTATTAGCCGTTAACGAGCCGACTCGTGCCGTCCAGCCATCAGAAATGACCAGAGCTTCATTGAACACAAAGAGATCAGCGATTTCTTCTTTATAAGTTTGAATTTGATTGTAGGCATTCCAGATATCGGCGTGATCATCGGCGGGATTTTTCAGTTCGATGACCGCCATCGGCAAGCCATTGATAAAGACGATTACATCGGGTCTACGATTGACTTTGGTACCCGTGATAGTGAACTGATTGACCACTAAGAATTCGTTATTCTCACGGTCGTCAAAGTCAATTAATCGAACATGAGTATGCTTAGTCACCCATTGTTCGTGCTCCATCACCGAGTATTCAACGGGCACACCCTCAATTAAATATTGATGAAAAGCTTTGTTGTTTTTGATCAGGATTGGCGTTTGCGGCGTAGCAACGGTTTTAGCCACTTCGATTAAAGTGTCACTGGGTACATTAGGGTTTAAGGTTTCCAAGGCAGAGACTAAACGTGCTTGCAGCGTGACTTGCTGGTAGTTTTCACGCTCGGGTGTGTTTCCATCCGGTGCGATGTCATAGCCATTTTGGTATTGGTAGCCTAGCTCTTTAAACCAATCGAGGCATTGTTGTTCTAGTTGGTCTTCTGTTATCACTTTGGTTCCTCGCTACTTAAGCGCTGCATCTCGGTGCAAAAGGAATTAAACGCGTCACTCTCAAGAAAAACGCTTTGTAACATTGCCATTTGAGTAAAATATACTTCCGTCTGCTCTTCTAACGTCTGAGCACCCTGAATAAAACTCGTAAGCTCGCGATATATAATTAAAGGATGCCACGGGTTTAATTTATGCCCTGCAATAGTTCTATCACTTAGCTTCCAATCTGTGGGTAATTTCGCCTTAATTTCATTGACCAGAAGGTCATAATACCCTTGAGATTTTAAACTAGACTGGATGCTTTTATTAACACTCAACACTAGCGATGCAATAGGCCCATTTCCCATCAAATCTTCGACTTGATGATCATACCCGTCCATAATAAACCCGCAGAATATTCCGGGTATCCAGCCACTTTCGTCATTGCCTGCATTGATTGAAGAAAACTTCAAACCAATTCGACCGAAGGCATCGTAGCGACCACGCGCGTTACGGTGTTTAGGAGGAATGTGAAATTTAACCTTATTACTTTCCTGATAAACAGGCCATGACCGATGCAGAGAGCGACGCGCTATTTCATAAAGCTGCTTATCTATATTTTTAACGTCATTGTAATAGGCGATCGCCAAAGGATTTAGCGGTGTTGAATTAACTAATCCATTGCTTTTTATTAAGTTAACGAACTCAGCGCGCAACCAGCTCTCTTTATTATCACCTTCACCTAGCGACTCAATAATTTTGGCGACTTCATACCAACACAAAGCGATATCCGGTGATTGGCGGTGTTGTCCAGAATGAGCAGTAACGAGAGCGATGAGGAATGACTTATTCAGATGCGCTTTAGCGAATTTTCGATAATTACTGAGTTGCTTATTGTGTAGTTCAGACCAAACCTTGTGCTCAAAAACAAGGCAAAAGTCCTCATCGGTGGAGTTCCACAACAGATCAGGATACTTTCCACCAAAATTGACTTGGGTATCTATATCTGTGGAAGTGGATAGATTTAAGATCTCCGCTCTATACTGTGGGGATTTTTCAGCAAGTAGCTGAGCGTATGCTTTTCTGACCACTTCATCATACTTAAGTAGCCAAGCAAACGCTTCGGTAATGAAGTTTTCTGTAGGGGATGTTTGATGACTTGATGCATATTTGCTGACGTTAACAAGTAAACTTTCCATATCAATGATTCCATGATGCCTCAGTACTTTTAGCCAAGTCTGAGGCTATTATATGTTTATTATTAGTTCTGTTAGCCTAACTCGATTTAGATTATCACCAAGTTGCTATTTTTATCTAATACCAACAGGTCTGGGCGAACTCAGGTATCATCAAAGCCATCACCCCCTTTCTGAATGATTACCATCCCTTCACCGATTGCATGTGGTTGATGAACAGGCCATTCTTGTAAATGTTCTCGCTCTCGAAAACCTAACTCACTAAACGTGAAGCGAACTTGAATACATAACTATTTACTTACAAAAAAGGGAGTCCAAACAAAGCACCAATAATCCCAATAGGGCTAATAGGTAAAGCTATATCACCGACAAGATCTGCTAGTCCTTCACTTACAACGTCACTTGCTACGGATTCACCAACATTGTTAAAAATTTCACCTGTTAATACCTCTGACACGGTATCATCCAATACAACATTGTCGATCCCCGAATCAATCACCAACGTGCTATCCAAGCTATCGGCGACCTCACTAGTGACAATAATTGGGATGTCTGAGTTTTCAGCAAGCGTCTCATTGATATAACTGACGCTGTCTGTCGCTTTTAGCTGAACTTCTGCGGCAATATCACCATCACTCATCAGAGCAATATCCGAAACGGGGTGATTAGTTGCTTCAAATAACAAGGTATCCATACCTTGATCGTTGAGTGCAGTGACAACCTCTTGCTCAAACACAATGCCTTTGATATTGCTGATATGTCCCGACATCGCATCGGGGTCGACATCAGAGAAGTAATCAAGAATGTCGTCGTTACTTGCGAGTTCTAACTCGTTATAACCACGACGGACTGCATCAAAAACTGAGCTTTGAGCAATCATTGCTGACGCGCTCCTGATAAGTAGTCAACAATTTGCTTGAAGCTAGTATTAAGCATTGGATAAATACGGTGCCCATTTACGTTGCTCAAATTTCCATGCGTCGGTGCATTTAATTTCGCAATATCTTGGGCAGAATTACCCTTTTTAGTTTCAAATTCAGTATTAGCTCCAAGTCCAACCAGTTTCATGACGGATTCAAGGTAGCCACTACTAGCTGCAACCATTAAAGGTGACCATCCATCCTCATTTCGCAAATCAAGATTGGCACCTTTACTATGGATAAGTTCCAATGTTGATGCTTGGTTATAACTTGCTGCCCAATAAGCGGCAGTTCTTCCAGACTTACTCTGAAGATTTACATCCGCACCTTTATCTATCAGCAACGAAATGAGTTCATTTTTGCCATTTTGAGCCAATAAAGATAACGCTGTATGTGAGTCTTTGTTTCTTGCGTTAGGATTCGCACCAGCAGTAACGAGCGCTTTGATCATTTCATCATCACCTTTAGTAACGGCGATAATCAGCATCGTTTCATTATCTTCGTTTTCCACATCTGGATTAACGCCATTAGCTAGTAGCTTCTTAGCGATGTTGACATGCCCATTTTGATACGCTGACAACATAGCGGCTTCTGAGTACTTGGCGCTGAATACCGCACCTTGAGAAAGGAGCTTATCGACTACTTCTAAACGTTGTTTGAAATAAGCGCCCGTAACCGCATTCCAGCCATCGTTATTGCAAACATCGACGGCAGCTCCGTGCTTAAGCAGAAATTCAACCGCTTTGACTCGGCCTTTCATTGAGGCCCAAATTAAAGGTGTCCAGCCCTTGTCGTTTCGGATGTTAACTTCAGCGCCTTTTTCTACCATCAACTCTGCGAGTTCAAGGTATTCATTGTCTAAACAAAGCAACAATGCGCTGCTCATTTGTTGTGGTCGATAGTTAGGGTTTGCGCCTTTGTGTAACAGTGTTTGAGCAATATTCAAAAAACCAAGTTCAATCGCCAACCGAAGTGGGTTATGACCTGCATGATTGATATCAAAACCGACGCTGTTAATGATGTTCTGGGAGAGTGTCGAAAACCCATTTTTCAAAGCAAGCTCAAATGGCGTTGCTTCTAATTCTTCAAAGACGGTGTTAACTAACTCTGGCTGATGTTCAAGTACATCATTCAATAACGCCAAATTACCAGACTCAATGGCAGTCAATAGTTGCTCAGTCATTAGCATTAACCCTTTCGACGTCTAACTCGATTTCGCCGGAAAGCGACTTATCATTCATTAAAAATTTAGTTCCGTTAACTTAATAGCTTTCCAGTTGTGGCGACCTTTAGATTTGTCCCAACTCATGATACGGAGTGCTCTTACTTTCGATTCATTTTTTACATTACCAATAACAAAGGGAGGAACAAAAGTATCCTCAACAAATCCGAAACCTTTAGGTGCTATTCGAAGCGTACCCTCTACATACGAAACATCAGCCATTTCTATTTGCTTGGACGATGAGGAAGCCACCACTTCTTTGTTTCCATCAACACTCGCTACAGATAGCTCAACATAGTCACCAGCCTGAGGTTTCTGCTTACCTTTATGAACCCCCATGCGAACTGATAGTGATGTCGACTTATTTACGAATACTTGAAAGCCTTTACCGGATTTATGGATATTCTCTACGATAGCAACAACCTTCTCCATCGGCCCATGCAAGTAATTCAAAGCGTCGTGAGAAATAGAGTTTAAAAAAGGACTCAGTTGCTTTTCATCAACACCAGAATCATACCAAGGCTGCATAGATAGCTGTTCTAACTCTTGCTTTAGCTTCCACCCATGTGTTTGATAAGCCGCAATAGCCGTTTTTAGGCACATTGAGGCTTCAGCTTGCTGTTGATTTGCAAGTAATAAAGGAATAATTCCCTGTAATAAACGCAAACTAAAAGTAACGTCATGTGCGGATACTATTCCCCTAGCAAAAAACTTCATTGCTAAACGCTGATCTTGTTTTGAATAAGTAGCCGCCAACGCTCCCCAAGCCCAAGACTCTTTTTGCTTCTTTCTTAAAATGGGTAGAATGAGTTCGCGAGCCTGATCGTATTGGCCCGCAACAACAAGGCACTTCGCTTGGTCGTAATCAAGCCACATCATATGTTTAGTGTCAGAGGCTTGCTCGCGTGTTTGGTTAATAAATGCCATTACTTGGTTAAGATCTAGCTGCCAATACTCTCGTGCTCTAAGCCACGCACTTGCCACTTGGCGTGCTGTTGAGAGCATCAAACTTGGCACTTCACCTTTTTCACCTTGAAAAGGTGTTTTATCTTCATTATCAAACAGCGCTGTTTGATGTCTAAGCACAAGGTGAATCAATGTTGGAAACCACTCAAGATCCTTTTTAAACTGAACCAGCAACATTTTGTATTCTAATCCGCCAGTGGGGATTTCTAAGTTCACTATTGTTTGCAGTAGGCTTTCTATTTGCTCAAATTCAAAATCGCTAGGACGATAGTTGTTTGAGGACGCACCACGCTTGACTATCTTCTCTTGTTGTTGCTTGATAAACTCATAGCAGACCCAAAACAAGGCTCCTTTCAAATATGAGTCTTGTGGGTACTGTTCTAATACGGAAAAGCCATAATCCCAAGCCTCTTGGAGTTGACCTGATTTACGTAGATTCCCGACGATCCGAAAGGGTTGTTCAGTTGACATAATTTAATCCCTCCCTAAATTCGTTTAAAACAATTTCACTGTCCACCTGTTCAACTTTAATCGACGATACCAACCCTTTACCACCAACATTTAAGTCCAGCTTAATTTGCCCATTAACACCAACGAAAGTCAAAAAAGCTTTGTACTGTGTTTTTTCCTCAACCAAAACAGTATTCCACCCTTTGCTGTTCAGGTGTCGGATTAATTCATTCGCAGCAGATTCAATAGCTTCGTGTTGATAGCTTGGCTGTGTAGATAACATTGACACTACAGTTTGATAATCAACAGACTCCGGCTTTAATCTCACCGATTGAATGGTGACTTCATCTTTCTTGTTGAAACTGAATTGAACGGTAGCGGATGAACCATCATTTTTTTCAAGCTCATATACTTGCTGATAGGGTCGTCCTTGAATTACATCTCTAATATACCATTCACTACCTTTGAGTAATCGACTAATAGTCAGATAAATCTTCGAGAATAACTTATTAGAAACATCAAAGCCTACTGGCAATTTATCGCTTGCAGATTGCTCAGAATCAAAATAAAAACGAGGCTTAACTATAATTGGACTGATTTTTTTTGGACTTAGCTGCCAACTTGCATTCGAGATTGGGTTTAGAGTGGGGTAATTCAGTAGCCCTATGTTTTCTGTTGAGCAGCAAGTAACGGTATACAGCCAACGAAAATAACTATCTGACGAATAGTTAGCATTATCATGGCAACAAGAGGCATCAACGTATACCTGCTCCCATCCTATATAGCCTTGAGCACGATGTACCGTGAGGGCATATGCAAATCGGAGTCGAGCTGCATTGAAGTAGGAGCTGTCCATGATTAAGTATGCTAGTTGCTTTTGATATTCCTCCTGCTTCAAGCGATATTCTTGAACTGGTAAGTGATTTTTGGCTTCATCTAGTATGCGTTTCTGATCTTTCAGCTTTTCAGTAGCTTCTTCACGCGCAAAAATATTAAGGGCAACAAGCTGGTCAGGTGTCAAGTCTGGAGTTTCAGAAGAAAGATATTCAGGAATGTAACGAACCCTAACATTTCCAACTCCCTCGAAATGAATAGTTGCTGTTGCAAAATGCAATACTGTCCCTGCTTTTCTTCCTTTGAGTAGGATAGATTTCGTTTCTATTTCTGGATCAACATGGACAACTTGCCCAAAAGTACCAGAATTTACCCATGTGCTATCAGTAAAACCATCATTGATACCAGCAGTCCTATTGTGGACATCAACGATATCACCAACAATCAGAACTGACATATCTTGCGTCATTAAAAACTTTCTGCGAATACCACGGTTTACCTTATAGACATCAACGTTTTTGGCACATAAGAATACAGTGCGTTTGGGCCACGCAACGAGAGCGTGACCAATTTCATCGGTATGCTCGCCTACAATCACTTCTTCAACCTGTTGCCCTTCAACATCCGGCAAGCAATTAAATGTGTTATTTGACAATGCAGAAATAAGTGGTAATTGAAACCGTGAAAGGTCACCGGAGCTAACTTGTTCATTCAACTCGCAAGTTGAAAACATGATGTTCTTATCTTTAAACACTTCGCCAATGAGCAAGCTTCGTTGAATACTTCCTCGTGTTAATTGGAATGGGTCACCAACCAATAACATCTTGGGCAAGGCTTCGTTGTTTTCAGTCAATGCTGTCAACATATCTTGTAGTAAGTAACCCGTACCGTACCGTGTTGTTTCTGTTTCAAACTTATCATCACCCAACAAATGTGCATCAAGAAATATGAGCACTTCTCTGGTTGCGTCCGGTATTGTCAACGAAACATCGTAGCAAGCTTTATCTTTCTCAAATCTACTTGGTCGACTCGCGTACAACCAAGAATAAATAGATTGCACATCAGAAAAACCTAGTCCTTTGTATTTATTCGCGATACGAGCATTAGGACTTAGGAATAGTGGGCTTTTTCCTTGTTCGGAGAGTAAATTTTTAATGATCTTAAGTATTGTCTTCTTGCCACTATTCTCTGCTCCAGTAATTGACAATACCGCATTTTGATCGCCAGCAAGCCAAGAGGTAGCGCTATCGATAGCTCGTTGCTGGATTGGAGTCAAATGTACACGCTTCTCAGTATCTGTTGAACTCTGAGTGATAGTAGTAATGATAGGTGCGTTACCATCAGGATTAAACGACGGTATGTCTAAACTCGTTATAATTTTGTCTATATCAGTGCCAGATAAGTCAATTGCGTTACTAGTTATAGCATCAATGATTCTAACAACATGACTCATATCCGAGACATGAAACCAGCGGTTAATCCCAGTTGGAATCTGCTTGTCATCAAAATGAATATCCTGATGGAAGAGACACAGCCCAGCTATATGCCCAAGCTGCGGCTCTGATTGAAATACCACGTTCTCTCGCAGATAGTTCAGCAAGGTAAACTTGTTGTTACGAATTTGCTGATAGGGGTTAGTGCTGCCACCACCTTTTACAATCACATCGTTCGCATACCAACTGCCATTTTCACTGAATGTAACATCCCCGCCATAATCTTTAAAATCGATCACGATAACAGCATGAGACTTTATGACAAGGGCATCCACCGGACGTCCAGCTACATACACATTACCAATTAAATGCAGCGGTTCTTCTCTACCTTCCCATGCTGTCTGCAAGAGATCATAGAGCTGATTGAACACTTTATTCTCATGTGTAAACTCAAAGGGGCTAGCTCTGTAAGCCTGAAAACTCATAGTGCAACCTCTAACTTTTCAGTGGTGGGGTACTCCCCTGTTTTACTTTGAACACAATTCACAAAACTCACCTGTACGTTTAACCAGATAAAACTATTTTTCTAATATTGTGTGGATATTCATTGTTATTTTTTCCAAAGCCAAACCAAAAAATAGTTCTCCGTTTTCATTATTATAAGCTAACTTATTGTTCTATAACTCAATTTCGCCGGAAAGCAATTTAGGAAGCAAGGTGTCACGAAGATCTTCTAGGTTCTGGTTTTCAATTTGATTTGACTTTATTTTGTCGAATAAAGGTTTCACTAGACTATCGAAACTACCTAGGATCTCTTTCGATGGCACTATCACAGGAAGAGCTTTGATAATCTTAGAGTTAACAGCTTTTGCTATTGATGACGTGCTACCCAATGACTCGAAGTTAAACTGATTCATGTAAGAATATAAATAATTCGTTGAAACCCTAGCGTTATCACTCAATTTGTAATGAGCAATAGCTTCATTGGTCGTCATTTCACCATGAGTAATAGCTACACGACCGACAGTCAATTTAAAGCTAAGAATCAAAGTGTTGTCTGGGATAACCTTAACATTAAACTTATCGACAGCTTCTTGCGTTAGATACTCCGAAGAATCAAGCGCAAACGTCCCTGTATTGCCCATATCTCTGATGGAAATCCAAGTAACATCTTTACTGTCTTCTGAAAACCATTGAGGTTCTTTGCGTGGCGGTGTTTTACCTATAGCAACAGTCGCAACCTTTTCGGATGGCAATACATCCCATCCCTCAGGAATCAACCCCAGCTCAGACTCAACGAGCTTTTCAGGGAATAGCGAGGCAGTGGCTGCATCCATTCCATCAGGCTGCTCACCATTCATCTTGGCTTTGACGGGATCGAAATCGACAAACCATGACTTGAAGATGGCTTGTGCCATTTCTTCTAGGGTTTGGCTGGTTTGAGTATTGAGAGCTATCTTGTCATTCAAATTATCCAAAATTTCTACTGCGGAATTTTGATAAGACACTGATGGAAGACTAATGGGGAATTTTTTCAAGTAATCCAAATTGATCTTCGGCACACCAGTATGTTCAGACTCGCCTCGAATCTTATCGATCGCCTTCTTTGAAGAAACCCAGTAGTAAACATACTTTGGATTTGCTTTTGCTGGGTCTACTCTCAAACGCATTTGATTAGATGAAATCAAATAAGAAGGATATGGCTCTTGAGGCACAAAACCAGTCTGCCCCAACGTCCCTTTTTTTGTAAATATAATGTCTTGAGGTAAACATTCGGAACGAGCTAAGCGACTATATGTATCATCACCTACGTAAACAAATTCATCAGATTTGAATTCATCCAAGCCTAACGATAAGTTGCTGCCTCGAATTACTGGTATACCAGATTCTGTATAGCTTGATGCTTTTAAGTTTGAACCAAATGGGCCATCAACAGCTCCATTGCTACCTAGTGCAATTTCACCTAACGTTGTCAGTTCAAAGCTCATAACCCAACCCCACTAGGTTCTTCTTGATCTCTGCTTCTAGCGTTGCCGATTCGGCAAACTGCTCGCTCAACTTAGCGGTTAGCGTTGCCATCTTCTCACCAAATGGAATGCCGTCATCTAGCTCTTCAGTCGCGCCAACGTAACGTCCCGGAGTGAGCACAAAATCGTGTTTCTTAATCTCTTCCAAAGTTGCAGATTTGCAGAAGCCTGCTTGGTCTTCATACGCTACACCATTAACTTCTTCACCTGTTTTCCAAGCGTGGTAAAGGTCAGCGACTTTCTGAATATCATCTTGGGTAAAATCGCGAAGTACGCGGTCTTTCATATAGCCAAGGTTGCGAGCATCAATAAACAATACCTCGCCTTTACGATCACGCAGTTTTCGACCCGATTTATCGGTACGAGCTTTTTTGTTTTTAGTTAAGAACCAAATACAAGCAGGGATCTGGGTGTTGGTAAACAGTTGCCCCGGAAGCGCGACCATACACTCCACCAAATCGTTCTCTACCAGTGCCGCACGAACTTCGCCTTCGTTGTTAGTGGTCGAACTCATCGAACCATTGGCAAGTAACAAGGCTTGAGAGCCATCAGGTGCAAGGTGGTAAAGCATATGCTGCATCCAAGCAAAGTTGGCGTTACCTGAGGGTGGTTTGCCGTATACCCAGCGCGGATCATTATCATCGACGCCTGTGTTCCACTCTTTCATATTGAAAGGTGGGTTAGCCATGATGAAATCCGCACGTAAATCTGGATGTTGGTCATTGGTATAGGTACTTGCTGGTTCCTTACCAAAATCATAATCCAGCCCACGGATTGCCATGTTCATCGCAGCAAGCTGCCAAGTGGTGTAGTTGTATTCCTGACCGTAAATCGAGATTCTTTGTTTTTGCGTTAGCGGGTCAATCTCTTTTTGGTTAGCGCGACGTTCAATAAATTTCTCTGATTGCACAAAGAAACCGCCGGAACCCATTGCAGGGTCATACACACGGCCTTCAAACGGCTCAATCATCTCAACAATAAGCGAAACGATTGATGCAGGCGTATAGAACTGACCGCCTTTCTTACCTTCAGCAAGAGCAAATTGGCCTAAGAAGTATTCGTAAATATGACCAAGAATATCTTTGCTGTTAAGCGACTTATGATTGAATGGAATGGTCGCGATTAGGTTAATCAGCTCATTCAGTTTTGCCTGATCAATTTTTAGCGAGGCGTAGTGCTTGTTGAGTACACCTTTTAGCTTCTGGTTGTCGCGCTCAATGCCTTCCAAGGCGTTATCAATCAGATGCCCAACAGACGTGATTTTCTTCGTCTTATCATCAATCACTAAGTCCGCACCACCAATGACCATCGGGCCGTTGTCTTGCAGGAATTTCCAACGAGATTCAGTAGGCAACCAAAACACGTTTTTCTCTTTGTAGTAATCGCGCTGTTCCAGCTCAATCGCGATTTCTTGTTCAAGTTCTTCAGCCGTATAACCTTCAGGATCGAGGAAATACTCGTGATCAGGGTTAGCAAAGTCTTGTTTTAGTTCTTCTTGGCGAAGCGTGAAGGCGTCAGACACGTATTTAACGAAAATTAAGCCAAGCACCGCATGTTTGTATTGTGAGGCATCAAGTGACGCACGGAGTTTGTCTGCGGCTGTCCAGAGCTTGCTTTCAAGCTCTTTGAGGAATAGTTGTTCTTGTTCGTTCATTGCTGATTTCTTGAATTCGAAAAATTTACCTTATGATACCAGTAACTAAGCAAACTTCCTTGAGTTCTGCCTTACTTAACAGTGATTTTTATGAAGTAAGGAGCACATTATGGCTGCTTGGAATAAAGGAAAAAGAGTTGGGCAGAAGAAAGCGTTCAAATTGGAAGACATTTGGCGCATTCGAATTCGGTTGGAGCTTGAGGAACGGTTATTTGAATTGGCGCTGTTTAACCTTGCCATCGATAGCAAACTCAGAGCATGTGACTTGCGTAACCTAAAGGTACAAGACGTTAGCCGCAGTGGCTGCGTGATGTCACGAGCGATTGTGAAGCAACAGAAAACCCATCAAGAAGTGCACTTCGAGATCACGCCTAAGACTCAGCAAACCTTATCTCAATGGATAATCCTGAATGGTCTGACACCAACCGACTATGTATTCCCAAGCCCACGCCGTGAAGGGCAACCAATCTCTTACCATTACTACACGACTATGGTTAACAAATGGGTAATGGATATCGGTTTAGATAAAACTCAATACGGCACGCATTCATTAAGGCGTACAAAAGCTTCTTTGATCTACGCCAAAACCAAGAACTTACGTGCTATCCAGTTGCTTCTGGGTCATGCTAAGTTAGAAAGCACGATTGAATACCTTGGTGTTGAGATTGAGGATGCGCTAAGGATTTCGGAGAGTTGTGAGACGTAAGATTTAATGCCAACGGCTTAAGTTGTAAACATTAATGGCAGTTGTTTGTGTCCCCAACACTATATCTTTCATACAAATATAAGAAGTGTATTTATGACTACTCAGCACATTAAAGTTGGCAGTGTTCCCGATATTATTGAGCTAATGCCAAACCCCAATGAGCAAAGTGATTCTTATCCTTTTACCCTCTCAACGAATAGTACATGGGGAGAACAAGGTTCCGAAGTATCGATAGAGAAATTGCGTCAAAATATCGAGCCTTGGTTAACAGCTCTTTTCCAATCCGAACATTTAAATCTATTGATCGGTGCAGGTTTGAGTACGTCTATTCAAATGTCGGCAACAGGTGCGCCTCCTGCTGGAATGGGGTGGATCAGTGATCTAGCCGTCTGTCAAAGCGAAATAAATGCATTCGCTACAAAAGCTGCCACAGCGGCTGGTCGCGATAAAGGAAATATAGAAGATCAAATAAGAGCTATTAATGAACTTATCAAAGGGCTTGAAATTCTAACAGTGTTAAATAACCCACAACCTGAAAACCCTCCAGCTCCATTTGTAGCCTATAGAGACCTAAAAGCTGATTTAGATGCAATTAAGGGGGAGTTGTCTCGATGTCTAGGTGAGTTTTCAAAATCTGTCAGTAACGGAGAACACTTAATTAAAAGTGCTGAACCAAAACGAAAAGAGGAAACTTTCAACTATCTTGTGAGCTTCTTAATGAGCTTTGCAAGTAGAACCGCTACACGCGATAGATTGCATATTTTTACAACGAACTACGACCGAATTATCGAGGTTGGTGCTGAACTTGCAGGTTTAAGACTCATAGATCGTTTTGTTGGAAGTATCGCTCCCGTTTTTAGATCCTCAAGATTAGAAGTTGATTATCACTATAACCCTCCGGGAATACGTGGTGAACCAAGATATTTGGAAGGAGTGGCTCGTTTTACCAAGCTTCACGGTTCTCTTGATTGGCACGAACAAGATGGTGCGATTAGGCGCTTTGGTTTACCTTTTGGAGCACGCTCTGTTGAACCGTTTTTAGAAGCAGAAGGTCACGAAAGCAATAGCTATGAACAACTAATGATTTACCCTAATTCAGTCAAAGACAGAGAAACCGCAGAGTACCCCTATGTAGAGCTATTTAGAGACTTAGCAGCAGCGACTAGCCGTCCAAACAGTACATTAGTCACGTATGGCTATAGCTTTGGTGATGAGCATATAAACCGAGTAATTGAAGATATGCTTACCGTTCCATCTACCCATCTCGTCATCATTGCTTTCGGTGACCCGCTCGGAAGAATTATGAACTTCATTAGTAAAAGTGGAAGAAAAGCTCAAATCACTTTACTAATGGGTGACCATTTAGGTGACCTCAAAACTTTGGTTGATAACTATCTACCTAAACCAGCCATAGATAAAGCATCAATAAAGATGGCCGAACTACTAAAGCAGCGAGGCTTTATCCAGTCAGAACACTCAGGTAATGCAACTACCACCGAGGTAACACTATGAGTTACTTGCCTATAGAAAGACTAGAGCAGCTACGAATCGGAACCGTTGGTTTTGTATCGCCTAGTGAAATTAGAGTTTCCTTAGAAATTGATTCTCCAGACTCAGTGTCTCTTCAAGGAGGTTCTCCTCGCAACTTTCCCCGGATAAATAGCTATGTACTGATAAACAGTGATGATGGGTTTCTCGTTGGTCAAGTTGAGTGGATCGCAGTAGAACACTCGCCATATCCAAAGAGAAGAGGCTTGCAAGATTTTGGCTTGATAGATCTACCTTTTCCACTAAAAAAGCTCAGTATCAACCCCGTTGGGACATTGAGAAGCGATAGAAAAAACGATGGCTTCAGATTCACTAGAGGAACAGATGCATTTCCTTCGGTTGGTGATTCAGTACTCCTACCTACTGATAAACAATTAAACTCAATAATCGAATCAGGTGAAAACAGAAGGGTTAAAATAGGAGATAGTCCTCTAGCTAACAATGCAGAAATAAAAATCGATCCCGATAGGCTTTTTGGGCGACATATAGCTGTTTTGGGCAATACGGGTAGTGGTAAGTCTTGTTCTGTGGCGGGGCTAATTCAATGGTCTTTGGACGCAGTTTTACAACAGGGAAAGACCCCAAATGCTCGATTCATAATACTTGATCCTAATGGGGAGTACAGCCGAGCATTTGGCCCAAAGTCAAAATACAAGGGTAAGTTATTACGCGTAGAAGCTAACTCAGATGATGGTGAGCTAGATCTTAAAGTACCATCATGGCTATGGAATAGTTCTGAGTGGGGAGCGTTCACTCAAGCAAGTTCAAAAGTTCAACTCCCATTGCTACGACGAGCTTTGAGGGCGATGAGAAATGATGTGTTGTCAGAAGATGACGTAACAATTCAAGCAAAACATTTTTGCGGAATACTTCTCGTTTCAATAAGGCAACTAGCAAGTCAAGGGCAGATATATGTGAATGCTGGCCCTGCCAAAGGCTTAGTTGAAAGTTTAACGTCATGGGAAAGTAGCCTTTTAACACTAAACGAAAAAATCGACAACCAACCTTTCGATAACCTAATAAGTACGATAAATGCGTATCTATCCTCCAGAAGAGGAATACAGTGGCCTGCTAAGCCTGATGTCGGTGATACAGACAGGTTGATTGCTGACTTAAAACAAGCTCATGTTGCACTTGGCGGCGATGAACAAGAACTTCTCCCGAAAAGTGAAGATACGCCTATTCGTTTTGAAGGTGATGACTTCGTAGCATATCTCGAAGCTTTAGCACAAGAAACAGGAACAGAGCAATTCGTGGAATTTCTTTTGACCCGAATTCGCACAATGTTAGGTGACACCCGAATTAGTGCCGTCACTAAAGATTCGGAGGAACCTATCAGTTTAACTAATTGGTTAGATACTTTTCTTGGGAAGGACACTCATGGTGCTATCACAGTTATCGACCTTTCACTCGTTCCAAATGAAATTATCCATCTTGTAACAGCAGTAATCTCTAGAGTGACTTTTGAAGCTCTTCAACGATACAGGAAAATGAATGGAAAACCATTACCGACAGTAATGGTTGCAGAGGAAGCCCATACATTTATCAAACGATACAAAGAAGAAAGTGAGAGTCAGTCAGTCTCTGATGTGTGCTGCAAAGTCTTTGAAAAGATCGCTCGCGAAGGGCGGAAATTTGGTTTAGGTCTAGTAGTATCATCCCAACGACCTTCTGAGCTATCTCCCACTGTTCTGTCTCAATGTAATACTTTTTTATTGCACAGAATTAGCAATGATAGAGACCAAGAACAAGTCCATAGGCTTGTTCCCGATAACATGAGGGGATTATTAAGAGAGCTACCATCACTACCATCACGACATGCAATTTTACTCGGATGGGCTTCTGAACTCCCCGTTTTAGTTCGAATGAAAGAACTTACTGAAGAACAAAGACCACAATCTGATGATCCAGACTTTTGGAACGTATGGTCTAACTCCACAACTGAGCCACGTGAAGTAAACTGGCAGCCAATCGTTGAAGAGTGGCAAAACCGAGATTAATTTATCTGTTAAAATAGCGCCAAAGATATGCCTTACAACAAGAATTAAGGTTAACTAATCTAAGGCGCTTTTGTCCCCAAGCTAGGCGTTGTGAGACGCATCTGGCGCTGGACAGAACCTTCTTAGAGTCAAATTGAGTAGCTGTGGTGAGTTGTCGCCATTTAATAGAATTTTTCGAGCTTTTTCTCTCTAAGTAAACTCGGCTTACCAATGAGTTAGTATGCATATAATCTTAATCGAGGTCAGTACAACCGACCTTTTTTGTTGGTTATCAAACTAGTTCTCTTCTGTTTTCAATGCCTTTGAATCAAAAGTACCGAACGGGTGATTAACCCAACTTAGTGCCAAAACTAAACTTCAGGGTCAAAATAGAAGCTCTCATATCTGGAAATAAAAGAGCCAGTATAACTATGAGGTTTAGGAACTGCTACGTAACGTTAAGCTAAACTGGCTTCAAATTAGGAATCCTACTCTTTACAATAAATGTCCGTTACGCCTTGCACATCACACCAGTTTCCCCAGTTCCATTGTATTGAGCCTTGACTCCAAAATAAGTGGCAATTATCAAACTCGGTACATGGTTTATCCTCTCCCCATCTACTAACTTCTGCATATCCATTAACTTCACATGCCCATTGAGCACATGTCGCAGCATCTGTACAGCCATTCCAGCTAAAATCACAGGATCCGTGATGTCCGTATGCTTCACCTAAACTAGTGATTTTTACTTCACAAGGGTAGTCTGGATGGTCTGGAAGGCAGTTAAGGGTCGCAACATCAGACTCGAGTTTTGTAACTCTTAATCCTAGCTCATTTATCTGTGCGTCAGCATTATTCATTCGAGCCTCTAAGAACGCTAAACTTGAAGCTTGGGAAGATAAGGATGCATTAAGAGTCAAGATGCTAGACATTAACCCCAAAGACTTGCTCTGAAGATCCAAAATTGCTGCATCTTGAACTTCATCAACGCCAGATTGAGATGCCTGTAACTCGGTAATAACTAAATTAACAGCAAGAATTTGTGTATTAATATACTGTTGAAGGGCGATAATATCCCCTTCTAAAACACCCATTTTTTCGTTTATATCTGCGACATCTTGATTATGGCGATTTCTTAAATCTGATAACAAGTTAGAATTAGCAGCGATAGCGCTACTTAGCTGTTCATCGTTGGCTAGTAATTCGTTTATACTTCCTAAGTTTGCATTTACCTGATTTTGTAATGTCACCATTTCCGTATTAATGAGATTTAAGCTTGTTTTAAGTGTTATAATTTCCCCTTCAATTAAATCTATACTATTTGCATTATTTTCAATTCCTTCTGCATTAGCTGCAATGGCATCAGCATTAGTTTGAATAGCTTCATTTACTTTAGCGAAAGGTTTACCATTTAAAAATTTTTCATCGTTCTGTGAGGCCGTCGCGGAGCCTAAAAAACCAGAAAGAAATAGTAGTGTTATAGTTAATTGTAAATTCATCTTTATGTTTCCTTTTCTGTGAGTGATGTAAGTCTCCTACTTCTTCAACATCTCGTTGAAACTACTAGCGAACTTACGATAAGGTTCGGCTGCGTTATATCATTACAAATTTGAGTATCGAGTTTTAGACCTAACTTGTCGAAGCATATTGACATGTACCTCTAACACCTTCATCAGTATCTACTTAGAAAATATTAACGGACGGGCTCACTAATACGACAAAGCCTTAACTACACTGTCTTAAACAACAGTAGACCAAGAGCGTAGGTTATTACCTATCAATTTTGATAGTTTTTATATTTATAATTAGTAATAATTTTTAAAAATCCATTTACATCATAACTTACTGATAGGTATTGCAAAATCGTATATACCCGTTTAACTTGAAGATGCAGGTTTTATTAACTGAAAATTATCCGTAATTCTGGATACTAGCGAACCTGCAACTTCCGGCAATGTCACATCGAAAAATTCTTTGATGGCGGAGATAAACGTCTTCTTCGATGAGAAGTAAACGTTGTTCCGAACATGCTCATTCATTACTTTCCAGAGTCGCTCTATCGGATTTAAACTCGGACTGTATGGTGGTAAGTAATGGAGTTCGATATTGAGTACTTTTGCTGCATTTATCACCAGTTCTGTTCGGTGATAAGCTGCACCATCCAAAATGAGGTGAACTTTCTGCTCAAATGGGTAATGTTCTTTCTTCAGTTTCCAGAAAAAGCGAACAATACTTTCACTGTTGATAGTGTCGTAGTTCTCAGTGACTGTTGCACCAATATCTTCCAGAGATAAGGCACCGATAATATTAAGACGAGTACGGCTACCTGTTGTTTCAATGAGCTTGTCCTGACCCTTGCGTATCCAGCCGCAGCTCAACTTAGTCGATTGAGTCGGATGAACCGCATCCATAAATAACACAGGTGCATTACTCTGTTTTAGGGCTTGATAATACTCAACAAAAACCTGTTGTTGCTCAAAGCTAAACTTGTGAGGCACACCTTTGGGCTTCTTGTATGAGAATCCATTGTGATGTAGCCACTTGTTCATACCCGCAACGGTATAGCGAATACCAAACTCAGCTTCTACATAAGCGACAATTTGGTGGGTATGAAAGTAAGTTTTCTCAGCCAGATGTTCGATCAGTTGCATCGTTTGGACAGCAGAAAGTCGACTCTGACTACCACCATTTTCAGGTTTCAGTTTCTCAGAAAGAATAAAATCACTGAGATGGCGAGCAACAGTAGATTAGTGGATACGAAGTGCTTGAGAAATCATACATAGACTCCAGCCTTCAGAAGCCAGCAAGACAGCTTTGATGCGATCACGCACTCGACCATCACGAGTTGAATCGTGCATTTGTTCGAGTTGCAGTTTCTGTTGGGGAGTCAGTAATATTTCATGGCTCGTAGCATGATCCCGATTTCATCGGAAATCAAACATCTTCAATGATCACTGGTATAATATGTAAAATTCAAGGAAATAGAAACAAGTGGTTTTTAGATAATCAAGATACTTATAATATCATTCATATAGGTTTGTCAGACTATCAATAAGCCAATAAAAACTTCGAAGTGGGATGTTACATATAAAAGAAATGAGCCAACTCTATCGTTATCACCTTACTAGAATGTGAATTTAAAAATCTACATTCAGTCTCAGTAATTTATTAACCTTAGATAGCATTTCCACCTGATTATTGGAAGAGAATACTCTTAGTAGATTTTTTATATGAAAGCGTACGGTAGCTTCAGAAACACATAATTTATTAGCAAGTTGTTTAGTAGATAGACCGTTCACTATGCCACTCAAAATATGAGACTCAGCTCTACTAACATCAAATGCCTCCATTAGTCTATCTGGAGAACCAAAATTTCGACTTGAAGGCAGAATAAATAACAAACACCCAACTTGATGGTTCAACCAGTCGTAAGACTGTTCATTCATTCTCCAAGGAAGGCAAATTACCATATTTTGATGGTCGTCCTCTTTGAATGGGATAAAGCGCCCAAGAAGTATTTTGTTTGAGTACAAGGTTTCAGAAATCGTTTTTTGTAATGCAATATTTGCTGAATGGTCTGGCAGTATGACACGAAAATTTTGTTTCATGTTATTCATATTTCGCAGATATTTTTGAGCCTTGCTATTGCTGTGAACAAGTTGTCCATTACTCGAAAGGAATATTACGCCAGCTGATAAGTGCTCAAGAGCATCCAAACACATCTGCTGTGCAATCTTAGAATCAAACAAATGCATATTGATTAGAAAAGCTCTTTTTAAATGAGGTGTTAAACATTTCATCATTTCTAAATCAGCTATAGTGAAAACGGAATCATTTTCGCTCCTTACTACTGATAGCCATCCTCTTTTTTCCTCATCTTTATAAAATAAACAACAATTAAAAAATGCATAGCCCAGATTTTTATAAAACTCTTCATACGGAAAACATTGATAAAGAGTTGTAGAATCCCATACATTTTGAGTCAAAATGGCACTACTAGCAGGTATGGTTTCATATATTTCAGTAAAATTATCCCTACCAATATAATTTTTTTCGTACAATTCTATATCGGATAAGCTAACCCCATTACTATAAATGTTTCTGAATTCGGGCTTTCGAGTATCTTCTAAACAAAAGTTAACACTATGACCTCCAACTGAAGATTGGATCTTTTCAGCCATAGGTATCCATTGAAGAGGATCACTAGCAGCGCTATATATGTCATCTATCAGCTCTAAAACCTGTTCAGGTTTTACTAACCCGATCGTCATAACTTATCACCCTTTACCTTGTTGGATAATCTCCTTGCCAAAGACCCTGTAAGGGCTGCATTTAATATTAACCAATCTATCAATATTAGTTCTCATTTGTGATATTTGTAGGTGCTGTAAGTCTATATGGATTTATTATTATGTAATAAGCTGAAAATTAAGAACTTAAATCATGGTTGTCTTGCTTGTTCTTAGGAATGCTGTTGCTGAAAAAGATGTTGCGGTCAGTTCAGTGTTAAATTCGGTGTGGTATGGTAACAAGACGTTATGCGTTATTTATACGCTAAAAGAGCAGCTACAAACGATATGGGATGAATCCTGTTATGAAACCATGGTAGTGGCTCTTGAAGCATGGTGTCGCCTAGAGAAATCAACCCGAATACTGATCCGCTCCAGCAAGACTGGACACCACATTAAGCGACATTTTGTTGTTCAAAGTTAACTGGGCTTAGATACCCATGATCCGCACTACTAGTTTTGGACACCAAGTTAAGTGCGTCTAAGGCGCTTCTGTCCCGTTGATAGCTAGACGTAAGATAAGATAGCCTAAGATCGTGTTTGGAGACAATGAGATTGACTCATCCACACTCCACCTTGTACTTTAAACCTTATGTTTCATTTAAGGTCAATTCAAGACAATGCAATCAAAAGGTTACGTTTACATATTGGAAGTGAAAGACATTGTTCTTCCGGTATGCAAGATAGGAATGACTACACGTAGTCCCCATAAAAGATGTGAGGAAATTAATAATAGCTCGACAGGAGATTTTATCTGGTCGGTTGCGTACTATTTCCCTGTCAACGATTGCAAAACATTTGAGTCCCTAATTCATCAAAAACTTGCACCCTTAAGGCAGGTTAGGCGAGAATTTTTCAATTTAAGCGCAGATGATGCCAACATTGCAATCAAATCGATCATAGATAAGCAAGAGCTTATTCATATGATTGATCCTACAGAAATTGAGTTTGTTGAAGACGAGAAACCGACTAGAAAAAAGAAAAAGCATCAACCACAGTTTAATAGCGTTGACTCCCAGTACACTGAGGTTTTGCAGGAGTTCAACGCTCAACTCTCGGTCAAAGGAAAGCCTTTTGGACAACTAAATACACCATTGTTTGGTATTAGTGACGGTAACCAAGGTGTTCAATGGAATCTTGCCGTCGATACGAGCAATGGACTGGTAAGATTGGGCGTTAATCTTGAGGGTAGCCAAAATACTGGAAAGTGGTTAATTTCACCCTTTATCCTTAATCTACCGGACATAGAAATTCTCAAATCAAGTGTCTCTTCACCAGAACTAATCACGCTCCGTTTTATGAGAGATGCATGGCAAGGCCCAAGTCGCTTAAACATCGTTGAAAAATTTTTTGGAGGCAGAGAGTATCTCTTGTCAGAAATGTCTCAAAGGCATTGGCATCAAATTTTACAAGAAGCCCTTTCTTGCTTAGATGAAACTAGAAACTTCCGTTCACGTAAGAAGTCTCAAAGCGTCACCTTGGTTTCCGATGGCAGAAAACTTTCGAAAGACGTATCTCCCCACCTAACAGTTTGGACAGCAATTAGTTTGGAGGGTGACATTAGCGCTAATATTAAAAAGGGATTCAACACGTTGCAGCCAGTTTACGACTGGGTGGTAGCAAGTTGCAGCTAACTTGCTTGTGTCCCAAGTAGACCGGAAGGTCACAATGAAGAATGACTGCGAGTAACTTTAGGTTGGTAGCTTAGCCCGTAATTCTAGTTCTGAAAAATCACCATACTTATCTAAAGCCATCGTCAACTCGTCAGATAGTGGCAAATCATAACCCACACGAGGACTCTCAACATATCGGTCATACCTATCTCGAAAGCCTTTTAACGAGTTTGCTGAACAACCTATTATATCCGCCAAGCTTTTAATCGTTCTTGTCTGGTTCCCAAAACCCAATCGATTAAGATGACCAAATTTTGCCAAATAAAGCGCCGATATTAACAGGTCTGTTCTATTAACTTCTGACGTGGGCATAGGGGTACGCAAAGTGTCTTTCTTAGGAGTGAATATTTCTGACTCATTTCCTTGTAGTTGGATATTGAAGAAAGGTTCTATCAATTGCCAACTGCGTAAAAACAGTTCAGATGTATCAGCCACACCATTTCCCAATGACAATAGTGGTTCCATCACTTCTGATTTGAATTCGGATCTTGTGAGAACAAAATCAAAGTTTATCTTTTCATCATTCGCCGATATTTCTTGGAGTTTATCCTTCACAACATCAAGTTCAGAACAAACATTCGCGTTAGTGAATGGTGAGACAAAATAAATAGAAGATGTTTGATCGGGGAAATAGCGCTTCGCAATTAGTGCTGATCTCACTAACTTTTTATAGACCCTCATTGCCGTTGTTAATTTATCACCATAATTCAACCCACCAAGGTGAAAAGCTACATCTATGAAATATAGTCGGTTGTCGTAGAATGAAAGTCCTAGTACATCAACCTCTGCTTGACGCAATAGTTGCTCGTAACTATTTTTGCCAAAAGCTTCCGGCCAAAGCTCATGAGCCGTATCAAAAAGTTCCGTTATCTCATCAGATTTAGGCAACCATTCAGGCGATGCTTTCCAGTTTAACTCAGCAAACTCACAACCACGGACATGTCGTAGCCATGAGCGCAAAAGAGATTCTGCTATTTCAATCTTCACAATACAGGCTTCCTCTTGATCGCATTGTTTAGTTGGTATCCCCAAAAAAGAAGTATAGCAATGCTTAATTGGCAGAACTGCCCCCAAGCACGTATCAGATAGAAATACGCAGACAAAGTTGCTTTTGTTCCTGAGGAACACTAGAAACCCCAATAGGCCACTTCTAAGTCTTGATTATGGACTGTTGACATCCCCCATTCGAAGAGTACTCTTGTAATAGGGCGTCCGCCTTACTTGCGTATGAGTAAAAACAGACATTTCAATAAATGATTATCTATTAATGAATTAATTTTAATGACCTTTGGCTGATTAATATCGACTCAAAAGGTTTAAACGTGCGCCCGGAGTCGATCTAAAAGTCGGAGCATTAATCATGTTAGACAAGCAACTCGTACATGCCTTTCATCAATCATTAAAAAATTACTTACCGGATCTTAAATTAGGTCAATCCAGAGAAGTGGTTGCATCTTTTTATGGATTTAAATCTGCGGCTAGCTTAATTAAGGCTGGTTTCGTGCTATCTGAGTATGACCTTGATAGCAGACAAGCAGATTTTTATGACGATGAATTTAACCAACACAATGAAACACGATTATTATTCACCAACGAAAAAAACGTTCGACATCGCCTTAGAAGGCTATCTAAAGCTGTACTAGCAGATGCAAGATTAGAAGAGCAAGTCCTTCTACATATACGTAATAACCTGTTTCTAAAGAACTGTAAGTTCTACAGTTGGAATGAGATCGAACCATGGATGGTAGATAGTTTAGGTGAGGAACTAGTTGAAAAATTGAGCCATGAAGGTAACGCGTCCGCTGCGTATTCATATGCTGTTCATCACTTCGATGGGATTGAAATAGACGACAATGCAGGCCCACACGAGGACTACTGGTATAAAAGGTACATTTCTGGCGAGGTTTTGGAAGGGGGCGCACTCCGCTTTGCAAAAGAATACGAAGAAAAACTATCTGTCCAATCCGAGTATCTATCACTACTAAAAAGAGCGGCAGAGTTAGGCAGTAAAGAAGCAATGATGCAACTCGCTGAAAACACTGAGGACGTAGAGGTAATTCGAGAGTTGGCGAAACAAGGTTACTATCCAGCAATTGAGTTTGCTTATGAAGTCTATAGTGACACTCAATATGAGGAATTGCTTGCATTTAGTGGAAATACAGAAGCTATTCTTAACCTCATGGAAAAATACGAACATTCCTCAAAAGAAATTGAACAATATAAACTCGTTTTTTTGAACGAGCTAGCCAACCTTTATGGTTATTACCCGACCCAATCGATTGCTGATAATGATGAAGATTATGGGCCAGTATTCATCCTTTATGCAGGCATATCGCTTCCTAAAGTAAGCAAAGAATTGGAGCTGAAAGCGAAGGCAGAAGCTCAAAAGGTTTTCAACCAACATAACTACTAGTTAATAGTAAAAGCAGCTTTCGAACTTTGTACGGGGGCTGCTTTATCCCCTAATGCAGCACATTCGAAATATAAACATTTAGGTTACAGACTCTAAGGCGCTTCTGTCCCGAAGTGACTCAAAATCATTTTCAGCATACCTCCAGACAACCCATTACCTATCACTCATTAAAAGTGAATAATTCTTCAACTGCACGTATTCCTCTCACATGAATTTTATTGTGGGAAACTTAGAACCCGAACGGCAAGAGATTTAATGAGCGAAAATGACAATGGGGCTGAATCTATTTAGGGTGACCTGTCAGATCTAGTCACATCGTGGAAACGAAACTGGCAGATTGCATTCAGACTAATGCAATTAAGTTTGTACATTTACGCAAATATATTTTTACGAAGCAAACCAAAATACATCTTACCTTCACTTCAAGAAAGAAACCCCGATAATACCTTACTGTGTAAAGCCAAGGTTCCTCATCATTTTTAGGTCGTATTCGGCTAAATTTTCACCGAAAAATTTGAGTGAAAGTGATGTTTCTTGTTCAAATTGTGCAAAAGATATAGCTCGCTCCAATGCATCAATGACTTGTTTTTTGTACGATGATAGCATCATTCCAGTACATATAGTACCTACCCCAATAGGGGCTGAAAGTGGATCATCAACAGATATAGGTAAGCTTTAGGTCCATCAATTGATTTATTCAAAGCTTGCTTTGCGCCGTCGAGAGCAACCATACAATTCTACCTTCATATCTACTATGAAAGCACACCGAAGACTTCGAACAAGTTTATTCGACTTATCCCCGCTCTTTTCCCAAGTTCAACCTTAGATTAACTGTAGCATAGTGAAATTAAGCACTAGCTAATACACAAGAGTCTATATAACAGGAACATTTAAAGTGATTGAACAACGGTGGATTTTTCCCACTTCAATTGCACAATTATTCACCATTGACCATCATTGTCCACGCGTGGACAATAGAAGCATTCTTACTTTTCATGATCTGATAAATATTCAAAAAGGTAGTTAGCTAAGGCAATACGAAAAGCTCTTCCCCCCCCCGTAACGTTTTTATAGCTTTGCCCCGACACGTCAAGTTCCAGTGCATCACACTTTCCCCAATGCTTAGCTGATTTGGAGTAATCCAAACGACCTAAAACAGCTCCAGCTTTAGCAAATTCTTCTAAAGTTTTTTTCTCAAGGAAAAGTTTATGTATTACCAACCCTAGTGATTGCCAAAGTGTCGTTGAGTAATGAAAGCCATTTTTGTGTGAAAACAGTTGATCCTTTACTGAGTTCAACCACGCTTCCATAAATATACAAATATAGGGCTTTATAGTATCAATATGCTCGACACTAAATGGCCCAGAACCAAACAAATCAACTTTGTTTTTATCTTGGTAATCTGCGCCGCCGATTGCACCAAGAACTAGACGAATCATTGTTGCCTCAGTAGTCACATGTGGATCTTTTACCGAAAGCCTAACTGACGATGTTTTCATTCCCCCAAAAGATTCAAGAGCGATATCATCCGCAATCTCTTTCACATAAGTATTCAAAGGCAATTCAGCATTTAGACTTTCAATTAAAGGTGCATAAATGTTGTTTTTAGCTTGACTGTATTTTTTATAAAGAGTGATACATGCCTTTTGTGACAGCGGCTCTGTCGGTGAGAACAACAAGTTGACTTGCACAGGATAACTTGCGAGTTCTTGCCTAACTCGACTATTTTTCTGAGTTAAATCCTTAGAGATACGCTTTTTCTCAAACGGATGACTGAAACCACTAATCTGCATCATAGCAAACAACGTAATTACACCATCCACAATCATAGTATCTAGAGGATCATATTCTATTTCGACTATTCCTCGACCTAAAGCCTTATGACTTAAGACTTCCACCACAACAAAAGTGAGAGATGGGGGGGGCACCTCCACTGTGTTATCTAAACCTGATTCAATAGCATTCTTTGCTAGCTCTATCCTCTTTTGGTTGTTTCGGCTGTGTATAGTTTGAAAAGCTTCTTCAAGTTCATTTGGCACGTCAAATAACGAAAATAAGTTAAATAAATCAATAACTTTAACATTCGCTATTAATTGCTGAACTTTCCCAAACGTGTGCATTGAGCACAAGCCTTCCAACTTAACTGATTTCTTTTGCAATGAATGACCCCCTCATTATGTTGAGCCTGCATTCTAAATTGAGATTAAAATAAACATTGATCGGACGGCCCGTCCGATCAATAATTAAACGCCTAAAAATTGTGGAATTGGAAGGTTTTAGACTTATAAACCTGATAGATTTGAGGTAAGTAAATGACTAGAGAAATAGATAAAGATCAAGAAAACAATGAGATAGAAGAATCCATTGTTCAGGGATTAATGGATAAATATCAAAAATCCCCCAGTGAATACTTAGCTAGCTCAAAGCAGTTAATTGAATCATCCACTCTCAAGCTAGATAGGAGGGTAATGGACGAAATCTTTAAATCGAATTCCCAGTACTACCCTCAACTCAAGATCATAAATCTAGAGACTCCTATTCGGCATGAGGTTGTACATATTTCTCCAACTGTAGCCAGAGACATGCTCAAGTTTTCAAGAAGAGGAAAAATTAATACCGACTTAAGCAACCGTCGAGTGAACCGAAGCACAGTCAAAAAGTTCACCGAAGACATGAATGAAGGACGGTGGTGTCTTACTGGAGAGCCGATCATTATAGGTCATGATGGTGAAATACTGGATGGTCACACAAGGCTAGAGGCCGCTTCGAAATCAACTTACGGTTTTATTGCGATCATTATCTGGGGGATATCTGATGCTCTAGCATTTGCTCACACAGATACAGGGAACGTTCGTTCAAGAGCTAACGTCCTTGAAATGGCGGGTGTTAGCGTAGATGCAAAGATTCTTTCTCAAGTTGCCATGCTTTCAAAGGCTTTTGATATGACAACCAACCCGTATGCTTTTCGAGGCACTCAGGGCACTTCATTTAAACCCGCTGAAATACTTGATTACGTACAGGGTAAGGATGAATTGGCATGGTCAGTTAATCTGGTTGCGTCTTTAGCAAGGGAACATAGGCAACAAATTCAAGCACCGCAGGCAACCTTGGCATTTGCGCACTTCCTTATCAACGAAAAATTAAAAACCTATGAAGGCGATGAGATCCCTATTACTCCTGATATGTACATATCTAATGTAATTTCAGGGTTGGGGCAAACTTCAATAGAGAGCATTGAATATCAGGTACGAGACTATCTTGAATCGATAAGAAAAGAATCAACATCTTATGCACTGCTATGCCGTCTATCATGCATTTTCAAAGGGTGGAACATGTACTTCAATATTCCGGTGGTAGGAAAAAAAGTATCTGTTCGACGTGTAGCGAACTTCGTAAAGAATGAAGAAGGAGAGAGAGTTCCAGCCAAAGCAGCAGGAAATATCAAAGAAGCTTTCACAATACCATTTTTAACACCCGGAAAAACGCCTAGTAGAGTGAAGAAGCGCTCGGCCATGAAGAAAGTAAGTCAATAGCTCTTTAATCTTTTATCGGGTTGCAAGTATTGGATTTAAACTGTGCTTACACATACTAGTTCTAAAATTATGGAAGTCGGATCTTGATATAATCGGGTAGACATGCGTTAACTTTAATCACATGACAATTCAATCGATATGACAAGTAGTATCTCCTTATAGCATTACTCAAGTTTTTTATGACAAGATTGCACTTATAAAATCGTTAAAAGCTGCCCGATTTACAAAAAAATATGACAGTTGCTTTAATGAAAGATATTTGAGTAACCTATTTCACATAAATCACTGTTAAGCTATGGTTTTATATGAAAACGTCAATAATACTGTCTTAGAATATTCCCAAGGGTGATGGCTCATGGGTAAGATCTACGATGGTCTACATCGCATCAGCTTTCTTATCAACGAAGAAGGCGTGATTGAGCACGTGTTCAATAAGTTTAAAACCAAAGATCACCATGAAGTGGTTTTAAATTACCTCAACGAAAACGCGTAAACCGTCGGCTTGAACCGAACTCCTAAATACAAGAAAGCCCAGTACAAGCTGGGCTTTCTTTTTTCTCTCAGACAGTGAGAATTAATTCTCTCAATGCAGATAAGGTTGGTATCGCTATTCCTGCTCCGCAGGTTCACTCTCTTCTGTACTCGGTAGCGCATTCCAAACGGCTTTTACTAGCGTCGCCAATGGGATAGCAAAGAAGACGCCCCAAAACCCCCACAGTCCGCCAAAGACCAGCACAGCAATAATGATAGCAACGGGATGAAGGTTTACTGCTTCAGAAAACAGAACCGGAACCAATACGTTCCCGTCCAATGCCTGGATAATCCCGTACGCGAGCAGTAGCCAATAGAATGGTGGTGTAAGCCCCCACTGGAACAGCCCGACGATAGCTACAGGGACGGTGACCGCTGCTGCGCCAATATATGGGATAAGAACGGACAAACCGACCGCGACGGCTAACAACGCAGAATAACGTAAATCCAGAATCGCGAAGGTGACATAACTTACTCCACCGACAATCAGGATTTCGAGCACTTTACCACGAATATAGTTTGAGATTTGTTCATTCATCTCGTGCCAAACTTTGTTCGCTAGTCTGCGGTTTTTAGGCAGAATACCACTGGCCATACCAAGCATTTCCTCTTTGTCTTTGAGCAAAAAGAAAATCAGCAAAGGCACCAGAATTAAATATACCGCTAACGTCGCGAGGCTGACTAGAGAAGCCAAAGACCCTTTAACTACGCTCTCTCCAAGCCCTAAAGCCTGGTTTTTCGCATTGGTTACGATAGTTTCTACAATTTCTAGGTTCGCCAGTTCGGGATGACGCTCTGGAAGCGTAACAATGAACTTCTGTAATCCATTGTACATATTTGGGATATCGTTAATTAAGTTGCCAACCTGAGTCCAGATAGTCGGCACTAAACCAAACAAAGCAATCAACATCAAACTAATGAAGATCAGCAATACAATGATGACAGCGAGTGTACGCGGCACCCCCATACGGCACATTTGCACTACCGGCCACTCCAGCAGGTAAGCGAGTACAATCGCCACCAATAGTGGAGCAATGAGATGACCGAAGAAGTAAATAGTGATAAAACCAAACAGCAAAATCGCTACCAGGCTCACTGCATGTGGATCAGAAAATCGACGTTGATACCAACGACTTACCATTTCGAACATCTAAGCGGATTCCTTATTGAAAACAGTCAATGTGTAGTGATCTGATGTTGGTTGGCAATCAACCACGTACCCTTGAGCATTTAGGTATTTCACAATATCTTGTTTAGAGCTGTTATCCGTAACTTGAATGACAAGCTTTTGATATTGCGGATTTTCTCCTTCAAATGCCTCAACAGTGTGACGCTTTGCAAGTAACAGCGCTAAGGGGCAGCGTTGCTTGCGCAAATCAAGTAGCATGGATTCCATTGTATTGCTCTGCACTTATGATAGGGTTGTATTGTAACGGCTTTTTAAGTTGGTGCTAGCACTTCTGACATGATTTAACCAGATCCTGAAATCACTCAGATATAAACAATTTACGAAACCAATTCGTTTATTCTCGGTCTTATTGCTAGCATATACCCAAATGACTTCAAGGTGCATGATACCGCGAGTTTCTCGAGGTTATTTGGGCATACTAATAACAGGATGACCGTACAGTATAGTGGTGACGTTGTGAGGTTCGCGACCTCCTACCACATGCTCAGGTATTTGGGAGAACCTTTAAAACGTATGTTAAAACGCACTCGATCGCTAGTTTGCTTATGTATTGCTGCAGCAATTAGTTCGCCAACAACCTACGCTAATAGTATCGACTTACCCGATATTGGGACAGCCGCAGGTAGCACTCTATCGATAGACCAAGAGTTGATTTATGGTGATGCCTACATGCGCATGCTCAGAGCGAGCAAGCCGCTTGTTAACGATCCTGTGATTAATGAGTATATTGATTCTCTTGGCCACCGTTTAGTGGCCAATGCAAATGACGTAAAGACACCGTTCCATTTTTTCATGATTCGTGACCGCAACATCAACGCTTTTGCGTTTTTTGGCGGTTATGTCGCTCTGCACTCCGGTTTATTTCTGCACGCTCGCAGTGAAAGTGAACTCGCCTCAGTGGTTGCCCACGAAATCGCGCACGTTACGCAGCGACACCTTGCTCGTAGTATGGAAGAGCAAGCAAGACGTTCACCAGCCTCATTGGCGGCGTTAGCGGGAGCTCTGCTACTTTCAATTGCGGCACCAGAAGCGGGGATTGCCGCTATTACCGCGGCAACGGCTGGTAACATGCAGAGCCAAATAAACTACACGCGCGCAAACGAGAAAGAAGCCGACCGTTTTGGCATCTCTACACTGGCGAAAGCAGGATTTGATGTTCAGGCCATGCCTCGCTTCTTCGGACGCTTAGCCGACGAATATCGCTATGCGAGTAAGCCGCCTCCGATGCTGCTTACTCACCCGCTTCCAGAAGACCGAATCACAGACAGTCGACAACGCGCGCAGGCTTATCCTCCGCTGCGTATACTTCCGTCGATTGACTATCACCTCGCCCGTGCGCGTATCGTAGCCCGTTATGCAAGCATTGATTCGCAAGCCGCTTTAGGCTGGTTTGAGCGTACGCAGAAGAAAGCCACAGCCGATATCATGCCGGCATTTGATTATGGGCGTGCGCTGGTTCATTTGGACAGCAAACAGTTATCGAAAGCCGAACCAATATTGAAGAAACTGTTGGCGCAAGATCCGGGAAATCCCTTTTATCTTGATGCGATGAGTGATCTGTATATCGAGAAAAAACAACCCGAAAAAGCGGCCGATATGTTGAGTAAAGCACTCGCACGTAATCCGCAAAATAAAGTTTTGACGATTAACTACGCGAATGCGCTGCTCGAAGACAATAAAGATGAGCAAGCTGTGCGTATTCTTCAACGATACACCCATGACAACCCTGAAGATACCAATGGTTGGCAACTGTTGTCGAAGACCTACAACGAGTTAGGGCGTAACGATGAAGAGTTGGCTGCACGCGCCGAGATTTTAGCGTTGCGAGCGAATTGGAATAAAGCAATTCAATATTACAGTGAAGCAAGTAAAATGGCCAAGTTGGGCAGTTTAGAGCAAGCACGATACGATGCTCGAATTGACCAGCTCATGATCCAAAGAGATCGATTCATGGCATTACAATAACGAAATGGAGAAAACCATGTCAGTCGTGATTTATCACAACCCTCGTTGCTCAAAGAGCCGTCAAACTCTTGAGCTGCTGGAACAAAATGGTGTTACACCTGAAGTCGTAAAATATTTGGATAACCCACTTACCGTGGAAGAACTAAAAGCACTCTACGCTCAACTAGGGTTCTCAGCTGTTCGTGACATGATGCGTACAAAAGAAGCCGAGTACAAAGAATTAGGCTTGGGTGAGGCGTCTGTCAGTGATGAACAACTGTTCGAAGCAATGGCACAAAATCCAAAACTATTCGAGCGCCCTGTTGTTGTCGCAAACGGCAAAGCGAAAATCGGTCGTCCACCAGAGCAAGTGTTGGATATTCTATAAATGGATTGCCAGATCCTTATTTTGTACTTCAGCCGTCACGGCGCAACAAAACAACTGGCAAGACAGATAGCAAGAGGGGTCGAATCGACTCCTCACTGCGAAGCAATTTTGCGTACAGTTGAAGAATTGTCACCTCACTCACATACCCCTTCCGATCCAATTGTTACTCTAGAAGAACTGAAAAAATGCGATGGTCTTGCATTTGGTAGTCCCGTCTGGTTTGGCAACATGGCAGCGCCGTTAAAGCACTTCTGGGATCAAACCACACCTTTGTGGGTAAGCGGAGACTTAATCGATAAGCCAGCGTGTGTATTTACCTCATCCTCTTCGATGCATGGTGGTCAGGAAACCACACTACAAAGCATGATGACTCCATTGTTGCATCACGGGATGATGGTATTGGGAATTCCTTATGCAGAACCAGAGCTGCACTTAACTCAGTCAGGTGGTACACCGTATGGCGCGAGCAGTGTCGGCAAAGAGCCAACGCTAACCAATGATGAGGCTCGTCTGGCACAGAAGTTGGGTAAACGACTAGCAACAGCAGCACTAAAGCTGAAGAGCAGCTAGTAAATTCAAGGATAGTAAATCGATGTCTGAATCTTTTGACCAACCTGCACTTAGTGCACAAACGAAAAGCTATCGTTACTTGGCTTTGTTTGGCAACTTGGCTTTACTGGCTTGGGTAGCGATATGGCAACTCGCGCTGTCTCCTCACCCTCACCTGAGTAGTACAACGCTAGCGATTGCATGGTGTATTCCATTATTGCTTCCGTTGCCGGGTATATTGGCGGGCAAACCCTACACTCACGCTTGGGCAAACTTTGTGTTAATGCTGTATTTCCTTCATGCATTAACCATCTTATATGTCGATGGCGGAGAACGTTGGCTTGCAGCAGTCGAGCTTCTGCTAACGACGCTAGGCTTTTTTGGCAACATTCTCTTTGCGAGAGCAAGAGGCAAAGAGTTGGGCCTCAAACTCAAACGCTTATCTCAAGTAGAGAAAGAAGAAAAAGCGAAGTTCAACAAGTAAGGCCAACGATGAAACAAAAAAGAGTCGCGATTTGCGACTCTTTTTTATTATTTTCAAAACGTTAGCATTCTATGAACGTTGACTAGAAGTCCATTCATAAATAACGTCATACTGCTCTTGCACTGGCTGGACTACAACAGGCTCAGATTCTTTCACTTCTTCAACTGCGACGTCAGCGGTCACAACATCTGAAGCCAATGGTGCCTCTTCCGTTGCCAATTCAGATTGAGTTGGCTCTTGAACAGGTTGTAAAGGCGCGGCGGCTTCCACTGGCGTTACTGGCTCTTGGTAGTCACCCAGTTGCGAAATCGATGACGCTTCCTTTTCAAACGCCTCTTTAGAAGCCAATAGATGAAGTTTAAGCGTCAGTTCATTCCCCTGAACTCGCTTAACCTCAGTGCCAGCAACGGAGTTAAGTTTCTTTAACGCGCTTTCTAAGTGGAAAAAATCTTTCGCTGAATGGATGTTAACCACTTTCATCGTGATCCCGTCAGAAGACTCGCCCGACACAACTACGGCACTCTTGCCTGCGTAATAGTCGGAAATAGCATCAACCACTTCTGCCATCGCATTCACCCCTGTTGCCGAACCACTACGAGGAGAACGCTGCGACACAAGAATCGCCGATGGTGATTGGTCGTATAACGTCCAGCGAATTTGATCGCCCTGAGCTTTAAGTACCATCACCGCATCAACGGGGTAACGTTGACTCGCCTTCGCGATGGGTTCAACAAATCCGCCCCATAGATCAGAGACATCAACGCCAGTCACATCATCAAAGTCACCCACTGGGACAGTAATCGGCAGGCCTCGTGTTTCCGCTGCAACGCGCAATGCAGAAACCTGCGCTGAGTCGGAATTCTCCCAAGCAATGGTGCGTTCATAAGCTTGCTCTTCAATCGCCCAGACAAGAATATTGGCGCGATGAGGCGACCACGATGGCAACTGTGCTTGAGTCAAAAGAGAATGAATCTGACCACTGTTAAAGCGCATATCCAGACTTGGTTTGCCGTCAACTTGACCGTAACCAAGTTGAGAAATGTAACGTGAGCTTGAGCTCAGCGCTTTTTGAATAACGGTATTACTTAAAGAAGATTGAGAACCAGTTGCTCGAACAATCACCTCTTTCATACCTTGTTCACGAGCCAAAGACTCACCGTTATCTTGCTCACTGTCGATAACCACTTCAGCACGATAGATATCTACCTGCGTTAATGCGTAAACGGGCAGAGACAACCAACCTATCAGTAAAAGAGCTAAATAGCGCATAGTTTTCATTTTCCTCTAAATAAGAGAAAGCATAATAAGCAACTATCAAACCTTGAGCAAGGGGAGCCACAAGAAAGTAGCCTAAAATTTGAGCAACTTACGTCAATTGCGGCGCAGTATTCAGTGTCAATTAATGAGTCATCCTTATTCTTATCAATCTATATGCGTATACAAAAACTGAGTTCCCTGGGCGGACTAGATAGAAGAAAACCCCATCACCAACATTAAGCCTGACCTTGTGAGTAGCAGACGATTACATCTTTTTCTTTGCAATTCATCTAACAAAATATGAACTTTAGCTCGTAAAACAGGCACTTTTGTAAGAAAACCGCTCTAAAAGCATATTTTAACCACTTAAAATCATCGAAAATTTTGATCTGATCATTGTCGCAAACGTTTGCCGAGTGGTACTATTCGCCGGATTTGTCTGCGTATCTTTAAATAGGAAATGATTATGAAAAATGCGTTACAAGGCGCTCAGATGCTCTTTGTCGCTTTTGGTGCTTTGGTACTCGTGCCACTTCTAACTGGCCTCGATCCAAACGTAGCACTCTTCGGCGCTGGTGTTGGTACCCTCCTCTTCCAATTAATCACTAAACGTTCTGTCCCAATTTTCCTTGCTTCTTCTTTTGCGTTTATTGCTCCTATTATGTTCGGTATCCAAACATGGGGTATCGGTGCAACTATGGGTGGCTTAATGGCAGCAGGTATGGTTTATATTGCCCTGGGCGCAGCGATTAAAGTTCGTGGCGTAGGCTTTATTCATAAGATTCTGCCACCTGTGGTTGTTGGTCCAGTGATTATGGTAATCGGCCTGGGCTTGGCTCCAACCGCAGTGAATATGGCGATTGGTAAAACTGGTGACGGCGCAGCTCAACTAGTCAATGGTGATGCAGCGATCATGATCTCTGCCGTTTCACTATTAACAACTATTGCACTGAGCGTGTTTGCGAAAGGCTTCTTAAAGCTAGTACCAATTGTTGGTGGTATCTTGGCAGGCTACTCCGTGTCTCTTGCCTATGGCGTTGTTGATTTTACCCCTGTCGCTCAAGCAGCTTGGCTTTCATTGCCAAACTTCACCACGCCAGAATTCAATATCAACGCGATTCTGTTCATGATTCCGGTTGCGATTGCTCCTGCTGTAGAACACGTAGGTGACATGTTGGCCATTTCTAACGTGACAGGCAAAGATTACCTTAAAAAGCCAGGTCTTCACCGTACTATCGCGGGTGACGGGGTAGCGACGATGGCGGCGGCAATGGTTGGCGCGCCACCAAATACGACTTACAGCGAAGTAACTGGCGCGGTAATGCTGACGAAAGCATTCAATCCGAAGATCATGACATGGGCAGCAGTGACCGCTATTGTTCTGGCTTTGGTTGGTAAGCTAGGCGCTATCCTGCAAACCATCCCTGTTCCTGTAATGGGTGGTATCATGATCCTACTGTTTGGTTCTATCGCTACTGTAGGCCTGAACACGCTGATCAAAAACCACGTTGATCTACACAAGTCTCGTAACCTGGTTATCGTTGCTGTTACGCTAGTATTTGGTATTGGTGGCATGGCTTTCGGCATTGGTGAATTCAGCCTTCAAGGCGTTAGCTTGTGCGGTATTGTGGCAATCATTTTGAACCTGGTTCTTCCACACGACCTAGGCGAAAACCACGTTGTAGATAACGCTCAGATCGAAGAAGACAAAGCGAACTAATTCGTAGGTTCAATTCGACACTTACAAAAAAGGCTTGGTAATAACCAAGCCTTTGTTTTTTTGTTCAGAACTGAATCTGCGTTATGTTAGACGCTTATTTAGTACCGAAAATCTTATCACCCGCATCACCTAGACCAGGAACGATGTAACCTTTGTCGTTTAGTTTCTCGTCGATTGCCGCTGTGTATAGCTCAACATCTGGGTGTGCTTTTTCTAGCGCTTCGATACCTTCCGGTGCCGCTACCAAAACAAGAACTTTAATTTGGTTACAACCTTTCTCTTTCAGAAGGTCGATCGTCGCGATCATAGAACCGCCAGTTGCCAACATTGGGTCAACAACCAGTGCGATACGCTCATCAATGTTAGAAGCAAGCTTGTTAAAGTATGGAACTGGCTCAAGCGTTTCTTCATCACGGTAGATACCTACCACACTGATACGTGCACTTGGCATATGCTCAAGAACACCATCCATCATACCTAGACCAGCACGTAGGATTGGTACAACCGTTACTTTCTTACCTTTAATCTGGTCAACTTCTACCGGACCGTTCCAACCTTCGATAGTAACTTTCTCTGTCTCAAAGTCTGCTGTCGCTTCGTAAGTAAGTAGGCTACCGACTTCGGTCGCTAACTCACGAAAACGTTTTGTGCTGATGTCACCTTCTCTCATTAGACCAATTTTATGTTTTACTAGAGGGTGTTTTACTTCAACAACTTTCATGTCCATCTCCGGCTATAATAGGCAATATTTAAACAAACCTTCAGATTATACACGATTTCTGCTAGGAAATCAGGATATATCACTGAAGAAAAAAACCTGCGCAAACGTTTGCTATCTGTATTTAAGCACTGGTAGAATAGCGCCGTTTTCATATCCAACTTAAATACCGAGGACTTCCCTGTGAGTGGTAATAACTCTTCTCTTAGCTATAAAGACGCTGGTGTTGATATTGATGCAGGCAACGCGCTTGTAGATCGTATTAAAGGTGCGGTAAAACGTACTCGTCGCCCTGAAGTGATGGGTGGTATCGGTGGTTTTGGCGCTTTATGCGAATTGCCGACGAAATACAAACAACCTGTATTGGTTTCTGGTACTGACGGTGTAGGTACAAAACTTCGCCTCGCACTGGATATGAACAAGCACGACACTATCGGTATCGACTTAGTTGCGATGTGTGTAAACGATCTTATCGTGCAAGGCGCAGAGCCATTGTTCTTCCTAGATTACTACGCGACAGGCAAGCTAGATGTCGATACAGCGGCTGACGTTGTATCTGGTATTGCAGACGGCTGTGTGCAAGCAGGTTGTGCCCTAATCGGTGGCGAAACTGCTGAAATGCCAGGCATGTACGAAGGTGAAGACTACGACGTAGCTGGTTTCTGTGTAGGTGTGGTAGAAAAAGAAGAAGTCATCGACGGTACGAAAGTAGCGGCAGGTGATGCTCTTATCGCAGTAGGTTCAAGCGGCCCTCACTCAAACGGTTACTCTTTGGTTCGCAAGATCCTTGAAGTATCTGGCGCAGACAAAAACGAAATGCTAGAAGGTCGCACTATCGGTGAGCATCTTCTAGAACCAACTAAGATTTACATCAAATCAGCACTTAAAATGATTGAGAAGCACGACATTCATGCAATTTCTCACATCACAGGTGGTGGTTTCTGGGAAAATATCCCACGCGTTCTACCAGAAGGCACTAAAGCAGTGATCGACGGTAACAGCTGGGAATGGCCAGTGATTTTCCAATGGCTACAAGAGAAAGGTAACGTTGAAACACACGAAATGTACCGTACATTTAACTGTGGTGTTGGTCTAATCGTTGCTCTACCTAAAGATCAAGCAGAAGCAGCGGTTGCACTTCTGCAAGAAGAAGGCGAAAACGCATGGGTGATTGGTGAAATCGCTCAAGCGGAAGCAAATGAAGAACAAGTTGAAATCAAATAACTTGCGATTCTTGCTCACAAAGTAAAAAGAATGAGGACGCTATGTCCTCATTTTGCTATCTGGAACTCGAAAACCATTTCAATAGTAGGTGATATCAATTCCGTAATGAGATAATCATTCTTGCTAGCATTGATATAATTTAAAAAACCTACAGTAGTAAGGCAGTCTCAACATCATGAAAAATATAGTGGTCCTAATTTCTGGTAGTGGCAGTAACCTACAAGCGATATTGGAAGCGTGTGAAGCAAATATGCCTAACGCGCAAGTCGCTGCCGTTTTCTCAAATAAAGCGGACGCTTACGGATTGGAGCGCGCGAAACAATTTAATGTTGAAGGCCATTTTGTCGACCCAAAAGCATTTGAGTCTCGTGAAGCATTTGATGCAGAATTGATGAAGCAAATCGACCAGTATCAACCAGATGTTATCGTATTGGCTGGTTACATGCGCATTCTCAGCAGCGAATTTGTGCAACACTACATGGGTAAGATGATCAATATTCACCCTTCACTGTTGCCAAAGTACCCTGGGCTGCACACTCACCAACGTGCGATTGACGCGAAAGATAAAGAGCACGGCACCAGTGTTCACTTCGTGACGGAAGAGCTCGACGGTGGTCCGGTTGTTCTGCAGGCAAAAGTACCTGTATTTGAAGATGATGATGCAGCTACCCTTGCGGCTCGAGTTCAAACTCAAGAGCACACTATCTATCCAATCGTCACCAAATGGCTGGTTGAAGACAGATTAAAGATGCAAGACGGTAAAGCGTGGTTAGATGGCCAAGAGCTTGGTGCTCACGGCTATGCAGCCGCTGAAGAAGAGTAACGCTCTTCGGCAAACTCAAAACCAAATCAAAAAAGGCAGTCTTGATGACTGCCTTTTTATTCATAGCTGGAAAGCATTGATTATTCTAACGGTTCCGTCGGAGCCTGGCTGGCTACTTTCTTTGGCGCGAATGCGACGTCTTTCAGCGCTGCTGCATTACCATCAACCAACTCACCTAAATGAAACAGACCATATTCGCCTGGCTTCATTCGCTGCCATGCTTCATTACCGGTCAGTGGCTGAGTCGCGATCACAGACACAACGTCATTTGGTGTTGTTTCTTCCTGGAAGTTGATTTCAACATCTTCATCCAGTAATGCCGCTTTACCAAAAGGAGCTCGTCGCGTAATCCAATACAGGTGATTGGTGCAATACGTCATGACAAACTCACCGTCACTCAGCAGCATGTTAAATACGCCCTTCTCTTTCAGTTGATCACAGCACTTCGCAACATAGACAAAAACCGACGCCATATCCTCTGGAGGCTCTGGGTATCGATCTTCCATCTGCTTTAACAGCCAACAAAACGCCAGTTCACTGTCAGTTTGACCTACCGGACGATGCCGACCTGTATGTAAATCCTGATAATCTGACAACTGACCATTGTGAGCAAATGTCCAATACTTACCCCACAACTCACGTGTAAATGGATGCGTATTTTCCAGGTTGACTCCGCCACGATTAGCCTGTCGAATATGACTGACTACAGCGCGGCTTTTGATTGGGTAGTTCTGAACCAGTTCCGCAATTTTTGAATCGCAGCTTGGCTTCGGATCTTTAAACGTCCGAAATCCTTTACCTTCATAGAAAGTGATTCCCCACCCATCACGGTGCGGGCCAGTTCGGCCTCCACGCTGCATCAGCCCAGTAAAACTGAAACAAATATCCGTTGGAACGTTGGCGCTCATGCCGAGCAATTCACACATGGTTTAAAGAACTCCTTACCTAAAATACCAACCTTAAACAGGAACTGCCGTCCTAATTATTCCATCTCTTTTTCAATCAACTGAATGACGATGTGAATAATTTTAATATGTACTTCCTGAATACGATCAGCGTAGCCAAAATGAGGCACACGAATTTCAACGTCTGCCAGACCTGCCATTTTACCACCGTCTTTACCTGTCAGTGCAATGGTCTTCATGCCTTTTGCTTTCGCGGCTTCAATGGCTTTAAGAATATTGCCTGAGTTACCAGATGTCGATAAACCAAACAGTACATCGCCTTTACGACCGACTGCTTCAACATAGCGAGAAAAGACAAAGTCGTAACCAAAATCGTTACTCACACAAGAAAGGTGGCTTGGGTCAGAAATCGCAATACCAGCATAACCCGGACGGTTATCACGGTAACGACCTGTCAACTCTTCAGCGAAATGCATTGCATCACAGTGTGAACCACCATTACCACATGACAGCACCTTGCCTTCTTGTTTAAAAGAATCAGCAATCAATTTCGCAGCGGCTTCAATTTGAGCAATGTTATGGTCATCGCTTAAAAATTTGTTGAGCACTTCAGCAGCTTCGTTTAACTCACTTTTAATCAGATCTTGGTACATAAGACGTTCTCTTTATTATTTCGGCCCTTGGTATGCAATCACATTACCTTGGCAAATGGTTCTGTTGCCAATCTGACACCAGACATTTCGTTACAGAGAGTTTACCCACAAACGAGAATTAGTGTCGATAGCGAACCAACAGATTTGGATTGGTAGAAGTAATAAACTTAGTAACTTGCTCAAGAAAACAGCACCAAAATCGCACTTTTAGAATTTTTACTCTACTTAGATCACTTTTTACCCAAAACCAAGTTTTACATTTTATTAATATTCTGATTACAATTACAAGAACTGGTTAGACCTCTTATCAGAATACAGACGCACAACATTTATAACGTCTGAAAAGGAAAACATATATGGACATCTTGCTTTCAATCGTTGCGATGACAATCGTCTTAGGCATTACGCTCTATCACCGAATGTCACTCGTAAAATCCGTCAGCCTTCTAACTGCTGCCATGTTAGTGCTGACCATCGCTGGTTCTGCAGGCTTTATTGGCTGGGCTATTTACATCCTTGCCATCGCCGTATTTGCTGTATCAGGTATTCGTCAATCTCTTATCAGTCGTAAGGCTTTAGCTGTTTTCAAAAAAGTCCTTCCGGCGATGTCTCAAACCGAGAAAGAAGCCTTAGATGCAGGTACGGTCTGGTGGGAAGCAGAATTATTTAAGGGTAAACCTGAATGGAAAAATCTGCATGCGATTCAGACTCCCAAGCTGAGTGCGGAAGAGCAAGCTTTCCTTGATGGTCCTGTTAATGAAGTCTGTGCCATGGTCAACGACTTTCAGGTAACGCATGAGCTTGCGGATTTGCCACCAGAAGTCTGGCAATACCTAAAAGACCACAAATTCTTCGCCATGATCATCAAGAAAAAATACGGCGGTCTGGAATTTTCTGCTTACGCACAGTCGTTAGTGCTACAAAAATTGACTGGTGTTTCCGGCGTGCTTTCTTCTACCGTTGGCGTACCTAACTCTTTGGGGCCGGGCGAGCTACTGCAACATTACGGTACAGAAGAGCAAAAAGATTACTATTTACCTCGACTGGCAGAAGGTAAAGAGATCCCATGCTTTGCTTTAACCAGCCCAGAAGCGGGTTCCGATGCGGGCTCTATCCCAGACTATGGTGTGGTGTGTAAAGGTCAATGGGAAGGCAAAGAAGTACTCGGCATGCGCCTGACCTGGAATAAGCGTTACATCACGCTTGCTCCTGTGGCAACTGTTCTGGGTCTTGCATTTAAACTGCGCGATCCACAAGGACTGCTAGGTGATAAAGAAGACTTGGGTATCACATGTGCACTGATCCCAACCAATGTTAAAGGCGTTGAAATCGGAAATCGTCACTTCCCTCTTAACGTCCCTTTCCAGAATGGCCCAACACGCGGTAAAGATATCTTCGTTCCTATCGATTTCATTATCGGTGGTGAGAAGATGGCAGGCCAAGGATGGCGAATGCTGGTTGAGTGTCTGTCGGTTGGTCGTGGTATCACACTTCCTTCAAACTCAACGGGTGGCATTAAAACAGCTGCACTGGCAACTGGCGCTTACTCGCGTATTCGTCGTCAGTTCAAACAGCCTATCGGCCACATGGAAGGCATCGAAGAGCCTTTGGCACGTATTGGTGGTAACGCCTACGTAATGGATGCTGCGAGTAACTTAACGGTTGCGGGTATCGACCTTGGCGAGAAACCGTCTGTTATTTCTGCCATCGTGAAGTACCACTGTACCCACCGTGGTCAACAGAGCATCATTGATGCCATGGACATTGTCGGTGGTAAAGGCATCTGTATTGGCCCGTCAAACTTCCTCGCTCGTGGCTACCAAGGCTCACCAATTGCGGTGACTGTAGAAGGTGCAAATATTCTGACTCGCTCAATGATCATCTTTGGTCAGGGTGCCATCCGTTGTCACCCATACGTTCTCGAAGAGATGAACGCGGCCTACTCTGATGCAAGTGATGCCGTCGAAAAGTTTGATAAGGCATTGGCAGGTCACGTGAGCTTCACCATGAGTAACCTTGTACGCAGTATTTGGTTTGGTTTGAGCGATGGTTTGGGTTCATCCGCGCCAACCAAAGACGCGACCAAACGTTACTACCAACAACTTAACCGTTACAGCGCTAACTTAGCACTTCTGTCTGATATTTCGATGGCAGTGCTTGGCGGCTCATTGAAACGTAAAGAGCGTCTATCTGCTCGTCTTGGTGACATCCTTAGCCAACTTTACTTAAGTTCAGCAGCGCTAAAACGCTTTGAACAAGATGGCCGTCCGGTTGAAGATTTGCCTTTGGTTCATTGGGCTCTGCAAGACAGCTTGAAGCAAGCAGAAACCGCCGTTGATGAGTTTTTGGCTAACTTCCCGAACAAAGCCATTGCTCGTACGCTGCGCGTATTAATCATGCCGTTTGGTCGTGTACGCAAAGCGCCAAGTGACAAGCTCGACAGCAAAGTCGCACGTATTTTGCAAACACCTAGCGCAACGCGTTCGCGCATTGGTCGTGGTCAGTATCTGGCACCAACAGAACATAACCCGGCAGGTAAGATTGAATTAGCATTGTCTGTGATTCTTCAAGCCGAGCCAGTATTCGACAAAGTGTGTAAAGCACAAGGCAAACGTCGCCCGTTCTTACGTCTGGATATGATTGCGGAAGAAGGGCTAGCGCAAGGCATTATTAGTCAGGAAGAAGCGGAACTTCTCAGAGAAGCAGAGCAGCACCGTTTGGATACCATCAATGTCGATGACTTTGAGCCAGAGCAATTGGCGGCAAAGCCGAATTATCCTCACATGGACAGCGTCGCCTAAGACAATAACATCGTAGTAATAAGAAAACCGAGAGCCAAATGGCTCTCGGTTTTTTGTTTGTACTGTTCCTAGATTGATAGCGATATGCGGCTTGTGCGCTGATGAGTGATAAATAGCTCACGGACGCAATAACAGAACGATGTATACTTTACTGTAAATAAACCATTTTTTAGGGGGTGCATCTGTGGCCAAAAAATTATTCTCGCAGTGGTTCCCTGGCCTCGTTCAGCTTAAGCATTATCAGCGTGAATGGTTCACTAATGACTTTCGAGCCGCATTTTCTGTCGTTGCCGTCGCCTTACCTGTAGCCATCGCTTATGCACAACTAACCGGTGTTTCTGCTGTTGTCGGCCTCTATTCATGTGTGTTACCGATGTTGGTTTATGCCTTGATGGGGACTTCACGACAACTCATTGTTGGCCCTGATGCCGCTACCTGTGCGGTGATTGCTGCTGTTGTCACTCCGCTTGCAGCTGGCGACCCAACCAAACACTGGCAGTTAGTGATGACCATGACAGCCATGACGGGCATTTGGTGTGTCGTGGCGAGCCGATTTAAGTTAGGGATTTTTGCGGATTTTCTCTCCCGCCCTATTCTGCTTGGATTACTTAACGGCGTTGCACTGACCATCATTGTCAGCCAATTCGCTAAAGTTGTCGGCTGGAGATACGAACAGCGTTACCTATTGGAACGTTTATGGGAAGCGCCTCAACGCTTAACTGAAGTTCACTGGCCTACCGTCTCGTTAAGTATTGCCACTGTCGTCGTTTATCTGGTCACCAAACATTTTCGCCCCGCTTGGCCAGCAGCGATGCTCGCGATACTGGTTACAACAGGCTCGGTTTGGCTACTCCATTTACAAGACATGGGTGTGTCGGTGGTGGGCATTACTCAGGGTGGGTTCCCTCAATTTCAAGCACCAAAGTTTGAACTCGGTGAGGTGCGTGAACTGGTGGTCCCTGCATTGAACCTTGCTATTGTCAGCTTTGTAAGCATGATGCTCACTGCACGTAGCTTCGCAGCGAAAAATGGCTATGACATTGATGCAAACAAAGAATTCAGAGCATTAGGATTTGCCAATATCGCGTCGGCATTTTCACAAGGTTTTGCTATCAGTGGTGCCGACTCTCGGACGGCAGTCAACGATGCCAATGGCGGCAAATCACAGTTGGTCTCTATTATTGCCGCACTGACTATCGCGGTCATCGCGATCTTTATTTATGAGCCTTTACAGTTTATCCCTATCGCTTCACTTGGCGTAGTATTGATCATCGCTTCATTGTCGTTACTCGACCTCAAAGCGATATGGACATTACGTCAGCGCGACAAAGATGCCTTCAACCTGGCAGGCATCACCTTCATCTCCGTATTGGTTATTGGGGTGATTCCGGGGATTACACTAGCGGTGCTTTTGGGGCTATTTCAATTTTTACGGATCGTCATGCGCCCGAGCGATCAAATCCTGGGTTTGGATGAGAAAGGCACAATACGAACTGTCGATGGCACAGGTAAAGCCACTCCGATACCAGGGATGGTGATTTACCGGTTTAACTCGCCACTGACGTATTTTAACGCCCCTTATTTTAAACGCCGGGTATTGGAACAAGCAGAACATACAAAAGACGTCAGTTGCGTGGTGGTAGACGCCGTATCCAGCTTTACTCACCTTGATTTAAGCGTGATGGCAACCCTGTCAGATCTTCATGAAATGCTGAAAAAACGCGGCATACGATTGATTCTTGCTGGTCGAAAACGCCGCTTACGCCAATGGTGTGATCTAACGGGCATCAGCACCAGCGATGGCGGGATCTTACTGCGTGCCGATATGTATCTCGCCATCAAACTCAGCGGATGCTACATCAGCGCTGTTGGCGAAGGGCAAGTTCCAGCCGTGCAAAAAGAACCCGATTTGGAACAAACTCCGAAGCCGATTCCCGAAGTGGCTTAGTACTGGCGAGATTAATTCAGTCCAATGGCTTGAGACCTTCAATGCTGACCATGACCAAACCAAAAGCGGAACCAATCGGTTCCGCTTTTTCTAATTCTTTGGCATTTGCAGCTGCATTTCAGGAATGGCTTCTCTTTTGGCTTTTAGCTTTCGCCATATCAGCCAAACTAAGATACCGATAATTAACATCACGACGTTACCTACCGCGATCATTAGTAGACTGCGCTTACGTTCTGCTTCTCGTTCAGCAAGGATGCGCTTTTCTGTCTCGATTCGGTGCTGCTCGGCAAGTTCGGCTTCTTTGGCTTTACGCGCGGCCTCCAAATCAACGTCATCAACGACACTGAATGTCTGCTCCTGAATTGGGAAAATCAGAGGACGTTGAGTGGCAAAATCCGTCGCAAAGATAACGCCTTGCCAAGCGTATTTACCAAGCTCAGGGTCATTATCCAAATTCAACGTCGCTTTCAGACCGTCTTGAGAAACTTGACCTTGGCCATAACTCTTAAAACCATCGGGCGCATTTTTTTCCACGCTCACCAGGAGTGAACCGGGGGCAATCATGCCTTGCTCGCCACTAACCACCAGCTGATGAGGTTGGTTTTGTTCACGAGATTGAATAAAGGTACGCGAAATAGGGTTCGGATATACAAGTACTACCTGCTCTTCAGCACGCAAGAAGACGCCATTCCCAGAGACAATACGTGCACGATATTTTCCCGGTTGAACTTCAATTGGCAGCTGAACGGTGAATACACCGTCACCAGCTTGCTCATCCAAATCTCGGCCGTCATCCTGGAAATCACCAATCACTAATGGAACTGGTCGCTCCTCGTTAATCAGCTCATCTTCGTTTTCAACAAACTTGGTAAAGGTGACCTGTAAATTAACTCGGTCGAGAAAATCTCTTAACACCAGAGGCTTGTCGTCTGAAGTCAGTCGTGAGGTAAATTTGAGTGCTTCACCGTGATAGAGATGATTCGGAAAAGCGTCAGTGCTTAACTTCAAATGAGAAATTAAACGAATGTTGTTCTTAGGCGTGACTTTACCCACCGCTTGCCATGGACCCGGCATCGGCTGATCGATCGAGACAATATCCAGTGCAGGCTCCTGATACCAACGAATATTATCGTAGGAGCCCCAAGCATAGTATTTTTTACCGTCAGGACGAACTAAGACAACGGGTTGAGAACTTTGCTCACGATGGACCAGAAATGTGATTTGCTCGATACTAGGATCGACACGAAAGCGATTATCTAACAGAGACATCGTAGATTCACTCGCAGCACTCGCAAGACAACTCCAGATTGCCAGGATAGCAACCGACAAAGCCCTGAGCATAGTTTCTCCTATTGAAGCCAAATACTGTCGTTCACCAGCTCTAACCTTTTCTGGTGCGCATCTATTTCATCGGCACTTGCTCGCAAAACCTTTAGCGCTTTTCTTCCCTCAACTCGGCGAACGCTTTCTACGCCTCCTTCTTGCTTGTTGGCGTTAAACTCAAGGCTTGTTTGTCCACCAGTCATCAATAGGTAAACGTCAGCCAGAATCTCCGCATCGAGCAAAGCCCCGTGGAGTGTACGGTGCGAGTTATCAATGCCGTAACGTTCACATAAGATATCGAGGTTATTTCGCTTGCCCGGGAAGATCTTCTTCGCCATGGCAAGGGTATCGGTTACCTTACAGAAATCATCTGTTTTACCGATATTCGGATCGAGCATTTCAAACTCGTAGTCCATAAAGCCGGTATCGAAGGGCGCATTATGGGCAACCAGCTCGGCACCTTTGATGAAGTCGATAAACTCTTGGTGCACACTGGCGTACTCAGGCTTATCAACTAAGAATTCATCGGTAATACCGTGAACCCCAACCGCTTCTGCCTGAATTTCACGATCAGGCTTTAGATAAACGTGAAAGTGACGCCCGGTCAACTTGCGGTTAATGATCTCCACGGCTCCGATCTCAATAATACGGTGCCCCATGTAGTGAGGACCGCCTTCTTGGTTCATACCCGTGGTTTCGGTATCGAGAACCACAATGCGATTATATTCAGAATTGCTGCTGGTATTCATAAGCTTATATGTGTCAGACTATGCTTTAATAAATGTTTCGGCTAATAGTACCAAAAAATATGACCAAACACGTTGAGATTTTCACTGACGGATCTTGTTTAGGTAACCCTGGACCGGGTGGTTACGGCGTCGTTCTGCGCTACAAAGACGTGGAAAAAACACTATCTAAAGGCTACACCCTAACGACCAACAACCGTATGGAAATGCTCGCTGCAGTTGTTGCGCTGCAAACGCTAAAAGAACCTTGCAAAGTCTCATTAACAACCGACAGCCAATATGTCCGTCAAGGCATTACTCAGTGGATTCATAACTGGAAAAAACGTGGTTGGAAAACAGCGGATAAAAAGCCAGTGAAGAACGCAGATTTATGGCAGGCGCTCGATAAAGAACCCCCCCGCCATGAAGTTGAATGGCATTGGGTAAAAGGTCATGCGGGCCACAGAGAAAACGAAATCTGTGATGAATTAGCCCGAACAGCAGCAGAAAACCCGACTGAAGAAGACACTGGCTATCAAGCTTCCTAGCGCTTATCGCTCGACATCTTTTTCACTCCAGCACCCTCTCGATTCATAACCCCTAGTGGTGTGAGCTTTTTCTTTAAACGCCAGTGCGGCTTGATTGGCTTGAGAGGGTATGTTCGTTTACGGGCAACGATATAATACAGACTGCCCGCTGGCGATGCCCATTCCCCTAAACTGTTTTCAAACCAAGTCCACATTGTGCGGTAGCGTGTCATAGGGAAAAGTGCATAGCGATCACGATGAATCACCTGATAGTTAAGCAGCCCCAGCCAGTCCTGAACACGGTTCGATGAGAACATTCGGCCACTCCAAGGCAAATTGTTTTTACGCCACGGGAAAAGACTCGCCAAGCCAGTAAAGCTAAATGGATTAAAACCAGTAATGATCAGGTAGCCATCATCCATCATCACTCTGTCCACTTCTCTTAATAGACGGTGAGGATCACGTGCGTAGTCTAGCTGATGAGCCAGAATTGCCACATCAAAGCTTTTTTCCAAAAAGGGTAATTCGTAACCATCCGCAACGACATTATGCAACGGGTTCTGGATATCTACGTTGACTTGGTGTTGAATGTTACAATTACTGCTGGTTAGCTCACAGCTCAACCCGCCCAGTTTGAGCATGTGGTATCCGAAGAGTTTCGGACACCACTCATCAAACCGAGTTTGGATTGACTCAAGCACCCAAGGTCCATTATTCAGATCGGACCAAGTCGACGGGTGTGGTATAGTTTTGTTGCTGAGTGCTGGTTTCATTAACCACCTAACTATAATGGGTGACGGAGAACGAATCGTGTTAGAGATCAAAAGCATACCCGCATTTAATGATAATTACATCTGGCTAATACAAAATAGCGATAAACGTTGTGCCGTTGTTGATCCGGGTGATGCAAAGCCTGTATTGGAATACTTACAAGCTAACGAGTTAACTTTAGAAGCGATTATGATTACGCACCACCACAATGATCACATTGGTGGCGTTCCAGATTTAGTCCGTGCATTTCCTGATGTTACCGTTGTTGGCCCTAAAGCAGAGCCTATCCCAACGCTAACCGCACCAATGGAAGAAGGTGACAAACTAGAGCTGTTCGGCGAAATCTTTATGGTGATGGGTTTACCAGGTCACACGCTAGGTCATATAGGCTATGTTGGTGATGGCAAATTGTTTTGCGGTGATGTGCTATTTTCTGCAGGGTGCGGTCGTATTTTTGAAGGCACAGCAGAACAAATGTTTGATTCACTGAGCAAAATCGCTGCGCTTCCTGATGAAACCCAAGTCTATTGCGCGCATGAGTACACTGCCAGCAACGTCGCGTTCGCGCTTGCTGTCGAGCCAGACAATGAGAAGCTTCGCCAGTACCGCGATGATGTAAATCGACTACGTGCACTGAACATCCCTACCCTTCCAACCACGTTACGTCAAGAGAAATGGATCAATCCATTTTTGCGCACTAATAACCCAGAAGTCATTAAGTCTGTGACGAATCGCATAAAAAATGACGATCCATGCTCTGTTTTTACGGCATTAAGAGTGTGGAAGAACGAATTTTAACCAATTTTTACTTGTAAGTTTACAAGACCCCAGTATTATCATGGATTGATTTTTCAGAGAGGCGCTTTCGGCGCTTCTCTGCGTTTTGGGTAGAATATAAATCTAATTTTATGTCGACCCATTGCATATTCAGAGGTTTTAACCTCATTTATTAGTGTTTAAAGAAATATGTCTATTATCTTGCGATTGCCACGTAGCGCTTGCTACGCGACAGGCTGGAGAAGATAAAAAGGCCCTAAATAGGCTGAATCCATGCGTTTGAAGTACAGTTTGGCTTTGGCGTTATTGCTTTCTGGTTGTCAGATGACCTCTCCAGATTCAACAACGTCAACACCAGAGACCAACAAATCAGAGCTAGCGGCTAAACAAAAAGCAGCTAAGGAACAAGCAAAAAGTAAGCAATCTTTGACAGATGCTGTCAAAGAGACGCCAAAGGTGCTTTCTCCTCAGGAACAAGAAGATGTATGGCAACGTATTGCTATGCAGCTTGAAATGGACATCCCACACAATAAAAAGGTGGATTACTACCGTACCTGGTATCTAAAACACCCAAATCATCTTAAAACAGTGTCACAACGTGCAGAACCATTTCTGTACATGATCGCTGAGCAAATTGAAAAACGAGATTTACCAATGGAACTGGCTTTGTTGCCAGTGGTTGAAAGCTCGTTCGATGCCTTTGCCTACTCACATGGTAGTGCAGCAGGCCTTTGGCAATTTGTTCCGGGTACCGGAAAAATGATGGGCCTTGAACAAAATTACTGGTATGACGGACGTCGCGATGTAGCGGCCTCGACAGAAGCAGCATTAGACTATTTAGTTCAACTGAACAAGCAATTTGATGGTAACTGGGAACACGCTATCGCAGCCTACAATAGCGGTGGCGGTCGTGTATCCAGAGCTATTCGCAAAAACAAGAGCCTTGGTAAGCCGATTGACTTTTTCTCTTTGGATTTACCTAAAGAGACCAGCAGCTACTTACCTAAACTCTTAGCGCTTGCTGATGTGGTCGCAAATCAGGATAAGTATGGTCTTAATATTCCTGCTATCCCTAACAAGCCGGTATTAGCACTCGTAGATCCTAAAGAGCAACTCGATCTCGCGATCGCAGCTGACTATGCAGGCATCGGTGTCAAAGAGCTGCAAAGCTACAACCCAGCTTACAATCAGTGGTCTACATCACCAAACGGTCCACAAAAACTGCTGATCCCGATCGAAAAGAAGGATGCGTTCCTTGCTCAGGTAGCAGAAAACCGTGGCAAAGGCGTTAAAGTTGCTCGCTACAAGGTAAAATCGGGTGACTCGCTCGGTGTTTTGGCACGTAAGTATGGCACGACGACAAAAGTAATTCGCCGAGCTAATGGCTTGTCGAATGATAATATCCGTATTGGCCAACACCTGCTGATCCCAACATCGACGAAAGATGACTCGAAATACGCGTTATCGGCGAGCAACCGTTTGAGCAAAACGCAATCTACAGCGCGCGGCCAGCTTAAACTGACGCACGTAGTACAGTCTGGTGAAAGCTTGTGGTCAATTGCTCGTGACAATAACGTGTCGTACAAATCTCTTGCTAAATGGAATGGCATGGGACCAAAAGACACATTAAGAAAAGGCCAAAAGATCGTCATTTGGAAGAAAGCGGCCGATGACTCAGTCATTCGTACGGTATTCTACAATGTTCGTTCTGGCGACACGATCAGTGGTATCGCAAGCAAATTTAAAGTGAAGAGTACTGACATTGTGAAATGGAATTCTCTCCAACAGAAAAAATACCTACAACCAGGTCAAAAACTTAAGCTGTACGTTGACGTCACTAAGGTAAGTGTATGAAACCATCAAGCAATCCGCTTGTGATGTTGTTGGATGTATTTCGTTCACCTACTTCATGCTTTTTGGCGTTATACCAACGTGGTGGTTGGGGTTGGCAACTCTTTATTATTTTGATGATCAGCCCGTTTCTGTTCTGGGGAGCGTACTTCTCTAACGTAGACTTTACTTGGTTGAGTGAGCAGCTCACCCCACAGCTGCAACAAATCAATCCTCAACAGATCGACTTGTTGGAGCCAAACACGCTAATGGCGAGCGCGATCATCAATGATGTGGTTAACCGATTTGCTACCCTGCTTCTGCTCGCATTTTGGTTCTTCCTTGCGACGAAAGCCAGCAAACAGCAATACGGTTATTGGAAGTGGTTCGCTGCCGCTTGTGCAATATTATTCCCAGCGGTACTTGGTGATGTTGCAAGCTACGCGAGCTTAATACTCAACCATGGCGAAGTCATGACTTACGCTGCAGATCTCAACAGCCTCAACGGCTTGCTGAAACTGCCGCTAACCAATGAGTGGTCTAACTTCGCAAGTTCACTGCCACTGCTGTTACCTTGGTACATCGTTTTAGGTTACGGTGTTGTCTTGACCTGGACCGAGTTTGAACGTGGGCAAGCTTTGGTTATCGCTAGCCTGCCTTGGGTGACGTTTTACGTCATTTGGGCGCTTTATATCGTCGTGAGTTAGTCGTCCAAAGTAAACGAGACCAGTAATGGATTATGATCGGAAGCGTCGCTCTGCGGCGCTTTCGCGTTTTTGAGCACAAGCCCTCTATAAAACACATGATCGAGACGCTGACCAGTAAAAAACTGGGTTCGATGATCCGGTGAAAACGACACTTCTTGTAAGTTTGCCTTCTGTAACGCCTGCTTCATGGCTTCGAGACGATATTCATTCCAACTGTTAAAATCACCAGCAAATATAATAGGCCCGGAGTGTTGCGTTAGTAATGCCTCCAAAGCCGCTATTTGAGAGTGGTATTCTTCCGTTCCAACAGTGAAATTAATCGCGTGTATATTTACGACCGCAAGCGTACTACCATTACTCAAACGATACTGACTGTAGAGTGCGGATTTTGGTAAACGAAGCCAAGGTTCTGTGGAAGTATACGCACAGGCTTTCTGAGGCAACCTTTGCGCAATGTTAATCACACCAGCACCACTGCCCAAAGCTTTAAACGCACTTACTTGATTGCTCATCCAGTTTCCGTCCACCAGCCACTGTTTGAACGGCTCAGTCATGCTGGCTTCTTGAAGTAATAACAATTGCTTGTCCGTTGAAAGCGCATTAAGTGCACTTTGCCAATTGTCTTTGCTTTGCTTGTAAATATTCCAAATCAACACATTGAGCTCACCCTGATCATCTAACACTTGCGAATCATTAAACTCGATGCATTGAATATCTTCAGTAATTTCATCACCAGTTTGGGTGATAATTTGTGGATGGTCAGGAACCGTGAAAATGACTTGAAAGCCAAGTACAACTGCCATGAAAAAAAAGACTACTGCTAGGACGAAACGCTTAAGCATAAAGGCGTACCTGAATGTGTTTAACCTGACTGACGGTTACAGAATAAAAAAGGAGCCGTATCAGGCTCCCTTTTAGCTTAATCAAAAATAAATTTAGAGTGAAATGTTAAATCGCGTCTTCGTCTTCTTCACCAGTACGAATGCGGATTACACGCTCAACATCAGTGACGAAAATTTTACCATCGCCAATTTTACCGGTTTGAGCGGTTTCGATGATGGTCTCAACGCATTTGTCTGCGACATCTTCAGTAACTACGATTTCAAGTTTCACTTTAGGTAGAAAGTCCACCATGTATTCTGCACCACGGTATAATTCCGTGTGACCCTTCTGACGACCAAAACCTTTGACTTCAGAAACGGTCATCCCTGTGATGCCAACTTCAGCTAACGCTTCTCGAACATCATCCAGTTTAAATGGCTTGATAATCGCTTCAATCTTCTTCATGTTCATCCCTTAAGCTTTAATCGTATGCGGATATTATCGTTTACCGTCTTACAACATTCAATCTTTGTCTCGTTTTGGTATCGTAAAATCTTGAGTTTGATGAAATTTATTAAAGCGAAAATTATAAAACCAGAACATTGCTCTGGTTTTGTTTTTCGTTAGTGCTAGGTAGCGACTATAAGCTAGAGTAGTATGCCGCTAAGTTGGCAATATCATCATCAGACAGCAGTGATGCTTGTGCCTGCATCACTGGAGCAAGCCCACCAGTACGTTCTTTATTTTTATAAGCTTTAATGGAGCTCATGATGTATTGAGCATTCTGCCCTTTCAGGTTTGGGTATCCGGGAATGGTTGCCATACCATCCGCGCCATGACAGGCAGCACACACTGCCGATTTTGCCTGCCCAGCCGCGACATCGCCCGCAGCGAATGCTTGCCCTGATAACATAGTTAACGCCATTACTGCGCCTATTACTGTTTTCTTCATTGCTTCACCTAATCGTTTTTATTTATGAGTACAATTTGCGTGCGATATTGTGTCACGAATTACAAAGGCTTACGCCAAATTAGCTCACAATCCTGACCACTAAATGCCTTATCAACAAACAAGTCGGCTACCGCAACCACCTGATCTTGATACATAAGAATCGGTATCTGGCGACGTAGCCAGCTCGGCACATGGTACTCTTGAAACAGTTTTTTTAATTTACGACTGTGATTACGCGTCACTGGATGCGCAGTTAACCCTTCAGGATTAAACGTGACGCTCAACAACTCCGGCAGCGGCGGCAAAGCAATGGTCGCTTGTTCTGATGTCGTACTTAACATGAGCTGGCCCAAACCTTCAGGAAGAACAAGCGCACAATCAACTTGAATGTGAACCTGCCAACCGGAAACCTCTGCTTTATCGCACACCCAGTAAAGCTTATTCTGGAATCGACGAACTTCGCCTTGTTTTAACTTAAGCTTTGGGTTGGCATCTTGTTGGGCCAACGCAACTTCTTTCCAAATCAGGCTAAGCTGTACTTGAGTTGGCATTTGAGCGTTCTGCTTAGCTAACCACATACGGATTAATCGAGCGCGGGCAAGTTCACTGTGAGAGGCTAATTCCGCAATATCCAGACTGAGATCTGCTTGCAACGCACGATAAAAAACGTCGTTAAGTAGTTCGTCTAATAACGTTTCTTGCTGAGCACAGAGAGACGCACTGCGTTGTACGGCCTGGTGAATACTCGGCCAGCGTTGAGACAATTCAGGCACCACGTGGTGACGCAGGAAGTTTCGGTCGTAGCGCGTATCCTGATTACTTTCATCTTCAACCCATTCCAGATTTAACGAGTGCGCAATTTGCTCAATTTGTTCACGTCGAGTCGTCAGTAATGGTCGAATTAAAGTGCCAGCAGAAAAAGGCGCGCTTTCTGCCATGCACGACAACCCTTTAGGGCCACTGCCACGTTTAAGCGCTAGGAGAAAGGTTTCAAGCTGGTCATCGGCGTGCTGCCCAGTGAGAAGAAGGTCGCCGCTCTCAATGTATTTTGCTAACGCTTGGTAACGCGCTTCGCGGGCAAGTAATTCAATACTTTCGCCACTGTTAATATCTAGGTGTACATACTCTGTTGAATGCGATACACCCGCTTGCTTCGCCCACGCTTTACATTTTTCAGCCCAGTCGTCCGCATTACTGCTTAATCCATGGTGAACGTATACCGTTTGGCAGGGTATTTCGTGATCGCGCTGAAAGCGACTCAGTAGCGCCAACAATAAACGCGAGTCCACACCTCCGCTAAACGCTAAGACAACTTTCGTCTGAGGCTGGTAATTGGCAGTCAGTAATTGTGTAAAGTGCTGATAAAGCGATTCCATAAGCAATCCGATCGATACAAAAAAGGGCTGGACTCACATCCAACCCTTTCTATTTTATCCGTTATCTAACCAGATATCAGCAGTAACCGTAGCTCATCAGACGCTGGTAACGACGCTCACGTAGCGACTCTTCGTCAAGCTGTTCTAGATCTTCCAACTGACGAAGCAATGTTGCTTTCATGTTTGCAGCCATTTCAGCGTGGTTACGGTGCGCACCGCCTAGCGGCTCTTCGATGATCTCATCGATAAGCTCAAGCTCTTTAAGACGCGGAGCTGTCAGACCCATTGCTTCTGCTGCCTGAGGTGCTTTATCTGAATCACGCCATAGGATAGAAGCACAACCTTCAGGAGAGATAACTGAGTAAGTTGAGTACTGAAGCATGTTCACGTAGTCACCCACACCAATCGCAAGTGCACCACCTGAACCGCCTTCACCGACAACGTTACAGATTACTGGTACTTTCAGACCTGACATCACTTTCAGGTTTTTCGCGATCGCTTCAGACTGACCACGTTCTTCTGCACCAACACCTGGGTATGCGCCAGCGGTATCGATGAATGTGATGATAGGCATGTTAAAACGCTCTGCCATTTCCATTAAGCGTAATGCTTTACGGTAACCCTCTGGCTTTGGCATACCAAAGTTACGTTTCACTTTTTCTTTGGTCTCACGGCCTTTTTGGTGACCAATGATCATCACTGGTCGACCTTCCAGACGAGCAATGCCACCAACAATCGCTTTGTCATCCGCAAAAGCACGGTCACCCGCTAGTTCATCAAACTCTTCAAATGCATGCTGAATGTAGTCCAAAGTGTATGGACGTAATGGGTGACGAGCCAGTTGAGCTGTTTCCCAAGCGCCTAGGTTGCTGAATGTTTTTTTCTTCAGTTCCAGGCTTTTCTTCTCAAGCTGTTCGATTTCTTTATCCAGGTCAACCGCAGCATCACCACCGTGGCGAGATACATCGCGCAGGGCTTCAATTTTTGCTTCAAGTTCTGCAATTGGCTTTTCAAATTCAAGAAAGTTTAGGCTCATCTATGAATCCTTGTTTACTCAGCGTCTAAGATAATACGCTGAATTTTTTAGTTAAATTCAAGTTCTACCTGGTTTGTTCCAAGTAACTGTTTTAAATCGTCTATTAATGTATCACTTGGCGTTACTCGCCACTCGGTGCCCAATGTTAACCGCGCTCTGGCGTCGGCACGCTGGTAGTATACATTGACGGGTACGGTTCCGGCTTTGTGCGGTTCTAAAATACGACTGAACTGCTCAAAGAATTGATCATTGATCTGATTTGCATCAATCGATACCGACAGACCACGAGCGTATTTTTCACGCGCGCTGCCGAGATCCATAACTTCACGCGCCGACATTTTAAGGCCACCATTGAAGTCATCAAAGCTGACCTGTCCTGAAACGACCAAAATTCTGTCTTTTTCGAGAAGTTCAGCATACCGATCAAGCGCATCGGAGAATAGCATTACCTCCATTCGACCACTTCGGTCATCCAATGTCATGATACCAATACGTGTTCCACGCTTGGTTGTCATCACACGAGCGGCTATGACTAAACCAGCTACCGTCACTGATTGATCACGACGTGTTGGTGTCGCGTCTTTTAGTCGACAACTGGTGTATTTATTTAGTTCCTTCAAATACGCGTTAATGGGGTGCCCAGTCAAATATAGACCGAGAGTTTCGCGTTCACCTTCTAGCCAAACTTTTTCCGGCCAAGGCGGAACCTGGGTATATTTGTGCTCCACTTCTTCAGGTGCATCAGTCAGTACACCAAACATATCCGCCTGACCAAATGCCTCTGCCTGATGGTGTTGGCTTGCGGCTTTAACAGCATCATTGAGTGATGCCATCATCGCAGCACGATGTGGACCAAGTCTGTCTAAGGCACCTGCATAAATCAATTTTTCAATGACACGTTTGTTAACACGTTTCAGATCGATTCGAGCACAGAAATCAAACAGGTCTTTAAAGTGACCACCTTTGTTTCTCGCTTCCAAAATCGCATCAATTGGACCTTCACCCACGCCTTTAATTGCACCGATACCGTAAACAATAGCGCCGTTTTCATCAACATTAAAGCGATACAACCCTGAGTTAATGTCCGGTGGCAATACGGTAAGCTTCATACGGAAACATTCGTCGACCAGACCAACCACTTTCTCAGTGTTGTCCATATCGGCTGTCATTACCGCAGCCATAAACTCTGCTGGATAATGCATTTTTAGCCACAACGTTTGGTAAGAAACCAATGCGTATGCGGCAGAGTGCGATTTGTTAAAGCCGTAGCCAGCGAACTTTTCTACCAAGTCGAAGATTTTCATCGCCAACTCGCCGTCGACGCCATTCTTCACCGCGCCTTCCTCGAAGGTAGCACGCTGCTTGGCCATCTCTTCCGGCTTCTTCTTACCCATCGCACGACGAAGCATGTCCGCGCCACCAAGCGTGTAGCCAGACAGTACCTGCGCGATCTGCATTACCTGTTCCTGATACAGGATAATGCCGTAAGTCGGATCGAGAATTTCTTTTAATGACTCGTGTTGCCACTTTTCATCAGGGTAAGAGATCGCTTCCCGACCGTGTTTACGGTCAATAAAGTTATCTACCATGCCTGATTGCAATGGACCCGGACGGAAAAGTGCCACCAGTGCGATAATGTCTTCAAAACAGTCTGGCTGAAGTCGCTTGATAAGCTCTTTCATCCCACGCGATTCCAACTGGAATACGGCGGTGGTTTCTGAGTTTTGTAACAAGCGGAACGACGCCTGATCATCGAGCGGGATAGATTCTATACGAACCGGCGCTTTACCTTCACGCTCTAAACGCGGGTTAATCAACCCAAGCGCCCAGTCAATAATGGTCAGTGTACGAAGACCAAGGAAGTCAAACTTAACCAAACCCGCAGTTTCAACGTCGTTCTTATCAAACTGTGTTACCGGGAAATGACCTTCTGAATCCGCATAAATTGGCGCGAAGTCCGTAATCGTGGTTGGTGAAATAACAACACCACCCGCGTGCTTACCTGCGTTTCGCGTACAACCTTCCAAGATGTGGCACATGTCGATGAGTTCTTTAACTTCTTCATCTGCCTCATAGAGCTCAGGAAGTGCTGGCTCGGCTTTGAATGCTTTATCCAGCGTCATACCCGGATCTGGCGGGATAAGCTTCGAGATTCGGTCGACAAAACCAAACGGATGACCGAGGACACGGCCCACATCACGAATTACCGCTTTGGCAGCCATCGTACCAAAGGTAATGATCTGAGATACCGCATCGCGACCGTACATTTCTGCTACGTGATCAATCACCTGGTCTCGTTTATCCATACAGAAGTCGACATCGAAATCGGGCATGGATACACGTTCTGGGTTCAAGAAACGTTCGAAGAGAAGATCATATTCTAGTGGGTCAAGGTCTGTGATTTTCAGTGCGTATGCCACCAGAGAGCCCGCACCCGAACCACGCCCTGGACCTACAGGAATATCATTGTCTTTCGACCACTGGATGAACTCCATTACGATCAGGAAGTATCCCGGGAAGCCCATCTGGTTGATAACATCCAGCTCGATTTGCAAACGTTCATCGTATTCAGGACGACGCTTTTTGCGTTCTTCTTCATCCGGAAACAGGAACTCCAGACGCTCTTCCAGACCTTCGCGAGACTTCATTACCAAGAATTCAGTCTCTTTCATTCCCTCAGTTGGGAACGCAGGCAGGAAGTACTCACCCAAACGAACGGTGACGTTACAACGCTTGGCTATCTCAACACTGTTTTCCAGTGCTTCAGGAATATCCGCAAACAGCTCACACATTTCCTCCTCACTGCGGAGGTATTGCTGTGGGCTGTAATTTTTTGGTCTGCGAGGATCTTCTAATGTGTAGCCATCATGGATCGCTACGCGAATCTCATGGGCATCAAACAAATCAGAACTAAGGAAGACCACTTCGTTTGTTGCAACAACAGGCAGATCCACTTGCTCTGCCAGTTCAACGGCGAAGTGCAAGTAGGTTTCTTCATCCGGACGGCCAGTACGGAGTAATTCTAGGTAATAACGATCTGGAAAGTGCTGTTTGTAAAATTCTACACAGCTCTGGACTAAGTTACGGTTACCTTTGAGCAACGCTTTGCCGATATCACCATTTTTACCGCCAGAAAGGACGATTAACCCTTCTGACATCTCGGCTAACCAAGACTTATCAATCACTGGCTGATGCTGGATATGACCACGTAAATACGCTTTGGAGATAAGCAGCGTCAGGTTTTTGTAACCGACATTATCGGCTGCCAGTACTGTTAGCTGTGTCAGCTCCTCGCCGAACTCATCAGATTGCATTTTGAAATCTGCACCGATGATCGGTTTTACACCGCAGCCATGTGCTGTGCCGTAAAACTTCACCAAACCACACAGGTTAGTGAAATCGGTCAATGCCATTGCAGGCATGCCAAGCTCGGCGACTTTCTTAACTATCGGTGGAACTTTGCTGATACCATCCACCATCGAAAAATCACTGTGAACTCGAAGGTGAATGAACTTGGGATCTGACATTAACAGGTACCGTGTAACTCTATTTTGTTTGGGATTCTAACCTAAAGGGAGTCGGGTTTATAACACCCATCCAATTAATTTAGCATTCTATGCCGAGTGCTCTCTTTACCGGCTTGAAGCTCTTGCGATGTTCATCAATCACACCATGTTGTTCTATTGCATCAAAGTGCGCTTTAGTTGGATACCCTTTGTGCTTTGCAAAGCCAAATTGAGGGTATTGTTTGTCGAGCTCTTCCATTTCTGTATCACGTACGACTTTAGCAATGATAGACGCAGCGCTAATCTCAGCGACTCGCAGGTCACCTTTGACCACCGCTTGTGCATCCATTGGCAACTCAGGACAACGGTTGCCATCAATAAGCACAAGATCTGGCTGAACATTTAAGCCAGCAATCGCACGTTGCATTGCCACCATAGTCGCTTGAAGAATATTTAACTCATCAATTTCTTGTGGCGAACAACGACCCACCGCCCAAGCGAGCGCTTTTTCTTTGATTTCCGGAAGCAAAGCTAAGCGCTTTTTCTCGCTAAGCTTTTTGGAGTCATTTAACCCTTCGATCGGGTTACTCGGATCTAAAATAACCGCGGCGGTCACGACATCCCCGACTAAAGGGCCACGCCCTACTTCGTCGACACCAGCGATAAGCTGATAGCCTTGTGGCATTTCAAACGGTGGTAATTCGACCTTTGTTTTTGTCGTCTTGGTTTTGGTGGACTTAGCTTTCGCAACCATGTGGTTCTCTATTTCTTAATCAGTTCTAATACCGCGCTTGCGGCTTGTTGATCTGCATCTTTGCGGATCCAGTAATGCATTTCAGTAAACTTGTCGATCATTTCTCTATTATCGCTTTCCAATAGACGAGAGACTTCTTCGAACAGGTTCTCTGGCGTGCATTCATCCTGTAAATATTCTTTTACCAGTTCGTCATCAGCAAGGATGTTAGGTAATGACACATACTTGGTCTTCAGCAGACGTTTAGCTAAAAATGCCGTTAACGCATTAACACGATAACCAACCACCATTGGGCGTTTTAGCAGCATGCACTCCAATGCAACGGTGCCTGATGCCAACATGACCGCATCTGAAGCAGTTATCACGTTACGTGCAGTATCATCCACCAGCGTAAAATTCAGCTCAGGCGCATGCTCTTTCCAAGCTTGCTCAAACTGCTCACGACGTTTTTGGTTGACCAGAGCCACCACAAACCCTAAATCCGGGTATTTCTGATGCAGTAATTTACAGGTTTCAATAAACGGCTGTGATAGCATTTTTAATTCACTACCACGGCTACCTGGCAATACGGCCAACCATTTTTTATCTTGATCTAAACCAAGTAACTCTCTTGCCGGTGCTTGCTCTGAGCGCAGCGGAATGGCGTCGGCCAGCGTGTGACCAATGAATTCACATGGCACATTAAACTTATCGTAAAACGCTTTTTCGAACGGAAGAAAGGCCAAAACCAGATTCGTCGCGGCTTCAATCTTAAAAATACGCTTTTGACGCCAGGCCCAAACAGAAGGGCTGACATAATGAACCGTTTTAATGCCCGCTTGTTTCAGATCCAACTCAAGTCGTAAGTTGAAATCCGGTGCATCAATACCGATAAAGACGTCTGGTGGATTTTCAGTGAAGTACTTCACTAATTCTGCTTTCACTTTTAGTAAGCGAGGCAAGCGTCCCAGGACTTCAACCAAACCCATTACAGCCAACTCTTCCATATCGAAGAGGGATTCACAGCCTTGGGCAATCATTTTAGGACCACCAATACCGACAAACTCGGCGTTTGGATACTGCGCTTTCACAGCTTTAATAAAGCCTTCGCCCAGAGTGTCACCAGAAAGTTCTCCGGCAATGATGCCAATACGTAATGGTTTTTCCATATCGTTCCCGCTCTATGTACTATGGATAAGGTAATTCCCTATCCATAAAACACAAAAAGATCGCAGCCCAATTAGGGGCGCGATCTTTTCAATTTATTTGAACATCCGTGAATTAACGAATGATACCACGTTCCGTGGTTTCCAGAATGTCAGAGAAACGCTTCACTGCAGGAAACTCTTGTGCCATTTCAGCCAAAACTGGCTTCACTTCTTCCAGAGTTTTACCTGAACGGTAAATTTCTTTGTACGCCTTTTGAAGAGCACGAATTTCTGGCTTCTCGAAACCGTTACGCTTTAGCCCAACTAAGTTCAAGCCAAATGGCGTAGCGTGGTTACCTTGCGCAAGCACATACGCTGGAACGTCCTGAACAACCGCAGAACAACCACCAACATAAGCATAAGCGCCGACTGTACAGAATGGGTGAATCGCAGAAAGCGCCATTACGCCAGCGTAGTCATCTACCGTCACGTGGCCACCCAGAATCGAGTTGTTACCGATGTGAGTGTGATTTCCTACAACAACGTCGTGCGCAATATGAGCATTCACACACAGAAGGTTATCGTCTCCGATCACTGTGGTTGCTTTATCTTGAACAGTACCACGATGAACCTGAACCGCTTCGCGAATCACATTTCGGTCACCGATAACCACTGTTGTCTCTTCGCCGCCGTATTTCTTGTCCTGGTTTTCTTCACCAATGACAGCGTGCGGGAATATACGGTTATCTTTACCAATTTTGGTATGACCTTTGATTACAACGTGAGACATGACTTCTGTGCCTTCACCAATTTCTACCGTTGAGGTAATGTAGGTGAATGGCCCGACGGTCACATTAGCGCCAATTTTGGCACCTTCTTCTACCACCGCTGCCGGGTGGATTTTAGCGGTTTCATGAATCATATTAAAACTCTCGACGAGCACACTTCAGCTCAGCTGAACATACTACTTCGCCGTCTACTTTCGCTACACCACGAAATGCAGCAATACCACGGCGCTCTTTCAGAAATTCAACTTCAATCACCAACTGGTCACCTGGAACGACTGGTTTGCGGAATTTCGCGCCATCTACACTAGCAAAGTAGTACAGTTCATTCTCTGTTGGTGCACCAAATGATTTAAATGCTAATAGACCCGTAGCCTGAGCCATCGCTTCAAGAATCAAAACACCTGGGAATACGGGTAGTTGAGGAAAGTGACCTGTGAACTGAGGTTCGTTAACCGACACATTTTTAAGCGCGTGAAGGTATTTCTCTTCTTGGAAGTCAGTCACACGGTCGATCAATAAGAATGGGTAGCGATGAGGTAAAAGCTCTTGAATCTCAGAGATGTTCATCGTTTTCTTTTCAGTAGTCAAAGTCGTATTCCTATATAAATTCTCTATAACCAAGATGGCAAGGCAGCGGCAATAGCCGCAAAAAATTAAAATGCCTGCAAAGTGTATACCAGCTTGATGTTATATCAATCGTAGTAAACAGCTGTTCATTCTAGCTTGTTAATACGCTATTTTTGACCACTTACTTACTGTGATTGATATTCAATATACTAATAGCGCGTCATTATAGAAGAAAAAGACTCGCATTTCGCGAGTCTTTGCTCAGAATATGGAACTAAGATTCTTCTTTTGGCTCTAGCAGTTTCTCAACGGCTTTCAAGCGTTTATTCATTTCATCAATACGGTGAACTCGAGTTGCGGTTTTACGCCATTCTTTGTTCGTCTGTAGTGGAATACCCGATGAATAAAGGCCTTTTTCTTCGATACTGCGCATGACCATGCTCATACCGGTGATAGCGACACCATCTGCAATGGTGATGTGGCCATTAAGAACCGACGCGCCGCCGATCTGACAGTACTTACCAATTGTAGTACTGCCCGCCACAATAGTACCACCAGGCATCACGGTACCATATCCGATGTGAACGTTGTGCGCGATTTGAAGCTGGTTATCAAGAATCACGTTGTCTTCAATAACCGTATCTTCTAATGCACCACGGTCAATTGTCGTACATGCGCCGATCTCAACACGGTTTCCGATACGCACAGAGCCAAGTTGAGGGATTTTAATCCACTCGCCTTTGTCATTCGCATAACCAAAACCGTCAGAGCCGATCACTGTGCCTGATTGAACCAAACAATCATCGCCCAGAGAAACTTCATGATAGATAGTCACATTAGCCCAAAGCTTGGTGTTACTACCCAGCTTGGCATTTTTACCGATAAAGCAACCTGCGCCAACAATCACGTTGTCGCCAAGTTCTGCACCCGTTTCAATGACAGCGTTTGCCCCAATTGCAACGTTATCACCCATCTTAACGTCAGATGCGATCACGGCACTTGGCGCAATATCTTGTGCAGGTTGTGGGGTTGTGTCCATTGCCTGAACAACGTGCGCAAAAGCAACGTAAGGATCCGCAACAACAAGTGCATTACCTGAACATTTGTCTTTATGCTCTGCTTTTACCATCACAACCGTTGCTTGGCACTCAGATAAGTGCTTTGCATACTTTGGGTTAGACAAAAAGGTTACATCACCTTCTCGTGCTTTATCCATTGGAGCGACACGGCTAACAACAAGCGTGTCATCACCAAATAATTCGCCACCAGTAATTGTTGCCAACTCGGCTAATGTTAATGTCTTCATAACTTCTTATTTTAGAGCTTTAATTACGTCTTCAGAGATGTTGTATTCTGGCTTACCGTATTGAAGTGCAGAGATATCAATAACGAGATCGTAACCTTTGTTCTTAGCAACTTTTGTCACGGCATCTTGAATCGTTTTAAACAGCTTCGCTTTTTCTTCCGCTTCACGACGAGCGCTTGCTTTATCTAGTGCTTGCGCTTTTACTTTGTACTCACTGTCTAGCTTTGCGATATCGATACGTAGCTTTTCAATCTCGTCCTGACCTAGAAGCTCGCCATCACGCTGTAGCTTTTCAATCTTTGTTTTTGCTTGAGATTGAATTTTCTTAAGTTCGTCGGCTTTACCTTTAAAGTCTTTCTGCATTTTTTGCAAAACAACTTCACGCTGAGGAAGTGCTTGAAAAACTTGAGCGGTATTCACGTATGCAATTTTTTGTGCCGCTTCTGCCGCGTTTGCAAACATTGATGAGCTAAGTACAAGAAGGCCAATCCCAGCCGCTTTGATCATTTTATTCAAAATATTTTCCTCTTTAGAAGGTTCGACCGATAGTGAAGGTGAAGAATTCTTCATCATCGCCATCATATTTCTTAATTGGTTTCGCTAGTGAGAATACTAGAGGCCCCATTGGAGACATCCATTGCAACGCCGCACCATAAGATGAGCGGTAATTGGTTGGATCTGAGTAGTCGTAATAGTATTTATCACCATACTCCGCACCAGAGTCGCGGTAGTCAAATTCCGTATCCCAGACACTTGCCATATCGAAGAAGATACTGGTACGAATTTGATTACGAACTTCATCCGATGCGAACGGCGTTGGAACGATAAGTTCCAGGCTTGCCAATGCGACGGCGTTACCACCTACAGCATCGTCTGTTGCCGTATCAGCACCATTGTTTGAGCCCGAGTAATCACGGTATACCGCTTTAGGACCAACCGAGTTGGAGCCGAAACCACGTAGCGATGTAAAGCCACCTGCGTAGTAGTTTTCGTAGAATGGGAACAAGTTATCGTTACCATTCGTTTCACCGTAGCCATTACCATAACCTAGACGACCACGGAACAAGAGCGTGAACTCGTGTTTTTCGGTCAAAGGCATGTATTGACGAACATCGTACTGCATTTTGAAGTACTGAACGTCAGAGCCAGGTACCGTCATTTTGTAAAACGCGCGTTGGTGATTACCTGCCGTCGGGAAGTAACCACGGTTCAGGTTATTGCGTGTCCAGGAGATATTGATGTCAAAATCGTTAGTGTTCAATGAACCATCTGAATCAATATTGTCCGCTTGCGCACGCAAGAACTGCTCTACCTGTAAGTAAGGCGATAAGTTACCGATCTTGTTGTGGGTGTAGCCAACACCAAACTCAAAGCGGTTTAGCTCATCGAATGGGAAACCCCATGTCAGGCTACCACCGTAACTTTGGTTGGTGTAGTCAACAATACCCGCTTCAGAGGCTTCAAACTCATCGTAGAAGATCTTACCACCCAAACTTACCCCATCGAGGTTCCAGTATGGGTCGCGGTAATCTAAGCTGATGTTCTTTTGGTAATCGTTCATCATTGCATTAATACCAACGCGATTACCACTGCCTAAGAAGTTGTCCTGCTGTAGACCAACCTGGAAGCTGACACCAGATTCAGTACCGTAGCCAACACCAAAGTTGACACTACCTGAGTTCGCTTCTTTCACTGAGTAAACAAGATCTACCTGATCATCACTTCCTGGAACACGAACGGTTTGTACTTCAACATTTTCAAAGTAGCCAAGACGGTTAAGACGAGTTTTACCCGTTTCAATCGACTTAGAATTCAACCAGCTGCCTTCCATCTGACGCATCTCACGACGAAGCACTTCATCTTTTGTCGCGTTGTTACCCGTAAAGCGGATATCACGAACGTAAATTCGGTTACCCGGGTCAACGTTTACGACCAATGAAACTTCTTTGTTTTCATCATCAAATTCAGGAATGGTATTTACCTGCGGATACGCATAACCAGACTCACCTAAAACGCGCTTAACGCCTTCTTCCATCGAAGTGACAAGCGAACCATTGTAAGTTTCGTTGCTGTCAAATGGCACCATGCTTTCGAACGCATCTTGTTCACCTACAAGGTCACCGCGGAATTTTACGTCCTTAACGGTGTACACCTCTCCCTCTTCCAAGCCAAGAGTAATGTATACCCCTTTCTTGTCAGGAGAGATTGCTACCTGTGTTGAATCAACGTTAAATTTCAGGTAACCACGATCAAGATAGAAAGACTTCAGCGCTTCGATATCACCAGCAAGTACCTGCTTTTGGTATTTTTCATCAGCTAGGAAATTCCACCAAGGCACGTCAACATTCAAGTTGAAACGGGACAATAGTTCTTCGTCAGAAAAGACTTCATTACCAATAAAGTTGATTTGCTGAATTTTTGCCGATACACCTTCGGTGAAGACAAACTTCAGATCGGAACGGTTACGTGGCAATGGAGTAACGACCGCTTTTACTGTCGCGTTATATTTACCCACACTGTAGTAAAAGTCTTCCAAGCCTTTTTCGATATTGCTCAGCGTTGTACGGTCAAGCGCTTCGCCTTCACGAATACCTGATGCGTTCAGGTTTTCTTGTAGCTGCTCGTCCTTGATTGCTTTGTTGCCTGAAAATGAGATGCTAGCAATGGTCGGACGCTCTTTTACTTGAACAACAAGCACCTCACCATCACGCAGTACTCTCACATCTTCAAAGTTACCAGATGCGTACAGTGCGCGGATAATTTCTGCAACATCGCCTTGGCCAATGGTATCACCGACGCGGACAGGCATTTTCAGCAACGCAGCACCTAGTGCAACACGCTGCAATCCATCGATTTCAATATCTTGAACTACGAAGTTCTCTGCTCCATTTGCAGACACACTGGTCGCCAGTAAACTTGCAAATAGAATTCGCTTAATCGCCATACTTGTTCTAATTATTCCTTGCTACTGCTTTGTCTCTGAACTCTCACAGACGAGTAAAATCATTAAATAGCGCTAACGCCATGAGCGAGAAGATGATCGCACCACCAATTCGGTATCCCATTTCCTGTATTCTTTCTGGAACTGGGCGTCGAATAACCGCTTCAATTGCAAAAAACAACAAATGACCGCCATCCAACATTGGTAAAGGTACGAGGTTAATAATACCTAGGTTAACACTAATTAGAGCGAGAAAACCTAAAAAATAGACCAGACCATAGTCTGCCGTCGCCCCTGCCCCTTTCGCAATCGAAATAGGGCCACTCAGATTATTCAGGCCAACGTCGCCGACAATCAGTTTCTTGAGCATACTGACTGTCAGTCCGACAACTTGACCCGTTTTATCAATCGCTTTGCCAATTGATTCGAATACACCAAACTGTAAATCGAAGCGATAACTTTCGGGCCATTCTGCGACTTCAGGGGCGATGCCCGCGAAGCCAATGACGTCTTTGTTAGCCAGCTCACGACTGCCTGGAGTCAACGTTAATGTCTGATGATAACCGTCACGTAGAACGGTCAACTCGATTGGTGTATTTGGGTTAGAGCGAACTGCTTCTACCACATCATCCCAAACGGCCACCGTCTTACCAGCAATCGAAACAATTTCGTCTCCTGGCATTACTCCGGCTAGCTCCGCAGCACCACCTTCTGTAACTTGCTGGATCGTTGTATAAATTTCCGGTGTATACGGTTCAAAGCCTAGAGAGTGCATCGCAGACTCTGTTTCCGGATCAAATTTCCAATCACGAAGGTCGAGCGTCTTTGTCACCTCAGAGCCGATTTCATCATTTGCTTCCACGGTAACTGTCATCAAATCATCACCAATATGGGAAATCAATCCCATATTTACTGATTCCCAGTCCGGAGTTTTGATACCAGAGATTGCTTTTAGTTCCATCCCAGATTCAATTCCTGCCTCAGCAACAATCGAATTGGGCATAACATCACCCACTACAGGCTTAACTGCAGGTACACCAATGAGGAAAACCAGCCAATAAGCAAAGATAGCAAATAAGAAGTTAAAGATGGGACCAGCAGCCACAATCGAGGTGCGCTTCCAAAGCGGCTTTTGATCAAAAGCTAAGTGCTTTTCATGTTGGGGAACGTCATCAACGCGGCTATCCACCATTTTGACATAGCCGCCAAGAGGGATCATTGAGATGCTGTATTCGGTTCCGTCTTTGCCCATCTTTTTCCAGATTGACTTACCAAAACCGATTGAAAACTTTTCAACTTTAACGCCGCAACGACGCGCAACCCAAAAGTGACCAAACTCGTGCACAGCCACAAGGATGCCAAGTGCAACGATAAAAGAAACGAGATTCCACAAAATACCAGTCATTAGCCACGCTCGCGTATCAATTCAAGGGCGATAGTTCTAGCCATTCTATCTAGCTCTAACAAGCTTTCCAAGCTATTCACATTCTCAGCTTTGCAGCTTGCACTGATTTTATTCAACACAGCCCCATTGATGCGAGCTATGTCAGTAAAACCAAGGCGATTATTTAGAAATGCATCAACAGCGACTTCATTCGCTGCATTAAGTGCCGTCGTCGCATGTTGACCTTCGTAACACGCATCAATCGCCAGTTTCAAACATGGGTATCGCGCAAAGTCAGGCTGCAAGAAAGTCAGCTCACCAACCTGAGTGAAATCCAGCGGTTTAACCCCTGCATGCACGCGAGACGGGTAAGACATGGTCAGCGCAATTGGCGTTGCCATATCTGGCTCACCCATTTGAGCCAAAACAGAACCATCGCGATATTGCACCATAGAATGAATCACTGACTGCGGATGAATAATTACTTTTAACTGCTCGCGTGAGGCGTTAAATAGCCATTTCGCTTCGATGTACTCTAAGCCTTTGTTCATCATTGTCGCAGAGTCAACCGAGATTTTTGGCCCCATTGACCAATTAGGGTGTGCAATAGCCTGTGCTGGCGTAACTTTTTCTAACTCAGCAATGTCAGTATAACGGAATGGCCCACCAGAGCCTGTCAGTAAAATATGAGAAATTCCATGCACATCTAGATGACATCGACCTAAACTGGTTTGAACTTGCTCTGGAAGACACTGGAAAATAGCATTGTGCTCGCTATCGACAGGCAACAACTCTGCGCCATACTGCTCAACCGCATCAATGAATAGCTGCCCTGACATGACCAATGCTTCTTTGTTCGCCAGTAGCACTCGTTTACCTGCTTTTACCGCGGCCATCGTAGGCAATAAACCAGCAGCACCAACAATCGCCGCCATTACGCTATCGACTTCATCTAATGAAGCAACATGACAAAGAGCGTCAACACCACCAAGTACCTCTGTACCCGGAGCTAAAGAATCGAGTTCAGACTTCAGTGCAGTGGCCGCAGACTTATCCGCCATAACAGCGTATTTAGGCTGCCATTTACGACAAAGTGCCACCATCTTTTCAACGTTAGTACCGGCTGCAAGTGCTACGACAGAAAATAGCTCTGGATTCTGTTCGACCACTTTAAGTGTGCTTGCACCTATTGAACCTGTTGCACCAAGAATCGTTAACTTTTGCATGTTGTAAGACCGTTATAAAAACTCAGGAGCGTAAAGCCGCTCCCGATAAATTAGAATACGTAGTAAAGAAGAGCAAAGACGGGAAATGCAGCGGTTAGGCTATCGATGCGATCAAGCACGCCGCCATGTCCTGGAATTATATTACTGCTGTCTTTAATGCCTGAGACGCGTTTGAACATACTTTCAACCAAGTCGCCAAGCACGGAAATGACAACCGTGATAAGCGTGATGATCACCATATGAACTGAACTCGTGAAATGAATATCAAACCAGTCAGCGAATAACCAACCAACGAGCAGAGCAGCAATGATGCCTCCAATTAAGCCCTCGATGGTCTTATTTGGACTAACATTTGGCGCCATTTTGCGCTTACCCATACTTTTACCAGCAAAGTAAGCTCCGCTGTCTGCAGCCCATACCAAGAAACAAACGAAAAGAACCAGCTTTGCGCCGTGGTATGGATCTACCGTGATATCGGAAGCTCTCAGGATAATGACGCTCCAAAGAAAAGGAATTAACGTCAGGAAGCCAAAAATGTGCCTTAGAACAAGGCTACTCTGCCAAGTTTTAGTGGTTTTTGGGTAGGTGATCGCCATTAAGCTGGCAATAATCCACCATACGAAACCAAGTCCAAGCATAACATAGTGCGGCGTTGATAAGTGATTGAGACTATTTGCCTCAGGTGAGATGTAAAAAAAACTGAGTCCGGTAACAATTGCAGCCGGAATAAGCGCTGCAATTCTAGAACGACTGCCTGTAAACTGGGTCCACTCCCAAAATCCTAACAAGGTTATCGCTGTCAATGCGATGATAAAACCCATCAGGGGTAACTTAAAAATGCCTAAAATAACCAGGGGAGCTAAAATTAGTGCCGTTATTATTCTCTGTTTCAAACTAATTAGTCCTTATTGAGCTGCCATCAATGCCTTTACTTGTTCACCAGTGCAGCCAAAACGGCGCTCTCGGTTAATAAACCAGGTTACTGCTTCGACCAGACTGTCTTCATCGAATTCTGGCCAGTATTCTGGTGTAAAGTACATCTCAGCATATGCCATTTGCCACAACATGAAGTTGCTAATGCGGCACTCACCACTGGTGCGGATAAGAAGATCCACCTCAGGTAAGTCTGCCATGGTCAAATGCTCGGTGATTAATTGCTCATTTATATCCTCTACACGTATTTCACCATTACGTGCTTTTTGTGCTAACGCTTTGGTTGCCTGTGTGATATCCCATTTGCCGCCATAATTGGCTGCAATGTTGATCACCATACCAGTGTTTTCTGCCGTTAGCTTTTCTGCTTCGATAATCTTCTTTTGCAGGCGCTCGCTAAACCGGCTGGTATCACCGATCACTCGCAACTGTAAGTTGTTTTTATGTAATTTTTTTACTTCACTGGACAGAACTGAGATAAACAGCTCCATCAATAGGCCAACTTCTTCCTCGGGACGACGCCAGTTTTCGCTGCTGAAAGCAAATAACGTCATGGATTTTATACCAAGCCGAGAAGCCGCTGCGACCGTCTTACGAACCGCACTTACGCCTTTTTTGTGGCCGAATACACGAGGTTTTCCTTTGGACTTAGCCCAACGACCATTACCGTCCATTATGATGGCAATATGTTTAGGAAGGGAGTCAGAGAAGGCTTGAGAATTTTGCATAAGGAGTTAATTGAGTTCCATCAGTTGGACAGACTAACATAAAAAAACGCTGAGCTGTGAGCACAGCGTTTTCCAACAGTGATGTAGGTGGGAGTATTAAACTTCCATCAACTCTTTTTCTTTTGCAGCAAGAACTTCGTCGATCTTCTTAACTGCTACGTCAGTCAGTTTTTGGATCTCGTCTTGTGCTTTACGATCTTCGTCTTCAGAGATTTCTTTATCTTTTAGAAGCGCTTTAAGATCATTGTTTGCGTCACGACGGATGTTACGTACTGCAACACGACCACCTTCAGCTTCACCACGAACGATCTTAACAAGGTCTTTACGACGCTCTTCTGTTAGCGGTGGAAGTGGAACGCGAATGATAGTACCAGCAGACATTGGGTTTAGACCAAGGTCAGACATCATGATCGCTTTTTCAACTTTTTGAGTTAGCTCTTTGTCGAAAACTGTGATTGCTAGAGTACGTGCGTCTTCAGCTACAACGTTCGCAATTTGATTAAGAGGAGTAGCAGCACCGTAGTACTCAACAGAGATACCAGATAGTAGGCTTGGGTGTGCACGACCAGTACGAACTTTAGAAAGGTTGTTCTTTAGCGCTTCAACGCTTTTGTCCATGCGCTCTTGAGCGTCTTTTTTGATTTCGTTAATCACGGTTTCACCTTAAAAATGTCATCTTTCCTGAAGAAAGCTTAAAAGGGTTGAGCAAAGCGATACGCCATCCAACACTTCTTGGATGGCGTCTAGAATTATGCGTCAGAGTTGATCAGCGTGCCTTCTTCTTCACCCATCACCACGCGACGTAGTGCGCCTGGCTTGTTCATGTTAAATACGCGGATAGGCATTTTGTGGTCACGAGCAAGTGTGAACGCAGCCAAATCCATTACTTTAAGCTCTTTATCCAGAACTTCTGCGTAAGATAGCTTATCATACAGCTCTGCGTCTGGGTTTGCTACTGGGTCAGCAGTAAATACACCATCAACTTTTGTCGCTTTTAGAACTACGTCTGCTTCAATTTCGATACCACGTAGACACGCTGCTGAATCCGTTGTAAAGAATGGGTTACCTGTACCTGCAGAGAAGATAACAACGCGGCCTTGACGAAGTTCACGAATCGCGTCAGCCCAATTATAGTCGTCACATACGCCTTTAAGAGGAATTGCAGACATTACACGCGCGTTTACGTATGCACGGTGCAGAGCATCACGCATTGCAAGGCCGTTCATTACTGTAGCAAGCATACCCATGTGGTCGCCCACTACACGGTTCATGCCAGCTTCTGCAAGACCAGCACCACGGAACAGGTTACCGCCACCGATAACTACACCAACCTGAACACCTAGTTCAACAAGTTCTTTAACTTCTTGCGCCATACGATCAAGGATCGCTGGATCAATACCAAAACCGTCTTCACCTTGAAGAGCTTCACCACTCAGTTTTAATAGAATACGTTGATACGCTGGTTTAGGGTTCGTAGTCATGGAGTTTACCTTAACAAGAGAGTTGTTGATTAACAGTCATGGATAGCCACAAGCTTGCTTATAGCTATTCATCACGGCAAATCGTCTACTGCTCATAAAAAGACCGCAGCCAAGGCTACGGTCTAATTTTTATGCAGTCTCTAAGGATTAACCTTTTTGAGCCGCAGCAACTTCTTCAGCAAAGCTCATTTCTGCTGCTTTCTCGATACCTTCACCTACTTCTAGGCGAACGAATGTAGCAACTGAAGCGCCTTTTTCTTTCAGAATTTCACCTACAGTTTTCTTAGGTTCCATAATGAATGCTTGACCAGTTAGAGAGATTTCGCCAGTGAATTTCTTCATGCGGCCAACAACCATCTTCTCTGCGATCTCAGCAGGCTTGCCTTCGTTCATAGCGATTTCAACTTGAACTTCTTTCTCTTTAGCTACTACGTCAGCTGGTACGTCTTCTGGGTTAACGTACTCTGGCTTAGAAGCTGCAACGTGCATTGCAACGTGCTTAAGAGTTTCTGCGTCGCCTTCACCAGCAACAACAACACCGATTTTCTCACCGTGACGGTAAGAAGCGATTGCAGCACCTTCAACGTACTGTACGCGACGGATGTTGATGTTCTCACCGATTTTAGCTACTAGAGCTACGCGAGTTTCTTCGAATTGAGCTTGTAGTTCTTCAACTGTAGCTTTTGAAGCTAGAGCTGCAGCTGCAACTTCGTCTGCGAATGCAGTGAAGTTACCGTCTTTAGCAACGAAGTCAGTTTGGCAGTTAACTTCAAGAAGAACAGCAACGCCGTTTTCTTCTTTGATGATGATTGCGCCTTCAGCAGCAACGTTACCAGCTTTCTTAGCTGCTTTCGCTGCGCCTGATTTACGCATGTTTTCAATTGCTAGTTCGATGTCTGCGTTTGCTTCTACAAGCGCTTTCTTACATTCCATCATGCCAGCGCCTGTGCGCTCGCGAAGTTCTTTAACTAGAGCAGCAGTTACAGTTGCCATTCTGTATTCCTCGTTTGATTCGAAATAAGGTAAAAAACAGGGGCCTAACATTGTTGGCCCCCATTACTAACTATAACTTAGTTTATGCTACACAAAGGTTTCACATAGACCAAGTGTGACTAGAGCCGCTATTATTCAGCTTCTACGAAACCGTCTTTTTCAGCAACTACAGCAACGTCTTTGTTACGACCTTCAGTTACTGCTGAAGCAGCAGCGTTTAGGTATAGCTGTACTGCGCGGATCGCGTCGTCGTTACCTGGGATAACGTAGTCAACGCCGTCTGGGTTAGAGTTAGTATCTACCACAGCGTATACTGGAATACCTAGGTTGTTAGCTTCTTTAATTGCAATGTGCTCGTGATCAGCGTCGATTACGAATAGAGCGTCTGGTAGGCCGCCCATATCTTTGATACCACCAAGAGATTTCTCTAGCTTCTCCATTTCACGAGTGCGCATTAGAGCTTCTTTCTTAGTTAGCTTGTCGAAAGTACCGTCTTGAGACTGAGTCTCTAGGTCTTTTAGACGCTTGATAGACTGACGAACAGTTTTGTAGTTAGTTAGCATACCGCCCAACCAACGGTTGTTCACGTAGTACTGGTTGCTTGCGATAGCAGCTTCTTTAACAGCTTCAGATGCAGCGCGCTTAGTACCTACGAAAAGAACTTTACCTTTTTTCTCGCCAACTTTAGCAATTTCAGCTAGAGCGTCGTTGAACATTGGTACAGTTTTTTCTAGGTTGATGATGTGAACGCGGTTACGAGCGCCAAAGATGAATGGCTTCATTTTTGGGTTCCAGTAACGAGTTTGGTGACCGAAGTGAACACCAGCTTTCAGCATATCGCGCATTGATACAGTTGCCATTTTAAAATCCTCTATGGGGTTAGGCCTCCACATCCCCCATAACTCCGACCAAGCTTCTGCTCAGCACCCCGGAATATGTGACGGAATGTGTGTGATTTAAAGATAAAAGTTTGTCGGATGAAACCAGCTTCGTTGCTTTAGCTTTGACTAAGCAAAGAGAACAGACCTCTATTCCGGCGCGCTTTATATCATATTTTAGCTCAAGATGGCTAGTAAAAATTGTTTCTTATACTTTTCATTTTAGGCACGATACCTCCCTACTCAGCCTTAATTCTCTTACTACACTTCAAGTAAGAATGACTCATATTCTTAACTGGCTTGGGTTCATCGCCCGATGTCTGTTAGAATGCGGCCATTCGCACGTTTACGTGCTTACGAATAAGTAGAGAAAGCCAATGTCAATCAAGATTAAAACTGCTGAAGAAATCGAACGCATGCGCATTGCGGGCAAGCTTGCCGCTGACGTTCTAGAGATGATCGAACCGCACATTAAGGTCGGCGTGACGACAGAAGAACTCAACAAAATTTGTCATGAATACGCACTAGAAAAAGGCGCGTACTCGGCACCACTTGATTACCATGGATTCCCTAAATCGATTTGTACGTCTATCAACCACATCGTCTGTCACGGCATTCCAGCCGAGCAAGATGAGGTTGGCAGCAACGGGCAACTTAAACCTGCAGTACTAAAAGATGGCGACATTATTAACGTCGACATTACGGTTATCGTTCCTAACGATGAAAACGCAGACCTGAGCGTTCGCCCTCAAGGGTACCACGGTGACACGTCGAAGATGTTCCTGGTTGGTGAAGTATCGCCTGCTAATAAACGTCTGTGCATGGTAACGCAAGAAGCGCTTTACGTGGGCATGCGTCAGGTTAAGCCAGGTGCTACGGTTGGTGATATCGGTACAGCTATCGAGAAGTACATTAAAGAAAACAATAAGAACAACCCTCGCAACAAGTTCTCTATTGTGAAGGATTTCTGTGGTCACGGCATTGGTGATGAGTTCCATGAAGAGCCACAAGTGGTTCACTACAAGAACAAAGATCGTCGTGTCCTGAAAGAAGGTATGTGTTTCACTATCGAGCCGATGATTAACGCCGGTAAGTTTGGTTGCAGTGTCGATGCACAAGACGACTGGACGGTATACACAGGTGATGGCAAAAACTCAGCGCAATACGAGCACACGATTGTGGTAACGAAAGAAGGTTGTGAAGTCCTGACACTTCGCAGCGACGATACCATTCCTCGCCTGATGAAAAACGCGTAATAATTTCACTCAATCATATCCCCGCCCTCGCGGGGATATTTTTTATCTGCATCAAATTTGTTAGATTGCTAATAGTTTTAGCTTGCACGGATAGCAAATATGTCACTTCAGTCCCCTCTTACGTTTACCGATGAACAAATCAATATCGGGGAACTAAAACAAGAGCTAGAGAGATTTGGCTCAGAACAAAAACAAGAATTTCTTAATCACCATCCTGTTACGAGCTTGGTTCTCGCCCGAGCGGAGTACATGGATTTGCTTCTAAAGCGTTTGTGGCAACACTTTGGCTTCAACGATATTTACAATATCTCTTTGGTTGCCGTAGGTGGTTATGGTCGCGGAGAGCTTCATCCATTATCTGACATTGATATCCTGATTCTTTCGAATAAAAAACTACCGACTTCACTAGAAGCAAAAATCAGCGAGTTCATTACGCTTTTATGGGATCTTAAACTGGAAGTTGGTCATTCTGTTCGAACTGTTAGTGAGTGTGCGGAAATTGGTCGCCATGACCTTACTGTCGCCACCAACCTTCAGGAAGCTCGGCTGCTGTGCGGCAGCGAAGACACCTTCCAGGCGCTAAAAAAAGTCGTGTTATCCGACTCGTTTTGGCCAAGTGAAACCTTTTATCGTGCCAAAATACAAGAACAGAGAGAGCGTCACGCTCGTTATCACGACACCACTTACAACCTAGAGCCTGATATAAAGTCAACACCTGGTGGCCTGCGCGATATTCATACGCTTAGCTGGGTTGCTCGCCGACACTTTGGTGCTACCTCTTTGCTGGAGATGAGTCGTTATGGCTTTTTGACCGATGCTGAGTACCGCGAGCTGGTCGAGTGTCAGGATTTCTTATGGCGTGTTCGCTTTGCTTTGCACCTAGAGTTACGTCGCTACGACAACCGCCTGACTTTCGCTCATCAAGCTCAAGTTGCAGAGAGCCTTGGCTACGTTGGCGAGGGCAATCGTGGAGTCGAAATGATGATGAAGGAGTTTTACCGTACCCTTCGTCGCGTGGCAGAGCTGAACAAAATGCTGCTCAAGCTGTTTGACCAAGCGATCATCAATGGTGGCATCACTGAAAATGCTGAAATATTAGATGGCGATTTTCAGCGACGCGGCTCATTGATTGAAGCCCGCAAGCCAGCTTTGTTTCAGGCTCGACCAGAAACCATACTCGATATGTTCTTGCACATCGCGAATGATTCCACTATTGAAGGGGTCAGCCCCCCTACTTTACGTCAGTTGCGAACCGCTCGCCGCCGCTTAAATAAGTTCCTGCATACCATCCCCGCTGCGCGTGAAAAATTCATCGCGTTGTGCCGACACCCAAATGCATTGCACAAAGCATTTAGTTTGATGCACCGACTTGGCGTCATGGCCGCTTATCTGCCGCAGTGGAGCCAAATTGTTGGCCAGATGCAGTTTGACCTTTTCCACGCTTATACCGTTGATGAGCACAGCATCCGCTTGCTTAAGCACATTCATACGTTTAACGATCCAGCGAATCACGAGAAGCATCCAATTTGTTGCGATATCTACCCTCGCATGCAAAAGAAAGAGCTGCTGATCATTGCAGCAATTTTCCATGACATTGGTAAAGGACGAGGTGGCGATCACTCGGTAATTGGTGAGGGAGAAGCGTATGATTTCTGTATAGAGCATGGGCTATCGAAACCAGAAGCGAAACTCGTCAGCTGGCTGGTAAGACACCACTTGCTGATGTCTGTTACCGCTCAACGACGCGACATCTACGATCCGGACGTGATTACTGAATTCGCCAAAAAGGTTCGTGATGAAGAGTCACTGGAATACTTGGTTTGTCTGACAGTCGCGGATATCAGTGCGACCAATCCAGAACTCTGGAACGCCTGGAAACGTACCCTACTTGCGGAGCTATTTTACTCTACACAGCGTGCTCTGCGTCGAGGCCTGGAAAACCCGGTTGATGTGCGTGAACGCATTCGCCACAATCAACAAATGGCATCAGCGCTGTTGCGCAAAGAAGGGTTCTCAGCGCGTGAGATAGAAGTGTTGTGGCAACGCTTCAAGGCCGATTACTTCCTGCGTCACACTCATACTCAGATTGCGTGGCACTGTGCGCACTTACTGCGTATGGACGATCTAACCAAACCATTGGTGCTGATCAGTAAAAAAGCCACTCGTGGTGGTACTGAAGTTTTCGTTTACAGCAAAGACCAACCAGCGTTATTTGCGACCGTCGTAGCAGAGCTGGACAGACGTAACTTCAACGTACATGACGCGCAGATCATGACGAGTAAAGACGGTCATGTCATCGATACCTTCATTGTTCTTGACCAACACGGTGAAGCAATCGATGAGTCTCGCCATGCGGCGGTGATCAAACACTTAACTCATGTGTTAGAAGACGGCAGGCCAACAAAGATTAAAACCCGTCGCACCCCGCATAAACTCCAACACTTTAATGTCAAAACCAAAGTGGATTTCTTGCCGACCAGAGGTAAGAAACACACCTTAATGGAATTTGTTGCGTTAGATACCCCGGGCTTACTGGCCAAAGTCGGGCGTACTTTTGCGGATTTGAATATTAATATTCACGGCGCAAAAATTACGACTATCGGAGAACGAGCGGAAGACTTATTCATTCTCACCAGCGGTACAGGCGGAAGACTCAGTGAAGAGCAACAAAATGCGTTGCGAGAGCAGCTCATTGAGACACTTTCTGAGGCGGTCACCGATTAAGTAAAGGAACTCGATTAACGTGGGCAAGAGTGATAGCGATCTTGCCCACAAGTTGAGCAATTTAACTAATTATCAGCTATCTAGCACGTACATAGGCTGCTAAAGTAAAACTGGTATCATTTCCGTATATAGAGGTAGCCTATGTTTCCACACCTCACTGGTTTGGGCATTCAAGACCCAAAACAGATTGAACGTTATTCCCTTCGTCAAGAGGCACATAAAGATGTGCTGAAAATCTACTTCCAAAAACAAAAAGGCGAGCTCTTCGCCAAAAGTGTCAAATTTAAATACCCACGCCAAATCAAAAATGTACTTGTAGACAGTGGCAGTCATCAATACAAAGAAGTCACCGAAATCAATCGCAACCTTACTTTAGTTATTGACGAACTAAATAAAATCACTAAACCAACCAAAGTGGCTGAAGTCGACGTCAAAGAGAAAATCTTGTCTGATCTTCGCCATTTAGAAAAAGTCGTATCAAGCAAGATCGCAGAGATCGAAGCGGATCTAGAAAAACTCAAGTAACGATTTAAATACATAAAAATAATAAAGGGGTTGGTAAGTTCACCAACCCCTTTTTCTTTCGTTTTTTAAGAATGAACGAGTCCGTTAGCTCTTTGGACTAACAAGCCCTTCATCCCATTCAAATCGAGCAAATAACTGCTGCCATGTCTCATCGATATTCGCTTTCATCACGATCTCTTCATTGGTAAACGGATGAACAAAACGAAGCTCTGATGCATGCAATAACAAACGGTGAGAATCAAATTCAGTTCGATACAGTTTGTTGTGCTTACCATCACCATGAGAAGTGTCACCCACGATCGGATGACGTAAGTGGGCCATATGACGACGAAGCTGGTGCTTACGTCCCGTTTTGGGTTTCATTTCCACTAGACAATAGCGCGTGGTTGGAAACTTCCCGGTAGAGTACGGCACTTCAACTTTTGCCAGAGGTTTATAAGCCGTGACAGCTTCTTGCGCTTCTTTTTCCTGAGAAGCGAACTTGTCCGCAATTTTATCCAATTCGACTTTAAGCGCGTAATCTAAAACACCCTCTTCCTCAATCCAGCCGCGCACGATGGCATGATAGGTTTTTTCCATTTTATGCTCAGCAAACATCGGCATCACTTGAGATGCGACCTCACTGGAAAGTGCGAACACTAGTACTCCAGACGTTGGTCGATCTAAACGGTGCAGAGGAAAAACGTGCTGACCAATTTGATCACGCAACGTTTGCATGACGAACTGGGTTTCGTGTTTGTCTAACCAACTACGATGTACCAGCATACCGGCAGGCTTGTTCACCGCTACAAAGTATTCATCTTGATAAACAATCTCCAATTCCACTGGAGAAACGGCTTGTGATGTTTCTTGTTCTGACATTGAGGTTACTTACATAGTTCGTCGATAGTTCGGATGGTGACCAATAGCTCAGCGTATTGCGGCTCTTGTTTCCACACCTCTGAAAAATAGGGTTCAATTGAAAAACCACGTGGCAAAGGCTGGTTGCTTTCAACCAAAACGCGCATTCGGGCAATAAATATCCACTGTAACCATTCATGTGGATGAAGGGTATCTATCGCAAACGGCTCCACACTTTGTAATGCTTGTGGCGATGGCATCGTTTGTTGCCAAAGTCGGTGCTTGTGCAGTTGCCCTTCAAGTTGGTGAAGTAATTCCGCCAATTTTGTGCTTGTAGTCATTAACTTTTACATATCGAACCTTGAATTAGCCGAGAATGATACCATCTCTTGTGAAAAGAACGTTAGGACGTCGTATTTAATGGAAAACATTCAGACCCTCACTCAATTGCTGCACAACAGCAACTGTGATTATCAAATCTTCGACCTTGGTCGTCGCATCAAGGCCATTGAGCCACAAGTCTTTGCCGATGTGGAAAAAGGACAGTGCCCGTACCCTTTCCCGATGCAGCGCAAAGCACATCTGGCCATCGCTTACTGGAATGAGCAAAAGCAACCTTGGATTTGGTTTCTTAAGTTCGAGCTCGATGAACGCGGCCTATTGAAGCAGTCTGATATTGGTAACTTCATAAAATACGTGGTTGAAGCCATGGGGACACGCCTGAGTGACGATATGTCTGAAGATCAGCAACAAAAGCTGTCCAATAACCCATATACCTTTAAACCTTCTGAAGACAAAATGGCGGTATTCCATAGCTTAATTCGCTCTAGTTTGGATCTGCCCACCAGCCAGTATTACGAACATACACAGCACTATTTCTCTGGTGGTCTTGGCTGGGAAAACTGGCAGACTGTCGGCGTGCAAGGTATTACCGACATGGCTGCTCGCTTAGGCAAAGAACAAAATGCGGTAGCCTTGCGCAAAGCCATTCACCATCTACCAAACGAGCCTTTGTATGCACTGTTAGGGGCACTAGAACACGTAGACCTTCAAGAGCGTCTTGCAGAGCGTATCGCTGAAAAAGCACACAAAGAGATAGAGAGTAACGAACCCGATCTATTCTTGCTGTCTGCACTCATTCGAGCATTAGCAGGAGCACCTACAAACATCGCTCTTCCTGTGTTAAAAGCGATTCTGCAAAGCCCTCGTCTCAGCCACCAAGAAGTACTGATTGGCATTGCAGGCCGTACTTGGCATCTACTAGCCGACGCAGAAATCGCAGAACAATTCTTACTGCGTCTTGCTCAAACTGGCAATCAAACCCTGTTTAATCAACTCTTTGCTGATTTAGTTATGCTGCCAGAACTGAGAATGGTATTTCTGCCATTGCTGCATTCCAGTCCATCCGAAGAATTGACGCGTGCGCTCGTCAATTTACAGCAAGCGACAAAGGGTTAATAAAGGGTTAGGGATGATAGGAGATCTACTGGCAATATTGGGACTGTGCTTTTTCTGTTTTCTATTTTGGCAACAGCGCCGTCAATCTGAACTGGCAAAAGCAGCAATAACAAGGAAATGTGATCAGTTGGATCTCCAATTGGTGAGCATCGCTTTTGGTGCGCATAAACTAAAAACGCCAGATGGACTCTGGCGTTGGCATACTGTGTATCAATTTGAGTTTTCATCCCTTGGCGATGACTGCTACCAAGGGGAATTGACTATGGTTGGTTTCAGGCCGCAGAGCTTTCACCTACCGCCTCATCGCTTGTAAAGGTCATTTCTAAGTAAGGACCGTATAAGTCCTTACTTTCACGGGTGACAACAAAACCAAGTTTTTCCAAAACAGCCAATGAAGCGTGATGGCCACTATTAACATTTGCGGTAACTTTGTGCAGGCCTAACTCTCGACAAGCTTTCGGGAAGAAAGCCTTCAGCGCTTCTGTCGCTAAACCTTTCCCCCAGTAAGCTTTATCAAAGATAAATCCTAGCTCTGGCTCAGAGTCGAGCTGAGAAATAAAGATATGCCCCATATAATCACGGCTGGAACTTTCGAGAACAGCCAGGCTATAAATATTTCTATCATCCAGTATTTTTTCAAATAGCTGTTTAGCAGATGCTACAGTATGCGGACCGTTCATTTCGGCGCGGTTTTTTGCGCAGCAGTTAAGCATTACAAACTCGAGTTGTAACGACTCATCGTAGGGTAGAAGAAGCATTCTTCTGGTCACTATGGCCACATCATTTCCTTGATTACAACAAACCAAAAATACCCGCATATCGCGTATTCTAAAGATACGATTCATCACCTGCGGGGCATAAAACTTTGTAGAAAAGCCAAAAGTAAACCAACTGATTGGAATGGGCACTATTCGATAATTGCTTAATTAACAACATGTTGAATTGCAATTTATTATTATATTGTTCTTATCTTATGATAATAATTTTATTACAGTCACTAAATGCTTATGTAGGAATCGTCTGACAATGTTGTCAGTTCTTAACGACTTCCTTATTTTTGGTTATATCAGCCATTCGAGCGTAATTAATCGCCTCTTCTCACCAATAACGTCATACTGACCAAATTTAAAGCATTTACTTTAAATAAGAAAAACCCCGACACAAAAGTATCGGGGTCATGATCTTACTCGCAGCAGTCCGGCTACTAAATAATGCTCCATGCATCATCCATAATAGTGACTGAATCCATCAGTACTGTCCTTCGTCGCCGTCCTAGCGGTGTCCTTATCAATCCTGATAGCCAACATTCCCCGTTAGCGCACTTCACTTGTTCCTTGAGCGGTGTCCATTGCATCGTCCTGATGCTGTCCTGCCTCAATCCTATGAGGGGTCCATTGTCTATCCTTAGTCATCAACATCCTATTGATGATTGTGTCCGTACAATGTCCAGTGCTCCGTGCTTGTTCACTCATCCCAAGTGACCAAATCGTCTTCCTGACGACAACCAATCCGTGGTGCTTTCCTGTTCCGTGTCTGCATCCTGCTGACAAGGTTTAATTTACTCTTTTCTTTTGCAATCACAATCATGCCCACTAACATTTTTTCAGAATTTAATTGTTAAATAAAAGTTAAAATCAAATATATCAATGTATTACAACAAGGTCTTTCTGTTTATCTGCTAAAGAAATCGTTTTCTCTCACACCGCTTGTAAGAGATCTCTCACAAGATGCGATCCAAATTGCCATTCGCTAAATGTAGCCGCTCGACGTATGATGATAACAATATCGTTGTTAAGGATTGAAAATGTTAACCCAAGACGTCACTAAAGAACTGGAAACGGTAATGGAACAGCTCCAACAAGAGGGCAAAGAACCGAGTGTGGCTCTAGTTAAAGCACGAATGAAAACGCCAGTCCCTATGCCTGCACTCATCACTGCGCTTAAGAGCTGGAAGAGCGCTAATCGTGTTCCAAAAATTGAAATCGCCGCACAAAAAACATCGGAAGAAGACCGTCTGACTACGCTTGAAAATACAATCGCCCAATTGACGGCACGTATTGAAGCGCTAGAAAAAAAACTGAGCGAGAAAAAATCATGAAGCTTTGGGTAGACGCAGATGCTTGCCCAAAGGTCATTCGAGAGACCATTGTTCGCGCAGCAGAACGCACTGGTGTTGAATGCACTTTTGTCGCCAACCACATTGTACCTGTTCCGAAAAGAGCAAATATTCATTCGCTTCAAGTGCCGGCAGGCTTTGATATTGCCGATAACGAAATTGTGAGACGAGTGGAAGCCAATGATTTGGTGATCACCTCCGATATCCCACTCGCCGATGAAGTGATAACCAAGGGCGCACTGGCATTGAGTTCTCGTGGAGAGCTTTACACCAAAGACACCATTAAAGCACGCCTCAACATTCGTGATTTTATGGACACCATGCGTTCTAGTGGCATCCAAACCGGTGGTCCTGCTTCACTGTCACAAACTGAACGCCGAGAATTTGCCAATCACTTAGATAGAATTCTCGCCAAGCGTTAACCAAACGTCCAAAACGAAGAAAGCCTGCGAAGTTCGCAGGCTTTTTTGGAGCTGTGTGAGGTGCTTTTTATTACGGCGTGTAGTAAGTTGCCGCGCCTGGACCTACTGGTAGACCAAATACGAATACCCATAGGTAGAACAGCACACTCCAACCTACGATAAAGCAGATTGAGTAAGGTAGCATGGTCGCGATTAACGTACCGATACCTAGATTCTTCATGTAGCGAGTTGCAACCGCTAGAATCAAACCAAAGTAACTCATCATTGGTGTGATGATGTTGGTTGTCGAGTCACCGATACGGTAAGCAGCCTGAATAGTTTCAGGTGCGTAACCCACTAGCATAAGCATTGGTACGAAGATTGGCGCTGTTACAGCCCACTGTGCCGATGCAGAACCGATCATCAGGTTGATGAAGCCACACATTAGAATGAATGCGAAGAACAACATAGGACCAGTCAGACCGATGCTTTGCAGGAAGTCTGCACCCGCAACTGCGAATACCTGACCAAAGTTCGTCCATTTAAAGAAAGCAACAAACTGCGCTGCAAAGAATACCAGTACGATGTACATGCCCATAGAAGACATAGATTTAGACATCGCATCGATAACATCGCGGTCAGTTTTCATCGTGCCTACAACTTTACCGTATACAAAGCCAGGGATAGCAAAGAATACAAAGATGAAAGCAACGATACTTTTCAGGAATGGTGAACCAGCAATAGTACCTGCGTCAGAGCGTAGAACGCCGTCTTCTGGAACGATTGTCCAAGCCAATAGTGCTGATACTGCCAGAATTGCAATACCTGCCAGTTTCAGACCTTTCTTTTCTAGGTCTGTCAGGCCACCCATTTTGTCTTTAGACAGATCTTCTGAGGCTTCTTCTTCGTTGTATTTGCCAAGTTTTGGCTCAACGATTTTCTCAGTAACAAATGCACCCATGCCTGCAATAAAGAAAGTAGAGACAAACATGAAGTACCAGTTTACTTCTGGGCCTACTGTGTAGTTTGGATCGATCATTTGAGCTGCAGTTTCAGTGATACCTGAAAGCAGTGGATCGACCGTACCGATAAGTAGGTTTGCAGAGTAACCACCGGATACACCAGCAAATGCAGCAGCAAGACCAGCAAGAGGATGACGACCTAATGAGTGGAAAAGCATTGCAGCCAGTGGAATCAGTACCACGTAGCCAAGCTCTGATGCTGTGTTAGAAATGATACCAGCAAAGACGACCGTCACTGTAACCATGCGCTGAGAAGCACCCATTACAAGACCACGCATCGCTGCTGAAAGTAGGCCTGAGTATTCTGCAATTGCAACGCCAAGCATTGCTACAAGTACTGTACCTAACGGTGCGAAACCAACAAAGTTTTTCACTAGGTTAGTAACGATAAGTTGTAGACCATCAGCGTTAAGTAAGCTGACAACGTGAATCATACCGTCTGCGGAACGACCACTTGCACCCTCTGGACGAGGGTCCATAACTGAAACTTCGAAGTAACCAGCTATGCCCGACATCACCAAAATGGCTAAACAGAAAATGGCAAATAGTGTAATCGGGTGGGGTAAAAGGTTCCCCAAATATTCGACAGTATCCAAAAAGCGCGTAAACAGCGGCTTTTTAGGCGTGTTTTGTTTAATTGAAGCAGATGAACTCATCTGTTCCCTCCTTGTTTTTATTCCTATGCAAATGTGACAAAGTTGTCAAAAAGCGAGCGAAGGGTACTTGAGTAAAGAGTCAATTCAAAGTCAAAAACGTTACAAAGTGTAACTAATAGACAAACATTTAACCACTTAACATTAAAAATGCAGATATTTCATCCATATAAAACAGATAAATCAACACTATCAATTAAACAAAACCATAATCAACCGAGATAATATATTGCTACTTCTGTACGGCCTTGAATCTAGGGTTCGTTTTGCAAATAACGTACAGACGCCCTCTTCGTTTCACTATCTGGCAGTCAGGATGACGGCTTTTCGCACTCTTTAATGATTTAACCACTTTCATGTCTTTCTCCTTATTCTTTAGTAAATTGCCCAAAACGACGATTAAAGTTAGCAATACGTCCTTCAGCCTGAACCACACGCTGTTTGCCCGTATAATACGGATGAGATGCTGACGACACGTCCAAAGTCATGTACGGGTACGTTTTACCGTCTTCCCATTCGATGGTTCGGTCAGTTTTAAGGGTTGAACCAACAACAAAATATTTATCTACGCTGGTGTCGTGGAAGACCACTGGGCGATATTCAGGGTGGATACCTTGTTTCATCGTGTTTTCCTTTTGAGATTTAATGTTATGTTATGTTATAACATTTTAATTAATAACTATTCTCATAAAGAAATGCAAGAGAAATATGTGGTACTTTCTGCATTAATAGTTTTTGCGTGAAGATACTTAAAGATGTCCACTATATATTCCATTGAGCCAATTGGCATCATTGAAACTCCATATAAAGAAAAATTCGCGGTTCCTCGCCAGCCACGTTTGGTTCCCGCCGCAAAAGCAAGAGTAAAACTATTAGGCGAAGCAAATAGCCCAGAAGCGGTCAGAGGATTAGAGCAGTTTTCTCATGTGTGGTTGCTGTTTCTCTTCGATCAAAATTTAGAGGCTGGCTGGAAACCGACAGTCAGACCACCACGTTTAGGCGGCAACGAAAGAGTGGGCGTGTTTGCTTCTCGATCGACTTTTCGACCAAATGGCATCGGTATGTCAGCCGTGGAAGTAAAAGGCGTGATCAAGCAGGGTGACCAAATCTACCTGGATCTAGGCAGTGTCGATTTAGTTGATGGCACACCGATTATCGACATTAAGCCCTATATCCCCTACTCGGATTCAATTCCAGATGCGCAAGGTGGTTATGCGGGAGAAGAACCAGAAAAATTGCCTGTTACTTTTTCTTCGCAAGCTCTCTCATCACGAGCGTTAGCAATGGTGAAAAAGCAATCCAATAGCGATAATGTACTGTCAGTGATAGAACAAGTCTTAGCGCAGGATCCTCGTCCGGCGTACAAGAAAAACAAGCCAGACAGCAAAGAATATGCGGTAAATTTGTTCGATTTAAACGTCAAGTTTACGGTTAAGGACAACTTAATAACGGTTACCGCGATCGAAAGCTTTTGACAAAGCCAATTGGCTGATATTATAGGCGGCTAACAAATTTCCCATTGTGGGACTTCCATACTCTCGTCAGCACTGACATGAGTTATTAACTTAAATAAACGGATAAATTTAATGCGTACCAGTAATTATCTTCTTTCTACTCTGAAGGAGACTCCAAACGACGCAGAAGTAGTGAGCCACCAGCTCATGCTACGTGCAGGTATGATCCGTAAGCTGGCTTCAGGTCTATACACCTGGCTACCTACTGGTCTACGTGTAATGCGTAAAGTCGAAAACATCGTTCGTCAAGAAATCGACAATGCAGGTGCAATCGAAACTTTGATGCCCGTTGTTCAGCCGTTTGAACTTTGGGAAGAGACAGGCCGCAGCGAGAAAATGGGTCCTGAACTGCTTCGCTTTACTGACCGCCATGAACGTCCGTTTGTTCTTAGCCCGACCGCTGAAGAAGTGATCACCAGCTTGGTACGCAACGAAGTAAGCTCATACAAGCAGCTTCCTTTGAACCTGTACCAAATCCAGACTAAATTCCGTGACGAACGACGCCCACGCTTTGGCGTAATGCGTTCTCGTGAATTCTCTATGATGGATGCCTACAGCTTCGACATCGACAAAGAAGGTCTGCAAAAGTCATACGACGCAATGCACGATGCTTACTGTAAAGCCTTTGACCGTATGGGTCTGGATTACCGTCCTGTACTTGCAGATAGCGGTGCAATTGGTGGTAGCGGCTCTCAAGAGTTCCACGTACTGGCTGAAAGTGGTGAAGACCTTATCGCCTTCTCTACTGAGTCAGACTACGCAGCGAACCTTGAAAAAGCAGAAGCTTTGGCACCTGCGGACTCAGCTCCAGCGCCAACTCAAGAAATGACACTGGTAGACACACCAGATGCGAAAACCATCGCACAGCTGGTAGAACAACACGGTCTTGCGATCGAAAAAACCATCAAGACACTATTCGTTAAAGCGTCTGATGAAGTTGATGCACCGATCATTGCCCTACTCGTACGTGGTGACCACGAACTTAACGAGGTAAAAGCAGAAAACCTTCCACAAGTTGCAGCTCCATTAGAAATGGCGACAGAAGAAGAAATTCGTGCTCTTGTTGGCGCAGGTCCAGGTTCACTTGGTCCGGTTGGCCTTAAACTGCCATTCATCGTTGATCGCAGCGTCGCGGTAATGAGTGACTTCGCTGGCGGTGCTAACATCGACGATAAACACTACTTCGGTATTAACTGGGGTCGTGACGTTGAGCTTGGCCAAGTTGAAGATCTACGTAACGTGGTTGAAGGCGACCCAAGCCCATGTGGTAAAGGTACTCTACAGCTTAAACGTGGTATCGAAGTTGGCCACATCTTCCAGCTAGGCAAGAACTACTCTGAGAAGATGAACTGTGGCGTGCTTGGTCCAGATGGTAAGAACGTTATTCTGGAGATGGGCTGTTACGGCATTGGTGTTACTCGCGTAGTTGCTGCTGCTATTGAACAGAACCACGATAAGTACGGTATCATCTGGCCAGACGCGCTTGCGCCGTTCCAGGTAGCAATCGTACCAATGAACATGCACAAGTCAGAAGAAGTGAAAGAAGCGGCTGAGAAGCTGTACGCAGAACTGACCGCTATGGGTGTCGAAGTACTGTTTGATGACCGTAAAGAGCGTCCGGGCGTAATGTTCTCTGATATGGAGCTACTAGGCGTACCGCACACGATCATCATTGGCGATCGTTCAATGAAAGAAGGCAACTTCGAGTACAAGAATCGTCGTAGTGGTGAGAAAACAGCCGTAGCAATGGCTGATATTGTTGAGCACATTAAAGCTCAACTACAATAAGTTCTAAACAAATCTTGTTGTTAGAAAGGGTTGGCTTCGGTCAGCCCTTTTTTTGTACCTATAGCCCACCATGAACCACCTTTGATTAATCCATGCTCAATGCGAACAACTAATTGAGGCAAGACAAGTCTCTGCTTTGAGTTTCAAATCGGCTATGTGTATATTTGAGACCAGTTATCACTTTTAAGGATTATGCAATGCAAGTATACGGCTGTTGTGAACTAGTTCGTGAGCTTTACGCTCAAATCGGCAGTGGCGATCAAGCTTATGTGCCACAAGCAATTTCTTGTGCAGTAAAAGCGTTGAATGACGTTGCTGCAAACGAGTCATTACCGCAAGAAACTCGTGAAGCTGCAGCATTTGCCGCGGCAAACTTACTGATTTCTGATTTTGAGGATAAGTAATGAATCTAGCGAATTTTGAGTCTATGGATCCTGTGATGCTGATGAGCATCGTCAACATGAAGCTACGTGATGACTTTGGCGGCGATTTGGATAAGCTAGTGGCTTTCTTTGATATTGACCGTGCAGCGCTGGAAGCAAAGCTGGCAACTGCAGGTTTTGATTTCCTTCCGGAAGCTGGTCAGTTCCGTTAATACGTTAGCTAACCGAAAGAATACAAAAAGGGCTTGATGAACAATCATCAAGCCCTTTTCTTTTATCTATGAATCAGTCGATTATCCGAATGAAGCCCAGATAACGGTAGCCACAAGCACCGGACAAACAAACTTCACATAAGCTGGCCATACTTTACCAAACCAGCCTAAAGTAAATTCTGGGAAGCCTTGTTCGAGCTCTTTAATCTTCGAGTTACGGCTCCATACCCAGCCACCAAACAGACAGAACAGTAACGCCGCCGTTGGTTGTAAGTACTGAGTCGCCACAGTTGCCACCAAGCCGAACATTGCACCGAAGTTATAAACAATCACGACACTGAACAGAGCAATTAAGCCGCCAAGAACCCAGCTGGTTCCGCTGCGTTTGGTATTAAAGCGTTCACTTACCAGCGCTACCGGACACTCAAGCATAGAAATAGATGATGTCAGCGCAGCAATTGTCAGCAATAAGAAGAACACGATTGAGAACAACTGGCCAAGGAGGCCCAGGCTATCAAACATCAATGGTAATACCGTAAATACCAAGGTATCCGAGCTAAGCAACGAGCCATCATCCGCGTAAATCTGAACACCTTTCTGCATCGCTACGAACATCGCAGGCATAACGACCAGACCAGCAATAAATGCTACGGCGGTATCGACTAGAGTCACGTTCATCGCCATTTTAGGCAGGTTCTCTTTTTTGCTTAAGTAAGAACCGTAAATCAGCATCGAACAGCCACCAATGGTCAGTGAGAAGAAACCCTGCCCCATTGCAGCCAAGATAAGCTTTCTGTCCCAAACTTTTTCAAAGTCCGGTACCAGGTAATGCTTAAGGCCTTCCATTGCACCGTTTTGTGTCATGATGTACACAAACAGCAAGCCAAACAGCACAAACAGTGCAGGCATCAAACGCGTTGACCATTTTTCGATACCTTCTTTAACGCCACCCTGTACGATCAAAACGGTAAGAACATAAAAAGTAATCGTACCGAACAGGTTGCGCTCTACACTGAATCCTTTGAACCAAGCGGTCACTTCTACCAAGCCCATGATGTCAGTGATCGCACCAAGTAAAAAGCAGATCAACCAACCGCCAACAATGGAGTAAAACGCTAATACCGCGCTTGGTACACTCAGACCGATCCAACCGACCAGACCACCAAATTTCTTAGCGACAGGGTTATGCGTCAACGCACGCATGCTATCGACTGGGTTTGCCTGACCATGACGACCAATCGCCATTTCAACCACAAGCATCGGGAAAGCGACGATTAGAATCATCACCAAGTAAACTAACAAGAATGCACCACCACCATTGCTGGCAGCCTGCGTTGGAAAGCCCCAAATATTGCCCAGACCCACTGCCGCACCTGCTGCAGCTAAAATGAATCCGAGACGAGAGCCAAAATGCTCACGAGGCTGAGAAGAATTTTGTTGTGTCATACCACTCACACAATACATCAATGAACTAGTTGGCTAGTACATTATAGAAATATCAACTAATCAGCAAGAGCAAGTAGGTTAAATACTCGACAACAAGAACGATCAGCAGAAATTCAGTTTGTAAAATATTACGTACATCTCAAAGTTTGTCGTAATGATGCATTTGATGATCAGAGATTACCTAGCAGAACGCTCAATAAAACGTCAGCTGCATGTGATGGTTTAAATGCCCATATAGCAAAAGAGCGCACAATGGCGCTCTCTTTGGTTATGTTCAGAAGCTAAATAGTAAAGACTCGGTAATCTTTCAGCTCTGGGATTTTCTTCAGGACGTTATCCTCCTGAGCGGCCATATCATCGAGTGAGTCACACAACTCTTCCGCTTTCTGCTCTATACCTTGCGAGTGCTCATTGATACGTTGTTCAACTTTTGCACTCAACTCCGTCATACTTTCAGACAGCGCCGTCAGATTAAGCCCGTCTTCTTCTTGCATCTTTTTCGACAACGCTTCAAACGCACTTGCCAAAAACTCTTTGTTGAAGATTTCCTGAGCTTTAGCAAAATCGTCCGTCCAGCTTTGAGTCATCGATTCAAAACTTTCAGCAGGCAAAATAAAGTCACCGTCTTTGTAGTAGCGCGATTCTACGTCTTCAAAAAATGTTTTGACCGATGCTTTTACATTGTCAAATGCGTCAGGTGCATCCAGACTCGCCGCGACATCATCGATGATGGCATTCGCCAGCTCTAAACCATCACTCGCCAATTGTTTAGCCTGAGGGATGTAAGCGTTCATTTTCTCTCGATAACCTTCAAGCGCGGCTTTCTGGTCAAAATCAAGTTCAACTTGCTCCCCTTTAATAAACAGGTTGTTATCTTCATCGACAACTGCACTATCGCCAGTAGTCTGATGAATTTCCAAACTCTGTCCATCCAGGCGAACTTCATTATTGATGTCCACACGACACTGTGCTGTATAGCCAGAAGCACTCACTACCAGCAATGAAAATGTAAGCAGTTTCTTCATGTCTTTCTCTTTAATTCAACCTTACTAATGTTAAACATAACACTGGGTTATAGATTTGATGTCAGAAAACCGTCACCACGGCATAACTAATTGTTTTGTCGGAAATTTTAATATTGACATCATCACCCTCTTCTTTCCCCATGAGTGCTCGACCTAGCGGGGACTTCGCCGTTAAGACAAAAACTTGTTTACCTTGCCACTCAACGGTTAACCCACCAGAGCAAGGGCCGATGAAAAAGCACTTTTCAGTCAAGTCATCGTCTTCCAGTAAGACGACAGCTCCGACGCCAATCGGTGCATCTGTAAAGTCTTTAACCACTAGCGAACGGTACTGGCGCAATTCTTCTTCACTCTCCTGAACTCGCATTGCCTGACCATGAGCAAGATAGGAAGCCTCTAACGCCAAAGTGTCGTACTTGTGTTCTGGTACCGTTTCTTCATCCGTCGCGGCATCAATAGCTCTCTGAGTAGAAGCGTGTGCAACCTGAAGTTTTTCTTCCAGCTTTTGAATGATTATTTGGACTAACTCTGCTTTGTTCATACTTTTAAGACGCACTTTTAGCACAAAGATTATGGTATTGTGCCCTAGTTTATCATCAAAGGAAGGTTTACCTATTATGCAAAGTATTCCGTTGCAACAAACACTTCAATCTGTGTTTGGTTTTGACTCGTTACGCTCAGGCCAACAACCTGTCATTGAAGCCGTGATGAGTGGCAACTCAGCAGCGGCAATCTTTCCGACAGGTTCCGGTAAATCACTCTGCTATCAGCTACCCGCAACTCAGCTGCCAAACCTTACTTTGGTGATCTCTCCCCTACTTGCCCTAATGAAAGACCAACTTAGCTTTTTACAAAGTAGAGGCATTGCGGCAGCATCCATTGATAGTAGCCAAAGTCGGGAAGAGTCTCAGAAAGTCATGGCCGGCGTGAAAAACGGCCAGATAAAAATTCTGATGATTTCAGTAGAGCGTCTCAAGAATGAACGCTTTCGTGAGTTTATCCGTCAGATCCCAATATCATTAATGGTGGTAGACGAAGCACACTGTATTTCCGAATGGGGGCATAACTTTCGCCCTGATTACCTGAAATTGCCGCAATATCAGCGTGAGCTGAACATTTCCCAATCCTTGCTGCTTACCGCTACAGCAACACCCGCCGTTATTGACGATATGCAGCAGAAATTCAATATCGCCAGTGAACATATTACCGTTACGGGCTTCTATCGTCCCAACTTAGATATTTCAGTGGTGCCAAGCCAGGAATCAGAAAAGCAGACTCAGCTAAATACTATCGTGGCAGCCCAGCCTACCTTGCCAACCATTGTCTATGTGACTCAACAACAAACAGCTGAGCAGGTGGCAAAATCGCTAATTCACATCGGCATTAACGCCCATGCTTATCATGCTGGAATGAAGAGTGACGTCCGGGAAAAAATTCAGCAGCAGTTTATGGATAGCCAAATCGACTGTATTGTCGCAACGATTGCCTTTGGTATGGGCGTGGACAAATCGGATATCCGCCGTGTGATTCACTTCGACCTGCCGAAATCAATTGAGAACTACGCACAGGAAATTGGTCGAGCCGGACGTGATGGTCAACGCTCTGAATGTATTTTACTTGGTAATACATCTGGTCTGACGGTACTGGAGAACTTTGTCTATGGTGACACCCCTGAACGTACCTCCATCAGCTATGTATTAGAGCAAGCGCGTGAACACACTCCTCAGTGGGAAGTCGTGCCATTGCGCCTGTCTCGCGACAGCAATATACGCCAGTTACCGCTAAAAACACTCTTGGTGTATCTGGAGTTAAAAAAAGTTATCGAGGCCAAATACAGCTACTTTGCTGAATATCGCTTCAAGTTTCTCCAAGATCAGCAATTTATTCTTAATCAGTTTCAAGGGGAACGACGCCAGTTTGTAGAAGCCATTTTCACTTGCTCAACAAAGGCCAAAGTATGGTGTCAGGTAGATTTAGACGCACTCTGGATGCACTATCAATCAGAGCGAAGCCGTGTGGTTGCGGCACTGGATTATTTTCATCAAAACGGATGGATTGAACTGGAGAGCAAACAGTTAACCGATGTGTACGCGGTTCTTCCTACTCAACAAAGCTCAGAGACGCTGGAACAACATCTTTACGACCTGTTTCAATCTAAAGAGCGCAAAGATATCGAGCGTATTCATACGATGTTGGGCTTATTTCAATCGTCAGAGTGCTTAAGCTATCAGCTGGCACACTACTTTGCTGATCTCAACGCGCCTACAGAGTGCGGTCATTGCTCTGTTTGCCGTGGCCAAATCGCGGTGTTTCCGGCTCAGTCAAATGAACCACCAGAACATGAACAGGTCGTATCCTGGGTGAGGGAATTTGTACAATTGTCTCCGACCACCATCAGCAATGAGGCAGTTGCCCGGTTCCTATGTGGGATTAGCACACCGCTTATCAGCCAACTCAAAGCGACAAAAAAATCCGGATATGGCGCGATGGCCAATGTATCCTTCGATAAAGTCATCGAGCTGGTGAATGAAGCCCGTGCTTAAAGGAAACAGTTGTTAATAAAAACCACGCTTAGAAGAAGCTGAGCTGGCGAGCTTGTGTTTCCGGCTTGAGCATCACACTCAGGCCTAAAAGGCGGATTTCTCGTCCCTGCTGGCGCTTGAGAATATCTTTAAGCAGAGTTTTGAAGTCATTTAACTCAAGCTGTGGATGGATGTGCTCAATCGTCGTGAGCTGAAAATCGGCGAACTTCACTTTTATGCCTTGCTTGATGATCGACTTGTCAGGGCTAGCGCGCTCTAATCGTTTCTCAAGCTCGGGATAAAGTTTACTTTCTATTACCTGCCAACATTCGTCGTAAGTGGAGATATTCTGGCTAAACGTACGCTCTACACCGACAGACTTTCTCTCTCGTTCAACGACCACTTCTCTGTCATCAATTCCCTGACTCCGTTTCCATAATGACGCACCTTGGCGGCCAAATTGACGCAGCAACTCTCGGTAGTCACTGTTTTTAATGTCTTCACAAAGGTAGAAACCCGCTTGATGCAGTTTTTCCAAGCTGACTTTGCCCACTCCCGGAATTTTCTCCAATGGTAATTTGTCCACGACTTGCTGAACTTTGTCTGGAGGAATCACGAACTGGCCGTTGGGTTTATTCATATCTGACGCGACTTTGGCGAGAAATTTGATTGGTGCGACCCCTGCAGAAGCCGTCAAACTAAGCTCATTCCAGATATCTTTTCGAATGGCTTCAGCGATAAGTGTCGCGGAACCGTGACATGCTGTGGCATCAGTCACGTCCAAATAGGCTTCATCTAAAGATAGGGGTTCAATAATAGGGGTATAACGTTCAAAAATCGCTCTAATTTGCTGAGAAACCTGCTTGTAAACATGCATGCGTCCCGGCACAACAACCAGATTGGGACACAACTGTAACGCCCGAGCAGTCGGCATCGCACTGCGCACGCCATACTTACGTGCTTCATAGTTACAGGTGCTAATCACCCCACGCTGTTTCTCATGGCCACCGACAGCCAGTGCGACGTTTCGGTAATTTGGGTTATCTCTCATCTCTACGGCAGCATAAAAACAATCCATATCGACATGAATGATTTTTCTGATTCGCTCTGACATAAACCACATTATACTGTTTAAAAATACAGTATAGATAATTTCATAGCCGAAGAAAATGAAAGTTTAACGGGCGAATTAACCGTCAAACTCACTACGCTTGGTAAGTCATTGACTGAGCGGTTATTGCATCTGTTAGTCCCGCAACATAACGTCCAGTTGATCGACCAACTCAGCCCAATCCGCATCTTGCTCAATAGCCTGCTTCAAGAAAGCTGACTGTGAGCGTGTCCAAAAGCTCGCTTCATATATCGGCGCAGAATCACGTTTATGTCGATGGTTATTAACAAAGTCTTTAATTTCCCTTGGTGAACTACCTAAACCGAGCTGCTCAAACAATTCGGTCATTCCGTGTTGATGCATTTCCATATCTACCTCCTCAAACAGGATCACTAACCAAGAGTATATACCCTGTCAGGCAGACGATAAAAAATAACCCAGCATATAGCTGGGTTATTAATGTCTGATAATTACTCTTTACAGAGTTATGCGATTCGGTCTTTTTCCCAAGCCGCCAGCTTCTCTGCGCGGGCAGCTTCACGAGCTTCGCGCTTTTTACGAGCGTCACAAGGCTCCGGACAGTTACATACTTTTTCAATGCCTACAGCACCGAGGCCGCCGCAGCTACCTTTTACAACTTTTTTCTGGATGATATAGCCGATCGACATTGCCGCAATCACAGCGACAAACACGGCAAATGTAATTAGAAATGTACTCATAAAGACATGCTCACTTATGTAATTATTGGCTTACGTATGGCTTGTAGGCATCTGATGCCAGCTCTTTAAAGCCATCTTCGGTCTTAACAATCATTAGCACCGGAATATTGTTTTCTTGTGCTACTTGCATCCCTTTTACTTCGCCCATCACCATCAGGCCAGTCGCTAGACCGTCTGCAGTCATCGACGATTTGTCCAGTACCGTTACTGAGACCACTTTGTGGTTGATCGGTTTCCCTGTTTCTGGATTAATGATGTGTGAGTAACGAATACCATCACGCTCAAAATAGTTACGGTAATCGCCAGAGGTCGCAATAGCCATCTCACCCGGCTCGATGATCTCTTGGATAGCTCGCTCTTCAACAGACGGCTTCTCAATCGCTATACGCCAAGATACACCTTCACGGTTAATACCTTTCACACGCATTTCACCACCGACTTCCACCATGTAGTTCATGATGCCTTGAGATTGAATGTAATCTGCCACAACGTCAACGCCCCACCCTTTCGCGATGGTAGACAAGTCTACGTATAGGTTTGGAATGTCTTTCTTCAATGTGTTGCCTGCAACTTCTAGGTGTTCGATACCTGTCATAGCGCGACGCGCCGCTAGTTCTTCATCACTTGGCACGACTTCAGGGCGAGCTTCCGGGCCAAAGCCCCATAAGTTAACCAGAGGCCCTACGGTCACATCCAGTGCACCCATAGTTAGTTTATTCAATCGAATCGCTTCTTTTACAACGGTCGCGGTTTGAGGTGATACTTCAAATGCATCAGATTCGGTGTACTGGTTGAAACGACTTAGCTCTGAATCTTTACGGTAAGTCGACATTTGATCGTTCACTTCTTCGAGTAAACGGTCGACTTCTTTTTGTAGTTCAGCCGCAGCTGGAATACCTTCCGCAGCAATGTATTTAATGTTGTAAGTCGTCCCCATTGTAGGGCCAGTTAGATGTACTTGCTCTGCTGGCTGTTCACAACCTGCAAGAACTAAAAGAGAAGCAAAAGCAACAAGCCACTTTTTCACTTGTTTAACTCCTATGGAAAATTGAAATGGATATAGAGAATAAGTTGTGTCGATATAAACCGATTTTCTATATCAATTAATATTCAGAAAAAACAATGGCTGACCCGTAAGAGTCAGCCACAAATTTCAATTACTTAGGTGGATTAACCACCGAAGTCATCTAGAAGGATGTTTTCATCTTCTACACCGAGATCTTTCAGCATGCCGATAACAGCCGCGTTCATCATCGGTGGACCACACATGTAGTATTCACAATCTTCAGGAGCTTCGTGATCCTTCAGGTAGTTTTCGTACAGTACATTGTGGATGAAACCAGTGTAACCATCCCAGTTATCTTCTGGCATTGGATCAGATAGAGCACAGTGCCATACAAAGTTGTCGTTTTCTGCTTGTAGGCCGTCGAAATCTTCTACGTAGAACATTTCACGCTTAGAACGTGCACCGTACCAGAAAGACATCTTACGCGTAGAGTTCAGACGCTTAAGTTGGTCAAAGATGTGCGAACGCATCGGAGCCATACCAGCACCACCACCAATGAATACCATTTCAGCATCAGTGTCTTTCGCGAAGAACTCACCAAATGGACCAGAAATCGTACACTTGTCACCTGCTTTAAGAGACCAAATGTATGAAGACATGATACCAGGTGGTACGTCAGGATTATTAGGCGGCGGCGTAGCGATACGCACGTTTAGCATAATAATGCCTTCTTCTTCTGGGTAGTTAGCCATTGAGTAAGCGCGGATTGTCTCTTCGTTTACTTTAGACTCGTAACGGAACAGGTTAAATTTGTCCCAATCTTCACGGTACTCATCTGGTACGTCGAAGTCAGCATATTTCACGTGGTGAGCAGGCGCTTCAATCTGGATGTAACCACCAGCACGGAAAGGTACTGATTCGCCATCTGGAATTTGTAGCTTAAGCTCTTTGATGAATGTCGCTTTGTTATCGTTAGAGATAACTGTACATTCCCACTTCTTAACGCCGAAGATTTCTTCTGGAAGTTCGATGTCCATGTCTGTTTTCATTGCAACTTGACATGCTAGACGCTCACCTTCACGTGCTTCACCTTTAGTAATGTGGTCAAGCTCGGTAGGAAGGATATCACCACCACCAGATTTAATTTTTACGCGACACTGACCACATGAGCCACCGCCACCACAGGCAGAAGAAACGAAAACACCAGCGCCAGCAAGAGCGCCTAGTAGTTTACCGCCTGGTTGTGTAACGATCGCCAGATTAGGGTCGTCGTTCACAGAAATTGTAATGTCACCTGTTGGTACAAGCTTAGACTTAGCGAAAAGAATCACTAGTACTAGAGCAAGTACGATCAGAGTAAACATCACTACACCAAGAATAATGTCCATTGACTATTCCTTAATTGTTGCGGTTTACCCGACTTACAGTTGAACACCAGAGAAAGACATAAAGCCTAACGCCATTAGACCTACAGTGATGAACGTGATACCTAGACCACGTAGACCAGGAGGTACGTCAGAGTACTTCATCTTCTCACGGATACCTGCAAGAGCAACGATTGCTAGCATCCAGCCCACACCAGAACCGAAACCGTAAACAACAGATTCAGCAAAGTTGTAGTCACGTTGTACCATGAAAGATACACCACCGAAGATCGCACAGTTTACTGTGATCAACGGTAGGAAGATGCCTAGCGCGTTGTACAGAGGTGGGAAGAAACGGTCTAGAACCATTTCTAGGATCTGTACAAGTGCAGCGATTACACCGATAAAGGTGATGAAGTTTAGGAAGCTAAGATCGACACCTTCAACTAAAGCGTTTTCTCTCAATACTAGGTTGTAAACAAGGTTGTTTACTGGAACAGCGATAGTAAGTACTACTACAACCGCAACACCTAGACCAAAAGATGTCTTAACTTTCTTAGATACCGCAAGAAACGTACACATACCTAAGAAGAAAGACAAAGCCATGTTTTCGATGAAAATCGATTTAACTAACAGACTAATGTAATGTTCCATGACGTCCTTACTCCTTCGCTTCTACTTGTTCTGGTTTCAGAATACGGATTGCCCAGATTAGGAAGCCGATTAGGAAGAATGCTGATGGCGCTAGAAGCATCAGGCCGTTTGGCTGATACCAACCACCGTTGCTCACTAGAGGTAGGATTTCCATACCAAATAGTTTGCCCGAGCCGAATAGCTCACGGAAGAAACCAACAGTGATAAGAACGAAACCGTAACCAAGACCGTTACCGATACCATCGATAAGAGATGGGATTGGCGCAGATTTCATTGCGAATGCTTCAGCACGACCCATTACGATACAGTTCGTGATGATAAGACCTACGAATACTGATAGCTGTTTAGAGATATCGTAAAGGTAAGCTTTTAGCACCTGGTCTACCACGATTACTAGCGATGCGATGATAGCCATCTGAACGATGATACGTACGCTGTTAGGAATGTGGTTACGGATTAGAGACACTGAGAAGTTAGACAAAGCAGTTACAAACGTTACTGCCAGCGTCATAACAAACGCAGTTTCTAGTTTAGTTGTTACTGCCAGAGCAGAACATACACCAAGAACCTGTAGCGCGATTGGGTTGTTGTCCAATACTGGCGCTAGAATGCTCTTTTTAACATTTTGTGCACTAGACATTAGTTCAGACCTCCGTCACGAACTTTTGCTAGGAATGGACCAAAGCCCATGTCACCTAACCAGAAGTCAAATGTGTGTTGAACACCGTTACTAGTTAGTGTCGCACCTGACAGGCCGTCAACACCGTGCTCAGAACCTGCTGGCGCACCACCTTTAACAACCTTGATAGCTGGTTTGTGGTTTTCGTCAAACAGTTTCTTGCCTACGAATTGTGCGCGCCAGCTTGGGTTCTCAACTTCACCACCAAGTCCAGGAGTTTCACCCTGCTCGTAGTAAGTGATACCAGATACTGTGTTGCCATCTGTTTCAACAGCAACAAATGCGTACATCATAGACCAAAGACCATTACCGTGAACCGGAATGATAACTTTAGATACTGCGTCGCCGTCTTTCACTAGGTATACAACACCTGTATTCGCACGACGAAGGATCTTCGCTTTGTCATCTTCAGCAGATAGCTTGATAGACTCAGCAGGATCTTTTGCAGCTTTACGCTGATCGTAAGTTGCAGCGTTACCTTCTACAAAGTCACCAGTATTAAAGTCAACCAGACGTGGTTCAATGTATTGTGCAAATAGCTCAGGTACTTTTTTACCTGAAGCATCAATGCCCGCAACTTCAACGATCTTAGATTGCTTATCTAGTACAGCGTTAGCTTTTTGCTTATCGCGTAGACCTACTGCTGCTGTTGATACGATGATTGAACAAACAAGGCTCAACCCGACAACAACACCCAGCGTCTTTTTAATGCTGTCGTTATTACTTGCCATAGCGTGCTTGTCTCCGCTTGATGTTCTTCTCAATAACTAAGTGGTCGAACAGAGGTGCAAACAGGTTCGCGAATAGAATCGCCAGCATCATACCTTCTGGGTACGCTGGGTTAACTACACGGATAAGAACACACATTACACCGATTAGAGCGCCGTACCACCATTTACCTTTGTTGGTAAATGAAGCAGATACAGGGTCTGTCGCCATAAAGAACATACCGAATGCAAAACCACCTAAAACTAGGTGCCAGTGCCATGGCATGTTGAACATAGGGTTAGTATCAGAACCGATAACGTTGAACAGCGTTGCTGTCGCGATCATACCGATCATTACACCCGCAATAATGCGCCATGAAGCGATTCGCATGTACACGATCATCGCTGCACCGATCATCAGAGCAAGAGTCGATACTTCACCAATTGAGCCAGGGATGTTACCGATGAAAGCATCCATCCAAGTGATAGGAGCACCAGAAACTGTGTTTACCAGAGCACCGTTACCACCTTGAGCCCATTGGCTAAGAGCAGTCGCACCAGAGAAACCGTCAGCAGCAGTCCACACTACGTCACCCGAGATTTGCGCAGGGTAAGCGAAGAATAGGAATGCACGGCCTGCTAGTGCAGGGTTTAGGAAGTTACGACCTGTACCACCGAAGATCTCTTTCGCAACAACAACACCGAAGGTAATACCTAGTGCAGCTTGCCATAGAGGAAGTGTTGGCGGAACGATAAGTGCGAACAGGATAGAAGTTACAAAGAAACCTTCGTTAACTTCGTGCTTACGCACCATACAGAACAGAACTTCCCAGAAACCACCAACAATAAACACTGTTGCGTAGATTGGTAGGAAGTAAGTCGCACCTAGTAGCATCTTACTGCCAACCCCTGCATCAGCGGAGATGGTTCCACCAAACATTTCGGTTAGCCAGTAATGCCAGTTGCCTGCTACTACTGTCGCTAGTTGGTCACCAGCGTGCATGTGAGTCAGTGCTGCGATAGCTTGGCCACCCGCGTTGTACATACCCCAGAACATTGCTGGGAATACCGCGAACCAAACCATGATCATGATACGTTTTAGGTCAACGCTATCACGAACGTGTGAGCTTCTCTTTGTTACAAGACCCGGAGTATAAAACAGCGTTGCTGCTGCTTCATAAAGGGCAAACCACTTCTCATGTTTACCACCAGGCTCAAAGTGATGCTCGATGTCTTCAATAAATTTTTTAAGAGACATGAAAATTACCCTTCCTTCTCGATCTTATCTAGGCATTCACGAAGTAGCTGACCGTACTCGTACTTACCAGGACAAACAAAGGTACACAATGCTACGTCTTCTTCGTCTAGTTCTAGAGCGCCAAGTGCTGCTGCACTATCTGTATCGCCTGCACATAGATCACGAAGTAGCAGAGTAGGTTCCATATCTAGTGGCATTACGCGTTCGTAGTTGCCAATTGGAACCATTGAACGGTCACTACCATTAGTCGTGGTTGTCATGTTGAACAACTGACCTTTGAATAGGTGACCAAGGAATGAGCGAGTTACAGAGAACTTGTTCTTACCAGGCATTGCCCAGCCGAACAGCTCTTTTTCATAACCTTCACGTAGAACAGACACTTGTAGGTTGTAACGACCTAGGTAAGCGTGAGGACCAGTTGCATGAGTACCTGTTAGTACCGAACCAGAAATCACACGAACTTCACCTGGCATTAACTCGTTGTCTGTCACGTCGTCTAGGCTAGCACCTAGCGTCGTACGAACTAGACGAGGGTTATTCACTACTGGACCAGCCAGAGAGATAACACGGTCAGTGTAAAGTTCACCAGTTAGGAACAACTTACCGAACGCAATAACGTCTTGGTAGTTGATGCTCCACGCCACATTTTCAGCATTTACTGGGTATAGGAAATGCATGTGGGTGCCAGCAAGACCTGCTGGGTGAGGGCCATCGAAGACGTGTTCTTCAATGTTAGACTGTGAAGAGCGTGGCAAGCTAGTGCCAGATTTACATACGTAAACCTTGCCTTCTGTCAGGGCTGAAAGAATGTCTAGACCAGCAACGAATGCTTCTTGTTGCTCGTTAATTATCAACTCAGGATTAGCTGCTAGTGGATTAGTATCCATTGCAGTTACAAAAATCGCCTTAGTTGAAGACTCGATTGCTGGAACCTTGCTAAACGGACGAGTACGTAAAGCGGTCCATAGGCCAGATTCAACCAATTGAGTCTTGATCACTTCACGATCTAGACCAGAAAGTTGAGAGGCTTCGAACTTATCGAATGTCACCTGCTCTTCACCTGCCACTTCAATCACTACTGATTGAAGGACACGTTTAGCGCCACGGTTAACTTCGATCACTTTACCGGCTGCCGGTGCAGTGAATTTCACGCCAGGGTTCTTCTTGTCTTCAAAAAGAACTTGCGCTTTTTTCACTTCATCACCAACGCGGACATGCATGGTTGGACGCATGCCAACGTACTCTTCGCCAAGCAAGGCGACTTTTTTGATGGTCTTACCATCATTAATCACCTGGGATGGAGTTCCTGCGATAGGAAGATCCAAGCCCTTCTTTATTGTAATCATACGCACTTGCACTACTTTTATCGGGAAAAAGATTCTTTTGATTGCGTAACTTTTAGACACGACATTAGTGTCCGGTTTCAGTGTTGTTTTAAACACTAAAATCGCAACATCCTATTAAAAATCTCGTTACAAGAAATACTCGAGATTTCTCAGGTGCAATATTCTAGCATTTTTTAGGAACTTGATGCCATGACCAATCATAAGAATAGAGCGGATATTTAGGTAGAATAAGGTCTAAAAGGTCAAAGAATACTCATAACTTTGACCAATCGCACAAATACAATATTCCACACATACCGTATGGTAAAGCAACATTCACCGGCTGAAACAATCTTTGATTTTCATTCATTTGTTGAAACACTGTTAACGTAATTTCTTTAACCGGGATAGCTCTATTCTTTGGTGTTACGCTTGGTAAAACGAAAAAAAAGATGGTTTCCACCATCTTTCAAAAATCTATTTTTAATGGCTTTAACGACCACCACCGACACACATTGGGCTATCAGGCGCGCCATTTTGCTCGCTCTTCCATTCCTCATCGGTGTAAGTATGAATCGCTAATGCGTGAATGTGATTATCCAACTCATCTGCGAGAATTTGATGAACCTGTCGGTGCCTGCCAATCAGTCTATGTCCAGCAAACGAGTCGCTAACAACGATGACTTTAAAGTGGCTTTCTGAACCTGGCGGTACATTATGCATATAGCTTTCATTGATCACTTTTAAGTAGCTAGGTTGCAGCTCACTATGCAGCTTTTTCTCTATGATTTCTTGGATCATATTCGTTCCTCATCGATTCGAATTTCATAAGTATATACCCAACTCACGGTAACTTGCAGTATCCAGCTCTCGCTGTTGAAGTATAAGTCTAAAAATTAAATCCTAACGTCAATCAACGCAATAGTTTAAAACTCAGAGTTGAGTCATGTCTGAGCCACTGAATAACGTAAAAGCAAGTAAACTCAAAATTTAACAGCTTTTTGTATCTACACTTGCCATCATTTGCGACAATATTCCCTAGTTTATTGAATCAACCTACGTTTACTTATGAAAACCGAACTGAACCTTCACGGCAGAAGCCTAACGCTTCACCGCTTCCCTAAGCGCTCCAACGAAACACTGCAGGCTTGGGACGCTGGTGATGAATATTTGATTAATCATGTCGAAGAGCTGGCGCTAAACGACAATCAACATATTGTGGTAATCAATGACAGCTTTGGCGCTTTGGCTTGCTGGTTTTCTGAAAAACATCGTGTGACGTTTATGAGCGACTCTTTTATTTCTCATAAAGGTACTCAAGTAAACCTTGAAGCGAATCAATGTAAAGACGTGACATTTCTTAGCACGATGGATGTCATTCCAGCAGATGCTGACTTGGTTTTGCTGCAACTTCCAAAAAGCAATCGTCACCTGACTTGGATACTCAGCCAGCTTAGAAATGCGCTCCCTGAGTCATGCCCGGTTATTGGCGTTAATAAGGTCAAAGAGATCCACACTTCGACGCTCAAACTCTTTGAAAAGCATTTAGGTGAAACGAAAACGTCCCTTGCCTGGAAGAAGCACCGACTGGTTTTCTCCCAAGCCAATGCTCAGCCGATTGTCGAAGTCGACCCGATTACGGCGTGGAGTGTGGATGGCGAGAATATTCAGCTCAAAAATCTGCCAAATGTATACTCAGGCGAAAGTTTAGACTTGGGTGCCCGATTTATGTTGCAGCATATTCCTCAAGATGCTTCCATCACTCATATTGTCGACCTTGGATGCGGTAACGGCGTACTCTCAGTGAAAGCGGGGCAGTTAAACCCAAATGCTCGCCTGACCTGTGTTGATGAAAGCTTTATGGCGCTGGAGTCGGCTAAGCAGAATTTACTGGATAACTTAGGCGAAGAGCGTGAAGTACAATGCATCGCGAACAACTGCTTAGATGGTTTTGAACACGATAGCTGCTCTCTTATCATGTGCAACCCACCCTTCCATCAGCAGCAAGCCATCACCGACCATATCGCATGGCAAATGTTCTGTGATTCAAAGCAGGTATTGAACAAAGGCGGTCGATTACTTGTCATAGGGAATCGACACCTTGGCTACGACGCTAAACTCAAGCGTCTGTTTGGTGCCAACAATGTGAATCTTGTCGCGTCTAACAATAAGTTCGTGATTTTACAGGCAACAAAAAATCCTGCTAAATTAAACGCAAAATAAAAAAGCTCCTTACTGAGAAGAATGTTTACAAGGAATAATCAAATGAAAAAATTGGTAATCGCGGCTTCAGTTGCCTTGCTGGCTGCATGTTCAGCCCCACAACAGGTACAACTGAACCTGATGCCTGAAAGCACACTTAGCACCAATCCTATTGTACAAGGCAAAACATACAGCTTAATCAGTAAAGATGTACGTGCCGCTCAATACGTTGCGTTGGTGGATAATGGACGTTCTAACATTCTTCCTCTCCACGCGAAGCAGAATTTACGTATTGCTCTAGAGCAAGCGTTGGAGAAACAGTTCTCATCCCAAGGATTCCACTCAGACCTTAACAGTAATAATGTGATTGAACTTAAAGTTCAGGAAGCGCTCGTGAACGTAAAGCATTCGGTCATGGAAAAAGAGATGAGTGCTAAGGTTGTATTAGAAATCACAGCAGAAAACCCACAAGGCCGATTAGTCAAAACGTATACGGGTAGTGCAAATCGCTCCGGTACGTTCAGCGCTTCAGACTCAGATATCGAACAGACATTAAACGATGTGGTTGATCTAACTCTGAAAGAAATCGCCAACGACCCAGAACTTCGTCAGTACATGCAGGAGCGATTCTAATGATACGCAAAGCTATTCTTTCTCTGGCGCTACTCAGTTGTAGCGTTTGGGCTGGACCTAAGGTCTCGTTTGAAACAACACTGGGCTCATTTACCGTTGAGTTAAATGAAGAGAAAGCACCAATAACGGTGGCGAACTTCCTTAAATATGTTGAGGATGGCAGCTACGAAGGCACGATTTTCCACCGTGTAATACCGGGTTTTATGGCGCAAGGTGGCGGTTTCAACCAAGAGATGCAAATGGTTGATACGTACGAGCCTATCAAAAATGAAGGTAATAACGGCTTAAATAACGACCAGGCGACTATCGCGATGGCTCGCACCAACGCGCCGGACTCGGCTACTCGCCAATTTTACATTAATTTGGTGGATAACGATTTTCTTAACTACGGCGCTCGACCACCGGGTTATGCAGTCTTTGGTCAGGTAACTGAAGGCTTTGACGTCATCCAAAACATGGCAAAACAGCCAACATCTTCATCTGGCCGAATGCGTGACGTACCAGAAACTCAAATCGTCATCACGAAAGCAACATTACTCAAATAGCCATCATAAACCCTTTGAATATTCGAAGGGTTTTCTCTTTCAACGGCGTCATTTTATTGGATTAGTCTATGTCTTCATTACCTTCCATCACCTGGTTGGAAACGGTAAAAAGTTACCTCGATAAACGTTTGTTATGGGTCTTTATGCTGGGATGCTCAAGCGGCTTCCCATGGGTATTAATCGGATCTAACATGTCTGGCTGGCTTAAAGATGCAGGCTTAACGCTTTCTGCGATTGGTTATTTTGGTAGCGTCTTTGCCGTGTATGCGATTAACTTCCTCTGGGCTCCACTGGTAGACCGGCTAAAACTCCCACTGTTGCACCGTCTTCTTGGGCAGCGACGCAGCTGGATTTTCTTTTGTCAAAGCATCGTACTTGTCGCCACCATTCTTATTGCAGATGTAAACCCGGCACAAAACCTGGCTTTTGCGTCAGTTTTAGCCCTGTGTATTGCGACGGCATCGGCAACACAAGATATCGCCATCGACGCTTTTCGTATTGATACCTTCCCAAAATCTGAAGCCTCTAAACTGCCACAAGCGTCGGCAATGGCAGTCATCGGATGGTGGACTGGCTACTCCCTGCCTGGCTATTTAGCGTTTATTAATGCCGATAGCATCGGCTGGAATGGCGTTTATTACGGAATGGCATTTATCGTTGTTGTTTTAATGGTGTTTACACTCTTAGTCGGAGAACCTAAAACTCAACGTGAGCAGTTACAGTCTGAAGCAGAACAACGTCACAAAGAAGTGGTTGGTTCTAGAATCGTTGCGTGGTTTACAGTAACCGTCGTTGAGCCTTTCCTGGATTTCTTCAACCGAAATGGGGTGCGCGTCGCGATAACCTTATTGCTCTTCGTATTCTTGTTCAAAATTGGCGAAGCCTTCTTAGGCCGGATGTCGATTGCATTCTATAAAGATATCGGCTTTAGCAATGAGCAAATTGGCTACTACTCCAAGCTAATCGGCTGGGGTGCGACAATATTCTTTACCTTAGTAGGCAGTATGTTCAATGTGAGGTTTGGCCTGGTTCGCGGCCTGATGATCGGTGGCATTGCCATGTCGGCAAGTAATCTAATGTTTGCTTGGATTGCTTCAGTAGGTCCTAATGAACACCTGTACTTAGCCACTATCATTGTCGATAACTTTACTACAGCATTCTCAACCGTGGCGTTTGTCTCTTTCTTAACGTTATTAACCGGACAAGCGTTTTCAGCAACACAATACGCATTGCTGGCGTCTTTAGGCAACTTTGGACGAACCACTCTGGCCTCATTCAGTGGTGAGCTAGTAGATTACCTTAATGACTGGAGTACCTTCTTCATTCTTACCGCGGTTATGGTAATACCAAGTTTGATCATGCTGTATTCACTACGCCACTACTTTGATGACCTGCTAGAAAAAGCACGCCATAAACACTAAATCACTAGAAACCAAAGAACCACCGCAAAACGGTGGTTCTTTTAAAAACAGCATTGTGAAAAGCTGCTGGAGTTTAAGGGTAAAGCCCCTTACCAAACATATTGAAGATTCTTGCCACACCCTGAGTAAATATCATTGGCTCAGTTAAGACAGTAAGACACAAACAGTCTTCCCCGGCTTTCGTATACGGGCTGTGCTTTACAGACGCATCACGAATCATCAGATCTCCCTCTTCGTACTCACCATCCTCATCGCTAAATCCGCCATGTAAAACCAAGGTTGACTCTATTCCTTTGTGCGTATGTTGCGGAATCTGCACATCTTCACTGATATACATGAGATTTACTCTGGCATCTTCGCCCAAATCAATTTGGGCACTATATACTTTGCCACCATAACTTCTCCAAGAGCCGACCAAATCAGAGAAACGGCTCAGAGTTTTGGGTAACTCAAAGCTTTTGCCTGCCACGGATACTTTTGCTGAGTCTCTAATAATGACACTGTCTCGCATGGGAGGGGCCGTAACAATGTCATTAAACATGTCATCAAATTCAGGCACGTAAACACAGGGAACGTCACTGACGACATTCGCTTGCTCTGCTTCTACCCGATTGACGTAGTCTCGGCACTTGGAGCATGTTTCTAAGTGCGTCGCGACCACAAGACCAGAAACCGCATCAATGCTGCCCAAAGCATAAGCGTCTAGCAATTTGTTATCTGGATGATTGTTCATAGTTGCTCCGTATGCATTGAATGTCTTAATTTCTCTACCGCAAGTCTTAGACGAGATTTAACGGTGCCAAGTGGAATATCAAACAGTTCTGCCACTTGCTGATGCGGCAACTCTTCAAGATATACCGCTTGCAAAACGTCTCTTTGATTTTTCGGCAATGTATCTAAAAATTTCACCACCTGCTCTTTCAGCATGTCTTGCTCGGGAGAGTAGTGATCGACGAGATCTGGTGGATAATATTCTGAAGGCCAGATGTCATCCGCATGAATGTGTAGCTCTTTGCCCTTTTGCTTTCGTAATAAGTCAAAGCACAAGTTGCGGATGATGGTGTATATCCAAGTAGATAACGCACTCTTCTTTCCATCGTACAAGTGAGCTTTGTGCCAAACCGTGGCCATGGTTTCTTGTACCATTTCCATTGCGACTTGCTCGTTCCCTACGTGCTTATAAGCGAACTGTTTTAATTTGGGAGCATAGAATTGGAATACAAAAGCAAAGGCGTCTTGATCTCGTGCTTTGACTTTGTCCATATACGCGTTCCATTCATGCCGTCCCAGTTTTTGTCGGCTATCACTCATCATATCGGCCTTATCGTAGGGAGGAGTCTCCCCCTCCCACTCCGTCCTAGTCTGTGATGTCATTAACTAACAGGTTGAAACCACCACTATTGCCATCGTCTATCGCTACGACTTGATAGACCACACCGTTCATCAAATCCACAGGAGCAGAATCTATTGCAACAGTATTAGGCTCGCCTGCTGCAGTGACAGTGACAAAGTAGGTTCCTTCCTCAACGTAAAGTCCTTTCAGACTATTTTTGTACGTAAAATCAGAAACGGTTGGATCACTACCGTCTATACCAGCGCTGGTAGTGAGGTAAATATCCACGTTCTCAGCAACCGGATTTGCCGCTGCATGAGTGATATTCAATGTCGCACTGGTTGCCACTGCTCTTCTCATGTCCTCGACAATCAAAGGTTCCACAGCGACCGAAGGGCTCACGACGCCAACAGCGTAGATACTGTAATCCATCCCTGCTTCCACAGATAAATCGTCAATACTGAAAATGGGGTCTGTGGTGGTACCATCAACGAAAACATCGATGTCATAAGACTGAGGATCAAGATCCAAATAGCCGCGAATTTCTTTGAAGGCTAAATCAGCAAGTGGAGCGAATGGAGCATCATTTACATTCACGTCTACAGCAGGTGCACCATCCACGACATGCCCAACCCGAACTTCAGCTTGGCTGCCCATATCCTGAATTATAGAAGATCCCGAACCATCTAAAACCAACAACTTAACGGGAGAAGAGCTGCTGGAGTCGCCGGTTTTAATGGCAGCGATAGTTAAGTTGGCATTTCCTGCCAATGAAAGCGTTCCAGAATCAAACACGACATCATCCCCAACCGCCAATCTCACTTGATAATCACCAGCCTGGATATTAAGCGTGTCTGTTGCCGCTTTATAAGCAAGATTAGTTAAAGGCATGACTGTCGATAAATCAGCCCCTGGTTCTGTCACGTACACATCCACAGCAGGAACGCCTGAAGCAGCGTGCACAACTTGTACATCCAGAGAGCTCTCATCCGCCATCGACTCCGCGTTGCGTGTCACGATTAGTGGCTCAACAGGATTTGGGTTACCGTCGGCATCACCGACCACAAACACGGTGTACTTGAGGTCTGAATCGAGATCGAGCAACGTTCTTGGCACTACTGTTGCCACCTCGCTGCCTGGCAACTGCACATCGACCTGAACTGCATTACTGCCCTCACGAACCATCATGTACCCTGATCCAACACCATAATCTATGCCAGTTAGCGTAGCTTTGTCGTTAATCCATACATTCGCCATTGGTGCATCGGCTGATGCATGCACTGCCTGAACATTGGAGAACTCTATTGTATCGCTGTCTGAACCACACGCAGCCAATCCCAGAGTTCCCATTACAACCAGAACCGCTTTACTTGTTAGTTTCATAACCGTGCCTCTTTGTTTTTAGGGGCTTCAAGTGCTTGGTGTAGAAAATGCAAAGCTGGAAGACAATCCTCTGCTCCTGCCAACATATCGAACAGGTGACATTCCAACGGCAGTAGCTCAAGCCAACGCTGTGTAACCCAAGATGGGTCGTCATAAAAGCGGTGATCATAAAGTGACCCAAGCTGAGGGAACTCCTCATAAACGTAAGCCAGCTGTTGACTTAAGTAATCAAAGCTGTGCAGCCCTTTCGGAACAGCCCAGTTGTCCATCCACTCAACCTCGGCATGCCTTAAACCATCGGAGTCTGCTCTAACGCGCAGTACCTTAAAGCGTTTTTCACCAACCACTGTGATTCCAAGAAGCCCATCACTTAATGTTTCAAAATCAACAATCCGTACTAACGAACCTATCGAAGAAACGTTTCCAACTTCTTTCGGATCGCCGTCGTTACCTACCAGACAGACGCCAAAACCCATATTTTTCGAACTGCACTCTTTCACCATACGTATGTAACGAGGCTCAAAAATACGCAGATTCATCTTTCCTTCAGGGAGTACAACTGAAGTAAGTGGAAATAACATAACTTCGTTCATCAATAAGTCCTCTTTGGTTCATCGACTAGTACGAAACTCTGTTCACTCCGATCACTAACGGTTTTTGTTGGTTAATCGACTGGCTTAAAAAGTCACGAAAATCGCCACGCAAACGATCTAAATCACATATTTATTGCAATAAAATGCAATAAATAAAAAGTTCCGTAAATAAAAACACGTTTGTGATTTCGATCACTAAAAAGGTTTAGTTTTGCACCTTTTATCACTTTCTTTTGGGATTATTATCGCTATTATTCCCGCCACTTGGAAAACGCAGCTTAGATTGCATATTCTAAAATCTTACAAACATAGAGAGTCCCCTTATGCGTAAATCACTTTTAGCTCTTGGCCTTCTAGCGGCTACTTCAGCTCCAGTTATGGCAGCTGATTACTCTGACGGCGATATCCACAAAAACGATTACAAGTGGATGCAGTTCAACCTGATGGGTGCATTTAACGAACTTCCAGGTTTCCCTGATGGCTCAAACCATGACTACCTAGAAATGGAATTTGGCGGTCGCTCTGGTATTTTCGATCTTTACGGTTACGTTGATGTATTCAACCTAACTTCAGATCCAGGCAGTGATAAAGCTGGCGCAGAAAAAATGTTCATGAAGTTCGCGCCACGTATGTCTCTGGACGCACTAACTGGTAAAGATCTTTCTTTTGGTCCAGTTCAAGAGCTTTACGTTGCATCTCTTATCGAGTGGGGCGGTAACTCTGGTGTAAACAATCAGAAAATCGGTCTAGGTTCTGATGTTATGGTTCCATGGCTTGGTAAAGTAGGTGTAAACCTATACGGAACCTACAGCGGCAACGATAAAGACTGGAACGGTTACCACTTTGCAACCAACTGGTTCAAACCATTCTACTTCTTCGAGAACGGTTCATTCATCTCTTACCAAGGTTACATCGACTGGCAATTTGGTATGAAAGATGAATACGCAAGCTCTAGCTACGGCGGCGCAATGTTCAACGGCCTTTACTGGCACTCAGACCGCTTCGCTGTTGGTTACGGCCTGAAAGGCTTCAAAAACATCTACGGCATCAAAGACGTTAGTGGCGTAGACTCTACTGGTTTCGGTCACTACGTAGCGGTAACTTACAAGTTCTAATTGAACCAATAAGTTTCTTCAGAAATGGCGCCCATTGGCGCCATTTTTTATTTGCTTTCCTTTTTCCCCTCATTATCCTTGCAGCAAACCTTTTCAATGAGAGCGTTTGGTGAATATTGTCATCTTAGGCCCTGGAGCTATCGGCTCACTCTGGGCAATAAAATTAAAGCAAGCAGGACATCATGTGTCTCTTTGGAGCAGAAGTTCAGAAACTCAGCTTTCGTTGCAACTTGATGACTCAGTCGGTGACACTTTCCTAAATAATCACCTTCTTTCTGTAAAAAGTGCTGACTTGATTGTGGTGACCGTCAAGGCGTGGCAAGTCGAAGAATCCATTTCGCCTTTGCTTGGGCATATCCACCCCGACACAATCGTGATGCTGATGCATAACGGCATGGGAACCGCACAACGCGTTTCAGAATCGCTTAAAAATAACCCTATCGTTTTAGCGACCACGACTCACGGAGCCTATAAACCTTGCAAACAAAAAGTGTTGCATACAGGTCATGGCAACACGCAGTTAGGCGGCTTCAATAATTTGGGCGAACAGTGTCAGTTTTTACAGGAAGTAATGCATCACGCCCTACCTGAAGTGGGATGGAACCCAAATATCAATGCAGCATTGTGGACTAAACTCGCTATCAACTGTGCAATTAATCCATTAACCGCTATCCATCAATGCAAAAATGGCGCACTTGCACAGCAGGAGTTTCAGGATACGCTGAGAAACATTACGCGCGAATTGATTGAGGTAATGAATAAAGAAGGGCTCGATACTGAGTTCGACAATTTGTTCGGGGTTATCATGCAAGTCGTCAATGCTACCGCTGAGAATTACTCTTCGATGAGACAGGATGTTTACCACCAGCGACGCACCGAAATCGACTTTATTACTGGTTATTTATTGCAAACTGCAGAGAAACACCATATCGAGACGCCTGAGAACCTCAGTCTTTACCAACGCATTAAACAGATAGAAAAAAGCTGGACAGAACAATGAGTGTAAAAATCTTAGTACCTATCGCTCCAGGTACCGAAGAAATGGAAGCCGTGACCATCATCGATATGATGGTTCGAGCTGGATATGACGTGACGGTAGCCAGTGCAGCATTCGATGGGGCTTTAACGATGAAAGCTTCTCGTGGCGTCACGCTAACCGCAGATTGCAAACTGGTCGATATCGCCGATGACGAGTTTGATGTCATTGCACTGCCGGGTGGTGTCGGTGGTTCGGAAGTGTTTCGCGACAGCACAGTCATGATAGAAATCCTCAAACAACATATTTATGAAGGAAAACTGGTTGCGGCTATCTGTGCAGCTCCAGCGTTGGTGCTACAACATCATGATCTATTCCCTAACGCCCTAATGACCTGTCACCCAAGTTTCCAGTCACACATTCCTGAAGCAAACTGGCGTAGCAAACGCGTGACTATCGATATTAACCATAATCTGATCACCAGTCAGGGGCCGGGAACAGCGTTAGAATTTGCAATGGAAGTGATCATCAAACTCTCTGGCAAAAAACATGCGTGGACTATCGCCGAACCTATGGTGACCATTCCGACTTTGCATTATCACAAAATTGGTGAAGAGTAATGTTTGACGTCAATGCGGTTCGTAAGCAGTTTCCCGCTTTAAATCAGTCAATTAATGACACGCCTTTGGTCTACCTTGATAGTGCTGCAACCACACAAAAGCCTCAATGTGTGATTGACGTTATCAGTCATTATTACAGTGCTCAAAATGCTAACGTGCATCGTGGCAGTCACAGCTTAACCGCCAATGCCACCAGCCAGTTCGAAGCGGCTCGTGAAACCGTCACCCGTTTTATCGGCGCAGCCAGCTCAAAAGAAATCATCTGGACACGTGGAGCGACAGAAGCGCTCAATTTGATCGCTCAGACCTATGCTCGTAGCAACTTACAAGCAGGCGATGAGATATTGATCAGCGAGATGGAGCATCACGCCAACATCGTGCCATGGCAAATTGTTGCTGAACAGACCGGAGCAAAAGTCGTAAAAGTGCCAATGACTTCCAACTGTCAGTTTGATTTGGAAGCATTTAAGTCGCTGTTGTCTGAACGCTGTAAGATTGTGGCGTGTGCACAAATCACTAACGTCACCGGTTCACGTCAGCCTATCGAAGAAATTACCACCCTGGCACATCAGTTTGGTGCTGTTGTCGTGGTGGATGGTGCTCAAGGTATCGTGCATGAGCCCTTAAACCTTGCTGAGCTGGATATTGATTTTTATGTATTCTCAGGACATAAGCTCTATGCCCCTGCAGGGATTGGCGTACTTTACGGTAAATTAGCGTTATTAGAAGCGATGCCTCCATGGCATGGTGGCGGAAAAATGGTCGAGAAAGTATCGTTTGAAAAAACCACCTTTTCTGCGTTACCCGGTAAATTCGAAGCAGGCACACCAAATGTGGCTGGGGCTATCGCACTCGCAAAAGCCATTGATTGGTATCAGGGTTTTGATCATCAACAAGTGGAAGCGCACCTGCACACTTTACAAAACAAAGCCTATCAAGCGCTTAGTCAGCTGGATGATATTCACATTCTTGGTTACCAGCCCAATGCATCGGTACTGACATTTGTCATGGACGGCGTTCATCACCAAGACATTGCGACACTACTCGACCAGCAAGGTATTGCAGTACGCGCCGGACACCATTGTGCCCACCCGCTAATGGATGCACTGAAGGTTAAAGGAACAGTGCGTGTCTCGTTTGGAATTTACAACACCTTAGAAGACGTTGAGAGGCTGATTGCCGCGGTAGAAAAAGCCGTCGATATGCTCTAACCAAACCACGAAATCGTAGTAACCGATTTGGTTGCTACGATTCGCTCTCTATCGTTATCACACAGTTTCTACCATTACGTTTTGCCGCATAGAGTGCTTTGTCTGCCCTTGCATACAATCGCTTTGTCGATTCATAACCGATAATGTTCACCACGCCAACACTGACTGTCACAGGGATTTGAACATTTTCAAACTCAAACTGATTTTTTTCAATATTTGAACGAATTTCCTCGCCGATCTCTGTTGCCGAAGACAATGAAACATCAGGCAGGATAATCGCAAACTCTTCCCCTCCCACTCTCGAGAAGGTTTCATCTTTTGTTAAAAGACTAGAAACTAACTCAGCCAACGTTTCTAAGACGTAGTCACCGGCATCGTGACCTCGCTCATCATTAATAGATTTGAAGAAATCGAGATCAAAAAACAGTAAGGCGGCTTGATAACTTTGAGCTTCGCACTTGGTGATTTCTTCGGACACTTTTTCGAAGAAAACACGACGATTATAGATGTTTGTTAAAGCGTCGATTTGGCTTTGGTGACGCAGAATAGTTTCAACTTGATGACGGTTAGAAATATTGCGGGTAAGGATAAGCACGACTCTGCGACCTTGGTACGTTATACCAAGAGGACATACTTTCCCCTCATAATAGAGTAATCCGTTTGGCCCTGTGGTGGGATCAATGCCCTGAACGTTGTCGGCGGACATCTTGTATTCTATGGTGATAATACTGTCTTCCGTCAGACAGCGATTAATCTGCTTAATAAACCAGTCTGCTTGTTCTTTTTCAAGCACACTATGCAGAGTTTCACCAATCAAACTACTGCCATCATGATAGGCGTTTCTATCTATACCACCAAAAACATCAATATAGAGACCATCTTCACTCAGTATAAAAGTGGGGTCTGGCATTCCGGATAACACGTCTTGCGCATGTTCCAAGGAGAATCGCATAAAAGAGAGGTTCCTAGTATTTGTACTAACTAACCCAATTGCCTATAAACCTTCTACAACGGGAAAATAAAAACCTCTTTAAGAATATATCTATCATCTAATGCAGACAAATTGTAACTACAAATATTGGTGTAAAACCGGACTGTGCGCCGAGAAATGAGATCAATAACGAACAATAACTAAAGCCAAAACCGCCGACGTAGTGGAATGGTTTCAAGTCCTTCTTCCATCCCCTTCGCCCAAATAAAAAAGCGCCGAGTAACTTCGCTACTCAGCGCCTTTCAGAACCAACGAAACTGTTATTTAGCGGTTTGTTTGATCTGCTCAACAATCGCTTTCAGGCCGTTGCCACGAGATGGACTTAAGTGTGCAATCAAACCGAGCTGCTCAAAATACGCATCAATGTCGAACGCTTGGATCTGCTTAGCAGTTTTTCCGTCAAACGCGGCCATCACCAAGGCAATCAAGCCACGGACAATACGCGCATCAGAATCCGCACAGAAATGCCAAACACCATCCTGCTCCTGACTAACCAGCCAAACTAAGCTTTCACAGCCTGACACCGTGACTTGTTCTGATTTCAGCGCTTCGGGCATTTGAGGTAATTTCTTTCCCCACTGGATAACTTGGCGGTAGCGATCTTCCCAGCCTTTAAACTGCTGCATCGTCGCGACAATATCGTCACTTGTTATCTCAGAACCAAATGGTGAAACTGGGAAATCAGTCATGGTGCGTACTTCTCTTTGTTATTACTTCTTATACTTTTGAATCAGCTTTTCTACTATGCGTGAAACCGCAACAAAGCCGAACGTTGCTGTCACAACGGTTGCCGCGCCAAATCCACTTGCGCAGTCCATTCGCTTAGGACCTTCTGCCGTAGACTTCACACCACATACCGAACCGTCTGCCTGTGGGTATTTTAGCTGCTCGGTAGAGAACACGCAGTCAATGCCAAATTTACGCGCAGGATTCTTCGGAAAGTTATGATGACGACGTAAGGTGTCTTTAATTTTTTTGGCCAGTGGATCCTGAATCGTCTTGGTCAGATCCGCCACCATAATTTGTGTTGGATCGACCTGACCACCAGCGCCACCCGTCGTGATCACTTTGATCTTGTTACTACGGCAGTAAGCCAATAGAGACGCTTTTGCTTTCACACTGTCGATCGCATCCAACACGTAATCGAACTCTTTGCTCAAGTATTCATGCTGGTTGTCTGGAGTGATGAAATCATCAATCAGATTCACCTTACATTCTGGGTTAATCAACTTAACGCGCTCGGCCATCACTTCAATTTTGCTTTGGCCAACCGTTCCAGACATAGCATGGATTTGACGGTTAATGTTCGTTACACACACATCATCCATATCGATCAACGTCAGCTCACCAATTCCAGTTCTCGCCAGCGCTTCTACCGCCCAGGAACCAACGCCACCGATACCAATCACACACACATGCGCGGCACGAAGAATTTCGACTTCGCTGTTACCATAAAGACGACGAGTGCCGCCAAAACGTTGATTGTAGTTGTCAGATGCCGGAGTATCGAGTTCGCGCATATTGAAATCCAGATGATCGATAGAAAAACAAAGAGTGCGATTTATACGCACTCTTTGAGAAAATGTCTAGACAAGAGGACGTTCCTCTCTACTTATCAATCCACTATTGTATCTTTTCTGGTGATAAAGCCCAAGGCGCTTGAGTCGGCGTGTTCTCTAAGCCAAGTTTCCAAACACGACCAAAGTGTTTGTAATGACCCGCTTCGATTCCCGCTCTTGCACCGATACCATGATACAGATCTAAGTGGTTACGTTTAACTGCACCACCTGTGTCGAGTACAAGCAGAATGCGTAATTGATGTGCGCCGCTCCACGTTCCATCCGCATTAAGTAATGGTACTTCTGCCAGAACTGGCGTCCCCATTGGCAAGATTGAACGGTCACCCGCTACTGCTGCCATTGGTAACAGTGGAATGCCCGCGGCTCCGGTCACTGGCGCTTCTGATTTAGGGGCAAAGAACACGTAAGATGGATTCTGTTCAAGTAGCTCACGCACGGTCGCTTCATCATTAGCCATCACCCAATCTTTAATCGCTTTCATCGACATTTCTTCACGCGGCACTTCACCGCGCTCAATCAAAATTCGCCCGATACTGACGTAGGCTTTGTTGTTCTTTCCTGCATAGGCAAAGTACTCCAACGTGTCATCGTCTTCGAAATGCACATAGCCACTGCCCTGCACTTCCATCATGAAAGGATCAATTCGGTTTGGGGCATAGCCAAGCACCAGACCTTTACCGTCTAAGGCACCATCGTAAATCTCGGCACGCGTCGGGCAATCAGATGAACAATTCGGCTTACCATAAACTGGATATCTAAAGATGTTATTTGGCTGATGACGCAACTCCATCACCGGAGAGAAATATCCCGTAAACAACACATTGCCTTTTTTATCGCCCCCACCTAGTTGCGCCGCTTGAATACCGTAAGCGCTAAGCACACTGGTGTCGCCACTTTGCTGAGCCCACTCACTCAATCTGTGATACAGCGGTTGGTACATCTTCGCCATAGAGGGAGATTTAATCAAAACCTGCTCAACTTGCTTGTTGAACTCGGTAAAGTCGCGAGGCTTGTTCGACTCAACCACGTCCACTTTATTGAGAATTTGAGGAAATTCACCATCGATGTATTGATGGGCAAGATCGTTTTTCTGAGCACAACCAAACAGAAGGCCTAGAGTAACAATAGGAAGAAGTTGTTTTAGCACGTGATTATTCCGTAATAAAAGATAGCAAAAGGATGGCAAACAAAGACAGGCAACGCAATTGAAAAGCCGCGTCAAAGTGTTTCAAAACTAGGTCAACTGTTAAATATGCTGTAATTCCATCCAATTAGTTTCGAATTAACAACATGATAGCAGGGGGACGAATACGCAATTGTCCAGAAAGTGTTTGAATATACGTTATTTGAGCTGTCCAAAATGGAACGGGAATGAATGTCACGTTCAGCGCAGGGTGCTGTCGAAACTTCGCTCTAAACGAAAAATTGGCAGATAATGCACGTTAGCGTCTAACTTCATTTCTGTGTGTTGCTGGCCAATAAACCTAAACCGGCGAACACTCGAACCAAACTTAAAAGACAAAGCCTCCCCATCGAAGTCAAAATCGGTCGCAACTGTAGAACCATTAACGGTGACACCTCTTTCGCTTAACTCAAAAACCTCACGAGCGTATGGTGCGACCTCTTGCTCTACCCATTTGCCATAAATAATTGATTTTTCAACAGGCGGGTTGATATAACGAGAAATCCAGTCACTGTACAACATACCAGCGATAATTGTACCAACTACTGCGATAAGCATCAGAAAGCGCTCTACGCCTTTTCGAAGTTGGGATTTTTTGGATGAGTCAGATTGGGGCTGAGTAGTAATCGTAGCATTCCTCTCTGGGGCTGAAGATGTGATGACCACTGATAGCGGAAAGATTGAGGCATTTTATCCTTCATCCTATTATTCCCCAAAGGACCACTCTTCATATATTTGTCCTTTATTCCAAAAAATTCACCTTGCCATTAGATGAATAAAAAGACATTATTTAAGCATAAATAAACACAAGGAATGGCTGTAGTGAAAATTCGTAGTACCGCACTCGTTAAAGGGTTCCGCCAATCAACCCCCTATGTAAATGCACACCGTGGCAAAACCATGGTGATCATGCTCGGTGGAGAAGCGGTCGCCCACAACAACTTTGGAAACATTATCAATGACATTGCATTAATGCATAGCCTTGGCATTAAAGTGGTGGTGGTTTATGGCGCTCGTCCGCAAATTAACCAATTATTGGTAAAACAAAACCTTACTACGCCATACCATAAAGACATCCGAATTACTGATGAAGAAGCCTTATCAGTAGTTATGCAAGCCGCAGGTCAACTACAGCTGGCGATAACTGCACGCCTATCCATGAGCCTGAACAATACACCTATGGCTGGGACAGAGCTAAGCGTTGTATCCGGGAACTATATTATTGCTCAACCTCTGGGTGTGGATGATGGTGTCGACTACTGCCACAGCGGACGGATTCGCCGCATCGATACTGACGCGATTAATCGCACTCTGGACCAAGGTTCGATTGTTCTGCTTGGTCCAATTGCCAGCTCCGTCACGGGTGAGTGTTTCAACTTACTTTCTGAAGAGGTCGCCACCCAGCTTGCGATTAAATTAGGCGCGGACAAATTGATCGGTTTTTGTTCAGAACAAGGTGTCATTGATGACAACGGCAATGCGGTCGCTGAGCTGCTTCCTATCGAGGCAGAGCATGTTATTAAAACATTAACGGAAAAAAGCTCACCAGATTCAGACTACTACACCGGTACACTACGTTTCTTGAAAGGCTCGATTGCCGCTTGTCGTGCGGGCGTACCACGCAGCCATTTGATCAGTTATAAAGTCGACGGTGCCTTAATTCAGGAACTGTTCTCTTTCGATGGTATTGGTACGCAAGTGGTCATGGCCAGTGCTGAGCAAGTCCGTCAAGCCAACATCGACGACATCGGCGGCATTTTAGACTTAATCCGCCCTCTGGAAGAACAAGGTATATTGGTGAGGCGCTCACGCGAGCAATTGGAACAAGAAATTGGAAAATTCACCATCATCGAAAAAGATGGGCTCATCATTGGTTGCGCTGCGTTGTACCCATACGCCGAAGAGCGCAAAGCGGAGATGGCTTGCGTAGCGATTCATCCAGATTACCGCGATGGTAACCGTGGATTGTTATTACTGAATTACATGAAGCACCGCTCAAAGTCAGAAAACATTAATCAGATCTTTGTGCTCACGACCCACAGCCTGCACTGGTTCAGAGAGCAAGGCTTTTACGAAGTGGGCGTGGATTACTTACCGGGAGCAAAGCAAGGTTTATACAACTTCCAGCGCAAATCAAAAATCTTAGCTTTGGATTTATAAAGATTAAAAAGACCGAGTGCATACTCGGTCTTTTAGTTTCTAGTTGGCTAGTCGCTGCACCAATCCACTGGCTCGCGTTGTTTTCACCTTTATTCCTCGTTTAAGCACATTCAGCTCCGCGTAAAGCGCTAAACGTTTCTTCGCTCGGGTGATGCCTGTGTAAATCAGCTCACGGGTTAATATCGGGCTAAAATCTGGCGGCAGAATCATTAAGGTGTAATCAAACTCACTGCCCTGCGATTTATGAATTGTCATGGCGTAGGCCGTTTCATGCTCTGGCACTCGGCTTGGCAGTACCGACTTAACACTACCATCAGGGAGTTCGAAAAAGACTTTCAAACGCTGCTCTTCTTCGCTGTCATCCCGCATACAAATACCAATATCACCGTTATACAAACCTAAACCGTGATCATTGCGCGTAACCATCACAGGTCTGCCGTGATACCAAATCTCATCCTGCACCTTAATCAGCTTACGCGCTGCAAGTGCTTTCTCTATGCGCTGGTTTAACCCAGCCACACCAAAGTCACCTTCGCGGATCGCACAAAGCAGTCTGCACTGGTTAAATGTGTCTAACACCACTTTGGCTTTTCGGGTTAACGTTTCAGGTTCTCCCGTATTTGGATCCTGCTCTTGCTGCCCAATACGCTTCAGATAACGACCGTACTCTTGTACCAACGTCTGCATCATCTGATTGTAGTTTTGGCTACTCAGAGCAAAATGTTCGATATCTGAAAAGTCTCGCGCCCAGACATTGTCCACACTGGCCGCAGAACCCAAGTTCACCGCTTTTGCTAATTGACCAATGCCAGATCGTGCATCAAACCGGTAACTCTTTTGCAGCATACACAGACTGTCCGCAATACTGGACGCACTGTTGCTACTGTGGGCCAAGGTGTCAAAACCGGTCAGCTTTGCGATGGCCGAAGCCTGCTCTTTGCCATAACCCAAAGCATGGAACGAGCAAATATCACCCAACACTGCCCCCGCTTCTACCGAGGCGAGCTGATCTTTATCACCAAGCAGGATCAGTCGTGCATGCTTAGGCAATGCATCGACCACTTTGTACATCATGGGTAAATCGACCATCGACGCTTCATCAATCACTAAGATATCCAGATGCAGCGGATTCTGTTTGTTATGACGGAACTCTGCGCTATTAGGGATCGCGCCCAACAAGCGGTGCAAGGTGCTCGATTCAGTCGGGATTTTGGCTTTTAACTCAGGAGAAACCGGTAACTCTTGCACTGCTTTGCCAATTGATTCGGTTAATCGTGCAGCCGCTTTACCCGTCGGAGCCACCAGCTTGATGGTTAAATTCTTCTCTTGTGCGGCCTGCTCTATCAGCGCAGCAAGCAATTTGGTTACCGTAGTCGTTTTACCGGTGCCCGGTCCACCAGAAATCACTGCAAATCGACGGGTTAGCGCGACTGCGGCCGCGACTTTTTGCCAGTTTACACAAGCAGAAAGTGGCACGAGGTCATCCAGAGGTTGTAAGTCCTGAACTTTATTGGCTTGGCGTAAAAGTTCATCAATCGCTGGCCAATCCAATGCGTCGCTTGCGACAACATCAAGGTGGTCACACACCAATTGCTGACGCAGAACTTGGGTGCTACTCCCAGCTTCAGTGGCTTTGGCAATCGCGTTAAAAAGAAAGTGATATTGACGCGCAAACAGATGGTTAAGCAGCTCAGATAATCGCGTAAATTCTTGCGGTTGCAAGCTAACCGCCGCGCCCAGTTGATTGAGCTTTTCCGCCAGTGTCACTTCATAGTGCCAGTAACGATGTAAATACAAACGCTCACCATCGAACATCAGCGGCAGCGCTTCTCCCTGTGCGCCAACCAAACTGGAATTTTCCAATAATTGTGGCCAATTAATACCTTGCAGTTGAGTATTAAGCGTTAACGCTGCCTCACCGAACAGCCCCAACTTACTGGCCAAATCAGTCGGCTGACCTTGCGCATCGAAGAGAGGCAAACAGATATGTCCTTTACCAAGCTCACTACTGACGACACCAGCGATAAAGGCCAGCGCCTGACCGTCTGATTGTGATTCACTCTGCGCATCATCAGTTTGAGCATAAAGAAAACGTGCGAATTGGTAGTCGAGCTGACGAATCGCACCTTTGTGTGCTAACCGTTCAAGTGTTGCCAGCAGGCTCTCTTGGTGCGATGGAAGATTGTTATTGGTCGTCATTACAGTAGCTCCATCTGCCCAGCCTGAGTCGATCGTGTTTCCAGTGTTTGACCATCAATCAAACGATCCATCTCATGTAAAAATTCTAACGTTGGTTTGGCGGAAAATATGCCGTGATCGCTTTGCCCATCCATACCGCGTAAGAACAAGTAATACACGCCACCAAAATGCTGATCGTATTGATAATTAGCCAGCCGACTGCGCAAAAAGCGATGCAGTGCTAAAGCATAAATCTGATACTGCAAATCGTAACGGTGGTCCGCCATGGCAGATTTTAGTGCTTCACCATGGTAGTGAGTCACATCGTCGCCAAGGTGGTTCGATTTCCAGTCCAGCACGTAGTACTTGCCTTGATGCTCAAACACCAAGTCGATAAAGCCTTTGAGCATGCCTTGAACCGTTTGGAAACCTAAATCTCCCGCTTTGGCAGACAATGGGTCATGTCGTTGAATCACACGGTTCAGCGCCGGAGCGGACAACACTTCAATTGGCAGAAGAAACTCCATCTCCACCAAACGCTGCGATGGTGCTTTTTGATTAAGCAGCAATGATTTTCCGTCTAATGGTGTGGCAAGCACAGTATCAATCAGCTGTTGTAAAATGGGCAACCACTCTTCATCCAACTGCTCACTTTCCATCAAACCGAGAATGATTTGGGTATTCTCTTCCGTCGTGGCTGGCTGAGTAAACTCAATTTCCTCGAATAAGCTGTGAAGGAACGTCCCCGGACGCGCGCCTCTTGGGAAGGTGAAAATAGAACGCTCAGGCTCAACCAAATCCTCTTCGTCTTGCTCGTCAGAAGAGTCAATATCAAAGCCAGTAATCTCAATGGTGGCGTCGTGTTCAGTCTGATGAGAGCACTGCTTGACCAAACCCGAATAACTGGTGATACGCCAGTTTCTGTCGATAGGATTTTGTAGTTCTTTCGCAGTGAGATCACACACTTCTTCTTGTGGCGCTACATACATCTCTTCGAGCTGCTGTGGCGGTTCACCTAAAGCGACGCAATCAAGCTTATCTTGCTGCTGTTTTAAACCTTGGTACAAATCGTTGATTCCGCCTTCTTGGCCATTTTGCACCAAATAGCCGATTGCGCTGCGGTGAACACCAGTTGGTTCTTTGGTTGAGCGTCCGTTACGCAAAGGCGAAGCACCAATAAAGCAAGCATACACGGCGCGCGTTAACGCTACATATATCAGACGCAGATCTTCCGCTAAACGCTCTTTGTCCGCTTGCATCATTGATGCATCATTGCCCGTAATATCCAGTACAGTGCGGTCAGTGGCCGCATCGTAATATTTGGCTTCGCTGGCTTCTCGGTAACTGAACACAAACGGCAGAAAGACCAGGTCATATTCCAGACCTTTTGATTTGTGAATAGTGACGATCTGTACCAAATTACGCTCAGATTCCAAACGTTGGATTTGGTCATCACTACCACCCAACCCATTTTCCGCATCACTGATAGACTGAGCTAACCAGCGCAGCAGCCCATGATCACTATCTAATTCGTTGCTGGCTTGCTGAAGGAGTTCACCAATGTGCATTAAATCGGTAAGTACTCGCTCACCATTTTCTCCTTGTGAGCTTGCGCCCTCTTCTAACAATCGTTCTGCAATATGGCGCTTGCTGATCACCGCGCGCAGCATGGGTAATACCCCACGTTGAACCCAAAGTTTGCGATATTCTTTGAACTCATTAACTGCATTTTCCCATACAATTTCATCGTTATTGAGTGCGTCCAAGCTGGCGGCATCCAATGCAAACAGTTCAGAGGCGAGACTTGCACGCAGCGCTCGGTCATTTTCCGGTGTCAGTACCGCTTGCAGAAGACGCTGCAGATCTTGAGCAACCGAGCTGGTAAACACGCTGTCTCGGTTAGACAGATATACGCTGGCAATGCCTTGATCTGCCAACGCCTGTTTAATCATTCGGCCTTCGCTACCAGTACGAACCAGTACTGCGATATCGCCAGCTTGAACAGCTTTCTCTTTTTCACCGTTCACCAGACACGCTTGCCCCTGCTGAGCCTGAGTCAAAATCGTTCGGATTTGGCTTGCCGTTGCCTCCGCCATTCGAGTTAAATATTCGCCTTTTGGCAGCGGTTTTTCTTCAGCGTTTTGCAACCAATAAGTCAGTGCTGGTTGCTTTTGACCACCCATAGTCCAAATGCGTTTTTCGGCATTTGGACTGTAGTTTACGGGTAAGAAAGGAATGTCCGAATCATAGATAAATGGGCTGTCTGGCAAGGCAAACACTTGGTTCACTGCCTGCACCATATCCGCACTTGAACGCCAGTTCGTTCCTAGCGTGTAGTGGGCACTTACTTGGTTACGAGCTTTAATATAAGTGAAAATGTCTGCGCCACGGAAACCATAAATCGCCTGTTTCGGGTCACCGATCATAAACAAACCACATTCTGGATTGTTCAGATAGATACGACTAAAAATACTGTATTGCAGCGGGTCGGTATCTTGGAATTCATCAATCATCGCGACCGGATACAAAGTGCGAATTCGCTCAGCCAGTAGCTCGCTTTCATCGGTATCGATAGAAGCAGAAAGTTGAGTCAGTAAGTCATCGAAAGATAGCCACTGCTTCTGATTTTTTGCATTTGCTAACATCACGCGACAGTGTTCAATCGCATGAGCCAACAGTGGCGCTTTTAAGCTAATAGGATTGGCAAGAAAAGCCTCAATCGCTTCAAAAACGGCGTGCTGCGGCGCACTACCTTTAGGTGTTTTTTCCGACAGGACATTTTGCGCAAACTTCTCCAGCTTGTCAGGATAGTCATAACCTGTGGTTTCTGTTGCTGCCCAAGCATTCACTGCCTCTAACCAGGTCGGCAGAGACTTTTTGGTGTAGCTGCGTTTGTTGATGTCTGAATCCGAAATCAGTGCTAAAAAATCATCCTGGCTATCTCGCCATTGTGCTTTCAGCTGATCAATTTTTTTCAGATTCTCAGTATGAACATCGGCCAAACTACCTTTCATCGCAGGTACAGAAAGGCTTAACGGTGCGCCTGTTAAGTAATTGCTGATGTCAGACAACAGTGCAGATGGAGAACCCCACAACTGACGAATTTCCCCCGCTAAAGTGAATGGCAATGGGTAGAAGTTACGTCGCCAATAGTCAGCTACCACCTGAGCTTTAAGGTGGCTTTCGTCCGTCACGAACTCGTTATTAAATCGGCTGCCGGATTCAAAAGCATTTTGTGTCAGCATGCGCTGGCAAAAACCGTGAATGGTGTAGACCGCAGCCTCATCCATTTGACGCTCTGCCTGGAGAAGAATTTCCGCCGCTTGCTTGTGATCGTCGAACTCACTAAGCAAAGGCTGAATGACTGGATCGGAGCTGTGTCCGCGAGCAAAAGCGATACGCGCATCATGGATTCTCGCCCTGATACGATCGCGTAACTCCGCTGTCGCCGCTTCGGTAAAGGTCACAACCAGAATTTGATCAACGGTAAGCGGGACGCGATGTTTGGTCTCTGCACTGCCGTGACCAAGCAAAAGGCGCAGGTATAAACCCGCAATAGTGAAGGTTTTGCCCGTACCCGCGGATGCCTCAATTAACCTCGCACCATGTAAAGGAAACGTCATCGCTTCTAGTGGTGTTGGCTGCGGTTGCCCAGTGGCTTCTAAATCATGGTTAGGTAGCTCTGCACCTGACATTTGATCCATAACGCTGAATCTCTCCGGATTATCAACTGATAGAAGTGTGATCTATCGTTAAAAATTCTATTTATATGTTTACCAAGTTGGATAATTTAGGGCTTTGTGGGATCTTTCTCACGGTTATCCATCTGTTGCACCGTTAGTATGCGCCTCACGAGATAAGCCAAGCCTTTAAGGCGGCAACACTCAAATGAATTAAGCAAAAGTATCATGGTCCCTCTGACCTTGTGGCCGTACAGCGAACGCCCTACAAAAAATAATGATTTTCTGGCGGCCACCCTACTCTCCCTTTACTCTATCCAACTGTCCTTGCTACGCTTTTATATCGTCCGCATCTTGAACCGCTAAACGCGCACCTTGCAGCACCAACGCCGTCAATAAGCGTACTTCTTTCGCCAAATCATCATTCCAAGCTGGCCAAATACGTGCAATATACGCATTGTTTCCTTCGCCTGAACTCATGTAGCCATCGTTGAATATATCTGCCATTTTCTTCAAAGATTTTTCTTCGTCGTCAGCCCACTGTCCACGACTAAATCCGGCTTCAACACATGCTAACGCCGTTTGCGGGAAATAAGGCAAAGGCTTAGTCATGCCTTCAAAGAACAGACGAACCAATTCCGTAAGTAATTGCTTGGCATACTGCGCGTCAGCAATTTCCGGGTAGATTAAATGAACCGCACCTTCTTTGCGGTCATAGCCAATAATATGGGTTTTTTTGGCATGGCCCGAGGCTGACATGGCAAGATGATCAATCCAAGCGGCCAGATAATCCTGTGAACGAACCCTACCGCTACGGTAGCGAATCAACCCGGATTGGTAACACTGAGTAAGCCAACCTGTCAGGCGAACTTTTTTCTCATCGCCTTCATTGCCTTCGAATAACGAGTCAAAGGTCAGGTCGATTTCTAAATCGTCTTGCGGTGCGCCAGATAGAAACGCCAGTTTGTCCACCAGCTCTTCAGCCTGAACTCGGTTAGTTTCAAACTCGATATCACCAAACGCACCGACTGGTAACTTACCTTGTGCACGTTGTTGACTCATAAAGTGCTTAAGCACATCTGTTTTCTTCTCTGGCTGTGTCAACGTGGTTTCGAGCAAGGTTTCTAACAGCTCATCACGCATTTGATAGCTTTCCAAACCACCGAGTACAAATGGTTCATCGTCTTCCATGACTGGCAATGGCGGCTCAAATACCACTTTTAAGCGGCGATTAAAAAAGTACTGTACCGGTAAACGCCAGAAACGTTGCAGCTCGACTAAATCGAGCTCTAGTGGGAACGTGGCTCCCAGCAGATAATCGTCCAATGCGCGATTAAAGTCATGACGAACGTAGCCTTGAGATTGGCTACTCTGGGTTAACGCCGCGGGAATCCACTCTTTGGCGTAGCTGGAGTGCATCCCCTGAAAGGCACTTGGGCTAAATGGCACCATGGCGTGCGTATTGACCAGCGCTTTCAATAAATTATCGCCAGACTCATCAACCGGTAAACCTTCATCACCGCCTAAACAGTAATTTTGGTGACAGTATTCCATCAACTCAGAAACCAGCACTGACGGTACGCGCTCGGTGTTGTCTTGAATCGAACGACCGACATAACTGATGTACAGCGTTTGCTGAGCAGACAACATCGCTTCTAAGAACAGGTAACGGTCATCATCTCGGCGAGAACGGTCACCCGGCTTAGTTCTGCCCGTCATCAAGTCAAAGCCTTCCGGCGGCATGGAACGCGGATACACGCCATCATTCATTCCAAGCAGACATACGGTTCTAAATGGAATTGAACGCATTGGCATCAGGGTACAGAAGTTCACTTGTCCGGCAAGGAAACGCTGGCTGACCCGCGTACCGGACAGTTTATCTTGCAAATATTGGCTGATGATTGCTGGTGACAATGCCTCTTCGAATGCGGCATCAGTGAGCTGTTCTTTCAGTTGGCTAAGCGTATCGCGGATGGATTTGAGCGCCATTTCGCCTTCCAACTCGACTGAGAAGAAATCATCCAGCAGTGTAACTAAAGTTTCTCGCCAGCCATCAATCGTCTGAACATGTGCGAGTTTGCAGCGATAGGTGCTGACTTGCTGGATAAAGTGCGCTAACTTGCCCGCAAGCTCTGCGCCCATACCTTGCACTTCGTTGTACGGAGACAAACTGCCTTGCTCGGTTTCAAACAAACCTGCCGACTCTGGCATCGCATAACCCAGTAACATTCGCTGAATGCCAAACTGCCAGGTGTTTTGACGCGTTTCCGGCAGCTCAAATTCGCGTCCGGTATTGGCATCCAATCCCCAACGAATACCCGAGGCTTCAACCCACTGTTTGGCTTGTAAGAAATCGTCTTCACTGAGTTCAAAACGCTTCAAGATCGCCGGAGTTTCCAGCAGTTCAAGTAATTCCGATGCCAAGCAGCGCGTGTTCGGTAGGTTTACCAACTGCATAAATGCCGCAAGAATCGGACTCTCCTGATCCGCCGTTCGGTCTGAAATCGAATACGGAATAAAACGCTCACCCGGCGCATTACCAAATACTGCTTGAATTGCGGGACTGTAGGCGTTGATGTCCGCAACCATGACGATAATATCGCGTGGCTTTAACGTTGGGTCAGCATCGAACATCGCCAGAAGTTGATCATGAAGCACTTCGACTTCACGCATTGGACTGTGACAGGCGTGTAGACTTAGCGATTTGTCGCCCAGACTAACCACTTGCTTGTGGCCACTATGCTCAATCTGCTGGTCGTCCTGGTGTTCTTCAAGGTTTAAAATATCTGCTTGCAGTTGATGGAGCAGACTATCACGCTCGACATCAACAAACGCTTCAATCTCATGGGACTCCAGCTGAGATAGCAGATACATGTTATCGCGGCCAAGTTTCCCCATCGAAGCCAATAGACTGTTTCCGACCACATCAGTGTGCAGTTCGTCGAGCACATTATCTTCTACAGACCCTTTCAACTGCTCGGTTTCACCTTGCACTTCAGAGTGGTCATCCTGCCAAACTACATGCTGACGATGTTTCGCTGCCAAGCGAGCCAGGTACTTGCGATCTCGAACCTCACCCCAGTAATAACGACATGGATTGGTGAACATCAAATGCACGTCGATGTGTTCGCCAATCGCTTTTAGCGCATCCATGTAACGTGGTGGTAAAGAGGAGATACCAAAAACAAACAAACGCTTGGGCAAATGATCGAAGTTGCCGTTAAAATTGTCTAACGTGTCGATAAAGTGTTCATAAAGGTTAGCTCGGTGATAAGGAGACTGCCCCAGAGAAACCGTGTGGTCGTACAATGCTTGCCACAAAATTGGCTGCCACGGATGCTCGTCTTCCAGCTCTGGCACACTCTGACCCGCTTCCCAGCTGGCGATCCATTCCGGACGGTATACCAGGTAGCCATCAAATATATCGGCAATTTTTTCTGCCAGCTGATACAGCTTGGAGTTATCACTGTCGTCTTTGAGATATTGCGCCAACGGTGAAAACGTCTCTTGGTTTAGAAGCCCTGGTAACAGGTGCATCAACTTCCACGTCATGGCTTCTTTGTTAAATGCACTGCGTTTTGGCACATCAGGCAATACCTGAGTGAACATTTCCCAAATGAAGGTCGCAGGGAGCGGAAAATCGATGTTCGCCGCCACACCAAACTCTTTGGCCAGTTCCATTTTTAACCACTGAGACATACCGGGGCTTTGAACCAGTATTTGTTCTTTCTCGAACGGGTTTTCCAGCGGACTGATGCGAATCAGTTCAACTAGAAGTGATTTGAGAACGTCAACTTGGTTGGAGTGATAAACAGTAAACAAATTGGGAACACCGAGTGCCGATTGAAACTGTTAGCTAGCTTAGCACAGCGCTATTTAAACCCGCAGTGTTCTCTTTGCTTGGAATAACAAAAGGCTAGATATCGCGCAGTTTGAGCATAAAACACCACTTTTCAATGACGTAATAAGCTCCGATTAAACCCACACATAACGTGACATTCATCACATCCATTCCAAAATAAAAAACACTGTTTTATAATCTAACCACCTATAATTTATAAATATGAAAAATATGATTCGCAAACCGTCGTCCAACAGCGCTTGGCTGATTGCTTTTTTTGCTTGCTTTGCAGTGTATCTGTCTTTCACTTGCTATCCGTTCGTGTTGTCTAGCAATCAGAATGAACCGCTAACCTTATTGCAAGGTTATTACTTAGCTTCCACTCAATTGGGGTGGCTAGGTTTGGTTGTTTTCCCATTTATGTTGTTGAGTTTATTGCTCTCTTTTCTACCGACTCGTTTGTTCAAAGGCATCGTTATCGCTATCTCTATCTGCCTTCTGATCATATTCAAAGTCGATATCCTTGTTTTTCAACAATATAAATTCCACATCAATGCTCTATTAATCCGCATGTTTTTTGAGGGTGGTAGCGATGTGTTTGATATTTCCTGGATGAGCTGGCTCATTTTCGGCAGTGAAGTCACCGTGCTTGTACTAGGACTTGCATGTACCGTTTGGCTGAGTAATAAGCTCGCAGAAAGCCGAGCAAAGTTCTTGTTGATCAGTGTGTGGTTTGCCATGTTGCTTAGCACACAAATGATCCATGCGTACAAAAACGCACTTTACGATGATGAAGTCAGTCAGTATTCGAACAACTGGCCGCTTTACTATCCGCTTACTGCTCGTAAATTTATCTACAAACACAACCTTGTTGATGAAAGCATCGCGTCGAAGAACCGGGTGGAGTTATCCAACGTGGAAAGTAGCTCTCTAAACTATCCGCTTGAGCCTGTTCAAGTGCAAAGTAAAAAGACACTCCCAAACGTTTTGTTTATTTTGGTGGATGCTTGGCGCTACAGTGATGCAACTCCTGAAGTCATGCCAAATGTCAGTGAATTCGCTAAACAAACAGTGAGTTTTACTCAACATATGAGCGGTGGTAACTCGACTCAAGCTGGCATCTTTAGCCTATTTTATAGTTTACCTGCCACCTATTGGGAAAGCTTTTACGCGAGCCAACGCTCCCCACTATTTATGGATACACTGCAACAAGAAGGCTACCGCATGGGTATTTTTGGCTCTGCACCATTGACCAGCCCACCGCTTTCTCGCACGGTATTCAAAAAAGTATCCGACTTAATCCTGAAACAGACAGGTGAAACGGCAGTAGAACGAGATAAACAGATCACGGACAAGTTCATCGAGTTCCAAAAGCAGGACAGTGAACAGCCATATTTTGGCTTTCTGTTCTATGATTCTGCACACGGCACATTGTTCCCAGAACCTGAGTTCGCTAAATTCAAACCGTACTGGGAACGCGTCGATCACATTCTTTTAAACAACGATTTTGACGCTTCGCTTTATCACAACCGCTACAAAAACTCGTTGTATTATATTGATAGTTTGATTGGTGAAGTACTGAAGAGCGTCGATTTAGACAACACTATCGTGGTGATTTCTTCTGACCATGGCGAGGAGTTTAACGATCACAAGATGAACTACTGGGGCCATACGGGGAACTACAGTGACGTTCAGGTGCATGTTCCTCTTTACGTATCCATACCCAATCATCAACCTGAGAAAATTGATTACCGTACTACGCATTTTGACGTCGTACCAACCTTGATGAATATGCTGTTTGATGTACAGGGTAAAACAAGCGCCTACAGCGTGGGCCACAACTTACTGGATAGCTCTGCCCCTCGTGATTGGTACATCGCGGGCAGTTACTATAACTATGCTTTGGTCGGAAAAGATTTGATGCTGGTGGTAAATCCAGGCGGTCATTCTCAGCAACTGGACAACCAGTTAAACGTCGAAAAAGAACACCATATTCCGGTTAATATTATTCGTCATTTTCTCGACGAGATGTCGCGTTTTTATAAAAAAGGCTGAGTCCATATTCGCTTCCCTTTAAAAGTAAAAAAGCCTCTAGGCGGTAACACCAAGAGGCTTTTTCATATCTTGCTATTTAGGCGTGATGCGCTTGTATTAAGCGAGGCTGAATCAACAAGTTGTTGATGTATTGTAATGCCACATAAGAGACAACAAATGTCGCCACAATCAGTTCAAGACCCGCTAAGGCTCGCACTTGTTGAACATAATCCGATGCTAAACCTTGTGTCTCCATCCAGTTCGCCATTTTAAACAACGCTGTCGCACCTATCACCATTGGGAAAGTGAACGCTGCATAGCCTGGACTAAATGGCAGTCTGAGTAATTTAAAGAATGCTAGGTAGATGATCGCTGTCATCAATACCGCGATACCAAATAGCATAGCGATGATCACTGGCGATGGCGTCGCAGTGACGGTTAGGTAACCCGCCAAAGACAGGCTCGCTGGCGCAGCCATGATTGCCATCGTTGGTTTCGCTGCATCTGGAATTTCATGGGTAAACATGAAACGGTAAATCATCATCGGTAACATGATCGCATACGCTACCATGCCAAACATCAACGCGCCTTGAGCCACTGGTGCTAAAACCGGATTACCCGAGAACGACACATCTGCAACGATGATGCCTACAGGTGGTACAAACCAGCTTGGAACCATGTGGTGCAATTCAAACTCTTTTGCTCGATGGTAAACAAAACTCACTAAAAACACGATGTGCAGAACAACCGCGACCAGCCAGAGTGCGTCACCCGCAAGCGGTAACCACTGACCTAATGAGTTAGAAACCACCATCGTTCCCATTGCAAATGTTGGTACAACGCTTCCCACGACTGGGTGCGCAAGGTCCTGCCTTAACAATTGATGATGTAGAATGAATTTAATCGCCAAAATGGTCAGCAATACACTGGCAATGCCAGCACTCACCCACTGTCCATAGCCATGTAATTCAGCGAAGTTTTCCCAACTCCAACCCAAACTCGCAATACCAAGTGCTAACCCCGCCATCGGAGTCGGTGCGTCGATTAGTTTTGCTTTTGTTTTCTGAATCATCACAACCTCTATCAGAGCCAGTCTCGATGTGGCTAATAATACGCTTGCACTTCGTTCCAAACTATCTAATTATTTAGAACACACGTTCAGGTTTACTAAACATAATTCTATGGCAAGTCATATTTCTCTTAAACAGCTCAAGGTATTTACCACCATCACTCAGCACAAAACGCTGACGGCCGCCTCTGAGAGCCTCTTCCTTTCTAAAGCGGCGGTAAGTATGGCGCTGTCTGAACTGGAAAAGCAGATCGGTCATCATCTGTTTGATCGGGTCAATAACCGATTGATTCTCAATCAAGAAGGGCAAAAGTTGCTGCCCTTAGCGGATGAGTTATTAAACCGTGCTAAAGATATTGAGAGCATTTTTGAAGGTGATCACGCCCTAACCGGGCAACTACGAATTGGAGCGAGTGATACCATCGGCAATCAAGTCGCTCCTTTTCTCTTAAGCGCATTTCGCCAGCACACCAACCACCGTTCTCAAAGCCTGTTTATCTCAAACTCGGCGCAAATATGTGACAAATTGACCGACTACGAGCTGGATATCGCCCTGATCGAAGGCAAAACACTGCACCCCGAGCTTCAGTCGTCACAATTTAGTGAAGATGAGATGTGCGTGATCTGCTCGCCAGAATATCCCGCAGCGCACGAGGGAATGATGAATCTGGCAGAGCTGGAAAACAGCGAATGGATATTGCGCGAGGCTGGTTCTGGGTCACGTGAGTTCTTTTTGCGTGTCATCGCACCTCGTCTAGAGCACTGGCACGAGGCATTTCAGCTCAATACCACTGAAGCGCTTATCAACTCCGTATCTGCAGGTTTAGGGCTTGGCTGTTTGTCACGTTTATCAGCCGATCCGGCAATTCGCGAAGGCCGCGTAAAGGTTCTTGAAATGCCGCTGGATATGAAACGTCGGTTCTGGCTATTAGTGCACAAAGAAAAATATCAAAGTCCCCTGCTAAAAACCTTTATCGAGTTTTGCCAGAGTTGGCAGTCTCCCGTAAATAATAAATAGTTCAATAGCTGGTCAGTTAGCTCTACTCGCTTCGCACTCTTAACTCACCAGGCTTTACTGCTCTAGACTTAGCTGGTTAAAAACTGTATAAAAAGCCAGTATCAATTCACCAAATTAGGGGACTAACCATGGCTGTAATAGTCAAGTACGTGGTAGAACGCAATGGAGAAGAGAAAATGACTTTTACCTCTAAAGCGGAAGCTGACGCATATGACAAAATGCTGGATATGGCGGACGAGCTATTCTCTCTGCTAGGTAAGAGTGAACTTCTTGAAGAGGAAGATAAGCAGGAAGATCTTGCCATGTTCCTTGCGCAAAACAAAGAAGAAGTGCTTTATGCTTTAGGTGCAAAACGTAGACCTGCACCCAAGAAAGCGAAGAAACTTGAAGCTGTCGAAGAAGACAAAAACGAAGACGCCGCATAAGATTGCCAAGCTTTTCAAAAACGCTGCATATTGTGGCGTTTTTTTATGCCTGTAGACCGCAGATGAAACATGTAAACAAGGCCTCATTTGCTCTAAATTAAAATATTCAATACGCATTTAGTTTAGTAAAAACACCCACCTAAAACTTCTTTCCTAGGCTGAAATCATCCCTTTTAGTTGAGTAACTGCACTCCAAAATTGTGACATCCTGCCCATTAATTGATATGACTCGAAATTCGCACCCACAACCTCCAATGGCGATAAGTAATTGTTGTTGCTAATTAATTAGCGATACAAAATATCGACACTTTTCAGAGAGGTGAAATTATGTACAAATTTAGTTCTTTGGTTATTGCGTTATTTTTGGTCGGCTGCGGAGGTGGTGGTAGTGGTGGTGATAGCAGCGGTAATATTCGCGTGTTCAGCCCACAGCCGACGGTCGATATTGTCGGTCATACGATGTTGCCATTAACCGCACATATCGCATTTGATTCAAAAGGAGTGACCGCACAACAGATCCATGTGGGTGTTGCTTCAGAAAGTCCTCTGGTGAAAAACGCTGAGATTGTGTTTACTTCTGAAACTGGCGGGATACTAAAGATTGACTTAGAGCCTGGCTACAAAGCAGGCAATGGCACAACCCAGCATCAGATTTCTATGCTGGCCTGCTTTGATGAGTATTGTAATGAGCATGTTCCTGGCTCTCCAATTAACGCAATGATTAACTATAGTGTCGAGCTTAACGAACAGGCGATCCTGTTAGAAAACGAGACGATCCACTACCACGCGGCAACCAACGCTCTCGTGGATAATAATCTCAAGCAGCGCACCATCCGTCTTCGCGGTAACCATGGCGATCAGCTCAAGCTATCACGTTCAGACGGTGAAGTGCGGGTCAACCAGCTGTCTCTGACACCAAAAGCCTATGATGAATACGCTGCTTTAATTGACTTAAAGTTGCCACATAACCTCGCTGTTGGCGATTATAGTGGAGATTTAGAACTCAATGTATGTTACGACGAGCAATGTGACTACCCTGTAGCAGGTAGCCCACTTCAGGTGCCAATGGACTTTGTGATTGAAGCACCAACACAAGCCTTAAGTAACGCGCTAGCGGTAAACGAACGCTTGAAGTTCGGGTATGAAGTGTTACAAGCGGCTTACGTTCCAGGCTTAAATCTGTTAGTAATGACTTCAAAATCACCAGCTAGTCAGCTGCATGTATATGATTTAGCAACGGGAAAGACACACAGCTTTAGCCTTTCTAACCAGCCTGTTTCTCTAACTGTTGATACTCTTGCCAAGCAAGGTCGCATTGTTGTCGCGACGGAATATCAAGCTGAAGTATTTGATTTTAATTCCGCAGATTTAGCGACGCCAACCCGCCAACAGATCTCGACGAGTTATAATTCTCCAAGCATTGCAGTGCGTCGTGATGATCTATTCGCTGCGGGTTCAAACCTAGAAGTGATCGATATTTCCACGAAAAGTAGTGAGATCTCTGAAGGAGTCTATTGGTATTCCCCCGATATTAAACTGGGTAGTAACGGGGACGTATTGTTAGGCTTAGAGGCCAATCTTTCGCCACAAAGTTTTACTGGCGTATTCGTTGAGTCAGGGCAATGGAACTTGCAGAACACCGAAGATGAGTATCATGGAGACCATTCACATGGAGGGATATTCTGGTTTGATAAAGCAGGTGAATACTATATCGACGGCAACGGCAACTACTATACGCTAAAAGATGGCACTCACTTAGATCTGAAGTGGGCTGGTCAACTTCCGTTATCTGAATTGAGTGACACGTACAAGCCATCCATCACTGCGTTTATTGATACAGGCAGTGAGTATGTAATTGCTGAAGGTGAGCAAAGTCGCCAGCTCCGTGTGATTGACAAAGCGAGCAACACGGTAATTGAGACTTTTGCTGCAACTAATCGTGAAGGTTCATGGGGGGCAGGTGAAGAGCATATTCAGTTTGCCTTTGTCGCTGATGGCGGAGAAATCTACATGATTAAATCACTGAATGACTACACGACTAGTTGGGAATATGCGCAACCTGAACTGGTCAGGGTTAAGTAATTCCCATCTTCTGGATGGATAATATCCGAGTAATTTGTTAGTTCACGAAGCCAAGTCTTTTTGACTTGGCTTGTTTCATTTCAGAGCCTTGGACTTCTTATTGTTCAAGCGAGATGCTGCGTTTAGGTCACATTTCTCATCAGACAGACATATCTCTTAAAAGACAAAAGGTATCCATCTACGGACTTTCTGTATTTCACCTCTTTAAACTCCCCAACAGTGTCTTTATGATGACTATCAACTGATACCAATCAGTAGTAAATAACCGGTCGTTCTAGCTTGTTAAAATGCGTGATAACTGCGTTAAAAATTTTGATTGTAGAGTAACAACTCATCAAAAAATTTTTGCCTTGTCCTTAAGCATTTTTCCAGCGCAATCTCTGAACCCTTATTTACTGTGATTGGCATAATTAATTTCTTGTCAGCGAACGACGAGACCAGACTCAACAGACGGAGATCAACTATGGCTTTCTTTTCTCTAGCCTTTGGTACGGCAACTAAAAACCGTGACGGTAAAATCATCGAAGCGTTTTTTCCTAACCCAGTTCTTAACCCAAGCGACGAGCTAGTAAACGCGCTAGCGGCAGTAGCTGGATACGAGCAAGGCAACCAAGCTATCGAGATCTCTGCAGCACAAAGCGCAGAACTTGCAGCAGCTTTCGAAGCGAACGGCGATGCTGCAAACGCATCTTTCGCAACTAAAGCAGCAGAATCTGCACAACCACTTGTTTTGGTTATCCTAGCTTCTGACGAGCAGCCACAATCTGTTGCTGAAGGTTTCCTAAAGCTACAACTTATCTCTAACCGTCTGGTTAAGCCACACGGCACCGTTCTGGATGGCATCTTCGGTCTGCTACACAACATCGCATGGACAAACGAAGGCCCAATCGACCTGCCTGAACTGGCAGATCGTCAAATCGAAGCTCGTCTGGCTGGCCGCACGTTAAGCGTAGACTGTGTCGACAAGTTCCCTAAAATGGTCGACTACGTGGTACCAACTGGTATTCGTATCGCTGACACATCTCGTGTACGTCTTGGCGCACACGTGGGCGAAGGTACAACGGTTATGCACGAAGGTTTCATCAACTTCAACGCAGGTACAACAGGCGTGAGCATGGTTGAAGGCCGTATTTCTGCTGGTGTTGTGGTAGGCAACGGTTCAGATATCGGTGGTGGTGCATCTATCATGGGTACACTATCAGGTGGCGGTACTGTGGTTGTTTCTATCGGTGAAAACTCACTACTAGGCGCGAACGCGGGTCTTGGCTTCCCACTAGGCGACCGCTGTACTCTTGAGTCAGGCCTTTACGTGACGGCTGGTACTAAAGTTCGTATGCTGGATAAAGAAGGTAACGAAGTAGAAATCGTTAAAGCTCGCGACCTTGCTGGCGTCTCTGACCTGCTATTCCGTCGTAACTCTCAAACGGGTCAGGTTGAGTGTCTTGCAAACAAGAGCGCGGTTGAACTGAACAGCGAACTGCACTCAAACAACTAATTTTTTGAATTAGAATAAAAAATCCCCCAGCCGGAAACGGTTGGGGGATTTTTGTTTCTGTTACTTTGCGATATCCGTTACTTATTCAAGAAACTTACCGCTTTGTCTGGGAAATCTGTAAACAAACCATCGACTTTCACCTGATTGTAGAAGACATCCATCATGCCTTCGAAGCTATCGGTGTAAGCAGGAATACGACCCGGATCGGCACGGAAAGTATAAGGATGCACCTGTAAACCGGCATCTTTTGCTGCTTTCATCAGAGGTTTGATAATGATGTTGTCTTGGGTTGATTTATCATCCACCAGCATCGGTTTCCAAGGGCCAATCCCCTCTGCATAATCGGCGACTTTCTTCATACCACCCGCCTCGAACATCCAATCGTAGTCATATGGCGTTGCAGTATCGCCCTTGTAGACCATAGTTTCATTCCAGTCGGTGTAGGCCATCAGCTGAACAAGCTTTAGATCCATCCCCATTTCTGGCATCAACTCGCTGTTGATACGTTGAAGTTCGTTGGCGTCAAAACACTGCAGATACACGTTGTCGTCTTGCGAATCATAGCCATACTGTTTCAAAACTTTCAGAACCGCTTTTGAAATGTCTTTCCCTTCATGACGGTGGAACCAAGGTGCTTTGATTTCCGGGTAGATACCGATATCGTAACCCAAAGTTTTGTTGAGCCCCTGAATTAACTCGATTTCTTCAGCAAACGTAGGGACAGTAAAATCAGATTTCCACATTGGGAATCGAGTTGGATACCCTGCAACCTTATTACCGTTGTCATCGATATTGAACCCTTCTGTCACTCGCAAAGATTTTATTTCTGCCAGAGTAAAGTCAATCGCGTAGTAACGGCCATCTTTACGTGCGCGATCGGGAAAACGCTCTGCAACATCGGTAACTCGGTCTAGGTAATGGTCATGCAATACCACCAACTGATCATCTTTGGTCATCACGACATCTTGTTCGATGTAATCTGGTTTCATGGCATAAGCAAGCGCTTTGGCTTCTAACGTATGCTCTGGTAGATAACCGGAGGCGCCTCGGTGAGCAATCACTAGTGGTTTGGCAATCGCTCCGGCCGATAAGCTCAGAGCTAAGAATGTTAGACATACTGACGTTGTTTTCATTGATATTTCCTTGATAAAGCGAAGAGGCAGTATTCCACTGCCTCTTTAAATAAATATTACGCTACTGCTTCCTTTTCGCGCGCTTTCTGATCGTGATGTGCGCGTTCGCCTAAAAATGCATAAGTCAAACACATAATAGAAGTGATACATGAGCCGATTAGGATGATAAAACCGCCATCCCAACCAAAGTGGTCAACCGTGTAACCAAGAATGGCGTTTGCTGCCACGGCACCACCTAAGTAACCGAACAATCCTGTCAGACCCGCCGCTGTGCCTGCTGCTTTCTTCGGCGCTAACTCAAGAGCGTACAAACCAATCAACATGACAGGGCCATAAATCAAGAAGCCAATCGCAATCAAAGCCAGCATGTCTACCGTCGGATTGCCTGCTGGATTGAACCAGTAAACCAAAACCGCAACAGTCACAAGAGCCATAAACAGAATACCCGCAGGAGCACGACGACCTTTGAATATCTTGTCTGAAATCCAACCACACAATAGCGTGCCAGGGATACCCGCCCACTCATACAGGAAGTAAGCCCACGACGATTTGTCTACCGAGAAATCCTTCGCTTCTTTTAGGTATACCGGTGCCCAGTCCAACACGCCGTAGCGAATCAAATAAACAAACGCATTGGCAATCGCGATCGACCATAACAGCTTGTTGTTGAACACATACTTGAAGAAAATTTCCTTCGCCGTCATTTCCTGTTCGTGAGATTTATCGTAATCATCTGGGTAGTCATCTTTGTACTCTTCAATCGAAGGAAGACCACAAGATTGAGGAGTATCTCGAACCGTCATCCAGATAAAGACCGCGACCAACGTGGCAAAAAAAGCAGGAACGTAAAATGCGGTACGCCAGTCGTCGTTAAAAGCCCAAAGACCAAGGATAAATAGTGGCCCGATCAAACCGCCACCCACGTTATGGGCAACGTTCCAAACCGAAACAATCTCACCACGCTCTTTACGTGACCACCAGTGAACCATGGTTCGCCCACAAGCTGGCCATCCCATACCTTGGAACCAACCGTTTAAAAACAGCAGAATAAACATCGCGGTTACACTGCCCGTCGCCCAAGGCATAAAACCAAAGCAGAACATGACAAGCGCAGACATCAACAAACCGCCACTGAGGAAGTAACGAGGGTTAGAACGGTCAGAAACACTGCCCATCAGGAACTTAGACAGTCCATATGCGATAGATACGGCCGCAAGCGCAACCCCGAGATCACCACGGCTAAAGCCCTGTTCAATTAGGTACGGCATCGCCAAACTAAAGTTTTTTCGGACCAGATAATAGCCCGCATAGCCGACAAAAATACCAATGAAAAGTTGCCAACGTAGACGAGAGTAGGTGCTATCAATGCTGTCCGGGGATAGACGATCGATGTGCGCCTTAGGTTTGAATATTCCAAACATAGGAACCTCATTATTTATAATGCGATGGTAAGAAACCCAAAAAAACGAAAGCAAACAAACATTCGTTCGAAACTCATCGCATTGTATGAAGTTAAAACTCTATTTCTGTGACAAATGTTGTATAAGAATTAAATTGTAGTAAATACAGTCAATTAGAATTCATTAGTTAGAACTTCGTTCAACTTTACGCATATTTCGTTAATGTTGTGGATGTTTGAAAAAGAGCATTCTCTCACCAAATCGCGAAATTAATCCGACGAACACAAAGTGACTAACGTGATAGCACCTCCCCAATGGCGCAGCATAAATTAGACGCGAGTTTAGACAAAACTGGGCTTCTGCGAGCACGTATCCCGGTCTAAAACGGGAATGCCGCTTACTCCCCCCCTTTAATAGAGCCCGTATAACTCCTTATAAGATCTAACTATTTAGGGTTACTTATTATGCTAAACCAGTGCAACAAATCACCTTTCACGCAGCAGCCTCACAAAACTCCTCTTACCAGTTTCCTATTCCTGTACGCATCGGTAACATGAATGAAGCATCACACCTTAAACTTCAAAAAATGATGATCGGTAAGTTTCTTTTATGATTAAAAGATGCGCTATTTAACAAAAATTAAGAGTTTGATTAACATTTTTATGCTCAAACGCTCAAATTCAACGCTCGTTTGTTTTCGAAAGATTATTTATATGCACAATACTACCGTGCTAGATAAGCAAAATTAACTAAAGGACTCTTACCATGACAACCAACAAACACCCTTCTCTGTTCGGAGAATGTTTGGCCGAATTTATCGGTACAGGATTACTTATATTCTTCGGCGTTGGCTGCGTCGCAGCCCTAGTGTTAACTGGCGCATCTTTTGGACAGTGGGAAATCAGCATAGTATGGGGCTTAGGTGTGACCATCGCTATTTACTGTACAGCCGGCGTTTCAGGTGCTCACATTAACCCAGCGGTGACCATTGCTCTTGCCATGTTCCATGGCTTCGATAAAGCAAAAGTATTGCCATACATCATCGCTCAATTACTTGGCGCGTTTTGTTCCGCAGCTTTGGTCTACAGCTTGTACGCCAACCTCTTTACTGATTATGAAATCGCACACAATTTCGTTCGTAGTAGCCAAGAGGCCTTAGCAACAGCGGGAATTTTCTCTACCTACCCAAATGCTTCTCTTTCTTTCATGGGAGCTTTTGCTGTCGAATTCGTTATTACTGCGGTATTAATGTTTGCGATTCTTGCTCTGGGTGATGAAAGCAACGGTGCGTCTCGCGGCGCAATGAACCCACTATTGATTGGTATTCTTATTGCTGTTATTGGTGGTTCACTTGGCCCACTAACCGGCTTTGCGATGAACCCAGCTCGTGACTTTGGACCAAAACTGTTCGCCTACGTTGCTGGCTGGGATTATGCACTGACTGGCGCGAAAGATATCCCTTACTTTATTGTCCCAATTCTCGCCCCAATCGCAGGTGCTTGCTTTGGTGGTTGGCTATATCCAAAAGCGATTGCAGCTTATCTTCCACAACAAGGTCACGGCTGTACGATCCCGAATCAGTGTGACACAGAAGAAACAGAACAAGCTCGCGCTTAAAACCGACTTAACCCGAACATTTACTAAAATATAAATAACGAAATAAAAGGATTCTTACCATGACTGAGCAAAAATACATTGTTGCCCTAGACCAAGGTACGACAAGCTCTCGCGCAGTAATTCTTGATCACGACGCGAATATCGTCAGCGTCGCTCAGCGCGAATTTACTCAGATTTATCCGCAAGCAGGTTGGGTTGAGCACGATCCAATGGAAATCTGGGCAACACAAAGTTCAACCTTAGTTGAAGCTTTAGCTAAGTCAGGCATCCGAAGCGATCAATTAGCGGCTATTGGCATCACAAACCAACGTGAAACAACGATCGTCTGGAACAAAGAAACAGGCAAACCGGTTTACAACGCTATCGTCTGGCAATGTCGACGCACCGCAGAAATTTGCGAAGACTTAAAACGCCGCGGCTTAGAAGACTACGTACGTGATAACACAGGCTTAGTGCTTGACCCTTACTTCTCTGGTACCAAAGTGAAGTGGATTCTTGATAACGTCGAAGGTGCCCGCGAAGATGCCGAAGCAGGAAAACTGTTATTTGGTACGGTTGATACCTGGCTGGTGTGGAAAATGACACAAGGCCGCGTACACGTAACTGATTACACCAACGCTTCACGTACGATGCTATTTAATATCAATGACCTATGCTGGGACCAAAAGCTGTTGGATGAGTTGGGTATTCCTGCGTCAATGATGCCTGAAGTAAAACGTTCATCTGAAATCTATGGCAAAACCAACATTGGTGGTAAAGGTGGTACGCGTATTCCTATTGCTGGTATTGCTGGTGACCAACAAGCTGCGCTATACGGCCAGATGTGTGTTGAAGCGGGTCAGGCAAAGAACACCTACGGTACAGGTTGCTTCTTGTTGATGAATACTGGTCAGGAAAAAGTGACCTCTACACACGGCCTGCTGACAACACTGGCATGTGGCCCGAAAGGTGAACCGGCATACGCACTCGAAGGCGCGGTGTTCATGGGCGGAGCGTCTATTCAGTGGCTACGTGACGAGCTTAAGATTCTTAATGGCGCAGAAGACTCTGAATACTTCGCAACAAAAGTAGACACATCCAATGGTGTGTACGTCGTACCAGCCTTTACTGGCCTTGGCGCACCATACTGGGATGCGTACGCACGAGGAACCATTGTTGGCTTAACTCGAGGCGTTAACTCAAACCATATTATTCGTGCAACTTTGGAAGGCATCGCTTACCAAACCCGTGACGTATTGGATGCAATGCAAGCCGACTCTGGAATCCAGTTGGCTAACCTAAGAGTTGACGGCGGCGCAGTAGCAAACAACTTCTTGATGCAATTCCAGTCTGACGTGCTAAATACGCAAGTACTTCGCCCTGAAGTCACTGAAGTAACCGCTCTGGGCGCAGCTTACCTGGCAGGCTTGGCGGTAGGATATTGGGATAGCCTCGATGAACTGCAAGGTAAAGCGGTAATTGATCGTACATTTGAACCTCATGATGATGAAGAGAAACGTAATCGTCGCTACAAAGGCTGGAAGCGTGCAGTGAAATGTGCTCAAACCTGGTCAGAACTTCACGACGAAGACGATTAATCCCTACCAACACGAACAAAGAGCGCCATTCGAGCGCTCTTTTTGCGTCTTATCCCCGATTCCTTGATCGCTTTACTTCTCACAACGCGCAAATTCGAGCACAATATCTCCAAATTACTCAATATATTTCGAATGTTAAGCATTGGGAGCTAGCTACCCGTGCACAATGGAGTCGTAAGTGAAGCAAATACCTAGACACCAGCAGATTGTCGAGTTGGTGAAAAAACAAGGCTATGTCAGCACGGATGAGTTGGTCGAACGATTCAATGTCAGCCCACAAACCATCCGACGCGATCTCAATGAACTCGCCGACGATAACAGAATTCGTCGCTATCACGGTGGCGCCACCATCCCTCTCAGCTCGGAAAATACCTCTTACAACACGCGTAAGGCACTTAACTTCAACGAAAAAGATGTGATTGCAGAAGAGGTGGTCAAACACATACCTGATGGCGCGACGCTCTTTATCGATATCGGAACGACGCCGGAAGCCGTTGCACGTGCACTCAATAAAAACCACAAACAACTTCGAGTGGTCACTAACAACATCAACGTTGCGACCATTCTTTACCCTAACCCAGAAATCAAAGTGATACTGGCTGGCGGCGAAGTTCGTAACCGCGATGGTGGTATTGTCGGTGAAGCCACTCTGGACTTCGTAAAACAATTCCGCCTCGATTTCGGTATTCTCGGAATCAGTGGTATTGATTTCGATGGTTCACTGCTGGACTTCGATTACCATGAAGTACGAGTAAAGCAGGTTATCATCGATAACAGTCGCAGCGTATTTCTGGCCGTAGACCACACTAAGTTTGGCCGCAATGCGATGGTGAAACTGGGCAATATCGCTCAGTTAAACATGATATTTACCAATAAGCAGCCACCTGAAGAAATTCTGTCTATTTTAAAAGAAGCCTCCATCCCTCTTGAAGTTGTCGACGCAAACGGGGCGACAGACGAAGAAAATAAATAATTCGCTCAAACTTGAACCTTTAAATGACCTCTGCCTTACTTAGACAGAGGTTTTTTTGTGCCCAAATCACACAAAACGCTCAAAAACGAAAATAACAGATGACCACAAACGAAACCTAAGATAGGATTAAACCATGTTCTAAAATGCTCGTTCGCTCACCAAAGAGGTCAAATTTATGAGTATACAAAAAAATGCTTCCACAACTGACTCATCCACTCCTTTAGACTTGATCATTATCGGTGGCGGCATTAACGGGGCTGGTATCGCTGCTGATGCTGCAGGCCGTGGATTAAGTGTTGGTTTGTATGAAGCTAACGACTTTGCATCTGCAACCTCTTCAGCAAGCTCCAAACTTATTCATGGTGGATTACGCTACCTTGAACACTACGAGTTTCGTTTAGTTTCGGAAGCGCTCGCAGAACGTGAAGTAATCCTTCGCAAAGCACCTCATGTTGCGTTACCTATGCGTTTCCGTTTACCTCATCGTCCATTTTTACGTCCAGCGTGGATGATCCGCTGTGGTTTGTTCCTTTACGATAACTTGGGTAAACGCACTACGCTCCCAGGCAGCAAGACCGTTAATCTGGCAAAGTCTGGCTTATTAAAACCAGAGATAAAAACAGGTTTCGAATACTCCGACTGCTGGGTAGATGATGCTCGCTTAGTTCTACTTAACGTTCTCGCAGCACGTGAAAACCATGCAGAAGTTCGTAACTACTGCCGAGTAGAAAAAGCGCATCGCGAAAGCGGCATCTGGCATGTCACAATCCACGACACAATGACGGATCAACGTTTTGAACGTAAAGCGAAAGCACTGGTTAACGCTGCGGGACCGTGGGTAAAACAGTTCTTTGATGAAGGACTAGAGCAAGCTTCTCCACGTAATATTCGTTTGATCAAAGGTTCGCACATTGTTGTTCCTCGTATCCACAACGAACCTCAGGCTTATATTCTGCAAAACAAAGACAACCGCATCGTGTTTATGATCCCGTACTTAGATAAGTTCTCAATCGTCGGTACCACAGATGTCGAATACAAAGGCGACCCACGAGAAGTTGCGATCTCTGATGACGAAGTCGATTATCTGATCGACATTGTTAACCAGCACTTCGTCCACCAGCTATCGCGCGAAGATGTGGTGTGGACATACAGCGGTGTACGCCCACTGTGCGATGATGAGTCAGACTCGCCACAGGCGATCACGCGAGACTACACGTTGGAACTCGATGCGGAATTCGATCAGGCTCCATTACTTTCGGTTTTCGGCGGTAAACTAACGACTTACCGAAAACTGGGTGAAGCGGCGATGAAAAAGCTGGCGCCATTCCTGCCACAAATGGGCGGTAACTGGACAGCAAACCAAGCTCTGCCGGGCGGTAACTTCAGCTGTAGTCGCGAACAACTGGCGAAACAGATCCACGCCAAGTACGCCTGGGCATCAGAAGCGCTTATTTTGCGTTACGTCACTCAGTTTGGAACACAAACGTGGGAGCTAATGAAGGGAGCGACAAGTGAAGCCGATTTAGGCCAAGCTTTCTCTACACAAGCCGGTGGCGTATATCAGCGTGAAATTGACTACTTGATGAACCATGAAATGGCCCTGACTGACGAAGACATTTTATGGCGTCGTACCAAGCTCGGGCTCTACATGAGCGACGAAGAAAAGCTATCTCTTGCAGAATACTTAAAAGAAAAGTTACAACAGAAAGTCGTGAACCTCTCACAAGTGGGCTAATGACTCCAATCCCGTGACCAAGCCTGCTTCGTGCAGGCTTTGTTGTTTTAGCGCTTTCGGAAATTTTTCGTAGACTTTTCGCTAAAAATGCAATCATACTCATTCAATAGACTGCAAGTAATCTCATGATAAGGAAAAGAATATGGGGTTTATGATTGAGCATTGGGATTTTTCAACGCCAATAGCAACTCAAGAAGCAACGACATCACAAGAAATCAAAGCGAAACATTGGTACCACTGCGAAAGACTTCATCCAGATATTCGTGGCTGGCTGGAGCACAATCAAGTGCCTAAAGCGACCGTCGATCATTTACTCGCCGATGAAAGTCGCCCCTCTTTTCACCCTCTGGACGACGAAAACTTCATGTTGATTCTGCGTGGCATCAATATGAATGAGAATGCGTCTCCAGAAGATATGCTTAGTATTCGGATTTTATATTTCCAAGGTGCGTTGATTTCAACACGGAAAATCCCTTCGCGTGCGATTATGGAAATCCGCCAGGCCTTGGCTGAACAGAAGGGACCAAAGAGTTTGGCAAGCCTGCTTAATCAAATCATCGAAGGCTTAAACGGGAAGATTGATCTTTATCTGGATACGATTGAAGAAACTCTCAATCATTTCGACGTGAACGATGAGTCCACCTATAAGCATATCTCCGCTCAAAAGGCGCTTATTTCCATCAAACGCTTTATACGTCCGCAGCAATATGCGATCCGTGATTTGCTTGAATCAAGCTCCGATCTCGTAGTTTCCAGGCCCCACCAGTACCGATTTGCGCACAACAATATTACACGCATAAACGAAACCATCGACTTTTATCTGGGCGAAGTGGCATTGTTCCAGGAAGAGATTAAGCACAATCGCGATGAAAAAACCAATAAGAACAGTTATCTATTTACACTGGTTGCCACTATTTTCTTACCGACCAGTTTCTTAACTGGGCTACTGGGTATTAATATCGGCGGCATGCCTGGCGTGGACTCTGCAACTGCCTTCACTTGGTTCTGCGTAGCATTAATTATTATATTTGCTCTGGAGTGGCTGCTGTTAAAACGCTTCGGGTTAACTAACAAAAGCGACGACGAATAGTTTCGCGAAGATACAATAAAGAGGAGATGTGCTCTCCTCTTTTTTACGCTGTAGCTTTATCCTGGATGACCGTCGGCACGCGGGGTAACCAGTATAAAACCAAATCGCCATACAAACATGCCAAATGCTAATATCCACAATCCGCCGCTGATATCTATCCACAACATCATTCTGGCAGGGTCGAAAATCACAGCAAAACTACGAACCACGGCTGCGGCAATAACGGCAGCGAAGGCGATACTCATATTCGGTCCTTTGTAAATCATACGCCCCGTATGCCCCATGGTGACACGCGAAATCATCGCTAATATCAAACCGCCTAAAGCACCTATCGCGAATAAGTGAATCAGGTTATGAGCCGCAAAGGCATCATCCCAAGCACCACGTAAGATCAAGCTCAATGGCAAACACAAATACGCCGCATGCAGCGACCAAACGAGAGGCTCACTTAAGGTTAGCCATGGCTTCCAACGTAAGAAGCGAGCAAGTTGAGCTAAACCGGCAAACACCATTAAAGGTTGGCCAAGTTGAGAAAAAGTTACAGGGAAGAAGCTTAAGATAAACAACATTACCAAAGGAAGGTTTGCCAGCCAATCAAGCCATACCAAAGGTTGCGCTTTTTCGAAATTAAAACGGCGGGCAGTAAAGAACGGAATGACCCGTGCACCCATTACTGACAATAACAAGGTAAACCACCACAGCATAGCGTGCCAAACCGCTGAAGAGGAAAATGGTGGCATGCCCTTCACCGTCGCGTAGCTGGCAAAGTTAGCAAAGATCGCCAATAAGAACAGTGGGACAAAAAACAGATTTCTCCACCCTTTAGAGCGGTATACTCGGATCCCTACTTCATAAGCGACAAACAATAAAAATAACGCTTCGATAGTACTCGTTAACCACAAAGGGATTGGCGTCCAGAGTAAAATTCTGGGCGCAAGCCACAAGGCAAAAATAGCCAACAGTGTGTAATGTTTGGTGCCATTTATTCCCGTCCAGTTTTGTACCGCAGTTAACACAAAGCCAGCGACGATCGCCATTGAAAAACCAAATAACATTTCATGCACATGCCACCAAAGAGCAGGAACGCGAAGTGCACTGGGCTGTCCGGTCTGGAACATCCACACCCACAAGGCAATCGCGACGATGGCATAGATAGCGCCAAATAGGAAAAACGGTCGAAACCCTAAACGCAGCCATGCAGGGATTTTTTCTTCCACTTTTTTATCGGTGATATTCAGCATTTTTTGGCCCTCAAGCTTGTTTCGATGCAGGTTGAATGATCGGATCATTCTTGCCAGCCCAGATATTTTCAGCGACAAAATGGATACTACCATAAACATACATTAAAAATACATGTTAATGAGAAGACTATACTTTGGGGGTAAAGTTTGTGCTTCTACGAAGGGTTAGGTATAAAGAAAGGCGGTTCGCAATTAAGTAAGGGACGTAAACAGATGTACATATTCGGCTATGGCAGCTTGATTAATTCCGCTTCTCGAAAGTTGACAGGACAAACAGGCGCGGCGATTCCAGTCATCGCACACGGATTAGTTCGTTATTGGGGCAAAATCGATGAAAGTTACACCTTGTCCCCGCTGGTCGTGAACGAAGGACAAGGACAGGTCAACGGCGTGCTACTTGAAGTCAATGATGAAGCTTTAGCAGAATTCGATCGTCGCGAACGTGGCTATCACCGTATTCAGCTTAGTCCCGATCAAATTGAAACAGACCAACCATTTAATCCCGATCACGCTATTTGGGTTTATGTAAAGGACGAGCCACTGCCACCTTGCTCTAACAGCCCGATAATGCAAAGCTACGTTGATACCGTTTTGGCTGGTTGTCTGGAGGTTTCCCACTCTTTTGCCGAACACTTTGTTAGGCATACCGTGGGTTGGCAACACGCGAAAGAGAATGATCGTCATCAACCGAAATACGGAAACCTCGCAGGTGTTCATGACCATCATTATGAGCTGATTGATGCGTTGATCGAAAAAGGAGCCTAAAGGCTCCTTTTTAGTATTCAGTTAGTTTTAGATTAGAACTTGTAATCTACGCCAACATAAACGCTGTCGAAATCGAAATCGAGTTCGCCACCGCCTTCAACATCAATCGTTACTGAAGAAACACGGTAACCGCCAGAAACAATAACACCTGAATCAAATTCATAGCCTACTTCAGCGCCGTAGTTAAAACCCACATCACTGCCGTCAGTTTTGCCATTTGCATCCAAAATGTTTGAAGCTACTTCGAAGTCAACACCAATTATACCAAGGCCAGCTAGCGCACCGATGTAAAAACCAGACTCAGAGAATTGGTACTTAGGTTTAGCATTCAAGTTAAAAGCGTAACCATCAATAGAAACCTTTACCCAGTCACCCATGGAAGATTCTTTCTTCTCGAAGCTACCGTAGCTAACGTACTCAGCTTCCAAAGCCAGTTTGAAGTTTTCTGAGTATTGCACTTCGCTACCTAAAACGATGCCCAAACCCGTCACCGAATCATCAGAAGAGATCCCTTCAACTTCAAGATCAGAATTAAGAACATCAACACCAACATACCAGTTATCATTTGCTTGAACTGACGCTGACGCAACCACTGCACCTAGAACCAATAGTGGTATTACTTTTTTCATTATAATTTCCTATACCTTTCATGTATTTAAACGATTTCAAAAAGCGCAGGGATTATAATTACAGTGAAGCTTATTCATATTGATAGATGAATAAAATGCGACGCAATACATAAATATGGTTGATATAAATATTACCTATTTAAACGTACTTCCTAAACAAGCGTCGTGCCTTCAAAAGTCAGTAACACGCGTTCAGATTCATCATGCATTTCTAAAATAACAATATGTATTCCGACGTCTCACTACTCACCTAGACAAAGTCTGAGTAAGAGCTGTTTTCCATGATAAAACACTCTTTAAAACTTTAATAAAAGGTATAACGTTTACACTAACAGTAAACTTAATAAAAACAGGTGGTAAAGATCTCATTTCCAACTGCAAACTCTCTATTGAATTGAACTGATTACACTATGGGTGTTTAATACTTTCAGTCAAATGTTCTCGCCCATAAAGGTCAAATATGGCAACCATCAAAGATGTTGCAAAAGAAGCTGGTGTATCCGTTGCTACCGTCTCTCGCGTAATCAATAAATCGCCAAAAGCGAGCCAAAACTCCATTGATGCTGTAACACAGGCTATGAGTAAATTAGGCTACCGCCCTAATGCCGCTGCCCGAGCATTGGTAAGCCAGAGTACAAATACTATTGGTGTACTGGTAGGTGATGTATCCGATCCTTTTTTTGGTACGTTAGTAAAGTCCGTTGATAACGTTGCACGTGAAAATGGTAAGCACATCCTGATTGGCAATGGTTACCATAATGCAGACGATGAACGCCGCGCTCTGGATTTATTAGCGAACAGCCGATGCGACGCTCTTGTCATTCACGCCAAAGGGCTTTCTGACGAGGAACTCATCGCCTATGCCAAAGAAGTCAAAGGATTGGTACTGATCAATCGTCATATTCCCGAGCTGGCCGAACGCTGCATTTCTCTCGATAACCGCAAAGGTGCCTTCTTAGCCACTGAATATTTGATTCGTCACGGACATCGTAAGATCGCCTGTATCGCCTCTTCTCATGACATCGAAGATACCGATGAGCGCTTACAAGGTTATCAAAGTGCACTAAAAGAACATGGTATTGAGTTGTCAAAAAGCTACGTCGAATATGGCGAACCTAACAGTGATGGTGGCGAAGTAGCAATGACCAACCTGTTGACTAAGTCTCTCGAAATAACAGGAGTTGTGGCCTATAACGACTACATGGCAGCGGGCGCTTTAGCGACATTGGAGCAAAACGGTATTGATGTGCCGCAACAAGTCTCTATGGTGGGATTTGATGACGGACTCATTGCTCGCTTTGTCCATCCAGGCTTAACTACCATCCGCTACCCTATTGAAATGATGGCTGAACGCGCTACTCGTTTAGCATTAGCGCTTTCTCGTAACGAAAAAGTTGAAGATGAGACGATCATTTTTAGCCCTACGTTAGTTCGCAGGGATTCTGTGGCAAAAGTATAAATTATCAACAACAGTTGACCACACGTGATTAAGAGCGCAGCTGCCTTAGTAAGAAAAAGTGGGCTAACTACCACCCTAGGTAAGTCGCTGTTCATCTCGTCTAGGACACCAATGATCAACGACTTAGTTAAGCTGGTAATCGCCCACCCAAAACGCTATCTATAAATTCAAACTAATAAACAGTTTGCTGCTGATAGCAACCCCCAGAGCTCAACACCCCACTGTTGAGCCCCCATTTGGTTTATTTGGTCTTCCCAAATACCGAATACTGTGTTTCCAAATCCAGTTCATCGAGTACCGTTTTTTTAAACGGTGTGCTCTGCATGACCATCAGCCCAACACGGGCATAGTTGAAAAAGAACTGGCTAAATTCTAGCAACCAATATCGATCGAAATCCGTGATCAACCTCTAATCATGTAAACGTTTCCACATGATTATTGAATTGATTAAGTTGATCAATTAAACACCGTTGATGAAAAACAAGGGGCTCTATACTGGGGAGAAAAGTCATTAAGGTAGATGGTCAAATGAAATGGAAAAAGAAAACAGTGAGGAAAATTTGTTTCTGCATAACCCACTGTTTAAAATAGCGGTATTACTGCTTTCTCATCGAGATCGCGCGTTGTGTCTACGGGAATGGTACATGGCAAAATTAAAAGACGTTGCAAGCGAGGCTGGTGTATCACTTGCGACGGTATCGCGTGTTTTAAATAATGATCCGACATTAAATGTAAAACAAGAAACCAAACGTCGGATCTTAGAGATTGCAGAAAAACTCGAATATCGCTCCAAAAGTTCAAAAGGCTCGGCCGTAAAAAGCACCCAGCGGCATCATTTCTTAGCCCTTTATAATTACCGACAAGAACTCGAAAGTAGTGATCCTTACTACTTGTCGATTCGTCATGGTATTGAAAGCCAATGCGAGAAGCTCGGTATTACCCTCACCAACTGCTACAACAATGAGTTGGAAACCGATACTCAGAAAATCACAGGTATCCTTCTTGTTGGCGATATAGAGCAAAGGATTATCAATAAGTTACCTAAGCGTTTAGAAAGCTTTATTTGCTGCATCGATGTCTCTGAACAAGATAATCCATATGATTGCGTAAGTGCCGATCTCGAGCGGATAAGCAAACAAGTCGTCGACTTTTATGACAATCAGGACTATCAGAGAATTGGCTTTATAGGCGGTCAAAGCCAAACAGATTCGACTGATAGCCGAAAGACTGCATTTGTCGAATACGCCAGCCTAAGAGGTTTAGTTTCAGAATCGGATATCTATTGCGGCGACGGTTCAAGCCAGTCCGGCTATGACTTAGGCACAGAGATGTTGGCTAAAGGAGATATTCCTACTGCCATATTTGTCACCTCAGACACGATTGCAATCGGGATTTTACGCGCTATCCATGAGTGCGGACTGCACATTCCAAACGACATTGCTGTGATCAGTATGAACGACATTCCAACCGCTAGTTTTACCTTCCCTCCACTATCAACGGTACGTATCCACTCTGAAATGATGGGGACTCAAGGGGTTAACTTATTGGTGGAAAAGTACCGTGATGATCGTAAGTTACCTCTTAAAGTCTATGTTCCTAGCGAGATAATTTTACGTAACACGACCAAAACAGGGTAAACGTTATCACTGAGAAGTAATCGTTTCTGCTACCAACTTTCTCAACCAGATACCTTTCTCATCATTTTCGCGACTGGTGTGCCATATCATAGAAATCTCAAAATCCGCCACTGAAATAGGTGGTTGAATCGTTACTAAATCATCTGAAAAACCTTCAGACAGCGCCATCTTTTCCGGCACAATCGCTATAAGATCTCGCTGTTTAAGTAAGTGACGAATAGTAAGAAAGTTACGTGATGCCACGGTGACCTGGCGGCTCAAACCATGCTCCGCGAGCTTTTGGTCTACTTGTGTCTTTAAGCTGCCATCAGGACTGACTAATGCTTGTTTGATATTGGCAAACTCAACGACAGATAACGCTGACTTACCGTTCAACACCTTCTTATCACATAAACATACATGTTTCTCGGTATAGAGGTACTGGCTACAATAGTCCTCTTCAGAAGCAGGTATGCTACCAATCACAAGATCTAACTTATCGCGCTCGGTTCGTTGCATGTAATTACTTCGATCAACATTAATAAAGCTGATTTTCGCGTCAGATGCCTGCCTATGAATTTCATCATAGATAGCTGGCGCAAAAATGAATTCAGCGTAATCCGTTAAACCAATGCGACACACACCCGAGTAACTCTGTGGCTGAAACTCAGATTTAGTCAGTAGGTCTTTTGTTATGGAGTCCAGAAGATTATGTACGATTGGAGCAATATTGTGAGCATGTTCTGTTGGCTCCATTTTGTGTCCTTTACGCTCGAAAAGAGGATCATCAAAAAGTAACCGTAAACGAGATAGACTATAGCTCATTGCAGATTGGCTCACATAGCTATTCTCAGCCGCTAAACTGACACTTCGATAGCGATATAAGTAAGAAAATGTCACCAACAGATTCAAATCAATGTTGCGCCATTGAACGTCGTCTTTCACTAGATTCCCTGTCCTATTTTATTCATAAATTAAATTCAGATTATCAATTTGAGTCATTTTAAACCACTCGCTAAATTAACAACATAAAAATTCTATTTAGATAAATAGGCTCAACATGTTCACTATTTTTAAAACTTTCTTTTGGCTCGGTTGGATCAGCTTTGGTGGCCCTGCCGCTCACATTGGCTACTTCCGCCAAACTTTCGTTGAAAAGCTCCAATGGCTGGATGACAGCGAATATGCACAAATCGTAGCATTAAGCCAGTTTTTACCCGGCCCAGGTTCAAGCCAAGTGGGATTTGCACTGGGCTATAAACGTGGTGGCTTAGGGGGAGCATGCGCAGCTTTTATAGGCTTTACGCTACCTTCAGTGCTGATCATGCTGGTATTAGCTATGGTAAGCAGCCAAGTCACCGATACGGCTATGTTTCAAAACATCGTACACGGATTAAAGTTGCTGGCCGTTGTGGTGGTAGCCGATGCGACATGGGGAATGCACAAGAACTTTTGCCAAACTAAGTTAACGGCCGGGTTATGTGTCGCAACAGCGAACGCACTTTTGCTTGTGCCAGGCATAGCAACTCAGATGCTGGTTTTGATTATCGCTGGCATGGTCGGTGTACGCTACTTGAAGAAAGAATCTGCCATTCCTGCACAACCGTTTAAGCCCAACTTAACACCGCTTGTGGTCTTTGCAGTGCTACTGTTCGGGCTACCTCTCATTGCACATACAACCCCAATGGTAAGCCTGTTTAATGACTTCTTTCAGGCAGGAAGTTTAGTATTCGGCGGTGGCCATGTGGTACTTCCCCTGTTGGAAAGTATCCTTGGCGATCAAATCAGCCAGGACGCATTTTTAACCGGTTACGCCGCTGCTCAAGCCGTACCTGGCCCTATGTTTACATTCGCAACGTATATTGGTTATCAACTATCAGAGACACCGGTTTTGGGTGCTCTAGTGGCTACATTAGCTATCTTCCTGCCAGGTTTCTTACTCTTACTTGCCGTACTAAAAAACTGGCAACAACTAGCAGCGAAACCCGCTATTTCCGGAGCTGTAAGTGGCGTAAATGCGGCCGTTGTTGGTCTGCTATTAGCAGCACTCTATCAACCTGTGTTTAGCAGTGCAGTCGCAGACCCGATAGATATTGCCCTGGTGATTGCTGGCTTCTATCTGCTTAAGAAGTTGAATGTTTCAGTGCTGTGGATGATTGTGTTTTTTGTTGGGGCTTCCCTCATTCCGCAACTATCATAAAAAACAGGCTGAAACCATTCTTTTTCTTTCATTAGAACAAACTAAGTTGATTCTAAGTCACATTTACTATGTAAAAATTCAATTTAAAAACATTTATTGGAAAAACAACAATATATCTATTAAATTTAGCATTAGGATTAAATATAAAAGAAGATAAAGTGGTGGCTAGGAATGGAAGCAAAAATGGAACAGCAGTCAATTTTGTCTCAAATTGATAATAGACTTAAATTGGCTGTATTTCTAACACCTTTTATGCATTTTTATTTACCATTAGTAGGGGAGTTCATTGTACTTTTCTTTCAGTTATCAATAATATGGCTAGTAAATAACTTAAAAAATAATGATACCTATCTATCATTAAAACCAATCCATATAGTTATATATTTATATATAACTTCTATAACTATATCAAGCCTGTTAATGATCCATAGGCTGGGTTGGAGCGCTGAAACTGTAGTATCAATATTTCGATACTTAGTGATGGTTACACACGTTGTTTTTATTATGAGTCTAGCTAAATACTTTTCTCTTAGTGACAAACTTCCATTTGATTTTCTTCCTCACTCAATACTGATAGCTTCCTCACTGTTATTCATTGATATTAACTTTAACTTAACTAATATTGATTATAATGAGGGACTAAGAATCATTACTTCCAGTAATATAAGACACCTAGGTCACATAGTGATTATCAGCACCTTGTACTTATCAATTAAGATATTAATGGGTGAGCGGATAAACAATATACTCTTTACACTATCTACAATAACTAGTATCTCACTGATTATTTGGTTGGGAGGAAGAGGTGCAATTTTGTCGTATCTGATTGGGATTTCATTAGTTATCATATTTATTTATAAACACAATGAGTTAAAGATTAAAAACTCGGTAACCTTAATTTGTCTTATTATAACTTCATTAATCTTATCGTTACCTTTCAACGTGTATTCTTGGAATGGTTTAAACAGGCTATTAGATGCTAAAGAATACTATGTTAAAGACCTCAATGCATTATCAACTAATAGGATTGAGCTATGGGAAACAAGCTGGAATTTCATAAAAGAAAAGCCTTTTTTTGGCTATGGTGCTGAAAGTTTCATACTGAACTCTGATACAGTATATAGACACCCACATAATTTTATAGTTCAGTGGTTATTTGATTATGGTATAATAGGTTTAATACTATTCTTATCATTTATCATTTATATTAATAAAACCAGTTATATTAATATAAAAAATGAGCTAAGCACTAATAATTTATTCTCTATCGCTATTCTAGTAAGCATTATATCTAATGCTTTTATTTCAGGAACACTATACTACTCGCCACCATTTTTTATTTTATGTGTTGTAGCTTCATATTCTTATTCAAAATATAGCTCTCATAAAATTATAAATCATACTTAAGGATGGATATGAATAAGCTAGACTATGACAATATAAAAATTAGGGTTTTATTTATACTTTCCATAGCAGCCTTTATTAACTTTAATTCGCCTTTTTATGGGTCTTTATTTGTTCTTTTCTTTGAAATATCTGTAATTAATTTAATTCATATTATATACAAAAAACAGATAAAAAATCATGTAAAGTCAATTTATTATAAAGAATTGATTATTTTATTATTATTTTTAACCATAATTACAATTTCTACTTTGATATCATTGTATGTTTATTTGGGAGAAGTTAGGAGCTTATATAGTTTAATAAGATATTTAGAAATAGTTACTCATATAATATTTTGTTTTTATCTATCTATCTACTTTACTTACAACAGACAAAATAAGCACTTTTTTCTTCCAGTATGTCTATCTATATGTATAGCTGCTTTAGTACTTTTCTTGGATTATAACTTTAATCCAAATAGTATTATGAATTATGAGAAAAACCGTATAATTATAGCTAGCAACATAAGATATTTAGGTTATATTGCCATGCTTGGTTGCTTATACTGTATAATATCTATGACATTAGAGAGTTGCTTTAAGAAAAAAATGTATTTAAATGCTTTATTTGTAATTAACTTCTCATTACTTTTTTGGTTAGGAGGACGAGGAGCAATACTCGCCTTACTGATTAGTACATTATTGTCTATATCATTAATATCAATTAACTTCATTTTAAAAGCTAAAAGTGTATTGTATACGTTGGGCTTAATGACTGTATCATGTATAATTTCTATCCCCTTTAATGTATACCAATGGAATGGTCTGAATAGATTTTTCCGATTATCACAATCCCCAGATTTGACGTTAGATAAATTGTCTACAGGGCGTCTTGACTTGTGGATAGAGTCGATAAACTTGATATCAGAAAATCTAATTATTGGACATGGTCCAGAAGCGCATATATTCAAGACTAAAATAGGTTTATTACAACCTCACAATTTTGTTCTTCAATTTTTATTAGAGTTTGGGATATTAGGGACCATAGGATTTATAGCAATTCTCTATAATATAATTAGAATGGCTATACGCAATGTTAAAATGGATAACAATATTAATAATGTTTATTGTTACGGAGTTGTTGTAGGAATAACAATTCATGGTTTATATGACGGAACATTATACCATGCACCACCAGTAATTTTATTTATTATAGCAACAGCTTATGTATTAGCAGGAAATTTCAAGCTAAGAAATAATTTCACCGAAAACCAAACAAATAACGTAGCTATAAAAGAAAAGTAACCATCAACCGCGTAGTGCCAACCAAGATGAACAGATGCTATTTGTATTATTAATGCATAAATCCAAAATAGCATTCCCACTGTTCGATTAACTTGATAAGCACCTAAAGCCATAAGAACAGAAGAAGATACGTGCATACTTGGCATCGCTGATATACCAGCTCCTATATTGGTATCACCATTTACGTAGATGTCCCATAGGTAGTTTTGTACATTGATAACATTCCCTTGATAAAATGGAATATTATCAAGAAACTGCATTTGACTTTCGAGTATTTCTAATAATGGAAGATAAGTATTATTACTAGGTTTAAGGTGATTCAAAAAGCAAGGCCCTGCTGATGATAGTAATAATGCCATTATACTTCCTAAGAAAAACCATGATAAAAGAAAGCTAAGCAGATACTGCTGCCTATAATTTTCAATTTTACAGGCACACAAAAAGTACAAAAAACTCCCCCAAATTAATACGAACCAAATTTGGTAGGAGAACATAAAAAAGTATGTAAATATAGAATGGGAAAAGAACGTATGTGTCCACTCCCAAGGAAACTTTTCTCCATGAATCCAAAAGTCTAAATTTGAGAATAGCTGATCATACTTAAATGGGTTTATATCTGGGATTATCTGTTTCAGGTATGTATAGTTCGAAAAGCAAATATTAAGTATCAGAATTCTAACTATAAAAACAATAGGTTTATTGATAGGGGTAAAAAAATTCTTTATAGCAAGTATATATTTTTTTGTTGGTTTATTTTCTCTACTAAGTATAAACTTAAAATATAGATAAATTGACCATGCGAGAAAGGTAGCATAAAGACACCCAATTACCATCGACAAGTAATCTCTAAACTGATACTCGTAAGTGATCTCATTTTCAAAATAATGAATGATAAAAAATGTAATTATGCTTGAAAGAAGAACAAGCATGAATAGCGACTTATCAGTTCGCAATACATGCTTGATTTCTAAATATAGAGGTAGAGCCTCTGCTCCCTTACCTTCTAATTCCATTAACTAATGCTTCTATCACTGAATAATGGCTTTGGATGTATCTCTATCTGCTCTAACCATAGATAGCGCTCTCTCGAGATTTTCATTTGCTTTTGCATAGTAGGATGGACTCTGGTCAATGGCCTCTTGAAGGTAAGGTATCGCTTCTCCAGGCTCTCCCCTGAGAATTAGGAAATATCCAACACTGTTCAATGCTTCAGATGTGGACATATGTTGCCCAAAAATACCTAAAGCTTTACGAGGCTGTCCTTGAGCTATAGCTATTAGTCCTAAATTATTAATAGCTTTTTCGTTATTATTGTTTAAATTCAAAGCTGCGTTAGTAAAGTTAGATGCTTTTCTGTAGTCACCAACCATATAATACGAGTAACCAAGACTTATAAGTGCACTTTCATTGTAAGGTTTAATATCTATCGCTTTACGTAGAAATGCTTGGGCTACCTCATGGTTATTGTTGATATCATAGAGCACACCCAACCCAGTGTAGGCATTTACAGGCGATTTCTCATCATATCTTAGAGATAAAATGCTCTCACTAGATATATCGTCTACTGTTATATCCCCCCCCCCGCCAAGGCGCAATTGATCAGCATTTAGGGCCCTCAGATAATAACTTTTTCCTACTCCTTTTCTACCTTTCCTTGTGTAAAGCTTCCCTAATTCTTCTAGTGAACCTATATGATTTTGATTTTCAGCCAGAGAAGCTCTATAAGACTTGTCTGCGAGCTCAAAATCACCTCGTGACTCGTGAATACGCCCAATGGTATACAATGTTTTATCCTTATGAATACCATCTTCAAATGTAAGAGAGCGTATATATTCATACAACGCAAGATCGGTATTGTTACTCGTTAGTGCACTATCTCCTCGAGATATTGCTTCTTCTTCATTCTTTGGAGGTTGCTCGTTAGTCAAAGCTTCTACAGGCTTACCTGAATACAAGCTTTTATCAAATGCTGTTTGTTTAGTATCATTACTTGCACATCCAGAGATAAAGATGGTGACACATACAAATATAAAAACCTTCCACATAAAAAATCCCTTTAATAAAAATTAACCTAAAGCGTTTCCACCTGAAAATGCTTCAGACAGAGTAATCAATGATGGTCCAATTGCAACAATAAAAAAGCAAGGCCAAATAAATATAACCATAGGAAACATCATTTTTACTGGAATTTTAGCAGCTATTTCCTCTGCGGCTTGCTGTCTTTTATCTCTATAGTCTTCTGTATACTCTCGTAAAGAATCCACTAAGCTCCCACCGACTCGTGAAGCGTGACTTAGCATACTGACTAACCCTAGAAACTCTTCTAATCCTGTTCTAACTATCATTTCTCTCAGACTATCAGGCATGGATTTACCCGCTTGAATTTTCATACAGACCGTATCAAGCTCTTCAGCTAACTCGGGATGAGAAATAACCATTTCGTTTGCTACACGACGCAAAGAAGCATTAAAACCGAGCCCTGACTCAGTACAAACAACTAACAAGTCAAGCATATCTGCTACTCCGGAACGAATCCTGTTCTGACGTTTTTTCACCATTCTTTTTAAAAGAATATCGGGTAAAATTAATCCTATAAATACACAAGCAGCCATGTATATGTACAGCTTATTAGATTGAGGTAGCAATATATACAACCCCATAGCAATTACTAATCCTATAATAGTGGTTAGAGATTTAATCGAATAAAAAAGAGAGAGTGAATTTTTCTGATGGTAACCCGCATGCATTAATAACATACGAGTAGAGTTTCGTTCTTTTTCATTACTAGATGAAGTTAGTGGAGCTAAAGACTCCAGTCTATTCAAAAGTTTTTCATTAGCGGAAGAATGACTTTCTTTTTGACCTACGGACAAATCAGCTAACTTTCTTTTAACAGGTGAATTTACTCCTATAAATATATATCCAACTGTCATCACAAACAATACTGTCGTTACGAGAACAAATAACATAAACAATGTTTCTTTATTTATATTGGCATTAGCTAATATATTATTTATGAACTCCATAACTACACCTCAAAATTGACTATTTTTCTAATCCATATAGAACCCAAGAACAAAGAAATCATTCCTCCTATAATCATTTTTATTCCTGTTGGATGATTATGTAGAGTGGATATATAATCTGGTTTTAATATTGCAATAATGATGTACATAGCAAAAGGTGCAAGTACAAGAACCCATGCTGACATCCTAGACTCAGCAGAAATGGTTTTAATTTTTCTTGCTAATTTGAATCTATCCCTCAGTACACGAGATAATTTTTCAATATTTTCTATTAAGTTACCCCCTGTTTCTTTTTGTAATAGAACTGCACTAGAAAATGCCATCATCGAAACAGTGGGTACGCGCTCACTCATTTGCATTATGGCCAATCTCATGTCATAACCATAATTCAATAAACTAAAGGTGTTCTTAAATTCAGGTCCAATAGGTGCTGGCATCTCTGTTCCGACTTCTCCAAACGCCTGGTTGATCGGCTGCCCTGCTTGAAGTACTCGCTTTATAATATCCAATGCTTCAGGCAATTGCTCTTCAAACTTCATGAGTCGATCAGCAATACGCTTTTGAACAATAAAATATTCAACAACCCAAATTGATATCATACAACCAACCCCTATATACCAAGGTTGTCCAATTAAAACGAGGATCAATAAAACTATAGCCCCTGAAATAAAGGATAAAAATAAGAATTTTCCAAATGTTGTTTCAATACCTGCAAGCTCCAATTTCTTTTTAAACACTTCAAATAAAGAAAACTGAACTAAAAATCGCTCTATGCCTGATAAATTTTTGAGCGAGTTTTCTTTTAATAACGAAACACTCTCTTGATCAATGTGTTTATGGCTATCTTTAATGCGTTGAATTAAATGTCTATGTTTTACTTTTTTCCCAGCTGACGGCATTATCAACGCTTGGCTGATGAAAAATACTGATAGGAATAACAAGAGTAAAAACAGTGGTAATTGACCGTCCATAATCCCTCCTAACGAACCTTCTCATTAAATATCTCAAATGGAACGTCCAGACCTCGTTTAATCAATTGATCATGACAATCAGGTACAATCCCAGTAGCAATGTAATCACCAACCACATTGCCATTTTCATCCACACCTTGTCTTTGAAACTTAAAAATTTCAGACATAGTGATCACTTCACCTTCCATCCCATTAATCTCTTGAATACTGACCATACGACGCTTACCGTCTTCTTGCCTGTCCATCTGCACGACCAGGTTGATGGCTGACGCAATTTGAGAGCGAAGGTTTTTCGTTGATACGTTCCAGCCCGCCATTGAGAACATATTTTCCACACGACTTAAAGCATCTCTTGGGGTATTAGCGTGTATGGTCGCGAGAGAGCCATCATGGCCCGTATTCATTGCAGATAGCATATCGACCGCTTCACTGCCTCGCACCTCACCAACAACTATTCGGTCTGGTCTCATACGTAGAGAGTTTTTTACTAACTCGCGCTGAGAAATTTCACCTTTACCCTCAATATTAGCAGGGCGAGTTTCGAGTCTAACCACATGAGGCTGCTGAAGTTGTAACTCTGCTGAATCTTCTATGGTTACAATGCGCTGATCAGAAGGAATAAAGCCAGATAAGATATTAAGAGTGGTAGTTTTACCTGAACCCGTACCACCGGAGATAAGAATGTTGAGTTCGCCAACCACAGCTGCATTTAAAAATTTGGCCATCTCTTCTGAAAGAGAGTTTAAGTGTAGTAAGTTATCCATATTTAGTCGCTCGACAGCAAAGCGACGAATAGATACAGATGCACCATCAATGGCTAAAGGCGGGATGATTGCATTAAAACGAGAACCGTCTTTAAGTCGGGCATCTACCATAGGAGAAGACTCGTCAATTCGTCGGCCTACTTGACTGACTATTCTATCAATAATACTGCGTAAATGGCGGTCATCTAAAAATGTGTGGGGTGTTTTTTCAAGTTTACCAAAACGTTCAACAAAAATACTTTTAGGGCCATTAACCAGAATATCCGAAACTGTGGAGTCATCCAGTAAAGGCTCAAGCGGACCTAGACCAAAGATCTCATCTTCAATTTGACGAATCATCCTATTTCGAGCTTCTGAGCTTAAAGGATGAGTCTGATCTTCGGCTATTAAATGTACCACCGCTTCTCGTAGTTCTTCTTTGGCTCTATCTTCTTGAAGGTGAGAAAGTAATCCTAAATCCAAGGTGTCAAGTAACTTACTGTGATAGTAATGTTTTATCGTTTGGTCATGCTCTAACTGCTTTCTTTCAGCTTCCATCTTACGGACTTTTTCTTCAATCGCTGAAGAGTGAACCATACTACTATTTTTAGTCTTGGAAACATGCTCTACTTGAGCTTCTGATTTCGTATTCAGCAGTTCAGCTTCTGAAAAATTACTGCCGACATTTTTCCTTTTAAAAAACATAGCAACTCCCTGCTAAGAAAATAATTTACCCAACCAACCTTGAACCTGTGTTTCTGCTGGTTCTTCTAACTGATGTGAAATATCAATTAGAGAGGACTTAATTGCACTATTTTTCTTTGATTGCACAATGGGCTTACCAAGGTTTGAACACTCCATTGCAATAGAATAATTATTTGGTACTAAAAGAATGTCTTGATTTGGAAATGCTTGTTCGATGTCTTTAATCGTTATTGATGTTTTCTTTTCATAACGATTAATTATCAACCTAACCTGACCACTTGTTAAGCCATAATCCAGTTGAAGAGACTTTAAATAATTCGCAGCATGTTTAATTGACGTAACATTTTGCTGCATAACCAGATAAACATAAGAAGCAGGAGCAACTACATGTTGGAAAACATGTTCAACTCCATGGGACATATCAACAATAATATGCTTATAGTATTGACGTAATAAAGGAACCAAAGCACTGACTTTTGTCGCGCGATCATAATTATCTTTAATGCTATCAGCACTAAAACATAAATAGTTAACACCAGAAGAGTGCTTGTATACCAAGCCGTCTAATGATAAGTCATCAAGATCATTCATCGTATCAATGACGTCATTAATACTATATTTAGGCTTACTATTAAGATAATCCGCCGCATCACTAAATTGCATACCCAGATCAATAAGTAGTACTTTCCCTTTTGAATATTCAGATAACGCAATGGCAGTATTCATTGCCACAGTTGTTGCACCTGATCCACCTTTGGTATTAATAAACAAAGATAATTCACCAATCTCACTGCTTGAAGCTTTTTCGTTTGCGATATCCTCCAACAGCGGCAGCAGTTCATAGAAACCGACTTCACGATGTAAGTAGTCCGAAGCCCCTAATTTTAGTGCTAACTTAAGTGAAGTGGTATCATGCTCATCACCAAATACTACCAATGCAGTCTGGTTTCGCTGTAAGTTACCTTCATTGGAGTAAATATGGGAGATCTTCTGCGCCCAACTGCTTCCCGCTTCAATATAAATGACATCAGGTATTCTTATATCGCCTAAGGCGGTTACCGCTATTTTACTTAAATCTATCCATTCAATATTGACGTTGACGCACTTAGATAGCTCAGCTTCCAACGTACTTTTAAACTCAGCGGTTGCATAAATCACCCAAATATTAATATTCGTTTTTAGGGAGTGGATGCTGCTTGTTTTAATTTCTTTATTCATTTCTACTGGTTTCAACATGACTATTCCCTTAACAATCTTCATGAACATCAAGTCCTGACTCCGGCCTTAAAACCCCTAAGCTCTCGGCAGGTAAAATGGTCTTAAAGTCAGGGGTTGCACCGACGGCATCAATTAATAAAGACAAAACCAAAAATTTAAAGGTGTAATCAGCTTCGGCTTTCACATAGCGAATCGTCACAAAAATTGAATTAAGGACATCTGGGTCAGTAGAGGAAGAAAAAAAAGCGTCCACGTTAACTTCGTTACCATTCGCGTTGAGATAACTAATCTTCAAGTTGTCCTTGCTGAAACCAGGAGGGTACAAACCTTCAACAGAAGAAAGTTCCTTAATATCGTCCCTATCAGCTATATAACAAACCGTTGCTAAACGAGCCGCCCTGCGCGTGACTTCATTTGCCATTTGAATAGAGTAAAAATAAAGTGCGAACTCGATAATAGAGAAAATAACTAATAATACCGCTAATGCAATTAGTGTAAATTCAACCTGAGTAACCCCTTTCTGACGAAGCAACCATCTACTCATGGAGAAGTCCTCATTTTACTTGATGCACCAATTTCAAAAGCAAGCGAACTGTCAGTAAAAGGAAGACTGCTAAAAATTGGCACGTATGTATAGCTGGCAGAAATCATTACTTCTTTCGAAGAAGCAGTTGGTGGAGTAACAATCACATCTGCCGTGTTAAGATAACTAACAACTTTCGTATCAGCATCAGTTGTAATTGGCTTGCCATATACCACCATATTTTTAATTTGAGCCTCATCTGCGATACTTCCAAAATCTAGCGTCCCGTACGTATCGACTACTGCGTATCTAACCCCATTTTGCAATGCTTTATTAATTTCAGTGTACTGAATAAATGCCCGACTGACATCGATTAGTAATACCGCGAGCATAAGCAACACTGGCAGACAAATAATAAATTCCAGTGCCGCTAGGCCTGTTTGGCTGTATTTACCAGCTCCAACTAAAGATTTGTGTACATTACTCATATCAAGATACTCCGCTTAGAGGATCTTTATACAACTGGATACGATAAAAACCTGAATCGGAAGGCTCCACACTGGTAGAGCCGTTGTTTATTGGACAATCATATAAGAATTGCCCATACACATTGTCGTCTGAGCCTGTACCACTATCTCCGGCAACTTCTTTCATCAAGAAAAAGCAACCAAACCCTAGGACATCAAAGTCGGTTTTACCCGACCCAGAATCCGTACAGTCAACGATTGGGACTCTTAAAATCCTTCTTTCTGCCGTACCATTACTCGGGTAATCTGAAGCAACTCCGCAGCCACCTGTTTTACAGTCGTTATAGTCCTTGTAATAGAAGTCACTACCTGTAATATCACCAGTTACAGCATCTTTACTGATATCGGCTTGTTTAACATAAATATCAGGGAGTACAGTCCCATCATTTTTTATCGAGCCTTTGTAAACATTTAATCGAGGATTAAGGCCTTGTGCTACTGCACCAACACTACCACCTGGCTTGGTTTGTACTGTTGTTCCGATAGTTGCACAAGCATTATAATTTCCGGTAAGAGCGTCTTTTACTAAAGCTGCACCTCCTCCCGTAGTATCTTGTCCAAAGTCTAATAATTGGAAGTTCCCCGGCCCCATATCAGTACTACTTTGGTCTCCTACTTTAAGTGCATTAATTGTAGAAGGATCCTTTGATATTTCTGGGTCATAGCCACTAGGATTATAGCCCCATACTTGTTCATCAGTTGCAGTAGCGTCACCGCACACTGCCATAGGCGTTATGTTGCATGAGTACTGAATTGCAGAACTAGGTCCGGCAACAGCACTGGCTGACACATTTTTCCCCACTCCAAATACATAGCTTAGATATTGAGTTAAAGAAACGTCACTCACTGCTACACGAACATAAATATCGTCATCTCCACTACTAAAGGAAAAACTGTCAGCATCAACAAAGGATTGCTTGTCGTTGGAGAAGGTTACAGATATATCTTCTGCAGTATAGACAAGCTCTTGATTACCGGAGGCTGCTGCAAAACTATTTAAGGCACTGATTGCGGCAGCTTCAGAGAGGTCAACGTCACTTGTATTATCTGCAACAACAGCCGCCGCCAGAGCAGCCGAATCCACCGCATTTTGCAAGCGTGCTTTATTAAGAACTTGGTGATTTAAGTCCATAGCAAATGCGCCCATGCCTATTAATATCAGCATTATTAGGCTAATTAACACTAGAGTGATCCCACGCTGAGATCGTCTTGTAGCTATTGGTTTTGTATACCTCATAGCAACCTCCTAGCCAATTAGCGACTCATAGATCGCTTACTTTTTGGCTGAACTATTACTGTTGTACACTTTTAAGCTTCTTTGTGTACGCTCACCACTACCGTCTGGTAGATAATCTATGTTTTCGTACCACGCATCTGAATTGAGTGTCTGTTCTGCTTGTAATTGGCTCAAAGCTACCCCTAAATTAGGATCATTGGCACACCCTGCTAAGGAAAGGGATACAAAACAAGCAGTTAATTTAAATAATTTTTTCATTTTGTTCTCCCTTATAAACTGTGGCCAAACTGTCCATCAGTACCACCTTCCCCAGTGCTAAATTGATAATCAGTATGGTTTTGCTCCACTGTATTATCATTACTGTCAAGTTGATACTTATCGAAGTCTAAATGCGCTCCTTTACCAAGTAGGTAAAACTCAACATCATTTGGACTGACGAACCCATCAGTTGGCAATGTAATCCTACGTCTATCAACTGGTTTTGCTAACCGAGGGGTAACTAATATAACCAACTCCGTCTCTCCTGAAGTGAATTGTTCACTTTTGAAAAGACGTCCTAGTATTGGTAAATCAGCGACGCCTGGTAAACCTTCATCTACATTTCGAGCATTTTCACTGAGTAATCCAGCTATGCCCATTGTTTGACCATCAGCCAGTTCTAAAGTACTTCCCGCACTACGTGTAGTTAAAGGCGGTATATAATAAGCAGCGTTTGTATCACCAACGCTATAGGTCACTACACCAGAAGTCGCCAACTCACTCACACTGACATTTAGTTTTAAATTTATTTTTTTATCACTAAGAATATAGGGTATAAAGTCCAGTGTTACGCCATATTCTTTGTAATCGATCGTGATGCCATCGTCGTTAGGAACGGGAATAGGGAACTCACCACCGGCAACAAACTCGGCTTTAGTGCCACTCAATGCTGTCAAGCTAGGTTCAGCCAGTACCTTCGCTACGCCATTTTGTTTGGCTATATCAAGAGCAAACGTAAATAGTGTATTGCTGTCGAGAAAAGAGCCTAAAAAACCAAACTCGTTGACACCTGCGTTACCACTCAAAATCGGCCCAATATCATCAATCGCGCTTCCTATTGTCGTAGCTCCCCACGTTATATCCCCGCTTTTTTGAAAAAAGTGAAAGTTGGAATCAAAGGTGCGAACTAACGTTCTTTGAACTTCCGCAACAGTAACCTCAAGCGTCACCTGTTGTGCGCCCCCAATAGACAGCAAGTTAATGACTGAGCTTTTATTTTCTTTATCTTCACTTTGATCTGCTGATTTACCTGAGGCAAATGTTTCAGCCACCTTTAGAGCCACATCCATGTTTTGCTGATTGCTAACCAAACCCCTCAATACAATTTTGTCCTGAGTGCTATGTACTTCAATATTCTCATCAGGCAAAAACTGATAAAGCTTAGACTTTAACGTATTGAGATCGTGCGTTACTTCCACATTAAACGATTCAATAATTCGCCCACTACGATCCCAAACCGATACATTGGTAGTACCCAACTTTTTGCCAATTAAGTAAAGCTCGTTCGATTTGAGTACCAATATATCCAGTATGCTAGGATCACCTAAGGTTACTTTTTTAGCATTTCCCGAAATCATTAATTGAGTTGACTGGTGGTGAGGTACGCTTACCACTCGCCCGGACTGCGCAGCCGCATGAACTGTTACACTTACTAGTAACATGAATAAGTGGCTTAAAATTAATATTGTTCTTTTCATAATTCAATTCACCTAATTACTCACGCGAACATTGGAAGTTTGAGAACCTTTAATAACAGTTACACTTGGTCGTGGCGTATAAGTTCTCTTCGGCGGTGCTTTATCTACAGTGAGTGGGTTTCTTAGCGCCAATTGGATTCGGCCTTTACTATTTTCAGTTAACAGCTTTTCCGCTTCTTTTGGTGACACTTCTAGGGTAACCGCGCGAACAATTACTGGTTTGTTATCCTTGGTTCTAGCAGTCTGATCCACGGCCAACACTTTAATATTCTTCAAAACGGTGCTAGTTCCGCCGCCCTTTGTGTTCAGAATATCAACTTTGTTTCCTGGTAATAGAAAACCAGCAACACCTATAACATCGTTTACACGAATAGTTAAAGCTCGTTTATCCTCAGGTATCATAGCAGCTAATGTCACCCCTTCACCCAATACTGCAATTCTATTTGGGTTGACTAACTCCCCCTCATATATGGAGTTTGCAGCCACTTTGCCCACTGCTTGAGATGCATCTGTTAGTGTTGTTTCCTCTATCCAATCAACTTCCATCAATTTAGTTGTAAGGTGTTTCTCTTCAATAATAACGCCAGGTTCTATTTCCATAGCAGCAACGAGCACCGGGTGTCGCTCAACTTCTTCAAGCTTCACGGTAGGTTGCGTCTGACTATCTAACCACTGCTTTGCAATCATCACGGCCCCCAAACCGAACGCGATTGATAACAATAGCAGCATGACAATTTGTGTCCTGCTCATGACATCCCCTCACTTTTATTCATCAACAGTGAAATAGAGCCCCCAAGCACGCGTCAGAATCTTTGTTGACACAAGCTCCCCTATTTCCTCAAACTTCAAAATATCTCTACTAATCCCTAAAATATCTTTTGGTAGACATGGGAAATACCCAGTACCCGTATCATCATGAAGCTGCTTTAATCGGTCAAAAAAACCGTCTTCTAAAACCAGTTGATAAGCTTCTGACAAATCCATCCACAACTGACAGTACTCTTCTAACTCTAGAGGATTAAATTCAATCTTGTAGCCAAGTCGTCTTAAAAATGCCGGATCCGCGATAGAACTCGGCGGAAGGTTGGATGAAAATGCAAGAGTAAGCAGGAACGGGACCGATATTTGTTGCCCATTAGGTAAACCAAGGTGATCTACAAAATACTCCATCGGCACAATCCAGCGATTAAGTACAGTTGCAACTGGCATAGATTGACGACCTAAGTCATCGATAACTAAGATTCCGTTGTTGGCCATCATTTGTAGTGGTGCTATCCAAACTCGATTGTGCTCAGTATGATTGACTTCGAGCATATCCATGGTCAACTCGCCACCAACTTGAATGTTGGGTCTTTCGCATAGTACCCAGCGTTTATCATAATGATCACTCAGCTTAACAAACGACTTGGTATCCGAGTTGTCGAGTTTTTTATGGTGGTGCGGTGAAAACACCTTAATAATATTTCCATCAGCAAAAACAGCATGAGGAATGAACACCGAAGTATTTAATGCGTTTAATACTCTAGCCGCAACGTAACTCTTACCGGTACCGGCATGTCCGTAAAGTAATAGAGCTCGCCCTGAATTAATCGCAGGCCCCAAAACTGGAATAAGGCGTTCAGCACCATAAACATCATCAAGAGCCCTCTCTACATCAGCTCTTGCTATAGGTTGATTACGTAGATGCTGTCTACGTACAATATCCCAATATTGTTCTAGTGACACAGGTACAGGCCCGATATAAGCCTCTTTACGAAAGGCAAGTTCTGCTTCCGCCAAACCAAGATCTGTTAATCCATAACGAATATTGGAGTAAGAGCTTGTCGCGTTTAATGGCTGATACACTTCAACCCAGCTACGCCCCCGAAGATGGGCTAGTGACGACTCGATAATGGAAGAAACCACACACATTCTATTAGACAGCTCTATCAAATCAGATTTAGGAAATGCCATTAAATGCTTAAGTAATAAATGCTCAACGACTGCAGCCGGAATATCTAGGTGTTCTTCAGAAGAAGGTATAGGTGGTGGATCAATTTGTGGCACTAAAGTGCCCTTAGAGACCATAGTCATAGACGGTACCCTCCTAATATTGGCACTTGACAGATGTAAGTTGATGTCCTTGTTTATGTCATCTAAGATGATTTACTAAAAAATATAAAAATAATAAGCCATTCCAATTACAATCGCTGGAGCAAAAGGAATAACCAGAGGATACTGGGTGCTCCACCCTCGAGTTACCCGTTGAACTGCATAAACTTTAACGTGCTCTTTAAAAGATTGCCCTGAAGATGCCATATGTAGCATGAGATAAAACGCCCCAATAATACCACCAGCCACAACTACATACGCGGTCACCTGCCACATTACTTCTGCGCCCAACCACAAGCCTACCACCGTTAGGAGCTTCACATCTCCACCAGCCATCGCTTTAACAACATACAAGCCAAATCCCACACCCAAAGTTATTAGCATACCTTTAATATGCAAAGTCCATAACAAACCAGGAGTCTGAAACAGATCTATAACAACTATCAATAATAGAATTATTACAAGATTATTTGGTATACGATTCCTCTGGACATCAGACACACCAATGATGAATAACAAAACCCAGATAAGTAAATTCATATAATAGTCTTTAAGCAAGGTTAACTCGCTTCGTCTGCTATTTTACCGGAGACTAAACCAAACGAGGTTTTTACACCTGTCCAGAAGCCCAAACTCAAGAACGCTGTAACAATCAAAGCTGCACCCAAAATGTACTCCAGAAGCGTAAGGCCTTCTTCGTCTTCCCAAAAATCTTTGAGAAAATCTACTAGATTGCTCATTTAAAAATCCTGCCCCCTAAAAAACAAAACTGCTGTGACTGACTATACCGTTACCGTTGCAATTTCACTCATCGCCACAATCATCGGGTCAACTGTTCATCTGGTAACTTGGTGCCCCCGAATAAGAGACACCAAAACCAGAATCAATAAACGGAATGTTTTAGCTAACTTTACCAGAGATCTTGCCCTCTATCGTGCCGAACGTTGTTGCTAAAGCTGACCAGAACCCCAAGCTTAGCATTGCCGCCACAATCAGTGCCGCACCAAGAATGTATTCAAGAAGTGTCAAGCCTTCTTCATCATTCCAAAAGTCTTTAAGTACTTGTGTAAATTTATCCATTTTAAATGCCCCCTAAAGATCCGTTTTAGAGATCTTTAATATTGATTTTAGTGTTTAACCCCTCATGAAACGTCCCTACTTTAGCAGGGGTTTCGAAATCAATTTAGGTTAGAAAAGTGTTAGAACGTTAGGATATTTTTGCCATTCATTGGTACTTTTTTGCTATCAATGTATTTATCAGTATGCTGTATTAACTATGAGATTAGTGGCTATGAAATATGAGATAGACATCACACTTAATCGTTAAAATCCCCACCATAATCAGTTAATTGATAAAACTAAAATATGATTTGAATCAGAAATTAATAAACGAAAGGGTTAATCTAAACACTCAAGGATTGAGGTTCAGATGGGTTGATCCACGTTAAATTCTTGTATAAGTATGAATTAAATGGATTTTATATGGAAAGGCTTGTTAAAGCGTGTTGGATTGGGGGGGCCTTATCATCCCTGCCAGAGCAATTTCGATGGGTATTTACGCAGTACTTCGAATTACTCGACCACAGCAATGACATATCAGTGATCAGCGATAAAGAATTCAATTACTTTTTTTATTACGCAACGGATCATCCATTTGACTTGTTACAAAGCGTTGTAACACTGTGTGAAAATCTAGATAAAAAACTCATTGTTGTATACACGAAAGGTATCGAAGCTAACAAACTACCACCACAACATGTAACCGCTGAATACTACGCATTAGACGATAACTATCTGTCACATTGGTTATCTCAGATAAAGCTAAAATACTTTTTCAATCATAGCTTTGAAAGCTCTCTTTCGTTACCAAAAAAATCATGCTCTAAGAATGGTAAAGCCAACTTTTCTGAGGTCGTTGATTATATCTCCAATAATATACATCGAGAGTTGCGCGAAGAAGATGCAGCTGCTCTCTGCCACTACTCTACCACCTACTTTTCGAAAGTGTTTCGCCGTAAGGTTGGGATGTGCTTTCGTGATTATGTTACCGCGAAGCGTATTGCATTAGCGAAGAAGATGCTCACCGAAGACAATTCAATGAAAATTGCTTACATCGCTTACCAATGCGGCTACCACGATGTTTCTTATTTCTCTCGGATTTTTAAGAAAAAGACTGGCTTCTCACCAGCAAGCTACCGACAACAGTTTTAGAACTCATTTTTTAGGTAGGTTTTGCAAAAGATATAGCACTGCCTTGGCCGCATATTTCATCAAAATACATTCCCGTACAGTAACTCACATGCTAAAGTTAACATTATGTTAACAAATATAAAAACGAGAAGACATGGAGTCACTTATGATGCAACAGCCGAATGTAGCCAACTCCTCTGCTGGTTGCGCTCTCCCTCCGCCAAATGAAATGATTCTAAAATGGGCAGAAGAGCGTCCAAATGAGGTTTACTTAAAGCAAATCATTAATCGGGAATTCGTTGAATTCACTTACGCTGAAGTCGCAGACCAAGCTCTCAAGCTGGTGAGCGCATTACGCAAGCTTGGTGTTAATCCAGGTGATAAGGTAGCGTTAATCTCCAAAAATTGCGCAGAGTGGTTTATCTGCGATCTAGCTATGATGCTGGGTGATTACGTTAGTGTGCCCATCTTCCCAACGGCTGGAGCAGACACTATCGAGTACTGCCTCACGCACAGTGAAAGTAAGGTGCTTATCAGCGGTAAGTTGGACGACTCAAAGGCTACTCAGCAAGTAATTAATGAAATGGGCGGTCTGATCAGTATCGCACTGCCATATAACTCTGCACCGATGTGCCAGCATCAATATGCTGAGCTTATAGCAAATGAAGTGCCAAGTGTAGAACGTCCACAACATTACGACGACAAGCTCATGTCGCTGGTTTATACATCCGGTACTTCAGGCTTACCAAAAGGGGCAATGTTGACCTACGGCGCATTCAGTTGGTCTGTGCAACAGCTGATCAATCATATTGGCATACAACCAAACGACCGATTGTTCTCCTACCTACCACTCGCACACATTACTGAACGAGTGTATATATTTGGTTCTTCAATTATGGGTGGCGTACCCACAGCATTTCCAGAGTCACTCGACACATTTATTGAAGATGTAAAAATGCATAGACCAACCTTGTTCATCTCAGTGCCAAGGTTATGGACATTATTCCAGCAGCGAATTCAGGATAAGTTACCGCAAAAGTCTTTGAACATTCTTCTCAAGATCCCCTTTGTGAATTCGCTGATTAAGAAGAAACTTGCCGTTGGGTTAGGTTTAGACCAAGCCAGAGTATTGGGGTGTGGCTCTGCTCCCGTATCACCAGCTTTGTTAGAATGGTACCACAGCGTTGGGCTTAATATTACCGAAGCTTGGGGGATGACGGAGTCCTTTGCTTACAGCACGATTAATTATCCTTTTAGAGCCGATAAAATTGGTACTGTCGGCAATGCGGGGCCTGGTATAGAACTTAAAATTGCTGATGACAGCGAAATCATGGTTCGAGGTAAAGGATTATTCTCTGGCTACTATAAAAATGATATCGCGACTCAAGAATCTTTCGATTCAGAAGGCTGGCTGCACACTGGTGACATCGGAGCGATAGATGCTGATGGTTATCTTACGATTCAAGGCCGCAAAAAAGACACATTTAAAACCGCGAAAGGGAAGTTCGTTTCTCCCGTACCGATAGAAAAGAAATTGTTCGAATACAGTCGCATAGAAATGATGTGTCTGATTGGTCTTGGCTTACCAGGCCCAATATTGTTGGTCGTGCCTCATGATTTCCCTCACTTCGACAAAGAGCGTTATGAACGTTCCACTCGTAAAGTCATTGAGCGAATGAATAAAGAGCTGGCATCTCACGAGCAAATAAAAGGCGTGTTGATGATAAAAGAGCCATGGAATATCGAAAATGGCGTCCTTACCCCAACTCTGAAAATAAAGCGCCACGTACTTGAACAAAAGTACCACGAACTTGGTCATAACTGGCCGAAAGGCCAATTAGTACTCTGGGAAGAAGACTTATAATTAAGCTAGCACTCCTCAATAGCCGTTGAGGAGTGCCACTCACCTTGCTTCAAACTACGGCCTCCAAAATGGTTTATGGCTTTCTTTTAACACCTCATGCTTTTCCAAACCAATATCATTCCAAAGATGTTCAGGTAACTCTCTTAGATGACGACGAGTCCTATGATTTCTTTTCCATAAGTAGAGTTTAGAAAAAATTAACTGAATCCAATTTTGTTGTGTCGTTAGCAAAGCTCGTTCACAGCTGTTCGTGATGTTTTCCATCTCTTTCACCCTTTTAATCTGTTGACCAGTTAATAATCAACGACTACCTTAATAATCTCAAACGATAGAACCTGCCATTGAGTTAAGGAAAACTAATGTGAAAGATCGGATGCCACCTCTACAAGGCTTATACTATTTCTTCATCGCAGCGAAAGAAGGCAGCTTTAAATCCGCAGCCAAAAGTTTGTTTGTTACTCCCGCTGCAATTAGCCAACAAATCCGGCAGTTAGAAGAATTTTTGGGTACTGACCTGTTTGTTCGCCAACACAGGAAGATACTGCTAACACCTCAGGGAGAGTTGCTATTTGCTCAAGCAGAACGAGGATTTAGCCACATACAACAAGGTGTTCGTCTAATTAACCAAGATCCCAACCCAAACCAACTTTCTATCTCAACACTTCCCTCGTTTGCACACCATTGGCTAGTTCCTAAAATAACGGCCTTTAGACAACGTCATCCTGAACTATCACTTTTGCTGGAGCCAACGAATGAACTGGTTTCTTTTCAAGACAGTCAAATAGATTTATGCGTTCGTTACGGTTCAGGAAACTACCCTAATTTAGAATCGCAATGGTTAATGGATGAAGCTTTCTATCCTGCCTGTCATCCGGTTTATCAAAAAGAGCACAGCATTTATAACATCGAAGATTTGAGCAAAGCGGAGCTTATCGAAGATCTTTGGCCTGATCTCGACTGGAATATGTGGTTAGAAAGACTAGGACAACATGCTGCCAAACCAGCGCTAAAATACAGCGGTTCCCATCTCGTACTAGAGGCCGCCTTATCATTACAAGGGGTGGCGCTCGTGAAACACAGTTTGGCCTATCAATATTTTCGAACGGGTAAGTTGGTACGGATTGGCGACATCGCCATCAAACCTAAATTCGCTTACTACTTATGTGCCCCAAAGGGATACCTGCAACGGCCTAAAGCACAGCAGTTTGCAAAGTGGTTAAAAGAAGAGATCGACAGTTTTGAAAAGTCGGTTAATCGAGACTTTAAAACCATCGCGCTATCAGACTGAATCGTTCCAATTGAATGACAAAATTATTTTTTGAGATTAATAAAAAGCCCCGCACTAGGCGGGGCTTTAAAATCATAGAGTTAACTTAAGAATTACTTCTTAGCGTTACGCTCTTTAACGTCAGAGATTACTTGCTCTGCAACGTTGTTTGGACATGGTGCGTAGTGTGAGAACTCCATAGAGAACTGACCACGACCAGAAGTCATTGTACGTAGAGTACCGATGTAACCGAACATTTCTGATAGAGGTACATCACCCTTGATACGTACGCCAGTAGTACCAGCTTGTTGGTCTTTGATCATACCACGACGACGGTTAAGGTCACCGATTACGTCACCAACGTGATCTTCTGGAGTGAACACGTCAACTTTCATGATTGGCTCAAGAAGTTGCGCGCCAGCTTTAGGCATAGACTGACGGAATGCGCCTTTAGCAGCGATTTCGTAAGCGATAGCTGAAGAGTCAACTGCGTGGAAACCACCGTCGAATAGTTCAACTTCTACGTCTAGAGTTGGGAAGCCAGCTAGAACACCAGTTTGCATCATGCCAGCGAAGCCTTTCTCAACTGCAGGCCAGAATTCTTTAGGTACGTTACCACCAACAACTGTTGATTTGAACGCGAAGCCTGAGTTTGGCTCACCTGGTTTGATACGGTAGTCGATTTTCGCGAACTGACCAGAACCACCAGACTGCTTCTTGTGCGTGTAGCTGTCTTCGATTGCTTGAGTGATAGTTTCACGGTAAGCAACCTGAGGAGCACCTACTTCTAGCTCAACGCCGTAAGTACGTTTTAGGATATCAACTTTGATATCTAGGTGAAGTTCACCCATACCACGTAGGATAGTTTCGCCTGATTCTTCATCTGTCTCAACTTGGAAAGATGGATCTTCTGCAACCATTTTACCGATCGCGATACCCATTTTCTCAGAGCCGCCTTTATCTTTAGGCTTAACAGCGATAGAGATTACTGGATCTGGGAAGATCATTGGCTCTAGAGTACATTCGTGCTTAGGATCACATAGAGTGTGACCTGTTTGAACGTTCTTCATACCAACAACAGCGATGATGTCACCAGCTTGTGCTGAATCGATCTCGTTACGCTCGTCTGCGTGCATCTCAACCATACGGCCGATACGCTCTGTTTTACCAGTTGCAGAGTTAAGGATTGTGTCACCTTTCTTCATCTTACCAGAGTAGATACGGATGAATGTTAGGGCACCGAAACGGTCGTCCATGATCTTGAACGCAAGCGCTTTTAGTGGCTCATCTGCAGATACAGTTGCAACTTCACCAGTTGGTTCGCCAGTCTCTGAATCAGTTAGAGGCTGAGGATCTACTTCTGTTGGCGCTGGTAGGTAATCTACTACCGCGTCAAGAATAAGTTGGATACCTTTGTTCTTGTACGCTGAACCACAGTAAGTTGGGAAGAATGCTAGGTCACGTGTACCTTTACGGATACAACGTTGGATGTCTTCTAGAGATGGCTCTTCGCCTTCTTCTAGGTAAGCCATCATTAGATCTTCGTCTTGCTCTAGAGCAGTTTCGATTAGCATTTCACGGTATTCAGCAGCTTTGTCTACCATGTCTGCAGGAATATCTTGAACTTCGTAGTTCTCTGGCTGGCCAGACTCATCCCATACGTAAGCTTTTTGGCTTAGTACGTCTACAACACCTACGAAATCTTCTTCGATACCGATAGGTAGAGTCATTACTAGAGGAGTTGCACCTAGAACGTTTTGTACTTGGTCTACAACTTTGTAGAAGTCTGCGCCCATACGGTCTAGTTTGTTAACGAAGATCAGACGTGATACGTGTGATTCGTCAGCGTAACGCCAGTTAGTTTCTGACTGAGGCTCAACACCACCAGAACCACAGAATACACCGATACCACCGTCAAGTACTTTTAGAGAACGGTAAACTTCGATTGTGAAGTCAACGTGTCCAGGAGTATCGATGATGTTTAGACGGTGATCGTTCCAGAAACAAGTTGTTGCTGCAGACTGGATAGTGATACCACGCTCAGCTTCCTGCTCCATGAAGTCAGTAGTAGTTGAACCGTCGTGAGTGTCACCAATCTTATGGATCTTACCAGTTAGCTTTAGGATACGCTCTGTAGAGGTAGTTTTACCCGCGTCTACGTGAGCAAAAATACCAATGTTTCTGTATTTTGATAAATCAGTCATTGTCTTACTCTGTTAATAAGGTATAAAGTGCGCGCAGAGTATATCATATTCTGTCAATACTGATACCCTTGCGTGCAGATGGAAGAAAAAAATTTTTAACGTAAATTTTCCATCCTCAAAGGATAGCCAAATATAACGATTTGTGTGCTTTATTCGCTCTCTTTGAAAATGGATTTTACATATTTGAAACGCCTAGTTTAGCGCTTTATAACTCATCAAAAGCTTCGATTGCCTCTGATAATTTCTTAACCCCATGAATTTGCATGCCCGGGATGCCACCTTTTGGCATATTAGCAGCCGGAACAATTGCTTTCTTAAAGCCGTGTTTAAACGCTTCATTTAATCGCTCTTGCCCACTCGGTACAGGACGAATTTCCCCCGCTAAGCCAACCTCACCAAAGATAACCACATCTTTGGGTAGAGCACGATCACGAAAGCTCGATAACAACGCCATGACTAACGCAAGATCCGCACTGGTCTCGGTGACTTTCACACCACCGACGACATTAACAAACACGTCTTGGTCTGCCATTTGTAACCCGCCGTGTTTATGCAGCACAGCCAGTAATAAAGATAGACGGTTTTGTTCGAGGCCTACAGCCACTCGGCGTGGGTTAGCGAGTTGCGAATAATCCACCAGGGCTTGTATCTCGACTAATAGAGGACGAGTCCCTTCCCATACGACCATAACTGAAGACCCTGAGGTTTCCTCTTCACCGCGAGAAAGGAAAATCGCCGATGGGTTGCTCACTTCTTTGAGGCCCTGCCCTGTCATTGCAAATACGCCAAGTTCGTTCACTGCACCAAAACGGTTTTTGTGACTGCGCAACGTTCGGAATCGGCTATCAGTGCCGCCGTCTAGTAACACAGAACAGTCAATAATATGTTCAAGAACTTTCGGGCCAGCGAGCGTACCATCTTTGGTTACGTGACCAACGATAAATACCGCAACATTGTTTTGCTTCGCGTATCGTGTAAGCGCTGTCGCGGACTCACGGACCTGCGCGACACTACCCGGCGAAGACTGAACATCAGAAACGTGCATCACCTGAATCGAGTCAATCACCATAATGCGAGGTTGCTCTTTCTCAGCAATTTGACAGATCTTATCCACGTTGGTTTCAGATAACATCTTCAGGTGATCTTTTGGCAAACCAAGACGAGAAGCACGCATCGCAACCTGTTGCAGCGATTCTTCACCCGTTACGTATAAAGTCGGCATTTGTCCCGACAAAGAGCACATAGTTTGCAAAAGCAACGTTGACTTACCTGCTCCGGGGTTACCACCAATCAATATCGCAGCACCGGGAACGACACCGCCACCAAGCACACGATCGAGCTCTTTAAAGCCACTGGTAAAGCGTGGCACTTCTTGCAGGTTAATTTCTGATAACGTTTGTACCTGAGATTCTGTCGCAGAACCTGCGTAACCACTTAAGCGTTCATTGCGGGCGACGGTCGGCGAAGCAGCAATTCGTACTTCTGTAATCGTATTCCATGCACCACACGCATTACATTGCCCCTGCCAACGCGGAAAGTCTGCGCCGCAATCATTACAAACATACGCTCGTTTTGCTTTCGCCATGATGCCTCAATTTTTAACAAATGTGACCAAGCACTGCCAACTGACTTGAGAACTGAATATACTCAAGGTTTACTGCGCTTAGCCGATACAATTCAAATAACGACATACTCTAACAGAAATAATGCTGCAATCTGAAATTCTCTCGCTCGCGGAACGGCTCATCCCGGTCTATGGTTCTGTAGACTTTGATTTTGTCCTTGGCCAACTGACCGAGGACGCGCCACCTTCAGCCAAAATTTTGGTCAAGATAGAATTAAACCGATTAATGGCACCGTGCAAAAAAAGCATTGATTTACGCGGTCGTGTTAACGGGGAATGCAGAAAATACATATTTGATGGCATTCCACACTGGTTAGATGATGTAGCATTCAATGCCTATCACAAAAGCACCAGAAAGTATGGTGGCTATACCGAAGGCGTCTGGGAAACGCTTATTAGCACCCGGAATAATTTTCGAGTAATGGGCAAACAAGCTGTCGAAGAACATCACTCCTCCCTATCTGAGACTCAAAGCCCGTTTAGTGCCGTACCTATCCAATTAGGTTTTGACTTAAAGCGTCAGGAGAAGCGTTTAAAAGTCCAGTCACAAGTAGAAATACATCGTTCAAAAGGCCAACTGCTCCACGGTGTGAGCATTGATCTATCCAGCTCTGGCGCAAAATTCAAAGTGCCCAGCGCCTTTAAATACAACCTTGGTGAAATCATTGAGGTGACTTTTACCGACTTTGCCAGTAAATCTCAATTAGCCGGAATAGAAAAGCCTCTGACTTATCGGATTCTAGCTGTTGAAGACTTCTACGAAAATGATGCCATTCGATATCTGAGAACCATTCTCCTAACCGAAACCAATGTGATCGACAGAGTCATTGATGAAGTGCTAAATAGCGATGCGAAACGCACACGTCATGATAATCAGGATAAAATCATTCGGGCTCGTACGCGCGGATATGAGCATTTGGCTCTTAAACACACCAGCAACTTGCCGCTGTTCTTTCAAGGCAGCGAGCTCAAACTTGCCATGCTAACGCCGAATAATCAAAAGCTATGGCAATACTGGCACGATGAACGCAACCAACAAGTTTTTGGGTCCCTGTTCCATGAAGAAAGAATGACATCGCTGATTACACCGGGAGTAAAAGGCACCACTAACGTTCTCTATTCATTTACTCACGAGCACGATAACAAAACTTATTTCTATTCGATGCTGAGACCGGAAGCAACCAGAGAGCAACGCCAACTATTCTGGCATTTAGGAGCAAAGCGAAAAAGCTGGCGAGTGTTTCGCGTGTCTATCTTTGAACTTTCCGAGCAAGAAAGAGAGGAACTCGCTTCATTCTCTTCTGAGCTGGCAGAAACCTCGAATTTACTTACTCACGTGGGGATCTTGCAAGAAATCTCGGACGAAGCTTCAGGACAAGACTATCTGTTAACCGAAAAGCCTCGTTTGCCTTCAAATACCTTAAATGCGTTTCGACATCCGAGACGAATAACCGGCCAACCCAAAGGGATGTATTTTGATGCGCAATCTCGGCGTAAAGAGCCTCGATATCGATTTAAAACGCCACTCGCGTTAATGTCGGGGCAATTAAATAGTTCGGGATACAGTGTTGATATTTCGAAGCGAGGACTCGGAATTCAGCTAGAAACTCCAGCCTCCTTGCGCGCAGGTCAAGAGGTCGCCATTAACTTTCGTGAACTGCAATTGTACGATAGTAACTTGCCGCTATCCGACGTGCCTTATCGAGTCGTGCGAGTCAGCCCCGATGGTCATAGAGTTCAATTGGTCATTGGTCAAAGCAGCAAAGCACGTCGAGTGATCGCATTTCTTAATAAAGTCATTGAGCATAATAAGAACAAGTTGCTTCAGCAGGCAGATGTGCTGCCAAGCCATGAGCTACTGGAGAGGCTGCATAGTACTATTCTGTCCAGAAGCCTGAGTTCTCCGGTTTTCATTAGTAAAACATCAACGGGATCGTTTAAAACACCGGTTATCGGTGTAAACCTGCCCTTACCCAAGCATGTTGAGATTTTTGCTCAGATTGGTCATGACAATAAGTTTATTCTGGATCCGATCTTTAAAGGTCGTACGAGCACTCTGATCGCAGACCTAATCAAACGTATAGAAGGCGTACAGGAAAAACACGAAGACATTTACATCAGCGCTTCAAAAATCGGTAACAAGGTTACTGGTATAGAGTCCAAGCTGCATCAGGATTTTAGCAGCCTGAAAGAGCGCATTCAGTTTATAAAAAAAGCGCGCATGATGGGCGATTTCTATGTTCTGCGTCTCTCTACCGCGCCTATTTTTGAACCCATGACCTCTCTACTGCAAAGAGACTTGAGTGAGTTAACTCAGTTTAGTGTGCATCAGGCAAGCAAACTAGAAAAGGAGCTCACTGCACTTATCGGTTACAGTGAGTTTGAAGACATCACGGAAGAAGTACTCGTTAGGCTAGAGCTAACCGAATAAAAAACACCGCCCTGTTCGGCGGTGTTTCAATATTGAACCAAGTCAGCTGTCTTTTACCAATAGGCTATGGCTTAGACTTCCAGCTAATTTTCTGTTGTTTAACCAGCGCCCCTGACAGGATACAAAGCACACCACCCAAACCAGAATAACGAATCGCAGATTGAGCCTGTGCCTCGACTTTCGGTTTCGCATGGTACGCTATACCCAAACCTGCAGCAGACATCATCACCAAATCATTCGCGCCGTCACCTACCGCAACCGTATTATGCTGCTCGATTTCGTACTCATCCGCTAATTCAACCAAGATATCGGATTTCACTTGCGCGTTGACGACGTCACCAAGCACTTTACCCGTGAGTTTTCCGTTGATGATTTCCAGCTTGTTCGAGCGAGCGAAATCTAACCCCACTTTATCTTTGATGTAATCAGAGAAGTAGTCGAAGCCACCAGAAGCAATCGCGGTTTTCCAGCCCAACGCTTTCATTGTTGCAATCAGTGCTTCAAAGTCTTGCATGAATGGAAGTTGTGAGCGTACTTGTTCAAGAATAGATTCGTCAGCACCTTTGAGTTTGCCAACTCGTTGACGAAGGCTCTGTTCAAAATCCAGTTCTCCTTGCATCGCACGTTCTGTAACTTCAGCGACTTCTTCACCAACACCAGCCAACTTCGCAATCTCATCAATGCATTCAATTTGAATGGCTGTCGAATCCATATCAAACACAATGAGTCCTGTAGTCGATAAATCAGGAACTTCATTGAGTGATGCGTAATCTAAGTTAAGGCTTTTTAAAATCGTTTCGTGTTGAGACGTAAGTTCACCTGACATCAATGCGACTTCGTACTGACCCACCTTCCATGTTTCTAGGACCGGATTGTAAAAACCAGTATAAAAGTCAATGTCTTCAAAATGACGCGGTGAAAGGTAAGTAGAAAAAATAATCCAATTTGCTTTGGCTCTGTCCAACTGAGAGGCAAAGCGAGTTTCAGGCAGTCGATTTAAAAGTGTCGTATGTTTTCTTATAGGCAAGCTTTTTGACGCGTCCATGTATATAATCCTTGGTGACTTTGCTAAAACGTTACCTCAACAAACTAAAAAGGCAAGTCTTTGTTTTATTTTAAATGGATGAGTAAAGAGCATGAGTGAATCCTTGTTCTCAGTAAGGAATGCCCTACGAATTCTGGCGCTAATACTACTGTGTGTGATGCTATTTATCACGATAAAAAACAGTGTGGTGATCAGTAAGGGCAACGAAAAAATTCAAGCACATCAGCTTGAGACACTCACCAAGGTTTTGATCTCGCAGGCATCTTTGTCTGCCAGTGAAATGATTGTGAACAATGATCAGGAGCGATTACTGCAGTTGACGAATCAACTTGCACAAGATCGCCTGGTATTTGATGCAACCATCTATGATGCACAAGGCGTGCGCCTGGCCTCTAGTGAAGAAGCATTATCAGTACGAGAAGTTTTGGGATTAGACACCCCACTGGCAACCGCTTCAATTGGTCGACAACAACTGGTTGAGCCAGTCATTGCTGACGGTTCTGTTGTCGGTTTTGTCCGAGTGACGTTCGAAACAGGCCGTGTTACCGCGATTTCTGACCACCACTATCGCAAAAGTGATCGCTACATGTACATGATGGTCTTGATGAGTTTTGTGTGTGGCATGCTGTTCATTATGATTTTACGCAGGCAACCAATTCGCAGAAAGAAGGCAGAAAACCTTCTGCTAACCAAATAACTCACCGGTAATCAGAATTGAATATAAAAACAGCCCGCATTGTGCGGGCTGTTTTTTTAGGTGCTTAGTTGCGATTACTGGGGCTTACTCTTTATCACCAAGTAATACCGAATCCAGTGCAATCAGCATCATGTCGTTGAACGTGGTTTGACGCTCATCTGAAGTGGTTTGCTCGCCAGTTTTGATGTGGTCAGAAACCGTACAGATGGTTAGTGCTTTAGCACCGTATTCTGCTGCTACGCCGTAAATACCAGCCGCTTCCATTTCAACACCCACAATACCGTACTTGTCCATTACATCGAACATTTCTGGATCAGGCGTGTAGAAAAGCTCTGCAGAGAAAAGGTTACCCACTTTCACATCAATGCCACGTGCTTTTGCTGCATCTTCTGCGGCACGAACCATTTTGTAATCAGCAATAGCAGCGAAGTCATGGCCTTTAAAGCGAATGCGGTTTACTTTTGAATCCGTACACGCGCCCATACCGATCACAACATCACGTACTTTGATGTCTTCATTCACAGCACCACAGCTGCCAACACGGATGATCTTTTTCACACCGAAGTCTTTGATAAGTTCAGTCGCGTAGATCGAACATGATGGGATGCCCATACCGTGGCCCATTACAGAGATTTTTCGACCTTTGTATGTTCCTGTATAACCGAACATGTTGCGAACGTCACACACTTGAACAACGTCTTCAAGGAAAGTTTCTGCAATGTATTTTGCACGTAGCGGGTCACCCGGCATCAGTACTACGTCTGCGAATGCACCCATTTCAGCGTTGATATGTGGAGTTGCCATTTTTTTCTCCTTAACCTTTCTCTAGCGCTCCGCGCTTAAGGCGCTGTCAGCCAGAGTCTTCTCATTTCCGACAAGCAGCACTTTCATACTGCAAACATAAAACCAGGAGCATTAGGCTCCCAGTTTTTAGTATCCCGATTACAGGAAGTTCTTACCGTATTCCATTGGTGAAGTACCGAAGTAACTCGCCAACGTTTGGCCAATATCTGCGAACGTTTCGCGGCGGCCAAGAGAGCCAGCAGGCACTTTTTGACCGTAAACCAATACTGGAATGTGCTCACGAGTATGGTCTGTACCTGGCCATGTCGGGTCACAACCGTGGTCCGCGGTTAGGATAAGTACGTCGTCTTCATCCATCAGCTCTAGCACTTCGTTGATGCGACCATCAAAGTACTCAAGAGCCGAAGCGTAACCCGCCACATCACGACGGTGGCCATAAGCTGAATCGAAATCAACAAAGTTAGTGAATACGATGGTGTTATCACCTGCTTCTTTGATCTGCTCTAACGTAGCTTCGAACAATGCTGGGATACCTGTTGCTTTCACTTTCTTAGTGATACCGCAGTTTGCGTAGATATCGGCAATCTTACCGATAGAAACAACATTGCCTTGCTTCTCTTCTACCAATTTTTGTAGAACAGTGGCTGATGGCGGCTCAACTGACAAGTCACGGCGGTTACCAGTACGTTCAAACTGACCTTTGCCCGGGCCAATGAATGGACGCGCAATAACACGGCCAATGTTGTAATCAGCGAGCTCTTCACGAGCGATTTGGCAAAGATCTAATAGACGATCCAGGCCAAATGTCTCTTCGTGACACGCAATCTGGAATACCGAGTCTGCTGAAGTATAGAAGATAGGCAAACCTGTCTTCATGTGCTCTTCACCCAAATCATCCAATACTTGAGTACCAGAAGCATGGCAGTTACCTAAGTAGCCATCTAAGCCAGCACGCTCAAGGATGCGATTCGTCAACTCTTCAGGAAAGCTGTTAGTTTTGTCTCTAAAGTAGCCCCAATCAAATAAAACAGGCACACCAGCAATTTCCCAGTGACCAGACGGAGTGTCTTTACCAGAAGACAGCTCAGCCGCGTGACCGTAAGCACCGATGATTTCTGCATCTGCGTCTAGACCAGGAGCAAAGCGACCTGTTGATTCTTTATGTGCCATCGCCAAACCAAGTTTAGATAGGTTTGGAAGACGAAGTGCACCTTGACGTTTGTCGTTATCTGCTAAGCCTTTTTCACACTGGTCCGCAATATGACCTAGAGTGTCTGAACCTACATCACCAAATTCTTTAGCATCAGCCGTTTCACCGATACCGAATGAGTCTAGTACTAAAATAAATGCTCTTTTCATTGCTCGTTCCTTAGGCCCACTCGGCGAATAAGTATGGTTGAGTAGGCCTTATGTAATTACTTAATCAGTTAGGGTCTGGTGACCTAGATATCTTCTGCACGAATCTGACGGTAAACCTCTGGGGTTGGTGTATATTCACCACCAACTTTGATTGCACTGCGTAGTGCTTTTGCCGCTTCTTCCCACTGCTCTTCACTGCGAGCGTGGATAACAGCCAGAGGCTTATCACTATCAGCGACCTCACCCAAACGGATGAACTCATCAAAACCAACCGCGTAGTCGATTTCATCCGTTGCAACGCGGCGACCACCGCCCATCGCGACCACAGCCATACCGATAGCACGTGTGTCCATCGCAGAGACAATGCCTGTTTCCGTCGCATACACTGGTTTGATGATTTCTGCTTTTTCTAGGTAGTTTTCGTAGTTTTCTACGAAGTCTGCTGGGCCGCCTAGACCTGCAACCATCTTGCCGAAGCATTCTGCCGCTTTACCGTTGTCGAGCACTTCCATCAGTTTCGCACGTGCGTCATCTGTATTTTCTGCCAGCTTACCAAGCACCAACATTTCCGCACACGACGCCATTGTGACTTCAAGCAGACGTGGATTTCGGTATTCACCAGTCAGGAAACGAACCGCTTCACGTACTTCAACCGCATTACCGGCTGAAGACGCTAGAACCTGGTTCATGTCTGTCAGGATTGCTGTTGTTTTTGTGCCAGCGCCATTTGCTACCGCAACGATAGATTTGGCTAGCTCTTCTGATGCTTCATAAGTTGGCATGAATGCGCCCGAGCCGACTTTTACGTCCATCACTAGAGATTCCAAGCCCGCAGCCAATTTCTTAGACAGAATCGATGCCGTAATTAGGGAAATGTTATCAACGGTAGCCGTGATATCTCGGGTTGCGTACACGCGCTTATCTGCCGGAGCGAGATCGCCCGTTTGGCCGATAATCGCAACGCCAGCATCTTTCGTCACTTGACCAAATACGTCGTTAGTTGGCGTGATATTGTAGCCTGGGATTGACTCTAATTTATCGAGCGTACCGCCAGTATGACCAAGGCCACGGCCAGAGATCATTGGTACGAAACCACCACACGCCGCCACCATTGGGCCAAGCATGAGGGAGGTCACATCACCCACGCCACCTGTAGAGTGCTTATCGACAATAGGGCCGCCAAAGTTCATGTGGCTCCAGTCGATAACCATGCCTGAATCGCGCATTGCACAAGTCAGGGCAATACGCTCATCCATGGTCATTTCATTGAAGAAAATAGTCATAGCAAACGCCGCGATCTGACCTTCAGATACTGTGTTGTTCGCTACACCTTGAATAAAGAAGTTGATTTCGTCAGCAGAAAGAACTTCGCCGTCACGTTTTTTACGAATGATTTCTTGCGGTAAATACATTAGTGCCTCCCAAGCTCGATGAAAGCTGTGGTCAAAGTAGGACAGAGGTAAAACAGAGGGCGATGTTCCACCACCCTAAATTTAAAACAGACGTTAAGTTTTTATTCGTCATACCCTAAATAGTTGGCGTTGCAGCTAGGCGACAAGTAAGTTCAGCCCTATGAGCATAGGTTTTCTATGTGATTAGGGCGGCCGGCGCTCCGGTGAACTTACACAGTCAACAACGCTGCAGCGTCAAATATGACGGGTATGTTAGTACGCTGTTGGATCAGCCGTTTCGTCTGTTACTTCTAATGTATTTAACAGGTTAGTTAGCAGGCTTGATGCACCGAAACGGTAATGACGAGCATCAACCCAGTTATCACCTAAGATTTCATCTGCCATTGCTAGGTAAGCCGCTGCGTCTTCTGCAGTACGCACACCACCAGCAGGTTTGAAACCAACTGTTTCTGCTACACCCATGTCACGAATCACTTCTAGCATCATTCGTGCGTATTCTGGTGTTGCGTTCACAGGCACTTTACCTGTTGAAGTTTTAATAAAGTCTGCACCCGCTTCGATACAGATTTGTGAAGCTTTTTTGATTAGCGCTTCTTCTTTTAGTTCACCCGTTTCGATGATCACTTTAAGAAGAATGTCACCACAAGCTTCTTTACATTGCTTAACCAGTTCAAAGCCCACTTTCTCATCGCCCGCCATTAGTGCACGGTATGGGAACACTACGTCAACTTCGTCTGCACCGTAAGCAACCGCTGCTTTTGTTTCAGCAACTGCGATCTCGATGTCGTCATTTCCGTGTGGGAAGTTGGTAACGGTAGCAATGCGAACCTCTGGTGTGCCTTGCTCACGAAGTGTCTTCTTAGCAATAGGAATAAAGCGAGGGTAAATACAGATTGCAGCCGTGTTGCCTACTGCTGTTTTCGCGTCATGACATAGTGAGATCACTTTTGCATCAGTGTCGTCATCATTCAGCGTAGTTAGATCCATAAGTTTTAGTGCACGTAGTGCTGCTGCTTTTAAATCGCTCATTTCTATCTCCGATCAATATTCAAAAAATTCACTACTCAGCCTTACATCGCAACTCTAACTATAATCAACGAGTTGAGATTGTGTAAAAAATGACTCAGCAGTCTATTTATGAACGGACTTGGTTCCATGAAGACTCGGCATATACAGCGAAAATTTCTTATGCCAATTGCTATCCTTGTCACCGCACAGTACCAATTTGGCCTATGGCACAACAATCTATGATTGCGGTGTCTTTAATATCATATCTCCCCAACAAAATGCCGTTGAGATCTAATATTTCAGGGTAATTCATTTACCCATCGATTAGGTTGTATCCACCTTGTGATGTCTACATTATAGATATTCATCGCAAAACTGTAGCACCAAATAGAGCGCAAACGGTTTGTATCTCAAAATTTCCAGGTTTCTATTCTCTAGTCCGTCAGTTAAGACCCCTTACATTTGACGCACTAAAAATTTTCAGCCCTGAAAACGAAAAAAGCCCCGCAGCAATTTCTTGCTACAGGGCATGATTTAATATGGCGTCTATATATTAAAAACCAGTTCTAAATTACAGAGCTGCTAGGCTTAAGCAGAAGCCTGCAATTGTCGCTGCCATTAGGTTAGACAACGTACCAGCTAGTACTGCTTTAACACCCATGCGAGCGATATCTGGACGACGGCTTGGCGCTAGACCACCCAGACCACCTAGTAGGATCGCGATAGAAGAAAGGTTCGCGAAGCCACACAGTGCAAATGAGATGATAGCCGTAGTCTTCTCAGACATTACTTCACCAGTTGCTGCGATTACTTGAGCGTTTTCACCGATGTAAGGCGTGAAGTTCAAGTATGCAACGAATTCGTTCACTACAATTTTCTGACCGATGAATGAACCAGCAGTTACTGCTTCAGCCCATGGAACACCGATTAGGAATGCTAGTGGAGAGAACGCGTAACCCAGGATTAGCTCAAGAGTCAGCTCAGGCATACCGAACCAACCACCGATGCCGCCTAGCATACCGTTAACAAGAGCAATCAGACCTACGAATGCGATTAGCATTGCACCTACGTTTAGTGCTAGTTGTAGACCAGAAGCTGCACCGCCCGCTGCCGCGTCGATTACGTTAACAGGTTTGTCGTCACCGCCGTCCATTGCCTCTTCGATACTTTCATGAGGCTGATCAGTTTCAGGGTGAAGAATTTTAGCGAATAGTAGACCACCAGGTGCTGCCATGAATGATGCTGCAACTAGGTATTCTAGAGGTACACCCATTGATGCGTAACCCGCTAGTACACCACCAGCAACAGAAGCTAGACCACCACACATTACCGCGAATAGCTCTGATTGAGTCATTTTTGGAACGAATGGACGAACCACAAGTGGCGCTTCAGTTTGACCTACGAAAATGTTAGCTGCTGCTGACATTGATTCTGCACGAGAAGTACCAAGCGCTTTCTGTAGTGCACCACCAAGAATCTTGATAACCCATTGCATAACGCCAATGTAGTACAGAACTGAGATCAGAGCAGAGAAGAAGATCAGTGTAGGAAGAACACGGAATGCGAAGATGAAACCACCGCCACCGAATACTTCGAACATCTTGTTAGAAACAAGACCACCGAACAGGAATGATGAACCATCGTTACCGTAGTTGATAACGTTAGATACACCACTAGAGAAACCGTTTAGTAGATCACGGCCCCAAGGTACATAAAGAACAAATGCACCTAATGCGAATTGGATAGCGAATGCACCACCCACAGTTCTAAAGTTGATAGCTTTGCGGTTAGATGAGAATGCTAGTGCGATAGCAAGTAGCACAACCATACCAACCAGGCTCATAAACAGGCTCATAGTTTATGACTTCCTTATAAGTTATTTATTGGCGTGTAACAAAATGGAGCTATAAAAGCGGGGCAATTATACTCATGCATCATCAATTAAAGTAATGCCGCCCTCACACTTTCCCATAAGATTCATTATTGATTCACTAATCTTTGTGATAGAACTCACAATAAAAAGGAAAACGTTTTCGAATCTAAACAGTTTCTTTGAATTCTATTCACATATTGAGAAGGCAAAATTGCTATTTTTCCACAGTTGCGACGCAATCGATTGCTTTTCTCCTCTACGCAACTCTACGAGCACATTTAATACATGAATGAGTTTCGCCGGGTGGTTGGGCTGCCCCTGATATCCAAGTATAGGCATATCTGGAGCGTCTGTTTCGATAAGTAGGTTTTCTAGGGCTAATTTTTGAATTGCGTCGCGGGTTTTTTGGGCTCGTGGGTAGGTAATAGTTCCCCCTACACCGATGAAAAAACCTAATCTGACCCACTCCATCGCTTGCTGATAGCTACCAGCAAAAGCATGTACGACACCGCCTTTAGGTAGCTTCGCCGCTTTGACCATTTGAATAAGTCGATTGTGCGCTTTTCGGCTATGTAAAATGACCGGTAGGTCGAAACGTCTGGCGAGCTCAAATTGAGTTTCAAGCACCTTTTCTTGCAACTGAGGATCGACGTCAATAGCAAAATCTAATCCGCACTCGCCTATTGCAACGCACTGTGGCGGCTTTTGTTTGAGATAATGCTCCAGCTCAGCAAGGTGCTGCTCAAAGTTCTCTTCAAGAAAATACGGATGAAACCCCAACGCATAATATAAGTGGGAATGTCGCTTGGCTAAGGTTTGAATGTGTGACCAGTTTGAAGGTCCGACTGAGGGTATCAGGATTCGGCTCACCCCTTGCTCTTGAGCAAGAGCCAGGTTGTGCTCAAAATCATCCTGAAACACGTCAAAATCAAAATGACAGTGCGTATCAAAGAGCTTCATCTTGTGACTTTCTATTGCTCTCGGCAGATTTCGGTGCTGCGTTTGGCTCCTCACTCTGATGAGCAGGATCTTTTCTATAAGGCACACAACTGCGTTTTTGATCCGGCGTGAGCCCCATCTCTTTGCACCAGTCGTCGTAGCGCTTAATGCCTCTTTTCAACCAGTTCATTTTTACTCCGCTATCTCTAATCACTTATTAACTTTAATGGATATAGTCCAATCCACATCATTTCTGCTGATATAAAAACGCCCTTGACTAAGTCTATAGCCAAGGGCGTTTTAAAATCCAGTCGCGGTGTAAGCGAGCTTCAGTTAACGTCGATTAGTGCTCACGAGTCGCACGGAAGTCAACATCCGGGAAGCGCTCTTTCGCTAGGTTCAGGTTAACCATTGTCGGCGCGATGTACGTTAAGTTGTCACCACCATCAAGTGCTAAGTTGCTCTGATTCTTACGTTGGAACTCATCCAGTTTCTTCGCGTCGCCGCACTCAACCCAACGAGCCGTTGCCACGTTTACACCTTCGTAGATCGCTTCTACGTTGTATTCAGACTTCAGACGAGCCACAACCACATCAAACTGAAGCACACCAACCGCGCCAACGATCAGATCGTTGTTTTGCAGTGGACGGAACACCTGTACCGCACCCTCTTCAGACAACTGAACCAAACCTTTCAGTAGCTGCTTCTGTTTTAGTGGATCTTTCAGACGAATACGACGGAACAATTCCGGTGCAAAGTTCGGAATACCAGAGAACTTAAGTGATTCACCTTGCGTGAAGGTATCACCAATCTGGATAGTACCGTGGTTATGCAGACCGATAATATCACCAGCGTAAGCGTGTTCTGCACGTGAACGGTCACCAGCCATGAAGGTTACCGCATCAGAGATACTTACTTGTTTGCCTAGACGAACGTGGTTCATCTTCATGCCTTGAGTGTAAGTACCCGATACGATACGCATAAAGGCGATACGGTCACGGTGTTTTGGATCCATGTTTGCCTGAATCTTAAACACGAAACCAGAAAACTTCTCTTCTGTCGCTTCAACTTCACGCTCAACCGCTTGACGCGTTTTCGGCGCAGGCGCCCACTCTGTCAAACCATCCAACATGTGGTCAACACCGAAGTTACCTAATGCCGTACCGAAATAAACGGGTGTTAGCTCACCAGTCAGGAATGATTCCAGTTCGAACTCTGGACAAGCACCCATTACGAGTTCAAGCTCTTCACGTACGCTTTCTGCCAGATCTGCACCGACTTTTTCATCAAGTTCTGGGTTGTCCAAACCTTTGATGATGCGAACTTCCTGAATCTCATGACCATGGCCAGATTCATAAAGAATCGTCTCGTCACGGTGAATGTGGTACACACCTTTAAACTCTTTACCACAGCCAATCGGCCAGGTAATTGGCGCACACATCATGCCCAGTTCGTTTTCAACTTCGTCTAAAACTTCCATTGGTTCGCGAACATCACGGTCAAGTTTGTTCATGAAAGTGACAATTGGTGTATCACGAAGACGCGTAACTTCCATCAGTTTACGAGTACGATCCTCGACACCTTTCGCTGCATCGATAACCATCAAACAAGAGTCAACCGCGGTTAGTGTACGGTAAGTATCTTCAGAGAAGTCTTCGTGCCCCGGAGTATCCAGTAGGTTAACCAGACAATCGTTGTAAGGAAACTGCATCACAGAAGTGGTTACCGAGATACCACGTTCCTTTTCCATTTCCATCCAGTCAGATTTAGCATGCTGAGCATTACCACGACCTTTAACGGTACCTGCTTTTTGGATCGCGTTTCCGAATAAAAGTACTTTTTCGGTAATGGTTGTTTTACCCGCATCCGGGTGAGAAATAATAGCGAATGTTCTACGTTTAGAGACTTCGCCTAGAAAAGGTGTATTTGACATGAAACTGGTCTTCTTTGATGTCTGTATGCTTGCCTGAAAAGCAAACACACATTTTAGATTCAATTTTGCGCGGTATTCTCGCTTATTATTGCTTTAGGGGCAACAGATCGCTTTATGGGCTACTGATTGCTCTAGGGGCAACATCCCGAATGAAGTCTGTGGGTAACTAATGGAAGAAGATATAACTCATGATGATCGCATCTTCTTTACCATTCCCTGTTTTGGCAGGGTAATAGTTATAACGGCGGTCCAATTCATTAAAACCCGCTTGTTCATAAATATAGATGGCAGCGTGGTTACTTTCTCTCACTTCCAGCCAAGCACTTTCTGCTTTTACTTGCTCACAGTGAAATAGAAATGCATCCAGCAATTTTTGGCCATGGCCTTTGCCTTGTTGCGAAGGATCGACTGCAATATTCAGCAGTGTTACTTCTCCGACAATGTTCTGAGCATAAAAATAACCAAGGACCGAGTCACCTTCTACCATCACATGGTGACAAGCACCTCGGCTGGATAAGTCACGAACTAATGACTCAGCCCAAGGGTGAGAATGCGCTTGCTGTTCGATTTGCCAAACCTGTTCCAAATGCGCTTCACACATCGGAATAATTTCAATCGTCATGATTTAACCTATTTAATGCTTAGCTAGTGATACGCCTTAGATTCGTATCGCACACCAGAGCTTTTATCAGCATTACGAATAAGAACAAATTTGCTGCCAAAGTGCTCTTTTTTGTTCGTTGTTCCCATCAATGTCCTGAAGTAATGGTGAAGTGAGTTGCTTGATGTTTGAATCCCCATTCACATCACACCCGGCAAACCATACCCACTCCAACTGATGCTCCCCTAGTAAAGAGAAGCGTTCAGGTTCCAGATGCATGGCTTGATCGAGGGTTAACTTCATACTCTTAAGTATTTTCTCGAATAGGATCGCTGACTCATTCACAGGACAGACTGGGGAAACCAGTAGAAGCTTGCAAGCACTTGGCAGATCAATCACTGGTGATTGATAGCCCGCTAACCTATCTGGATGAATCAACTCCCAAGTGCTGATTCCCATTTCATGTAAGTACTGTTTCTCGTTAATCGACATTTTTCGTCACCTGTTTGAACCAGGCAATTCTATCAAATTATAGTGACGATACCTAACAACCAAAGACATTGGATGTATCGATGAAGGAATAAGGGAAATAAAAAGAAAGGAAAAGATTTAACTAGAATTCGACGTTAATACGTATAGCAAAGCCATCACTTTGCGATTTACTACAGCGATTGTAAAAGCAGCCGGTTCATAACCACCAGCTGCTCAGATGCTTATAAGTCGTCGAACTCAGGCGAATAATCAATGCGACCAGAACGTCCTGCACATTGGCCTTCAACAACTTCAGCAATACGGAACGCACCTTGAGGCACTTCCCATGCGCATTCAAACCCCATCTCATCACAAGCTTTAAAGCCCTGACGAGCATAGTAATCTGGCGAGCCAAGCACGACACATACCGGATAACCAAAATCACGCAAAGAGTCGAAGCCTTCTTTGATCAACTCGGCTCCGATACCTTGACGTCGATAGTCTTCGTGTACCGCTAATGGCGCGAGTCCTTGCCATGACAAATCTTCACCATTTAAGGTAACTGGGCTAAATAAAGCATGACCAATAACTTCCCCCTCATCCGTACACGCCACCAATGACAAGGTCAGCTTGCCATTTTCACGTAAACGCATCACTAAATTAGCTTCTGCATCAGTTGGAAAAGCGTGTTTCAATAAGCGGTCAATGGTTAGAATGTCCGCAGGGGCTTCAGTTCGAATAAGCATTCGCTACTCCGGGTTGTTGTGCAGGCTCTTGAACTCCTTTTTGGACAAAATCCGCCAATTGATTCAGAGCGACTTGCATGGCTTTTGGTAACTGCTCTAAGTCCACACTGTCCATTAAGTTTTTCACTTCTAAGCCAAGCTCAGTGTCCCCTTCAATAGAAAGGCGACGTTGGAAGAACAACGTATCAGGGTCTTCTTTACGACCAGCAATTAATACTAGGTCGTTTAGATTACCACTAAAACTCACATCTTCCTGAACTGGTTTTTCAGCAACAAGTAAGTTTTCATCTTGATAGCTGATGTACCATGCTAAATTCAAGTCTTTAATCGCAACTTTTAACCACTTATCTTCCAGAAATTCAAAATCGCCATCTTCCAGCGCCTCTTTGAATATCATTTTCAAACCTTCAAGTAGGGCTTTTTTCTGAACCGTTTGAGGTAATAACTGGACTGGAGAGCGCAAGATATTGGCTGCGTTCTTGACTAGTTGACTGCGAATCTTGTTTAACACGTTCATTATCCGTTACTTTATCATCAGGGCGATCATATTAAGCAATTGTGTGAAACTGATTCCTGTTATGCATCAATAAACAGCTTGTTTTCAGATGACCAAAAATGCTTCGTTTTTTGACCTTACGTGTATTATTGATGAGAACAATGAGATAAACGCTTTAACAACTCTATTTTCAAAGTTATAGTGAACGACCGTATTTTGGTGGCAATTAACAACGCAATTCAAATAAGTCAATGACTTAACGAATGGTGGTCGGTTAACTCGTTGAACGTCACCGTAGCGACTTTTTTCAACTAGCACGTTTAAAACGGGCGAGCAATCTGGCTCATCGGAGATCGGTAACAACCTAATGCCTTCCCAGCAATTACAACATTGGTTTGCCACGCTAACCTCAAATAGCCCTTTCTTTTTCGCCATCCTTGATAAAAAACACAATTATCGAATGGTGAGTGATCGCTATTGTGATATCGCCGGATTGAGTAATGCAGAGATCATCGGACTCAACGATGTTCACGTTTTGGGAGAGCAGTTCTATAAAAAGCTAGCGCCTTATTATCAACGCGCTTTCGATGGTACGCATATAGAAGCCGAGATTACTCTGGATGAAACGGATCTAGAAACCAGCCTGCATTTTAGTTTGTCGCCTGTATATGAGGGTAATGAAATCCGGCATGTGGTTTTTCATGCTGTCGATACCTCAGAGAAACAAATTCTTGTCCGCTCCCTAGAAGAGTCAGAGAGCAAGTTTGCCAAACTCACCCAACTTTTGCCCGATGGTTTATTACTTATCGAAGAAGATGTAATTATTTCGGCGAATCCAGCATCGGCAAGGTTGCTCGGGATAAACTCACCGCATGATCTGCTTGGCGAAAAGCTTAGCCGTTTGTTCATTGATGAAAATACTAAAAAAGTCTTCGGCCACCCTTTAAGTACACTGATTTCTGATAAACCTTTTATTTGCCTAACCAGCGCGCGATGTGGGTTTGAGCGTAAAGTACAGCTTCATGCTGATTCAACGGCCATTCTGGGTAGTGCCTCACAAATCATTTTGATTCAGGATGCCGACACTGCACCCAAGAATTTATCGGCGTCTTTGGGTGAAGATGCGAATATTGACTCCCTGACCAAGTTGTACAACCGTTTTGGTTTTACTAAACGCCTGGAACAACTGATCAAAAAGCAGACACCACTACTGCTCTTCTATCTGGATATCGATAACTTTAAAAATATCAATGATTCACTGGGCCATCATATTGGTGACAAAGTGATCCAAGAGGTCTCAGCACGCCTGAAGCGATTATTACCAAGTCAGGCAATTCTTGGGCACCTGGGGAGTGATGAATTCGGTATTCTGTTACCGGAGCCTGAAAATGCGCGAATGGCTGAAATTCTGTCGGATCGCATTATCTCTCTGATCAACCAGCCTTTCGATCTACATCACTTTAGCAAACGTCTTGCTTGTTCAATTGGCAGTGTCCGCTATCCAGAAGATGGCCAAGATGCCAGAGTTTTACTGCAAAACGCCGATACTGCGATGTACGAGGCGAAAGATCGCGGGCGAAACCGACTGATCAAATTCAACGATCAAATGAATAAAGAAGCGCGCATGCGTTTGTGGCTGGAAATTGAGCTACAAAAAGCACTACAGCAAAATGGTTTGGAAGTCTGGTATCAACCAAAAGTAAACGCGCGCGATTTTAGTATCAACGGTGCAGAAGCACTGGTGCGCTGGAAACACCCGGTTGAGGGCTATATTAGCCCTGGCGCATTTATTCCCGTCGCCGAACGAGCTGGGTTGATCGAGCACCTTGGACGAGTGGTGATGCGTGATGTTTTCAATACAGTAAAACGCTGGAAGCAGCAAAGTGTATTGCCAGGACGCGTCGCGATTAACTTATCTCCCGAGCAGTTTGGCAACCCACAACTTATCGACTTTATGGAAAAGTTACTGCGCACCACAGAGCTCGATCCAAGCTGTATTACGTTTGAGCTTACAGAAAGCGCCGTAATGAGCGACAGTGAACATACATTGCAAATGCTAAACGCCATCAAAAAACTGGGGTTTGCCCTGTCGATTGATGACTTTGGAACCGGGTACTCGTCTCTCTCTTACCTAGCCCGCTTCCCTATTGATGAACTCAAAATAGACCGCGCTTTTATTAGTGATATTGACACACTGCCTAAGCAAGTAACCGTTATCGAAAACATTATCAACCTGGGTAAATCCTTAGATTTATCCGTGGTCGCGGAAGGGGTCGAAACCCATCAGCAAGCGACGTTGCTTTCAAACCTGCAATGTCACTCGATTCAGGGCTTCCACTTTTACCGCCCGCAACCTAAACACGAAATTGAAGAGCTCTTTGTACAAAATCGTCGTCACAAGAATTAACTCGTTACTCCCAAAGAGTAAATATTGAGTTTATTGAGCTAAACCTAACTTAGGTCAATTTTGCTATTCATAATCCTTCATAAAATGCGAACACCTTTTTCTCAATGATTATGAGCATATGGAACTCTTGTGTCCTGCGGGCAACCTGCCTGCATTAAAGACTGCTATTGATTGTGGCGCAGATGCCGTGTACATCGGCTTTAAAGACGATACCAATGCACGTCACTTTGCTGGATTAAACTTTCATGGCAAGAAGCTAGAGAAAGCGGTGCAATACGTTCACGACCGCAACAAAAAAATCCACGTAGCGCTCAACACATTTGCCCATCCAAATGGTTTTGAACGCTGGACAAATGCCGTAGACAACGCCGCATCATTGGGCGTTGATGCTCTTATCGTCGCTGACATCGCGGTATTGGAGTATGCGGCGCGAAAATACCCAGAGTTAGAGCTTCATCTATCAGTACAAGCCTCAGCCACCAATGTGGCAGCCATTGAGTTCTATAAACAGAATTTCAACGTTAAACGTGTCGTACTGCCACGAGTCCTGTCTATTCATCAGGTTAAACAGTTATCGCGTAATATCACAAGCGATGTAGAGCTAGAAGTGTTTGCCTTTGGTAGTTTATGCATCATGTCTGAAGGCCGCTGTTATTTATCGTCGTACATGACGGGTGAATCACCGAATACCGTTGGCGCTTGCTCACCAGCAAAATACGTACGCTGGCAAGAGACCGAGCAAGGTTTGGAATCGCGACTCAATAACATTCTGATTGACCGTTACAGCGAAGGGGAAAACGCGGGTTATCCGACCTTATGTAAAGGCCGCTTTGAAGCGGAAATCGAAGGTGAGAAAAAGCGCTACCACGCACTGGAAGAGCCAACCAGCCTGAATACGCTGTCTATGCTTCCGGAACTGTTTGCAGCCAATGTTGCGTCAGTAAAAATTGAAGGCCGTCAGCGAAGCCCTGCTTACGTAGAACAAGTAACTCGCACTTGGCGAGCTGCGATTGACCGTTATCAGGCAAACCCTGCCGCGTACCAAGTGGAAGAAGCCTGGAATGCAACGTTAGCTAACGTATCAGAAGGCACGCAAACCACATTAGGCGCTTATCACCGCCAATGGCAGTAGAGGTAAAAATGGAAAATTCAATGAAATACGCACTTGGTCCATTACTCTATTTCTGGCCAAAACAAGATGTGGAAGCGTTCTATCAGCAAGCAAAAGAGAGTACTGCGGACATCATCTATCTAGGTGAAACGGTCTGCTCTAAACGACGAGAAATGAAACCAGCCCATTGGTTTGATATCGCAAAAGAACTCTCCGCTGCCGGAAAACAGGTCGTGCTCTCAACCATGGCGCTGTTAGAAGCACCAAGTGAAGTCAACATCATGAAGAAATACATCGATAATGGTGATTTCGCGATTGAGGCCAATGATGTTTCTGCGGTTCAGCTAGCCTCAGAGCACCGAGTGCCGTTTGTTGTTGGCCCGGCGATTAATACCTACAATGCCCATACACTGAACCTATTTCTCAAACAGGGTATGACGCGCTGGTGTATGCCTGTGGAACTGTCGCGTGATTGGTTACGTGATACATTAGCGCAATGTGAGAGTCTTGGTATCCGCAATAAATTTGAAGTGGAAGTGTTCAGCCATGGCTATCTGCCACTGGCCTACTCGGCTCGTTGCTTTACGGCGCGCGCTGAAAACCGTGCAAAAGACGATTGCGAGACCTGCTGCATTAAGTACCCGACAGGCATTCAGGTAAGCAGCCAAGAGGGTCAGGAAGTTTTCAACCTTAATGGTATCCAAACTCAATCTGGTTACTGCTACAACTTAATCAATGACTTACCTGGCATGCAGGGATTAGTGGATGTGGTACGACTTAGCCCACTTGGTATCAGCACTCTATCGGAATTAGATCAATTCCGTGCCAATGAACAGGGCGAAAAACCTCAGAAACTCGAAGACCGTCAATGCAATGGCTACTGGCACCAACTAGCAGGTCTGGACGTCAAAAATATCTGACTCTAGATATACATAAAGCGAGGTCAATGCCTCGCTTTATTTTGCTTGTTTCTGTCAAGACGATTGCAAGCTAGGTTCAACTGGGCTCTCACTAAGCAACTTCTTCACATCACGCCACAACATACTCATTACGACCAAACTTAACGCAATGTTAGACAATGGGAAGGCAATCCAAATCCCCACCACGCCGAATATTTTAGGCATGATAAACAGAAATGGTAGCTGAACCATAATATTACCAACTGTAATGAACATCGCTTTACTGCCTTTATTCATCGACTGATAATACGCGGCCGAGACCATTAAGAAACCGTCTAAGAACAAGGCAAACATGTGAAAGCGGATACCCATCACTGCACTTTCAATTAACTGCTGATCCGAGCTATTAAAGACAGAAACGACCTCATAAGGGAAAACGTTCAACAAGGTAACAAAAGCAAAGCCTCCCAGCACCGCGGTGCCCATGGCTATCTTTAGCAGCTTACGAATATTTTGCGGATTACGCGCCCCATGGTTATAGCTCACCAGAGGCTGCATGCCATTAGCAATGCCCTCTGCAACTAAGAAATAAACCGTGACGATATAACCGAGAATCGCATACGCACCAATCAATAACGCACTGCCATATTGAGCAAACAACGAATTATGCAGTGCCACCATGATCGAGCCGTAAGCGTACATAAAAAAGCTCGAGCTTCCGATCATCACGACCTTAGGCACAATATCAAGCTGTACTTGCAGATCGCTAAAACGTAAGCGCAGCTTGGCTTTGGAACTGAAGAAGTAACCAATACCAAGAACCGTAACGACCATCTGTGCCAACGCAGTTGCAATGGCAGCACCAGTCAACTCCCACCCCAACCAAGCAATAAAGACATAATCTAGCGAGATGTTTATCGCAGCACCTGTCACCATCAGTATCGTGGCTAAGTTAGGGCTATCATCGTTTCTCAATAAAAATGGCGCTGCGATCGATCCAAGCGTGAATATGCACGACACAATTAATATTTGTAAGTACTGTAGACCGAGCTCGTATACTTGACCTTGCGCTCCTTGCCAACGAATAAAATCGTCCGCAAAGTAGAAAAGAACCGCCGCAACGACTGGCATCAATGCGGCGAGCAATAATAACCCGGTAGATAAAATGCGTTTGGCACCGTCTTGGTCTTGTTCACCACGTTTGATGGAAACAAGAGCCCCCGTGCCGACGCCAGCCATCATGCCGACGCCTAAGATTGTACCAATCACAGGCCACGCTACGTTAATTCCGGCCAGCCCATCAGCACCAACATAGCGGCCAATAAAAATGCCGTCGATCACTTGATACAAACCATTCACCAACATAGCAGCAACGGTTGGAATCGTGTACTTCCAAAACTGTCTATATATCGAGCCTTGCATAACAACCACCAGCAGTTAGCAAAGCTAACCGATTAATATTAATAATTATTTTGTTCTGTCTGGACAAACACATGTATAACAAAACACGAACAGCTAATGTGATGGGTTCTAATCACGCAAGACTAACCAGAGAAGACACTCGCCTTTACTTACCGAAAAAGAACATTCGTCGAATCACACCAGCATCAAAAAACCGCTCAGTGAGCGGCTTTAGACTAGTTATCTGGTTGTTGCTCAGCTTTGAGCTTAGCCATCCTGTCCTGCTGCAACTGCTCATAAATCTGAGCTAACTCGAGAAATGAGTACCGGTGCTCCACGTAATCATAAACGTTGAAGGATATCGCCAATTTATACAGTGATATTGCACTCGCCAAATCGCCTTGCAACTGATGACGCTTCCCTAAATAAAAGTAAGTCTCCGTGAGTCGCTCAGCAAGACGGTAGTTTTCTCGTGTACCATCCATGATCAATTTCAGCGCTTGCTCATCTGAAACGTCACGCAGCATAATGGCCACTAAGACCCATCCCCACTCTTCACTTCGATCTCGTTTATAGTGCTTCTTCAGATTCACTTTTGCTTGCTCCGGATCCTGTTCAGCTTCAATGATGTAAAGCCACAACGCACGAAATGGATCGCTTGGCATCTCTTCGTAGTGCTTATTCATGTCTTCCAGAGCGAGTTCAATCCGGCCGCCATAATACAATGCGATAGCACGGTTTCTTTCGGCATACGTGTTATCAGGAGCCAGCTCTAAGGTTGAATCAAAGGCTTCATAAGCGGCATCAAACTCTCCAACCTGAGTAAAGTAAACCCCTAATAGATTGAAGATATCAGGTTGAGCAGGGTTCAATTGTAAAGATTGGTTGAAATCCAAACGAGCAAGGTCACGTAAGCCAACACTGTCATAGTAATTGCCGCGCTCATAGTGCATTTTTGCACGAACTTCATCACTCAGATCAGGGCGCTGAAGCAGCTGAGATAAACGCGCAATTTGCACCTCTTGCTGCACGCTAGGTTGCAGAGGTACCGCCATTGGTGGGTAAACCCACTGCATGGCCGATTGCTGAGAAGTATTTGCACAACCGGTCAGCGCGATAGCAACACATAAACTTGCGGTTTGAAACCATTTCACTAATTGATACTCCTAATTTGGACTGCTCCGAGTCTGTTTCTCTTATGCCTTATCTTTATATGCAATAGTAGAATAAATTGCCTCACCTGAGGGTAAACGCCTCGAAACAAAACAAAAAAAGGGGAGCAAAATTGCTCCCCTTTTATAGCATGCTTTCAGGCCCTTAAGCTAATAAAAGACCGAAAGTCGAGTATTAGATTACTCGTCTTTAGCAGCAGGTGCTTCAGCCGCTGCTTCTTCAGCTGGCTTTTCTACTGCTTCTTTCATGCTTAGACGTACACGTCCCTGACGGTCGATTTCAAGAACTTTAACTTGAACTTCCTGACCTTCAGTTAGGTAGTCTGACACTTTCTCAACACGTTTTTCTGCGATTTGAGAAATATGCACTAGACCATCTTTACCTGGAAGTACTGTTACGAATGCACCAAAGTCCGCCAGACGTGCCACTTTACCAGTGTAGATACGGCCAACTTCAACTTCAGCAGTGATCTCTTCAATGCGACGGATCGCTTCTTTCGCTGCTGCTCCTTCAGTCGCTGCAATTTTAATCGTACCGTCGTCTTCGATTTCGATAGTTGTACCCGTCTCTTCAGTTAGAGCACGGATAACTGCACCACCTTTACCGATAACGTCTTTGATCTTCTCAGCGCTGATCTTCATTGTATGAATACGCGGAGCGAACTCAGAGATATCATCACGAGCACCAGAAATCGCTTCATCCATTACAGATAGGATGTGCTTACGTGCACCTTGTGCTTGGTTAAGCGCAATTTGCATGATTTCTTTAGTGATACCTTCGATCTTGATGTCCATTTGAAGTGCAGTAACACCAGTGTTAGTACCTGCTACTTTAAAGTCCATGTCACCTAGGTGGTCTTCGTCACCAAGGATGTCAGAAAGAACAACGAAATCGTCGCCTTCTTTAACAAGACCCATTGCGATACCCGCAACAGAAGACTTGATTGGCACACCAGCATCCATAAGAGCCAGAGAAGTACCACATACAGAAGCCATTGAAGATGAACCGTTAGATTCAGTGATTTCTGATACAACGCGAACTGTGTATGGGAACTCGTCAACAGATGGCATTACTGCTGCGATACCACGCTTAGCTAGTTTACCGTGGCCGATTTCACGACGCTTTGGAGAACCTACAAAACCAGTTTCACCTACACAGTATGGAGGGAAGTTGTAGTGTAGTAGGAAGTGATCTTTACGCTCACCTGTCAGCTCATCAATGATTTGCGCGTCACGCTGCGTACCAAGAGTTGCTGTAACGATCGCCTGAGTTTCACCACGAGTGAATAGAGCAGAACCGTGAGTACGTGGAAGAATACCAGTACGTACATCTAGCGCACGAACCATGTCTTTCTCACGACCATCGATACGTGGGTTACCCGCGATGATGCTACGACGTACAACTGTCTTCTCTAGGTCATGGAAGATAGTGTGGATTTCTTTCGTGTCCGCTTCTGGATCTTCAGCTAGTAGCACTTCGTTAACTTCTGCTGCGATCGCGTGGATACGGTCGTAACGAGCCATCTTCTCAGTGATTTGGTAAGCTTCAACAAGCTTAGCTTCTGCTAGTTCAGCAATCTTGTTCTTAAGTACTGTGTTCTCTTCTGGAGCAACCCAATCCCAAGCTGGAGTTGCAACTTCAGCTTTAAATTCGTTGATTGCGTTGATCACAACTTGTTGTTGATCGTGACCGTAAACAACCGCTGCTAGCATTTCTTCTTCAGTTAGGTTGTCAGCTTCTGACTCAACCATCAGTACTGCAGACTCTGTACCCGCAACAACAAGATCCAAACGAGATGCATCTAGTTCAGTTTGGCTTGGGTTAAGAACAAGTTGACCGTCGATGTGACCAACACGTGCTGCACCGATAGGACCATTAAACGGAATACCAGAGATAGCTAGTGCCGCAGACGTACCAATCATTGTTGGGATATCTGGTTGAACGTCAGGGTTTACAGAAACAACCGTAGCAATAACTTGTACTTCGTTTTTGAATGCATCCGGGAATAGCGGACGGATTGGACGGTCGATTAGACGAGCTGTTAGCGTTTCGCCTTCAGATGGACGACCTTCACGCTTGAAGAAACCACCAGGGATTTTACCTGCAGCGTAAGTACGCTCTTGGTAGTTTACTGTTAGAGGGAAGAAGTCTTGACCAGCAACTGCTTCTTTCTTACCTACAACTGAAACGAATACTGCTGTATCGTCCATTGTAACCATAACTGCTGCTGTAGCTTGACGTGCGATAACGCCAGTTTCTAGAGTAACCGTGTGGTTACCGTACTGGAACGTTTTAACAACTGGTTTTTCGAACATTGTTATTCCTTGTTTCTAAACGCGCTGACAATCAGCCGCTTAGGTGTGTTAATAAACACTCAAGGCATTACGAATCGCGACTAGTGAAAAGAAACTCAAACAAATTTCTTTTTAATAGCCGCGACCTTTTGGTCGACGAGGTTGACTGTAATGCAAAGAGTTTAGTGAAAAATCTGATGTACTGTTCTAAACAGTGACCATTCACTTATCTAGAACCGCATCAAAAGATTAAGCCGCCAGTATTATAACGGCTTAAGGATGATTTGGCTAAATTTAGGCAACAAAAAAGGGGCATAAAGCCCCTTTTTCGACAAACTGCTAAGCAGTCGCTGATTAGCGACGTAGGCCTAGACGCTTGATTAGGTCTTGGTAGCGAGCTAGGTTTTTACCTTTTAGGTAATCTAGAAGCTTACGACGACGAGAAACCATACGTAGAAGACCACGACGGCTGTGGTGATCGCCTTTGTGCGCTTTGAAGTGACCTTGTAGGTGGTTGATAGAAGCTGTAAGTAGAGCTACTTGAACTTCTGGTGAACCAGTGTCGCCTTCAGATTGTGCGTATTCTGCTACGATTGCTGCTTTAGTTTCTGCATTCAGAGACATAATTCTCTCCTAATAAGAGTAAGTTAATATTTGTGCCAGCCAATCTCTGATTCAGCCGACACGAGAAGCGCGAATTATAGGGAAGTTTCTGCATTCACGCAATAAAAAATACCGGCGCTAAGGCCGGTATTTTTCAAGTAGTGCGAAATTACTCTTCGTCACGAAAAACCACCAAACGTTTTGGTGCGATTTTTCCGTCGTTGTTCATCTCGCCAACACCGATGAATAAGCGCTCTTCTCCCATGGTAAGGCGAAGAGAACCTTCGGTAGGAGCACCACTTACTTGAACCGGTTGACCATGTTGAACCATGTCCGCAAGCTCTGGTATCAGGTTCACTTCTGGTAGATCTTCTACCGCTGTGTCCATTGGCATAAGCAGCGGATCCAAAAGCTCACGTGGCGCGACCTCTTGGCGGTGTGCTTGCTCCAGTAACTCGTTAAGTTGCTCAAGCGTAACCATCTTCTCATATGGGTACTTAGCAACACCAGTACGGCGAAGCATAGTGACATGAGCGCCACAGCCTAACATTTCACCAAGGTCATCGACGATGGTTCGAATGTATGTACCTTTTGAACAGTGTACTTCCATCTCGACTTCATCACCTTCAAAACGATGAAGGATGATTTCGTAGACCGTGATTTTACGAGATTCGCGCGGAACTTCGATTCCTTTACGCGCATACTCGTACAACGGCTTACCTTGGTATTTCAACGCTGAAAACATTGAAGGTACTTGATCCGATTCACCACGGAATTTGTCAATGCACGCTTCTAGCTTCTCAAGATCCACATCGACCGGACGAGTTTCTACGACTTCACCATCAGAATCTGATGTGTTGGTACGTTCACCCAGTTTCGCGATCACTCGGTAGCGTTTGTCTGAATCCAATAGGAACTGAGAAAACTTTGTTGCCTCTCCCAAACAGATCGGCAACATGCCCGTCGCTAGAGGATCCAATGCACCCGTATGACCCGCTTTTTCAGCAAAGTAAATGCGCTTCACTTTTTGCAACGCATCATTAGATGAGATACCTGTCGGTTTATCTAACAGGATAACGCCATTGATTGGACGACCTTTACGACGACGAGCCATTATTCTTCGTCCTCACGACCAGAATCTTTTTGCTTTTGCTTATCTGCACTAACCACTTCAGACACAAGGTTAGACATGCGCATACCTTCAACAAGAGTATTGTCGTAGTGGAAGCGAATTTCTGGAGTAAGGCGCAGACGAATACGCTTCCCTAGCATCATGCGAATATGCACTTCATGCTCACGGAGCGCCGCTAGACATGATTCTGGAGTTTGCTCGCCTACACATAGGAAAGTAACGAATACTTTGGCATAAGCAAGGTCACGAGATACTTCAACATCTGAAATAGTAACCATACCCAAACGTGAATCACGAACTTCACGCTGCAGGATCATGGCAAGTTCTTTTTGCAGCTGCTGTGAAACGCGCTGCGTGCGGCTAAATTCTTTTGACATATCTTTTCTCTTATATAGAAAGAATGGGGGGTTGGTCTAAGCCAGCCCCCCATGGTGTATTCAACAACCAATTACTACTTATCTATCAAAGACAATATGAGTAATCTTAGTCAATTAGTCTAGAGTACGTTTGATTTCAACGATTTCGAATACTTCGATTTGGTCGCCAACGCGAACATCGTTGTAGTTCTTAACGCCGATACCACACTCGTAGCCATTCTTAACTTCTTGAACGTCATCTTTAAAGCGACGTAGTGACTCTAGTTCACCTTCGTAGATAACAACGTTATCACGTAGAACACGGATAGGGTTGTTACGCTTAATCAGACCTTCAGTAACCATACAGCCAGCGATTGCGCCCAGTTTCGGTGACTTAAATACGTCACGTACTTCAGCAAGACCAATGATCTCTTGCTTGAATTCTGGAGCAAGCATACCGCCCATTGCCTGTTTCACTTCATCAATCAATTGGTAAATGATTGAGTAGTAACGTAGGTCAACAGCTGCTGCTTCAACCGCACGACGAGCAGATGCATCAGCACGTACGTTAAAGCCTAGAATGATTGCATTTGAAGCTTCTGCTAGTACTACGTCAGTCTCAGTAATACCACCAACACCTGAACCAACGATGTTCACTTTAACTTCGTCAGTTGACAGTTTAAGTAGTGAGTCTGCGATAGCTTCAACAGAACCTTGTACGTCAGCTTTCAGAACTACGTTCAGTTCAGCAACTTCACCAGCAGTCATGTTAGAGAACATGTTCTCTAGTTTAGATTTCTGCTGACGAGCAAGTTTCACTTCACGGAACTTACCAGCACGGTAGTTTGCAACTTCACGCGCTTTACGCTCGTCACGTACTACTGTTGCTTCGTCACCTGATGCAGGCACACCAGAAAGACCTAGGATCTCAACTGGGATAGACGGGCCAGCTTCTGTGATTTCTTGACCTAGTTCGTCACGCATAGCACGAACACGACCGTATTCCTGACCACAAAGAACGATATCGCCTTTGTTTAGCGTACCAGACTGAACAAGTACTGTTGCTACTGGACCACGACCTTTATCTAGACGTGATTCAACAACTACGCCAGATGCCATGCCTTCTTTTACTGCTGTAAGTTCGAGAACTTCAGATTGTAGAAGGATTGCTTCTAGTAGACCGTCGATGTTTGTACCCTGTTTTGCAGAGATGTGAACGAACATGTTCTCACCGCCCCACTCTTCAGGGATTACGTCGTATTGAGCTAGCTCATTCTTAACGTTGTCTGGGTTAGCATCTTCTTTATCGATCTTGTTCACTGCAACAATCAAAGGTACGCCTGCCGCTTTCGCGTGCTGGATAGCTTCTACTGTCTGTGGCATTACGCCATCATCTGCTGCAACAACAAGTACAACGATATCTGTCGCTTGAGCACCACGAGCACGCATTGCAGTAAACGCCGCGTGTCCAGGAGTATCAAGGAACGTGATCATGCCGTTTTCAGTTTCAACGTGGTATGCACCGATGTGCTGAGTAATACCACCCGCTTCGCCTGAAGCAACGTGTGTACGACGGATGTAGTCCAGTGTTGATGTTTTACCGTGGTCTACGTGACCCATGATAGTTACAACTGGAGCACGAGGAACAGCTTCTGCATTCGTGTCACGGTCAGATAGAACCGCTTCTTCTAGCTCGTTCTCTTTACGAAGAACAACTTTGTGACCCATTTCTTCAGCCACAAGCTGAGCTGTTTCTTGATCGATAACTTGGTTGATAGTCGCCATTGCGCCCATCTTCATCATCACTTTGATAACTTCTGTTGCTTTCACAGACATCTTGTTAGCAAGTTCTGATAGGACGATAGTTTCACCAATCACAACATCTTGTTTAGCAACTGTTGCTGACTTATCAAAGCCATGCTGCATTGATGTTGGCTTAGCTAGCTTGCCTTTACGACCACCTTTACCGCCACGTTGGGTACGACCACCATTACGAGCTTGATCATCCTTTTGAGAAGGTTTTTTCTTCTTCTTACGACGACCAGCTTCTTCTTTGCGATCTGCTTCATCTTCCGCTTCACGTGCGTATCGTGAAGTCGTTACATGGTAATCTGTATCTTCCATATCACCCTTTTTCTCTTCTGCAGCAGACCAACGCTCTTTATTCTTTTCAGCCAATTCGCGAGCTTCTTCAAGCTTGCGCTGACTTTCCTCTTCAGCCTTACGCTTAGCTTCTTCTTCCTGACGACGTTTAAGCTCGTCGGCCTCTTTTCGCGCTGCTTCTTGCTTAATTTTCTCTTCAGCATCACGTTTCGCTTTTTCTTCAGCTTCACGTTGTGCATTCGTATCAACGTCTCGTTTCGCTTTTTCTTCAGCTTCACGTTTCGCTTTTTCTTCAGCGTCACGTTTTGCAGCTTCTTCAGCTTCACGTTTTGCAGCTTCTTCAGCTTCACGCTTTGCGGCTTCTTCAGCTGCGCGTTTTGCTGCTTCTTCTGCTTCACGTTTTGCCGCTTCTTCAGCGTCACGTTTCGCTTCATCTTCAATTGTGCTGCGCTTCACGTATGTACGTTTCTTGCGCACCTCAACCTGAACATTCTTACTCTTACCACCACCCGCGTTTACACTAAGTGTACTACGAGTTTTACGCTGTAGCGTAAGGCGAGTAGGCTCTGAATCGCCAGACTTATCACCGTGTTCTTTTTTCAGATGAGAGAGAAGCTGCTGCTTCTCTTCATCAGTAACATTGTCAGAGCTCGCCTTTTTAATGCCAGCGTCAGCAAGTTGTTCAATCAAGCGGTCGACTGGCGTACCAATCTCATCACTCAGTGCTTTAACTGTTAATTGTGTCATGCCGCTTCCTCCTTGCTGAATTATGCTTCTTCGCCGAACCAACAGATGTTACGTGCGGCCATAATTAGCTCACCTGCACGCTCTTCGGTCAGGCCTTCAATACCTTCTAAATCGTCAATGCCTTGGTCAGCAAGATCTTCAAGTGTTGCTACACCTTTTGCTGCCAATTTAAATGCCATTTCACGCTCAAGACCTTCAAGTCCTAGTAGATCTTCTGCCGGCTCCAGACCTTCAAAAGACTCTTCTTGCGCTAATGCGATTGTTGTTAGTGCATCTTTCGCACGACCACGTAGCTCTTCGATTAGCTCTTCATTCAGGCCATCGACTTCAAGTAGCTCGTTTACTGGTACGTAAGCAACTTCTTCTAATGTTGAGAAACCTTCTTCAACAAGTAGCTGTGCGAAGTCCTCTTCGATATCAAGGTACTTCATGAAGTTTTCGATAGACGCTTGTGATTCTTCAGCGTGTTTCTTCTGAAGATCAGCTACTGTCATTACGTTCAGCTCCCAACCAGTCAGTTGAGACGCAAGGCGAACGTTTTGGCCATTACGACCGATAGCTTGTGCTAGGTTATCTGCTTCAACCGCGATATCCATTGCGTGCGCATCTTCATCAACGATGATAGATGCAACATCAGCTGGAGCCATTGCGTTGATTACGAACTGAGCTGGGTTATCATCCCAAAGTACGATATCGATACGCTCACCGCCAAGCTCGCCAGAAACCGCTTGTACACGTGCACCACGCATACCAACACACGCACCAACAGGGTCAATACGCTTGTCGTTAGTTTTCACTGCGATCTTCGCACGAGAACCTGGATCACGCGCCGCGCCTTTAAGCTCGATGATGTCTTCAGCAATTTCAGGCACTTCAACACGGAATAGCTCTGCTAGCATTTCAGGCTTAGAGCGAGTGATGAACAGTTGGAAACCACGCGCTTCTGGAGCAACCTTGTACAGAAGACCACGAACACGGTCACCTGGACGGAAGTTTTCACGAGGAAGTTGGTCATCACGCAGGATTACCGCTTCTGCGTTGTTACCTAGATCAAGTACGATAGTGTCGCGGTTTACTTTCTTAACAACACCAGTGATTAGGTCACCTTCGTTATCAATGAACTGCTCAACGATTTGTGCACGCTCAGCTTCACGAACTTTTTGTACGATAACTTGCTTAGCAGTTTGAGTCGTAATACGGTCAAACGTTACTGATTGGATCTCGTCTTCTACGTAATCGCCTAGCTCAACTGAATCATCGTCATATTGTGCAGCTTCTAGAGAGATCTCTTTGGTTGGGTTTTCAACATTGTCTACCACCAACCAGCGACGGTAAGTCACGAATTCACCCGTTTTACGGTCAATAGCAACACGTACGTCGATTTCGATTTCGTATTTTTTCTTTGTAGAAGTTGCTAGAGCAATCTCAAGAGCTTCAAAGATACGCTCACGAGGTACCGCTTTTTCGTTCGATACCGCTTCTGCTACCGCTAAAATTTCTTTACTCATTGTATTTAGCCTCTAAGCTTAAACTTTTTTAGGGAACTAAAATTTAGGGATCAGGTTAGCTTTTGAAATATTACTTAAAGCAAACTCTTCTTGCTGGCCTTCAACAGTAACTGTCACTGTTTCGCCATCAACGCTGTGGATAATACCTTTCCACTTGCGACGGTTTGCTACAGCCATTTTCAAAACGATGCTGACCTCGTGACCAATAAATTGCTCGTAATGTGCTGCTTTGAAAAGCGGTCTTTCTAAACCTGGAGAAGACACTTCTAGGCTGTAAGCAACAGAAATTGGATCTTCAACGTCTAGTACCGCACTTACTTGGTGGCTAACTTCTGCACAGTCGTCCACGTTAATGCCATTTTCATGGTCAATATAGATGCGTAGCGTTGAGTGCGCGCCTGCTCGAATGAATTCTAATCCAACCAACTCATAGCCCGACGCCTCAACAGGAGCTTCAAGCATTTCAGTAAGTTGTCTTTCTAAACCAGTCATTTAAACCACTCCAGAAACAAAAAAAGGGCTCAGAGCCCAATCAAAAAACCAAGCAGCAATCTGAGATTTTTAAAAAACTCAGATAACAAAAAACCCCGATAGTCGGGGTTTTATGCTGCTGGACCCTGATACGTTAAGAATAGATAAAAATGCTATCCTTAACTCGTAGTGTGGTTAGTACTACGCAAACTTGCCAACCCTCGATTTCTTATTCAAAGAAAGAGATTGGTTGCGGGGGCCGGATTTGAACCGACGACCTTCGGGTTATGAGCCCGACGAGCTACCAAGCTGCTCCACCCCGCGTCCGACTTGCTGAGCATTATACTCGCAAACAAGTGATTTACAAGTTTGTAAATACATGGTGCCGAGAGAGGGACTCGAACCCTCACACCAAAGGCACTAGCACCTCATGCTAGCGTGTCTACCAATTTCACCATCTCGGCATCAAAACCTTGCAGCTTATTGAGGAATTTCATCACCAGCTGGTGCTGGAACTTCACTCGCTGCGTCCTTAACTTGTTCAACAACTGGCTGACCTAACGTTGGGTCTACCCATTGTGACTCAGTCTTGTGCGTAGACATACGACCAAGTAGCAAGCTAATGACAAAAAATACGGTTGCTAAAATAGCAGTTGTTCGGGTTAAGAAATTACCTGAGCCGCTAGCACCAAACACTGTGTTTGAAGCACCAGCACCGAACGAGGCTCCCATATCTGCGCCTTTACCTTGTTGAATCAACACAAGGCCAATCACACCAAGCGCCGCCAACAGGTAAATCACAAGTAGAACTGTAAACATTTTTTCCACCTATGTTCCAAATTGTTGAGCCAGCGCCGCCCAAAAATAATGAATCTTATTAAATGAACAAGGCTAGCGACCTCCTAACGGGAGGCGGTGCAATACTAGCGAAAGCCATTAACGCTGACAAGGGGAAATTAGTAAAAAAACAAAGCCATTGAGCCGAACGCTCAAAAAAAGGGCAAAAAACGCCCTTTTCTTTATATGCTATCGGTTAAAGCAATGATTAAAAACTTGCTTTTACCGCGTCAGCAATTTTAAGCGCTGAGCTCTGGACAAGTTCTGCATCTTCGCCTTCTACCATGACACGGATAAGAGGCTCAGTACCTGATTTACGCAGCAATACTCGACCTTTATCGCCAAGTTCAGCTTCCACTTCGGCAACAGAATCCAGTACTGCTTTTGCTTCTAATGGGTTAGCATCGCCAGAGAAACGAACGTTTTCCAGCACTTGCGGGTACAACGTCATGCCTTGAGAAAGATCGTGTAACGACATGTCACTGCCGACAATCGAAGCAAGAACTTGTAATGCAGCAACAATAGCATCACCGGTGGTGACTTTGTCTAACAAGATAACGTGGCCTGAGTTTTCAGCACCGATCTTCCAGCCTTTAGCTAGCAACTGTTCCATCACGTAGCGATCGCCTACCGCAGCACGAACAAATGGAATACCTAACTGCTTCAGGCCATTTTCCATGCCTAAGTTAGTCATCAGAGTACCAACAACACCACCTTTTAGTTCACCGCGACGTAGCGCATCTCTTGCGATGATGTAGGCAATCTGGTCGCCATCGACTTTATTACCCAAGTGATCAACCATGATGATTCGGTCGCCGTCACCATCAAAGGCAAGGCCAAGGTGAGCTTGCTCTTCTACCACACGTTTTTGAAGTGCACGTACGTCAGTCGCACCAACTTGATCGTTGATATTGGTACCATTAGGCTCAACGCCCATCGCAATCACTTCAGCACCCAGCTCTTTAAAGACATTTGGAGCGATGTGGTAAGTTGCGCCGTGTGCACAGTCAACCACAATTTTAAGGCTCGCTAAGCTTAGTGTTGAAGGAAAAGTACTTTTACAAAACTCAATGTAACGACCCGCTGCATCGTTTAGGCGTGTTGCTTTACCCAGCTCAGCCGATTCGACACATTCAATCTCTTTGTCCAATTCCGCTTCGATAGCAAGTTCAATATCATCTGGCAATTTAGTGCCTTCAGAAGAGAAAAACTTGATGCCGTTATCGTAGTAAGGGTTATGAGATGCCGAGATTACAATCCCAGCTTCTGCTCGGAATGTTTGTGTTAAATAGGCAACCGCTGGAGTTGGCATTGGTCCGGTAAAGGTCGCTTTAAGACCAGCCGCAGCCAAACCCGCTTCTAGTGCAGATTCCAGCATGTAGCCAGATATGCGAGTATCTTTACCGATAATTACTTTTTTTGTGCCTCGCTTCGCTAATACGCGACCTGCCGCCCAGCCAAGTTTCAGTACGAAATCGGGAGTAATTGGATATTGTCCAACTTTGCCACGCACACCGTCTGTACCAAAGTAACGTCTTTTATCAGACATAAACTTTCCTTTGTTATTTTTTAAATATTGTTCTTCGTCATCTCAACAACTTTCATCGCTTCAAGCGTTTCTTCAAAGTCGTGTACTCGAATGATCTGTGCACCTTTCATCGCTGCAATCGTGGCACAAACAACACTAGCGTTTGTGCACTCTGCCGCAGGCTTATCCAACAGTTTAAAAATCATCGATTTACGAGACAAGCCTGCCAAGATTGGCAAGCCAAATTTATGAAACTTCTCAAGATGAGCCAGCATATGATAATTGTGTTCTATGGTTTTGCCAAAGCCAAAACCAAGATCGAGAATGATATTTTCTCGCGCGATACCTGCGGCTTCGCACACTGCCATTCGCTCCACCAGGAACTGCTCCACTTCCTGCATGAGATCATCATATTGCGGGTTCTGTTGCATGGTTTTAGGCTGGCCTTTCATATGCATGATGCACACCGGTACATTCGCTTTTGCAGCCACTTCCAATGCACCAGGCTCAGTCAAAGAACGAATGTCATTGATAAGATCCGCACCAGCTTCAACAGACTGACGAATCACTTCAGCTTTACTGGTATCAACTGATATCCACACGTCGGGGTAGTGCGCTCTGATAGCTCTAACGACTGGAATAACGCGCTCCAGTTCATCTTCCAACGTGACTTCCGGAGCTCCCGGTCGGGTCGATTCACCGCCAACATCAATAATGCTGACGCCTGCTTTTATCATTTTCTCAACGCGTGCAAGCGCTAAATCTAGAGAATTGAACTTGCCTCCATCAGAGAAGGAATCTGGCGTGACGTTGAGAATGGCCATTACGTGTGGACGAGAAAGGTCCAGAGATTTGTTTTTTACTTTAATAATCATAATAAATACAAAAACCCCGAGCGAACTCGGGGTTTATCAATATCAACAATAGTTATTCAGAATCTTTCTTTTCTGGTGCGTCAGCTGAAGCCGCTTCTTGGGAAGTAGACTGCTCTGCATCATTATCTGCATCAGCCTTTTTCTCTTCCTCTTTTGCTGCAGGCGCAGCTTGCGGTTTGTCATCAACCTGAGGTTTGTTTGAAGGGTTATCCCCCCAGCCAGCAGGTTCACGAATCTCAGCCTTACGTTCCATTAGGTCGTCGATTTGGTGCGCGTCAATGGTTTCATACTTCATTAGCGCGTCTTTCATTGCATGCATGATATCCATGTTTTCTTGCAAAATCTTTTTCGCTCGGTCGTAGTTGCGATCGATAATTTGGCGAACTTCGTCATCGATTAGCTTAGCAGTGTCATCAGACATGTGTTTTGTCTGAGTTACGCTACGGCCTAGGAACACTTCACCTTCATCTTCTGCATACAGTAGAGGACCAAGTTTTTCCGAGAAGCCCCATTGCGTTACCATTTTACGAGCAATATCTGTTGCACGTTCGATGTCGTTAGAAGCACCTGTTGATACTTTATCCGCACCGTAAATCAACTCTTCCGCAAGACGGCCGCCGTACAAGCTAGAAATCATCGATTCTAGATGCTGGCGAGACATACTTACACGGTCTTGCTCTGGCAGGTACATTGTCACACCTAGTGCACGACCACGAGGAATAATCGATACCTTATAAACCGGATCATGCTCAGGAACTAAACGACCAACAATCGCGTGACCTGCTTCGTGGTAGGCTGTTGACGCTTTTGTCTCTTCCGACATAACCATAGAGCGACGTTCTGCACCCATCATGATTTTGTCTTTCGCTAGCTCAAACTCAACCATAGATACGTTGCGTTTGTTGCCACGAGCAGCAAATAGCGCCGCTTCGTTAACTAGGTTTGCTAAGTCAGCACCAGAGAAACCTGGTGTACCACGTGCAATTAGAGAAGGCTCTACATCACCCGCTAGAGGCACTTTACGCATGTGAACTTTAAGAATTTGCTCACGACCACGTACGTCTGGTAGACCTACGACTACTTGACGGTCAAAACGACCAGGACGTAGCAATGCAGGGTCAAGAACGTCTGGACGGTTAGTCGCAGCGATAACGATAATACCTTCGTTGCCTTCAAAACCATCCATTTCAACTAGCATTTGGTTCAGTGTCTGTTCACGTTCATCGTGACCACCACCTACACCAGCACCACGCTGACGACCTACCGCATCAATCTCATCAATGAAGATAATACAAGGCGCTGCTTTCTTCGCTTGTTCGAACATGTCACGCACACGAGATGCACCAACACCAACAAACATTTCTACGAAATCGGAACCTGAAATTGTAAAGAATGGTACTTTCGCTTCACCAGCAATCGCTTTAGCAAGCAACGTTTTACCAGTACCTGGAGGACCAACCATCAAAACACCAGTTGGGATCTTACCACCCAGCTTCTGGAAACGGCTTGGATCACGCAGGTAATCAACCAGTTCTTTTACATCTTCTTTCGCTTCATCACAGCCTGCAACATCTGCAAACGTGGTTTTGATCTGTTCTTCGCTCATCATTCGAGCTTTGCTCTTACCGAAAGACATGGCGCCTTTGCCGCCGCCACCTTGCATTTGACGCATGAAGAAAATCCATACACCAATCAGTAAAATCATTGGGAACCAAGAAATAAAGATAGTGCCTAGCAAGCTTTGCTCTTCAGGAGGCGTACCTTGCACTTTCACGTTTTGGTTAATTAGATCATCAAGAAGCTTTTGGTCATACACTGGCATGTAAGTGACCATTTTGGCACCACCGCCACGACGAACAAAGCTAATCTCACCGTCTTTAAAAGTTGCTTCTTGAATCTGGCCTTGGCCAACTTCCTGTACAAACGTGGTGTAATCCACGGTTCTGCCATTACTTTCTCCAGGGCCAAAGCTCTGGAATACCGACATCAATACGACAGCGATAACAAGCCACAGAATTAAATTTTTTGCCATGTCACTCAAGGTGTAAGCCTCTCGATAACTAATTGTAATTAAAGGTAGGGTACTACAGTTCATTAACTGTAGCCATAGTGTTAACACGCTCTTAGTAGAGCAAAATGGTTAACCTTTGTAACCAGTGGCTACTACAAAGACCTCTCGAGAGCGAGCTCGCGATGAGTCTGGTTTTCTGACTTTTACGACTTTAAACATGTCTCGGACTTCTTTCACGTACTGATCGAAGCCTTCACCCTGGAAAACTTTAACAACAAAGCTACCATTAGGCGCTAGAACTTGTCGACACATATCTAAGGCCAATTCAACTAAATACATAGCTCTAGGTTGATCGACCGAGTTATTGCCCGCAATGTTAGGTGCCATATCAGACATTACTACATCTACCATCGATGGCTGGATTCTTTCTAACAAAGCGTCTAATACCGCATCATCACGAAAGTCACCTTGTAAAAAGCTTACACCAGCAATCGGATCCATTGGTAACAAATCACACGCAATAATTTGTCCACTATCTCCTACTATTTTAGCAGCATACTGGGACCAACCACCTGGAGCTGCACCCAAATCGACCACAGTCATACCTGGTTTTAACAGCTTATCTTTGGTTTGTATTTCATCAATTTTGAAATAAGCACGTGAACGGTAACCTTTTTTACGAGCTTCGTTCGCGTATTTATCATCAAAGTGTTCTTTCAACCAACGACCAGAACTCGCCGAATGTTTTTGTTTACTCATTTTAATCCTAACAAGGCACAAATAGGAGCTATTGTTTTAATAGGCGCAACCTATTACTCAATAAATTATAGTCTTCAGCAATAGATGGCGTTAAAATAGCTTTTTTCAACCCTTATTTTAAAGAAAATTGGCCGCGTAATGAACCTAAGCACCAAACAAAAGCAGCACCTAAAAGGCCTGGCTCACAGTTTAAAACCTGTTGTGCTAATGGGCGCAAATGGACTTACAGAAGCCGTGCTAGCAGAAATTGAAATCGCTCTAAACCATCACGAACTGATCAAAGTAAAAGTTGCTTCAGAAGATCGTGAGACAAAACAGCTAATCATCGACGCTATCGTACGTGAGACGGGCGCAGAAAAAGTTCAGACTATCGGTAAAGTACTTGTACTGTACCGTCAATCTGAAGAGCGTAAAATCGAAATCCCTCGTAAGTAATCACTACTTACGTTGCTGAAGAAAAGGTCGCCAATGGCGACCTTTTTATGTTTATAGACAGAGTGATGCTTTGTAATTACAGATACTCAACTCGGTCAATTTCAAAATCTTTTGCGCCACCCGGGGTTTCGATAACCACCTCGTCACCTTCCATTTTGCCAATCAAGCCACGAGCAATTGGGGAGCTAACAGAAATACGACCCGCTTTGATGTCAGCTTCATCATCGCCAACAATTTGGTAGGTTTTTTCTTCGTCAGTATCGACATCAATCAAAGTCACAGTTGTACCAAAAATCACTTTACCTGTGTTTTCCATCTTGGTGACATCAATAACCTGTGCGACAGACAGCTTGTATTCGATATCGCGGATCTGCGCTTCACAAATACCCTGCTCTTCACGAGCGGCGTGGTATTCAGCATTCTCTTTTAAATCGCCTAGCTCACGAGCTTCTGCAATCGCTGCTGAGATTTGAGGACGTAGCTTAAGTAGACGATCTAATTCTTCACGTAGCATCTGTTCGCCACGTAGTGTCATTGGAACTTTTTCCATTATATAACCTCATGCCCAAGTCTATTTTGGACAAAAAAACCCTACCCTGTCTGTTGACTGGGTAGTGCGTTTGAAGATGTGTTTTATCTAGTTTAAACAAACTCAGGGGCGAAATCACCCTAATTCGATATCGAGTGTCGCTATGCAACCCGCGCATAATGATGCTCGTCACTCTTTAGTTTAATTATTATTGCAATTTATTGAAAAACAACACAGTTCACTAAAGAAAAAACCTCAAAAAACATAAAATCTAATCAACTCTCAACAATCAGATAAAAATAAAAATCATTTAAATATCATATACATAAAGAAAAACTCAAATCAATCGAACAGTGTTCACTATCCAAATTTATATCATTTTACTAACTCACCATGAAACTTTAGCGGTAAAACGTGTCCAGCAAGTTGTTCAATCAAAGACTTACCAGCGCGATGTCTTCGTGTACTAGGTACTTCTTTGAGACCAATAGCTTCTGAGAGAGAACCTCTCCCCCATACAACAATGAATTATGGACAGCTAACTAGGACAAATAAGATGAAAAAGACTCTAATTGCTCTTTCTGTATCTGCAGCAGCAATGGCAACTGGCGTAAACGCAGCGGAACTTTACAACCAAGATGGCACTTCTCTAGAAATGGGTGGCCGCGCTGAAGCACGTCTATCTATGAAAGACGGCGACGCTCAAGACAACTCTCGCATCCGTCTAAACTTCCTTGGCAAACAGCAAGTAAGTGACAACCTATACGGCGTTGGCTTCTGGGAAGGTGAGTTTACTACTGCTGACTTTGACGAAGATGGCAAAGACATCAGCGGTGAAGACTCTCTAGACACTCGTCTTGCATACGCTGGTCTAGGCGGCGCTTGGGGTGAGTTCTCTTACGGTAAAAACGAAGGTGCGCTAGGCGTTATCACAGATTTCACAGATATCATGGCTTACCACGGTAACTCAGCAGCTGACAAACTAGCAGTGGCTGACCGTGCAGACAACATGATGTCTTACAAAGGTCAATTCGAGAACCTAAGCGTTAAAGCAAGCTACCGCTTCGCAGACCGTGTAGAAAACGCTAACGGTGACTTCTCAGACAACGACCAAGACGGTTACTCTCTATCTGCAATCTACGCAGTAGCAAACACTGGCCTTGAGCTAGGTGCTGGTTACGCAGATCAAGACGAAGCTAACGAGTACATGCTTGCAGCATCTTACACTATGGGCGATCTATACTTCGCAGGTGTATTCACAGACGGTGAGAAGATGACTGACGATTTTGCAGGTACGGTTGACTACACAGGTTACGAACTAGCAGGTGCTTACACTGTTGGTCAAACTGTGTTCACAACATCGTACAACAACGCAGAGACAAATGACGAAACTTCTGCAGACAACATCGCTCTTGACGCGTCGTACTACTTCAAGCCTAACTTCCGCGGTTACGTTTCATACAACTTTAACCTAATCGACTCTGGCGACAAGTTTGGTTCTACTGGTACTAAAACAACAGCAACTAAGATCGACGCAGAAGACGAGCTAGCCCTAGGTCTACGTTACGACTTCTAATTCCAGTCTTAGACTTGAATCCTCAATGCCCGCATCTTGCGGGCATTTTTTTATCGTCAGTTAACAAACCGTGCCCTTCATTTCCTTATTATTGTCTCATTAATAATTGATGAGAAAACCATTTCTCCTTCACCTAGCATCTTGGGGGAACTTGGATATACTCAACTACATAACTCACGTCAGAAAGTGTCTCTATGCGTTTACGTTGGTCCCTATTTTTCCTTTCACTGCTATGTCCGTTAGCCACACAAGCATACCCACATCAAGAGGTGCTACCTGAAGGCGCACGGATTAGTCTGGTTGCTGAAAAACTCACTGATAATGCAGAGCTTTCTGGTATTCACCCTACCGAGCAGCTATTTCCACCAGCCAGCACGCTCAAGATAGTGACCGCTTTAGCAGCCAAGTTGGAACTGGGTGATAGCTTTAGATTTCGTACTAAACTAGAAGCCTCTAAATCAGATGCAGTGATCACCTTTGTTGGCGATCCAACGTTACAAACCAAAGATTTAAAAGACCTTCTAACCCTCGCGAAAAAGAATGGCTTAAAACGTATTGAAGGTGACTTGTGGCTCGATAACAGCGTGTTTACTGGTTATAACCGCGCCGTCGGATGGCCATGGGATATTCTTGGTGTGTGTTATAGTGCTCCAGCGTCCGCCATCACACTAAATAAAAATTGTGTACAAGCATCCATTTACACACAAAAAGATGGTGGAACTCGGGTGTTTGTTCCCGAACATCAACCAATCCATGTAAAAAGCTCTGTAGAAACGGTAACAAGGGCCGTTCAGAAAAGTCGTCACTGTGATTTAGACCTTCTGCCCAACCCTGACAATCGTTATGAGTTAAATGGCTGTCTCGTCGCGAGAGAAAAGCCGTTGCCTCTAAAGTTCGCGGTCCAAGACCCTGAAATGTATACCAGCAAAAAGATCGCAACGTTGCTTGCCCAACTCAATATTGAACTTAAAGGCAGAATAAAGGTAGGTTCCGCCCCTAAGAAACAGCGTAAACTATTCGCACTGCATCAGTCTCAGCCATTGTCTGTTTTACTGGATCAGATGCTAAAACGCTCAGACAATCTGATCGCCGATACGCTGACTAAAACACTTGGCGCGAAATTTTTTGTTCAACCCGGCAGTTTCGTCAATGGCACAGAAGCCATAAAACAAATCATCTTCGCGAATACGGGGGTCGACATTCGACAAGCACGCCTGGAAGATGGGTCTGGGCTTTCGAGAAACAATCGAATATCCGCAACCAAAATGGCAGAGATACTGCGCTACATCTGGAAGAATGAGAAACAGCTCAACCTTATTGCAATTATGCCAAAGTCAGGGGAGTCGGGTACGCTTCAGTATCGACAAAGCATGCGTAATGCACCGATTAAAGGACAACTGATCGCCAAAAGTGGTTCGTTATATGGGACTTACAATATGGCGGGATATGGGCTAGATAAAAACGGCAAGCCGAATACTATCTTTGTTCAGTTTGTCTCTGATTACTTCCCAGAAAAAAGGGACGGAAGCAAGCCTGCTGTCGCCCCTATTACTAGCTTTGAAAAGTTATTTTATAGCGATGTTGTGAACTTTAGTCAGGCGATGCCTAAGAAGTAGTTCACTACCGTGAAGTAAATCCACATCCCTGAAATATCGACGATTGAAGCAAGCACGGGGCTCACCAACACGGCTGGGTCCAAATTGCATGCTCGCGCTATGATAGGCAGTAGACCACCAAGCGTGGTAGAAATTGTTACTTGGATAAACAGAGCCACAGCGATCGCTAATGCTATGTCTACCAAATCAAATCCGCCATTAGGTTGTCCGCCGCTAAACAGCAGAATTCGGCCGACCATCACGATAGCGATAGCTAAAGCGAGACATAACGCGACTCGGCTTTCTTTCCAAAGTACCGCTAACCACTGGCGTTTTTTCAGCTCTCCTGTTGCGAGAGCCCGAATAACCAAGGTTGCGGCCTGTGTGCCAGTATTGCCGCCAGCAGCAGCAATAACAGGCATATAGACTGCAAGTAAAACCAGTTGGCTCAACGTATCTTCATATTGAGCGATGATCAATCCCGATACGATACCGAGTAAAGCAAGCGCAATTATCCAGCCAATACGTTGCTTCACATGCTCAAATACGCCAGCAGACAAATAACCATCTGGCGTATCCACTTCAGAAATATGCAAACCCAATTGGTGCGCATAATGACGAGCACGCTTGTCATGCCCCGCTTGCTCTAACTGAGCAATAAGGCTGTTCACATAAGCAACGGAACAGTGTTGTAAAATCCCCACCGCCTCATCAATAGGCATGATAGAGAGTAACTGCAGTTGCTTATCTCGCTCGTACTGCAAAAACGCATTGCGAGCCGCACCAATTTCGACTGCAGAGAAGTTTGGTGTTGTTTCAATAAAAGTGTTGTTCATTACCGTCATGGCGAATCTCCCGATTGGCATTGGTAACGACCATCAACTACGCATGCAAAAATGACTCAGCTCATCCTTTACCGAAACAGGTAAATTAGGATACGCGCAATCACGCTCACAATCGCACAGTCTATTCAGAATTTATGAAGGAAATAATAAGAAGAAACTTGAAAAGATGCCTCACCACTCAGGTAAGGCGGAGATCGCCAATACCGAAGCGGGTTATTTCGCTCCCTTAATCTTACTCACCCAACAACTGGGAGGATGGTCGGTATTGTTCATGTAAATCTCCGATAACGCTGCCATTGTTAGCAGCGAGCGTATGGTAGCAAAGTTACTCACTTTTTACAGTCTGGCTTTGTTAATATTTTGCGTTTGTTTTAAACAAAAAAAGCGCCCTATTCGGCGCTTTCATTTTGCTCAGTTAATAATTACTGAATTGTAATACGAGCGAATTTACGTTTACCAACTTGGAATACGTAAGTGCCTGCTTCTGGTGTGAATTTGCTGTCTGCCACTTTCTCACCGTCAATCTTAGCCGCGCCCTGTTTAACCATGCGCATCGCGTCTGAAGATGATGGGCATAAACCCGCTTCTTTCAGTAGGTTGCTTACCGGACGACCTGCTTCGAACTCAAATTCTGGCATTTCATCAGGGATTTGGTTTTTAGCAAAGCGGTTAACAAACTCTTGCTCCGCCGCATCAGCGTCAGCTTCACTGTGGAAACGTGCAATGATTTCTTTCGCAAGCAGTACTTTGATGTCGCGAGGGTTCTTACCAGCTTCAACATCAGCCTTAAACTGAGCAACCTCTTCCAGCGGACGGAACGACAGAAGTTCGTAGTAACTCCACATCAAATCATCAGAGATCGACATGATCTTACCGAACATTTCGCTTGGTGCTTCGCTGATACCAATGTAGTTGTTCGCAGACTTAGACATCTTCTTCTCGCCGTCCAGACCAACAAGAAGAGGCATCATTAGTACAACCTGAGGCTTCTGACCGTGAGATTTTTGTAGCTCACGACCCATTAGCAAGTTGAACTTCTGGTCGGTACCGCCAAGCTCAACATCGGTTTCCATTGCCACTGAGTCCCAACCTTGCAGTAATGGGTACATGAACTCGTGAATAGCGATTGGCTGGCCGCCTGTGTAACGCTTTTTGAAATCATCGCGTTCTAACATTCGAGCAACGGTTTGGTTAGCCGCCAGGCGAATCATGCCTTCAGCACCAAGTTCAGAAAGCCACTCTGAGTTAAATTGGATCTTAGTTTTTGCTGGGTCTAGAATCTTAAACACCTGCTCTTTGTACGTTTCTGCGTTACGCAGTACGTCTTCACGGCTAAGTGGTGGACGAGTTGAGTTTTTACCTGTCGGGTCACCAACCATTGCAGTAAAGTCACCAATCAGGAACGTCACTTCATGGCCTAACTCTTGGAACAAGCGAAGCTTATTGAAAATAACCGTATGGCCCAGGTGGATGTCAGGTGCCGTTGGATCCGCGCCCAACTTAATACGTAGAGGACGACCTTCTTTTAGTTTTGCGATCAGCTCTTCTTCTGGAATCAGCTCTTCAACACCGCGCTTAATCTCGGCTAGTGCAGCTTCAATGCTCGCCATTCTTGTTCACTCCCACAGATTTGGCAAAATATAATAGCTGGACATATTACTTGAATAGCGATGCATTTTGAAACACGTTAGACTAGGTAGTTGTCATTTTTTATGTTTAATTTAGCAAACAAGTACGTCATGCATTCGATTTTTGTCCGACTTCCACTCTTGCACAAAGTATTGATCGGTTTTTTTAGTGCGCTAATCATCTTCGCACTATTCTTTTTACCCGATCCGCAAGAACTTAACCCTCAGCAAAGCCGCTTAAAAGTGGGGCAATATTATCCTGTGCCAATTTCTATGGAATTGACGACATTAAACGGGACATCGTCTACTTCCTCGGTTTTACGCTGGGAGACCTACAAAGTTAAAAATGGTGAAAGTGCGGCCATTCTCTTTAGCCGTGTCGGTCTATCAGCGCGCATTCTGCATGAGCTGGTTTCCTCAGATAAAGAAGTGGAACAGCAGCTAACCCGTCTCCGACCTGGCGACAGGCTGCAATTCGGCTTTGATGAAAACAATAACTTAGTTCAATTACGACGTACCTTGAGCGCATTCGAAACCTTCCGAATCAAGCTACAAGATGGCAAATACGTCTCTGAAATCGACAAAAAAGAGGTCGATTATCAATACAACTTTGCCGAAGCAACCATCAAATCTAACTTCTGGAATGCAGGCATTTCTTCAGGCTTAAACGCTAACCAAATTATGGAGTTAGCGGGAATTTTCGGCTGGGATATCGACTTTGCATTAGATATTCGTAAGAACGACACGTTCAGAGTCCTGTATCAGGAAGAGGTTGTCGAAGGGGAAGTGATTGGACGCGGTAAAATCATCGCGGCCGTGTTCAAAAACCAGGGAGATACCTTCACTGCGATTCTGGATGAAAAATCAGGTAAGTATTACGATGAAAATGGTCGAGCAATGAAGAAAGCGTTTTTACGCGCACCATTGGACTTCCGTCGTGTAAGCTCAAACTTCAACCCTCGCCGTCTGCACCCTGTCACGGGTAAAGTTCGTCCTCACCGAGGCACAGACTATGCAGCTCCAGTGGGTACGCCAATTTGGGCCGCAGGTGATGGTGTGGTGCAAAAATCGTCATACAACAAATTTAATGGTAACTACGTGTTCATCAAACACAGTAATACCTACATTACCAAGTATTTGCACCTAACCAAACGTACCGTTAAAACCGGTCAGCGTGTTAAGCAGGGCCAAACCATTGGTACGTTAGGTGGTACAGGCCGAGTGACCGGCCCTCACCTACACTATGAGTTCCTGGTTAACGGCGTGCACAAAAACCCACGCACGGTTAATTTACCTCAATCAAAATCGTTAACTGGGCAAGCAAGACAAACCTTCTTAGCGAATGCGAAAATCAACATGGCTAAGCTCGACCGATACAGCGAGCTTCTAACCATGAAGTAAGCGGCTCGAACAGGGAAAGAGGCGATTTATATCACCTCTTTTTCTGATCCAATCATCTCATCAGAAGAATGCTCTTTGCCTAGCATAAGCAGACAGGGAGTTAACACCAGCGTCAGCAATGTAGCAAAAGCAAGCCCACCTGAAACAGCGGTTGCTAACTGAGACCACCACTGGGTGCTTGGCGCACCGAATTCGATTTTCTGATTAATCAAATCGATGTTCATCTCCAGCACCATTGGCAGCAGGCCAAGAATCGTCGTGATCGTTGTCAGTAATACCGGGCGCAGACGCTGCACACCTGTTCTTAGGATTGCATCACGCTTATCCAACCCTCGTTTGCGCAGCTGATTGTACGTATCAATTAAGACGATGTTGTTATTCACTACAATACCCGCTAATGCAATCACGCCGATACCCGACATAATCACACCGAAAGGTTTCTGGAATATCAACAAGCCCGCAAAAACGCCAACCGTAGAAAACAATACCGCACTCAGAATAAGAAACGCTTGGTAGAAACTGTTGAACTGAGTAATTAAGATCAGAGCCATACCAACCAGCGCCACGATAAATGCGTTGAGTAAGAAAGCAGAGGAATTTTCCTGCTCTTCGTTCTGACCTCGGATTTTAAACTCGACTCCCTCAGGCAAGGTTAACTCTTTGAGCGCTTCTTCAACTTTAGGCAGCTCAAGCGTCAGGTTGTAACCTTCTCTAATGTCTGCAAACACGCTGATCACTCTATGCCCATCGACACGACGGATCGTATCCTGTTTATGTTCAGGAATAATGCTGGCGAAATTGGTGATCGGAACCAGTCCAGCAGCGGTTTTGACCCGCAACTGATCAAAGCGGCCAATATCACGCTTATCCTCTGGGTAGCGCACTAATATATCGACTTCCTCAGAAGAGTCATCCGGCAGATAATCTCCCAACTTTAAGCCGTTGGTAACAAACTGCACTGTGTTACCAACTAATGTCGCATCTGCTAAGAAGCGAGCGGCATCATCACGGCGAATATCGATCTGCCAGTCAATACCGTCTTTGCTTGAGTTATCACTGATATTGGTAAATGCAGGGTAAGCATCCGCCCAATGACGAACGATTTTCGCGCCTTCGTCTAAGCCACTGAGCGTTGAACCAGACATTTCAATAACCAAGTCGTGCTCAGTTGGTGGCCCCGCCTCTGGAAACTTGTACTCAATTTCCACCCCAGCATACTGGTCTGTGGTTTGTTTCAGTTCATCGATAATGGCTTTCACCTTACGACGATACTGCCAATCCACAGGCGTGATCTGGATTAAACCAATCTCATCATCGCCACCTGTTTTGGTGTAAACACTTTCAAACTCATCATGCCCCAACATCACCGATTCAACATCGCGCATGATTTGGTCTTTCTCATCGATAGATAAATCACCGTACGAGCGCACTTTAACCGTAAAAAATGGTGGGTCTACTTCAGGGAAAAACTCTGCACCTAATCCCGCTTTAACGTAAGTAAAACCAACGCCGACCGAGAGTAAGATAGCACTCAGCAAGATCTTTAACGGGTGACGCAACGCAACATTCAGCGTCTGGTAATACAGCTTAGTAATACCCGTAGCTTTGTCATAATCGCCTTCATGCAGAGCCAGCATTTTCTCGTGTTGGATAGGCGAGACGTTTTGAGGTTTACCGATAAGGCTACCGAGCACAGGTACGAATAACAGTGCCATCGCCAACGAAGCGGCCAACGTCGCGATCAATGTCAGCGGAAGATACTTCATAAACTCGCCAGTAACATCCGGCCAGAACAATAGCGGAGCAAAGGCTGCCAACGTCGTCGCTGTCGAAGCCGTGATCGGCCAAGCCATGCGCTTTGCAGCGTCTCGATACGCTTCTTTACGCGGCGCTCCTTCCTGCATGCGACGATCGGCAAACTCGGTGACCACTATCGCCCCATCGACCAGCATACCGACCGCCATTATCAGCGAGAACAAGACGATAATGTTCACTGTCAGGCCAAACACGGAGAGCACCAGCAAGCCTGTGAGGAATGAACCAGGAATCGAAATACCGACCAGTAGCGCTGTGCGAACACCGAGAATCGCAATAATCACAATTACGACTAAGATGATCGCCGACAAGATGTTGTTCTGTAGGTCGTTGAGCATCATCTTGACATCATCTGACTGGTCTCTCGTGTATTTCACCAGCAGGTTATCCGGCCATTGCTCTTGATTTTGAGCTTCGGCCATCACCGCTTTGATTAGATCTACGGTCTCGATGATGTTTTCGCCCGCACGCTTTTTAACATCGAGCACAATCGCGGACTTACCATCCAAACGTGCATAGCTTTCCGGATCACGGAATGCACGCCTTACCGTCGCCACATCACCAAAGGTGATGACTTGTTTACCATCGACTTTAACTGGCAACTCAAGCACATCTTTTAGCGTCTCAAACACCGACGGTACTTTGACCGAAAATCGGCCGTAACCAGTATCAACAAACCCCGCCGCCACCACACGGTTATTTAACGCGATCAAGTTATAGATACTCGCCTGATCCAGACCATAACTTTCCATCAACAACGGATCGACGATGATCTCAACGATGTCTTCTCGGTCACCCGCGATATCCACTTCCAGGATCTGTCTGTAGCTCTCCAGCTTGTCTCTTAATTGGCGCGCAAGATGTACAATGGTTCTTTCCGGAACGGTTCCGTAAAGCACCACCGATAAAGCGGCTTCTTCAGACGCTAAAGTGACTTCATTGACGGTAGGCTCATCACTATCGGCGGGCAATTTAGGCTTTGCCAAGTCAACCGCATCACGCACTTCTGCCATGGCTCGATCAAGGTCTACGCCAACGCTAAACTCCAGCACTACCGACGCATGCCCTTCAGATGCGGTTGCGGTCATATCTTTAACCCCTTCGATAGAACGCAACTCCTGCTCTATCGGACGCACGAGCAAGCGTTCTGCATCGGTAGGTGAGATACCTTGGTGGCTAACAGAAACATAGATAATTGGAATGGTGATATCAGGGCTCGATTCTTTCGGAATCGTCAGATAGGTAAGCACGCCAGAAATCAGAACAAAGACCAGCAGTACCATCATCGTTCGTGCGCGTGATAAAGCGGCGTCGATCAAACGTAACATATCAACCCCACTTACAATTCTTGCTTAACGGCAATCACGTCATCACCGTCACGTACAAAACCCTGACCTGTGGTGATAATGTCGACTCTATCCCCCAGCCCTGTCAGCCAAACACCATCTTGTTCGGCTTTAACCAATTGAATGGGGATAAATTTTACTTTTTTATTTTCTAGTACTTTGACACCTAAAATACCGGCTTCATCAAGTGCCAGCATCGCTGGAGTTAACTTGATCGCTAATTGTTGTTTGAGGTTTAAATCAACCTCGGTGCTTATCCCTGCAGGAATCAACTGTTGAGGATTTGGTAGTCGGATTTCAATTGGGAAGGTGTTAGTCGCTGGTGAGGACACCCGTGAAACATAACTCACCGTGCCTTCAACCGTGTCACCAGAAATAAACTTAACTTTTGCAGGCTGATTTAATGACAAGTCCTGAATATGGCGCTCACTGACGTCCGCCTCAATCACCAAGTGAGTGAGATCTATAATCGTCGCAACCGGATCGCCAACACCGACAAAATCACCCACTTCGATAAATAGATGATCGAGAATACCGCTAAACGGTGCGATTACATTGGTATTTCTCAACGCAATCTTAGCGTTAGTGACTTGCGCTCGAGCCTCTACTAAAGAAGCTTCTGCATTACTGAATGCGACCTCCCCTTGTAGTCCTTTATTTTTTAAAGATTTTGCCGCGTTGAACTCCTTTTCACGGACTTTGAGTAGTGCATGCGCGCGCTCCAATTGGATATCGAGATCGCCTTTATCAATTTGCGCTATCACTTGTCCTTGCTTAACCGACTCCCCTTTTTCAACCTTAAGCGCAATGATCTTACCGGCAATCTCCGCACCTAAATTAGCTTGTCTGTCTGGTGCGGTACGGCCGTACAACTCGATCGTTTTATAGGTATTTTGTGCGGTAAATGTTTGGTAGGAGACTTTTGCCAGAGGAATATCTTGCGATGCACGCTGTGGTGACACATCGTCGGCTTGAAGTGAACCAAGTCCTAACCAAGCTGACATTACTAAAATAATGAGCAACGACACGATATAAGGTCGTTTAGCGAAAAATCGCGTAAAGGGGAAGCTAGCCATAATAATCTCTTGCAATAAGTAATGTTGCGAGAATTAATTCAATATACAAATCAATCTTAGTCGAATAATTTATGATACGAATTAACCTTCTAAAAAGAAAATAATAGCGGCTTGGATTCTTAACTACGTCGCAATTTCAGGAAATTCATCAATACATAAAACAAAGGCTGCAAAAATGCAGCCTTATGAATAACTTATACGGGATATTAAACGCTAAATGATGCACCACAACCACAAGTGGTCGTTGCATTCGGGTTATTTACGAAGAAGCGTGCTCCCTCTAACCCCTCAGTGTAATCCACGATGCCGCCAATAAGATATTGCAAGCTCATTGGGTCAACAACCAGTGTTACACCACTATTTACGATGGTTGTATCACCATCATTTACGTTCTCATCGAAAGTAAAACCGTATTGGAAACCGCTACAGCCACCACCAGTGATGTATACGCGCAGTTTCAATGCTGGGTTTTCTTCTTCTGCAATCAGCGCTTTAACGCGAGATGCTGCAGCATCGGAAAAAGATAATGGTACGTTTACTTCGCTCACGAAAAACCTCTCTCACTCGTGTAATGCGTCGAGCCTGAAGCAAGACGTCAAATTTGTGCTTATTGGATACGATTATCTAATACCTGACCAACTCGTTCAAGTATTCACCGCCGATTCTTTATATCGGATAGTTAAAATTACATTGCGAAACAACACATAAATTAAGCAAAACGTTTCTAAGTTGATTATAGCTAGGTACAATGCGCACCACTTGGTCCGAGCAATCAAAAGAGGATAACCCCATGACCAAATCATCAGAACTGTATGACAAAGCCCAGAAAACCATTCCAGGCGGTGTAAACTCACCTGTTCGTGCATTCAACGGCGTAGGCGGTTCTCCGCTATTTATCGAACGAGCAGACGGTGCTCTGATTTTTGATGCCGATGGTAAGGCGTATATTGATTACGTCGGTTCTTGGGGGCCAATGATCCTTGGTCACAACCACGCTGTAATTCGTGAAGCCGTGATCGACGCTGCACAACGCGGCCTTAGCTTTGGTGCGCCTACAGAGCTAGAAATTTCAATGGCAGAACTGGTTTCTGAACTTGTACCGTCAATGGAACAACTCCGTATGGTTAGCTCTGGTACCGAAGCAACCATGAGTGCGATTCGCCTTGCTCGTGGTTTCACTGGCCGCGACAAGATCATGAAATTCGAAGGTTGTTACCATGGTCACGCTGATAGCTTGCTAGTAAAAGCAGGCTCTGGCGCGTTGACTCTAGGCCAACCAAGCTCTCCGGGTGTTCCAGCAGATTTTGCTAAACATACACTAACTGCAACATTCAACGATCTGGATTCAGTTCGCGAGCTATTTGCTGCAAACAAAGGTGAAATTGCTTGTATCATCGTTGAGCCTGTAGCTGGCAACATGAACTGTATTCCGCCAGTAGAAGGCTTCCATGAAGGACTGCGTGAAATCTGTGATCAAGAAGGTGCTCTACTGATTTTTGATGAAGTAATGACAGGCTTCCGTGTTGCACTTGGCGGCGCTCAGGCACACTACAACATCAAACCAGACCTAACAACATTAGGTAAAGTGATCGGTGGCGGTATGCCAGTTGGTGCTTTCGGTGGTCGTAAAGAAGTAATGCAATATGTCGCACCAACAGGTCCTGTATATCAAGCAGGTACTCTATCTGGTAACCCAGTAGCGATGGCAGCAGGTTTTGCTTGTTTGAGTCTTCTAAAAGAAGAAGGCAATGAAAAACGTCTGGCTTCAAAAACGAAGCAGCTAGCAGATGGCTTTAAATCTCTGGCGGAAAAACATGGTATTCCGTTGGTGGTAAACCAAGTGGGTGGCATGTTCGGCTTCTTCTTCACCGATCAAGATAGCGTAACTTGCTACGAAGACGTGACAAAGTGCGACGTTGAACGCTTTAAACGATTCTTCCACCTTATGCTTGATCACGGCGTTTACCTTGCACCTTCAGCATTTGAAGCAAGCTTTACATCTCTCGCTCACGGTTCAAAAGAAATCGATGCCACACTAGAAGCAGCAGACCGCTGTTTTGCAACGCTGGCTGCTGAAGCACAATAATTCAGCAAAGGCAGTAACGACAAATCTCAAAAGGACCTTCATGGTCCTTTTTTACTGCCAATTCAAAATAACTAAGACAACGAGTATACCAACCACAATACCTAACCACGGAGTGCGGCTGGTTTTTTTCTCATTTTGACACGACTTGTCACCATTACAACAACCCATTTTACATCTCCTGATTGATAACCGACTGATTTGTCGTCATTATAACAAGGTATGCTACTAGGCTCTAATTGCACGGTATTATAAGACCGCGAGCACATACCGTAATAAAGGTTCACAGCCCGCGTTATAAGCTAGAAACCGTAAATATCATCCGTAATTTGGACTTATCTTATGCCAAACAATGTGAAAATCACGTCGAGTCATCGCGTTCTAATGGTCGCTCTGCTCGCCGCTGCTTTTGCTTGCTACTTATTAGTCGAACCTTACATCAACTCGATCGTAATGGCATTCATCATTTCATTACTCATGTTCCCTATACACGAATGGTTTGAGCAAAAGATACCAAAGCATAGGAACATGGCTTCTTTACTCTCTTGTGTGGTTCTGACCTTTATTATTGTGATTCCGCTTCTGTTTGTTTTTGCTGCTATCGTTCAGCAAGGCTCATTATTTTCACAAAATACTTATAAGTGGGTAACGAATGGCGGAATTCAGGATATTTTCCAGCACCCTTTAGTTGTCAAGGCTTTAGCGTTGGTGAATGAGTACTTACCATTCGATAAAGTAGAGCCAAAAGCCATTGCGGAAAAAATTGCCCAGTTCGCCACATCATTTGGTTCAAACTTAGTCACCATCAGCGCAAAAATACTTGGTGATGCGACAAACTTCTTAATGGACTTCTTCCTTATGCTGTTTGTCCTGTTCTTTTTGTTGCGCGATCACGACAAAATAATATCCGCCATTCGGCATATACTTCCCCTCTCACGTAGTCAGGAAGACAAAATTCTGACCGAAATTGAGCAGGTATCAAAGTCAGCAGTAATGGGATCATTTCTTACCGCAATAGCACAAGGTATGGCTGGTGGGATTGGCATGTGGCTCGCCGGTTTCCCGGGACTATTCTGGGGTACTATGATGGGCTTTGCCTCGTTCATTCCAGTTGTAGGTACCGCTTTAATCTGGATACCAGCGGCGGGGTACCTTTTCCTAACAGGTGATACTACTTGGGCTATCTTCCTAACGGCGTGGAGTGTGGTTATTGTTGGCTCAATTGATAATTTATTGCGCCCACTGCTGATGCAAGGCAGTTCTGGCATGAACACCTTAATGATTTTCTTCTCACTATTGGGTGGTCTGCAATTGTTTGGACTCATCGGCCTGATTTATGGCCCACTGATTTTTGCCATCACTATGGTGCTATTTAATATCTATGAAGAGGAATTTAAAGACTTCCTCAACGATCAAGACAACAGCTAGTTACTCGTTAATGACTTCAAGCTTGGGCCAGATTGTGAGAAAATCTGGCCCTAATTATTTCTGACGAACAAAATTTATGTCTGCTTATATCGCTCCAAGTCAAATAGCGCAACGCCAGCTGGAATACTTCAATGGAAAGCATGTTTTAGTCGCCGGTGAAGTTGAAGACCTATTCCCTCTTGAGCTGGCCTCCTACTGTGAGTCTGTTGAAGTTTTTACTTCTAACTACAGCTATTACCGTCAAATTCGTACATCTGACAAGATCAAAAGCCACTTTGGTTCAGAGTATAACGTCGATACCCAAGCAGACATGGTGTTACTTTACTGGCCCAAAGCTAAAGCAGAAGCCGAATACTTACTGGCAATGCTCATGGCGAAACTTGGTGTCGATACTGAAATCGTGGTCGTTGGAGAAACCCGCTCTGGTGTAAAAAGTATCGAAAAAATGTTCAAAGACTACGGCCCAATCAACAAATACGATTCCGCCCGTCGCTGCTCTTTTTACTGGGGTCAATGCGTAAACGAACCAGCGCCATTTAATCAGATCGACTGGTTTAAGTCCTACACTATCAGCTTAGGCAACCAATCACTGCTAGTGAAAAGCCTACCTGGGGTATTCAGCCATGGTGAATTCGACTTAGGTAGCCAGCTGTTATTGGAAACCTTACCGCCATTGTCCGGTAAAGTTCTCGATTTTGGTTGCGGTGCTGGCGTGCTTGGCGCATTTATGGCGAAAGCCAACCCTGAAATAGAAATTGAAATGTGCGATATCAACGCCTATGCAATTACCTCCAGCCAAGCAACACTGCAAGCTAATGAATTAGAAGGTAAAGTGTTTGCTTCTGACATTTATTCAGATACGGCAAACGACTACCGATTTATCATCAGTAATCCGCCTTTTCATAGTGGCCTCGATACAAATTACAATGCTGCAGAAAGCTTACTTGGTGATGCGCCACGATACCTTCAAAGACAAGGGGAAATGATTATCGTGGCAAACAGTTTCTTGAAGTATCCGCCAATTATTGAAAGCGCTTTCAATAATTGCGAGACGCTAAATAAGACGAAAAAATTCTCAATTTATTACGCTAAAAAGTCTTAACTCTCCTCCGCGCAGGCGACAACCTGCGCGATTTTCCGCTAAAAACTCATCAAACATAAAAAAACTGCGTGACTCTGCACGCTTTGCAATCAACTTTCTTGTCAAAGAAAAAAAACTCGTTAATTTTGTTATTTCTATCGAATTTAACGTCTTATCCGTTTTTAACGAGAACCTTGGTAGCAATAAGTAAACTTTTTGCTGCCCTTTATGAGTTGCAATCTTATCCATGTTCAAATTCTACAAAAAACAGAAGTTTAAGCGTCTACAAAGTACGCTGATGACTGCGTTTCTTGTCCTCAGCCTTACGCCTCTAACCATTACCGCGCTTTTTTTCCTGCAGTCACACAGTCAAGATCTGCAAGAACAGAGCACGTCGCACCTGCTGTCTGTACGAGATACCAAACAGCAGCAAATTATTGACTATTTTGAAGCACGCGAAACCGAAGTAATGGGCTTTGTCCGTTCGGAGTTAGCTTATGCCAGCGGTGGACGCTTTTATGGTTTAGTCAATGCGTTCAGTCGCTTAGGAAACGACATTGAAGAGTCACGTCAAAATGCACAGCAACGTTATATTGAAGGCAGTGGCGATCAGACAAAAACGTCAATCTTGCCGGAGTCATCTAACTTTGTCGGGAGCGAGCGTTATCGCCTGTTACACAAGCGCTATCATTGGGCTTATTCAGAACTTCTAAAACGCTCTGACTTCAATGACATACTTTTAGTCGATATCAACGGTAACGTTACTTACTCAATCAAAAAAGACGACAATTACGGCACTAATCTTCTCACTGGCCGCTATAAAGATGCTGCGCTAGGTAGAGCGTTTCAGCGCTTGGCCAATGATGTCAGCGAGCGCCGTAAAGTAAACGAAGACTACACTCCAATCCTTATCTCTGACTTTGAACTTGAAAATGGCAAGCAAGTCGCGTGGCTTGGCGCTCCTATCGTTCAACAAGGATATCTCCATAGCTATGCCATGTTCCGATTGCCAAATAACGGCATCACAAAGCTAGTCGCAGACAAAAACCGCGAGTCATCGATTGAGACGCTATTAGTCGGAGGAGATCAACAACCTCGAACCATTAACACCAAGCTAGATGATATCCAAAACAGTATGGAGGTCATCACTCAGGCACTTTCAGGTCAAACGAGCGTAGGTACTTATACAAACGGGCTCGATGAAGCCATTATCGCCGCCTATGCGCCAGTTAAAACCCGTGGTGTTAATTGGGCGTTGGTCGTGCAGTTACCAGAAAAAGACGCCTTTTCTCGCATTCACCAGCTGGAAAAACTCTTCGTCATTGCGATGCTTACGGCGATCATACTGGTTGTAATTGCCTCGCACTATTTATCGAATTTCATCACCTCGCCACTGCTTAAATTAACCTGGGCGGCAGAGCGAGTATCAGCAGGCGATCTGGACGAAAACACATTTGATACCGTTAGAAAAGACGAAATTGGTCGCTTAGCCATCAGTTTTGAGCGCATGCAACGTTCCATTCGTGAAAAAATTCAGACGATCAAGAAGCAAAATGAAGAGCTGGAAAGCAACATCCGCTTAATTCAAAAACAAAATGACGAGCTGCAACTGGCAGACAAGCTAAAAGATGAGTTTCTGGCAACGACCTCTCATGAACTGCGTACGCCTTTGCACGGCATGGTCGGTATTGCAGAAACCTTGATATCCGGAGCCAACGGTACAATTCCGGCAAACCAGAAGTATCAGCTCGATATAATTATTAAAAGTGGCCAACGTTTGGCTAACCTGGTCGACGACTTACTGGATTACCATAAAATGCGATACGGTAGCATGGACATCCAGAAGTCGGCTGTTAACCTGGCAAGTTCAACCCGATTGGTGCTGGAATTGTCGAGTCATTTACTTGGAAACAAGACTATTCGAATCATCAATCAAGTACCTAATGATCTCAAAGCAGTCTCAGCGGACCCACAACGACTTGAACAGGTGCTTTACAATCTGATAGGAAACGCAATTAAGTACACCTCTGAAGGTAAGATCGTTATTTCTGCAGGAGTCGTAGACGATTTAGTTCGCGTTCAAGTGGTCGACACCGGACAAGGTATTCCTGCTGAGCACCTTGAGCACATCTTTGAGCCTTTAATTCAGGCAGGACAGGATGAAAGTCGCTATCGTCAAGGTGCGGGGTTAGGTTTATCAATTAGCCGCCAGTTGATTGAGCTAATGGGTGGCTCCTTATATGTCAGCAGCCAACCTATGGTAGGGACCACATTCAGCTTCACTCTGCCTCTCGCCAGTGAAGAAGAGATCCTAGCAACACAGACGCAGGCAACCTGTGGGCACTTCCAGGCTCCAGAAGTTAACCTTGAGAACACAGAAGACCTATCGCTACCAGAAAACCCAGATGGTCCGCTACTTTATGTAGCAGACGATGAACCAGTCAACCTACGAGTACTTGAAAGCTTTTTACGCTTAGAAGGCTATCGTGTAAGAACCGTTTCAGATGGCCCTGAAACACTTGCTCTTGTCGAGCAAGAAAAGCCGGAACTTCTGCTGCTCGATATCATGATGCCAGGAATGAGTGGCTATCAAGTATGTAATGAATTGCGTCAAACCTTTGATCATGCTGAGCTGCCAATCATTATGCTAACCGCCTTAAGTCAAACTGAGGACCGAGTTAGAGGCTTTGAAGCCGGAGCAAACGATTATTTGTCGAAGCCTTTTAACAAACAAGAGCTTGCAGCCAGAATTAGAGCTCATTTGACCGCAAGTAAAGCAGAGATGCGTCATATTGAGAATAAAGTACTTGAGTCGGAACTTCGTCAACGAGCTGAAGTAGAAGCGAGCTTGCTTGAAACTCAGGGGCGTCTGCTAGAGCAGCTTGAGTCCGCTCCTGAGGCGATTATTTGCTTGCGCGAAGATCAACGTGTTCGTTTTGCCAACGAAGCCGCATGTAAGCTGTTTAAACGTAGCTTAGAGCAAATTAAACGTTCGTCTGCCGATGAGCTGATTGCTCCAAAATTTCTGACCGTTAAGCAGCCACATTATTGCGGGAAAATTGATATTTATATCGAGGACATTCGCCAAAATATTGAAGCGGACATCCTTAAGCTTCCAGAAGGTTCCGGCCTAGACGTTATGTACATATTTAATGTCGGTGGAGGCGCAAATACAGCGCGCATTCACAACCTGGAAACGGCAGTGGAGGTACTTTCTCGCTATGCCTTTGACGGCGACAAAGAACAGCTACAGAAGCTTAAAGAGCTTGGAGGCGAATTCACTCGACTGGCAGACAAAGCATTAGGCAATAAAAAAGACAAACAGGAAGTTATGCGTGAAGTACTGGTCGAAGCGATGACACATGCTTTGGAATACTGGGAGTCTGTCACTGGAGAAAGTAAGTTTACCTTTGCCGAGCAAAGTGGTCTTTGGCGCGTTTACCTTGATAGAAGTACGCTACAAACCCGTACTCTAGATAAATACATGCGCATTGAAACCTTACCTAAAACTCCACGCTGGAGAACGGTTTTAAGCTCTATCGAGTTCATCCTTGAGCACTGTAAAGAACAAAGTCCGGAGCGTGCTTATATTGAAGCGCAGCGTGACAAGCTGCAAAGGTTACTTACCAGCTAGCGGTGTTATCTACTACCGCACTTCATTTGAACAGCCCCCAACAATTGAACACCAATTGTTGGGGGCTTTTTATATCTGGGCTACTTCTGTTCCGGCGTTCAATCGCTTATTTCTAAGTGAATATAAACCGGACTAAAAGGGCTTGCCACCTATCCCACCAGCAAAACCGTCATACCCTTCACCCAACAGAGTAAAGCTCAGTAGGCAGGGGCTCAATTTAGCTATTTCAGACGCTATTATCCAGACATGACCTCGGTGTTTTGGACCATATTCATATGGTCTTATTTCACAGTAATGATCATTACAACTCTCTTTATTTACTTAGTAAAAAAAGCATAATATTCACCAATACACAAAATGACAAAAGGTGAAAATTCCATCATTTAAAGCATAAGTTTATAAACTAATGACACAGATTGCGAAGTCAATCACAACAGAACGGCAGATTAAATTTCACCTTATGAATTAACATGAAAAGCGTGCGTGATCGAGATCTCCTAACGCACTTCATTAAATAAATGCCATTTATAATAAAGCGCAACAAGTAAGTAATCACTAACACGCATTACTATTAAGGATATAAACTGCGACGCATATCAAGGTTTGATTTTTAGCCAGATTTGGTTCAAAAGCAAACAAAGTAACGTTTATAACGTGATATCCACCTTTTTTGACGTTTTTAACGGGATGCGGGTTTGATTATTTTAAGGATAAGGTGTTTTCTTACTCCTGCCGAAGACCTACAGGCCACTCTACATGTGATGAAGGTGAAAGCTTAAGTTGCAATAACACTAGAGGTGGGTCATGGCGAGTGTTTATCAATTGATGACATTCAATTCCATATAGTGAAATGAAGCAAACAGTAAGGAACAGCTATGCTTGCCAATATTAAAAAAACAGCACTAGCAACAGCAATTATTGCTACAGCTACTACAGGTTTTGCATCGGTAGCAACTGCGGCTGAACGCAGTGAACTGACTATCCACCCTAAAGAGTTGACAACCTTTGTTCGTAACTTTAACCCTTTCTTGGGTGCAACCAACCTGCACACAACAACTGACTTTATTTACGAGCCTCTTGTTGTTTTCAACGAAATGCACGGTAACACTCCTGTATTTCGTTTAGCAGAAAACTTCCAAATGGCTGACGACCTGATGAGCGTGACTTTCGATATTCGTAAGGGCGTGAAGTGGTCTGATGGTCAGGCGTTTACTGCTGATGACGTGGTTTACTCTTTCAATCTGGTAAAAGAGAAACCTGAGCTAGACCAATCAGGCATCAACTCTTGGATCACTGGCGTAGAAAAAGTTAATGACTACCAAGTTAAATTCCGTCTAACAGAAGCAAACTCAAACGTTCCTTACGAAATTGTTAAAGTACCTGTAGTACCTGAGCACGTATGGAGCAAAGTGAAAGATCCATCAACATTCACAAATGAAAACCCTGTAGGTTCAGGTCCATTTACTGTCATTGATACTTTCACTCCTCAGCTTTACATCCAGTGTCAAAACCCGAACTACTGGGATGCGGATAACTTAGATGTTGACTGTTTACGCGTACCACAAATCGCGAACAACGACCAATTCCTAGGGAAAATCGTAAACAGTGAAATGGACTGGACTTCTTCTTTCGTACCAGACATCGACCGCACATACGCAGCAGCCAGCCCTAGCCACCACTACTGGTACCCGCCATCAGGTACGCAAGCGTTCGTGGTGAACTTCAAAAACCCAGATGCTGCGAAAAGCGAAGCACTGACCAACGTCGACTTCCGTCGTGCGTTCTCTATGGCACTTGACCGTCAAACTATCATTGATATCGCTTTCTACGGTGGTGGTACGGTGAATGACTTCGCTTCAGGTCTAGGCTACGCATTCGAAGCTTGGTCTGACGAAGCTACGCACAACAAATACAAAGGCTACAACACGTATAATGTTGAAGGTGCTAAAGAACTTCTAGCTAAAGCTGGCTTTAAAGATGTAAACAAAGATGGCTTTGTAGACACACCATCAGGTAAGTCTTTTGAGCTTCTAATTCAATCTCCAAATGGCTGGACAGACTTTAACAACACAGTACAACTGGCAGTTGAGCAGCTAGCAGAAGTTGGTATCAAAGCACGTGCTCGTACACCAGACTTCTCGGTGTACAACCAAGCAATGCTTGAAGGTACTTATGACGTAGCATACACAAACTACTTCCACGGTGCCGATCCACACTTGTACTGGGATAGCGGTTACAACTCAAAGCTACAGTCTGGCGACGGTATGCCTCGTTTCGCGATGCACTTCTACAAAAACGAAGAACTAGACAAACTACTTAACAGCTTCTACAAAACGGCTGATAAGCAAGAACAGCTAGAAATCGCGCACGGTATCCAAAAAATCATCGCAGAAGATCAAGTAACTATTCCTGTGTTGTCTGGCGCTTACATGTACCAATACAACACGAAGCGCTTCACTGGTTGGTGGAACGAAGAAAATCCTAAGGGCCGTCCAAACATTTGGGCTGGTATCCCAGAGCGTCTACTGCACGTACTGGACCTAAAACCAGTTAAATAAGTAGAAGTTCATTTCTAGCGGCATACACCTGTATGCCGCCTATAAAAAATCCCCTCATCACGGAACCAATTTATGGCGCTCGTCGTCAGGGGATTTCTCGCTCTAAATTTCGCTAGGAGCGACCTGTAACCAGAAACAGAAAAAAATATCTGGGTGAGTAAGGTGTAAGTTATGGGTTATTTTTTAAGACGTTTGTCGTTCTATCTTGTCGCGCTCTTAGTTGCAGCGACGTTAAACTTTATCATTCCTAGAGCAATGCCTGGTGACCCAGTTACCATGATGTTTGCCAACGCTTCAGTACAGGTTACGCCAGAACGAATCGCAGCTATGAAGGAGCTGATGGGATTTGTGGATGGCCCTATTTATATCCAGTACCTGTCATACATCAAAAACATTCTGAGCTGGGAACTAGGGACTTCAATTCAGTTCTACCCACTTTCAGTCAACTCTTTGCTTGGTAGTGCCTTTGGTTGGTCACTTTTCTTAGCCGGTACTGCAGTTGTACTTTCGTTTTCTATCGCATCAGTACTAGGTATTTTTGCGGCATGGAAACGTGGTAGCAAATACGATGCGTTCGTCACGCCAGGTACTCTTATTATTCAAGCTATTCCGCAAATGGTTATCGCAATGATAGCACTATTTACCTTTTCAATTGGCTTGAAGTGGTTCCCATCTGGTTACGCGTACACTCCGGGTACCATTCCGGATTGGACAAGCTGGGATTTCATTAAGAACGTCGGATACCACGCAATACTTCCTCTGTTCTGTGCGACCATCGTTCAAATTGGCGGCTTCCTCGTCAACATGCGTAATAACATGATTAACCTGTTAGCTGAAGACTACATCACAATGGCTAAAGGTAAGGGTCTTAGTGAAAACCGTGTGGTATTCAATTACGCAGCGCGTAACGCGTTACTTCCAAGTGTCACTGCACTTTCAATGTCTTTGGGTATGGCGATTGGTGGTCAGCTAATCATCGAAATGATCTTCAACTATCCAGGCTTAGGCACCGTCCTATTAAATGCGATCCACGCACGTGACTACCAAGTACTTCAAGGTCAGTTAATTATCATGACGATGTTCATGCTTTGCTTCAACCTGATGGCTGACATGCTGTACATGATTCTAGATCCTCGCTTACGTACCGGAGGCAAATAATCATGAAAGAACTCTTTAAACTTATTTTAGGTAACTCATTTGCACGTATTGGCCTTGCCATCGTTACCATCTTCATTTTTATCGCGGTGGCTGCGCCTCTCATTACCAAACATGCGCCAGACAAACGCACAGGCAACCCTCATGAATATCCGGGGTTTGTAGTAAAGCAGGCACAAAGTAATCCTGATGGCTGGGTTGCCCAAAATCTGGCAGATGACCGTCGAACACTGATCATGTCGAAAAAGGCTGACCATGTATTAGGCACCAGCCGTATGGGCCGCGATATCTGGTCACAAGTAGCTTACGGTGCTCGCGTATCACTAGGTGTGGGTTTCGGTGCCGGTATCATCGTGTGTTTCCTAGCGACGGTCATTGGTATCTCAGCAGGTTACTTCGGCGGTAAAGTGGATGACATTTTAAGTGCTGCCATGAACATCATGCTGGTTATTCCTCAGTATCCATTGCTGTTCGTACTTGCCGCATTTATCGGTGAAGCAGGTCCACTCACCATCGCCTTAATTATCGCAGGTACATCCTGGGCATGGGGCGCACGTGTTGTCCGTTCACAAACTATGGCTCTGCGTGAAAAAGAGTTCGTTAAAGCAGCAGAAGTTCTTGGCGAGTCTTCATTCCGAATCATCTTTGTTGAGATTTTGCCAAACCTAATTCCTATCGTAGGTGCAAGCTTTATCGGTTCAGTCATGCTGGCCATCAACACAGAAGCCGTTATCTCATTCTTGGGACTAGGCGATGCAAACACCATCAGCTGGGGCATCATGCTTTACAACGTTCAAACCTCTTCAGCAATGCTGATCGGCGCATGGTGGGAAGTATTAGCACCTTGTATTGCACTGACAGTACTGGTGACTGGCCTGGCTCTACTGAACTTTGCCGTTGATGAGATTGCTAACCCTCAACTTCGTTCTCATAAAGGTATGAAACGCTGGAAGAAGCTAGCAGCAAAAGACAAGAAAGAACGTGAGCCTGAATTGGCACCACAAAATGCACTATGGAGCGGAGATAAATAATCATGACTGCACCACTAATTTCTATCCGTAACCTATGCGTAGATTACATTACAGATGCGGGCGATGTCCGCGCCTGTAATAACGTCAGCTTTGACATTGCACCAGGCGAAGTTTTTGGTCTGGCGGGAGAATCTGGCTGTGGTAAATCAACCGTTGCTTTCTCGCTAATGCGTCTCCATAAGCCGCCAGCGTTCATCACTGGAGGGGAAGTTATCTTCAATGGTGAAGACATCCTTCAATACAGTGATAGCCGTATGCAATCATTCCGTTGGAGTGAGATGTCAATGGTATTCCAAAGCGCGATGAACGCCCTGAACCCTGTCCTAACCATGGAAGAACAGTTCTGCGATGTAATCATGCGTCATACCAACATGACTCGCGAGCAAGCCAAGAAACGCGCAGAAGGTTTACTGGAAATTGTCGATATTCACCCTAGCCGACTTAGTGACTACCCTCACCAGTTTTCTGGTGGCATGCGTCAGCGCTTGGTGATTGCGATCGCTTTGGCTCTGAATCCAAAAATGATCATCATGGATGAACCAACAACCGCTCTCGATGTTGTGGTTCAACGTGAAATATTGCAAAAAATTTATGCGCTTAAAGAAGAGTTTGGCTTCTCAATTCTGTTTATCACTCACGACTTATCGTTGATGGTTGAGTTTTCCGATCGCATCGGAATTATGTATTCAGGTGAACTTATTGAAGTCGCACCTTCAAAGCAAATTTTGGAAAGTCCTTACCACCCATACACAAAAGGTTTGGGTAGCTCTTTCCCTCCACTAACAGGTCCAAAGACCAAACTAACGGGTATCCCGGGAAACCCTTTGAACTTGCTTGAAATTCCGCAAGGCTGTCGTTTTCAGGCTCGCTGTGACCGTGTTCACGAAGCATGCACGAAAATACCGACTCAATTGCGTCAGATAGAGCCAAGTCGTTTCTCAAACTGCCATTTGTATGGCGAAACCATTGCTCAGGCTAAGGTTTAAGGTCCCGAAATCACGTTAGCTACGAACAAAATTACACTGGAGAGAATTATGAGCAAACAACTCGGCGAGTTGCTGATTGAGGGTAAAAATGTCGTTAAAGACTTCCCGCTAAATAGCAATTCTATCAAGCAGTCCAAGATGCGCGCGATCAACGACGTATCATTCAAAATGTATAAAAGCCGCGGCTTGTCTGTTGTAGGTGAATCTGGCTCAGGTAAATCTACAACCGCAAAAATGATCGCGAAAATGTACGCCCCTTCGGAAGGCATCATTGAATACAAAGGACGTGATATTCAAGATATTCAATCAAGACAAGATCTAATGTCTTACCGAGAAGGAGTGCAAATGGTCTGGCAAGACCCGTTTGGCTCACTAAACCCAACGCACAACATTTTCCACCATATTGCACGGCCACTGCTTATCCATAAAAAAGTGTCACCGGGCAACAAGAAAGAGCTGGAAGAACGCGTGTATGACTTGCTGGAACAAGTAGGCCTTATTCCGCCTAAAGAGACCGCGCAAAAGTTCCCTCACCAGCTTTCTGGTGGTCAGCGTCAGCGTGTAAACCTAGCGCGTAACATTGCAGTTGGTGCAGAAGTCGTATTAGCAGACGAACCTACGTCAATGCTGGACGTCTCGATTCGAGCAGGTGTTCTAAACCTGATGGAAGAGATGAAGTTCGAGAAACAAATGTCTCTGCTTTACATCACTCACGATATCGCAACGGCGCGCTACATCGCGGAAGATTTGGCAGTCATGTACGTCGGACACATGGTGGAATGGGGAGACACAGAGGAAATCATTCATGATCCTCAACACCCATACACTCAATTGTTGGTTTCTGCAGTACCCGATCCATCTAAATCCATTCACGAGAAACTGAAAGGAAACAAAGGAGAGATCCCTCTCTGGACTCCGGAGTCTGTCGGTTGCCCATTTGCGGGGCGCTGTGTACACGCAACAGATAAGTGTCGCCAACAACTACCAGGCGTTACCCAACTATCTGAAAACCACTTTGTCCGTTGTTACCTATTTGAGAACTAAGCATAACTAGGGCCAGAGAACACTGGCCCATTTCCAATTGTTTTTGTTTCGCGGAGACATTAAATGCTGCTACTGACTAACCAAATTGGTTATGAGCGTCTGGGGCCGAAAAAAGCGGTAATACAGACAGAACAATCACACTTGTCTTCTGATACTGCCACACTGGTCTGTGCCAAAAGCGAGCAAATCGTTGCTACCTTTTCGGTACAAGAGCAAGGGAAAGTAGCGAATTGGCATCAGGGGTATTTTTATCTTATCGATTTTTCGTCCTTTGAGATCCCAGGCCACTATTATCTTCGCTTTGATAACGACTGTTCTTCTCAGCTAGAAATTGCTGAACAACTTCTTTTGGATCGCACTCTGTCCGATGTGATCCACTACTTTAAATCTCAGCGTTGCGGTGGAATTTTCGATCATGCCGATCGTCAGGCTGCGCTATTAAATTCCGAACAGACAACCGATGTTCATGGCGGTTGGTACGATGCGTCTGGTGATGTAAGCAAATATCTAAGTCACCTTTCGTACGCAAACTACCTTAATCCTCAACAAACCCCTATGGTGGTTTGGAACATGCTAAAAGGATTTTCTTTATTTCAGGCTAACGACAATATCGCGGTCTTCACGCGCACACGTCTTATTGAAGAAGCGTTGTATGGTGCAGACTTCCTTGTTCGCATGCAAAACGAGAAAGGTTTCTTTTACATGACGGTATTTGATAAATGGAGCAAAGATACCGCCCAACGTGAGATCTGTGCGTTCGAAACGCAACTTGGTCACAAGTTCGATGATTATCAAGCTGGCTTCCGACAAGGTGGCGGAGTCGCGATAGCGGCGCTTGCTGCTGCATCGCGTTTAGCCGTTCATGGTGAGTTCAATCAACAGCAATATTTAAATACCGCAGAGAATGGCTACTGGCACCTAAAAGAGCATAACAAGCAATATCTCAATGATGGCGAAGAGAACATCATAGACGAGTACTGTGCCCTACTTGCCAGTGTTGAACTGTTCAAAACAACCAAAGAAAGCCGTTACTTGGACGAAAGCCGTCTGTGGGCTTCACGCCTGGCAGACCGCCAAATGAGTGATGATAAATTCAAGCATTTTTGGTCAGCCAATCAAGATGGTAGCCGCCCTTACTTCCATGCAGCGGAAGCTGGATTACCAGTGATTGCTCTTTGTGAATACCTATCTATCGAAGACGACTCCGAGTTGGCTGCGTCCATAAAACAGACGGTCAACCAGGCATGCGAATTTGAATTAGAGCTCACCAATCGTGTCACCAATCCATTTGGCTACCCTCGTCAATATGTCAAAGGCGTTGAAGAATCGAAACGTGATGCCTTCTTTGTTGCCCACAACAATGAATCTGGCTATTGGTGGCAAGGTGAGAATGCTCGCTTGGGTTCACTAGCATCAATGTCTTACCTCGCTCAGCCTTATATCGAATCACATGAGACACAACAACAGCTGATACGTCTTGGACAAGATGCGCTTAACTGGATCGTTGGCTTAAATCCATACGACATGTGCATGCTCGATGGCCATGGCCGAAACAACCCAGACTACCTTCCACAATATGGGTTCTTTAACGCTAAAGGCGGCATCTGTAATGGCATCACTGGTGGCTTTGAAGACGAGAATGACATCGCCTTTAACCCACCAGCACAAAAGGACGACATCCTACAAAACTGGCGTTGGGGAGAGCAATGGATCCCACATGGTGCGTGGTACTTACTCGCGATCATGAGCCAAGCTCACCACCTATCAGTAGACGTTAAGGAGTAATACCATGGCGTTCTATTTTGTCGGTATTGATGGTGGCGGTACTTCTTGCCGCGCTCGCATTAAAGACGTCCAGGGTAATTTTCTTGGTGAAGCAAAAACTGGCAGCGCCAACATCATGCTTGGTGCTGAAGTGGCGATGACTTCTATCATTGAGGCAATTTCGTTGGCAGCTAAGCAAGGCGGGTTATCTGAGCAAGACTTTTCGTCTATGCATGTTGGGTTAGCACTCGCAGGGGCTGAACACAAAGCTTCTTGGAATGCTTTTATGTCTCTCGCTCATCCTTTCGCCAGCATGACATTAAACACAGATGCCTACGGAGCTTGCATCGGCGCACATAACGGCCAAGACGGCGCGATCATGATTGCAGGAACTGGATCTTGCGGCATCTACCTCAAAGGATTGCAACAACATGTTGTCGGAGGCCGAGAGTTTCCGATTTCAGACCAAGGTAGTGGTGCTGTCATGGGGCTGCGCCTAATTCAGCAGGTTTTATTGGCAGAAGATGGTATCCGAGAGAAAACCCCGCTCTCCCAGCACGTCATGGCACACTTCAAAAATGACGTAGATAACGTGGTTGCTTGGTCAAAACAAGCATTACCTCGTGATTACGGGCAGTTTTCTCCAGCTATTTTCCAGCATGCACAACAAGGCGATACGCTCGCCATTGAAATGTTAAAACAAACCGCTGCAGATATAGAAACGTTTCTCATGGCACTTAACAAGCGTGGAGCGCCCCGTATTTGTTTAATGGGAAGCATTGCTGAACGCATTCTCCACTGGCTATCTCCGCCCGTTCAAAAGTGGATTGTAGAACCTCAATTTGATGCGATTGAAGGAGCCCTTATGTTTGCTGGCAAGCCTGAACATAACCTTTACTCGCTATCGGTAGAACAGGAGTAGATATGGAATATCGCGTTGACCTCGTCGTCCTATCTGAGCTAAAGCAAAATTGTCGCTTTGGACTAACTTTTCATAACTTAAGTGACCAAGATCTTCATGATTGGCACCTGACGTTTGCTTTTGATCGCTTCATTTTACCTGACAGCGTATCTAACGGTGTACTTAACCAAGTTGGGAGCTTCTGTACTCTCAAACCAGAAAGTATGGTACTGGCGGCTAATCACAATTTCTATTGTGAGTTCAGTATTGGTTCAAATCCATTTCGCTATTATTCAGACGGGCTAAATGAAGCTCTGGTTGATTTTGTCGTCAATGGTAATACCCAGCGAGCCGAGGTTGACGTAACACCTATCGTGCTGGCTTCGCCATACCGCGAGCGTAGTGACATTCCACCGAGTTTGATTCACGCTCAGCCTTTATTACCTAAGCCAAACCATATTGAAGTTCACGAGAGTTATTTTTCTCTTCACAACCGTGTTGGAATCAGTACTTACTCCGATTTAGCCAATTCAGCAAAAGATTGGTTGCTCGATGAACTAAAACGTATTCACCAGTTTGAGCTTACTGCGTCTAATAACAGTCAGGTTATCTTTAAAAGTAATCCAACTCTAGATAAAGGTGCGTATAGGCTCAAAGTGACCGAAGAATCGATAAAAATCGAGGCTGGTTCAAAGTCTGGATTCACCCATGCTAGTGCGACCCTGCTCCAACTTATCAGAAGAAATGGGGAAGATACTTCTATGGAAGTGGTCTGTTGCTCAATTAAAGACAGACCTCGTTTCAAATATCGCGGAATGATGCTCGATTGTGCACGACACTTCCATTCCGTAGAGCAAGTGAAACGTCTTATCAACCAACTGGCACACTACAAGTTTAATACCTTCCACTGGCATCTTACTGACGATGAAGGCTGGCGAATCGAGATTAAATCCCTGCCAGAGCTGACAAATATTGGGGCATGGCGCGGGTTAGATGAGTCCATTGAACCGCAATATACACATTTGTCTCAGCGTTATGGCGGGTTTTATACCCAAGAAGAAATAAAAGAAGTGGTTGCCTATGCGGCGCGGCGCAGTATTACCGTCATCCCTGAAATTGACGTACCAGGCCACTGTCGCGCCGCCATTAAATCACTACCTCACATGCTTGTAGAGGCAGAAGACACCACCGAATATCGCAGTATTCAGCACTACAACGATAACGTGATTAACCCAGCGCTACCGGGCAGTTACGAATTTATCGACAAAGTACTGGAAGAAGTTGTCGCTTTATTCCCTGCACCATATATCCACATTGGGGCCGATGAAGTACCACATGGTGTCTGGTCGCAAAGCCCAGCCTGTCAGGCGTTGATGGAGCAACAAGGCTATAGCGACTACAAAGAACTGCAAGGTCACTTCTTGCGTCATGCGGAAGACAAACTTCGCGGGCTTGGTAAACGAATGCTGGGATGGGAAGAAGCTCAGCATGGCAACAAGGTTAGTAAAGATACCGTTATCTACTCATGGCTAAGTGAAGAAGCGGCTCTCAATTGTGCTCGCCAAGGCTTCGATGTGGTGCTGCAACCCGCCCAAACCACCTACTTGGATATGACTCAAGACTACGCGCCAGAAGAACCTGGAGTGGATTGGGCAAACCCGATTCCACTGGAGACAGCGTATAGCTAGGAGCCGTTAGCACAAGTGGCAGACGACGATCCGGTTAGAAAACGTATTCGGGGCATTCAGGCTGCACTTTGGTGCGAAATCATCAATAACCAACCGCGTATGGACTACATGATATTTCCCCGCCTGACGGCATTAGCGGAAGCATGCTGGACCGATAAGCAGCACCGCAACTGGACTGATTACCTATCACGTTTGAAGGGACACCTTCCACTGCTCGATCTGCAGGGAGTGAATTACCGCCAACCGTGGAAGTAACGTAAACATACGCGACGACAGCGCGCTTTAAAGAATTTTAATTTTTGGCTGCTCAAGCAGCTTTGTAAAAAGGAACGACACAAATGAAATACGGCTATTTCGATAACGAAAATCGTGAATATGTCATTACCCGTCCAGATGTACCTGCTCCTTGGACTAACTATCTGGGTACTGAAAAGTTCTGTACGGTTATTTCACACAATGCAGGTGGCTACTCATTCTACAACTCACCAGAATACAACCGTGTAACCAAGTTCCGTCCCAATGCGACCTTTGATCGCCCGGGACACTATGTTTACCTGAGAGATGACGAAACGGGTGATTACTGGTCTATTTCTTGGCAACCTGTAGCAAAAAGCCTTGATGAAGCGAGCTACGAAGTTCGCCACGGTTTGTCATACTCTAAATTTAAGTGTGAATACAGCGGCATTACTGCAACGAAAACGCTATTCGTACCAAAAGGTGAAGATGCCGAAATTTGGGACGTGGTCATCAAGAACACCTCTGACAAACCACGCACCATCAGTGCTTTCTCATTTGTTGAGTTCTCTTTCAGTCACATTCAGTCAGACAATCAAAACCATCAAATGTCTTTGTATTCTGCAGGAACGGAATACAAACAAGGCGTTATTGAATACGACCTGTACTACAACACGAACGATGTTGAAGGCTTCTACTACTTAGCTTCTACATTTGATCCTGACTCTTACGACGGCCAGCGTGACAGCTTCCTGGGGCTATACCGTGACGAAGCAAACCCACTTGCGGTAGAACAAGGCAAGTGCTTTAACACCGCACAAACCTGTTACAACCACTGTGGTTCCCTGCATAAGCAATTTACTATCCAACCAGGTGAAGAAGTTCGCTTCGCTTACATCCTAGGTATCGGTAAAGGCAATGGTGAGCGTCTGCGCACTAAATACCAAGACCTAGCAGAAGTAGATAACGCGTTTGCTGGCATCAAAGCACACTGGGATGAGCGCTGTGGCAAATTCCAAGTAAAATCACCAAACGAAGGTCTGGATACCATGATCAACGCTTGGACGCTATACCAAGCAGAGACGTGTGTGGTTTGGTCTCGTTTTGCTTCTTTCATCGAAGTTGGCGGTCGTACGGGCCTTGGCTACCGTGATACGGCACAAGATGCGATTTCGGTGCCTCATGCAAACCCACAAATGACACGCAAACGCATTGTTGATCTTCTGCGTGGCCAAGTTAAAGCAGGTTACGGTCTACACCTGTTTGATCCTGATTGGTTCGATCCAGAGAAAGCGGATGTGAAACCATCTAAGTCACCAACTGTGGTTCCGACTCCGTCTGACGAAGACAAGATTCACGGCATTGAGGACACCTGTTCTGATGACCATCTATGGTTAGTGCCAACCATCTGTAAATATGTGATGGAAACAGGCGAGCACAGCTTCTTTGATGAAGTGATCCCTTACGCAGATGGCGGCGATGCATCGGTTTATGAGCACATGAAAGCAGCGTTAGACTTCTCTGCTGAATACGTGGGCCAGACAGGGATCTGTAAAGGACTACGCGCAGACTGGAACGACTGTCTCAACCTAGGTGGTGGTGAATCATCAATGGTGTCTTTCCTACACTTCTGGGCACTACAAGAATTCATCGACCTGGCAAAATTCCTAGGCAAAGACGCCGACGTTGAGAAATATACAGAGATGGCAGCCAACGTTCGCGAAGCATGTGAAACCCACCTTTGGGACGACGAAGGCGGTTGGTACATCCGTGGTCTAACGAAAAACGGTGACAAGATCGGTACTGCGCAGCAAAAAGAAGGCCGCGTACACCTTGAGTCAAACACACTAGCGGTTTTGTCTGGTGCGGTATCTCAAGAACGTGGCGAAAAGGCAATGGACGCGGTAGACGAGAACCTGTTCTCTGAATACGGCTTGCACCTGAACTCGCCATCATTCGCAACACCAAACGACGATATTGGATTCGTGACACGCGTATACCAAGGCGTGAAAGAAAACGGCGCTATTTTCTCACACCCAAACCCTTGGGCGTGGGTAGCAGAAGCGAAACTCGGTCGCGGTGACCGTGCAATGAAGTTCTACGATGCACTCAACCCATACAACCAAAACGACATCATCGAAAAACGCATTGCAGAACCTTACTCATACGTTCAGTTCATCATGGGACGCGATCATCAGGATCACGGTCGTGCTAACCACCCTTGGCTAACGGGTACCTCTGGCTGGGCTTATTTTGCGGTCACAAACTTCATTCTCGGTGTTCGTACTGGTTTTGATGGATTAACTATCGACCCATGCATTCCAACCAACTGGCCAGGTTTTGAAGTGACGCGCCAATGGCTTGGAGCGACGTACAACATTAAAGTGGTAAACCCTGACACGGTAAGCAAAGGCGTGAAGTCAATCACTCTGAACGGTGAAGCTGTGAATGGAACATCAGTACCAGTGCAACCTGAAGGCTCAGTAAACGAAGTGATCGTTACCCTAGGTTAATTCGCTTTGGGGAAACGTTCCCCTTTTAATTTTTCCGGTGTACTTGGCTCTTACTGGGTACACCGGTTCGCTAGCAAATAAATAAGGCACGGCACGTTACCGTTCTTATTGAGGATCGAATCATGATCAAATTTGGTACAGGTGGCTGGCGCGCATTCATTGGTGAAGAATTCACTAAAGAGAATGTACGCTTGGTTGCTCAAGCAGTCGCAAACATCACCAATGCAGAATCTGTCGCGGAACGCGGCTTTGTGATTGGCTATGATCGCCGCTTTCTTTCTGACAAAGCAGGCCGCTGGTTTGCTGAGGTATTGGCAGCAAATGGCATTGTCGTGAGCTTCATCGATAAGTTTGTCCCAACGCCGATTGTTATGTTCAAAGCGAAGGAAATGAACTGCGCTTACTCAGCATGTATCACGGCTTCGCATAACCCTGCCGATTACAACGGGATTAAAGTCTTTATCGAAGGCGGTCGCGACGCGGATGAAATCATCACCCAGAAGATTGAAGATCAAATCGCCACGCTCACAGCAAGCGATGTGAAAAGCGTCGACTTTGAACAGGCTATCGATGATCACTTAATTGAAGTCATTAACCCGATGAACGAATTCGTGGATTCAATCATCAACTTTATCGATATAGAAGCGATCAAAAAAGCCAATCTCCGTGTGCTTGTCGATCCTATGTTTGGTGTGGCGAAGAATGCGCTACAGACCGTGTTGATCAATGGTCGTTGTGACGTGGATGTCATCAACGATGGTAAAAACCCAGATTTTGGTGGCTTAATGCCATCACCAAGTGCAGCAACGCTTTACCGTTTGATGCACTTAGTCGAGGAACAAGGTTACGACATTGGTATCGGCACTGATGGTGATGCTGACCGTTTGGGCATTATCGATGAAAAAGGGAATTTCATTCATCCCAACGAAGTGCTGATCTTATTGTATTACTACTTACTGGAATACAAAGGCTGGAAAGGCTCAGTAGTACGTAACATCGCAACCACTCACCTGCTCGATAAAATCGCACAAGATCACGGTGAAAAGTGCTTTGAGGTACCAGTAGGTTTTAAGCACATCAGCTCTCAAATGGAAGCAGATGACTCGTTGATCGGCGGGGAAAGTTCAGGTGGTTTAACTATTCGTGGCCATATAAAAGGCAAAGATGGGGTGTTTGCTTCCAGCTTGTTAGTAGAAATGATTTCCGTTACCGGTAAGAAGCTATCCGAGCTATTAGATGAAATCTACAGTAAATATGGCTATGCCTATATGGCTGAAGGTGATTGCAAGTTCAAACCTGGGCAAAAAGAAGCGCTATTCAACAAGATTTATGTTGATAAACAATTACCTGAGTTTGAATTTGAAATCGAAAAAGTCAGCTACGAAGACGGCGCAAAAGTCTACTTTAAGAACGGTGGATGGATTATTGCTCGCTTCTCTGGTACTGAGCCACTATTGCGTATATTTGCCGAGATGGAAGATAAAGATACTGCGGAACGTGTTCTTCAACAGTTTAAAGATTTCTTGTCTCTTTAAGCTGAACTTGTCTGGCTTCAAGTTGCTGGCAGTCACTTAAGTCGCAAGTAGAGGAACACTTGCCCGGCATCACCGCCGGGCCTTTTTATTTCTGGAATACAAACGTTAAGCAAACGCCAATACACCCTGAGTATCGATTTTTACTGCAACACTGTCGCCCACATTCAAAGCTTGAACCGAAGTAGCCAGCAATCTGTCTCCGTTCACATCAATCACATAGCGGCAGTGATCACCCATAAAGTGTTGCTCCAGCACTTTCACGGCGCTTTCTTCATCGGCCTGAACCTGAACATGTTGGGGACGAAGTAGTAACGCACATTCTTCCTGCAATTGAATGTCCTGTTGAGCACTTGCTTCTATCACACCCAGATGCGTCTCAAACTCGCCATGTGACACTCTGGTTGCAGCCAGATAGCTACCACCGCCCAGGAAATCAGCGACAAATTTGCTCGAAGGCTGGTAGTACAACTCTGAAGCTGTTCCATACTGCTCAATAATGCCATTGTTCATCACGGCCATCTTGTCAGAAAAGGCAAAAGCCTCCTCTCGACTGTGAGTCACGAAAATCGCAGTTACACCTTGCTGCTTAAAAATTTTACGGATCTCGCGAATCAGCTCGTGACGCACTTGAGTATCAATGTTGGAAAACGGCTCATCCAATAACAGCAAATCAGGTTTGTAAGCTAAAGAACGGGCAATAGCCACACGTTGCTGCTGACCACCTGACAGCTGATGAGGATAGCGATCCCCATAGCCTTTTAAGTGAACCAATCCCAACATCTCTTCCACTTTCAAAAGCTTCTGTTGGGCCGTTTCATTCTTCAGACCAAAAGCGATATTCTCAGCCACAGTAAGGTGCGGAAATAACGCATAGTCTTGAAAGATCATACCAATATTGCGCTGTTCTGGCGGTAACCAATTCTCACCATCATCAATAATCAAGCTGTTGAGACTCATTTGGCCAGAAGACAAAGGCAGCAATCCCGCTACCGCTTTTAGTAATGTCGTTTTACCACAGCCACTAGCACCCAACAGACACACAATCTGGCCTTGCTCAACCTCAAGAGATAATGACTCTAAAACCGTTTGGTCATCGTAGTGGCAGGTCAGGTTTTTAATTGATAATGCGCAGCTCATTAGTGATTTTGCTCCAGTGAACGGTTAACGACAACAAGTGGGATCAACCCAACAAAAACCAACAACACAGCCGGTAAAGCTGCCAACTCTAAGTGCTCGTCCGAAGCAAAGTTATAAACGTAGGTTGCCAGTGTTTCAAAGTTGAACGGGCGCAAAAGAAGAGCCGCATTGAGCTCTTTCATCGACTCGATAAAAACTAACAGAGCAGCGATAAGTGCGCCACGCTTAACCAGCGGAAAGTGAACACGCCATAACATGGAATTCGGTGTGCAACCCATGGTACGTGATGCCATGTCCAAGGACGGGGAGATTTTGTTTAAGTTACTTTCGATACTACCAATGGCAACGGCGGAGAAACGCACAACCATGGCAAAAATAATTGCAAACATTGAACCTGAAAATATTAGCCCAGGTCTGCCCCACTCCATTGCTTTGGCAACATCATTGATGCGGTGATCCATAAATAAAACGGCCACCATCACACCAATCGCGAGTACCGTACCGGGCACCGCATACCCCATTGAGGATAAGCGTATAAAGGTAAGCGTTGTCCTCTTGCCATTGACTCGGTAAGTAAAATTCACCACAAGAGCAACAACAACACCAATGATTGCCGCGATAACCGACACAACCAGACTATTCCAGGCATACTCACGGAATTGTGGCGTCCAACTTTGCGCAAAGTAAGTAATTGAGTAATCAACCAACTGCATTAGCGGCAGGATAAATGCGATTAAAACCAGTCCCCAACACCAAATCAGTGCTGCCCATTTTTTCCAGCCCGTCAATTCATAACGAAAATCTTCGTGGCTGTTAAACTGGCTTTGGAATAGTTTCTGCTTTCTTCGGCTGTAACGCTCTGTACTTAATAGCAGCACGACGATCACCAGCATGATGGCGGAAATTTTGGCCGCAGCATTAAGATTAGAGTACCCAAGCCAAGTATCGTATACCGCGGTTGTTAACGTATTAACGGCAAAGTAGCTGACAGTGCCGAAGTCGCCGATGGTCTCCATTGCAACCAGTGATAAGCCGACAGCCATTGAAGGACGAGCCAAAGGAAGAGAAATACGCCTGAAGCTTTCCCATGGTGAGCATTTAAGAAGACGCGCACTTTGCAACAGTGACACGTTTTGTTCCATGAATGCAGCTCGACAGAGCAGATAAATGTATGGATACAAAACCAGGGCCAGCACAAACGTTGCTCCGGACAAAGTACGAATATCCGGGAACCAGTACTCTTTGGGGCCCCATCCGGTTATATCGCGTAAAAAGATTTGTATCGGACCGGCAAAATCGAACCAATCGGTAAAAATATACCCGATGATGTATCCCGGCATCGCTAACGGTAAAACCAGTGCCCACTGCAGCCATTTTTCGGTAGGCAGCTTACACATCGCCATAAACCAGGCACACGGAATACCAAAGACGAGAGACAACACCATCACACCTATGGTTAGCGTAATAGTGTTATAGATATAGGTAGGCATAACTGTCGCCATAAGGTGCGCAAACAGCTCATCCGTATCACCAACTGCGGTGTAGAAGATCGCTAAGATCGGTAAAACCAGTAGCAAAGCCAACGCTCCGCTACTGGTTTTCCATATATAATTCTTTTCTTTCATTGCCTAATTACAGCCAGGCTGAGTGAGAGATAAATGCACCTGCAAATACATCTCATATCCTTTTAATTAATTAGGGCTAGTTATACCCTTATAAACAAACAACCTCAAGTAGCCCTGATAAAAGAGCGACTTGAGGCTGTAAATTTATCATCGGTGGTTCAACTTCTCACCGACTGATATCAAGCGAACGATTAAAGATCGAACTTAACTTCGTCTAGTAGCTTGATCGCAGCTTCGTGGTGATCAGCAATCTCATCTAGAGAAAGAGTATCTGCTTTAAATTCACCCCAAGATGCTACTAGCTCAGAAGGCTTAACGTCAGCTTTCACTGGGTATTCAAAGTTCACTTCTGCGTACATGCTTTGAGCTTTGTCGCCCGCTAGGAACTCCATAAGCTTAAGTGCGTTTTCTTTGTTCGGCGCGTACTTAGCCATCGCCATACCAGAGATATTTACGTGAGTACCAGTCGTTTCTTGGTTAGGGAAGTTGATGTATACAGAATCAGCCCAAGCTTTCTGCTCTTTGTCGTTAACCATCTTGCCTAAGTAGTAGCTGTTACCCAGAGAAACGTCACATAGACCTTCTTTGATCGCTTTAACTTGGCCACGGTCATTACCTTGAGGTTTACGAGCAAGGTTAGCTTTCACGCCTTCTAGCCATTCTTTTGTCGCCGCTTCACCCTGGTGAGCGATCATAGAAGAAACGAGAGATACGTTGTATGGGTGCTTACCGCTACGAGTACAGATCTTGCCTTTAAATTCTGGCTTAGCCAGGTCAGCGTAAGTGAAGTCTTTACCTAGTTTACCTACACGGTCACGAGAAGAGTATACGCTGCGAGTACGAGTCGTCAGAGCAAACCACTCGTTTGCTGAATCTTGGTATTGAGCTGGGATGTTCTTCTCTAGAACTGGACTATCCACTGGCTGAACTACACCTTTCTGGGTTAGCTCTGCTAGACGTGCGATATCAACAGTTAGAAGCACGTCAGCTGGGCTGTATTCACCTTCTTGAACCAGCTTTTCTGCAATACCTGTCTTAGCAAACTTAACGTTTACTTTGATGCCTGTCTCTTTTGTGAACTCATTAAACATAGGCTCAACCAAGAACGGCTGACGGTATGAGTATACGTTTACTTCTTCAGCAGCCATGGCTGTTGGAGCAAGTGTTGCACAAGCTAAAGCAGAAAGAGTTAGCACTTTTTTCATGGATCAATCCTTTAAGTATTCGTAATGATAACGTTTATCAGTTGCGTTATTATATTTATCTTCAATAGTAAAACAATGATCGATACAAAAAACCTGCCAATAGTGGCAGGTTTTTCATTATGTGAAGTGTAACAATATGCTACATGGTAAATTTTATTTCGCTGTGACGAACTCTGGATATGCACCTACACCACAGTCGTGCATGTCCATGCCTTCCATCTCTTCTTCTTCGCTTACACGGATGCCTACTGTTGCTTTCAAGATTGCCCAAACAACCAAACTTGCACCGAATACCCAAGCAAAGATAACTGCTGCACCTAGAAGCTGAGCACCGAATGTCGCGTCACCGTTGCTTAGAGGAACAACCATTAGGCCGAAGAAACCACATACACCGTGTACTGAAATCGCGCCAACTGGATCATCAATTTTAAGTTTATCAAGACCAATGATGCTGAATACTACGATTGCACCTGCTACTGCGCCGATTGCAACTGCGTAAAGTGGTGATGGTGATAGTGGATCCGCTGTGATTGCAACCAGCCCAGCCAATGCACCGTTTAGGATCATAGTTAGGTCAGCTTTGCCCCAAGTTGTCTTACATACAAACAATGCTGCAATAGAACCCGCTGCCGCTGCTGCGTTCGTATTTAGGAAAATTTGACCAACCGCGGTTGCGTTCTCGAAGTCAGAGACCATTAGCTGAGAACCACCGTTAAAACCAAACCAGCCAAACCATAGGATGAATGTACCTAGCGTTGCTAGAGGCATATTTGAACCTGGGATTGGGTGGATTTCACCATTTTTACCGTATTTACCTTTACGAGCGCCCAGTAGCAGAACACCAGCTAGTGCAGCAGAAGCACCTGCCATGTGTACAATACCTGAGCCAGCAAAGTCACTAAAGCCCGCTTCTGATAGGAAACCGCCGCCCCAAGTCCAGTAGCCTTCCATTGGGTAGATGAATGCAGTCAAGATTGCAGAGAAGATCAGGAATGACCATAGCTTCATACGCTCAGCAACTGCACCTGAAACTACAGACATCGCTGTCGCAACAAATACTACCTGGAAGAAAAAGTCTGATTCTAGTGAATGGTCTGCACCTTCACCTTGAGAACCAATAAGGGCACCTAGTGATGGTAACCAACCACCTTCGCCGTTATCAACGTACATGATGTTGTAACCAACGACTAAGTAAGTCGTACAAGCAATCGCGTACAGACAAAAGTTTTTAGTCAAAATTTCTGTTGTGTTTTTAGAACGAACGAGGCCTGCTTCAAGCATGGCAAAGCCCGCTGCCATCCACATGACCAATGCACCGGAAATGAGGAAGAAAAAAGTGTCTAGTGCGTAACGTAACTCTGTTACTGTTGTTGCTAATTCCATAATAGTGTCTCCAATCCCTTGAATACTTTTAAAGTGCTTCTGCGTCCATTTCACCGGTACGGATGCGAACAGCTTGATTCAGGTCGTATACAAAAATTTTACCGTCACCAATTTTTCCTGTTTGCGCCGCTTTTGTGATGGCTTCTACCACACGATCGACATTATCTGCATGAGTTGCGATTTCTATTTTTACTTTTGGTAGAAAGTCCACTTGGTACTCCGCGCCGCGGTACAACTCTGTGTGACCTTTTTGGCGACCAAAACCTTTAACCTCTGATACCGTCATACCTTCGATGCCTACGTCAGCCAACGCTTCACGTACATCGTCTAACTTAAATGGCTTTATAATGGCATTGATTATTTTCATTAAATTCTCTCCGAAGCATTCATCCTGAAACACTTCTAATAATCCAATCTACGTGCCAAGTTTTTAAGTTATTGATTTAAAGGAATTAAAGGCTATTGGTTACAATACAAACAAAAAAAGGCGCACCATAACAGTGCACCTCTTTCCCAAATATAAAGCAAGCTACAATTGATTACCCAAAATTGTGCATTAAATGTTCAAAAACTCTTTCCATTGCTCTATAAGAGTCATAAAGTCTTCGAGACCACAGCTAGCGGTGCTTTCACAGTCGTACAATTCGAACTCGCTGTCTTTGTCTTGTTCATAATGATGCAGCAATGCATTATCTTGTACCGTTACTTCATCACCACAAATCATCAAACTGATTTCTCTTCCCAAAAGCGAATACTCTTGAGTTGGTTTACTGATAGCCGAAGAAATAAGCGCATCTACTTCTGCGATATGATGGCGTTCCTTACCAATTTCTTCTTGTAACCAACGCCCGATAATTTCGTGCTCCATTGAGCAGTGACAATAGTAACTACCATCTAAGGTGTTTTTCTTAAATTCGTAGTCCATCCTATTTCCTTCATTTATCTTAACTGACAATAATATAAGTCAAATCAATACTTATGCTCTTTATTATCAGTTAATATGCCTCGCTAAACCACCACTAGAGCTGGGTTTATAAAACGAGTATGCAGTTAAACGAAAACATTGCCCGACAAATCGTTGAGCGAACAATGACAATCATCTCTCATTCAGTCAACGTCATGGATGAAAAGGGGCGTATTATTGGCTCAGGTGACAGTACTCGCTTACAACAAAAACATGAAGGTGCTGTTCTCGCAATCAATGAGCGACGCATTGTCGAGATCAATCAGGCCGCGGTTAATAACCTCAAAGGCGTCAAACCCGGAATTAATCTGCCAATTATCTATCGCAATCAGGTAATCGGGGCTATTGGTATATCCGGTGCACCAGAGGAGGTTCACCATTATGGTGAGCTGGTGAAAATGACCGCAGAGTTGATCATCGAACAAGCCGCTCTGATGTCACAAATTGAATGGAACAAACGCCACCGGGAAGAACTTGTTCTTCAGCTCATACAAGGTTCAACTTTAAATGATAATCAACTGACCTCGATCGCAGAGCGTCTTGATCTCGATCTGTCTCAACCAAGAATTGCTGCGGTAGTCAAAGTCATACCGAGTAATAATAAGCCAATGCTGCTGGAGCACTTGCAGCAGCTGGTACACCTGCTCGAGTACCCAGAGCGCGATAACTTAGTCGGAATCATTTCCGTATCAGAGCTTGAAGTCGTCGTGCTCAAACCTATCACGTTAACGGTAAACGGTTGGTCGAAAGAGAACGAAATCAAGAGCGCAAACCAATTGTTACGCCGGGTAAAAACGCAAGGTAAGTTTAAAATCCGGATTACGCTGGGCGATTACTTCCCTTCTCTGCAAGGTTTAGCCCAGTCTTATCAAACGGCCAAACGCACCATGGAGTTGACGCAAAACCAGCCTGGGCAAGTTTTCTTCTGTCAGGACTATCGCATTCCGGTACTACTCAGCTCGGTAAAAAATGAACCCTGGCAACTACAGCAATTATGTCAGCCTTATCAATTGCTGCAACTGAGTGATTCCAAAGGCACTCTCATAAAGACGCTCAAGGTGTATTTCGAACAAAATTGCGATGCACATCAAACCTGTTGCACTCTTCATATTCACCGTAATACTCTGCGCTATCGCCTTGATAAGATCTCCCAAATAACATCTTTAGATATCAACAGTTTAGATTCGATAATTCAACTATATCTTGGGTCTTCGTTTAGCCACTTGAAAAACGAAAAATATGCAGACGCACAGTAATTGAGTTGTTTTTTAAAAGAAAGATTGTTTCATCGTCCAAAGACTGACTGAATCGTGCCTTTTATATTGGCCAGACTAAATCACTAGCTTGGGTAATATAAAATGATTGAAGTCTCTACTCTTGGAGCCTTGGCCGCATTAATTGTGGCGATATCTCTAATTCTAAAGAAAGTCCCACCAGCGTACGGCATGATCATCGGTGCCTTAATTGGTGGCGTTGTTGGTGGTGTCTCACTGACGGACACCGTTTCTCTGATGATTGGTGGGGCTCAAGGTATCGTGACAGCGGTACTTCGTATTCTGGCTGCCGGCGTATTAGCTGGTGTGCTGATAGAATCTGGCGCGGCAACTTCTATCGCAGAAACGATTGTCAAAAAAGTAGGCGAAACTCGTGCACTACTTGCGCTGGCGCTAGCGACTCTCATTTTAACCTCAGTTGGTGTATTCGTTGATGTTGCCGTTATTACGGTTTCTCCCATTGCTTTAGCTATTGCCCAGCGTGCTTGCATTTCTAAAACTGCGATACTATTGGCAATGGTTGGCGGTGGTAAAGCCGGTAACGTAATGTCACCAAATCCAAATGCCATCGCAGCCGCTGATGCCTTTGACGTACCGCTGACTTCCGTAATGCTTGCTGGCGTTGTCCCTGGCCTGTTTGGTCTTGCGCTCGCTTACTTTTTAGCTAAGCGTCTAAGCAATAAAGGAAGCATGGTACAAGCAAGCGAAGTGGTTTCTGTTGACCGCAAGAAATTACCAACCTTTGGCGCTGCCATCGTCGCTCCACTTGTGGCTATCGCGCTACTGGCACTGCGCCCAATCGCTGGTATTAACGTTGACCCTCTTATCGCTTTGCCTCTTGGTGGCCTGATCGGCACTGCTGTCATGGGTCGTTTTAACGACACCAACCACTTTGCCGTATCAGGTCTAACCCGTATGGCTCCTGTCGCTGTCATGCTATTGGGTACCGGTACACTCGCAGGCATCATCGCTAACTCTGGTCTTAAAGGAGGCCTGATTGAAGTCCTCACTGCTTCAGGTCTGCCATCATACTTACTTGCTCCAATTTCTGGTGCAATGATGTCATTGGCTACCGCTTCGACAACCGCTGGTACAGCAGTAGCAGCGAGCGTATTTAGCCACACGATTCTTGAGCTTGGTGTTCCTGCACTGGCAGGCGCAGCAATGATTCACTCTGGTGCAACCGTCCTTGATCACATGCCTCATGGTAGCTTCTTCCACGCAACAGGTGGTGCACTCAACATGGATATCCGCGAGCGTCTTAAGCTCATCCCTTATGAGTCAGCGGTTGGTCTGATGATCGCGTTTGTCTCTACCATGATGTTTGGTGTGTTTGGTTTATTTGTTTAAGGCGTTTAGGTATCACTATGAAAATTGTTATTGCTCCGGATTCTTATAAAGAAAGTCTAAGCGCGATGGAAGTTGCAATCTCTATCGAGCAAGGGTTTAAACACGTCCTGCCAAATGCAGAGTACATCAAACTGCCAATGGCTGATGGCGGTGAAGGCACCGTTCAATCTCTTGTTGATGCCACTGGTGGCGAAATAGTTGAGCACTCAGTAACAGGCCCACTTGGCGAACCTGTTTCTGGCTTCTATGGACTACTGGGAGATGGCAAAACAGCGATCATCGAAATGGCGGCCGCATCTGGTTTGCACTTGGTCGATCCAAATAAACGTAACCCAATGATTACCACAACGTTTGGTACTGGTGAGCTGATTAAAGCGGTGCTAGATAAAGGTGTCGAGCACATCATCGTCGGTATTGGCGGCAGCGCGACTAATGATGGGGGGTTAGGCATGGCGCAAGCACTAGGTATTCGCCTTCTGGACGAGAATCATGAACCACTTGGCTTTGGTGGTGGCGAGCTTTCCAAACTTCACCGTATCAATATGCGAGGTCTCGATCCCCGACTTGCACAAGTGCGCTTGGAGGTAGCGTGTGATGTAGACAATCCTCTGTGCGGGCCTCAAGGTGCATCACAAGTGTTTGGTCCGCAAAAAGGCGCGACGCCTGACATGGTTGAGCAGCTCGATCGAAACCTCGCACACTACGCAAGCGTAATCAAAGCGCAACTAGGCCAAGATGTTCTCACACGTCCAGGCGCTGGCGCTGCGGGAGGTTTAGGCGCGGCACTAATGGGCCTGCTTAATGCGGAACTGCGCCCTGGAATTGAGATCGTAATGGATGCGGTTAATCTGGACGAAATCGTCGAAGGTGCAGATCTTGTCATCACGGGTGAAGGTCGTATTGACAGTCAAACCATTCATGGCAAAACGCCTATTGGTGTTGCTCGTGTGGCCAATAAACATTTTGTGCCAGTGATCGGTATCGCGGGCAGTTTATCTCATGATTGTGGCGTCGTTCATGAGCATGGTATTGATGCAGTTTTTTCGATTGTAAACCGCTCGGTAGACCTGCCAACAGCATTCGCTGAAGCAGCACAGAACATTGAACTAACCGCACGTAATGTCGCAGCGATGTTGCAGTTAAAGCTTTAAAAGATAGATTTCCCTAAGTCGCTAAACAAAAAAACCGCAGACACTGTCTGCGGTTTTTGTATTTCACCTATAAAGCTTATGCTGGCTCTTGGAAGATAACCGTATCCGCTTTCTTAGTGTACTGATCCATCTTATGGAAGTTCAGGTAGCGGTAAGTATCCGCTGCTGTTGCGTTGATCTTCGCTGCGTACTCCAGGTACTCTTCCTTAGTTGGAATTCGGCCTAGAATTGCGCCAACTGCTGCTAGCTCAGCTGAAGACAAGTAAACATTTGCACCAGTACCCAGACGGTTCGGGAAGTTACGCGTTGAAGTAGACATTACTGTTGCTTTGTCTGCTACGCGAGCCTGGTTACCCATACATAGTGAACATCCCGGAGTTTCGATACGAACACCAGCACGGCCGTATATACCGTAGTAACCTTCTTCTGTTAGCTGATCGCGGTCCATCTTAGTTGGCGGAGCCACCCATAGACGCGTATCTAGCTGACCACCCCATTGCTCAAGCAGTTTACCTGCAGCGCGGAAGTGACCGATGTTAGTCATACATGAACCGATGAATACTTCGTCGATTTGTGTACCTTGAACTTCAGAAAGTAGACGAGCATCATCTGGATCGTTAGGAGCACATAGGATTGGCTCGTTGATTTCTGCCAGGTCGATTTCGATTACGTGCGCGTATTCCGCATCCGCATCCGCTTCCATTAGCTCTGGATTATCCAACCACTCTTGCATTGCAGTGATACGACGCTCGATAGTACGACGGTCGCCGTAACCTTCAGAGATCATCCACTTAAGCATAGTGATGTTCGAGTTTAGGTACTCTTCGATAGACTCTTGAGATAGCTTAACGGTACAACCTGCTGCTGAACGCTCTGCAGACGCATCTGAAAGTTCAAACGCTTGCTCAACCGTTAGGTGCTCAACACCCTCGATTTCTAGAACGCGGCCAGAGAATTCGTTGATCTTACCTGCTTTCTCTACCGTCAACAGACCTTGCTTGATGCCGTAGTAAGGGATTGCATGTACTAGATCACGTAGCGTGATACCAGGCTGCATTTCACCTTTGAAGCGAACCAGGATTGACTCTGGCATATCCAGTGGCATAACACCTGTTGCCGCTGCGAATGCAACCAGACCAGAACCTGCTGGGAAAGAGATACCTAGTGGGAAACGAGTATGCGAGTCACCACCTGTACCTACTGTATCAGGCAGAAGCATACGGTTTAGCCATGAGTGGATAACACCATCACCCGGACGCAGAGAAACGCCGCCACGGTTCATGATGAAATCAGGAAGTGTGTGGTGCGTGTTTACGTCAACTGGTTTAGGGTACGCAGAGGTGTGACAGAAAGACTGCATTACTAGGTCAGCAGAGAAGCCAAGACACGCAAGGTCTTTAAGCTCATCACGAGTCATAGGACCCGTTGTATCCTGAGAACCAACCGTAGTCATCTTAGGCTCACAGTAAGTGCCCGGACGAACACCTTCTACGCCACATGCTTTACCAACCATCTTCTGTGCAAGCGAGTAACCTTTGCCTGTATCAGCAACGTCACCTGGTTTGCGGAAGAAATCTGCAGGCGCTAGACCTAGAGATTGGCGAGCTTTGTCAGTCAGACCACGACCGATGATCAGTGGAATACGACCGCCAGCACGTACTTCGTCGATAAGCACGTCTGTTTTCAGCTTAAATTCAGCCAGTGTTTCGCCAGTTTCGTGGTTACAAACTTTACCTTCGAATGGGTAAACGTCGATAACGTCGCCCATGTTCAGTTTCGATACGTCAACTTCGATTGGTAGTGCGCCCGCGTCTTCCATTGTGTTAAAGAAGATAGGTGCGATCTTACCACCAAGTACGTAACCACCAGCACGCTTGTTTGGAACGTTAGGGATATCATCGCCCATGAACCAAAGCACTGAGTTAGTTGCAGATTTACGAGAAGAACCCGTACCTACTACGTCACCAACGTAAACCAGTTGATGACCTTTTTCTTGCAGTTCTTCGATCTGTTTGATCGGACCGATACTACCAGGTTGGTCAGGGTTGATGCCTTCACGCTCGTTTTTCAGCATTGCTAACGCGTGAACTGGGATATCTGGGCGAGACCAAGCATCTGGTGCTGGAGACAGGTCATCAGTGTTTGTTTCACCAGTAACCTTGAATACAGTAAGAGTGATTTTTTCTTGTAGCGCAGGCTTAGACTGGAACCATTCCGCGTCAGCCCAAGATTGTAGAACTTGCTGTGCATGCGCGTTGCCTGCTTTCGCTTTCTCTTCTACATCGTAGAAAGCATCGAACATAAGCAGAGTGTGAGATAGCGCTTTTGCAGCGATTGGTGCCAGAGCATCGTCGTCTAGTAGGTCTACTAGAGGTTCGATGTTGTAACCACCTTGCATAGTACCTAGCAACTGTGCCGCTTTTTCACGGCTTACTAGCGGAGAAGATACCTCACCTTTTGCTACTGCGGTCAGAAAACCAGCTTTAACATAAGCGGCTTCATCAACACCTGGTGGGATACGGTTCTCTAGTAGGTCAAGAAGGACTTCTTCTTCACCTTCAGGGGGATTTTTCAGAAGTTCCACAAGGCCAGCTACTTGCTCAGCGTCTAGTGGTTTAGGTACAACTCCTTCGGCAGCACGCTCTTCGACGTGTTTACGGTAGGCTTCAAGCACGACTTTTTCCTCTCATTGCGGTTCCTCCTTTATTATTACTATTTTTAAAGTAAAGGAGTGAACATCCTTGGAAACTTGGCTCTCCATTGCCCTTGTTTTCATTCAATTATGATTGAGAAACAGCGCCGTAGAGGCCAAACTGTGGGCCAAAGAATAGCAAATTTAACCTTCAATTAAAATCTCATCATTTTGACCAACATAGCAACTTACGACTAAAGTTCTGCTAATTTTGAACAAATATGCTTAGGTTATGCCTTCTTGTCCCGATTAATTAAACGAGGTTCCTACGATCAAATACACTGCCTCCAAGTTCTGCTCTGTACGACCGTAAGCCAACATTATAGGCCCGATTGGGGAATCGACGCCAAAGAATACTGAACCCGCATTATACAGCGGTGCTTCATCTAAATGGAGATCGTTGTCAGACCATACTCCACCATACTCCAATGAAGCGCCTATATATACCGGAGCTTCGAACAATCCGAAGTCATTATCGAACCATTTATAGCGGTAGACCAGACTGCTAAAGAATAAGTCCTGCCCAATCAGGCTATTTCTCGGAATGCCCGAAAGGTTTAAAAAGCCCCCTAACTCTCGCGGATCGAGTGGGATGGTGGAGTTTTTGCTCTCAACAAAGCTGTATTCAGCATGTCCGACTAAAGTATGACGCTGATGACTCACTGCACCTTTAAATCGGGCGGAAATTTCATACACCGTATCTTCGACCGAAGACTCGGATTCCAAGAAGTTATCACCTTCCGGACTTTTGTCATGAGAAACGAAATACTCCAAATCAACCAACAGGCCACGAGTAGGAAAAGCGAAGTCATCGAGCGTGTCTAAACGATAACTTGCAAATGCGCCAAGTCGGTCAAAATCCAGATTACCTGCCGATGCCAAAGTGGAAAGTTCAATACTGCCGGTTGAGTATCGTGCGCCCAATCGTAACTCTTGCCATAACGTGGGTTGAAGGCCAATAGAAAGCTCTGATGTAAAATCGCTGTACGACACAGGCAGGAAGTCGTCCACTGCGCCAATGTCCGGGTTTTGGAAGTCACTCAGCGGTAAGTTTCGGCTTTCATTACTGTAGGTTAGTCTTCCGGATACGAAAAGCTGCTGGCTGGACATAACTGGCGAGTACAGTTCAGCTTCAATCAGCTTATCCGTCCCCATTTCGACATTAAATGCCAGCTCTGCACCATGAGAATTTAGATTGGTGAAATTGGTTGATAAGCCGATGCCATACTGGCTGTCAGTATCAAAATCATCTTCGAGGAAAAATCGAAAGTTGAGGTAATTAGGGCCCCACGATTTTTCGTTAACGTTAAACACCAGTTGTGTGACGCCTTCGTCTTCCTCAAACTGATAAGTAATCAGCTCAAAGCGATCAAGCGCGTATAGGTTTTCAACCGCTTTTTCTATTTCTTGCGTGGGGATTTTTCGCCCTGTCTCCAAATGCAAACGGTTGGTCAACAGTACATCGCTGTAGTGCGTGTTATTGATGATCACGACCTCATCAACCACACGTTCATCACCATGGACTAAGGTTTTCCGCGCTTCTTGTTTATTGTCGATGTAACGTTGGTAATCCGCACTGGATAGACTCAAGCCTTCTAATTTCGGTGCCAACGTCTTAGTGATTTCATACCCCGACTGAAACGCCGAAGGCATTTTATCGAACTCAACGGTTTCCATTTGACCAACATTCGGACGAATGTAAATGTCTTGCTCTTGGAGTGCTTCGACTTGCTCTTGAGTACTGCGGCGCACAAGATAGTTGGAAAGTTGGTCAGCTACGGTAAACAGCCCGGTAAAGTCTTCTTTGGTTTTGTAGTCGGTACTGATATCTACGGCGATAACAACGTCCGCGCCCATTGCACGAGCCACATCAACCGGCATGTTATTTACTACGCCGCCATCGACCAGCATGTGACCATTTAACTGATAAGGTGGGAGCGCGCCTGGCACAGACATACTCGCCATCATCGCATCCACCAAGTAGCCATTACCAATGACGACTTCTTCAAGCTCTAAGATGTCCGTTGCGACAGAGCGATACGGAATGGCGAGTTCATCAAAGGAATCAAAACGCCCCAAATTACCCGTGCTTTCACGCAGAATGCGCAGCATGTTTTGCCCTAGCACGACACCAGTTGGCGCCCTAACCTCAGTCAATCTCAGGCCAAGGTCGGTGTAAATCTGATAACGGTCTTCATACTCTTTATCACGAACCCGGCGCTGGCTTCGGTCTACACGGTCTCGATAACCGCCGTTCCAATCCACGGTGTAAATAAAGCTCTCAATCTCATCGGCGCTCATACCAGTGGCATACAAGCCACCAACGTACGCGCCCATGCTCGTTCCGGTTATGATATCGACCGGAATGTGCATCTCTTCCAGAGCTTTCAACACGCCTATATGGGCGGCACCTTTTGCACCACCACCAGCGAGAACCACTGCGATTTTAGGGCGCGATGCGGAAGTCTCTTCCTGAGCCCGGCCAACCGAAGGCGCAGCGATCAAAAAGAAGCTTACCCAAAGCGCAAAATGGCGAGTTAACGGGCTACATGACAACTTTTTGAACATTCATTTTTCCTTTATCGAATCTCTGGTCACAGGAAGCGCATTGGCTGCATTGGTCAGCCAATGCTCCCAGATTATACGCACTAATATGTACTAAGAATTGACCAGTGAAACAAGTTTCCACTTGCAGTTTAGCGACACTACCAATTAAATAAATCATTAATCCAGTTGGATTTTTTCTCACACTGCTGCTTTACCTGACCTGTTTTATCCCAAACCGGAAGTTTATATTCGCTACGACAGTTCATTTCCAACCCACCTTCGGCTTTTTGTTTGAAGCCCAAAGTTGTTACTTCTCGTGGCCAAGGTAATGCTAAACGTTCAGGAATACGCTGAGACAAATATTCGGCATACACACGTAAAGCACCACTCGCGCCGGTTAGATTAGTTGGTTTGTTATCATCACGTCCCAGCCAGATAGTGGTAACTTCTCGACCGTCCACGCCCACAAACCAACTGTCGCGGGTATCATTACTAGTACCTGTTTTACCAGCCAATGCAGCCCAAGAAAATTGATTCTGCAAATAGCGCCCTGTTCCCTGAGCAACGCCTTGTTTCATCGCGTAAGTGGTGAGCCAGGCCGCCTGCTCATCAACCTCACGAGACGAGCGAGGAAGTGATTGGTATAGAACATTTCCTTCCATATCAATGACTGAGCGAAGTGCTGTTAACCTTGCTCGTTTGCCAGAGTTTGTCAGAGTCTGGTACATCTGAGCCACCTCAAGTGGCGTCAATGAAAACGCGCCAAGGAACATGGAAGGCACTGGGCGGATTTCATTTTTGCTTACGCCTAAGCGCTCTAACGTATTCGTCACTTCAGGAATACCTAGCTCCATACCCAAACGCACTGTTGGTACATTAAGCGACTTCGCTAACGCAAGGTACAGTGGCACATCGCCACGATATTTACGATCGTAATTACGCGGTGTCCAAACCGTGCCTTCACTGCCTTTGAGACTTAGTGGCGTGTCATGCAGCGTTGTTCCCAAATTGTATTTTTCCGGTTGCTCCAGTGCAGTCAGGTAAATCGCAGGCTTCACCAAAGAACCAATAGGACGGCTCGCATTCAGCGCTCGGTTAAATCCATCATAACCCGCTCGCTTACCGCCAACCATTGCGCGGATTTCTCCACTGTGGCGGTCAACTGCCACCGCTGCAGCTTCGAGATCTTTACCGCCTCGCTTTGCCAGCTCTGGGATCTTTTTCGCGATGGCTTTTTCCATTTTGCTTTGCGATACCGGATCAAGTGAGGTGAAGACTCTTAATCCTGTTTCCGCCTTAAAACGTTCACCGACTTTTTCTTTCAGCTCGATGTTCAATTGCTGGAAGTACGCAGGCTGACGGCTGGCAATACGAGGATTGCTTTGCGTATCAAGCGGACGACTGGCTGCCTGATCATACTCTTGTGCCGTCAGTAGATTTTGTTGCATCAACAGACGCAATACCAGGTCACGGCGATCTTTGGTTCGCTCTGGATAGCGAATAGGGTTGTAATAAGACGGCCCTTTGACCATACCGACTAACATGGCAAGTTGATCGACGCGTAGCTCACTGATCGGCTGGCCAAAGTAGTAACGCGAGGCCAAACCAAAGCCATGGATCGCTTCACCGCCACTTTGCCCTAAATACACTTCGTTTAAGTACGCTTCCAGAATACGATCTTTGCTGTAGCGATAATCCAGAATCAACGCGATGTAGGCTTCACGTAGCTTACGCCATAATGTCTTGTCGCGGGTAAGAAATAAGTTTTTCGCCAACTGCTGAGTCAGTGTACTGCCGCCCTGGACCGTGCGGCCTGCCTTGATATTCGCAACGAGCGCACGCCCGATGGCCAGCGGAGAAACACCGTCATGTTGATAAAAGTTTCGGTCTTCGGTAGCCAGTAGCGCATCAACCAAAATTTCCGGGAACTGGTCTCGACGTAAAAACAGTCGTTGCTCGTCCTGATCTTTCTCCAACATACCCAGCATTTTAGGTTCAAGACGCAGATAGCCAAGATCCCCTCTGGATTCCAAAGACTGAATGCGCTGTAAACCACCGTCAGAGAAATGCAGCATCACGTGACGATCTGGCTCCGGGCCATCAGCGAACTCAAATGGACGACGAATTAATTCAATGCGGGTAGAAGACGAAGAGTATTCGCCAGGATAACGAGGCGTGCTCACCTTTCGATAGTTGAGTACATCCAGTTCATTGCGCAGCTCTTTGATGGTGATATTCTCACCCGGGCTCAAATTCAGAATACGCGCGTAAACAACGGTTGGCAGTTCAAATAGCTGACCATCAAAGCGCTCTTTGACCACGCTATCTAAATAGATCCCGACGAATAACAATACCGCAGCCAGCGCAACACCCGCTTTCCAGCCGAACGACCACAACGTTTTCAACCACGAACGTTTGCCATTGTCCGGCTTTTTACCCGGGCTACGTTTGTTACGTGTTGCCGTACTTTTCGCTGCTGTTTTTTTCTTCGCAGGCGCTTTTTTTGTGCTTGGCTTTTTAGTGTTAGTCATTATTCAATTGTCTTTTTGTTTTCGTTGTCGCTACATGGCTGGCAGGATCATCTGGCCAAACGTGTTTTGGGTAGCGCCCTTTCATCTCTTTCTGTACGTCTTTATAACTGCCTTTCCAGAACGCAGCGAGGTCGGTGGTCACTTGCAATGGACGCTGCGCCGGAGAAAGTAACTCCAGCACTAAAGGTTTGCGCCCTAAAGCAACAGTCGGCGATGTGCTTTCGCCAAATACTTCCTGCATTCTGACTGATAACACAGGCTCATGACCGTATTGATATCGAATGCGTTTCTTTGTGCCTGTCGGTAGCTGATAGTGCTCAGGTAGCCACTCATCAATATTCTGATTTAAGGGCCAGCCTAAACGCGCATTCAAAGCTTCCGTCAAATTAACCTTATTCAGATCTTTTACTGACGATACGGACGCCATGTACGGCTCTAGCCACTCTTCCAGTGATTCAAGCAAACTCTCGTTATCAAAACTTGGCCAAGGTTGCTCTGGAAGCCAGTCTATTGCGCAGCGAATGCGCTCAAGCAAGCTTTCCGATGCCGGTGTCCAGTTTAGACTGCTCAATCCCTGACGGCGGACATAAGTGAGTAAAGCTTGTGTCATTTTTTCTTTGCCCGGACTTGGCAACGACTCACGCTCTATCACCAATTGACCGAGTTTTTGTTGCCGCTGCGCGATTAAACGTCCTCTTTTTTCGTCCCAATCCACCAGTTCTTCAGAGGAAAATAGCGACTTAAACGTAGTTTGCAGTAAGTTGACGTCCAATTCACACGCCAAATGAATTTGACTCGAATTGGAATGTGAACGCATAAGATCAACCGCAACTAAATACTCGCTGGCGCCTAAGGTATCGTCGGGGCGACATTCCGCACCGTGACCATTCGATAGCGTGAAGCGACCATATTGATTACTGCGTTGCTGAGCAATACGATCCGGAAACGCCAGGCTCAATACCAGAGGTAACGCACTCTCATCAACATCAGCAACAGAAAAGGCACCATCCAGCTTGTGAGACAAAGATTGCGCGCGTTTAAGCAACAACGACCTTTTCGGATGTGTTCCTGTTACCCAGCGATGCAAGCTATGGGCAATATTGGTGACGTTTCTTTCTGGCTCTTCTATAAGGGCGACCGCTGCAAGCGCAGTATTTAACATCTTCTCATTGTGCTGCGAAGATTTTATCAACATTGCAGCCGCGCGAGGTTCCACACCAAGCTCATGAGCCTGTCTGCCATCCGCCGTCAATTGACCTTGTTCAGTTAAAAGCCCAAGTGAAACTAACAGTTGCTTCGCCTGACTCAAAGCGGCTTGAGAGGGGATATTGAGCCATTTTAGGTCCTGAATATCACTCGCGCCCCAGAAAGCCAGCTCCATAACCAAACTCGCCAGATCAGAATGCAGAATTTCAGGCTGCGGTACCGTCGGTTGCTGTTTGAACTGACTTTCAGAATAGAGGCGAACACAAATCCCCTCTTCAATTCGACCAGCTCGCCCCAGCCTCTGTATCGCCGAAGACTGGGCAATACGAACCTGCTCCAGACGGGTGAGACCATTCTTGAGATCAAAACGTGCGATACGCTCTAAACCAGAATCAACAACAAGGCGAATCCCTTCAATAGTCAGGGACGTTTCCGCGATGTTTGTTGCCAGCACGACTTTACGTTTCCCTTTTACCGCCGGAGAGATCGCTTTTTGCTGCTCAGCAAAGCTGAGCTGGCCGTATAGTGGGCACACTTCAACTTCCGCTGGCAAATGCGATAAGCATTCTTCAACCTGTTTGATTGCAGCAACGCCAGGTAGAAAAGCCAGTAAAGAGCCGGACTCTTTATTGATCAAACTCTCAATCGTTTTGGCCATGACAACGGGAAGATGATCATTAACGGCGAGCGGTGCGTAGCGCGTTTCAACATCAAAACTGCGCCCTTCTGATTCAATAAAACTCGCTTCGGGTAGCAACGCTTGCAAAGCATCTTGATCGAGCGTTGCCGACATCACCACCAGCTTAAGATCATCGCGCAGCGCTTCCTGAACTTCTAAACTGAATGCCAACGCCGTATCCGCATGAATACTGCGCTCATGAAATTCATCGAAAATCAGTAGATCGACACCATCCAGTTCAGGGTCATTTTGGATCATGCGCGTCATGATCCCTTCCGTCACGATCTCCAATTGCGTTGCAGCGCTTACCTTTGTCTCACCGCGAACACGATACCCGACACTTTGCCCCACTTGCTCTCCTAATTGTTCAGACAAATAACGAGCAATATTGCGGGCTGCCAGTCGTCTTGGTTCCAGCATAATAATTTTGCCAGTCACCAATTTGTGCTTAATTAGTTGGAGAGGAAAGTAAGTCGACTTACCTGCACCTGGCGCAGCTTTAAGGATGACCTGATGTTGGTTTTTGACCGCGGCAAGTAACTGAGGCATCACGGCTTCAATCGGCAATTGTGACAAAGGAAATACCTTATGGTGTAATGATGGCAACATTGTACATAAAAACATTCCTGTCTAAATAAGCAAAATGCATTTCGAACCCGCTTTAGAGTCAGCGACTCTACTTAAACGCTATAAACGCTTCCTTGCCGATATTGAGCTTGATAACGGTGAAATTCGCACCATCCATTGTGCCAACACAGGCGCAATGACCGGCTGTGCCACACCTGGTAATAAAGTTTGGTACTCAACATCCGATAACCCCAAGCGTAAATACCCTAATAGCTGGGAGCTCAGTGAAACCGAACTCGGCCATCGTATTTGTATCAATACCGCGCGAGCCAACCAATTAGCGGTTGAGGCGATTGAAAATAACGTCATTTCAGAACTTTGCGGTTATGACACACTTCAAACTGAAGTGAAATATGGCAATGAAAATAGCCGAATTGATATCTTGCTCAGCGCAAGTGATAAACCAAAGTGTTATATAGAAGTGAAAAGCGTCACTCTTCTTGATGAAACTCACTCGGATGGGCAAGGATACTTCCCCGATGCAGTCACTACTCGAGGACAAAAGCACCTGAGAGAGCTCACAGAAATGGCACAAAATGGAAGTAGAGCCATACTTTTATTTACTGTTTTACATTCGGGTATTGAAAAAGTATCTGCGGCACACCATATAGACGCAAAATATTCACAATTACTCAAACAAGCACAAGACGCTGGAGTCGAAGTTCTCTGCTATAAAGCTGAACTAAGCAGTACTGACATATCGCTAATTTCCGCTGTTGATTTCATCAATTTAGAGAAAAAATGATGTTATCTTCACATTGACGATAAGATTGCAAATCAGTATTTGCCTGCACCGCCTCTTTTTGCTATAGATACCCGCCTTAAATAGACTGCGAAGCAGTTGACTAGGTGTAAGTAGGAGATGCTGTATGCCAGAATCAAAGAAAAAAACGATTGGCATCCTAGCCATTGCAGGCGTGGAGCCATATCAGGAAAAGCCTGGTGAAGAATACATGTCACCAGAGCAGGTTGAACACTTTACGAAAATCCTAACGGCTTGGCGTGATCAGCTAAGATCTGAAGTGGACCGTACTGTTCACCATATGCAGGATGAAGCAGCAAACTTCCCTGATCCAGTGGACCGCGCCTCTCAAGAGGAAGAGTTCAGCCTAGAACTGCGTAATCGTGATCGTGAGCGCCGTTTGATCAAGAAGATTGAAAAGACGTTAGACAAAATCGAAGAAGATGACTTCGGCTTTTGTGAGTCTTGTGGCGTAGAGATCGGCATTCGCCGTCTTGAAGCACGCCCAACTGCCGATCTTTGTATCGACTGTAAAACACTTGCAGAAATCAAAGAAAAGCAGATGCAAGGCTAATCACCACGCATTTTGATTATGGAAGGGAGCTCTGGCTCCCTTTTTGTTTTGGCTTATCTGTTCGAGATCCACACACATGACAAGCTATGTTGGCCGATTCGCCCCATCTCCTTCAGGGCCACTGCATTTTGGCTCACTGGTAGCCGCCCTTGGCAGTTATTTTCAGGCAAAAGCTAACCATGGATCATGGTTAGTTCGCATAGAAGACCTCGATCCTCCAAGGGAAATGCCCGGCGCAACACAAGCCATTCTGGAAGCACTGCAAGCTTACCAATTGCATTGGGATGGCGAGGTGGTTTACCAGAGTCAGCGTCATCATCTCTACCAGGCTCAAATAGATACTTGGCTAGAAAATGGTGACGCGTATTATTGCCAGTGTACACGCAAGCAAATTAAGCAGCATGGTGGATTTTATCCGGGCACTTGCCGAGATAAAAACTTGAAAGAAGGCGCAATACGCCTAAAAATGACCAAACCTATCGCCAGTTTTTTCGACCTGAAACATGGAACTATTCAGATTCCAGAACAACTGGTTAATGAAGATTTCATTATTAAACGTCGAGATGGCTTATTTGCTTATAATCTTGCGGTAGTATTGGATGATATCGACCAAGGGGTCACTGAAGTTGTTCGTGGCGCAGATTTAATCGAACCGACTGGGCGCCAAATCAGCTTGTACCAAATTCTGGGACAATCTGAAGTCAGTTACTTGCACTTACCATTGGCGATAGATGACAACGGCAATAAACTGTCGAAACAAAATCACGCGACGGCTATTGATATTGACAATCCGAAGCCAGCACTACTAAAAGCGATGACGTTTTTAGGCTTTGATATACCAGAAGAAATACGCGCCTCAGATATTACGAATATCCTTCGCTGGGGCAGCGAAAACTGGCAGTTAGAACAGCTACCAACAGAGATCGAAATCACAGCATGATTCTCAAATGGCGCTGTGTAGTGCTATCATTAGCCGCAAATCTGCCCGAGGGCACCAAAACTAACCAAAGCAAAATTGGATTAAACCCAGTTATTGCCAGATGCACATGAATACAAACGACTATACACCAAGCGAACCTGCCACAATCCCAGAGCTCGCTCTCAATGTAATAACTCGTGAAGAGCACAACATTTCGCGTAAGCAGATCAGTGACAATGCACTGAAGGTACTGTACCGCCTCAATGGTGCTGGTTTCGATGCTTTTCTTGTGGGTGGCGGGGTTCGAGATTTACTGCTTGGACAGAGACCAAAAGACTTTGATATTGCGACCAATGCAACACCAGAGCAAATAAAACAGCTATTCAGAAACTGCCGCTTGATTGGGCGTCGTTTCCGCTTGGCTCACATCATGTTTGGCCGAGACATCATTGAAGTCGCGACCTTCCGTGGTCACCATCAAGAACAGAAAAACAAAAGTATTTCTCAGCAATCAAAAGAAGGCATGCTGTTACGCGACAACGTGTACGGCACCATCGATGAAGATGCTGAACGTCGCGATTTCACGATCAACTCGATGTACTACAACATCGCGGATTACTCGATTCACGATTATGCTCGTGGTATCGAGGACTTAGAAGATCGTCTGATTCGTCTGATCGGTGATCCAGAAACTCGCTACCGTGAAGATCCGGTACGCATGCTGCGTGCGATTCGTTTCGCCGTTAAGCTCGACTTTGATATTGAAGAAGACACCGCAGCGCCAATCGAAGAAATGTCGACGCTATTGCGTGATATCCCATCTGCACGTCTTTTCGAAGAATCTTTAAAGCTGTTACAGTCTGGTCAAGGTTTAGAAACCTACCACCTGCTGCGCGAATACAACTTATTCCAACAGCTTTTCCCGACGATTTCTGAGCACTTCACTGAAGATTACTCATCTCATACCGAACAGATGCTGGATCTGGTCCTCGATTCCACTGACATGCGAATCGAAGAAGGTAAACGCATCAACCCAGCATTTATGTTCGCAGCGATGCTGTGGTATCCACTGTGTGCCGTAGCCGAGAAACTGATGGAAGAGCGCCATCTTGGTTATTACGATGCCATCATGGAAGCCAGTAACATCATTCTTGATGAGCAGGTTCGCACAATTGCGATCCCACGACGTCACACTGCGACTATTCGCGAGATTTGGCAACTGCAATTACGCCTGCCACGACGCAATGGTAAGCGTGCCTCACGCCTTATGGAATTAAACAAGTTCCGCGCGGGTTACGACTTTCTTGAAATGCGTGGCGAAATTGAAGGCGGAGAGACAGAGAAGCTTGCCAAGTGGTGGGAAACTTTCCAAAATGCAGGCCGAGAAATGCGCCAGGCAATGGCTGGTGATCTCGACGACCAAGCGCCGAAAGGCCAGCGTCGCCGTAAAACCTATCGCAAGAAAAAGAGTAAGCCGAAGTCATGATCACAGCGTACATTGCGGTAGGCAGCAACTTGGCTGATCCTGTCAGCCAAGCTAAACAAGCGATCGAAGCGCTAAAAACACTGCCTGAATCAAAATTTGTGAAAGCTTCACAGCTTTACAGCAGCACGCCTATGGGGCCACAAAATCAGCCGGATTACATTAATGCGGTCGTGGCGATTCAAACCAATTTGACGCCTTTGCAACTGCTTGATTGCACCCAAGCGATCGAGCAAGAGCAAGGGCGTGTCCGTAAAGATGAACGTTGGGGGCCAAGAACATTGGATCTCGACATTGTACTTTATGGCAATGAGGTGATTAATTCCGAAAGACTGACCATTCCTCACTACGGAATGAAAGAGCGCGAGTTCGTGCTCTACCCTCTTGCGGAAATTGCACCAAGTTTACAACTCCCTGATGGGACCGAGGTCTCTTCACTACTGAATCAAGTAGATAGAAACGGCCTCAATATTTGGCAGTCATAGCCAACTCCTAGTAAGGATAAAACAATGAAAAAAATGACCATTAACGACCTTATTAAGTGCAAACAAGAAGGTCGTAAATTTGCTACTTCAACAGCTTACGATGCAAGTTTTGCCCAACTTTTTGAAAGCCAGGAAATGCCAGTTCTACTAGTGGGTGACTCACTAGGCATGGTGCTTCAAGGCGAAAACGATACGCTACCAGTCACCGTAGAAGATATCGTATACCACACTCGCTGCGTTCGTGCTGGTAGCCCAAACTGTTTGCTGATGTCTGATATGCCATTCATGAGCTACGCAACGCCAGAGCAAGCCTGCGAAAATGCAGCAAAAATCATGCGTGCTGGCGCAAACATGGTGAAGATCGAAGGCGGTGATTGGTTAGTTGATACCGTTAAAATGCTTACTGAACGTGCGGTTCCTGTCTGTGCTCACCTAGGTCTGACGCCTCAGTCTGTAAACATCTTTGGTGGCTATAAAGTACAAGGTCGCGAGCAGGAAAACGCCGATCGCATGGTCAAAGACGCACTGGCGCTTCAAGAAGCGGGTGCTCAAATTATCCTACTAGAATGTGTTCCTGCAGCTTTAGCAGAACGCATCACTCAGTTGCTTGACGTACCAGTCATCGGTATCGGTGCAGGTAGTGCGACTGACGGTCAAATTCTTGTCATGCATGATATGTTTGGTATTTCTGCCAACTACATGCCTAAATTCTCCAAAAACTTTCTTGCAGAAACAGGTGATATGCGCAAAGCCGTTGCAAAATACATGGAAGATGTTGCAAACGGTGTATTCCCAGACGATGCACATACCATTGCTTAGAGGATAAGTGAATGCAAACTTTTGCGGAAATTTCAGCGGTTCGTGAACAGGTAAAAACCTATAAGCGTGAAGGACGTAAAATCGCGTTTGTCCCAACCATGGGCAATCTTCATGACGGTCATTTAACACTTGTTCGTAAAGCTCGCGAATACGCTGATGTGGTTGTCGTAAGCATCTTTGTTAACCCGATGCAGTTTGAACGTGCCGACGATTTAAGTAACTACCCGCGAACATTGGATGAAGACCTCAGCAAGCTCTCCGCTGAAGGGGTTGAGCTAGTGTTCACTCCAACACCGGAGATCATCTACCCAGAAGGGTTAGATAAGCAGACTTTTGTCGATGTACCTGGTCTTTCGACTACTTTAGAAGGTGCCTCTCGTCCGGGTCACTTCCGCGGCGTGACGACTATCGTCAATAAGTTATTTAATATTGTCCAACCAGATCTGGCTTGTTTTGGCGAAAAAGACTTCCAGCAACTTGCTGTTATTCGCAAGATGGTTGATGACCTGGCAATGGATATTGAAATCGTAGGCGTACCGACCGTTCGTGAAATGGACGGGCTTGCGATGAGCTCTCGCAATGGTCTACTTACGCTTGATCAACGTCAGCGTGCACCAGTGCTTGCACGTACTATGCGTTGGATTAGCAGTGCAATGCGTGGCGGGCGTGATGACTATGCTTCAATCATTGAAGATGCAAGTGATCAGCTCAGAGCGGCAGGGTTACATCCGGATGAAATATTTATCCGTGATGCTCGCACCTTAGATGTGATCACGGCAGACACAGCAAAAGCCGTTATTCTGATGTCAGCATTTTTAGGTAATGTTCGTCTGATCGACAATCAAACCGTCGATATGGTTATTGAAGCTAAAGATAATTCAGAATCAAGCGATGGCAAGTCAAATGATGCCTAGCAAGCAAAAGTAAAAACAAAAGGTCGACTTCGAGTCGACCTTTTTTGTTGTCACTTCATTGGTAAAGTCTAGGTGCGTAAGCCTTTACCTTTGGTTACTAAGTAATGCGCCACTGCATACAGCAATACAACAAAAACCCCTAGTACACTAAACGATGTCACGATGCCCACATCCGATACGCCTAAAAATCCATAACGGAAAGCGTTGACCATATATACGATCGGATTGATTTTTGACACGCCCTGCCAAAACTCTGGTAACAGACTGATCGAATAGAAAACCCCACCTAAGTAGGTTAATGGCGTCAGGACAAACGTAGGGACAATAGAAATATCATCAAACGTCTTAGCAAACACAGCGTTGATTAATCCACCTAACGCAAAAACAACCGAAGTCATAAATACGGTCAGGAATATAATTCCCCAATGATCCACATTCAAATCAACAAAGAATAGCGAGACGAAAGTGACAAAGGTGCCAACCAACAAGCCTCGGGTAACTCCCCCCATGACATAACCCGCGATAATGACATAGTTAGGCACCGGAGCCACAAGCAATTCTTCAATATTTTTCTGCATTTTTGCACTGAAAAATGACGAAGCGACGTTTGAGTATGAGTTGGTAATGACCGACATCATGATTAAGCCAGGAACAATGTATTCCATATAGCTAAATCCGTTCATCTGACCAATACGCGAACCAATAAGATTACCAAAGATGATGAAATATAAGCACATGGTAATCACAGGCGGAACTAAGGTTTGTACCCAAATACGCGTAAAGCGATTGATCTCTTTACCCAGCAAACTGACAAAAGCTGTCCAATAAATATGATACATACCGTTTCCTTAACTCTGCTCGCGAACAATACGGACAAACAACTCTTCCAAGCGGTTAGCCTTATTACGCATCGACAGTACTCTTACGCCTTGCTCAGTTAACTGAGTAAACACATGGTTCAAGCCTTCCGACTTCTCAAGCTCAATTTCTAGAGAGCCTTCTCTTAATGTTTGAGAAATGACGCCATCAAGAGGCTGAAGACAGCTTTCATTCTCAACGTCCAGGACAAACGTCTCGACTTGCAGTTTAGACAACAAGCCTTTCATAGTGGTGTTCTCAATCAGCTCTCCACGATTAATAATACCGATGTTGCGACAAAGCATTTCCGCTTCTTCAAGATAGTGAGTGGTAAGAATAATCGTGATACCTTGAGCGTTAATCTTTTTAAGGAATTCCCACATTGAACGGCGCAATTCAATATCCACGCCAGCGGTTGGCTCATCCAGAATCAGTAATTTTGGTTCATGCATTAGCGCTCGGGCTATCATGAGTCGACGCTTCATACCACCTGATAGATTTCGAGCAGCCTCTGATCGTTTGTCCCAAAGGTCAAGTTGAGTCAGGTACTTCTGTGCACGCTCTTTTGCAACCGCTTTTGGTACGCCGTAATACCCTGCTTGTTGAATAACGATTTGCTCAACCGATTCAAATTGGTTGAAGTTGAACTCCTGAGGAACCAGACCTAAATTTTGTTTCGCTAATTCAAGGTCAGTATCGATGTCATAACCAAAAACTTTGGTGGTTCCAGAAGTTTTGTTGACAAGCGAAGCGATAATACCGATTGTGGTTGATTTCCCTGCCCCGTTTGGGCCGAGAAGCGCGTAAAAGTCACCTTGTTTAACTTGTAGACTGATGCCTTTTAACGCCTCAAAGCCGCCTGCGTACGTTTTACGTAGCTGTTCGATTTCTAATGCGTACATAGCGTAGTTGATTGCCGTCTGTTGTAATTCGTGATTGCTGATACCAAGTGAGAGTATTTGAACGATTAAGAGCCGATGCCCCAGAAACATCTTTTGGTATTGCAGTGAAGGATTTTTAGTTTATCGTTGAATAACGATGATTACAATTAAACCTTTCGATAAACTTGGACGTTTTATCCACAGTAAATCTATGGTTTTCTGAGCCTTGGAGAGTCGATAACAGAGGGAAAAGTGTGTCTGGAACAGGCAGTGAGATAACGAGCTCTGCCAAAAGGCTTGGCAGAGCTGAAAATAGAAACTGGGTGAATTACGCAGTAATGCGTTGGTATTGTGCTTCCTCAACATGGGCAACTGCGGCGTTCAAAGCTTCATAGCGGAATCGATAAATGTTGGCAGCCGGAACCAGATCGATCACGTGGAACTTTTCTAGTTGTTCACGCGTACGTTGATTTGGGCACAACAGATACACTTCACAATTCGCATCCAGCGCATCTTTTATCGCGTTTTCCAGTGCTAACCCCACGGTCACATCAATCATTGGTACATCTGTGAGATCCAGGATCATCACTTCATAATCGGCAATACTTGAGTGCTGACGAGAAATCGCTTTTGATACGCTAAAGATCATTGGCCCAGAAAGGTAGAAGAACAGAACCGTGCCGTTGGCTCGATCCAATAGCCCTCTTTCACTGTCTGTTAGAGGCACATCATCTTCATCAGCATCACTAATGGCTTTAACTTGGCGCGCCTGCTCACGGCTCAGGCGTTCGATAATAATGATGTTGGAGATAAACACCCCAAGCCCAACGGCAACAATCAAATCGACGAATACGGTCAGTAGCATCACCCCGTACATCACCGCCATACCCGAAAAACTGACCTTGTGAGCACGTTGAATAAAGCTCCAGTCGAGAATATTAAATCCGACATACACCGCAATACCAGCCAGTACCGCCATTGGAATTGGCTCGGTCAGCCCGCCCGCAACCAATACAACTAATGCCAGCATCAGCGCACGTACCACACCAGATAACGGTGAGCGCGCACCAACCTGAATGTTGGTCACGGTTCCCATCGTCGCCCCCGCACCCGGTAGCGCACCAAACAATCCGGAAATCATATTTGCTAAGCCCTGACCACGCAGTTCTTTATCAGAATCATGTTCTTTACGCGTAAGCGAGTCACCGATAACCGCCGTCAGTAGTGTATCGATGCAGCCAAGGGTACCCAGGACCAGCGCATCGATAACCATCTCAACAAACATGTCTGGATTAATGTGTGGTGCCACCAACGAAGGCAGACCTGCCGGGATTTCACCAATCCGGCGAATGTCATCCGTATCAAACAGCATCACCGACAATAATGTTACAGCAACCAGTGCCACCAGCTGAGCAGGGACATACTTGCGATATTGTTTCGGGAAGAAAAACAGAATACCCAGCGTCAGCAAGCCTAAAAACAGCTCACTAAACTTCAGGTTAGAAATAGTCTCTGGTAATGCGGATAGTGTCCCTAGCACCCCACCTGAAGGCGCCGCATGTCCCAGCAGAGGAGATAATTGCAGGATAATCAGTATGACACCAATGCCTGACATAAAGCCGGAAATCACACTATAAGGCATTAAGGTAACGTATTTACCCAGCTTAAGTGTCCCTAGCAAAATCTGAAATGCACCTGCCATCATGACGACAGTAAACGTCATCGCCATGCCTGTTTCCGGATATTTCACCATCATGCTCGTCAATACAGCGGTCATAATGACGGTCATCGGCCCGGTCGGTTCTGATATCAGCGTATTAGAACCACCAAACAGAGAAGCAAACAAACCCACCATGATCGCACCCCATAAGCCAGCTTCTGCGCCAGCTCCTGAAGCGACACCAAATGCTAAAGCCAAAGGTAGCGAGATAATTGCCGTAGTGACACCACCAAAGATGTCCCCTTTGAAATTGATATCCTCAAATCGATTCCCGAACAACACTTAATTCCCTTGCATTAATATCAAACCAAACTCATCACTGTAACCAGTGACATTCTCCCTTAAACCATAACTATTTCATGGGCTTTGAAGGGAGATAAATAAACGAGCTCAATTGTACGAATTTATTGGTAAGAACACGTCAGATGAGTCCTGTCTGACGAATATTTAACGGGATCGAAATTGTAACATTGTGTATAGTTGAAATTCTGATCGCTTGCTATATTTGAACAGCAGAGCTATCAGTGCTTTTGTCATTTAAGGGAAGTTATTTGCAAGATGCCGGAAATTAAACAATTATTTGAGAATAATTCAAAATGGTCAGAAGAGATTAAGTCTGATCGCCCTGAATATTTCGCTAAGCTCGCAGAGGGCCAGAAACCCGATTTTCTTTGGATTGGTTGTTCAGACAGCCGCGTACCAGCAGAACGATTAACCGGCCTTTACTCAGGAGAGTTATTTGTTCACCGTAATGTTGCAAACCAAGTCATCCACACAGACCTAAACTGCCTTTCTGTTGTTCAATATGCCGTTGACGTTCTCAAAGTAAAACACATTATCGTATGTGGTCACTACGGTTGTGGCGGTGTTAACGCTGCAATTGATAATCCGCAACTCGGTTTGATCAATAACTGGTTATTGCACATTCGTGATATTTACTTCAAACATCGCACCTATCTGGATCAAATGCCTCTGGAAGATCGTGCCGATAAACTAGGTGAACTTAACGTTGCCGAACAAGTTTATAACTTGGGTAATTCAACCATCATGCAAAATGCATGGGAGCGTGGACAAGACGTTGAGATTCACGGCTTTGTTTATGGTATTGAAGACGGCCGTTTAGAGTATCTGGGTATTCGCTCTAACTCTAAAGAAACCGTTGAAGAGTCGTACAAAACAGCCTTGTCGACGATTTTAAACTCCGAGAACAAGCTGCTGTGTCGTTAATACGACAAGTTGATTAAACAAAAAACGCCCATTTCGAAATGGGCGTTTTTTCTATCTGATTTTTTATAATCCGATAATGGACCTGTGCTTATTCTTGAGGCACAACTTTACCGATAAATGGTAAGTGACGGTATTTCTGAGCGTAATCAATACCTACACCAACCACAAACTCATCCGGAATTTCAAAGCCAATCCAGTCAACTGGCACGTTCACTTCACGGCGAGATGGTTTATCCAACAAGGTACAGATTGCGATAGATTTTGGCTCACGCAGCGACAGGATCTCACGAATCTTGTTCAGCGTATTACCGGTATCGATAATGTCTTCAACAAGCAACACATCTTTGCCTTTGATATCGTCATCCAGATCTTTCAGGATACGAACATCACGTGAGCTCTCCATCGTATTGCCGTAGCTTGAAGCCGTCATGAAATCGACTTGATGAGTCAGGTCAATGGCACGGGCTAAGTCGGCCATAAAAACAAATGAACCACGCAATAAGCCAACCAAAACCAGATCTTCGCTACCTTGGTAACGCTCAGTAATTTGCTTGCCTATTTCACGAACTCGATCCTGAACGACTTCCTCAGAAATCATGACTTCTACTGTATGTTTCATACTCTGCTCAATTTATTTGGTGGGTTAAGGTCAATCGCGCGCAAACGATCACCTAATCTTACGGCGCGTAGTGTATCACCACGTTCATTGTGTTGAAAGCCACAAGCCTTTTCCGATTTTCTTGAGAGCGTAACCGTATTTTCGCCAGATTATGACGAAAAGCATCAACAATCAGGACATTACTGTCTACAAATTACACAACAAATGTTGACCTTGAGTATATGCACCATTACACTCATCACTTGCTTTAAGCAATTATTAAAATAATCAATTAGGGGGATTTCCCCCCATTCAACGAAAATGGCAAGGTAAATATAATGGACTCAATTGCAAAGAGAGCCCGTACTAGGCTTTCCCCTATTAAGCGTAAACAACAATTGATGGAAATCGCGTTGGAAGTATTTGCGCGTCGCGGTATTGGCCGTGGTGGTCATGCGGATATCGCTGAAATCGCGCAGGTTTCTGTTGCTACCGTTTTTAACTACTTCCCAACTCGCGAAGATCTCGTTGATGAAGTGCTGAACCACGTTGTACGTCAGTTCTCGAACTTCCTTTCAGATAACATCGATTTAGACCTACACGCTCGTGACAATATTGCGAATATCACCAGCGCAATGATTGAGCTAGTCAATCAAGATTGCCACTGGCTGAAAGTATGGTTTGAGTGGAGCGCATCGACACGCGACGAAGTTTGGCCACTATTCGTGTCAACCAACCGCACCAACCAGATGTTGGTACAGAACATGTTTATCAAAGCAATTGAGCGTGGTGAAATCTGTAACACGCATCAACCAGAACATTTGACTAACTTGTTCCACGGCATTTGCTACTCACTGTTTGTACAAGCAAACCGTTTTAAGGGTGAAGATGAGCTGAAAAACCTCGTAAGTTCATACCTTGATATGCTTTGTATTTACGATCGCAATCAGTAAGGTCTACACCAAAACTCATAAAGCCTGGCTTCTGCCAGGCTTTTTTGTATTTGAAACTTAGCTTTTAAAAACAAAAAAACCGCTGAATGTTCAGCGGCTTTTATTATTTAATCAGTAAAGAAACTTACTTCTTCTTAACTGCTTTTTTGTTTGGAAGGTCAGTGATAGAACCTTCAAATACTTCAGCAGCTAGACCAACAGACTCGTGTAGAGTTGGGTGAGCGTGGATAGTCAGAGCGATATCTTCTGCATCACAACCCATCTCGATCGCAAGACCGATTTCGCCAAGTAGTTCACCACCGTTAGTACCAACGATAGCACCACCGATTACGCGGTGAGTTTCTTTGTCGAAGATTAGCTTAGTCATACCGTCTGAACAGTCAGATGCGATTGCACGACCTGATGCAGCCCATGGGAATGTTGCCACTTCGTACTTGATACCTTCGTCTTTCGCTTCTTTCTCAGTCTTACCAACCCAAGCCACTTCTGGCTCAGTGTACGCGATTGAAGGGATAACTTTAGGGTCAAAGTAGTGCTTCTTACCAGAGATAACTTCAGCAGCTACGTGACCTTCATGCACACCTTTGTGAGCAAGCATTGGTTGACCAACGATATCACCGATCGCGAAGATGTGAGGAACGTTAGTACGCATTTGCTTATCAACGTTGATGAAGCCGCGCTCGTCGATTTCTAGACCTGCTTTTTCACCGTCGATCAGTTTGCCGTTTGGTACACGACCGATAGCAACAAGAACCGCATCATAGCGCTCTGCTTCAGCAGGTGCTTTCTTGCCTTCCATTGAAACGTAGATACCGTCTTCTTTCGCTTCAACTGCTGTTACTTTCGTTTCTAGCATTAGCTTGAACTTGTCTTTGATACGCTTGGTGTAAACCTTAACGATATCTTTGTCTGCTGCAGGGATTACCTGATCAAACATCTCAACAACTTCAACTTTAGAACCTAGAGAGTGGTAAACCGTACCCATTTCCAGACCGATGATACCACCACCCATGATAAGTAGTTTTTCTGGCACTTCTTTTAGTTCAAGAGCGTCAGTAGAATCCCAAATACGTGGGTCTTCATGCGGGATAAATGGCAGTTTGATTGGACGAGAACCAGCAGCAACGATTGCGTTGTCGAAGTTAACAACAGTTGACTCGCCTTCACCTTCTACAAGGATAGAGTTAGGACCAGTAAACTTACCGTAACCGTTAACAACAGTTACGTTACGCATCTTAGCCATGCCACCTAAGCCGCCAGTAAGTTGGTTAACAACTTTTTCTTTCCAGATGCGGATTTTGTTGATGTCAGTTTGCGGTTCGCCAAATACAACGCCGTGATCAGCCATTGCTTTTGCTTCTTCAATGACTTTAGAAACGTGAAGAAGTGCTTTAGATGGGATACAACCCACGTTCAGACACACACCGCCAAGAGTGCTGTAACGTTCAACTAGTACAGTTTCAAGACCTAAATCCGCACAACGGAATGCTGCAGAGTAACCAGCAGGACCAGAACCAAGTACAACAACTTGGGCTTTAATTTCTTTGCTCATTTTGACCTCTTGTAGTCATTATCCCTAACAGGCTGAGTGATTTTTGATTCTTTTTGTTTAAGTAAGATTTTTTAAACAGTGACTTTCAGACCGCTAACAGTTTACAGAGATGTTAATGGCGTGAAAAGTAAATCAATTTAGCCTGTGAGCTAGACAACAATTCGATTGTGAAAACCCCATAGTGAATAAGGGCGATAACCAAATTGTTCAGTAATTATTATTAGCAGAGGCGGCTAAATTGCCGCCTCTCATACATCTAACTTCTATTAAAGAACTAGACGACGAATGTCAGATAGACATGAGTTTAGGTAAGTGATGAAACGCGCACCTTCCGCACCATCGATCACACGGTGGTCGTATGATAGAGACAGTGGAAGTTGTAGACGCGGTTCGAACTCTTTACCGTTCCATACCGGTTTCATCTCTGACTTAGATACACCTAGGATACCCACTTCTGGCGCGTTCACGATTGGAGTAAACGCAGTACCGCCGATGCCGCCAAGGCTAGAGATAGTGAAACAGCCACCTTGCATGTCAGCCGCAGTTAGCTTACCAGCACGAGCTTTCTTAGAAACAGCCATTAGCTCTTCAGATAGCTCGTAGATGCCTTTCTTGTTCACGTCTTTAAATACAGGGACAACCAGACCGTTTGGCGTATCTACCGCGATACCAACGTTCACGTATTTCTTCAGGATTAGGCTCTCACCGTCTTCTGATAGAGAAGAGTTGAACGCAGGGAACGCTTCAAGTGCTTTAGCAACTGCTTTCATGATGAACACTAGTGGAGTGATCTTCATGCCAGTGTCTTTCTTCGCTTCAATCGCGTTTTGCTCTTTACGGAATGCTTCAAGAGCCGTGATGTCTGCGTTATCCCACTGTGTAACGTGCGGGATCATTACCCAGTTACGGTGTAGGTTAGCACCAGAGATCTTCTTAATGCGAGATAGAGGCTGAACTTCTGTCTCACCGAACTTGCTGAAGTCCACTTTTGGCCATGGTAGTAGACCAAGAGCTGCACCGTCGCCTTTGCCAGATGCTGCAGCACCAGACTCAAGACGCTTAAGCGCTTCTTTCACGTAGTTCTGAACGTCTTCTTTCAGGATACGGCTCTTACGACCAGAACCTTTAACCTTAGAAAGGTTTACGCCGAACTCACGAGCTAGACGACGAACAACTGGAGACGCGTGAGCGTACTCGTCGTTCTCTTTGAAATCGCCTGTCGCTGCTGGAGCTGCCGCCGCTGGAGCTTCTGCTTTAGGAGCCGCTGCTGCAGGTGCTGCCGCTTGAGCTGGAGCCGCTGCAGGAGCTGGAGCTGCGCCCGCCACTTCGAATACCATGATTAGTGAGCCAGTAGACACTTTGTCGCCAGCTGCAATCTTGATTTCTTTAACAGTACCAGCGAATGGTGCAGGAACTTCCATAGAAGCTTTGTCGCCTTCTACAGTGATTAGAGATTGCTCTTCTTCCACTGTATCGCCAACTGCAACCATGATTTCAGTAACTTCTACTTCGTCGCCACCGATATCTGGAACGTTAACTTCTTTTGCCGCAGATGCTGCTGGAGCTGCTGCTGGAGCTGCTGCCGCTGGTGCTTCTACTGCCGCAGGAGCTGCTGCTGGAGCACCTGAACCTGCTACTTCGAATACCATGATTAGAGAGCCAGTCGATACTTTATCGCCTGCTGCTACTTTGATCTCTTTAAGCGTACCTGCAAATGGTGCAGGAACTTCCATAGAAGCTTTGTCGCCTTCTACAGTGATCAAAGATTGCTCTTCTTCGATGCTGTCGCCGATTGCTACCATGATTTCAGTAACTTCAACTTCGTCACCACCGATATCTGGTACGTGAACTTCTTTCAGTTCTGCCGCTGCTGCTGGAGCTGGAGCTGCTGCTGGAGCTGCTTCCGCCGCAGGAGCAGGTGCAGCTTCAGCTGCACCCTCGGCTTCGAAAATCATGATTAGAGAACCAGTAGAAACCTTGTCGCCTTCTGCAACTTTGATTTCTTTAACGATACCCGCTTGAGAAGCAGGAACTTCCATAGAAGCTTTATCGCCTTCAACAGTGATCAGAGACTGCTCTTCTTCAACCTTGTCGCCAACGCTTACAAGAATCTCAGTAACTTCAACCTCATCCGCACCGATGTCTGGTACATTAATTTCGATTGCCATTTCTTATCTACCTTCTTAATTAAGCGTATAGCGGGTTTGTTTTTTCAGTGTCGATGTCGAATTTCTTAATTGCTTCAGCAATTACAGATTTCTCAACTTCGCCACGTTTCGCTAGTTCAGTTAGCGCTGCTACTACTACGTAACCTGCGTTCACTTCGAAGTGACGACGTAGGTTTTCACGGCTGTCTGAGCGACCGAAGCCATCAGTACCAAGAACTTTGAAAGATTCAGCAGGGATGAATGCACGAACCTGCTCTGCGTAGTTCTTCATGTAGTCAGTTGCTGCGATAGCTGGCTCAGTACCCATTACTGTTTGGATGTATGGTACTTGCGCTTCCGCTTCTGGGTGTAGCATGTTGTAACGCTCTGCCGCTTGACCGTCGCGAGTTACTTCGTTGAATGACGTTACAGAGTAAACGTCAGATGCAACACCGTACTCATCGCTAAGGATTTGAGCTGCTTTACGTACTTCGTTCATGATAGTACCAGAGCTCATTAGCTGAACTTTACCTTTAGAACCAGTGTAAGTTTCTAGCTTGTAGATACCCTTACGAATGCCTTCTTCAGCGCCTTCTGGCATTGCTGGCATTGCGTAGTTCTCGTTCATTAGCGTTAGGTAGTAGAACACGTTCTCTTGCTCACCGTACATGCGACGGATACCGTCTTGCATGATTACCGCTACTTCGTAAGCGAATGTCGGATCGTAAGAGATACAGTTAGGAACTGTACCCGCCATGATGTGCGAGTGACCATCTTCGTGCTGCAGACCTTCACCGTTCAGTGTAGTACGACCAGCAGTTGCACCTAGTAGGAAACCACGTGCTTGTTGGTCACCAGCCATCCACGCCATGTCGCCAACACGTTGGAAGCCGAACATTGAGTAGTAGATGTAGAACGGAATCATTGGTAGGTCGTTTGTCGAGTATGAAGTTGCTGCTGCAACCCATGAAGACATAGCACCTAGCTCGTTGATACCTTCTTGTAGAACCTGACCTGAAGTCGCTTCTTTGTAGTAAGAAACAACGCCACGGTCTTCTGGTGTGTAAGTCTGGCCGTGCGGGTTGTAAATACCGATTTGACGGAATAGACCTTCCATACCGAATGTACGTGCTTCGTCAGCAATGATAGGAACGATGTTCTTACCAATGTTCTTGTTCTTAAGCAGAACGTTCAGTGAACGTACGAATGCCATAGTAGAAGAGATGTCACGCTTCTGCTCTTCTAGTAGAGGCTTGAATTCTTCTAGTTCAGGAACGATCAGTTCTTGAGTGAAGTTCGGTAGACGCTGAGGCGTGTAACCGTGTAGCGCTTTACGACGAGCGTGTAGGTATTCGTACTCTTTTGAACCTTCTTCAAGTTTCAGGTACGGAAGCTCTTTCACTGCTTCGTCAGTTAGAAGATCTTGTAGACCTAGACGATCACGTAGGTGTAGAACGTGAGTCATGTCCATCTTCTTAACTTGGTGCGCGATGTTCTTACCTTCAGCCGCTTCACCCATGCCGTAACCTTTAACAGTCTTAGCTAGGATAACCGTTGGACGGCCTTTAGTGTCTGCCGCGTTTTTGTATGCAGCGTATAGCTTAGAAGACTCGTGACCACCACGTTTAAGTGCGAAGATTTCATCATCAGTCATGTCAGCAACTAGTGCAGCTGTTTCTGGGTACTTACCGAAGAAGTGCTCACGTACGTATGCACCGTCTTTCGCTTTGAACGTTTGGTAATCGCCATCGATTGTTTCGTTCATAAGCTGTAGAAGCTTACCAGTTGTATCTTTAGCTAGTAGAGAATCCCAGTTGTTACCCCAGATTACTTTAACTACGTTCCAGCCAGCACCTTTGAACAGACCTTCAAGTTCTTGAATGATCTTACCGTTACCCATTACAGGGCCGTCTAGACGCTGAAGGTTGCAGTTGATTAGGAAACATAGGTTGTCTAGCTTCTCACGCGCAGCGAAAGAGATAGCACCACGTGATTCTGGCTCATCCATCTCACCGTCACCTAGGAACGCGTAAACGCGCTGCTCAGAAGTATCTTTCATGCCTCGGCCTTCAAGGTACTTAAGGAAACGAGCTTGGTAGATCGCAGAGATCGGACCTAGACCCATAGATACGGTTGGGAACTGCCAGAATTCAGGCATTAGTTTAGGGTGTGGGTATGACGGGATACCTTTACCATCTACTTCTTGACGGAAGTTGTCTAGCTGCTCTTCAGTTAGACGGCCTTCAACGAATGCACGAGAGTAGATACCTGGAGAAATGTGACCTTGGTAGTAAACTAGGTCGCCACCATCCTTCTCGTTTGGAGCACGGAAGAAATGGTTGAAACATGTTTCGTAGAATGCAGCAGAAGACTGGAAAGACGCCATGTGGCCGCCTAGTTCTAGGTCTTTCTTCGATGCACGTAGAACGATCATGATTGCGTTCCAGCGAATGATGGAACGAATACGACGCTCAAGTGTTGTGTCACCTGGGTAAGCTGGTTCTTGATCTGCTGGAATCGTGTTGATGTAGTTCGTGGTGATTCCAGTTGGCATGTCAACACCGTCTAGACGTGCTTTATCTAGAACTTGCTCAAGTAGGAACTGAGCACGCTCTACGCCTTCTTCACGTACAACTGACTCAAGTGCTTGTAGCCATTCTTGAGTTTCCAGTGCATCTACGTCATGCTTCATATCAGACATGGCGATCTATCCTTCTGTTGGTTGGATCTATAAAACAAGCAAATCGTCTTTAAGAGTCATTGCCCTGTTGCATTCGACGTAAAGAGCGTTCACGACGAGACTCTTCTCTGGTCAAATCCAACAATGTTTCTTCAATATAAGCTAAGTGTGAATGTGACATCTCACGCGCCTTTTCTGGCTGACCAGATACGATCGCATCCACGATGTTAGCTCGGTGTTTACTTACTTTCTCGACCGCCTCAGGGCGGCGATGCAATAATTTAAAATTCTGTAGAATATTTTGCTCAAGCAAAGGTGCCAGGCTGCGCACAATATGCAGTAGTACTACGTTGTGAGCCGCTTCCGTTAAAGCAATTAAGAACTGCATTACTTCCGCCGATTCAGCTGCAACGTCATCATTGGATTGCGCTTGGCTGATTCGTTCAAGACAGGCTTGAATTCGAGCAAAATCTTCTTCGGTACCACGAACGGCTGCAAAGTAAGCTGCAATACCTTCCATCGCGTGGCGCGTTTCCAGTAAATCCAGCTGAGTTTCAGAGTGACTAGACAATAAATTTAGCAGAGGATCGGAAAAACTTTTCCAGATGTTCTCACTAACAAAAGTGCCACCACCCTGACGGCGAGTAAGAAGACGCTTAGCTTCAAGGCGTTGAATTGCCTCACGGATCGACGGACGAGAAACATCAAACTGTTTTGCCAGTTCGCGCTCTGGTGGCAACTGCTGCCCCGGAGACAATGTTCCTTCCACAATCAACCTTTCTAACTCTTGTTCAATAACATCAGAGAGCTTTGGCTGACGAATCCTTTGATAAGCCATAATTTATTATTCTTCTACTCTTGCAGGTAATTGGTAATACCAATTTTAAGTTGGTGCAGAAATTAACATAATTAAAACGTCACTGTCCAGCCAAAAATTGACCTAAATCATAGAACGGGCCTGGCAAAAACACTCTGATAACAATTGACGGTTAAAACAGCAATAAAATTGGTCTTACCAATTACAATAACAAAACAAGTGGGGAAATGACGTGCTGAGCATTTTGAAAGTAAAAGCATAAAATGACAAAAAGATCAGGGCAAATATCGGCCACTTCCCTCGCTGTACACACAAAAATGTAGTTAATTTTCAACAAAAGTAATTATTTTTTGTATACAAAAAGGCATGGTTGAAACCATGCCTTATTGATTCTAGCTTTTATAATTTACATATTTATCACAACTTAATTTCAAATTAGTCGTCGATACTTGACCCAGTCAAAACTTAAGCCAGGGTCACTTTTTCTCAGTGGGGCGATGTACTGGTGGCCAGTAATTCGTTGGGGGGTAATGTTAGGGTATTGCGACATGATCGCTTGAGATAACCCCGCAAGTGACTGATATTGCTCGTCTGTGTATGCGACAAACTCAGTCCCTTCCAGTTCAACACCTATCGAATAGTCATTGCATCCAGCTCGTCCGGCAAAACTTGACTGGCCAGCATGCCATGCTCTATCGAGAAAGGACACAAACTGTACAATCTCGCCATTTCTCTTAATTAAGCAATGAGCCGAAACCCCCATTTTGTGAATTACTTCAAAAAATGGATGTACTTTCGGGTCCAATTTCCCGCAGAAAAAGTCCTCTATATAAGGACCGCCAAACTGGCCAGGCGGCAAACTGATGTTATGAACTACAAGCAGAGAGATATCATTTGTATCTGAACGAGCATCAAAAAAAGGCGACGGAACATGCTTTGCTTGCGTCAACCAGCCATTCTCGATAATTGGGCGCATATCAACCTCTATAGTTTGCAAATTAACTGCTGAAATTATTGACACCGGAGAGTATCATTCGTTGCCATCTCCCTTTCAAGACTAGATTTGCGATGAAGAACACACACAACAGCCAAGAACGCCTGGAATACCTGAAACAACAACTTCCTCTGGAGATCACTCGCTCCGTCGCCGATACCTTAAAAGAGGACCTCGGCGGCACAGTGGATATCAACAACGATATCACCGCATCTCTTATCCCTGCAGATGCCGTTAATACAGCGACGATCATCACTCGTGAGCACGGAGTGTTCTGCGGTCAGGCTTGGGCAGATGAAGTATTTAAACAGCTGGGCGGTAAAGTGACTATCGAGTGGCATGTACAAGACGGTGACAAGGTTGAACCAAACCAGACACTTTGTACCTTATCAGGCCCGGCTCGTGACCTGCTTACTGGCGAGCGTAACGCGATGAACTTTATTCAGACGCTTTCTGGTTGTGCGACCACAACGTCCGTTTACGCAGAAAAGATCGCGCACACCGAGTGCCGTCTGTTAGATACGCGTAAAACTATTCCGGGTCTGCGCAGCGCTCTAAAATACGCCGTCGCTTGTGGCGGTGGCTTCAACCATCGTATCGGCGTATTCGATGCATACCTCATTAAAGAAAACCACATCATTGCCTGCGGCGGCATCACTCAAGCGATCACAACAGCAAAAGAGTTGAACCCTGGCAAACCAGTCGAAGTAGAAACAGAAAGCTTAGACGAGTTAAAAGAAGCGATTGAAGCCGGTGCGGATATCATCATGCTGGATAACTTTACCAAAGAGATGATGCGTGAAGCAGTAGAAATCAACGCAGGTCGCGCAGCATTAGAAAACTCTGGCAACATCACCTTAGATACTATCGCAGAATACGCGGAAACTGGCGTAGATTACATCTCTGTCGGCGCGCTAACCAAGCACCTGAAAGCGATGGATCTTTCGATGCGCTTCAAATAACCAATTGATGAAAGCCATATTAAATAAACAAATTCAACAACTTATAAAGTAAACATTAAATAAAGGGCGCTTTGGCCCTTTATTTTTATCCGTAAAAAGCCAAATCAATCGCAATTCATTGCATATCAAATGTAATTAAGCATTAAAGATATCTATCTGACTCGATCACCCGCCGCGTGCCAGTTTTCACCACTTCTTACTCTCCATAATCTTGTGCCAATGCAACAGCATTATCTATCTCATGAGAAGGAAGAGAAAATGAAGTCAAATAAACAGAAAAAACAGCAAGGCTTTACGCTGATTGAATTAATGATTGTAGTGGCGATTATTGGGATTTTGGCAGCATTTGCTGTCCCTGCGTATCAAAACTACACTATGAAAGCACATGCGAGCGAAATGCTAAGTGCTTCCTCAGCAATGAAAACTTCGTTAGGAATCTGTATTATAAATGGAAGTTCAAACTGTAACTCAGGCAATGGTGGAGTACCTTCACAGCAAGATCTAGGTAGCTTTACAGTTAAAGCGGACGGCGGTAGCGCCGATGCTTTACCGACAATAAAAGCAAGCGTAGATACAGGTCAGACAAAAGGAAAACTAGTCGCAGGTGATACAATTGAAATTTCCCCAACCCTAACAACTGCCGGGGTAACTTGGGTAATTACTTGTACTAATGGCTCCAGCCAGACAGCTAACGTCGCAGATTGGTGTCCTAAAAATTAATGTATACCAACCTCTCAACGATTCTCCGCCAGTCAGGATTACTAAATCAATACCAAGAAGAATCGTTAATAGAGCAAGTCAACGCTTCTGGTATTTCAATGCCGGAAGCGTTAGTCAATTCTGGTATATTCACGACTAGCGAACTCGCGACTCACCTTAATTCAATCTTTGGTTTACCCTGCGAATCCTTATCTCACTATGATTACACCGCCCTGTGCCAAAAATTGGGGCTGCGTGAACTGATCACGAGTCATCATGCATTGCCACTGGAGCGAACGCCTTCGACGTTAACTCTCGCCATTGCCGACCCAACGAACCAACAAGCTGAAGATGATTTTCGCTTTGCTACCGGATTACAAGTCGACTTAGTTATCGCTGATTTTTCGGAGCTTGATGCTGCGATTCGCCGTTTGTACGGTCGTGCGTTAGGTCAGGAAAAATCGGGCTTAAAAGAGATCAACCAAGAAGAATTGGCTAATTTGGTTGACGTCGGTGCTGATGAAATCGATAACATCGAAGACTTAAGTCAGGACCAATCACCGGTTAGTCGCTATATCAACCAAATTTTGCTTGATGCGGTACGTAAAGGCGCATCCGATATCCACTTTGAGCCCTATGAAAAAATGTATAGAGTTCGCCTCCGTTGCGACGGTATTCTGATTGAGACTCAACAGCCGCCAAACCATTTAAGTCGACGCTTATCAGCGCGAATCAAAATTCTGTCCAAGCTTGATATTGCTGAAAGGCGCATGCCGCAAGACGGTCGAATCAAGTTAAAGCTTAATCAAGACACTGCGATTGATATGCGAGTGTCCACCTTACCCACTCTATTCGGAGAAAAAATCGTATTACGACTGCTCGACAGCAGTTCAGCTTCTCTGGATATAGATAAACTAGGCTACAGTGACCAGCAAAAGCAGCTGTACTTAGATGCTCTGCGTCGTCCACAAGGCATGATTTTAATGACCGGCCCAACCGGCAGCGGCAAAACCGTCTCGTTGTACACAGGGCTGAGCATACTCAATAAACCAGAGATAAATATTTCTACGGCTGAAGACCCGGTCGAAATTAACCTCTCCGGAATTAATCAGGTTCAGGTTCAACCCAAGATAGGCTTTGGTTTCGCGGAGGCACTGCGCTCTTTCCTGCGTCAAGACCCTGATGTGGTCATGGTGGGAGAAATCCGCGATTTGGACACAGCAGAAATCGCGATTAAGGCCTCACAAACCGGACACTTAGTCTTGTCGACACTCCACACAAATTCAGCCGCTGAAACCGTTATCCGCCTAACGAATATGGGCGTTGAAAGCTACAACCTCGCCTCGTCGCTCAGCCTTATTATTGCCCAGCGCTTAGCCCGTAAACTTTGCCCGCACTGTAAACAACCTCAAGAGGTTACCGCCGCATTACAACATATTGGCATTAACGCAACTGACCAGATTTATCAAGCCAACCCAAATGGCTGCAACCACTGTACACACGGCTATTCGGGACGAACTGGCATCTATGAGGTGATGCGTTTCGATGAAAATCTATCCGAAGCACTGATTAAAGGAGCCTCGGTACATCAACTGGAAAAACTCGCCATCCGTAACGGGATGAGCACACTACAAATGTCAGGTATTGAAAAGCTTAAGCAAGGCGTCACAAGCTTTAGCGAACTGCAGCGCGTGCTCTACTTTTAAATTCACTTTGAACTAGCAGCCATTTAGCCTATGAAAACGACGACCCCACAACTAAAGAACTTCCGCTGGAAAGGCATTAATAGCTCAGGAAAAAAAACTTCTGGGCAAACGCTGGCCATGAGCGAAGTGGAAGTACGCGAACGACTCAGCGCTCAGCACATAAAAATCAAAAAACTGAAAAAAAGTAGTATTTCTTTTATAACCAAACTGAGTCATCGGGTAAAAGGCAAAGACATCACCGTTTTTACTCGTCAAATTTCGACTATGCTGGTCACTGGTGTCCCACTCGTTCAGGCTTTAAAATTGGTTTCCAATAACCATAAAAAAGCCGAGATGAAGTCTATTTTAATGAGCGTAACTCGAGCGGTTGAAGCGGGTACACCGATGTCGAAAGCAATGCGCACGGCCAGCACACATTTTGACGCACTTTATACTGACCTCATCGCAACCGGAGAACTGTCAGGCAATCTGGCAGAAGTGTTTGAACGACTGGCCACTTATCGTGAAAAAAGTGAGGAACTCAGAGCAAAAGTCATCAAGGCCCTGATCTACCCAGCCATGGTTATGTTGGTTGCGCTCGGAGTGTCCTATCTCATGCTCACTCAAGTTATCCCCGAGTTTGAAAAAATGTTTTCTGGGTTTGGGGCTGAGTTACCTTGGTTCACCAGACAAGTACTAGACTTGTCTGCGTGGATGCAAAATTGGGGTTCATTTATCGCTCTTGGGGCACTTAGCCTAATTATATCAGCAAGAATACTGGTCAAACGTTCTGATTCTTTTCGCTTGATGATGGATCGAGCCATATTGAGAATTCCCGTTCTTGGCGCTGTGTTGTCCAAGGCTGCGATTGCTAAATTTAGCCGAACCCTGGCCACCAGCTTCAGTGCTGGTATTCCTATTCTGACCAGTTTAAAAACCACCTCCAAAACGTCAGGAAATCTGCACTATCAGCTGGCAGTAGAAGAGGTCTATCGTGATACAGCCGCTGGTATGCCAATGTATGTCGCGATGCGTAACTGCGATGTTTTCCCTGAATTAGTGCTACAAATGGTGATGATAGGAGAGGAGTCCGGGCGGCTTGACGATATGCTCAATAAAGTTGCTACGATCTATGAATTCGAAGTAGATAATACCGTCGATAACCTAAGTAAGATTCTTGAACCGCTGATTATTGTTTTTCTTGGTGTGGTCGTTGGTGGATTAGTGACAGCAATGTACCTGCCAATCTTTAACTTAATGAGTGTATTAGGCTAAAATGGAGGCTGTAAATTAATCATTAAAACAGCACCTTGCCGTTTGATGCACCGCTCAAGAGACAAATATGGAAGTATTTCAGTACTACCCATGGTTATTCGTTGTATTCGCCGTGGTTTTTGGTTTGATCGTGGGAAGTTTTCTCAATGTCGTTATCTATCGACTTCCAAAAATCATGGAGCTGGAATGGCGCCGTGAATGTGCTGAGTCTTTTCCTGAATACAATATTGAATCACCTAAAGAAGTACTCACATTAAGCGTACCCCGCTCCTCTTGCCAACAGTGCGGTACTCCGATTCGCATTCGCGATAACATCCCAGTGATCAGTTGGCTACTTCTAAAAGGTAAATGCCACAACTGTAGCGCCCCGATCAGCGCCAGATACCCAATTGTAGAAATACTGACGGCAGCCTGCTCCGGCTACGTTGCGTTTCATTTTGGATTCAGCTATTTCACTATTGCGCTAATATTCTTTACTTTCATTCTGATCACAGCGACATTTATCGATCTCGATACCATGCTGCTGCCCGATCAATTAACATTGCCATTAACTTGGGCTGGCATTGCTCTAGCATTGTTCGAAGTTAGTCCTGTTAGTCTGCAAGATGCCGTGATTGGTGCAATCGCTGGCTATTTATGTCTCTGGTCTGTTTATTGGGGCTTTAAGTTGCTTACTGGCAAGGAAGGCATGGGCTATGGCGACTTTAAGCTACTCGCAGCGCTTGGCGCATGGCTGGGTTGGCAAGCTTTACCAATGATCATTTTGCTTTCTTCCATCGTAGGCGTCATATTTGGAATAATTCAGCTACGATTGCAGAAGAAAGGGATCGAAAAGGCCTTCCCTTTCGGTCCTTACTTAGCGATTGCCGGATGGGTAAGTTTACTCTGGGGTGATCAAATTCTAAATTGGTATTTCACATCAATTCTAGGAGCGTAAATGGCTTTGGTTATTGGCTTAACAGGCGGTATCGCTAGCGGTAAAACCACCGTGGCGAATCTGTTCAAGCAGCAATTTAAAATCGACATCGTTGATGCAGATATTGTTGCAAGAGAAGTCGTCGAACCCGGAACACCGGGACTGACAGCAATTATTGAGCACTTTGGTAGCGATATTGTTCGTGACGATCAAATGCTCGATCGGGCGAAGTTAAGAGAGAAAATTTTTTCGAACCCAGATGAAAAAGACTGGCTTAATAAGCTATTGCACCCGATCATTCGCGAAAAAATGGTAGAAGACTTACAGCAAGTCACCTCTGATTATGCGCTTTTGGTTGTGCCGCTACTGGTAGAGAACCAACTAGAAAGCTTGTGTGACCGTGTTCTGGTGGTGGATGTCGATCCTGAAACGCAAATATCTCGTACGATGAAACGTGATAATGTCAGCGAAGAACAAGCCCGTGCGATACTTGTATCTCAGGCATCAAGACAGCAAAGGCTCGATATGGCAGACGATGTGGTTAAAAATAACCCGGATGACCAAGATCTTTTGCTTCAAATCACAGATTTGCATGAAAAGTACCTAGCCATGTGTAAGAAAAATCTGCAAAATTAGAATGAAACTCACCAAGGCTTATGTCGATGACCACGCACAAATTTGAACATCCGTTAAATGAGAAAACTCGTATTTATCTAAGAGTAGAGTCTCTGCTGCGTCAGGCTCACTTGGCTTCTGGCTTTGCTGAAAATCATCAGTACCAGCTATTTTTCCGTGCGTTGTTTGATATGGTTGAGATTTTCGAGCAACTACAACTGAAAAGTGAACTGGCCAAAGATCTTGAAAAACAGCGTTTGAGTTATCGACACTGGCTCCATGTAGAAGGTGTCGATCAAGAGGCACTTACATCCTTACTTAATGATATCGATGTTGTGCACAAACAATTAATGCGAGCTGAAAGGTTTGGTCAGGCACTTAAAGATGATCGATTCTTAAGCTCGATCAGACAACGATTTAATCTGCCTGGTGGCTCTTGTTGTTTTGATTTACCAGCTTTGCACTACTGGCTGCATTTACCACTTGATCGTAAAAAGCAGGATGCACAAAAATGGCTGGATAGCTTGAAGCCGCTTTCGGATGCGTTGAACTTATGGCTAAAGTTAACCCGAGAAACCGGGCAATTTAAAGCTCAAATCGGCCGTGCGGGCTTCTTCCAGAGCGATGCTGATGAAGCGAATATTCTGAGACTTCATATCCCTATGGAGCACGGCGTTTACCCAATGATTTCAGGTCATAAAAACCGCTTTGCGATTAAGTTTATGTCGTTTGAAAGTGGTCAAGCTTGCACTCAAGATGTCGAGTTTGAATTAGCGGTATGTAGCTAGCCGAATCTCACTCAACTACTATTTCATTATTCCTCTCTATTCGAGAAACATTGTTAATTCAGAGAACCAACCCATGTCTAAAATTACTATCGTTCAATGCCCTCAATGTGGAGCCGACGTAGAATGGGGAGAGCAAAGCCCTCACCGACCATTTTGTAGCAAAAAATGCCAGATGATTGATTTTGGTGAATGGGCAGACGAAGAGAATGCCATCGCTGGCGCGCCAGACATGTCAGACAGTGACGGTTGGTCAGAAGATCAATACTAGGTTCTAGGTTCTAGGTTCTAGGTTCTAGGTTCTAGGTTCTAGGTTCTAGGTTCTAGGTTCTAGGTTCTAGGTTCTAGGTTCTAGGTTCTAGGTTCTAAAGATTGAGGAAGTTGGCGTGAGAGCGTCAACTTTTTTATTGCCTGTCGAAAAGCAGTTCTCTTTCTCTACTGGTTTACCGCCTTTCTATCTGCAATTCGGCTTAGTTTCAGAGGATTAAGCGAAGGTGTATTTTACTATAGCAAGGAGAAGGAACGGAGTTTACGCCAGTAAATGAGTACCGCCGACACAGCTATAGTGAAATACAACCAGCTTAAACCCAGAAATAAAAAAACGGAGCCCAAAAGGACTCCGTTTAATGAGAACGCTAGTTATAGCATTACTTCTTAGCAAGTTTCTCTTTGATACGAGCAGACTTACCAGAACGCTCACGTAGGTAGTACAACTTGGCACGACGTACTGCACCACGGCGTTTAACTTCGATGCTATCAACGATTGGAGAGTGTGTTTGGAACGTACGCTCAACACCTTCACCGTTAGAGATCTTACGTACAGTGAAAGCAGAGTGTAGACCACGGTTACGGATTGCGATTACAACGCCTTCGAAAGCCTGTAGACGCTCACGGTCACCTTCTTTTACCTTAACTTGAACAACAACAGTGTCACCTGGTGCAAATTTAGGTAGGTCTGATTTCATTTGCTCTTCTTCAAGAGCTTTGATGATGTTACTCATTTTAAAATTCCTAGAATAAACTGATACTAAATAAATTAGGTTACTTTGCATTCTGTTCGTTAACGGCTTTATGCTCATTAACAAACTCGGCAAGTAATTGTTCCTGTTCGTCAGTCAGAGCTAGGTTTTCCAGGAGCTCTGGTCTTCTTAGCCAAGTTCGGCCCAGCGACTGCTTGAGTCGCCATTGACGAATGTCCTTGTGATTACCTGACATCAGTACCGCTGGTACTTCTTTGCCATCCAATACTTCAGGACGCGTATAGTGAGGGCAATCTAGCAAACCATTAGCAAAAGAATCTTCTTCTGCTGACGAGAAATCACCCAGCACTCCCGGTATAAACCGAGAAACTGAATCAATTAACGTCATGGCTGGTATCTCGCCACCCGTCATCACAAAATCCCCAATCGACCATTCTTCGTCGACTTCGGATTGAATGATGCGCTCATCTACCCCTTCATAACGGCCACAAATAAGAAGTAAATTCTCATTTGTTGCCAGTTCTTCAACCCCTTGCTGGTCGAGTTTGCGACCTTGAGGAGAGAGGTAAATGACTTTCGTCTTACCCGGTGAGGCTTGCTTAGCGGTATGAATGGCATCGCGCAAAGGCTGAACCATCATTAACATACCAGGGCCACCACCGTAAGGTCGGTCATCGACAGTTCGATGTTTGTCGTGAGTGAAATCTCGAGGATTCCAAGTCTCAATCGACAAAAGACCTTTTTTAACCGCTTGACCTGTTACTCCAAAATCAGTAACAGAACGGAACATTTCAGGAAAAAGGCTAATAACGCCAACCCACATGTTTATCTCGCTCTGTAATTTTGGAGATTAGAATCCAGGATCCCAGTCAACTTCGATCCGTTGAGCTTCGCGATCAACTTTAATGATCACTTGCTCTTCAAGGAACGGGATTAATCGTTCCTTTTGCCCGAAAGCATCTTTAAGATTTGCTTTAACAACCAGAACATCGTTTGAGCCAGTTTCTAGCATGTCAGTAACGACACCTAGATCGTAACCTTTAGTGGTTACTACTTGCATCCCAAACAATTCACGCCAGTAGAACTCATCTTCTGACAATTCAGGTAGTACCGCAGGGTCAATAGCAATTTCAAAGTTCGTCATTAAATGCGCGTCTTCACGAACATCCATGCCTTCCAGCTTAGCCACCATACCTTTGTTATGGCGCTTCCAGCTTTCTACTTTGTACTCAACCCATGTGCCCTTTTGGTTAATGTACCAAGGACTGTAATCGAAAATGCTTTCAGCATTGTCTGTGTAGGAAAAAACCTTAAGCCAACCTCGAATGCCGTAAGTAGCACCAAACTTGCCTACAACAATCTTTTCGTTGCTCATTGTTTCTTTACCTTTCATCGACATAAACTAGTTTCTACTTCTAACAGTAAAAAATTAAGCCGCTTTTTGAGCGTCTTTAACTAGCTTAGCAACGCGGTCAGATACAGACGCGCCTTGACCAACCCAGTGGTTAACGCGGTCTAGGTCTAGACGTAGACCTTCTTCTTGACCTTTAGCAGTTGGGTTAAAGAAACCAACTTTCTCGATGAAACGGCCAGTTGCAGCGTTGCGGCTGTCCGCTACTACGATTTGATAAAATGGACGCTTCTTAGCGCCGTGACGTGCCAAACGAATGGTTACCATGTCGTCCTCTTTGCTTTCTCAAAAATAAAATTAACCCCAAGAACCATTCAATAAATGAACAATTTGGGGCTCGTGCCAAAATAAAGCTCCGGAATTTTACTCTTATGCCGGAGCAATGCAAGGGATTTAGTTACTTTTTCACCAACATAAATTGAAATTAAAGTTTGTGATGTAGCTAACACCCTGAAACTATAGTGTGAGCGAGTGATTATCGACCAAATGGGTTGAAACCACCACCTCCGCCCATGCCACCCATCATGCCTTGCATGTTGCGCATCATGCCTTTCATGCCGCCTTTTTGCATCTTCTTCATCATTTTCTGCATCTGGGTGAACTGTTTTAGCAGACGGTTTACGTCCTGAACCTGCACACCGGAACCTGCAGCAATACGCTTCTTACGCGAACCCTTGATGATTTCTGGGCGTTGACGCTCTTTCATCGTCATAGAGCTGATGATCGCTTCCATTTGCTTAAACATCTTGTCATCGACTTTATCTTTGACATTGTCAGGTAGCTGAGACATGCCTGGAAGTTTATCCATCATGCCCATCATGCCGCCCATGTTTTGCATTTGGCCTAGCTGTTCTCGGAAGTCTTCTAAGTCGAAGCCTTTCTTCTCTTTGAACTTTTTCGCCAGTTTTTCTGCTTTTTCTTGGTCAACGTTACGTTGCAGGTCTTCAATCAAAGACAGTACGTCACCCATGCCAAGAATACGTGATGCTACGCGGTCTGGGTGGAAGGGTTCTAGTGCGTCAGTTTTCTCACCAACACCTAGGAATTTGATTGGTTTACCCGTGATATGACGAACCGATAGCGCCGCACCGCCACGAGCGTCACCATCAACTTTGGTTAGAATCACACCCGTAAGTGGCAGTGCATCCCCAAAGGCTTTAGCGGTATTCGCCGCATCCTGACCTGTCATTGCATCAACAACAAACAGTGTCTCGACAGGGTTAATCGCAGAGTGAAGATCTTTAATCTCACCCATCATCTGTTCATCAATCGCCAAACGACCAGCGGTATCGACAATCAGAACGTCGTAGAATTTCTTCTTCGCGTGGTCGATTGCTGCGTTCGCAATATCAATAGGCTTTTGGTCTGGTGAGGACGGGAAGAAATCAACACCAATGTCTGATGCCAGTGTTTCTAGTTGTTTGATCGCCGCAGGACGGTAAACGTCAGCAGACACAACCAGTACTTTCTTCTTATCACGCTCTTTTAACAGCTTGGATAGCTTACCTACCGATGTGGTTTTACCCGCACCTTGTAGACCTGCCATCAAAAGTACTGCTGGCGGCTGAGCGGCTAGGTTCAGAGCTTCGTTAGACTCACCCATTACAGCTTCAAGTTCGCCTTGAACGATCTTAATAAACTCTTGACCCGGAGTCAGAGATTTCGAAACTTCTACACCAACCGCTTTTTCTTTAACGCGGTTTACAAATTCACGAACAACAGGAAGCGCAACGTCCGCTTCCAAGAGTGCCATTCGCACTTCACGTAGGGTTTCTTTAATGTTGTCTTCTGTCAGACGACCTTTGCCACTGATATTTTTCAGCGTTTTGGATAATCGATCCGTTAAATTCTCAAACATCTTTGTCTCTTCGCTAAAATGGCGATTAATTAGTGTGAGTATACCTTAGCCAAGGTCTGAGTCATACCCGTACCGCTGCTCTATTATTGTCTCTATTTCTATATGGAGGGGTAACTTATTAATTTCAATATCTCATCTATCGCGATTGTTGTCGCATAGAGCGTAGCCGCAAAGAGTAATGCAAGGTATAATTTCTCTATTGTGCACAACAACATTTAGGATTCATGGATAGCGTAATTGCCATCGCGGCCGCCATACTTTACGTATTAGCGATTGCGACGATCATACCCGGACTTTCACAGCAGTCAGTCATCAAAGCAAAAACCGTATTTGCCAGCGCTGCCTGTGCGCTTGTTTTCCATGCGTGGTTATTGAGTGATCTGATCCTCGATGGTTCTGGTCAGAACTTTAGTATTCTTAATGTCGCCTCTCTTATCAGTTTCATCATCTCTCTGGTGATGAGCGTTGCGATGCTAAAGAACCGGCTTTGGTTTCTGTTGCCTGTTGTCTATAGCTTTGCTGCCATCAACTTATCTGCCGCGGCTTTTTTACCAAGCACCTTCATCAAGCATTTAGAAAACGATCCTAAGCTACTCATTCATATTTCTTTTGCTCTGTTTTCTTATGCCACTCTGAGTATTGGTGCGTTGTATGCGCTGCAACTCGCTTGGCTGGACCACAAACTGAAAACCAAAAAGTCTCTGGCAATCAACCCTAATTTACCGCCATTACTCATGGTTGAACGTCAGTTGTTTAAAATTATTTTGATTGGTAATTTGCTTCTGACGGCTACGCTTATTACTGGCTACGTGTTTGTTCAAGATATGTTCGCGGAAGGAAAAGCGCATAAAGCCATTCTTTCTTTCATTGCTTGGGTGGTCTATTCAGTATTGCTGTGGGGCCATTATCAAAAAGGTTGGCGCGGAAGAAAAGTGACTTGGTTTGCCGTTGCGGGAGCCACATTACTCACTCTGGCTTACTTCGGCAGCCGCTTTGTAAAAGAGATCATTTTGAATTAAGGCGTCCACAAGCCCTTTATATTCAAAGTTAAATCAAATACAGTACCGTAAATCTATGACTTAACAGTTATACATAGCTTTTAAAAATAACCCAATACTTACAAGGAACAGCAACGTTTTGGACGACATATCTACGGGTATCTTATTTGCGCTACTCGCGTGTCTTATCGTCATATCAGGTTACTTTTCCGGTTCAGAAACAGGGATGATGTCACTGAACCGTTATCGCTTGAAACACTTAGCCAAAAATGGGCATAAGGGAGCAAAGCGTGTCGAAAAATTATTAGACCGTCCGGATCGCCTGATCGGTCTTATTCTTATCGGCAATAACCTTGTGAACATCCTCGCTTCTGCAATTGCGACTATTATCGGCATGCGCCTCTACGGTGACATGGGGGTGGCGATTGCGACTGGTGCGCTCACCATGGTGGTTTTAGTGTTTGCCGAAGTGACGCCAAAAACTATTGCCGCTTTGTATCCAGAGCGCGTGTCTTATACCAGCAGCATTCTGTTGACCATTCTGATGAAGTTACTTTCACCACTTGTGCTGCTTGTAAACTTCATTACCAATGGCTTTATTCGTCTGCTTGGGGTAAAGGCTGATCACTCTGTGGAAGATCACCTCAGTTCAGAAGAGCTGCGCACGGTTGTAAATGAAGCCGGCGGTCTTATCCCTCGTCGCCACCAAGATATGCTGGTGTCCATCCTAGATCTTGAGCACGTCACGGTAAACGACATTATGGTGCCACGTAATGAAATTACCGGTATCGATATCAACGACGACTGGAAGTCTATCGTTCGTCAGTTAACGCACTCACCACATGGCCGTATCGTTTTTTACCGCGATCAAATCGATGAAGTGGTCGGCATGCTGCGTTTGCGTGAGGCTTACCGCCTGATGCTTGAAAAGAACGAGTTCACCAAAGAGACATTGCTGCGTGCGGCTGACGAAGTGTACTACATTCCCGAAGGTACGCCTCTGAACGTGCAGATGTTGAAGTTCCAGCGCAATAAACAGCGCATTGGCCTTATCGTTGATGAGTATGGTGACATTATTGGCTTGGTAACGCTTGAAGATATCCTGGAAGAGATCATCGGTGAGTTTACCACTTCGATCTCACCAAGCTTATCTGATGAAATCAGCCCGCAAGGGGATGGCAGCTTCTTGATTGAAGGCAGCACCAATATTCGTGACATCAATAAAGGTCTGAAATGGCATCTGCCGACTGATGGCCCTCGTACACTAAACGGCTTGATCTTAGAGCACTTAGAAGACATTCCCGAAAGTCACCTGAGCGTGCAAGTCTCCGGACATCCGATGGAAATTGTCGAGATTGAAGAGAACCGAATTAAGTTAGTTCGCGTCTACCCTAAACGGAAGAAAGGCAGTAACTAAAAGTAATCTGTTTACAGACACATAAAAAGAGCCTGACATTGTCAGGCTCTTTTCGTTAAATCATTTGATAAGACAACTCAGGTCTTAGTCGATACGCAATTCTTTTAACATCGACTCAGGCAGAGCTAGCTCATCATTTTTATTCACTGACACACCCGCATCCAGAATGTTTTTCGCAATTTGCTTTGCTTCATCCAGTGAGTGCATTGCCGCAGTGCCACATTGGTATTCATTCAGCTCAGGGATTTTGTTCTGACTTTCGACTTTCAGTACATCTTCCATTGATGCAATCCAAGCATCCGCGACTTGTTGCTCTGAAGGCGTACCGATCAGGCTCATGTAGAAGCCAGTACGACATCCCATTGGCGAAATATCAATGATCTCAACGCTGTCACCGTTTAGATGGCTACGCATAAAGCCGGCGTAAAGGTGCTCTAGTGTATGGATGCCTTTCTCTGAAAGGATATCTTTGTTTGGTGCAGTAAAGCGTAAATCGAAGACAGTAATGGTGTCCCCTTTCGGGGTTTGCATGGTTTTCGCGACTCGCACAGCAGGTGCATTCATACGAGTGTGATCCACAGTAAAACTATCGAGTAAAGGCATTACATCTCTCCTGATTGTAATCTCAACACCTTACGGTATTGGTTTGATTTCTGTTATCCCTATTAGGGTTAAAAGAACCAGCTGCTGTTGTCTTCCAGTTCCTGACGACATTGTTTCAGCTGCCAGCCATAATTCTTCGCGGTTTGTTCTACACGTCTCGCGACTTTAACTAAGCTAGGTTTCCTTTTATAGGTTCCGCGCTGATAACCACCTCTCCCTTCATGATAGGCAAGATACTGGTTATATGGGTCCCATAAAGAGATACCAAGCTGGCGACGGGTTTCGTGGGTATACCAACCGACAAACATCATAGCGTCATCAAAGTTAGTACGCGAGCCACCTTGCCCGGTCGAATCCTGAAAATCGTCCCAGGCGGGATCTTGCGCCTGAGCGTAGCCATATGCGCTACTGACTCTTCCCCAAGGGATAAAGCCCAGCACATAATCTTTGGGTGGTTTTGCGTCGTGTCGGTATCCGCTCTCTTGCTTGATAATCGCCATTGCGACATGGATCGGAGTACCCCACTCTTCTTCCATATCTTTCGCATCATCATACCAGCCAGATTTTTCGCGGAATATCTCACATAGATTATCTTGCTGCTGTGGTGGTGCCGTCGCACATCCGGCGAGCAACACACTACCTAACACCGATACAACCAGAGGCTTAATATTCAATCCCACCCAATCCTTACTACTCTGTTATTGTTTTAAATAAGAAAAATAGTCTTCCAGGAAGTCATCAAAAGACATCGTGTCACTTAGCTCTGCTTGCTTTTGCTTTTCAACCGATGCTAACGCTTCCTGTTCCATCACGTCTTGTGAGTAATGTTGGTAGCCGTGATTCAGGTTATCTTCACGATGCTTCATACCAAGTGAACAACCTACTTTACCTAAGCCGCCCAACTCCTTGGTCAGTTCCAGCAATTGACCAGAAGTCGTCAATTCAGGTTCATCAATCCAGCCAGTTAACTTATCGCAAACCTCTTGGTAAGCATTATCACCGTTCACTTCATCCATCATCACAGCAATTTGGCGCAGATCTGCAAACACACGGTGAGCCCACTCTTGTAGAGGTAAGCGCTCACCTTGGCAACCGATCTGAAGCATCAAGCCTTTTTCACGGCCCGATACAATGACCTTGTTCCAGTTATCACGCCAACACTCCAGTTCACAGTTATCCATTGGTTCTGAGTCTGACAATGCTGCCCAAGTCAGGAACAGGTCGAGGAAGCGAACTTGCTCTTCCGTTATACCTACTGGGCTGAACGGGTTCACGTCCAATGAACGAACTTCAATATATTCAACACCCGCACGCTTTAACGCTTCTGATGGTTTCTCACCACTTTTAGCCACGCGTTTAGGGCGAATTGGCGCGTACAATTCGTTTTCTATTTGCAACACATTCGAGTTGAGCTGACGGTACTCGCCATCAACTTTCACACCAATTTTTGCGAACTCTTCTGACGGACGACGAATAGCATCACTTAAACCTTCCAGATACTGGTCAATACTATTGAAGCCAATCTTTAGCGAACTCTGTGCATTATTCGTATAACCAAGGTCACTCAGACGCAAAGACGTTGATTTCGGTAAGAATAACGTTCCACCCAAGCTCTCGAACGGTAAGCTTGTTTCTCGGCCTTGAATAAACGAACCACACAACGCAGGCGAAGCACCAAAGAAGTAGGGAATCATCCAACCAAAACGATAGTAGTTACGAATGAGGGCAAAATAGGCATCGGATTTGGTTTCCTGACGAGCCTCTTCATCCTGCTCACCATATAGGGCATCCCAAAACGATTCTGGGAACGAGAAGTTGAAGTGAACACCCGAAATGATCTGCATTAAGCTGCCATAACGGCGTTTCAAACCCTCTCGGTAGAGCGTTTTCATTCGAGCTGCGTTAGACGATCCGTACTGTGCCAGATTAATATTATCTTCACTGGCGACATAACATGGCATCGAAAGCGGCCACATTTTTTCTTCACCCATTTTAGTTTGAGTAAAGTGATGAATATCTTTGAGTTGTGCCATTAGCTCCGGAACATCATGAGAAACCGGGGTAATGAATTCCAGTAGCGACTCTGAAAAGTCCGTGGTAATCCACTGGTTTGTGAACGCTGAGCCCAATCCCTCTGGATGAGGTGTTGTTGCTAGCTGTCCATCCTGACGATAGCGTAACGTTTCACGCTCAACACCGCGTCCAAACTGCTTAAATACTTCCGGGTTTGATGCAACTTTTTCCAGTCGCGCAGCAAAATCAGTCAAAATGAGGTTCGCTTATATTAGGAGCAGGCCACTTGCCATCCGAAGCAAGTGAAAGCTAAGTTATTGATATTTAGTTCATCTAGATAAAGAACCCATGAAAAGTCACTTATCTAGATGTATAGCGGAGAGCACGCCCTCCGCTATTAGATGTGTACTCTATCGAATGATTTCAAGCTCTTCTACGTCTTTCCCCAACTTTTCTAATTGAGGACGAAGTGATTTTGCATCGCCAACCACAATGATTTGGTAGTCATTCGGGTCAAACCACTTCTGTGCGAGAGTGTTAAGCGTCTGCTTGTCCACGGTTTCCACAATCGCATTTCGCTGCTGGAGATAGTCTTTATCAAGGTTGTACTTAAAGATATCACTGATGAGCTCCGCCTTTTGTGTTGGAGTTTCATATTTCAGTGCATCTTTTTGTCCTACCGCCTGGCGCATAAACGTCAATTCATCATCCGTCATACCTGCTTGAGAGAATTCATTCAGTTCATTCTTCATTTCCATGATCGAAGCAATGGTCGCATCAGCACGCACTTGTGCGGTGAATACAACGGAGCCTGTTTCCGGATTACCAGAGAAGTAACCATATGCCCCGTAAGTGTAACCTTTGTCTTCACGCAGGTTTTGGTTGATACGGCTGTTAAAGTTACCTGCCAGGTTGAAGTTAGCCAACTGACCCAGGAAGAATTCTCCCGTAGCATCGTATGGCACCCCTTGGCGAACCATCATAACCACGCTTTGTGGTGCTCCTGGTTTGTCGACAAGGTGAACTTTTTGCTTACCCAATGCTGGAATACTTTGCGGCGCATATAGCGGTGCTGCGTCATCCTGCCAGTTAGCCCAGAACGCTAACTGTTGCTCGATATCTTGTTTACTCACATCACCTACCACGGTGATCTGTGCACCTTGTGGGGTGTAGTGTGTTGCGTAAAACTCACGGATATCATTAAGGGTCAGAGCTTCCATTCCAGCTTGTGTACCATCCTTAGGGCGCGCAAAAATGGAATCACCGAAAAGTACCTGGCGACTGGCTTGCGAAGCCATCCAGCTTGGGCTTTGGTGCTCATAAACCAATCCTTCCAGAGCTTGCTGTTTCACGCGTTCAAAATCTTCTTGTTTGAATGCAGGTGATAGCAGCATCTCTTCGACGATCTTCAAGGTTGGCGCTAGGTTTTTCTCCAAAGCAGAAACACTGATGTTGGTCGTATATCCTGTTGCATCGACAGAAATAACACTACCGAGCTTATCCAGCTCAGCCTGAATCTCTTCCATGCTGCGTTTGGTTGTGCCTTCCTGAAGCATCGAAGCGGTTAGCTGTGCCAGCCCTTCCTTACCTTTTTCGACAAAACGAGTGCCTGCTGGCAGGCTGAATTGCATCATAACGGTAGGCGTTTCATTACTCACTGCACCCAAGAGTTCAGAGCCGTTGTCGAAGTGCACATCATATAAGTCCGGCATAGTGGCTTGTACAGGATCACCAATTGGTGGCTGAACGGAGCGATCAAAATTATCGGTAGCTCGGCGGTAAGCAAGCTGATCATCAGTGATCTTTTTGTATTCAGGTAGTGTACGCTCAGGCGTGACAAACGTCGCTGGTTTGACAGCAAGATCGGTTTTACCCGTTGGAACCACACTTAAGGTCACTTTGGATTTACCCTGAATAAAATCACGGTACACTTTATCAACAGAGTCAGGAGTCACAGCTCGAATTTGTTCTAGCTGCTTTTCAATTAAGTCAGGCTGGCCAAAGAAAGTTTCATTAGAGGCTAACTGTGTCACCTTGCCTTTTACGCTTTCCAACGCAAAAATCGCATCGGCTTCAGCCTTACCGGTAAGCTGCTCGAGACGCTGTTCTGTTACACCCGTGTCAGCAAATTTATTTAAAGACTGCATTACGTCGCCATACAGTTTAGATAAATCGCCTTTGTCGCCAGAGTCTCCCATCGCATAGACAAAGAAGGTACATGCCAGCTCTGCACAGTCGTGGAATGAACCCGCATCAACCGCTTTCTGTGTTTTCACCAGATCTTGATAAAGTAAGCTGTTGGTTCCGCCACCAAGTACTTCGGATAACGTATCCAGTGACGCTTGGCTTGCTTCACCATCGTAAGTCGTTGGCCACGCGATCATCACCATTGGCTGCTGAATACGGTCTTCTAGCGTAATGTATTTGCTTTCGGTCAGCGTTGCTGGTTGTTTTGCTGCATTCTCAACTTCTGGACCACGAGGAATAGAGCCAAAGTACTTGTTAACCCAAGCCAGAGTCTTTTCAACATCCAGATCACCACCTATCGTCAGCGTGGCGTTATTTGGGCCATACCATCGCAAGAAAAAGGCTTTCAGATCATTCACATCAACGCGATCTAAATCTTCTACATAACCGATTGTTTGCCATGAGTAAGGGTGGCCTTCTGGATATAACGCTTCTGACATGCGTTCCCAGATCAAACCGTACGGACGGTTATCGTAGCGTTGAGCACGTTCGTTCTTAACCGTAGAGCGTTGAATTTCAAACTTATGCTGTGAAACTGCGTCAAGCAAAAAGCCCATACGATCAGATTCGAGCCAAAGCATTTTTTCTAGCTGATTGGCTGGTACAGTTTCAAAGTAGTTAGTGCGGTCTCGGTTGGTTGTCCCATTGAGTGTACCACCAGCCTCAGTGATGATTTTAAAATGCTCTTGGTCACCTACGTTCTCTGAGCCTTGGAACATCATGTGCTCAAAGAAGTGCGCAAACCCAGACTTACCGATTTCTTCACGAGCAGAGCCAACATGATAAGTCATATCAACGTGTACCAGCGGATCTGAATCTTCTGGTGCGAGAATGACGGTCAATCCGTTATCAAGCTTGTATTTTTGGTATGGGATTTTAACTTTGCCTTCTTCCGCTTGTGATGACTCTACGAAAGTGATCCCCTCTGGCAGTGAAGAAACAGGGGATTGTGATGCACAACCCGTGATCACGAGCAGTGAACACGCGCCAACCCAAAACATTCTCATGTACTTTCCTTAAAATAATCCGAGATAGATGGCTGCTAGAAGGCTGTATCTAGCGGCCTTTCCAAAAAATATTAACATTACACACGGCAGGAATTTCATCCTTAACCATCCTGCCGCTAAGCACAGCGGGTCACCAACAATAGGTAGCCAACTGAAAAATAAAGCCCAGTAACCATATTTTGATAACCACTTTAACGCGGTATGGCCATGTTTTTCATCCTGGGTTTTATTTGGAATCCATAATCCAAGCCAGTAATTGGTCAAACCGCCAAGGGTATTACCAATCGTAGCTACAGTGATGATGGAAAAGACGGAATATTGATTTAGAGAGAGGGTCGCTATGAGACCAGCCTCAGAGCCACCAGGAAGTAAGGTAGCACTGAGAAAACCTGTCATAAAAAGCACCCACAATGCTGACCCAGAAAACCAAAGCGCGATACTCTCAAAGCCAGCATTGAATGCTGCTAACATGTCATATCAAGCAAAACCTTGCCTCGAGTGCGCCCAGACTCCACTTGTTCGTGAGCTGCGACAACCTCGTCCATTGGGTAGACATGTTGAACCTCTGTTTTTAGTAAACCTACATCAGCCATATACAGTAAAGAATCCAGCTGCTCTGGCTTAGGCTCAACTAACATACCGTTCGCTTCTAAGCCCAACTGTTTCGCTTGCTCGCAAATCTTCTCAGCAGTAATCGTAGGAATAGTCACAATCCTAGCATTAGGCTTGAGACATTTGAGAGCGTCCAGAGCCGCATCTCCACCCACTAAATCAATTAAAACATCTATATCTTCAACACGTTCTGACACTGGTCCTAATTGATAGTTCACTGCATGGGCACCAAGTGAGGTGAGATAATCGACATTTCGCTCACTACAAGTTGTAAAAACCTCAGCCTTGCTTGCGACAGCCAGTTGCACCGCAATGTGTCCTACGCCACCCGCACCAGCAAGGACTAAAACACGATCGCTTTCTGTGACATTGGCTTTCTCCAGTGCCTGAGCCGCGGTTTGTCCGGCAAGAGGAAGCACTGCCGCCGATTCCAAAGGAACATTACTTGGTACGTGGCTCAGTTCTGATTCAGGCACAGATACATATTGACTGTATCCGCCACCTCTTACTGGAAAACCAATGAAACCAGCTACCTTATCTCCAACAGCAAAGCGGGATGTTTGCTCACCACAAGATACGACTTCGCCTGAAATGTCATATCCCGGAACCCAAGGCAGATTGTCTTTGTTTTGCGCCGCAGCCCAGCCCAGACCTGCACGAGTCTTCACATCAATAGGATTAATGCCAGAAAAAGAAACCTTAACTAACACTTCACCTGACTGTGGTGACGGTGTTGGGGCATGTTGAACCGCAAGTACGCTTGCTTCTCCAAATTCAGTGATAACTATTTGTTTGTGTTCCATAAACCATTCCTTGAAAGACAAAAAGGGATGCCGAAGCATCCCTTTGACTATAAACCATTTTGTTTAGCTAAGTTAATGGCTGTAAGCGGATAATTTAATCCCCCGCACAGTCACTGCGCGAGTATGTTACCCACACACTAGCCGACCAGTGCAAGCAGAATACCTGCCGCTACTGCAGAGCCAAGAACACCCGCTACGTTAGGACCCATAGCGTGCATTAACAAGAAGTTTTGTGGGTTTGCATCCAAGCCCACTTTGTTCACCACTCGCGCCGCCATTGGCACAGCAGAAACACCAGCCGCGCCGATAAGTGGGTTGATGTCTTCTTTCGAGAACTTGTTGAGTAACTTCGCCATTAGAACGCCAGCTGCCGTACCGATACTGAAAGCAACCGCGCCCAAAGCCAAAATACCAAGCGTTTCCAAGTTTAGGAACTTATCCGCTTGCAACTTAGAGCCAACACCAAGACCAAGGAAGATGGTCACGATATTGATAAGTTCGTTCTGGGCTGTCTTCGATAAACGATCGACAACCCCTGCTTCACGCATCAAGTTACCCAAACAGAACATCCCTACCAGAGGTGTTGCAGATGGCAAAAACAGAATGGTCATCAACAGTACAGCTAGCGGGAAAATAACTTTTTCCCACTTACCGACATGACGCAACTGAGCCATTTTTACCTGACGCTCTTCCTGCGTGGTTAACGCTTTCATGATTGGTGGCTGGATAATCGGCACCAACGCCATGTAGCTATATGCCGCAACCGCAATCGCGCCGAGTAAGTCTGGAGACAGTTTACTTGCCAGGAAAATAGCGGTTGGGCCATCAGCACCACCGATAATCGCAATTGACGATGCGTCTGCCATGGAGAATTCCATGCCCGGTACATAGTTCAGCAAAATCGCACCAAATAGCGTTGCAAAAATACCAAACTGCGCCGCAGCACCTAACCAAAGCGTTTTAGGGTTCGCAATCAACGCGCCAAAGTCCGTCATTGCGCCAACGCCCATAAAGATCAACAGCGGGAATACACCCGACTCAATCCCGATGTGGTAGACGTAGTACAGCAAACCACCCGGTTCGGTGAAACCCGCATTAGGAATGTTAGCTAAAATCGCACCAAAACCAATTGGAAGTAGAAGCAGGGGTTCAAAACCCTTTCGAATCGCCAAAAACAGCAGAGTACAGCCAACCAGCATCATGCAGATTTGGCCAAACTCAAAGTTAGCGATCCCTGTTTCTAACCATAGGGTCATCAATCCGTCCATGATACTCCCTTACGCCAGGCTAAGAAGAGGTGCACCTACCGTCACGGCATCACCTTCTTTCACATTTAACTCCTGAACGATACCACCACGCGCAGCTCGAACTTCCGTTTCCATCTTCATCGCTTCTAAGATCAGTAGCACGTCACCTTCAGCCACTTCAGCACCTGGCTGTACATTGACTTTAAAGATGTTGCCCGCAAGTGGAGCAGGAACGGACTCAGCTGAAGTGTTAGCTGGTGCTGCTGGAGCCACTGCTTTCGCTGGCGCTGCTGAAGGTGTTACCGACGTCAGCTCACCTTGCGGTCCTACTTCTACTTCATAAACTTGTCCGTCAACACGAACACTGTATGTTTCTACGCCGCCTGCTGATGCTTGAGCAACTGGTGCCGGAGCAGGTTTAGCAGATTCTAAGGTAGGAGCTGGCTCAAACGCTTCAGGGTTGCCGCGGTTTTTCAGGAACTTAAGGCCAACTTGAGGGAATAGCGCGTAAGTTAATACATCATCAACTCTTTCACTTGCCAGCTTGATGCCTTCAGATTTCGCTTTATCCATCAGCTCAACTGTCAGCGCTTCCATTTCTGGCTCTAGTAAATCAGCCGGGCGGCAAGTGATAGGCTCTTTACCTTCCAGAACTTTAGCTTGTAGCTCTGCATTGATTGGCGCAGGCGCTTGACCATATTCGCCCTTCAACAGACCCGCAGTTTCCTTGGTAATGCTCTTGTAGCGTTCGCCAGTCAGTACGTTGATAACAGCCTGAGTGCCGACAATTTGCGAAGTTGGTGTTACCAATGGAATGAAACCAAGATCTTCACGAACACGAGGGATCTCTTCTAGTACTTCATCAAGACGATCGGCAGCGCCCTGCTCTTTAAGCTGGCCTTCCATGTTGGTTAACATGCCACCTGGTACTTGAGCAATCAAAATGCGAGAATCCACGCCTTTCAATTGACCTTCCCACTTCGCGTATTTCTTACGAACCTCACGGAAGTAAGCAGCAATCGGCTCAATCTCTTCCAGTTTCAGGTTAGTGTCACGCTCTGTACCCTGAAGCATCGCTACCACAGTTTCTGTTGGCGTATGGCCGTAAGTACTACTCATTGATGAAATCGCAGTATCAAGAATGTCGATACCCGCTTCTACTGCTTTAATCGCCGTAGCCGTTGATAGACCCGTAGTTGCATGACAGTGCAGTGCCAGTGGCACATCACATGATGCTTTGATACGAGTAATCAACTCTTCAGCTTCATAAGGTTTTAGTAGACCTGACATGTCTTTAATACATAAAGAATGGCAGCCTAGGTCTTCCAGACGTTTTGCCAGATCAACCCACGTGTCAGCGTTGTGTACTGGGCTGGTTGTGTAAGACAGCGTGCCTTGTGCGTGAGCGCCAACATCCACGGTTGCTTTAACCGCTTTTTGGAAATTTCGCACATCATTCATCGCATCAAAAATACGGAAAACATCCATACCATTGGCATGTGCACGCTCAACAAACTTCTCTACTACGTCATCAGCATAATGGCGGTATCCTAAAAGGTTCTGACCACGCAGTAGCATTTGCATTGGTGTGTTCGGCATCGCTTTTTTCAGCTCTCGTAAACGCTCCCACGGATCTTCTCCAAGGAATCGAATACACGAATCAAACGTTGCCCCACCCCACGTCTCTAAAGACCAATAACCAATCTTGTCCAGTTCAGCCGCGATAGGCAGCATATCGTCGATACGCATACGCGTAGCAAACAGTGATTGATGGGCGTCTCTTAGGACCACATCAGTAATAGCTAGTGGTTTAGACATACTCTTAAACTCCTTTTTAATCCTATTTCGGCTACTTCGCGACAGAGGTGCGATGTTTATGAATCGCAGCCGAGATCGCCGCCACGACTTGTGGACTAACAGCTGAAGAGGTTGATTGATTATTGTTTTTTATTTTAGGTGCAGCGATCGGCTCTAGGACTTCTTCTGGTATGAGTCTCGACATGAGCCGAACGAGATAAACAAGAATAGTGAGGAAAATAAATACAACCGCCATCCCAGTAATCATGAGAGTGGCTGCATCTACTAGCAGGCTTCCTATATTAGTCATGTTGCTTCCTTTCTTTGTCATCCTGACAGGTGCAGGATGTTAATTGTGTCATATCCCGACCCATGGATTATCTCGACTGGTTAAACTTTGTCAATTTTGTTTAAGGAAGGTTGGTAGTAAACCCTACAAATGATTATTCATTCACTACCCAGATCACAGTTCGTATGCAAACAATGCAGGTAATGTGACAATTCAATTCATAAACAGACTAAATCAAAGCACATATAAAAACTGCGATTAGGGCTTCAAAACAACGATAGGCAAGATCAATAAAAACCAATAATAAACAATGAGATAATTAGTTTTAACATTTTAAAAACATATGAAAAACAAAGCATTTACAACAAAAGAAATGAGGAAGGAAAAGAGGTTAAACAGGGAGAAAACGTCATTTTCAGCGTGAAAACCTTCGCCACAAAACAAATTGGCTATGATAAGCAAGTTTTGAATAAATCAGTAAAAGCTGAAAATCGGCAAACAGAGAGTTTATTTGAGAGAAAGAGCACAAATGGCAGATACAAAAAAGCCTCGCATAAGCGAGGCTTTGTAATAAGTGGCGCGTCCTGGAGGATTCGAACCTCCGACCGCCTGGTTCGTAGCCAGGTACTCTATCCAGCTGAGCTAAGGACGCGCAGTTTTCGATATCAATGCCTGTAAACAGGAATTCAATATCAGGGCATTACCCTCAATAAGTGGCGCGTCCTGGAGGATTCGAACCTCCGACCGCCTGGTTCGTAGCCAGGTACTCTATCCAGCTGAGCTAAGGACGCGCAGTTTTCGATATCAATGCCTGAAAGCAGGGAAATCAATATCAGGGCAATACCCTCAATAAGTGGCGCGTCCTGGAGGATTCGAACCTCCGACCGCCTGGTTCGTAGCCAGGTACTCTATCCAGCTGAGCTAAGGACGCGCAGTTTTCGATATCAATGCCTGTAATCAGAAAATCAATATCAGGGCATTACCCTTCAATAAGTGGCGCGTCCTGGAGGATTCGAACCTCCGACCGCCTGGTTCGTAGCCAGGTACTCTATCCAGCTGAGCTAAGGACGCACACGTTTCGATATCAACTTTAGTCAATATCAGGGCAATACCCTAAATTCTTTTTCAAAAAAGTCAGACTTATTTGAAAGTGGCGCGTCCTGGAGGATTCGAACCTCCGACCGCCTGGTTCGTAGCCAGGTACTCTATCCAGCTGAGCTAAGGACGCACATTTTGTGAAATAAATCACATTACTTTGTTTTAGAACAAAAAAAATTGACTGCTACGTCAATAAATGGCGGTGAGGGAGGGATTCGAACCCTCGATGCGGCTACAAACCACATACTCCCTTAGCAGGGGAGCGCCTTCGGCCTCTCGGCCACCTCACCACATTATTCATACTCAAATACATCATCAAAGAATAATGTAAAAGAATATGGCGCGTCCTGGAGGATTCGAACCTCCGACCGCCTGGTTCGTAGCCAGGTACTCTATCCAGCTGAGCTAAGGACGCACTTTTGTTCTTTGTTTGGATGCTAACTCAAACAAGGCAAGAATGGCGGTGAGGGAGGGATTCGAACCCTCGATGCGGCTACAAACCACATACTCCCTTAGCAGGGGAGCGCCTTCGGCCTCTCGGCCACCTCACCGTCTTGCGGAGGCACATATTACGTTTTACCGAAAATATGTCAAACACTTTCTTTGAAAAAAACCGCAAAAAACACTTAACCGATGCTGATTTAATCAAAGTGACTATTAAACGAACTTTACCACCCTATTATGATGAAAAAAAGAGAGTCTTCTCTGAAAAAATGACATTTATCAGAAACTAAAAAGGCCAGCCCTTCGGCTAGCCTTTTTCATTCAAACTAAGCTCTGTAAACAGATGATACTTAGTAGTTGCCTGAAGCAACGTTACCGTTACCTTTTTCAGCTTGAATGCGCATGTAGATTTCTTCGCGGTGAACTGACACTTCCTTCGGAGCGTTAACGCCGATGCGCACTTGGTTACCTTTAACACCTAGTACAGTTACAGTTACCTCATCACCAATCATCAGTGTTTCGCCTACGCGACGAGTCAAAATTAGCATTCTATGCTCCTTGAGTAATCTCTAAATTTTCTTGCTATCACGCTATTATCCAACAAAAGTTATATTTTCGTAAACTACCTTGTTAGCGAAATCACCCTATTAGGGCATGTTTTTGCTGAATGCTTAACGCTTCACTAGACGTAATGTAAGCATCATGAAGAATGTTTGCCGCCATATCCACACAGTCAGGAGATAATACTAGCATCATAGTGAGTGCATTCGTTGCGCAGAAATTGATCGCAATATCTTGCTCAGCCAGCAAATCGCATGCATGCTCGACCAATCCATTGGCCTCAAGCCCTACTGCGGTCAACAGGCTTACCATTTCACTATTACGGATTTTATCGCTGAACACCAGATCGAACTTGGCACATGCATCTTGTTTTATCATGATACCTGTCCGTTCTGTTTCCTCGATCACATTCCAGATATCGATACCTAGCATCTGACATTGCTTTGTAGCACTGGACAAATGTTCTTTATCTACTTCAATAATGGCAAGGTCTCGTTGAATAGCTATACCAGAGATGGCTTGTGTGCCAATCTCTCCCTTAACTAAACTACCTTCATTCACATCGAATGTAGAAAGCACGCGTAGTGGTACATTGTTCTTCCATGCATATTGCACCGAAGGTAAATGTAAAACTTTAGCACCACGGCTTGCCATTGCTTCCATTGAAGGAAAGTCAATCACTGCCATTTTTTGTGCCGTTTTTACTACACGTGGGTCACAAGTATAAATACCATCAACGTCGGTAAAGATTTGACACTCATCAGCACGTAGTGCACCAGCCAGTGTCACTGCGCTCGTATCTGAGCCTCCTCGACCTAATGTGGTGATATCCCCATTTTCATTCACACCCTGAAAACCTGCGACGATAACGACATGCTCTTGTTCAAGCAATGCCATCACTCTCGTAGTATCAATGTGCTTAATCGTTGCGTCATTGTGCTGGTTATCAGTCACAATGTTCGCCTGTGCTCCGGTAAGTGAGCGTGCAGGATGACCCATTTTGTTCAGTGTCATCGCCAACAGTGCCATCGACACTTGCTCACCAGCAGAGAGCAAAACATCAAGTTCTCGGGCTGTAGGAACGCTATCTACCTGTTTAGCTAGGTCCATAAGCCTATTGGTTTCGCCTGACATAGCAGACACAACTACAACAACTTGATTACCATCATTTTTCGCCTTAATGATGTGTTCAGCAACTTGGTGGATTCTTTCAATTGAACCCACAGAGGTTCCGCCAAACTTTTGCACGATAAGGGGCTTTTTCACCAGTCTTCACCTTCCCAAGACCAAAGTCTCATTCGGACCACATACATTCTGTTTATATAAGTGGTAGTTACAAGAAAAACCAAGCAGCTTAGTGGGCCAGCTTAATCTCTGGTCCATTAAACCACTTGGTCAACTTAAAAAAATTACGCCCAATCAAAACAAATTGATTGAGCGTATATTTGTTATTTATAGCATGTTACAAGCGCTCTTCTAGCCAAGGCTGAACAGTTTTGATTGCTTCTGGAAGTGCCGCTACGTCAGTACCGCCAGCTTGCGCCATATCAGGACGACCGCCGCCTTTACCACCAACCTGCTCTGCTACCATTTTAACTAAATCACCCGCTTTGACTTTGCCAACCAGATCTTTAGTTACACCAGCGATCAAACCAACTTTGTCACCCGTGATGTTAGCCAGAAGTACAACACCAGAACCCATTTGGTTCTTGATATCATCAACCATAGTACGTAGGTTTTTGCTGTCAGCACCTTCTAGAGCCGCAACCAATACTTTTGTACCGTTAACTTCTACCGCTTTACCCATGATGTTTGCGCTTTCTGCCGCAGCCATCTTGTCTTTCAGCTTTTGAATTTCTTTTTCAAGCGCTTTCGATTTCTGCGCAGATTCTGCCAGTTTCTCTTCGTACTTAGCTGTTTGAGCTTCGATCACGTCTAGAGCTGCTTCACCTGTTACCGCTTCAATACGACGAATACCCGCAGCAATACCGCTTTCCGACGTAATTTTGAACAAACCAATGTCGCCCGTGCTAGATGCGTGGATACCACCACATAGCTCTGTTGAGAAGTCACCCATCGATAGTACGCGAACTTCATCGTCGTATTTCTCACCGAACAACGCCATCGCACCTTTCTGCTTCGCAGACTCGATGTCCATGATATTGGTTTCGATAGAGTGGTTACGACGAATTTGAGCATTAACCAGACGTTCCACTTCTTTTAGCTCTGCTGCCGTTACCGCTTCAAGGTGTGAGAAGTCAAAACGTAGGTTTTCAGGTCGAACTAGAGAGCCTTTCTGTAGCACGTGCTCACCTAATACGCGACGTAATGCCTCGTGCAGTAAGTGTGTTGCAGAGTGGTTTAGTGAAGTTGCAGCTCGGCGCTCAGCGTCTACGATTGTTGCAACATCATCACCTTTCGCCAGAACGCCTTCAGCCATTACACCGTAATGCGCAATTGCATTACCTAGCTTCTGAGTGTCTTCTACACGGAATACGCCAGACTCTGTGCGAATCTCACCAGCGTCGCCACACTGACCACCTGACTCAGCGTAGAATGGTGTTTCACCAAGTACGATGATTGCTTTATCGCCTGCTGACAGTGATTCAACTTCGTTACCTTCAACGAACATGGCTTCGACAGAACTTGAACCTTTTGTGCCTGTGTAACCACAGAACTCAGTTTCCGCGTCCACTTTGATTGTCGCGTTGTAGTCTGTACCGAATTGGCCAGCTTCACGAGCACGTTGACGCTGCTCTTCCATTGCTTTCTCAAAACCTTCTTCGTCGATAGTGAACTCACGCTCACGAGCAACGTCGTTAGTTAAATCAGCAGGGAAGCCGTAGGTGTCGTAAAGTTTAAATACTGTTTCACCGTCTAGCTCTTTGCCATCCAGGTTATCTAGCGCTTCGTTCAGGATCGACATACCACGATCAAGCGTACGACCGAAGTTTTCTTCTTCGATACGCAGTACTTTCTCTACAACCGCTTGTTGACGCTTCAGTTCTTCACCAGCAGTACCCATGACTTCTGCAAGTACACCAACCAGTTTGTAGAAGAAAACACCTTGTGCACCAAGCTTGTTACCATGACGAACAGCACGACGGATAATACGGCGTAGAACGTAACCACGACCTTCATTTGAAGGCATCACGCCATCAACGATCAAGAATGAACATGAACGAATATGGTCTGCGATAACACGTAGAGACTGGTTAGACAGGTCTTCGTAACCAACTACTTCAGCAGCTGCTTTGATCAGAGTTTGGAATACGTCGATTTCGTAGTTTGAGTGAACGCCTTGCATGATCGCAGAGATACGCTCAATACCCATACCTGTATCAACAGATGGTTTTGGTAGCGGCTCCATAGTACCGTCGGCATGACGGTTGAACTGCATGAATACGTTGTTCCAGATTTCGATGAAACGGTCACCATCTTCTTCAGGAGTGCCAGGGCGACCACCCCAGATGTGCTCTCCGTGATCGTAGAAAATTTCAGTACATGGACCACAAGGACCTGTGTCACCCATCTGCCAGAAGTTATCTGACTCGTATGGCTTACCACCTTTTTTATCACCAATACGGATGATACGATCTGCTGGAACGCCTACCTTTTGGTTCCAGATATCAAATGCTTCATCATCGGTTTCGTAGATGGTAACCAGCAGGCGCTCTTGAGGCAGTTTCAGTACTTGAGTCAAAAATTCCCAAGCAAATGAAATCGCGTCTTCTTTGAAGTAATCACCAAAGCTGAAGTTACCTAGCATCTCGAAGAAAGTATGGTGACGGGCTGTGAAACCTACGTTTTCCAGGTCATTATGTTTACCGCCAGCACGTACACAACGTTGAGCCGTAGTCGCTCGAGTATAGGCTCGTTTTTCCAAGCCTAAGAAGCAATCTTTAAATTGGTTCATACCTGCGTTTGTGAACAGCAGGGTTGGGTCGTTATGTGGTACTAACGATGAACTTTCTACGATTTGGTGTCCTTTGCTTTCAAAGAACTTGAGGAACGAGTTACGAACCTCGTCAGTGCTCATGTACATGCAGCTCTTCCTGAAAATAGTCGAGTTAGAATTTCGCCGTATTGTAGATCAAGCAATCAGCTACGACTAGTTTTCTTACGGAAAAGAGGTCTTAGAGGAATAATTTTGAAGAAAAACAAAAAAAAATGCTGGAGAATCCCGCTCAATCGTGTTCGTCAAAGCTCAGTGCAAAGCTGATTTGGTCAAAGCTGTATCCACGATATTGCATAAAACGCACCTGTTTGGCGTACTCTTTCTGGTCTTTGGCTTTTATGCCTTTGAATTTTTTCTCAGCCGCCATTCTTGCCAGTTCAAACCAGTCTTGTGGCTCTTCCATCATCGCTTCATCGACAACCGATTCCGCTACGCGCTTTTGGGCTAATTCCTGACGGATCCTGCGTTCGCCATGACCTTTATAGACATGTTGGCGAATCTGGCTTTTGGCATAACGCAAATCATCAAGATAATTGTGATCCAGACAAAAATTGATCGCGGCTTCGATATCGGCTTCTTCATACCCTTTCAATGCCAGCTTTTGATATAGCTCGTACTGTCCGTGGTCACGACGGCTCAGTAACTGAATCGCAGCTTCTTTACTTGAAAGAGTTGGCGCTTGACGCTTTTGGTACATGATGATCCTAAACCTATTTTTCCTGTACAGATTTGTTGCTCAGCACTTTAGATATAGCAAATACAACAAAGCCCCGCGTCGCAGGGCTTTTATATCTTTTATTTAAAGTCGAAGTTAAAACTCTTCTTCTTTCTTCTCTGGCATTTCACCGGCTTCAGGTCCCTCAGCTACAGCTGGAGACAAAAGCATCTCACGAAGTTTCTTGTCGATAGTCTGAGCAACTTCTGTATGTTCACGCAGGTAATTACAAGCATTTGCCTTGCCCTGACCGATCTTGTCGCCATTGTAGCTGTACCAAGCACCTGCTTTTTCAACCAGTTTGTGCTTCACGCCTAAGTCTACCAGCTCACCTTCGCGGTTAAAGCCTTGACCATACATGATCTGCGTGTTTGCTTCTTTAAATGGTGCTGCAATCTTGTTCTTAACGACTTTGATGCGAGTTTCGTTACCTACAACTTCGTCGCCTTCTTTGATTGCGCCAGTACGACGGATATCAAGACGAACCGATGCATAGAATTTAAGTGCGTTACCGCCAGTTGTTGTTTCTGGGTTACCGAACATCACACCAATCTTCATACGGATTTGGTTGATGAAGATACACATACAGTTAGACTGCTTCAGGTTACCTGTTAGCTTACGCATCGCTTGAGAAAGCATACGAGCTTGGAGACCCATGTGGCTGTCGCCCATTTCGCCTTCGATTTCTGCTTTTGGAGTCAGTGCTGCAACAGAGTCAACAACCATTACGTCGATAGCACCAGAGCGCGCTAATGCATCACAGATTTCTAGCGCTTGCTCACCCGTATCAGGCTGAGAAACTAAAAGTGCATCGATATCTACGCCAAGCTTCTTCGCGTATACAGGATCCAGAGCGTGCTCCGCATCGATAAACGCACAAGTTTTGCCTTCACGCTGTGCTGCAGCAATAAGCTCAAGAGTTAGTGTCGTTTTACCAGAAGATTCCGGACCGTATACTTCGACAATACGACCCATCGGTAAGCCACCAGCACCCAAAGCGATATCAAGAGAAAGAGAACCCGTTGAGATGGTTTCTACGTCCATTGCGCGGTTATCGCCAAGGCGCATAATTGAGCCTTTACCGAATTGTTTTTCAATTTGACCTAGCGCAGCGGCGAGCGCTTTCTGTTTGTTCTCGTCCATTACTTTCTCCGATTTATTCATCTTTTTGGGCGACGAATAGTCATTAAACTTTTCTTGAGCAGTTAATCGCTCAGCAATGAAAGTTATTATACTGTTGATTCATACAGTGTCTATACCTGTATAGAAAAAACTTTAGCTGATCTACGTATAACTTTGCCGCAGAGCTTATCACGTCTGGGCTAACGTACTTTTAAATTTTCTCATCCAAATGCTGATAGATTCGAGTCAGTGCATGAAACACGGCTTGTTCACGAACGGCTGCACGATCACCGTCAAAATGCATGGTTTCAACCAAAAGCCATTGTTGATTATCTGCAAATGCAAAACATACAGTCCCAACGGGCTTTTCTTCGCTGCCACCACCTGGTCCGGCAATACCACTGATCGAGACGCCTATCGTTGCATTCGAATGCTCAAGCGCTCCTTGAACCATTTCAACCACAACGGGTTCACTGACGGCGCCGTGCATTTCCAGTGTCTTTTGCTTAACACCGAGCATCTCCATTTTCGCTTCATTGCTGTAAGTCACAAATGCACGATCCAGCCAGCCTGAACTGCCAGCAATGTCAGTAATGGCGGCAGCAACACCACCTCCGGTGCAGGATTCCGCGGTCGTCATCACATGTCCATGCTGCTCGAGTAACACACCTAAATCTGCGCTTAATTTTGTTGTTCTTTCCATAGCCAAAATGCCCTTTGTCTCTTTTTACTTGATAGGGATTCACGTATCCTAAGCCGCTCCGGAAATAAACTAAAGAACTTACCTGTGAAAGCTGAACAAAAACACACTCCGATGATGCAGCAATACCTCAAGCTAAAGGCTGAGAACCCTGATATTTTGCTGTTTTACCGCATGGGCGATTTCTACGAGCTCTTCTATGATGATGCTAAGCGAGCCTCTCAACTGCTTGATATCTCATTGACTAAACGTGGTGCATCTGCAGGAGAGCCTATTCCTATGGCGGGTGTGCCATTTCATGCCGTAGAAGGCTATTTGGCCAAACTTGTTCAGCTTGGTGAGTCTGTTGCAATCTGTGAGCAGATCGGTGATCCCGCGACCAGTAAAGGCCCTGTTGAGCGCAAAGTCGTGCGCATTGTTACTCCGGGTACCGTCACTGACGAAGCTCTTCTCTCTGAGCGCCTCGATAACTTGATTGCGGCGATTTATCACCACAACGGTAAGTTTGGTTACGCGACGCTGGATGTCACTTCAGGCCGTTTTCAATTAACGGAACCTGAAACCGAAGAGGCAATGGCGGCTGAACTGCAACGCACCGCACCACGTGAGTTATTGTTTCCTGAAGATTTTGAACCCGTCCATTTGATGTCGAGCCGCAACGGTAACCGTCGTCGTCCGGTATGGGAATTTGAATTAGATACCGCGAAACAACAACTGAATCAGCAATTCGGTACCAAAGATTTGATTGGCTTTGGCGTAGAACACGCGTCACTCGGATTATGTGCCGCAGGTTGTTTGATCCAGTATGTAAAAGACACCCAGCGTACTGCGCTACCGCACATTCGTTCTTTGACTTTTGATCGTCAGGATCACTCAGTTATTCTGGATGCCGCCACGCGTCGTAACCTCGAAATTACTCAAAACCTTGCAGGCTCGACAGACAATACGTTGGCCGCAGTTCTCGATCACTGTGCAACCCCAATGGGTAGCCGCATGCTCAAGCGTTGGCTCCATCAACCAATGCGCTGCATCGACACATTAAACAATCGCCTCGATGCCATCGGCGAAATTAAAGACCAAAGCCTATTTGCCGATCTTCAGCCCACTTTAAAGCAGATTGGTGATATTGAGCGAATTTTAGCCCGTCTGGCGTTACGTTCTGCCCGCCCTCGTGACATGGCTCGTCTGCGTCACGCTATGCAGCAATTGCCAGAGCTAGAAGCCATTACTGCCTCACTGACTCATCCATACCTCGTGAAGCTGGCTCAGTTTGCAGCACCAATCGATGATGTGTGCGAATTACTCGAACGTGCAATCAAAGAAAACCCTCCTGTTGTGATTCGCGACGGTGGCGTTATCGCCGAGGGATATAATGAGGAGCTGGATGAGTGGCGTAAACTCGCTGATGGCGCAACAGAATACTTAGAAAAACTCGAATCGGATGAACGTGAGCGTCATGGCATTGATACGCTTAAAGTTGGTTACAACAATGTGCATGGCTTCTACATTCAGGTTAGCCGTGGTCAAAGCCATTTGGTACCGCCACACTATGTGCGTCGCCAAACCCTTAAAAACGCAGAACGCTACATCATTCCTGAGCTGAAAGAACACGAAGACAAAGTGCTTAACTCTAAGTCAAAAGCACTCGCGTTAGAAAAGCAGCTTTGGGAAGGGCTGTTTGATCTGTTGATGCCGAACCTAGAACAGTTACAGAATTTGGCCTCTGCGGTTTCTCAATTGGATGTACTACAAAACCTGGCAGAACGTGCTGATTCACTCGATTACTGCCGTCCGACATTGGTCAAAGAACCGGGTATCCAAATCCAATCGGGTCGCCACCCTGTTGTAGAGCAAGTCACCAGTGACCCATTTATCGCCAACCCAATAGAGCTCAACCCACAGCGTAAGATGTTGATCATTACGGGTCCGAACATGGGTGGTAAATCGACATACATGCGCCAAACTGCATTGATCGCGCTAATGGCTCACATCGGTTCGTACGTTCCAGCTGAATCAGCTCAGATTGGGTCGTTAGATCGTATTTTCACTCGTATTGGTGCTTCTGATGACTTAGCCTCAGGGCGATCAACGTTTATGGTGGAAATGACGGAAACAGCGAACATTCTGCACAACGCAACGAAAAACAGCTTAGTACTTATGGATGAGATTGGTCGAGGCACCAGTACTTATGATGGTCTGTCTTTGGCATGGGCAAGCGCAGAATGGCTGGCAACACAAATCGGCGCGATGACACTGTTCGCCACCCACTACTTTGAGCTGACTGAACTACCAAGCCAGTTGCCAAATCTGGCCAACGTCCACTTAGACGCGGTCGAGCATGGAGACAGCATTGCGTTTATGCACGCAGTTCAAGAAGGTGCAGCCAGCAAATCATACGGTCTTGCGGTTGCTGGCTTGGCTGGTGTCCCAAAAACCGTGATCAAAAATGCGCGCGCGAAGTTATCTCAACTTGAACAGTTAAGTCATGGTAACGACTCCCCTCGCCCGGGAGCGGTCGATGTGGCGAATCAGCTCAGCCTTATTCCTGAGCCAAGCGAAGTGGAGCAAGCTTTATCAAACATCGATCCCGATGAGATGACGCCTCGCCAGGCACTTGAAGAACTGTATCGTTTGAAAAAAATGCTTTAGCTGTAATTGGATACCCTGCTTAAAACGCAAAAAGGCTATGGTTCCCCATAGCCTTTTCTCTTTATGTATGTCGATTAGTCATCTTCGACGTTAAACAAGTTCTCCATATTCAGGCCTTGTTTAATCAATACTTCGCGTAGACGACGTAAACCTTCCACTTGGATCTGGCGAACGCGTTCACGAGTAAGTCCAATTTCACGCCCTACTTCTTCCAGCGTTGAAGGTTCATAACCTAATAAACCAAAACGACGAGCCAACACTTCTTTCTGTTTCGGGTTTAGCTCTTCAAGCCAATGGATTAGAGAAGACTTGATATCGTCATCTTGTGTCGAAACTTCAGGGTCAGAATTGTTACCATCTGGAATGATATCAAGTAGTGCTTTTTCACCATCACCACCAATTGGCGTGTCGACAGAACTAATACGCTCGTTCAAGCGAAGCATTTTGCTGACATCTTCAACAGGAATATCAAGTTGCGCTGCAATCTCTTCGGCTGTTGGTTCATGATCGAGCTTCTGAGAAAGTTCACGCGCAGTACGCAAGTAAATGTTCAGCTCTTTCACAACGTGAATCGGTAGGCGAATAGTACGAGTTTGGTTCATCAACGCACGTTCGATCGTTTGTCGAATCCACCATGTTGCATAGGTAGAGAAACGGAAACCGCGTTCCGGGTCGAATTTCTCAACTGCACGGATCAAGCCAAGGTTACCTTCTTCAATAAGGTCAAGAAGGGCCAAGCCGCGGTTGCTGTAACGACGAGAGATCTTTACAACTAAGCGTAAGTTACTTTCGATCATGCGCTTACGAGCAGCTTCGTCGCCACGTAATGCGCGTCGAGCATAAAGCACTTCTTCTTCAGCAGTGAGTAGAGGTGAGAAGCCAATTTCACCTAGATACAATTGGGTGGCATCTAAGCTCTTGCTGCTTGCATCGAATTCTTCACGCGCAGCCGTTTTGCTTTCTGTGGATGATGTTTTTCCGAGTTGACTCGCAACGGTCTTCACTGACTCATCGTCAAAATCAAACTCTTCAACTTTGGTTACTGTGTTGCTGATACTCATAACGCCTCCCCCTGGCGAGTTAGCAAGACATGACAACTCAATATGTCGCTAAATGGTTTCGCAAGTTGTTATTCAAAGTTTTACGGTAAATAGCGTTTTGGATTCACTGATTTACCTTGGTAGCGAATTTCAAAGTGCAGTTTGACGGATTTCGAACCAGAACTACCCATGGTTGCGATTTTTTGTCCACTGTTAACACTTTGTCCTTCGGATACCAGCAGCTTGTCATTATGGGCATATGCGCTTAGATAATTGTCATTATGCTTCACTATAATTAGGTTGCCATAACCTCGTAGTGCATTGCCTGAATAAACAACAGTGCCGGCTGCGGTTGAAACGATAGGCTGACCACGCTGTCCTGCGATATCAATACCTTTATTTCCTTGTTCTCCCGCCGAGAAGTTCTTGATTACTCTCCCTTTTGTTGGCCACAACCACTTCGATACGTTCGCATTTTTAGTAGTCGTTGTAGACGGATTTTTCTTCACATTTTGGTTATCTTTTGAACCAACATACTCCTTTGTTTTGGATTGTTCAACCTTCTTTGGAGGCTGTTTTTGCACCACTTTAGGGGTAGTTGACTGCACTTTTGGGGTAGAGCTTTTACTTGAATCAACAGGCTTGGATACCGTTGATATTTTAGTCACTGGAGCCGGAGTCTTCGCAACTATAGGTGCCACAACGGGTTCCACTTTTTGCCCGAATTTCGGAGCAATATATTTCGGAGCCCAAAGTTTTAGACGCTGACCTGGATAGATAGTGTAAGGTTGAGCAAGCTCATTGTAACGAACGAGGTCATTTACATCCTTATCTGTGACGTATGCTATGAAATAAAGTGTATCTCCTTTCTTTACTTCATAGTAACTCCCTCTATAGCTGCCTCGCTCAACATTTGAGTAATCTTTTTTTAAGCTAGAAACAGGCGCTGGTGAGTGAGCCGCACAACCGAGAAGTCCTGCAGCTAACATAAAGCTAATACTAGTTTGACGTAATAACTTACTCACCTATCTTTGACCCTTACGCTAAATCACCCGCCACTAAAGGAACGAACCGCACCATCTCCACCACGGTGGAAAGGTACTCGTCGCCTTTACGTTCAATCTTCAATAGTTGTTGTTCCGTTTCACCAACAGGAATAACCATCCTACCACCGTCTTTCAACTGCGCCAGAAGTGCTTGGGGAATGACTTCTGCTGCTGCGGTGACAATAATGGCATCAAATGGACCTTTCGTTTCCCAACCAAGCCACCCATCTCCATGTTTAGTAGAGATATTGTAGATATCAAGTTGCTTGAGGCGACGCTTGGCTTCCCACTGTAAAGACTTAATGCGTTCAACGGAGTACACACGCTCGACAAGTTGCGCTAAAACCGCAGTTTGATAACCAGAGCCAGTGCCAATTTCCAAAACGTTACTTGAAGGCTCGAGTTCTAATAACTCCGTCATACGTGCAACAATGTAAGGCTGAGAAATAGTTTGTCCCTGACCAATCGGTAACGCATTGTTGTCATAGGCTTGGTGCATCATTGCTTGAGAAACAAACCGTTCTCTCGGCAGGTGATGTATCGCATCCAGAACACGTTGATCTTTAATGCCACTGGCGACGAGATATTCAATCAACCGGTCAGCATGTGGGTTACTCATTACTTCTCTTCCTTCAACCAACTATCCATAGCACGCAGTGATTCATGAGCCGTAAGATCAACTTGCAACGGGGTAATAGAAACCCGACCGCGCTCAATCGCATAAAAGTCAGTACCCTCACCGGCATCTTGCTCTTTTCCTGGAGGACCTAACCAGTAAATATCATGCCCTCGTGGATCTTTCTGCTTTATCATGTTCTCTGCGTGATGACGTGCACCTAAGCGGGTGACTTCAATTTGGCCCAGTTGTTCCAAAGGAAGATCAGGGACATTCACGTTCAACAAGCGGTTGGTTGGAATTGGCATAGCGAGATGTTGTTGTACGAGCTTGCGAGCAATTTTTGCCGCAGACTCAAAATGGCGCTTTCCAACCAATGAAAATGCAACAGACTGAACACCGAGAAAGTGCCCTTCCATTGCGGCAGCGACAGTCCCGGAATACAGGACGTCATCACCTAAATTTGCCCCATGATTGATACCAGTCAGAACAAGGTCTGGCAGGTCATCTTTCATTAACTCATTTAAAGCAAAATGAACACAATCCGTCGGTGTTCCCTGAACAGAATATGTGTTTGGTGCAATCTGTGTCACTCGAAGCGGCTGCTCTAAGGTCAGCGAGTTTGAAGCACCAGAACGGTTTCGGTCTGGCGCAACAATTGTCACTTCGGCAATGTCTCTTAATTCATCTGCAAGCGCATGAATTCCCTGAGCATAAACACCGTCGTCATTGCTAATCAGAATTCGCAGTGACTTAGCGTTTGGTGAATCTTGTTCCATTAGTATTCTCTTTCTACTTTTACCTCGTTGACTAACTCACGAACAATGGATGTAGCGAACGAGCCAGCATCTAATGAGAAAGTCAGCGTAATATTGTTACCTTCAACGCTCCAAGCTAGATCTTGCGGCTTTAGTGCAACATTACGGCGATCATGGCGCATGCGATTACCACGGATAAGCGCCATCAAGTCAGGCTCTTCATCTAGGAACGGTTGCTCTAATGCCAAAGCATCGGCTTGGGTCGGTAACGCATTATCACCAGCAAGTGCAGCCGTGATAGCCGCGTCTCCGTCGATAAACTGAGCTTGCATCGCCGCTATATTGCTCGCATCAACCGTCACGTTACCTGCGGAGGTTTGTGCAACATCACCCTCGACAAACTTGTCGAACATGCCCTGCTCTAAACGCGCAGAAACGATGCGGTTAAAAATCCAAGATCGCGCGGCTGACAGGTACATACTGCGCTTATTTTGATTTCGAGTACGTACGTTTTCACGCCCCCAACGACGGGCTTCTTCCAGATTATTCCCATCATTGCCAAAGCGCTGGGCACCAAAGTAGTTCGGTACGCCAACTTGTTTTATTTTTTCAAGACGACGCTCTACGTCCGCGATGTCTGTCACTTCAGACAAAGTGACGACAAATCCGTTTCCAACCAAATCACCCGGACGTAACTTTTTGTTGTGACGATCCGTTGCCAGAATTTCGATATTAGGGTACTGAGCTAAAAACGCGGAAAAGTCCGGTGTGTCACCTTTTGGTAAATGAACGCTCAACCATTGTTCTGTCACCGCATGGCGGTCTTTTAAGCCAGCCCAGCTCACATCCTTAGATTTAACACCACACGCTTTAGCTAACTCGTTAGCAACGAAGCTGGTGTTCTCACCCGTTTTACGAATACGCACCATCAAATGCTCCCCTTCGCCAGTAAAGGCAAAGCCGAGATCTTCGCTAACCTGAAAATGTTCTGGTTGCGCTTTGATTTTTGCTGATGCGACAGGCTTACCCGTTAGGTATGCCAATGAAGATAAAATGTCTGACATGATTTAATTCCACTGCTCTTGCAGCATTAGGGAACAAGTTGATTATTGTTGCTTAAACAAAAGAACAACAGCTTCTGTAGCGATGCCTTCTTTACGTCCTGTAAAACCTAGGCGTTCTGTCGTGGTTGCCTTAACGTTTATGTTACTGATATCAGTTTCAAGGTCTTGAGCAATGACCGCGCACATCGCTTCTATGTGCGGTGCCATTTTAGGCGCTTGTGCCATGATGGTAATGTCTGCATTACCTAATCGATAACCTTGTTCTTTTACTCTGCGGTAGACATCTTTCAGTAACTCACGGCTATCAGCACCTTTCCACTTGTCATCAGTATCTGGAAAGTGACGGCCAATATCACCAGCCGCGATTGCACCAAGCAACGCATCGCTCAACGCATGTAAGGCCACATCGCCATCTGAATGTGCGATAAGCCCTTGTTCATAAGGAACAGAGACTCCGCCAATAATAACTGGGCCTTCACCACCAAACTTGTGTACGTCAAAACCGTGACCAATTCGAATCATTTTCTATCCTTACTTATTCGCCGCGCTCACGGCTTAAATAAAACTCAGCTAATGCAAGATCTTCTGGTTGAGTAATTTTTATATTGCTCGCATTGCCCTGAACTAAAGCGGGCGCTTCGCCCTTCCACTCTAAAGCGGAGGCTTCATCAGTAATGGCGATACCTTGCTGTAAAGCGTCGCTCAGAGCATTTTTTAGGGGCTGAGTTTTAAACATTTGTGGGGTTAATGCATGCCACAATGCTTCTCTGTCGACAGTATGATCAATGTTTTGTACTGAATTAGCACGTTTCATCGTGTCTCTCACTGGTGAAGCAAGAATGCCGCCAGTAGGATGATCAACACAAACATCAATCAAACGGTCTATATCTGTTAACGTTACGCACGGTCTTGCTGCGTCGTGAACCAACACCCACTCACTGGCGAGTTGCGTACTCACATAGTTTAGCCCTGAAAGTACAGAATCGGCTCTTTCTTTGCCTCCATCCACACGTATCACGTCGGGATGATTTGCGATAGATAACTCAGGGTAATAAGGATCACCTTCGGTAACCGCCACCACTACTTTAGCGATTTTAGAGTGGGAAAGAAGCTTCTCGACCGTATGCTCTAACACCGCCTTTCCATCAATCAATAAATACTGTTTGGGGCGATCGGCTTTCATTCTGCTACCGACACCAGCTGCTGGCACAATAGCGATATGAGATGGGACAGTATCCAACATCTTACTGGTTTTCCTCACCAACAATTCGGTAGAAAGTTTCACCATCTCGGACTAAGCCAAGCTCATGGCGTGCTCTTTCTTCAATGGCATCAATACCTTGTCTTAGGTCATCAATTTCAGCAAACATTTCATTATTGCGAGCTTGTAGCTTGCTGTTTACTTGTTGCTGTACTTCGATTTCATCTTCTACTGCATAGTAATCAGACACCCCGTTCTTACCGAACCATAGAGTGTATTGAAGTAAGCCAAACAGTAACGTAAGGGCTATAACAAAGATTCGCATATCGTTGCTAACATTCTGTACCGGAAGGAATTAGATAAGATGATATATATAGCATAAATGCGGGATTGCCTCTAGGGCATAAAGGAAGACTCACAGACTCCTCACATGAAAGAGTGTAAAGAAAAGCTTTTGGAACCGTGTTCACATAAAGATTCTTCTCATAAAAAATCCCCAATAAACAAAAACCCCCGCCGTAGCGAGGGTTTCAAAAAGCTATTTAGCTAAACTTTATTCAATTAAGAATTAAGCTTGGCCTTTAACTTCTTTAAGACCGTTGAAAGGAGCGCGCTCACCTAGAGCTTCCTCGATACGGATAAGTTGGTTGTACTTAGCAACACGGTCAGAACGGCTCATAGAACCAGTCTTGATTTGACCTGCAGCAGTACCTACCGCTAGGTCAGCGATAGTTGCATCTTCAGTTTCGCCAGAACGGTGAGAGATTACTGCTGTGTAACCTGCGTCTTTAGCCATCTTGATTGCAGCTAGAGTCTCAGTTAGAGAACCGATTTGGTTGAACTTGATAAGGATAGAGTTAGCTACGCCTTTCTCGATACCTTCAGCAAGGATCTTAGTGTTAGTAACGAACAGGTCGTCACCTACTAGTTGAAGCTTGTCACCTAGTAGTTCAGTTTGGTGCTTGAAGCCAGTCCAATCAGACTCGTCTAGACCATCTTCGATAGAAACGATTGGGAATTGGTTAGCTAGCTCAGCTAGGTAGTGGTTGAACTCTTCAGAAGTGAAAGTTTTACCTTCGCCTTTCATGTTGTAGATGCCAGCTTCTTTGTCGAAGAACTCAGATGCTGCACAGTCCATAGCTAGAGTAACGTCTTTACCTAGTTCGTAACCAGCAGCTGCTACAGCTTCTGCGATAACTTCTAGAGCTTCAGCGTTAGACTTAAGGTTAGGAGCGAAACCACCTTCGTCACCAACTGCAGTGCTGTAGCCTTTAGACTTAAGAACTTTAGCTAGGTTGTGGAATACTTCTGCACCGATACGTAGACCTTCTTTAAGAGTTTTAGCGCCAACTGGTTGGATCATGAACTCTTGGATGTCAACGTTGTTGTCTGCGTGCTCACCACCGTTGATGATGTTCATCATTGGTAGAGGCATTGAGAATTGACCAGGAGTGCCGTTTAGCTCAGCAATGTGCTCGTATAGAGGCATGCCTTTAGCTGCTGCTGCAGCTTTAGCGTTTGCTAGAGAAACAGCTAGGATAGCGTTAGCACCGAATTTAGATTTGTTTTCAGTACCATCTAGTTCGATCATTACTGCGTCGATTGCAGCTTGATCTTTAGCATCTTTGCCAACTAGAGCTTCAGCGATTGCGCCGTTTACAGCTTCAACAGCTTTAAGAACACCTTTACCTAGGAAACGTGCTTTGTCACCGTCACGTAGCTCAAGAGCTTCGCGAGAACCAGTAGATGCACCAGATGGAGCTGCTGCCATACCTACGAAACCGCCTTCTAGGTGAACTTCAGCTTCTACTGTTGGGTTACCACGTGAGTCGATGATTTCACGACCTAGAACTTTAACGATCTTAGACATTAATGTTTCCTCTCGTTTCAAATATAAATGTCAATTTTAAAGGGCGGCAGCACAACCTTCGCCGCCGCCCGTATCCCTTACTTACTTCTCGAACTCGCCGCGTGAGAATTGACCCGCGGCCTTAACGAAACCTGCAAACAATGGGTGACCATCGCGAGGCGTCGATGTGAATTCTGGGTGGAATTGAGCCGCAACAAACCATGGGTGCTCTGGGTTCTCAATCATTTCCACCAGCTTCTTGTCCGCAGACAGGCCAGACACTTTCAGACCAGCTTTCTCGATTTGCGGACGAAGCACGTTGTTCACTTCGTAACGGTGGCGGTGACGCTCATGGATCGTCGCGCTACCGTATAGTTCGTAAGCTTTTGTTCCTTTCTGTAGGTGACAAAGCTGTGAACCAAGACGCATAGTACCGCCTAGGTCAGACTTTTCAGTACGCTCTTCAACGTTACCTGATTCGTCTACCCATTCTGTGATCAAACCTACCACAGGGTACTTCGTTTCTTTGTTAAATTCTGTTGAATGTGCACCTTCCATACCCGCAACGTTACGCGCGTATTCGATTAGGGCAACTTGCATACCTAGACAAATACCTAGGTAAGGAACCTTGTTCTCACGTGCGTATTGAGCTGCACGGATTTTTCCTTCAACGCCACGATCGCCGAAACCACCAGGAACCAGGATTGCGTCAAGCCCTTCTAAAAGCTCAACACCACGGGTTTCAATATCTTGAGAGTCAACGTACTTGATTGTCACGTTTAGACGGTTCTTCAAGCCTGCGTGTTTAAGCGCTTCGTTTACAGATTTGTAAGCATCTGGTAGTTCGATGTATTTACCTACCATACCAATGGTCACTTCACCAGTTGGGTTTGCTTCTTCATAAATAACCTGTTCCCACTCAGACAGGTCAGCTTCTGGAGCTGTAATACCAAAGCGTGAGCATACAAGGTCATCTAAACCTTGAGCTTTAATTAGTTGAGGGATCTTGTAGATTGAATCCACATCCTTCATTGAGATAACTGCTTTTTCTGGAACATTACAGAATAGAGCAATCTTCTTACGTTCGTTCGCTGGGATCATGCGATCGCTACGACAAACTAGAATATCTGGCTGGATACCGATAGATAGCAGCTCTTTTACAGAGTGCTGAGTCGGCTTAGTTTTCACTTCACCCGCTGCGGCTAGGTAAGGAACAAGCGTCAGGTGCATGAACATTGCGTTTTCACGGCCAACTTCGATCGCTAGCTGACGGATCGCTTCCATGAAAGGCAGTGATTCGATATCACCAACAGTACCGCCAACTTCAACAATAGCCACATCGTAACCTTCAGAGCCAGCGATCACGCGATCTTTAATTGCGTTAGTGATATGAGGGATAACCTGAATTGTTGCGCCTAGGTAGTCACCACGACGTTCTTTACGAAGTACGTCGGCATAAACACGACCTGCAGTGAAGTTGTTACGCTTGGTCATCTTGGTGCGGATGAAACGCTCGTAGTGACCAAGGTCAAGGTCAGTCTCTGCGCCATCTTCCGTGACGAACACTTCACCGTGTTGAGTCGGGCTCATTGTGCCTGGATCAACGTTGATGTAAGGGTCAAGCTTCATCATAGTCACTTTAAGACCACGAGCTTCTAGAATAGCCGCAAGAGATGCTGCTGCAATACCTTTACCTAGAGAGGATACACCCCCGCCAGTAACAAAAATGTAATTTGTCGTCATGTTTAACCTGAAATTGGTTGAATGAGGGAAATGGAGTGCTTCTGGACGGGAGATAAATATACCAGAAGCTCCTTACCGCCACAACGTGAAATCTATCACACTGCTATTTTTTATTTTTTGCTTCAAATCAAAGTGAGCAAAGAGAAGACGGGTGCATATTTATCTTCTGAGTCAAACTTGTCTCAAAACCGCTTCCTGTCGATTGACACACACTCTATTCTTCTTTTTTGACTTCATCCCAGAATTTATCCAGCTCAGTCAAAGAGCAATCTTTTAATCCCCTACCCGATTGAGCCACCTTCACCTCTACCTGCTTAAAGCGTCGCGCAAACTTTATATTCGCTTTACCCAAAGCGACCTCTGGGTCCTTACCAAGATGTCGAGCCAGGTTAACCGTAGCAAAAAGCAAATCACCCAGTTCGAGTTCTACTTTCTCATCGTCTGGGTCAACTTGAATCGCTTCTTCCACTACCTCATCGATTTCTTCCTGAACCTTTTCCACAACAGGCCCAAGTGAGTCCCAATCAAATCCGTATTTCGCACATTTTTTCTGAATCTTTGTAGCACGAGAAAGTGCAGGCAAAGAGTTTGGTATTGAGTCTAGAATACTTTCTTCTTGTTTGCCTACTTGTGCTTTTTCTTTCGCTTTTTCTGCTTCCCAATTGGCATTGATATCAGCATCGGATTCAAACTCCACATCGGAAAAAACATGAGGATGACGACGAGTTAATTTTTCATTTACGGTTTCAACCACGTCTGAAAAATCAAACAGATCCTGCTCTTTTGCCAATTGGCTGTAAAAAATCACCTGAAACAGCAAATCACCCAGCTCTTCTTTTAAATTTGGCCAGTCTCGATTTTGAATCGCATCCACAACTTCATAGGTTTCTTCTATCGTGTGCGGAACAATGGTGTCAAAGCTCTGCTTCAGGTCCCAAGGACACCCTCCCTCCGGATCACGCAACTGCGCCATGATCGCTTCAAGCTGTTCAATTGGATGACTCATATACTTTTCCCTTAAACAAAGAGTTCCTTTAAACAAAAAGGCGAGCAGCATAACCACTCACCTCTATATGATTTTATTGTTAACTCTCTAAATAGTTGACGTTGTAGCTAGGCGACAAACAAACGAGACGCCTGAGCATGGTTCACCATGTGATGGCGCGAGTGCGTGCCGTCAACAACGCTATAGCGACAACTATGACGAGAGTTTTAGCCGAGACGTTTTACAGACATCACATCTCTAATCTGCTCAACACGTTTAGAAACACGCGACAACGCCTCGATATTGGTCACTTCGAGATCAAAGTCCATGATGGCTAGCTGACGACGGTAATCGACACGGCTCTTCATGCTGGTGACTTTAATTTTCTCATTCGCAAATAGAGTGGTGATGTCTTTCAGCAAACCACCACGCTCCATCGCCTCAACTCGAACGGTGAGAATGTACGAACCGACAAAACCGCTGCCCCAGACGGTATCAATAATACGTTCTGGTGCGTGATGTCTTAGCTCTTCGAGCTGTTCACAGTCGCTACGGTGCACTGAAATGCCACGGCCTTGCGTAATGTAGCCACAGATATCATCACCTGGGATTGGCTGACAACAACGCGCAAGGTGCGTCATCAGGTTATCAACCCCTTCCACTACCACCGCATCTTTCTTCGGTCGGCTTTGTGCTGGCGCTTTGTGCTCGGCTTCTTGCAGCTTTTCTAGGGCTTGTTGGTCTTCTTCTTCCGCGGTTGGCTTGTTAACCAGTGCATTGATGTGGTTGATGATCTGGTTGATACGTAAGTCACCACTTCCGACACCGACGTACAGCTCATCTGGCGTATTGACGTTGAATCGCTTCAGCGCGTAACGCTCTGCATCTTTCATGGTCGCGCCAATTTTCACCAGTTCGTGCTCTAGGATTTCACGACCGGCCTCTAGGTTCTTCTCGCGACTTTGCTTGCGGAACCAAGCATTGATCTTGGCGCGAGCTCGACCTGAATGAACGAAACCTAGTGAAGGGTTTAGCCAGTCACGTGATGGGTTTGGCTCTTTCGAGGTGATGATTTCGACCTGATCGCCCATATGCAATTTATGGGTAAATGGTACTATTCGACCTCCGACTTTAGCGCCAATACAGCGGTGCCCCACTTCGGAGTGAATATGATAAGCGAAGTCCAATGGTGTCGCGCCCATTGGTAAGTCGACGACATCACCTCGAGGCGTAAAGGCATAGACGCGATCATCGAATACTTGGCTTCGTAGCTCGTCCAGCATTTCACCAGAATCGGACATCTCTTCTTGCCAATCAAGAAGTTTACGCAGCCAGGTGATCTTTTCATCGTACCCGCTACGTGCGCTCGCGCCTTCTTTGTACTTCCAGTGCGCGGCAACACCGAGCTCCGATTCCTCATGCATTTGCTTGGTTCGGATCTGGATCTCGATGGTTTTCCCTTCAGGGCCAAGGATTACGGTATGGATGGACTGATACCCGTTTGGTTTCGGGTTCGCCACGTAGTCATCAAACTCACTTGGCAAATGCTTATATTTGGTGTGCACAACACCCAACGCGGCATAACAGTCTTGCAGCTTATCGGCGATAATACGCACCGCTCTGACGTCAAATAACTCATCAAACGCCAGACTCTTCTTCTGCATTTTTCGCCAGATACTGTAAATGTGCTTTGGTCGCCCACTCACTTCAGCATTAATGCCACAAGCTTTCATCTCTTCTGTGAGGTCTTCAACAAAGTCTTTGATGTACTGCTCACGAACAATACGACGCTCAGATAACTGCTTCGCGATTTGTTTGTAGGTTTCTGGCTGCTGGTAGCGGAATGCGTAATCTTCGATTTCCCACTTGAGCTGACCGATACCAAGACGGTTCGCTAATGGCGCATAAATGTTGGCACACTCTTTTGCCGCAGCACGACGGACTTCGTCAGGCGCTTTCTTAACTTCAATCAGGTTACAGATGCGTTCTGCCAGCTTGATAACAACGCAGCGGAAATCATCCACCATGGCAAGCAGCATGCGACGCACGTTATCTACCTGAGACGACGCAGCGCCCCCTTCCATGGTGACATTAAGTTGACCGATGGCGGCCATCTCTTCAACGCCATCTATCAGCTTTATGATTTCTTTACTGTATTTTTCTTCCAGCAGTTCTCTCTTGAAAGCACCACTTGAAACCAATGGGAACAGTTGTGCTGCCACTAAGGTAGCTTTATCCATAGACAAGGTGATCAAAATCTCGATCATTTCTCGTCCACGCCACAGCAATAACTCCGCTTGCTCGTGATCTGCCAAAATGTTTTGGCAATCTCTGTACACTTCAATTAAGCGTGATGCTGTGTTTTTCTCTTGCCCCAGGCTAGCCACCCAATGCTCGAGTTCAAACTGTTCGTTTTGATTTAAATGCGCGCTTCTTACCGCAACCATCTCATCGTCCTAATTATTATATTCGTGTGGTTTGACTAACACCGTCCAGATTAGTTCTTTCGCCAGCATAGAGTGCTGGCTTTTTGACCCCACCACAAGTAAAGGGCCAACGCCCTATTGCTAGGACTTTTCAAACAAGGCCATGGATTCTAAATGGCTGGTATGCGGGAACATATCGAGCATACCTAATTTGGTTAATTTGTAGCCTTGTTCAATTAAGCTCTGACTGTCCCTTGCAAGGGTAGCAGGATTACAAGAAACATAAACCACGCGCTGAGCCCCAAGAGCGGAAACTTGATCGATGATCCCGCTCGCTCCGGCACGCGCCGGATCGAGCAGTACTTTATCAAACTTCTCTGCCGCCCAAACCTGACCGTCAAAGTCCTGCTCTAGGTTAGCGTGATAAAATTGTGCGTTGTTGATTTGGTTCAAGGATGCATTATTTGTCGCTTTTTCTACCATTTCAGCGACCCCCTCTATACCCACAACGTGTTTCGCCAACTTAGCGATTGGCAAGCTAAAGTTACCCAGCCCACAGAACAAATCTAACACTCGATCGCTGTCTTGCGGGTCTAACCACTGGATGGCCTGAGCCACCATTTTTTGGTTTACCGCTTGGTTGACCTGAATAAAGTTATTTGGCGTGAAAGGTACCTTCACACCATTTTCCTGATAAAACGGTATCTCGCCTGAAATTAAATCAAGCTGATCAGTTTGCGGCATCAGGTACAGCGTGGCGTTATGACGCTCAGCAAGCTTAACCAAAGCCTCAACTTCCGGTTCAGTCAGATTACTCATGTGGCGCAGCGTAATACAAGGTCCGTTATCGCCTAAGACCAGCTCAACATGACCAAGTTGATCGGGCTTTTTAAATTGTTTTAGCTCTGCGTAAATTTCCGGAAGCAAAACGTTCAGCTGTGGAGCCAACACTGGGCAATCGGTCACCTGAGCAATCTGTTTACTTTGTTTTTTTCGAAAACCAAAGTGCAGTTGGCGCGTTTTTTTATCCACAAACAGGCTCACTCGTGCTCGACGTCGATAGCCTAGCTGCTCGCCTAACACTGGCGCATCAAGTTCGATATCACTGCCTGCAAATTTTCGCATGAGCTGACGCAGTGTCTGCTGTTTGTGCGTCAATTGTTGGTCATATTCCAAGTGCTGTAAATCACAGCCACCACACTCATGGTAATGCGGACAGAATGGTTCAGCACGAGTGTCACTTAGCTGCAAAATTTTGATCAGCTTACCGCGGGCAAACTTACTTTTCTCTTCCACCAGCTGTGTCACCACTTCCTCACCTGGCAGCGCGCCATCAATAAATAGAGGCTTTTTCTTTAGGTAAGCGATACCCGCGCCATGATGATCCAAACGTTCAACGCGCACCTGCTGGTGACGAGTGTTGAGTTGGGTTTTCTTTTTCGGTTGAAAGATGCGTGCCATGCTCTGTGCCTGATTTGTGTCTAATTGCCCTACGGCTTCACTATTCTTGATTGCAGCCGTTGTGTGATTCGAGTGACTTGATTATGCTTACCGTTTATTCGGTGACGTCACTTCTTTACTCAAGGCATTATCGTGCGCTTGAGAAATAATGCGTTATTTTCCCATATCCAGACTCCGATGTAATTAGATAACATGACCAGATATGGCTTACGAGCACGTGTAATTACACTGACTCTCGCTCCCACTCTCATTATTGGCTTATTGCTGAGCGGCTTTTTCTCATTTAACCGCTATCAGGATCTTGAGAAACAAGTTATCACCACAGGTAATAGCATCATCGAACCGCTAGCGATTGCCAGTGAATCTCACCTACTGACAGAAAGCCGTGAAGCAGTCCGACGCCTTATCAGCTACGCTCACCGCAAAAACTCGAAACTGGTTCGAAGCATTGCCGTCTTCGATGCGCATCATGAACTGTTTGTAACCTCAAACTTCCACCCTAATTTCGAAGCGTTGATGTTTCCGAAAGATAAGCCTATCCCACAGTTGGGAAATTCGGAAATCTACGATAATTACCTGATTTTGCGTGTGCCTATTTTATCTGAAGGGCATTACCTGACGGATCTGTCTAACAAAAGCCAAGCGACCAAAGCCATCGGCTACATTGCTGTTGAGCTGGATCTCTCGTCTCTGCGCCTTCAGCAATATCAGGAAGTCTTCTCAGCCTTTTTGGTGCTGATTTTAGGACTCGGTCTTGCCAGCGTGTTCGCCTCTCGTTTAATGCATGATGTGACTCAGCCGATCACACACATGAAAAACGTTGTAGACCGTATTCGACGCGGCCACCTGGACGTTCGTATCGAAGGGAAAATGCATGGTGAGCTTGATCAGCTAAAAAATGGTATCAACGCTATGGCCGTCTCACTTTCGGAATACCACGTCGAGATGCAACACAGTATCGATCAGGCTACCTCTGATCTGCGTGAAACCTTAGAACAGCTGGAAATCCAGAACGTTGAGTTAGACATCGCGAAGAAGCGTGCTCAAGAAGCCGCACGTGTGAAATCAGAGTTCCTGGCCAATATGTCGCACGAACTGCGTACCCCGCTGAACGGCGTGATTGGCTTTACGCGTCAGATGCTCAAAACGCAACTTTCTAATAGTCAGACGGATTACCTGCAAACGATCGAAAAATCGGCAAACAACCTGCTGAATATTATTAACGATATCCTCGACTTTTCTAAACTGGAAGCGGGTAAGCTGGCTCTGGAAAACATCCCGTTTGATTTCCGTGAAAGTCTGGAAGAAGTCGTCAACCTTCAAGCGACCAGTGCGCATGAGAAAGGGCTGGAAATCACGCTCAAAGTCGATCCTAAAATTCCACCAGGCTTGGTTGGTGACCCTCTGCGTATCCAGCAAATTCTTACTAACCTGGTTGGTAACTCGATCAAGTTTACTGAACGCGGCAACATTGATATCAGTGTGGAAATGCGCTCCCAGTCTGGCGATTCGGTCGAATTGCAATTTATGGTTCGCGATACCGGTATCGGTATTTCAGAACGTCAACAAGCGCAGCTCTTTCAGGCATTCAGCCAAGCCGATGCCAGCATCTCACGCCGTTATGGTGGTACAGGTCTTGGTCTGGTCATTACCCAGAAACTGGTTAGCCAGATGGGCGGAGAAATCAGCCTGACCAGTCGCTTGCACCAAGGCTCTACGTTCTGGTTTACCCTGCGCCTCAACTCGACAGAAATGCCAATGAGCGACCTTATCGAGATTGAACTGCTTACTGGCAAACAGCTGTTATTGGTGGAACCAAACATGCAGGCAGCATCGGTAACGCAGCAGATCCTGAGTCAGGAAGGCATCTTAGTCACTTATCGCTCCTCGTTGCCTGAAGCAAATGATCACTACGATTACGTGTTACTCAATTTGGCTGCAAACCAGACTTACGATGAACAATCGGTTGAAGCCTGGATAGAACAAGCGAAGCAAATGGCACCAAGCGTGATCATGGGGACGCCAAGTACCGAGCTTGCTCTGGCAGACCAGATCATGAAGGAACATCAAATCCAGTGTTTGACCAAGCCTTTGTCCCGCCGTCGATTACTACAAAGTCTGATCAGCGAACATGTTGAATCGCCTCAGCCACTGAAAGCGCCAATTAAGACGGTAGAAGAAGAACGTTTACCACTGCACGTTCTCGCTGTTGACGATAACCCCGCCAACCTGAAGCTTATATCGGCTTTGCTGAAAGAGCGCGTTGAAACGGTAACCGCATGCAGTAACGGTCAACAAGCCGTGAATCTGGCGACCGAGAAAAAGTACGACATGATATTCATGGACATCCAAATGCCACATATGGATGGGGTAACCGCCTGTAAACATATCAAGCAGATTGAGCTCAACAAAGATACGCCAGTCATTGCGGTAACCGCACATGCGATGGCAGGCGAGCGTGACCGTCTACTCGCAGCGGGTATGGATGATTACCTCACCAAACCAATAGAAGAGCATGTGCTGCAACAGGTTTTGGTTCACTGGAACCCAAATGCTTGTGCGGAAAGCTTCAGAAAAGTCACACCTTCGTATGTTGATGAACAAGAAGGTGAAGCACTAAATGCAACAGAAAAGGCTCACCAAGATGTCATTATCGATTGGCAAGCCGCGTTGAAACAGAGTGCGAATAAAGAAGACTTAGCCAAAGATATGCTGCGCATGTTAATCGACTTTATCCCAGAAGTGGATGATGTGGTTGCTCAAGCTCTAGAAGAAGAAAACTTTGCCCGTGAAGAGCTTATTCATGTCATTCACAAGCTGCACGGCAGTAGCTCGTATTGCGGCGTGCCTAGGTTAAAATCATTGTGTGCGACGCTCGAGCAAGCACTTCGCTCAGGCGCTGAACTTGACGACATTGAGCCGGAAATGTTTGAGCTACAGGATGAAATGATTAAGGTCACGACTACGGCTAAGCTCTATCTAGAGCAGTAAAAGTCCGCTGACTAAAACGACAAAGCCAGAGCAGATGCTCTGGCTTTTTGCTATTTGGTTTCTTTACAAGAAATTCAAACGATTCAGGACTCTAAAATCACGGTCGCAACAGCGTAGTGTCTCTCGTCAGAAATCGAAAGGTGTACATGGCTCACCCCCAATTTTTGAGCTATTTGCTGCGCCGTGCCAGACAGGGAAATTATCGGTTTCCCCAGTTCATCGTTAGTCACGCAAAAGTCGTGAAAGGTCACTCCTTTTGCAATGCCGGTTCCCAGCGCTTTCGATGCCGCTTCTTTGGCTGCAAAACGTTTGGCAAGATAACGCCCTTTTTGCTTTAGCTGTGAAAACTTCAGAATCTCTTCTTCACAAAGAATGCGCTGAGCAAATGACTCGCCAGTGCGATCCAGCGCTTTTTCAATGCGCTCAATTTCCGCGATGTCGGTGCCTAAACCTAAAATAGCCATTCGTGAGCCTGATTACTTACGAGCTTCGATCATCACAGCTTTCATATCAGCAACCGCTTTCTCTAAGCCATCGAAGACAGCGCGGCCAATGATCGAGTGACCAATGTTCAGTTCGTAGATTTCTGGTAACGCTGCAATAGGAGCAACGTTATGGTAAGTCAAACCATGGCCCGCATTAACGATGATACCCAAATCGTCAGCATAGCTCGCGCCAGCTGCAATTTTTTTCAGTTCCGCTTGCTGCTCTTCCTCAGTTGTCGCATCAGCATAGTGACCAGTGTGAAGTTCAATATAAGGCGCGCCACATTGCTTTGCTGCATCAATCTGTTGACGGTCTGCATCGATAAACAGAGAAACTTTAATACCCGCTTCGGTTAGTTTCTCCGTTGCCGCCTTCACTTTAGCCAGTTGACCAACCACATCCAGGCCACCTTCTGTCGTTAGCTCTTCACGCTTCTCTGGCACTAAACAAACGAATTCAGGTTTGGTTTTCAGAGCAATCTCAACCATTTCATCGGTTACAGCCATCTCTAGGTTCATGCGCGTCTGGATAGTTTCACGCAGAATACGTACATCACGGTCCAAAATATGTCGGCGGTCTTCACGCAAGTGAATCGTGATACCATCAGCACCCGCTCGTTCTGCAATTTCAGCAGCATGAACAGGATCCGGATATTTTGTACCACGTGCATTACGTAAAGTAGCAATATGATCGATATTAACGCCTAAATAGATTGAGCTCATTTTCCATTACTCCGTGCTCTGGGTGTGTGAATAAACAATTCACGACTTTTTAAAGGTTTGCCGCCAAGATACGGCTTTAAGGCTATACGTGTAAAGCGTTTTGCCGCTTTTAACTGCTCTTTAGTGACAAAGCGCCGCTCACTGATTGCAATCAATTCATTACCCAAAAATGTCAGGTTGTCTCGCCTCACGGAAGCAATAAATCCCTTCTGCTCACGATAACGGTAAGTCATGTTCGCTTCGACAGGTTCACCTGTCCCTGCACAGTGCATAAAGTCGACGCCATACCCCATCGTCGAAAGCAAGGCCAGTTCAAATCGTCGCAGTGCTGGCTCAGGGTTATCACACTGAGCTAGCTCGGTTAATGCATGCAGATAATCGTGAAACAAGGCTGGCATTGGCACTTCTGCCATCAATACACGTCCAATCAATTCATTAACGTACATAGCAGAGTAAAGGTTAATACCTGTTAAGGGTAAGCCAAGGCTGATAGGTTCGGCCTGTCTTAAGGTTTTCATTGACCCTTTGCCTGACCATTTTAGTAACAGTGGAGTGAATGGCTGTAGCGCCCCTTTCAGGTTCGAACGTTTACTACGCGCGCCTTTGGCCATCAATGTGATGCGGCCATACTCCTCACTGAACACATCAAGTATCAAGCTCGATTCACTGTAAGGTCTTCGGTGCAAAACAAAGCAGCGTTGTAAGCCTTCAGAGGACTGGTTACTCATCTATATCGGTGTGCCTAATCGTCTAATTACTGAGTAATAAAAAATAAGGAGCCAAGCGGCTCCTTATTCTAATCGATGTTGGAGCGAAGTGGCTTCGCTTCAAGTTTATAGATCGTCGATGTAACCCAGTGAGCGCAGCGCACGTTCGTCGTCAGCCCAACCAGATTTCACTTTAACCCAAGTTTCGAGATAAACCTTACGACCAAACAGCTCTTCCATATCTAGGCGAGCTTCACGGCCGATGGTTTTGATCTTCTCGCCACCTTTACCGATCACCATTTTCTTCTGGCCGCTACGTTCAACCAGAATCAGTGCATTGATATGGAAGCCATCGGTTTCCGGGTTGTAGTCAAAACGTTCAATTTCCACCGTCACTGAGTAAGGAAGCTCCTCACCCGTGAAACGCATCAGCTTCTCACGAACAATTTCAGATGCCATAAAGCGCTGTGAACGGTCTGTCACGTACTCTTCTGGGAAGTGATGCGTCGCTACTGGTAAGTGGTCGCGTACATGTTTACGCAGTACATCGATGTTCTTGCCTTGCTTCGCTGAGATTGGCACAACGTCGACAAAGTCCATTTTCTTAGACATGTCCGCCATGTGCATCATCACTTCATTACGATCTTGTACGTTGTCGACTTTGTTTACACACAGCACAACAGGGAAGTTCGATTTCTGCAACTTCGTCAGTACCATCTCGTCGTCTTTAGTCCAATGGGTACCATCGACTAAGAAGAACACCAAGTTCACATCACTCAACGAAGAGTTTGCCGCGCGGTTCATCAAACGGTTGATCGCACGCTTTTCTTCAATATGAAGTCCAGGTGTATCGACATAAATCGCCTGGTAGTCGCCGTCAGTGTCCACACCCATAATACGGTGGCGTGTGGTTTGCGGCTTGCGAGAGGTAATCGAAATCTTCTGACCCAAGATTTTGTTTAAAAGGGTCGATTTACCTACATTTGGACGACCAACAATGGCGATAAAGCCGCAGTGCTGGTTTTCTGGTGAACTCGTTTCACCATGTGATGCAAAGTATGCATCGATATCGAATTCGTTATCAGCCATTAGTTAATTGCTCAAGTGCTGTTTCCGCTGCCGCCTGTTCTGCCTTGCGGCGGCTGGTGCCTTTACCGATTACAGGTTTATCCACACCTGCGACTTCACACTCAACCGTAAATTCTTGGTTGTGCGCTTCACCTTTAATATTAGTCACTGTGTAAACAGGCAGTGGTTTTCTTCTGCCTTGCAGGAACTCTTGGAGGCGAGTTTTTGGGTCTTTTTGTGATACACCAGGCTTAATGGCTTCAAGGCGAGACTTGTACCAGCTCAGTACAATGCCACGCACTGCTTCAATATCACTATCTAGGTAAATTGCACCAATAATGGCTTCCACCGCATCGGCTAGAATAGAGTCACGGCGAAAGCCACCACTCTTCAATTCACCTGGACCTAATTTTAAATAATCTCCTAGATCGAATTCACGACCCAGTTCCGCCAATGTGTGTCCGCGAACCAAAGTTGCACGCATACGGCTCATGTCACCTTCGTTCACTTTCGGGAAACGATGGTACAGATCATCAGCGATGACAAAACTTAAAATTGAATCGCCCAGAAACTCAAGACGTTCGTTATGCTTACTGTTGGCGCTGCGGTGAGTCAGCGCCAAGTTGATAAGCTCGGCATCTTTAAACTGGTAGCCGAGCTTACGCTCTAGTTTATCAATTGGAGAATTCATACTCTCTCGACATTAATGTTTATTTCTCTATATAGTTGAAGTTGCAGCTAGGCGACAAATAAATTCAGCCCTATGAGCATAGATGTACTATGTAACTAGGGGGGATTTATGCAGTCAACAACGCTGCGACTTCAAATATGACGAGAAGTTAGTGAATACCACCGATGCGGTTAAAACGCACACCAGTTGGAATCCATGAAGGTAGAACGCTATCTGCGCCACGCTCAAACTCGAAGCTGATCCAAATGGCGACAGCTTTGCCGACTAGGTTTGCTTCAGGAACAAAGCCCCAATAACGGCTGTCTGCACTGTTGTCACGGTTATCACCCATCACAAAGTACTGACCTTGTGGTACAACCCATTCTGTTGTTCCGCTACGTGGGAAGTACTGCTCCACATGATTGCGAACAATTGGGTTAACCAAAATATTGTGCTCAACGTTACCCAGTTTTTCATCCAACTGGATCATCGGGATACCATTTGAGCTAAATTGACTCTCTTCGACATTACTCAGTTTAACTGGCTTACAGCTCGATTCACCTTTGCTTTGAATACAAATCTGCTTGTCGTTTGAGTAACGCACGATATCCCCTGGTAGACCAACCACACGCTTGATGTAATCAATGCTAGGGTGAGGAGGATATTTAAACACGACGATATCGCCACGTTCTGGCTTGCCTGTTTCTACCAGCTCAGTACGCCATACTGGATCTTTCAGACCGTAGGCATATTTTTCTACCAGGATGAAATCCCCAACCAGCAAAGTAGGCATCATTGAGCCAGATGGGATTTGAAACGGTTCATAGATAAAAGAACGTAATACGAGTACAAACGCGATCACAGGGAAAATAGAGACGCTGTTTTCAACCCACCAAGGCTGGCGTTCTACTTTTTGCAGGGTGACTGCATCTAAGCCGTTAGCTGTTTGCGCTTCGATCTCCGCGACTTTTGCCTGACGTTTCTTTGCAAACACCAGTTTTTCCAAAAGCCAAACTACACCAGTTACCAAGGTCACGATAACCAGAATCAGTGAGAATGTATTCGCCATTAAATTCCCTTATCTAAAAATGCGAAAGTGAAAGAGCGCTAACTCTTTCACTTAATTTAAGTTCTAACGTCTTATGACCAACAAGAATGGAACAAAGTTCAATTCTAGTCTTTGCCTACGTGAAGAATCGCCAGGAACGCTTCTTGAGGCAGTTCGACGTTACCGATCTGCTTCATACGCTTCTTACCTTCTTTCTGTTTCTTCAGAAGTTTCTTCTTACGGCTCACGTCACCACCGTAACATTTCGCGATAACGTTCTTACGTAGCTGTTTAACCGTCGAACGCGCGATGATGTGGTTACCGATAGCCGCCTGAATCGCGATATCAAACATCTGACGAGGGATGAACTCTTTCATCTTCTCAACCAACTGACGACCACGAGTCTGAGACTGATCTTTGTGTGTGATCATCGCTAGCGCGTCAACCGTGTCACCGTTCAGAAGTACGTCTACGCGAACCATGTTTGACGCTTCAAAGCGCTGGAAGTTGTAATCCAGAGAAGCATAACCGCGAGAAGTCGATTTCAGACGGTCGAAGAAGTCGAGAACCACTTCTGCCATTGGAATATCGTAAGTCACGGCTACTTGGTTACCGTGATAAACCATATCCACCTGAGCACCACGTTTTTCAACACACAGTGTGATAACGTTACCTAGGTATTCAGACGGCACCAGGATATTACAACGTGCGATTGGCTCGCGGATTTCTTCGATGTCGTTTACCGCAGGCAGTTTCGCTGGGCTATCGACATACAGCAAATCACCATCGGTTTTCTCTACTTCGTAGACTACCGTAGGCGCAGTTGTAATTAGGTCTAGATCGTATTCACGCTCTAAACGTTCTTGGATAATTTCCATGTGCAGCATGCCAAGGAAACCACAACGGAAACCAAAGCCCAGAGCTGCAGAGTTTTCTGGCTCGTAGAATAGTGACGCATCATTCAGGCTTAATTTACCTAACGCATCACGGAAGTTTTCGTAATCATCAGATGATACAGGGAACAAACCAGCGTATACCTGAGGTTTTACTTTCTTAAAGCCTGGTAGTGGTTTGTCACTGCCGTTTTTCGCCAGTGTCAAAGTATCACCTACTGGCGCGCCAAGGATGTCTTTAATACCACAAACAACCCAGCCTACTTCGCCAGTATTTAGAACCTCAGTGTCCACTTGCTTAGGTGTGAAGATACCCAAACGGTCTACACCCCAAGATTGACCTGTGCTCATTACTTTGATCTTGTCGTTCTTCTTCAGTGAACCATTTTTGATTCGCACTAAAGAAACAACGCCAAGGTAGTTATCAAACCATGAGTCGATGATCAGCGCTTGTAGCGGTGCGTCTGGATCACCTTCTGGTGCTGGAATCGCTGATACGATGTTTTCTAGTACGTCTTCAACACCCAAGCCTGTTTTCGCAGAACAGCGGGTTGCTTCCATCGCATCGATACCAACGATTTCTTCAATTTCTTCTGCTACACGTTCTGGATCTGCAGCTGGAAGATCGATCTTGTTTAGGATTGGCACAACTTCCAGATCCATTTCGATCGCGGTGTAACAGTTCGCTAGCGTTTGCGCTTCTACACCCTGGCCAGCATCAACCACCAATAGCGCACCTTCACAAGCGGCTAGAGAGCGTGATACTTCGTATGCAAAGTCTACGTGTCCCGGAGTATCGATGAAGTTTAGCTGGTATGTTTCACCGTCTTTAGCGGTGTAGTTTAGCGTCACACTCTGAGATTTAATGGTGATACCACGCTCACGTTCAAGATCCATTGAATCCAGAACCTGTGCGGCCATTTCACGATCGCTCAATCCTCCACAAACTTGGATTAAACGGTCTGATAGGGTCGACTTACCATGGTCGATGTGGGCGATAATCGAAAAGTTACGAATGTGCTTCATAGATTTAGGCTGACTAACTCTTTACAAAATAGGGACAGTAAGAAAGCCATCATCTGATGGCATTTCAATCAAGTTGGCAGATTCTACCGAATTTCGTTAGCGGGCGCACGTAATTTAAAGTACATAAACCCAAGTGACTGAAAGGGGACGGGGTCAGAGCTTACTGGATTGGCTCTCCAAGCACTCGAACTAACGTAACTTGGCGCTGCGATTCATCTTCAAGTGGCTTGGATACACGCTTCGCTAACCAAACGCCACCAGCAGCAAAAAGTGCTGAAGAGAGAATAATTACTCCTTCACCACCTGCGATGAGAGGAGCAAACAGTAGATGGCCGAAAAGTGCACCGAGTATCAGACCAAACAGTGGCAGCAGGTACACCGCCATCGCCGATTTAATTAAACTGGATTCAGGGAAACCAATTTCGACGACTTGTCCGACTTGCACGGCTTTTTCTGTGCGCAAATGCCAGGAAAGGCTTTTGTTACCAATGGCTTTCGTGACCACACCAGTGCCACAACTTTTTTGAGACGAGCAGCTGCTGCAACTGGTTTGCTGCTCGCAGCTCAGGTCAATTTCATATCGCTTACCGTGACGCTCAACCCCTGTCACAGTCGCTAGCGCAGTCATCATCGCACGTTACTCATGTTTACTGATTATTGGTTACTTTAAATGTAACAGATTGAGCTATACGTTGCGCGGTTGCAGGAGGAATATCGCCTACGACGGAGATTTCATAATCGCCATTTACGTAGCTGTGCAGCGTTCTGCGACCTTGGCGTACAAGCTGACCTTTCAATGAGTGCTCATCTTTACTCGCTACATAAACCGAGAAATTAAATAACCCATCGGAATACATTTGGCTTTCTACCATTTGATCACTGACCGCCATGCGGTAGCGATTGAGCTCATTAGCCTCAAAACCATCTGGTATCCAACCGACAACCCAGTCGCTGGTGCTTACCTCACCTTTAGGCATGGTAAGAACAGCAGGTAACTGAACATCTTCTAAGCCACTCATGAGCTCAGCAATTTTAGTATTCACTGTGTATGAAATCGTACGGTATTGCTCTAGTACTTCGCCATCGCGATCAACAAGATCAGCTCGCAGTGGAAGCTTGCTCTTTTCATCAACCCAAAGGATATATGAATAGCGTAAGCCATCTTTCGGTACGATACGCAACACCTGAGTAGCAACACCGGCTTCACGAGCTCGACCAACCTGAACATAGTCATAATAGCGATTCAGTTCATCAATGTTGGTATTTAGCATTGGGATGGTCGGTGCAACCATTTTTCCAGATTCTATCGTGAAAGGCTCTGCACCTGTTTCGATGTAGCTGACTTCACTACCACGGAGAATGACTTCACGCACAGGGCCGCTGAGATAAATAAGGTGGGCGTATTGCTCTTCACCGTGAGTCGCGTGGCGGTACAGTAAAGGTTCAATACTGTTCTTTTTGATGAGGATATAAGAGAGCTCGTAGCTTAAATTCTTACTTGCCTCGCTCATTTGATGCAATAAAGCCTCCGCTGGTTTATCACCAGCAAAGGCTTGTGAAGACATCATACTGAACAGAGCGCAAGCGCTGATCAGGAATTTATTCATTCAACATCCGGAGTCAGAGTCGCATCTTGCTGAGATGCATCACTGTTAATTCTTAACTGTAATTCGTAGTCTCGCAGCATAGCATGAACACGTTTACGTTGCTCCTGCATATTTGCTTCACCCATAGAACGCTCTACAGATTCACGAGTTAAACTCACAGGTTCTGCGCTACCCGCGAATGGAACGGTTTGCAATACAGGCAACTGTTCAGCTTGAGGCACCGTAGAATCACTTCCACCGTACTGCTGTACACCTAAGATGACGACTAGCGATACACACGCAGCAACGGCAACTTGTCCAAATTGAGTCAACCAACTTGGTAGCTGACGTTTGGCTTTTTGCGGTTCTGGTTGCGACTCTTTAGGTGCATCCGTAATTGAAATTACGTTGGCACTATGTGAATCGACAGCACGATGCACTGGTTCATCTTCTAACGCTAACGCCACGCTTTCAGCAATATTCCACTCTGGTTTTGCTGGCGCTTCGCCTCGCATCACATCACCAATCAGGTGATAATTCTGCCAAGCTTTACGGCTCTCTTGATCTTGCCCTAATTCTTGAATTAAAGCCTTATCGATCAATTCTCCATCCATGAGAGCTGAAAGTTTTTCTTTGTCAGCCATTGTTTTCACCATAGTTATTACTTGTACTAGCGTTGTAAAAGAGGTTTGATTTTCTTTTCCACCGCTTCACGAGCACGGAAGATACGTGAGCGTACCGTTCCTACCGGGCAATCCATTACTTCAGCAATTTCCTCATAGCTCAAGCCGTCAAGCTCTCGCAACGTCATTGCTGTTTTTAAATCTTCAGGTAAGGCTTCGATTGCACTGAACACTACCCGTTGCAGTTCTTTGGACAACGTTAAGTTCTCAGGGTTCGAAATTTCTTTAAGTGCACTACCTGTTTCGTAAAATTCAGCATCTTCAGCATCAACATCTGTCGCTGGGGGTCTTCGCCCCTGGGCCACAATGTGATTTTTCGCAGTATTCACTGCAATGCGATACAGCCACGTATAAAACGCACTTTCCCCTCGAAAACTGGGGATAGCTCGGTAAGCCTTGATAAACGCTTCTTGTGCTACATCTGGAACATCGCCAGGATTACTTACGTATCTGGAGATAAGATTACATACCTTGTTCTGATACTTCGTTACCAGCAGGTTGAATGCTTGCTTATCGCCATTCTGAACTCGCTCAATCAATACTTGATCGGTCAGCTGCTCGTTCATTCGAGCGGATACTCCTATTTGTTATGCCCCTACTCTTCTCAGATATGGGTACTATTTCTGCAAAACGTAGTATTGACACCACTGCTTACTTGAGCACTATTGTGACTGCAATGTGAATGAGAAAGTTCCGGGACTTCCCAAATTTTTGTCATTGTTTTTTCACAGTGTGATGTCATGCGCCAAATCCCTACTCTTCTTAAACTTAAATCTAAGTTTGTCAGGCGAGCAAATTAGGGGGAAATGGGTATAATAATCGCCCTCTGTCCAAATTGTGCTGGGTAGAGCATGGAAAAGCAATGATATTGATAAACTATTACTTATCATTTGCATGGCTGTTGGCTGTCTGAATAACGCGTTGTTAAATAAAGCTCAAAAAACATTCGTATGTAATTTAAGGTCTCCGACCTGGGCATACTTAAAAAGAAGAGTGGCTCAAGTCACCAGAGTAACTGTAATTTAGATGAAACTCCCAACTTAGCCCTTAGTGACGGATGTCACGCTAATGGAAGTGCACATGGTGTGCAAATAATATACAAGATAACGTTGTTGTCTTAGCTTGGGATTATGAAAGTTATATGAACACAAATCGTGAACATGAATGTGATGTGTTAGTGGTAGGGAGTGGAGCCGCAGGTTTGTCGTTGGCTTTGCGTGTCGCAAATCACTGTAAAGTAATGGTACTTAGTAAAGGGCCACGTAGCGAAGGGGCGACCTATTACGCTCAGGGTGGTATCGCAGCGGTATTTGATGAGTCAGATACGATTGAATCACACGTTGAAGACACCCAAATCGCAGGCGATGGTATCTGTGATGAAGAGACCGTGAGATTTATCGCTGAGCATTCAAAAGAATGTGTACAGTGGCTCATTGATGGCGGTGTTCCATTCGATCGTGAAGAAGACGACTCCGACGAAGAACCTCGTTACCACCTCACCCGAGAAGGCGGACACAGTTGTCGCCGTATTCTGCACGCTGCGGATGCAACGGGTATGGCGATGCAAACTTCCCTGCAAGATAACGCACACAATCATCCAAACATTCATGTTCTTGAACGACACAATGCGCTTGACCTGATCACGGAAGATAAAATTGGTGGTGACAAAAATAAAGTCATCGGCGCTTATATATGGAACCGTAACGAAGAGCATGTGGAAACCGTACGTGCAAAATTTGTGGTACTTGCGACAGGTGGCTCTTCAAAAGTGTACCAATATACATCCAACCCAGACGTTTCATCTGGTGATGGTATTGCCATTGCGTGGCGTGCTGGCTGCCGCGTAGCAAACTTGGAGTTCAACCAATTCCACCCAACCTGCTTGTACCACCCAGAAGCACGCAACTTCCTGCTTACAGAAGCACTGCGTGGTGAAGGCGCCTACTTACGCCGCCCTGATGGCTCTCGTTTCATGCCGGATTTTGATGAACGTAAAGAATTAGCCCCGCGTGATGTTGTTGCTCGTGCGATCGACTTTGAAATGAAGCGTCTGGGTGCTGATTGCATGTACCTCGATATTAGCCACAAACCAGCGGATTTCATTACCAAGCACTTTCCGACCATCTACTCTCGCTTGATGGATCTGGGTATTGATATGACCAAAGAGCCGATTCCGATTGTTCCGGCAGCCCACTACACCTGTGGCGGTGTCATCGTAGACAGAAACGGCAGTACCGATCTTAAAAACTTATATGCGATTGGCGAAGTGAGCTACACCGGCCTTCACGGTGCAAACCGCATGGCATCTAACTCGCTATTAGAGTGTGTGGTTTACGCATGGTCTGCGGCAAAAGACATTCTGAAACACCGCTCTGAAGTCGAACTGGCTCCTCAAGTGCCTTGCTGGGACGAAAGCCAGGTAACCAACAGTGATGAAGAAGTCATTATCCAGCATAACTGGCACGAATTGCGTCTGTTTATGTGGGACTACATGGGCATTGTGCGTACGGATAAGCGTTTGGAACGTGCACTACGACGCATTCAGATGCTGCAGCAAGAAACGCACGAGTACTACAGTAATTTCCGCGTATCCAATAACTTGCTTGAGTTGCGAAACCTACTTCAAGTTGCTGAACTGATGGTACGATGTGCAATGCAACGCAAAGAGAGCCGAGGCTTGCACTACACACTGGATTACCCAAACCAGTTGGAAAACAGTGGACCGACAATTCTAACTCCGGCGAAGCAACTGTCTGATAAATAATATTGGTGACAGTGCTTAATCCAACATATCAACAGGGAGCATCAGCTCCCTGTTTCATTTCCCACTGACGCAATACCAGGCTTAACTGACGGTATTGTGTATCGGCGCAGCTATCGCGCCATACTGTCACACTATCTCCAGATTGCAGTGTAATGGTGATCTTAAAAGGCAGAGTCGATAAATCGATCCGCTTAATCTGAGTCCGTGTTGATTCGCTTCTTATCGTACCATCACAATGAACATGCCAGATACCTTGGCTGGCAGGGGCAACCAAAAGTTGGTCAAAGTGCAGCTTAGCGATCATTAATAACAGATAAATAGATAATACAATTGGGGTATCGGAAAGGGTGACCGCCCAAGTCATAGAGAAAAGAAGAACAAAGCTAATAACTCGGGCAGTATTTGAGGAGGAAAGTGTGAGATTAACGAACTTTACTGAGGTTGTGGGCGACAATTTTATCAACCATTGAAGCGTGGCTCAGGTTCTCACTACGTCCATGTCCCATAATCCAGGTAAACAGATCAGGGTCATCACACTCAAGCAAAGAAACAAAGTCATGCTGTTCCTGCTCACTCAGCGCATCAAAGCACTCTTCAAAGAACGGCATAATCACCACATCCAGCTCAAGCATACCTCTGCGGCAAGCCCATTTAATACGCGCCTTTTCTTCAGGAGTGTACATTCATTATTCCTTCATAGATGTCTTGTTATAAGTGCGGAGTGTAACAAGGGATATGCTACGCAACTAGTGTACGGGTCACAATACGCGAACCAAACCCCTTGAGAGTACTTGCTTATAATGAAAGCTGACAAATAACGATTCTCGAATTAACATAGCTGAAAAACATCTTCAAAAGGCATTGTAATCATGGAATGGCAAACTCGCTTTTCAGCTCTACCCCTATCAACTCAAGATACTTTACCTGAGCTCTCTATCTCACTGTTGGATAACTTAGGCATGATCACCATGGTAGGTGATGACAAAAAATCATACTTACAAGGCCAGGTCACCTGCGATGTTGTCTCTTTAGAGAAAGACCAATCAACACTTGGGGCACATTGTGATGCCAAAGGCAAAGTGTGGAGTGTTTTCCGTTTATTCCATCACCAAGATGGCTACGGACTGATCCAACCAAAGTCAGCACTTGAAGTCGAATTAAAAGAAATTAAGAAATACGCTGTATTTTCCAAAGTTACGATCGAAGAATCCAACGACATTATTCTTGGCGTTGCTGGCTCTCAAGCCAATTCGTTTATCGATGACATCAGCGAAGAGACTGGCGATGTACGTGCGATTAGCGGCGGCACTGCCGTCAAAGTGGCAGACAACCGCTGGCTTCTGCTATTGACCAGCGATGCAGCTCAATCGATGATTGAAAACAGTGACGCCACACTGACGACACATGAACTTTGGAACCGTTTTGAGATTGAGGCGGCACTACCATTTGTACCAGCAGCGGCGCAAAACGAACACATTCCACAAGCACTCAACCTGCAAGCACTTGGTGGTATCAGCTTCACTAAAGGTTGTTACACTGGGCAAGAAACCGTGGCACGTGCCAAATACCGCGGTACGAATAAACGTGCGATGTACATCGTGAAAGGCGCAACAGCGACAAACCTCAATGATGAACCAGTCCAACTAGAACGTAGTGTTGGTGAGAACTGGCGATCAGTCGGTTCTCTGCTGACTCATTACCAGTTTGCCGATAACCAAGCAATTGGCTTGATCGTCTTACCCAATAACTTAGATGACGACACGCGCCTGCGTTTAGTCTCTCAGCCAGAATGTGAATGGACCATCGCCGAACTGCCTTACAGCCTTGATGATGAGTAAACTCATTGAAACCCCTTTAATGCAGTTTCTTGCAGAGCAAAACATCGCGTTTCGCTTGCTACCGCATCAAAGACCTTCTACCACCATTGAAGATGCCGCGCAGCAGCGTGGCATTCGCCCTTCTCAAATGGTTAAAGCTATCCTGCTGAGAGATATGGGGAATCTTTATGCACTTGCCTGTGCTCCAGGAGACCGAAGTGTTGACCCAAAAAAGGTTCGCTCACTCCTTCAGTGCCGACGCATGACTTGTGTCGACCAAGCGGATGTTGAACGCATTACCGGATACAAAATTGGCACCGTGACTCCGCTGTTACTTAAACGTCATATGCCAATCGTTTTTGACCCAAGCCTCTTAAACGAAGGGGAAGTCACGATCAGCAGTGGTGATCGAATGGCAGGCATCGCTTTATCAATCGATGACCTAGTCAAGCTATGTCAGCCTGTCGTCGCGGATATTTGTCGTTGATTTAGACTACGAGCGTAATCGATTACAACCCCAGCCACAATACGTGACACAGATCACATCACGCGTAAATTGCTTGAGAATTTTTAATCATTTTTAAAACATAAATAGTCACTAAGAAAAAACTCGTATATGATGCTTGTGTTGGTTGAGTTTTCAACAGGACTTAGCCGACATAAAGTGAATCCGCTGATTTCGATAACAGTCTTTGTTAAGTCAGCAATCCACTTTTGTGTAATGCATCTGTGACTATTCGCCCGCTAAAGCGGGCTTTTTTTTGTATGAACTTTTTATCAGCCTTCTTACTCTAAGAATAAGTAAACAAGAGAAAATGGAATGAGCGTTAAAAAAGAAACATTTAGCAAACATTCAATTTCCTTCTATTCTTAATCCTGTAACAAAACTATTGCTTAATGCACCACGTACAAAAGAATAAAGAACGAATAACGTTTTTAATAGGTGAATTTTGGGGTAATCCTCACGCAATTTGAGACATAAAGCCGTCAATTTGCCGAAGACAGCACAAATCTCTAAGTTGTTACATCTCACCTGCACTTAGTAGTATTGCTATCACAATAATTTCGCGTGAAAAACGTAGAATAACCAGAGCTAGGTAAGAAAAAAGGGAAAGTAAATATGAGACTGTTTAAGCGCTATACACCAGGTATGATTGCTAAACATATAAGTCGTCTTTTTAAGGGAAGAATTTATATTTACGGGGTCGGTAAATTCGAGTTTGATAACGGAAAACTAATGCTGCCTGAGAAAGCGGAGCAACGTCACTTCAGAGCAGTAAAAGAGATCAACAAAGAAATAATGAAACTCCGATGCGCATATGCTTAGCTAACACTCACTGATTAAAAGGCTGAAAGATTCAGCCTTTTTTTGTTCTCAGATAAACATCTACTGACGAGCTAACTCTGGCAGATCACCTTTCAAGCCGAGCGCTCGTTTCATGATCTCATCTTTCGCCCCAGGTAATTGCCCAGCCAGGCTCAAACCAATACCACGTATCAGCTTCTTAGCCGGATTCTCACCAGAGAACAAGTCACGGAAACCTTGCATAGCAGCAATCATCTTAGCCGATTCCGCCTTACGCCAGCGCTCGTAACTGCGAAGGTTACGCTTACTACCAATATCCTGCCCTTGATTCCATAAAGCCAGAACTTCCTGAGCCAAACTTGCTGCATCCAGAAGCCCCAAGTTCACACCTTGGCCAGCAAGTGGATGAATGGTATGTGCAGCGTCACCCACTAATGCTACTCGTTCGACAACAAAGTCTCGTGCATAACGCATTTTAAGCGGAAATGCGGCGCGTGCGCCTACCACCTCACACAGGCCAAGACGTGCATCGAACTCACTGGTTAACGCTTTATTGAATTCATGTTCATCCATAGCAAATAAATGCTCAGCTCTGTCTGGCTCTGTCGACCAAACAATGGAGCACATATTAGGTTGAGACATTGGTAATAGTGCCAATGGGCCATGTGGAGTAAAAATCTGACGCGCGATATGGTTATGCGGTTCGGCAGTTTTTACATTTGCGACCAACGCGCTATGGCCGTAATCCCAATGAGTAAGCGGAATGTCCATCTGACGACGCAGCCAAGAGTTTGCACCATCCGCACCAACCACTAGTTTGGCCGTCATCGCTTGTCCATTATCCAGTGTTAGCCAGCTTTCTTGCTCACCAACCGCTAATGTAGCGCAACGAGCAGGCATAAACAGCGTCACGTTGTCTTGCTTCTCAACTTGCTCGAGCAGTGCCAGTTGAATCACTCTGTTTTCAACAATATGGCCCAGATCAGGCTGGGCCATGCTTTGGGCATCAAACTCTATTTTGGCAAAGCTGTCCTGTTCCCAAACTTCCATGCCATAGTATGGCGACGCTCTGCGCTGTTCAATGCCCTGCCAGGCTCCCAGCTTACGTAATATGGTTTCACTAGAGCGACTCAATGCAGACACGCGCACATCGGGCAGTTCATTCAGTTTTTCGTCAGGTACACTACCTTCAATGACAGCGATTCGCAGGTCACTGTCTTTGAATGCGGCAGCAAGCGCCAACCCAACCATTCCTCCGCCGATGATGGCGATATCTACACTTTGCATCATTGCTTTTACTTACCTAGTTTTTAGCTAATTCGTTGCAACCGATCATCGTTTTACTAAGCCAAGAGTGTGGCGTAGAAGTGGCTGCTTAAAAATAGAAAGGTTATCCATCGCGGCTAAAGCGGCATTGCGCCCGATTCGCATCGCGGGTAAATCATTTGAAAAAACATGCACGAGCGAGCTCGTTAACCAGATGGTTTCGCTACGATCGGCTTCACGACGCTGGCTAAAACGCATCAAGCCTTGATAACGCCCAACATCTTCACTCTGCTTAATAACTTCTTCAGCCAGAGACACCACATCACGAATACCCAGATTGAAGCCTTGCCCGGCGATCGGGTGCAGTGTTTGAGCGGCATTACCCACAATTGCAAAACGGTGTGAAATATTCTGCTTACGATGGCGCAGCAATAGCGGGTAACTTGCTCGCAACCCTACTTTCTTAAGGGCTCCTAAACGCCAGCCAAAATCATGCTGTAAGCGTGCAAGAAATTCACTCTCAGAGAGTGCCAATACGGATTCAGCTTCATCCGGGTGCAAACACCACACCAGCGACATACGGTTGTCACTCATCGGCAGCAAAGCGACGGGGCCGTTTTCAGTAAAACGTTCAAACGCACACCCTTGATGCGGCTCCTGAGTTACGATGTTTGCAATTACAGCCACTTGCTCAAAGTCATGTTCAGACAACTCTAATCCGACTTGCTGGCAGCACTGTGAAACGGCACCATCGGCTGCAACTAACAGTTTGGCTTCTAACTTTTCTCCGCTGCTCAATTCAACCTGAGTATGATCTTGCTCTCGTTCTATGTAGGTAACAGAGTCGGGACAGAAGAAATCTATCGAGGCACTATTTGTAAGTAGCTCTTGGTAAACACGCCCGACATCAGCAAGCTCAACCACATATCCCAGCGCTTCAACCCCAACCTCTTGCTTGGTGATATCGGTCATCCCTGCATGAGAACGGTCAGAAACATGGATATGTTCAATTGGCGTAGCAAAAGGCTCGATGACTGACCAAAGCTGTAAGTGGCGCAGTAGATTAACGGTTCCGTACGATAAGGCGATAGAGCGCGAGTCAAACCCGGGGTGGGAATCCGACTGAGCTTTAAATGGCTCGACGACAGCAATGCGCAGAGCCGCCTTGGATAAGTGTTCGATCGCCAGTGCCAACGTCGCACCAGCCATAGCACCACCAGCAATGACTACATCATATTGCCTCATGCTTACTTACCTCTGAACATTCTGTAATTAGTGGATCGTTGGTTTACTGTCACTGCTATCAGGTCGTGCACCAAACTCGGCATGGATAGTCAGAACACACGCTTTAACATGTTCGATAACTTGCTCAAGCAGCTGCGCTTGCTCGCCAAGATCGTCGTCTTCATCAATACCCAACTTGGCAATTTCTTCTAAATCGGCCAACGCTTCCTTTACATCGTCAGAAGCTTTGCCAATCGCAATGCCAGCCAAGCCTAAGCCAGAGATAAAGTGGTTAACAAAATCAGACAAACCGTCGGCTAAAGCAAACAAACTTTCTTCACCAGCTTCATCTGGCAGTAATAACGACAGCTCCATTGAAGAGCCGGTAAGCTCACTGACAGAAACTTTGAATACGCTCTGTGCGAATGCCAACGATGTAGCAGGCCAGCCCATGCCGTCGTTAGTGTAATCAAACAGGATTGGTTGCCAGGTTTGATCGTTAATCGCCAATCCACCACTTAGCATGCCGACAAGCAACCCGTGTAACTCTGCCGGGGTAACCGCCAGACTTGCAGATTTTAACTCAGCAGCAATAGATTGGTATTCAGGAAGGGTGATTTCACTCATAGCTTGGCTCATTCTTGCATAAATTTGTTTCGATATATCCTACCATCAAGCCTAGTCGTCCGAAACGACTATCAAATTCATTTTGAACACCATTTGCTCAATTTGCCGAATTCCTGTGTGATCACGTCATCATTTCTCTTTCTGTGATGGGAAATGCTTGAATCTTAATAGCGGTTTTCCTATAGTTTCCTCCTCGGTAGTTGCATAGAGCAACACCTTAGATAGCGCGAATATAGAGTTTATTCATCATGAGCAATCAAGCGATCGACGTTCAAATACTAGGCAAAGTAACTCGAGTGAATTGTCCTGCGGGCCAAGAAGAGTCTCTCGTTGCAGCAGCAAAAGATCTCGATCGACGATTGAAAGAGATGAGCGAACGTACTAAGGTAACCAATGAAATTCAGCTGCTGACTTTTGCCGCGTTGAACATTTGTTATGAATTACAGACCAAGTCATACGAATCGAGCGGGCAACAGCAAGAAATTACTGAGCGAATGGAACAGCTCACTGCGTCTCTAGAGAGCGCATTAAGTAAAGTTACGCAAGGACAGCAGTAAATACAAAATTTACCCTGGGGTGTGCGTCAGCAGGATGTAAGTCCCTGAGCCGATAAGCAATACCTAAGGGTTAGTATTTGGTAACTATTGAGCAAGCTTGGCATGTACCGAGAAGCCTACGGTTATCAGTGCTGATCCGCCTTGAACCAGCTGGTTCAAGGGCCACAATCCTCAACGGCACCCTGGGGTATTCCTCTATGTCAGAACTTTCTCGACAAGACTTTCGTAAATTGATCCGTGAAAAACGTAACGCTCTATGTAGTGACACACAGTTTCAAGCGGCGCTCGACCTAGTCAGTCAATTTTCCCAACTTCCTGAAATACAGCATTCTCAGCACATTGCTATTTATCTTTCTGCGGATGGTGAACTGGATACCAAGCCCCTTATCGAGTGGCTATGGCAACAAGGGAAATCAATATATCTACCAGTCATCCATCCTTTTTCAAAAGGTCAGTTACTGTTTCTTCAGTACCTGAGTGATGATCAACTCATCTACAACAAATATGGCATTCTTGAGCCAAAGCTCGATATTCGCCACCTTATGCCTGTTCGTCAGCTCGATCTTATCTGCACGCCTTTAGTAGGTTTCGACAGTATTGGACACCGGTTAGGTATGGGCGGAGGATATTACGATCGCACCCTTTCACATTGGTTTGCCACTGGTGAAGGTGCCAAGCCTGTAGGTATCGCTCATGACTGCCAGCATGTTGAACGCCTGCCAATTGAAAGCTGGGACATTCCACTGCCTAAGATCGTGACTCCAAGCCGAATCTGGCAATGGGAAAACTAACACTTACCCGTTATAATCACGCCGCAAATGTTAACGAACATCTATTCAGGAGATTGGCATGACTCAAGATGAAATGAAAAAAGCGGCTGGTTGGGCAGCATTAAAATATGTTGAAAAAGGCAGCATTGTCGGTGTAGGCACTGGCTCTACCGTGAATCACTTCATCGATGCACTAGGGACTATCAAAGACGATATCAAAGGTGCAGTCTCTAGCTCTGTAGCTTCGACTGAGCGTCTAAAAGAGCTTGGTATTGAAGTATTTGAGTGTAACGACGTAATTAAGCTAGATGTTTATGTTGATGGCGCGGATGAAATCAACCCAACGCGTGACATGATCAAAGGTGGTGGCGCCGCGTTAACACGTGAAAAAATCGTCGCTGCAATCTCAGAAAAGTTCGTGTGCATTGTGGACGATACAAAAGCAGTAGATGTTCTAGGTCAGTTCCCATTACCTGTAGAAGTGATCCCAATGGCTCGCTCATACGTGGCACGTGAATTGGTTAAACTTGGTGGTGACCCTGCTTACCGCGAAGGCGTAGTGACAGATAACGGCAACGTGATTCTGGATGTACACAACATGCAGATCACTAACCCGAAAGAAATGGAAGATAAGATCAACAGCATCGCGGGCGTTGTCACTAATGGTCTGTTTGCTCATCGTGGTGCGGATGTGGTTATCACAGGCACGCCTGAAGGTGCAAAAATCGAAGAGTAAAAAACCTAGAAAATTCACCTATCAGGTTCATTTTTCGGTTATTTCATTACATACGGTGCTGCAAAGCACCGTTTTTCATTCTTTCACCAAATAAAATTATTCCTTATTCCGTAATTTTCTTACCCAAAGCTATTTTTTTTTGTTACTTTATTGAACAGAAGACGCACAAGGAAACGTTTGTCCTCCTACAAAACTATTAATTATCCCCTTTTTAATGGTTTTGCCCAATGTGCGCCATATTAGCCCACCTTTCCATTTTAAGGACGAGAAAAAATGGCCAAAGTTTCGCTGGAAAAAGACAAGATTAAGATCCTCTTACTTGAGGGACTTCACCCTTCTTCAGTTGAAGTTCTTCAAGCTGCTGGTTACACCAACATTGAATACCACAAAGGTTCACTTCCTGAAGAGGAACTGATTGAAGCGGTTAAAGATGTTCACTTCATCGGCATTCGCTCCCGCACTAATCTATCGGAAGAAGTGATCAATGCGGCAAACAAACTGGTTGCTATTGGCTGTTTTTGTATCGGTACTAACCAAGTCGATCTCGACGCGGCTGCAAAACGTGGCGTTCCTGTATTTAACGCACCTTTCTCAAACACTCGAAGCGTAGCCGAGCTGGTTCTTGGTCAGATTCTATTGCTTCTACGAGGCATTCCTGAAAAGAACGCACTTGCACATCGCGGCATTTGGAAGAAGAGCGCAGATAACTCTTACGAAGCTCGTGGTAAGCGTCTTGGTATTATCGGTTACGGCCACATCGGTACTCAGCTGGGTATTATCGCTGAAAACCTTGGTATGCGCGTTTACTACTACGACATCGAAAACAAGTTGTCTCTTGGTAATGCCACGCAAGTTCATACCATGAGCGAACTACTGAATAAATGTGATGTTATCTCACTGCATGTTCCAGAAACACCTGAAACCAAGAACATGATGGGTGAAGAAGAGTTTGCTCGCATGAAACCAGGCGCAATCTTTATCAACGCTGCTCGTGGTACCGTTGTTGATATTCCAGCTCTTTGCAGCACGTTAGAAGCAGGTCATCTGGCTGGTGCAGCTATTGATGTATTCCCTGTTGAACCAAAAACAAACGCAGACCCGTTCGAATCTCCACTACAGAAGTTCGACAATGTTATTCTGACTCCACACGTCGGTGGTTCTACGCAAGAAGCGCAAGAAAACATCGGTGTAGAAGTGGCTGGCAAACTAGCGAAATACTCTGACAACGGTTCAACGCTTTCAAGCGTAAACTTCCCTGAAGTATCTCTACCTGAGCACGGTGGTGAAGTTTCTCGCTTGCTACACATCCACAAAAACCGCCCAGGTATCCTGACTCAGATTAACACTATCTTTGCTGAAGAAGGCATCAACATCGCCGCACAGTACCTGCAAACTGCAGCTGAAATCGGCTACGTGGTTATCGATGTGGAAACTGAACGTTCAGAAGAAGCACTTATCAAGCTGAAAAGTATCGAAGGCACGATTCGTTCTCGTATTCTTCACTAAGAAGCACAGAAACAACAAAGGCAGGGAATTTCCCTGCCTTTTTTATATCTGCAAATAGAATGCGCCTTATTTCAGCTTGTAGATAACCTCTACCTGATCTCGGATCACCATCGTAGAGTCCTGATAGCTATTGGCATTCTGCTTGCCTTCCATCGCCATAGAGCGCATTAAAACTGGTGTTGGGTAAGTGTTGTTGTAGTTGACCCGCCAGATATCCCCCAGAGTCTTATCAAAGCCGGACGCTAAAGAGGCAGCACTTTCTCTGGCATCTTTGATCGCAGCCAAGCGAGCTTTCTGTTGATACTCAGCCTGATTACTCACCTTAAGCTGAATATTATCAACCTGGTTAATACCCGCTTGTATTGCCATATCAAGGTACTGATTAAGGTTGGCTAAATCCTTAACCGTAACGTTAATACTGCGAGAGGCGCGATAACCCACCAGCTCAGCCTTGCCCGATTTTGGATAATGGTATTGAGGAGCCAGGTACAGATTCGAACTGGTAATACTGTCTTTAGATAATCCTGCATCTGACAGTTTTTGCAAAAACTCATCGACAGTCGTATCCACCGACAGCTTCGCTTGCTCGGCAGTCATCGTCGTATCCACCACTTTGACCGAAAAAGTCGCCATATCTGGCGTTGCAATTACCTCGCCATAACCTGTTGTCGTTACGTGTGCAAATTCAGGTGTAGTAGCTAGGGCTGAAACACTGGTAAGGCTGAGCAAAGTAGCCAGCAAACACGAATACAGTTTCATTCGACAGATCCATCCATATATAAAAGACATGTCCCAGAGCAAAAATGCAGTAGCGAGAACCACTGAAGCCGTCTGGGGTAATACCCAAAAACTTAGAAAGCTTTGAGCATATAATGCTTGATAATAGGAACTTTCGACGATTATCCAACCACCCTCGCCCACTTCTAACACAACTTTGACTGTGTAACTTTGGTGTAATTTTTAACCAAATCAATACAAGAGGTACGCGTTAACATCATTGTTATTACATTCTACTGCGGTAAATGACGTTGGGCATAACCGACGATTGCCTGCGAAATTTCTTGTAAAACGCCAGTTTCCAATTGCCAGTGATGCCAGTAAATTCGATAGGTCATCAGGAATCCCGGAGTGATATCAATGAGCGAACCTTGCTCCAATTCATTCGAGATCTGTAAACGGGGAATCAGGCAATACGCAACACCCGCCATCGCCATTTTCAGAAACGCTTCAGAGCTGCTTATATTATGATGAATCACGCTATCGGGGCGCACATTAAAATGCTTGGTAAGAAAAGCTTTATGTAGATCATCATATTGATCGTACGATACGGCTGGGGCTTTAGAGAGTGTTTTATTGTTTACGCCCTCAGAAAAATAACGTTGATAGAATTCAGGGCTAGCAACACAGACATAATCGATACGTCCTAAATAGTCCGCTCTACAGCCAGGAATAGCCTGAGATTCCAGGCTGATGGCTCCTGCAACTTCCCCACTTCTTAGCTTTTCAATAGAGCGAGATTCACCATAAATCGTGAGTTTTAACTCAACTTGACGAGTTTTCATCACATCTTGCAATGCAGGTAACAGCCATGTAGCCAAGCTGTCCGCATTCGTCGCCAACGACAACTGAACCGGGCGTGTAGTGGTGTCATTTTTTAGTTCGGGTAAGATTTCATGTTCCAGCATGCGAACTCGACGATACAACCCTAGCAGCTTCTTGCCTATTGGCGTCGGCTTAGGTGGCTGCTCACGAATAAGTACTGGTTGAGCAAGAAACTTTTCTAATTGTTTAATTCTCTGAGAAATAGCAGATTGAGAGACATACAAACTCTCAGCGGCTCGCTCAAAGCTTCCTTGATAGACGACAGCATCAAGCGCTTCTATCCACTTATAATCCAGCCCTCTCATGAAAATTTCCCTCTTCATCCATCTTGATAAGTTTTACTAATAATATATTAAAATCATTAATTATACTTATTTCATCAAAGCCTTTATCTTGCTCCTCTTCGTGAATTTAATTGCTATTTTTTGAGGTGAATTGTGAGTTTTTGGGTTGTATTGCAAGGGTTTGGATTAGGGGCATCGATGATCATTCCGATTGGCGCGCAAAATGCGTATGTCTTGAATCAAGGCATAAAACGCAACCACCATCTCACCACAGCCACCATCTGTAGCATTCTGGATATGCTGTTTATTTCCCTAGGTATATTTGGTGGTGGTGCGGTTTTATCGCAAAATGAAATGCTTCTGACCGCTGTAACGCTAGGTGGCATTGCGTTCCTAAGTGTCTATGGTTCCCTATCAATGAGAAGTGCATTCAAGCCAGAAAATGAATCGGAAACCAAAGGGGAAGTAATAGCACGTGGTCGTCGCACCGTGATTTTAGGCGCACTTGCAGTTACGGTATTGAACCCACATTTGTACTTAGACACTGTCGTGATTCTTGGTTCTATTGGTGGCCAGTTTGAGGGACATGATCGCATCGCATTTGCACTGGGCACCATGATGGCTTCGTTTGTGTGGTTCTTTACCCTATCTCTGGGCGCGGCAAAACTGGGGCCGACTCTTTCTAAGCCTAAAGTGAAAAAAGGAATAGATATTGGTGTGGCATTGATGATGTTTGCTATCGCCTATGTTCTAGCGAACGAGTTGCTTGCCAAATACTGGTGATAACTCTCGTTATGCAGAAATTTAATGTAGATAACCTTCTCTACTATGCATAAAAAATATGCATAAAAAAAGCGAGGCAAATTTGCCTCGCTCTCTAAATAGAAATTCGCTTTGATTACGCTTCTACTTTGTTCAGGTGAATATCCATTTGTGGGAATGGAATCTCGATGCCATTTGCATCCAAAGCTTCTTTGATGCCTTGCATTGAGTCAAAGTAAACGCCCCAGTAATCTGCCGTTTTAACCCAAGGTCGAACAACAAAGTTAACTGAAGAATCCGCTAGAGCCAGTACACCGATTGTCATATCTGGATCTTTAAGGATGCGTGGATCTTTTTCTAGTGTTTCACGGATAACTTTCTTAGTTAATTTCAGATCCGCTTTATAAGAAACACCAATAACCAAATCAACACGGCGAGTCGCGTGACGAGAGTAGTTAGTGATTGCACCGCCAATAACTGAAGAGTTAGGAACTACAACCATTTTGTTATCAGGCGTTTTTAGAATCGTTTGGAAAATTTGAATTGCTTCAACACTACCCGCTACACCACCGATTTCTACATAATCGCCAGACTTAAATGGACGGAATGCAACGATAAGCACGCCTGCCGCAAAGTTTGATAGTGAACCTTGTAGAGCAAGACCAACAGCAAGACCAGCCGCACCGATTACCGCAACTACAGAGGCAGTTTGAACACCTACACGACCAAGAGCGGCGATAAGAACGATAACGAATAGTAAGTAACGAACAAGACCGTGAATAAATTCAACGACAGCCTTATCCATGTTTTTCTTTTCAAGTACTTTAGCTACACTTCCAGCGACTGCTTTAACGATAATATTACCGATAAATAGAATAATCAGTGCTGAAATAATGTTTACACCATATTGAACAAGAAGGTCTGAGTTGTTTGAAAGCCAAGTCTCAGCTTTAGTCAGCCCATCTGTTAATGTGTTATCGATACCCACCGATTCACCTGCCATAATGCTTATCCTCAAATCAAGATATAAAACCAATTGCCGCTTATTTATGAACCTTATTTTTTATAGGTTCTTATCTGTAACAATATCACTATTATAAAACTGAACAGTGTCAGAATTTTGGCACGATATATCAACTTTGACGTTTTGCAAAGTCAGAATTTCGCAAAGAGAAGCAAAACAAGACGTTATCAGAGTTTTCCTATATCTGCCTGTTACAGGTTACGCAATGCTAACCCATTTCGCTACTTTTATTACCTAAATCCAAACATGCAGTATACAAAAAGCAACCTGTTGTATACCAAGCATACACAACCAATGCTGCTAGTAAATTATTCAATAACGATCGTAGTGTTTTAAAGAGGGGCGTAATAAGACAGACAGCAGGCTGAAGACATAAAAAAACCCGCTCAATGAGCGGGTTTTTAACAACTTTAATTCAATCGAATTATAGTACGTCAACTGCGTTAAGGTCAGCAAATGCTTGCTCAAGACGAGTAACCATTGAAGCTTGACCAGCACGTAGCCATACGCGTGGATCGTAGTACTTCTTGTTTGGCGCGTCTTCGCCAGTTGGGTTACCGATTTGACCTTGTAGGTAATCGTGGTTTTCAGCTTCGTACTTACGGATACCATCCCAAGTTGCCCACTGTGTATCTGTATCGATGTTCATTTTGATAACACCGTAACCGATAGACTCTTGGATTTCTGCTTGAGAAGAACCAGAACCACCGTGGAATACGAAGTTTAGAGAGTTAGCTGGTAGGCCGAACTTCTCAGAAACGTACGCTTGAGAATCACGTAGGATAGTTGGAGTAAGAACAACGTTACCTGGCTTGTAAACGCCGTGTACGTTACCGAAAGATGCTGCGATAGTGAAACGGTGGCTAACTGCACTTAGTTTCTCGTATGCGTAAGCAACGTCTTCTGGAGAAGTGTAAAGCTCAGATGCGTCCATGTCAGAGTTATCTACGCCGTCTTCTTCACCACCAGTACAACCTAGTTCGATCTCTAGAGTCATGTTCATCTTAGCCATACGCTCTAGGTATTTAGCACAGATTTCGATGTTCTCTTCTAGAGACTCTTCAGAAAGGTCGATCATGTGAGAAGAGAATAGAGGCTTACCAGTTTGAGCGAAGTGCTCTTCACCAGCATCTAGTAGACCGTCGATCCAAGGTAGAAGTTTCTTAGCAGCGTGGTCAGTGTGTAGAATTACTGGTACACCGTAAGCTTCAGCTACAGCGTGAACGTATTTAGCACCAGCTACAGCACCAAGGATTTGAGCACCTTGACCTTCAAGTTTCACGCCTTTACCAGCGAAGAAAGCTGCGCCGCCGTTAGAGAACTGAACAACAACTGGAGCTTTAACTTTTGCTGCTGCTTCTAGTACTGCGTTTACAGAGTCAGTACCTACAACGTTTACAGCTGGAAGTGCGAAGTTGTTTTCTTTCGCTACTTCAAAAACTTTCTGAACGTCATCGCCAGAGATAACACCTGGTTTTACGAAGTCGAAGATCTTAGACATGGATTCAATCCTATTTATCTGTCGTTTTTAAACAAAACTTGTTAAGTTGAAAATCTTGCAAACGTTTGCTCACAACAGAGGCTATTCTAGCAGAGTTCCTCTCACGTTGCAGCAAACAAGAAAGCGGGAGAATGACTCCCCCGCTTTGCTTTAATTACTTAGCGCGTGCTTCTAGCATTTCTACTGCAGGAAGAACTTTACCTTCTACAAACTCAAGGAAAGCGCCGCCACCAGTAGAGATGTAAGATACGTCAGCTTTGATACCGAACTTGTCGATAGCTGCTAGCGTGTCACCACCACCTGCAACAGAGAAGCCTTCAGAAGTTGCGATAGCTTCAGAGATACCTTTAGTACCCGCTTCGAAGTTCTTAAATTCGAATACACCTACTGGACCGTTCCAAAGGATAGTTTTCGCGTTTTTAAGAATCTCAGCTAGTGCCGCTGTTGAGTCAGGGCCAAGGTCGAAGATCATGTCGTCGTCTTGAACTTCAGAAACGTCTTTGATTTCAGCTTCTGCGTTTTCATCGAATGCTTTCGCACATGCAACGTCAGTTGCTACTGGAATTGCACACTCATCCATTAGCTTCTTAGCTGTGTCTACTAGGTCTGCTTCGTATAGAGACTTACCAACGTTGTGGCCCGCAGCTGCGATGAATGTGTTTGCGATACCGCCACCAACAACAAGCTGGTCAGCGATTTTAGATAGAGACTCAAGAACAGTCAGTTTAGTAGAAACTTTTGAGCCACCTACGATAGCAACCATTGGACGAGCTGGGTTGTCCATTGCTTTGCCTAGTGCGTCTAGTTCGTTTGCTAGTAGAGGACCAGCACAAGCTACAGGAGCGTGCATACCAACGCCGTGAGTTGACGCTTGAGCACGGTGAGCCGTACCGAATGCATCCATTACGAATACGTCACATAGTGCTGCGTATTTCTTAGATAGCTCTTCTTCGTTTTTCTTTTCGCCTTTGTTGAAGCGAACGTTTTCTAGAACAACAAGTTCACCAGCGTTTAGCTCTAGGCCATCTAGGTAGTCTTTTGCTAGCTTAACTTCGCAATCTAGTGCGTCGTTTAGGTAGTTAACAACAGGTTGTAGAGAGAACTCTTCAGCGTATTCACCTTCAGTTGGGCGACCTAGGTGAGAAGTAACCATTACTTTAGCGCCAGCTTCTAGGCAGTGCTTAATAGTTGGAAGAGATGCGATGATACGTGCATCAGAAGTTACTTTTCCGTCTTTTACTGGCACGTTTAGGTCAGCACGGATAAATACACGTTTACCTGCAAGATCCAGGTCAGTCATCTTGATTACAGACATGTTGTGTCCTCTCAAATATTTAAAAATTAAAGTTTTTGAAAACTCGGCAACCCTGCCAAGCCTGTTAATTCTTCAAACTGGTTATAGAATATGGAGACATTCAATATTTATTTCAAGGTTAAAAATAAATATTTTTCCACAGCTGCTTTACGGATTACTTCGCAGCTTGCATTGCTAAAGCGGTATCCAGCATCCGATTAGCAAAGCCCCATTCGTTATCGCACCATACGAGCATTTTTACTAGCTGCCCGTTACTCACTCTTGTTTGAGTTCCATCCACAATCGCACTATGGGGGTCGTGATTAAAATCGATGGAAACGAGTGGCGATTCAGTATAGTCAACAATGTCACGTAATGTACACTGAGATGCGTTAACAATGGTTTGATTTACGTCATTAACTTTCACATTTGTACTAATTGTGACACTTAAATCCATTGCAGTGACGTTAACTGTCGGAACGCGAACGGAAATAGCTTCAAATTTGTTAGAAAATTTCGGGAAGATTCTTTCAATCCCCTTATGCAACTTGGTGTCAACGGGAATGATAGATTGGCTTGCAGCACGGGTACGACGTAAATCGCTATGGTAAGCGTCGATGACCTGTTGATCGTTCATGGATGAATGGATAGTCGTAATGGTGCCAGACTCAATTCCGAATGCTTCATCTAAGACTTTGATGATAGGAACGATACAGTTTGTCGTGCAGGAACCATTAGAAACAACGACATGTTCATCTTTAAGGGTTTCGTGGTTTACACCGTAGATAATGGTGTTATCGATGTCGGCTGCCCCAGGGTGGGAAAACAGTACTTTTTTAGCACCCGCTTCTATATGCGCTAAGCCGTCAGCTTTACAGCCATAGACACCCGTACAATCTAATACGATGTCAACTTCGAGGTCACGCCAAGGAAGAAGTTCAATGTCGGCTAGGTGTAAGATCCGGATAGCATCATATTCGCCAGCATCTTGATGGCATGAGTTGTGGTGAACATATAAGTGCTCTTGGTCATGAGAGATCTTTTTGCCAAAACGGCCATGACTGGTGTCATATTGAAGTAAGTGCGCCATCGCTTCAGGCTGAGCCAGCTCATTTACCGCTACAACCTTAATCTGCTGATGTTTGCCGCTTTCGTACACAGCTCGCAGAACATTACGACCTATACGCCCAAATCCATTGATCGCAACCTTTAGCATTTATCCTTCGCCCTACCAATAATTCGTGTCACAGATAGTACCCGATGAGAAACAAAAACGCATTAAGTATGTGCCTTTTACCGACACTATGGGTATAAAAAAGCCGAGCATCGCTGCTCGGCTTTTCATTAACGTATTTAATTACGCTAATAGCTCTTTTGCAGTATTTACTACGTTTTCAGTAGTAAAACCGAACATCTTGAACAGTTCGCCTGCTGGTGCAGATTCACCGAAGGTAGTCATACCGATGATCTTGCCACCGAAGCCTACGTACTTGTACCAGAAGTCTGCGATGCCCGCTTCGATAGCGATACGCGCTGTCACGTCTGATGGCAGTACTGCTTCACGGTAAGCTGCGTCTTGTTTGTCGAATGCATCTGTTGATGGCATTGAAACAACACGTACTTGCTTGCCTTCTGCAGTTAGCTGCGCTGCTGCTTCAACCGCTAGCTCAACTTCTGAACCTGTTGCGATAAGGATAAGCTCTGGCTTGCCTTCGCAATCTTTCAGGATGTAAGCACCTTTCGCGATGTCTGCAACTTGCTCTGCAGTACGCTCTTGTTGTGCTAGGTTCTGACGAGAGAAGATAAGTGCTGTTGGTGCATCTTTACGCTCGATAGCCAGTTTCCAAGCCACTGCTGATTCAACTTGGTCACATGGACGCCATGTGCTCATGTTTGGAGTCAGACGCAGAGAAGCCATTTGCTCTACTGGTTGGTGAGTTGGGCCATCTTCGCCAAGACCTATAGAATCGTGCGTGTAAACCTGGATGTTCTGAACTTTCATCAGAGCAGCCATGCGCATTGCGTTACGAGCGTATTCCATGAACATTAGGAACGTTGCACCGTAAGGAACGAAACCGCCGTGCAGTGCGATACCGTTCATGATCGCTGTCATGCCGAACTCACGCACACCGTAGTGGATGTAGTTACCTGAGAAGTCATTCACTTCAAGAGACTTAGAGCCAGACCACATAGTCAGGTTAGAAGGTGCAAGGTCAGCAGAGCCGCCCATGAATTCTGGAAGCATTTGACCAAACGCCTCTAGCGCATTTTGAGAGGCTTTACGTGAAGCAATGTTTGCTGGGTTTGATTGAAGATCAGCAATGATTTGGTTTGCTTTCTCTTCCCACTCTGCAGGTAGCTCGCCGTTTAGACGACGCTTCAGCTCAGCTGCTTCTGCTGGGTAAGCCGCAGCGTAAGCATCAAATTTCTCGTTCCAAGCCGCTTCTTTAGCTGCGCCAGCTTCTTTTGCATCCCACTCTGCGTATACGTCTGCTGGGATTTCAAACGGACCGAACTCCCAACCAAGGTACTCGCGTGCCGCTTGAACTTCGTCTTGACCTAGCGGAGCACCATGACAGTCGTGTGAACCAGACTTGTTAGGAGAGCCGAAACCGATGATCGTCTTAGTACAGATTAATGTAGGACGAGGGTCTGCTTTAGCCGCTTCAATTGCAGCATTGATCGCTTCAGGATCGTGACCGTCTACTGCAGGGATTACGTGCCAGCCGTACGCTTCAAAACGCTTAGGTGTATCGTCAGAGAACCAACCTTCAACGTGACCATCGATAGAGATGCCGTTGTCATCCCAGAACGCGATCAGTTTGCCAAGGCCTAGTGTGCCCGCCAAAGAACAAGCTTCGTGCGAGATACCTTCCATCAGACAGCCATCACCTAAGAATGCATAAGTGAAGTGGTCAACGATGTCGTGGCCTTCTTTGTTGAACTGTGCAGCAAGTGCTTTTTCAGCCATTGCCATACCAACTGCGTTAGTAATGCCTTGACCTAGAGGACCTGTTGTTGTCTCGATACCTGGTGCATAACCGTACTCTGGGTGACCCGGAGTTTTTGAATGAAGCTGACGGAAGTTTTTCAGATCGTCGATTGATAGCTCATAACCCGTTAGGTGTAGTAGAGAGTAAATCAACATTGAGCCATGGCCGTTTGAAAGTACAAAACGGTCACGATCAGCCCATTCTGGGTTCGATGGGTTGTGGTTTAGGTGAGAGCGCCAAAGAACTTCAGCGATATCAGCCATACCCATAGGTGCACCTGGGTGACCTGAGTTAGCTTGTTGAACACCATCCATGCTTAGAGCACGGATTGCATTGGCAAGATGTTTACGAGACGACATGTCTGCTCCTGAGTACGTTAAGCGAAACGAAAAAATTGGTCATAATTCTCTCAAAGCCCCTCAGGGTGTGCAAACGATTTCCACCCCAAAACCTCACAAATATTGCATCTGTGAATTTAAATCCCCTGAAACTCCCAAAATAATAAATAACTCACGCAAACGTTTAGTTGTGACAAAAACCAAAAAAGAGCTTGTAATTCGAGCAATCAAACTTAGAATAGCCGTCTAGATGTAGATACACCTGCATATATTAGTATTATTTTGCGCTGGAGCGTTTATCATGCTCCAGTTTTAAACCAGATATAGTGGAGCTAACATGGCTAAGCACCTGTTTACTTCTGAGTCAGTATCAGAAGGTCATCCAGATAAAATTGCAGACCAGATTTCTGATGCGGTTCTTGACGCGATTCTAGAGCAAGATCCAAAGGCTCGTGTTGCATGTGAGACTTACGTTAAAACCGGTATGGTAATGGTGGGTGGTGAAATCACGACTTCAGCATGGGTTGACATTGAAGAGCTAACTCGTGAAACCGTTCGTGAAATCGGCTACGTACACTCAGATATGGGTTTTGATGCGAACTCTTGTGCAGTACTAAACACAATTGGTAAACAGTCACCAGATATCAACCAAGGTGTTGATAAAGCGGATCCAAAAGAGCAAGGCGCCGGTGACCAAGGCATCATGTTCGGTTACGCATGTAACGAAACTGAAGTTTTAATGCCAGCTCCAATTACTTACTCTCACCGTCTTGTTGAAAAACAAGCAGAAGTACGTAAGAACGGTACACTTCCTTGGTTGCGTCCAGATGCGAAATCTCAGGTAACATTCCAATACGACCAAGGTAAGATCGTAGGTATCGATGCTGTTGTTCTATCAACTCAGCACTGTGATTCAATCTCAACTCCTGAACTGCGTGAAGCGGTAATGGAAGAGATTATCAAGCCAGTTCTACCTTCAGAGTGGATCAACAAAGAGACTAACTTCTTCATCAACCCAACTGGCCGTTTCGTAATCGGTGGTCCAATGGGTGACTGTGGTCTGACTGGTCGTAAGATTATCGTAGATACTTACGGCGGTGCGGCTCGTCACGGTGGTGGTGCGTTCTCAGGTAAAGATCCATCAAAAGTTGACCGTAGTGCAGCATACGCAGCGCGTTACGTAGCGAAAAACATCGTTGCAGCTGGTATGGCTGACCGTTGTGAAATCCAACTTTCTTACGCTATCGGTGTGGCGGATCCAACGTCAATCATGGTGGAAACGTTTGGTACTGAGAAAGTATCTCACGACATCATCATTGAAGCAGTACGTCAGTTCTTCGACCTACGTCCATACGGTCTACAAGAAATGCTTAACCTTCTGCAGCCAATCTACAAGAAGACAGCAGCATACGGCCACTTTGGTCGTGAAGAGTTCCCATGGGAAGCGACTGATAAAGCAGCACTTCTTCGCGAATTCGCTGGCATCAAGTAATCGAGCTTGCTCTGAATTTCCAAAGCCCTCGCCTTATGGTGGGGGCTTTTTGTTTCCCCCTACTCTCCTCCTCCTCTATCCTCCAGTTCCACCTACCAAGAACAAATTTTAAGCAAATAGTTGTAAATTCCCCCAACTCCGCCAATAGTTAAAATATTGTTAAATTGCGTTTCCGTAACAACGTGGATGTAAGCTAGTGTGACGACAGCAACTTTGGGGAAAACGTTAGCTAAACATCCTTTATGCTTTTAAAACTTATAGGGGTTAGTACCAGTCCAAGTAAGCAAATGGTCAGGAATAGCGTAGTAAAAACGCCTGAAATTAACGCGTAATGTTTTGATAAAAAGTTATTTTTCAGTCAAACATTGTCGAGTAATTTTCGAGTGTTTTAGCGCTTTAGAATGAACAATTATTTACTCCGATGGGTACAAGTCATTTGACAGACTACTGTGTAGGAATAAGCCAAGGAGGAGTTATGCCTCGAACAGTCAATCCATCCGACTTCCATAGCAAACGAAAGGAAGTCCCTGATAACGAATACGCTAGAACCATTCCGTGCAACACGGTCAATCTTAGCGCGCCTTTCCACTGGCTCGCGCTAGGACTTCATGATTTCGTGCGTATGCCGCTCATTAGTGCTTTTTATGGTTTGTGCTTCATGGCTGCAGCCATTGGCATCGTGTTGCTTGTACAATGGCAAGGGACGCACCTTGTCGTGATGCCGAGCTTAATCGTCTACATGCTTATTGGGCCATTTTTAGCCCTAGGATTGTATGACGCCAGTTGGGAACGAGAACGCGGACACAAAGCTCGCCTGTTCCACTCAATGAAAGCGATAGGTCGTAACTCAAGCTCTCAATGGGCATTTGCGGTTCTGCTCGCGGTTTGTATGATTTTCTGGATGCGAATCGCCGCACTGCTCCATGCGTTATATCCATCCGTTCAAGGCGCTCCGCTTACAGAGTTCTTGCCCTTCTTAGTGATTGGTTCACTCATTGGTTTTGTACTAGCCAGCGTGGTATTCAGCATTTCTGCCTTCTCTATTCCATTAATGATGGAGCGCAGAGTTGATATGATGACGGCGGTATTCACCAGCTTTAATGCGGTCAAATCCAACATTCCAGCAATGATCGTGTGGGCGGCAATCATTTGTGGCGGCATCCTAATTGGTTTTGCCACTTACGGTATCGGTATGTTATTTACTATGCCTATTCTCGGCTACGGTACTTGGCACGCCTACCATGCAACGATTAAGAAAAAACACACACCTTAAATTCAGTGATGCTATGATCCGGCCCTCGCAACTGCGGGGGCTTTTTATTGAACTTGAGAGGAACGAATGGACATTGAACTAAGCTACAAAGCAAAATCGGTGATGGCGCACTATATCGCATTAGCTGAACATGCTTTTAAGCGTTCATTCCCTATTCCCAGCCTGACCTTTAAAGTCCGAGGTAAAGCAGCAGGAAAAGCGTACCTTCAGCTCAATGAGATTCGCCTTAACCCGGTTTTATTTAAAGAAAACACCCAAGCGTTCTTGCAAGAAGTGATACCGCATGAGGTCGCCCACTTAATCACATATCAGGTTTACGGTCGCGTCCGTCCTCATGGCAAAGAGTGGCAAACCGTAATGGAATCCGTATTTAACGTTCCGGCCAAAACCACACATAGTTTCGAAGTCTCTTCCGTTCAGGGTAAAACCTTCGAATACCGATGTCGCTGCACGACATATCCCCTTTCTATTCGCCGTCACAACAAAGTGCTTCGCAAACAAGCCGTGTATTCGTGTCAAAAATGTCGTCAGCCTCTTTGCTTCACTGGTGTCCAGCTTTCCTAATCCTCAGTTCAATCAAGTCTCAATAGGAAATATTGACCAACATTTCCTTTGTTATTATTAACTTGCTTATTACGAAAGCTAATATCTGAGTGATAGAATGGATAAAGTCATACTTTTTAAAGACTTTAACCATGAAATACCTGTTCTCTTTATTCATTCTTGCACTATCCAGCGCAGCCGTGGCCGCGCCACCAAGTTCATTTTCAGCCGCTAAGCGCGAAGCGGTAAAAATCTATCAAGATCATCCCACCAGCTTTTATTGCGGCTGTGATATTCAATGGCAAGGAAAGAAAGGCTTACCTGACCTTTCCTCTTGTGGTTACCAGATTCGCAAACAAGAAAAGCGAGCTTCGCGCATCGAGTGGGAACACGTCGTTCCAGCTTGGCAATTTGGACACCAGCTGCAATGCTGGCAAAGTGGTGGTCGTAAAAACTGCTCGCGTAATGACAAAACATTCCGCTCAATGGAAGCCGATCTGCACAACCTGACTCCTGCGATTGGTGAGGTAAATGGTGATCGCTCTAACTACAATTTCAGTCAGTGGAATGGGATCGATGGCGCAACCTATGGTCGTTGTGAAGTCCAGGTAAACTTCAAGCAACGCAAAGTCATGCCACCCGATCGAGCACGCGGCTCCATCGCTCGTACCTATCTTTATATGAGCAAGGAGTACGGCTTCAAACTGTCCAAGCAACAAACTCAGTTAATGAGTGCATGGAACAAACCCCCCCCAGCCGATAAATGGGAATGCGAACGCGATAAGCGCATTGCAAAAGTACAAGGCAACCATAATCCATTCGTTCAAGAGGCCTGTCGCGCACTGTAATCCTCACCAATCGCGATGATCGCTAATCTTTCTGTTTGAGGCGTTTCATTTACTCCAATTGAAACGCCTCTTGCCCCTTGTTTTTTCGATGGAAAGCATCCATGTTAGGAACTAAGTTTATTCTCTTGCTGGAAATCTCATGCGTATCCCTCGAATTTATCATCCAGAAATCATTCACCAACTTGGTACACTCGCTTTAAGTGACGACGCCGCTAACCATATTGGTCGCGTACTTCGTATGAAGGAAGGTCAGGAAGTTCTCCTATTTGACGGCAGTGGTGCAGAATTTCCCGCAGTTATCGCAGAAGTCAGCAAAAAGAATGTTCTCGTAGACATCTCTGAGCGCGTAGAGAACAGCATTGAATCCCCTTTGGATCTTCACCTAGGACAGGTGATTTCACGGGGCGACAAAATGGAATTCACCATTCAAAAGTCGGTAGAACTCGGGGTAAATACCATCACTCCCCTTATTTCTGAACGTTGTGGCGTGAAGCTCGATCAGAAACGATTTGAGAAGAAACTGGCCCAATGGCAGAAGATTGCTATCAGTGCTTGCGAGCAGTGTGGACGTAACATCGTTCCAGAAATTCGCCCAATCATGAGCTTGGAAGAGTGGAGCAAAGAAGAGTACGATGGACTTAAGCTCAACCTTCACCCTCGTGCCAAATACTCGATCAACACCCTGCCTACACCAGTTGAAAAAGTGCGCCTGCTGATTGGCCCTGAAGGCGGTTTGTCATCTGAAGAAATCGATATGACGCGCGAGTACCAATTTGAAGAGACGCTTCTCGGTCCGCGTGTACTTCGCACCGAAACAGCGGCTCTTACCGCAATTACAGCTTTACAAGTTCGTTTCGGCGATCTTGGTTAAAACGGAGAAAAATAATGATCAAACTCGGTATTGTAATGGACCCAATTTCGTCCATTAACATCAAGAAAGACTCTAGCTTTGCCATGATGCTTGAAGCGCAACGCCGCGGCTACGAAATCCACTACATGGAAATGAATGATCTTCACCTCGACCAAGGTGTGGCCATTGCCGACACCAAAGTGGTTGAGCTAAAAGAAGATCCAAACGGCTGGTACGAATTCAAATCAGAGCAAACTATCGAGCTATCTGAGTTAGACGCGGTTCTGATGCGTAAAGATCCTCCGTTTGACACTGAATACATCTACGCAACTTACATCCTTGAGCGTGCAGAAGAGCAAGGCACACTGATCGTCAACAAACCTCAAAGCCTGCGTGATTGTAACGAGAAGTTGTTTACGGCCTGGTTCCCGGAATTGACTCCAACCACTATCGTTACGCGTAAAGCTGAAAAGATTAAAGCATTCCGTGAAGAGCACGGCGATGTGATCTTAAAGCCTCTTGACGGTATGGGCGGTGCGTCTATTTTCCGCGTAAAAGAGAACGATCCAAACGTATCAGTGATCATCGAAACGCTGACTAACCATGGTCAGAATTACGCGATGGCACAAACATTCGTGCCTGATATCAGCAATGGTGACAAGCGCATTCTCGTGGTTGATGGCGAGCCAATGCCTTACTGTCTGGCACGTATTCCGGCGAAAGGCGAAACGCGCGGTAACCTTGCGGCGGGCGGCACGGGTGAAGCTCGTCCTCTAAGTGAAACAGACATTAAAATTGCCCAAACCGTAGCACCAACTCTTAAAGAAAAAGGTCTTATTTTTGTGGGTCTTGATGTGATTGGCGATAAGCTGACAGAAATCAACGTAACCAGCCCGACCTGTATTCGTGAAATCGAAGCAGCATTTGATATCTCAATTACGGGCAAACTAATGGATGCCATTGAACGCCGAGTAAAAGGCGAATAAATAGGGTCTGTTTATCTTACGTGGTTAATTTTTGTTCGAGATAAAAACGTTTTAATCGCGGCGAGAGGTTTGTAGCCTAGTCATTCTAAGCAAAATACCTCTCAACAAAGAGTAAAGCGCTTTTAGCCGAACCCTTCGGGCAGCGTTTGTGGATACTTTCTACTGCGTTATCGGCTTATCAGGTAGGCCAACTACATTTCAAAGCCTCTGCCTTGTATAAAGAACCCACAAACAGCTGCAAAAATCAGCACGAAAGGTCAACAGACCCTAAATATATAGTAAAGTTATAGTAGAGAGCCAAATGCAAACTTAAGCAAATTCATGCATATAGTGCTAATTTGCTTAAGTGCACTTCTGAGTCCTAAGGATCAGTATGAATATGAACCTCACAAACCATTTTTTAGTTGCCATGCCTGGAATGAAAGATCCCTATTTCCAGAATAGCGTGATCTACGTCTGCGAGCACAACGAAGAAGGCGCAATGGGGTTGATAATCAATGCGCCAGTCGATATCACGGTGGGTAACATGCTTAAGCAAGTCAAAGTACAACCTGTACACCCGCGTTTGTTCGAAGCAAGCCTTGACCGGCCTGTATATAACGGCGGCCCGATCTCAGAAGATCGTGGCTTTATTCTGCATAAACCAAAAGATTACTATGAATCCAGTATTCAGATGACCGATGAGCTTGCAGTGACAACCTCGCGAGACATTCTGACTGTGTTGGGGACCGAAGCAGAGCCGAGCGACTATTTAGTTGCTTTGGGTTACGCAGGCTGGAGCGCAGGGCAGCTGGAAAATGAGTTAGTTGAAAACTCCTGGCTGACCATTGAAGCTACGCCAGAAATCATCTTTGATACCCCAATTACAGACCGTTGGAAAAAAGCAGTAGAAAAACTGGGGATCGACCCGAGTCAGCTTTCTTCTGATGCAGGACATGCCTGATAAAGCAGACTGTTCCCCTAGATTGAGATTTGAGACACCTTATGTCACGTACAATTATGGCTTTTGATTTTGGAACCAAAAGCATCGGCAGCGCGATTGGCCAGGAAATTACCGGTACCGCCTCTCCGCTCAAGGCTTTCAAAGCCAATGATGGCATTCCAAACTGGGACGACATCGAAAAACAGATCAAAGAATGGCAACCAGATTTATTGGTTGTGGGTTTACCAACAGATCTACACGGTAAAGACTTGGAAACCATTACTCCACGCGCGAAGAAGTTTGCTAATCGTCTACAAGGTCGATATGGCTTACCAGTCGAGCTTCACGATGAACGTTTGTCCACGGCAGAAGCTCGTGCAGACCTATTCGAAATGGGAGGCTATAAAGCGCTGTCGAAAGGAAATATCGACTGTCAATCGGCAGTTGTCATTCTAGAAAGCTGGTTTGAAAACCTTTGGAATGAGTAAATTTGTCTGAAAAAGAAAAGGTTGGCTTGTGCCAACCTTTTTTATTGTCTGGAATATGGGAAATCCTAGTCCATATCAATCTTAACGTTCGCCAAGCTTCCCGTTGCCAGAGGTTCACCGCGTTGAGTTTTCAGCATGAGACGCAGGTCATTTGCCGAATCTGCACTGTGCAGTGCATCTTCTTCACTGATTTTGCCTTGCATCACTAACTTGTAGAGCGACTGGTCAAATGTCAGCATACCAAACTCATTTGAACGAGCCATCGTCGACTTAAGTTCATGCAGATCGCCACGACGGATTAAATCCGAAACACGCGGACTGTTCAGCAGGATCTCAAACACGCCATGACGCCCCTGCCCACTTTTATCGCGGATCAGCTGCTGACCAACCACGCCTTTTAAGTTCATAGACAGATCAAACAAGAACTGCTCTTTTTGATCTTTAGGTACTAAATGCAGAATCCGCTCTAATGCCTGGTTGGCGTTGTTAGCATGGAGAGTCGCCATACACAAATGCCCGGTTTCGGCAAAGGTCATGGCATATTCCATGGTCTCTCTACTGCGGATTTCGCCGATCAAAATCATGTCCGGAGCCTGTCGCAGAGAGTTTTTCAGTGCCACTTCATAACTTTCTGTGTCTAAACCGACTTCACGCTGGGTTACGATACAACGCTGGTGTTCATGAACAAATTCGATCGGATCTTCTACCGTCAGGATATGCCCGGTCTTATTACTGTTTCGGTAGCCTGTCATCGCCGCCATTGTGGTCGACTTACCAGAGCCAGTCGCACCAACCACCAGCACCAGACCTCGCTTGGCTATCGCTAAATCTTGCAACACCAGAGGCAGTTTGAGCTGCTCAAAGGTAGGGATGTCGGTCTCAATACGGCGAATAACCGCGCCCGGTAATTCTCGCTGGAAAAAGGCACTGACACGGAATCGACCACAGTCTCTGACGATAGCAAAGTTAGACTCTCGACTTTTTCGAAACTCCTGACGACGCTCAGGATCCATTGCATTATCCAGCAACTGCGCCACATCATTTTCTGTCAGCTTGTCACCTTGCGGACGTAACTCGCCGTCGACACGAAACAAAATCGGCGCGCCGACCGTGATATAAAGATCCGACGCTTGCAGCGCCAGCATACCTTCAAGAAATTTATTCAGATCCATTTCCGTATTCACCATTACCTGTATGAGTGTTACGAGAACTGCTGTACATCAAGCCCAACTTTGCTGTCGGCCTCTTCGTGAGAAACAATACCTTGCGCCAATAGCTGACGAGCATTTTGCTCCATAGTCTGCATGCCGTGTGCCGCACCAGTTTGAATTATCGAGTACATCTGTGCGACTTTATCTTCGCGAATCAAGTTACGGATTGCTGGTGTCGCCATCATGATTTCGTGGCAGGCGACTCGGCCACCACCATTGCGCTTAAGTAACTTCTGGGCAATGACTGAACTCAACGATTCTGACAACATTGAACGCACCATGTCTTTGTCGCTACCCGGGAATACATCGATAATACGGTCGATGGTTTTTGCGGCTGAGCTGGTGTGTAGCGTACCAAAAACCAAATGACCGGTTTCTGCGGCGGTCAATGCAAGGCTGATGGTTTCTTTATCACGCATCTCACCAACTAAGATGACATCCGGGTCTTCACGCAACGCACTGCGTAAGGCGTTTTGGAAGCTATGAGTGTCACGGTGAACTTCGCGCTGGTTGATCAAACATTTGTTATTGGTATGAACAAATTCAATTGGATCTTCAATTGTGAGAATGTGCTTATTGTGATTACGATTGATGTAGTCGACAATGGCAGCTAGAGTCGTCGATTTACCAGAGCCGGTTGGTCCGGTTACCAGAACTAAGCCTTTTTGCCCGCTGGCAATCTTGCTGAAGATTTCTGGAGCTTCGAGTTGATCAAGCGTTGGTATGCTGCTTGGAATGGTACGAAATACCGCTGCGCAGCCACGGGACTGGTTAAAGGCGTTGACACGAAAGCGACCAACGTTCTGTAGTTCAAAAGAAAAATCGACTTCGAGTTTTTCTTCGAACTCACTGCGTTGAGCGTCATTCATGATTTCGAATACCAAGCGATGAACCTCTTGGTGTGTAAACGCTGGAATCCCGAGCTTTCTCACATCGCCATCAATTCTGACCATAGGTGGTACACCTGCAGAAAGATGTAGATCTGAGGCATTATGTTTTACACTAAAATCCAGTAACTCAGTGATATCCATTTAAAATCCTTAAGTCTAAAGTACAGCTATGAGTAGTATTCAACAAAATATTGAACATATCACCTCTCAAATTCGCAACGACGAGCAAAAATGCGGTCGTGCTCCGGAGTCAGTGCAACTTCTAGCGGTAAGTAAAACCAAACCCGTTGAAGCCATTCTTGAAGCTTACCAAGCTGGTCAAACCGCATTTGGTGAAAACTATGTGCAAGAGGGCGTGGATAAAGTTCAGCACTTTGCACAGCATTATCCAGATAATTGCATAGAATGGCACTTCATAGGCCCAATTCAGTCCAATAAATCACGCCTTGTCGCTGAACATTTCGATTGGGTTCACACCATCGACCGCGCAAAGATCGCGCAACGTCTTAATGATCAACGCCCCAACGAATTAGAACCCTTACAGGTACTGATTCAAGTGAACACCAGTGGCGAAGACTCAAAGTCTGGCGTAACCGATGCAGAAATATTCGAACTGGCTGAGTTGATTTCTCGCCTTCCGAACCTCACCTTAAGAGGATTGATGTCTATTCCTGCTAACGTATCGGACTATGATGCACAACTTCATGAGTTCCAGAAACTGGCGGCATTGAAGCAAGCGCTTCAGCAGCAGTATCCGGACATCGACACATTGTCCATGGGGATGAGTGGCGACATGACGGCGGCGATAGAAGCCGGTAGTACTATGGTTCGTATCGGAACAGCGATTTTTGGCGCACGTGACTATAACTCAAAAAAGTGAATAGCCATTACCAGTAAGCGAAAAAAGCTCAATCTTCGCATCACAAAGTTAAGCGGTAAGACTTAATTGTCACTATGCACACCTGTGCATTATAAATAGTAAAGTATCACAATGGAAATCAGACAAATGGAACATAAAAAGATTGCCTTCATCGGTGCAGGTAACATGGTGCGAGCCATCATTTCTGGCTTAGTCTCAAATGGTTACCCGGCACAAAATATTGTGGCAACCGCCCCTTCAGAAACACGCCGCTTGCCACTCGAGCAAGATTTTGGCATCCGTACTACCAGCGATAACATCCTCGCAGCATCAGAAGCGGATGTAGTGGTGTTGTCTGTGAAACCACAAATGATGGCGGAAGTATGTAAACCACTGCAATCTGTCGATTTCAGTAACAAGTTAGTGATTTCTATCGCTGCTGGCATTAATTGTTCACGTTTAGATGAGATGCTAGCGACTAAGTTGAACTTGGTTCGTGTGATGCCAAATACGCCTTCCCAACTCGGTTTAGGCATGAGTGGTCTTTTCGCTCCAGAACACGTTACTGAGCAAGATAAAGACTTTGCCGCTCAATTAATGGAAGCGGTAGGTAAAGTGTGTTGGGTAGAACAAGAGTCTGGCATCAACAACGTGATTGCGGCTGCAGGTAGCGCGCCGGCTTACTTCTTCTTGTTTATGGAAGCAATGCAAGCAGAAGCAATAGCACAAGGCTTTGATAAAGACACAGCTCGTCTGCTGGTTCAGCAAGCTGCATTAGGTGCTGCAAGCATGGTTGTGGCTAATCCAGAGACTGAGCTATCCACATTCCGTGAAAATGTCACCTCTAAAGGTGGCACAACAGCGGAAGCACTACGCACATTCAACGAACATCAACTTTCTGATATCGTAGCAAAAGCAATGCAGGCAGCGGTTGCTCGTGCGGAAGAAATGGAAAAACTATTTTAATTATCTGGATGCTTACAGAGAAAAGCCATCCACCACTTGTTAAGGGTACCTTATGAATTCAATGAGTTTTCTCATCTCAACCCTATTTGACCTGTATATCATGGTCGTTATATTGCGTATTTGGTTGCAAGCTGCGCGCGCAGACTTCTATAACCCTTTCTCGCAATTTATCGTTAAAGCTACTCAGCCTGTGATTGGCCCTCTGCGTCGTTTTATTCCGTCTGTAGGTAATATCGACCTGGCTACTGTTCTCTTTGCGTATCTATTGTGTGTACTTAAGTTCGTTGCACTGATCCTAATCGCATCTAGCGGTTCAGTGTCTTTCAGTATCGAGTTCCTATTCCTGGGCTTACTATCTCTGATTAAAGCTGCTGGCGGCTTGTTATTCTGGGTATTGCTGATTCGTGCAATCCTCAGCTGGGTTAGCCAAGGCCGCAGCCCTATCGAATATGTATTCCACCAGCTGACAGAACCAATGTGCGCGCCAATCCGTCGCATTCTTCCTGCATTCGGTGGTCTGGATCTTAGCGTCCTGGTTCTGTTTATTGGTCTACAATTCGCCAACTTCCTGATGGGCGATATTATCGGCCCTATCTGGTTCCAACTGTAGTGTCAGCCGCAGTTTGGCGCGATGGCGAGGACATTGTCCTAAGACTCTATATTCAACCCAAAGCAAGCCGCGATAAAATCGTCGGCTTGCATGGAGAAGAGTTAAAAATCGCCATTACTGCGCCGCCTGTCGATGGTAAAGCCAATGCGCATCTCACCAAGTTCTTGGCTAAGCAGTTTAAAGTCGCTAAAGGTTTGGTTCACATAGAAAAAGGCGAACTGGGACGACACAAACAAATTCGGATAGAATCGCCTACCCAAATACCTACTGACATAGAAGCCATCTTATGATGGCTTTTTATTTAATCTTCGAATCGGTTATTTAAATTAAACTTAAATGGAAGTGTCTCCTTGAGGATTTCACAATGAACAAATGGATTACCGCGTTACTGATCAGCCTATTGCCTTTCCCAACTTTCGCTGAACAGTTCAAAAACATGAAAGACATCGAAGTACATTACGTGGCGTTTAACTCTACCTTTTTGACGCCTAAAATAGCGCGAAGCTATGACATCAAACGTAATGGCTATCTTGCGATCATCAATATTAGTGTGCTGGACAGAGCCTCACTCGGAAAACCGGCGTTAGAAGCACAAGTTGCTGGGCAAGCTAAGAACCTGATTGGTCAAACTCAGCAGTTAACCTTCCGAGAAGTCAAAGAAGGTGACGCCATTTACTACCTAGCTGAACTGCCAGTCACTCATGAAGAAACTTTTACCTTCGATATTGATGTAAAATCGGGAAACAAAGGCTCAGGAAAGCTTCAATTTACCCAGAAGTTTTATGTTGAAGAGTGATATGTCGAAAAGTAATTAGATCATGATGATCTAAACGCTTTTGGACACCAGCAGGCCAAAAGCCTTACAAAGTTAGAAATAAAACGATAAGGAGAACGACATGTTCTCCTTATCACAATGAAAAGAGAACCCCATGAAAAAGATTGTGTTAGCAACCGGCAACCAAGGCAAAGTACGTGAGATGGCTGATTTGCTCTCCGATTTCGGATTCGAAGTATTAGCACAAAGCGAATTCAACGTCTCTGAAGTTGCAGAAACAGGCACCACGTTTATTGAAAACGCGATCATCAAAGCCCGCCACGCAGCACAAGAAACCGGCCTACCGGCAATCGCTGATGATTCTGGTTTAGAAGTCGACTACCTTAACGGTGCACCTGGCATCTACTCTGCGCGTTACGCAGGCGAAGGCGCGACAGATCAAGACAACTTAGAAAAGCTGTTAAAAGCAATGGAAGGTGTGCCAGAGGCGGAGCGCACCGCACGTTTCCACTGCGTATTGGTTCTGATGCGTCATAAAGACGATCCAACGCCTGTCGTTTGTCATGGCAAATGGGAAGGCCGTATCCTGACAGAAGCACACGGTGAGAATGGCTTTGGCTATGACCCTGTCTTTTTCGTACCAGAGGATAACTGCGCATCTGCGGAGCTAGAACCTGCGCGTAAAAAGCAGCTATCACACCGTGGTAAAGCGCTTAAGTCTCTGTTTGCTCAGCTGTCTGAACAAGCCGCTCAGTAAGGTAAACGAGTTTGACCATATTAACGCCCCCAGCACTCAGTCTCTATGTTCACATCCCATGGTGTGTGCAAAAGTGCCCATACTGTGATTTCAACTCGCATGAGCTCAAGGCAGAGATCCCAGAAGAGCAATACATCAACGCCCTGCTGGAAGATCTGGATACCGACATTGAGAAGTATCGCTTGAACGATGCGCCGCGTCCTCTGCATTCGATCTTTATCGGAGGCGGTACGCCTAGCCTGATTTCAGCACAAGGGATTGAGCGCCTGTTAAAAGGCATTGAAGAACGTATTCCATTCAAAACTGACATCGAAATTACGATGGAAGCTAACCCGGGCACAATTGAAGCGGAACGTTTTGCCGGCTACCGAAAAGCAGGGGTGACGCGTATTTCCATTGGTGTGCAAAGTTTTGAGCAAGAGAAACTAGAGCGTCTTGGTCGGATTCATGGCAAAGATGAGGCCGTCAATGCTGCTAACCTTGCTCACCAAATTGGCTTAAATAGCTTTAATCTGGATTTAATGCACGGCTTGCCAGATCAAAGTATTGAGCAGGCTCTGGCCGATTTGGACAAAGCGATTGAACTGGCACCGCCGCACCTGTCTTGGTATCAGCTCACCATTGAGCCGAACACCATGTTCTACTACAAGCCGCCGACGCTACCTGACGACGATGACTTATGGGACATCTTCGAGCTAGGACATAAAAAACTGGCGGCTGCTGGCTACGTACAATACGAGATTTCTGGTTACAGTAAGCCGGGATTCCAATGCCAGCACAACCTCAATTACTGGCGCTTTGGGGATTACCTCGGCATTGGTTGTGGCTCACACGGTAAGCTGAGTTTTGCTGATGGGCGTATCATTCGTACCACAAAAGTAAAACACCCTCGTGGGTATCTGGCTGCATACCAAAATATGGTTAAGCCGTACCTGCATACTGAACAATTCGTCGAAGATGAAGACCGTCCGTTTGAGTTCTTTATGAACCGCTTCCGTTTAATGGAAGCGTGTCCAAAACAAGACTTTATCGATACAACAGGGTTACCGCTGAGTAGCATTCAAGACACCATCAATTGGGCGTTAGAGCTGGGGTATTTGAGTGAGACAGAAACACACTGGCTAATCACTGAAAAAGGTAAGCTTTTCCTGAACGACTTGCTCGAAGCGTTTATGGCAGAAGAGGACGAATAAGCGTATCTGATATCAAGCTATAAAAATGCCTCTCTATGTGAGAGGCATTTTTATTTATTCTGAGAAAAATGGCCAGCTCTAGAAAATGGAACGACCGATTCGCTCAGAAAGCAATTCCAAAGCTTTAGTGCCAGCTAATGAGTTACCAGCGGGGTCGAGCTCCGGAGACCAGACTGCAATGGTCATATCCCCCGGTACGACGGCAATAATGCCGCCACCCACGCCAGATTTTCCCGGCATACCGACTCGGTAGGCAAACTCACCTGCACCGTCATAAAGCCCGCACGTTGCGAGCAGCGCATTCAACTGCTTAGTTTGAGTCGGTGAGACAATCGGCTTACCGGTATGCACAGACGTACCTTTGTTGGCTAAATAGCTAAAGGTTTTCGCCAAATCAACACAGCTCATCTTCAATGCGCAGGCGTGGAAATAGTTTTGCAGCACTGGAATAACTTCATTCTCGAAGTTACCAAATGAGCGCATCAGATAAGCAATCGCAGCGTTGCGGTCACCATGCATCATTTCAGAAGCGGCCACCACTTTGTCGTACACAATGTGGGTATCGCCGGAAAGCTGACGAACAAATTCAAGCAAGCGCTGACGCGGTGCAGACAAACGGCTTTGCAGCAGATCAGCAACCACTATCGCACCAGCGTTTATAAACGGGTTACGTGGAATGCCCTGCTCCATCTCTAACTGGATTAAAGAGTTAAAGGCCTGGCCAGAAGGCTCTTTGCCTACCCTTGCCCATATTTCTTCTTGTTTATATAAGCACATCGCCAGCGTCAGGCTCAGGGCTTTAGAAATAGACTGGATAGAAAAAGGCTCGTCGGCGTCTCCCGCCTTAATCACTTCGCCGTCATTGGTGTATACCGCAATACCTAACTTGTTGCTGGGCACTTTTGCCAGAGCTGGAATGTAGTCTGCTACTTTTCCCTGACCGATCAAAGGACGAACTTCGGTCAGAATATCTGTCAAAATTTCCACTGTAGGTTTCATTGTTCACCTTATTATCACTGATTTGATTCAGAGGTAAAAAAAGCCAACAGTGTGTTGGCTTTTCAAGTATTTGTTATCGAACAATCAATTATGGTTTCACTGCCACAATAATGTTGCGGTTGATAGATTGATCCACGCGGTGAAGATAACCGATATAAGGGTCTTCTGAAAGCACCTTCCACCCCTGTTCTTCAAATAATGCCGCGACATCTTTCCATTTCAGTGTGAACTCGTTGAAAGACAACACCACAGAGCCTTGCTTTTTCAGTACCACTTTCCATGCAGGTAGAGCTTCTTTTAATAGCTCTAATGGGCTGCGGTTCAGTTTGCTGTCTTTGGCATTTTTACTGCCGTGCTGCACGCCGTAAGGCAAGTCAGACACCATGACATCCACCGAGTTCTTCTTCACAACTTGGTCTGCGATACGAGTATCCGCCGAGTACAGCTTCATCGTCTGAAGGTTACCTTGGTTGTAATCTTCTTTTGTCGCTGCAGCTTCAACCACGAAACCATCGGCCACTTTTTTACCACCAGAAGTGCGCTTTTCTTTGCTCACTTTATGCTTAAAGCGACCATTCTTCATAAACTTAACGACGAAGGTTTGGATCTCTTGAACCCATTTCTGGTTGATCTCAACACCCACCACGTTCAAGCCATGGATCAAACCTTCAAATAGTGTTGTACCCTTACCACACATCGGATCCATTAACGTCAGTTGCGCGCTATCTGTGTTAGCGGCACTCACGCCAAGGTTTACCATCAAACGCGTAAACTGTTCGTTTGTTTTTCCGGTATAACGCAGGATCTGACTCATGCTCTCAGGGAAAGTGTTGAACGCAGGCGCCTGAATTGGACGTAGCAAACCATCTTCACGCACTTCAAACAGCGCGTAGTAGATAGATGATGCGGCAATCTTGCGTGACTGCTCGTCGTTGAGCGCTTCTGCACACGAGAACACCAATGCTGCAGGTAAGCCGACATCTTTATTGCCAATTTCAGTCACTTCAACACCTTCAGAAGCCAGCATTGCTTTTAGCTCTGAACATGCGATGGTCATTGCGCTATCAAAATAAATACGGTTGTGACCCGGATTCGCTAATATCGCATAGTGGTACATCACCTGGCTCCTTAAGCAGTACGCTTGAATTTGATGTCCCACACACCGTGACCAAGACGGTGGCCGCGAGCTTCAAACTTAGTCAATGGACGCTCTTCAGGGCGAGGAACAAAGTCACCTTCTTCAGCAATATTTTCAAAGCCTGGTGCCTGGTTCATGATTTCAATCATGTGCTCAGCGTAGTTTTCCCAGTCCGTTGCCATATGGAAGATACCCTCATTAGGGATAAGCTTCTGGCGAACCATTTCAGCAAACTCTAGCTGTACGATACGACGCTTGTGGTGACGTTTTTTGTGCCATGGGTCAGGGAAGAACAGTTGTAGAGTCGCCAAGCTATCATTTGGGATCATGTGCTCAAACACTTCAACCGCATCGTGACACATTACGCGCAGGTTAGTCAGACCCGCTTCACGTGCATCAGCAAGACAAGCGCCAACACCTGGGCTATGTACTTCAATACCGATGAAGTTTTTCTCAGGTGCGTTCTTTGCCATTTCAACCAGTGAAGCGCCCATACCAAAACCGATCTCAAGTACAACCGGGTTGTCGTTACCAAAGACTTCTTTCCAATCAAGAAGTTCTGCTTTGTAATCGATACCCATCGTTGGCCAGCACTCATTCATCGCACTCTCTTGGCCCTTAGTTAGGCGGCCTTCGCGACGAACGAAACTGCGGATTTTACGGATCAGTTTGCCGTCTTCGTTGTATTCGTTAGTGGTTACTTCACTCATTGATTTTGCCTGCACATTGATTAATCAAAGCGGGGATTATCCAAAGAATTTACTCGGGTGCAAGTTTTTGTTGAGCTCTCGGTCTATCATGACTCAAAAGCTATGATGATCCCTGTAATATCCCCACACTTTATCCGTTGTACTTATCACCCAATATGTGGTGCAATTTTGCTCCTAACCAATAATAGAATACAGAGCAAGTCGTGACCCCTTTCGCCAGTGCCATTTTAGAATGGTATGACGCATATGGAAGAAAAGATCTTCCGTGGCAACAGAACAAAACCGCATACAGTGTCTGGTTGTCTGAAATCATGCTTCAGCAAACTCAGGTCACTACGGTGATTCCTTATTACCAACGCTTTTTAGAGCGATTTCCGACCGTGGTCGATCTTGCTAATGCAGAGCAAGATGAAGTGCTGCACCTTTGGACGGGTCTCGGTTATTACGCCCGAGCACGCAACCTTCATAAAGCAGCAAAAGAGGTGGCCCAAACATATAACGGTGAATTCCCTCTAGATATCGAGCAAATGAATGCACTGCCAGGCATTGGCCGCTCAACTGCGGCTGCTGTACTGTCATCCGTACATAAACAGCCTCATGCGATCCTCGATGGTAACGTGAAGCGAACACTTTCTCGATGCTTTGCCGTTGATGGATGGCCGGGCCAGAAGAAAGTGGAAAACAAGTTGTGGGAAATTGCCGAGGCACATACCCCACAAACAGATGTCGACAAATATAACCAAGCCATGATGGACATGGGGGCGATGGTCTGCACACGCAGCAAACCCAAATGCACACTATGTCCTGTTGCTGATCTTTGTGTAGCGAAAAAACAAGGTAATATCCTCGACTACCCTGGTAAAAAGCCCAAGAAAGACAAACCGGTGAAGCAAACCCGCTTTGTCATGCTGCATCATAAAAATGCAAATGGGCACGAAGTATGGCTGGAACAAAGACCTCAAACTGGAATTTGGGGCGGGCTATTCTGCTTTCCACAAACCGAACATGTTGATGTCGAAAGCGATATTGATTTGCTGTTGGAACAACGCGGCATTCAAACCAATGACATTAAAGAGCAGCAAACGCTGATCACTTTCCGCCATACCTTTAGTCATTACCATCTCGATATCACACCAATTTTGATTGACCTGTCAAAGCAACCCGACGTGATAATGGAAGGTAACAAAGGTCTTTGGTATAACTTATCTAAACCTGAAGAAGTAGGCTTAGCCGCGCCAGTCAAACTATTGCTGGAAACGCTACCCCACGAACTTCGTTAATTGAATGCAAGGAGTCATTATGAGCCGCACTGTGTTTTGTGCTCGACTAAAGAAAGAAGGCGAAGGTCTAGACTTTCAACTTTACCCAGGTGAGCTAGGTAAACGTATTTTTGATAATATCTCTAAAGAAGCTTGGGCTGAATGGCAACACAAACAAACCATGTTGATCAACGAAAAGAAGCTTAACATGATGGATCCAGAGCATCGTAAACTGATCGAAACTGAAATGGTGAACTTCCTGTTCGAAGGCAAAGACGTTCACATTGATGGTTACACGCCACCTAGCGAATAACTTGTTCAAATAAAATAAGTTTATTCAGAAACAATGACATCACATAGAACCTTGTGGTGTCATTGCCACACCATCCCATCAAATAAATAGCCATGAAAAAAATTGTCTTTATCGTTGCAGCCCTTCTATTAACGGCAGGCTGTAGTCGCGAGGTCGTCGAAAAGTTTTATGATGTCGAGTACGAGCCAACCAATCGCTTCGCCAATAACTTAGCCGAGTTACCAGGACAATTTGAGAAAGACACCGCAGCTCTCGATTCGTTGATCAATAGCTTCTCCGGTAATATCCAAAAAAAATGGGGAAAACGAGAAGTTAAGCTCGCAGGTAAAAGCAATTACGTAAAATATATCGATAACTACCTCAGTCGCGCTGAAGTTGATTTCCAAAAAGGCGTGATCACTATAGAAACCGTTTCGCCAACCGAACCACAAAAGCACCTCAAAAACGCCATCATCACTACACTACTCACTCCTGATGATCCGGCGAATGTCGATCTATTTTCTTCCAAAGATATCAAACTTGAAGGTCAGCCTTTTCTCTATAAACAAGTCGTCGACCAAGATAACAAGCCCATTCAGTGGTCATGGCGAGCTAACCGCTTTGCCGATTACCTGATTAACCACGAAATAAAAACCAAAGACGTCGACTTCAAAAAAGCGTACTACGTAGAAATTCCCATGGTGGAAGATCACTTCATCCAACGCAGCTATCAATATGCGAACATCGTGCGCCGAGCTGCAGAGAAATACGACATCCCTGAAGATTTGATTTACGCCATTATCAAAACAGAAAGCAGTTTTAATCCATATGCCGTCAGTTGGGCGAATGCCTATGGCTTGATGCAAGTCGTACCAAAAACAGCAGGCAGAGACGTTTTCGCGCTGGTAAAAAATCGCTCGGGCCAACCAAGCCCAGAGTATTTGTTTAACCCAGAAAACAATATTGATACCGGAACCGCTTACTTCTACATCTTGAAGAATCGTTATTTAAAAGAGGTCAGTCACCCTACCTCGCTCGAATACAGCATGATATCCGCGTACAACGGCGGTACTGGCGGCGTTCTCAATACCTTTAACCGCAGTGACCGAAAACGTGCGATGCGGGATCTGAATTCTCTGCAACCTAACCAGGTTTATTGGGCACTAACTAAAAAACATCCCAATGCAGAAGCACGACGCTACCTAGAAAAAGTTACAAATTTCAAAAAGGAATTTAACTCTGTGCAAACTTTCTAGCACGAGTTGAACAAAAAGCGTTCGAACAACCACTTTTTTGAAATTATTTAAAAAAAGTGGTTGACGGAAAGCGGGAAAATCCGTTTAATAGCGCTCCGTTGCCCGGATAGCTCAGTCGGTAGAGCAGAGGATTGAAAATCCTCGTGTCGGTGGTTCGATTCCGCCTCCGGGCACCACAGTTTATTAATTGTTGGTGCTTAGCACGGACAATAGTTAAAAGAATAAAGTGTGCCGACTTAGCTCAGTAGGTAGAGCAACTGACTTGTAATCAGTAGGTCACCAGTTCGATTCCGGTAGTCGGCACCATTCTTTTGCCTCGATAGCTCAGTCGGTAGAGCAGAGGATTGAAAATCCTCGTGTCGGTGGTTCGATTCCGCCTCGAGGCACCATTATTTGGTGCACTTGCTTAATCTAAATTGATTTGCAAGACACAAACAACTTTTTGTTGTTAAAAGAATAATTCCTCCTTAGCTCAGTTGGTAGAGCGACGGACTGTTAATCCGCAGGTCGCTGGTTCGAGCCCAGCAGGAGGAGCCACTTTCTAGAGTTTCATTTAGTTGGAATTCTAAAAAAAGAAGAGTCAACTCTTCTAAAAAGAATAAAGTGTGCCGACTTAGCTCAGTAGGTAGAGCAACTGACTTGTAATCAGTAGGTCACCAGTTCGATTCCGGTAGTCGGCACCATTCTTTTGCCTCGATAGCTCAGTCGGTAGAGCAGAGGATTGAAAATCCTCGTGTCGGTGGTTCGATTCCGCCTCGAGGCACCATTATTTGGTGCACTTGCTTAATTTAATTGATTAGCAAGACACAAACAGAATAGTTCCTCCTTAGCTCAGTTGGTAGAGCGACGGACTGTTAATCCGCAGGTCGCTGGTTCGAGCCCAGCAGGAGGAGCCACTTTCAAGAAGCCGCATCACATGATGCGGCTTTTTTTTATCTATACATTCTCCCCTACCCAATCACGACTTTCACTCATTCCACCACCCCACATATAAAGCTCGCTTACTGAAAAACTTATTTCACGATAAAAATTTAATCTCCATCATAGTTTAAACAAGCACTTGTAGGCGCTCATTTCCTTCTTCAATAAGATGCCTTGTCTATTCAATTTCTAAAATAAGCCATGCTTTGCATAGCAACTAAAAAATTTGTGAGCCCAAATATGAAACTAAAAACTCAAGCCTATTTACTGTCTGCGATTATATTGCTGGCGTTGCTCGCATTAACCGCTACAGGTTTATGGACTCTGAGAGTTGCAAGTAACCTTGATAATAAAGCTCGAGTGACAGAGCTATTCAAAAGCGCATATAGCATTCTGACCGAAGTAGAAGCAATGGCTGCAAGTGGTGAACTTCCGGAAGATGAAGCAAAAGCACTGGCGACTCGCCTGCTTCGCAACAATATCTATAAAGATAATGAATACGTTTATGTTGCCAATGAGAACATGATATTTGTCGCTGCGCCTCTCGATCCACAATTGCATGGCACCAGCTTCCATGACTTCAAAGACAGCAATAACAATAGCGTTGGCCAATTAATATTAGATATTTTGGATAACAAAACAGGCCAGATTGTCGAATATACATGGAGCCAAACACAAACTGACGGAAGCATTGAAGAGAAGCATTCAATAGCAGAAAAAACGCCTCACTGGGGATGGGTTGTTGGTACTGGTATTGGGTTTAACGAGGTAAATGCACGATTTTGGGCTACTGCACAATGGCAACTCGTTCTATGCCTCTTCATCGCAGGTGCTATTCTTACCAGCCTAATCATCGCTATCCGCAAGATGCTGAACGTATTAGGAGGAGAGCCTCATGACGTACGCCAAGCCGTTCAGGCAGTCTCTCAGGGCAATATACAGACAAGTTTCGATACGGTAGCCCCAAAAGATAGTATTTACGATGCTGTGCAGAACATGAGTCAGTCTCTGGCCATAATGGTAACGAATCTCGATAGTTCTATGCTCGCTCTGCGCTCAGAGTTATCCGCAGTTGAATCACGCTCTGGAACCATTGCTGATTTGACCCTATCACAACAGGAATCAACCGCTATGATTGCGACAGCGATGACAGAAATGGCCTCATCAGCTAATCAAGTCGCAACGTCAGCAAATGATACCGCGCGAAATACGGATGAGGCAGACAAACAAAGCCAACAAACCCAATCACTGATATGCAGTACAGTGGATAATATCCAGGGACTTGCAAATCAGTTAAGTACAGCCAGTCTGGCGGTAGCTAATTTAGATCAGGATGTAAACAACATAGTCAAAGTTTTAGATGTCATTGGTGATATCGCAGAGCAAACTAACTTACTGGCGCTAAACGCAGCCATTGAAGCCGCTCGCGCGGGTGAGCAAGGCAGAGGGTTTGCTGTTGTGGCCGATGAAGTTCGCAAACTTGCTGGCCGCACTCAAGATAGTACAAAAGAGATCCAGAACATGATCTCAAACCTCCAGCAAGGTTCTCGCCATGCTATCCAAACAATGGAGATTTGCGCCGAGACCAGTCAAAGCACAGTCACACAGTCCCAAAGTGCTTCTGAAGCTCTACAACAGATAGTGACAGCATTAGAAGCCATTACGACAATGAGCCAACAAATCGCAACGGCCGCTGCGGAGCAAACCCATGTCAGCGACGATATTGCACACCGCATAAACCTGATTGAAGAAAGCGGTTATCAGCTAAATTCAGTGGTCACAGAGAGTCAAACAAGCACTCAAAGCCTGGCTTCTTTAGCGAATGATCTGGAAGGATGGGTGAATAAGTTCTCTGTAAAGCACTAGCTTAGAGCCAATTTACTAACTTAAAGCACGTTTTCAAACGTGCTTTATTATTTTTGGCTTACTAATCAGGCAAACAAACTCGTCGTTTAACTCCCAAGAACGCTTAAAGCAAGGTGTATCACCATTTAAAACGCATAAAAACAGCCCACTCCGAGCACAATTTCATCAAACGATATTTTATTTGAATTTTATTGTTGACCTAAGAAGCGAAAAACCGTTTAATACACCTCGTCGCCCGGATAGCTCAGTCGGTAGAGCAGAGGATTGAAAATCCTCGTGTCGGTGGTTCGATTCCGCCTCCGGGCACCACAATTTATTAATTGTTGGTGCTTTGCACGAACAATAGTTAAAAGAATAAGGTGTGCCGACTTAGCTCAGTAGGTAGAGCAACTGACTTGTAATCAGTAGGTCACCAGTTCGATTCCGGTAGTCGGCACCATTTATTCTTAAAAAGACAATTCCTCCTTAGCTCAGTTGGTAGAGCGACGGACTGTTAATCCGCAGGTCGCTGGTTCGAGCCCAGCAGGAGGAGCCACTTTCAATTAGCAAGATTATTGCTTGTTAATGAAAACGTGCCGACTTAGCTCAGTAGGTAGAGCAACTGACTTGTAATCAGTAGGTCACCAGTTCGATTCCGGTAGTCGGCACCACTTTCTTTAAAGATAAGAATATTTAAAAAGATAATTCCTCCTTAGCTCAGTTGGTAGAGCGACGGACTGTTAATCCGCAGGTCGCTGGTTCGAGCCCAGCAGGAGGAGCCACTTTTGGAAAGCTGCATCATTGATGCGGCTTTTTTTTCGTTTAAAATTCCCGAATAGCTCTTCTTCTCTTCGCAAGCAAGTCTGTATCCCTGCGTAATTAGATTTAAAAATTTTGCTTAACCAACATGCTGCCAGAAAGTTTATCTTTACTCCCCTCTCTTATTAGATCGCGATATAAATAGAAGTATGGCTCCTAAGGCTTAGCAACAGCACAAATCACATTTGCCTCTTTCATTATCCACTTCACACTCAGTCCCAGCACCAACACTCTATAGATACTCATCAAATACCAGTATTGGCTCTCTAACAGCCCTTCAATGACTTTATAAGTTGTTAGTGCGTAATGATCCCATAATAATCGTAATCACCAACCTGTAACGCTCTAGAGAGCTTACAGAGCTAGGAACAGGCTTTAAAAGTAAGCTCTTTCTTTATAACGATAAATCAAGAAAAACACTCACTAAGAGCCGACGCAAGTACTGTTAAGCCGAGAAATGTGCTAATTCATTTCAGCAGAGAAAGCTCTGTAATTAATCCTAAGCAGTTATATCAGTACACCTTACGCCAACAACACCGTAAACATGGATCGACTGGAGACTTCACCATACAGCGCCCAATCACACACCAATGCAAGCGTATAAGCCATCTTTGAAATTCCACAGTAATAGTATTACCTTTCTAACTAAGACTCAAGACAGGTGACAGCGGGCAAAAAGAACATGAGGTTTCTTCTGACGTTCAGAATAAGCAGAGGATCTGTAGAGCTTGAGATCAAGCAAGCTCCCAACACGAGGAACTTATAGGTCTGAGTAAAGTCACTCAACACAAACTAAAAGATCCTGGCATTTCTGCTTGGATCGGGAATGAATATCAGAAGACCAGAGCCACAGGCAAGCTCTCCTGCTGGACTTATTGATCGAAGACCAACTTAACTCAGCACAAACTAAAGACCCCAGCATTTCTTCTAGGGGCTGGATAAATTGCGGAGTGGCTGAGTCGACATTCCGACGGGACGCTTTCGGCTGAAGAGCCAACATAAACTTAAATGAAAAAAGCCCTGCTATTTCTAGCAAGGCTTTAGAATAAGTGGCAGAGCGGCTCGGGTTGCAGACAACGGGCAAACCTTTTGCGGGACTCATTGGTCGAAGACCAACTTAACTCAGCACAAACTAAAAGACCCCAGCATTTCTGCTGAGGTCTGGAATAAGTGGCGGAGCGGACGGGACTCGAACCCGCGACCCCCGGCGTGACAGGCCGGTATTCTAACCAACTGAACTACCGCTCCGCATTGGTCAGACTATTTGAGTCTAATAAGAACCTGGCGATGTTCTACTCTCACATGGGGAAACCCCACACTACCATCGACGCTACTTCGTTTCACTTCTGAGTTCGGAAAGGAAATCAGGTGGGTCCAAAGCGCTATGGTCGCCAAGTAAAATTCTAATTGTAAATGGTGCTGATACCCAGACTCGAACTGGGGACCTCATCCTTACCAAGGATGCGCTCTACCACCTGAGCTATATCAGCATCAAGATGTCCCTGAAGACTAAAAAAGCCCGTTCTTTCAAACGGGCTCTTTAAATTTAAAGCCTGGCGATGTCCTACTCTCACATGGGGAAACCCCACACTACCATCGGCGCTATTTCGTTTCACTTCTGAGTTCGGAATGGAAGTCAGGTGGGTCCAAAACGCTATGGTCGCCAAGCAAATTCTTTAATTCGGAAAGCTGTTTTTAATTCTCGTTTTTACACATTCAATGTTCTTACATTGAGTCCATCAAAACCCCTTGGGTGTTGTATGGTTAAGCCTCACGGGCAATTAGTACAGGTTAGCTCAACGCCTCACAACGCTTACACACCCTGCCTATCAACGTCGTAGTCTACGACAACCCTTTAGGATACTTAAAGTATCAGGGAGAACTCATCTCAAGGCTCGCTTCCCGCTTAGATGCTTTCAGCGGTTATCGATCCCGAACTTAGCTACCGGGCAATGCGTCTGGCGACACAACCCGAACACCAGAGGTTCGTCCACTCCGGTCCTCTCGTACTAGGAGCAGCCCCTTTCAATTCTCCAACGCCCACGGCAGATAGGGACCGAACTGTCTCACGACGTTCTAAACCCAGCTCGCGTACCACTTTAAATGGCGAACAGCCATACCCTTGGGACCGACTTCAGCCCCAGGATGTGATGAGCCGACATCGAGGTGCCAAACACCGCCGTCGATATGAACTCTTGGGCGGTATCAGCCTGTTATCCCCGGAGTACCTTTTATCCGTTGAGCGATGGCCCTTCCATTCAGAACCACCGGATCACTATGACCTGCTTTCGCACCTGCTCGAATTGTCATTCTCGCAGTCAAGCGGGCTTATGCCATTGCACTAACCTCACGATGTCCAACCGTGATTAGCCCACCTTCGTGCTCCTCCGTTACGCTTTGGGAGGAGACCGCCCCAGTCAAACTACCCACCAGGCACTGTCCGCAACCCCGATAAGGGGTCAACGTTAGAACATCAACACTACAAGGGTGGTATTTCAAGGACGGCTCCACAGATACTGGCGTACCTGTTTCAAAGCCTCCCACCTATCCTACACATGTAGGGTCAATGTTCAGTGCCAAGCTGTAGTAAAGGTTCACGGGGTCTTTCCGTCTAGCCGCGGGTACACTGCATCTTCACAGCGATTTCAATTTCACTGAGTCTCGGGTGGAGACAGCGTGGCCATCATTACGCCATTCGTGCAGGTCGGAACTTACCCGACAAGGAATTTCGCTACCTTAGGACCGTTATAGTTACGGCCGCCGTTTACCGGGGCTTCGATCAAGAGCTTCGACCGAAGTCTAACCCCATCAATTAACCTTCCGGCACCGGGCAGGCGTCACACCGTATACGTCATCTTACGATTTTGCACAGTGCTGTGTTTTTAATAAACAGTTGCAGCCACCTGGTATCTGCGACTCTCAATAGCTCCATCCGCAAGGGACTTCACCGTCGAGAGCGTACCTTCTCCCGAAGTTACGGTACCATTTTGCCTAGTTCCTTCACCCGAGTTCTCTCAAGCGCCTTGGTATTCTCTACCCGACCACCTGTGTCGGTTTGGGGTACGATTCCTTACAATCTGAAGCTTAGAGGCTTTTCCTGGAAGCATGGCATCAATGACTTCACTACCGTAGTAGCTCGACGTCGTGTCTCAGCCTTAAAGAGAGCCGGATTTACCTAACTCTCAAGCCTACGCACTTGAACCTGGACAACCGTCGCCAGGCCCACCTAGCCTTCTCCGTCCCCCCATCGCAATTGTAAGAAGTACGGGAATATTAACCCGTTTCCCATCGACTACGCCTTTCGGCCTCGCCTTAGGGGTCGACTTACCCTGCCCCGATTAACGTTGGACAGGAACCCTTGGTCTTCCGGCGAGGAGGTTTTTCACCCCCTTTATCGTTACTCATGTCAGCATTCGCACTTCTGATACGTCCAGCATGCGTTACCACACACCTTCAACCGCTTACAGAACGCTCCCCTACCCAATGCACAAAAGTGCATTGCCGCAGCTTCGGTTTACTACTTAGCCCCGTTACATCTTCCGCGCAGGCCGACTCGACCAGTGAGCTATTACGCTTTCTTTAAATGATGGCTGCTTCTAAGCCAACATCCTGGCTGTCTGAGCCTTCCCACATCGTTTCCCACTTAGTAGTAATTTGGGACCTTAGCTGGCGGTCTGGGTTGTTTCCCTCTCCACGACGGACGTTAGCACCCGCCGTGTGTCTCCCGGATAGTACTTACTGGTATTCGGAGTTTGCAAAGGGTTGGTAAGTCGGGATGACCCCCTAGCCTTAACAGTGCTCTACCCCCAGTAGTATTCGTCCGAGGCGCTACCTAAATAGCTTTCGGGGAGAACCAGCTATCTCCAGGTTTGATTGGCCTTTCACCCCTAGCCACAAGTCATCCGCTAATTTTTCAACATTAGTCGGTTCGGTCCTCCAGTTGATGTTACTCAACCTTCAACCTGCCCATGGCTAGATCACCTGGTTTCGGGTCTATATCCAGAGACTGAACGCCCAGTTAAGACTCGGTTTCCCTACGGCTCCCCTAGATGGTTAACCTTGCCACTGAATATAAGTCGCTGACCCATTATACAAAAGGTACGCAGTCACAGGACAAAGCCTGCTCCTACTGCTTGTACGTACACGGTTTCAGGTTCTATTTCACTCCCCTCACAGGGGTTCTTTTCGCCTTTCCCTCACGGTACTGGTTCACTATCGGTCAGTCAGTAGTATTTAGCCTTGGAGGATGGTCCCCCCATATTCAGACAGGATATCACGTGTCCCGCCCTACTCGATTTCACTGAATATGCGTCGTCAGTTACGGGGCTATCACCCTGTATCGCCAAGCTTTCCAGCTTGTTCACCTAACGCTTATAAAGCTTAAGGGCTAGTCCAATTTCGCTCGCCGCTACTTTCGGAATCTCGGTTGATTTCTTTTCCTCGGGGTACTTAGATGTTTCAGTTCCCCCGGTTCGCCTCCTGTTGCTATGTATTCACAACAGGATACTTACTTATGTAAGTGGGTTTCCCCATTCGGAAATCCCAGACTCAAGTGGCTTTTACTGCCTAATCTGGGCTTATCGCAAGTTAATACGTCCTTCATCGCCTCTGACTGCCAAGGCATCCACCGTGTACGCTTAGTCACTTAACCATACAACCCGAAGGAGTTTCGAATTGATGTTAAACAACCAAAGTTGCTGTCTCATTATTTGAATGAGCGAGACAGCTTTCGATTTTGCCGGACTCAAATATCTTTTTATTTTACTTTTTCATAAAAAGTGAAAACAAAAAGCCAAGAACACTTGAATGTGTTTTTAGTTGTATTCAAATACATGAATACTTTGAGAACTTTACAAATAATCTTAAAGATTATTTTGTCAGCTTTCCAAATTGTTAAAGAGCTAGATTCATTTAAGAACCATTTTTAAAAGCACTATCGCTAATGCGCTTAAAGATGGTGGAGCTAAGCAGGATCGAACTGCTGACCTCCTGCGTGCAAGGCAGGCGCTCTCCCAGCTGAGCTATAGCCCCATCAAGGTGTGTCGATACTGTATGCCAATTCCTTGGGAAGGGAATTGGTGGGTCTGAGTGGACTCGAACCACCGACCTCTCGCTTATCAGGCGAACGCTCTAACCACCTGAGCTACAGACCCAGTATCGTCTCTTTTACATAAACCATATCAATCTGTGTGGACACTCATCGTGAATAATCATCGTATAAGGAGGTGATCCAGCGCCAGGTTCCCCTAGCGCTACCTTGTTACGACTTCACCCCAGTCATGAACCACAAAGTGGTAAGCGTCCCCCCGAAGGTTAAACTACCTACTTCTTTTGCAGCCCACTCCCATGGTGTGACGGGCGGTGTGTACAAGGCCCGGGAACGTATTCACCGTGGCATTCTGATCCACGATTACTAGCGATTCCGACTTCATGGAGTCGAGTTGCAGACTCCAATCCGGACTACGACGCACTTTTTGGGATTCGCTCACTTTCGCAAGTTGGCCGCCCTCTGTATGCGCCATTGTAGCACGTGTGTAGCCCTACTCGTAAGGGCCATGATGACTTGACGTCGTCCCCACCTTCCTCCGGTTTATCACCGGCAGTCTCCCTGGAGTTCCCGACATTACTCGCTGGCAAACAAGGATAAGGGTTGCGCTCGTTGCGGGACTTAACCCAACATTTCACAACACGAGCTGACGACAGCCATGCAGCACCTGTCTCAGAGTTCCCGAAGGCACCAATCCATCTCTGGAAAGTTCTCTGGATGTCAAGAGTAGGTAAGGTTCTTCGCGTTGCATCGAATTAAACCACATGCTCCACCGCTTGTGCGGGCCCCCGTCAATTCATTTGAGTTTTAATCTTGCGACCGTACTCCCCAGGCGGTCTACTTAACGCGTTAGCTCCGAAAGCCACGGCTCAAGGCCACAACCTCCAAGTAGACATCGTTTACGGCGTGGACTACCAGGGTATCTAATCCTGTTTGCTCCCCACGCTTTCGCATCTGAGTGTCAGTATCTGTCCAGGGGGCCGCCTTCGCCACCGGTATTCCTTCAGATCTCTACGCATTTCACCGCTACACCTGAAATTCTACCCCCCTCTACAGTACTCTAGTCTGCCAGTTTCAAATGCTATTCCGAGGTTGAGCCCCGGGCTTTCACATCTGACTTAACAAACCACCTGCATGCGCTTTACGCCCAGTAATTCCGATTAACGCTCGCACCCTCCGTATTACCGCGGCTGCTGGCACGGAGTTAGCCGGTGCTTCTTCTGTCGCTAACGTCAAATCTATACGCTATTAACGCATAAACCTTCCTCACGACTGAAAGTGCTTTACAACCCGAAGGCCTTCTTCACACACGCGGCATGGCTGCATCAGGCTTGCGCCCATTGTGCAATATTCCCCACTGCTGCCTCCCGTAGGAGTCTGGACCGTGTCTCAGTTCCAGTGTGGCTGATCATCCTCTCAGACCAGCTAGGGATCGTCGCCTTGGTGAGCCCTTACCTCACCAACTAGCTAATCCCACCTAGGCATATCCTGACGCGAGAGGCCCGAAGGTCCCCCTCTTTGGCCCGTAGGCATCATGCGGTATTAGCCATCGTTTCCAATGGTTATCCCCCACATCAGGGCAATTTCCTAGGCATTACTCACCCGTCCGCCGCTCGACGCCGTTAACGTCCCCCGAAGGTTCAGTTAACTCGTTTCCGCTCGACTTGCATGTGTTAGGCCTGCCGCCAGCGTTCAATCTGAGCCATGATCAAACTCTTCAATTTAAGATTTTGTTCGGCTCAATGAATACTGAACATTACATAAAGTAATGTTTGAATTGACTGTGCTGAATCCGAAGATTCAATGGTCACTTCGTATCATTGAAACCTAATTTGATACCGAGGTATCTAATTGGATTATCATCAACGAGTGCCCACACAGATTGATAGGTCTATATTGTTAAAGAGCTTGCTTTGCGAGAAGTTTTCCTCTCAAAGCGGAGGTGCATTCTAGCGATTTGGTTGTTAGTGTCAAACACTTTTTTCAACTAATTTTTCGTAGAAGCTTTTTACCTCTCCGACCCTGCTGAAGCCTTATCGCGTCTGCCGTGTCGGTGGATGCGCATTATAGGGAGAAGAATTTCTTTGGCAATACTAAAAATGCAATTATTTCAAAAAAACATGCCAAGTGGACACTTTCCATCCAACCTTAAAATTACCCCAAAACAACACTCAGCATTTCTACATGTTACCCACAAAACCCTGTGGATAACTAAGCATCGGTATCGAAGAAGTATGAAATTCGAGAACGCGGATTAAGATACTCTTTTATATTCTCTGGCAGTTTAGAAGGATGTATTGCGTTTACTATCCTTAAATCCTTCGACGCTAAATCAAGTATTGGGGCTTGGGTTCTCGGTACTGAGGGGTCATAAACCAAAACATTAGGGAATAGTAGATTCGAAGCATTCACTGAGATAACTAACCCAATCATATTATTGGTCAGCTGTACGACTGTTCCCGGAGGGAAGACGCCCATAAACTTAATCAGGAGTTTAAGGTTTTCTTCTTTATATAGATGTTTGCAATTCTTATATAGATGGGAAAGTGCGGTATACGGGATCTTTTGTTCTGAAGTAATTCTCGTATGACACAAGTTATCAAATGCATTTGCGACAATAATGATTTGGGCAAACTCGTTTATCTCATCACCTTGCAACCCCTTAGGATAGCCAGAACCGTCTCTTAACTCATGATGCTGCTCAATAACTGTCTTTGCCGTTTCAGGAAAGTCCTCTATTTGGTTAGCCAGATCTAAACCATACTTTGTATGTAGCTTTAAATAGTTCTCTTCGGGAACCGTCAGTGGTTCTTGCTTTCTTAATATAGCTGTTGGAATTTTGACTTTACCCATATCGTGAAACAATGCGGCAAAGGACAGCTCTTTCAATTGTTCAGCAGAGTAACCTTTTGCTCGTCCAATCATCATCGCGATAACCGCAACATTCAGCGAGTGAAAATAGATATCTTCATATTCGTTTTTGCCATTCATGAGATGCAGCGTGACATTATCGTCACACATTAACTTATCTACGATATCTTCGGTTAGCTGCTTTGCTTCGTTAACCGCAGCGACCGGACGATTACGAATTTTCATCATTACTGAGCGCATACGAGCGAGAGAACGCTCAAACTCTTTTTCACATTGAATCACTCTGCGTCGATAAGCACTTAGCTTTTCTATTCGTTTCTGCTTCTCTTGCCATAATGCTTTCGTTTCTAGATCTAACGAATCATCGCTCTTTACTTTATCTTCCCTATCTTGGTTGACAGGTAAGGGCAATGAATCGCTTTGCTCAGGATTAAAGTACACGAACTTAACGCCAAGATGACGAATCATCTCAACTTGTCCCTGATCTTTAATTTTAAAGCTATTAAGTAAGAATGGGTGATCGTTCCATTTCAACGGTAGACGGATATGTAACCCTGGCTGAATGCGATCTACGGTAAGTTTAATTGCTGCCACTATTCACTACTGACTGGGGTTTCAATATAAGCCCTCAATTTTAAGGAAATTTATAATAAAATTCATTAGTAATGATTATCAATGAGATCAATAGCATTCATCAGTTAATTGCCACTACTTCTACCAAGTGAAATAACGCTTTTTCTATATTAAAAGATGATGCTTCAAAGCAGAAACTTTGGTCGGTGCTCAGTCACAAATCAATCGCTATCTCAGTTGAAAAGGCTTACTTCCATTTATCGTTCTATTTAAGCAAGGCATAATAAATTTGAACATTCTTTAAAAACCCGGAGTCAGTAAATGAAAATTCTCGTTACAGGTGCCAGCAGCGGTATAGGATTTGAGCTAGTAAAACAGCTCTGCGCGGATCATCACGATGTTTTTGCTACAGGCAGAAATAAGAATAAGTTAACAGAGCTACATCAACTGACTGGTTGTAAGTTTGCCTCCTATGACCTCACTGAGTCTCAGCAAGTTATGGATATGTTTAAGCAGGCGACTGAAGAACTAGGTGGACTGGATGTCCTCATTAACAACGCAGGCATGAATACTCGTAAATGTGCGATTGATGAGTTTTCGCTAGAAGAGTTTGAACAGCAGTACGCGATCAACTTAAGAGCGCCTGCAATTCTATGTAGAGAAGCGCTATCGTTAATGAAAGAGCAGAAGTCGGGCTACATCATTAACGTCACCAGTACCGTTGCCAAACGGGCGAGCGAAACGATGGCGGTTTACACAACCATGAAACAAGGGTTAGCAGGTTTTACTGGCGTGCTAATGAAAGAGGCTCAACCTCATGGTATTAAAGTTACCAACTTATTCCCGGGCGGTACTGATACCAACTTTAGGGCAGCCAGCCGACCTGAGTACATGCAACCCGAAAGCGTGGCTCGTACTATTTTAGGGTTATTAAAGCTTCCGGAAGATGTAGTGGTACATGAAATGGTCTTTAGACCGCTTGTTGAACTTGAATAGCTCAACCGAAAGCACCTATTACCCCCTGAGTAAGATTTAGTATTCAGGGGATAACAGGCGTTTGAAGCCTCAGTAAATACCTAACAAGATAAATACCCCAGTCGACAACTTAACCTGATACTTGTTAATCAGTTGAACCTATAGGCTATTAGTTACAGCTTTAGCTTTACGAGCCTTTTTGCTTGCCCAGTATCCAGCTAACAGAGAACCTGAAATATTGTGCCAAACTGAGAATATTGTTCCGGCAATTGCCGATGCTGGCGAGAAGAACTTCATTGCGAGCGCCGTAGCTAAACCTGAGTTCTGTAATCCCACTTCAAATGCAATTGTCCGACAAGTAGATTCATTAAAGCCAAGTAGACGACAACAATAGTAGCCCGCCGTCAAACCTAGGCCATTGTGTAAAATGACCGCCAGTGCCACCAATGGCCCAATGGTATTTAGGTTTTCAGCGTTTAAAGCCACAACGATGGCGATAATAACGACGATAGCAAGCATTGATATCAACGGTAATATCGCATTGACCTTAGCAACGGCTTTAGGAATAAAGGTGTTAATAATGACGCCTATTGATACAGGAAGTAGTACGATCTTAACTAAGCTCATCAACATCCCAGAAACAGGCACATCAACACTTTGACCAATCAACCCTTCTACAAGTAGTGGCGTTAATATCACGCCTAATAATGTAGATATAGCCGTCATTGAAATGGAAAGCGCAACATCACCTTTGGCCAGAAATACCATTACGTTAGAGGATGTTCCACCAGCAACGCTACCAACCAGTACCATGCCGACAGTAAGCTCCGTACTAAACCCTAATAAGAAGCTGATGAGCAAAGCGGCAAGAGGCATAATTAAAAACTGAAGAAATACACCGACGCCCACCGCCTTTTTATGCTTGAGAACATTGAGGAAATCACTCGGAGATAAACTGATTCCCATAGCAAGCATGATAATCGTAAGTAAAGGGACGATTTGAGATTTTAAATCGACGAAGAGACTTGGTGAAAAGTAAGCGGTTAAGGCGAATATAACTGCCCAAACGGGGAACAGCTGGGTTAATCTCCCTATCATTTAGATGGTCCTTTTCTTTTAATAGAGATGTTGGCACTCCACCAAACTTTGCCTTTTCATAACAAAGTTTGTAGTGCCAAAATTTAGATAGTTAAGACGTGCATCTTTTCACATATCTCATTATCAAAAAAGACAACCATACTAATACGGTTTGATATTTCATCATTAAGCCTGAAGAGTTTAGTATTGCACCAAAACAGTGAGACCCAACAGTATAAAGTGAGCAGACTTGCCCAAAATAATAGTGAAGAAGACTATCAATATCGTCCATAACCAGCCTTAGCTGGGCTTGCATCCAAGCCGCTACGCTGGATTTGAATTCACAAACTCCAGAAACAACAAAGCCCCGACTTTCGTCGAGGCTCTGTCTTAAAATATGGTACCGGTGGGCGGACTTGAACCGCCACGCCCGAAGGCAACGGATTTTGAATCCGTCGTGTATACCAATTTCACCACACCGGCATCTCTGGGCTATTGCCCTTTGATGTTTGGCATTATACGTAAGCTTTTGACCTGCGCAAGCAGAAAAACCTTTAATAACTATCGTTTGCTGATAATTTCGCCACAAACTGTGACAAAGGAGAGCTCGAGCCCCGTAATCTTATCTCCGTCCACCTAGTTTACAGCTATCTTCCCAATATCTATGGCGTTTATAACCTGTTAACCGTGATATCAGAAACATAGCCGTTACCGATGGTCGACACCGCATCATGAATCATTTGGGCCGCATCTTCTGCTTGCATAAAACTGCTGAGATCTAATGACTTTCCACTGGTTTCCCAAAACTCCGTCGCCATCCCTCCTGGGTAAACCGCAATAATTTTCATCGGTTTGCCCTTTAGTTCTAAACGAACAGACTCTATCAGACCTTTTACCGCCCACTTAACTGCGCAGTATGTGGACTCCTGAGCTTTAGGCTGTTGCGATGCAGTCGACATAATCATAACCACATTTACCGAGTGATCCTTGTAACGCTTAACCAACTCTCGTAAGACATTAATGGCAGAATTAAGGTTGTTGTTAATCAACTTTTGAATCTGTTCTGGCTCTTGATCTTCCAACAGCCCAAAATAACCACTTCCCGCACTATGAATCACTGTTTGGGGAGGCTGGTCTAATTGATCAAATAATTGTTCAACATCCTGATGCAAAGAGAGATCACAAGCTTGGTAACCAATGTTGTTAGATAGTCTGTTTGTGATTTCAGAGAGTTTACCCTCGCTTCGTCCCGTAAGGTATGTTGGCTGACCATCGCAATCGTAAAGCTTAGCCAACTCAGCCCCAAGTCCGCTACTAGCGCCTGTAATTAGAATCATTTTTTACCTCTCGACTTCACACCATCTGTACGTTTGAAAATATGCTGATATACGTGCCTTTTCATTATGACTCATCAAACATTAATCAGACTTCAAAAAATTTAACCTATGCTTTAACAATACTAACGTTTTGAATTTTATATCCACTTTCGAATTATTGTTCGATAGGAGTCAGAGAATGACAGGATCTAAATGGCAGTGGTTGTTAAAACAGGTAACCCGCAAACTATGGGTTCGAACATCATTATTCGCCTTACTTGCGGTCGCTACCGCTTTGATGTCGATTGTTTTAAACGAATTCGTCGTACTGCCTCCCGCGATTAACGTCAGCAGTGAACTACTGAATAACATACTCAATATTCTGGCGACCTCAATGTTGGCGGTAACTACCTTTTCGCTCAATATCATGGTCTCAGCCTACACCGCCGCCAGTGCGGGAGTGACACCAAGAGCCACGAAGTTATTGATGGAAGACAGCACAACGCAAAATGCACTGGCGACGTTTCTTGGTTCGTTCTTATTTAGTCTGGTGGGGATTATCGCGCTTGGTGTTGGTGCCTATCACGAACAGGCGCGCATCTATCTGTTCATCGTGACTATGGTTGTCATCGTGATGATCATACTTACCCTACTGCGCTGGATTCAGCACTTATCGGTACTTGGAAGAGTTTCAGAAACAACGTCAAAAGTCGAACAAGCTCTGATAAGTGCGATTCGCAAGCGTGGAAATGAGCCTTGGCTTGGAGCCCGCCCCTGGAGTCACCCAGAACATAAACCTAGGGGAAGCAAACCTATTTACAGCCAAGAAATTGGTTACTTACAGCATATAGATATGCACCATCTCGACGGCATTGCGGAAGAGAACCAATGCACCATTTACATAGAGCGTCAGCCGGGTAACTTTGTTTACTCAGGGCAACCCATAGCTTGGTTATGTGGAGAACTAGAAGAAGAAAGCGAAGTTAGCGCAGCTTTCACCATTCGAACAGAGCGTTCCTTCGACCAAGACCCTCGTTTTGGCTTGGTCGTTTTGGCGGAAATCGCTTCAAGAGCACTGTCTCCTGCAGTCAATGATAACGGCACCGCCATTGATGTACTCGGGCGCGCTATAAGGGCATTATCACTTTGGGGAGAGTTACTAAAGCAAAGACCCATAAAAACGCGTTTTCCTCGATTGTTTGTGCCTTCATTAAGCTGCCAAGATTTGTTTGATGATGTCTTTTTGCCTATAGCACATGATGGCGCAGCTCAACTCCAAGTTCAGATTCGCTTGCAAAAATCATTGTTAGCGATATCGAGCATGCATCCCAAACTCTTCGCCTCTCCGGCCCAAAAACTGTCAGAAAAAGCATTGGAACTCGCACTGTCTCAACATTATACCGAAGACGAAAAACACCAACTCTCTCAGCTTTCCCATCAGGTAATAGACCAGAAATTTCATGACTGAAAACCAAAACGATTCGAACTGAATTGAAGAATTCCCAATACATTCTCTCTTATCCCCTCCCCTATCAACGATAAGTACGGCTGTAAAAGGCTGGATTTCGCCACAATTGGAGACTCTGTGCGTTGGCTCTCTTTTCACATGGGGAGGGAATCTATATTCTGACGCACAATTTGTTAAGGTAAGTGATGGAATTATGACTACTTCTACAACTCTTCCAACGGCAGGACTCTTTCGTCGATTAGCTGCTTTGGTCTATGACTCGTTGATTGTCATTGCGATAGAAATGATGGCAGCCGGCGTGGTTATGGCCATTGTCTTTGCACTCAATGCCGCTGGGTTACTGAGCTATGGGGAATATGTCGATGCTGCGGATATGTTATCGAAGCACCCTGTAATAAGCCCGATCTTTACGCTGTATTTAGCGGTAGTTTGGATCTATTTCTTTGTTTTCTTCTGGACTCGTGCAGGTCAGACACTTGGTATGCGTGCCTGGAAACTTCAAGTACGTAACGCCGCTGACGATGCACCAATCACTGTCACTCAAGCGCTTATTCGTATTGCAACTTCAGGGTTCGGGTTAGCCAACCTGACGGTACCCATCGATCCGCAGAAACGCGGTTTCCACGACATGTGGGCCAAAACTAAAGTGGTTGTGTTACCGAAAGCACAATAAAAAAGGAAGGCATTGGCCTTCCTTTTTCTTTTTACAATTTTCTTCTTAGTAGCGATACCGCAATAGCGAGGAATACCAGGCTTGGTGCCAATGCGCCAAACACGGGAGGTATCCCGTATACCAGAGTCAACGGTCCGAAAAACTCACTGGAAATATAAAAAGTAAAGCCAGCGACTACCCCTGACAACACCCGTGCCCCCATCGTCACGCTACGCAGCGGACCAAATACAAACGACAATGCCATCAACATCATGACCGCAATGGAGAGTGGTTGAGTCAGTTTACGCCAGAACGCAAGCTCGTAACGTGAAGCATCCTGTTCTGATGCTTTCAAGTACGTCACGTAATCGTACAAACCGCTAAGTGATAATTCTTCTGGCTTAACCGTCACAACGGCAAGCTTGTCTGGTGCCAGTGACGTTTGCCATTCCATTTGGTCGACACTTTGCTTGGATATCACGGTCTCACCTTGCATATCGGTGATTTGCACGTCTTTCATGACCCAGTTGTTGTCTTGCTCATAGTCCACTTCTTCAGCAAAGATCACTTTTTGGAGGTTCTTATCCTCATCGAAGCGCCACATATTCAGCGCATACAATTTGTCGTCTTCGACTTTGCCGATAAAGATAAAATCGTTCGCATCCCTAGCCCAAACTCCGGCCCGGACGGACACAATACTACCGCCAGATATTGCAAAGGAGCGTAGGTCACGAGCCATCTTTTGAGCTTCTGGCGCGCCCCACTGACCAAGCGTCATAACAATAAGCATTAAAGGCACGGCAGTTTTCAATACGGATAAACCGATATCCAATTTGGAAAAGCCTGCAGCCTGCATAACCACCAGCTCAGAGCTTGATGCTAGCATCCCCAAACCAATCAAAGCGCCCAGCAGTGCCGCCATTGGGAAAAACATTTCTATGTCGCGAGGAATACTCAACAGTACAAAGTAAAGTGCATGCATTAGGTCATACACACCTCGACCAACTTTACGCAACTGTTCTACGTATTTGATGATGCCAGACAAGCCAACAAAGGTGGCCAAAACCAAGGCTGTGGTCGAAATAATGGTTCTACCGATATAAAGGTCTAAAATTTTGAACACGGCTTACGCTAGCCTCTTCTTGCGGAATTTTTCTTTCATTCGTCGAGCTGGAACGCTGTCCATCATGTTAGCCAAAATAGCGACTATCAGTAACATCGCATTGATTGGCCACATTCCAACGGTCGTCGGTATAGAGCCATCTTCCAGTGCCGATTTCGTTGCGCTGATGGCCAGGAAGTAAGCCAAATAAATCAGAATCGCTGGGCCCATTTTAGCGAATCGTCCCTGACGCGGATTAACGGCAGACAACGGAATAACCAACATCGTGAGCAATGGAATACATACAAACAGTGAAATTCGCCATTGCAGCTCGGCTTGCGCTTCAGAATCCGGATGACCAATCAAATCGGCCGTAGGGTAAGCTTCCCAGTCCCTGCCTTTCTTTTTCACTTCGCGCTGACCAATCACCCCTTCGTACTGATCGAACTTGGTGATCATATATTCCACGCGAGTAGGAACACCTTCATAGCGCGTACCTTCTTTCATCGTGATGATCTGTCGTCCGTCTGACAGCTCTTTCACTTCGCCTGAAGAAGAAAACATCACGCTAGGCAGAACAGAATCCCGAGGGCGCATCTGGGCAACAAACACATTGCTCAGCGTGTTGTCTTTAATGTCATCGATGAACACCACAGAAGAGCCATCTGGCGTACCCTGAAATTGGCCTTTTTGAAGAAGGTCGACGCTATTTTCAGCCGCAACCTGCTCGTAGAGCTGTTCCACTCTTTCTTGCGACCATGGTGATAACCACAGAGCGTTAAATGCCGCCACAGCAGAAGTAATCAGAGCTAAGTAAAGTGCCGCTTGCACCAAAAACTTGTTTCCGATCCCCGTCGCATTCATAACGACAATTTCACTCTCCGCATACAGACGACCAAAAGTGATCAATATGCCGATATACAAACTCAACGGCAGCATCAATAAGCCCATTGCTGGCATATTCAAACCAACAATTGAGAAGATCAATCCAGCGGGAATATCCCCGTCAGAAGCGTCTGCGAGAACACTGATGAACTTTTGGCTCAGAAACACCAAAAAAAGTACGAAAAAGATCGCAAATTGACTCTTGAGTGTTTCGCGGATCAAATATCTAACAATAATCACGCTGAAATTACCTATACAAAACTTGTTTTTTTGGTCGAATCACTATAGTTTCCCGTTGAACCATTTATTTTTTGAAAAATTATAAACTAAATGTTAGTCGCTTAATTAGCTCTGCATGTAAGCCTGGAGCTAAAATTCAACAAGTAAGCGATCATTATCTAACATTTAGAGCAATTTGTCTTCAGGATGTAGGAGTACGCATGGAGTTCAGTGTAAAAAGTGGCAGTCCAGAGAAACAACGTAGCGCATGTATCGTTGTTGGTGTGTTTGAACCACGTCGCCTTTCTCCAGTAGCCGAACAACTTGATAAAATCAGTGACGGTTACATCAGTTCATTACTTCGCCGTGGTGATCTAGAGGGTAAACCTGGCCAGATGCTACTACTGCATCAAGTACCAGGAGTGCTGTCAGAACGCGTTTTACTTGTCGGTTGTGGTAAAGAACGTGAGCTAGGCGAGCGCCAGTACAAGGAAATCATTCAAAAGACGATCAGTACACTTAACGAAACAGGCTCAATGGAAGCCGTATGTTTTCTGACTGAGCTGCACGTTAAAGGCCGCGACACTTACTGGAAAGTTCGTCAGGCAGTTGAAGCGACTAAAGATGGTCTGTACACATTTAACCAGTTCAAGAGCGTTAGGCCAGAAACTCGCCGCCCACTGCGTAAGCTTGTTTTCAACGTACCAACTCGTCGTGAATTGAGCCTGGGTGAAAAAGCGATCACTCATGGTCTTGCTATCGCGTCTGGCGTAAAAGCGTCAAAAGACCTTGGCAACATGCCACCAAACGTAGCAAACCCAGCCTACCTTGCGTCACAAGCTCGTCGTCTAGCAGACGATTACGAAACCGTGACCACCAAAATCATTGGTGAGCAAGAGATGGAAAAACTGGGCATGACATCATACCTAGCGGTAGGTCGTGGTTCGAAAAACGAATCTATGATGTCAATCATCGAGTACAAGGGTAACCCTGACTCAGATGCAAAACCGATCGTACTTGTTGGTAAAGGCCTAACGTTCGATTCAGGCGGTATCTCACTGAAACCTGGTGAAGGTATGGATGAGATGAAGTACGACATGTGTGGTGCGGCATCTGTATTCGGTACAATGAAAGCGTTGGCGAAACTAAACCTGCCTATTAACGTGATTGGTGTTCTGGCTGGCTGTGAAAACATGCCGGGTAGCAACGCTTACCGTCCAGGTGATATTTTAACAACGATGTCTGGTCAAACCGTTGAAGTACTTAATACTGACGCGGAAGGCCGTTTGGTTCTTTGTGACGCACTAACTTATGTAGAGCGTTTCGAACCAGATTGTGTGGTAGACGTTGCTACGCTAACAGGTGCTTGTGTTATCGCACTTGGTCACCATATCAGTGGCGTACTTTCAAACCATAACCCACTTGCACATGAGCTGGTAAACGCTTCTGAGCAAGCAAGTGACCGTGCATGGCGTCTACCTATGGCAGACGAGTACCACGAGCAGCTGAAGAGCCCATTTGCTGACATGCAAAACATCGGCGGTCGTCCTGCTGGTACTATCACTGCTGGTTGTTTCTTGTCAAAATTTGCTAAAAAGTACAACTGGGCACACTTGGACATCGCAGGTACTGCTTGGAAATCAGGCGCAGCGAAAGGCTCAACAGGCCGTCCTGTCTCAATGCTAGTCCAATTCCTTTTGAACCGCAGCGGCCAAGAGACAGAAGAATAATTTCTGAACTAAATCGAAAAGGGCCGCAAGGCCCTTTTTTATTGTCACAATATTCTCTATAACAAGAGTCGTAAGGTGAGATCAGAACTAAGCGAGAGAATGATGCAAACCGCAACTTTCTACATCATCAAAGAAGACAGCCCACAAGCGCAGCTCACTGGCTTTGAAGAGTATGTCGTATTTTTGGCTCAGCACTTTGCCCGCCAAGGCGCTAAAGTATATCTGAACTGCAACGACAAAATGCATGCCGAGCAGCTCGCTGAAGCTTTCTGGCAAATTGATGCAGACAAGTTCATGGCACATAATCTCGTAGGTGAAGGCCCTAAATACGCCACCAACATTGAAATTGGACATCATGGTGTAAAACCGTCTTGGAATCGCCAATTAGTAATTAATTTGGCGGAAAATGAGACAACCTTTGCGAACAAGTTTGCTCAAGTGGTAGACTTCGTGCCCTGCGAAGAAAAAGCTAAACAGCTCGCAAGAGAAAGATATAAAATTTACCGACAAGCAGGCTACCAACTGCAGACGATAGAAATTCAATATCCTTAAGGGTCAATCCTTATAGTTAAGCTCTCTCTTTAGAGAGTTCACTTATAGAGATTGACTAAGATTTACCATTAACCAGAATCAAACCTCTAAATAGTTGAGCTTCGATTAAGGCAATTAAAGCCACAATCCGCCCAAATATGACGAGGAAAAATGAGCGCTATGGAAAAAACATATAACCCAACTTCAATCGAACAAGCTCTGTATCAGACTTGGGAAGAGAAAGGCTACTTCAAGCCACACGGTGACACTACTAAAGAATCATACAGCATCATGATCCCGCCACCGAACGTCACTGGTAGCCTACACATGGGCCACGCGTTCCAAGATACGATCATGGATACGCTTATCCGTTGTGAACGTATGAAGGGTAAAAACACCCTTTGGCAAGTAGGTACTGACCACGCTGGTATCGCAACTCAGATGGTTGTTGAGCGCAAGATCGCGGCAGAAGAAGGCAAAACCAAAAACGATTACGGTCGTGAAGCTTTCATTGACAAAATCTGGGAATGGAAAGGTGAATCTGGTGGCACCATCACTAAACAGCTACGTCGTCTTGGCGCGTCAGTAGACTGGGATCGTGAACGCTTTACGATGGATGATGGCCTGTCAAATGCAGTACAGGAAGTTTTTGTTCGTCTGTACGAAGATGACCTAATCTACCGTGGTAAGCGTCTGGTTAACTGGGATCCAAAGCTACACACAGCAATCTCAGATCTAGAAGTAGAAAACAAAGACACTAAAGGCAACATGTGGCATTTCCGCTACCCGCTAGCGGATGGCGTAAAAACGGCTGACGGTAAAGATTACATCGTCGTTGCAACCACTCGTCCAGAAACCGTACTTGGTGATACCGGTGTTGCTGTAAACCCTGAAGATCCACGTTACAAAGATCTTATCGGTAAAGAAATCATTCTTCCTATCGTTGACCGTCGCATCCCTATCGTAGGTGACGAGCACGCGGATATGGAAAAAGGCACTGGTTGTGTGAAAATCACACCGGCGCACGACTTCAATGACTACGAAGTGGGTAAGCGTCACCAGCTACCAATGATCAACATTTTGACTTTTGACGCCAACATCCGTGACGCGGCTGAAGTATTCAACACCAACGGCGAAGCAAGCGAAGCATACAGCACAGAGCTTCCAGCTAAATACCACGGCATGGAGCGTTTTGCTGCGCGTAAAGCTGTCGTTGCTGAATTCGACGAGCTAGGCCTACTTGAAGAAGTGAAAGATCACGATCTACAAGTTCCTTACGGCGACCGTGGTGGCGTGGTTATCGAACCAATGCTAACTGACCAATGGTACGTACGTACTGCGCCTCTAGCGAAAACAGCGGTTGAAGCAGTTGAAAACGGCGACATCCAGTTCGTGCCTAAGCAATACGAAAACATGTACTTCTCTTGGATGCGTGACGTTCAAGACTGGTGTATCTCTCGTCAGCTATGGTGGGGTCACCGTATCCCAGCTTGGTACGACAACCAAGGCAATGTTTACGTAGGTCGCACTGAGGAAGAAGTTCGTCGCAACAACAACCTAGAGTCAGTCATTGAGCTGCACCAAGACGAAGACGTACTGGATACCTGGTTCTCTTCTGCTTTATGGACGTTCGGTACTCAAGGTTGGCCAGAGCAAACTGACGATCTGAAAGTATTCCACCCTTCAGACGTACTAGTCACTGGTTTCGACATCATCTTCTTCTGGGTTGCGCGCATGATCATGATGACCATGCACTTCGTGAAAGACGAAGACGGCAAGCCACAAGTACCATTCAAAACCGTTTACGTTACCGGTCTAATCCGTGACGAAAATGGCGACAAGATGTCTAAGTCGAAAGGTAACGTGCTTGACCCAATCGACATGATCGATGGTATCGACCTAGAGTCTCTGGTTGAGAAGCGCACTGGCAACATGATGCAGCCTCAGCTAGCGAAGAAGATCGAGAAGAACACTCGTAAGACGTTTGAAAACGGTATCGAAGCATACGGTACCGACGCACTTCGTTTCACTCTTGCAGCAATGGCATCAACAGGTCGCGATATCAACTGGGATATGAAGCGTCTTGAAGGTTACCGCAACTTCTGTAACAAACTATGGAACGCTAGCCGTTACGTAATGATGAACACAGAAGAGCAAGATTGTGGCTTCAACGGTGGTGACATTGAATACTCACTAGCGGACAAGTGGATCGAGTCTCAGTTTGAACTAGCAGCGAAAGCGTTCAACAACCATATCGACAACTTCCGTCTGGATATGGCGTCAAACACGCTTTACGAATTCATCTGGAACCAATTCTGTGACTGGTACCTAGAGCTAACGAAACCTGTTCTATGGAAAGGCACTGAAGCGCAGCAACGTGGTACTCGTCGTACACTAATCACGGTTCTTGAGAAGACACTACGTCTGGCTCACCCAGTGATTCCTTACATCACAGAGACTATCTGGCAAAGCATCAAGCCACTAGTCGATGGTGTTGAAGGTGAGACAATCATGCTTCAAGCTCTACCTCAATTCGACGAAGCGAACTTCCATCAAGAAGCGCTAGACGACATCGAGTGGGTTAAAGCGTTCATCACTAGCATCCGTAACCTACGTGCTGAGTACGACATCAACCCGGGTAAACCACTTGATGTAATGCTAAAAGCAGCAAGCAAAGAAGATGCGACTCGTCTAGAAGCGAACAAGCAAGTACTGATGTCTCTGGCGAAGCTAGAAGCGGTACGCGTTCTTGAAGCTGGCGAAGAAACACCTGCGTGTGCAACAGCATTGGTTGGTAAGTCTGAGCTGATGATCCCAATGGCGGGTCTTATCGACAAAGATGCAGAACTTGCGCGTCTTGATGGCGAAATCAAGAAAACGCACGGCGAGATCAAGCGTATTGAAGGCAAACTTGGTAACGAAGGCTTCGTAGCGAAAGCACCTGAAGCGGTTGTTGCTAAAGAGCGCGAGAAGCTTGAAGGCTACAAAGAAACACTGGCTAAGCTAGAAGAGCAAAAAACCACAATTGCAGCTCTTTAATCGCTAAAGCAAAAACAGAAGCCAAACGCTTCTATGCTTGAATCAAAAAGGTTGGTCATCAAGGCCAACCTTTTTTGTATCTTCCCTTCGCAACGTACGCATTGATAGCTTTCCCCTATTGAATTAATACTCACCACCCATTAGCGACAATGAGAATTATTATCGATAATAAACTCATCGAAACAAACACGATGAGTAATTATCATGAAAAAGACACTAACTTTCGCTGCATTACATTTTACTATCGCATTTAGTGTCGCTTACGTACTTACTGGCGACATCTTAATTGGTAGTTTAATTGCCATGATCGAGCCATCAGTAAACACGGTCGCTTTCTACTTTCATGAAAAAGCTTGGACAAGTGTTCCCGCTTTAAAAGCTCGTCAATTCATGACCAAGCTAAAAACCGCAAGTTTCGCAACCGTACACTTTAGCGTAGCGTTTACGGTGGTTTACTTGTTAACGGGTGATGTATTTATTGGTGGTGTCATGGCAATGCTAGAGCCATCTATAAACACAGTGGCGTACTATTTCCACGAGAAAGTTTGGTTACGTAAATCTGCAAACCAAGCACCTTCATCTCACTTTGGTTTGCATCGACATGCCTAACCGCAATATATTGAGCCCTTAAGGGCTCATTTTTGTAGGCAAAGCATGGAACAAATAGCACACTTCACTCTCCGCTCTATCACACCAGAAGATAACCCAAACATAGCAAGCGTCATTCGCCAGGTCTCAGCCGAGTATGGTCTAACCGCTGACAAAGGCTATGGCGTGGCAGACCCAACGCTGGATGACATGTATTCTGTCTACAATCAACAAGGCGCAGCGTATTGGGTGATTGAGCACAATGGTGTGATCGTTGGTGGTGGAGGTTTTGCGCCACTGGCAGGAGAACCTAACGTGTGCGAGCTACAAAAGATGTACTTCTTGCCACAAACTCGTGGACACGGGCTGGCCAAACGTATTGTGGCTCTGAGTCTGCAATTAGCAAAGCAACTTGGTTATCAGAAGTGTTATTTGGAAACCACCGAGTGCTTAAAAGAAGCCATTGGTTTGTATGAGAAGTTGGGGTTTGAGCATTTAGATGCCCCGCTTGGACAAACAGGGCATGATGCGTGTGAAGTCGTGATGCTCAAATCGCTGTAGGCATTTAAGCACACCCAATTTTAGAGTACTAAGTGGGTAACACAAAGATCCTGGCTTAATGCCACTGAAAAATCTTGGCGTTGCCCATCTAGCTCTACTGACAATTGGTAGAGATCGCTTGGATTTGGGTTATTGAGATCAGCGTATTTTGGCGCTTCGATCTGAAACAGAGCGCTAGCATGCTCAGCACGCACATCAATTGGTATGTGGTAAGTCATGCCGTTGAATTTGACCGATGCAGAAACCAACCCCGCTGCGAATGTCTGATAATAAAGATCAACCTTAAACTCACAACCACCACCATGGTGCCAGATCTGCTCAGTGGCAACTCGCTCTAAACGAACGTTGCGAATAAATTGTAGGTAAGGCTCCCGCCATACACCTATGCGATCGTCGCTTTTCTTATACTCTTGATCGGTAAGAGCGCACAGTTCCGGCCGATCTTCCTCAAACATTAAGTCTTCTTCTTCCTCTAAGAATAAAATCTCAAAGCGGTTACGTCCCATCTGCATGAACGGACGAATGTCTTTCTTATACACATTCTGAGTACCATCGCAGTCAAACAGTGCCACGCCGTTCAACCGTACTTCGGCATGGTAGTCGACGCCACCTAATACCATTTCTACCGCAGGGAATGCCATCATGGACTCATCCACTTCAATATCATGCATTAAGTGCCATTCTTGCTGACAGATTACTTCTTCTGTCAATTCGTCTGGAAGTACCTGACTTAATGGAGCCGGGAAAGTGATGTCATCCTGAGGGATAGATAGGTCCGTAAGTGGAGAGACTTGCCATAAACCGGCGAGTGACTGTTGCATATACACCTTGAGCTAGATCAATTTTCTATGCATTATGGTAAAAAAACCACACAAGCTCAATGTGAATTAGTTTCATACCTTATCGTTATCAATTGTTAGACATAAAAAAACCAGCTAAATAGCTGGCTTTTTCAATCAAGGAGAGACTATTCTTCGTCTTCATCATCTTCGTCAGAGTATAGAGCGTCTTCGCCCTCGTAATAGGTACCCCAACCGTCATAAATAATGTCGTACTTTTCAGCGAGATGAACCAGCTTCTCAACTTGAGCATCAATTGCTTCTGCATCGAGTGCAGATTCCATCGTCGCATCACAGCAAAGTAGTTTGTTGCCGTCTTCGTCTTCTGTCTCTTCTGCTTCAAGTACTTCAAAGCCCATCTTAAATGCTTCAACAACCGCTTTTTCTAGCGTATCGAAATCTTCTGCAAATAGGTGGTGCTCAATTTCGTATAGCGAATCTGGATCGCTGCCATCTTCTAGCAATGCTGCAATGATATCGCGAGTCTCTTCCTTTTGAATCTCAATTAATTCTTCTACTGATAGATATTCATCTTCGTGAGACATGTTTTGGCTCCAGATTAGTTACTTGGTGGAAACGATCCGGTGAAATATGGCACGGATTGAGACGAAAAGCCACTAACAAACACCAAACCACAGTGATTGTTGTCAATTATTCCTTGATAAATATTAAATCCCTCTCACAAGGTCACAAAAAGTTAACAAGAAATGCTGTTTTGTAATATTCAGAAGATCCTAATTCGCATAAATAGGGCACAAACCAGCTCTCAATGCGTGTTTATGGTCCTATATTGAATACCGAGACGCCTTGCATTCTCTACTCAGCGAATAAAGAGAACCCCAAAATGCATATTTTAGAATATATATGCACATTTTATGCATTAAGCATGTAATATGCTCAAGTCAGACCAAAAGAATAAAAACGCACTTAACGCCAAAGCATAAAAACAACACAAAAAACCACCAATAGTATCCAATATCAACAAATCTGGATTTTTAATTTAAAATTAAAACGATTAACAAAATATTATCAAAGTTAACTAACTTGCATCTTATCCATAAGGTTGTCATAAATAGCGGCTGGTAAATCTGTAAGGACACAAAATGAGTAAGCTGTACGTTGGATCAGAAGTTGGTCAATTAAGACGAGTTCTTTTAAATCGCCCTGAGCGCGCCCTAACCCACTTAACGCCATCTAACTGTCATGAGTTATTGTTTGATGATGTTCTTGCGGTAGAAGCAGCAGGCGAAGAGCATGATGCTTTCGCTCGTACTTTACGCGACCAAGATGTAGAAGTACTTCTACTTCACGATTTACTAGTCGAAACCCTCGCGGTTCCAGAAGCGAAAAAGTGGCTATTGGATACTCAGATCTCTGATTTCCGTTACGGCCCGACCTTTGCCCGTGATCTTCGCGCGTATTTTACAGAGATGGACAATGAACACCTTGCTTCAGTATTGCTAGGTGGCTTGGCCTACTCTGAGCTCCCTATCAAATCATCTTCTATGCTACCGAAGATGCGTCGCCCTCTAGACTTTGTTATTGAACCATTGCCAAACCATCTATTTACCCGCGATACATCTTGCTGGGTATACGGCGGTGTTTCTCTGAACCCAATGATGATGCCTGCACGTCAACGCGAAACAAACCATTTGCGTGCAATTTACCGCTGGCACCCAATCTTTGCAGGTCAAGACTTCATTAAATACTTTGGCGATGAAGACCTACACTACGATAACGCCAACGTTGAAGGCGGTGATGTTCTGGTTATCGGTAAGGGCGCAGTTCTGGTAGGTATGTCTGAACGTACCACGGCGCAAGGTGTAGAAAATCTGGCTGCTAACCTGTTTAAAGCAGGTCAGGCAACAGAAGTGATTGCGATTGATCTTCCTAAACACCGTTCATGTATGCACCTGGATACGGTCATGACACACATGGATGTCGATACCTTCTCTGTTTACCCAGAGATCATGCGTAAAGATCTGGATACATGGCGTCTGACTCCGAAAGGCACTGACGGTGAAATGAATGTTGAAGCATCGCACAACTACCTGCATGCGATTGAATCAGCACTTGGCTTAGATCAGCTGAAAATCATCACAACCGGTGGTGACAGCTACGAAGCAGAGCGTGAACAGTGGAATGATGCCAACAACGTACTGACCGTGAAACCAGGTGTGGTAATTGGTTACGAACGTAACGTCTACACCAACGAGAAGTACGATAAAGCCGGCATTCAAGTATTGACGGTACCAGGTAACGAGTTAGGTCGTGGCCGTGGTGGTGCTCGCTGTATGAGCTGTCCGATTGAACGAGACGATATTTAATCTCTTTCCGAATCAGTGAATAAAAACTAAGGTTGATGTGAATACATCAACCTTTTTTAGTTTTTAATTAAAATAATTATTCACAATAAAAGCATTTATATGTTTTAATGCAGTGATTCAAAATCAATCACACGTACAAAGGGACGAGCTATGGCTTTCAATTTACGAAATCGCAACTTTTTGAAGCTGTTGGATTTCTCAACCAAAGAAATCCAGTTCTTGCTCGAACTGTCTGCAGAGCTAAAAAAAGCGAAATATGCAGGAACAGAGCAGAAGAAACTCCAAGGTAAAAACATTGCACTCATCTTTGAGAAATCTTCTACTCGAACCCGATGTGCGTTCGAAGTTGCGGCCTTTGATCAGGGCGCTCAGGTCTCATATATTGGTCCTTCTGGCTCACAAATCGGCCACAAAGAATCAATGAAAGATACCGCGCGTGTATTGGGCCGTATGTATGATGGTATCGAATACCGTGGTTTTGGTCAGGCGATCGTGGAAGATCTCGGTGCTTACGCAGGCGTTCCAGTCTGGAATGGCCTAACCGATGAATTCCATCCGACGCAAATCCTCGCTGACTTCCTAACCATGCAAGAGCATGGACGTGGGAAGAAACTGCATGACATCACCTTTGCCTACCTAGGTGACGCTCGCAATAACATGGGCAACTCACTGATGGTCGGCGCAGCTAAAATGGGCATGGATATTCGTCTTATTGCGCCAAAAGCGTTCTGGCCTGAAGAAGAGCTTGTTGCCACATGTCAGGAAATCGCGCAGCAAACAGGTGCCAAGATCAACCTGACCGAAAGCGTTGAAGAAGGCGTTAAGGGCTGTGACTTCTTGTATACCGATGTTTGGGTATCGATGGGTGAATCTGCAGAAGCTTGGGATGAACGTGTTGCCCTAATGAAGCCTTACCAAATCAATATGGATGTGATTAAACAGACCGGCAATCCGCATGTGAAGTTTATGCACTGTCTACCCGCTTTCCACAATGATGAAACCACCGTCGGTAAAGAAGTGGCTGAGAAATACGGCATGAAAGGTTTGGAAGTGACGGAAGACGTGTTTGAGTCTGAATATTCTATCGTCTTCGATGAAGCAGAAAACCGCATGCACACGATCAAAGCCGTGATGGTGGCAACGCTGGGAAGTTAACGGATTTTAGTAACAAAAACCATGATGTAATCGCTTGCACTAGTAAAAGTTAGGCGTATAATGCTCGGCAATTTGTCTGAGGATTAAGAAATGACCACGCTGATTGCTGCCGTAACAACGCGATTTGCTCTAACTAAGCGACTACGCTTGCGTGGTGTTATTTTCGTTAATTCTATCGATTTTTAAACCTCCCTATTTGGGAGGTTTTTTTATGTCCAAAATTTCTCAAGGTTAATTTTGGAGATAGTCATCACTGTTATAGGGAAGAAGATCATGGCGAACTCGCTTTACCAGAAGCACATCATCTCTATTCCAGAGCTTTCACGTGAAGAGCTGGAACTTATTGTCGCAACCGCAGGTAGCCTGAAAAAGGAACCTCAACCAGAACTGATTAAAAATAAAGTCGTTGCGAGCTGTTTCTTTGAGCCATCAACACGCACACGTCTGTCGTTTGAGACGGCAATTCAACGTGTGGGCGGCGACGTCATTGGTTTTGATAACGATGGAAATACTTCTCTGGCGAAGAAAGGCGAAACCCTTTCTGACTCCGTACAAGTCATCTCTTCGTATGTAGACGCTTTTGTGATGCGTCACCCTCAGGAAGGTGCTGCACGTCTGGCGTCTGAGTTTTCAAACGGCGTACCAGTGATTAACGCAGGTGACGGTGCAAACCAGCATCCAACTCAAACTCTGCTAGACCTTTACACCATCGCAGAAACGCAAGGCCGCTTAGATAACCTTAATGTGGCATTCGTTGGTGACTTAAAATACGGTCGCACCGTTCACTCACTGACTCAGGCTCTGGCGAAGTTCAATAACATCCGCTTCTTCTTTATCGCTCCTGAAGCACTGGCAATGCCTGACTACCTTTGTGAAGAACTGGATGAAGCTGGTATTGAATACACCCTGCTCACTGACATGGAAACCGTCATTCCTGAGCTTGATATCCTGTACATGACCCGCGTACAGAAAGAGCGTTTTGATGAGTCAGAATACGCACACATCAAATCCGCTTACATCCTGACAGCCGCAATGCTGGAAGGTGCGCGCGAGAACCTTAAAGTACTGCACCCTCTACCACGTGTAGATGAAATCACAACGGATGTTGATAAAACACCGCACGCTTACTACTTCCAGCAGGCTCAAAACGGCGTATATGCCCGTCAGGCTTTGTTGGCGCTGGTTCTTAACGAAACACTGTAATCGAGGAGAAAAGACATGGCTAAAGAAACTCAATTGCAGGTAGAAGCAATCAAAAACGGTACCGTAATCGACCACATTCCAGCACAAATCGGCATCAAAGTACTGAAGTTGTTCGATATGCATAACTCGTCTCAGCGAGTGACCATCGGCCTTAATTTGCCGTCGTCAGCGCTAGGTCATAAAGACCTGCTGAAAATTGAAAATGTCTTCATCAACGAAGAGCAGGCGAGTAAGTTGGCACTGTATGCACCACACGCAACCGTGAACCAAATCGAAAACTACGAAGTAGTGAAAAAGCTGGCGCTAGAGCTTCCAGAAAGAATCAACGACGTATTTGAATGTCCAAATACAAACTGTATTTCTCACAACGAGCCAGTAGAGAGCAGCTTCAAGGTATTTGAGAAGAAAGAAGAGATTCGCCTGAAGTGTAAATACTGTGAAAAAGTGTTCTCAAGAGAGATCGTTACTGAGCGATAATTCAGTAAACATTTCAGACCTCTAATAAGTTCAAATGCCCTGTATTTACGGGGCATTTTGCTCTTTACCTACCATAGATTTAGAGGCACACTGACACTCTTTAATTCGCTAAAACAGATGGAACAAATAAAATGACAAAAGTACTTCACACGGAATCAGCACCAGCAGCAATCGGCCCTTACGTACAAGGCGTAGATCTTGGCAACATGGTTCTTACTTCTGGCCAAATCCCTGTTAACCCTGCTACAGGTGAAGTATCTGCGGATATCGCAGAGCAAGCGCGTCAGTCTCTAGATAACGTAAAAGCTGTTGTAGAAGCTTCTGGCCTTAAAGTGACGGATATCGTGAAAATGACGGTTTTCGTTAAAGACCTGAACGACTTCGGCACAGTTAACGAAGTGTACGGCAAATTCTTCGACGAGCATCAAGTAGCAAACTACCCTGCTCGCTCTTGCGTTGAAGTTGCTCGCCTGCCTAAAGATGTTGGTATCGAAATCGAAGCTATCGCGGTTCGCAAATAAGTAAACGCGTTAGTTCATTTGAATTAAAAATGGGTAGCCTGAGCTACCCATTTTTATATGCTTGTATTTGAAAGATTAAGCGGCGTTACGCTGTTTAACTTCTTCATCCAACTCTTGCAGCTTCTCTTTCATCTGCTCACGACAAGTGTTCGCTAACTCACGAATCCCTTCTTTGGTACAACCTTCTGTGCTGACTGGTGGCATCATTTCCACAATGACATGACCGTTATTCCAGCGGTTCAGCTTGAGCTTATCGGTTGAACTACAAACTATAGGGATAATTGGTACGCCCGCACCAATTGCTGCGTGAAATGCACCGGTCTTAAATGGCAGTAAACCACGACCACGAGAACGCGTACCTTCTGGGAACATCCAAACCGACACATCGCTCTCTTTCATGCTCTTAACCACTTGATCAATCGTGCCTTTCGCTTTTGAACGGTTAGCACGATCAATCAGAATGTTACCGGTCAACCAGTAAAGCTGGCCAAACAGTGGCATCCACGCCAGGCTCTTTTTACCCACCGTTACCACTTTTGGTGTTACCGCCGCAGAAACCGTAAACATGTCCCAGTTGTTTTGGTGGTTTGCAATGTAAATGTGCTGACCACGCGAGTAAGCGTCTTCGGGAAGACGTAGTTCAAGTTTAACCCCAAAAACACGCGACATCTTGGCAAACAGACGGCCAAAGGTGAATACGTGTTTAGGGTTTCGTGGACTTAACAGGCAGTAACCACAACCACCAATAAACATCACAATAGCGAAAATTGCGATAGCAAACACACGTAACAGTGCAATCATTCTTATTCTCCAGAAACCGACTTCTAACAGATACAGCTATTAATTTCTCTTACTATGAAAAAGAGAGTGATATAAAAAAGCCGAAACCTGAGTTTCGGCTCTTCATATCCAAATCATCTGCTGTGCAGTTTAACTTGTCACGCTCACGCGCTCAATATTTGCGCCAAGTGCAGCCAGTTTATTTTCAATTTTGTCGTAACCACGGTCGATGTGGTAGATACGATCGACGATGGTTTCGCCTTTCGCAATACAACCTGCAATAACCAGACTTGCAGAAGCACGTAAATCTGTTGCCATTACTTGTGCTGCGCTCAAAGATTCAACGTCACCACAGATAACCGTGTTGCCTTCGATCTCAGCTTTAGCGCCCATGCGCATCAGTTCAGGAACGTGCATAAAACGGTTTTCAAAAATGGTTTCCGTGATTACGCCGCCGCCTTTCGCCATCATGTTCAATAGCGTGAATTGCGCTTGCATGTCTGTTGGGAAACCCGGGTGTGGAGCAGTACGGACAGTCACGGCTTTTAGCTCACGATCGGTCATATCAACAGAAATCCAGTCTTCACCGGTTTCTACCAAAGCACCTGCTTCTTCAAGTTTCGAGAGTACCGCTTCAAGCAAATGTGCGTTGGTATTGCGACATACAACTTTACCGCCAGATACCGCTGCAGCAACTAGGAATGTTCCCGTTTCAATACGGTCAGCAACCACACTGTGCTTACAACCGCCAAGACGCTCAACACCTTCAATCGTGATGGTATCTGTACCAGCACCAGTGATTTTTGCACCCAGTTTGTTTAGGAACTCCGCCGTGTCCACAATCTCAGGCTCACGAGCAGCGTTGTCTAGTGTGGTTTTGCCTTCAGCAAGTGTCGCAGCACACATAATAGTAATAGTGGCGCCTACGCTCACTTTATCCATCACGATATGCGCGCCCTTCAGGCGACCATCGACTTCTGCTTTTACGTAACCATCTTCTAAAGTGATGGTTGCGCCTAATTGTTCTAGACCAGTAATGTGTAGATCAACCGGACGAGCACCGATCGCACAACCACCAGGTAAAGAAACCTGACCTTGGCCAAAACGCGCAACTAGAGGGCCTAAAGCCCAGATTGAAGCACGCATGGTTTTCACCAAGTCGTAAGGGGCACAGTATTCATTGATGCTGCTTGGATCGACGTGAACCGAACCGTTACGGTCTACTTTAGCGCCTAAACGCTTAAGTAATTCCATGGTTGTATCAATATCACGAAGGTGTGGTACGTTAGCCACTTCTACTGGCTCTTCAGCCAAAATAGACGCAAATAAAATCGGCAGTGCTGCGTTTTTTGCACCTGAAATGGTCACTTCACCGACTAACGGTTTGTCTGACCCAATAACTCGAAACTTTTCCATCAATAAACCTTAAAGCGACATCAGTTTCTTATCACGAGCCCACTCTTCTGGTGTGAACGCTTTAATTGATAATGCATGAATGTCATTACGCTGGATGTAATCCATCAGAGGACCATAAATTAATTGTTGCTTCTTGACGCGGCTCATTCCCTCAAAGCAAGCATCAACAGCAACCACTTCATAGTGGCTACCTTCACCTTTCACATGCACTTCTTGAAGGTTTAGTGCTTCTTCTAATAACTGTTGTACTTTTGCGCTGTCCACAATTTACCCCTGATAATTCTGTATGTGTTTGTCCACTAACGATTCAACGTTACTTAGTTGAAACAGAGTGCGCAGTTGCGCGGGCACGAAACTGAGCATTATATGACAGTTTTGCTTTTTTGCATGCTCTATTAAGTGAATTAGCATCACCATTCCCGCAGAGTCGACTCGCACCACATCTTCTAGCGAACACTCAATCTCCGCTTGAGAAGGCTTCCATTGCAGAGCATGAGCCCACAATGAAGGCACTGAATCTCTGTCCAGCGCTCCAGAGAGCTTCAGGTTATTCGTGGTAAAGTTCCACTGAGCGTGAGACTGCGCCATTACTTTTTCGCCTCAAAACGAATCGGTTCCGCTGCCAATTTCTCAAGATCCTTCGCTACTGCCAAAATACCATCCTGGCGAATTTTCGAGTTCCACTCCGACTGCTTGCTTGATAACAGGCTAATGCCTTCCGCAATCATATCGAACGCTTCCCATTCACTGGTTTTGTTATCTTTACGCAGTTTAAATTCTAGCTTGATGTTAGGACGCGGAGCATCAATGATATCGACTTTAACACTCGTAATTCGATCAGATGGATCAAGTTTTGGCTCCGGGCCAAACTCAATTTTCTGATCGCTGTACTGAGTCAGCACTTGCGCGTAAGACGCTATCAGGTAGCCATGAAACGCATCAATAAACTCGAGCACATCTTCACGTTTAGTCCCTTTGAGATTTGGGCCTAACAATTTTAATGCGGCGTAACGGTAGTTGACGTAAGGCATCAACTCTTCTTCCACAACCACTTTAAGATGGTTGGGATCTTGTTTAATTTTTGTCTGCTCCGCTTTTAAGCGGTCAAACGTAACTTCTGACACTTGCTTCATCATTTGATAAGGCTGTGTTTTATCAACTTCTGCCGCATTCAAATTAAAAGCTGCGAAAACCGCGACAACTGAAAGTAGTAATCTCTTCAACATAGTTATTCCTTACTTGAATCGTCTGAGCCACCCACGCTGTAAAGCACCTGACCAATTAAGTCTTCAAGTACTAAAGCAGATTTCGTGTCTTCGATGGTATCGCCGTCAACCAACATCACTTCGTCATCAAAAACGAAGCCAGGTACTAAGCCAATGTATTGCTCACCGATCAGTCCCGATGTCAGAATCTGAACACTCGATGTTTCAGGGAACTGATTGTATTGGCTATTGATCGATAAACTGACTTCTGGCAACAGGTTGTCTGGGTTGAGAGTAATATCACTCACTCGACCAATTACAACGCCACCTACCTTGACTGGTGAGCGGACTTTCAAACTACCAATATTATCAAACTCGGCTTTGAGGGTGTAAGTATCACCAGAGCCCATACTTTTTACGTCAGCAACTTGAAAAATCATCACAAGAATCGCGCAAATTCCCGCTAATACAAAGCTGCCAACCCATAATTCTGTTTTACGTGTTTGTTGCATGATTAATTCCCAAACATCAATGCTGTCAGTACAAAGTCTAACCCCAGTACTGCTAAAGAAGAATGCACAACAGTGCGTGTAGTTGCTCGGCTGATCCCTTCCGAAGTCGGAATCGCATCGTAGCCATTAAACAGAGCGATCCAAGTAACAGTAATCGCAAACGCAAAGCATTTGATCATACTGTTGCCAATGTCCTGCCCCAGTTCGACAGAAGATTGCATCGCCGCCCAAAAACTGCCGTGGTCTACCCCTTTCCAGTCAACGCCGACAAGCTGAGCTCCCCAGATACCGACCGCCATGAAGATCATTGCTAGCAAAGGCATCGAGATAGCGCCAGCCCAAAAGCGTGGTGCAATCACTCGCTTCAACGGATCCACCGCCATCATTTCCAAGCTGGAAAGCTGTTCCGTCGCTTTCATCAAACCGATTTCTGCGGTTAAAGCAGAACCAGCACGTCCGGCAAACAGCAGTGCAGTGACAACAGGGCCGAGTTCACGCAGCAAAGAAAGCGCAACCATTTGGCCAAGGCTGCCTTCTGCGCCGTAATCCACCAGTACAACATAACCTTGCAAACTCAATACCATACCGATAAACAAGCCCGATACGACAATAATCGCCAGAGACTGAACACCTACGGAGTAAAGCTGTTTGATGAGTAAAGGAAAGCCCTTCGTCGGTTGAGGCTTTGATAACAACGCACCCAACAACATTAACGTTGCACGGCCAAAAGCTTCACAGATGGATAATGTGCGTCGACCTAATGAGGCGACAAATTGAATAAAGCTATCGACCATCAAATAAATCCTTTTCGATACTTTGAGAAGGGTAGCTAAACGGCACAGGGCCATCTGCATCGCCCTGTAAGAACTGCTGCACACGCGGATCAGGATTCTTTCTTAGATCATCTGGTGTACCAAAAGCGATGATCTTACCGTTGGCAAGTAAGTAAACCCAATCGGCAATACTCATGACCTCTGGCACATCGTGAGAAACGACGATAGAGGTCAAACCCAAAGCTTGGTTCAGGTTGCTGATCAGTTCGACCAACACGCCCATAGTGATAGGGTCTTGTCCAACAAATGGCTCGTCATACATGATCAAATCAGGATCGAGTGCTATCGCTCTGGCCAGTGCTGCGCGACGTGCCATACCACCAGAGAGTTCACTTGGCATTAACTGAGCCGCGCCGCGTAAACCAACCGCTTCGAGCTTGAGCAGTACCATTGTACGAATCAACTCTTCTGAAAGATTGGTGTGTTCACGGAGAGGAAAAGCCACATTATCAAATACATTCAAATCTGTGAACAAAGCGCCAGACTGGAACAACATGCTCATCTTTTTACGAGCATGATAAAGTTTTTTGCGTGACAGGGTTGGAATGTTATCGCCATCAAACCAGATCTCGCCTTGTTCGGGATACAACTGACCGCCGATCAAGCGTAACAGCGTGGTCTTACCGATTCCCGATGGCCCCATAATTGCGGTCACTTTACCTTCAGGAACGTGCAGATCGATACCATCAAAGATCGTGCGATTTCCGCGTGAAAAAGTGAGATTGTTAACGGTGACTAAATCGTTGTTCGACATATCATCCCTTCTACTATCGGAGCGTTGGAACTCGCTGTATCATCAAGCCAACTCACGTCCGAATGTTTTTAATTTGTAACCATCGTGCTCCAACAACGTTAAGGTGTATGGTTGACAACCTTCGTACACAAGAGCGGTGGTTAGAAAGCGAAAAACGGCTTCGGTTCATTTATTAGGCTGCAATCATAAGCACATTAGCTGCGAATTAAAAGCACTGTTCGATTAAATAAAGTCGGTCAAATTCAATCAATTCTTGATGAACGATGACAGAGTCATGGCTTAATATTTAAATCTTAATGCAGAATCATTGCTTTAACAGTAGTGATTAGATGAGAGAAAATTAAACACAATTTCGTTACTAACCTTTAATTTATTCGTTGTTTATCTTCCATTTTCCGCTGCAAAAGGTCAAAATTAGCGGTTACTCATCACTCTCATTTAATAGTTAGGAATTATCATGCTCGAAGCCGTAGCGTTGCTTATCGTCGGTCTTGTTTTACTTGTCTGGAGTGCAGATAAACTTGTTTTTGGTTCTGCAGCCATAGCCCGCAACGTTGGCATTTCACCTCTTGTGATTGGTATGACAATCCTGGCTATGGGCTCCTCAGCCCCTGAAATGATGGTTTCTGCTACCGCTGCCCTGGATGGAAAGACCGACACCGCAGTTGGTAACGTTCTGGGTTCTAATATTGCGAATATTGCATTGATTCTGGGGATCACGGCGCTGATTAAGCCTCTTTCGATCAGTTCAGGAGTAATTCGTCGTGAACTGCCTTTGATGATAGCAGTCACATTACTTGCCGGTGTAATTCTTTGGAATAACCACCTCGGCTTTTACGAAGGTGCCCTTCTGTTTGTATTGTTCGGTGCATTTTTATTTGTGATGTTGCAGATCAGCCGCAAAGAGCAAAAATCGGGGGACGCATTCCTCGATGATCAGGAATCGGAAATCCCTGAAGGTGTAAGCAACTCAAAAGCCGCAATCTGGGTAGTTCTTGGTTTAGTATTACTGCCTGTGTCAGCGAACATTTTGGTGGATAACGCGGTTATCATTGCTAAGCATTTTGGTATGAGCGATCTCGTGATCGGCTTAACCATCATAGCTATTGGTACCAGTCTGCCAGAGCTTGCCGCTTCTCTTGCTGGGGTACTCAAAGGTGAAGACGACATGGCAGTGGGTAATATCATTGGCTCGAACGTATTCAATATTCTCGCGGTAATGGGCATCCCTGGCATCATCAATCCATCCATGTTAAGTGAGTACGCAATGGGTCGTGACTTCTGGGTCATGCTGGGCGTTTCGCTACTGCTGGTTGCAATGTGTTTGGGAAGATCTCGCAGCATTAACCGTGTGGAAGGTGCCGTTCTTTTTGTTTGCTTCATTGGCTACCAAGTTTACCTGTTCGCGAACATGACCGCTTAACCACCTTATCTTTTCGTAGACATAAATTGGAGCTCGATATGTCCCGTCAATTTGATTTTCGCGCTGCTGCAAAGCAAGTTCTTGATATTGAAGTTGCCGCTCTGCAAGAGCTGGATAAATACTTTGATGACCAATTTGAACAAGCTTGCGAAATGATACTTTCCAATAGCGGAAAAGTGGTCATCATGGGCATGGGCAAATCAGGCCACATTGGAAATAAAATTGCGGCGACGCTTGCAAGTACAGGGACTTCGGCGTTTTTTGTTCATCCGGGTGAAGCTTCGCATGGTGACTTAGGTATGATCAGCGCCGGAGACATTGTGATTGCCATTTCAAACTCTGGCGAATCCCATGAGATCCTGTCGCTGTTCCCGGTATTGAAACGCTTGAACATCAAGATCATCAGCATGACGGGCAAGCCAGAATCGAACATGGCGCAACTGTCAGATTTGCACTTACAGATCACGGTACCACAAGAAGCCTGCCCTCTTGGTTTAGCACCAACCAGCAGTACAACAGCAACGTTAGTCATGGGCGATGCCTTGGCGGTTGCGCTGCTTCAGGCTCGTGGATTCTCTGCTGAAGACTTTGCGCTTTCGCACCCTGGTGGCGCTTTAGGAAGAAAACTGCTGCTTAAGTTGTCTGATATTATGCATTTTGGAAATGCTCTGCCGAAAGTCTCTCCTGATTCGCTGATTCGCGATGCACTTCTGGAGATTTCTGAAAAAGGACTGGGTATGACCGCCATTGTCGATGAGCACGATGCTATGCTTGGTATATTCACTGATGGCGACTTACGCAGAACTTTAGATAAGCGTATTGATATTCATACGACCGCCATTGGCGAGGTGATGACACAAAGCCCAACAACTGCGCATCCGGACATGCTTGCAGTTGAAGGTCTCAACCTAATGCAGAGCAAAAATATCAATGCGCTGATTTTATGTAATAACGGTAAAGTGGTCGGTGCACTTAATATGCATGATTTACTAAAAGCGGGTGTGATGTAAACTCATCTCAACCACTTATTACACAGATTAAGGCAATTGTCAGGGACGTACTGAGCTAGAAGATAGGCCTCTAATTTATGAGTTTTACTCGCCTTATTTATTTGCTCTTGATTTTCGTTATTGCATGGTGTGCTTATTATATAGTGACACCAAAAAGCACAGATACGATTCAAGTCGCACCAGATTCGGAACTGCCCATGTTCAGTGGTACTGGACTGGAAAATATCACCTATGGTGAAAATGGTGTTCGCAGTTACATCATTCGCTCCTCCAACTTAGATTATTATGCTAAGAGTGGAGAAACTATATTTAACAACCCGACATTAATGGTTTACCGTGAAGGTAGTGTCGTTGAGTGGAAGGTGACAGCTACAAGAGCTGTGTTAGATGAAAACCAAACGCTGACCTTATATGACAAAGTATTAATGCAGAACCTATTAGAAGGGGCAAGCTTTGATACCATGGCAACGGATAAGCTGGTGATTAACCTAACCAATCGTGATTTTAAAGCTGACCAACAAGTGATGTTGGTTGGACCACAATTTGAAACTACAGGAGGCGCAATGCAAGGAAACTTGAAACAGCATACTGCGACTCTGACAGATAACGTTCAAGGTCGATATGAAACCGTTACACCTTAGCCTACTAGCACTGGTTTTGGCGGCGCCTCATGCGCTGGCACTTAAGTCGGATACTCAACAGCCGGTTTACATAAACTCTGACACCCAACAGGTGGACATGAAGAGTAACCAGGTAATTTTCAGTGGTGATGTATCTCTTAAGCAAGGTAGCATCAATATCGATGCTGATAAGATCGTTGTCACTCGCGATCCTAAAACAGAAACAATTAATCAAATTCAGGCATTTGGCCAGCCAGCGACGTTCTCACAATTGATGGACGACGGTAAAACATTGAGTGGTCAGGCGACCGAGTTGGATTACCGTATATCGACTGACGAATTAACCATGAAAGGTCACGCTCAGCTAGCCCAAGACGGTAACACCATAAAAGGCTCAACCATCCGTTACCAAATCGGTCAACAAAAACTGGTGGCAGACAGCTCTGAAAACGAGCGTGTCACGACTATTTTGCAACCTAATCAGCTAGAGAAATAATATGGCGGTACTGAGTGCGAAAAACCTGGCGAAAAGCTACAAAAAACGCAAGGTGGTTACCGATGTCAGCTTAGAAGTGGAATCAGGTCAGATTGTTGGTCTACTGGGTCCTAACGGTGCAGGTAAAACGACATCCTTCTACATGATTGTCGGATTAGTGCCTCGTGATGAAGGTGTCATCACCATCGATAACCAAGACATCAGCATCTTGCCAATGCACAGTCGTTCGCGTCTTGGTATTGGCTACCTTCCTCAGGAAGCATCTATTTTTCGTAAGCTGTCAGTTGAAGACAACATTATGGCCGTTCTGGAAACTCGTCAGGAAATGACCAGAGAAGAACGCCAGGATAAACTGGAAGATTTGTTAGAAGAATTCCACATACAGCACATCCGAGCCAGCGCAGGCATGGCACTATCGGGTGGTGAACGTCGTAGGGTTGAAATTGCACGAGCTTTAGCGGCAAATCCTCAGTTTATTTTATTGGACGAACCTTTTGCTGGTGTTGACCCAATTTCAGTTGGTGACATCAAAAAAATTATTGAACACCTGCGCGACAGAGGCCTCGGTGTGCTTATCACCGACCATAACGTACGCGAAACACTAGACGTATGTGAAAAAGCCTATATCGTAAGTCAAGGACACCTAATTGCATCGGGAACTCCGGATGAAGTTCTCAACAATGAACAGGTGAAACAAGTTTATCTCGGTGAACAATTCCGTCTATGATTATATTAGGAACGGTAAGATTCTGAGCATTACAAGGTAAGTAACACTGAATGAAACCTTCATTACAATTAAAGCTAGGTCAGCAGTTAGCCATGACACCTCAGCTGCAACAAGCGATCCGTTTATTGCAGTTGTCGACCCTCGACCTTCAACAAGAAATTCAGGAAGCATTGGATTCAAACCCATTATTGGAAGTTGAAGATGGCCAAGATGAGCCTCTAGCTAACGGTGAAGATAAATCAGAGCTGGATGCATCTGAAAATAGCACCAGCGCTAACGAACCTACAGAAATTGACGTTCCTGACAGTTCCGATGTAATTGAGAAATCTGAAATCAGTTCAGAACTTGAAATCGACACCACTTGGGATGATGTTTACAGTGCAAACACTGGCAGTACAGGGCTCGCTCTGGATGACGATATGCCGGTGTATCAAGGTGAAACGACTGAGTCACTGTACGACTACCTGATGTGGCAGTTGGATTTAACCCCGTTTAGTGAAACCGACCGCACCATCGCAATGGCGATCATTGATGCCGTTGACGAATACGGCTACTTAACCCTCTCTCCAGAAGAGATTCATGAAAGCTTCGATAACGAAGATATTGAACTTGATGAAGTAGAAGCGGTACGTAAACGCATTCAACAGTTCGATCCTCTTGGCGTGGCATCGCGAAATCTACAAGAGTGTCTGCTACTTCAATTAGCGACCTTCCCTGAAGGTACGCCGTGGCTTGAAGAAGCCAGAATGATTCTGACCGATCACATCGATCATCTTGGTAATCGTGATTACAAACTGGTTATCAAAGAAACCAAACTAAAAGAAGCGGATCTGCGCGAAGTTCTCAAGCTCATTCAGCAACTGGACCCTCGCCCGGGAAGCCGCATCACTCCAGATGACACCGAATACGTTATTCCTGACGTGTCCGTATTTAAAGATAATGGGAAATGGATGGTCTCCATTAACCCAGATAGCATTCCAAAACTAAAAGTAAATCAACAGTACGCCCAGCTCGGAAAAGGCAATAGTGCAGATAGCCAGTACATTCGTAGCAATTTGCAAGAGGCAAAGTGGTTAATTAAGAGCTTAGAGAGTAGAAACGAGACGCTACTCAAAGTTGCAAGATGTATTGTTGAACATCAGCAAGATTTCTTCGAGTATGGTGAAGAAGCCATGAAGCCGATGGTATTAAATGATGTAGCCTTGGCGGTCGATATGCATGAGTCCACGATTTCTCGTGTTACAACACAAAAATTCATGCATACGCCACGTGGTATTTTTGAATTGAAGTACTTCTTCTCCAGCCATGTTAGTACAGATAATGGTGGAGAATGTTCGTCAACGGCAATTCGTGCACTCATTAAGAAACTGGTCGCGGCAGAGAATACTGCAAAACCACTTAGTGACAGTAAGATTGCCGCTCTTCTGGCTGACCAAGGGATTCAGGTCGCGAGACGTACGATAGCAAAATATCGAGAATCCTTGGGTATCGCCCCTTCAAGTCAGCGTAAACGCCTACTTTAGGCACTAACTGAAAAGGAAAGTCTATGCAAATCAATATTCAAGGCCATCACGTTGATCTTACCGATTCAATGCAAGACTATGTTCAAACTAAGTTTCAGAAGCTCGAAAGATTCTTCGACCATATAAATCAGGTCCACGTTGTACTAAAAGTTGAAAAATTAACTCAAATCGCGGAAGCTACGCTCCACGTAAATCAAGGTGAAATCCACGCGTCAGCTGATGACGAGAATATGTATGCCGCGATTGATTCGCTGGTAGATAAACTGGTTCGCCAACTTAACAAGCACAAAGAAAAACTACACAGTCATTAATCATGCAACTGAGCGAAATACTGTCATTGGACTGCACGAAAAGTGCAGTCCACTGTACAAGTAAAAAACGAGCCCTTGAAATGATCAGCCGCATCGTCGCCGATCATACGGGTCAAGATTCTACCGAACTGTTCGAGTGCATGCTCAACAGAGAGAAAATGGGCAGTACTGGTATCGGAAACGGTATTGCAATCCCGCACGCAAGAATGCAATCAAGCGATAAAGCCGTTGCTGTGCTTCTCCAATGTGATGAAGCGATTGAATTTGATGCGATCGATAATCGTCCTGTCGATTTACTTTTTGCACTCCTTGTACCAGAAGAACAGTGCAAAGAGCATCTCAAGACTCTATCCTCTATGGCAGAGCGTCTGAGCGACAAGCAAGTACTCAAGTTGTTGCGCAATGCTCAAAGTGATCAAGAACTTTACGACATCATGATTCACCAATAAGCAGGACAATTAACCATGCGACTAATCGTTGTAAGCGGGCATTCCGGTGCGGGCAAGAGTATTGCGCTGCGTGTACTGGAAGACTTAGGTTACTACTGCGTTGATAACTTGCCAGTCAACTTGCTTGACGCATTTGTTCAGTCCGTTGCCGATAGCAAACAGAACGTTGCGGTGAGTATCGATATTCGCAACATTCCTAAAAAGCTCAAAGAATTCACAGGGACACTGGAAAAGCTCAAACAAGAGTTAGACGTGACCATGCTATTCTTAGATGCCGATAAGGAAACGCTGCTTAAACGCTACAGTGAAACCCGTCGTATCCATCCCCTGTCACTTGGCAATGAATCGCTCTCGCTTGATCAAGCTATCGAACGCGAAAAAGAGATTTTGAGGCCACTTAAAACTCATGCGGATTTGGTACTTAACAGTAGTGGACAGTCGTTGCATGAGTTGAGTGAAACGGTTCGAATGCGAGTTGTGGCGCGTGAAAGTAAAGGGCTGGTGATGGTATTTGAATCTTTTGGGTTCAAATATGGCCTGCCTTCCGATGCCGATTATGTCTTTGATGTGCGATTTTTACCTAACCCACACTGGGAACCGGGACTACGCCCATATACGGGTTTAGATGCCCCGATCGCCGCGTTTTTAGAACAGCATCAATCTGTCCTCGATCTAAAGCATCAAATTGAAAGCTTTATTGAGAATTGGCTCCCGCTGTTAGAAAAGAATAATCGCAGCTACCTCACTGTTGCCATAGGTTGTACTGGTGGTAAACACCGCTCGGTGTACCTGACACAACAAATCGGTGAGTACTTCGCGAAGAAGGGACACAAAGTTCAGATTCGTCATACCTCACTAGAAAAAAATGCTAAGGAGTAACGGTGGAATTAAGTCGCAAAGTATTGATCCAAAACCGTCTCGGCCTTCACGCGCGTGCCGCAGTAAAGTTAGTGGAACTGGCACAAAGTTTTGAAGCCGTCATCACCATTGATAACGAAGAAGACATCACCGCGACAGCTGATAGTGTGATGGGACTTCTTATGCTTGAGTCGGCTCAAGGTCAATACGTCACGATTCATGCCGCTGGCGACCAAGCAGAACAAGCACTGGATGCGGTGTGTCTGCTCATTGAAGATAAGTTTGAAGAAGGTGAGTAACACTCTCACCTTTTATCTAATGTAATCAATAACTTCAAACCAAATCTTTCCAACTCCATTATCCTGAAGTAAGCAAACAACTTTGTGTTTGTCTTCAGTTTCAGTCATATCTCCTTCCGTTCTTTTACTGAGTTGCTTTCTTTTAGCAAATAATTTTGTTTAGTTTCACAAGTTGTTATTAAAAGGCGCCTAGAATTAAGTTATTATTCAACGCATTGTAAACATCAGGAATTGGGAGGAACGAATGGCAGAGCAAATAGAATTCGACCAAGCTCACCAAGCCCTCCAAGAAGTCACAGAAGCGTTGGAAAACGGACGCTTCGTCCATGTTCGCCGTCAACTCCAGGACATGGAACCTGAGGATATCGCTCACCTTTTAGAAGCGGCGCCACGTAAAAGCCGTGACGTGCTTTGGCAACTGACCGACCCTGAAGACTACGGTGAGATTCTTGACGAACTCAACGAAGACGTCAAAGACAACCTTGTATCCAAAATGGCCCCTGAAGCGCTTGCTGAAGCAACAGAAGGCATGGATACCGATGACGTTGCTTACGTACTGCGTAGTTTGCCAGATGACCTCTCACGCGAAGTCCTATCCCAAATGGACTCAGCAGATCGTCTTCGCGTAGAAACGGCCCTTTCCTACCCCGAAGATACCGCTGGTGGTCTAATGAACACCGACGTTATCACTATTCGTGGTGACGTCGACGTCGATGTAGTTTTACGCTATCTACGCATGAAAGGCGAACTGCCAGAAGCAACAGATGCACTGTATGTCATTGATGAAGAGAGCAAACTGATTGGTGAACTGCCAATCACAATGCTTATCACAACCCAGCCTGACGTCAAAATTATCGATATCATGGAAGACGCGGACGAAGCGATCACTGTAGATACCAGTGATTCTGATGTCGCGAGCCTGTTTGAACGTCGTAATTGGGTGTCGGCTCCAGTCGTGGATGAAAACCAACATCTCGTTGGCCGTATTACAATCGATGACGTGGTTGACGTTATTCGTGAAGACGCTGAACACTCGATGATGAGTATGGCGGGTATGGACGATGATGAAGATACCTTTGCACCTGTCGTTAAATCTGCGCGCAAACGCAGTATTTGGTTGGGTGCCAATGTTCTCGCCGCACTAGCGGCGGCCTCGGTTTCTAACATGTTTGAAGCGACTCTGGACCAAATGGCGGCGATTGCGGTCTTGATGACCATCGTGCCATCTATGGGTGGGGTTGCTGGTAACCAGACAGTAGCACTTGTCATTCGTGGCCTTGCCCTTGGTCATATCGGTGACGCAAACAAGCGAGAGCTGTTGATGAAAGAAGCGGCCATCGGTTTGCTTAACGGCATCATGTGGGCGCTGATCATCGGTGGTATTGTCGTAGCCTGGAAAGGCAACTGGATGCTAGGTGGCATTATCTCTGCAGCCATGCTGACCAATTTACTCGTTGCTGGTATCGCCGGGGTGAGCATTCCAATTCTGCTTAAAAAGATGAACATTGATCCGGCTCTGGCTGGTGGTATGGCGCTGACAACCGTCACGGATGTCATTGGCCTGTCGGTGTTCCTCGGGCTCGCAACCATCATGATCTAAAGTTGCCACTAACGAATAACAAAAAAGCCTGATGTTAAGTTAACATCAGGCTTTTTGGTATTTGAATCAGGCTTCAGCTTACTCGCCAGCAACCTTCATGGTATCCAGCAAGATAGAGCCAGTCTGAATCTGAGAACGTGTTTCCACATCACTGCCAACGGCAACAATCTTGTTGAACATATCTTTTAAATTACCTGCAATGGTAATTTCAGACACTGGGTACTGAATTACACCGTTTTCGACCCAGAAACCAGCCGCACCACGAGAGTAGTCGCCCGTGACGACATTCACGCCTTGCCCCATAACTTCAGTAACAAGAAGGCCAGTACCAAGCTCTTTCAGCATTTGCTCAAAGTTCTGTCCCGTCGATTTCACGTACCAGTTATGAATACCACCAGCATGGCCAGTTGGGTCCATTTTCATTTTACGCGCTGCATAACTGGTCAATAGATACGTAGCCAGTACACCATCGGTGATAATTTCACGATCTTGTGTGTAGACACCTTCACTATCAAACGGGCTAGATGCCAATCCGCGCAATACGTGCGGACGCTCTGAAACATTGAACCACTCTGGCAGAATTTGCTTACCAAGATGATCGAGAAGGAAGGACGATTGACGGTAGAGGTTGCCGCCACTTATTGCCATAACCAAATGCCCAATCAAGCCTGTCGCAACATCTGCAGCAAACATAATTGGGTATTGTCCCGTTTTGAGTCTCTGTGCATCCAGACGGTTAACGGTGTTTTCAGCGGCTTTACGTCCTACCGTTTCAGGTGTCCAAAGGTCATCACGATGACGAGCAACCGTGTAGCTGTAGTCACGCTCCATTTCACCGTTCTTACCTACGCCAATCACACAGCAACTGGTGCTATGACGACTCGAAGCGTAGCTTGCCAGCAGGCCGTGACTGTTGCCGTAGACTTTCACACCATAGTGGCTATCGTAGCTCGCGCCGTCACTTTGTTTGATTGTGCTGTCGTAGCTAAGCGCTTCTTTTTCTGCCGCGATCGCCACTTCTGCAGCGTAATCCGGATCTGGAGAGTCTGGGTGGAACAGGTCCAAATCTGGAATCGAGTCAACCATGTACTCTTTTGCTGCTGGCCCTGCGAACGGGTCTTCGGATGTGTAATGAGCAATATCCAGCGCCGCGATAACCGTTTGTTCAATCGCAGCCTCACTCAGATCGGACGTAGACGCACTGCCCTTACGCTGACCTCGGTAAACGGTAATGCCAAGTGCACCATCGCTGTTGAATTCGACATTTTCTACGTCCCCCATTCGGGTAGAAACACTTAAACCAGTGCTTTTAGTAATTGCGACTTCTGCGGCATCAGACTTAGTCGATGCAAGCTTTAACGCTCTTGCGACGGCCTGTTCTAGCTCGGTACGTTGCTCAGCAACCTGCTGTTTAATATCCATTGTCTTTCACATCTTGTATTTGATGTTCAATAGAATAACAAGAATTTCGCTTTCTCCCCACGATTCTTGTTAAAATAGTCATAATATTAATCAAAACACAGGCAACTGAAATGGCACGTAAGAATCAAAAAGCGCCATGGGAACCAGAAGAAGAGATCATCTGGGTAAGTAAATCCGAGATGAAGCGAGACATGGAAGAACTGCAAAAGCTAGGCGAAGAGCTTGTCGGCCTAAAGCCTTCAGTTCTCGAAAAGTTTCCATTGAGCGAAGACCTTAGAGAAGCAATTGCGGATGCACAACGCTTTAAAAACGAAGCGCGTCGTCGCCAATTGCAACGCATCGGTAAACTGATGCGTTATGAAGATCCAGAGCCAATCCAGGCAGCACTGGACAAAATTCGTAACAAGCACTCTCAATTGACGGCAGTCTTCCACAAGTTGGAAGCATTGCGTGATCGTGTAGTGGAAGAAGGCGATAAAGCCATTGATGACGTAGTGGAGCTGTACCCAGAAGCCGATCGTCAACGTCTACGTCAACTGGCTCGCCAGGCAGCGAAAGAGAAAAAAGCGGGTAAACCAGCGAAAGCGTACCGCGAAATTTTCCAAATCCTTAAAGGCCTTAACGAAGAAGAATACTAATTCTTTGAAAAATAAGCCCGAAAAAGCAGACGACTTCGTCTGCTTTTTTATTACGACAATGATGCTTATACAATGCGGTTTACGCTTTCTCCGCGTTCAAATGCGTTAATATTTTCAATTAAGATGTCAGCTAAGCGCTGAATAGAAGAGTCACTGCCCCATGCAACATGAGGGGTAAGCAGCAAGTTTGGCATCGCCATGTTTGCGATTAAAGGATTGCTTTCATCAGCTGGCTCTTGAGTAAAGACATCAAAACCCGCCGCCGAAATTTCACCACTTTGTAATGCATCCACCGTCGCCTGTTCGTCAACCAAACCACCGCGGCCGGTATTAATCAGGATAGCCGTGGGCTTCATTTGCTTTAACTCCGCGTCGGCAATGAGATTACGCGTGTGTTCATTCAATGGGCAATGCAGTGTAATTGCATCCGATTGTTTGAGAACGTCTTCAAACGGTACATAGCCTTGTCGGCATTCAGCTGCACCTTTTCGTTCAGCAAACAATACTTTCATTCCTAAAGCTTGTGCTAATTTTGCTGTTGCCTGCCCTAGCGCACCACTACCAATAATGCCTAATGTGCTTCCACTAATATCGCCAATAGGGTGAGTAAAAAAGCAAAACTGCTTGTTGCGTTGCCACTCGCCTGCTGCGATATCTTGATGGTAGCCGAAGAGGTTGCGGCGTAGCGCGAACAACATAGCAATCACGTGTTCCGGAACGGTTTGGATCGCATAGCCTTGAACATTCGCAACAGCAATATTATGCGCTGAGCAGTAATCCACATCGACGTTATTAAAACCCGTCGCGGCAACCGCCACCATTCGTAGCTTAGGTAATTGAGTCAGCACTTGCTGATCAAGAATGACTTTATTGCTGATGACAATATCAGCATCAGCAAGTCGTTCAACAACTTGATCTGGGGAAGTAAGACCATACTCAACCCACTCATGCTCAAAGCTAGGACGTGGTACTTGAATATGGTCAGGGATCGTAGCTCGATCAAGAAAGACGACTTTTGGCAGTAACATAACGGCTCCTTGTTCACTGCCTTAGAATAAGTTTATGGACGTGGCAGTGTTTTGTAATCTGGTAATTTACGCTCTGGGTCGAAATAGTCAAAGATCATCTCTTCCGCTTCCGGATAAAAATCACACGGAACAAAAATACTGCGTAACCAATGGGTTTTTGGATGGTAAAAGCTCAACTCCGCTGCGTGTAACTCTAAGCGTTCTGAGAATGCCTTGGCCTCGTCCATTGCATAGAACTCATCGCCCACAATAGGATGACCCAAAGCTTGCATATGCACGCGTAGTTGATGAGAGCGCCCGGTAATAGGCAATAGACGCACGATCGTCGTCTTAACACCATTTTCGTGCTCTTCGAGTTTCGCAACTTGGAAAAGTGTTTTGGATGGTTTGCCATCTTCAAAGCAGACTTTTTGCAGCGGACGGTTCGGCCAGTCACAGATCAATGGAAGATCAATCTCACCTTCTTGCTGAGCGATATGCCCCCACACTCTTGCATAGTAGATTTTGTGCGTTAAGCGAAACTGAAATTGTTTCTTCAAGGCACTCTCTGCTCGCTTGTTTTTCGCTAACACCATCAAGCCTGAAGTCGACATATCTAAGCGATGTACGACCTGAATATCTGGGTACTGCTCTTGCAGGCGGCTCCACATACTATCGTGATGCTCGGCAAGACGCCCCGGAACGGATAATAAGCCAGAAGGCTTATTCACAGCCAAAATTTGTTCGTCTTCAAAAACGATGTCAATCCAAGGGTCGGTTGGTGGCGTATATTCAAGCATTGCCATTGGCAGAGTCTCAAGAAATTAAAAACGCCGCGATTATAACGAGGCCTTGTCAAAAAGACATTTTATTTGAAATTAAAAACCCTACAAACTAAAAGGCATTGCAATGTCAACAAGGGGCAAAAAAACAAAAAATATCGGGATGTAAAATTAGTTTGACAAGGTAAGCAATAAGTTTATAGAGTGCTAGAGAAAGCCTGCTATTCCTGATGCTTCATATCCTTGAAGCCTCACTATTAGACATACAAAAAAATAAATACATTCAGGTTCAAACACATCATTTTTAAACATTACCGTGCGCTTAACGCCATTACTTCTCAGATATAGCGAAATAATGCTGTGAGGTGCTCCCCAAGGCTCGCTTGGGAACAAATAAAATAACAAGGACACGAAGCATGGACTCCGCCGTAACACCACCACCCCAATCAAAAATATCCTTATTCTTTCGCTCGCTAGGCCCAGGGATCCTTATGGCTTCTGCGGCCGTCGGTGGCTCTCACCTGGTTGCATCGACAAAAGCCGGTGCTATCTATGGCTGGCAGCTCGCTGCGCTAATTCTGCTGGTAAACTTTTTTAAGTACCCATTTTTCCGCGCAGGCGTGCAATACACCATGGGCACAGGTAAAACACTGGTTGAAGGCTACGCGGAAATGGGCCGCCCTTACCTATGGGCATTTTTATTCTTAAACGCCGTTTCCGCCGTGATTAATACCGCAGCCTTGTTAATGTTCAGTGCGAGCCTGCTGGGCTATTTCATTCCATTTTCGTTATCCATGGCTTCGCTGAGCATCATTGTGATCGCGACGTGTCTGATCATTCTTTTTGCCGGACACTACAAAGCGCTCGACACGCTATCTAAAGTCATCATGTCGGTATTGACCATTGCAACTCTGCTTGCCGCTGCGATTGCGTTTGGTAATCCGGTGGAACAAGTTGCGAATTTTGAATCACCATCAGTGTGGTCCATTGCTGCAATTGGCTTTATTGTTGTGACGATGGGCTGGATGCCGGCTCCTATCGAGATTTCGTGTTTAACCTCTGCATGGTTAAAACGTCAGTCCAGTGAGCAAGAAGTGACGGCTCGCTCGGCTCTGTTCGACTTTAACGTCGGCTACATTGGTACAGCGATTCTTGCGATTGTATTTTTATCGCTGGGCTCACTGATGTTGCATGGCTCAGGTGTTGAGCTGAAAAGTTCTGGCGTCGGTTTCTCTCACCAGCTTGTGGGATTGTATGCCTCAACGATCGGTGAGTGGTCTCGTTACCTAATCGCGGTCATTGCATTCTTCTGCATTTTCGGTAGTACGATCACTGTAATTGATGGCTACTCACGCGTGATTTCGGACTCGCAACGTCTGTTACGTTCGCAGCCAGACACAAATCCGAAAGCAACCTCAGCTATCATGCTAGTGGTCTCTTTGCTAGCGCTGGGTATTGTGACCTTCTGGGCTTCGGCACTACTACCAATGTTGAACTTTGCAATGATTCTGGCGTTCATGACCACACCGTTCTTTGCGCTATTAAACTACATTCTTGTGAGTAAAACTGACTTGCCTAAAGCATTGGCAGTTGGACCTAAACTGAAGTGGTTGTCGATTGTAGGTTTGATTTATCTGTTTGGCTTCCTGGCGGTGTTTGTCTGGTGGAAGTGGCTAATGTAATTAGCTTCAAAGTATCTCAAACGTAAGCAGATAAAAAGAAAAAGGCCTTCAAGAGAAGGCCTTTGTTATTTGGTTTAAATACGGATTATTAGTTGTGGCTGACAACAATCAAACGTAATGAGTCCAGCTGAACCTGAGCTTGATTAATGTAGCCTGTCAGCTCTTTAATCTGTGCATCAATCGTTTCAATTTCTTCGTCACGAATGTTCGGGTTGACTGCTTTCAGTGCCTGTAAACGCTCAAGCTCTGCGTTCAAGCTATGCTGCATATCTTGCTGAGCCTGCTTGCGCACTTCTTCGACTTTCTGCTCAACCAGTCCATCACCTGCTTCAATCAAACGATGCACATCTTTTTGTACCGACGTCACCAGCTTACTGCCAAGATGGCGGTTTACCGGGCTCAGCTGACGGTTGAAGCTTTCAAACTCCACTTGCGCAGATAAGTCGTTACCGCGCGCATCCATCATTAGGCGAATTGGTGTCTTCGGCAGGAAGCGGGCAATTCCGCTGCGTTTCGGAGCCTGAGCATCTACCGCGTAAATTAACTCAAGCAGAATCGTACCGACTGGCAGCGCCTTGTTTTTCAGCAAAGAGACGGCAGACGTCCCCACACCTTCACTCATCAGAAGATCGATACCACCCTGGATCATCGGGTGTTCCCAGCTGATAAAGTGCATATCTTCACGCGACAGCGCAGTTTCACGATCAAACGTAATGGTCGCACCTTCATAAGGCAGACCCGGGTAGCTCGGTACCATCATGTGTTCAGATGGCGTCACAACCAATGCGTTTTCGCCTTTGTCATCCTGGTTCAGGCCAATCGTATCGAACAGTGACAAAGCAAAAGTCACCAGATTGGTATCACCATCCGTTGAAGATATTTTTTCAACGATTTGCTGTGCTTTTTCACCGCCGTTAGAGTGCATTTCTAGCAGACGATCACGACCTTGCTCCAATTGAGATTTCAGCTGTTTGTTCATTTTCGCTGATTCTTCAATAATGTCGTCCAGTTCACTGGTGTCACCAGATGCCAGAATCTCAATCAGAGCATCCGAGTATTTATCGTAAACCGCACGACCGGTTGGACAAGTCTCAGCAAACGCATTCAAGCCTTCGTCGAACCAACGCGCCAGAATCGCTTGTGATGTGCCTTTAAGGTAAGGAACGTGAATATCAATGTCGCGGTTTTGACCGATACGGTCTAAACGACCAATACGCTGTTCAAGCAAATCTGGGTTAAACGGAAGATCAAACATCACCAACTGGTTAGCGAACTGGAAGTTACGACCTTCTGAGCCAATTTCACTACAGATAAGAACCTGAGCGCCACCCTCTTCCTGAGCAAAGTAAGCGGCTGCTTTGTCACGCTCTAGAATTGACATGCCTTCGTGGAACACGGTCGCACGGATGCCTTCACGTTCACGCAACGCCTGCTCCAGCTGCAACGCCGTACTGGCACGAGATGCGATAACCAGGATCTTCTCACTGCGTTTTTCTGTTACTTTTTCCAGCAACCAGTTCACACGTGAGTCAAATTGCCACCAGCTTGATTCGTCACCTTCAAACTCCTGGAAGATCTCTTCCGGATAGAGGTTTTTCATCGCACGAGCTTCAGAACTCATCTTGCCGCCGATCATGCCAGCGACACGCATTGAGGTTGTGTATTGCTGTGGGATATCCATTGGCATCAAGTGCACATTACGCGCAGGGAAACCTTTGATGGCCGCACGTGTGTTTCGGAACAAAACACGACCTGTACCGTGGCGATCCATCAGGTTGTCGATCAATTCCTGACGAGCTGACGCTTTGTCCTCTTCATCGCTGTTGCTTTCAATAATTCGGAAAAGCGGCTCAACATCCTGCTCAGACAGCAATTCAGTGATTTGATTTTTAGCGTCGTTAGGCAGCTTTTCACCAGTAAACAGTGAAGTAATCGCATCAGCAACTGGTGCGTATTGCTCTTCTTCCTCAACAAACGCTTCGTAATCGTAGAAACGATCAGGGTCAAGCAGGCGCAGACGAGCAAAGTGACTCTCACGACCTAATTGCTCAGGTGTTGCGGTCAGTAGTAATACGCCTGGTGTGCGTTCAGCCAAACCTTCAACGACTTGGTATTCACGACTTGGTTTGTCCTGGCTCCACTCTAGGTGATGCGCTTCATCGACAACCAGTAGATCCCACTCGCCTTCCAGAGCTTGCTCAAAGCGCTTACGGCTCTTGCGTAGGAAGTCCAGTGAACACAATACGTATTGCTGGGTATCAAATGGGTTTTCTGCATCCGCGAAGGCTTCAATACAACGCTCTTCATCAAAGATTGAGAAATGCAGATTGAAACGACGCATCATCTCTACCAGCCATTGGTGTTGCAGTGTTTCAGGCACCACAATCAAAATACGCTCAGCGCGACCCGACAAGACTTGCTGGTGAATGATCATACCCGCTTCGATGGTTTTACCCAGACCAACTTCATCGGCCAGGAGTACACGAGGCGCGTGACGGCGACCGACTTCATGCGCAATGTAAAGCTGATGGGGAATCAGACCAGCACGCATACCGCAAAGACCACGCATTGGGCTCTTATGTTGTTCAAACTGATTGGTGAGTGCACGGTAACGCAGAACGAAGTTGTCCATACGATCAATTTGACCTGCGTACAACTTATCTTGAGGTTTGTTGAAGCGAATTTGGTTGCTGAGGAAAATTTCGCGCAGTACGACTGCGGTTTCCTGAGTGTCTTCACGGGTACCGAAGTAAGTGTACAGACCTTCATCTTCCAGCACTTCTTCGACCTTCAGAGACCAACCTTCCTGGCAATCGATAACATCACCAACGTTAAACGTCACTCGGGTAACAGGTGCATCATTGCGTGCGTAAACTCGGTTTTCCTCTGATGCTGAAAACATCAACGTCACAGTACGAGCATCCATCGCAACTACCGTACCCAAACCTAAATCGCTTTCCGTATCACTAATCCAGCGCTGCCCCAAAGCAAATGTCATGAATTGACTACCTCGTTATTAATTCTTGATTCGTATTTCTTGTCGGTCTACTCATGCCCTCAGGCATGGATAATAGTTTAGATCTGATTCTGGCTTCTGCTACGCCGATCGCACTTGTCATGCCACTTTGGGCTGAGCAATATTCAGTCAGCTCAACATGATAAATTGCTCGTAGCCTATGCGCAGAAAAAGGCCGCTAATATTACTTTAAGCTGTGATTTAGGTCACGCCGAAACCGCACTAACAGGGAATTTTTTTTCCCAAATCGTAAGTGCAATCAAATTGTAAAAAAACCATGTCAATTATTACATTGCTGCAAGCAAATATTACGTATACTTTTGATTAGGAGCGTTTAAATTTATTGCATATACCATTGGCATAAAGTTTAAGCGCATAGGTACACGATTAGGATCAACACGGGTTTGCATAAGTTGTCTTGCTACTCAGTTGCACACTAACCGACGATAGCCCGACAACCTCTATTGCAAGCAATCAGAGTTAAGTCAGTTCACCCTTAAAGTGACTTAACAACTCGCAAGCACAGCCGCATTTAGGCAAGGAGACGCTATGGGCGATACCGATCGGAAACTTTTTGTACTTGATACCAATATTCTTCTTCACGAGCCCTTCGCTATATTCTCTTTCAAAGAACACGATGTCGTCATACCTATGACCGTTTTGGAAGAACTCGACCGAATTAAAGACAGCAAACGCGATGTTGCACGAGATGCTCGTGTTGCGATTCGCGCTTTGGAAGACATGTTTAAAGATGCTACGCCAGATGAGATTTCAGAAGGCATTCCAGTATCAAAAGACAATCCAGATCAGGGAGCTATTTCTATTTTGGCGGACTTCGAATTGCAGGAAACCGTCAAAGCCTTCGCCGACAAAGCTGGTGACAACCGCATCCTCAACGCGGTGCTTTATCTGCAAAACAAACGAGCACCACGTGAAGTGGTGTTAGTAACAAAAGACATCAACATGCGTCTTCGCGCCAAAGGAGCTGGCGTACGTTTTGTTGAAGACTACCGAACCGACCAACTGATTGACGATGTTCAATACCTCACCAAAGGCTTTCAGCAACGTGAAGGCGATTTCTGGAGTGGCATTGATGAAGTTGAAAGCTACGCTCTGGGCGGAAAAACCTACCACAAGCTCAGCCGTGAGCCTTTTGATCCAACATTCATAAACCAATATGTGATTGATGAAGACAGCGACTTTGCGGGCCGCGTTGAAACCATCAATGAAGACAAGCTCACCCTGCTCGATCTTAGTCGCGAACGTATGATGCATCGCCGAGTCTGGGATATTACCCCTAAGAACATCTACCAAGCGATGGCATTAGATGCACTCGTCGATCCGGACATCGATTTGGTGATCCTGACAGGTGCTGCGGGTAGTGGTAAAACCCTGTTAGCCATGGCGGCAGCCCTTGAACAAACTATCGAGAAAAAGATGTTCGATAAGATCATCGTAACCCGTAACACGCCAGATATCGGCGAATCGATCGGGTTCCTGCCTGGCTCGGAAGAGGAAAAAATGATGCCATGGTTGGCTGCGGTGACCGATACGTTGGAAGCGCTGCATAAGCACGACCACTGCACAGAAGGATCTCTGAAATACATTTGCGATAAAGCCAACATTCAGTTCAAATCGATAAACTTTATGCGCGGCCGTTCGATTCAAAATGCGTTCGTACTTCTTGATGAATGCCAAAACTTAACCGCTTCACAAATCAAAACCATCATCACCCGTTGTGGTGAAGGCACCAAAATCGTCTGTTCCGGTAACCTGGCCCAGATCGATTCCCATTACCTAACACCAGTCACATCTGGTTTGACTTACATGGTTGAACGCTTCAAGAACTTTGAAGGCAGTGCGAACATTCACCTTAACGGTGTGGTACGTAGCCGTCTGGCAGAGTTTGCGGAAGAAAACCTATAGGCTTAAATTCTCTTTTACTCAAAACAAAAGAGCGCTCCTATGAGCGCTCTTTTTATGATTTGTAGCGTTAGCGTTACTCTGTACCACCAACCGTCAGTGAGTCCAGCTTCAACGTTGGCTGACCTACGCCAACAGGCACACTTTGCCCTGCTTTACCACACACACCGACGCCTTTGTCGATGCTCAGGTCGTTACCAACCATCGAGACTTGCTGCATGGCTTCTATGCCAGAGCCAATCAGTGTCGCCCCTTTCACCGGACGCGTGATTTTACCGTTTTCAATCAAATACGCTTCAGACGCAGAGAAGACAAACTTACCTGAGGTAATATCGACCTGACCGCCACCAAAGTTTGGCGCATACAGACCTTTTTCCACGGTTGAGATGATCTCTTCCGGTGTGTGTTCACCCGGCAGCATGTAAGTATTAGTCATGCGTGGCATCGGCAAGTGCGCGTAAGACTCACGACGGCCGTTACCCGTAGGCTTAACACCCATTAGGCGCGCGTTAAGCTTATCTTGCATGTAGCCTTTCAATACGCCATTTTCGATCAGTGTATTGTACTGGCCATTGACGCCTTCATCGTCGACGTTCAAAGAGCCGCGCAGATCTTTCAGTGTGCCATCATCCACAATGGTACAAAGCGAAGACGTCACCTGCTGACCCATTTTACCCGAGAACACTGACGACTCTTTACGGTTAAAATCACCTTCTAAGCCGTGGCCTACCGCTTCATGCAGCAATACGCCCGGCCAGCCAGAGCCAAGTACCACAGGCATCATGCCAGCTGGCGCCGCTTCAGCTTCTAAGTTAACCAAAGCCATGCGAATCGCTTCGTCTGCATAGTGGAAGGCTTGCTTCACGCCGTCCGTTTCAGAAAGGAAAAAGTCGTAACCAAAACGACCGCCACCGCCTGCACTACCACGCTCGCGGCGTTCCCCTTTCTGGGCTAATACGCTGATAGACAAACGCACTAATGGGCGAATATCGCCTGCGTAAGTCCCGTCTGTTGCGGCCACTAACATTTGTTCATGTACGCCACTGATGCTGATAGAGACTTCTTTGATCAACGGCTCTTTAGTACGGATGTAAGCATCAAGCGATTTCAGCAGTTCGGTTTTTTGCTGTTTTTCCCAACCTGCCAGAGGGTTAACCGCTTCATAGTAAGCTTGGTTATCCGTGCGTTTAAAGGCCTGTACCTTACCATTTTGACCTTGCTGGGCAATACCTCGCGCCGCGATAGCACTTTGTTTAAGACCATCCAGATTAATTTGGTCGGAGTATGCGAAGCCGGTTTTTTCACCGGTTACAGCACGAACACCGACACCACAATCAATATTAAAAGAGCCATCTTTGATGATGCTGTCTTCTAGAACCAGAGACTCATGCCAGCTGGACTGAAAGTAAATGTCCGCATAATCGATCTGACGTGTCGCAATGCTGGCGAGTGTGTCAGCAATGTCTTGTTCTGTCAGACCATTTGGGGCGATGAGTGCCTGTTCTATTTGGTTTGTGCTCATAGTTAGCTCTTTTATTTCCGTCTCAATTCATTTTGAAAGCGACTGTGTTGAGTCAGCGGCATATTCTGCCTTACTTGCTGGGTTTGTGACAAATCTATCTCTGCCACCAACAAACCGACTTGGTCTTGAAATTGTTTGTGAATGCGTCCCCAAGGGTCAACGACCATCGAGTGCCCCCACGTTTTTCGTCCGCAAGGATGGGTACCGGTTTGATTGCTGGCTAATATCCAACACTGAGTTTCTATCGCTCTGGCACGCAATAGTATCTCCCAATGCGCTTCACCGGTCACAGCGGTGAAGGCAGCAGGAACGACAATCATCTCTGCTCCAGCTAAACGCAGCTCTTTGTATAATTCAGGAAAACGTAAGTCATAGCAAATACTCAAACCAACACTGCCAATATCCGTTTCTGCGACCACCATTTGGTTACCCGCTGTAAAGGTATCAGATTCCCGATAGCTGCCATGGCCGTCTGCAACTTCAACGTCAAACATATGCAGTTTGTCATAATGAGCAATGCACTTACCATGCGGCGGAAGGACTACGGTAGTTGTCGTCACGCCTCTGGCCGTTTGAATAGGCATGCTACCGACGATCAAAGTCAGTTGGTTGTGTTTAGCAATATCAGCCAAACGCTGTTGTAACACACCACTTCCGAGCGGTTCGGCATGTTGATGGTACTCTTCACGGCTGGCAAACAATACTGAATTTTCGGGAGTAAGAACCAGTTTCACTCCCTGTTTAGCCGCTAATTCACACTGTTTTTCGATAAAGGCCAGATTCTCTTCGATATCTGGACCAGAAGTCATTTGAATGATGCCAACACGTTCCATGTGTTTTTCCTTCCTTAAATTCCTTTGAAAACTGAGGTGGTTTATTGCGCCTGCTCACGCAGCTTTTCTGGCAGCTTATATTCACCCTGACTACGCGATATCTCTTTAACCGTCGGTGATTCGAGCGGCCCTTTGACTTCATAGTTTACTTGAGTAAATACCTCAACCACTGGAGAAATAACCGTCGAGATAGCCAACACGTACAAAGCGGTTTGTGGCGCAACGGCGAAGGCTGTCAGCATTGGTAAGCCAGACGTGATATCAGGAGTAAATTTCACCTCAGCATCCACTAATCTTTTCGTTACGTCAGCCATGCCACGAATCTGCATTTCCCCGGCAAGCGCATCCATGACGATATCATTGGTGACGAAGATGCCATCTTGAATCTTGCCCGTGCCTGTAATCGAATTGAACGCCATTCCGTTATCAAATACGTCGGTAAAATCGAGCTGCATCTTACGAATGATAGAATCTAGGCTGAACAAGCCAAGCAGACGAGCCGCTCCACTTACTTCGCTGATGACCCCTTTGCCAAATTCCGTCGATACATCACCCTGTAGTGTTTGGGTTTTCATCGACCAAGGTGCGCCATCCCACTCCATATTGGCATTCAGTTCAAATGGCGCTTGCTGGATCCCTGAAGTAATGCCAAAGCGTTCCATAAGATCAGTATTGTTATCGCCTTTAACCTTGAAGCTCAAATTGGAATGACTGCGCTCGTCAGTCAGTTCCCACCAACCACTCATATCAATGCTGTTCTTGCCACTACTGAAGTTAAGCTTTTTCCACTCCAGACGATCATCGCTACGTTGCAAGTCGACATTCACCTTGCCCACTTTATACCCTTGCAACCAGAAATCATTAATTTTCAGTTTTAAGTTTGGCATTTCATCGTGAAATTGGCGGTCAAATTTGGTGATTAACGGCGCACTTTGATCTTCACTAGCAAAGATGGAGCTTCGCTCTTTCTCGATTTCATCGAAACCTGGAATGTACAAATGCAGATGATCTAACGATACCGACAAGTCATTCGGTTTCAGATAGTTCGCTGTGCCTTTTACTTCCTGACTGTTCACCCGCATTCGCCAGTTTTCTTTCTTTTTACTGGCATTAAGGTCAACGTCATGAAATTCAATCTTGGCGAGCTTTAAGCTCTGAGTCTCAATGTCTACCCGGGTTGGTAACGGGATTGTCGGCGTCTTCATATTGGAGAGTACTGAAGGGGCACTATTCGAAGGTACATTCAGCAATTCTAACCACTTGTCGACATCAATTTCATCCAGACGTATCGAGGCATCATGTCCGATAACTGGGGTCGTCTTGAAACCACCTTGTCCAACCATCAAATTGGTCGCAGTGAGGAGCGGTACCTCACCAGTAATGTCTATCTCCGTCTGGTATTTTGCGTTAGGAATCTCCAAACGGGCAGAAATGTTCTCTTGGTTTCCTGATGCCTGTAACTTCGCCAGACCAGACTCGCCCGCTTTTTTCGCTAGCGGATACGGATACTTACTGACGACTCGATTGAGTTGCGCTAATACGTCAACTTGATAGGTAAAACCCACATCATTAAGCTGTAAACCGATGTCCATTTGCCACGGTGCGTGACCAGAAACTAAGTTCAGCCATCGCTCCCCAACATAAGGTTTGAGAGGCTCTACGTCCCAGTCACCCAGCGTATTGATGGTTACATCGTAGCCTTGGTCAGCACTTTCGCCGCGGAAATCGACTGAAATTGGCTGCGTAAGTAATTCTGCTGCGAGGCCTGAAGTCGTGACCACATCATTATCAAAATTGATGCGTCCGGTTGCGTTTTCCAAAGTCATTGGCGGCGCATCAATATCGACGCGATTGTCTTTCAGATCCGCGTAACCCCACGCTCTAGGTTCATTCTCTTTATTAAACGGAATATTGAGCTGGAACTCTGAGTAAACCGAACCACTGACTTGTAACGCCGTCAACGCCGCACCGACCGAGTCAACTAATGGCGTCGCCATCATGTAATCGCGGACTTCATTACCCGGCGCTCTGGCTTTGGCTTCAATCTCAATATGTCCGTCCGGAGCCAGTCTCGGAATGCGGCCAGTAATTCGCTCAGCAGCAACGCCATTGAGTGTCGCCGACTTTGAATCCAGGTACATGGCATCATTTTCGAACAACAAATCCAACTGTAAATCGGTAATAGATGGCCAAGCAGTATCAAAGCTGAATTTTGCGTCTTTAAGGCCGACCCAAGCCTGAAACATACCGTCATGTTGCTTATACGGGAAATCGCCAAGTTCGCCGTACCACAGCAACTTGGCGGTATTCACTTTACCGCCTTGAATCGCGATAGAAAGGTAATCGGTCAGGTCTTGCCCTAAAGCTAAGGTCGGTAAGTAACGCCAGGTTTCGCCAGCATTGTACAGATCCGCCTCGGCGTAGAATGACAGGAACGGACTTTGGTCTTTCGGGAAATCTAAGCGGAAAGCACCCAAAACCTGTAAATCGGGGGTAGCGGCAGTCACTTTATCTGCCCACAAACGCCAGCCTTGTTGGTCTTGTTGCCAGACAATCTCGACTTCGCCTTGTTTAATATTCAGCGGCGCCTGAAAAACGTCACCATAAGGGAAGACATCATCAATCACCGTCACATTGGCTTTAGCCTGATTAACGTTACCCGACACGCTTCCCTGAACATGCTGGAAACCCGGCAACAGCTTCCACTGCGTCAAACCCAGCTCATCAAGTTCAGCGGAATAGCGCAACGTCTCCCATCCACCATTCATTGATAGACGGATATCTTCCAGTCGTCCTTTCGGCTCTATTTGATTGATAAATTTACTGGTCGACTCAGACTCTGGCGCAAGCTTTATCAGCGGCGTGATGGATTCAATATCGATTTCAGAGAGGTTAAGCGCCCACCCGGAAGGCTGCCAGTCAAACGCAACGTCTAGCTCTGGCCATTGCTTTTCATCTGTACGAACTTGAAGTGAGTGACCATTTACTTTCCATCCATTTTTATCGGGTAGCAGCTTAAAGATACCGGATTCAATGAATAGTTCATGGCTGCCATTTTCGTTCCAGACTAACTCTGACGGCTGCAGTTCTACATAAGCATAATTAGGCTGACTGTGTTTCAGGGTTAGCCAGGTATTTAAGCTCACTTTACCGGACTCGACGCCTGATTCCACTTGCATATACGTGGTTAGCCAAGGCGCAACAGAGACATCCTGAGCACTAACATAAAACTCACCCGAGACATCGCGCAATGAACCATGGTCTTTAAAGTTAGCACTTACCAACAGGGAGTTAATCTTAGCATCGGCGATACTAACCGTCCCTTCTGCTAGATGGCGCTTACCCTGATTGCTCCAACGGAGTCTTTCGATATCCAAGCGTCTCGTTTCACCGGAAACGGATTTATACCAGATACGCGAATTCGTGATGGTGAAGTCTTCAAACTGACGCAGCAACAGTGAATCTAATTGGTCAATTAGCTTCACTTCACTTTCCTCGGATGTCGCCACGGGCATTTCACTTTCAGCATTCGGCAGAAGACTGACGCTGCGAATATCCAGCGCTAAATTGTGGATGGTGAGATCCGCTACGACGGGTTTGAACTGGAGAAGTGACTGAATCAAATCAAATTCAATCTGAAGTTCATCAACGGCGAAACGCGCTTCCTGGTTGTTGGGCAGGTTCGCTTCTAAACCAAGTAACGCAATAGACGGGTGGCTGTTTTGCCAAGAGCCAGCAACGCTGGAGATAGAAAAGTCAAAACCTGTGCCTTGTTTGACCCAGGTTTTGATCTCATCTTGGAAATGGTCGAGCTGTGGTAATGTGACACGCAGTGTCGTCACGACAATCGCGAGTAAAACCAAAACAGTGGCTAAACTCCACGCACAAAATCGCCCCAAACGGTTAAAACCAAAATTCACAAATGTCCCAATTACATCATTACAACGTCAAACTGTTCCTGAATGTACAGAGGCTCAGCCTGAATTCGAACTTGCTTACCAATAAAGACTTCGAGTTCTGCCAGCGCATGTGACTCATCACCAAGTAACGCTTCTGCAACGAACGGGGACGCATAAACAACAAAGTTGTCAGCATCGTACGCTCGATTCACTCGGGTGATTTCGCGCAGAATCTCGAAACATACCGTCTCGACCGTTTTCACTGTGCCGCGACCTTCACAAGTAGGACAACCAGAACAAAGAATATGTTCAATACTTTCGCGCGTACGTTTACGAGTCATTTCAACCAGACCCAGTTGCGTAAAGCCGTTAATGTTGGTTTTTACGCGGTCTTTCGATAGCGCAGCTTCAAGAGAAGTGAGAACACGTTGACGATGCACTTCAGAGGCCATGTCGATAAAGTCGATAATGATGATGCCGCCAAGGTTACGTAAGCGTAATTGACGAGCTATCGCCTGCGTAGCTTCAATATTGGTGTTGAAAATCGTCTCTTCTAAGTTACGACGACCAACAAACGCACCAGTGTTAATATCAATGGTCGTCATCGCTTCGGTTTGATCGATGATAAGGTAACCACCAGACTTAAGCTCAACTTTACGTTCCAATGAGCGTTGAATCTCGTTCTCCGTATCGTACATATCGAAGATAGGCTTATCGCCTTCATAAAGCTCAAGTTTGTCGGTCAGTTCAGGGACATATTCCGAGGTAAACTCTTGCAGGTTGTCATACTCCAAACGCGAGTCGACCAGAATCTTATCCAGCTCTGTGCCAACAAAGTCACGCAGAATACGCTGCGCGAGGCCGAGCTCACCGTAAAGCGTCGAACGCGTTTTATATTTAGAACGACGCTCCATAACTTTAAGCCATAAGCGCTTTAAAAAGGCCGCGTCCTGAGAAAGTTCTTTTTCATCCGCACCTTCTGCCGCGGTACGAATAATGAAGCCACCGTGTTCATCACAGTATTGGTTAACGACTTTCTTCAAGCGTTCACGTTCACGTTCACTTTCAATGCGTTGTGATACGCCTACGTGGCTTGCGCCAGGCATGAAAACCAGATAGCGGGAAGGAAGGGTAATGTCGGTCGTTAAACGTGCGCCTTTGGTGCCAAGCGGATCTTTAACCACTTGCACAACGATATCCTGACCCTGGCGAACCAGCTCAGAAATATCACGAACCTGAAACTGTTGCTTTTCGTTTTCGGCCACACACTCTGTATGCGGTACGATATCAGACGCATGCAAAAACGCCGCTTTATCTAAACCGATATCAACGAAAGCCGCCTGCATACCCGGAAGTACGCGGCTGACTTTACCTTTATAAATGTTGCCTACGATACCGCGACGAGATTCGCGTTCGATATGAATTTCTTGTAGCACTCCACCTTCAATCATGGCCACACGAGTTTCACTCGGGGTCACGTTTAGCAGCAATTCTGCACTCATGTGCACACCTCAAAATAATTATAAAAATTCTTGAATTAGCTGATCGGTTTCGAACAAAGGTAAGCCTACTACTGCGTGATAACTGCCTTCGATTCGGGTGACAAAACGTCCTCCGAGTCCCTGAATACCATAACTTCCAGCTTTATCGCATGGTTCGCCTGACTGCCAATATTGTTCGATTTCTTCGTGAGTCAATGGCTTGAACCAAACATCAGTGATAACCACCACTGAATGTTGTTTTTGCGATGAAACGACACTCACCGCGGTCATTACCTGATGGCGACGACCAGATAAGCGAGTAAGCATACGCTTCGCATCTTCGAAATTTATTGGTTTCTCTAACACGTGGTCATCACATACCACCACAGTGTCAGAGCCTAATAAAACGGAATCAGGCTTAGCCAACGCTAAGCCTGCCTGAGCTTTTTCCAGAGAAAGGCGCAACACATAATCTTGCGCCTGCTCATGAGCCTGTTTGGCTTCCTCAACATCTGGCAATACGATGTCAAAATCGTAACCCAGTTGAGCAAGCAACTCCTTTCTTCTAGGAGAGCCCGAAGCGAGAACGAGTGATAAGCTTTTTTTCACACTTTTACCTAACGTGCCATGCTCGACGCACTCGTCGCATTAATAAAAACATCCATGGCCAAAGTATACAGTTTATTGCCGCCGTCCACAGGGATAATGGGTTAAATACTACGTCCTGGTTCAAATATTCCCCACAGAATATCAAAAGTTCCAGTAACACGGTAAAAAACGCAATTAAAATCGATTGTTGCCACAATGCCATATTACGGATTAACAAGAAGTTCAGCGCGACCAAATAGATGATGATCGACATCATCATGCCCCGAATTCCCAATGTTGAACCGACTAATATGTCCCATATCAGGCCCAGAATTAAAGCACTACCAACGTTAACGCGGTTCGGCAGAGCCAACACCCAGTAACAGGTGACTAAAAATAGCCAAGACGGACGGAATAGTTCCAGATCTCCCGGCCATGGGATAGTTTGCAAAACTAGCGCAACAAAGAAGCTAACGCCAATAACCATTCGGCTTCGAAATACATTACTCGCCATCAGTTACCTCTTGTTCCACTTGCTCAGCATCTTCATCAACATTGGATTGCAACACTTTGTGCTGACGATCTTCATTTGGCCAAATGAGTAGTAGGTATCGCAGACGATCAAACTCAACCACTGGCTCCGCTTTAATGGATGCGAACTCCTGACGAGTATCGTGATCCACGATAGTGACATTCGCAACCGGATAACCTTCTGGATAAATACCGCCTAATCCTGACGTCACCAACAAATCGCCAACCTGAATATCAGTACTGGTTGGAATATGTTCGAGTTGGATTTCATCCATTTCACCATTGCCGGACGCGATCACTCTGATGTCATTACGGATAACCTGAACAGGAATCGCGTTCTTCGCATCAGTCAACAGCAATACTCGAGCATTATGCGCAGCGACAAACGTTACCTGACCCACAATGCCTTTTTCGTTGATAACTGGCTGACCCACGTACACACCGTCGATCTGGCCTTTATCTATCACGACCTGATGGCGATAAGGTGACGTGTCGACCGCCATGACTTCCGTCACGACTTTCTTCTCATCGCGGACAAAGGATGATCCCAACAGTTTGCGCAAGCGTTGGTTTTCTTCTCTATATTGATCGAGCAAGATCAGCTCGCTTTTCAGACGTAGCACTTCTCGCTTTAAATTACGATTGCCTTCCACGAGCGTCTGACGAGTATTAAAACGCTCAAAGACACCATCAAACATACTACGAGGCAAATTAGCGGCATACTGAATTGGCGCGACCGCACTGTTCAGTAAAAATCGAACGTTAGAGAACGTATCCAGACGACTATCCGCCAGCATTAAGCTCGCCGACATGATGACAGCAAAAAACAGACGTAATTGCAGAGATGGTCCTCTGCCAAAGATCGGATTCATCTTGTTTTTGACCTGATTGCTTCCATAGCTATTGAGCCTTAATTGGCAACCTGAAATCTTGCATTAAATACGTTCAGGTATGGAGCATATTTGAATTACAGAGAGAGCAGAAATGAAGGTGAAGCTCTCTTTGAGCTCCACCTAAACTTTTATTCTTCAGAAAATAGATCGCCGCCGTGCATGTCGATCATTTCTAGTGCTTTACCGCCACCACGAGCCACACAAGTCAGTGGATCTTCAGCGATAACAACTGGAATACCAGTTTCTTCCATTAGTAGACGGTCTAGATCTTTCAGTAGTGCACCACCACCAGTCAGAACCATGCCGTTTTCAGAGATATCTGACGCAAGCTCTGGTGGACACTGTTCTAGTGCAACCATCACTGCCGATACGATACCAGACAGCGGCTCTTGCAGCGCTTCAAGGATTTCATTTGAGTTCAGGCTGAAGCTGCGAGGTACACCTTCTGCAAGGTTACGGCCACGAACTTCAATCTCTAGAACTTCATCGCCAGGGTAAGCTGAGCCGATTTCGTGTTTGATTTTCTCTGCTGTTGCTTCACCAATCAAGCTGCCGTAGTTACGACGAACATAATTGATAACCGCTTCATCAAAGCGATCACCACCGATACGAACAGAAGACGAGTAAACCACACCGTTAAGCGAGATAACTGCTACTTCAGTGGTACCACCACCGATATCGACCACCATTGAACCCGTCGGCTCAGACACACGAAGACCAGCACCAATTGCTGCCGCCATAGGCTCATCGATTAGGTAAACTTCACGAGCGCCAGCACCTAGTGCCGATTCGCGAATCGCACGACGCTCAACTTGAGTCGAACCACAAGGAACACAAACCAAAACGCGTGGGCTCGGTTTCAGGATGCTGTTGTCGTGCACCTGCTTTATGAAGTGTTGCAGCATTTTTTCTGTCACGTAGAAGTCAGCAATCACGCCATCTTTCATTGGACGAATAGCAGAAATATTACCTGGTGTACGACCAAGCATTTGCTTTGCTGCGTGACCGACTGCAGCAACGCTTTTTGCAGAACCTACACGATCTTGACGAATAGCAACTACAGAAGGTTCATCAAGGACAATACCTTGCCCCTTTACGTAAATTAGAGTGTTGGCTGTACCTAAATCGATAGATAGATCGTTAGAAAACATGCCACGAAGTTTCTTAAACATACTCTTCGTTCATCCTGCAAAGATATAAAAGACAAAAATTGTCCTAAATGTACCAATGCCTCGCTGTCACAGCAAGGTATTGGTACACAAACATGGGCGGAAAGCACCAATTTCTTGCAGTTTCCTAACTTAAGCGCAAAAACCGAAGTTTGTTATTGAGCAGTTAACCCCGGCTCACCACGGTAAATCACGCGATCGTTACCACGGTGAATACCGAAGGTGACAACGGAGGATGGGTCTTCATCTCCTTTCCCTCTCCAGTTGTATTGGAGCCAAGGTTGACTCATATAACTACTCCCACAAGTAACATCATCTGTTTCCAACGTTTGCGGAGATGTCGTACTAGTATCATCCATTCTCAGCCAGAAACGTATTTGTTGGCGTATTGAGCTACTATCATCTGCGGAATATGGAGTAGCGTAAAGTTCGTCGCTGACACCTGAATCAACTGTCTTAGTGACTGCTTTCAACGAACCGTCTGAACCAGAAGCTTCAGACCACACCTCTTGATAACAAACATAGTCTTCATCAGAAGAATAATCAGAAGCAGAGTCATCAGTATTGGTGATAAAGCGAGAACCATTCCAGTACTCAACGCGTAGCGGAATATTGATGGTACTGACAGAAGTACCGCCGACATCATCCATTGCCATGCGGCCATAGCGGGCAGGAGGCTGAGTAGGAAATGATAAATCACATGCTGATGAATATTGCTCAGTGCTATTCAGACAAGTAGTATCGTTTTGTGTACGGCTATCTATAGGGTCTGAATTTGTCGAAATAGTGAATCCAAAGTTTGTAGTCGTTGAATTTGCATCTTCCGAAACATTGAACGGACCATCTACGCTAGACTCCCTGAATCCTTGAGTATTTAAAGTAAAGTCTCGATAAAATACCGCATATTGATCTTCCAGATACCAACGAGAATAAGTTGAATCATTGTCCCACTCCCCATCACTAACCGAAACCGTTAAACGATCACCAAGATCTTCATCTTCCAATACACTAATCTTTGCCTGCAGGCTTGCAACAAACTGACTGTAGTTTTCTATTGCGCGACCATTTAATGAAAAAGGTACAACTTCAACTTCAGCTAAACCAAAGGGTTGTGATAGATACGCAATATTATTTTGAGAGTAGGGCTCAGTAGCTGTATCTTCCGCATCGGCTTTATCCACCCACCAATCCGATTGAGTGACTTCAAAATAAGCGGGGTAAAAACGGCCAACTTCGCGATAGCCCATCTGAGTACATTCGTACCATGTTTGTAAAGTACCACCAGATGCACAACTAGAATTATCACTAGTTGCAGCCATCAGCTTGAGGCTACCGACATCCTCCCAGGATAAATCGGTAAATGTGTATTCATTGTCGCTATTCTTGCGACTGATCTCAGAGCTGAATACCAAATCATCAGATTGAGTAGGAGTTTCAACACTACTTGATAGAACAACGGTATTGTCTGATGAATCACCTAAAAAGAAATTTGATGTAACGTCCTGCCCACACAAAGAGCTGGTTGATTCTACCTCACCCGAGATAGAACCACTGTCTGTATATCGCAGAGGCAAAACTTTGGCATCAAACGTCTCTCCAGCGGCAATAAATCCGTTTCCCCTATTAGAGTCACCAGTAGCGTCGTCAAGTTTTGTATTGTCTGTTGAACAAATCGCGAATGTCCAAGGACGTGAATAGACGGTGAACTGGCCTTTTAGTGTCTTAGTTTCACCATCGCCCTCAATCGGGCAGTCGTCACCACTGCAAGTGAAGTTATCATCAGTCAGAGTGATTAACAGTTCACCTGATTCTTTTAGCGTTAACTCTTTGGAAGATAAACCACCACTAAACGTTGGAGAATATGAATAGATTGAAGTATCGGCCTCGCCTAAATCTGGACTAACCCATTTTGCGGAAATCCCCAAATTATCGCTACTTTCATAACCCATATCAGTAACCGTACCGTTAATACATGCCTGAGCAGTAGCGCTTACTAACACTGATTTATTGGCAATAACGTATTGGTCATCGATTTTCAGGTTATAAGGGACAAACTGATAACTACCAGTAACCGTTGTATTAGATTCGTCACCTTCGATATAGGCGGTAACAGAAACGGTTTTACTCGCCCCGCTACTGGAGATAGCAAGCGCCTGACTAAAACTGTCGTTGTTCACGGAATAAGTCTCGGATTCACCATCAATCGTCACAACGACATTACCAGTAAAATCTGTGGCCAATGCTCCATCAGACATGACAGAAAGTGTAGGCTGAATAGATTCAGTATCACAGCTAAGCGCTATATCTGACCTCGGTGAGAGCTCTAAAGTGTAATCACTTTTTCCTGTAGAAGAGGTTAAACAGGCGCCTTCTCCATAAATGTGGATATTTTGAGTATACATAGTAAGACTATTCGTGGTTACCGCTCCTCGAATATTAGTAGGATTATTGAATGTAATTTTTTCTGCTAATATCTGCGCATAAACATCTGAATTTGCCTGGCTAAATTCAAAAGTAGCGGTCGGACCATAAATAATCAGGTCTTTTTTACTCCCCTCATCTTTTATATCTACTGAATTATTTAGAGTAAAAGAATTTACGATATTCAAAATGACATCAGAGTAAGTTCTTAAAGTTCCTCCAGAAGAGAAACTCATCGAACCAAAAGAATAAATACCATCAGCCTGAAAAACGGTTTCAGTACTTCCACCCGAGTTATAGCTTTGAATTACAGGTCCATAGTTATTACTGGTTGGTTCAAAATTCACAATAAAATGTACTGGAGATGAATATTCATTTACCGTTAGGTTACGTAATGCCCCCAGAATATTGAGATATACAACTTCACCTGACTCTGTGTATTGACAATTATTGGCAACAGTACATTTCTCTTTGTAGTTTGATGCTTCAATATACAAATCCGTTGTACTACTAAAATTTACATACACAGATTCTGGGTATTCAATTTTATCAGCTCCAGTCGTACAAATACCGACATCACAACTATTAAAATCTTCCGCATCACTATTAACATTGTCAAAACTCGTTTTTAGTTTATCGTATAAAAAATATTTTTTAACATATTCATCAGACCATCCTGAAATAGTGATGTTAGGATTGTATATATTAAGCGATGAACCGGATTTCCAGCTTTGTGCTGGTTCTGGGAAATAACGGCATAAATCCAGTTCAGGCTCAGGCACCTCTGGTTCTGTTATTTCTGACGACACATCACACTCTAAATCCTTAACATCTGCACCCGACACAGCAATATTAACAGAATTCAAATCTTTTAAATTTGCAAAAACAGGCCCCTCGATTAATTCCCAGGTTCCAGAATTCAGTAGATAGAACCTAAGTTCTCCTTGTTTATTACCAGTCGTTTGATAAGTCAGCCAAATTGTATAACGTCCCTCATTAGTTGTCATATCATCTTCTATTAAAGCAGATATACCATTCGACCATAATGCAATAGGCGTTGTCTTATCGTCTTCCCCAACGCCTTTATCGACATAAATAGTTGAAATGCTTTTTACTGAAGTTTGGTTAACAGTAAACGTCACGCTATAATCACTGTTTGTCTTTAAGTTACTACACGTAGCAGGGTCATAAGCAAAAGAAAAGCTTGACCAGAAAGCCAATAAGACAAGTAACAAATTAAATACTTTTAGCTTTCGCATTCCTATTACTCCCTAACCCAAACTTCTTGCTGACGCTGTACTTGAGACAGCCCAGAACCACAAATGGCGGTTGCTTGCACTCTAAATAAAGACTGTGCCTCTGAGGTTCCCTCATTCAGAACCCCCAACTTCAAACAACTCATCTTATTAATCCTACATGCCGTATTCTGTGTAACATTAGGGGTTGCACCGCTGACCTCATTCAAACAAATATCTGCGATATCAGGATCATCATCGTTAAGCGGGTACAACTGCGTCAATGCCCATTCGTTGGCAGATTGAGCGACAAACCAGGCTTTTGTGCCTAAGAACTCCCGGGTTAGTCCACTTTGATTTGACCAACTGATTCTCATAAGAGAGGCGGCTAAATAACCCATCACGATAATGACAAAAAGCACCACTATGAGAACATTACCTTGTTGATTTTGTTTACGGAACATTGAGCACCTGCACGTCTTGCTGATACACACTACGCTCCCCATCCTGTAAAAACTCTAAGTTAATATGCACTAGTCCACCACGTTGTAGAGTTGGCTCAACATAACGCATGTAACTCGCTGAGGTATCAACACTATCCGTGACAATGACATTATTACGAAGTACTCGGCCGTTCTCGAAGCAATAACGGACTTCAGAACTGGGTTGGTAGATGTAATGGCGACCCGAAACCGATGTCGCACCTATTGTACTGGCAGCACCACTGACGACAAATGCCTCTTTCGCTTTGGTTAAACCACTAATATCAATACTTTGGGAAGACGACTGAAGGTCCTCATAGCGGCTAGGGTTAATCACCATCCGATTCTTCTCTGGAATGGACTCAAGATCAGGATCATTACCGACTAAAAATTCAATATCGTTCGCCGTAAATACATAAAAGCCAGAATATTCAATGGGTACAAACTCCAAACAATTGCTTGTCCCTGTTGGCTCATGAAAACTATTTGGCACGGCATGACGAATTTCACGGGACATTTTCTCGATCACAAACTGTGCTTCTGTCTGTACTCGCTGACGGTCAATGCTGTCTGCGTACCCTTTTATCCCTAGTTTAATATAACCGGCAATACCCAACATGATGATACTACCGATAACTATCGTAACGACCATCTCTATTAAAGTGAAACCACGTTCTTTCATTAGTAGTTCCCTCTTAAAGCCGTTAAAGTCAGGGGTTGAGCCGTGCCCGCAAAGATAGTCAATGTCACTTTTTTATACTTAGGTAAAGCACTTGTCTCCGAACCACCTAAATCATCATAGGCAACTTGGACTTCTACCCTAAAATTTTTATATTGTTCTGCACTATCTTCTCCGACGTTCGCCAACACATCGGTAATATTTCCTCGAGACACGCTCTTACATTGAGCGAGCGTATTAGGCGTGCTCCAGCAACCGATAAAATCATCAACATCATTAAAATCTGTAGGAAGTGACTCCCCTGTTTCAGCGCCAAGATCTTCAGACGGAGTGCAGTTGACGGAGTTCTCACCACAACGAACCAGCCCTCCATCAAAGTTACTGTTGTCATCAAAACCACGCGCAAGGATTTGTGACATAAAGCTTTGTGCTAAAGCAGAGGCGCGGGTTTGATAATGGGGATTGGCAGAATCTCTAACCTGAGGAACGAGAAAAGAGGTGAATGCCACCATCGCTATGCCCATTAAGACAATCGCGATGATCATTTCAATTAAGGTCATGCCGCGAACTTTTTTCATAAGCACAATCCTTTTGAAACATAACCTTGGCTGTTGATATCAACTTCACAACGACTACCGCCATTCTTATTCTCGATGAGTATAGAGACACCGCTACTTGCTGAATTCAGGGGATTTCCGAGTAAGCTAAAATCAATCGGTCTTTCGACATCACCTTTAATGGAGAACTGAGCCGAATCATCAGCGACAAAATCGCTGCGAGAGTCTCGCTGACTATCTCCCAGCGCACAGGCGGCTACTGAACCAATACATGAACTTGAAACTTGTAGACGAAAATTGTCATCCGAGCCATCAATATTCGACTGCATTCGATTGACTTGTACCTGACGAATGACAGAGATGACTTGTTCCTGAAGGGCAAATGCAGAAAAGCTGCTTTTGCCGATAAAACGGCTAGCCGCAAAGAGAGAAAGGATGGAGAGAAGAACGATCACTAGGATCAATTCTGTTAATGTAAACCCTAATGTAGAGCTGCGAATTTTCATAACCCGACCTTAGGCTAAAACTTAGGACAAGCGACTTAAGTATACGATGAATTTATGAGTATTATGATAGGTTTATCAGTTTTCAATTCGAATTGCGACCAAGTGTACAAATAATCAGCACAGGTTATTTGTCTGCTTTTGAACGTCCTAATTCTTGTTCAATTCTATCGTAGGTTTCTTTATTACTTAACGTCTCAGAAACATGCTCAGCGGTTTGCTTAGTTTGCTCCCATTTTGCTTCGTATGTCTCTGGTTCAAAACTGATAAATCTTGGTAATACCACATAACCGATCACACCTAAGATAATTAGCACAACGACAAATTCAGTTGCACTAAGACCAGATGGCTGACGCATATGAACTATTCCAAGATTCACAGTAGAAGAGATAAAGGCCAGACTAGCTGGCCTTTAAATAGGCATTAACAGCCACTATTGTCAACGGTTGCCACTGCAGCAGAAGTTGACGTTGCTGCTCTGTATGTAACTGAGCAATTCCAGTTTGGAGTACCATCAGCGAAGGTGTATTGCGTTACTCCACCAGCAGTATCTGCACTTCCTGAAACTGTCCAATCAACGGTATCCTGTAGAGCTGCACCAATACCTGCAGGTGTAGCTGTTGGGTAACCATAGATAGTTTGAATGTTACCTTCAGCTGAGCTTATGCTAATGGCAGTGGTTGAGCTCTCAACGCCTTGAATTGCAGCTTTACCAAATACGATACCAGAAGCACCTTGCATCGCACCTTTCAAGCCCTCTAAAGCAGAGGCACGAGCATCAGATTGCAAGTTAAGGAAACGTGGTGCCGCAGTTACCGCTAGAATACCTAGGATTACAATTACCACTACTAGTTCGATAAGGGTGAAACCACCTTGTCTTTTCATTGTTTACTCTCTCTATGTAAGCATGCAGTAAGACTGCAACAGATAAATTTGGTGACACCATTTGTAAGGGAGACAAAATGGCGTTGGGCTTTAAAGTTCACTAAGTCAGATAGCGAAATAGAAACGGAACTGCTCGCGAAAAATAGTGACAGTTGACCATCATTTGGTTGCAAATGCAACGCGCTTAATATGCATTCATTTGCTCAACATTACAACTATTTACCTATCTTAATCCGAGTATTATATCTATTTTATCTGCTTGTTTATAGTACTAAAGTGTCAAAAAAATTACTCCGACAATATTTCGACACTTATTAGGTCGTCCGTGTTAGCGGTAACGATCACCTTGTAAGACTTTTTATATATATAGTTGCATATATAAAGGTCATTTTTTATCGTCCCTCCTATTTCGGATGGTTCAATAGTCATGATCTTACGCTGAGGGTAATGAACCGCTAACCAGTAAGTACAATCTAAGTCGCCTTGATTGCTAAATGGAGAGACTAGCCCTCCTTCTGTCATTGTTAGGTGAAAACCGTCCATCTCCATTTGTTTTGGCTCACCTTGCAGTAGCCAGGCTTCTCTATATCTCTGGACACTATCAATCATCCAGACCTTAGCCAATCTTGCCCCCGTCACTCGTGCTTCTTCTGCAACTGATTGGAATTTAAACACTAATCCAACAAAAATAATAGCGACCAGACCGCAGAGTATTAGCGTTGCTCGGTTTTGATTTTCAACCACGCATTAGCCGCCTTTGATGATGTCCAGCATCCCCCACATTGGCAGGAATATACCAAGTGCCAGCACCATAGCCATGCCAGCCACGATAACCAAAAGTAACGGTTCTATCCGCGCCGTCAGTGTTTTGAGATCGTAATCCACTTCTCTGTCGTAGTAATCAGACACTTCAAGTAACAACTCATCAATACGGCCCGTTTCTTCCCCCACCGCGATCATCTGGATCACCAATGGGGTAAATATCTTACTGTTGATGGCCGTAACAGAAATTGTGCTACCCGCTTCAATGGCTGACTTCATCTCTAAAATACGGTTTTCTAAAAAGCGGTTACCTAAGGCTTCCGCAGAAAGTGCCAATGACTGATTGAGCGGTACCCCTGATTTCAGCATAAGAGCAAAGGTGCGAGAAAATCGTGATAACTGGGCGCGATTGACAATATCCCCAACGATCGGCAAGCGCAGACGGAATCGGTCAAACGCCTCCCGACCATCTGCAGTCGCAACCCAAGACTTAAAGATAATAAATCCCGCGATCATCAGAGCGATAAGCAGTACCCAATAGTTCACAAAGAAGTTAGAGGTCCCAATCAAGATCCGAGTTGGCAATGGCAGATCCACGCCAAAGCGCGTGAACATAGAAGCGAACTCGGGAATCACCAATATATTAAGAACAAACATTGCGATGGTAATGAATACGATAACAAACGTTGGATAACGCATCGCCGCTTTAATTCGCTTACGGGTTTCCAGCTCCTGCTCATAATAATTGGCCAGTTGCAACAACGCCTGATCCAACCGACCCGTGTTCTCGCCCACGTTAATCATCGACACAAACAGAGGGCTGAACACTTTGCGGTGTTGCTGCATCGCAGATGACAAACTACGGCCATTACTCAGCTCAGAAACTACATCTTCTAGCGCTTCTTTAAGCTGTTTGTTTTCACAGTTTTGCAGTAATCCCCGCATTGAACGCAGTAACGGTACACCAGCTTTAATCAAACTGAACAGCTGACGGGAGAACAGAATAATCACTTCTAATGGAATAGCCGGAACCAGTAGCTGCGACAAGCTAAACTGGTTTTTCATTCCTTCTTTCTCTAAACGTACATTTAATGGGATCACCCCTTTATTCATCAACGCTTCAGCAGCAGATTCAGAATTAACCGCTTCGATTCTGCCACGGGTTGATGAACCGTCTAGAGTACGACCTTGATAACGAAAAATTGGCATTCACTTACCTATAGTAAAATTGGGTCAGTTTTACCAGAAGCATCCCCTTCACCAAGGGCCATGACTTCATCCAAACTTACGGTGCCTTGCAGTGCGAGCTCCATCGCCGAAGCCAATAGTGGTTTGTATTTTTCGGATCTCCGTGCCACCTGTGCAAAGCCAACCGCATCGTTAGCACGCAGTTTATCCATCATCTCGTTTTCTAATTCGAGCATTTCAAATACACCGATTCGACCACGGTAACCCGTTAGGTTACAGTTTTGGCAACCGCTTCCTTTGTAGAAAGTCACGCCGACTTGATTAGGGAAACGTCCAGCTAACCATTGCTTACGTGATTCATCCAAACTCTCTTCCGTTTTACAGTCTGGGCAGACACGGCGGACAAGACGCTGGGCAACCACTGCTCGTACAGCACTCGCCACCAGGTAACCTGGCGCGCCCATATCAATCATTCGCAGGGCACTGTCGATAGCATCGTTCGTGTGCAGTGTACTGAGTACCAAGTGGCCGGTCAGTGCAGCACGTAAACCAATCTCTACGGTTTCTTGATCACGCATTTCACCAACCAGAATGATATCCGGGTCCTGACGCAGGAACGTGCGCAGCACACGAGAGAACGTTAGATCGATACGGCTGTTGATCTGAACCTGAGTAATTCGCGGCAATCGATACTCAACCGGATCTTCTGCAGTGATGATTTTCTTTTCAGGTTCATTTAGCTCGCTTAGCGCCCCATAAAGTGTGGTCGTTTTACCGGAACCGGTCGGCCCGGTGACCAGAATCATCCCGTGTGGACGGGACAATTGACGTCGTAAGCGAGCAAGTAATTCAGGAGGTAAACCTGACTCTTCCAACGGACGTAGACCTACAGACTGGTTAAGCAGACGCATAACGACTGATTCACCATATTGAGTCGGCATGGTCGACATACGAATATCAATCGATTGTCCGCGAACTTTGATATTAAAACGGCCATCTTGCGGCAAACGTTTTTCAGAAATATCCAGCTGCGCCATTAACTTCAAACGCAGAACCAGCGCGGAAGCAATCTTGACTTCATTTAACAGCGTTTCATGTAGCACACCATCAATACGCTGACGAAGACGCAGTACTTTGTCATCAGGCTCAATATGAATATCTGACGCACCGACCTGAACCGCATCTTCAAACATGGAGTTAATCAGTTTTACAACCGTTACTTCTTCGCTGTCCGTTTCGTCGATTCCGTAATCAAAGCTCTGTACATCCTGGTGCTCCGCCTGTAATTGCTCAGCAAATGAAGCAATCTCTTTAGTACGACGATAGTAACGGTCGAAACTGTCGATCAGTTGGCGTTCCGACGCAATGATAAATTCCAGACTGTATTCGCCAAGCAGGTTCATCAGCGACTCTTGCGTGAACAGATCCGCTGGATCACTCATTGCTACACGCAACGTGTGGCCATTACGAGCAACCACCATCGCGCGCAGTCTACGAGCATGAACTTCAGGTAAGATTTGTACGGCTTCAGGATCGACCGGAGCTCGGCCAAGATCAATCAATGGCAAGCCTAGCTGCTGCGATAAGAAATTGAGCATCTGTTTCTCGGTAATAAAACCAAGGTCAATCAGCGCATCACCCAATTTCTGACCAGTACTGCGTTGTGCCGTTAGCGCTTGTTGAATCTGCTCTTCGGTTACAATGGCTTCATCAACCAGAAGATCACCCAAGCGTTTTCTTAACTGAATTTTCATTGCGCATTCTCCAACTGCTTAAGAACCGTCAATCGATCGCGAATAAAGGCTTGTGACTGGTTCGATATCCCAACTTTCCCCAGCGCTTTATTGTATGAGTTGATAGCCGAAGAGAACTGCAGTGCTCGCTCCTGCTGTATACCTAACCCCATCCACCAGCGAGCATTTTCTGGATCGCGCTGGGTCAGTAACTGGTAGCTCTCCAATGCAATTTCATCCTGCTTCTGCTTTTGTGCCAGCACTGCACGCATTGCCAAATAATCTCGATTTGGCATTGGCGGCATGTGAACCAGCGGGCTAAGCGCCGCTTGAGGCTGTTTGGCTTTAACCAACAGCTTGGATAACGCCAGTCGCAGTGTTTGATTGTTAATGTCTAAGCTGATGCCTTCCTGCATAATTTCATACGCTTTTCGCGTATCACCTTTCCCAAAATAAAGCGCCGCGAGTTTTTGGCGTGTATCCACATTGGTTGGTTCATAACGCAGGGCTTCTTGGTACGCAGAAAGCGCGGTTTGCATATCATTGGCATCCAAAGCTTTCTCTGCTCGACCTAACGCTTTGATCGCTAACTGATGATGCGTCAGCTCAACTTGTTCAATATTCATCGAACTTTCAGCATCAGAGGCCTGTGGAGCACTTTCACTTGGAACACTAGCAACTTGAGCAAGCAGGATTGGCGCTTGTGCAACCGCTCTCACTTCTTGTCTTGGAGTAAACGAGTCGACTTCAGGTGCAGGAGACTCTGTTACTGGTTCACTTTTTGTTACTGACGCTTCAATAACTTGCTGTTGTTGAGCTGGCTTAGTGTAAACCTGACGACTTGTCTCTGGCGTCATTTTACTGGTCGGTGAATACGCAGGTTCATCAAGCGTAGATTTAACCTGCAAGCCTTCCCCTGATTGATATTGTGCGAATTCATCTGATGCAACCGGACCTCGAGATACGGCCCAGCCTCCGACCGCAAGGCTCAATGAAAACCCCGCCCCCAGCCATAACCAAGGCTTGCTGCGAGAAACATGGGGTATCTCGGCTCTGGTTAATTCAGACGGTGATGTTTTTTCTGTAATTTCTGATAATGCTTTATTGATGGCACTCAAGGTTGACTCCATCCCCAGAATACGGGTGTTTTAAATTTGGGTTTACGGGCATCAAATGTGTCGTGTATTGCTAGATAAACGTGCTGATTTTTCAATAAAGTACAACTTTCGTTAAACGCCGCTAACAGGGCTTTATGGCAGATTTGATTAATCAGCCTTGGTATCCCCATTGCTGAACGCCAAATCGCTTTTTTCTGCTCTACTGAAAAGATATGTGCTCCATTTCCTGCAATATCCAGACGATTATTGATGTATGCCACTCCCTCATCGAGTGAGAGTGGACGTAACTCACAGCTAAACGTAATGCGCTGGCGAAACTGTCTTAGCTCATGAGTCGCTAAGCGTTCATCAAGCTCTGGCTGACCAAATAACACGATCTGGATCAGCTTGTCATGTTCAGTTTCTAAGTTGCCAAGCAAGCGTAATGCTTCTAATGCCTGAGGAGAAAGTGCCTGCGTTTCATCCACAATCAGTACCGTTTTCTTGGCTGATGAATGAACGCGAATCAAATGTTCCTGAATGAGTGACACAATAAGCAAAGGATCGTTATTCTCTATCCCTAACTCTCTGGCGACAGCGAGCTGTAACTGCTCACCATTTAAGACTGGATTCGGCAGATAAACCAACTCTACTTGTGAGTCCAACTGCTCAATCAGTTTACGGCACACCATGGTTTTTCCGGTACCAACTTCTCCGGTTACCTTAATTACCCCTTCCCCCATTTGAACTGCGGCCAGAATGGTCTGAATCGCTTCATAATGAGGGGCTAACCCCAAAAACATTTCTGTGTTTGGGGTTAGTGAAAAAGGCTGAACTCGAAATCCAAAATGCGACAAGTACATATTCAAATCACAAACATTTTGAACAACTTAACGTCTCAATGCCGTTATTCCGCATCAGGGAACCACTCTTGAAGCAGATCACGCGAGCGTTCCAGCTCTTTTTGCCAAGAGTTAACACCAACTACCGTCGGTTTAAGCAAAATAACCAGCTCTGTTTTTTGTGTCACGTTGTTCACATTACGGAACAGGTGCCCAAGAGCAGGAACATCTCCCAGGAAAGGCACTTTAGACACTTGTTCTAAGTTCTGCTGCTTCATCAGGCCGCCAATGACGACAACGTCACCGTCTTTAGCGCGAATAACAGAGTCAGACTCACGAATCGAACTTTTTGCCAGTGGCAACTGCACATCTTCAAAATCTCCGCCAAGGTTCAGAACTTTAGTTTCTTCTTCAACCTCAATCACCGCAGGGTGAACATGGAGGAACACATTGCCTTTATCGTCGATCTGAGGCGTCACATCGAGTGATATACCAGAGAAGAATGGCGTTAGCTCCACCTCTGGTACGGCATTTGAGTTATCACCGTTACCCACGTTACTTGAGAGCTCGGTAACAAAATATTGGTCTGTGCCTACTTTTATGACCGATTTTTGGTTATTCGCTGCGGTGATACGTGGGCTCGATAGCACATTAAGGTCGCCCTGAGTCGACATAAAGCTCAAGACGGCATCAAAGTTACCATCAGAAATGGTGACGTTCGTCTGACCACCCAGCAAGTTACCGATCGTATCTAAGCCTGGTAACGTTGGTATTGTAACTCCAGTACCTGGTAATGTTGTTCCACCAGCGTAAGGACGACCCAAAGAGACACCACCAGACCCAATCGACGCAGATAAGTTAGACCAGTTAATGCCTTGTTGATACCCGTCACTCAGCGTCACTTCCAAGATTTTGGCTTCGAGAATGACCTGGCGCTGCATACGTTCTTGAGAAACACCCAAGAACTCACGTACCTGACGAATGTCATCAGGGAACGCTCGAACCGTAATAACGCTAGCCTGTGGCGTGACGACAACGCTTTGCCCTTTGCCCGAGCCAATCAGGTTTGCGACCGCTTGTTGCAACATTGGCCAGAAATCACTTTCAGTGACCGTTTCAATGCGCGTGCCACCGGTTGGAGACGTTGAGCTATCACTACTGTTTTCAGAGTCTGACGAACTTGACGAGCTTGAACTGTCTGAGCTTCCTCCAGAGTTGGACGTCCCTGCAGAAGTGACAGAGCCCGTACTGATGCTCGTTAGTGAGCGACCAATTCGTTTAAACTGCAAATAATCGACAGGAATCGTTACCGTGCGCATGCCCGCTGGATAAACTTGGATCACTTTGCCTGATTTAATCACATCATAGCCGTACATGTTCTGCACAACACTCAGTACTTCATCTAAGGTTACATCAGTCAAATTAACGGTAATGTTACCCGCAACTGCCGGATGAATCGCGGCACTGTATTCAGTTCCTTTGACGAGTGAAGCAAAAAAGCTTCTCGCTTCAACGGCGTTCGCCTGAATACGAAAACGCTTGGATGTCGCTTGCTCCGAAGACGAACTGGTATCTAAGTTCGGCATTAGGTCGGCTTCAACAGAAGAAGGCAGCTCTTCTAAAGCACGACTGTTGGCTTGATTTATCGACTCATTGAGAGCTTGTTTCACTTCAACAGGATCTCGATGCCCCATGGAGCATCCCATTAAAGAAGCAGTAATAATTCCTACAACTAATTTGCGCATATCTGATCAGGCTCTGACTCTTATTTTTTTACGTTTAAACCAAAAAGCTCCAGCTTCCACTGACGGTTACTCTGCTTTAAAGTTACAAATTCACTGGTGATACTCACCACGAGATAACCTTTGAACAGTTCACCCTGCTCTACGATTTGGTTATCCATAATGGCGCTACATTGGCTGCCAACTTTACAAACAATGCTGTTTAGTGTCGGTAGCCTCGACCGTTTTTTTGTTGGTTTGGCGTTAGATTCGGCAGCCGGCTTCTGCCAGCCAAGTGGTGCGGTAGGGTCTTGGTCTGCCCATACTCCTCCCGCAATGACCGCTAAGGCTATTGAGATAATGAATTTCTTAACCACCGATAAACGCCTCTCTAGAGCCTAATGTGTACACTTCCAACACCAATGTTGCTTTAGGATATTCATCCACTTTGTAATGAAAACTGCGCCAGTAATAGCTTGCAGGTAGCTTTTCCAACTTACCCAAGTAATTCGCAATAGAGAAGTAATCTCCCGTCACTTCCATACGCACAGGATGTACGTAGTACCCTGAATATTGAGATACTTCTTTGTCGTCAGAGATCGGCTCTGAAGGCAGCGTTTGCAAAGAGACTAAATGAATCCCCGTTTGTTGCTCTAACACTTGCTCAAGTAACCCCGCCATCTGCGAAGGGGTAATAAGGTGCTCAATGATCTCTGAAAGCTGCTGCGAAAGGCGCTGGCTTTCAGCAAGCAGACGTGAAACCTGCAAATCAATTTCCGAGTTTGGATCTTTCTTTAGCTGCGCTTGTATGCGCAAAATATCAATCTCAGTTTTTTGGTTGGCCTGCTTTAAGTTACTCAGCTGTTTTTCATTGTTATTTATTTGGTTAAGTTTAGGTTCGAGCACGAGCGTGAACAGCAGCATCACCACTGTCACTAAACCACACAAGGCGATCAGTATTTTTTCTCGTGCACTCATTTCACCAAAACGTTCTTCCAGAGAAAGCCAGAACTCGTTCATTTCTTTTTCTCCTCCCCGGCCTTCAATTCAAACGTGACAATACCTTTTTCATTGCGACCAATATTCACGTCATCGAAAGTACGACCAACAAGGTTGATCTCATCTTTAAATCGGTTCACCCAGCTAGGCACTGAGCTTGGCGCTTTAGCCAACCCCTTTAAGTTCAAGGTATTATTGTTAATTCGAATTTCTGATAAAGAAATCTCTCTATTGCCTAACTTAGCAAGAGACTGCATGACACCGGAGTACCCTGTCAGTTGTGAATCGTCATATTTCCCGACCGCTTTTAGCGAGTCTCGCTTAGCCTTCACAGTACGCTCAAGACGCTCTTTCGCGGCTAACTTACTGGTGTCAGGCTGATGCTTGCGTAACTTGACCTGAGCCCTCTCCAGCTCAGACTTCATGATCTCGCCTTTGCTCTTCACAATGGCAATTTCATCTTCTAATCCTTCACTCTGCCAGGTTACGTAGCCATAGGACAGAAAAATAGCCGCCGCCGCAACACCCCAAGAAATCACCACATTTCTTAAAGTCAGAAGCTCTTTTTTCGGCTTTAAGTAGTCAGGGTATAAGTTAACGTGTAGCGCGTTAGCTGCTGTCGCAGTATTGGCCAGCACATGTCCTGATAACTCATTATCTTCATGAATTAATGGCGAAACTTTAGTGCTCAGGCGGTAATTAAGAGACTGAACCAACTCGTGTTCATCTTCTTCATCACAGCACACTTTCATCTGATGCAGTTGGACATGGCGCAGCTGTGAAGACAAGTAGTCAATCGAGCGCTGAAGTTCCAATGACAGACTGTCCATTTGCAGCTCAGTTGAAGGAACCCCAGTCAACGGCGGCGTCACACTACGAATGGAACGATGAAATGCAATCGTGCGTTCGACAAATGCACTGATGCGGAAGTGCCCTCGAACACTGCGTTGCAGCAAAATGAAATTACCGAGCTCCCCAGCGGTATGACCCCAAACACAGTCTTCAGGAATAATAGCGTCTAATGACAGCTGAGCGTGATTCGCGATCTGCACAAGCTTATCAAGTGTTTTTCTTGATAACACGTACGCCTGAACCTTACTCGAGTTTGGCAGTTCTACAGCGTCCGCAACGATATCTATTGCGCGTTCCGAGATAAGCTCTTTCAACAAAAACGGCAATGCAGCAGGCCACTCGTGACGAGGCATTGCTGGTTTATCGATTTGGTACATCTGGTAGTAGTTGTGAGACAGTACTACCTTTAATGAATCGTAAGAACTGGCTGCGACACTGAGTGCCTGTTCAACCGCTCTCTCCCAGTTTGACTCAGAGACTTCAAACCGGGTCGGTCGGGCACTTTTCAGTGATGATGATAAATAGATTGCGTCTGGCTGAATAACTAAAAAACAAGCGCGACCGCTACCTGACGATCGCACAAACTTGTCTACTACTGCTTTAAGATCCATGAATATTATCTTTATTTTTTACGCCAGCGATTTCGTCTCCCTGGCTTAACTTGGGATTCTGACCGAGTGGGCTGCATCTTTTGCGGACGGGGAAGGAATTGTCGCTCTGTAGCAAAATAGCGACCTTGACCACCGTATACACCTAACTCAAGTAAAGTATTTAATTCATTCCGGTTCTCAATACCCACTGCCACTATTTTGGTTTTACTGTTTGCGGCAGCACCTAACATACTGCGAATAAAAAGCTGGTTTTCATGCCGCTGATCTATCTTGGTCACCAAGCTACGATGGAGCTTAAGGTAACGAATGTCGACCTCTTTCAAATAATGGCTACTGACGATAGTTCGCCCAGCTTGCCCAATCATTAGCTGGCATCCTAAACCTGCCAGCATTTTAGCCACTGGGCGCATAAAGTCTAAGTGTCTTACAAATTGTGCTTCCACAAACTCAAAATTGAGACACTTTCTTTGCTCACGTGACAACTGTAGCAATTCATAACGAAACCATTTGAAATATTCTCGATTAGCAAATGGAACTACAGTTAAACTCAGTGCATATGATTTTGAGTGGTCAAAATTATCCTTAAAACTTCTTAAGAATTTATTAACCACAGCCTTATCCATTTGAGTTTCGTAACCTACCTGTCTAACGGCTGAGATAAACCTGGACGCTTTCACAATGCCGTTTTCCGGGTCTTGAAGACGGCAGGTTAACGCTTCATACAGCGGTTTTTTATGTGATGAATCATTCATTACAAAAACCGGCTGTGCATACAGTAGCAAATTTTCAGGGGTCAGCGCTTTATCAAACAAGGTTCGCCATCTAACACTTCCCCGAACTTCCTCATCGTGATTCCACTTTTTGAAGCGACTCCAGTTGTTGTTATTTTGTAGCTGTGCGCTGCGTAATGCAGTTTCTGCTTCATCAATAATCTGGCTATGACGCTCACCTTCTTTAAACATTGTGATACCAATGTGGCACCAGTTATCTGGTTCCAATGGTTCTGGTGGCGTCAATTTCTCAAGCTGACGAATACATTGTGAAGCAAGGTTTGCTACCCCTTTTGCATCCTGATGAGGCAAAAACAACGCAAAGTCAGAGTCGTAATAGCGCGAAAAAACCACGTCAGGATAACGCTGAACCAGGTTAGATAGCAGGCTGCCTACCTCAACGATAAAATCATCGGTAACTTGCTTATCTTGTTCCTCTTCAGCTAACTTCCAGTCATGAAGGCGTACAAGCATCACCGCACCACGCGCACCGCTTTCTAGTAAGGAGGATTCCAACTTACTGTCGAACAGCACTCGGTTCGCCGTTCCCGTTAACTTGTCTAAAAAAGTCTGCGTTCGAATGAAAGTATCAAACCTACTGCGCTCCTGACGCGCATCTTGTAGCTCTTCAATGAGCACATCGAGCGCTTCACTGGCGGTGTAAGGCCACTCGGATTTATCACCTTTTGCGTATTGCTCAACACGGCCGGCCAAAATCATTCGGCCACGCTCCTCCAGCATTTCTGAACCAGCTAACTGCTCTTTTAACCAAGCGACGCCACGCATCAGACAAAAAATGATCAAAATCACCGCCAGAGTGATCGACCACAATGCCTGCATTGAATAGCCGTAACCTAAGTAAGGAGGAATCGCCTTAAAATAGATCACATAGTCCTGGTTGTGAGTAAGCGGATACTCTTTTTCAAACAAGACCGACGCGTCCATCTTATGGGACGTGTCTTTAAACCGATATACGACCGCATCATTGGTCGTCAACGTCATTTCAACAATGTTGCTGGCCTGCAGCATTTTGGGCATCCAGCGCTGCATGGAATATGCCGCATCCGGATCTTCCATCTCCTTGTCGACCACCTCAACGATCCCTTCTAAATAATGGGTAAGATATTCTTGCCCAAGCCGTTTAAAAGAGAGGGTGCCGCCGACAAATAAGATAAACATTGCGCATATCACGATCATAGTGACGAAAGCCACCAGCCGCGTGCTTAGTTTAAGAGTTGGGGTATACCTCATGAACACCGAATTCCTTTTCTATTCACCATATACCTTATTGAAATACTTATACTTGATCGATATTTAATAAACAATCTGATTAGTTTGATTGTGAGAGGCATACTGTTTTTACCGCCATAGTTTAGTTAGCGGCAAACAATGTCATCACTTGAGAACATCTCATACTATTCAGTATGGGACACAGATAATAAAAAAGCCGCGATATTCGCGGCCCTTGAAATTTCAGTGCAATTAAGATTAAAACGGAATATCGTCGTCAAAATCCATTGGTGGCTCATTGTACTGCTGCTGAGGCTGTTGTGGAGCCGATTGCTTTGGAGCTTGTTGCTGAGGCGCATTGTATTGCGGCTGAGCTGGTTGCTGAGGCTGACCCCAACCACCTTGCTGAGGTGCCTGGCCACCCATAGCAGGAGCGCCACCTTGAGCGCGACCACCCAGCATTTGCATTACGCCATTGAAGCCCTGAACCACAACTTCAGTTGAGTAACGGTCTTGACCACTCTGATCTTGCCATTTACGCGTTTGAAGTTGTCCTTCAACGTAAACTTGTGAGCCTTTACGTAGGTATTCGCCAGCAACTTCCGCAAGTTTGCCAAACAGCACAACTCGGTGCCACTCAGTTTTTTCGCGCTGTTCGCCAGTCGCTTTATCACGCCATGAATCAGAGGTTGCAATAGTAATGTTTGCTACTGCACCGCCATTCGGCATGTAACGAATTTCAGGGTCGTTACCTAGGTTCCCCACCAAAATAACTTTGTTAATTCCACGGCTGGCCATGATGTGCTCCGTTTGACTCTGGGTAGTTAAAATTTTAGCGCATTAGAATAGCACGCTTTGCTGACTTGATTAAAGTCTAATACGATAGTGTTCTATCTAGTTATTATCTAGAACCAAAATCTCTATACAACCAGCACATGTAGCATTTTTAATTCACGTTGCAGACATCGCGGCGTGAACCTTTGAATCTGAACGCATTTATTCACCAAGCGTATAGCGCAGACGTTTCTTTGATGCCAACGTACAACCTTCACTGAAGATTGGGAGATTTGACATCATGAAAAAGTCAGCTTACGCCAGAAAGCTATTTCTGATCAGTATGGAAGAGAATGCGCCCCAAAAGGTAGCGGCACTGGAGAAGTACATCGAGATCGGTATCCCAGTGATCTCGACGGATGCTTTAATGGAAGCGAAGCCGAAACATCGTAATAAAATCTTACTCATCGATTTCAGTGAACATAAATCGCTTGTTCAGTCGATAAAGAACTTGCCACTGGTATGGAAGAACTTTGAAACAGTGATTTTTAATGTCCCAAAACGCCTGACCACGGATGAGCTGCTCTCTTTCGGCCAGCTAAAAGGCGTATTCTATGCCGACGAATCGCTTGAACGAATTGGGGAAGGATTAAAAGGCATCATTAATGGCCAAAACTGGTTACCTCGCAATGTGTCCAGCCAGCTGCTTCACTACTACCGCAATGTGATCAATACCCATACCGCACCCGCGACCGTGGATCTTACCATTCGGGAATTACAAGTGTTGCGCTGTCTTCAAAATGGGGCATCCAATAGCCGAATGGCAGAAGAGTTATTTGTGAGCGAGTTTACGATTAAGTCTCACCTGTACCAGATTTTTAAAAAGCTCTCGGTGAAAAACCGCGTACAAGCGATTGCTTGGGCTGATCAGAATCTGATGTCTTAATTAACGTAACCTCCCGTTAACTAAGTTAATGCGGTTCTAACACTTAGTTTGATCCGCTCATTCTTTTTCCGGCCCCTGCCTCACAATTTTTCCTACTTTATTCATGATTAAGACATAACACTCGTGTTAAAGTTATGCGCAAATTCTTGAAGATAATGACGAGAAAGGAAATTCCCCCAATGATTAAAAAATGTCTGTTCCCTGCTGCAGGCTATGGTACGCGCTTCTTACCTGCGACCAAGTCAATGCCAAAAGAGATGATGCCGGTAGTGAACAAGCCATTAATTGAATATGGCGTTGAAGAAGCGATTCAAGCTGGTATGAACGGCATGTGTATTGTGACTGGTCGTGGCAAACACTCAATCATGGATCACTTTGATAAAAACTACGAACTCGAGCACCAAATCAGCGGCACTAACAAAGAAGAGCTGTTGGTAGACATTCGTGAAATCATTGAGTCAGCTAACTTTACCTACATCCGTCAAAGAGAGATGAAAGGTTTGGGACACGCGATCCTGACTGGTCGTGAGCTGGTTGGTGATGAACCTTTTGCTGTTGTTTTAGCTGATGACCTTTGTGTCAATGAAGACGAAGGCGTTCTGGCTCAAATGGTCGCGCTTTTCAAACAGTTCCGCTGCTCTATTGTTGCGGTGCAGGAAGTCCCAGTAGAAGAAACTCATAAATACGGCGTTATCTCAGGCGAGATGATCAAAGATGATATCTTCCGTGTGGATGACATGGTTGAAAAACCAGAGAAAGGCACAGCGCCAAGTAACCTGGCCATCATCGGCCGTTACATCCTGACTCCTGACATTTTCGAGTTAATTGAAAACACAGAGCCAGGAAAAGGTGGTGAAATTCAGATTACTGATGCCCTACTAAAGCAAGCGAAAGCTGGCTGCGTACTTGCGTACAAATTCAAAGGTAAGCGATTCGATTGTGGTAGCGTAGAAGGTTACATCGAAGCAACGAATTACTGTTTCGAAAACCTGTACCTAAAAGACGAGAAGAAGTCTGAGCTAGGCAAACACGCGACTCAACGCGAAGCATAAGCTTTTCAAACTTATCACTTATTCTCACATGATTAAGCCCAGCTCAAATGCTGGGCTTTTGTTTACTGTTTTTTTGTCCAGTATTCCTTTGCACATTTCTCACACTATGTAATACTTGCCCAACTTGGTTATACATAGAGCAAATACGATGGATAAAATAGAAGTTCGCGGTGCCCGAACCCATAACCTTAAAAATATCAACCTGACTATCCCTCGCGATAAACTGACAGTTATTACAGGATTAAGTGGCTCCGGTAAATCTTCCCTCGCTTTCGACACCTTATATGCGGAAGGTCAACGACGTTATGTTGAGTCTCTTTCGGCTTATGCGCGTCAGTTTTTGTCTCTTATGGAAAAGCCCGATGTCGATCATATTGAAGGCTTATCACCAGCTATTTCTATCGAACAGAAGTCGACTTCTCATAACCCACGCTCAACCGTAGGTACGATTACCGAAGTCTATGACTACTTGCGTCTGCTTTACGCCCGTGTCGGTGAACCTCGCTGTCCGACTCACCACTCGCCTCTTGCTGCTCAAACCATCAGCCAAATGGTGGATAAAGTATTGGAATTGCCTGAAGGCAGTAAAATGATGCTACTGGCACCCATCGTTAAAGAGCGTAAAGGCGAGCACGTAAAGACGTTAGAAAACCTAGCAGCACAGGGATTTATCCGTGCTCGTATTGACGGTGAAACTTGCGATCTTTCCGATCCACCAACACTTGAATTACACAAAAAACACACGATCGAAGTCGTCGTCGATCGTTTTAAAGTTCGTCCGGATCTGCAACAACGTTTAGCTGAATCTTTCGAGACCACACTGGAGTTGTCTGGCGGCATTGCTGTTGTCGCGCCAATGGATGGTGACGGTGAAGAAATTATCTTCTCTGCAAACTTTGCTTGTCCTAAATGTGGCTACAGCATGCAGGAATTAGAGCCTCGCCTGTTTTCATTCAATAACCCTGCGGGAGCTTGTGGTACTTGTGATGGTTTGGGTGTGCAGCAATATTTTGATCCAAGCCGAGTCATTCAGGATGATTCATTGAGTCTGGCACAAGGTGCTATCCGTGGCTGGGATCAAAAGAACTATTACTACTTCCAGATGCTCACCTCAATTGCGGATCACTATGGCTTTGATCTTCATGCTCCGTTTAATTCTCTGCCGAAGAAAACGCAAGAGATCATATTAAAGGGTTCTGGCCGTACAGAAATTGAGTTTAAGTACATCAATGATCGTGGTGACATTCGAGTTAAACGTCATCCATTTGAAGGCATTCTGAACACACTCGAGCGTCGTTATCGAGACACGGAGTCCAACTCTGTTCGTGAAGAATTAGCTAAATATATCTCGACTAAATCTTGTTCAAGTTGTGGCGGTACACGTCTGCGTCTTGAAGCGCGTAATGTGTTTATTGCCGACACCACACTCCCAGAGATTGTAGAACTGAGCATTGCGGATGCGCTGAGCTTCTTCCAAACGCTTAAACTGGAAGGTCAGCGTGCACAGATTGCTGAAAAGGTCATGAAAGAAATTAATGACCGCCTGCAATTTTTGGTGAATGTGGGGCTAAATTACCTCAACTTATCTCGCAGTGCTGAAACCCTGTCTGGCGGTGAGGCACAGCGTATTCGCTTAGCAAGCCAAATTGGTGCGGGCTTAGTCGGGGTAATGTATGTACTTGATGAGCCATCGATTGGCCTCCACCAGCGAGATAATGAACGTCTGCTAAAAACACTGACTCACCTGCGCGATCTGGGTAATACTGTTTTAGTTGTGGAACATGATGAAGATGCCATTCGCTGTGCAGACCATGTGATCGATATTGGTCCTGGCGCTGGCGTTCATGGTGGCAACGTCGTAGCAGAAGGCACAATGGCAGAGATCATCGCCAACCCTAATTCACTAACGGGTCAGTATCTGAGTGGTGTAAAAGAGATTGCCGTACCGAAAGAGCGCACACCTCGCAATCCTAAAAAAACCGTCGAGCTTATCGGGGCAACGGGTAATAACCTGAAAAACGTTAACTTGTCAGTGCCAGTTGGTTTGTTTAGCTGTATTACTGGCGTTTCTGGTTCCGGTAAATCAACGCTGATTAATGATACTTTCTTCAAGATTGCTCATACGCAACTCAATGGTGCCACGACTGCACATCCATCGCCTTATAAATCGATAAAAGGTCTGGAACACTTTGATAAAGTCATCGACATCGATCAAAGTCCAATTGGTCGTACACCTCGTTCTAACCCTGCTACATACACTGGTATTTTTACTCCAATTCGCGAATTGTTTGCTGGTACGCAAGAATCACGTTCACGCGGATACAAGCCAGGACGCTTTAGTTTTAACGTTCGAGGCGGTCGTTGTGAGGCATGTCAGGGCGATGGTGTAATCAAAGTAGAAATGCACTTCCTGCCGGATGTCTATGTTCCTTGTGATGTGTGTAAGGGCAAGCGCTACAACCGTGAAACCTTAGAAGTTCGCTACAAAGGCAAAACGATTGATGAAGTGTTGGAGATGACGGTAGAAGACGCGCGCGAATTTTTTGAACCCGTACCTGTCATTGCACGTAAACTGCAAACTTTAATGGATGTAGGTCTGTCTTATATTCGCCTCGGTCAAGCGGCAACAACCCTGTCCGGTGGTGAAGCGCAACGTGTAAAATTGGCCAGAGAGCTATCAAAGCGCGATACTGGCAAAACGCTCTATATTCTGGATGAGCCAACGACAGGTCTGCACTTCCATGACATCCAGCAGTTATTATCGGTACTGCACCGTCTGCGTGATCACGGCAACACAGTCGTGGTCATTGAGCACAACCTGGACGTAATCAAAACGGCCGACTGGGTTATCGACCTCGGCCCTGAAGGGGGCCAAGGCGGTGGTGAGATCATTGCTCAAGGAACGCCAGAAGATGTGTCCTTGATCGAAGGTTCACACACGGCTCGCTTCCTTAGTCCTATGTTGAAATAGAAAAAACAGGTAAAGTACAAAGACCAGCCATTGCTGGTCTTTTTTCATTCAAAACAACGCAATGTCTATGGCAACTATACATGTAAGTGGAACAAGGCTTTCACCGGGAAAAACTCAGGTCCCTCTCAATCGCAAGTTTCTCCTCTCTTTGGCAGTACTGTTTGTGCTGGCGATGCACTTTTTTATGCCCAATCCAGGTGGTTCAGGGTTGGCTTTATCCTTCAATGCGACATCTTGGATAGCGTTTAGCTTTGCGTTAGGGATTGGCTGCTATCAAATTGCCCGTAATCAGGCATTAAGATATTCAAAATTAACTATCGGGTTGTTTATCAGCGTCATCATTATGACCATCCCGATTTTTTACCCAAATGCAAACAGTCATTTAGCTGCGAATAAACTCATTGGCCTGTGGAGTGGTTTACTGTTTTTCGTTGTGCTGCAACAATTCCATTTCAGCAATAAGCATCGCCAACGAATCTTGTGGTTTATCGTCTTAGCGGTAGTGATAGAAGCTATTTTAGGTCTGACGCAATATCTCTACTTAAAACCAGGTAATCCTTTCGGATACAACACCGTAGCTAACCGTCCATACGGCATCTTTCAGCAACCCAATGTCATGGCCAGCTTTCTCGCAACTGGCTTAGTCATTGCCAGTTACTTACTGGCTCGTCAGCCATACAAATACGATCGTAAGCTCAGTGATGTCTACTTACTTTATGCGGTACCCGTTTTAACCATCCCTTTGATCGTTGTGCTTGCGTCACGAACAGGTTGGCTGGCTTCTCTGTTTGCGGTCCTTCTGATTATCCCGTACATGTACCGCTACAATACCAAGCGGCGCTTTACGCATTGGGTAATTTCACTCGCAGCCGGGCTGTTGTTATCAGTAGTAGTCATGCAAATAGCTTTCCCACAAGGCAACGGGTTAGCCGCCGAGAAAGTCAACATGGAATCGGCTCGCGCTTACACTTTCCCGCAAACGGTAGATATGGTGATTGAAAAACCGTTCACCGGCTATGGTTACGGAAAGTTTGAGTCGGAGTACATGATTTATACCGCTCGCCAACATGCGTTAAATGAGAAATATCCTGCCGGATTGCCTGCAATGGATCACCCGCACAATGAATTATTGTACTGGGCCGTAGAAGGTGGGTTACTGCCAATTATCGGTATCTTCTTGGCCATGACATTAGTGCTGCACAGAATCTATCAGGCCAAGCGCGGGACACGTTTAGCCTTATTGGCGTTGTTTATACCCATTGTTCTCCACTCGCAGCTCGAATACCCGTTTTATCACTCGTTAGTGCATTGGGTAATCTTTATCATTTTAATATATTGGGTGGATCAGCGAGTTGCGCGTTATCGCCAAGGCGGCTTTACAAAAATCACGAAAAGCTTGCTGCGCATTGTAAGCTTGGCTCTGCCTGCTGTGTTTACGTTCTACATGGCGAGTGCCTTACATACCAACTACATACTAACGAAATTTGAAACCACACGCCCGACAAACCCAGACATTCTTAGTCAAGTCAGCAACCCAGTGGTTTGGAAAGATAGATTCGACTGGGATGTGTACAGCACCTTTCTAACTATTGGGTTACAAACACAAGATCCAAGCTTGATTCAGCCCTATATCAATTGGTCACTAAATATCATTAAAGATAAGCCACGCCCGGCCTTCTATAGCAATTTGATCCTGGCTTACCAGGGACTAGACGATGGAAGTAAAGCCGAGCAAATTCGTGCAGAGGCGCAGTTCTTATTTCCTCGGGTAGATTTCAGTAAAGTAAATTACCAACCACCATCACAAGCTCAATCTGCTTCACCTAAGCAGTCAGACGAGCAGTAAATAAACGAAAAAAGCGAAGGATAACCTTCGCTTTTTTACTTTAGGTGTCACTACTCTGTCAGCGACTCTTCCAGCGCTTTCAAACATAGCGCGACGTTTTCTGGACGAGCTGCGTAGCCCATCAAGCCGATACGCCACGCTTTGCCTGCCAAGGCACCAAGACCTGCACCAATTTCCAGATTATAGGTTTCCAACAAGTGAGCTCGAACCTTCGCTTCATCAATGCCTTCCGGTACATAAATGGCATTTAATTGAGGCAGGCGATGTGCTTCTTCAACAACAAACTCAAAACCGAGCTTTTGTAGACCTTCTTTTAGTTTTTCATGCATCAATTGGTGACGAGCCCAAGCATTTTCCAAACCTTCATTTTGCAGAATCAATAACGCTTCATGCAAAGCATACAGGCTATTCACTGGTGCGGTATGATGGTAGCTGCGCTTACCCTCTCCACTCCAGTAACCAAGCACTAAGCTTTGGTCAAGGAACCAGCTTTGTACTGGTGTTGTTCTCGATTGAATCTTATCAATGGCAGCCTGAGAAAAGGTTACTGGAGACAAGCCAGGTACGCACGACAAACATTTTTGGCTACCTGAGTACACCGCATCCAGTTGCCATTCATCTACTTTTAACGGCACCCCACCTAATGACGTAACTGCATCGACAATAGAGAGCGCATTGTGTTGCTTGGCTAACTTACCCAAAACTTGAGCGTCGCTGACCGCACCTGTCGAGGTTTCCGCGTGAACAAATGCTAAAATTTTTGTGTCAGGGTGCTGCTGCAGTGCTTGTTCGACTTTATCGACAGAGACTGGCGCGCCCCACTCGTCATCAACCAAGACAACTTCACCACCAGCACGAACAACGTTTTCACGCATGCGCTCACCAAAAACACCATTTCGGCATACGATAACTTTATCACCTTTCTCGATAAGGTTAACAAAACATGCCTCCATACCCGCACTACCCGGAGCAGAAACGGCAATGGTAAAGTCGTTTTCTGTCTGGAACGCGTACTTTAGCAACTGTTTCAGCTCATCCATCATTGCGATAAACAGAGGGTCCAAGTGACCAACTGTTGGGCGGCTAAGCGCTTGCAGCACTTGCGGATAGATATCTGAAGGTCCTGGTCCCATTAGGATACGATGAGGGGGAATAAAGCTTTGGATCGGCATGTGAGCTCCTTGTTTGACGTTACTTAACCCGAGCGCGGACAATAGTTTTTAGAATTTTGAATAAGTCTCGGGCATCAAAGAACTCACACTAATGGATTTTATAGTACTCGGCAATTAGCCGTAGGTATTGAGTTCAAACCACTGTCACAAATTCACTAATAAAAATTCTCTGAATAGTTGAAATATTCATTGACTTTGTGACGCCAAAACCGTTCAATGTTTGAGCTTTATGTGGAAGAGGAGCACTACCCAGGTAGATAATTTGTGGAACCGCAATTCCAATACGAATTATTCAGGGGGAGTAGTGCCGAGGTAAGTCAAATTTGCAGGGTTTGACTTGTCGGTTGACGTGGGTTGAGTCCCATCAACTGTCATCAGCATTGTCTGATGAAGAGCTTCTGAGGGTACATATTTCAAATATCATTCTAAATACCTCTCTTTTTGCTCTGTTCCTTTCCTCACTAAATATCGGATATATTAGTTTAAGAAGTCGTGGGAGAACTCAGTGAGCGCATTTAACGTAGCAAAATTCGGTGGAACCAGTGTTGCCAATTTCGAGGCAATGAGCCGTTGTGCCGCCATTATTGAAAACAATCCAAATACTCGCCTTGTCGTTAGCAGCGCTTGCTCTGGTGTAACGAACCTATTGGTAGAACTGGCCAATGGTGTTCAGGATCAGGAGCAGCGTGCCGAGTTGCTACGTAAGCTAGCAGAAATTCATGATGACATCCTTAGTCAGCTAAGAGATGCAGCAGAAGCAAGCGCAGAGGTTTACGCTATTCTTGATACGGTAACCAGCCTTGCAGAAGCGGCTTCTATCCAAGCTAGCTCTAAACTGACAGACCATTTAGTTGCGTGTGGTGAGTTAATGTCGACGTACATTTTGGCTCAACTGATGAGAGAACGTGGTATCAATGCGGTGCGTTTTGATATTCGTGATGTGCTAAGAACCGACGATAACTTCGGACGTGCTGAGCCAAATGTCGAAGCGATTTCTCAGCTAGCTCAAGAGAAGTTAGTCCCTCTATGTCAGGAGTCAGTAGTCATTACTCAAGGCTTCATCGGCTCAGACGAAGAAGGCAATACAACCACATTAGGTCGTGGTGGCAGTGACTACAGTGCCGCACTCATTGCTGAAGGCGTTAAAGCTTCTGGCTTAGAAATCTGGACTGATGTTCCGGGTATCTACACAACAGACCCACGTATTGCGCCAAAAGCGTCTCCAATTCCAGAGATCAGCTTTAGCGAAGCGTCAGAAATGGCAAACTTTGGTGCTAAGATCCTCCACCCTTCTACACTCGTTCCTGCTTTGCGCCACGACATTCCAGTGTTTGTTGGCTCTTCTAAAGATCCAGAAGCAGGTGGTACATGGATTCGTCACCAAGTAGAAAGCTCGCCGCTATACCGAGCTCTTGCATTGCGTTGCAACCAAACCATGGTCACTCTACGTAGTGCTAGTATGTTCCATGCATACGGCTTCCTGGCTAAAGTGTTCGAGATTCTGGCTAAACACAAAATTTCAGTAGACCTGATTACCACTTCAGAAATCAGTGTTTCGTTAACCCTAGACCAAACAGACACCTCTGGTGGTGCACCACAGCTCCCTCAAGCCGTAAGAGAAGAGCTAGAAGAATTGTGTAAAGTGGAAGTAGAGCACGACCTATGCTTGGTGGCTCTTATCGGAAACAACATGAGCGGAAGCAAAGGATACGCCAAACAAGTATTCGGTACATTAGAAGACTTTAACCTGCGCATGATTTGCTACGGTGCGAGCCCGCATAACTTGTGCTTCCTACTACACAAGTCAGAATCGCAACAGGCGATTCAAAAACTGCATGCTGAGCTATTTGAAAAGTAAACTCTGTTCATCTCACAATATAAAAAGGGCTGCCTAATGGCAGCCCTTTCTATTTCCGTTGGATTAGCCGTTAATATTCGGACCTAACCATTTTTCTGCTTCAAGCCTATCCCAACCTTTACGTTCAGCATAGCTTTCTAACTGATCCTCCTGGATCTGCGCGATCGCAAAGTAGCGAGAATCCGGATGAGAGAAGTACCAACCAGACACTGAGGCACCAGGGTACATAGCATAGCTAGACGTCAAAGACATACCGATATTCTCTTCTACGTTCAAAAGATCCCATAGCGGTCCTTTTTCCGTATGCTCTGGGCATGCTGGGTAGCCAGGCGCAGGTCGAATACCTTGGTATTTTTCACGGATTAGCTCATCGTTAGATAAATTCTCATCTTCAGCATAACCCCAGATTTCTTTACGAACACGCTCATGCAGGTATTCAGCAAAAGCTTCTGCCAGACGATCGGCCACCGCTTGGATCATAATGGCATTATAATCATCGCCCTTAGCCTTATACTCATCCGCCAGTTCACGCTCGCCAATACCACCAGTGACCGCAAACGCGCCAATCCAGTCGTGCTTACCCGAGTCTTTTGGTGCGACATAATCAGACAAGCAGTAGTTAAAGCCTTTTGGCTTCTCAGTTTGCTGGCGAAGGTTACACAGGACTTTCGCGACTTCTGTACGCGATTCATCAGTGTACACTTCAATATCGTCACCCACACTCGCCGCAGGGAACAGCCCACACATGCCTCGCGCCTGCATCAGGCCTTCACTTTCAACGCGATCAAGTAGCTCATTCGCATCATGGAACAAACGCTTCGCTTCTTCACCCACTTCTTCGTGATCGAAAATGGTCGGGTATTTTCCAACCAAAGACCAGGTCATAAAGAACGGGGTCCAGTCGATGTACTTACGTAAGGTCGCAACATCAAAATCGTCAAAAATATGAATGCCCGACTGTTTTGGTGCTGGAGGTGTATACGCCTCCCAGTCAATTGCCACTTTGTTTGCACGAGCTTCTTGCAGAGTAACTGGCTTGGTTCGTGGCTTTTTACGGTTGTGTTGATCACGAACACGCTCGTAGTCGGCATTTAATTTTTCGACGAAATCAGGACGACGTTCATCAGACAATAGTGACGTACAAACACCTACGGCACGTGAAGCATTGTTGACGTAAACGACTGGATGTTTGTAGTTCTGTTCAATTTTAACCGCAGTATGCGCTTTCGACGTTGTCGCGCCACCAATCAGCAATGGCAGATCAAAGTCAAGACGCTCCATCTCTTTAGCTACATGAACCATCTCATCTAATGACGGCGTAATCAGACCCGACAGACCAATAATATCGACGTTCTCTTCTTTGGCGACTTTTAGGATCTTTTCACATGGCACCATAACGCCAAGGTCGATGATCTCGTAGTTATTACATTGCAGTACAACACCAACGATATTTTTACCGATATCGTGTACATCGCCTTTTACCGTTGCGAGTAAGATCTTACCGTTGGTCTGACCGACCTGCTTCTCAGCGTCGATAAATGGTTCTAAATGGGCAACCGCCTGTTTCATTACACGCGCCGACTTTACTACCTGAGGAAGGAACATCTTACCTTCACCAAACAAGTCACCGACGACGTTCATACCATCCATCAATGGGCCTTCGATGACCTCTAATGGTTTAGAAGCGTTAACACGAGCTTCTTCAGTGTCTTCAACGATAAACTCGGTAATGCCTTTAACTAGAGCATGTTCTAAACGCTTTTCGACTGGCCAAGTTCTCCACTCCAGTGCAGAGGCATCTTCCTCTTTACCCACACCTTTATCGGCGTATTCTGAAGCGATATCCAAAAGCCTTTCGGTAGCATCGTTACGACGGTTAAGCACGACGTCTTCTACCGCTTCGCGAAGCTTTTCAGGGACGTTATCGTAGATCTCCAACTGACCTGCGTTAACGATACCCATATCCATACCGTTTTTGAAACAGTGGTAAAGGAACACAGCATGAATCGCTTCACGAACGTAGTTATTGCCACGGAAAGAGAACGATACGTTAGACACACCACCAGATATCATCGCATGCGGCAGGTCACGTTTGATGTCGCCAACAGCTTCGATAAAATCAACGGCATAGTTGTTGTGTTCATCGATACCTGTTGCAACCGCAAAAATATTTGGGTCAAAGATAATATCTTCTGGTGGGAAGCCAACTTCATCAACCAAGATACGGTAAGCATTGGTACAAATTTCAATTTTGCGCTCACGGGTATCTGCTTGTCCGACTTCATCGAATGCCATCACGATAACAGCGGCGCCATAGCGGCGAATCAGTTTCGCCTGCTCGACAAACTTCTCTTTACCTTCTTTTAGAGAAATCGAGTTCACGATACCTTTACCCTGAATACATTTCAGGCCGGCTTCGATGACTTCCCACTTTGAAGAGTCAACCATGATAGGCACTTTGGAGATTTCAGGCTCAGAAGCGCAAAGGTTCAAGAAGCGAACCATACATGCTTCTGCATCCAGCATGCCTTCATCCATGTTGATATCGATGATTTGCGCGCCATTTTCGACTTGCTGACGAGCAACATCGAGTGCTTCATCATATAACTCTTCTTTGATTAAGCGCTTAAAGCGAGCTGAACCCGTTACGTTAGTTCGTTCACCAACGTTGATAAACAAGGATTCTTTCTCGATGGTCAGTGGCTCTAGGCCAGATAAACGACATGCAACCTGAAGCTCTGGTAACTGACGAGGAGTAACCTGATTAACAGCTTCTGCCATTTGGCGGATATGTTCAGGCGTTGTACCACAACAGCCGCCAATCAAGTTCAAGAATCCACTTTCGGCCCACTCTTTAACATGCTTCGCCATATCTTCAGGAGACAAGTCATATTCACCGAATGCATTTGGCAACCCGGCATTAGGGTGAGCAGACACAAAAGATTCAGAAATACGTGAAAGTTCTTCGACGTATGGGCGCAGTTCATCAGGACCAAGCGCACAGTTTAAGCCAAATGAGATAGGCCTCACGTGGCGTAATGAATTGTAAAAGGCTTCCGTCGTTTGACCTGATAAGGTTCGGCCAGAGGCATCGGTAATGGTGCCAGAAATCATCACAGGAAGCTCGATACCAAGCTCTTCAAATACTGAATCCACAGCGAAAGCACACGCTTTAGCATTCAAGGTATCAAATATTGTTTCGATAAGAATTAAGTCTGAACCACCTTTGATTAAGGCTCGAGTAGATTCAGAGTAAGCTTCGACCAATTCATCAAAACTCACATTGCGGTAACCAGGATCGTTTACATCCGGAGAGATAGAACACGTGCGGTTTGTTGGGCCTAGAACACCTGCTACATAGCGCGGTTTTTCCGGTGTCTTAGCCGTCCATTCATCCGCCACCTCACGAGCTAACTTCGCTGCTGCAAAGTTGATCTCCTCACTTAGGCTTTCCATATCGTAGTCGGCCATAGCGATAGTAGTCGCATTAAAGGTGTTGGTTTCTAAGATATCAGCACCAGCTTCGAGGTAAGCGCTGTGTATTTCTTTGATCAATTGAGGCTGACTAAGTACCAACAAGTCGTTGTTACCCTTTAGATCACTGTGCCAGTCCGCAAAGCGTTCTCCTCGATAATCGTGCTCTTCAAGTTTGTATCCCTGAATCATGGTGCCCATACCACCATCAATCAGAAGAATACGTTGCTTCAATTGAGCTTCAATCTGTTGTCTTACATTAGTTCCCACAGTACAGCCTCATTCCTTTCGTTATGCTGTCATCCTATCACACAAACTTCAGGAGTCTAGACGTCTAAATACAGATTTCATGATTATTTTATCGACCTCTTCTCTTATCAAATAATCACGAAAAAATGTTTGCTATTTAAGCAGCATCAGCCGAGAATTCCATTCATAAAATGTTACAAACAGAGTGTTCTAATGTCGGTCTATCATACTTTATGTTTTCTCTCCGCTGCTGCGATGCTAATAGCCTTTGTAAACAGCAAAATAGGAAAGATGCAAACCACCATCGCCATTACCGCAGGTTCAATGGTACTTTCTCTCCTCATCCTAATTGCTGGTCAAAATAACTGGTTCCATCTCACAGAGATAGCGACAGAAACAGTAACCAGAATCAACTTCGAAGACTTCTTGCTCAAAGGTATCCTTGGATTTTTGCTATTTGCAGGCGGCTTAGGTATTAAACTACCTAATCTGAAAGATCAGAAGTGGGAGATCACAGTATTAGCACTCGCAGCCACTCTGTTTTCGACATTCTTCATCGGTTTTGCTCTATATGGAATCTGCTTACTGATCGGAATTAAGTTTGACTTAATTTACTGCCTACTATTCGGTTCATTGATCTCCCCAACTGACCCGATAGCCGTTCTCGCCATTGTGAAAAAATTAGATGCTCCAAAACGCATCTCGACACAAATTGAAGGTGAGTCATTGTTCAATGACGGCTTCGGTCTGGTTATTTTTGTCACCTTATTTACTATCGCATTTGGTACTGAAGCACCTACCGTAGGCAGCGTCACTATGCTCTTTATCCAGGAAGCGATTGGAGGGATCTTTTATGGTTTCCTACTTGGCTTGCTGTTCCACTACTTGATTAGTGCGACCAATGACCACTCAATGGAGCTGCTACTTACTATTGGTGTGCCAACAGCAGGCTATGCTTTCGCAGAATACCTTCACGTTTCAGGCCCATTAGCAATGGTTGTCTCTGGGATTATGATTGGTAACTGGACACGCTTTATCGGCTTCTCTAAAGAGAGTGAAGACCACCTCGACCACTTCTGGGAATTGGTCGATGAGTTTCTAAATGGCGTTCTGTTCCTTTTAATCGGTATGTCGATGCTGCTGTTCAAATTCCACCAAGAAGACTGGATCATGATGGCTATTGCCGTGCCTCTAGTACTGGCATCACGTTACCTTAGTGTATTTTTCTCCTACATTGGCTTTAAGCGATACAGAACATATAACCGTTGGTCAGTGAAAATCCTGACCTGGGGTGGCCTGCGTGGCGGTCTTGCGCTTGCAATGGCACTTTCTATTCCTTCAGGAATATGGGTAGTACAAGACAAGTTGATCGACGTAAAAGAGATCATCCTGGTAATGACTTATGCCGTTGTTGTGTTCTCTATTTTGATTCAAGGCTCAACCATTACACCAATGATTGAAAAAGCCAAAGAAGAAGAAAAGAAGATGGAGGAAGAGCGTAACGCTTTAGCCGCCTCCGAAACAAAAGAGCATAGCGTAATACACGAGCCGAAAGAACAGCTTGAATCTTAGAGTCTTACATCACTAAAAAGCAGCCATATGGCTGCTTTTTTTATAAAGGGATATTCACCACAAACTCTTAAATATCATTCACCTAAAACGCACTCTTTATCCTATATATTCACCAGAACTAAACCCACTAGAACACGCTCCCTTTCCTTATTCCCTTAAACGAATGCCATGCTTTATACAGAAAAAGTCTGCTCATCATGTGGGGGAGAGGCTAAGGGCAAGCCTCCTACGGGACTCATTAGTTGAATGACAACTTAACTCAGCATAAACCAAAAGACCCTAGCATTTCAGCAAGGGTCTAGAATAATACCAATCTGGAAAATTAATTGGTCAGGTCTATCCATCTTCTCGAGCACATTTTGGTGACTCTTTTGGAGCTATCCAAAGAAGGATTCCATGCATCGCAGACTTTGGAGATGATATCGTCGTAATCAGTAAAAGATTAGTTGGCTAAATAGCGTTGCCTCAACCAACTCCATACTTGTTCGATAGGGTTTAGCTCTGGAGAATAGGGTGGAAGTTTGATGATACTGACATTCTTAAAGTCATTGGTTATATCTTCTGTATGCCATCCTGCTCCATCCATAACAACGACGGCGTGACGTCCCTTCTCCGTGACTGCCGATATTTGTTTTAAGTGCTCTATCATGATGTCTTTACTAACCCAAGGGACAACGATAGCCTCACCAATTCCTTTACTGGGACAAACGGAACCGAACAGATAGGCATACTCAAATTGTTGTTGCTTCACGGCTCTTGGGCGAGTTCCTTTTTCAGCCCATAAACGTGTGGTCGTGTTTTGTTGCCCAAATCTGGCTTCGTCATGAAACCAGACATCGACACACTCTAAAGCTATATGTCCTGGGATCTTAAGGATCGTTTCGATTTTGAATTTTTTAAAATCGTCTTGTATTTGTTGAGATTGTTTGGGGTGTTTTGAGCGGGAAGTTATCCATGAAAAGCCCATGTGGTCGAGCAGGTAATAGATAGAATCAGGGTGGTAGTGCTGGCCAAATTCTTTCACGATATAAGCGTGGATGTCGGCACCAGTCAGTCGTCCGCCTTGTGTATCATTGGCTTTATCTTTTATGTATTGGCTCAATTGCTCTCTTTGCTCGGAAGTTAAGAATGGTGGTCTTCCTGTTCTTGGCTTTTCTTGCACTCCTTCCAGCCCTTCTTCAAGAAAGGCCTGAACCCACTTATTGACACTGGTTCGGCTTACCTTGAGAAACTTGGCGATTTGTGTGCGTGAGTGCCCATCTTTGAAATGAGCGAGGGCCAGCAGTCTCATTTTCATCTAGATGGATTTCTGCTGGCTTACGAGCTTTTTAAAGTCGATATTATTGAGGCTATCCATAGCGAATCAGTTCTATTGTTGGATGGCCTCAATTAGATCATATTTTTACTTAGATTGGTATAAGTAGCGGATTTCCCCTGAAAAGAAAACTATGTGCCATAAACGACAAAAGCCTAGTCTTTCGACTAGGCTTTCTAATAAGTGGCGGAGTGGACGGGACTCGAACCCGCGACCCCCGGCGTGACAGGCCGGTATTCTAACCAACTGAACTACCACTCCGCAGTGGTATCATCCGCTTTAAAGCGAACGTCCAAAATTTAAAGCCTGGCGATGTCCTACTCTCACATGGGGAAACCCCACACTACCATCGGCGCTATTTCGTTTCACTTCTGAGTTCGGAATGGAAGTCAGGTGGGTCCAAAACGCTATGGTCGCCAAGCAAATTCTTTAATTCGGAAAGCTGTTTTTTAATTCTCGTTATCACACATTCAATGTTCTTACATTGAGTCCATCAAAACCCCTTGGGTGTTGTATGGTTAAGCCTCACGGGCAATTAGTACAGGTTAGCTCAACGCCTCACAACGCTTACACACCCTGCCTATCAACGTCGTAGTCTACGACAACCCTTTAGGATACTTAAAGTATCAGGGAGAACTCATCTCAAGGCTCGCTTCCCGCTTAGATGCTTTCAGCGGTTATCGATCCCGAACTTAGCTACCGGGCAATGCGTCTGGCGACACAACCCGAACACCAGAGGTTCGTCCACTCCGGTCCTCTCGTACTAGGAGCAGCCCCTTTCAATTCTCCAACGCCCACGGCAGATAGGGACCGAACTGTCTCACGACGTTCTAAACCCAGCTCGCGTACCACTTTAAATGGCGAACAGCCATACCCTTGGGACCGACTTCAGCCCCAGGATGTGATGAGCCGACATCGAGGTGCCAAACACCGCCGTCGATATGAACTCTTGGGCGGTATCAGCCTGTTATCCCCGGAGTACCTTTTATCCGTTGAGCGATGGCCCTTCCATTCAGAACCACCGGATCACTATGACCTGCTTTCGCACCTGCTCGAATTGTCATTCTCGCAGTCAAGCGGGCTTATGCCATTGCACTAACCTCACGATGTCCAACCGTGATTAGCCCACCTTCGTGCTCCTCCGTTACGCTTTGGGAGGAGACCGCCCCAGTCAAACTACCCACCAGGCACTGTCCGCAACCCCGATAAGGGGTCAACGTTAGAACATCAACACTACAAGGGTGGTATTTCAAGGACGGCTCCACAGATACTGGCGTACCTGTTTCAAAGCCTCCCACCTATCCTACACATGTAGGGTCAATGTTCAGTGCCAAGCTGTAGTAAAGGTTCACGGGGTCTTTCCGTCTAGCCGCGGGTACACTGCATCTTCACAGCGATTTCAATTTCACTGAGTCTCGGGTGGAGACAGCGTGGCCATCATTACGCCATTCGTGCAGGTCGGAACTTACCCGACAAGGAATTTCGCTACCTTAGGACCGTTATAGTTACGGCCGCCGTTTACCGGGGCTTCGATCAAGAGCTTCGACCGAAGTCTAACCCCATCAATTAACCTTCCGGCACCGGGCAGGCGTCACACCGTATACGTCATCTTACGATTTTGCACAGTGCTGTGTTTTTAATAAACAGTTGCAGCCACCTGGTATCTGCGACTCTCAATAGCTCCATCCGCAAGGGACTTCACCGTCGAGAGCGTACCTTCTCCCGAAGTTACGGTACCATTTTGCCTAGTTCCTTCACCCGAGTTCTCTCAAGCGCCTTGGTATTCTCTACCCGACCACCTGTGTCGGTTTGGGGTACGATTCCTTACAATCTGAAGCTTAGAGGCTTTTCCTGGAAGCATGGCATCAATGACTTCACTACCGTAGTAGCTCGACGTCGTGTCTCAGCCTTAAAGAGAGCCGGATTTACCTAACTCTCAAGCCTACGCACTTGAACCTGGACAACCGTCGCCAGGCCCACCTAGCCTTCTCCGTCCCCCCATCGCAATTGTAAGAAGTACGGGAATATTAACCCGTTTCCCATCGACTACGCCTTTCGGCCTCGCCTTAGGGGTCGACTTACCCTGCCCCGATTAACGTTGGACAGGAACCCTTGGTCTTCCGGCGAGGAGGTTTTTCACCCCCTTTATCGTTACTCATGTCAGCATTCGCACTTCTGATACGTCCAGCATGCGTTACCACACACCTTCAACCGCTTACAGAACGCTCCCCTACCCAATGCACAAAAGTGCATTGCCGCAGCTTCGGTTTACTACTTAGCCCCGTTACATCTTCCGCGCAGGCCGACTCGACCAGTGAGCTATTACGCTTTCTTTAAATGATGGCTGCTTCTAAGCCAACATCCTGGCTGTCTGAGCCTTCCCACATCGTTTCCCACTTAGTAGTAATTTGGGACCTTAGCTGGCGGTCTGGGTTGTTTCCCTCTCCACGACGGACGTTAGCACCCGCCGTGTGTCTCCCGGATAGTACTTACTGGTATTCGGAGTTTGCAAAGGGTTGGTAAGTCGGGATGACCCCCTAGCCTTAACAGTGCTCTACCCCCAGTAGTATTCGTCCGAGGCGCTACCTAAATAGCTTTCGGGGAGAACCAGCTATCTCCAGGTTTGATTGGCCTTTCACCCCTAGCCACAAGTCATCCGCTAATTTTTCAACATTAGTCGGTTCGGTCCTCCAGTTGATGTTACTCAACCTTCAACCTGCCCATGGCTAGATCACCTGGTTTCGGGTCTATATCCAGAGACTGAACGCCCAGTTAAGACTCGGTTTCCCTACGGCTCCCCTAGATGGTTAACCTTGCCACTGAATATAAGTCGCTGACCCATTATACAAAAGGTACGCAGTCACAGGACAAAGCCTGCTCCTACTGCTTGTACGTACACGGTTTCAGGTTCTATTTCACTCCCCTCACAGGGGTTCTTTTCGCCTTTCCCTCACGGTACTGGTTCACTATCGGTCAGTCAGTAGTATTTAGCCTTGGAGGATGGTCCCCCCATATTCAGACAGGATATCACGTGTCCCGCCCTACTCGATTTCACTGAATATGCGTCGTCAGTTACGGGGCTATCACCCTGTATCGCCAAGCTTTCCAGCTTGTTCACCTAACGCTTATAAAGCTTAAGGGCTAGTCCAATTTCGCTCGCCGCTACTTTCGGAATCTCGGTTGATTTCTTTTCCTCGGGGTACTTAGATGTTTCAGTTCCCCCGGTTCGCCTCCTGTTGCTATGTATTCACAACAGGATACTTACTTATGTAAGTGGGTTTCCCCATTCGGAAATCCCAGACTCAAGTGGCTTTTACTGCCTAATCTGGGCTTATCGCAAGTTAATACGTCCTTCATCGCCTCTGACTGCCAAGGCATCCACCGTGTACGCTTAGTCACTTAACCATACAACCCGAAGGAGTTTCGAATTGATGTTAAACAACCAAAGTTGCTGTCTCATTATTTGAATGAGCGAGACAGCTTTCGATTTTGCCGGACTCAAATATCTTTTTATTTTACTTTTTCATAAAAAGTGAAAACAAAAAGCCAAGAACACTTGAATGTGTTTTTAGTTGTATTCAAATACATGAATACTTTGAGAACTTTACAAATAATCTTAAAGATTATTTTGTCAGCTTTCCAAATTGTTAAAGAGCTAGATTCATTTAAGAACCATTTTTAAAAGCACTATCGCTAATGCGCTTAAAGATGGTGGAGCTAAGCAGGATCGAACTGCTGACCTCCTGCGTGCAAGGCAGGCGCTCTCCCAGCTGAGCTATAGCCCCATCAAGGTGTGTCGATACTGTATGCCAATTCCTTGGGAAGGGAATTGGTGGGTCTGAGTGGACTCGAACCACCGACCTCTCGCTTATCAGGCGAACGCTCTAACCACCTGAGCTACAGACCCAGTATCGTCTCTTTTACATAAACCATATCAATCTGTGTGGACACTCATCGTGAATAATCATCGTATAAGGAGGTGATCCAGCGCCAGGTTCCCCTAGCGCTACCTTGTTACGACTTCACCCCAGTCATGAACCACAAAGTGGTAAGCGTCCCCCCGAAGGTTAAACTACCTACTTCTTTTGCAGCCCACTCCCATGGTGTGACGGGCGGTGTGTACAAGGCCCGGGAACGTATTCACCGTGGCATTCTGATCCACGATTACTAGCGATTCCGACTTCATGGAGTCGAGTTGCAGACTCCAATCCGGACTACGACGCACTTTTTGGGATTCGCTCACTTTCGCAAGTTGGCCGCCCTCTGTATGCGCCATTGTAGCACGTGTGTAGCCCTACTCGTAAGGGCCATGATGACTTGACGTCGTCCCCACCTTCCTCCGGTTTATCACCGGCAGTCTCCCTGGAGTTCCCGACATTACTCGCTGGCAAACAAGGATAAGGGTTGCGCTCGTTGCGGGACTTAACCCAACATTTCACAACACGAGCTGACGACAGCCATGCAGCACCTGTCTCAGAGTTCCCGAAGGCACCAATCCATCTCTGGAAAGTTCTCTGGATGTCAAGAGTAGGTAAGGTTCTTCGCGTTGCATCGAATTAAACCACATGCTCCACCGCTTGTGCGGGCCCCCGTCAATTCATTTGAGTTTTAATCTTGCGACCGTACTCCCCAGGCGGTCTACTTAACGCGTTAGCTCCGAAAGCCACGGCTCAAGGCCACAACCTCCAAGTAGACATCGTTTACGGCGTGGACTACCAGGGTATCTAATCCTGTTTGCTCCCCACGCTTTCGCATCTGAGTGTCAGTATCTGTCCAGGGGGCCGCCTTCGCCACCGGTATTCCTTCAGATCTCTACGCATTTCACCGCTACACCTGAAATTCTACCCCCCTCTACAGTACTCTAGTCTGCCAGTTTCAAATGCTATTCCGAGGTTGAGCCCCGGGCTTTCACATCTGACTTAACAAACCACCTGCATGCGCTTTACGCCCAGTAATTCCGATTAACGCTCGCACCCTCCGTATTACCGCGGCTGCTGGCACGGAGTTAGCCGGTGCTTCTTCTGTCGCTAACGTCAAATCTATACGCTATTAACGCATAAACCTTCCTCACGACTGAAAGTGCTTTACAACCCGAAGGCCTTCTTCACACACGCGGCATGGCTGCATCAGGCTTGCGCCCATTGTGCAATATTCCCCACTGCTGCCTCCCGTAGGAGTCTGGACCGTGTCTCAGTTCCAGTGTGGCTGATCATCCTCTCAGACCAGCTAGGGATCGTCGCCTTGGTGAGCCCTTACCTCACCAACTAGCTAATCCCACCTAGGCATATCCTGACGCGAGAGGCCCGAAGGTCCCCCTCTTTGGCCCGTAGGCATCATGCGGTATTAGCCATCGTTTCCAATGGTTATCCCCCACATCAGGGCAATTTCCTAGGCATTACTCACCCGTCCGCCGCTCGACGCCGTTAACGTCCCCCGAAGGTTCAGTTAACTCGTTTCCGCTCGACTTGCATGTGTTAGGCCTGCCGCCAGCGTTCAATCTGAGCCATGATCAAACTCTTCAATTTAAGATTTTGTTCGGCTCAATGAATACTGAACATTACATAAAGTAATGTTTGAATTGACTGTGCTGAATCCGAAGATTCAATGGTCACTTCGTATCATTGAAACCTAATTTGATACCGAGGTATCTAATTGGATTATCATCAACGAGTGCCCACACAGATTGATAGGTTCTTATTTTTAAAGAGCTACTCTTCTTTGCGATTCGTATCACTTCGGAAGAGGCGGCCATTCTAGCGAGATAATTTTCTGTGTCAAACACTTTTTGCTTTTTATTTTACTTTTTAAAAGTAAAGGCAATTAACTATTTCGCTTTTCTTTTTGACCTTGCCGACTTTGCTTGAACCCTTATGAGCGCTTGCCCTGTCGACGAGGTGGCATTATAGAGATCGCGCTCACATTGGCAAGCGTTATTTTGCAAAATTTGCAAAAATAATGGTTAAACGATGACTTTTCACTCAAACCCTTATTTATCCAACTTTACCCCTAACAACCAAACAGGTTATCCACAGAGTTATCCTTAAATGCCTGTTTTTGAGTCCTGCTTTTTACTTCTATAAATAAAAAAGAGAGCTGCTTTACAGCAGCTCTCTTTTTATAGGAGATGGAGACCAAGCTCTATCTCTTCTTATATACCCGAACCATCTTGTTCAGAGTCATCATCTTCGTGAAGTCCACATTCACGCTTCAAACCAAAGAATCGAGTTTCTTCCTCTGACATTCCAGGTTCCCACTTCTGCGTAGTATGTGTATCACCTACAGAGAGATAACCTTCATCCCAAAGTGGATGGTATTTCAGTCCGTGTTGCTCTAAGTAATAGTGGACATCTTTATTCGTCCAATCGATTACTGGCAAAAACTTAAATACGCCATTCTGAATTGATAGTATCGGCAAACCTGCTCGAGATTTGCTTTGCTCTCTGCGAAGGCCAGAAAACCAAGTTCCGACTTTAAGCTCTTTCAATGCGCGACGCATTGGTTCAACTTTATTGAGTTTGTTGTACCTCTCAATCCCTTCAACACCCTGCTCCCAAAGTTTTCCATAACGAGCTTCTTGCCATTGAGCACTTTCTACTGCTCGGTAAACTTTTAGGTTGAGGTTCAGTTGCTCGGTTAACTCATCAATAAAGCGATAGGTTTCAGCAAACAAATACCCGGTATCCGTTAAGATAATTGGGATGTCTGATTTTTCTTGAGTCACAAGATGAAGCATTACTGCGGCTTGGATACCAAAACTAGACGAAACGGCAAACTCTCCGTCTAGGTTTTCCAAAGCCCATTTTACTCTCTCTTGTGCCGAAAGCTGTTCAAGTTCGACATTGATTTGGGCAAGACGGAGGATTTGCTCCGTCTTAGTTAATGTCAGCAACTCTGCCAGCTCCGGTTTGGAAGCTACAGAATCAAGCATGCAAGTCCCTCTTAGATACTTTGACTTCTTGAATGATGCCAGCGCGGATTGCAAAATCACCAAATCCTTCGCCAGTTTCACGCTCTGTAGCCCAACGACCTACAAGCTGATCAATCTCTTCTAGTATCTGTTTGTCAGTGATGTTTTCTTTATACATCTTCGGAATACGTGTACCCGCTCGGTTACCGCCTAGGTGAAGGTTGTAACGACCCGGTGCTTTACCTACTAAACCAATTTCCGCCAACATTGCGCGGCCACAACCGTTAGGGCAACCAGTGACACGCAGAATGATGTTGTCTTCTTCAGGTAAACCGTGTTTTTCCAGGATACCTTCTACATCAGTAACAAACTGAGGTAGGAAGCGTTCGGCTTCCGCCATTGCAAGCGGACAAGTCGGGAACGCCACACACGCCATTGAGTTTTTACGCTGTTCACTGACGCTATCATCAACCAGGCCATGCTCACGAGCGATCTTCTCGATTAGCTCTTTTTGATCAGCCGGTACGCCCGCAACAATCAGGTTTTGGTTCGCTGTCATGCGGAAATCACCTTTGTGAATTTTCGCGATTTCAGCGACGCCCGTTTTTAGTGGCTTACCTGGGTAATCCAATAAACGACCATTCTCGATAAACATCGCTAAGTGGTGCTTACCATCAATGCCTTCTACCCAACCGATTCGATCACCGCGTTCGGTAAACTCGTATGGGCGGCTTTCTTCAAACTGAATGCCAGCACGTTTTTCTACTTCCGCTTTAAAGACGTCAATACCAACACGATCTAGTGTGTATTTAGTTTTCGCGTTCTTACGGTTTGAACGGTTACCCCAGTCACGCTGAGTCGTTACAACTGCAGCGGCAACATCGAGTGTCTTTTCTAGTGGAACAAAACCAAAGTCGTCTGCACGGCGAGCGTAAGTTGACGTATCGCCATGCGTCATTGCCAGACCACCGCCAACAAGCACGTTGAAACCAACCAGCTTGCCGTTATCTGCAATTGCGACGAAGTTCAGGTCGTTCGCGTGTACATCCACATCATTTTGCGGAGGGATCACAACGGTCGTTTTGAACTTACGTGGTAAGTAGTTTTTACCAAGAATCGGCTCGTCTTCTTCTGTCGATTCAACTTTCTCACCATCTAACCAAATTTCAGCATACGCACGCGTTTTTGGTAGAAGATGCTCACTGATCTTCTTCGCCCACTCGTATGCTTCCTGGTGTAGCTCAGACTCTACCGGGTTCGTAGTACACAGTACGTTACGGTTAACATCACCTGCCGTTGCGATTGAATCAATACCAATGCTGTTCAACGTTTGGTGCATCAACTTGATGTTTGGCTTCAGTACACCGTGGAACTGGAACGTTTGACGCGTTGTCAGACGAATACTTCCATATAGAGAGTGCTCTGTTGCAAACTTATCAATCGCTAACCACTGCGTTGGGGTAATAATACCGCCAGGCATACGAGCACGAAGCATCACGTTATGAAGAGGCTCAAGCTTTTGCTTGGTACGCTCGTTACGGATATCGCGGTCGTCTTGCTGATACATACCGTGGAAACGAATTAACTGGAAGTTGTCTGCGGTAAAACCACCAGTAATACGATCCTGTAGGTCTTGCTCAATAGTGCCACGTAATAGGTTACTTTCTCTTTTTAGACGCTCGTTATCAGATAGTGGTCCTAGCTCTTCGCCTAATACAACCTGCTTATTATTCTCAGTCGAAAAAGTCATTAGTACACATCCCTCTGATAACGTTTCGCTTTACGTAAGTCATTAATAAATTGTTCTGCTTCATCGCGAGCCAGTTTACCTTCCTGCTCTGCAACAATGACAAGTGCGTCATGAACATCTTTTGCCATGCGGGTAGCATCACCACATACATAGATGTAAGCGCCTTCTTGAATCCACTGCCAAACTTGCTCAGCGTTTTCTAGAATACGGTGTTGTACATAAACCTTTTCTACTTGGTCACGGCTAAAGGCCACATCCAAACGGCTTAGTGCACCTGACTTAAGGTATTTTTGCCATTCAACTTGGTACAAGAAGTCTTGCGTGAATGTGCGGTCGCCAAAGAACAACCAGTTTTTACCTTCTGCATCGCGGTTTTCGCGCTCTTGAATAAAGCTACGGAATGGAGCAATACCAGTGCCCGGGCCGACCATGATGATTGGTGTATTGTCGTCTTCTGGCAGTTTGAAGTTGTTGTTGTGCTCGATAAACACTTTAACTTCACCACCTTCTTCCAGGCGTTGTGCCAAGAAGCTAGACGCACCACCGTAACGTTTCTCTTCGTTGTGATCGTACTCGACCAAACCGACCGTCAAGTGTACTTCTTCATCCACTTCAGCTTGGCTTGAAGCAATAGAGTAAAGACGAGGAGTTAGACGACGAAGTAAACCGACCAGTTCATCAGCCGTTAGCTTAGTTTTCTTCTCTGCCAGCACATCTACGATTTGCGTGTTAGCCGAGTACTCACGAAGCTTGTCTTTATCTTCAACCAGCTTTTGCAACTTCTTGCTACCAGAAAGCTCTGCAAACTTAGTCACAAACTGAGGGTTCGATGTCGTGATTTCGTATTTACTCACTAGCGCACTGTGAATAGACAGACTCTCGCCATCGACTTCTACCGTTTCAACACCTGACAGGCCAACTTTGCCAAGAACCGCATTTGCTAGTTCTGAGCTGTTTTCATACCACACACCTAACGCATCACCAGGTTGGTAAGTAAGACCCGAGTCTTCCAGATCGATTTCGATATGGCGAACGTCTTTACCTGAATCTCGGCCAGTGATCTTTTGGCTGGTCAACAGTGTTGCTGTGTATGGGTTCTGCTTGTTGTATTGCGAATGCGTTGCCGCTGCTTGTCCAACAGGAAGTTGCACAACTTCAGCTTCGTTACCAGATGAAAGTGTTTCTTTTACTTTCTCCAGTGCGCTCTTACGCCATTCAGTAGCAGGTGCTTCGTAGTCAACGTCACAGTCAATGCGGTCGATAAACGGCTTCGCACCTAATTTTGATAAATAAGTGTCGAAGTCTTTACCTGTTTGACAGAAGAATTCATAGCTTGAATCGCCAAGCGCAATAACACCGTACTGAAGGTTAGGCAGTTTTGGCGCTTTCTTAGATTGCAAGAACTCATGCAGTTCAATGGCATTATCTGGCGCTTCGCCTTCACCATTCGTAGACGCGACGAAAATAACGTGCGTTTCTTTAGCTAGGTTTTTGCCTTTGTAATCGCTGGCATCAAATAGCTCAACGGCAATTCCTTCTGCTTTTGCTTCTTGCTCTAAAGCTTCAGCAACACCTTTGGCATTACCTGTTTGAGAAGCAAAAATAATACTCAGTTTACCTGCTGGTTTTGCTGATACAGCAGCTGCAGCTTGCGTAATTGGCGTAGCCGCTGCACTCGGTTGATTTTGAGCCAAACCCCAGAAGTAACCACTGACCCAAGCAAGTTGTTGCGAAGACAACCCAGAGACAGTGTTTTGGAGTGAATTAAATTGTTGGTCATTCAGCGGGCTAGCGATTGGAGGAACTCCCCCTTGCCCGTTATTATCATCAGACACATTATTGTGTGAATACTCATTCTTTTGAAAAGACATTATCACGACATCCCTATTCATTGCGTGACGATAGAGTACCCACTCTCCTTAATAACAAGAAAGAATAGAAGTGAATGTTTTATAACTTTTTGGAAGTAAGAACGGCTTAGTTTTTGCTCAACGGTCTTCAATGCGGACTTGTTGAAACCCTACGGCCATCGCTGACTTTGATGCTGCATCCAAATCTTCATAAAGACATTCTTCACCATGATTGTCTGTCAGAAACACGAATCCACCTCGTGCATGCCTAAACTCCACGACCCAACCACCTTCTTGGATCGACGGTTCAATAATGGCTTCCACAAGCTGGTTTTCACGAAATAGATGTCTTAATTCATTTATTGTCATCGCTATCCCTGCTCTAACTTTCACATTGATCCTAGATAAGCATGGTCTAACTGGAGAAAATAGGCAGAAAAATTCGATTACATATAATGAAGAGGTATAAAAAAACGCCGCTTATAATGCGACGTTTTAAAACCAGAACCGTTAATCGGCTTAAAAAGTGTATTCAGCACTCAAGAAAAAGCCATCGGCGAAAATGAACTCTTTACCTAAACTTGAAAGAAATTGTTCTGATTCCAAGTCTATCACTCGATAGCCACCACGAAATGCCAGTTGGTTTTCTTGCAAAGGCAGTTTGTATTGAATGCCTGCCATTAGATCTGTGCTTTTAATGCCATTACTGTCACCAAAGTTCATTTCTCCAATCACATCAAAATTGGTATTTGGAACGGTTATTTCTGCGTAGCCGTACCATGCCCAAATGAGATCATCAAAATCTTCAGTGCGAGGAGAGGTGCCAGCATCAATGTACTTCGTATCACTTAAATTACTGAAAGTAAGGCCGGCATCAAAGTGCAATAAATCATGCTCTAACACTTGGTAATACAGCGTCAGATCTAATTTATCAAAGCCCATGTAATCAGCATCAATGCTGGTATATCGCAAGCGTGCATTAGGAACGTATTTTACGTCATGTTCAATTGCGGCATAGAATGCGCCAGTCGTACTGCTATCTCTTCTGACTTCGTTAACTTTTGTATCTGCCGCCCAGACATCCACGCCAACTTTAGTTGAAACGGAAGACTCAGCGAAAACAGGAAAAGTGGCTGCCAGCGATAGTGCTGTTAAAGCGATGGTCGCTTTATTTGTCATGTAGTGTGTTCTCCGAGATAGCTGATATTCAACAGTTAGGGTATGAGTAGAAATATACCACACTCTCATACCCCTCCATCAACTAAATCAATGAGATCAACGGATCGCCTATTTGTAGCGAGGCTGCGCAACCACGTTTTTGAAAAACCAAATACCCAATGCGATGACAATTAGCCAAGGTAACAGTTTTAGTACCGCACCTATCATCCCCAGTAAAAACATCACAACCAGAGCAATACCTGTTGCCGCGAATACTGTCACCATCGTGATGCCCGTTACTAATAGGGTCGCCGCAAAGACTAAAAGAAAGATCAGCTCCAACATAATTACTTCTCCATACATTTTTCAAATAACAGAGCAGGTAACATGCCAACTTGGAAGAATTAAGATAATCCTTTGATATATAAAAACAAAAAAGCCAGAGGCATTTCTGCATTCTGGCTTACTTATTCTCTAGTTGGTCATTTTAACCAACCACTGGTGAATTTTACACATTCAACTCTTTTGGGATCTTCGCTAACGCATCTTGCAGCACTTCTAGGCCAGAACCAGGCTTGTGCGCATTTTCACTGATATGACGACGCCATTGACGAGCACCCGGCATGCTTTGGAATAAACCCAGCATATGACGAGTAATATGACCGATATATGCGCCTTTTGCGAGTTGCTCTTCAATGTAAGGGTACATTTCTTCTACAATTTCGCTGCGCTTTTTCACCGGAGCACTCGAACCAAATAGTTCTTGATCGACCGAGGCAAGAATATACGGACTTTGATAAGCTTCGCGGCCAATCATCACACCATCAAGATGTTGTAGATGCGCTTTCGCTTCTTCTAACGATTTTACCCCGCCATTGATAGCGACAGTTAGATGAGAGAAGTCTTTCTTTAACTGGTAAGCACGCGGGTAATCCAATGGTGGAATCTCGCGGTTCTCTTTCGGGCTAAGGCCACTTAGCCAGGCTTTGCGCGCGTGAATGGTAAACTGCTCACAACCGCCTTTCTCAGACACAATCGACACAAAATCCGTCAGGAACTCGTAAGAGTCTTGATCATCAATACCGATACGTGTTTTTACTGTAACGGGTACATCAACCACGTCTTTCATTGCGGCTACACAGTCTGCGACCAGCTGAGGCTCCGCCATTAGACACGCACCGAAGCGCCCGTTTTGCACACGATCAGATGGGCAACCCACGTTCAGGTTGATCTCATCATAACCACGCTCCTCGGCAAGCTTGGCACACTTAGCCAGGTCTTCAGGGTTCGAACCACCCAACTGAAGGGCTAACGGATGCTCCTCTTCGTTGTAAGCAAGAAAGTCTCCTTTTCCATGAATGATCGCGCCTGTGGTCACCATTTCAGTGTACAGCAGGGTTTCTTTGGTCATTAAGCGATGGAAGTAGCGACAATGACGATCGGTCCAATCCAACATTGGTGCTACGGAGAGCCTGCAAGAATGAGTCATGATTTCAACACCCGTTTTTATGTTACCAAGGTCGAGCGCAGCAGTACGCCCAAAAAATAAGTCGGGTATTGTATACCCAAGTCACCTTAAGGTGCTAGTTTCCACATGAAGTTCTTGGCCATAAAACCAATCCGCAGATGATGTGAATACTGTCTCCAACAAAGAAGAAGTGGTCGATAAAAACGATTTCTGCACCGTCTTACCATTCTGTTATGACCACTTCGTCACGATGCGAGGAGCGATTTGCTTTAATTCATGATTTTCGCAGTGATAGTAGGTAAAATGAAATATCTCTAGACGAACTTCGTAGAGAAAGAATTTATAATTGAGCACGTCCAATAGTTATGGTGAAAGGTTTGACCCCAACAATCATTGAACAAGTTGAAAATATCTGCGCCGAGCGCGGAGTAAGATTGACTCCCCAGCGCCGACGTGTGTTTGAACTTATCTGTTCGAATCGCAGTGCATCAAGTGCGTATGAGCTATTGGAGCAATTAAAAGAGAGCGAACCACAAGCGAAACCACCTACGGTTTATCGCGCCCTGGACTTTCTCCTCGAGCAAGGCTTTATCCATCGAGTAGAATCAACCAACAGTTTTATAACTTGTTGTTCTTTCAATACGCAACAACACTTTTTTCAATTACTAATTTGTGATAAATGTGGTGCTGTTGTTGAACTCGAAGACGAAAACTTGATCGCCCTGTTAGCTAAAAATGCTGAAAAGCATGGATTCAAACTCACTAATCAAGTTATTGAAACACATGGTGAATGCCAAGCCTGTGCTTCCGAAACGAAAGAATAAGTATAGAAGACCAATATGCGCGCTGAATTTGTAAACCCGTTTTTAGCTTCTTTAATGAATGTGCTGAAAACAATGGCTTCTCTGGAGCTGAAGCCTCAAAAACCTCGAATCAAAAAAGATGAAATCGCACGAGGTGATGTTTCAGGTTTAATAGGCATGGTTGGTCCGCAAACTCGTGGCTCAATGTCGATTACCTTCGATGAAGCGTTAGCATTGGAAATCATGCAAAACATGCTTGGAGAGCGCCCTAACGGACTCAATGAAGAAGTGACCGATATGGTCGGTGAAATCACTAATATGGTGACAGGTGGAGCAAAACGAATTCTGGCTGAGAGTGGGTTTGATTTTGATATGGCAACGCCGGTTGTGGTTTCTGGCCGAGGCCATACTATTCGTCACAAGTGTGAGGGCTCGATTATCATCATGCCTTTCTCGTCGCAATGGGGAAATGCGTTTATCGAGATTTGCTTCGAATAACCCTCTCTATTAATGAGTGAAACTAACGCACTCAACTCAGAGATTCAAAAAAGGTCAGCAATAGCTGACCTTTTTTATTCTAATCGTGCATTACGCTTTGAAAGCTTTGAATGCGTTGATCAGACCATTTGTAGAGCTATCGTGTGAACTGATTGCCGATTCATCAGCTAGCTCTGGCAAGATTTGGTTTGCTAGCTGTTTACCAAGCTCAACACCCCATTGGTCAAAGCTGAAGATGTTCCAAATAACGCCTTGTACGAAGATCTTGTGCTCGTACATTGCGATTAGGTTACCTAGCGTGCGAGGCGTGATTTGCTTAACTAAGATAGAGTTAGTTGGGCGGTTACCTTCAAATACTTTGAATGGAGCGATTGCCGCTACTTCTTCTGCATTTTTACCAGATAGTACCAACTCTTCTTTCACTGTCTCTACACACTTACCAAACGCAAGCGCTTCTGTTTGTGCGAAGAAGTTCGACATCAGTTTCTGATGGTGATCACTTGCTGGGTTGTGGCTGATTGCAGGTGCAATGAAGTCACATGGGATCAGCTTAGTACCCTGGTGGATTAGCTGGTAGAACGCGTGCTGGCCGTTTGTACCTGGTTCACCCCAGATGATTGGGCCAGTTTGGTAAGTCACAGCATTACCGTCACGGTCAACGTATTTACCATTTGATTCCATGTTACCTTGCTGGAAGTACGCTGCGAAACGGTGCATGTACTGATCGTAAGGCAGGATAGCTTCAGACTCTGCGCCGTGGAAGTTGTTGTACCAAATGCCGATAAGCGCCAGGATCACTGGGATGTTGCTTTCCAGTTCTGTTGAGACAAAGTGCTTGTCCATCTCGTGCGCGCCATCAAGTAGCTCAACGAAGTTGTCGAAGCCAACGGCTAGTGCAATTGAAAGACCGATTGCAGACCATAGAGAGTAACGACCGCCAACCCAATCCCAGAATTCAAACATGTTGTCTGTGTCGATACCGAACTCAGAAACTGCAGTCGCGTTAGTAGAAAGTGCCGCGAAGTGCTTAGCAACGTGTGCTTGATCGCCAGCCGTTTCCAGGAACCAATCACGAGCAGAATGCGCGTTAGTCATGGTTTCTTGAGTTGTGAATGTTTTAGAAGCAATCAGGAATAGTGTTGTTTCAGGATCGACTTTCTTCAGTGTCTCTACGATATGAGTACCATCAACGTTCGACACGAAGTGCAGGTTTAGATGGTTTTTGTATGGTGCCAGTGCTTCCGTCACCATGTAAGGACCAAGGTCAGAACCACCGATACCGATGTTTACGATATCTGTAATCGCTTTACCAGTGTAACCTTTCCATTCACCGCCAATCACACGCTCTGTGAAAGACTTAATTTTTTCCAGAACGGCATTTACAGCTGGCATTACGTCTTCACCATCAACCATAACCGGTGTATTCGCACGGTTACGCAGAGCGGTGTGCAGAACTGCACGGCCTTCTGTCTGGTTGATCGCTTCACCACTGAACATCGCTTCGATTGCAGATTTCAGCTCAGTCTCTTTAGCAAGAGTGAACAGGTGCTTCAGAGTTTCCTCATTGATGAGGTTCTTTGAGTAGTCGACAAGAATGTCTGAGCCGAAACGTGCAGAGTATTTGTCAAAACGATCCGCGTCTTGAGCAAACAGCTCTTTTAGATCCATATCTTGTGCAGATTCGAAGTGCGCTGTTAACGCTTTCCAAGCTTGTGTTTGCGTTGGATTGATATTTTTCAACATGGTCTTTATCCCGATGTTACAGTAGGTTCCATTCCTTACAGTCTAGCGAAAACTGCGGAATCCCCGATTTAGCAAAAAGAATTTAAATGTAGATGTTTGGGCGTTTTGCCACAAAACAAGTCTTTGTAATTTTTTTTCAGGCAACAATTATGACCGAGAGCATTTACCCTCACATTGAGTTAGGTCACGTTAGCTGCCCTGAATTTGAACAATTCATTCATAGGTATAGAATAATATCATCAAGTAATGACAGGCTCTAATTGGATTAGAATAGACGCCAAATTAGAAATGTCCAAAGGAACGCGTATGTGGACGCAAAAAACACTAAATTTAAAAGCAAGAAGTCGCGGTTTTCACCTGATTACTGATGAAATTGAACAACAATTACCGCAAATAAGTACTCTTTCAGTAGGTTTGTTACACCTTTTTATTCAGCATACCTCTGCGAGTCTGACCTTGAATGAGAACGCTGATCCTACCGTCCGTATGGATATGGAAGCGCATTTCAATAAGTATGTTCCTGAGCGCGCTTCTTATTACCAGCATACTTATGAGGGTGATGACGACATACCTGCCCATATTAAAGCATCACTACTTGGCAGCAGTGTGACGATTCCAATTCAGAATGGTCGCTTGGCGTTAGGAACTTGGCAGGGCATATACTTAGGTGAACACCGAGATTTTGGTAGCGGCCGTCGCATCATCGCAACGATAAATGGTGAATAAAAAATAGGGGCTAACGCATTGGTTAGCCCCTATTCTTGAATTGGTATTATCCGAAAGTTACTTTGAATATTCCATTTCGACACGTGGCGTTAGCTTGGTCACTAACTCATACGCTATGGTGCCAATGTGATGAGCCACTTCCTCAACAGGTAACTCTTTGCCCCACAGAATTGCTTCATCACCGACTTTGTCTTTCGCATCCGGCCCAAGATCGACGGTCAGCATATCCATCGAGACCCGACCGGCGATAGGCACTTTACGCCCGTTGACCCACACTGGTGTACCATTCGGCGCGCCTCTTGGGTAACCGTCGCCATAACCAACTGCAATCACACCTACTTTGGTGTCTCGCTCGCTCGTCCAGGCTCCACCGTAACCAACACTCTCGCCTTTTTTCACTTCACGCACTGCGATCAGGTGAGACTTAAGCGTCATCGCGGGTTGGTAACCTAAATCTTGTGCCGTTTTATCCCCAAACGGAGATACGCCGTACATGATGATTCCCGGACGAACCCAATCGAGGTGGCTTTGTGGCCACGCTAGTAGCCCCGCTGAGGCTGCTAGTGAACGCTCGCCATGACAGCCCTGCGTCAATGAATTAAACAGTTCTATCTGCTGAGATGTGATTTCACTGTCTAACTCGTCAGCACAACCAAAGTGGCTCATGTAACGCAGCGGTTTAGCCACATTAGGACACGCTTTGAGTCGTGAGGCTAATTCATCAAACTGCTCAGGGCGTACACCCAGTCGGTGCATACCACTGTCAATTTTGAGCCATACCACCACTGGTGTTTCCAGCTCGGCTTGTTCAAGAGCTATCAACTGCTCTTCACAATGCACAACGGTTTGGATGTTATTGGTCACCAGTACAGGTAAATCACCAGAAGAGTAAAACCCTTCTAACAACAAAATTGGCTTCACGACACCGCAAGCTCTCAGTTGCAGCGCTTCTTCAATACGCGCGACACCAAAAGCGTCGGCTTCACCAGTCTGCTTTGCTACGTGACGCAAACCATGGCCATAACCGTTGGCTTTCACCACTGCCATTACTTTGCTGTTTGGTGCTTGAGCTTTAACTCGACGTAAATTGTGTTGCAATGCAGACAGGTCAATACACGCCTTCGCGGCTTTCATGTAGCTCATGGCATTACTCATCATCAATGTCGAACGCTGGACCCGCATAATTGTCAAAGCGTGAGTGTTGGCCTTGGAAAGTGAGACGTACAGAACCGATTGGACCGTTACGCTGCTTACCAATAATAATTTCAGCAGTACCTTTATATGCGCTATCTGGGTGGTAAACCTCATCACGGTAAATAAACATGATCAAGTCGGCATCCTGCTCGATAGAGCCCGATTCACGCAAGTCCGAGTTTACCGGACGTTTATCTGCACGTTGCTCCAAAGAACGGTTTAGCTGCGAAAGTGCCACAACAGGTACATTCAATTCTTTCGCCAGCGCTTTAAGCGAGCGCGAGATCTCAGCGATTTCCAGAGTACGGTTGTCTGTTAACGCAGGCACTCGCATCAACTGAAGGTAGTCGACCATGATCATGGATAAACCACCGTGTTCACGGGCAACACGACGAGCACGAGAACGTACCTCTGTCGGCGTTAGACCAGAGCTATCGTCGATGTACATGTTTTTCTTCTGCATCAGGATACCCATGGTAGAAGAAATGCGCGCCCAGTCTTCATCATCCAGCTGACCGGTACGAATTTTAGTTTGGTCAACACGCGACAAGGATGCCAGCATACGCATCATCAACTGTTCAGCAGGCATCTCTAACGAGAAAATCAGCACGGGTTTTTCTTGCTGCATTGCCGCGTTTTCACACAAGTTCATCGCAAAAGTGGTTTTACCCATCGATGGACGTGCCGCGACAATAACCAAATCAGAACCTTGTAGACCTGCGGTTTTCTTGTTGAGATCGGTAAAGCCAGTGTCGACACCCGTTACACCATCCTGCGGAGTTTTATATAACAACTCAATACGCTCGAGGGTTTTTTCCAGGATGTTGTCGACGTTTTGTGGCCCTTCGTTTTCACTGGTACGAGACTCTGCAATCGCGAAAACTTTACTTTCCGCTAAATCGATCAAATCTTCTGAACTGCGGCCTTGCGGATCATAACCTGCGTCAGCGATATCGTTGGCCACGCCAATCAAGCCACGCACGATCGCACGCTCGGCTACGATATCGGCATACGCATTGATGTTAGCCGCACTCGGTGTGTTTTTCGCTAAGTCAGCTAAGTAAGCAAAGCCACCCACATCATCTAACTGCTCGTGACGTTCGAGGTATTCCGACAACGTGATAAGGTCGAGTGGTTTGCCATCTTCAAGAATGGTTTTTACACCTTCAAAGATAAGGCGGTGTGGACGGCTATAGAAATCACTGGCGACAACGCGCTCGGCAACGGTATCCCAACGCTCATTGTCCAGTAAGAGACCACCAATCACTGATTGCTCTGCTTCTAGTGAGTGAGGTGGCACTTTGATTGCGTCGACCTGACTATCTGAAGGTTTGCGATTTCTGTTTTCCGCCATGATTTTGCTCGATAACTACTAATGACCCAAGATTATAACCTTAACCCAACAGAGATGCTCCCTTGAAGCGAAAATTACTTGTTAAGAATCGGAATGCGTTCGGCTGAAAGACATTTTGATAACCAGGTCCGCTGGATAGTTAAAGCCCTAAGATAAGTGCCTACTTTATGGGAGATTTTAGCTTCTTTAATCCTGTAATTTTGCTCTTTACTAAGATTTAGTTAGCCTAACCAGGTCTAATAAAATTTAACCTACCATTGACCAAAGCGAGCATCTGTATCAGTATCATGCCCCTCCTTTTCATTACGTTCGAGGTTTATGTGTCCCGATACTGGTTACTAAGCGTTAGCATACTATGCGTGGGAGCATCGTACGCTGATGAATCAGTACAACCAGAGCAAACTATTGATGTTCCAGAACCACTGCAAACAGAAGTGGAATTTGGTTATCAAGCTCACACAGGTAACACGGACTCTCGTTCCCTGAATGCTCGTTTGAGTGCTGAATACATATCTGGTCGACATCGTTCTTATGGGGAGTGGAAATACTACAACCTGTATAAAGACGGTGAAGAAGATAAACGCTCTTCTACTTATTCAGTGCAGAGCGACTACAAACTCGGCCCTAGAACCTATTTGTATAGCAGTTTCAAAGGCGTAGATTCACGCTATAGCGCGTATTTTAAAGATTACACGCTTTCTGGAGGTCTGGGTTACCAGTTCTCCTACACGGAAGATCTCGTATTAGAGGTCGAGGTAGGTCCGGGTTATCGTTACCAGGAGCCTAATCTGGATGAAATAGATGACGACGATATTGTATTTCCGGATATCGTCCGTGAAGGGATCTTTCGTGGCAACCTGAACGCAACTTGGCATGCATTGGACAACCTAAGTTTCGCAGCCGATCTCACGTTAGTTACCGGTAGCAGTAATACCAGCTTGGATAGCGAGTTCAGTGTTACTAACGACATTACTGAAGATATTGCGTTAAAACTGACTCACTCTCGTCAATATCACGACAGAGTGCCTGAGGGGTTAAGTAAAGCAGATAGTGTTTTCTCTGTAAATTTGCTTTTCGTTTTCTAATATCCATTTACCGTTCATGCCCAAACATCAGACATAAAAAAAGCACCTCCGAAGAGGTGCTTTTTAGTATTTCGTCTTGATACTGAATTACTCAGCAGCAACAACTTGTAGGTTCACAGTTGCGAAAACTTCAGAGTGAAGTTGAACGCTGATCTCGAACTCACCAGTTGTACGTAGAGCACCTTCAGGAAGGCGAACTTCGCTCTTAGCGACTTCAACGCCTGCAGCTGTGATAGCATCAGCGATGTCACGAGTACCGATAGAACCGAATAGTTTGCCTTCGTCACCAGCTTTAGAAGCGATAACAACAGCTTCTAGAGCGTTAACTTTCTCAGCGCGAGCTTCTGCAGCAGTTAGTTGCTCAGCAACTTTAGCTTCTAGTTCAGCACGACGTGCTTCGAACATTTCAACGTTGCCTTTAGTAGCCATAACTGCTTTACCCTGTGGGATAAGGAAGTTACGAGCGTAACCAGATTTAACGTTAACTGTATCGCCAAGACCACCTAGGTTACCGATTTTATCAAGTAGAATAACTTGCATTGCTTAATCCTCTTTCTTAATAAACGGAACCGATTACTGATGCTTGTCAGTGTACGGTAGTAGAGCTAGGTAGCGTGAACGCTTGATAGCACGTGCTAGTTGACGCTGGTACTTAGCGCTTGTACCAGTGATACGGCTAGGTACGATTTTACCAGCTTCAGTGATGTAGTTTTTAAGAGTTGCTACGTCTTTGTAATCAATCTCTTGTACGCCTTCTGCAGTGAAACGGCAGAATTTACGACGACGGAAGAAACGAGCCATGGGCTATCTCCTGATCTTAAATTTGAGTAATGTTGTCGGCATGTAACACTAATTTCCCAACACCATTTCGGCCGGTCTGATAAGCGACAAAGCCACTTACCTTAATGTTACTACCTTGTACTAAATTCTGAGTTATTGCTTGTGACCCAAGCCCGCTGACTACAACCGGCATACGACAATAAACTTGTCTCGGTAAATCAGCTTCGATAACAGTAGAGCGATGCTCTAGCCAAAACCGACAGTGTTCAATGCCACCAGGGCTTTTACTACGAATGGGCGGTTTGGCAATAGTGCCGCTCAGCTCCATTCGATTGGTCATAACAAATATTACTCAGCAGCTTCTGACTTAGCTTCAGGCTTAGCTTCAGAACGCTCTTCACGACGTGGAGCACGCTCTTCTTTTTGCTTAAGCATGATAGATTGCTCAGTGATCGCTGCTTTAGTACGCATGACCATGTTACGTAGAACTGCATCGTTGAAACGGAAAGCAGTTTCTAGTTCATCAATTACAGCTTGGTCAGCTTCAACGTTCATTAGAACGTAGTGAGCTTTGTGAAGCTTGTTGATTGGGTAAGCCAGTTGACGACGACCCCAGTCTTCTAGACGGTGGATTTTACCGCCAGCTTCAGTGATAGAACCAGTGTAACGCTCGATCATGCCAGCAACTTGCTCGCTTTGATCTGGGTGCACCATGAATACGATTTCGTAATGACGCATTGGTTGCTCCTTACGGATTATTCAGCTTCCACAATTGGCTCAGTCGTCCAGAGGAAGCAAGGAACTAAAGATAATTGACTGAGTTTTAAGGAGCACGAATAGTACAGAAAGGACGCAAATTAGGCAAGTGATTATTTGCTCAGCGCGGTGGATATTTTCTTTTCGCGAAAACCAGAAACAACAAAGGCTGCCAATCATTGGACAGCCTTTCAAATCAGCAGGTTAAATTACTTATCTTACCTGTGATAGCTCTTCACGCATTTGGTCGATCACGGCTTTGTAGTCTGGCTGACCAAAAATCGCTGAACCAGCAACAAACATGTCTGCGCCCGCTTCAGCTATTTCACGGATATTGTCCACTTTAACGCCACCGTCAATTTCCAAGCGAATATCACGACCTGATTCATCAATCATCTTACGTACCGCGCGTAGCTTATCCATCGTATGAGGAATGAAAGATTGACCACCAAAACCTGGGTTGACCGACATCAGCAGAATCATATCTACTTTATCCATAATGAACTCAAGGCTTGCCAACGGCGTTGCCGGATTTAGTACTACACCCGCTTTACAGCCGTGCTCTTTGATCAGTTGCAGAGTACGGTCAACGTGCTCAGACGCTTCAACGTGGAAGGTGATCATCGATGCGCCAGCTTTCGCAAAGTCAGGAATAATGCGGTCAACAGGCTTAACCATTAGGTGAACATCGATTGGTGCAGTGATGCCGTAATCACGTAGCGCTTTACACACTGGTGCACCAAAAGTCAGGTTTGGCACATAGTGGTTATCCATAACATCGAAATGCACCACATCTGCACCCGCTGCGAGAACTTTTTCTACGTCTTCACCTAGACGAGCGAAATCTGCGGATAAAATGGATGGAGCAATAAGAAAATCTTTCATACCTGACCTCAGTAGTGACGAGCAAACCAATTTGCGCGCAATTCTACCGAAGCCAGTGGGGAGATCCACTATTTAGAACAAATAGTGTGAGAACTATGAAGCAGAGCTGTCTGAATCAGGGGTATTAAAAAGTGCCAGCAGTTCATCAACTTTATTTCGACCACTGCCATTACGGCTGATGGTGCGCTTCACTTTTACCACGCTCAAATCCGCTCCGTGGTATAAACGACGCGTTAATGTTGTATCGTGGTTTGAAATCAGTACCGGAATGCCGCGTTCAGTGGCGGTTCTTTCCGCGATATCGGCTAGTGCCGCCTGATCATCGAGCGTAAACCCATTTCCTGCATAAGAGGTGAAGTTTGCGGTATTTGAAAGCGGTGCATACGGTGGATCGCAGTAAACAACGCTGCCTTTACGCGCGCGACGAAACGTCTCGGGATAGCCTTCACAAACAAACGTGGCTTTCTTGGCTTTTTCTGCAAAGAACTCCAGTTCAGCTTCAGGGAAATACGGTTTCTTGTATGACCCAAACGGGACATTGAAACCGCCTTTTTTGTTGTAACGGCACAGGCCATTAAAACCAAAACGGTTCATGTAAAGAAAAGCAAGTGAGCGATACATCACGTCGTCAGTCTTGTTGAACTCAGCGCGAATACTCAGATAAGCTTCTTTGCGGTTATTTTCGGCTACGAACCAGCGCTTCGCTTCAGAGATATACTCCTCCGGACGCGCTTTAATAAGGTTATACAAATTGATCAAATCCGGGTTGATATCAGCCAGTAAATACTGATCGTAATCTGTATTCAAAAAAACAGAGCCAGCGCCAACAAAAGGTTCAACTAGCTTTCGAGCCGGTGGTAAATGACGTTGGATGTCTTCAACCAGTCCGTATTTTCCTCCTGCCCACTTTAGAAAGGCTCGTTGCTTTTTCATCTACTGCTCTATCTATCGACCCAAAATTAAGGTTGCGGAATGTAACATATTTTTCGGCGAAGCTCAGGTTTATTTCACGCGGTCAATTTCACGCTGTACCTGGCCTAAAGATTTTGCCCATGGACTGAGCGACTTAAGTGAATCTGGCAGCGCTTCAACGGCATCACGAGCCAATTGAATTGTCTGATAATCTCGGTAGGTGATGATAAACCATTCCACTTCATTACGGACCGTTGGATAAATACGCACTTCGTTATTCAACTGATACTCATCAAGGAATATCTGTACATCTTCCATTGAGGTCATCGCAGCAAGTTGGATGGTATAAGCGCGAGGTGACAACGCCTTTAGCTCTTCGCGAGCAAATGAAAACTTAACAACGGGTTTAGTCGCCGTCACCGATGATTCAGCGTATTGCACTGACGAAGCATCATTTGGCTTCACCACTTTTATCAACGAAGTGTTCGTCTCACCTTGAGCTGGTGTTGTCGCTTCTTCGGCTTGTTCGTCGTCAGAATCAGCAGGTTGCTCTTCTTTTCCTTCAAGCAGGGCGTCAACAACATCAGACTCAATCACAACACGTTGGTGCGTATCGTCAATACCGACACTGGCCACCTCTTCGGTGACTGTTGGTGGTAATGAGTCAGAATCATCACTTGCATTAAAAGCACCTGAACCAGTGGAATCACCTGTCACGGAAGTCAATCTACCACTTTCCGTCTCTGATAAAGTCGGGATCGCCGTTTGTTCAATGTTACCGGTCAATTGTTGCGCTCTATCATCTGGGCTCGGTTGGCTGAACATCCACCAATAACCACCAGCGACCAGCAATAACAACACCAAAATTACCAGCGTAATCTTGAGCGGGCTGCCGACAATTGAGCGGATAATGATCCTTTTTTCCACTTTCATCTCTCCTAATGCCATGATGTCACCCGGGATCGGATCCACTCTCTTAAATGCATCCCGAACTCGTTTTTCCGATTGATCATCCACATACCGTGCAACTAAAAACTCGAAAAAGCGACGAGCTTCTACTTCAGACAGCATATCGATATCCACCTCAACCGGCTTTATTTCTAACCCGTAGCTTATACGCGAAAGTACACCATCTAATCGGCCTGGTGGAGTGAGCAGCAATACATTGATTGTCCAGTTCGGTTTTTCCTGCGCCTGCAACACGAGTGTCCATAACTCTGAAATCAGAGTCGCACTCAACAACTGTGCATCATCAACGACAATGACGATATCACAACGCTCGTCACCTAATACCCGCTCGAGAGTATCAACCAAAGGCTCCTGTTGGTTGAATAACGCGTCGGAGAGTAGTTGGCTCAATATGAGAATGCGATGCTGAAGATCATCTTGATTTCTATGACAAAGTAGCAAACATTGGTTTTTGTTACTGGCACCCACTTCAAGATATCGTTGTGCCAACCAAGATTTACCAAAGCCAACATCGCCATTTATCACGATCAGGTTGGAACCAAAGTTGGTTAATAACCTCAATCGCTCTAATAGCTCTGTTTGAGAATCTAATTCCAGACCGTGAGCAGCACTCATCTAATAACCGTAAATCCACAAAAGAATGACGCCCAACGGCGCCATTACAAGATTAAATATTCCGACCAAATTCGATAGCTTGCTTAAGCACTTCTTGAGTCGTATCAGCAATGACCTCGGCAGTACCAATGCCAGTTGGTAAAACTAACCTTAGTTGACCAGAAAGAACCTTTTTATCGCGCATCATATGTTTGATAAAGTCGTCAAAGCTCATGCTATCAGGCGTATGCACTGGCAATTTAGCCCGGCGTAAAATCGCCACAATACGTTCAAATTGCTCTTCAGAAATAAGCCCACGCAAAAGCGAAGTTTTTGCAGCCATTACCGTGCCGGATGACACTGCTTCACCGTGCAGCCAGTTACCATATCCAAGCTCAGCTTCAATCGCATGACCAAAGGTGTGGCCTAAGTTTAGTAACGCGCGAATGCCGGACTCTTTTTCATCCTGAGCCACAACTTCCGCTTTAATTTGGCAACAACGAGCAATCGCGTAAGTTAGTGCATCTTCATCCAACGCATACAGACGCTCTAGGTTTTCTTCCAGCCAAGCAAAGAAATCTGCGTCGTAAATGATGCCGTATTTGATGACTTCAGCAATACCCGCTGCGAATTCACGCTCAGGCAACGTAGACAAGCAATTGGTGTCAATGATTACCGCTTTAGGTTGGTAAAACGCACCAATCATGTTTTTCCCCATAGGGTGATTGACCGCAGTTTTGCCACCAACCGAGGAATCTACTTGAGACAACAAGGTGGTTGGAATTTGAATAAAATCCACGCCACGCTGGTAACACGCTGAAGCAAAACCAACCAAATCACCGATAACACCGCCACCGAGTGCGATAATAACCACATCACGCGCATAGCTTCCTTCTAGCAGAAAGTTCATGACCTGATTAAACACTTCCAGGTTTTTGTACTTCTCGCCGTCAGGCAGTTCTAGCAACGATGCGCTGCATCCAAGTTGTTCTAGTTGATTAAGAATTTTATCTGCATACAAAGGGGCTACCGTGACATTGCTGATCACGACCACTTTTTGATTTGCATTTTTGTTTGAGAGAACTTGAGAAAGGTACGCCGGGTCCTCAAACAACCCGGCGCCTATAGAGATTGGGTAGCTACGCTCAGCTAGATTGACCGTAATCCGTTCCATCGGTGTGCTCCAATTTAAAAAAGATAAATACTTATCTCTCTTCTAGCATTTTTACGATCTGGTTGGCTACCACTTTTGCACTCTGATCGTCAGTGCGAACAGTGTAATCCGCTACTTCTTCGTATAGAGGGTTACGTTCTTTAGCTAATTGCTCCAATACTTCACGAGGACTATCCGTTTGAAGTAGTGGACGCTTCTTGTCACGGTTAGTACGTGCAAGTTGCTTTTCAATCGTCGTTTCTAGGTAAACAACAACACCACGTGCAGAAAGGCGGTTACGGTTTTCTTTGCTCTTTACAGAGCCACCACCCGTTGCAAGCACGATGCCTTGCTCTTGTGTTAGGTCTTCAAGCACCGATTCTTCACGCTTACGGAAGCCTTCTTCACCTTCTACATCAAAAACCCAAGAGATGTCTGCACCAGTGCGTTCTTCGATCACTGTATCGGAGTCAACAAACTCCATATGCAGCTGCTGTGCTAGATGTCTACCAATTGTACTTTTGCCGGCGCCCATAGGCCCAACAAGGAAAATATTACGTTTCTCAGCCATGTTTAGCAGTAATTTACAACATTGATTCAATAAGATCGCCACAAGAAAACACAGCTAAGCCGCTGTTCTACAAGGCTTGTGGCACCAATTCCTCACAGATAATTCGTGATAAGACCCGAAATTATCCAAGCATGGTGCCACTAATGCAACTTTATTTTTGATCTAATCTTCTTTTTGCTCACTTATGGCTATTGAATAACAACCTTTGGTGTAACGAAAATCAGCAGTTCACTTTTACCAACTTTTTCATAACTTCTGCGGAAAAGAGCGCCTAATAACGGCAGATCACCGAGTAATGGCACTTTATCGACAGAGTTGGTAATGCTGTGTTGGAAAATGCCGCCAAGAACAACCGTCTCACCGTTGTTTACCAAGACTTGAGTACCTATTCTCTGGGTGTCTATTGTGACCGCTTCGCCAGTTCCCGTTTTTACCACTTGCCCCGGTCTGTCCTGAGTAACACTTAAATCCAACACCAGACGGTTATCCGGGGTAATTTGTGGCGTTACCTTTAAACTTAACACCGCTTTTTTGAACGTGATGGTTGTCGCACCACTCGATGATGATTCTAGATACGGAATTTCTGTACCTTGTTCTATATAGGCAGGTTTTTTATTAGTCGTGATTAAACGAGGGCTTGAGATGATCTCAGCTTTCGACTCCTGCTGCAGTGCAGAAAGTTCCAGATCGAGCAAAGTGTCAGAGCCCAACTTGGCGACCTGAAACGCAATGCTGGTTGCGCTCGGGTTAGTAGCGGCCAGATTGACGTTAAGAAAATCATCAATTCCAACACTGCCGCCCTCACCCTCTTCACCATCACCTTCATAAAGCCCAATGGTTGCGAGGTTATTCTCAATCGAGCCACCAACGGTGTTATTGCCGTTGATGGAAGAGAATCCCCATCGAATGCCAAGTTCATCCATATTCCCTTCACTAACGGTGACAATCCTCGCTTCGATTTGGACCTGCTTAACCGGAATATCGAGTGATTCGATAATGTCACGAATAACCAAAATATTCTCTGGCAATTCTCTGACCAATAGTGAGTTAGTGCGCTCATCAATCGTCATGCTGCCTCGCTCAGAGAGCATGCTGATATTGCCTTCACCATTAATCATCTCAGCGATATCGGATGCTTTGGCAAAATTCACTTTGATGATTTCAGACGACAGTTCGCCCATTTCCTCTTCAAGTTGCTGCTTCTCTAGTTGCTGCTTCTCTCGAAGGTCAAGTTCATCGGTCGGCGCGACCAGAATGACATTACCATCTACTCGCTTATCCAACCCTTTTACTTGCAGAATAATGTCCAAAACCTGCTGCCAAGGTACACCATCAAGTCGCAGTGTCAGGTTGCCTTCGACCGAGTCTGATACCACCAGGTTAAACTGGTTATAGTCGGCAATGAGCTGTAAGACGTTACGTACCGGGATATCCTGGAAGTTAATCGATATCAGTTTGCCTTCTTTCTCTAAAATGCTCTTATCTGGTGTTTTTTCATCAGACTTGAGTTTACTGACCGTGATTTCCAAATAGCGCCCTGCCAAGCGGTAATCGTGGGTGTAATCATCACTGATGTGCGTAACCAAACGAGTCGTCGAGGTATCACGAAAGACTTCCACGCTGTCCACTACCGTTGAAAAGTCTTTTACATCGAGGAGATATAACTGCTCATCTTTCACTGACGTATTCAGCAAGTCGATGCTCAGTCCTTCCTGAACCCGCTGAATATCGACAATCGCAGCTGGTGAAGACAGTTCCACCACAATCACCGCGTCTTTGTCCTTATTCGTGCGAAAGTCGATACTCTTTAACGCATTAGACATCCCGCCATCAGCCAAAGCAAAAGGGGTAAAAAGTAAAACTAACCAAAAGGATAAGAGCCCAGTGAGCATCCTTGGTGTACGTGTAAGTCCTTGTCTCATTATCATCACTCAATATCAAAAATAATTAGAGGTTTATCTATCTCAAAGCCAGCTTTACTTTGCGTTTCTGCCAGCAACCCAAACCATCAGGCAGCGTTTCGTCGATCAGTAAGTAAGAATGGGTAATTTTGGTGACCTTACCGTTATTACGTCCGAGATACTGACCGGGGGCGACTTTGTAAACCGTTCCATTCGGAGCCTGCACAAGCCCGGAGACTGTGCTACCTATCCCCATAACGCCTTTCAGCCTTAGCTGACTTAACGGAACTTTTTCTAACTTGCCAGTACGAGTTCTGGATGGCGGCTGCCAGCAGTCTTTTCTCGCAATAGGTTGAGTCGCAATCGTCGCCTCTCGGGGTAATTCAAAAGGCGCTCTCATTGTTTGCGGCGCGTAGGCAACCGCGACATATTGGTCCGATGGTTTGAGCTTCTCAACATCCCGCCTCGCCTGATTTTCAACGTCACGAATAAAGTCCGTTAACGACTCATCATTTGCCTGACACCCCACCAGCAACGCCCCTATCAGAACCATCAGCAAAGATTTATTTTTCATCTTTCTTTTCCTCTGGCTTGAACTGATAGGTGTGTGCTCTTACCCGGAAGTGCAGCGTTTCACTCTCCTGACTGACGCGTTGCCAAGTCACATCTTGAAAAGTGATGATGCGAGGTAAAGTTGCAATCGCTTGTGAGAAACGGCCGATGTCATGAAAATCACCGGTTAACTCGATGTTAAGTGGCAGCTGATATAGAAAGTGATCAGACTGCTTTTCTCCCCAGTCAATGCGTGTGAAGGTCAGTTTATTGTCTATGCCGAGCTCATTGACGGACGCCAGCATCGTGGCTAACTCTTTCTGGGCGGGCAATTGCTGCAACAACAACTCGTAACGTGTAGTCAATTCATCTAACTGAGATTGGAGCTGCGGTAATGCGGCAACTTTGTTGGCTTTAATTCGTAACGCAACTTTGAGTGTTTCTTCCTGCTGGATGAGGTCATTTAACCGCTCTTCCTTAGGCACTAGGTAGAACCAATAGCCGACACCTTGGAGCAAAAGAATGAACAAACTAATGGCGAGCAACTGAGGAATTAAAGGCCACTCAGCAATCTCATCCATTTCCAGATCTTGCCAATTAACCATGCTGACCTCCCTCTTCCGGCTCTACTGCTTTAAACATGAAAGACACTTTGAAGGTTTGAAATTCTTTACCGAAGCGTTCTTTGCCATGGACAATAGAGTGCATTTCAACGTCCAATAGCTTTGCCGAACGCTCCATGTTATCGAGCATGGTTGCCAGACGTGGTGTGCTGTCAGAAATCCCCGCGATTTCGATTTCCAGATCATTCATTTTGATCTTATCGACGTAAACGCCTTCAGGAATAACAGCAGGCATCAGGTTCATGAACTCTGTGGTTTTGTTGCGACCATTTTGCAAACCTTCAACCACCTTCAAACGCTCTAATATTTTGCTATGCTCTTGCTCGGCAATTTTCATTGCTTCAATACGTTGATCAAGTTCCGTAATATAGTGAGTAAGGTAATCGAGTCGGTCTTGCTGCTGATCTTGTTGGATCTCATAAAACTTCCCAATCCCCCATTGAATACCAACAGCACAAAACAAGCCCAGAATGAACATGCCAACAAAACGACGGCGATGTTCTTCCCTTTGGTTCTCCCTCCAGGGCAATAAGTTAATTCGATAAAGCACGGCGACCTCCTAACCATTGGATACCTCGTACTGCCAAGCCAGCGGCGGTTGAAAAGTGCTGCCACTCTGCCGCTCGACGCTTACGTTTAGCGACGTTCATTTGAAATAAGCCTAACGGGTTCAGTAACTCGCACTCGACCGCCAATTGATGAGATAGCTCCTCAGCCAGCATTGGCGTTGTTGACCCTTCACCGGATAACCAAAGACCTTTGATGTTTTGTGATCCGTTAATGGACGTATAAAGCTGTATCTGGCGTTTGACACGATCGACCATCTGACGATTGAATTGACTCGTTTTGGCTTGTTCTTCTCCGGACAGAGGGCTTTCCTGCACAGAGCAATGAATGGAACCTGTTCCACAGGCAAACTCTTTATGAAATAGCTCGTTTTGCTCGGTGAACATCGTGAAAGAGCTCGACACAGAACCAACATCAAGCAAACCGTACTGACTTTTATCTGGAAAACGTTCTGTGGCCAGTTTCCATATCTGCCCGAGGCTTTGTGAATGGACCTCGACGAGAACAGGTTTAAAACCGGATTTACGTATTGCTTCAACCCGACTCTCCACGACATCTTTACGTGTCGCAAAAACTTGGTAGCTAACTGGCCCTCGCAGGCCTCCTTCATGATTCAGACGGACAAAGTCCAGACTCAACTCATCTACAGGGAAAGGAGATTGATGAGAAAATGCCTGCACGACCGCGAACTCTATTTCGTTCTCTTCAAGGTCTTGTTCGATGTGCAGTTTTTTGCTGATAACTGCATTATCAGGGACTGAAATTGCCACTCTGCTTGCACCAAATGGCAGGTCTTTTTTCACCTGTTTAAGGGTATTTACAATTTCTTGATGATTTATGGTGTTATTTTCAGCGACAATACCATCCTTAAGTAATATTTCTTTGTAACCCAACAAGGCGAATTGCTCGCCATTGGGTTTAAGTACGACGGCTTTGAGGCTGTTATGGCCTATATCGATGCCTGTAACGATTCGCTTATCCATCTTCTACTCTCGCTCCGAAATTTCTTCGCGCAAAGGTTGTTATTAACGCCCAAATAAGAGTTAATATCTCTATGTGCTAAATTTTTGACCTAAGAGTACAAGGGTTTGCAGTTACACAGCCTCAACCAATCAGGGATTCTCCGGTGAAGTTCATAAAGCGTTTATTTTTATTAACATTGATTTGCATAATTCTTGGAGTCACCACTATTTTTGGCTTCTATCAGTACGTGAAGCCTGAATTACCAGATGTTGCAACTCTAAAAGACGTTGAATTACAAACACCTATGCAGGTGTTTAGTCAAGACGGGAAGCTGATCGCACAGTTCGGTGAAAAGCGTCGCATTCCTGTAACTTATGATGAAATTCCTCAAGACTTGATTCATGCGTTAATCGCAACAGAAGACAGCCGTTTTTACGAGCATCCTGGTATCGACCCAATCGGTATCACTCGTGCTGCAGTAGTCGTTGCGCTTTCTGGTTCAGCAAAGCAAGGGGCGAGTACCATTACTCAGCAGTTGGCGCGTAATTTCTTCTTATCAAATGAGAAGAAACTCATGCGTAAAATTAAAGAGATTTTCATCGCAATCCACATTGAGCAACTGCTGAGTAAGCAAGAGATCATGGAACTTTACGTTAACAAGATCTTCCTCGGTTACCGCTCATATGGTTTTGGTGCAGCTGCGCAGGTTTACTTTGGGAAAAGTCTCAACGAACTGACACTCAGTGAAATCGCAACGTTAGCTGGTATGCCAAAAGCGCCATCAACCATGAACCCGATTTACTCATTAGAGCGTGCAACTAACCGTCGTAACGTCGTCCTAATGCGTATGCTGGATGAGGATTACATCACTCAAGAACAGTACGATGAGGCTCGTAATGAACCGATCGTAGCGCGCTATCACAGTGCGGAGATCGAGTTATCAGCACCGTATGTTGCTGAGTTAGCTCGTGCTTGGGCAGTGAAAGAGTTCGGTGAAGAAAAAGCTTATACGTCAGGTATGAACATCTACATGACGGTAGATTCAAAACTTCAGGATGCCGCAAACGCTGCTGCCGTAAATAACCTGCTCGCCTACGATGAACGTCATGGTTATCGTGGTGCCGAAAAAGCGCTTTGGAAAAAAGGTGAAAGTGCCTGGGATACCGAGCAAATTGAACAGCACCTTAAGAAGCAGCCTACCTACGGCGACCTTTCTCCTGCAGTAGTAACCAAAGTAGAAGGGAAAACGGCGCAGGTATGGGTGAAGAACAACCAGATGCAAACGATCCCTTGGTCAGGCATGAACTGGGCACGTAAATACCTAACGGATAATCGTCAGGGCTCCGCACCAAAATCAGCGCAGGATATCCTCTCTGAAGGTGAGCAGATCTGGGTTCGTGAGATGAGCTCTAGCGATGACGAAGGTAATACAGTACACAATTGGAAGCTGAGTCAGGTTCCGAATGCCAATACCGCGTTTGTCGCCATGAATCCAGAAAACGGCGCTATCTTGTCTATGGTGGGTGGCTTTAACTTTATCCATAGCAAGTTTAACCGTGCAACCATGTCGGTACGTCAGGTAGGTTCGAGTATCAAACCGTTCATTTATTCTGCCGCTATCGATAAAGGTCTAACGCTGGCGACGCTCGTCAACGATGCACCTATTAACAAATGGGATGCAGGCTCTGGTTCTGCATGGCGACCAAAAAATTCACCGCCAACTTACGGTGGTCCAACTCGCCTTCGTATCGGCCTTGCTCAATCTAAGAACGTAATGGCGGTTCGTACACTACGCGAAGTGGGTCTGGATGAAACACGTCAATACCTAACACGTTTTGGTTTTGATATTAACGATGTTCCGCGCTCAGAAACCATTGCTCTTGGTGCTGGTAGCTTAACGCCGATGAAAGTCGCGCAAGGTTATTCCGTATTTGCCAATGGCGGTTACTATGTTGAACCGTTCTATGTCGACCGAATTGAAGATGCGTTCGGTGAAGTTCTGTTTAAAGCAAACCCTAAGAGCGTTTGTAAGCAGAACTGCCCACAAGTCGTCGAACAATACACCGAGGATCGCTTTGCGAATGAGTTTGGTGAGCAAGATGTCGAGATTGAAGGGTTAGCAACAGACAACGCGCTAGACAGTGATGAGCCTCAATACGCCCCTCAAGTTATTTCACAAGAAAATGCATTCCTGATGCGTGAAATGATGTACAGCAATATTTGGGGTGGCGGTGACTGGCGTGAAGGTACAGGTTGGAATGGCACAGGTTGGCGTGCACAATCGTTGAAACGTCGTGATATTGGCGGTAAGACGGGTACAACGAATGACTCTAAAGATGCTTGGTATAATGGATATGGCCCAGGTGTTGTAGCTGTCGCCTGGGTTGGCTTTGACGACCACTCACGAGCGCTTGGTCGTGCTACGGTGAACAGTAACCTAGGTCAAGGCCAAGTATCTGGTGCAGAGGCTGGCGGTAAAACAGCCGAGCCAGCTTGGATCGACTTTATGCGTGTGGCGCTTGAAAACACACCAGAGCAGAATAAACAGGTTCCGGACAACATTGTACAAGTACGCATTGATCGTAGTAGCGGCATGCTGACCGACAATGTCGATGGTAGCTCTATGATGGAATACTTCGAGAAAGGCACAGAGCCAACAGAATACTCAGGTAGCTTCTTGGAAGACAGTATTTACTCCAGCGGTGGTGGAGCAACCGAAGAACTGTTCTAAAACCTGCACAATAAACAATAAGGGGAGCCAATAGCTCCCCTTTTTTTATATCAACTCATCGCTATTAAGCGGCAATAGAGGATGGGTAACTCGCCAGAATATCTTTGATCTTCGCCGCAAGCGCTTCAAAGCGTGCACGAAGTGGTGAGCCAGGACGGTACACCAGAACAATTTTACGAGTGGGCGTCGGATTTACCGCTGGAATGTAACTAACGCCATCTTTTTGCTTTTCATGTGGCAGTGATAGCTGAGGTAGCAAAGTGATCCCAGCGCCTGCAGCCACCATATTACGCAGCGTCTCTAAACTCGTAGCTTTGAATCGCTCATCATCTTTTGCACCTGCCGCAAAACAAAAGCCGAGCGCCTGATCACGTAAGCAGTGGCCATCTCCGAGAGCCAGTACCGTCTTCCCCTTAAGGGACATCATGTCAATTTTATCTAACGATGCCCATTCATGATCGCAAGGTACTGCCACACTTAACGGCTCGTTATACACCTCGATCTCTTTGAATGGTTCGGTTTCTGCCACGGACGCCAGTACCAGACAATCCAACTTACCATCTTCCAACTGATGCACCAGTTGCTGGGTTTGCGCTTCATGCAGGAATAACTCCAGATCCGGAAATTCAACTTTTAGATCTGGCAGGATTTTGGGTAATAAGTAAGGACCGACTGTAGGTATAAAGCCAATATGCAATGGACCGGTCATCGCGCCATTTTGGCCGCTCGCCATGTCCTTAAACATTTTCACTTCACTTAAAATACGTTTTGCTTGATCCACCAGTTGTAAACCAGAGTCAGTAAACAGCACTCGGCGGCTGCTGCGCTCCAAAAGCGTTGTTCCAAGCTCGTCTTCTAACTTACGAATTTGTCCGCTAAGGGTCGGCTGGCTGACAAAACATGCTTCTGCCGCCTTACGGAAGTGTTTATGTTCCGCAAGCGCGACGAGGTACTCAAAGTCCCTAATATTCATAACACACGATTCGCTTCTATTTAGTGATAGTTAACACCTATCAAAACCATAACACTAAACGATTACAGCTATCAAAAGATTTTTATCATAATAAGCCTAATCAAACAGAACAGACACGAGCCGAACGCTCACGACTAAAAAGAATTAAAAGGAACACTATGTCTATCTCTAAAGAAGGTCAGAACATCCCACAAGTTACTTTCCCTACTCGTCAAAACGGCAGCTGGGTTAATCTCACCACGGATGAGCTTTTCAAAAACAAAACGGTCATCGTATTCAGTTTACCAGGCGCGTTTACTCCGACTTGTTCTTCAAGCCATTTGCCTCGCTACAACGAACTGCTTCCAGTATTTAAAGAGCACGGCGTGGATGAAATTTTATGTGTATCAGTTAATGACACGTTTGTAATGAACGCATGGAAACAAGAGCAAGAAGCGGAAAACATTACCTTCATCCCTGACGGAAACGGTGAATTCACCGAGGGTATGGGGATGCTGGTTGATAAAAGTGAACTAGGCTTTGGTAAACGCTCTTGGCGCTACAGCATGTTGGTGAAAAATGGTGTGGTTGAAAAAATGTTTGTTGAACCTAATGAGCCAGGCGACCCGTTTAAAGTGTCAGATGCGGATACAATGCTCAACTACATCGCTCCTGACTACAAGACGCAGGAATCAATTACGGTCTTCACCAAGCCAGGTTGCCCATTCTGCGTGAAAGCGAAGCAGAACCTTATTGATAAAGGGCTTCAGTATGAAGAAGTGATCCTGGGTAAAGATGCAACGACAGTAAGCCTACGCGCGATTTCAGGCCGTACTACTGTGCCTCAGGTATTCATTGGTGGCCGACTCATTGGCGGCAGCGAAGAGCTGGAAACCTACTTAGGCTAAACCAGCCTCATTACTCAAATTACAGATAGAAAAAAGCCCCAAAATCAATATCGATTCTGGGGCTCTCTTAGATTCTTCTAAGAAAAAGCAGTGGTACTTTAATAGACCCGGCTTCCTCTTAAAGGTTCCATCTTTTTTCGAATTTTTTAGCAAATACTTATGTAACGATATCGCCACTCAGTTATGTCGTTGAATGCTAAAACGATCGACCATTTATGCTACATAACTTTTCTGGATCAACTGCTCGACCAAATTGATCTCCAGCGCAACTTCATCACACGCATGTTGACGAGGGCACTGGTCACAGTCTTTCAGTACTTTCTCCGGTAATAGAGATTTCGAAGTCGGTACAAAGTTCTGTTTCATAAAGAACTCAGGTGTTCTTGTTAACACAAAGACTTTTTTGATCGCCATTTGACGGGCTTTTTCCACCAAGTAGTTCACAATCGCACTACCCTGCCCCTGGCCTTGCCAGCCAGCTTCAATACCCAGAGAGCGAACCTCGGCTAACCCAGAGTCATAGACGTACAATGAAGCACAACCAGTAACTTCACCATGATGCTCTGCGACCGCAAATGAGCCAATATCGCGCACCAATTCATTACGAGAGCGTGGCAGGTTTTCACCCAGGTTAGCCCAGTAAGCGACCATACCTTCTAGCGTCTCGATGTCAGTCAGACGCGCAGGACGTACTTTAACTGCCGCATTATCACGCTGAATTAAACGCTTGTCTGCCTGATCAACCGCATAAGCCACTTGCTGTGGTGACACACCACCAAGCGCACAACGTTTTTCAAGACAAGATTCGATAGTAAGAATCTCATACACATCATCTTCAATGACGTCAGAGAATACTTTCAGCTCTTCTAAAGACAGCTCTTCAAGCGCGCAGCCTTTCTCAATCGCACCGACTACGGCAACACCAACAATATGGTGAGCTTCACGGAATGGAATACCTTTCGCAACTAGGTAATCAGCCAGCTCAGTCGCATTCGCATAACCCTGCTTCGCCGCTTCCAGCGTTCTTTCACCATTGACTTTGATACCATCGAAACACAACGCTGCCATTTCCATACAGTCGTTCCAGGTATCTAATGCGTCGAACAAACCTTCTTTGTCTTCCTGCATGTCTTTGTTGTATGCCAGTGGCAGCGCTTTAACAGTCATCATCATCGCAGAAAGCGCGCCGTAAACACGGCCAGTTTTGCCACGGATTAACTCAAGTGCGTCTGGATTTTTCTTCTGTGGCATCAATGACGAGCCAGAAGTCACCGTATCAGCCAACTCGATGAAGTTCGACTCACCTGAGTTGTAGAAAATCATATCTTCAGCCAGACGCGAAAGGTGCAGCATTGAAATAGAAGCAACAGACATCAGTTCCATCACGTGGTCACGGTCTGATACCGAATCCAGCGAGTTACGCGTTGCACGGTGGAAACCAAGATTGTGCGCCAGTTGCTCACGGTTGATTGGGTAAGCCGTACCCGCCAGTGCACCAGAGCCCAGTGGACAGGTGTCTAAACGCTGTAGTGCGTCACTCAAACGAGAGTGGTCACGCTCAAACATTTCAACGTAAGCCAGACACCAGTGCGCAAAAGTCACAGGTTGTGCACGTTGAAGGTGAGTGTAACCTGGCAATACCGTGCCTTGGTGTTGCTTAGCAACGTGGACCATTTGCGATTGCAGACGGTCTAAAGCAATCAATAATTGCTGACCTTGTTGACGACACCAAAGCTTAAGGTCGGTAGCTACCTGATCGTTACGTGAACGGCCAGTATGAAGTTTTTTACCTAAGTCACCCACTTTACCGATAAGTTGCTGCTCAACCCAAGAGTGGATGTCTTCTGCGTCAGAGCCTAGGATCTGATGCGGATCTTCCATCACTTCAAGCTTCAGCTCGTTTAAAGCGAGTTCAAGTTTCTGTTGTTCTTCTGCTGACAGCACATCGACAGACAGCAATGCCTTAGACCATGCAATTGAGCCTACAATGTCTTGCTCAGCCAATCGGTAGTCGAAACGCAACGAATCGTTGAATTCTTTGAATCTGGTATCTGCTGCTTGGGTAAATCTTCCGCCCCATAATGCCATTGCGTCTCTCCTGATGACTATTGCTAACTCTAAAGTACTCTAATTAGTGATGACTAAATTGATGGTCATTTGCTCACTTTTTCTTATAGGCCAACGTTACGGCAATTTGAAGAAAAAATAAAGTATAAATTCAATATTTTTACATATCTATTCACGATAATTTAGTTTCATACACATAAAAACGCGTTGAAAACAAAAAGACCTGCCAATCAATGGCAGGTCTTTTTAATCAATGATGAAATATGCTTATTTCTTCTGGCTGTTCAGAGCGCGGATACGGCTTGATAGCGAGTAAAGACGGATGAAACCACCAGCATGGCTTTGGTCGTAAACCTCGTCTTCACCGAAGGTTGCAAACTCTTCTGAGTACAAGCTGTTGTCAGAACGTTTTTGAGTAACCGTTGCCTGACCTTTGTATAGCTTAACAACCACTTCGCCATTCACATCTTGAGCCAGCTCTTCTGAAGCCGCTAGGATTGACTTACATAGTGGCGTGAACCAACGACCATCGTACACAAGGTGAGAAGCTTTAAGACCTAGCTCTTCACGGAATTCGAATGATGATTTGTCTAGCACTAGCTGCTCAACGGCACGCAGTGCTTCCATCATGATGGTGCCTCCCGGAGTTTCGTAACAACCACGAGACTTCATGCCCACCAAACGGTTCTCTACGATATCGATACGACCAACACCGTGCTTCGCGCCTTTCTCGTTTAGGTAAACTAGCGCATTGTATGGCGTCATTGCTTCGCCATCTACTGCAACCACGGCACCTTTCTCAACTTTTAGCGTCACGTATTCAGCTTCGTTTGGTGCTTGCTCTGGATCAACTGTCCATACCCAGCAGTCTTCGTTTGGTGCATTCCAAGTATCTTCTAGTACGCCACCTTCGGTTGAGATGTGCCATGCGTTTGCATCACGTGAGTAAATCTTAGTCAGAGATGCTGAACAAGGAATGTTACGCTCAGCCAGGTAATCCAGACATTGCTCACGGCTTACTAGATCCCATTCACGCCAAGGCGCGATAACATGTAGATCTGGTGCTAGTGCTGCAAACGCACCTTCAAAACGAACCTGGTCGTTACCTTTACCAGTACAGCCGTGACACAGTGCGTCAGCGCCAACTTTACGAGCCACTTCAACCTGCGCTTTCGCGATGATTGGACGCGCCATTGAAGTACCTAGCAGGTATTTACCTTCGTAGTAAGCGCCAGTTTTTAGCGTTGGGTAGACGTAGTCTGCAACCATCTCTTCTTTCAGGTCAGCGATGTAACATTCAGATGCACCTGATGCTTTCGCTTTCGCTTCAATGCCTTCTAGCTCTTCTGCGCCTTGGCCTACATCAGCGACAAACGCCACAACTTCACAGTTGTAGTTCTCTTTTAGCCACGGGATGATTACTGAAGTATCTAGACCGCCTGAGTATGCGACTACTACTTTATTTACGTTCACTTTGCTCATTTTTTTCTCCAAATTTAACTGGCTCTGCTCTCGGCGGTCAGTGCCAACTACTTCCTAATGTTTAATTCTTTAAATTCTTTACTGCGACGTTATTGAGGCAGAAATTGCGTACCGATGCTCTGACCAGCAAATAGCTGCTCCAGCTTCTCAGGGTAACGCCAGGTTGCTACTTCGATAGGACGACCAAGATCATTGGCAGCCTCCAAAGCGGCTTTAACTTTGACGATCATGCCGTCAGTGATCACATGACCTTCGATCAATGCATCGGCTTCTTTTTCAGACAAGCTTTTGATCAAGTGACCTTTGCCATCCAAAACGCCGCTTACATCTGAAAGTAGAACCAACTCCGCATCCAGTGCACCAGCAACCGCAACGGCCGCTTGATCCGCATTGACGTTCATCAGTTGACCTTCTTTTGTCAGGCCAATTGAACTGATGATTGGCAGCGCACCAGTGTTTAAGATCGCTTGGATCAGTGTTGAATCACCCGGAGAGGCTTTACCTACTGCGCCCAATTCCGGATCGAGTTCTTCTACCTGACATAAACCGCCATCCGCTAAGCTCATGCCCACTGCGTTAAGACCATCTGCAATCGCCTGACCTTGTAGTAACTTATTTGCTGTACCCGCTAGTGCTCCGGCAATAACTGGAATTTGATCGTATGGCGTCACGCGTAATCCGTGCTTCTTTACGGTTTCGAGTTGCAACTTGCTCATTAGCTCGTCCACCAAGTAGCCACCGCCATGAACGATGGCGATTTGTCGCTGCGCCGAACTTTGATAGGCCGCGATGGCACCAAAAAGTTGGCTTAAGGTTTTTGTGCAAGATAAAGCTGCACCGCCTAGCTTAATGACTAATGGAGCTTGATTGGTTTGCGTCATTGCTTTTCCCTCTATCAACGACTACAGCAACGCTGTCAGTTCTGGGTAACCGTAATGAATATTTAAACATTGCATCGCTTGACTTGATGCACCTTTGAGTAGGTTGTCGATGGCAGAAATCACAATCACGTGTTCGCCTTGAATCTTCCAGCCGATATCGCAGAAAGGCGTATTTTCAACATCCTGAATACGTGGAATACCATCGCCTTTTAGACGTACCGCAGGCTTGCCTTGATACGCTTGTTCGAACGCCTGAGTCACTTGCTCTGCAGTCACACCTGCGGACAACTTCATTGTGATGGTGGCTAGAATGCCACGCTTAAAGTTGCCCAGATGAGGCGTAAAAATCACATCACAACCCAAGTGTTGAGCGATCTCTGGTTGGTGACGGTGGTTGAACACTCCGTAAGGTTGCAGGCTCACTTCGCAGAAGCTGTTGGTCATCGACGCTTTTCTGCCTGCACCAGACACGCCACTCGTCGCGTTGATCACTGGCCATTGTTGAGTATCCAATAAACCACCTTCTAAAAGGGGCTTGATGGCCAATTGCGATGCTGTTGGGTAGCAGCCAGCTACCGCGACTAAAGGAGTGTTTTTAATTGCTTCGAAGTTCCACTCCGCTAAGCCGTACACCGCTTTATCTAGCCAGTTGTTAAATTGATGCTTGAAGCCATAGAACGTGTCGTAAAAGCCTTCGCTCTGAACACGGAACGCGCCAGATAAATCGAAAACCTGACATCCGGCATCAAGGAAAATTGGGGCGAGGTCATGGCTGACTTCATGTGCTGTTGCTAAAAACACCACATCAGATTCTTCAGCCACTTGTTTTGGATCGGTTAACGGATTCACTGGCATATCGATAACGCCAGCTAACTTGCCATGCAGTTGGGCAATACTTTTTCCTGCATCTACACTGTTGGCGGAAACGTATAAACCTGATAGCGTGAGTTCTGGGTGTTTGTTAACCATTAAAGCTAACTCTGCGCCGGTGTAACCGCTGGCTCCGATAATCGTGGTTTTTAGCATTCTATAACATCCGTAAACTTAAAGGCTCAAGTGACTATTCATATTTAATTTTTGCTATATTTTGATTTTTTATTCATTAAATATGATTTAATATGTGTTTTACAGTTTTGTGCTCTGTCTGTCAATAGGAGATTTGAAGAATCCATGCAATTACCAACGTTTCTAGAGGTCTATGAAGGACTCATCAGCACCTCTTCGATCAGCTCCACCGACCCAAAATGGGACCAAGGCAATGCCAAAGTCATCGAGAAACTCGCTTCCTGGTTCAAAGATCTTGGGTTCAGTGTTGAGGTGGTCGAAGTCGAACCAGGCAAACACAATATGATCGCACGTATGGGCGAAGGCGAAGGTGGTCTTCTCTTAGCCGGTCACAGCGACACGGTGCCATTTGATGAAGGGCGCTGGAACTTCGACCCGCATAAACTGACTGAAAAAGACAACCGCTTTTACGGTCTGGGTACGGCAGACATGAAAGGCTTCTTTGCCTTCATTTATGAAGCCGTCAAGAAAGTCGATTGGAGTAAACAGAAGAAGCCACTTTATGTATTAGCGACCTGTGATGAAGAAACCACGATGTTAGGCGCTAGACACTTTACCGCTAATGCGCCGTTTAAACCGGACTACTGCATTATTGGCGAACCGACCAGCCTGGTTCCAATTCGTGGCCATAAAGGTCATGTCGCCAACGCCATTCGTGTTACGGGTAAATCAGGCCATTCATCCGATCCTGCGCTTGGTGTTAACGCCATTGAGATCATGTATGAAGTGATGTTTGCCATGATGCAGCTACGCGATAAGTTAATTAAAGAGTACCACCACCCGGGTTTTGCTATCCCTAACCCAACATTGAACTTGGGCCATATTCACGGTGGTGACAGCGCAAACCGTATTTGTGGCTGCTGCGAATTGCATTACGACGTTCGCCCATTACCTGGCATTAGCTTAGATGGTCTGGAGAACATGCTGCGCGGAGCTTTAAAAGAAGTGGAAGCCAAATGGCCGGGACGCATTGAGATAGTACCTCTGCACGAATCGATTCCGGGTTACGAGTGCCCTCATGACCACCCGTTCATTGGTGGCGTAGAAGAACTGTGTGAAACCAGCTCTCAAACCGTGAACTACTGTACAGAAGCGCCATTTCTACAGGAACTGTGCCCAACCTTGGTACTTGGACCGGGCTCTATCGATCAGGCCCACCAGCCAGATGAGTTTCTTGCTTTTGATTTTATTGACCCGACCATTGATGTACTGTCTAAAGCAATGGTCAAATACTGTTGTTAGCGAAATAAAAAGACAACGTACCTGTACAGCTCCGATGAGCTGTACAGACGGTTATTTATCACCACAATGAGTTAACCGTTAACACTAATTTAACTTGTTATTTTGTAATTAATTTTCATTTATTACGCCATAGGCCTAGTAACTTTGCTCTAAATCAGGAGAGAAGCGGAATAATTACAAACATAGTCGGCTTTATTTGACTAGAACTGGTGCTTTTCGCTAGATTGGTGTCTTAACAAGGACAATGGATGTAGTTTTTTTACGAGGCAGGACGACAATGAACGAGAAATACGCCGCACTCAAAAGCAATGTGCGCATGTTAGGCCACTTACTGGGTAATACCATTCACGATGCCCATGGCGAAGAAATCTTCGAGAAAGTGGAAACTATTCGTAAATTATCCAAATCAGCCCAAGCAGGAAACCAAGCAGACAAAGAAAGCTTGATAGAAGAAATTAAACACCTTCCTGATGAGCAATTGACACCAGTCACTCGAGCTTTTAACCAATTTCTAAATCTCACGAATATTGCTGAGCAATACCACACAATTTCACGTCACTGTGAAGAGCACATCTGCGAACCAGACGCGATCAACTCGCTATTTTCTAAACTGGTACAAAACGATGTTAGCAAGCTTGATACCGCTCAGGCTGTACGTGACCTGAATATTGAACTGGTACTGACGGCTCACCCAACTGAAATCACTCGTCGCACCATGATCAACAAACTGGTGAAAATCAACGAGTGTTTATCAAAGCTAGAGTTAAGCGACCTTTCATCGAAAGAGCGCAAGAAAACTGAACGTCGTCTGGAACAGCTGATTGCCCAAGGCTGGCACTCAGACGTCATCCGCCAACAACGCCCGACACCGCTTGATGAAGCGAAATGGGGCTTTGCTGTTGTAGAAAACTCACTATGGGAAGCCGTACCTGAGTTTTTACGCGAGATGAACGATCGTCTGGAATCTTATCTTGGCGAAGGTTTACCAATCGACGCACGTCCGGTGCATTTCTCCTCTTGGATGGGCGGCGACCGTGACGGCAACCCGTTTGTTACGCACAGCATCACGCGTGAAGTTCTGCTTCTATCGCGTTGGAAGGCGGCAGATCTTTATCTAAATGACATCAACGAACTGATCAGTGAACTGTCGATGACAGTCAGCAACGATCAAGTGCGTGAACTGGCTGGCGATGATCAACACGAACCATACCGTGCGATCCTCAAGCAGCTTCGCTCTCTGCTCAACGAAACCAAAGATATTCTTGATGCGAAGATCAATGGTCAGAAACTAGCAGTCAAAGCACCACTACAAAAAGTAGAACAGCTTTGGGAACCTCTATACGCGTGTTACCAATCACTACACGAGTGTGGTATGGGTGTAATCGCAGATGGCTCATTGCTTGATACTCTGCGCCGCGTGAAAGCATTTGGTGTTCACCTAGTTCGTCTGGATATTCGTCAGGAAAGTACTCGTCACGCAGATGCACTATCTGAGTTGACTCGCCATCTTGGTATTGGCGACTACCAGCAGTGGAGTGAACAAGACAAGCTTGCGTTCCTAACTAATGAGCTGGCTTCCAAACGCCCACTTCTACCTCGTGACTGGGAACCATCTGAACCAGTTCAAGAGGTTTTGGACACCTGTAAGATCATTGCTGCACAATCTCGTGAAGCATTCGGTGCTTACGTCATCTCCATGGCACGTACCGCGTCAGACGTTCTGGCAGTTCACTTACTGCTACAAGAATCTGGCTGTCCTTACCGTATGGATGTCTGTCCTCTGTTTGAAACCCTGGACGACTTAAATAACGCTGAGTCAGTGATCAAGCAACTGATGGATATCGACCTATACCGTGGCTTTATCCAAAATCACCAAATGGTCATGATTGGTTACTCTGACTCTGCAAAAGATGCGGGTGTTATGTCTGCAGGCTGGGCTCAGTACCATGCAATGGAGTCTCTGGTTAAAGTTGCTGAAGAGGAAGGCGTGGAACTGACATTATTCCACGGTCGTGGCGGTACGGTTGGTCGTGGTGGTGCTCCTGCACATGCTGCGTTACTGTCTCAGCCACCTAAGAGTCTTAAAGGTGGCCTGCGTGTTACCGAGCAAGGCGAGATGATTCGCTTTAAGCTGGGTCTACCAGACGTTGCCGTAAACAGCTTTAACCTATACGCCAGTGCGATTCTGGAAGCGAACCTGCTACCGCCACCAGAGCCAAAACAAGAGTGGCGTGATCTGATGGAAGTACTGTCTCAGGTGAGCTGTGAAGCGTACCGTAGCGTTGTGCGCGGCGAACCAGATTTTGTACCTTACTTCCGCCAGGCGACCCCAGAACTGGAACTCGGTAAACTGCCACTGGGATCGCGCCCTGCGAAGCGTAACCCTAAAGGTGGTGTCGAGAGCTTACGCGCCATTCCATGGATCTTCTCATGGAGCCAAAACCGTTTGGTTCTGCCAGCATGGTTAGGTGCCGGTGAAGCAATCCAGTACTCGATCGACAAAGGTCATCAAGCGTTACTGGAAGAGATGTGTCGTGAGTGGCCATTCTTCTCAACGCGCCTTGGCATGTTAGAAATGGTGTACTCGAAGTGTAACATCGATATCTCTCGCTACTACGACCTGCGCTTGGTTGATGAATCACTTCGTCCATTAGGCGAAAGATTACGAGAGCAGCTGCAGAAGGACATCAAAGCGGTTCTGAATGTAGAAAACAACGAGAACCTGATGCAACATGACCCTTGGGGTCTGGAGTCCATCCGCTTACGTAACATCTACGTTGAGCCATTGAATATGCTTCAAGCAGAGTTGCTGTATCGTACACGTCAAAATGAGGAAGCATCAGCAGACCTTGAAGAAGCGCTGATGGTGACTATTGCGGGTATCGCGGCAGGTATGCGTAACACTGGTTAAAATAGCCTGTTACTTGTAACAGATTATGATATAAAAGGCTGAGCAATCGCTCAGCCTTTCTTATACCCATCAAATTGAACAGCAATTAACCAGATAAACACCCTAAAAATAACCCAAAAAGAACCAATAAATCAGAATAAATAACCACAAAAATACATTACTGAGTATTATGTTAGTTTTTTAGTGTTATTCTTTCCTAGTATTCCACTTCATGCTTATTATTTATATACTACTCGCCTTGCTGAGAGCGAATAAATCCAACCATATCAGCTCCAGCCTCGATGGGTTCCACCCATCTTTCTAGGTGATAAACGGCTTTAAGGTGACAGGACCAACATTTGTTGGTGCTACTTATGCATAAAAACTCAAAACGCCATTAAGAGCGCAGCTGAAAGTATAAGTAGCTTGTTTACAAGTTTATTGACCATTTGGATTGAAGACATGTCATTACCACACGTAATCTTAACTGTGCTTAGCACGCGCGATGCAACCGGTTACGATATCACAAAAGAATTCTCAGCTAGCATTGGTTACTTCTGGAAAGCGAGCCACCAGCAAGTTTACCGTGAGCTAAACAAAATGGCTGAGAAAGAACTGGTTACTTGCGTACTAGAGCCTCAAGAAGGCAAACCAGACCGTAAAGTGTACTCCATCACAGATGCTGGACGTAGCGCACTAGGTGAATGGTTTGATCAGCCAACTGCACACCCAACAGTTCGTGACGAGTTCTCAGCGAAGCTGATGGCTTGTGCTGTGCAACCGTCTGCACCTTTCCGTGAGCAACTATCTGAACTGGTTGAAGAGTCACGCAAACTGGTTTCTCACTACAAAGAAATCGAAGCTGCATACTACGCGACGCCGTCTACTCTGGATAAACAAGCACGTCTGGAGCGCCTGACACTACGCCGCAATCTTCTACTACGCGAAACGTGGATCACGTGGGCAGAAGAAGTGCTAACTGAACTTGAAGTTATCGGCTAATCCACTTCAAACAGCTCATAGCTTAACAACAAAAAAGGCTTGCCATTTGGCAAGCCTTTTCTTTTTCACTCACGTTTTAGACTGCAACTTGAGGACGTACACCCAAGGTGTGGCACAACGCGTAAGTCATCTCAGCTCGGTTTAGAGTGTAAAAGTGGAAGTCTTTCACACCTTCACGGCTCAGTACACGCACCATATCAATCGCCTGACTTGCACCAACTAATTGACGAGTTACCGGATCATCATCCAAACCTTCAAACTGCTTGCTCATCCAGCCTGGAACTTTTACGTTATTCTGCGCAGCAAAGCGAGACGCCTGTTTAAAGTTAGATACTGGCAAGATACCCGGTACGATTTCTACGTCGATACCAGCGACAACACAGCGGTCACGAAAACGTAGGTAAGACTCTACATCGAAGAAAAACTGAGTAATCGCTCGGTTAGCACCTGCATCCACCTTACGCTTCAGGTTTAGCAGATCAGCCTGTGCGCTTTTTGCTTCAGGATGCACTTCTGGGAAAGCCGCAACTGAGATATCGAAATCATGACGAGACTTCAACAGTTCAACCAAGTCAGATGCGTACATATCAGGAGCGCCGCCACCTGGTGGAATATCACCACGTAGTGCGACGATATTTTCGATACCGTTGTTCCAGTAATCATCGGCAATCTCAATCAATTCTTCACGAGTCGCATCGATACAAGTCAGGTGCGGTGCTGCCACTAAGCCTGTTTCTGATTTGATTTCTTTGATGATGGAATGAGTTCTGTCACGTTCGCCTGAGTTAGCTCCGTAAGTAACTGATACAAACTTAGGCTTGAGTGTTTTTAGACGGTGCACAGAGTTCCATAGAGTCTCTTCCATCTTTTCATTGCTTGGCGGAAAAAACTCAAATGAAACATTAATATTGTCTGACAATTCAGCGATATTCTGGTTTAAGGCATCGATATGGCCTGCGTGCGTGTAACCCATCTTACTCTCCCTGTGGCAACCCGCCACGAAATCAAATTCTCAAATCGACGTTTAGACGTCTATATGTCTACAGAATGTATTGAATACGATTTAATGTCAACCTTGTGATTATGAATTTTTTTCACGTTAATGATGAGGATAGTTCAAGTTGATTGTTGGCTAATATTTATCCACAAAAATAGTTCGCCAATAACGGTTCTGAGATTAATTATGGCACCAAGACAGGAATAAAAAACCCCGGATGAATTCCGGGGTTTTGAGTGTTTAGAATAGCCCAGCAAGGCGGTTTAAATCGGACTGAATCGCCCCTGCCGTAACTTCACGTCCAGCGCCAGGACCGCGGATAACAAGCGGGTTGTCTTTGTACCACTTGCTTTCAATAGCAAAAATATTGTCACACGGCAGTAGGTTAGCCAGCGCATGCTCACGGGACAAAGCTTCAATGCCGACGGTCGCTTTGCCATCTTTCTCTAAACGCGCAACGTAACGCAGTACCTGATCGTTTTTCTGCGCTTTGGTCAAACGTTCTTGCAGAGTCTGGCTCAGCAGCGCGGCGTTATCAAAAAACTCATCTAAGCTCAGCGTGCTCAGTTCTTCAGGAACTAACGACTCTACCTTTACGCTTCCCGGTTCGATGTCCAGACCAGACTCACGGGCCAGAATAACCAGCTTACGCATCACATCAGAGCCATCTAAGTCAGAGCGAGGGTCAGGCTCTGTTAATCCTTGCTGCCAGGCTAAATCCACTAACTCGCTGAATGGCACTGAGCCATCAAACTGTTGGAATAACCATGAAAGCGTACCGGAGAAAATACCTGAGAGTGCAATAATCTCATCGCCACTCTCACGAAGATCGCGCACCGTATGGTTGATTGGTAACCCGGCACCTACCGTAGCGTTATACAGCCAGTGACGTCCAATTTTGGCAAACGCATCCTGGACCTGATGGTAATATTGACTATCAGCTGAACCTGCGACTTTATTGGCCGAAATTAGGTGAATACCTTGCTGAGCGATATCAACGTAACATTTCGCTAATTCCTGACTGGCGGTAACATCGAGGACCACAGCTTCATCGTAGTCCTGCAAAGCACCAAGACGAGATAACCAAGAGCCATCGTTTGCGATACTTTCGTCATTGAAGCGTGCTGAAACACTGGATGCATCAATGCCTTGGCTATCAAACCAATACATTTGGCTATCAACCACCGCGACTAAGTCAAAGCTCATGCCATGACGTTTTTCAAGTTCATTCTTCTGTGAAGCGAATAAACTCAGCCAGCTCGAACCGATATTCCCTTTACCGCATAATGCGACAGCAACGCGCTTCTGTGCCTGAAATAACTGGCTGTGAACCGTCTGTACCAGTTCTTCGGTATCAGTGTTACGTAATACGGCTACCAGACTTAAACCAGACTCCGTCTCAGCGATAAATTCCACCGGAGAGTGTTTCAGCTTTTGCTGAAAACCAAAACAGTGGTTGGCATTAGTTGTCACACCAGCACCTACGGCAGCAATCAGAGAGTAACCATCAGTGAGGTTAATCTCCGCATCCAGATCAGATTCCTGTAGATACTTGAGTGCACCGCCAGCAATTTCTGCTGTGTATGCCAGTCGTAATATCTGCTGTTCAGGCTGAGCTTCAAATGCCAGTGGCTCCAACTGAACGCGTTTTAGGGATTCCAGAACATCACTCTGTGCTTTCTCAAAGTCATGTCCATGCGCAAATGTTAGCTGAACCAATAGCACGTCATCCAGCGAGGTGATGATTTTCGCCCCGCGACCAGAAGCCAGAACTCGCTCAATGCGGGTCGAACCTGACTCTGGCAGGTAACTGCATTTAAGGCTCAGATCCATGGTGCTTTGAGCCACAGGCTGCAAGGTTCGGCTGTGCAGTACTGGCGCAGCTAAACGAGCCAGCTCACTCGCTTCATCCAGTCTTAAGAGTGGTAGTAAACATGCATCTGATACCAAACGTGGGTCTGCGCTATAAACGCCCGCTACATCACTCCAAATCGTCACTGTACTCACTTCTGCAAGCGCACCAATCACGGTTGCAGAGTAGTCTGAACCGTTACGGCCAAGCAGAACAGTTTCACCGTTATCGTTTTGTGCCATGAAGCCGGTAATGATCACACGTTTGTGGCTATGTTGTGCCAGTGCCTCTTTGATAAGCGGGTATGAACGAGCACGATCAACTTCTGGTTGAGTGCCCGCTTCTGCGCGTAGGAATGCTCGCGCGTCTTGCGCTACAGCAGGCAGTTGCTTTTGCGTCAGTAAACCAGCCAGTAATCGAGAAGACCATACTTCTCCGTGGCCTAATACCGCCGCCTTTTGCGCTTCGGTCAGCGGAGAGGTCAGTTCCGCCAATGTACTGAACTCATCTTGTAAGGAGGCAAGCAGCTGTTCTTGCGCGTCTCCCTCTAATAACTCTTCAATGAGACTGATTTGAAACTGTCTCAAGCTCTGCAAAGCTTCGTGCGCAATTCGACCATCTTTTTCTAAGCCTTCAAGGAACTCAATTAGGCGGTTGGTTGTTTTACCGGCTGCAGAGACCACCACCAAGTCATTTTCTGCAGAGTATTCCTTGAGAATTCCCGCTACACGTAAGTAACACTCTGGGTTTGCCAGGCTGCTACCACCAAACTTGTGTAGCTGACGTTGTACAGTCATTATTAACTCCTATTGCTGTGCAGATTTAGTGAAAGCTTGCTCTAGGTCGGCAATAAGATCTTGTGCATCTTCTAGCCCTACAGAAAGGCGCAGCAATTGCTGTGATACACCCGCTTCAGCCAAGGCTTCTTCACCCATCGCACGATGCGTCATAGATGCTGGGTGACAAATCAAGCTTTCTACCCCGCCCAAAGACTCTGCAAGTGAGAACAACTGAAGCTCTTTAACAAAGGCTTTAAGCTGCTCAAACGAGCCCGCAAACTCAAAGCTCAACATAGAGCCAAAACCAGACTGTTGCTTTTTAGCAATCTCATGGCCAGGGTGCTGTGGCAGACTTGGATGATAAATTTTCGCCACCAAAGCTTGCTTCTGTAGGTAAGCCAGCACCTGCTGTGAGCTTTCTTCATGCACTCGCATGCGCGCACCCAAAGTACGAAGACCTCTCAACGTCATGTAGCTATCAAAAGGTGTGCCTGTCGCCCCAATACAGTTGCCCCACCACGCTAACTCTTCTGCATGCTCTTCCGTTTTAGCGATAATCACACCACCAATCACATCTGAGTGTCCATTGATGTATTTCGTTGTAGAGTGAATAACAAAGTCAGCGCCTAGTTCTAATGGCTTCTGGTACACAGGTGTCAAAAAGGTATTGTCTACCGCGACTAATGCGCCAACCTGCTTCGCTTTTTCACACACGACAGCAACATCGACAACACGAACCAGAGGGTTAGATGGCGTTTCTAGCAGAACCAGTTTTGGTTTCTGTGCTAATGCCGCATTCAGCGCCTGTTCGTCAGTTTGATCGACAAACAGCACCTTGAAATCGCCTTTGTTTGCACGAGTGTTAAACAGACGATAAGTGCCACCATAACAGTCGTTTGGCGCGACAATAAGATCATCAGGTCCAATAAAAGCAGACACCCATAAGTTCAGTGCGGACGTACCACAGTTAGTGATGACAGCCCCTTTACCTGACTCCAACTCAGACAATGCACTTTCTAATAATCCACGGTTTGGGTTACCAGAGCGCGTGTAATCGTACTTAGGCACTTCCCCAAACGCAGGAAAGCCGTAATTCGTTGAAAGGTAGATTGGTGGAACGACAGCATGGTATTGAGTGTCAGACTCAATACCGGTGCGTACAGCAATAGTTGCAGGCTTACGGGAGCTCATGGGTGTATCCTTTCACAGGTGATGACTTCTAAATGGGAATGCGCTATATCTAAATGGTCAGATTCAATGAATTGCACACTTCCCTTACTGTTCTTGTCACTTTACTCGTCAAAAATTAAGACGTCAACACTTCTAGACGTCTATATGTCTTTGCTTATGGCAGTAAATGCAGCTAAAATCAGCACCTCAATTAGTTTTTAACCTATTACAAATATGAAGGTACGCAATGGCTGACTGGAATGGCGAATACATTAGCCCATATGCTGAGCATGGAAAGAAAAGCGAACAAGTAAAAAAAATCACTGTATCTATCCCGCTGAAAGTTTTAAAAGTGCTAACTGATGAACGTACTCGTCGTCAGATCAATAACTTACGCCACGCAACCAACAGCGAACTCCTATGCGAAGCATTCCTACATGCGTATACGGGTCAGCCACTTCCAACGGACGAGGACCTTCGTAAAGATCGCCCTGACGATATTCCGACTGAAGCAAAAGCTCTGATGACCGAAATGGGCATCGAATTTGAGTCATTTGACGAAGAGTAATTAGGAGCACGTTGAATACACCAAGCGGTTATTTAGCGCCTAATACTAAAAATGAAATAAAAAAATGGGACGCCATCGCGTCCCATTTTTTGTACATCGTTTAAATCTTTGTCTTACTCTGCCATGTAGTTTTCAGGCATTTCAATACGAGCAACACCAGAGTCAACCGCCGCTTGAGCAACAGCTTTTGCAACGCGAGGCAGTAAGCGAGCATCCATTGGCTTTGGAATGATGTAGTCAGTGCCAAACTCAAGCTTATCGACACCCGCCGCTTTCAGTACCGCTTCTGGTACTGGCTCTTTCGCCAATTGACGAATAGCGTCAACCGCAGCCAGTTTCATCTCATCGTTAATTTCGCTTGCGCGCACATCAAGCGCACCACGGAAAATAAATGGGAAACACAGTACGTTGTTTACCTGGTTCGGGTAATCACTACGGCCTGTGCCCATAATTAAGTCATCACGAACTTCATGTGCTAGCTCTGGCTTAATTTCAGGATCTGGGTTTGAACATGCGAAAACAATCGGCTTATCCGCCATCAGTTTTAATGCTTCAGGTGGAAGCAGGTTTGGACCTGATACGCCAAGGAACAGGTCAGCACCTTCAATTACATCTTCTAAAGTACGTTTGTCGGTGTTATTTGCGAATAGCTCTTTGTACTCGTTAAGATCATCACGGCGAGTATGAATCACGCCTTTACGATCCAACATGTAAATCTTTTCACGCATCGCGCCACATTTGATCAGTAGTTCCATACACGCTACTGCAGCCGCACCTGCACCAAGACAAACGATCGTAGAGTCTTCAAGCTTCTTACCTTGCAGCTCAATGGCGTTCAGCATGCCAGCGGCCGTTACGATAGCGGTACCGTGCTGGTCATCGTGGAATACAGGTACATCACAACGTTCGATAAGACGCTTTTCAATTTCGAAACAGTCTGGCGCTTTAATATCTTCAAGGTTAATACCACCGAAGGTATCAGCAATGCTTGCTACAGTATTAACGAACTCGTCGATCGTGCGGTGTTTTACTTCGATATCAATCGAATCAAGTCCAGCGAAACGCTTAAACAGTAGCGCTTTACCTTCCATTACAGGTTTAGAAGCAAGCGGACCTAAGTTACCCAAGCCAAGAATCGCGGTACCGTTAGAAATAACGGCAACCATGTTACCTTTCGCGGTGTACTTGTATACATTGTCTGGGTTTTGTGCGATTTCACGTACAGGCTCAGCTACACCTGGGCTGTATGCTAGTGCAAGATCACCGGCGGTTTCTGCGGGTGTTGTCAGCTCGACTGCAATCTTCCCTGGGGTTGGGTATGCATGATAGTCAAGGGCTCGTTGGCGCTGCTCTTCTTCGGGAGTTACTGCTTTGTCTTCAGACATGTGGGCGTTTCTCTTTTTATTTTTTAGGTAAGGGGGAATAAATTCTAATGGATAGAAGTCAATCTTCATAGGTAAGATTGCGAGCAATATCCTTAAAAAATCGATATTAAAAGAGATTAGACCAGATAAGCAGGAAAAGCACCCAACTTTTAAGTCAGGTGCACTACTGTAAGCATCAGATTTGTAAACATAACGAGGAAATTTCCGAGATTATTCCTCATCAACATACTGCGCTTGCAGATAATTTTCGATGCCAGACATCTCGATTAAGCCAAGCTGAGTCTCAAGCCAGTCGACATGTTCTTCTTCATCTTCGAGGATATCCTGAAACAAATCACGTGAAACGTAGTCTCGAATATCTTCTGCGTAAGCAATCGCATCTTTTAGATCAGGAATAGCGGCCATTTCCAGTTTAAGATCGCATTCAAGCATTTCTTTGGTATCTTCACCGATCATCAGCTTGCCGAGATCTTGCAGGTTAGGTAAACCTTCTAAGAATAGAATACGTTCAATGAGATGATCGGCATGCTTCATTTCATCAATAGACTCGTGATATTCCTTATCAGCTAGGTGCTTTAAACCCCAATCTTTATACATACGAGCATGAAGAAAATACTGATTAATAGCGACGAGTTCGTTACCAAGTATTTTGTTGAGATGTTGGATTATGATTGGATCGCCTTTCATTGACTAGCCCCTCCTCTATTTAGGCTTCATTTAAATGTAGAAGCAAATGAGAAGGTGTCAAAAGGCTCAGCGCTTTCACCAGAGCAATTACAGTGATTAGCTAGCTTGTTTTAGTTCGGTGTAGTGTTCTGCTAAAATTTCTTTGGCTTGTCGGATGCACTTCCCGCATTGGCTACCCAAAGATGTACATCGCTTTATCCCCCTGATATCCGTTATGCCTTCATCAACTGCCAACTTCCTAATTTTCTTGTCAGAAACACCATGACAAAGACATACAAACATACTCAAAACCCATAAACAGTAACTATCGAAAAAACAATATAAACAAGAATAGTTCTTGTTACCAGTCGTATTGAAAGGTCAATTCAGAACATTTGGTTATATTAATCTTGGAAGAATAAGAAAGGATCAAGCACTTAGAATGAATAGATAAAATGAAGATATTGGTAAGAGGGTAACACGCTGTTTTAAAGAAAGAAAAAGTAGGATCGTTTTTTATCTACTTATAACTGAATGGATCAGTAGATATGAAAAAGGGAAGCCAAAGCCTCCCTTTTTCTGCTGCGTTTTCTTCAAGATGAAGAAACGTGCGAGATTTCGTTTAATTCGTTAAGAATTAGTCGAAGATCTTAGCAACAACACCAGCACCTACTGTACGGCCACCTTCACGGATCGCGAAACGTAGACCTTCGTCCATTGCGATTGGTGCGATTAGCTCTACAGTCATTTGTACGTTGTCGCCTGGCATTACCATTTCTACGCCTTCTGGTAGCGTGATGTCACCAGTTACGTCAGTTGTACGGAAGTAGAACTGTGGACGGTAGCCTTTGAAGAATGGAGTGTGACGACCACCTTCATCTTTAGACAGTACGTATACTTCTGATTCGAATTTAGTGTGTGGAGTGATTGAACCTGGCTTAGCTAGTACTTGACCACGTTCTACTTCGTCACGCTTAGTACCACGTAGAAGTGCACCAACGTTCTCACCCGCACGACCTTCGTCTAGAAGCTTACGGAACATTTCAACACCAGTACATGTAGTAGTGATGGTGTCTTTGATACCAACGATAGCAACTTCGTCACCTACGTTTAGGATACCACGTTCGATACGACCAGTTACTACAGTACCACGGCCTTGGATCGAGAATACGTCTTCGATTGGCATTAGGAACGGTAGGTCTACTGCACGCTCTGGTTCTGGGATGTATGAATCTAGCGCTTCTGCTAGTTCAACGATTTTCGCTTCCCACTGCTCTTCGCCGTTTAGTGCGCCTAGTGCAGAACCTTGGATAACTGGTAGGTCATCACCTGGGAAATCGTACTCAGATAGAAGCTCACGAACTTCCATTTCTACTAGTTCTAGTAGCTCTTCATCGTCAACCATGTCACATTTGTTCATGAATACGATGATGTATGGGATACCAACCTGACGGCCTAGTAGGATGTGCTCACGAGTTTGAGGCATTGGGCCATCTGTTGCAGCAACAACTAGGATACCACCGTCCATTTGCGCAGCACCAGTGATCATGTTTTTAACATAGTCAGCGTGTCCTGGGCAGTCTACGTGTGCGTAGTGACGAGTTGGAGTGTCGTACTCTACGTGAGAAGTAGAGATTGTGATACCGCGCTCACGCTCTTCTGGAGCGTTATCGATAGATGCGAAGTCTTTCGCTTCACCGCCGTACACTTTAGCAAGAGTAGTACAGATAGCTGCTGTTAGAGTTGTTTTACCGTGGTCAACGTGGCCGATAGTACCAACGTTTACGTGTGGTTTTACACGTTCAAATTTTGCTTTAGACACAATCGTGTTCCTTCCTAGTTATGATTCGCCGTGATCATTATTGATCGACGACGCGCCAGAAAATGTTATTTTATGCGCCAACGCTCGTTAGCGCAATATTTGGACGGCTTGATCTGGCAAAAAGTCGTAAACTTTTTGCCGTTCAGTCGTCAATTAGTAACCACGCTCTGCAATAATTTTATCTGCGAAGTTTTTCGGCACTTCAGCGTACTCGTGAAACTCCATAGAGTAAGACGCACGGCCTTGAGTTGCAGAACGTAGGTCAGTTGCGTAACCAAACATCTCAGATAGTGGAACTTGAGCACGGATGATCTTCAGACCAGCCACACCTTCATCCATACCTTCGATGATACCGCGACGACGGTTTAGGTCACCAACAACGTCACCCATCCAATCTTCCGGAGTGGTTACTTCGACATTCATCATTGGCTCTAGAATCACAGGTTGCGCTTCTAGTGCACCTTTCTTGAATGCCATTGAGCCAGCGATCTTAAACGCCATCTCACTTGAGTCTACATCGTGGTAAGAACCATCAAATAGTGTAGCTTTAATATCTAGTACAGGGTAACCCGCTAGAACACCACTATTCATTTGCTCTTCGATACCTTTCGATACCGAGCTGATGTATTCCTTAGGAACCACACCACCCACGATTTCGTCGACGAATACGAAACCTTCACCAGGCTCTGAAGGCTCAAGTTTGATCCACACATGACCGTATTGACCACGACCACCTGATTGACGAACAAACTTACCTTCCACTTCCGCTTTACCACGAATGGTTTCACGGTAAGCAACCTGAGGTTTACCAACGTTACAATCAACGCTGAATTCACGCTTCATACGGTCAACGATGATATCTAGGTGAAGTTCACCCATACCTGAGATCAGAGTCTGACCTGTTTCGTCGTCCGTTTCCACGCGGAATGATGGATCTTCAGCAGCCAGTTTACCTAGCGCGATACCCATTTTTTCTTGGTCTGCCTTAGAACGAGGTTCTACAGCAATCTGAATAACTGGCTCAGGGAATTCCATACGTTCCAGAATCACTTTGTGGTTCTGGTCACACAGAGTGTCACCTGTAGTTACGTCTTTCAGACCAATAGCAGCGGCGATATCACCAGCGCGAACTTCTTTAACTTCTTCACGCTTGTTGGCATGCATCTGAACGATACGACCAAAACGCTCTTTCTTCTCTTTTACAGAGTTGTAGACACCGTCACCTGAGTTTACTACACCAGAGTAAACACGCATGAAAGTAAGCGTACCCACAAATGGGTCAGTCGCGATCTTAAACGCTAGCGCAGAGAAAGGTTCGTTGTCGTCAGCGTGACGCTCAACTTCATTTTCTCTTTCATCAACACCTTTAATTGCAGGTACATCAGCTGGTGATGGCAAGAATTCGATCACTGCATCTAGTACCGCTTGAACACCTTTGTTCTTAAACGCACTACCACAAGTGGCAAGTACGATTTCGTTATTTAGTGTACGAGTACGTAGCGCTTGTTTGATCTCAGCTTCAGTCAGCTCACCTTCTTCAAGGTACTTGTCCATCAGCTCTTCGCTAGCTTCCGCAGCAGATTCAACCATATGGTTGCGCCATTCTTCGGCAAGCTCGATCATGTCAGCTGGAATGTCTTCGTATGTGAACGACATGCCTTGGTCGGCTTCACTCCAGTTGATCATTTTCATCTTGATAAGGTCGATGACACCTTTGAAGTCCTCTTCAGCACCAACGTTAAGTTGGATTGGAACAGGATTCGCACCAAGACGATTTTTAATTTGGTCCACAACGCGTAGGAAGTCTGCGCCTGCACGGTCCATCTTGTTAACAAAAACCATACGTGGAACGTGGTATTTGTCTGCTTGACGCCATACAGTTTCAGACTGAGGTTCAACACCAGATGAGCCACAGAACACAACCACAGCACCATCAAGTACACGAAGAGAACGCTCTACTTCGATAGTAAAGTCAACGTGTCCAGGGGTATCAATGATGTTTACGCGATGCTCTGGGAATTGTGCTTCCATACCACGCCAGAATGTCGTAGTCGCAGCTGAAGTGATAGTGATACCACGTTCCTGCTCCTGCTCCATCCAGTCCATGGTTGCTGCACCATCGTGAACTTCGCCGATTTTGTGAGAAAGGCCAGTGTAGAACAGAATACGCTCAGTTGTGGTTGTTTTTCCTGCATCTACGTGAGCACAGATACCGATATTACGGTAGCGCTCAATAGGAGTTTTACGAGCCACGATTGTATCCTCTTACTAAGGTGTACCTTAGAGTATAGAAAAGTGCTGCGAGAGAACCTCGCAGCACAGAAGGTATTACCAGCGGTAATGAGCGAACGCTTTGTTTGCGTCAGCCATGCGGTGAACGTCTTCACGTTTCTTAACCGCAGTACCTTTGTTCTCAGACGCGTCTAGCATTTCAGCAGCTAGGCGTTGAGCCATAGATTTTTCACCACGCTTGCGCGCAGCTTCAACCAACCAACGCATAGCAAGTGCGTTACGGCGAACCGGACGTACTTCTACAGGTACTTGGTAAGTTGAACCACCAACACGGCGAGATTTAACTTCTACCGCAGGGCGTACGTTTTCAAGAGCTTCTTCAAAAATAGCTAAGTGGTCTTTACCAGACTTTTCAGCCATAGCATCTAGTGCAGTGTAAACGATTTTCTCTGCAGTAGATTTTTTACCGTCAACCATTAGGATGTTAACGAATTTTGCCAGCAATTCAGATTTGAATTTTGGATCTGGAAGGATCTTACGCTGACCAATGACGCGACGACGTGGCATGGATTTATCTCCGTTGTCTTCTTCAGGTTTTATCCAAAACTTTTCAGTTTTTTCAAAAAATTAAAAATAATTTAGTGTTTGGCCTTACTTAACGGAATCCATTAAGACTTAGGACGCTTCACACCGTACTTAGAACGACCTTGTTTACGGTCATTTACGCCAGCACAGTCTAGTGCGCCGCGAACAGTGTGGTAACGCACACCTGGAAGGTCTTTAACACGACCACCACGGATTAGAACAACTGAGTGCTCTTGAAGGTTGTGACCTTCACCGCCGATGTACGAAGTAACTTCGAAACCGTTTGTCAGACGAACACGACAAACTTTACGAAGTGCTGAGTTAGGTTTTTTAGGTGTAGTAGTGTAAACACGTGTACATACACCACGTTTTTGTGGGCACGCTTCTAGTGCAGGCACGTTGCTTTTAACAACTTGCTTTGCACGTGGCTTACGTACCAACTGGTTAATAGTTGCCATTAACTAGCTCCTGATTTACTTGAAAGTAAGCTTTGTGAAAAATCTAGCCCTAATTACCTTTAGGCATTTAGGGACGCAAAATTCTATGCAGCAGTGAGAGGTGTGTCAAGAAATATACGGATCTTTTTTGTTCAATTGGGGTAATTAGTCCGTAAAGCTTTATCGACAGTAATTCATGTTCAATCCCAAGTAAGGGATTTATCTTGTTTTACGGTCAATTCAACGAAGCCGGTATAGGTCACTACACTAACGGAAGGACTGATGCGATTCCCCATTCCTCTGGCTTGAATATCGCTCTCGAGAGCGAAGACAGCCGCACTCTTGACGTGATGGAACGCTTGATGCTGCGGGTTTGCAGCGTACACAGCATCTTCAATGAGTAAAATGTCGTCTTGCTCACTCCACAGAGCCACGGCATCTTCTAGGGCAGAGACGGTTTTGATGATATGTAACATGGCGTCCTCAGAATGACAGTAGTTTGCCTGCTTGTTGCAGTTTCTCTTTAACTTGTTCAAGCGTTAATGCCTGTGCATCGATGACCAGGTCGGCTTGAGCTAATCCTCGCTGCGCAAGTGAATCAGAGCAAACAAATACTTGTTCGATGTCATACAGATCGAACAGCTTGAGCATAGGAGCGTAATCTTTGCTTAAAATGGCCGATGGGTCTTGCCCTAGTAAAAGCTGGTAAACACCATCGCCGATAAATATCACGCTAATGTCTTCACAATAGGCGGAAGCGGCAAGCAGGGCATCCACACCCTCGCGTCCAGAGGACTGCCCGTGAGGCGCGCTACGAAATAAATAAGTTAACTGGCTCAAAACTGCACCACTCGGTCCTGGGTTAGCATTGCTTCGGCTAAACTGCCTAATCCTGCCTGAGTAAAACCTTGCGCTAAATTGTTTTGAGTTAAGCCGTGCTGGTTGGCTTCTTCTTCACTCACAATCCCGCGACGCAATGCCGCTGCCACGCAAGTTTCAAGGCGCACGCTGTGCTCCTCAGCGAAGACTTGCCATGCTTTATTCAAATCGAACTCATCGTTGGCTGGTACACTCAGTGCGCTACCATTGCTCACGCCCTCTTGGTAGAAAAACACACTCACTACCGTGTGCCCTTGCTCAACCACCGCTTTGGCAAATTGATAGGCGCTGCGGGCAGACTGGCTACCGTACACTGGGCCATTTACAAGCAAAGTGTAAGTTAATCCACTCACTCTGATTCGTCCTCAGTTTTACGCTGACGAATGTATAAATAGACCGTGTGCTTAGAGATATTCAGACGATCAGCGACGCGGTTAATCGCATCTTTGATGTCAAAAATACCTTTGTCGTACAGTTCCATAACGATCTGACGGTTCTTAGTGTTGTTTGATACCGATTTGTCCGCATTAATTTCTTCAATCGTGCGCTCAACCGTCTGGTCCACCAGCTCTTCAACATCACTTGCGAAGTTCACTGATGATGCCGCCTCTTTGGCCTCTTGTGTTGGCATAAAAGATTGCAACACTTGCGAGAATGGCGCATCCAGATTGACGTTAATACATAGCAGGCCAATAACACGGTTCTCGCCATTACGGATAGCGACCGTGATCGACTTCATCAACACGCCGCCTTTCGCACGCGTAAAGTACGAACGAGAGAAATTGCGCTCAGAGCCTTCGATGTCTTTGAGCATTTTCAGAGCTAAGTCTGTGATAGGTGAACCAACCTGACGACCTGTATTTTCACCATTGGCTATTTTAATCGCAGAGGTATTTAGATCTTCCAGAGAGTGAAGAACGATTTCACAGAACGGGCCAATCAGACTGGCAATACCATCAACGACCGCCTCGTAAGACCTCAAGATGATTTTATCGTGCTCAGTGAATGGCATCACGTTGACGGATTCCATTTCGAGCAACATCTCCGCATTAATTGTTTCTGTAGTTGTCATAAGCCTTCGAGCGAAAAATCAACAAATTGGTGTAAGTTTATCAGAAAATTTGAAAGTCAACCTAGCAAACTCTCCAACTAGTGACCTAGAACAAAAAAGGCCCGTTAAACGGACCTTTTTCAATAACTTAGCTTGAGTTATTCTGATTACTCAGCTTTATCATTCTCTACTTTTAGCAGTTCAACTTCGAATACGAGCGTTGAATTAGCAGGAATGCTTGGCGTGTCTTGGTCGCCGTAAGCAAGCTCTGGCGGGATAACGAACTTGAATTTAGAACCTACAGGCATTAGCTGCACGCCTTCCGTCCAACCTGGGATTACACGGTTTAGAGGGAATGTTGCTGGCTCGCCACGATCGTAAGAGCTATCGAACTGAGTACCATCAGTCAGTGTGCCTTTGTAGTGAACCTGTACTGTGTCAGTATCTTTTGGCTTCTCGCCTTCTGCTGGGGTGATCACTTGGTAAAGAAGACCAGATTCCGTTTTCACTACGCCTTCTTGCTTCTCAAACTCAGCGCGGAAGTCATCGCCAGCTTTCTTCGCTGCTGCCGCTTTCTCAGCCGCTTGCGCTTGCATCTTATCCGCTACGCGCTTATCCAGAGATTCTAGCGCTGCGCGAGTTTCTTCTTCATTTAGCTCAGCGTTGCCTTTAAATACATCTTCAATACCTTTAAGAACAAGGTCTTTGTTTAGGTCGATGCCGATTTCGCTTGGTTTCTCGATGCTAGTGCTTAGGTAGTTAGCAAATGAAACGCCAATTGCGTACGCCGCTTTGTCATCGTCGGTTTTAAAGTGAACTGCTTTGCCAGTTTCTGCTTGAACTTGCTCAGCTTGAGGTGCAGCTTCTTCTGCTTTTGTTTCTTCTTTCTGACAGCCTACCGCTAGCATTACTGTTGCAGCAAGTAGCGACACTTTTAAAACTGATTTCATTAAATTCTCCCAATAATGGCTTAGCCATTGGTTGTTGTGCACAATTCTTCTATGAGACTAGTGAAGACAATCGTTATACCAATATACTAGCTATATGTCTTAAGACACAAACTGGATTATTAGATGTGATGCAAAGAATTTCTCATTTATTCCTATATTTAATTGTCATCACCACGTTAAATGGTTGCTTTTTTACCGAGTCTGAAGTGCAACGCTGGCCCCTTGAACCGCAAGGGTCGACCAGTTTTGCACTGAGCCGCGATGGCAGATTCGCACTGCTCTACTCTCAAATAGATCACTTAATATTATGGGACCTTGAGCAAAATGAACAATTAGCCAAACTGGGCGAACTGGATGCTGATGCGAATGTGGTGTCTCATATTCGCATCTCAGACAACGGTCGTTATGCGGTGACCGCAGGCCAGATGAACTTCGCGGTCTGGGATCTCGGCTGGACACAAGCCAAAGGGCTTTGGTCGATTTCAGATGCTCTGATTCGCGATATAGACATCACCAGTAACGGCGAACAAGTGCTGCTTGGCCTTTCAAACGGTAAAGCGATTTATGTCAACTTAGTCACCGGGCGTCGTCTGGAGTTCCTTGCCCATCAAGAAAAAGTCAACAGCGTGGCGATATCTCCCAATGGCCGTTTTGCGCTAACGGGTGGCAATGACTATAAGGCCTTTCTCTGGGATACCGAGTCCGGACAGATTCTGCGAGCCTTTGAGCATGAACAACGAGTGGTAAGGGTTGCTTTGCAACGCGATGGGAAACTGGCGATGAGCTCGGATGGCGGCAACCAAGCCATTATCTGGAATTTAGAGACAGGTGAAAAAGTGTCGGAGTTGAGCAGCTGGTCTCGTCAACTGATATTCTCCACCGCAAGGTTCTCTGATGACGGCTCTCAACTGGTCACTGGCAGCCCATCCGGTCGCGTGTCCGTGTGGGATACTCAGAGCGGTAAACGAGTCGATGGATTCGAAGTCGAGCCGAAAAAAGATACTCGCCCTCCTCGTGCGGTCGTGTATGATGCAGCCTTTGATGCCAAACAACGTGTAATTACTGCCACTTCCGCAGGTATCGCCCAGGCTTGGCAGTTAGAGAACGGATCATGACAGAAAAACTTATTCAGCAACTGGAAGCGCGCATTAATGACCTTGAGTGTCAGGCTGCGTTCCAAGAACAGACGATTGACGATCTGAACCAAGCTTTATCTCAGCAACAATTGCTGATCACTAAGATGCAAGATCAGATGAAATACGTGGTGGGCAAAGTAAAAAATATGGATTCATCCAATATGGAAGATCCAGCCAACGAGCCGCCACCACCACACTACTAATGTGTGGCGAGAAAAAAGAAACAAAGCCCGGCAATAAGCTGGGCTTTGTTTTTGGGCTCTATTTCAAAGACTATTCATCCGCATAGATTTTTACACTCAATTCGCCTTGAGTGTTGATACCCGCCCGGTACATGCCAGAACTGTTCATCGCAAAATGCAGTTCTCCCTCGGCATCGATAGCAATCAAACCACCTTCCCCACCCATGGCTTTTAGGTCGCCCTGAATCACTGTCTCACAGGCGGTATGTACATCTTCTTTGAGATAGCGTATTCGTGCCGCCACATCTTCTGCGACGCGTTTACGAATAAAGAACTCGCCCATGCCTGTGGTAGAAACCGCAACCACACCGTTTTCAGCCACGGTTCCACAGCCGATCAACGCTGAATCACCAATCCGACCGTATTTTTTGTTCGTCACTCCACCCGTGCTGGTCGCCGCCGCTAAGTTACCATGCTGATCCAAAGCAACCGCACCGACCGTTCCGTGTTTACGATCATCAGGATAACGAGACTCAGAAAGTGCAAACTCCCCTTTCTCTCGCATCGAGATCAGCTGTTCGTAACGTCGATCAGTAAAGAAATAATCTTGTTCTGTATATTGGTGACCATTTTCAAAGGCGAATGTTTCGGCTCCCTCACCAACCAGCAGGACATGATTGCTCTTTTGCATCACATCTCGCGCCAGCTCAATCGGGTTTTTAATATGCCTTACGCCCGCCACCGCACCAGCAGCCAAATTACTGCCATCCATGATTGAAGCGTCCATCTCAACCATTTCATTGTGAGTTAATACTGAGCCTTTACCAGCATTGAAGTGAGGGGAATCTTCCAGCACTTTGACTGCTGCAACGACCGCATCGAGTGACGCTCCGCCGTTCGCCAATATCTGATGACCCGCTTTTGCGGCAGCTTCCAGATCCGTCAAAATAGCCTGTTGCAGTGAATCACTCATTTGTTCACGTAATATTGTGCCAGCGCCGCCGTGAATGGCGATGGAGAATGGTTTGTTCATAACGTTACCAACAACTGAATTAACTATTCAGCACTAAACATCAGATAAACAAAAAGCGCAAGTTGACGATCAACTTGCGCTTTTCATTCAGAATTTAGAAGGTGTTAACTGCGAATTAGTGAGAACCGCAGCTACCGCCGCCACAACAGCCGCCTTCATGATCATGGTCGTGATCGTGGTCATGATCGTGACCACCACAACAACCACCACCTTGGTGGATATGACCGTGTTCGATCTCTTCTGCAGTTGCTTCGCGAGTTGCTACAACTTCAACTTCAAACGTCAGTGTTTGACCAGCAAGCATGTGGTTACCATCAACCACTACTTCTTCGCCGTCTACTTCTGTTACTTCTACAGGGATTGGACCTTGATCAGTATCCGCTAGGAAACGCATACCTACTTCGATTTGGTCAACACCCTGGAACACTTCTGCAGGAACGCGTTGAACAAGCGCGTCGTTGTGCTCGCCGTAAGCATCTTCAGGAGCTACAGTTGCAGAGAACTTGTCGCCTGCCACTTTGCCTTCAAGTTCTTTTTCAAGACCTGTGATTAGGTTGTTGTGACCGTGAAGGTAATCAAGAGGTGCTTCAGTTGTTGATTGATCAACAACAACACCGTCTTCCAACATTACTTTGTATGCAAGGCTTGCAACAACGTTCTTTTCGATTTTCATACTAACTCCAGAGAGATTAATTGACTTAACCTGAACGGGGTTAAGTACTGAGTTGATACGGTGTATTATGGGGATCTATTATCGAAGTTCAATTACTCCGGCTTAAAAATCCCGATCATTTCCTGCCCTGAGTGTTTATTTTTCTCTACAGATTGCGGTTTACGCTGCTCTGTATAATCACACTCAACGCACTCTACCAACTCAATGTTGTTCTCTATCCACCAGCGTAGGGTATCTTGCTGGCTGCACTGTGGACAACTTGCACCAGCAATAAAACGTTTTTTAATTTTCACGCTATTTCCTTATCTTGAACCTAAGTTCAAGTACTACTTCCAATGATTGGGCGACTGATGATCGCTTTCCATTTCACGACCAAAAATTTCTTCTAGCTCTTTACGAGCTTCTTTCGCTCTTTGAGCGAGTTTCTTATCTTCACTGTGTTGAGGCAGTAAGTCTTTAAGCATAGCATTATCTAACTTGCGAAAATGTGCTTCTGCCCGCTTTGCTTGATATGGGTGCATGCCGAGTTCGACCAGCGTCTGACGACCAAGATCAAGTGCCCCTAAGAAGGTTTCACGCGAGTAGTTTTGCACACCATGGCTCATCAGCTGGTAGGCTTCAACGCGGCTTCGGGCACGAGCAAGCAATTTGAGTTTGGGAAAATGTGCCCGGCAGATGTCAACGATCGCCATGACTTCATCTGGCGAATCAGTACAAATCACCAAGGCTTCCGCTTTATCCGCGCCAGCTGCGCGCAACAAATCGATCTGGGTTGCATCACCATAAAACACTTTGTAGCCATACTTACGTAGCAGATGAATTTGGCTGGCGTCACTTTCTAATACCGTCACTTTAATTTTGTTGGCATACATCAAGCGCCCAACCACCTGACCGAAACGACCAAAACCCGCGATGATTACCCGTGGACGACGGTCGACCACATTGCTGGTGACGCTTTCCTCTTCTTGGTTAAGCGTATGTGCAAACCACTTCTTTTGTCCCATCAAAATGAGCGGTGTGGTCACCATAGATAAACTGACCACGACCAACAAAAACGCGACTTGCTGTTGAGTTAAGATGCCTTCCTGGCTCGCCGCTGTGAAAATCACGAACGCAAATTCCCCGCCCTGGCTCAAAATGGCCGCCATACGGCTACGTGCTTTTGTGCGAACACGGGCAGCACGCGCCAGTGCATACAGAACCAACCCTTTCACCGATACCAATACCACAACTGCAGCAAGGATCTCCAAAGGTTGCAGAGCCAGTAAACCAAGGTTCACCGCCATCCCAACTGCGATGAAAAACAACCCGAGTAACAAACCTTTAAAAGGCTCGATAGCTATTTCCAACTCATGACGATATTCACTTTCCGCCAGTAGCACACCCGCCAGAAAGGTGCCAAGCGCCATCGATAAGCCCAGCTTTTGCATCACAACCGAAATGCCCAGAACAACCAATAACGCTGCAACGGTAAATAGCTCACGCACACCGCTCATGACAACAAATCGAAACAGAGGGCGCAGCAAGAAGTGGCCGCCAATCAGTAACGCAATAACGCTGCCGAGCACCGTCAATACATCTAACCAATCTCCGCCGGTTTGCCCCCCGGCTAACAGAGGCAGTATGGCCAACATCGGGATGACGGCAATATCCTGAAACAGAAGGACTGCAAAGCCTGACTGCCCGGTTTCCGTGCCATTCAGCCCTTGCTCTTCAATCACTCTCAACGCAATAGCGGTTGAAGACAGCGCCAGTCCCATCCCAATCACCAGGCTCACTTGCATGCTCAGCCCGAACAAACTGACAATACTGCCGATAACAAATGTGGTCACCACAACCTGCGCACCACCAAGTCCTAAAATCGGCCCTCGCATCTGCCACAGTTTTTTGGGATTCAATTCGAGGCCAATTAAGAACAGCAGCAATACGACCCCGAGCTCAGCAAAGTGCAAAATTGCATCTACATCACTAATCAACCCTAATCCCCATGGGCCAATCAAGACGCCCGCTAATAGATAGCCCAGCACCGAGCCCAGACCAAGTCGCTGGGCGAGTGGTACGGCGATAACCGCAGCGGAAAGGAACACCACACTGCTTTGAAGAAACTCACTGGTGACTGCCATGCTGAACTCCCTGTTCGTTTGCTGCGTTCCAGTCTTTCAAAGGATCGCCCAACCATCGACGATACTGCTCCGCATGGTCATAACGCTCAATATCGGAGACATTTCGTGACCAATACAGAACCAGTGGTTCCAGCCAATGCATTTGACACAGTGCCGCAGTCAACTCAAATGGCTGAAGAATCTGCTCTAACGGATATTTGTTGTAGCCTTTAGTACTGAATGCTTCCTCTTTGCCGCCCGTAGTGATCACGCTGCGCCAGTATTTCCCTTTCAGAGCGCAACCATCGCCGAACGCAAAGCCTTTACCAAGCACACGATCCAGCCACTCTTTTAACAAAGCAGGACAGGAATACATATAAAGAGGATGATGAAATACGATCACATCATGCGCCATCAGGAGCTCATGTTCGTGGCTAATATCAATAAAGAAGTCTGGATACGCACCATACAGATCGTGCACCGTTACGTGATCAAGTGATTGAATTCTCTTTATCATCACTTGATTGGCAATGGAGTTATAGGGTTCTGGGTGTGCATAGATAACCAGAACTCTTGGGGGGCTAGACGCTGTTACAGCCAAATGGTCGTCCTTGTGGTCATTTTTATCCGTTATCAAAATGTTATACGTTTTTGTGCAGCATAATGCAATTCGTGCGCAGAGATCGACTTTTAGCGCCAATACCCCTACTATTCACCGCTAGATAACGACCTTAGTGACAAAGCAACGCGCACTGCGCAAAGTGAATGACGACTCTATGATTACCTTTTCTGATATTCAGTTACTGCGTGGCGGTAAACCTCTTTTAGATCAAGCTTCTGCGACTATCCATCCCGGAGATAAAGTCGGCTTAGTGGGCAAAAATGGCTGTGGTAAGTCCACCCTGTTTGCTTTGCTAAAAGACGAACTGTCCATTGATGCCGGCTCGTTCAGCCAACCTCAGCACTGGGAACTGGCATGGGTAGCACAGGAAACCCCGGCGCTGGAACGCAGTGCATTAGAGTATGTCATTGATGGCGATCGTGAATTTCGCGGCCTTGAACAGCAACTCGAAGCGGCTGAAGAGCAAGACAACGGTACTCTGGTTGCGGAAATTCACGGAAAAATCGAAACCATTGGTGGTTACAGCATTCGCGCCCGTGCAGCAGAGTTGCTTGATGGCTTAGGGTTCAGTCAGGAACAGATGAGCTGGAGTCTGACTCAATTTTCTGGTGGTTGGCGTATGCGCCTTAACCTGGCTCAAGCGCTGCTTTGTCGCTCAGATTTACTATTGCTCGATGAGCCAACCAACCACTTGGATTTGGATGCGGTAATGTGGCTGGAACGCTGGCTACAAAACTACCCGGGTACGCTGATTCTGATCTCGCACGACCGTGATTTTCTCGATCCTATCGTTGGTCGCATCATTCACATCGAGAACCAGCAGCTCAATGAATACACGGGCAACTACTCGTCATTCGAAAACCAGCGCGCACAAAAAATGATTCTGCAGCAAGCTATGTACCAAAAGCAGCAGAAGCAGATGTCGCACATGCAAAGCTACATCGACCGATTCCGCTACAAAGCGTCCAAAGCACGTCAGGCGCAAAGCCGTATTAAAGCACTGGAACGCATGGAGAAAGTGCTACCGGCGCAGTTCGATAACCCGTTCAGTTTTGAATTCCGTGAACCTGCCGCTTTGCCAAATCCAATCATGATGATGGATGATGTCTCGGCAGGCTACGATGACAACTTAATTCTGGAGAAAATCCGCCTTAACCTAGTCCCGGGCAGCCGCATCGGTCTACTTGGTCGTAACGGCGCGGGTAAATCAACGCTGATCAAATTGCTATCTGGCGAGCTCAAAGCACAAGGCGGCGACCTGACCTACTCACAAGGCGTGAAGATTGGCTACTTCGCTCAGCACCAGCTTGAAACTCTCCACCCGGAAGAAACGCCGCTGCAACACATGATGCAAATCGCGCCGGATCAAACCGAGCAACAATTGCGTGATTATCTGGGTAGTTTTGGCTTCCAGGGTGATAAAGCGCTGGAAAAAGTTGCACCATTTTCCGGTGGTGAAAAAGCACGTTTGGTCTTGGCATTGATCGTTTGGCAGAAACCAAACCTGTTACTACTCGATGAACCAACCAACCACCTAGACTTAGACATGCGTCAGGCATTAACAATGGCATTGCAAACGTTCGAAGGCGCGATGGTGATCGTGTCGCACGACCGCTACCTGTTACGTGCAACGACAGATGACTTGTATCTCGTTCATGACCGCCAAGTTGCGCCATTTGATGGTGACTTAAATGACTACTACAAATGGCTAACAGAGCAACAAAGAGTTGAGCGTAAAGAGGCACAGGCATCACAACCCGCAAAGGACACCGCCAACAGTGCCTCTGCCAAAAAAGAGCAGAAGCGCCGCGAAGCCGAATTTCGTAAACAAACGGCACCAATTCGCAAAACGCTGACACAATTAGAAAATAAAATGGATAAGTTGGGTGCAGCACTAGCAAAAGCAGAAGAGCAATTGGCGGATAACTCACTGTATGAAGCCGAAAATAAAGCTAAACTAAATGAAGTGTTAGCGCTTCAATCATCGAGCAAATCAGAGCTCGAAGAAGTTGAGATGGAATGGATGTCTGTTCAGGAAGAGTTAGAGCAGATGGAGCTAGAGTTTAATCAATGACAAATAAGCACGCAGAATACACCCTTACCTTAGAGCATCTATGGCAATTCAGTTTGCAGTTTTATGGTGTCCGGGAAGTAAAAGAAGCGTGCTTGTCATTACAAAATAACTATCACGGCAACGTGAATCTGTTACTGCTGCTCCGATGGCTCGACGAGCAGCAGCTTATCTTCCAAGAAAAAGACTGGCATTTGGTTCAAAGCTGTCTAGGCCGAAGTGAGACCTTACTACACTCTTTTCGCGACCTGCGACGCCACCTCAAATCTCAAGTCAATGATGCATTGTATCGCGAAACGCTGCAGTTTGAGCTTCAGCTAGAAAAACAGCAGCAATCCGATTTAGTCGACTGCATCAACTCGCTCAGCCTGATAAAAAACGACGGTGATCCTCTCACGCTCAGATATTGCCGTCAGTTAGGCGGTGAACATTTACAACAAGCTTTTGCTATCCCAGTGCCAAATATTCACCCGCCAAAGCATCCATAGATTGTATTAAACAACGTGGAATGCTGGTTCCTTGAACTGGCTCCGGTGACAACACTCTGAATCCTGCATCTTGAAGTCATTTAGGTATAAAGTACCTATAATATTTATAAAGGATTATATTAATAAGTTCTCCCATGGATGTTGGAGGACGCATAAGAGCAGTTAGGTATGACACAATTTTTAGCAGCCGCTGGGATGAAAAACCCACACCTCCAGACCCTTCTACCACGCTTTATTCGTAAAAAAGCGTTGTTTGCCCCTGTCTGGCAAACGCTGGATACCACGGATGGCGATTTTCTTGATATCGCCTGGAGTGAAGATCCAAACAAAGAAACCGCTCAGCACAAACCTATTTTTATCCTGTTTCACGGCTTGGAAGGCTGCTTCTACAGCCCTTATGCCAACGGACTCATGAACGCGTTTGCTCAGTCTGGCTGGCTTTCGGTGATGATGCACTTTCGTGGCTGTAGCGGAAAGCCAAACAAAAAAGCCCGCGCTTATCACTCAGGAGAAGTGACAGACGCTCGCTTTTTCCTTGAACATCTTGAAAAGCAATTTCCGGACAACCCTAAAGTCGCCATTGGTATTTCCTTAGGGGGGAATATGCTGGCAAACTACTTAGCGCAATATCAAGATGACCCGATATTGAAAGCGGCAACGATTGTGTCAGCTCCTCTCGACTTAGCGGCTTGCGCTAACCGCATTGAACAGGGTTTTTCCAAGGTTTACCGTCGCTATTTGCTTTCATCTTTAAAACGGAACGCCTTACAAAAGCACACGTTACTCCATGGTGAGCTGGCGCTCTCTTACAATTCAATCAAGCGTGTCACGCGCTTACAAGAGTTCGACGATTTGATCACCGCCCCTCTGCATGGGTTTAAAGATGCTCAAGACTATTACACCCAATGCTCTGGGCTGAGCAAGTTACAACAAATCAAACTGCCGACTCTGATCATTCACGCTAAGGATGACCCATTTATGACTGATGAGGTTATCCCTAAGTTTGTACTGCCCGCCAATATTGACTATCGCCTGTATGAACATGGCGGGCATGTTGGTTTTATCTCAGGGTCTGCATTAAAGCCGAAGTTTTGGCTCGAAGAAGCGCTGCCATCCTATTACGAGAGTATCGCTGCGGATCACCTTTCTGCTGTATCGAAACGTAAGACACAGTAGACTTGGAGAAGTTGGCCTTTAGCACTCAGTTTTTTGCTGCAAAGGTCAACATAGACTAACCACTCGTCATAAAATTTTGAGGTATTTATGATCATTCCTTGGCAAGACATTGCGCCAGAAACACTGGAAAACCTGATTCGTGAATTTGTTCTGCGTGAAGGGACAGATTACGGCACGTTGGAAGTATCTCTACAAGATAAGATCGACCAAGTTAAATTACAGTTAGAGAAAGGCGAAGCGGTTATCGTGTATTCCGAACTGCATGAAACGGTGGATATTCAATTAAAAGCAAAGTACTAGGTTCTTTTCCCCAAGCCCTTCACACTTTACCGTACCCCACCCGATGACAAGCCGTTGTTACGTGCTATAGTGGACCATCACTTGTGCAGTAGATGCCTGCTGCACTTAAAGGAAAGTAATTTTCGACAAGGTTTGTCATGTCAGCTAAACACCCAATTATTGCAGTTACCGGCTCATCCGGAGCCGGCACGACCACTACATCTGAAGCCTTCCGTAAGATGTTCAATATGATGAACGTCAAACCAGCCTGGGTTGAAGGTGACAGCTTCCATCGCTTTACTCGCCCGGAAATGGATATAGAAATTCGTAAAGCGCGCGAGCAAGGCAGACACATCAGCTACTTTGGTCCTCAGGCCAATGACTTTCCTGGCTTGGAAAAGTTTTTCCGCCAATATGGCGAAGAAGGTACTGGCAGCATACGTCGCTATCTGCACACCTTTGATGAAGCAGTACCGTATAACCAGATGCCAGGCACTTTCACGCCGTGGCAAGACCTACCAGACAACAGCGACGTACTCTTTTATGAAGGGCTGCACGGTGGCGTGGTCGATGGTGAAGTGAATGTATCGCAACATGTCGATTTTCTGATTGGCATGGTACCGATTGTGAACTTGGAATGGATCCAAAAATTCGTCCGGGATACACGTGACCGCGGCCACTCAAGAGAGGCCGTCATGGACTCCATCGTACGCTCGATGGATGACTATCTGAATTACATTACTCCGCAGTTTTCACGTACTCATATCAACTTTCAGCGCGTGCCAACCGTGGATACATCGAACCCACTCAACGCGAAAGGCATCCCGAGTCTGGATGAAAGTTTTGTCGTCATCCGACTACGTGGGATCAAGAATGTCGACTTCCCTTACCTGTTGGCCATGATTGACGGCTCGTTTATGTCACGTCACAACACGATAGTGGTGCCGGGCGGTAAGATGAGTTTTGCAATGGAGCTGATCGTGAGGCCTATCCTACAACAACTGATAGAAACAGGAAAAATTGGCTAAAAATCTCGCTTTCGGAGTGTTTACTTTTCATACCGTGATCATGTGCACAGTTTTGCGTACAAAATAGCAACCATGGCACGATTAAAATCAAGAAATCATCCTAGAAAAAGGATACTATTTCTTACCGAAACACAAGATAGCTTGCAGCATATAAAAAGTGCTCTTATTCTAGTAAGCCTGATTCAGGCTTAGCTAAAATATGGATAGCGCAAGCGTACCCTGCAGAGGAAGTGAGATATTATGGTTCTAGGTAAACCTCAAACCGACCCGACATTAGAGTGGTTTCTTTCACACTGTCACATTCATAAGTACCCTTCAAAGAGCACGCTGATTCACGCAGGTGAAAAAGCTGAAACCTTGTACTACATCGTTAAAGGTTCTGTTGCGGTTCTTATCAAAGACGAAGAAGGTAAGGAAATGATCCTTTCTTACCTAAACCAAGGAGACTTTATTGGTGAACTTGGTCTATTCGAGGAAGACCAAGAGCGCACAGCTTGGGTTCGAGCTAAATCTCCTTGCGAAGTTGCTGAGATTTCTTTCAAGAAATTCCGTCAGCTTATCCAAGTAAACCCAGACATCCTAATGCGTCTTTCTGCGCAGATGGCTCGTCGCCTTCAAGTAACCAGCCAAAAAGTGGGTGACCTAGCGTTCCTAGACGTAACTGGTCGTATCGCTCAGACGCTTCTGAACCTTGCAAAACAACCAGACGCGATGACTCACCCAGATGGCATGCAAATCAAGATCACTCGTCAAGAAATCGGTCAAATCGTTGGCTGTTCTCGTGAGACAGTTGGTCGTATCTTGAAGATGCTAGAAGAGCAGAATCTAATCTCTGCGCACGGTAAAACTATCGTAGTTTACGGTACTCGTTAATCTAAGATTCGAGTAACGCAAATAAAGAATAAAGCCACCAATGGCAACATTGGTGGCTTTTTATTTAGATCAGAAAAACGTATTGCTAGCCGAGAAGGCCTTAACCGTTAGTGCTCTCAAAGATTTTATCAGCCGAGGCTGCAACAAAACCCGGATAAAGCTCACCATTTTCCATTGGGTAGCGTTTCGCGAATTCGTAAAAACCACCCGGAATGATCTCAGAGCCTTCTGTAAAGTTAACCGGCACTTTATCTGCCATAGTTGAAGACTGTTCTAACAGGACTTCAGGCGAGCCTTTCACTTCACCACCCGACTCGTTAATCACAAATCCAGCTTGGCGTAAGTGATCGTTCACTTGCTTCACTTCATCATGCTGATTCAGTTGATTTACACTGACCGTGAAGTGGTTAGCGCCGTATCCATGAGCCGCCAGCCAGGACGCGTATTCACTCTCTTTTGCCAAAACCTGGTAATCTGCAAAACTGAGATCCCATAAGCGGCCGCCATGTAAAAATGCGCTATCTGCGAGTTTATCTGCATCCACTTGTGCTGCCAGTTTAGCAACAATCGCTTGTAGCTCTGGCGAACACTCTTCTACTTTGAGCTCACTGATGAACACTTTAGGCTGTTTTGGGTCTGGGTGCTCGTAGTGCTTAGCGACAAGCTTTTTGCTTTCAAATAGATAATCACCACACGCCTTGTAACCAATCGCTAAAAATGGCTTCGCCAGCGTCTCAATGCCAAGAGGCTCAACATTGAATGTGCGCAGTGCAATATGGTCGTTAATCAAAGGCTCATCTTCTTGAAGAAGTTGATGAACTTTAGCAGCAGAGGGGCAAAGACGCTGAATGTAGTCTTGCCATAAAGATTCAAATAACACATCAGGGGTCATAACGGCTCCTTGTTACGAGATGTAGGGTAAGAATGTTGGCGGCTCGTTCACAGCGCTAACGCTATCCAGAATAATGAACGAGCAGCCTAACCTGTGATGAAGTATCAGTCAGTCACACACTCATTTTTAATTATTTTCATGCCGACCTCATTAAGACTCCATACTTTAATGATGCATCGGCAATCCGAGCCACGAAGTACCGCCGTGGCTCTATTGTTGAAACTTAAAGTTCTACACCTGGGCTCAATGTCGCAGGAAGCAGTGTTTCGCCACCTTCCATTGATGCCATTGGGTAAGCACAGTAGTCAGCCGCGTAGTATGCGCTTGGACGAAGGTTACCAGATGCACCAGGACCACCAAACGGCGCGTCACCACTTGCACCGGTCAACTGACGGTTGCGGTTTACGATACCTGCGCGGATGTGGTCAACAAAGTATTCCCACTCTTGGTCGTCGGTTGAAACCAAACCTGCTGAAAGACCAAAGCGAGTATCATTCGCCAGTTCCACTGCTTTCTCCAAGCCTTCGTAACGTACAACTTGCAGCAGTGGGCCGAAATATTCTTCATCTGGCAACTCAGCGATATTCGTCACATCAATGATGCCCGGAGAAACAAACGCCGCTTCACCCGCTTTCGCTTCGATTAGGCTCTCTCCACCCAGTGACTGTAGGTTAGCTTGCGCATCAAGAATGAACTTCGCCGCCGCAACAGAAATTTGTGGTCCCATAAACGGTGCTGGTTCTGCAAATGGTTGGTCTACGCGAATCTTATTCGTCGCTTCAACCAATTTAGTAATCAATGCATCACCTTTTTCACCAAACGGTACGTACAGGCGACGTGCACAGGTACAACGCTGGCCAGCACTGATGAATGCAGATTGAATGATGGTGTAAACCGTTGCGTCTAGATCACCGTAGTTATCAGAGATAACCATTGGGTTGTTACCGCCCATTTCTAGCGCTAACATTTTGCCAGGTTGACCTGCAAATTGGCGGTGCAGAATGTGGCCAGTGTTTGCACTACCGGTAAATAGGACACCGTCGATGCCTTTCGCATCCGCTAGGGCAATACCAGTCTCTTTCGCGCCTTGAACCAGGTTAATCACACCTTTAGGCAGACCTGCTTCTTCCCACAGTTTCATCGCCAGCTCGCCAGTCCAAGGCGTTTGCTCTGATGGTTTGAATACCACTGTATTACCAGCTAAAAGAGCAGGAACAATGTGGCCGTTTGGCAGGTGACCTGGGAAGTTGTAAGGGCCAAATACCGCCATCACGCCCAAAGGACGATGACGCAGAACGATTTGGTTACCCGCCGCTTCACGCGTTGCTTCACCAGTGCGCTCATGGTAAGCGCGGATTGAAATTGCGATCTTACCTGCCATTGCTGCCGCTTCTGTGCGGGTTTCCCAAATTGGTTTACCCGTTTCTTTCGCGATCACTTCAGCAATTTTTTCGCTGTTTTCTTTCACTTTTTCTGCAAACGCCAGCACGATGGCTTCGCGCTCTGCAAATGGACGATTTTTCCAGTCAACAAAAGCTGCACGAGCCGCCGCTACAGCTTGGTTTACTTGCTCAGCCGTCGCACCTTTGCCGTGCCAAATCACTTCCTGATTGTATGGAGACAGTGACGTAAACTCTTCACCCTGACCCTGTACCCATTCACCTGCAATCCAATGTGTCATTGTTACTATCCTTAAATTCTGTCGTCTGTTACTGCGGTAGAAGGCGAACGAAGTCCCCTTCCTCGACTAAAAGTGCGTCGGCAAGTTCTGGTGCTAGTACAACACTCTGTGTTTCAGGGTCATACGCTGCTTTTGCTGCTGCGGCACGGAAGTTCTCGAATGATGCGTTACACATCAGGAAGTCTTGCGTGCTGTTATGTGCTGCGATTTTTACTCGAGCACGGAACGAATGACGCACAGATTCAACATTGCGCAGATCGCACTCTACCGTTGGACCTGCATCGAAAATGTCGACGTAGCCACGGTTAGTAAATCCTTCACGCTCCAGAAGTTTGAGTGCCGGACGCGTTTTGTCGTGCACCTGGCCAATCACCGCTTGTGCTTCTGGGCTGAGTAAGTTGATGTAGATTGGCAGCTTAGGCATTAAGTCCGCGATAAAGCCTTTCTTACCAATACCTGTCAGGTAGTCCGCAAGAGTGAAGTCAATCGAGAAGAAGTGTTCTTGTAACCACTGCCAGAATGGAGAATTACCATTTGCATCAGAGACACCACGCATCTCAGCAAAAATGGTTTCAGAGAAACGCTCTGGGTGCTCTGCCATCATTAAGAAACGGCATTTAGACATCAGGCGACCATTCAGACCCTGGCGGAATTTCTCACGCAAGAAAAGAGTACAGATTTCGCTGTTACCCGTGTAGTTATTACCAAACGTCAGCAACTTCACTACATTATTCACGCCTAACTTAGGCGATGAGTGAACGACTTTACTGATGTGGTAAGAGTAGAAAGGTACATCCCAACCAATAGATGCTTCGATTCCGGTCGTACCTGCAACTTCACCCGTTTCAGAGTCAAAGCCGACCATTAGGTAGCCTTCATCACCCGGCTCATTTACGTCCGGTTTGCTAAAGCTGTACTCTGAATGTTTGATTCGATTGGTTAACAGTTCTTCGTTAACCGGTAGAGATGTAAATCCGTGACCAGACTCAACCGCACAAGTGTGCAGCGAATCATAATCCGACATCGCGATAGGGCGAACTACTAGCATCAATACTCCCTCCAGATGCAAGAAAATCCTAATAAACCTTAACCAGGGATAAGAAAGTCGTAACAACTTCAACTTTCATTTCGTTACTAAAGCCTTCAGTCGGTGCTGACTGGCTTAAATTATCCCGAGTTGAGGTTATTTATATTTTAGGAAAAACTCCCCCGTCAGAAATCCTTAACGGGGGTAAATACGTTGACGTTTATTCTGTTGTATCGCTTACACTAAAGTCGCGATCGCTTTATCCAGTTTCGCCAAACCTTCTTCAATTTCTTCTTGTGTAATAACCAGTGATGGTGTGAAACGCACGACGTTCGCGCCCGCAATCAGTACCAACAGGCCTTCTTTACCCGCAGCGACCAATACATCACGTGCGCGACCTTTCCATTCTTCGTTCAGTGCTGCACCTAGTAATAGGCCTTTACCACGCACTTCTGAGAAGATGTTGTATTTTGCGTTGATTGCTTCCAAGCCTTCACGGAACATTGCTTCACGCTCAAGAACGCCAGCCAATGTTTCAGGCTTAGTGACTTCGTTTACCACCGCTTCGGCTACTGCACATGCCAGTGGGTTACCACCGTATGTTGAACCGTGAGTACCAACTTTAAGGTGCTCAGCCAGTTTTGCCGTTGTTAGCATTGCGCCGATAGGGAAACCGCCACCTAGTGATTTCGCTGTGCTTAGAATATCTGGTGTGATGCCAAGACCTTGGTACGCGTAGAAGTGACCTGTACGGCCGTTACCTGTTTGAACTTCATCAAAAATCAATAGTGCGTTGTGCTTGTCACACAGCTCACGTACTGCTTGAGCAAATTCTGGTGTTGGTGGCACGATACCGCCTTCACCTTGTAGTGGTTCCATCATCACTGCACAGGTACGGTCTGAAATGTGCGCCTGAAGCGCTTCAATGTCGTTGTATGGTAGGTGTGTTACGTCACCTGGCTTAGGACCAAAACCATCAGAGTAAGCTTCCTGACCGCCCACCGTTACCGTAAAGAACGTACGGCCGTGGAAGCCTTGTTTGAATGCGATGATTTCTGATTTTTCAGGACCATGTACATCGGCAGCGTAACGACGAGCCAGTTTTAGTGCCGCTTCGTTCGCTTCTGCGCCAGAGTTAGCAAAGAAAACACGCTCAGCAAAGCTCAATTCTGTCAGCGTTTTAGCCAGACGAAGAGCAGGCTCGTTAGTCATTACGTTACTTAGGTGCCAAAGCTTCTTGCCTTGCTCAGTTAACGCTTCTACCATCGCAGGGTGACAATGACCCAGACAGCTCACCGCAATACCACCAGCAAAGTCGATGTATTCATTACCTTCCTGATCCCAGATACGTGAACCTTCACCTTTCACCGGGATCATTTCCATTGGGTTATAACAAGGTACCATCACCTCATCGAATAAACCGCGCTCTACTTTAATTTCCGTTGTCATCGCACATTCCTTCTTAATACCGCATGCTTAGCAGATAAGCGAACTTAATCGGTTCCCTTTACCAGCAAATAATGTTTTGCATTTAAGCTATCGCGGCATTGTATTTACATTCAATTAACCATTTCAATAGTGATTTATTCTTTTTACATTGACTCAAAACTGCCAATAATCACCACTCGTGATTATTTATGCATGAAGAAACAAAAATAGCGAAGATTTTTTTTATAAAAGGCTGGTAATACAGGAGCTAGAAGAAGAAAAAAGAAATGAATAAGGCGAGGCAGAATAGTGAAACGCATAGTTTTGCAATCCACTCATACCGCCTAAAAGATGAATTATTTGTTAAGAAAAGTGATCAAGATCAGATCAGTTCACGCGCTAGAAAGTTTGCCAGCAGTTCATGGCCCTGTTCTGTTTTGATAGATTCAGGATGAAATTGCACCGCATCAATGGGCAGTGTCTTATGTTGGTAGCCCATGATTTCATCCATACTGCCGTCTGGTAGTTCTGTCCAGGCGGTCAATTCAAACACATCAGGTAATGTTCCATTCTCAACCACAAGAGAGTGGTAGCGCGTCACAGTAAGAGGATTATTGAGGTTTTTAAACACACTGCGGCCATTGTGACGTACTGGAGAGGTTTTGCCATGCATCACTTGTCGCGCACGTACCACGTTTCCACCAAAGGCCTGAGCAATGGCTTGATGCCCCAAACAGACACCCAGAATTGGCAGCTTACCTGCAAAGTGCTTAATCGCTTGTAACGAGATCCCCGCTTCGTTTGGCGTACAAGGACCAGGAGAGATGACTAAGTGAGTCGGATTAAGTGCTTCAATTCCCTGAATATCGATTTCGTCATTGCGCACTACCTTTACCTCTGCGCCAAGTTCGCAAAAATACTGATAAAGGTTATAAGTGAAAGAGTCGTAGTTATCGATGATCAACAACATAAGGTGTCGCTTGCTCCCAATCCGTTTGGCATTACCGTCTCAACCACACTTTTGTGATATATGGAGGGCGGTATTTTGCAACACCAAACCAGAAAGGCAAGTTTTTACTGAATAAAAAGCCCGTATATACTCACACGCGAAGTCTATTCACGGTCAACAGATCAAAAAAAGCTCCGCATTACGGAGCTTTTTAGAAGACTGTGTACTTAACGCTATGACTATGGACGAGTCACAAAACCTACCGCTGCGTAAGCTTTCTTCAACGTCTCTGCTGCACGAGCCGATGCTTTTTCTGCACCTTGCTTCATCACTTCATCCATATAAGCACGATCGGCACGAATACGGTGGTATTCAGCCTGAATTGGCTCAAGCATAGCCACAACCGCTTCACCAACGTCTTTCTTGAACGGACCGTACATTTCTACACCTTTGTACTTCGCTTCGATTTCTTCAAAGCTCATACCTGTCGCCGCTGAGTACAAGCCCATTAGGTTTGCGATACCCGCTTTGCTCTCAATATCATGACGAATACTTGGTGGTGTTTCTGTGTCTGTTTGCGCTTTGTTGATCTTCTTAATGATCGACTTAGGCTCTTCAAGCAGCGTGATAACGTTCTTACGGTTGTCATCTGATTTCGACATCTTCTTAGTCGCGTCCTGAAGGCTCATTACGCGGGCATTCACCGTCGGGATATATGGCTCAGGAACCGTAAAGATTGGGCTCTCTGGCGAATAGATGTTGTTGAAACGCGTTGCGATATCACGTGCTAGCTCAAGATGCTGCTTCTGGTCGCTGCCTACTGGCACCTGATGTGCGCCATAAAGCAGAATATCTGCTGCCATAAGCACTGGGTAATCAAACAAACCAACATTCACGTCGTTCGCGTAGCGAGCTGATTTGTCTTTAAACTGAGTCATACGGCTCAACTCACCCATCTGAGTGTAACAGTTAAGAAGCCAACCTAGTTGAGCATGCTCTGGTACGTGTGACTGAACGAATAGCGTGCTCTTCTTAGGGTCAACACCCACAGCCAGACAGATCGCCAGTGCATCCAGAGTTGCTTCATGTAGCGCTTTAGGGTCCTGACGAACCGTAATCGCATGAAGGTCTACTACACAATATTGGCAATCATAATCGTCTTGCATCTGGTGCCATTGACGTAGAGCACCCAAGTAGTTACCGATACTTAGTTCACCTGAAGGTTGAACACCACTCAATACAATGGGTTTGCTCATTAGAATGATTCCTTTGACTTCTTAATCTAATTAAATGAAAAACCGCGCACTTTTTGATGCACGGTTAGCTCAGTGTACTCATTAACAAGTATTTTGGAAGATTTTTTGTCGCGCTTATGCAGAAACGGCGACAACTTCCAATAATTCCGACATCTTGTCTGCGACAAAGTCCGGATTTGATGCAGAAATTGGCTCACCATGGTTGTAACCGTAAGTTAAACCAAATGAGGTACAGCCTGCGTTTTTCGCGGCAAGGATGTCGTTTTTCGAATCCCCTACCATTAACATTTCGCCCGGTTGAACCTTATGTTTTTCCATCAACCAGTTCAGTGCCACTGGGTTTGGTTTTTTCTCAGGGAAAGCATCACCACCCAACACATCGACAAAGTAATGGGCAATGCCATGTTGCTCCAGGATATGCGGTACAAACTTAGAAGGTTTGTTCGTAACGACTGCAAGGGTAAAACCCGCTTGGTGCAACTCTGCCAGTGTCTCTTTTACTGTTGGGTAAAGGTGACTCAGTTTATGACCGCTCTGCTCGTAAAACTCATCAAACAGTTCTCGCGCTTCTGCACGTAGCTCTTCACTAAGTTCAGGGTTGATGGTCAGACTTTGACTCAAAGAGCGACCAATGAGTACATCTGCGCCATTCCCGACATAGTCACGAACTTGCTCTATTGATACCGATGGGTAACCAAGAGCCTGAACAGCCTGGTCTGCCGCGATGGCCAAATCGGGTACGCTATCAAGCAATGTACCGTCTAAGTCAAAGGCGATGAATTTTATAGATTGTTGAGTCATAACTTCCCTACGCATGAGCTAAAAATAACAAAGGATGGTTGCCCATCCTGAGTTTTGGTCATTGTCACTGACCTTTAAAATTGGTTCTACGCCTATTTTGAGGCTAGTCGCTGACGCACCGCTTCAAACAAACAGATGCCAGACGCAACCGATACATTCAGGCTTGATACACTACCTGCCATTGGAATTTTAATCAAATCATCACAGGTTTCACGTGTCAAGCGGCGCATACCATCGCCTTCCGCGCCCATTACAATCGCCAGAGGCCCTGTCAATTTCGCTTGGTAAATATCGTGTGTCGCTTCACCAGCAGTACCAACAAACCAGATGCCTTGCTCTTGCAGCGTACGCATCGTGCGAGCTAGGTTAGTTACACGAATCAGTGGCACCACTTCAGCTGCGCCACACGCGACCTTACTTACTGTCGCATTCATCGGTGCTGAACGATCTTTTGGCACTATAATAGCTGCTACGCCAGCAGCATCCGCATTACGCAGACACGCACCAAGATTGTGTGGATCCGTCACACCATCCAGCACAAGTAAAAGCGGTGATTCATGTTGCGCCAGAATCGCATCAATGTCATTTTCATTCAGCTGCTTTGCCGCTTTTACGCGTGCGATGATGCCTTGGTGGTTCGCACCTTGTGCTTTATCATCCAAGGTCTTACGTGTCATTTGCTGAATGGAAACGCCACATACCTGTAAATCGTTCAGGATTGGCATTAAACGATCATCTTGGCGCCCTTTTAGCACGTACGCTTCGATAAATCGTTCGGGTTCACGTTCCAATACCGCTTTCACGGCATGAATACCGTAAATAAAATCGTTACTCATTATTTAACCTGTTGTTCTGATGACACCAATCGGAATCAATCTCATAAGTTGGTATCAGTGCCTTAGCCAGTCCAGCAACCACCAGACTGGCTATTCAGCCTACGACTCGTCTTGTTTCGAGCGTTTGGTTTTCTTTGGCTTACTGTGTGGCTTTTTCTTACTCGCTTTTCTTACTTTAGGCTTCTTTTTGCCTTCCGTTTCACCATTCCTAGTACCGCGCTTAGGACCATTGCGCTGGCCTCCTGCTGCACTTTCTTCCGGGCGTTTGGTCGGTTCAATTGCAGGAACGGCACGCACTGCACCACCTTCTTTCGATGAGGAACGTGTCGCTGCGCGTTTTTTCTCTTTCGCTTTACGTTTTGCTTCTGCCGCTCGTTTCTTCGCGGTCTTACCTTCGCCGCGTAGCTTACGACTTGTTTCGACCAATTCAAAGTCAATTTGTTTATCATTTAAGTTTACGGCTAACACTTTGACTTTTACCGCGTCACCTAAGCGATAGATATTACCGAAGCTTTCACCGATAAGTCTTTGACCAATCGGATCAAACTGGTAGTAGTCATTTGCCAAGGTCGAAATGTGCACTAAACCATCAATATGCAGATCGGTTAGACGAACAAAGAAACCAAAACTGGTCACGTTAGCGATCACACCGTCTAACTCATCCCCAACATGGTCTTGCATGTACTCACATTTCAGCCAGTCGGCGACGTCGCGAGTTGCATCATCGGCTCGACGCTCAGTCATGGAGCATTGTTCACCATAGAAGTCCATGTCATCAAACGAGTAATGGTAGCCACCGGTTGGTGTCCAGCGATCTTGATTTCGGCCTTCGTGTTTGGCAATCAGATACTTGATAGCTCGGTGCAACAGCAAATCCGGGTAACGACGAATTGGCGAGGTGAAGTGAGCATATCGCTGTAGCGCCAGACCAAAGTGACCTGCATTGTCAGCGTTATACACCGCTTGTTTCATCGAGCGCAGCAACATGGTTTGAATCAACTCTTGATCTGGGCGATCGCCAACCTGGCTCATCAGATGCGCGTAATCGGTTGGTGATGGCTCCAGACCACCGCCAAGCTCTAAGCCAAGCTCAGCAAGGAAGTCACGGAAGCCCATCAGGCGTTCTTCCCCTGGCGTTTCATGGATACGGTATAGCGCAGGCTCTTTGGCTTTTTCCACCAGTGATGCCGACGCAATGTTCGCCATGATCATGCACTCTTCGATCAGTTTGTGAGCATCGTTACGTTCCACAGGTTCAATGCTTTCAATCTTGCGCTCAGCATTGAAGATGAACTTGGTTTCGACGGTTTCGAATTCAATCGCACCACGCTGCTCACGAGCTCCTTTCAGCACTTTGTACATGCTGTGCAGTTCTTCAAGATGCGGAACCAGCTCTTTGTAACGCTCACGTAGTTCTTCATCACCTTCCAGAATGTGATGCACTTTGGTGTAAGTCAGACGAGCATGTGAGTTCATCACCGCTTCATAATGCTTGTAACCAGACAGCTTACCCGTTTCTGAAATGGTCATCTCACACACCATACACAAGCGATCCACTTGTGGGTTCAGCGAGCATAGACCATTAGAAAGCACTTCCGGCAACATTGGGACAACCTGAGATGGGAAGTAGACGGAGTTACCACGATTGATCGCTTCTTTGTCCAAAGCCGAATCCGGACGCACGTAGTAACTTACGTCAGCAATGGCAACCCAAAGACGCCAGCCACCGCTTTTCTTCTTCTCACAGAAAACCGCATCATCGAAGTCACGCGCGTCTTCACCATCAATCGTGACGAGTGGCAACTCGCGCAGATCAACACGACCTTCTTTAGCTTCTTCCGGAACTTCTTCCGTTAGGTTAGCGACTTGCTGATCAACACCTTCAGGCCATTCATGAGGAATTTGATGGGTACGAATCGCAATTTGTGTCTCCATACCCGGCGCCATGTTTTCGCCCAGTACTTCGACCACTTTGCCCATCATGCCGCGCGAACGTGAACCACGGTCGGTGATTTCAATCACCACGACGTTACCCATACGGGCACCCGCTTTGTGTTCATTCGGGATCAGAATATCCTGACTGATGCGCGAGTCATCAGGCACAACATACGAGTAACCGTATTCAAGGAAAAAGCGTCCGACGATTTGATCATTGCGCTCTTCAAGCACACGCACTAAGCGACCTTCACGGCGACCACGTTTACTGTTGTCAGTTGGCTGAACCAGCACATAATCGCCATGAATAATGTTCTTCATCTGATGGTGTGGAAGTACAATATCATTATCCTTGCCGACACTGCCTTCTGGACGCACCCAGCCGTGACCGTCTTTATGGCCGATCACGTAACCTTTCACCATTTCCAGCTTTTCAGGTAATGCGTAGCACTGACGACGAGTGAACACTAGCTGGCCATCTCGTTCCATCGCACGTAAACGACGACGCAACCCTTCGTATTGCTCTTCGCCTTCTAGCTTTAGCGCTTCAAACAGGTCATTGCGGTTCATTGGAACGCCTGCTTGGGTTAAGAACTCGATAATGAACTCTCGGCTTGGAATTGGATTTTCGTAATTCTGGGATTCACGATCTGCGAATGGATCGTTTGGAATATTGTCTGACATAGGCACGCCTATCTAGCAAGGAAGGTATAGAGCTAGTATATCCGAGTCTCTCGATAAGCTACAGAATTGCTTTGAAAAAAGAACGATCGAGATCGGCACTAAACAGACAAGATAGTTTATGGACGCTCTAATAAGATCAAAAGCTCAGAATTGTCCCTGAGTAACTCCTCAATCGTGCAGTAATCCAATTCCGCTAAGAAAGCGCTTTTGGCTTTCGCTAACTTATCTTTCAGTCGACAGGCTGGCGTGATGTGGCAAAAATCTGCGCTGCAGTTCACCAAGTCTAACGGTTCCAAATCACGGACAACGCCACCAACCGTGATCTCAGCAGCAGGCTTCATCAGACGGATACCGCCATTCTTGCCACGTACAGTCTGTACATAACCCAATTGACCAAGCCGGTTGATCACCTTAACCATATGGTTACGTGATACACCAAATAAATCAGTCACTTCAGTGATATTTGTCAACTCATCCTTTGGCAATGAAGCCAGATAGATCAAGGTTCTCAGCGCGTAATCGGTGAAGCTGGTTAACTGCATATTGCTATCCTCTCTAATAGGAAAAGTGTAAATCTTTTCTTGATTGAAAGATACATTTGAGATACAACTTTAAACATGCATTATAAATACAACTTAAATTAGGAAGCCTCATGCTCAGCAATCAGACCATTGAAATCGTAAAAGCAACCGCACCACTTATCGCCGAAACAGGACCAAAACTGACCGCACATTTTTATGATCGTATGTTTACTCACAACCCTGAGTTAAAAGACATTTTCAACATGAGCAACCAGCGCAATGGCGATCAGCGTGAAGCGTTATTTAATGCTATTTGTGCATACGCGGCGAATATTGAAAATTTACCGGCTCTGCTTGGTGCGGTAGAAAAAATTGCGCATAAACACACCAGCTTTTTGATCACAGCAGACCAATATCAAATTGTCGGTTCACATCTATTAGCAACCATTGACGAACTATTCAATCCGGGTCAGGAAGTGTTGGATGCATGGGCAGAAGCTTATGGCGTGCTAGCCAATGTGTTCATTCAAAGAGAAGAGCAAATTTATCAGGCGAATGAAGCCTTGGAAGGTGGCTGGCGTGGATTGCGTGAATTCGAACTTGTCAGAAAACAAGCAGAAAGCGAACACATCTGCAGTTTTGTGTTTAAACCAACAGATGATCTTAACGTCGCAGCCTATAAGCCAGGGCAATATGTGGGTATCTACATCAACAGCGATAAGTTTGATAACCAAGAGATCCGCCAATACAGCCTCTCTTCTGCGGCACAAGAGAACACGTACCGCATCTCGGTTAAACGTGAACAAGATGGTAAGGTATCCAACTATCTGCACGATGAGCTTAACGTTGGCGATAAAGTAAAACTGGTCGCTCCGGCGGGTGACTTCTTTATGGACGTAGAATCGGACACTCCTGTCGTACTGCTCTCAGCTGGCGTAGGCTTAACGCCGACACTTTCTATGCTGGAGAGCTTGTCTGCGCACCAGGCGCCAGTAACTTGGGTACACGCGACGGAAAATGGTCAACAGCATGCCTTTAAGCAGCATGTGAACCAAATTGTCAGCTCACAAGATAACGTCAATGCGCTTGTCTGGTATAACCAACCGACAGCCGAAGATAAACTTGGTGAAGACTACCACTTCACTGGTTTCGTCAACCTAAAGGAAATTGAAGCTGCGCTTAAGCAAACCAATGTTCAGATTTACTTCTGCGGTCCTGTTGGGTTTATGCAGTATGTCGCCAACCAGCTTATCGACCTTGGCGTTCCACAAGAACAGTTTCATTACGAGTGCTTTGGCCCACATAAAGTCATTTAAAGTCATATCGTTAAAAACAGCAAAGCCCACATCTGTGGGCTTTGTTGTATGTATTCAATCGTGAGCAATTTTACCAGAAAGTATCTCGCCGCTTAGCTCGGGCGATAATATTTTCAGGCATACGCTGCTCAAGGCCATTTCGTAAAAGAGTAATTCGTTTGTGCTGGCGTTTATCGGCCGTTACCGAGTTATACAACCAGCGGTAAGCATCTTCATAGTCAAGAGGGCTGCCGTAATCACGCAGGAGCAACTCCGCAAGTTGAATGCGTGCATTGAGATTCCCCATGGATGCCGCTTCACGAAGATAAGGAATCGCACGTTCTTTGTCCTGCTGGACCAGGGTACCAAGAGAGTAATAGCGCCCTATTTGTTCTAGCGCGGCTGGTAATCCTTGCTGGGCAGCATTCTCCATATAGTAGAGCCCAAGTTCCACATCTTGCTCAACACAGACACCCCAAGCCAGCATATCTCCATACAAAAACTCATACGCAGGCAGGCTAATTCGAGTCGCGCGAGCAACAATGTCTTCCACCAACTGGCAGTTGTCAGCGCGCACACGCTGTAAGTGCTTATTCTGCTCAATAAGCGTTATCAGTTCTGCTTCGGTGTAAATGGGAACAGGCGCTCCGACATCAAAGGCACTCGCCCGTGATGCAACCGTCGCCAGCATCAGTAACAGTGAAGCAGCCACTGTTCGTAACTTCATAAACGTACTCTTCAAGGTGTCTGAGAAACAAAAAATCGCCAAAGGATCTGCTCTGCTTGATAAGATTATCGGCAAACCTGCCCTGAGCTTTAGACAATTTTTGCCCCTCACCACCGAGAGACGGCAACAAGTTGCCACATTGAGACGCGTGTTCCACAACCGCAGCATTCCATTGCACAAAAGTATCAGACACAAAAAAGCCGACCTTAAGGTCGGCTTTCAAAATCTCTAACGAGTTGTCATTAAGATTCGAATGGGTGAACCTTGATGATAGTTTCGTTACGGTCAGGACCAGTTGAGACGATGTCTACTGGCACGCCGGTTAGCTCTTCGATACGCTTGATGTAGTCTAGAGCCGCTTTTGGCAGGTCTTCTAGCGCTTTAGCACCAAATGTATTTTCAGACCAACCTGGCATTGTTTCGTAGATTGGCGTTGCTTTTTCAAATGCTTCAGCAGCCATTGGCGAAACTTCTAGTACAGAGCCATCTTCCATCTTGTAACCAGTACAGATTTTTAGCTCTTCTAGGCCATCTAGTACGTCTAGTTTGGTTAGACAGAAACCAGAGATAGAGTTGATTTGGATAGCACGACGCATTGCTACAGCATCAAACCAACCAGTACGACGTAGACGACCAGTTGTTGCACCAAACTCATGACCTACAGTACCTAGGTGCTTACCGATTGGATCTTGCTTGTCTAGACCGTCGTATAGTTCAGTCGGGAATGGACCAGAACCTACACGCGTACAGTAAGCTTTCGCGATACCAAGGATGTAACCAATGTGACGAGGACCAAAACCAGAACCTGCAGCAACACCACCAGCAGTCGTGTTAGAAGAAGTTACGTATGGGTATGTGCCATGGTCGATATCTAGTAGCGTACCTTGAGCACCTTCAAACATGATCTTGTCGCCGCGTTTACGAGCAGAGTCTAGCTCGTCAGTTACGTCGATAACCATTGAAGTTAGTAGCTCAGCGTAGCCTTTCGCTTCTTCCAGTACCGCTTCGTAGCTTACTGGTTCCGCTTTGTAGAAGTTTACTAGCTGGAAGTTGTGGTATTCCATAACTTCTTTTAGCTTCTCAGCAAATGCTTCCATATCGAATAGGTCGCCAACGCGTAGACCGCGACGAGCAACTTTATCTTCGTATGCTGGACCGATACCACGACCTGTTGTACCGATAGCTTTTTTACCGCGAGCGATTTCGCGAGCTTGGTCCATTGCAATATGGTATGGAAGAATTAGAGGACATGCTTCAGAAATGAAAAGACGTTCGCGTACTGGAATACCACGCTCTTCAAGAGGTTTCATTTCTTTAAGTAGAGCTTCAGGTGATAGTACTACACCGTTACCGATAACACATTTTACGTTATCGCGAAGGATACCTGATGGAATTAAGTGAAGAACGGTTTTTTCACCGTCAATTACGAGAGTGTGGCCTGCATTGTGACCGCCTTGGTAGCGTACCACGTACTTTGCATCTTCAGTTAAAAGGTCTACGATTTTACCTTTACCTTCGTCACCCCATTGGGTGCCTAGAACGACTACGTTATTTCCCATCTTTCCAAGTCTGATTGCTAGTTAAAAATGGATTCTAGCACCGAATCGGACTTCTTGCAGTCATTTTTTGTTCACAGACTTAGAGCTGCAACGTAATCGAGCATTTCAGAAGCAACATATCACTGATAATATTTAGCTTTATAAATTGGTTTAGGAAGCTTTATGTCTGAGTCGATATGGCTGGCTGTAGGGCTAGTATTAATTGTTGAAGGGATTGGTCCGCTGGTAGCGCCGAATGGCTGGCGAAATATGGTCGCCCAACTCAGTGAGCAACCCAACAATCAGCTGCGTCGTATTGGCGGCTGTCTGGTCGTTGCTGGTGCTGTCATTGCTATCATGATGAGTTAACGACTCTCACCTTACATAACTACTAGATACAAAAAAGGCTCCTGATGGAGCCTTTTGCATACTAGAGGGAAGCTTTATTCAGCTTTTACACCTTTAGAATTATTCATGTACTGGAAGAAGTCACTCTTCGGATCCAGAACAAGGATATCGTTCTTAGAGCTGAACGACTTCTCGTAGGCTCTTAGTGAACGTAGGAAGCTGAAGAACTCAGGATCCTTGTTGTAAGCATTAGAGTAAATCTTCGCTGCTTCTGCATCCGCTCCACCTCGTGTAACACGAGCTGTTTTATCGGCTTCAGCCAGAATTGTCGCAACTTCAAGCTCAGCTTGAGCACGGATAACTTCCGCTTTCTCACGGCCTTGAGAACGGTGTTTACGAGCTACCGACTCACGCTCTGCGCGCATACGACGGTAGATAGATTCACTGATCTCATCTGGCAGGTTGATTTTCTTCATTCGGAAATCAACTACACGCACACCTAAGTCTTTCATCGCGCTTTCACGTGTGTCTTTCAACACGTTAGACATGATTAAGTCACGCTCACCATCGATTTCTAGTGCTTCACGAGCAGCTTCCGTCGTAACTTCATCACTGCTTGCATCTTCTGGTAGAACGTCGTTATTACGTGGGCCAGAAACGATTTGCTTGATTTCACGAGCACCGATTTCAGAACGAAGCACGTCAGTCACTTTACGCTCAAGAAGAGCTTCTGCCGTTAGCGAGTTACCGCCACCTGTTGCCAGGTAGTAACGTCCAAAATCTTCAATACGCCACTTCACGTAGGTATCAATGATAACGTCTTTTTTCTCAGATGTTACAAAACGGTCAGCACGGCCGTCCATTGTTTGGATACGTGCATCCAGAGTCTTCACACGATCAAACAATGGCATTTTGAAATGCAGACCCGGCTCGTAAATTCGAGTGATGTCGTTGTTGTCTTTCAGAACACGACCAAATCGAACTACGATACCGCGCTCACCTTCAGGAATCACAAACAGAGACATCAGCATCAATGCCAGTGCGATTACCAATACAGGGATCATTAACTTACGCATTCTTAGTATCTCCCTTGACGTGAACCAGTTGAACGAGACTGCGTGTTCGAGGTGTCTTCTTGTGTACGCTCAGACTCTAGTTGAATTTGATCGTAGGTTGAAGAAGACTTCGACTTACGTTTGGTGTCAGTTTGACCTTCTTGACCGGACAATTTATCAATCGGCAGGTAAAGCAGGTTACCGCTTGATTCAGAGTCAATCAGCACTTTAGAAGTACTTGTGTAAACTTCTTCCATCGCGTCGATGTACAGACGGTCACGAGTTACACCTGGAGCTGCTTGGTATTCTGGAAGTAGCTGCTCAAACTGTGCAACCTGACCAAGAGCTTCATTGGTAACACGTTCGCTGTAACCTTGCGCTTCTTTCTTCAAACGCTCAGCACGACCCGTTGCTTTTGGCAGAATCTCGTTTTTGTAAGCTTCTGCTTCACGGATGAAACGCTCTTCATCTTCTCGCGCAGCAATCGCGTCATCAAACGCATCTTTAACCTGTTCTGGCGGACGTGCAGACTGGAAGTTCACATCAACAAGCACAAGACCCATATCATAGCTATCCATGATTTGGTTCAGTGTCTCTTGAGTTGTTTGACGAATTTGCTGACGACCACTGGTTAGAATGCTATCCATCAGCGAGTCACCAATTACCGCACGTAGAGCAGAGTCCGTTGCCTGACGTAAACTGTCGTCAGCATTGGTTACTCGGTATAGGTATTTGTATGGGTCAGTAACGCGATACTGAACGTCCATGCCTACCGTCACAACGTTTTCATCTTTAGTCAGCATTAGACCAGATGCACGAAGTGAACGAATCGCCTGTACGTTAACCGCTTCATACTCATCAATAAAGCGAGGACGCCAGTTCAGACCTGGCTCTACGATACGATCGTATTTACCTAAACGCAGTACTACACCACGCTCTGCTTCACCGATGGTGTAAAAACCAGCGAAGAACCAAACAGCAACAGCAATCAGTGCAATCACACCAAAGCCAATTGCGCTGCCACCACCGCCGAGTGGAGAACCACCGCCGCCTTTTTTACCAAATTTGCCGCCCAGCTTCTGACTCAGTTTATTGAACACTTCATCTAAATCTGGCGGACCTTGATCTCGGCCACCAGGACGCTGGCCACCACGATTATTATTACCCCAAGGGTCGTTATCGCGGCCATCATTGCCGTTGTTATTTCCAGGCTCATTCCACGCCATTAGAAAGCTCCATCATTTGATATGACGTTATACTGTAGCAGTCCTTTAAGTGACTATAAAGCCAGTCAAAACTGCCCCTTCTCTTTTTTCAAGTCTAGACCAATCTACTTGCTGCATTCGAATATCGATCAACAAGTTACCTTCCTGGTCGTATTCTTCACGCTGAATACAATTCATTTGGAAGAATGTACTACGGAACCGTCCTTGATACTGTGGAGGAATACACAACTGATGCTCAACCATTTGTGACGCCAGACGTTCTGTCAGCGCTTCAAACAGGAGCTCGATGCCCATACCTTCCATTGCAGATACCCAGACCGAACGAGGTACGCCTTCCTCATCACGCTCTATACGCGGATTCTGCGATTCTAGATTGTCAATTTTGTTCATGACAACCAGACTCGGCACTTCGTGTGCGTCGATCTCTTCTAGTACTTCATGAACAGCTTGAATATTCTCACGAAAACGCTCATCACTGGCATCAACAACATGTAACAAAATGTCAGCTTCTTGCGTTTCTTGCAAGGTTGCTTTGAAGGCTGCAACTAAATCGTGAGGCAAATGTCGAATAAAACCAACGGTATCTGCAAGTATGGCAGGTCCCACGTCCGCTAACTCGATCTTACGTAATGTAGGGTCCAAAGTAGCAAACAGCTGGTCTGCGGCATACACACCCGCTTCGGTAATACGGTTAAACAGTGTCGACTTACCCGCGTTGGTGTAGCCCACGAGAGAAATCGTTGGGATTTCAGCTCGATTTCGGGCGCGACGCCCTTGTTCACGCTGCTTGGCCACTTTTTCTAAGCGGCGCAGGATGGCTTTGATTCTGTCACGCAATAAACGACGGTCGGTTTCCAACTGGGTTTCACCAGGACCACGTAGACCAATACCACCTTTCTGCCTTTCTAGGTGCGTCCAACCACGAATCAAACGAGTAGAGATATGACGAAGTTGAGCCAGCTCTACCTGTAGCTTACCTTCATGTGTTCGCGCTCGTTGAGCAAAGATATCGAGGATGAGACCAGTGCGATCGAGAACTCGACATTTGCACAGTGTTTCGAGGTTACGTTCTTGGGCAGGAGAGAGGGAGTGATTAAAAATCACAATTTCAGCGCCAGTTAATTGTACTGCTGTAGCAATTTCCTGAGCCTTACCCTCTCCGACATAGTATTTCGGGTGTGGGGATTGACGACTACCAGTTACCACTTGTAGCGTCTCTACCCCAGCAGAAGAAACCAGCATTTCGAACTCAGCCAGATCTTCCCATTCACCTTCTTGCGTGAAGTTGATATGAACAAGTACGGCTCGCTCACCGGATTCATAACGGTCAAACAAGCAATCAACTCCTTACTTTAAAAATATTCGATGAAGAATTAATCTTCAGATTTCTCTTGTGGACGATCACCTTGGGTACGTTCACCGCTGTGGTGGCTCACTGGACGAGCCGGCACAACTGTTGAGATCGCGTGCTTGTACACCATTTGGTTAACAGTGTTTTTCAAAAGAATCACGAATTGATCGAATGATTCGATCTGACCTTGTAGTTTAATACCATTCACAAGGTAGATAGACACTGGGATACGCTCACGACGTAGCGCGTTTAAGAATGGGTCTTGTAGAGATTGCCCCTTAGCCATTTTTATTTTCCTTATTTAATTTGTAGTTGTAATTATTTAGCTAGTGGTGCAATGCAAAAAGTACTGCTTTTGCATCTGAGCTAAACGAATCAAAATGCACTCTAAGTAATTAGCAGCATAGTCTAAAAACCGCCAACCACTGTTCCTTTCAGAGCGCGTTCACGCAAAAACGATCACATTATACACAGCTATCTCAATCAGATGCTATTGCTTCCGAAATGGTTTCGAGAGACTGTTCAATGTTATCACTATCCAACCAAGTTAAGTCATCCCAGCTGCGTAACCAGGTGATTTGACGCTTGGCCAATTGACGAGTCGCACATACTCCGCGAAAAATGGCTTCTTCGCGAGTGCACTCCCCATCTAAATACTCCCACATCTGTCTATAACCGACGCAACGGATAGACGGAAGATCCGGGTGAAGATCTTTGCGAGCATATAATGCTTTCATTTCATCTTCGAAGCCCGCTTCCATCATTTTTTCGAAGCGCAGTTCAATGCGACGGTGAAGTTCTGCCCTATCCTTGGGAGCTATTGCAAACTGCTTGACCCGGTACGGAAGGCGTTCACCTTTCGTTTGAGTCAACTCAGTTAGAGTTTTACCTGAAATTCGAAAAACTTCCAATGCCCTAGATAAACGCTGGGGATCATTAGGATGAATTCGCTCCGCAGAGACAGGATCAATCTCTTTCAGTTCATCGTGCAACACCGACCAACCTTTAGTCAATGCTTCTTGTTCAATTTGCTGACGAATTTCAGGATTTGCAGCAGGAAGAGGTGATAAGCCTTCAAGTAATGCTTTGTAATAGAGCATTGTACCGCCAACAAGTAACGGAATTTTTCCTTCTGCAACAATATCATCCATAGCCTGTAACGCATCGCGACGGAAATCCGCTGCGGAGTATGACTCGCTAGGATCCAAAATATCAATCAGTCGGTGAGGCGCTAAGCTAAGCTCACGTTCATCAGGCTTGGCAGTCCCGACATCCATTCCTTTGTAGATCAAAGCCGAATCGACGCTGATGATCTCAACCGGAAACTTCTGACGAAGTCTAATCGCGAGTTCTGTTTTACCTGATGCAGTTGGTCCCATTAAAAATAGAGCCAACGGTAGTTTTTCTGTCATGGTGTTAATTTGGCTATCGTGGCAGAGAAATCAACAGCAGATACAAACTGAGTATCTTCTAATGGCAATTGACCATGTCTTAGCTGTTCAAGTTCCGCAATAATTTGAATGGCTTCGGAGAGAGTATAATTGCTTTTTACTGTCGTTACTCGCAAAGCAAGCCAATCGATCAGTGCAGAAAGCATTTGAGTGGCAGTCTTCTCACCCTTCACCCACGTTTGCGCGTAAGATAACAGATCTGGTACCAAATTTTGTAAGTTTTGTTGACGCAATGGTGCTGGTACGCTCATGACCATCAATGCTTTGTCATTTCTGGCTTTAAGCTGTATACCGAGCTGGGCGAAATCTTGTTGGTAATCCTCTGCTAACCTGACTAACTCTGCGTCCAACTTTAGCGACAAAGGTACCAGTAAAGGTTGTGCTTTTAATGCGCCTTCACTTGGCGTTAGCTGCCCTTTGACTCGATAAAATTCCGCGCGTGGTAATGAAACCAAGGCCACGCCACTGTCACTGCTCATCAGGACAAACTGCTCATCCACCACAGCGAGTGCTTTACCTAATGCCGTCACTTGAGGCAAAGGTGCTTGCTCTCTCGATGTAGCGACAACCGCATTTTCGATCGGCTTAGGTTCGAAGTCTGGCGTTTTCAAAAGCTCATGATAAGCACGAACTTCTTGTTTACTCGGAGCGGGTTCCGCATGACGCTCTTTGCTCTGAGTCGGCTTTGGAGCGGGCTTAGATTCAATCCAGTCCGAACGATGATAAGAATCTGACTGACGAGCCTCTCGCACAGACGACTCTGAAGAAGAACGATCTCGTGGTTTTGCCTCATAGTCACTTCGTCCAGGATAAGCCGGTGTTTTGTCTATCGCCTGATAAACTCGTTCGGGAACAGGAGAAGAGACCTTGTCTTCTTTAATCGAGGCTTCTGAAATCGAGGGTTCTGAGTCAACATCACTTTCCTGAATCGGGTGAGACGGCTCAGCGTGATGAAAGGCAGATTCATTGACATGTGGCTGTTCAATGACCGCACTTTGTACCAGTGCATCGGTTAATGCCTGATAGATAAAATCATGCACCAGTCGAGCCTGATGGAAACGCACTTCATGTTTGGCTGGGTGGACATTCACATCCACCTGATGCGGATCGAGTTCAATGAACAGCACGTATGCCGCAAACTGATCCGGCTTTAAGCTCATTTCGTAGCTCTGGCGGATTGCATGATTAATCAGCTTGTCACGCATCATGCGGCCATTCACATAGCAATACTGCAAATCACTTTGCTGCCGAGCACCATCTGGCGTTGTGATCCAACCATGCAGCTTTAGACCCTGATGCTCTAATTCAATACGGAGCATGTTACGGACAAAAGCATTACCACATACGGCTGCAATGCGCTTTTCCGTTTGCAGCTGATTTTTTGCCGCGCGATATTGGCGGATGATTTTTCCGTTATGGCGCACAGTAATCGACACGTCAAATCGGCTCAGTGCGATACGCTTTAGCAGCTCATCAATATGGGAAAATTCCGTTTTCTCGGTACGAAGAAATTTACGACGTGCAGGGGTATTGAAGAAAAGGTCCAACACTTCTACCGTAGTACCAATAGGGTGTGCGGCAGGTTGCAGTTTGACCTGCATTTCGCGCCCTTCGGAATACGCACTCCACGCCTCTTCTTGCGCTGCGGGACGCGAGGTTAAGGTCAAGCGTGAGACTGAACTGATACTCGCGAGGGCCTCACCACGAAAGCCCAAACTCATGATCGCTTCTAAGTCATCCAAACTATGAATTTTGGATGTGGCATGACGACTTAATGCCAAGCCTAACTCATCTTTCGCAATCCCTTTACCGTTATCACGAACACGGATGAGCTTAGCTCCCCCTTTCTCGATATCGATATCGATGCGGGTAGCGCCGGAGTCGAGGCTGTTCTCAACCAACTCTTTGATGACAGAGGCAGGTCTTTCGACCACCTCCCCTGCTGCTATCTGGTTGGCGAGCCTGGCTGGCAGTATTTTAATCGTCATAACGCGTTAAAGATCACTTATTTATTTGGGATGATCAGCACTTGTCCTACCGCAAGTTCATCTGAACGTAAGTTATTCGCTTCACGAATACTTTGCACGCTCACGTCGTACTTCGATGCGATCTTACCAAGGTACTCACCTCGTGAGACTTTATGTTTACGGATCGGCTTGTCCTTCACCGCAACCGTCACCTTCAGTTTCTGACCTACCCACAGCGTATCTGATTTGAGATTGTTTTCGCGGCGAATATCAGAAACCTTCACTTTGTAATGGCTGGCAATCTTACCTAAAAATTCACCAGACTTAACGGTGTGAGTGATGGTTTCTGTCTCCACCGTGATCGGCTTGCTTGGCACGTTGATGTTACCAGCCGACGGAATTCTCAGTTTCTGGCCAATTCCTAACCCGCTCGATTTCAAGTTATTTTCAGCCATTATCGCTTTCGAGCTTGTCCCGTATTTATTCGCAATCACCGATAAAGATTCGCCGCGCTTCACAATATGCACCATCTGTTTCGATGAAGGTGAGAATACGGTGCCTTCTGGCGGGTTATCCTTTAGATACTTGACTACCGCCTTCGATATCGACTGTGCCAGTTTGTCTTGGTGTGCACGCTGGAACAATAATTTCTCTTCGGTCGGGTTTGAGATAAAGCCCGTTTCGACCAATACCGATGGGATCTGCGGAGAGCGTAATACCGCCAAGCTAGTGTTGATAGGTTTCGTGTTGTGCAAGTGAGCAACACGTCCCATTTCACCAAGGATTTCGGTCGCTAGCTTATAGCCTTCCTTCTGCGAATGACTGAACTGCAGATCCAGCAACGTTTGGTTGACGTTACGATCTTTGGTATTGCTGACAAATGCGTTACCCGAGCCACCTAAAAGCTCAGACTGCCTCTCATGATTTTCTACCCAACGGGAAATTTCCGTATTCGCACGACGCGTGTTCAGTACGAATACCGAACCACCACGAGGTCGTGGAGAGGTAAACGCATCCGCGTGAATTGATATCAGCAGATGAGCATCATTCTCGCGAGCAATCGCGACACGTCGATTCAGGTTAACAAAATAGTCCCCACTGCGGGTCAGTCGAGTTTTGATGCCCGGTGTCGCATTCAACTGAGCAGCAATCTTACGAGAAATACTCAATACCGCGTCTTTTTCATACTTACGACGAGAAGGTCCAATTGATCCCGGATCTTCACCACCATGACCAGGGTCGATAACAATCAACACTTCCTGAGCACGCTGAACTGAGCTCATGTCTTTGCTGGTTGTGGTTTTTTCTTCTGACTTCGTTGCGGTTGTTGCCGTTTTTGTACCATGCGGAAGATCAATGACCAAACGGTGACCATATTGCCCACCTGGTGTCGGGCTCAGTTTGAATAGCTCAGCTTGAACGCTTTTTTTCAGCTCAAAAACGAGACGATAAGTGCCCGTTTCCGGAGGTGAGCTTTTTCGCACTCGCGTTAAAACAGGGCTATCAGAGACAGTCACCGGCAATTTGGCTTGCATGGTGGCGTCTTTCAAATCCACAACCAGTCTATCCGGTTCGGATAATGAGAAATAGGAGTAGTCCGCTTCCGAGCCTAAATCGATGACAACGCGAGTCTCATCTGGAGAAGGCCAAACTCGAAAGCTTTTAACGACGTTAGCAAATGCTAAACTGGGGATGATAAGGAGAAAAGTGGCGACAAACGTCGCCACTACTCTAAAATTTGAAAAACTCAACATAGCTCCAATCGACTGAGTAACTGCACACCATAATCATTATTCGCGATGAGTTCGGCGATACGGCCTTCACCTTGATAACGGATGTTCACATCAAGATCTGGCTCAGGCAGTAAGCCTTGCCCTTTTTCTGGCCACTCAACCAAACAAATCGCATCATCAGTGAAATAATCTCGAATCCCCATGAATTCTAACTCTTCAGGATCCGCAAGACGATATAGGTCAAAATGGTAAACTTGCCACTTATCCAATTGGTATGGTTCAACCAAGGTATAAGTTGGACTTTTTACATTTCCTTGATGCCCAAGAGCACGGACAAACCCACGACTGAAGGTTGTTTTACCTGCGCCCAAATCACCATGCAGATAAATTGTCGTTTGTTGAGAACAAAGCTGAGCCAGAGCGGTGCCCAGTGCTACCGTTTCATGCTCATCTTTTAAATTAAATTGTTTCGTGCTCATTGATGCTTCTCTAACTAATGATCGTTGACTATATAAAAATCAAAAGAACAGGAATAGTAAACCGTGTTGGTTTTGAGAGACAAGCTTTCAAATGTCATATATGCGAAAAAAGTAGCCACAAAACGGTATCTTATTTGTCAGCTCTCTACTTCAAGCCATATGAGTTTAGCTCTCCAATATAAGAATGCAGGAGATCGCAAAAGGTTCCATTATAAATATCATTAAATAGCATACTTTTATAAGTGCGACTTTACGCTAGAACCAATACAAGAGATCCGTTAAGATCCGCCCCCCATTTATCTCGGTGGTAACCATGAACTACGAACAACTCGCACAGCAAATCAAAATTTGGGGAAAAGAACTCGGCTTTCAAAAAGTGGGGATCTGCGACGTTGACCTAAGTAAGCATGAGGCCGCACTGCAACAGTGGCTGGATGCCGGGTATCACGGTTCTATGGACTGGATGGCTCGACACGGCATGATGCGCGCGCGACCACATGAATTACTGCCGGGAACCATACGTGTTATCAGTGCGCGTATGGATTACCTACCGCCAGAAGCGCAATTCGCTTCAAACCTTGCCAATAAAAACCACGCCTACATCAGTCGTTATGCCCTAGGACGCGACTATCACAAACTCGTAAGAAAGCAGCTCAATAAGCTCGGTAAATTAATTGAAGAAGAAGTCGGTAAGTTTGGCTACCGCCCTTTTGTTGATTCCGCACCGATATTAGAGCGACCACTGGCTCAAAAAGCTGGGCTAGGTTGGACCGGGAAACATTCTCTGATCTTGGATAAAGACTGTGGTTCTTGGTTCTTTCTGGGCGAGTTACTGATTGATTTGCCATTACCGGTTGATAAACCAAGTGTCGATCAGTGTGGAAAATGCAAAGCGTGTATCACTTCATGTCCGACGCAAGCGATTGTAGACGACAAAGTGGTGGATGCACGACGTTGTATCTCCTACTTGACCATCGAGTTCGATGGCATCATTCCAGAAGAATTTCGAAAACCAATGGGGAACCGAATTTACGGCTGTGATGATTGCCAACTGGTGTGTCCATGGAACCGATATGCCGATATCACCGAACAAGAAGACTTTCATCGCCGTGATAGTTTTCAACACCCGGATTTAGTCGATATGTTTGGTTGGGATGAAGCCGCTTTCTTAAAGAACATGGAAGGCTCCGCGATTCGCCGAATTGGTCACTTACAATGGCTGCGTAATATTGCTGTCGCACTTGGCAACGCAGAATACAGTCAACGTGTCATTGATGCACTTGTCTCTCGTCAGGGAGAAAGTGACTTACTCGATGAACATATTATCTGGGCATTGAATCAGCAGCTGAACCAAACTCCGGTCAATGAGACTGAGTCAGTTGAAACGAAGAAAAACCGTTTAATCAGGATTGTAGAGAAAGGCTTACCGAGAGATGCATAAGGCGTAGTCTATATGCAAAAGATTGAAATGCTTTTTTCATGCGCAATTCATGACCTCGTTCTCAATTTTGTAATGTGGAAAAAAATTTGAGATTAGATAAAAAAGAGGTAGGAAAAAAAAGTTAAACACAATCCCAGTAAATGACTAGGATCAAAAAAATACAATGTAATGATCGTATTTTAACAACCAAGATCTATGTAGTTGTGCTTTTTTTCTTTATTTAACAGCCAGTTAAAACAAAATCCAATCACAATTCAAACACTTAAAAAATAAAAGATCTTCGTTTACTAACAAATAATGTCAAGCTAAAAACACTTTATCAACCAAGTTATCCACAGAACGCTGTATGTGGATAAGTCTGTTAATGAAAGATAGCAAAAACACTCGCATACCAGAGCACTATTGTGTCTGCCGATTCATATAATGTTTTCAACACAAACGAAAACACCCGACATCATACAATGCGGATTAAAATTTATTTTAGGGGAGTTATGCTTCACAGCATGATGAAAAGAGCGATGTGGATTGGTTGCGGAGGCTGGATTTGATCCGAGCGGCGCATCCGTCGACGGCCTGAGGGTTATGAAAAATAACAATCAAACTATCTTGAATTTGGTTGCGGGGGCCGGATTTGAACCGACGACCTTCGGGTTATGAGCCCGACGAGCTACCAAGCTGCTCCACCCCGCGTCCGTATTTCACTGTTAAGCACAATGAGAGCTATATGTTTGGAGCGACACACGAGGTTCGAACTCGTGACCTCAACCTTGGCAAGGTTGCGCTCTACCAACTGAGCTAGTGTCGCATGATTAACCGCTAGTGCGCTTAATCTTAATTTGGTTGCGGGGGCCGGATTTGAACCGACGACCTTCGGGTTATGAGCCCGACGAGCTACCAAGCTGCTCCACCCCGCGTCCGTATTTCATTGTTAAGCACAATGAGAGCTATCAAACTGGAGCGACACACGAGGTTCGAACTCGTGACCTCAACCTTGGCAAGGTTGCGCTCTACCAACTGAGCTAGTGTCGCATTTTGTCACTGTTAAGCACAATGAGGGCTATCAAATTGGAGCGACACACGAGGTTCGAACTCGTGACCTCAACCTTGGCAAGGTTGCGCTCTACCAACTGAGCTAGTGTCGCATGATTAACCGCTAGTGCGTTTAATCTTAATTTGGTTGCGGGGGCCGGATTTGAACCGACGACCTTCGGGTTATGAGCCCGACGAGCTACCAAGCTGCTCCACCCCGCGTCCGTATTTCACTGTTAAGCACAATGAGAGCTATCAAATTGGAGCGACACACGAGGTTCGAACTCGTGACCTCAACCTTGGCAAGGTTGCGCTCTACCAACTGAGCTAGTGTCGCATATTCTCAGAAGAGAATTGGTTGCGGGAGCCGGATTTGAACCGACGACCTTCGGGTTATGAGCCCGACGAGCTACCAGGCTGCTCCATCCCGCGTCCGTATTTCATTGTTAAGCACAATGAGAGCTATCAAATTGGAGCGACACACGAGGTTCGAACTCGTGACCTCAACCTTGGCAAGGTTGCGCTCTACCAACTGAGCTAGTGTCGCATATTCTCATAAGAGAATTGGTTGCGGGGGCCGGATTTGAACCGACGACCTTCGGGTTATGAGCCCGACGAGCTACCAAGCTGCTCCACCCCGCGTCCGTAATCATCATTCAAAGCATGATGAGCGCTTATCAAACTGGAGCGACACACGAGGTTCGAACTCGTGACCTCAACCTTGGCAAGGTTGCGCTCTACCAACTGAGCTAGTGTCGCATTCACAACGTTTCCGTTGTTCAGGGCTGCGAATTATAAGAGCATTTTTTTGTGATGCAAGTCCTTCCTTCAAAAAAACTTTAAATTTTTACTGAATGATGAAAAAGCAAGCAAAACAACCATGAATGACAACTATTTAGATCGCAGCCTTAACAATTAAATCTTAAAGATTGTCTCGCGATAGTACTTCAGTTCAGCAATAGACTCACGAATGTCATCTAAAGCCAAATGTGTACCTTGTTTAGAAAAACCATCCAGCACTTCTGGTTTCCATCGACGAGTAAGCTCTTTCAGCGTGCTGACATCCAAATAACGGTAGTGAAAGTATTCTTCCAGTTCTGGCATGTGCTTGTACAAGAAGCGACGATCCTGACCAATGCTGTTACCGCAAATTGGAGAAGCGCCTTTAGGCACCCACGGCTCTAGGAAAGCAATAGTTTGAGCAACCGCATCTTGTTCAGTCACTTTGCTGTTGCGAACACGCTCAACCAAGCCACTTGCGGTATGGGTATTAGTACACCAGTCATCCATCTTAGCCAATTCTTCTTCCGGCTGATGAACTGCAAGTACCGGCCCTTCTGCCAGAATATTTAATTCGCTATCGGTGACAATAGAAGCAATTTCTATGATTTTGTGCGTTTCAGGATCGAGCCCCGTCATCTCTAAATCAACCCATATCAGGTTTTGATCGCTAAAGGACATGGTTACGCCGCCTATTTGTTTATCGATAAAAAAGGTACTATACCTCAAAATACTTGAAACACGATACTCACTAACTTGAGCCGAGAGCGAGCTCAATAGCTTGAGTTAACTCATATTAAGTACAAAATTGTGGCTAAAAAGAAAAAGTTAACCAAAGGTCAGGTACGACGCGTTCGTAACAACCAACAGAAACGTTTGAAGAAACAAGAAGAGTCCATCCAATGGGATGAGAACATGCTAGGCGCGAGTAAACAGGGCTTAGTGATCACCCGTTTTGGCCAACATGCCGATATTGAAGATTTAGAAACGGGTCAGGTCCAACGCTGTAACCTTCGTCGCGGTGTTGAATCTCTGGTTTCTGGAGACCGAGTACTGTGGCGCGAAGGTCTCGAGTCGATGGCTGGAATATCTGGTGTGGTGGAAGCGGTTGAACCTCGTACTTCAATGCTGACTCGACCGGACTACTACGATGGCCTCAAACCCGTCGCGGCGAACATCAACCAAATGGTGATTGTCTCTTCTGTTTTGCCAGAGCTTTCGCTCAATATCATCGACCGTTACTTAGTTGCTGCAGAGACACTCTGCATTGCGCCTTTACTCGTTCTGAACAAAGTCGATCTGCTTGAAGATGACGATCGTGCGACGTATGAAGAATGGCTAAAAGAATATGAGCGCATTGGCTATAAAGTACTGTTTGTCAGTAAGAAATCTGGTGAAGGCATTAAGGAACTGGAAGCTCAGTTACGCGATCGTATTAACATCTTCGTCGGTCAATCGGGTGTGGGCAAATCCAGCCTGGTAAACGCACTGATGCCAGAACTCGAGCAAGAAGTGGAAGAAGGCGAAATTTCTGAAAACTCAGGATTAGGTCAACATACGACAACGGCCGCACGTCTTTACCACATCCCAACAGGTGGCGATTTGATTGACTCCCCAGGGGTTCGTGAGTTTGGTCTGTGGCACTTAGAAGCAGAAGAAGTCACGAAAGCGTTCGTCGAGTTCCGTCCTTATCTTGGTGGCTGCAAATTCCGAGACTGTAAACACAATGATGATCCTGGTTGTATTCTGCGTGAAGCCGTGGAGAAAGGTGAAGTCAGTGAAGTTCGATTTGAGAACTACCACCGTATTCTCGAAAGCATGGGCGAGAATAAGGCAAACCGTCAATATTCTCGCAGTAAGAAAGCGGATCTGTAACCGAATTGTCGCCGCAACTGTGTAATAATTCTTCACCGAATACTGACAAGCCAATTAAATTTCAGTAACATCACGCGCCCTAACGTGCGTATCTAACAGAAGTATCGGAATTAAAGATGGACAAGATTAAAGTTGGACTGCAGTACTGGATCCCACAACATGGCTTAACTCGCCTGATGGGTAAACTAGCTTCATCAAAAGCTGGCAGTCTGACCACAGCAGTTATTCGCTGGTTTGTCAAACAGTACAATGTGAACATGGACGAGGCGAAGCACTCTGACCCTAAGCACTTTAAAACGTTCAACGAGTTTTTTGTTCGTGAACTTAAAGAAGGCGCACGTCCGATTGCTGAAGGCGAAGCAGTGATCACTCACCCTGCAGACGCTTGTGTCAGTCAATTTGGCCCGATCGAAGACGGTCAATTGATTCAGGCAAAAGGCCACAACTTCTCGGCACAAGAACTGCTTGGCGGTGATGCAAAGCTGGCAGAAGAGTTCCAAGACGGCTCATTTGCAACGCTATACCTGTCACCTCGTGACTACCACCGTGTGCACATGCCGTGCGACGGAACGCTGCGTCAAATGATTTACGTACCGGGCGATCTGTTCTCAGTAAACCCACTGACTGCGGAAAATGTGCCAAACCTATTTGCGCGTAATGAGCGCGTCGTTTGTATTTTTGATACCGAGTTTGGCCCAATGGCTCAGGTTCTGGTTGGCGCAACCATCGTAGGCAGCATCGAACAAGTTTGGGCTGGTACGATTACGCCTCCTCGCGGTAATACCGTTTACAAATGGGACTACCCAGCAGAAGGTAACAAAGCAGTTATCCTGAAAAAAGGTGAAGAGATGGGTCGCTTTAAGCTAGGTTCAACCGTTATCAACCTGTTCGCAAAAGATGCCATCACATTCGATGAAAGCATGGAAAATGGTAAGACAACGGTAATGGGTACGCCTTACGCTCATAAGCAGTAAGTTTTCCTGTAAAAAAGCTGATTTCAAAGCCTCCAAATGCGGAGGCTTTTTTATTGATAAAAAACAAAACTCTGTTCGAAATTTAGCCTAATATTTTCAAACTCATACCTGCCTCTAAGTACTTAAAAGCGCAATCAATTATTCTGTGCAATGGAGTGACTATTTAAAGGGGCTACCAATGCCAAAGATGAGTGCGAGTACGCTGGTCAAATTGCTGGTGTGTTTTTTGATTCCGCTTGGCGTCCTAATGATGCCGATCGATGCTATTCCTATTGATGACCTGACTTTAATTCAACATCGTCTACTGGCTATTTTTCTTCTTGCCGCCTTACTTTGGGTACTAGAACCCGTTCCGGTTTTCGCTACCTCAATTCTGATCATCGCTCTTGAGCTGATCATGATCTCGGATAAAGGATTGCATCTCTTTCGTGCTCCACCAGCTGGGCACGATCTCGGTGACCTGATCGCCTACACCGATATTTTTTCTGCATTCTCATCGCCGATCATCATTCTCTTCATGGGTGGTTTTGCCCTTGCAATTGCTGCCTCAAAATACGATCTCGACAACAACCTTGCACGTGTTCTGCTTAAACCATTTGGTACACAGCCTAAATTCATCATGCTTGGCCTGATGCTAATCACCGCCGTATTCTCGATGTTTATGTCCAATACCGCGACAACGGTGATGATGCTGGCTCTATTAGGCCCAATTGTGGCTTCTGCCCCTAAGGGCGATCTAGGCATTAAAGCACTGGTGTTATGTATCCCTATCGCGGCAAACACAGGTGGTATCGCAACACCGATTGGTACGCCTCCCAATGCGATTGCTCTGCAGTATCTAACCGGTGAAAACACGATAGACTTTCTGAGCTGGATGATGATGGGTCTGCCGTTTGTATTAATACAACTGACGATCGCCTGGTTCTTACTGCAGAAGCTCTTTCCTTCCAGCGAGGCGGAGATGAAACTCAAACTGGATGGGACATTTAAAAGGAGTTGGCGCGCGTATGTGGTCTACGTAACGTTCGCGATGACGATTCTACTGTGGATGACGACCACGGCGCACGGTATGAATACCTATGTCGTGGCTATTATCCCGCTGGCCATTTTCACCTTAACAGGCATCATGGGTAAGGAAGAGTTGAAACTGATCAACTGGGACGTACTGTGGCTGGTAGCCGGTGGTATTGCGATTGGCATTGCACTGGATAAAACGGGCTTAGCAGAAGCCTTAGCCCACGCAATAGACTACGAGTCACTCTCTCCGTTTGCGGTTGTAATCGCTCTCTCGATTGTCTGCTGGCTAATGGCAAACTTTATGTCAAACACCGCAACAGCGAACTTATTGATGCCAATTGCTGCCGCTATTGGTGCGTCCATGCCAAGTCTGGCTTCTATCGGTGGGCTTCAGGGGCTGTTGGTCGTGGTCGCCTTCTCCGCATCACTCGGTATGATTTTACCTGTCTCGACACCGCCAAACTCTCTGGCTTACTCGACAGGCTTGATAGCAAGTAAAGACATGGCGAAAGTCGGTCTTATCCTTGGACTGGTCGGCTTGTTTATCGTTTATGGCGCCGTGCTTATTCTCTTTTAGCTCTCAAACCTGACCATCAGATACAATCGGAAAGCCAATCTTGGTTTTGGAGAAAAAGCAGCTTATCACGCTGCTTTTTCTTTGCCGCTAACTTGTTCTTTTACATCGATACAATTTAATGCATATTAATGCTCCCTCCCGAACCAACAGGACTTTACTCAATCATGGGTTATGAATGGCTGGCACTTTGTGCTGCTTTTTTGTGGGCGATCTCTAGCTTAATTTCCGTCATTCCGGCGCAGCATTTGGGCGCTTTCGCTTATAGCCGTTGGCGTATGGGATGCACGGCAGTCATCCTTACAACCATGGCCTGGGTGACGGGTGGCTGGTTAAGTGTGTCGATGGAACACGTCACACCAATGATGGCATCTGGCTTAATTGGTATTTTCATTGGTGATACCGCCCTGTTTGCCTGTATGAACCGTATGGGGCCAAGGCAAGCGGGTTTGCTGTTCTCCTGTCACGCCGTATTCTCAACCATCCTTGGCTATTTCCTGTTTAGTGAAAGCATGACCAATACGGAATTGCTCGGCTCAGCGCTGGTATTTAGTGGCGTCGTCATGGCCATTTTCTTTGGCCGACGCGGGCAAACGAATAACGTTTTAGAAGAGGTCAAAGGCAATATCTGGCTAGGGATAGGATTAGGGCTCACTGCAGCAATGTGTCAGGCGCTTGGTGGCATCATAGCCAAGCCAGTGATGCAAACGAGCGTTGACCCCGTCGCAGCATCGGCGATTCGTATGATCAGCGCTTTTATTGCTCACTGCTTGTTACTGGTCATCGGAGTAAAAGTCGCCAGACCAACACAACATATTACGTGGCGTGTTTTTGGTATTACTGCACTGAACGGTTTTCTCGCCATGGCGGTTGGTATGACACTGATTCTTTACGCACTTCGTGAGGGGAATGTAGGCATGGTCGCTCTACTGTCTTCCACCACACCAATCATGCTGCTACCACTGCTCTGGATTTATACCAAGCGCAGACCAAACAGATTTGCCTGGCTGGGCGCCGCTCTCGCAGTGATTGGAGCAGGGATTTTGGTCCACTAGAGTCCATAGAACATCAGAAACAAAAAAGCCCGAGATCAACTCGGGCTTTTATCATTCTGCATTTCGGTTAATTACTTAACCAGAATATCACCAGACATTTCTGCAGGGATTTCCAGACCAGCCAGAGAAAGCATGGTTGGCGCTAGATCAGACAGTTTACCGCCTTCTTTAAACTCAACCGCTTTGTCACCTACGTAGATTAGAGGTACTGGTAGGTTTGTGTGTGCAGTGTGAGTACCGCCAGTTTCTGGGTCAACCATCATTTCTGCGTTACCGTGGTCAGCAGTGATAAGTAGCTGGCCGCCCGCTTCTTTGATAGCTTCAACCACTTTGCCCACGCTTTCGTCTAGCGCTTCGATCGCTTTTTCAGCCGCTTCGTAAACACCAGTGTGACCAACCATGTCTGCGTTCGGGTAGTTACAGATGATAGTGTCGTACTTACCAGATTTAATAGCCGCTACCAGCTTCTCAGTTAGCTCTGGAGAGCTCATTTCTGGTTGAAGGTCGTAAGTTGCAACTTTTGGAGAAGCAACAAGTTGACGCTCTTCACCATCAAATTCGCTTTCAACACCGCCGTTGAAGAAGAAAGTCACGTGCGCGTATTTCTCTGTTTCAGAGATACGTAGCTGAGTTTGACCTTGCTTAGACAACCACTCACCGTACGTGTTCTCTAGAGACGCAGGTGGGAATGCGATTGCTAGTGGGATATCCGCTGCGTATTGAGTCAGCATCACGAAGTGAAGTGATGGGAATGCTTCGCGCTCAAAACCATCAAATTCAGGTACGAATGCACGTGTGATTTGACGTGCGCGGTCTGCGCGGTAGTTCATGAAGATAACCGCATCGCCATCTTGCATGATTGCATCTTCTTCGCCTTCCGCTTTGATTGCTGTCGCTTTCACGAACTCATCGTTTTCTTCACGAGCGTAAGCCGCTTCCAAGCCAGCTACTGCAGTTTCAGCTGTGAATTCTGCTTTCGCTTGAGTTAGAAGATCGTAAGCTACCTGAACACGTTCCCAGTTGTTATCACGGTCCATTGCGTAGTAACGGCCCACTAGAGAAGCAACGCGGCCTTTGCCTAGTTTCGCGAATAGATCTTGGAAACGTTGTAGCGAGTTTTCTGCACTGCGAGGTGGCGTATCACGGCCGTCCAGGAAGCAGTGTAGGTAGATTTTTTCTGCGCCACGAGCTGCAGCCATTTCAACCGCTGCGTAGATGTGATCTTCGTGAGAGTGTACGCCACCTGGAGACATCAGACCCATGATGTGTACTGCTTTCTCAGCTTTTACAGCTGCATCGATAGCTTCAACCAACGCTGGTGTTTCAGCGAATTCGCCGTCTGCGATAGATTTAGTAATACGAGTTAGGTCTTGGTATACAACGCGACCTGCGCCAATGTTAGTGTGACCAACTTCTGAGTTACCCATTTGACCATCAGGAAGGCCAACATCCATACCTGAAGCAGAGATTAGAGTATTTGGGTTGTTCGCAATCAGTGCATCCATTACTGGCGTTTTCGCATTCGCAATTGCGTTACTTGCTGTGTCTTCACGGTAACCGTAACCGTCAAGGATAACTAGAGCCAATGGCTTCTTAGCTGACATAGTGATGACCTCATCAAATTTAGTAACTTTTTGGCGTAGGGCTTCTCTGCCCCATCTAACCCTGAAACAAAACTAGCGTAATTTTACTACACTTTTTAACCAAAACTGTAGGGTAAGATCAAATATTGTTTGCGATTTATCGTTGCTATCTTACAAGTTTAGGAAACAACGAGTCTCTGTCAGCAAACCTGTCCAACAAGCATAGTCACTCCCCACAAGCTTTGTACACCCGGTCTATATTCGATTTTTACGTCCGATTTTGGCGGTAGATCTTTCTAAGCAAGTCGCGTTTTAGACCTGTGTTGTTGCTTGAAAGACAAAACCTATCGCTTATTGTTCTCCTTTTCCTGAAAAACAGAAGTCACTTAGACCAATAGCTACAATAGGAAATCTTGATGAATAAAGCCGCGGCCAGTGGCAGGGTAATTCTGGCGTGATGAATTTGTAGAGATCTCAATTATTCGTTAGAAAATTTTAACCCTCTCGCCTAAGAGGCCTAACCTCGCTATACTCCTGCTTTAATTTTCCGCCAACAGTGCAAGAGCTCAAGACATGCAAGAGTACATTGAATTTTTCCAACAAAACATGATTCTATCTTTGGTTTGGGTAGGTCTTCTTATCGCATTTATCCTGAATATCGTTAAGTCAGCAACAGCGGCATACAAAGAAATCAACGTAAACCAACTGACTCACCTTATTAACCGTGAAAACGGTGTTGTGGTGGATATTCGTACACAAGATGAATACAAAAAAGGCCATATCACTGACTCACTTCACATTTTACCGTCTGATATCAAATCAGGTAGCTTTGGTAGCCTTGAAAACCATAAATCCGACCCAATCATCCTAGTATGCAAGACGGGCCAAACCGCTCAGGAGAGCGCAAACCTACTAGCAAAAGCAGGCTTTACAAACGTAAGTCTACTTAAGAATGGTTTGATCGCATGGAACGAAGCGAACCTTCCTTTAGTACGCGGTAAAAAGTAGTACAAAGGTCGCATTCATCGCGATTGAGAGCCTAGTGGATAACAAACTGAGCAAATAAAAAGCAGTTGAAGCCCTAAGTTGTGACGCTTTGCACGTAATACACGCTTCATCTAGTCACGGTAAACTTGCTCAGTTAGTCTCAGGACAAACCAGATTTCTGGGTTTAGGCGTTCTAAACCCAACAAATGTTTATTAAGGATTTAAAAATGGCAGAAGCTACACCACAAGACGCACAACAAAACTTCGCAATTCAACGCATCTTCCTAAAAGACGTTTCTTTCGAAGCGCCTAACTCTCCAGTAGTCTTTCAAAAAGAGTGGAACCCAGACGTTAAACTAGACCTAGACACTCAAAGCCGTGAGCTTGGTGAAGGCGTTTACGAAGTCGTTCTACGTCTGACAGTTACTGTTAAGAACGAAGAAGAAACAGCGTTCCTATGTGAAGTTCAACAAGGTGGTATCTTCACAGCTGAAAAAATGGAAGCTGGCCAACTAGCGCATTGCCTAGGTGCATTCTGCCCTAACATCCTATTCCCATACGCTCGCGAAACTATCTCAAGCCTAGTGGTTAAAGGTACGTTCCCTCAACTGAACCTAGCACCAGTAAACTTTGACGCTCTGTTCATGAACTACCTACAACAGCAAGCTCAACAAAGTGAAGGCGAAGCTGAAGCGTAATTCACATTTGTAAGTGACACGTCGGTTTGAAGACAGCCGAAAGTGTCACATACCTAAGAAAATGCACAAAGCGTCCACCGAGCGATGCGATGTGCATTTTTTATTTCTGAATAAGTTGCAAGACAAACCCTAGTTCCTAGCCCCTAGACAGCGTAAAATCTGGCAATAATGAACTAGATTCTACTAGTAGAACAACGATTAGGCGGTAGCATGACACAAGCAAATACCAACAATGCTTACGGTAAAGACATCGCAATGACTGTGATTGGCGCAGGCTCGTATGGCACCTCACTGGCTATTTCTCTTGCCCGTAACGGTGCAAACGTGATCCTTTGGGGTCATGACCCAGAGCACATGGCTCGCCTTGAAGCAGATCGTGCTAACCACGAATTCTTACCTGGTATCGATTTTCCAGAAAGCCTGATTATCGAATCAGATCTGGAAAAAGCGGTGCAAGCAAGTCGTGACTTGTTGGTTGTCGTTCCGAGCCATGTATTTGGTATCGTTCTGAAAAGCTGTAAGCCTTTCCTACGTGAAGATACGCGCATCTGCTGGGCAACCAAAGGCCTAGAGCCAGAAACCGGTCGTCTTTTAAAAGATGTCGCCTTTGATATCATCGGGGAAAACTACTCGCTGGCGGTATTGTCTGGCCCAACTTTCGCCAAAGAACTGGCCATGGGGCTGCCAACGGCAATTTCCGTTGCCTCACCAGATGCTGAATTTGTTGCTGATCTGCAAGAAAAGATCCACTGCAGCAAAACATTCCGCGTGTACGCCAACAGTGACTTTATTGGCATGCAGCTTGGTGGCGCCGTGAAAAATGTCATTGCGATCGGCGCTGGTATGTCAGATGGTATCGGATTTGGTGCTAACGCACGAACTGCACTGATCACCCGAGGCTTGGCCGAAATGAGCCGTTTAGGTGCTGCTCTGGGTGCGAAACCAGAAACCTTTATGGGTATGGCTGGGTTGGGTGATCTTGTTCTCACCTGTACTGATAACCAATCCCGTAACCGTCGTTTTGGTTTGGCATTAGGTCAAGGTAAAGACGTCGATACCGCGCAGGAAGAAATTGGTCAGGTTGTGGAAGGTTACCGCAACACCAAAGAGGTATGGATGCTCTCCCAACGTATGGGTGTTGAAATGCCAATTGTTGACCAAATTTATCAAGTATTGTATCAAGGAAAAGACGCGCGCCTGGCAGCACAAGATTTACTTGCTCGTGACAAAAAGTCTGAAGGTAAATAGCACCCTAACGCCTCATCTGAGAAGAATATAAGTTGTCGGGTCACGGAAGAAGAACTACTCAGGATATTGAGAATGAAACACTGCGAAAAACAAAAAGTCTGGAACAAAATTGTTGCAGAAGCCCGCGAAATGTCAGAGCAGGAGCCAATGCTGGCCAGCTTTTACCACGCGACGATCATCAAGCATGAAAGTCTCGGCGCTGCCCTGAGTTACATTTTGGCCAACAAATTAGACACAGCCTCGATGCCTGCTATGGCAGTGAGGGAGGTAATTGAAGAGGCGTTTATCGCCGATCCAAACATTACCGACTGTGCGGCCTGCGACATTTGTGCCACAGTGAATCGTGACCCTGCGGTTTCTATGTACTCAATGCCCCTGCTGTATTTAAAAGGCTACCACGCGCTGCAAGGATATCGTGTCGCAAACTGGTTGTGGTCACAAGGTCGTCATGCATTAGCGACCTATCTGCAAAACCAAATTTCGGTTGCGTGTCAGGTGGATATTCACCCTGCGGCGCGAATTGGTTGTGGGATCATGCTCGACCACGCGACTGGCATCGTGATTGGTGAAACCGCCGTTGTGGAAGATGATGTATCTATCCTGCAGGACGTGACCTTAGGTGGTACGGGTAAAGAGTGCGGCGATCGTCACCCGAAAATCCGTGAAGGCGTGATGATCGGTGCCGGTGCAAAAATTCTCGGTAACATCGAAGTAGGTGAAGGTGCAAAAATTGGCTCTTGCTCCGTGGTTCTACAACCGGTTCCCCCTCACACGACCGTGGCAGGGGTACCAGCAAAAATCGTGGGCCGACCAAAAACAGATAAGCCATCACTCGATATGGACCAGGGCTTCAATGGCAAATCTCAAAGCTTTATCCATGGAGATGGTATTTAATCGCTCTCTAATTTTTATATAACAACAATGTGGTAGGTAACTCTCAAGTGCGAAAACAAAATCATCCTGTGCTCCGCTCGGCTATTTTATTAACTTGTGCTTTATCTGCCACGTTCCCTATCACCTCTTCCGCTGTGAGTCAGCAAGAGTTGAAAGGGGTCTCCAGCGAAATCAATCGCCAGAAGAAAGCCCTCACCTCTCAAGAAAAGCAACTGAATGAACTGCAAAAATCTCTTAAAGACCAAGAGCTGGGGATCTCAGCTCTAGAAAGAGAGATCAAACAGACCAAAGCAGAGCTCACTCAAGCCGATAAAAACATCAATAACTTAGAAGAAAAGATCGCCTTACAAGAGGGTCAGCGTCAGGCGCAGGAAGAAGAGCTGAAACAGCTTCTGCAAACCTATTACGTGACTGAGCGAGCTAAAGCCAATGGACACTTGCTCAATCAGGGCGTCGAAGAAGATCGTATCAGCCAGTACTTTCAACACTTGGCAAAAGCGCGCTCCGAAATCATTGATGCCATTACCCAAACCACTCAGAAGCTGGAACACAATAAGAACCAACTTGAGCTGGAAAAAGAGCAAATTGAAACCCTGCTAAAACAGCAATCCGAAAAGCGTACTGCGCTGGCAAGTACGCAGTCGAAGCGTAAGCAAACGCTGAGCAAAATTCAGGGCAGCATTACCAACGACAAACGCTATCTGGCAGAGTTGCAGCGTAATGAGACTCGCCTTAAAGCCGAAATCGCTAAAGCCGCTAAACGCAATGCGGTACCAATGGATGGTTTAGGTAAGCAGCGCGGTAAACTGCCTTGGCCAATAACAGGTAGTGTTCTGCATAACTTCGGTACTCGTCAGACTGGCCAGGTTAACTGGAAAGGCATGGTGCTATCCGCCAACTATGGCCAGCAAGTCAAAGCGGTTTATCCCGGCACTGTCGTATTCGCTGAGTACTTACGTGGTTATGGATTAGTGGTACTCCTCGACCACGGTAAAGGAGACATGACCCTTTACGGATACAATCAGGCACTAACGAAGAAAGAAGGCGATAGAGTGACGGCTGGTGAGGTTATTGCTCTTGCTGGTGATACCGGAGGCCAAGACAGAGCATCCCTTTACTTTGAGATTCGTCGCAACAGCGAAGCACAAAACCCGAAATCCTGGTTAAAGCGCCTGTAAGTAAAAATAGCCTAAAAAGAAAAAGGAGCCGATGGCTCCTTTTTGCACAAATGAATGACTCTAAATCGTTACGCGTAATACGTTTCAACCGCATCAATAAATGCGCTCACATCATCTTTGCTTAACGCATTGATTCCCGCCGCAGCCTCTCGACCACCGCCTGTCGGGAACTGTCCACAAACCGCCACCGCACCCTGCTTGTTATTCAATGGAGCGCGCAGTGATACCGTATAAGTACCATCTACGTTTTCGGTTAAAACAGCATGAGCTGAATCTGGGTTTTGATTCGCCAACCAGTTACCATAAACTCCGCTGATACGACGTGAAGCCGCATTGTCTGGTAGCTCAAACAGTTTCAGTTTATTGCTTTCATGGGTGGCAGGAATCGCTTGGGCGGCATCCATATCTTGCTGATAGGCCGATTGCAGCAAGTAGAATGGAGAAGACGTATCTGCAATGACATCAAATGGCGAAGTATATTTAATCAATGCTTGATATAAATCCGCCGGATGAAAATGTAGATCGTCAACCTTCGAACCATAGCAGTTGTAATTGATCAACGTACCCAGCTCTTTTAGTTGCGCTTTCTGCTCTGCCGAAAAGCCAGCAAGGTCAGCCAGGTCATCAGCTTTAGCAATCAGGTTATCACCATACGCTGCCGTTATAGCCCAGGCATGAAAACGTCCCTGCAACAGTTTATCGACAATCAAAGCCGTACACATATTCGCATCGAGATCGATGTGCGCATCTAAGTTGCCATGCTGTGGAATGTCACCCGCTTTATGGTGATCGGCGTAAAAAACATGAGCGCCCTGAGCCAAAGCATGCTCCAGACCTGCCATGTTCTTTTCCATCGAAACGTCTAATACCGTCAGCTCGTCACCCGCTTGAGCATCCACGCTTTCCACCAGCTTGATATCGCGCTTTACACCCGTTACCAATTTGGCTTCCAGAGGATCAGCTAAGCGCAGTTGCAGCAGAGCGATAATGCCGTCCGCATCACCATTAAATATGTCGTAATTCATTGAAAGATAATTCCTTTATCGAGATAACTTTGCTCAGGTATAAATTGAGGTTTGTAACTATTGTGCGCTGCGCGTGCCACAAGTCAACTCAAGTTACGATTCGAAAATGAAATTAAGCTTAAAATAATACGCCATTAGCCCTGCATAGCACTTACGCCATCTTCCAACAGTAACAGCTGCTCCAACCCTTGCTCCGTTGCGAGTGGTTTTACAACATTGATCATCTGAAGCATGCCTTGTCGCACCATTTGCTCGGTAATGTTGGATTTAGGTAGCATCGCAGATTGGTAAGACAACCAACTACAAGCGATGAGATGCAGCGTGCATACCAAAGATGTTAATTGCTGCTGATCAACGTTCAGCAATTTGAGGGCAACGAATTCCTGCATGATCGCAATCAAATTGGCTTGCAGTTTGTCCTGCACCTCGATGTATTGCTCGTGAAGTTGCTCATCACGCGACAAAATCTCTGGTAAATTGGCGTAGAAAAAACGGTACTTCCACATCAGCGTAAAGGTCGAATCTAGGTAACTCTTCAGCATAGTCAGACTCTCTTGAGAGCCTTTAAGGGGGGTAAATCTTTCTAAAAGTTCTGCTGAATAAAGCGCAAAGATTTCGCGGACGATTTCTTGCTTATTGCGAAAGTGGTAATAAAGATTACCTGGACTGATTTCGATGTGATCGGCAATGTGATTAGTGGTGATATTTCGCTCACCATGTTGGTTAAACAACTCCAGTGCCGCGTAGACTATTTTGTCGCGCGTTTTCATTATTATCGTATTCCCTTTTCTTTAACGAATCGAGTATAGCGACTTCACCAACCTAGGTCGATAGAGGCTCCAAATACGATAACTTAGCAGACCAGTCAGAATCCCCGTGCCATTAGCGACAAGGTCTAACCAAGAGGTTTCTCTACCGACATAACCTTGTAGCCATTCAATCACCGCGCTGAACAACAGGATACTAATTGCCACTATCCAGCGTTTTCGCCAATGACGAACACAGCAACAAGCAACAAAAGCAAAACTCGTGTATGCCATTAAATGTTGTAGCTTATCGAGGTAAGTAAAAGACCCCCACTTTTGTAGCTCTCCTGAGCTGAGCGATAAATACGCAATCACAACAGCGCAACCGCAAATAATCAAACGTCCAACCGTTCGGTTCATTGGATATCCTTATGCAATAGGGAACGGGAATGCTGTTACCTGATCAATATGATCACAGCCTAAAGCCAACATGATGAGTCGATCAACGCCTAACGCTACGCCAGCACAGTCCGGCAACCCAGCCTCTAGTGCCGCAATAAGATGATAGTCAATCGGCTGAGGCTTCAAACCCATCTCTAAGCGTTTCGCATTGTCTTGTTCAAAACGCGTAAGTTGTTCTTTAGGATTGTCTAACTCATGGAAACCATTAGCGAGCTCTATCCCTTTAAAATACACTTCAAAGCGATCAGCGACACGGCTGTCTTGAGGGTTTATTTTTGCTAATGCCGCTTGCGATGCAGGAAAGTCATAAACAAACGCAGGCGCATCCTGACCAATCTTACTTTCGACACCAATACTAAACAGGAGTTGCAGTAAAGTATCGCGGTCATCTTCCGGATCAGCAATATCACTCAGCCCCAGCTTTCCGGCGACGACTTTAAGCTCTGACATTGAGCCTTCAAGCGGGCACACACCAAGAACATCGAGAAACGCCTGCTGATACGTCATACGATGAGCCGAGCCACACTTCAGCACTCGCTGTAGCAACTCATCCATCTCATCCATTAACTGATGATGGTCAAAACCAACTCGATACCATTCCAGCATGGTGAATTCTGGATTGTGGTAGCGGCCATTCTCTTCGTTGCGAAACGCTTTATTGATCTGGTAGATGCAGCCACTACCCGCCGCCAATAAACGTTTCATATGGAATTCGGGACTGGTCATAAAGAACAGCTTACTGCCGTCAGCGTAGCCAGGGCCAACAAACTCGGTTTGAAAGGTATGCAAATGAATATCCGTAACCGTCGCGTGGCTCATGGCAGGCGTATCCACTTCCATCACCTGTCGCTCGACAAAAAATTGGCGAATAGTGGCGATTAACGCCGCACGTTGACGAAGTTGTTCAATGGAAGCAGTCGGTTGCCAATTGGTTTGCATAACAAGTCTCTCAAAGCTTAGGGCTAGCAGCTAAAGCCCACATTCTACATGTTTTTACTTTGGGGCGAGAAACGATTTCATTCGCTTTTAAATACCGATTATTCCTTTAAAAAAAAACAATATGAAGCCAAGATTTTTCGTACTACAAAGCAAAATCAACACTCACCACAAAACCTGTTATCAACCTCGCCAACAACAAGCAACACTCCATTAACACTCAATAATTTCAGTTAGAGGTTACAAATATTCTCGCCGTGATAGTAATCACATAACCTGTAATTTTTATGCTCTTAAGTGCATTACCAAAGAAAAAACCTAATTACATCAATATTTATCTCATACAGCTCCACTACACTAATCTCTACTACTTTCGGGGAGCTTCTCTTCGAGAACCCCTCACAATCACAATAACAAGCGGATTTCCGCAATTACTCACTGGAGGATAACTGTGCAAATTATCACCACAGATATCGCAGTCATCGGCGCTGGCGGCGCTGGTCTTCGTACTGCTATTGCAGCGGCAGAGGCAAACCCAGATTTAGAAGTCGCTCTGATTTCTAAAGTTTATCCTATGCGCTCACACACGGTCGCAGCGGAGGGTGGCTCAGCAGCAGTTATCAAGGATGAAGATAGCTTAGATAACCACTTCAACGATACGGTTGGCGGTGGCGACTGGCTATGTGAACAGGACGTCGTTGAATATTTTGTAGAAAACGCAACCCGCGAAATGATCCAAATGGAACAATGGGGTTGTCCTTGGAGCCGTAAAGAGAACGGGGAAGTTAACGTTCGCCGCTTTGGCGGTATGAAGGTTGAACGAACTTGGTTTGCAGCGGATAAAACCGGCTTCCATATGCTTCACACCCTATTCCAAACTTCAATGAAGTACAGCAACATCAAACGTTTTGATGAGTACTTTGTGTTGGATCTGCTTGTTGATGATGGTGAAGTACAAGGCTTAATCGCCATTCACATGTCTGAAGGTGAGTTGGTGACCATCAAAGCGAAATCTGTTGTGCTTGCTACGGGTGGCGCGGGGCGTGTTTACCACTGTAACACCAACGGCGGTATCGTAACGGGCGATGGCATGGCGATGGCTTACCGTCACGGTGTTCCGCTACGTGATATGGAATTTGTTCAATACCACCCTACTGGCCTACCAGGCACAGGTATCCTAATGACAGAAGGTTGTCGTGGTGAAGGTGGTATTATTGTCAACAAAAACGGCTACCGCTACCTACAAGACTACGGCATGGGCCCTGAAACTCCAGTGGGTCAACCGAAAAACAAATACATGGAACTGGGTCCACGTGACAAAGTTTCTCAAGCTTTCTGGCATGAGCAACAGAAAGGCAACACCATCAAACATCCACTGGGTGACGTGGTGCACCTAGACCTTCGCCACCTTGGTGAAGAGTACCTACAAGAACGTTTACCTTTCATCTGTGAGCTAGCAAAAGCTTACGTGAACGTTGATCCTGCAAAAGAACCAATTCCAATTCGTCCGACCGTGCACTACACCATGGGTGGCATCGAAACTGATGGTGGCTGTGAGACTCGCGTTAAAGGTCTATTCGCAGTTGGTGAATGTGCGTCAGTTGGTCTGCATGGTGCGAACCGTCTTGGCTCTAACTCTCTGGCTGAGTTCGTGGTATTTGGCCGAGTTGCGGGTGAAAACGCAGTGAAACGTGCAGCCGAGTTCAAAGGCTGGAACGACGATGCTATCGCAGCTCAAGTGAAGGCTGTAGAAGAACGCATTGCCAGCCTAATGAACCAAGAAGGCGATGAAAACTGGGCAGACATCCGTACCGAAATGGGCCACACCATGGAAGCGGGTTGTGGTATCTACCGCCAAGAAGATCTGATGCAAGCAACCATCGATAAGATCACGGAACTTAAACAACGTTACAAACACATTAGCATCAAAGACAAAGGCAAAGTGTTCAACACTGACCTTCTGTACGCAATCGAAGTCGGTTACGGCCTGGAAGTGGCAGAAGCGATGGTTCACTCTGCAATCCTGCGTAAAGAATCTCGCGGTGCGCACCAACGTCTCGATGATGGCTGCACTGAACGTGACGACGTGAACTTCCTGAAACACTCACTTGCTTTCTATCAACCAGACGCAGCGCCTAGCATCGACTACAGCAATGTAACCATTACTAAGTCTCAGCCTAAAGCGCGTCTATACGGTGAAGCTGCAGAAAAAGCCGCAGCAGAAGAAGCAGCGAAGAACGCAGAGGAGCAAGCATAATGTCAGCAAACCGCATCCAGAAAGTAGACATTCTGCGTTATGACCCAGAAAAAGACGCAGAACCGCACTTACAAACTTTCGAAGTACCATTCGATGAAACAATGTCTGTGCTCGACGCGATTGGTTACATCAAAGATAACCTAGACAAAGATCTGTCTTACCGTTGGTCTTGTCGTATGGCGATCTGTGGCTCATGCGGCATCATGGTTAATGGTGTGCCTAAGCTAGCTTGTAAGAGCTTCTTACGTGACTACCAAAATGGTCTGAAAATCGAGCCATTAGCGAATTTCCCGATTGAGAAAGACTTGATCGTTGATATGACGCCATTTATCGAGCGTCTTGAAGCGATCAAACCTTACATCATTGGTAACGACCGTAAGCCTGAAGACGGCACAAACTTGCAAACGCCTGAGCAAATGGCGAAATACAAGCAATTTGCTGGTTGTATCAACTGTGGTCTGTGTTACGCAGCGTGTCCGCAGTTCGGTCTTAATCCAGAGTTCATCGGCCCGGCAGCGCTGACATTGGCGCACCGTTACAACTTAGACAGTCGTGATAACGGTAAAGCTGAACGTATGAAGCTGATTAACGGTGAGAATGGCGCCTGGGGTTGTACGTTTGTAGGTTACTGTTCTGAGGTTTGTCCAAAGAGCGTTGACCCTGCAGCAGCAGTAAACCAAGGCAAAGTAGAGTCTTCTATGGACTTCGTAATTGCGATGCTGAAACCTCAGGAGGCAGAAGGATGAGTAACCGTAAACCTTACGTTCGTGAAGTAAAACGCACTTGGTGGAAGGACCATCCTTTCTACCGCTTCTACATGTTACGTGAAGCGACGGTACTGCCACTGATTCTATTCACCATCTTCCTGACTTTCGGTCTGGGTTCACTAGTGAAAGGGCCTGAAGCTTGGCAAGGCTGGTTAGAGTTCATGGCAAACCCAATCGTAGTCGCGATCAACATCGTTGCGCTACTTGGAAGCCTGTTCCACGCACAAACCTTCTTCAGCATGATGCCACAGGTGATGCCAATTCGCCTAAAAGGCAAACCTGTAGGTAAGAATATCATCGTCCTGACTCAGTGGGCAGCCGTCGCGTTTATCTCACTGATCGTTCTCATCGTGGTGTAAGGAGCTGAACAATGAAACCAAATTATAGTGTAAATACAGCACCAAAACGTTCAGATGAGCCAATCTGGTGGGGTCTATTTGGCGCAGGCGGTACCTGGTTTGCGATGATCACTCCTATCACCGTACTTGTACTTGGTATCCTCGTTCCTCTGGGCGTGATTGATGCAGACGCAATGAGCTACGAGCGAGTATCTGAATTCGCGACCAGCATCATTGGTGCGCTATTTATCATCGGTACACTGGCGCTGCCAATGTGGCATGCAATGCACCGTGTTCACCACGGTATGCATGACCTTAAGTTCCACACAGGTGTGGTGGGCAAAGTGGCATGCTACGCGTTCGCTGGCCTTATCAGTGCACTATCAGTTATCTTTATCTTCATGATTTAAGATACTGTTATAAATATAAAAAGCTGGCTTTATGCCAGCTTTTTTTGTTTTTGGACACCCATGATCTTTTTGCTTTATAAGCTTTTGACCACCTATGATCTTATTGCTGAGAAATCTTCTTAGTTTGATCCATTAAGCCAAGAGCACCAAAACCAGTGATCACATCTAAGTTCGTTTTCAATCCTGTTTCCTGATTACCACCAATGTAGTTTTGCGGCATTTGAACTTGGAAGTTTTGCAGATTACTGTACAACGAGTTTGCAACCTCACGGTTCAGCTCAGCTAGGTAAACTTCTCGGTTTGCTCCTAATGCCGCATACTTCGCTTTCAGGACTTCGGCTTCTGCGCGGCCTTTCTCTAAAATCGCTTTCGCTTCATATTGAGCGGAAAGAGCGTTGGCTTTCTGAATCGCTAAGTTCGCTTCTGCCATTGCCAGCTCTTTTTCTTTCTCCACTTCAGCAAGTCGCTTGGTTTTCTCCACTTCAACGATTTCACGCTCAGCTATTTGACGAGCAACCTCGACCTCTTTTTGCTGGGAAATAATAGCGAGCTCTTTCTGACGTTGTGCATCCTGAACTTCACGAGTACGCTGAATTTCTTTACGCAGCTGCTCAGTTTCGGCCTGAGCTTTAGAAGTTTCCTGCTCCTGAATTGCGCGAATGCGATCTGCGACCAAGCGCTTTTTATCTGCTAATAACTGATCAAGCTGCTTCTCTGGCTGCGGGTCACCAATGGTTACCTGAGTAACTTGAATGCCGTATTGCTGTAACGGGTTATCCTGTCGGATAGGTTGGCCTGTTTTGTCTACGACCGGTACCGTTTTCCAGACTAACTGATTCGTACGCTGCAATTGATTGGCGTTGGCCTGATTTGCACCGACAGGGGCCAGGTCAAGCTCTTCAACTTCCACCTGACGACGCTCAGTCAGATAAATACCTTCTCGAAGCTGATCACCCAACTTAGATTTAAACTGGTTCAAACCACCTTGAAAAAACTCTTCTCCAGTATACTGAGTCGCGGTAATCACCGTTACGTTACGGGCATTTTTTACTAATAACGCATCGATCAGATTACTGTTATTACGAAACTCTCGGTGCATTTTCTTGACCGCTTCCGGATCATTACTCAATTTAAAACGGAATGTGACGGGAATCTGACCAATATAAGTATCCGCAAAGCGTACTTGTACCGGCTCAAGCCTCTGGTAAAAATCCTCACCCTTGTTGTTACCAAATGACACAGTGATGACTTGGTCATATTGGGTGATTTTAGACAGAAAGGGCATACGAAAATGAATACCCGGTTCAGTGAACACATCCAATTCACCGGTAATATTGTTCTGGTGCACGTAACTGTAACCTGCATCGGTCATCAAAACAGAACTGTTAATGGTTAACCCTATAGCCAACAACGGTATACCAAAAACTGCCGCTTTTATCCCTCGGTGAAGTAATCGACGTCGTTCTTCAACTTTTAAGCTTTGTCCTAAGCCTGTGCTTTCCATATTGTTCTCCTTATTGCGGTTGTCATTGAGTTAAATCGATAAAAATCAAATTGCTATGCAACTCAACGACCTCTGGAGATAATCTATCAAATGGTAACCTTAAGGAATAATCGAAAGATTCATCAAACAAATACGTTTTTAACGAATAATACAAAAAGAATAAAACTATGCGGTGCGCTTCTTGTTTTAGCCACATGTCAAAACTGCGGACAATAAAAAAGGCCGCCGAAGCGACCTTTTCTATTCGATACGTTTAGGTGAATTACTTCACACGACCTACGTATTCACCGGTACGAGTGTCTACTTTGATCACTTCGCCAATTGCGATGAATAGTGGAACACGTACAACAGCGCCAGTTGATAGCGTAGCTGGTTTACCACCAGTACCTTGAGTATCACCTTTCAAACCTGGATCTGTGTCAGTAACTTCCAGCTCAACAAAGTTTGGTGGAGTAACTGAGATTGGGTTACCGTTCCAAAGCGTGATCATACAAGTGTTGTTTTCTACCAACCATTTAGCGTTCTCACCTACCGCTTTCGCATCAGCAGCGATCTGTTCGAACGTTTCATTGTTCATAAAGTGGTAGAATTCGCCGTCTGAATATAGATAATCTAGGTCGATATCCATTACGTCTGCCACTTCACAAGTGTCACCAGACTTGAATGTTTTCTCTAGCACTTTACCAGAAAGAAGTTTACGAATTTTTACGCGGTTGAACGCTTGGCCTTTACCTGGTTTAACGTATTCGTTTTCCAGAATTACGCAAGGCTCATTATCAAGCATTAACTTAAGACCGCCTTTAAATTCATTGGTGCTAACTGTAGCCATTTTTTCCTCTTACATTCTTAGAGCTAAATTCAATGCCGCACATAATAACCCGAAAAGTCGATTCTGTTGAGCAAAACTGGCTCAAACAGTTGGCGAATGGGATCTCTGATCCTGCAAAATTGCTCGAAAAACTGGAAATAGATCCCTCGCCGTGGCAAGACGGGTTTGCTGCGCGCAAGCTGTTTGCACAGCGTGTACCGCAAAGTTTTGTCGATAGAATGGAAAAAGGCAATCCCAAAGACCCTCTTTTACGTCAGGTATTACCGTTAAGTGAAGAGTTCGAAGTGCATGAGGGCTACTCCAGCGATCCACTTGAAGAGCAAGACAACGAGATTCCCGGCTTGCTGCACAAATATCGTAATCGTGCACTGATGATTGTTAAAGGAGGCTGTGCAGTGAATTGTCGCTACTGCTTCCGTCGGCATTTCCCGTATCAGGATAACAAAAGTGGTAAACAAGCCTGGGCTCAAAGTCTCGAATATATTGCGCAGCAGCCCGAGCTGAACGAAGTGATCTTCTCCGGCGGTGACCCATTAATGGCGAAGGATGATGAACTTCAGTGGCTGATAGAGCGGATTGCACAAATTCCGCATATCAAACGTCTTCGAATTCACAGCCGCTTACCAGTGGTAATCCCTGCGCGTATAACCGATGAACTATGCCAGATACTTCGCGACTCCCGCTTGCAGGTTATCTTGGTCACTCACATCAACCATGCGAACGAATTAAGTAGCGAACTCGCCTCACAGCTGTTCAAACTCAAACAATCTGGTGTGACTCTACTCAACCAAAGTGTGCTGCTTAAAGATATCAATGACTCTGTGGATGCCCTGGTCGACTTGAGTGAAGCCTTATTTGATGCGGGAGTGTTACCTTACTACTTGCATGTACTAGACAAAGTCCAAGGTGCTGCGCATTACTTTGTTTCCGATGAGGAGGCAAAAACGATCATGCGCGGAGTAATAACTCGTGTGTCTGGTTACCTGGTGCCAAAACTTACGCGAGAGATCGGCGGCAGGCCAAGTAAAACACCGCTTGATCTCCATTTAGAATAAACACCAAGGCCGGATTAATCTGAGTTTAAACTTAATTAAATTTGTCGTCACGAGCGTTTCTTTTTGTTCGCTTTGAGGGGTGATTCTATGCATACTCCGCGCTTTTGGAGGTCAAGATGCATACAACATTCGAACAAATTTTCGATCTTGGCCCATTTAGTTGGTCTGCTCTTCTATGCTGTGCCATCAATGGGTTAATGATTGGCATAGAACGCCAGACCCGTGGTAAGCCGGTTGGCATTCGCACTGCAATACTCATTATTTCAGGCACCTATCTCTTCATGTCGATGGCGGTATCCTTATCGCCGAACACGCTTGATCAGGCACGTGTACTGGGTCAAATCATTACCGGTGTCGGGTTTCTGGGCGCTGGTGTAATGATGACGCTAGATGGCAAAATCCACGGTGTGACGTCTGCGGCGGTCATCTGGGTACTAGCCGGGTTAGGCTTAATGATTGGTCTTGGTTACTTGTCTCAATCAGTGGTCATCACAGTACTGACTTTAACCGTGTTACTGGGCGTTGATGAAGCGGAGCGACACATCAAGTCATTGCGTCGCGGTGTGCATCAAAGAATACAGCGCAGAAAGTCGTCTCGCTTAATCAAATAAGCTCAAACGTGAGATATAAAAAGACCCCGACATCAGTTCGGGGTCTTTCTGTTTAAGTATTACTATAACTGCAGATTATTTCGCGAAGTTAATCAGTGGGAAACACTTCAAGAAGCCGTTATCCGCACAGTTAAGAAGACCAATTTGAATACCGTCGATTTGGTCTGTCATGTTGAAGAAACCTAGCTGGAAGTTAGACTTTTTAGAGATACTTGCCAGACCAACATCCGCCATTGTGTAACCCTCAGAGTAGTTCACCGCACTCCAGTTAAGGCCTTTCACATTGTTAGTAATGTTAACCGCGCCCAGGTTTAGGCCTGTTGTTTGGCCACGGTTCCAGTTAACAAGGCCAAGTGAAGCCCCTTTCATTTCTTGGTTTACTTTCGCTGCGCCAAAGAACAGCCCAAAGTTAACACCGGTTGTACGATCGGTTTCAGACATACCAAGTAGAGAGAAATCGACCCCTTTCACTTCGTTAACCTGTCCGTGTAGAACAGCTAAGCGAACACCGCCCACTTCAGAGCGAGACGGCGCATTAATGTGATCAATTGTAGAAAACATCACAGGAGTGCTGTCAGCAAGCGCAACAGGTGATGCAACAGCGGCTACCACTGCCAAAGACGTCAAAAGCTTTTTCATTCTTATCTCCGTTATATTAAGCATTACTTACAACATAGCGTATGTGTAATCATTTTCTACTAATCGTATGAAAAAATTTCACTCACATGCCATATTTAACAAGTTGACTATAATAGAAAAAATCTACAACGACCATATTTCAATATTTTCTGAAGTATTTCTTGTACCAGTCCCACACAATGGCGCTGTCATGTTCAGCCACGAATCTGGATAAACAAGTACGACGCATCGCGTTTAAATCAGTATTTCATCGCACTGCATAAACGACAAATTGAATTGCGATGACGTATCAACAAATCAAAAACGCCAAGCACAAAAAAGCCGAGGTAAAAACCTCGGCTTCTTCTTGGTTTGGTCAGTTACCTTTCCGCTATAAAACGTTACAGCGATAAGGTAAGCAGAATATTACATCATGCCGCCCATACCACCCATACCGCCCATGCCGCCCATATCAGGCATGCCTGCGCCGTCTTTCTGTGGCATATCAGTAACCATTGCTTCAGTTGTGATCATCAAACCTGCAACCGATGCTGCGAATTGTAGTGCGCTACGAGTTACTTTAGTTGGGTCTAGGATACCCATCTCTAGCATGTCGCCGTATTCACCTGTTGCTGCGTTGTAACCGTAGCTGCCTTCGCCTGCTTTCACGTTGTTCGCTACTACTGACTCTTCGTCACCCGCGTTCTTCGTGATTTGACGGATTGGCGCTTCCATTGCACGTAGTGCAACGCGGATACCAACGTTTTGTTCTTCGTTGTCACCTTCAAGGCCAGCAATCATAGATGCTGCACGGATTAGAGCAACACCACCGCCTGCTACTACGCCTTCTTCAACCGCTGCGCGAGTTGCGTGAAGTGCGTCTTCTACGCGGTCTTTCTTCTCTTTCATTTCAACTTCAGTTGCTGCACCAACTTTGATTACTGCAACACCGCCAGCTAGCTTAGCTACGCGCTCTTGTAGTTTCTCTTTGTCGTAGTCTGAAGTTGACTCTTCGATTTGCTGACGAATTTGAGCAACACGGCCATGAATCATCGTTTCTTCACCGATACCATCGATGATAGTCGTGTTTTCTTTCGTGATAGCAACGCGTTTAGCCTGACCTAGGTCTTCTAGCGTTACTTTTTCAAGCTCTAGACCGACTTCTTCAGAAATCACTGTACCGCCAGTCAGAACCGCGATGTCTTGTAGCATTGCTTTACGACGGTCACCAAAACCTGGTGCTTTTACTGCCGCAACTTTCACGATGCCACGCATGTTGTTCACAACTAGTGTTGCTAGCGCTTCACCTTCTACGTCTTCTGCGATGATTAGCAGTGGACGAGATGCTTTAGCAACTGCTTCTAGAGTTGGTAGAAGTTCACGGATGTTTGAGATCTTCTTATCAACCAGAAGGATGAATGGGTTTTCTAGATCAACAGAACCTGCTTCTTGGTTGTTGATGAAGTAAGGAGATAGGTAACCGCGGTCGAACTGCATACCTTCAACTACGTCTAGCTCGTCTTGTAGCGCCTGACCTTCTTCAACAGTGATAACACCGTCGCGGCCAACACGTTCCATTGCTTCAGCAATGATGTTACCTACGCTTACGTCAGAGTTCGCAGAGATAGTACCTACCTGTGCGATAGCTTTAGTGTCGTTACACTCAACAGACAGCTCTTTTAGCTGTTCAACTGCTGCTGCTACTGCTTTGTCGATACCGCGCTTAAGATCCATTGGGTTCATACCCGCTGCTACTGCTTTCAGACCTTCGTTTACGATTGATTGCGCTAGTACTGTTGCTGTTGTTGTACCGTCACCTGCAGCATCGTTTGCTTTAGATGCTACTTCTTTAACCATTTGAGCGCCCATGTTCTGGAATTTGTCTTCCAGTTCGATTTCGCGCGCTACAGATACACCATCTTTAGTGATTGTTGGTGCACCGAAAGATTTATCTAGAACGACGTTACGGCCTTTAGGACCTAATGTCACTTTTACCGCGTCAGCCAGAACGTTTACACCTTCTAGCATCTTAACTCGTGCGTCATTACCAAATTTAACGTCTTTAGCAGCCATCTTTGATTTCCTTTCTACAATTCTTTAAGTTCGACTTGGTTTTTGAATCTGAGCAAAAAATTACTCAATGATTGCTATTATTCAACGATTGCCATGATGTCGTTTTCAGACATAACTAGCACTTCTTTACCGTCGATTTTTTCAGTCTTAGTGCCGTAACCTTCAGCGAAGATAACAGTATCACCAACTTTAACGTCCAGCGGTAGCACTGTGCCGTTTTCTAGAATGCGGCCTTTGCCTACAGCTAGAACAACACCGCGAGTTGATTTTTCCGCAGCAGAACCAGTCAGAACGATTCCACCAGCTGACTTAGATTCAACTTCTTTACGTTCAACGATAACTCGGTCATGTAATGGACGAATGTTCATTGGTCGTCTCTCCTGAAAATTTCCATGTTTATTTGATAATTGCCCTTCTGGGACACGTGATCACTATATAAGGGGTCCAATGAACGATCCCAAGGGGCGAGCATGATTTTTTTGTGACTTAGTTAAAAGATCGCAACGGTTTGCGTGAGAAATGCGCACTCGCTCACCTTCCTGCTTTCTTGTATCCTTGCAGTTTATCCACCAGATAGACGTTAAACATGCTGGAAAAAAACAAGCCGGAACACCAAGCAACAGATAAACATGGTTTGTTGAGCGCGCCCATTCCCGAAACACTGAGAAAAATGACGGTCCCGATGACGGTGGGCATGATCGCGATATTGATGTTCAATCTGGTCGATACATTCTTTATTTCTCTGCTCGGCACGCAAGCCCTAGCTGCCATTAGTTACACCTTTCCAGTCACCTTTGCCGTTAACTGCATTACGATGGGCATTGGCATGGGGCTTTCGACCAATATAGGCCGGCTACTCGGACAGGGACACTCAACACAAGCCGCGCGTTTTACTACTCATGGTCTACTGCTAGCTGTCATGCTAGTTGCGATCGCGTCATCAGTTGGCTTTGTTACCATCAGACCACTGTTCGGTTTTCTTGGTGCGACTGACGATCTTCTTCCACTCATCGAACAGTACATGCAAGTGTGGTATCTCACCATTCCATTACTGGTGATCCCAATGGCTGGCAACAGTGCGATCCGTGCGACGGGTGATACGAAAACCCCAGCTAAAATCATGATGCTGGCAGGGTTGATCAACGGAATGCTGGATCCACTACTGATCTTCGGCTTGGGACCGTTTCCTGAACTTGGAATCCGAGGCGCAGCAATCGCGAGTGCTTTTAGTTGGTTAGGCGCTTTAGTCGGCTCGTCATACTTACTGGTTAAACGGGAGAAACTTCTGGCTAAGCCGCAGTGGTTACATCTGAAACAAGATTGGCAACAGACATTAAAAATCGGTACTCCTGCGGCCTTCTCTACCGCAATGACGCCGCTGTCGGGTGCAATTTTGATGATGCTGCTGTCTAGCCACGGAACCGCAGCTGTTGCCGCTTATGGCGCCGCACAGCGCATCGAGTCGATACTCATTCTGGTATTGATGTCATTGACCTCGGCTTTAACACCATTCATGGCACAAAATCTCGGCGCTAATAACCCACAGCGGGCATTCGCCGGATTATTCCTCAGCATGCGCTTCGCAGTTGTGTTTCAGGGGCTTATCTTCCTGACAATGGTGCCTTTGAGCATCCCTTTGGCCGCTCTTTTCTCACAAGAAGAAGCGGTTAAAAACCTGCTTTGGCATTATCTCCTTGTCGTGCCATTCAGCTACGGTTTCCAGGGTATTGTGATGATATTAGTGAGCGGGCTGAATGCGATGCAAAAGCCATTACGCGCTTTCCAGTGGAGTTTTATGCGCCTGTTCATCTTTACATTGCCAGCGGCCTGGATTGGCAGCTACCTGTACGATGTTGAAGGGCTATTTATCGGTATTGCGGTGGGTAATATATTAGGTGGGTTACTTGGTTATATGTTTGCGCTTCGCGAACGAAAGTTAATGCTGGTAGAACAAAGCATTTCCTCTTCATGAACCCTGTCCTCCCCTCGCTTAGAAAAACAGAGACAAAAAAAACCGCGTATCAACGCGGTTTTTTATTTTAGCTAAGAGCGGTCGACTTAGAACAGCTCTTCTGCAACCTTGTACAAGTCATTACGTACAGGGCGCTTCATGTTTTCGATCGCATCAATAATATCGTGATGAACAAGCTGCTCTTTCACGATACCAACACAACGGCCACCGTGACCTTCCATTAGAAGGTGAACAGCGTAGTTACCCATGCGAGATGCAAGAACACGGTCAAATGCAGTAGGACGACCACCACGTTGGATGTGACCAAGTACTGTCGCACGCGTTTCGCGACCTGTTGCCGTTTCAATATCACGAGCAAGCTCGTTTGCATCCATCATCAGTTCAGTAAGAGCAATGATTGCGTGTTTCTTACCTTTTGCGATACCGTCTTGAATGTTGCCGATCAGCTTCTCTTTATCAAGACCCGTTTCTGGTGTGATGATGTACTCACAACCACCAGCGATAGCAGACATCAGAGTCAGGTCACCACAGTGACGGCCCATGATTTCTACAATTGAAATACGTTGGTGAGATGAAGAAGTGTCACGTAGACGGTCGATTGCATCAATAACTGTGTTTAGTGCAGTTAGGTAACCGATAGTGTAATCCGTACCCGCAATGTCGTTATCGATAGTGCCTGGCAGACCGATACATGGGTAACCCATTTCAGTCAGTTTCTTTGCACCCATGTAAGAACCGTCACCACCAATCACTACCAGTGCGTCGATACCGTGTTTCTTCAGGTTCTCAATAGCTTTTTCGCGTACTGCCACTTCCTTGAACTCAGGGAAACGTGCAGAACCCAGGAACGTACCACCTTTGTTAATAACATCAGAAACACTAGAACGATCTAGCTTCTCGATGCGGCCTTCATAAAGACCTAGGTAGCCATCGTACACACCAAACACTTCCAATCCTTCAGAAAGTGCTGTGCGTACCACGCCGCGTACTGCAGCGTTCATACCAGGTGCGTCACCGCCACTTGTTAAAACACCGATCTTCTTAATCATGCTCACCCTCGATCTTTGGCAATCAATTTATTTAATTTTCTTCTAGGCCCCTTGTCACCAAGCAACCTGCATAATCCAGAACTGTGCGTTATGTTACATTTCCTATACCGGATTACCAATGAAAACACACATTTTTATGTAACTTTTCTACTTATGTAAGAGTATTACAGCTTCTACTATCAACTTCGTTGATTCACATCAGTATCAGGATTCTTAAAGCGTATTGATGGAAAGATAGACAATAAGCGCCTATTTGTCGTCAGACGCTCTTGTATTTTTCGAGCTCTACCAATCTTGCTCTTTCTGTTCTTTCTCTGGTCCATAAATAACAGATATCGGATCTTGGTGGATCAATACATCCGCTTCAGGAAAGACAGACAAGAGGTTTTCTTCCACTTTATCAGCTATATAGTGGGCTTCGATTAAACGTAAGTCATCATCTAACTCGAGATGTAACTGAATAAAACGTGTCGGCCCGGACATCCGTGTTCGTAACTGATGAACACCTCTCACCCCTTTCACGCTCAAGCACTGAGTGTGAATTTCCTCTAATTCGGTATCAGGCAGTTTTCTGTCCAATAAAGTCTGAGTCGCTTCATTCACCATTTTGAAAGCACTGTAAAGAATGAACACACCAATACCAATCGCAAACACCGCATCCGCTTGCGTGACACCAAAATAACTTAACCCGAGCGCGACCATAATGGCCGCATTCATATAAAGGTCAGTCTGATAGTGAAGAGAATCGGCTGCAATGGCTTGGCTGCCTGTCACTCGCACTACGTGCTTCTGAAACGTCACCAAACCAAGTGTAACGACAATAGCAAACAACGAGACATAAACGCCGAGTTCAGGAGTATGTAAAGCCTGAGGGCGGAAGAAACGCTCAACCCCATTAAGGATCAAGAATACCGCGGAGCCGGAGATAAACATGGCTTGCGCAAGGGCAGCTAATGACTCCGCCTTGCCGTGGCCAAAAGTATGTTCCCTGTCTGCTGGCTGCAAGGCATAACGAACCACGACTAAATTCACCACCGATGCGGCAATATCCAGCATAGAGTCAATAAGGGAGGCTAATAGGCTGACCGAACCTGTCACCCACCAAGTGATGACCTTAACCAGTAAAAGAAGCGTTGCCGTGATTGTTGCAGTCCAGGCTGCCGTCGTCACTAAGCGTGCGTATTGATGTTTCATAATCAAAGAGTTAACTCAAACCATAACCAAAGTATACCTCGATAATTATTTAATGAGTATGAAATAGCCAGATCAAAAAGAGGCAGCCATGGCTACCTCTTAAAATTATTTCGTTGTATCGGTTAGTTGCTGCTTGGTTTAGTCATGCGTTTTTGCATTCTTTCACCACACTGTTGCATACGTTCATTTTGCAACTTCACAAACTCTGCTTTTTGCTCAGGAGTCAGTACACTCAACATTTGGTGTTTTTTCTCCAGCATTTTTACACGGCGTTCAGTTTGTTTTTCTACCATTTCTTTGGCTAACGCATTCGCTTGAGCTTCATCAAAGTTATCCGCCAGCACAAGAGCCTGCATTTTTGCGTGGTAAGCCTGGCGCTCCGCTCGACGAGCATCACGTTCTGCCGCATTTTTACCTTTCATCTCCGCACGATTAGCGTCGCGAAATGATTGTAATTGCTCTTTTTGCGCGTCGGTCAGATCCATTTGGCGCATAATTCCTCGGTCCATTCCTGGGCCACATTCGTCGCGAGGACCTTTTTGCTGGTCTTTACCACCGTAGGCGAAGGCACCTGCAGCACCAAGAGTAAGTGGTAGAACAACGGCAGCTAACACAATTTTTTTTGCAGATTTCATAATTTGATTCCTCATACATCTGATTGCTTCTTCTGGGCTGTTCTCCCAGCGCTTGAGTATAGAATAGGACGCGCTAGGTAAAGTGACGTATAGAGAGCGTAAAGATTCGTAAAGAGTGATTTTTATACTCTTCGTCACCCATCATTCCAATGTAATATTAAATAAAAGGTAATTGATGGTAGGTCCCTAAATGGCAAACATTCTTTTGATTGATGACGATATAGAGCTAACTAGCCTATTAAAAGAAGTGCTCAGCTTCGAAGGATTTGAAGTCAGTGAAGCGAATGATGGAGAAGCAGGTTTAGCTGCCGTGACAAGTGAAATTGATTTGATTTTGCTGGATGTCATGATGCCTAAGCTCAACGGCATGGAAACATTAAAGCGCTTGCGTGAAAACTGGGAAACTCCCGTATTAATGCTGACAGCCAAAGGCGAAGAAATCGACCGAGTGATTGGCTTAGAACTAGGGGCAGACGATTACTTACCAAAACCCTTTAGTGACAGAGAGCTACTGGCTCGCATTCGCGCCATTTTACGCCGTACCAGTGCAACTCAAAAGGACAGTAAAAGCGGTGACTGCATTGAGTATCAAGAGCTTCGTCTTTATCCAGGCAAGCAGGAGGCTTACTGCGATCAGCTGCTGCTTGATTTAACGGCAACAGAATTTGCTTTGCTCACACACTTTGTACAACACCCTGGGCAAGTACTGACGAAAGAGACCCTGAGCTTGGATGTGCTTGGCAAGCGACTCGCCGCTTTTGACCGCGCGATTGATATGCACGTGTCCAACTTACGCAAAAAGCTGCCCGACCAAAGTAATGGCAAACCACGTATCAAAACCTTGCGTGGCCGAGGCTATATGTTGCTTGAGGAAGATTAATGAGCCAAATATCACGCATCAAACTGCCAAATATTAACAGCTTGTATGGACGCATATTTGCCATCTTCTGGTTCACCATGTTGTTGGTGTTAATCGCTGTGCTATCACTACCGCATCTGGATCCACGTAAAGCGCGTGATATTCCAAGTGCGCCTTATCAGCGCATGCTAGAAGTGCGTGACGAAATTCAGAATCAATACAGTAAAGAAACTGACCTTGGCCGAATTCTATTTAGTATTGAGGGACGTCGCCAAAATAAAAACGACCCTCGGCCACGGATGTTCTTTTCTGACTATAACGGAAAAATATTAACCACTGACCACCGCAACAACTTTCAAATGCGGGCGATGCAAAACTTTGTTTCCATCATCGAAGACAATAACCAACCGAAACAAAAGCTCTATGGCCGATACATGGTCGCCGGGCCAGTGCCAATTACATTAGCCGGTTCTGATCTTTTGATGTACGTCGGCTTTAAATGGAATGAGCCACCGCCATTGCTGCTGAGACTGTTTGATCACCCTGTTCAGTTATTACTTGCCGTCATGCTGGCGAGTACACCTTTGCTACTTTGGCTGGCATGGGCATTGAGTCAGCCTGCACGTCGACTCGAAGCCGCCGCACAGCGCGTAGCCAAAGGGGAGTTTGTCACAGACCCTAATCTGGAGAAAGGGACTTCCGAGTTCCGTCAGGCGGGCAGCAGTTTCAACCAGATGGTCGAAGCCGTAAATCAGATGATATCCGGTCAGCAACGTCTGCTCTCCGATATCTCTCATGAACTGCGTTCACCTCTGACTCGACTGAGAATGGCCAATGCATTAGCGACACGCAAACAAGGCGAAAGCCCAGAGCTAACAAGGATTGATACCGAGGCTCAGAGGCTTGAGCAAATGATCAGTGAGCTACTGGAGCTGTCCCGAATGCAGGCGAATAGCCACATGACACGCGAAACTCAACCGATTCAAAGTTTGTGGGAAGAGATCATTGAGGACACTCAATTTGAAGCGGAGCAAATGGGTAAACAATTGCGTTACTCACCGCTACCGAAAGGCAGTATTTCCGGCAACCCTAAGTTGCTAATGAGTGCCGTGGAGAACATCATTCGCAACGCCATTTACTACGGGAAAGATCAGGTTGAAATTAATCTAGAAACGCAAGGTAACACTCTGCACATCACCGTTGATGATAACGGTGAAGGAGTGCCAGATGCCGAGCTGGAAGCCATCTTCAGGCCATTCTACCGAGTCTCTACCGCTCGGGACCGTCACTCTGGCGGAACAGGATTAGGGCTGACGATCACCGAAAGTGCCATTCGTCAGCACAGCGGGACCATTGTCGCCAGTCGCAGTCCATTGGGTGGGTTACGCATGACGATTACGTTACCTTTAAGCCAGTAATTCAATCCCACACCTATCGTATAACCAAGTAACCCTCCGCCTCAGGAGGGTTACTTTTTCTCAACACGGTTCAATGGCGACTCACTTTCCTTTGATGTCGCATGTGTAGCTATGCCAGTACTTGGGTATATACCCCAATCGTAGCTACGGTATATACTGCCTCTCTCTTTTGACTAACTCTATTTCTATACCATGTTTGATATCGCTTTATACGAACCAGAAATCGCGCCGAACACCGGCAACATCATTCGACTTTGTGCCAACTGCGGTGCAAACCTTCATTTGATTGAGCCACTGGGTTTCGATCTGGAAGAGAAAAAAGTGCGCCGTGCAGGCTTGGATTATCATGACTTGGCTCGAGTAACACGTCATAAAAACTATCAGGCATTCTTAGACTATTTAGAGGAAGAGAAGCAAGGTAACTACCGCCTGTTCGCCTGTACAACCAAAACGACAGGTCACCATGTAGATGCTCAGTATCAAGCCGGTGACGTACTGCTTTTCGGTCCGGAGACCCGTGGTTTACCTGCGGAAGTGATTGAAAGCCTGCCTATGGAGCAACGTATTCGTATTCCAATGATGCCAGATGCCCGCAGCCTGAACTTGTCGAATGCCGTCGCTATTATTGCATTTGAAGCATGGCGTCAGATGGGCTTTGAAGGAGCTCAATAATCGCTGAATTATAGTGACAAAAAAGGGCGCCAGATGCGCCCTTTTGTCTTCTGCTGGAACTGATAATTGATCAGTTAAGCTTATTTCGGTCATTACGATCGTCATCGTCGTCTTTACGCTCGTATTCACCTTCGAAGGTATTGCCATTATCCGAGCGAGAATCGAATGGACCACGACGGAATGGATCATCGTCAAATGGCCCCTGCTGCCCAGAAAAACCGCTGTGGAAGCCACCACCGTGGACCGTTTTTACCACCATTTTACTCATCAGGTATTTTGCAATCGCAGCTCTAGGCGCAGGTAACAATACCAACATGCCAAGTGCATCCGTCATGAACCCTGGAGTTAACAGCAGCACGCCAGCTACAGCCAGCATGACACCTTCAAAAATCTGCTGAGCAGGAATTTCACCTTGCTCAAGACGCCCCTGAACTGACATCAGTGTTTGAATACCCTGACTACGCACGAGTGACGCCCCAACAAACGCGGTGATGATCACCAACGCAATGGTCGGCCAGAGGCCTAAAAATCCGCCCACCTGAATAAACAAGCCGATTTCAATGATCGGAACAAAAATAAACGCCAATAATAAGATAGGAAACACACGCCCTCCTTTGTTTAATTCAGTGTAATGGTAAAAGCTAACCAAGCTCAAACGAATCGTTGTAAAAAAGCGTGTTCAGCACTTGTTGATGAAGTAAAAGATGCCTTTCAATTGGCACGATGTAGATAGCCACCATCAGCCAATATGAACAGTAGAAACACTGCCCTGAAACGTAAGGCAATAACCTGTTCATACTTTGCAAACTATTGACGCATTAAAAACCAAAAAGGTGATCTAGTTACTATTTTTATGTGCTAGGTAAAGTATGATGTGCCACATAAGTCAGGACGGATTTTCCAGCCCAAAATTCTGATGAATGGATTCTAGATTGCAGAATAGGCTAATACTCAACCATATTATTAGAATTATCATCTAAGGATCCTGTTATGGCTACTCTATCTGATGCTCAAAAAGCAGTTCACTCAGCCACTCGTATTGAAGAAGATCTATTAGGTCAACGTCATGTCCCTGCAGATGCGTACTACGGTATTCACACTCTACGTGCCATCGAAAACTTCAACATCTCTAACGTAACCATCTCTGACGTACCTGAATTTGTACGTGGTATGGTGATGACCAAGAAAGCCGCAGCATTGGCAAACAAAGAACTTGGCGCGATTCCAAAAGATGTTGCTAACTACATCATCGAAGCATGTGATTTGATCCTGGAAACAGGCAAGTGCATGGATCAATTCCCTTCAGACGTATTCCAAGGTGGCGCTGGCACTTCTGTTAACATGAACACCAATGAAGTAATCGCCAACGTTGCTCTTGAAATCATGGGCAAGGAGAAAGGCCAGTACGAGTTCGTCAACCCGAATGATCACGTCAACAAAAGTCAGTCAACTAACTGTGCTTACCCTACCGGCTTCCGTATTGCGGTTTACAACAGCGTACACAAGTTGATGGAAGCGATTGAGTACCTGAAAGGCGCATTCGAACTTAAAGCAATTGAGTTCAAAGATGTGCTTAAAATGGGCCGTACTCAGCTACAAGACGCGGTACCAATGACGGTTGGTCAAGAGTTCCACGCTTGGGCGGTAACATTAAACGAAGAAATTCGTGCTCTGGACTACACGTCAAAACTACTTCTAGAAATTAACTTGGGCGCGACCGCTATCGGTACGGGCCTGAACACACCAACCGGTTACCAAGCTCTGTCGGTAAAACACCTGGCTGAAGTAACAGGTCTGGACGTGGTTCCTGCGGAAGACCTTATCGAAGCGACGTCAGACTGTGGTGCTTACGTGATGACACACAGTGCCCTAAAACGTCTGGCAGTGAAACTGTCTAAGATTTGTAACGACCTGCGTCTGCTTTCATCTGGCCCACGTGCTGGTCTGAATGAGCTTAACCTTCCTGAAATGCAAGCCGGCTCTTCTATCATGCCAGCGAAAGTGAACCCAGTTATCCCTGAAGTTGTAAACCAAGTGTGCTTTAAAGTACTGGGTAACGACAACACGGTATCTTTCGCAGCAGAAGGCGGCCAGCTACAGCTAAACGTAATGGAACCAGTGATCGCGCAAAGCATGTTTGAGTCCATCTCACTACTGCAAAATGCGTGTATCAACCTGCGTGACAAATGTATCGATGGCATCACAGTGAACAAAGAAGTCTGTGAAAACTACGTATACAACTCCATCGGTATCGTAACCTACCTGAACCCATACATCGGTCACCATGAAGGCGACATCGTCGGTAAGATTTGTGCGGAAACCGGTAAGAGTGTTCGTGAAGTCGTGCTAGAGCGCGGTCTGCTAACAGAAGAAGAACTTGACGAAATCTTAACTGTTGAAAACTTCATGCATCCAACTTACAAAGCGAAACGCTACGAGTAAGTCATCTTCCATAGGGGCCTATAAGGCCCCTTTTTAGGGTTCCGTACGGTTAACCACACTTTTTCTAAGCTTTTTAATGCCATAGCTCTTGGGCTCTGATTCTCTGAACATTTACTCCTGTTCCTGAGTGTTCAAAAAATCAGAATCTATACAAACTAAAGAGGTATCTATAATGGTCATGGTCGAACTCTTCGTGGTTCTGCTCTTTATCTATTTGGGAGCGAGAATCGGCGGTATCGGCATCGGTTTTGCCGGTGGTGCGGGTGTCATTGCATTGTCTTTGATCCTAGGCGTTCCTACTAGCCAGGCTTACATCCCTGTTGATGTAATTTTGATCATCATGTCAGTGATTACCGCTATTGCAGCAATGCAAGTTGCAGGTGGTCTGGACTGGATGGTGCAAGTTGCCGAAAACTTTTTGCGTAAACACCCTGAACGCATCACCTTCTATGCGCCAATCGTGACATACATAATGACACTAATGGCGGGTACTGGTCACACTGCTTTCTCTACTTTGCCAGTAATTGCCGAAGTGGCTAAAGGTCAGGGCGTTCGTCCTTCTCGTCCTTTGTCTATCGCCGTTGTCGCATCGCAAATCGCCATCACAGCATCTCCAATCTCTGCGGCAGTGGTCGCTTTCGCAGCCATGCTTGCTCCATTTGGCGTCGATTACCTCACTCTACTCGCTGTGTGTATTCCAACCACATTCATCGCTTGTATGGTCGGTGCGTTCATTGCGAACTTCATGGGCAGTGAACTAAAAGACGATCCTGAATATCAACATCGTCTGGAAAATGGCCTCATCAAACTCAATACTGAAGAAAAACGCGAGATTCTACCAACAGCGAAGAAAGCAACGTTTATCTTCCTTGGCGCTATCGCCTTCGTAGTGTGCTACGCAGCAGCAATCTCTGGCTCTGTGGGTCTTATCGAGAACCCAGCACTGGGTCGTAACGAAGCGATCATGACAGTCATGCTAGCGGCAGCAGCAGCTATCGTAATGAGCTGTAAGATCGACTCGAGCAAAATTCCAGCGGCGGCAACATTCCGTTCTGGTATGACAGCGTGTGTTTGTGTACTTGGTGTTGCATGGCTAGGCTCTACATTCGTGAACGCGCACGTTGATGGCATTAAAGAAGTAGCTGGTGCACTTCTAGCAGACTACCCATGGATGCTTGCATTGGTGCTCTTCTTCGCTTCTATGCTGCTTTACTCACAAGGCGCAACGACTGTTGCACTGATGCCTGCAGCATTAGCGATTGGTGTCGCACCACTGACTGCGGTTGCATCATTCGCGGCGGTAAGTGCGCTGTTCGTACTACCAACTTACCCAACGCTACTTGCCGCGGTTGAGATGGATGATACTGGCTCAACACGTATTGGTAAGTACGTGTTCAACCACCCATTCTTCCTACCAGGTGTCGCAACCATCGCGTCAGCGGTTACATTAGGCTTCATCTTCGGTGGCCTGCTGATCTAGCAGAAACAGAGTCTTACTCGGGGAGCTTCGGCTCCCTTTTTTATTGCAAGGATTTGAACGTATTGATTAACAAATCTTCACTTTGATGAAACTTATCGGTTAGTCAGCAGGTCTGATTGAGTTACACTTACGGCAATTAGCTAAGACGAATTGAACATTTTATGCGTGCATTACTTTCCGTATTACTCTTAGGGTTGATTACCTTTTCTGCGCCTTCTTTAGCCTTATTCGGCAAGGACCAGTTTAACAATAGTCAGAACAACAACTTCGGTAACAGCAGCGACAGCTTTGTTCCTGTTGATCAAGCGTTTCCGTTTAATTTTTATCAGCAAGATGACAAGCTGATGCTCGACTGGCAGGTACGTGACGGCTACTACCTGTATCAAGAACGTTTGTCGGTATCCGGCGAGAATGTCACACTTGGTGAGTTAGACATGGAGCGTGGGACACCACACAAAGATGAGTTCTTTGGAGAGGTGCATATCTATACCATGCCGCTATTTGTCAATGTTCCGCTTTCAAATTGGCAGGAAGGTGCACGTGTTATCGTCCAGTATCAAGGCTGTGCCTCAGCAGGTTTCTGCTATCCACCAGAAACCCGTGTCATTCCTATCAACGCCTTTACTTCACCGACAGGTTCCGCAGCTACCACTGCACCACAACAGCCAACCCAAAAACAAACTACACAAGCCACGCCAAAAGTAACAAACACAGCGCCGACAGCGCCTGTTACGCAGCAAGACAGTCTGGCGGCAAACCTGGCTGAAAGCTGGTGGACGCCACTGCTGTTCTTAGCTTTAGGTGTCGGCCTTGCTTTTACTCCTTGTGTACTGCCTATGTACCCGATCCTGACCAGCATTGTACTTGGTAGCGGGAAACTCAGCCAACGACGTGCACTTGGCTTGTCGTTTATTTACGTACAAGGTATGGCGCTGACTTATACCCTGCTTGGTCTGGTCGTTGCTTCTGCTGGTATGCAGTTTCAGGCGGCAATGCAGCACCCGTATGTACTCATCGGTCTGAGTGTCTTATTCATCGCGTTGGCAATGTCGATGTTTGGCCTGTATTCGCTGCAACTCCCAAGCAGCGTGCAAACCTGGCTCAATAATCTAAGTAACAAACAGCACGGTGGCAGCGGTACTGGCGTATTTGTGATGGGTGCCATTTCCGGTTTGGTATGCTCACCATGCACCACTGCGCCGCTCTCTGGTGCGCTGCTTTACGTCGCGCAAAGTGGCGATCTACTAACCGGTGGTGTTGCTCTGTACGCCCTGGCTATGGGGATGGGGATTCCTCTGATTCTAGTTGCGGTCTTCGGCAATAAACTGCTGCCGAAAGCGGGTAACTGGATGGGCCGGGTTAAAACGCTATTCGGGTTCATTCTGCTCGCTGCCCCTATCTTCCTGCTTGAACGCCTGTTACCTGAAATGTGGTCAACGTTACTTTGGTCTGTGTTGGGTGTGGCTGCTTTTGGCTGGCTATATCATGTGAAAAACAGCCTCGAGTTTGGCGGCTGGAAACAGAGTGCCGTTGGAATTATTGCCGTTCTGGGATTATTCGCTTCCGCACAACCTGCGTTGAATTATTGGTTTGGTAACAACGAAACTCATGCTCAGCAAGCCAGTGTCAGTTTCACCCGAATTGCGAATGTCGCAGAGCTAGAAGAACAACTGGCGCTAGCAAAAGCGGCAGGTAAACCGGTCATGCTCGACTTTTATGCCGACTGGTGTGTGGCATGTAAGGAGTTTGAGAAGTACACCTTCCATTCGCCAAAAGTCGAAGAAAAGTTGCGAGATTTTGTGCTACTGCAAGCGGATGTGACCAAAAATCAGGTTCAAGATATTGAATTACTCAAGCGTATGAACGTCCTTGGCCTACCAACGATTGAGTTTTGGAACAGTAAAGGAGAGCACGTTTCAAACGCTCGTTTAACTGGTTTCATGCAGGCAGAGCCTTTCTTAGAGCACATCAATCAGTTCTAATCAGACAAATTCAAACGCCAGTAATTTTCTACTGGCGTTTTTATTGCACAAAACAAAAAAATAAAATGAGGGTTATATGCATTTTCTCTAATAAAAGTCGATTTGGTTCAGACTTTTAGCGAATAAATATTGTCCACAATCTCAAAGCTGGACAATAATAAATTTAACCAAATAGTCAAAAGTGTTTAACGTCATGGATTCGACCTACACCATCATCATTGCTGATGATCACCCTCTCTTCCGTAATGCTTTGTTCCAATCGGTACACATGGCGGTGAGTGGTGCCAATCTTCTCGAAGCTGACTCACTCGATGCCTTACTTGCGTTATTGGAGAGGGAAGAGGAGCCAGACTTAGTACTGTTGGATCTCAAGATGCCTGGCGCAAATGGTATGTCGGGCCTGATTCACCTACGTGCTGAATACCCTGACTTACCAGTAGTTGTCGTTTCAGCCAGTGAAGAGCCTGCTATCGTAACTCAGGTTAAAAGTCACGGCGCTTTCGGCTTCATTCCTAAATCAAGCGATATGCGTGAACTCGTTAATGCTATCAATCAGGTGCTTAACGGCGACCCGTACTTCCCTGAAGGTCTGATTACCAATAATGCTGCATGTAGTGACTTGGCAGAGAAGATTGCCACGTTGACGCCGCAGCAATACAAAGTGTTGGGGATGTTGTCAGATGGCTTGCTAAACAAACAAATCGCTTATGAGCTGAATGTATCAGAAGCCACCATCAAAGCGCACATGACGGCAATTTTCCGCAAGCTGGGCGTGAAGAACCGCACTCAAGCTGTCATCATGTTAACGGAAATGAACAACTAAGGTTTATACCAATCGTAGTAAGTAACTGGTCATCCTAGCTTGTTAAAACACTAGATAACTGCGTTAACTTTTCGTTGTAAAAGAAGTTTGATTGTAGAATAACTACTTATCGAAAAATTCTACCTTGTTCTCAAGCGTTTTTCCTGCGCTATTTCTGACCATTGTCTTACTGTGATTGATATTACTCTTCTTCCGATTCCTCTTGTTCAGTAGGCAAGCGTAAGCCTACTTTGGTCACTTGCTGATCGACTACATCAGCAATAATCCAATGCAGCCCTTGCCATTCAAACTGGTCACCCAGTACAGGGGCTGTTCCCAGTTGTTCTTCCACCAAGGTTCTCAGTGTAATACCCAGCGCTTCCTCGCCAAGATCCAAACCATACATCATGGCAACATCGGCCAGTCTGACTTCAATATCCAAAAAGAAATCACCAAAGAAACGAGTCATTGAGGCTTTTTCTGGTGCTTCACTAAACAACAGGCTCAACGCATCTAAATCTTTCTCTTGAGCAAAGACACACAAAGTATCATCTTCTTCCAGCTTGGTACTTCCTGATGGGTGCATCAATTCCTGGTGGCGAAATACCGCCGCAATACGCGTGCCTTCCGGCATAGACAAGCTACGTAATGGCTCCCCAATGCACCATTTGTCTGCTTTCAATCGATAGATAAATAGCTCCCACTCACTGGTAGGATAAACCTCGACACCAATTCGCGATATTGGCTCCGGTTTTGGAGGCAGTTCTACTTTGGCTAGCGACATTGCTTTGGTCAATGTGCCTCCCTGAACAATCAGCGAGACCATAACGACGAAGAACGCGAGGTTAAAATAAAGCTGTGCATCAGGAAGGCCTGCCATCATCGGGAACACCGCCAAAATGATCGGCACGGCACCACGCAACCCCACCCAGGAAACAAACCACTTTTCACGCGGCGTAAAACTTTTGAATGGCAGTAAGCCTACCCACACTGAAATTGGACGAGCAAACAGAATCATACCAAAGGCGAGTGCCAGCCCCGGCAAGGCGATCGACAACAGATTCGAAGGCGTGACCAGCAAACCAAGCACTAGGAACATGCCTATCTGGGCCAACCATGTCATTCCATCCAGCACATGAAGAATCGAGTGGCGGCTGCGCGTAGGACGATTACCTAATAACAGACCGACTAGGTAAATGGACAGAATGCCGCTACCACCGAATGTATTCGATAAGGCAAAAATCAGCAGACCACCACTGACGGTCAGAATGGAGTACAAGCCATCCGGTAGCTGATTGCGGTTTATGATCTTCCATAACAACCAGCCACCAGCAATACCAAGCAATGCACCAATGCCAAACTGCTTCACAAAGCTCAGTGCTAAGAAGCCGACACTTAACTCCGCACCTGAGCTCGACAAAATAGCAATTAAGGTAACGGTGAGAAATACGGCCATCGGATCGTTGGTACCGGATTCGATTTCCAACGTTGAACCGACACGCTCATTGAGACTGCGCCCTTTCAGTAGTGAAAACACCGCAGCAGCATCGGTAGAGCCCACGATAGCACCCACAAGAATCCCTTGCAGTAAGTCCAGATCAAACAGCCAGGTAGCCATCAAACCGGTTAAAAGCGTCGTCATCGCCACACCCAGCGTGGCTAATGACACCGAAGGCCACAACGCCACCCGGAAGCTCGCGACTCGTGTTCTCATGCCACCATCAAGCAGAATAATCGCTAAAGCTAAGTTACTGACTAAATAAGCAATTGAGTAATTATCAAATAATATTCCGCCTAAGCCATCTTCTCCGGCCAACATACCAACCGCAAGAAACACGAGAAGAATAGGAATACCCAGTTTAGAGGACACAGGGCTTAGAAGAACGCTCAGTGCAATCAGCAATGCACCGACGAGAAAAAAGCTATTGATGGTGTTTGCGTCCATTCCACTCTCCCTAATATAAAAGTTATACCCAACGTACTAAGACCGTTAGTCTAACCCCTTATCGTGTCTCAATGCTTTAGTTGAAACGAAAACTTTATGTAAACAAATAACTTGTAGCAATGAGTATAGGTTTCATGAAACAAATGAAGAAAAGATAACGCCAGCAAAAATAATTAGTGAAAAATGTCATTTCGCATTAGACCTTAGGCTAATTTAACACCACGTTAACATGCTAAAACTTTCTTACAATTGCCTTAAGCGCCCATTCTACGGGCGTTTTTTGATTTTTACGCCCCGACTAAAGTTGAAAAGAGTTCTTGCCAACACCTTGCTAATGTACATGGTGAAACATTTTTTTAACAACAATACCAATCGTAAGGAGACGGCAATGGCGTTTGAAAGTGAAGAAAGAGCCAAAGCCTATTGGGACAAGAACGTGAAACTCATGATTGGCCTAATGGTCATCTGGTTCGTTGTGTCTTTCGGCTGCGGCATTTTATTTGTCGATGTACTAAATCAATTTCAACTAGGTGGATACAAACTTGGTTTCTGGTTCGCTCAACAAGGCTCCATCTACGCCTTCCTGGGTATTATTTTCTACTACGCGTGGAAGATGCGCAAAATAGACCGTGAATTCGGCGTGGATGAGTAAGGAGTCACTCAGATGGATTTGAAAACTATTACCTACCTGGTTGTTGGCGCAACCTTCATCCTGTACATCGGGATTGCGATTTGGGCGCGCGCAGGCTCAACCAAAGAGTTCTATGTTGCGGGTGGCGGTGTAAACCCAATCGCGAACGGTATGGCGACAGCAGCAGACTGGATGTCAGCGGCGTCGTTTATTTCGATGGCGGGTCTGATTGCCTTCATGGGATACGGTGGTTCTGTATTCCTAATGGGCTGGACTGGCGGTTACGTTCTGCTTGCTCTGCTTCTTGCTCCTTACCTACGTAAGTTCGGTAAATTTACCGTGCCAGAGTTTGTCGGTGAGCGTTTCTACTCTAAGACAGCGCGTATCGTAGCGGTTGTGTGTCTGATCATCGCGTCAGTAACATACGTTATCGGTCAGATGAAAGGTGTAGGTGTTGCATTCGGTCGCTTCCTAGAAGTAGATTACGCAACAGGTCTACTGATTGGTATGTGTATCGTATTTATGTACGCTGTACTAGGCGGCATGAAAGGCATCACATACACGCAGATTGCTCAATATTGTGTACTCATTCTTGCTTACACTATCCCAGCAGTATTTATCTCTCTGCAATTGACTGGTAACCCAATTCCGCAAATTGGCCTTGGTAGTACCATGGCGGGAACCGATGTCTATCTACTCGATCGGCTCGATCAGGTGGTGACCGAACTCGGCTTTAGTGAATACACCACTCAAGTTCGTGGTGATACACTAAACATGTTTGCTTACACCATGTCACTGATGATCGGTACGGCTGGTCTGCCACACGTAATCATCCGTTTCTTTACGGTACCTAAGGTTCGTGACGCACGTACATCAGCAGGTTGGGCACTAATCTTCATTGCTATTCTTTACACAACAGCACCTGCAGTATCAGCAATGGCGCGCCTAAACCTAATGAACACAGTTAACCCGGCGCCTGGCCAACACCTAGCTTACGACGAGCGTCCTGCTTGGTTTAAAAACTGGGAAAAAACAGGCCTGCTAGGTTTCGATGATAAGAACGGTGATGGCAACATTCAGTACACTTCTGATGCGGCTACTAACGAGCTAAAAGTTGATAACGACATCATGGTACTGGCTAACCCAGAGATTGCTAAGCTACCAAACTGGGTAATCGCATTGGTTGCGGCAGGTGGTCTGGCAGCAGCACTATCAACCGCTGCGGGTCTACTACTGGCGATTTCGTCCGCGATATCTCACGACTTAATCAAAGGGGTCATTAACCCGAATATCTCCGAGAAGAAAGAGCTCCTTGCCAGCCGGATTTCCATGGCAGTGGCAATTGCGGTAGCAGGCTACTTAGGTCTACACCCACCGGGCTTCGCGGCAGGTACCGTTGCACTGGCCTTTGGTCTGGCAGCGTCCTCTATCTTCCCTGCATTGATGATGGGTATCTTCAGTAAGAGCATCAACAAAGAAGGCGCTATCGCAGGTATGATTGCTGGTATCAGTATCACGCTGTTCTACGTGTTCCAACACAAAGGTATCCTATTCATCGCGGATTGGACTTACCTGGAAAGCTGGGGCAGCAACTGGTTCCTAGGCATTGAGCCAAACGCGTTTGGTGCAATTGGTGCGCTATTCAACTTCATCGTGGCGTTCGCAGTATCGAGAGTAACAGCAGAAACACCACAAGAAGTGAAAGATCTGGTTGAGCACGTACGTGTACCAGTAGGTGCGGGCCAAGCTGTCGACCACTAATTATAATTAGAACCACAAAGCCCCGTCTGGAAACATCTGTCCGGGGCTTTTTTATTCTCTATTTTCAGTTACTATTTCGAAGTCTGTCGTTGCAAGGAAGCCAAGATGTTCAAAAACAAGCACTTAATTATCGCCCTGTTAATCGCTCCGATCCTATCGTTAATTGCCTACTTCGGTACGGATTTAGCGTTAAGTGAAAAGCCTCATGCCGCGAAAGAAGGTGAAAGTTATAAATTGGCCAGCAAGTCCAATTGTCGCTACACCAGTGGTCTTTGTGATATGGAAAATGGCGATTTTAAAGTGAAGTTTCGCTCTGAGAAGCTAACGAAAGACAGTCTAGAATTGTCTCTCAATGCGGCTTTCCCACTGGAAGGCGTGAAAGTTTCTGTGGTCGCAAATCAGGAAAAGAACGCGCAGCCAGTCGATATGAAGCCCGCTGATCAAGCAGGTAAAAACTGGTACATCACCTTACCGAAACCAAAATCAGCAGAAAGCTGGTTAAGAGTGGTCATTCAGTCAGAAGGAACGCTCTACTACGGCGAGACTCAAACGGCTTTCGTGAAATACGAGACCCTGTTTACCGAATAACTGAAATAAAGAACAAAATAGAAAGCTGGGCTTAATTGTAGGGATATAGCTCACTTGCTCCAAGCCGATGCCTGTATTCATGCATCGGCTTTTTTGTCATCAAAATCCTCGTAAATCACCTATGGTTGATAAGAGACTTAGGTTTGAGAACAGAGGAGCAAGTCATGACCAGAGACTTTCGTATTGAAACCGACAGTATGGGTGAGGTGAAAGTCCCTTCTGATGCTCTTTATCAGGCTCAAACTCAACGTGCCGTAGACAATTTTTCCATCAGCAGACACACCATGCCACAAGGCTTCATCCTTGCTCTAGCACATATCAAACAAACCGCAGCACTGACTAATGCTCAATTAGGAATATTAGACAGTAAAATTGCCGATGCGATAGCGAATGCAGCGCAATCGATCATCGACGGGCAACATCTGGAGCAATTTCCGATTGATGTTTTCCAAACCGGCTCTGGTACCAGCTCAAATATGAATGCCAATGAGGTGATCGCAACGCTGGCTGCCCAGACTCTTGGAGAAAGCGTAAGCCCCAATGATCACGTCAATATGGGCCAAAGCAGTAACGATGTCGTGCCAACGGCGATTCAGGTCAGCGTAGCACTGGCGATCGAAAAGCAACTGATTCCCGCTTTGGAGCACCTTTGCCAGACACTCGGCACTAAACAACAAGCCTTGAAAGACGTGGTAAAAACAGGTCGAACTCATCTGATGGACGCCATGCCGATTACCCTTGCCCAAGAACTTGGAGGATGGCAGTACCAAATCGAACACGCCAAACAAGCAATTGAACAAGCTTTGCCAGCCGTGAAGGCACTGGCGCAAGGTGGTACCGCAGTAGGTACTGGGATCAATGCCGATCCGCGATTCGCCCCACTTTTCGCAGACAATCTTTCACAATCAACAAATGTAGCGTTTTGTTCCAGTCCAAATTTCTTTTTTAATCTCAGCAGTCAGGATGCGATCGTCGCCCTATCCGGACAGCTCAAAACGTCAGCAGTTGCGATCCTGAAGATCGCAAACGATCTTCGCTGGATGAATTCCGGACCACTAGCAGGGTTGGGAGAAATTGAGTTAAAAGGACTTCAGCCCGGTTCTTCCATCATGCCGGGGAAAGTAAACCCTGTTATTCCAGAAGCTGTCGCCATGGCCTGCGCCCAAGTTATTGGTAATGACACCACCATCACCATTGCGGGTCAGTCTGGTAACTTTCAGCTCAACGTGATGCTGCCTGTCATTGCTCATAATGTATTAGAAAGCATTGAGCTACTATCCAACAGCGCCACTGCACTGGCAGACAAAGCCGTCGCAACGTTTGAAGTCAGGCAAGATAATCTTGATGTGGCGTTAGCCAAGAACCCTATTCTGGTCACCGCACTTAATCCGGTTATTGGTTACCTGAAAGCTGCCGAAATCGCGAAAAAGGCTTATAAACAAGGACGGGCGATCATTGATGTCGCTGAAGAGGAAACCGACTTAGATCGTGCGACACTGGAGAAACTGCTGAATCCAACCAAATTGACGCAAGGCGGGGTGGCTGAGTAATTCGTCCAGCCTCAAACACAAAGACCTCCAACTGGAGGTCTTTATCTAACTTTAAATAACTGAAACTAAATAAAATTAGGCTACTCGGTTTAGTACCGAACGCAACTTCAACGGTTTAACGGGTTTGGCGATAAAGCTAAATCCATTCGCTTTGATGCCATCGAGCATATCATCGGTACGGTCCGCACTGATGATGACACCTTCAAAGCGATTACCCAGACGAAGACGGCACTGTTGCAGCACTTCCAATCCAGTGCGTCCGTTATCCAGTCGGTAATCCGAGAAGATCACATCCGGCACCCAGCCATCATCCAGCGCTTTCAGACTTTCGACTAAGTCGGCGGCCAGTCGTGTATCACAGCCCCAACGCGATAACAGGTTATCCATTCCCACTAAAATATCTGGCTCATTGTCGACACACAGAATTTTCAGATGGCATAGCTCAGACTGAGTACTGCTTGGCATCGTCACTGTGCTGATGACCTGTACGCTCTCGGCTCTGTCGAGCGTAATCGAGAAGACACTGCCTTTGCCATGCCAGGAGCGCATCGAGATTTCATGTCCCAGCACCTGCGCTATCCCTTTCGATATCGCCAGCCCCAACCCTAAGCCCTGATCAGAGCGAACTTGAGAGCCTCGGTTAAATTCTTCAAAGATCTCCTGCTGTTTCTCTTCTTCAATGCCCATACCGTTATCCCAGACATCAATACGCACTCGACCTTTGACGCGGCGCACACCCAAAGCGACTTTGCCGTTTGGACTATAGCGGAACGCATTAGTAAGAAAGTTTTGCACCACTCGGCGCAGAAGTTTGGGGTCAGAATTCACCGTCAGTGAGGAAGGGATCATCGTAAACTCAATACCCTGTTGTTTCGCCAGCGCACTGAACTCCGCATTTAAATTCGCCAATACATCATTTACAGCGAACCCACAGACATGCACTTCAAGCTTGCCTGACTCCAGACGGGAAATATCCAACAAGTCGCCAATCAAATCTTCTGCGGCACCGAGTGCACTTTCGATATGAGAAGAGAGCTTTTTCGTCTCGTCGTCTTTGGCGACTTCAGAAAGGGAAGAGGCAAACAGCCTTGCAGCATTAAGAGGCTGCATCAGGTCGTGGCTCACCGCCGCGAGGAATCGTGACTTTGACTTCGATTCTAAATCTGAACGCTGCGTCGCCGCCACCAGCTGTTTGTTAAGCCGTTCAAGTTCACGGGTACGAAGTCGCACGCGTTCCTCAAGCGTCTCATTGGCTTCTTTTAGTGCTTGTTCGGCATCGCGGAACACGGTGATGTCAGTAAAACTCATGACAAAACCACCACCCGGCATTGGATTCCCCTGCACTTCAATCACTCGACCGTCAGGGCGAACACGAGACGATGTATGCCGCGTTCCTTGCTCAAGATGGTAAACCCGGCGACGAACATGGTCATCTGGATCACCCGGGCCGCATAAACCTTGCTCGGCATTGTGGCGAATGACATCTGCGATTGGACGGCCGACCTGAATTAACCCCGGAGGAAATTCAAACAACTCAAGATAACGTTGGTTCCATGCCACCAGCCGCAATTGTTTATCGACCACAGCGATACCCTGGCCAATATGCTCGATCGCCCCTTGCAGTAGCCCTCGGCTGAAATCGTACAGTTCAGAAGCTTCATCAACGATGGTCGCGACTTCTTCGAGCTGCATGTTTCTTCCCTGCAAGGCAGAAGTAAGTACTAACTTAGCAGAAGATGCACCGAAGACCCCCGCGAGCACACGTTCAGTGTGTCGTATCAATGAAGACGGTGCTTGCTGGTTCGGCATCAGCTCTTCACGTTGCTGGCTCCAATAGGCCTGAAACGCAACTTTAACGCGAGATCGCCCAACAAAACGAGAGGCGAGCATTTCCAGTTCAGCCACGGTAACGCGGCTCTGGTAAAGGCTCATATTTTCGCTTTCTGGCAACGGTGTACCAACAAACGAAGCCGATTGTAAGCGCTCACTTAGGCTTGGACGAGTAATCAGAGAAACGACGACAAAACAGGCGGTATTGGCCGCGACACTGAGAATCATTCCCCAGTCAGAGATCGCAATATCAAACTGAGTTAGCATCTCTGGTGGCGTAATAAGCCAAATCAGAAAGTTACTGCTAGCGTTACCCGCAAGCATGTCGGTTTGGCTCATTAGGGTGATAAGCCAAATAGTAAAACCAACCGCAAGACCGACATAAACGCCCTTCTTGTTTCCCTGACGCCAATACATCCCGCCAATCAGTGCCGGCGCGAATTGAGTGATGGCTGCAAACGAGAGAAAGCCTATCGCAGAGAGTGAGTGGATACTATCAAGTGCCTGATAAAAGCCCCATGCACCAATCAAAAGAATCAGGATAAGTGCGCGACGAATACGCAGCAGCAACTGAGAAAAGTGCTGATGATTACGTTGGGACAGGCGCATACGACGTAAAAGCAGTGGCATCGCCAGATCATTCGATACCATGATGGCTAACGCGATAGTCGAAACGATCACCATCCCACTTGCTGCGGAAGTGCCACCAAGGAATGCCAGTAACGCAATCTCGCTCGCGCCAACCGCCATCGGCACACTGATAACAAAAGTATCTGGCGACGCATCACTCAGCAGTCCTTGCCCTACCCACGCAATCGGCAAGACAAAAATACCCATTAAAATCAGATAGAGTGGAAACAACCAGCGGGCAACATGCAGATCCTGAGCGCGCTCGTTTTCCACCACCATGGTATGAAATTGACGAGGTAAACAAACGATCGCCAACATGGTAAGCACGGTATGGATCAGAATGGTAGGAATGTTGGGCGGCTGATAGGTTTCGGTAGCGACATCTATCAGACTGAGGTTTTCTGCACTCATTGCCAGCCAGACAATAAATACACCAACCACTAAAAATGCCATCAGCTTGATGATCGACTCAAAGGCGATCGCCATCATCATGCCCCGGTGGTGCTCGGTGTTATCGATATGACGCGTACCGAATAAAATGGTAAAGATGGCCAGTGCCATTACCACAAACCAAGAGACACTGTCGTTCTGATAACCAAAGTCTGACGCAAGCTCAGGCGCAATGATTTCCAGCCCCATGGTGATGCCACGTAACTGCAATGCGATATAAGGAAGAATCCCCGCGACGGCAATCAGCGTTACGGCAACCGCTAATCCCTGCGATTTTCCATAACGTGCGCCAATGAAATCAGCAATAGAGGTAATGTGTTCACGCTTGGCGATCAATATCAGCCTGGCAAGCACTCGCCAACCAAGCGTAAAGACCAGAATCGGCGCAATGTAGATGGGCAGAAAAGACCAGGGATTACTGCTCGCTTGGCCCACCGTGCCGTAGAACGTCCAGGAGGTACAATACACAGCAATAGACAAGCTGTAGATCCAAGGCCGCCATCTGGCTAGCCACCTTCTCTGGTTGTCTCCATACCACGCGATTATAAATAGGGCTCCCAAGTACGCCAAAGAAACGGGAACCACCAGCCATCCTTGCATCCGATATCCTTTATGACCTTGCTTACAAAAAACAAAAACCTCTCCGTAAGGGAGAGGTTTCATTTAACACTGCTTTCACAACAGAGACAAAGATTAGTTTTTAACCTTTGTCACAGAAGTCTAATTCTGTGTTTCAAGTGTTTTATCCGACAGGTCAACAACATGCCTTGCTGGCTCTTGCGGATCCAGTTTAATGAACAGTGCAATCAATCCCATCACAGCCATTCCCCAGAACACAAACGCGCCCCAGTGTTCATAAGCCCAACCACTGAGCACCGTCATCAGCGCAGTAAATGCCCCAAGCGCAATCGCGTTATATAGCGCCTGTAACGCAACCATTTTATTCTCTGAAGAGTTTTGGATGTATTGAATCGCAGCAATATGCGCAGCCGCAAACGTCACGCCATGTAGCAGCTGGACGATAACCAAAGCTAGAATTGACGTTGTACCTGCCGTGATCCCCCAACGCAACATCACACCGCAAGCCGCAATTACAAACAGTGAACGCAGAGAACGACCAGCAAAGATGCGCTTGCTCAATGCAAATACGGCAACTTCTGCTGCCACCCCCAGACTCCAAAGGTAACCAATCACATCTTCAGAGTGACCTGCGGATTTCCAGTGGATCGCACTAAAGCCATAATACGCCGCATGGCTGCCCTGAATTAGCGACACAAGCACTAAAAACTTAAGGACAGATTTCTCGGTTAACAGTGCCGACAATTTAGGACGTTCAGCGTGCTGATCACTGAGCGTTACCGGCATTGGGTTAGTCATACGCATCGCAAACAATAAGGCTATAGTTAAACCCGCCATTGCGGTGTACAGAATCATATTCGCACCAAAACCTGCCACTAAGTAACCAACCACGGTAGAACCAGCGATAAACGCGATCGAGCCCCATAAACGTGAACGCCCGTAGTCGAGCACTTTTAAACGCGCATAATAATTCGCCATCGCATCAGAGAGCGGGATAATGGGGCCACAACATAAGTTAAATAGAATGGTAGCCAACGCCATTAACCAAAAGTTACCGCCGGTAAAAAAATGGAATCCTACAAAAATAAGACCGGCGAAACTCAACCAACGTAATGCTGGCATCAAACGCTCCACTCTATGCACTCGAGGAGTGATCACCAGATTCGCAACACAGCGAGTTGCCAAGCCTAAACCTACTAGCAAGCCAATATCAGTCGGCGTGACACCCTGCTCTTTAAACCACAATGACCAAAATGGCAGATAGACGCCATACGCAAAAAAGAATCCGAGAAAGTACTGGGAGATCCAGCCATACGGAGAAGGTTTTAGCATTATTATTTTCCTAAAATGGGAACACCAACGTTATGAGCGTGGATTATGGATCGCGAAACGGAGTAGAAAAAGGGAAGAATCGGCAACTTACCGTTTCCTCGATGGGATACAAACTTTTAAAAATCAAGAAAGCGTGGATTTTAACGCCCTGGATTTAGACCAAAGTCGTCTGGCTTATGGGAGGAAATTTGTCAGACTTAGAATGTGTTCCTCCCAATTTTAGGGTTTCTTATGCCTGATAAGTTTAATATGCAATCTCCCCCGTTCGATCGCCTGACCAGCAAGCAGCAAGCGCGACTGCGTTCGTCTCTCGACGTGGCATATTATCGAACTCGAGATGTGATTTTATCTTGTGGGCAAACCAACCCTCATTTGCATATTTTGATCAAAGGTGCCGTGGAAGAGCGCTCCAAAGACCAGAGCGAAGTTTTCGCTCACTATGCCAATGACGATATGTTTGATGTCCGTTCTTTGTTTGAAGAGAGTGTGCGTCATCAATATGTAGCGCTTGAGGATACGCTGTCCTATTTGCTGCCAAAAGAAGTGTTTCTTGAACTCTATAACGAGAATGGACAATTCGCAGCGTACTTCGATAACAACCTATCTAAACGACAGGCATTAATCGAAGCCGCGCAGCAACAGCAAAATCTGGCCGAGTTTATTCTGACTAAAGTCGATAAGAGCATTTACCATCCTCCGATGATTCTTAAGCCCGACATGCCTATCAATGATGTCACACGAACATTGAAGGAAAACGGCATCGACGCCGCATTAGTTGAGCTCAACCCAGATGATCCACGCCTCGAAAAATGGCCTTCAGCGCATCCGTACGCCATTGTCACGCGAACGAACATGCTCCATTCCGTGATGTTAGATAACTGCGCTGTCGATACACCTGTGGGCGAGATCGCCACCTTCCCGGTTTACCACGTTGATGAAGGCGACTTCCTGTTTAATGCCATGATTACGATGACGCGCCACAGGATGAAGCGCCTGATGGTCTGCGATGGTAATCAAGCCATTGGCATGTTGGATATGACGCAGATCCTCAGTGCATTCTCCACTCATTCACACGTGCTTACGCTCAGCATCGCCAGAGCCAGCAGTGTCGAAGAACTCGCTCTGGCGTCCAACCGACAACGCCAGTTGGTAGAGAGTCTGGTCAGAAACGGCATTCGCACCCGATTTATCATGGAATTGATATCTGCCGTTAATGAACAAATTATCGAGAAAGCGTTTGAATTAGTGGTGCCACCAGCACTCCACGACCACTGCTGCTTAATTGTTTTAGGCTCGGAAGGCCGAGGGGAACAGATCCTCAAGACCGACCAAGATAACGCGCTGATCATTAAAGACGGTTTAGAGTGGTCGCACAGTGAACAAGTGATGCAATCATTCACCCACACCCTGCAGCAACTGGGTTATCCGCTCTGCCCTGGCAAAGTGATGGTCAACAATCCTAAATGGGTAAACTCTCAATCAGAGTGGATTCGAACCCTTGATAATTGGATTTCAAAAGCGCAGCCAGAACAAATCATGGACTTAGCCATCTTCAGTGATGCGCAAGCCATTGCCGGCAATCGAGAATTACTCACTCCCGTCGCCAACCATCTCAGAGACACAATGAAAGATCGCATGTTGATCCTGTCCGACTTTACCCGTCCAGCGTTGCAGTTTTCTGTGCCTCTAACTCTGTTTGGTAACGTAAAAAGTGCCAAAGATGGCTTAGATATCAAACGCGGCGGTATTTTCCCGATAGTGCACGGCATCCGAACTCTGTCTCTCGAATATGCCATTGAAGAGAAAAATACCTTTGCCCGCATAGAAGCTTTAAGAAACAAACGAATTTTAGAGCCAGAAACGGCGGATAACTTAAACGAAGCACTTAAATTGTTCTTTAAGCTTCGGCTCAATCAGCAACTTAACCAACAAGAGGCACAGAATAATATCGACCTCAAACAACTCGACAGAACAGAGCGCGACTTGCTGCGTCATAGCCTGCATGTCGTGAAAAAGTTTAAGCAGTTTTTAGGTTTCCACTATCAGATCCGTGATTAAGCCCGGTAAGTTGTAAAAGAGGTATCTGGGATGAATTGGCTACAACGAAAATATTGGCACTATAAACTGAAAGGCTCGCCTTATCAGTCGTTATTTTGTGCACCAGATAAAACCGAGCTGGTTTCTCTCGACTGCGAAACCACCAGCCTAGACCCGAATAGAGCAGAGCTGGTGACCATCGCAGCCACTAAAATCATTGATAACCGCATTATCACCAGCCAACCATTCGAAGTGCATTTGCGAGCGCCACAATCTCTCGATTCCGGCTCGGTAAAAATCCACAAAATTCGCCATCAGGATTTAGTCGACGGCATCAGCGAAAAGGATGCGCTACTGAAATTAATAGACTTTATCGGCAATCGTCCGCTCGTCGGCTACCACATCCGTTACGACAAAAAAATCTTAGACCTCGCCTGCCAAAGACAACTGGGCTTCCCGCTGCCCAACCCTCTTATTGAAGTAAGCCAGATTTACCACGACAAGCTGGAGCGACATTTACCGAACGCCTATTTCGACTTAAGTCTGGAGGCGATTTGCAAGCACCTTGAGCTGCCAATTCAAGATAAGCACGACGCTTTGCAAGATGCGATATCCGCAGCATTGGTATTTGTTCGTTTAACCAAAGGCGATTTACCGAGTCTCAGCGTGCCATACACATAATTCCTGTTGACCTGGCTCCCATAATTACTTTTATTTCAACCCTTTTTCGGTAGATCCCTCTCTATCATCCTAAAGTCTAATTGTGGAAATACGCGCTGTGACTGAAAGTTATTAGCACAAGGTCAGTCTTGCGACGACCAACTGTTTAAAACAAATATCCGTTCTATTCTTTATGTTTTAGAAAATCATAATGTTGATAGAGCGGGTAAATACAACAGCCCGACAAAGTAAAGATTCAAAGTCTTATGTAGATTGTTGTAAGGCCGAGAAATAAAGGCACAAGGAGAGAAGCCATGAGCGAAGCCCACGTTTATCCGGTAAAAGAAAACATTAAAACTCATACACACGCGGATAATGAAACCTACCTAGCCATGTATCAGCAGTCGGTAACCGACCCAGAGGGCTTCTGGAACGAGCACGGCAAAATCGTTGATTGGATTAAACCTTTCACCCAAGTAAAAAGCACCTCTTTCGACACGGGTCACGTCGACATCCGCTGGTTTGAAGACGGCACACTTAACGTATCAGCAAACTGTATTGACCGCCATCTAGCAGAACACGGCGACGACGTAGCAATCATCTGGGAAGGCGATGACCCTGCAGACGATAAAACGCTGACGTTCAATGAACTACACAAAGAAGTATGTAAATTCTCAAACGCACTGAAAGATCAAGGCGTACGTAAAGGCGACGTAGTTTGTCTCTACATGCCAATGGTACCTGAAGCTGCAATCGCGATGCTGGCTTGTACCCGCATCGGCGCAGTCCACACTGTGGTATTCGGCGGTTTCTCACCAGAAGCACTTTCTGGCCGTATCATTGACTCAGACGCTAAAGTTGTCATCACCGCTGACGAAGGCGTTCGTGGCGGACGTGCGGTTCCACTTAAAAAGAATGTTGATGAAGCACTGACTAACCCAGACGTGAAAACCATCAGCAAAGTGTTGGTTCTTAAACGTACGGGTGGCGATGTTGAATGGCATGATCACCGTGATGTTTGGTGGCATGAAGCAACCGCAAGTGTTTCTGACGTTTGCCCTCCAGAAGAGATGAAAGCCGAAGATCCACTTTTCATCCTTTACACCTCAGGCTCTACGGGTAAACCTAAAGGCGTACTGCATACCACTGGTGGATACCTTGTTTATGCCGCAATGACATTTAAATACGTCTTCGACTACCAGCCAGGCGAAACCTTCTGGTGTACTGCTGACGTGGGTTGGATTACTGGTCACACGTACCTTATCTACGGTCCATTAGCGAACGGCGCTAAAACCATCTTGTTTGAAGGTGTGCCAAATTACCCAAGCACAAGCCGTATGAGCGAAGTGGTTGATAAGCATCAAGTGAACATCCTTTACACTGCGCCAACTGCGATTCGTGCGCTAATGGCAAAAGGTAATGAAGCGGTTGAAGGCACGTCTCGTTCAAGCCTTCGCATCATGGGTTCGGTAGGTGAGCCAATCAACCCAGAAGCATGGGAGTGGTACTACAAGACCATCGGTAACGAAAATTCACCGATTGTCGATACTTGGTGGCAAACTGAAACAGGCGGCATCTTGATTGCTCCACTACCAGGCGCTACAGATCTAAAACCAGGTTCCGCGACCCGTCCATTCTTCGGCGTACAACCTGCGCTTGTCGATAACATGGGTAACATTATTGAAGGTGCAGCTGAAGGCAACCTTGTGATTCTTGATTCGTGGCCAGGTCAGATGCGTACGGTCTATGGTGACCATGAACGCTTCGAACAAACTTACTTCTCAACCTTCAAGGGCATGTACTTCACCAGTGATGGCGCTCGTCGTGACGAAGATGGTTACTACTGGATCACAGGCCGTGTGGATGACGTATTGAACGTATCTGGACACCGTATGGGTACCGCAGAGATTGAATCTGCCCTAGTCGCGCACCACAAGATTGCAGAAGCAGCCATCGTAGGTATCCCGCACGACATCAAAGGTCAGGCTATCTATGCTTACATCACGCTAAACGATGGTGAATTCCCTTCAGCGGAACTGCACAAAGAAGTTAAAGACTGGGTGCGTAAAGAGATCGGTCCAATTGCAACACCAGATGTACTGCACTGGACGGATTCCCTACCGAAGACTCGCTCTGGTAAGATCATGCGTCGAATTCTGCGTAAGATTGCAACTGGTGATACGAGCAACCTGGGTGACACGTCAACGCTTGCAGACCCTAGCGTCGTAGACAAACTTATCGCTGAAAAAGCTGAGCTGGCGTAAGCTAACTAGCCAGTTTTAAACAAATAACAAAAAACCGCCACTTTGATGGCGGTTTTTTTGCTTTGGGACGCAAGTTAGCCACACCCTTGATGTGGTCATTAGGTTATTTTTGTTAACTTGGTTGCAGAAAGAACATGAGCTATTGGGAGATTAGACCAGTAAATTGCTGCTAATTGCTATGAATTAGCTATAATCTTGGTCGATTTTTTAAATTTTGCTCGGTTTTAACAAAAAAATCGTGTTGAATTATCGTATATTTGGGAAAATAAACGTTCCACTCACGATAAGGGAAGATAGCAACATAATGTCTGCAAAGTCACGGATTCTTGTTCTAAACGGACCAAACCTTAACCTGTTAGGTCTGCGCGAACCGACACACTATGGTAATAACACCTTAGCACAGATTGTGAACACGCTAACGGAGCAAGCTCACAACGCAGGGGTGGAATTAGAACACCTACAATCAAATCGTGAGTACGAACTGATTGAAGCCATTCATGCCGCGCATGGCAAGATTGACTTCATCATCATCAATCCAGCTGCTTTCACTCATACCAGTGTAGCACTGCGAGATGCATTACTTGGCGTCGCCATCCCATTTATCGAAGTGCACCTATCAAACGTGCACGCACGTGAGCCGTTTCGCCATCACTCATACCTGTCAGATAAGGCAGAAGGGGTGATTTGCGGTCTAGGCGCACAAGGTTATGAATTTGCTCTGTCTGCTGTAATTAACAAACTTCAGACAAAGTAACCCTTACACTCTGCAATCCTACGGGGTTGTCTTAATCACAAGATAAAAGAGAAAGAAAAGATGGATATTCGTAAAATCAAAAAGCTAATCGAGTTAGTTGAAGAGTCTGGCATTGCTGAGCTAGAAATTTCAGAAGGTGAAGAATCAGTACGCATCAGTCGTCACGGCACTGCAGCTGCGCCAGCACCAGTTCACTACGCAGCAGCTCCAGTAGCAGCACCTGCGCCAGTAGCAGCGGCTCCAGTAGCAGAAGCACCAGCAGCTGAAGCTCCAGCAGTACCTGCGGGTCACCAAGTTCTTTCTCCAATGGTTGGTACTTTCTACCGTTCTCCAAGCCCTGACTCGAAAGCATTCGTAGAAGTAGGCCAAAAAGTTAGCGCTGGCGATACTCTATGTATCGTTGAAGCAATGAAGATGATGAACCAAATCGAAGCGGACAAATCTGGCGTTGTTACAGCTATCCTTGTTGAAGACGGCCAACCAGTTGAATTCGACCAACCTCTAGTTGTAATCGAATAAGCGAGGCTTGCCTTATGCTAGACAAAGTAGTCATCGCGAACCGAGGTGAAATCGCACTTCGTATTCTTCGCGCTTGTAAAGAGTTAGGTATTAAGACCGTTGCTGTTCACTCAACAGCTGACCGCGATCTTAAGCACGTACTACTTGCAGATGAAACCGTATGTATCGGTCCTGCTCGTGGTATCGACAGCTACCTAAACATCCCACGTATCATTTCTGCAGCAGAAGTAACGGGTGCAGTAGCTATCCACCCTGGTTACGGCTTCTTGTCAGAAAACGCAGACTTCGCAGAGCAAGTTGAGCGCAGCGGCTTCATCTTTGTTGGTCCAAAAGCAGAAACTATCCGCTTGATGGGCGACAAAGTATCAGCGATCAACGCAATGAAGAAAGCTGGCGTTCCTTGTGTACCAGGTTCTGACGGTCCATTAGACAATGATGAAGATAAAAACAAAGCGTTTGCTAAACGCATTGGTTACCCAGTCATCATCAAAGCGTCAGGCGGCGGCGGCGGTCGTGGTATGCGTGTTGTACGTTCTGAAAAAGAACTAGTACAAGCTATTGCTATGACACGTGCAGAAGCGAAAGCAGCGTTCAACAACGACATGGTTTACATGGAGAAATTCCTGGAAAACCCTCGTCACGTTGAAGTTCAGGTTATTGCTGACGGCCAAGGCGGCGCAATCCACCTAGGTGAGCGTGACTGTTCAATGCAGCGTCGTCACCAGAAAGTTGTGGAAGAAGCACCAGCACCAGGTATCACTGAAGAAATGCGTAAGTACATCGGTGAGCGTTGTACTCGTGCATGTATCGAAATCGGTTACCGCGGTGCAGGTACGTTCGAATTCCTATACGAAAACGGTGAGTTCTACTTCATCGAAATGAACACTCGTATTCAGGTAGAGCACCCAGTAACAGAAATGGTTACAGGTATCGACCTAATCAAAGAGCAGCTACGTGTTGCAGCTGGCCAGCCTCTGTCATTCACTCAGGATGATATTAAGATCCGCGGCCATGCGATTGAGTGTCGTATCAACGCAGAAGACCCAGAGCGCTTCCTACCATCTCCAGGTAAGATTGAGCGTTTCCACTCTCCAGGTGGCATGGGCGTACGTTGGGAATCGCACATCTACACCGGTTACTCAGTACCACCTCATTATGATTCAATGATTGGTAAACTGATCACTTACGGTGAGAACCGTGATGTAGCGATTGCACGTATGAAGAACGCACTTGGTGAGATGATCATCGAAGGCATCAAAACTAACGTGCCTCTGCAAGTTTCAATCATGAATGATGAGAACTTCCAGCACGGTGGTGCCAACATTCATTACCTAGAGAAGAAACTAGGTCTGCAATAAGCCTTAGTTGAACTCCTGAAAAATGCCCACATCTGTGGGCATTTTTGTTTTGTACAAAGTCTATACCCAAATAACCTCGAGATGCTTGGTTCAGCGAGAATGACTTGGCTCTCAGACGCGGCAACGATTTGAAGATCTAGTGGTACTAAATCAAAAATCGTTAACAAAGGCTGTGAGTCAAGACAACTCGCCCTTCGGGAGCGTGTCACTGACACAATTTCTGCGTCAAATAACTTGGAAAGTGCTTGCTATTCCGCTGCATTATTTTCCTTGAACTAGTATCAGTGACAACGCTCTGAATCCTGCATCTTGAAGTCATTTGGGTATATACTCAAACAAATCGCAGAGTTCTGGTAAACTCTGCGCCACTTCATTTACTGTAAGAGCAAAAACCAATGCCTTGGATTCAAATCAAACTCAACGCGACCAATGAAAACGCTGAGCAAATCGGCGACATGCTAATGGAAGAGACTGGAGCGCTGTCTGTAACTTTCCTAGACGCGCAAGATACGCCTGTATTCGAACCTCTTCCTGGCGAAACTCGCTTATGGGGCGATACTGACATTCTGGCACTGTACGATGCAGAAGCCGATACCAACTTCATCATCGACCAAATCAAAGCAAGTAACATGCTTGCAGACAATTTTGCTTATAAAGTAGAACAGCTGGAAGACAAAGACTGGGAACGTGAGTGGATGGAAAACTTCCACCCAATGAAATTTGGTGAGCGCCTATGGATTTGTCCTAGCTGGCGTGACGTTCCTGAGCCAGACGCAGTAAACGTTATGCTTGATCCTGGCCTCGCATTCGGTACAGGTACTCACCCAACGACAGCACTTTGTCTGGAATGGCTAGAAGGTCTGGACCTGACGGGTAAGACAGTTATCGACTTCGGCTGTGGCTCTGGCATTCTGGCGATCGCTGCGATCAAACTAGGCGCAGAGAAAGTCATCGGGATCGACATTGATCCTCAAGCTCTACAAGCCTCTCGCGACAACGCAGAGCGTAACGGCGTTGCCGATCAACTTGAAGTTTACTTACCACAAAATCAACCTGAAGGCCTGCTCGCTGATGTGGTCGTTGCCAATATTCTAGCCGGTCCTTTACGTGAACTTGCTCCTGTCATTAAAGGTCTGGTGAAGCCAAATGGTGACCTTGCGATGTCGGGCGTTTTAGATACCCAAGCAGAAGATGTGGCTAACTACTACCGTGATGAGCTTCACATAGATCCTATCGTTGAGCAAAAAGAGTGGTGTCGCATCTCTGGTCGTAAGCAAGGCTAGACAAGGATTTGACGGCTAATTGTTTGAAATTCATACAATTTACAAAAACAATTTGTAAATGCTCAAATATTAGTCTTTTCACGCAGTAAAAAAATGCGTAAAATGCGCGCCCTTGCTGGTACAGAACTGTGATGACGTTTTGAGAATCGGAAACTATCAACTTAAGAACAATCTAATCGTAGCCCCTATGGCTGGTGTAACGGATAGACCGTTTCGCGAGTTGTGTCTTCGTTATGGTGCGGGAATGGCCGTCAGTGAAATGATGTCTGCCAACCCAAAGCTATGGAAAACGTCGAAGTCGAAACAGCGCATGGTGCATGAAGGCGAATCGGGCATTCGCTCTGTACAGATTGCCGGTTCCGATCCACAGCTTATGGCGGATGCAGCTCAATTTAGTGTTGAAAACGGTGCGCAAATCATCGACATCAACATGGGTTGCCCAGCAAAGAAAGTGAATAAGAAGCTAGCGGGCTCTGCACTGCTTCAGTACCCAAACATTATCGAAGAGATTTTGAAAGCGGTAGTGAATGCTGTTGACGTTCCTGTAACGTTGAAGACCCGAACTGGCTGGGATACAGAAAACAAAAACTGTCTCCAAATCGCTAAATTAGCCGAAGACTGCGGCATACAGGCTCTTGCACTACACGGTAGAACAAAAGCATGTATGTACAAAGGTGAGGCCGAATACGACAGCATTAAAGCGGTAAAAGAGGCTATTTCAATTCCGGTTATCGCGAACGGTGATATCGATAGCCCGGAGAAAGCCAAATTTGTACTGGAGTACACCGGTGCGGACGCTTTAATGATTGGACGCCCTGCCCAAGGTCGTCCTTGGATTTTCCAGGAAATCCATCACTATTTGGAAAACGGCACCACGATGGATGAGCTTCCTGTAGAGGAAGTGAAAACCATTATGCTTGGCCATGTGAATGCTCTGCATGAATTTTATGGAGAGTACTTAGGCCCACGTATCGCGCGTAAGCACGTTGGTTGGTACCTAAAAGAGCATGAGCAAGCGAGTGAGTTTCGCCGTACCTTCAACGCTATCGATGCAGCCCCGCTGCAAATAGAGGCGTTAGAAGGTTATTTTGATAACGTTGCATCATAATTAAGAGAAGAGCTAGACCGAATATGTTCGAACAAAATCTGACTTCAGAAGCATTAACAGTAACTACAGTAACGTCACAAGACCAGATTACTCAAAAGCCTTTACGTGACTCTGTTAAAGCATCTCTTAAAAACTACCTTGCTCAACTAAACGGCCAGGAAGTAACAGAGCTATACGAATTAGTTCTAGCTGAAGTTGAACAGCCACTACTAGATACCATCATGCAATACACTCGCGGTAACCAAACTCGCGCAGCAACTATGATGGGTATCAACCGCGGTACTCTTCGCAAGAAACTTAAAAAATACGGCATGAACTAAGACCGTAATTAAAAATTGTTATAGAACAAGCCGCTACCTTTTTGGGTCGCGGCTTTTCTTTATCTGCCAGATAGAAACATTTCACATTAGCCTCTCAGGCGTGGATAGCCTCGAGATACATAAGCTCTCGATAACGAGTGCTTAAAAATAAAGACTCAACTCTTGCAAAGCCATCATGCTATTTATGTTGGCCATTCAATGCCCCTCCCCAACTGTGCTTAATAGCAAGTTCACTCATGCGACTAGCCTGCCCTTGCTCATTTCAACGAGCGACACTCACGCCCCCAAATTGCCAAGTTTCTTAATGTGAGCATGCCTAGCCTGTCCCAGAAAAGGTATTGCACGTGCTATTCCAGCTAGCCATTTAATGTACTGTTGTTTTCTACCCACCGGAGAGCAAATATCACACTTTCCTCATAGAAGATAGCGTTGTAGGGAAACAGCCATAAGTTGCTTGAATGTTATTTTAACCCCATCGCGTAATCTTGTTCTTAGCTATTGATTAGTTTTACCCCCTTGATTAAACTCCGCATCATATTATAAATATCAATAAGTTGTCTTCTAGGTATAATGCGTGCAAATAATTAAGGCATCCAATAATAAGCTTACAAGGCAAGGTTGTCGGTCGAATACCGTTCAAGGTCCATATACAAGCACAGCGATATCAAAGTTGTTAATCGTTGGCTGTTGTCTATTACTGGCTTCCTGTGCAACCAGTAAACCCACAAACACATCTGAGTACCAGGCTATTCAAGCACAAGTCGAAGAATTGAGAGATCGTCTTGATCAACAAAATACGGAGTGGGAGCAATACCGCCCAGGCATTAACCGGTTGGCCGCGTTGGAGTCGGACTTTAAAAATCTGATTGGCCAGTTGGATAAAATGGCTTCCTCTACTCCTAAGCCAGCGCCAAATAAGATCCTCCCTGAAGTAAAAGATCATAAGTTGATGGCAATGGCCGATGCAGGCGATAAAGCAATCAAGGCTTCAGCTAAGAAAGAGAAAGACGCTCAGCCTAAAACCCAACAATATGCATTACAAGTTGGCACCTATAGATGGCTTCAATATATCGAGTCAAATAAAAGGAAACTGGTGAAGAAGTCGCCTGAACTTCTGTCAGACAAACGCTTTTATCTAACACCCGTTTATATCGGGCCAAAAAAGGAGAGGCTTTATCGTCTACTTGCCGGCCCTGTAAAGGACAAGGTGACAGCACAAGCATTGTGTCGGCAACTTAAGACCGACGGGCTGGACTGTATGGTGAGGCCGCTGACCGGCAAGCCTTTGTCTGATGAACAAAATATCGCGTATATGAAGTAAATCAACCGGCGTAAGTATGTGCTGACAGTAAGGTTAAAGGATAGCTGATTGGTTAACCCTGCCCCTACGCTTATTGGCCGTGCTTAAACGATACGCCCACGTCTATTGGTTTAGTAAGTTCTCTTGATTGAATAATCTAACGGTGGCACTGAGCCGCCCGCTTATCTTGGAAACAAAAGGAGTTAACATTGAAAAATAACAAAAAACTGGCTTATGCCGCACTGGCCGTATTTGCCAGCTCTGCCTACGCTGAGGGCGTAGCACCTGAGTTTAACGGCAAGGGAACAGCATCGGTCGAGGTCAGAAATACTCTGGATATCGTCGAAACGGCTTCGCTTAACTTCGGCACCATCGCGGCAGTAGCTGGTAGCGATAATACAAATGTCGCCACACTGGTATTAGATCCCAGCACTGGTGAGGTGACAGCAACAGCTGCTGCTGATTCCGGCAGCATCACCCCAATTGACAAAACCAATGTATCGCCAGGTACCTTTACGGTGAGCAACGCGGCTAGGTATACCAACCTGAATATCACGTTGCCGAAAGATGCTGATACTATCGAGTTGAAAATGGAAAACGCAGCGCCGGAATCACTGAAGTTTACCCTAGGTAAATTTACAGCTTATGCCAATGATCAAGCGGTTGAGTTAGATAGTGCTACTGGTGCAGGAAAAGCCAGAACAGATGAGAACGGCAACCTGGTATTACTGGTAGGTGCAACCTTGAACACCCAAAAAGCGGGAGATGCTTCTTATGACGATGCTGTATACAGCGGTACATATGACTTGACCATTAAATACTAAAGCAAAGGAGCGAGCCGGCTTACCGGCTTGCCTCTGTTAAATTAACCAGTTCAATAGTTTATTGGAAAAGTCATGTGTAACCGCTTGTTATCGGCGCTGGCAATATGTCTGCTCGCCGGGGGAGCCTGGGCTGGGGAGATCACTCAGGTTAAGCCGCTTGACTTCGGGGTTATTGCACTGCGCAACAACGACAATATCTATAACTACCAGATTAACCCGGACGGCTCACGAAAGTATGACACCAATATCGTGGTTATTGAGCAAGGTCACCCGGCCGAGTTTCTGCTTTCCGGTTTTCAGGCAGGCAGTTACCTCCATATCACGACCAGTCTGCCGGAGGGTGCCAAAAGCCTGAGCCACGGCGGCAACGCTGGTAGCCGCTTCACCATTAAGCAATTAAACGTCAAGCCCTGGGTCAGAACAAACACTAAGGGCGAGGCGCGGGTATGGGTTGGCGCTACCCTGGCCACCTCAGGTACAGGCTACTACCTGGACGCCAAATACACTAATCCCCATATAACTCTACATATCACCCATTAATAAAGTTTAGGAATTCCATGCTGTTGATAATTAGCAGAAAAACCCTGTCCCTGCTCGCCACCTTGCTGCTGCCAGTTTTACTTGCCAGCAACGCCAGCGCCAGCCTTTTGATCTCGCCGACCCGATTAAGCTTTGCCGAGAGAGAACGCAGTTCTAAGGTCTTTTTGATGAATACCAGCAGCGAGACCAAGACCTACCGACTGGAGTTTCAGCAGCAAAAGCAATTACCCGACGGCCGCTACCAGGCGCTAAGCGAGGAAGAGTTAGCCAGCTTTAATATTGCCAGCAGCATGCTGAGATTTAGCCCCAGACAGGTAACGCTCGGCCCAGGCGAGCGCCAGCAAGTTCGCATCGCGGTGCGCCGACCTAAGGATCTTGCACCCGGGGAGTATCGCTCCCACCTGCTGCTTGCCGCTCTGCCCGGCAATAAGGAACGCAAGCAAACCGAGGGCGTGGGTATTCAGTTAAACCTACGGCTGAGCTTTTCCATTCCGGTGATCATACGTGCCGGCGGCTTGGACGCCACTGCGGAGTTTGGCACGGTGGCGCTCTACCGGGATGCCGGTAGTGCCAAGCCAGATGGGTTAACCTTTGCCCTTAACCGCTCCGGTCTGCACAGCACCTTCGGTAGCCTGAAAGCCTTCTGGCGCTCGTATGACGGTGTCGAAGAGCGCCATGTGGCTACCCTTAACAACGTTGCAGTTTTCCATGAAAACAAACAACGCGTGATTAGTCTGCCCTTTCACGATCCCATTGCGCAGGACGGCACGCTGCGTCTGATTTATGAGGGAGACGACGAGTTCGGAGGCCGAGTTCTGGCAGAGCAACAACTGACCATCAGCGACTACCAATTAGCACCTTAACTTTATGTCCCTGTACCATCCGTGTAAGTGGCTGCTGCTGGGCTTGCTTTGGCCTGTCTGCACGCCCGCTATTGCCCAGTCAGAACTGTTTGAGTTGATCCGAACGATCAACCACAAATATCAGGAACCAGATTTTGGACTGATGCCTGCCGACGCTCCAACGACAGATGATGGTCGGGGCATCGCCGATGGTGAAGAGCTGATACTGGAGGTGCGCATCGACGATCTGGTGATCGGCGATCTGTTTGCCATCAAGCATAAAGATAGCGCCCTTATCGCCTTTGGCCAATTTGTCGATCTTTTAGATTTCGCCATTGAGCTGGACAACGAAACATCGGCGGCCGCTGGCTGGTATATCAATGAGGACCAGAGCTTTAGCCTGAACCTGCCCGAAAAGGATGGTGAGCAAACTGCCGCCGACAGTCAGGCTAAAGCCGAGGCAAACGGGGTTACCTACCATCTGCCGGCCTCACACTTTCAGATCCTGCCGGACGACCTCTATATTCATGCCGACGATCTCGACCGCTGGTTTAATATCAAAATGACATTTGACTTCGGTGCTATGATGTTGGTGCTTAAGCCAGAGCAACCCCTGCCGATCCAGGCAGCTCTGACGCGCAAACAGAGACAAAAAAGCAGGACAAAAACAACCAGCACCAAGCCGGCTTTACCACTACGCAAAAGCGGTCACGAACTGTTGTCCGCGCCCCTGTTGGATATCAGCACCAACGCCACCTATTCAGGAAAAGATGTCAACTTCGGCTATTCTGCCTTGGGTCGCCATGATTTGGGCTTTTTTAGCAGTCAGTATTACCTTGGCGGCGGCTCGGAAAATGAACTGGACTATGCGCGCCTGACGTTGGGAAAAACCTCGCTTGAGGGCGGCCTATTGGGTCCCGTAAACGCTACCCAATACCGCTTTGGCGATGTTGTACCAGTAGCCGGTGCCAGCGGCCAGGAACGGGGAATGAGTTTTAGCAACAGGCCACTGACGGGCAATACCGAGTTAGACACTCTGGATTTGCAGGGAGATATTCAGCCCGGCTGGGATGTAGAGCTTTACCGTAATGATGTACTGATAAATGCGCTGACCGCCGGGCCAGATGGTCGCTATGTGTTTAACGATATAGAGCTGCTCTACGGCAACAACACCCTTAGACTGATCTTTTACGGCCCGCAAGGCCAGATCCGGGAAAAGACCAAGCAGGTGCTAGTAGACAGCCGCACGGTAGAAAAGCAGCACTATTTCGATCTCTCCCTTACCCAGCCCGGCAGTCTGTTTCTCAACGAGCCAGCCGCCAATACTGCTGACTGGCATCTGGCAGGCAAGTATAGCAAAAGCCTTAGCGACAAATTGTTGTTAGATGCAACCTTTTCCAAGGTGGAAAGACATAACGCAGCTTACTCTTTAGACGCTAGTTTTTCCCTGTTTGACCGCCTGCTGATGCAGGCCGGAGTTGACAACAACGGTGCCTACCGGATGGGGGGGAAAACCTTTTTGGGCAAACATGCACTGAATTTCTCGCACAATGCTGATGATGGTCAGTTTAATGACAATGTGACGCTGGCAGGCTCGCTTTTCCAGGGCCGGCAGACTGCGCTCAACTATGAGCAGGGATTTAGCCGCCGCTATGGCGATATCGACCAACCGAGCTTTTCGCTACAAAACCGTCTCAGCCTCTACCGGCCGTCCTTTTACCTGAGCAACAGCTTTACTTATCAAAGAACCGAGCCTGAGGTGGGTGAGGCAGAGGACTGGCAAAGCGGCAGCGCTTTGTTGCGTAAGCGCTTTTCAGCATTCACCTGGGAGCTGGGGGCTGACTATAGCCTATCGCCCGAAGCCGAGCTAACCCAGCTGGATACCGAGTTCAGTCGCGCCCTCAGCTCCTCCCTTAACAGCGAGTTTGGCATTAACTACTGGCCCCAAACCGAAAGGTATAAAGCGGATATGAGGTTGAACTGGAAAGCCGATACGTTTTATCTGAGCTCTACCCTCTCCTACGATGATCGCGGCGAATGGTTTCTGGGCCTGAACACCCTACTTAGCCTGGGCTGGGATCCTCAGGAAAGTGACCTTTATATAGACCGCCGCCGCCTGGCGCAAAACGGTGCCATCAGTGTGCGCGTATTTCAGGACTTGAACCTAAACGGCCGCTACGATCAAGATGAGCCGCCAGTGGTGGGTGCCAAGGTAAAAGGCACCCAGGTATACCGCAGAGCTTCTACTAATGACAAGGGGATTGCTTTTTTGCGTGGGCTGCCCGCTTATCGCACCACGGATATTGAACTAGAGATAGGAAGTCTGGAGGACCCCTACTGGATGCCCAGTCGCCCCGGAATCTCGATTACACCCAGACCGGGGTTGGTGGAGACCCTGGATATACCTGTGGTCACCACTGGTGAAATCGAAGGTATGGTCTACCTAGAGGATGGTCATGGCGGTGAAAAGCCGGCAGCCTATGCCCCACTTGTCCTGCTGGACGAGCAGGGTAAAGTGGTACAGAGGGGGGAGAGTGAATATGATGGCTTCTACCTCTTTATGAATGTGTTGCCGGGTAAGTTCCGGGTGGAGATCGATAAGCAGTATATCGAGGATAAGAAACTGTATCCGCTTGCGGCCGTCGAGGTAACGATAAAGGGTGATGGCGATGTGTTGCGCGGCAACGATTTCAGTCTTGCTGCCCTGAGCTTCCAGCCAGCGTTTCTGGTTTCATTGGGTGAGTTTAGCTCGGAAACAACCATGAAGGCCTACTGGCACCTGCTCTACCGTTCGCACGCCAATATATTGCCGCAGGCATCTTATTCTAAGGTGGCTAGGGAAGGCAGCGAGCACCTCAGGTTACAACTGGGCACCTACCTGAACAGAGCACAGGCCCAGTCCCAATGCACCCGTCTGCAGGAGCAAGGCATCAACTGCCGGGTTACTACCACAGAGCTCCTATTAGAAAAAAGCTCTTAGCATCGGACACAAATACGCATGACCCCATTCATGGAGATTCGATTTGCCATCCATGGCAAATCGAGTTTGTTTATCGAACCCTGCTCCCTGACCAGTTAATTTTCCGGATTGGTATTACCTGCTCGACCACATGGTTTTTTCATGGATAACTTCCCGCTCAAAACACCCCAAACAATCTCAACAAATACAAGACAATTTTAAAAAAATTCAAAATCGAAACGATCCTTAAGATCCCAGGACATATAGCTTTAGAGTGTGTCGATGTCTGGTTTCAGGACGAAGACAGATTTGGGCAACAAAAAACGACCACACGTTTATGGGCTGACAAAGGAACTCGCCCAAGAGCCGTGAAGCAACAACAATTTGAGTATGCCTATCTGTTCGGTTCCGTTGGTCCCAGCAAAGGAATTGGTGAGGCTATCGTTGTCCCTTGGGTTAGTAAAGACATCATGATAGAGCACTTAAAACAATATCGGCAGTCACAGAAAAGGGACGTCACGCCGTCGTTGTTATGGATGGAGCAGGATGGCATACAGAAGACATTACCAATGACTTTAAGAATGTCAGTGTCATCAAACTTCCACCCTATTCTCCAGAGCTAAACCCTATCGAACAAGTATGGAGTTGGTTGAGGCAACGCTATTTACCCAACCAATCTTTTACTGATTACGACGATATCATCTCCAAAGTCTGCGATGCATGGAATCATTTTTTGGATAGCTCCAAAAGAGTCACCAAAATGTGCTCGAGAAGATGGATAAACCTGACCAGTTAATTTTCCAGATTGGTATAAGTGGTATAAGGGCTTGTTGAAGTTGCCTGAACTCGTCGACTGTCTTCAACGCATGAAGACATTTTTCAGGACAGTGTAGAAATGAAAAAAGCCTCGCTATTTCTAGCGAGGCTTCTTAATAGTGGCGGAGAGATAGGGATTTGAACCCTAGATACGCTATTAACGTATGCCGGTTTTCAAGACCGGTGCTTTCAACCACTCAGCCATCTCTCCACAAATTGTCATCTTCAGATTAGTACACTGATGATGTTGTTACATGTTTCCACAGGTAACGATATTTAAAGCCTGGCGATGTCCTACTCTCACATGGGGAAACCCCACACTACCATCGGCGCTATTTCGTTTCACTTCTGAGTTCGGAATGGAAGTCAGGTGGGTCCAAAACGCTATGGTCGCCAAGCAAATTCTTTAATTCGGAAAGCTGTTTTTTAATTCTCGTTCTTACACATTCAATGTTCTTACATTGAGTCCATCAAAACCCCTTGGGTGTTGTATGGTTAAGCCTCACGGGCAATTAGTACAGGTTAGCTCAACGCCTCACAACGCTTACACACCCTGCCTATCAACGTCGTAGTCTACGACAACCCTTTAGGATACTTAAAGTATCAGGGAGAACTCATCTCAAGGCTCGCTTCCCGCTTAGATGCTTTCAGCGGTTATCGATCCCGAACTTAGCTACCGGGCAATGCGTCTGGCGACACAACCCGAACACCAGAGGTTCGTCCACTCCGGTCCTCTCGTACTAGGAGCAGCCCCTTTCAATTCTCCAACGCCCACGGCAGATAGGGACCGAACTGTCTCACGACGTTCTAAACCCAGCTCGCGTACCACTTTAAATGGCGAACAGCCATACCCTTGGGACCGACTTCAGCCCCAGGATGTGATGAGCCGACATCGAGGTGCCAAACACCGCCGTCGATATGAACTCTTGGGCGGTATCAGCCTGTTATCCCCGGAGTACCTTTTATCCGTTGAGCGATGGCCCTTCCATTCAGAACCACCGGATCACTATGACCTGCTTTCGCACCTGCTCGAATTGTCATTCTCGCAGTCAAGCGGGCTTATGCCATTGCACTAACCTCACGATGTCCAACCGTGATTAGCCCACCTTCGTGCTCCTCCGTTACGCTTTGGGAGGAGACCGCCCCAGTCAAACTACCCACCAGGCACTGTCCGCAACCCCGATAAGGGGTCAACGTTAGAACATCAACACTACAAGGGTGGTATTTCAAGGACGGCTCCACAGATACTGGCGTACCTGTTTCAAAGCCTCCCACCTATCCTACACATGTAGGGTCAATGTTCAGTGCCAAGCTGTAGTAAAGGTTCACGGGGTCTTTCCGTCTAGCCGCGGGTACACTGCATCTTCACAGCGATTTCAATTTCACTGAGTCTCGGGTGGAGACAGCGTGGCCATCATTACGCCATTCGTGCAGGTCGGAACTTACCCGACAAGGAATTTCGCTACCTTAGGACCGTTATAGTTACGGCCGCCGTTTACCGGGGCTTCGATCAAGAGCTTCGACCGAAGTCTAACCCCATCAATTAACCTTCCGGCACCGGGCAGGCGTCACACCGTATACGTCATCTTACGATTTTGCACAGTGCTGTGTTTTTAATAAACAGTTGCAGCCACCTGGTATCTGCGACTCTCAATAGCTCCATCCGCAAGGGACTTCACCGTCGAGAGCGTACCTTCTCCCGAAGTTACGGTACCATTTTGCCTAGTTCCTTCACCCGAGTTCTCTCAAGCGCCTTGGTATTCTCTACCCGACCACCTGTGTCGGTTTGGGGTACGATTCCTTACAATCTGAAGCTTAGAGGCTTTTCCTGGAAGCATGGCATCAATGACTTCACTACCGTAGTAGCTCGACGTCGTGTCTCAGCCTTAAAAAGAGCCGGATTTACCTAACTCTCAAGCCTACGCACTTGAACCTGGACAACCGTCGCCAGGCCCACCTAGCCTTCTCCGTCCCCCCATCGCAATTGTAAGAAGTACGGGAATATTAACCCGTTTCCCATCGACTACGCCTTTCGGCCTCGCCTTAGGGGTCGACTTACCCTGCCCCGATTAACGTTGGACAGGAACCCTTGGTCTTCCGGCGAGGAGGTTTTTCACCCCCTTTATCGTTACTCATGTCAGCATTCGCACTTCTGATACGTCCAGCATGCGTTACCACACACCTTCAACCGCTTACAGAACGCTCCCCTACCCAATGCACAAAAGTGCATTGCCGCAGCTTCGGTTTACTACTTAGCCCCGTTACATCTTCCGCGCAGGCCGACTCGACCAGTGAGCTATTACGCTTTCTTTAAATGATGGCTGCTTCTAAGCCAACATCCTGGCTGTCTGAGCCTTCCCACATCGTTTCCCACTTAGTAGTAATTTGGGACCTTAGCTGGCGGTCTGGGTTGTTTCCCTCTCCACGACGGACGTTAGCACCCGCCGTGTGTCTCCCGGATAGTACTTACTGGTATTCGGAGTTTGCAAAGGGTTGGTAAGTCGGGATGACCCCCTAGCCTTAACAGTGCTCTACCCCCAGTAGTATTCGTCCGAGGCGCTACCTAAATAGCTTTCGGGGAGAACCAGCTATCTCCAGGTTTGATTGGCCTTTCACCCCTAGCCACAAGTCATCCGCTAATTTTTCAACATTAGTCGGTTCGGTCCTCCAGTTGATGTTACTCAACCTTCAACCTGCCCATGGCTAGATCACCTGGTTTCGGGTCTATATCCAGAGACTGAACGCCCAGTTAAGACTCGGTTTCCCTACGGCTCCCCTAGATGGTTAACCTTGCCACTGAATATAAGTCGCTGACCCATTATACAAAAGGTACGCAGTCACAGGACAAAGCCTGCTCCTACTGCTTGTACGTACACGGTTTCAGGTTCTATTTCACTCCCCTCACAGGGGTTCTTTTCGCCTTTCCCTCACGGTACTGGTTCACTATCGGTCAGTCAGTAGTATTTAGCCTTGGAGGATGGTCCCCCCATATTCAGACAGGATATCACGTGTCCCGCCCTACTCGATTTCACTGAACACACATCGTCAACTACGGGACTATCACCCTGTATCGTCGGCCTTTCCAGACCGTTCGTCTAACATGTGTAAAGCTTAAGGGCTAGTCCAATTTCGCTCGCCGCTACTTTCGGAATCTCGGTTGATTTCTTTTCCTCGGGGTACTTAGATGTTTCAGTTCCCCCGGTTCGCCTCCTGTTGCTATGTATTCACAACAGGATACTTACTTATGTAAGTGGGTTTCCCCATTCGGAAATCCCAGACTCAAGTGGCTTTTACTGCCTAATCTGGGCTTATCGCAAGTTAATACGTCCTTCATCGCCTCTGACTGCCAAGGCATCCACCGTGTACGCTTAGTCACTTAACCATACAACCCGAAGGAGTTTCGAATTGATGTTAAACAACCAAAGTTGTCTCTCATTATTTGAATGAGCGAGAGACATTAGTTTGTTTCCGCTTTAAAAAGCAGAGCCAAACTACGATTTTGCCGGACTCAAATTCCAAGAACACTTGAATGTGTTTTTAGTTGTATTCAAATACATGAATACTTTGAGAACTTTACAAATAATCTTAAAGATTATTTTGTCAGCTTTCCAAATTGTTAAAGAGCTATGTTTCTTCACAAGGAAGTACATTTTCTAAAGACTTTCAGAGTCAAAAATACCAACCAGTATCAATTGCTTGCTCTGGTTTGGATGTTTTATTCCAAAAATGCTTAGAGAATGGTGGGCGATACCGGGCTCGAACCAGTGACCCCCTGCTTGTAAGGCAGGTGCTCTCCCAACTGAGCTAATCGCCCACATAAGTTTTAATTCTTCGTGGAGAAGAATGGTGGGTCGTGCAGGATTCGAACCTGCGACCAATTGATTAAAAGTCAACTGCTCTACCAACTGAGCTAACGACCCAATGGTATCCCGTAGGGGAGTCGAACCCCTGTTACCGCCGTGAAAGGGCGGTGTCCTAGGCCTCTAGACGAACGGGACACTAAGTTGAACATCTTGGGGGATGTTCTATCTCTTAAACTTCATAAACCATATCAATCTGTGTGGACACTCATCGTGAATAATCATCGTATAAGGAGGTGATCCAGCGCCAGGTTCCCCTAGCGCTACCTTGTTACGACTTCACCCCAGTCATGAACCACAAAGTGGTAAGCGTCCCCCCGAAGGTTAAACTACCTACTTCTTTTGCAGCCCACTCCCATGGTGTGACGGGCGGTGTGTACAAGGCCCGGGAACGTATTCACCGTGGCATTCTGATCCACGATTACTAGCGATTCCGACTTCATGGAGTCGAGTTGCAGACTCCAATCCGGACTACGACGCACTTTTTGGGATTCGCTCACTTTCGCAAGTTGGCCGCCCTCTGTATGCGCCATTGTAGCACGTGTGTAGCCCTACTCGTAAGGGCCATGATGACTTGACGTCGTCCCCACCTTCCTCCGGTTTATCACCGGCAGTCTCCCTGGAGTTCCCGACATTACTCGCTGGCAAACAAGGATAAGGGTTGCGCTCGTTGCGGGACTTAACCCAACATTTCACAACACGAGCTGACGACAGCCATGCAGCACCTGTCTCAGAGTTCCCGAAGGCACCAATCCATCTCTGGAAAGTTCTCTGGATGTCAAGAGTAGGTAAGGTTCTTCGCGTTGCATCGAATTAAACCACATGCTCCACCGCTTGTGCGGGCCCCCGTCAATTCATTTGAGTTTTAATCTTGCGACCGTACTCCCCAGGCGGTCTACTTAACGCGTTAGCTCCGAAAGCCACGGCTCAAGGCCACAACCTCCAAGTAGACATCGTTTACGGCGTGGACTACCAGGGTATCTAATCCTGTTTGCTCCCCACGCTTTCGCATCTGAGTGTCAGTATCTGTCCAGGGGGCCGCCTTCGCCACCGGTATTCCTTCAGATCTCTACGCATTTCACCGCTACACCTGAAATTCTACCCCCCTCTACAGTACTCTAGTCTGCCAGTTTCAAATGCTATTCCGAGGTTGAGCCCCGGGCTTTCACATCTGACTTAACAAACCACCTGCATGCGCTTTACGCCCAGTAATTCCGATTAACGCTCGCACCCTCCGTATTACCGCGGCTGCTGGCACGGAGTTAGCCGGTGCTTCTTCTGTCGCTAACGTCAAATCTATACGCTATTAACGCATAAACCTTCCTCACGACTGAAAGTGCTTTACAACCCGAAGGCCTTCTTCACACACGCGGCATGGCTGCATCAGGCTTGCGCCCATTGTGCAATATTCCCCACTGCTGCCTCCCGTAGGAGTCTGGACCGTGTCTCAGTTCCAGTGTGGCTGATCATCCTCTCAGACCAGCTAGGGATCGTCGCCTTGGTGAGCCCTTACCTCACCAACTAGCTAATCCCACCTAGGCATATCCTGACGCGAGAGGCCCGAAGGTCCCCCTCTTTGGCCCGTAGGCATCATGCGGTATTAGCCATCGTTTCCAATGGTTATCCCCCACATCAGGGCAATTTCCTAGGCATTACTCACCCGTCCGCCGCTCGACGCCGTTAACGTCCCCCGAAGGTTCAGTTAACTCGTTTCCGCTCGACTTGCATGTGTTAGGCCTGCCGCCAGCGTTCAATCTGAGCCATGATCAAACTCTTCAATTTAAGATTTTGTTCGGCTCAATGAATACTGAACATTACATAAAGTAATGTTTGAATTGACTGTGCTGAATCCGAAGATTCAATGGTCACTTCGTATCATTGAAACCTAATTTGAAACCGAAGTTTCTAATTGGATTATCATCAACGAGTGCCCACACAGATTGATAGGTTCTTATTTTTAAAGAGCTTTTCTAACTTACCCAGCAACTCATTTGCTCGTCGTTAGGGGTGCGTATCTTACTCCGCACCGTGAGAGAGTCAAGCATTTTTTCAAATTTCTTTTTTCTCTCATTTCCGACTCGCTGTGTGACTTTCGTCTCACTCCGTGTCGGTGGATGCGCAGTATAGGGAGTTAAGAAATTAGCACAAGCGTTTTTTGCAAAAAAACTTTCAACCGAACAAACAACAAACACTTTGCGCAAATAAAGAACGATTCAGCCTATTTTCTTGGATAAATCGGATCTTTTCTGCTGATCGAGGTCATCCCTTGTTAGAAAAAGCGCCGACTTTTTCCTTTTCACTTATACCTCTATCACCGATTTTTTCGATATCACCGTAAACTTTTGCCATTTAGTGTTAATCACGATGACTACACGGCATACCTTCTGTAGACATTAGGGATACAAAAAAGCCCCTCACTAATAGTGGAGGGCTTATATAGTTATCAGCATTCGTTTATTAAATATCACTCACTGTGAGGAAATTGGCTTGATGCTTGGTGTCATCCACCTTCACGTTACTTTTAAACACTAGCGATTTACACAATACGTACGTCTTTAATGATCTATCTATATAGAGGGCTTGGCGATAGAACTTATCCGCTGACTCTATATCTTGCTCCAACTCCGCATGTTTAGCGCGAATAACATTGGAAAGCACGGAGTCACGTAACTGAAGAGCTTGTGCTAGATATTGCTTTGCCTTCGCTAAATCACCGGCAACTGTTTCATGTAAAGCGAGCGCTTCGTAAATACGAGGCTGAATTTGACCGATAGCCATTTTTGCACCTACTTCCAATGCCTCATGGAGAGCTTGGGTCTGTCTCTTTTTCTGAGCTTGTTCAGGGTACAGTGCTTTTTGTACATAGTAGGCAATCAGCAACTCAGCTTGGACATAAGCATTGTGTGGTTCAATGTCTAAAACGTTTTCCATGAGCTCAATACCATGCTGATACTGATTAGCAGCCGAAATGTTTAAATAATGATGCGCTTGAATAAACAGTTTTAGTGCCTTGGGCGTCATGGGAAGCCCAGCCACCAGCATGGTTGATTTCAGTTTGGCGTCGGGCACACTCAGTATTGTCATCATCCCCAGCGACGCTTGCTGTAAAACCGTCTTTAAATCACGGTCCGCCAAAGTATATAAACGACGAAATAACGCTTTATCAGAGAAACTGGTCCGATACTCGATTTCTAATAAGCGGGCTACATCGCTTTGCCTTATCTTCACCACCACAGATTTACCCGGTTCCGCATCGCTATTTAATGACGAGTTCTTCTGCATCACACGATAGTCACTAACCTGAGCCACATCCGACATTAACTTTTTCGTGATACCGTCAGCTAAGTCATCGCTAACACCTGTATGACTGGCGTTGTTGTGGAGCGTGAATTCAATCAGATGTATGTCGTTGTTTGGGTTATTACTGGCTTCTGGTTGCTTGAAGGTAAACGTGAATATCATCGCAACCACAATACCGATCAAAGGAAGGCTAAATAATCCCTTCCGCCAATAGCGTCCTTGATGTTTTTGTTTAAACTCCCCACCAACCGCATCTGAGTCAGTGGCAAGTTGTGCTTGAGCGTCGTTTGAGTAACAGCCATCTGCTTCTCCAATAAGAGTAGGCAGGTCCTCACGACTAACGCGCATAAACTCTTTTGCCGTTAAGCGTGTGACTTCAGCGACGAGTTTGTACCCTCGCTTGGGCACTGTGATGACATAGCTGGGGTTCTCTTCACGACTATCACGCAATAACTTACGCAGCTCAGAGATAGACTGAGTCACCACTTGGTCGGTGACAGCCGCCCTATCCCAGACCGACTGTATTAACTCTTTGCGTGTGAACACTTGGTTCGCGTTCTTAGCAAAGAAATATAGAAGGTTACTTAATCGTGGTTCGACAGAGGTTTCCCTACCTTTTCGGTAAAGCTTATTTTCACCAACGTCCATCACCCAATCGCTGATTTGAAAATAGACTTCAACCATGTAATTACACTCTCACATCTACCAGGTAAAGCAGCAGAAATGACAAGGACACCATCTCTTACCGTAAATAAAGAGGAGGGATTATAGGGTGGAGGGCGGCTGGTTCCTAGTAAACCATCTAATTCAGATACAATCTGGGCAGAATAAAAAGCCAGCTACTCGAGCGCAGCTAAGATGGAGCAGTGACTCGCATCGTCATCCACATGGCCGCAGCAGGCATCATTAATCTTTTTGAGCGCTCGGCGAATTTTAGTCAGTTCATTAATTTTTTCATCCACCAGCTCTAACTTAGCAGTAGTAATCGCTTTAACCTCGGCGCAGCTGTGCTCTGTCGCTTCTAGTTTTATTTCCAGAAGATCTCTAATCTCACCCAAACTTAAACCAAGCTCTTTGGCTTTGAGGATAAATCGAACCTGCTTTTGATTCTCTTCATTATAGAGTCGATAGCCTGACTCACTTCGTCCCGCTGGCTTAATTAGCCCATTTTTTTCGTAGAATCGTAATGTATCGGCGGTCACACCACAGCGTTTCGCCAGTTCACCTATCTGAAACATAACTGTCCTTATTAACTATCTCGTTACTTTTAAAGCTAAAGATCGACTTTTTTGCAATTATTTTTGAGATGCCAAACGATTGCGCGAGCTTTTTTGTAATAAATTGGTTAGAATACGCGCCATCAAATAGTGGAGACTGTTTTCTGACAGGAAAACGCCTGAAAAGGTCTTTACCAAAACTGGCCAATATTTTACCCCAAGAGGTAAAAACAAGTTCATTTTTGGCAAACATCTTTAACTCCGTGAATTTGAGGAAAATGGAAGCATGAACAACGCTCGTCCTATTCGCCGCGCGCTAATCAGCGTATCAGACAAAACAGGTATTGTTGAGTTTGCACAAGCTCTTGCTGAGCGTGGTGTCGATATCCTATCTACTGGTGGTACAGCTCGCCTACTTGCTGAGCAAGGTATCGCAGTAACAGAAGTCTCTGACTACACTGGTTTCCCAGAAATGATGGACGGTCGCGTAAAAACGCTTCACCCGAAAGTTCACGGTGGCGTATTAGGCCGTCGCGGTCAGGACGATGAAGTGATGGAAAAACACGGCATCAATCCAATCGACATGGTTGTCGTTAACCTATACCCATTCGCAGAAACTGTTGCTAAAGACGGCTGTACTCTAGAAGACGCTGTTGAGAACATCGATATCGGTGGTCCAACAATGGTTCGCTCTGCTGCGAAAAACCACAAAGACGTGACTATCGTTGTAAACGCTTCAGACTACGATCGCGTAATCGCTGAAATGGATGCAAACGACAAGTCTCTGACTCTGGAAACTCGCTTCGACCTTGCTATCGCTGCATTTGAGCATACTGCATCTTACGACGGCATGATCGCAAACTACTTCGGCACTATGGTTCCATCTTACGGTGAGAACAAAGAAGGTGATGAAGAGTCGAAATTCCCTCGCACTTTCAACCAGCAGTTCGAGAAGAAACAAGATATGCGCTACGGTGAGAACAGCCACCAAGCAGCAGCATTCTATGTTGAAGCGAATCCGGAAGAAGCATCTGTATCTACTGCTCGCCAAATCCAAGGTAAAGCACTTTCTTACAACAACATCGCTGACACTGATGCAGCGCTTGAGTGTGTGAAAGAGTTCGACGAGCCAGCATGTGTGATCGTGAAACACGCAAACCCATGTGGTGTAGCACTAGGTAAAGACATCCTGGAAGCGTACAACCGCGCTTACCAAACGGATCCAACATCAGCATTCGGCGGCATCATCGCATTCAACAAAGAGCTAGACGCAGAAACTGCAACAGCGATTGTTGAGCGCCAATTCGTAGAAGTCATTATTGCACCTTCAGTATCAGCGGAAGCTATCGAAGTGGTTGCAGCGAAGAAAAACGTTCGCCTGCTTGAGTGCGGTGAGTGGACAACCAAGACAACTGGCTTTGATGTTAAACGCGTTAACGGCGGCCTGCTGGTTCAAGACCGTGACCAAGGCATGGTAAGCCTGGACGACCTTAAAGTCGTGTCTAAGCGTCAGCCAACAGAAGAAGAGCTAAAAGACGCGCTATTCTGCTGGAAAGTAGCGAAATTCGTGAAATCAAACGCGATCGTTTACGCAAAAGGTGACATGACTATCGGCGTGGGCGCTGGCCAAATGAGCCGTGTTTACTCTGCAAAAATCGCTGGTATTAAAGCAGCCGATGAAGGTCTGGAAGTCGCTGGTAGCGTAATGGCATCAGACGCATTCTTCCCATTCCGTGATGGTATTGATGCGGCAGCCGAAGCGGGCATCAAGTGTGTGATTCAGCCAGGTGGCTCTATGCGCGATGACGAAGTTATTGCAGCAGCAGATGAGCACGGTATGGCGATGATCTTCACAGGCATGCGTCACTTCCGTCACTAATCAGAACATGGCTCTAGGGATGACCTAGGGCCATTTTGATCCGTTTAATTCTTCATTAGTGTTGTCGCTTTTGCTTATCAACATTAATTAAAAAATTTTAATTTTAGAGCAAAGTCAGATTGCCTAGCTCAAGGAAAACACGCTGAGCTTATGGCTATAAGTGAGCATGTTTGACGCTGAAATCGGCAATATGACGAAGCTATCAAAGGTAAAATACAATGAATGTATTGATTATCGGCGCAGGCGGTCGTGAACACGCACTAGGTTGGAAAGCCGCTCAAAACCCAAATGTTGAAACGGTATTCGTTGCTCCTGGTAACGCTGGTACTGCTCTTGAGCCTAAATTGAAGAACGTCAACATCGGCGTAGAAGACACGGCAGCACTGGTTGCATTTGCACAAGAACATGCGATTGAGCTAACTATCGTTGGCCCTGAAGCACCACTTGTAATTGGTGTCGTTGATGCGTTTAATGAAGCTGGCCTGCCAATTTTCGGCCCAACTCAGGCTGCTGCTCAGCTTGAAGGTTCAAAAGCGTTCACCAAAGACTTTCTTGCACGCCATAAGATCCCAACGGGTTCTTACGCTAATTTCACCGAGATTGAACCTGCATTGGCTTACGTTCGTGAGCAAGGCGCACCAATCGTTGTGAAAGCTGACGGCCTTGCTGCAGGTAAAGGCGTTATCGTCGCAATGACGCTAGAAGAAGCGGAAGACGCAATCAAAGACATGCTTGCTGGCAACGCTTTTGGTGACGCTGGTAGCCGTGTGGTTATTGAAGAATTCCTGGATGGCGAAGAAGCAAGCTTCATCGTGATGGTTGATGGTGAGAACGTACTACCAATGGCCACCAGCCAAGACCACAAACGCGTAGGTGACAAAGATACAGGTCCTAACACAGGTGGTATGGGTGCTTACTCTCCAGCGCCAGTGGTTACACCAGAAATCCATAATCGCATTATGGAAGAAGTCATTTACCCAACCGTTCGCGGTATGGCAGCAGAAGGTAACCCATACACAGGTTTCCTATACGCTGGCCTAATGATCGATCAAGACGGCACGCCAAAAGTGATCGAATATAACTGTCGATTCGGCGATCCAGAAACTCAACCAATCATGATGCGTATGCAGTCAGATTTAGTTGAACTTTGTCTGGCAGCTGTGGACAAGAAACTTGACCAAGTGGAATCTAAATGGGATCCACGCGCATCTATCGGTATTGTTCTAGCTGCAGGCGGTTACCCAGCGGCATACAACAAAGGCGATGTAATTTCAGGCCTGCCTCAGACCGAAGTTGAAGGCGAGAAAGTCTTCCATGCTGGTACAGAGAGCAAAGACGGCGATGTCGTGACAAACGGTGGTCGCGTACTGTGTGCTACAGCACTTGGCCATAGCGTTTCAGAAGCTCAGCAACGCGCGTACGAGCTAGCGAAACAGATCAGCTGGGATGGTATGTTCCATCGCAATGATATTGGCTACCGCGCTATCGCACGCGAGCAATCAAAATAAAAACAACATCAGTTGGCTATAAATAATAAGGCGCTTAATGCGCCTTTTTTTATTATTAAAAGCAAGAACGGTTATTCAGCGATGAGTTTAGGTCGCTGAACGCAATCAAACTCATCATCTTTAAGTAAAAGCAATTCATCAACGGTCACTTTATTGCGTGACTCTTTACCAATGAAGGCAATGTAACTATCAACGGAAGCCAATCGGTCAATGACAAATTTCGGCAACGTTTGATTAAACTCTAATGTCGTGAACTCTTTGCCATCACAAACTTCTAAGGATTCCCCATCCCAGTAACCTTGAATCAGGCTCTGGCCGTTGCGAGAGCGCTCTTTGACAGAGGCAACAACATCGTTAGCTTCAGACTTAAAACGTGCTAGCTGGTCACGCTGCAAAGGCAGGACTTTGTTATTAACTCGATATTGCTGATAAACCGCTTCACCATCTTTATTGAATCGGATGTGGATTTGAAAAGGTACCATACCAAGCTTGGCATCAATCTGGTCACCCTTTCGAGTCAACTCCCGTAATTCTCCGGCATCCCAACGATAATCACTCTGGTACCAACCGTAATCACCCGATGTTACATAGTCTGCTGCTGTACTGACTCGGGTAAGTCGTTCCGTCATCCAATACAAACTGCTTGCATCACCTTCGGTTTTACCGCCAGTGAAATGAGTAAATTGTTCTAGATTGGGGGTTTCAACAGATGAACAGCCAACGAGAGAAAGGCTAGCAAGGAGAAGAGAAGTGTATAGCTGTTTTTTCATAAAATTGCACCGAGGCAGGATACCTCGGTGCATTCTAACTTAGTTTACTGATTCTTTCAGTGCTTTACCTGCTACGAATGCAGGAACGTTAGCCGCTGCGATTTGAATCTCATCGCCAGTCTTAGGGTTACGGCCAGTACGTGCAGCACGGTGGTTTACTTTGAATGTACCAAAACCAATTAGTTGAACTTGGTCACCCTCTTTAAGTGCGCCAGTTACACCTTCAAGAGTCGCTTCAAGAGCAGCCTTTGCTTGTGCTTTTGATAGGTCTGCTTTTTCTGCGATAAAGTCGATTAATTGGGTCTTGTTCATTAGGTTTCCCTTCTTATAGGTTATCGAATTCGTCTCACTCTAAAACATAAATGCCCCATCTGGCAAAGGTTTGTAGGTGAACTTTCGATTTTATGACGTACTTTTAGCCATAATATGAGTAATAACTCACAATTTGTTACCACATAGCATCCGAATTCCCTTGCTTTCCAAGGGATTTGGCGCAATTTATATCGCACATACTCGGCTATAATAGCCGCAAACAACTACTATCTAACGACTTTCAAGGGCAACTATGCTGCTGTTATCCATTTATATCTCTATTGCTATCGGCATTTCGTTTATCTGTTCGGTGCTGGAGGCAGTATTACTGAGTATCAGTCCAAGTTACATCGCACAGCTCAACCAACAAGGGCACCCTGCTGCTGAGCAGCTTTCTAAACTTAAATCAGACATCGACCGCCCGTTAGCCTCGATTCTGACTCTTAACACCATTGCACACACGATCGGTGCAGCAACAGCTGGTGCACAAGCTGCCGTGGTATTCGGTAGCGAAGCGCTGGGCATCTTCTCTGCGGTACTGACTTTGGCGATTTTGGTTCTATCTGAAATCGTACCTAAGACAATTGGTGCAACTTACTGGCGCCAGCTCGCTCCAACCGCTGCGGTCGCTTTACGCTGGATGGTATGGGCCTTAACACCATTTGTCTGGTTCTCTGAGCAAATCACCAAGCGCCTGGCTCGCAACCACGTAGCGCCTAAGATGCGTGATGAGTTATCCGCGATGGCGATTCTTGCTCGTGAAAGCGGCGAGTTTGCAGAAGGCGAATCAAAAATTCTGAGTAACCTGCTTGGCATTCAAGATGTACCTGTCACTCAGGTGATGACGCCTCGCCCGGTGGTATTCCGTGTCAACGCGACTAAGACGATTGACCAGTTTTTAGAGAAACACAAAGATACGCCATTCTCTCGACCTTTGATTTATAGCGAGCAGAAAGACAACATCATCGGCTTTGTGCACCGCTTGGAGCTGTTTAAACTGCAACAGTCTGGCAGCGGTCAGAAGAAGCTTGGTGAAGTGATGCGTCCTATTCAGGTAGTTCTGAACAATACAGCGCTACCGAGAGTCTTCGACCAAATGATGACTCACCGCCTGCAATTGGCACTTGTGGTTGACGAGTACGGCACTGTACAAGGCTTGGTAACGCTGGAAGATATCTTTGAGCACCTTGTAGGCGAAGAGATCATCGATGAAGCAGACAAAAGTACAGACATGCAAGAACTGGCGTACCAGCGCTGGGAGAACTGGAAAGAGAAGTACGGCGTAATTGAAAGCCGAGATGATGACGAAGAAGAGACCCCACTGGAGAATCAGGAAACGAAGCCTGAACCAACCGAGGCAACGAAGCCAGACTCCAAGTAGTTTCAATATTTATCGGCAGTCACAGCAAAAAGGCATCCAGTAGGATGCCTTTTTCATATTCTTCGTAGAGGAGTTATAACGCAATACCAATATTGCTAACGCCCTCTTCTCGTAGCTCTTCACGCAGATCTTTAATCAAACCAATATCGCGCTCTGCTGCCTCACGTAATGGACGGAAAATCGCCCACTGAACGTCCCATTCTTCACACACAGCTTGGTTTTCTTTTTGATTGTCATTCGTGATTGGCTCGCTCCCTTGAGCTTGCTCAAGATCCGCAACAGTTTGTACCGACTGTTGGCTCACTTTAATCATTGAGTCAAAAAGGTAGTCGCGATCCAACAGACCATGCAGCAGTGTAGACAACGCCTGACACGCGTCCATTGCTGGGTATACACCGTAAAAATCAAACTCATCGGCACTTGGGAATAACTCTTCTAGTTTTTCTAACTGACGCTCAAAGTTCACTTTCGCGCTCTTAACTGTCAGAATTTCCCATACACTATCAAGAATCGCTCGGTAAGCGCGCGGTTCCGCAAATTCTGTATTCTCACAAAACATTGCGTAGTTTGGATACATGCGCTCGCACAGACACGCCATAAAGGTAATTTGTTGCCAAGGTTCTAGTTTTTCCAAACGAACCTGAAGAGGATTCTTAAGCATAGTCACTCAATCATTGAAGAAAAAAACAGCGAAAGTGTACTTGATTCATCACAGGGAAAAAAGTTAATGCCGCAACCAAATAAGATTTTCCTGCTCTCGGAGCATCAAAGCACCTACCAAACATTGTTGGCAGAGAAAAACCTGCCTGATCTTAGCCTTACGGATAACCCGAATGACGCTCAAATAGTTCTGGCGGATCCACCTCTGCTATCACAAAGGTTAGACGAGTTTTCACAACTTGACTGGGTACAATCCACGTTTGCAGGCGTAAACACCTTGATGTCGCCTGAGTTACGTCAGGATTATACTCTCACAAATGTACGAGGCATCTTTGGCCCGCTCATTGCCGAATATGTGATTGGCTACTGTATTAGCCACTATCGTCACTTTATCCTTTACCACCAGCAGCAACAGAATCGACAGTGGCAGCCACACCTCTATACTTCTCTGCAAAGTAAAAAGATGGTCATTCTCGGCACTGGCAGCATAGGCAGTTACTTAGCCAAAACGGTTAGAGCCATGGGAATAGAGGCCATCGGTGTGAATCGCACCGGTATTCCAACCTCAGGAGGGGAATTTAACCAGACTTTTCATATCAATGAACTTACGAGCGCCCTTAAGCAAGCAGACATCGTCGTCAACACCTTGCCAAGTACACCAGAGACCCTTTACCTGCTTAATAGCGAAACGCTCTGTCATCTAAACCAAGCCATACTGATTAATGTCGGACGCGGGGATGTGCTCGAGGACAAGGGACTCTTACTGGCGATTAAAAACCGCTGGATAGAACACGCGATTCTGGATGTTTTTGAGCAAGAACCACTTCCCAAGGAGCATCCTTTCTGGAGATTGCCGCAAATTACGCTCACACCGCACATTGCCGCTCTCAGCTTCCCGGAACAAGTGGTGGAGATATTTGTCGAGAATTACCTAAACTGGCGAGATGGATTCACACTCAACTACCAAGTCGATTTCGATAAAGGATATTAATTCGTTCATGTCACTAGACGCACTACTGAAGCAAGTTAGAGCCTGTCAGCTTTGCGCCAGCGATTTACCGCTAGGCGCAAACCCTGTCGTACAAGCGGCAAAAGAAGCCCGATTACTGATTATTGGTCAGGCTCCTGGTACTCGGGTCCACAACACGTCCATTCCGTGGAATGACCCAAGTGGTGACCGGCTACGTCAGTGGCTAGATATCGATAAGGACACCTTCTACGACCCGACCAAAGTTGCCATTATTCCAATGGGGTTTTGTTATCCGGGTAAGGGACGATCCGGAGACCTGCCTCCACGTAAGGAATGCGCGCCAGCCTGGCACCAAAAGCTGCTGCAACAACTGCCAAATATCGAACTGACATTACTCATCGGCCAATATTCACAGAACTACTACCTGACTAATAAGCCCAAAACACTGACCGAAACGGTTCAACATTGGCAAGACTGGGAACCGGACTTTATCCCTCTACCTCACCCTTCACCACGCAATACGTTATGGCTTAAAAAGAACCCATGGTTTGAGGCAGACGTCGTCCCTTACCTGCAAAGTCGCATTCATTCGATGCTTTAGGTTACCCATGTTCTAAACACTGCTTTACCTGTACATAGTAAAAAGACACAAGCAGGCCAATAACATAAATAATTGTTTTAACTGAAAATAAAATATCACGCTCAGATTTTGGAGTAATTAGATCATAGTAGGCCAAATACTATAAGAGCTGTACACCGGTAAATTTCAGGCAAAAAAATACCGGCAATAGATGCCGGTATAGATTTCAAAAAATAGGGATTATTTGTGGTACGGCTTAGATAACTCGTGCACTGCTTCCACAAATACGCCTGCGTTTTCTGGCGGAACATCTAGGTGAATGCCGTGGCCAAGGTTAAACACATGGCCTGTGCCCGCATCGCCAAAACCTTCCAGGATGTCAGCAACTTCTTCACGGATACGCTCAGGTGATGCGTAAAGCATTGATGGATCCATATTGCCTTGCAATGCGACTTTGTCACCGATGCGTGCTTTCGCGTCTGCGATGTTGATCGTCCAGTCCAGGCCAACTGCATCACAGCCTGTTGCTGCGATTTGCTCTAGCCACATGCCACCATTCTTAGTGAATAGCGTTACTGGTACGCGACGACCGTCATTTTCACGAATCAGGCCATCAACGATCTTGTGCATGTATTGCAGTGAGAACAAGTTGTAGTCACGAGGAGTCAGTACTCCGCCCCATGTATCAAATACCATCACCGATTGCGCACCCGCTTTGATTTGTGCATTCAGGTATTCAATGACGCTGTCAGCAAGCTTATCAAGCAATAGATGCAGTGTTTGTGGCTCTGCGTACATCATCTTCTTGATCTTAGTGAACGCTTTCGAGCTACTACCCTCAACCATGTAAGTCGCGAGTGTCCATGGGCTGCCCGAGAAACCAATCAGTGGCACTTCACCCTTTAGGTCTTTACGGATCTGACGCACTGCGTTCATCACGTATTGCAGCTCACCTTCTGGATCTGGAAGACCAATTTTTTCCACGTCCGCTTTGCAAGTGATTGGGTTATCAAACACCGGGCCTTCACCCGCAGCAAAGCGCAGACCAAGTCCCATTGCATCAGGGATCGTCAGGATATCTGAGAACAAGATTGCTGCATCAAGAGGAAAACGGCGTAGAGGTTGAAGCGTTACTTCAGACGCCAGCTCCGCATTTTTACACAAAGACATGAAATCGCCCGCTTGTGCACGTGTTGCTTTGTATTCTGGTAGGTAACGACCTGCCTGACGCATCATCCATACTGGCGTGTAATCTACAGGCTCTTTTAGTAGTGCACGTAGATAACGATCATTTTTTAATTCAGTCATTCCGTAATTCCAATTGTTAGGCTTTCTTTGAAAGGGAGTATTCTATCACTGATTTGAAGCCAATAGCTGTGTGCTTTGCAACCTGGATCATGTTATCAACTTTTAAATCAATGCTTAATTTGCACCCAATCCGTATCAGTGTTAAAAATTTGTTCGCTAGCGAAAACTACAATTATAAACTGAGTACCCAGTACTCGGCATCTCATAACGACATCTTACTTACCCCCTCCCTCTCGGAGGGTTTTTTTTATCTATTTGCCCAGGTGATTAGCTTTAATATCTTGCAGAGTTTGCTCTATTAACGCTCGAGCAATCGTGCCTTTTGGAGCGACATCTGGCATGTCATCAACGTTAAACCACTGTGCGTCTGATAGTTCTGTGTAGTCTGGATTCAACTCTCCCGACTCATAGTCGGCCAGAAATGCCATCATCATGCTGGATGGAAACGCCCAAGGTTGGCTACCGAAGTAACGAATATTTTTTACGTATACACCGGTTTCTTCATGTATTTCGCGCGCAACACACTCTTCTAAGGTCTCTCCGACCTCCAGAAAGCCCGCTATGACGGTATACATACCATTTCTATGTCTTGGGTGCTGCGCTAATAAAATCTGCTTATCTTTACGTACAGCGACAATAATGCAAGGGAAGATGCGTGGGTAGTGTAGCGTTCTGCACTCGCCACATTGCATTGCGAGCTGATTATTATTGATGAAGTTCCTTCCCCCGCATTGAGGACAAAAACGCAGACTTTGCGTCATGTGTCCATACTGAATAGCCTTACTTAGCAGCAAAAAGAGCGCTTCAGGGAAATGCAGGCAATCTCGCAATGAAGTCATCGGTAAGTCTTGCTCAAGATCGGCCAGGTTTATCCACATAACCGGATGTTGTTGATACTCACCAATTTTTCTTGCACTCGCCTCCGGCAATGCGAACTGTTCCGCAGAACCAAAAGGAACAGCACCATCCACCAGCCAAATTTCACTTCCTGAAACAACACACCAATGCGCATTTTCTACGCGGTTAACATCACCTTTTCTTAACATGACACCCTCCCTTTGCTTGAAGTTCAACCATTTTACTGGCAATCTAATTTCATACTAGAGTTTATCGTTAGGTAAATATGAAACTATAAATTTTAGTAAGGACAAGAGTTTGTAATAACTTTACTAACTTTGCTATGCAAAGGATACGTTTGCCAAATGGCGAACCGATCATGAGGGCATGGTCATGCTAAAAAAATTCAAACAAACACAAGACCAGTGGGGTGGCTCCAGTGATGTCATTGATCATTGGTTAGAAACGAGACAATCGCTGATCGTTGAATACTGTAAGCTTGCAGCGCTGCAACCTTGTTCGAAAACTAACGTGATTGAACTTCCTACCCCTTCCGAGCTGCAAAACTTCTGCCAACACCTGGTCGACTATATCTCTGAAGGCCATTTCAAAATTTACGATATGGTCATGGATCGATGGAAATCGACCGGCTTTATCGTGACAGACGAAATCAATCAGACGTACGGAAAAATCGTCATTACGACTGAGCCACTGCTGAACTTTAACGATAAATACTCTGAAGTAACAGAAGACGACGAGTTACCAGACTTTAACTCGGATATGTCCCTGGTAGGAGAGATTCTTGAGACTCGTTTCGAAGTAGAAGATCAATTGATTCAACAGATCTCTGATAGTTTAGCAATGCCACCAGGGGCTTAAACGAACTCTGGCTAATCTATAGCAGCTATTGAAATGAAGGGTTGATGTGAAAGCATCAATCCTTTTTTGTTTAGGACGGTACATAAATATTAAAAAAGGCACCCGAGGGTGCCTTTTTTCGCTCTTAACGATGACTCGTCAGAGGCTTATTCTTCAGAAGAGAAGCCAGCGTTTAGAAGTGCTGCCAGGTTATCCGTTGCTTGTTCAGCAGACGGGCCTTCTTGCGCTTCAGTACGTTTAGCTTGACGCTCTTGGTGGTATGCGAAACCAGTACCAGCTGGGATCAGACGACCAACAATTACGTTCTCTTTCAGACCACGTAGGTCATCACGCTTACCAGAAACCGCAGCTTCTGTTAGTACGCGAGTTGTCTCCTGGAACGATGCCGCAGAGATGAACGACTCAGTCGCTAGAGACGCTTTGGTAATACCTAGAAGTTCACGTTCGAAACGCGCAGGCTCTTTGCCTTCAGCTTCTAGATTACGGTTAGCAATCTTAACTTGTGAGTATTCTACTTGCTCACCAGGTAGGAACTCAGAATCACCAGCAAATGTGATAGTACACTTACGTAGCATTTGACGAACGATAGTCTCAATGTGCTTATCGTTAATCTTAACGCCTTGTAGACGGTAAACTTCTTGTACTTCGTTAGCGATGTACTGAGTTACCGCGTGTACGCCACGTAGACGTAGGATGTCATGTGGAGACTCTGGACCATCAGCGATTACATCACCACGCTCAACCTTCTCACCTTCGAAAACGTTAAGCTGACGATGCTTAGGAATCATCTCTTCGTATGCTTCACCGCTGTCGCGAGTGATCACTAGACGACGCTTACCTTTGGTCTCTTTACCGAAGCTAACTGTACCTGTGTGTTCAGCAAGGATCGCAGGCTCTTTAGGCTTACGTGCTTCGAACAGGTCAGCAACGCGTGGAAGACCACCGGTGATATCTTTGTTACCGCCAGATTTCTGAGGAATACGTGCAAGTGTTGCACCTACGCCTACTGCTGCGCCATCTTCGATGTTTACAATCGCTTTACCAGGTAGGAAGTAGTGAGCTGGCATATCAGTACCAGGGATCATTACATCGTTACCTTGCTCATCAACAAGTTTGATAGCTGGACGCATATCTTTACCTGCAGATGGACGCGCTGCTGCGTCAGTTACTTCGCTTGAAGATAGACCTGTTAGGTCATCTGTTTGGCGAGAAACTGTTACACCGTCGATCATGTCTACGAACTGGATGCGACCCGCTACTTCAGTGATGATTGGTAGTGTGTGCGCTTCCCAGTTAGCTACAGTTTCACCAGCTTGAACTGTGTCACCGTCGCCTTTGCTTAGTAGTGTACCGTAAGGCAGTTTGTGCTTCTCTTTAGTACGGCCAAACTCATCAATGATGGTTAGTTCAGTCGCACGAGAAGTGATAACGATCTTACCGTCATCTGCCACTACTGATTTAGCGTTGTGTAGCTTGATAGAACCGTTGTTCTTCGCTTGAACGCTGTTTTCTGCTGCTGCTGTCGATGCCGCACCACCGATGTGGAACGTACGCATCGTAAGCTGTGTACCCGGCTCACCGATAGACTGAGCAGCGATAACGCCTACTGCTTCACCTTGGTTCACTAGGTGACCACGTGCTAGGTCACGACCGTAACACTGTGCACAACAACCGAAGTCAGAATCACAAGTAACAACAGAACGTACTTTCATGCTGTCTACTGAGTTCTCTTCCATGATTTGACACCACTTCTCATCGATCAGGGTGTTACGTGGAATAAGAACATCTTCAGTACCAGGTTTTAGAACGTCTTCAGCAACTACACGACCTAGAGCTAGCTCAGAAAGTGCAACTTTAACATCACCACCCTCGATATGAGGCATCATGTCAACACCCTCGTGAGTGCCACAGTCATGTTCAGTTACAACAACGTCTTGAGCAACGTCTACTAGACGACGAGTTAGGTAACCCGAGTTCGCTGTTTTCAGTGCCGTATCCGCAAGACCCTTACGAGCACCGTGCGTTGAGATAAAGTACTGAAGTACGTTTAGACCTTCTTTAAAGTTCGCTGTGATCGGCGTTTCGATGATTGAACCATCTGGACGCGCCATCAGACCACGCATACCCGCAAGCTGACGAATCTGTGCTGCAGAACCACGAGCACCTGAGTCGGCCATCATGTAGATGCTGTTGAACGACTCTTGTTGTTCCTCTTCACCGTCACGGTTAACTACCGTTTCAGATGACAGGTTCTCCATCATTGCTTTCGCAACGCGGTCGTTGGTCGATGCCCAGATATCGATAACTTTGTTGTAGCGTTCGCCCGCAGTAACAAGACCAGATTGGTATTGTTCCTGGATTTCACGTACTTCTTCTTCCGCTTCTGCGATTTCAGTGTACTTAGCTGGCGGTACAACCATATCGTCGATACCAACAGATACACCAGATAGTGCTGCGTAAGCAAAACCTGCGTACATGATTTGGTCAGCGAAGATTACTGTGTCTTTCAGACCTAACTTACGGTACGCCTCGTTAAGTAGGTTAGAGATTTGTTTCTTACCTAGCTTTTGGTTAACGATGCTGTACGGAAGACCAGCTGGCACGATTTGCCAAAGCATTGCACGACCGATAGTGGTATCAACCATACCAGTAGATGTTGTGCTGTTGCCGTCTTCGTCTACGACTGTTTCAGTAATACGTACTTTAACGCGTGCGTGAAGTTCAGCTTGTTTAGTGCGGTATGCTTTCTCAGCCTCTGCTGGGCCAGAAAGGTACATGCCTTCACCTTTCACGTTGATCTTTTCACGAGTCATGTAGTACAGACCCAATACAACGTCCTGAGAAGGTACGATGATCGGATCACCTGACGCTGGCGACAGAATGTTGTTTGTCGACATCATCAGAGTACGAGCTTCAAGCTGTGCCTCTAGAGTTAGAGGTACGTGAACCGCCATTTGGTCACCATCGAAGTCCGCGTTGTACGCCGCACACACAAGTGGGTGTAGCTGAATCGCTTTACCTTCGATTAGTACTGGTTCGAACGCCTGGATACCTAGACGGTGAAGTGTAGGTGCACGGTTCAATAGTACTGGGTGTTCACGGATTACTTCGTCCAGGATATCCCAAACAACCGCTTCTTCACGCTCTACCATTTTCTTAGCAGCTTTGATTGTAGTCGCAAGACCACGAGTCTCTAGCTTGCTGTAGATGAATGGTTTGAATAGCTCAAGTGCCATCTTCTTAGGAAGACCACACTGGTGCAGACGAAGGTATGGACCTACTGTGATTACAGAACGGCCAGAGTAGTCTACACGTTTACCTAGAAGGTTCTGACGGAAACGACCTTGTTTACCCTTGATCATATCAGCAAGAGATTTCAGAGGACGCTTGTTCGAACCTGTGATCGCACGACCACGACGACCGTTATCTAGTAGCGCATCAACAGACTCTTGCAGCATACGTTTTTCGTTACGTACGATGATGTCCGGAGCCGCTAGCTCTAGAAGACGCTTCAAACGGTTGTTACGGTTGATCACACGACGGTATAGATCGTTTAGATCAGAAGTCGCAAAGCGACCGCCATCTAGTGGTACTAGAGGACGTAGATCTGGCGGAAGTACAGGAAGTACAGTCAGGATCATCCACTCTGGGTTATTACCAGATTGAATAAACGCTTCTACCAGCTTCAAACGCTTAGTAACTTTCTTACGCTTAGTTTCAGAGTTAGTCGTTTCTAACTCTTCGCGCATTTGTTCCGCTTCAGCGTGCATATCCATAGAACCTAGAAGGTCCTTGATAGCTTCTGCACCCATCTTAGCAGTGAACTCGTCGCCCCACTCTTCTAGACGGTCTAGATACTCTTCTTCAGTAAGCATCTGACTCTTTTCTAGATCAGTCATACCTGGTTCAGTTACTACGTACATTTCGAAGTAAAGAACACGTTCGATATCACGTAGAGGGATATCCATTAGTAGACCGATACGAGACGGTAGCGATTTTAGGAACCAGATGTGAGCTACTGGTGAAGCAAGCTCGATGTGGCCCATACGGTCACGACGAACTTTAGTTTGTGTAACTTCTACACCACACTTCTCACAGATAACACCACGGTGCTTCAGGCGCTTGTATTTACCACAAAGACATTCGTAGTCTTTAACTGGACCAAAAATACGCGCACAGAACAGACCATCGCGTTCAGGTTTGAACGTACGATAGTTGATCGTTTCAGGTTTTTTAACTTCACCGAAAGACCATGAACGGATCATGTCTGGTGAAGATAGACCGATTTTGATTGCATCAAACTCTTCGGTCTTATGCTGTGCTTTTAGAAAGTTTAATAAGTCTTTCACAATCAGCTCCTGTAAGGAGTTAAAAGCAGCCAGCCAAGCGCTAGCTGCTTTCTACCAGATAATCACTTTTCTCAAATGAGAAAGGGATTACTCTTCGTCTTCTAGCTCGATGTTGATACCTAGCGAGCGAATCTCTTTCAACAATACGTTGAACGATTCTGGCATACCAGGTTCCATGCTGTGGCTTCCGTCTACGATGTTCTTGTACATCTTAGTACGGCCGTTAACGTCATCCGACTTAACAGTTAGCATTTCTTGTAGAGTGTAAGCAGCACCGTATGCTTCTAGTGCCCATACTTCCATCTCACCGAAACGCTGACCACCGAACTGAGCTTTACCACCAAGTGGTTGCTGAGTTACTAGGCTGTACGAACCAGTTGAACGAGCGTGCATCTTGTCATCAACAAGGTGGTTCAGTTTCAGCATGTACATGTAACCAACAGTTACAGGACGCTCAAACGCATCACCTGTGCGACCATCAAACAGCGTTAGCTGACCAGATGTTGGTAGGTCTGCTAGTTTTAGAAGCTCTTTGATTAGATGCTCAGAAGCACCGTCAAATACTGGCGTCGCGATTGGTAGACCGCCACGCAGGTTCTTGATCAGTGTACGAACTTCATCATCAGACAGAGAAGCAACGTCTACTTTCTGGCGAGTCTCACCTAGATCGTAAACTTTTTGTAGGAACTCGCGGAATTTCGCTAGTTCTTGCTGCTCTTTAACCATCTGGTTGATCTTGTCACCGATACCTTTCGCTGCCAGACCTAAGTGAACTTCTAGGATCTGACCGATGTTCATACGCGAAGGTACACCCAGTGGGTTAAGTACGATGTCTACAGGCTGACCTTTTTCATCGTATGGCATGTCTTCAACAGGGTTGATCTTAGAGATTACACCCTTGTTACCGTGACGGCCGGCCATCTTATCACCAGGCTGGATACGACGTTTAACCGCTAGGTAAACCTTAACGATCTTCAGTACGCCAGGTGCTAGATCATCACCTTGAGTGATCTTACGACGCTTAGTTTCGAACTTCTTATCGAAGTCAGCTTTTAGCTCGTCCCACTGCTCAGCAAGCTGCTCTAGCTGAGTTTGTAGTGCGTCATCTTCCAGCGTTAGCTTTAGCCACTTCTTACGTTCAGTAGACTCTAGTTTCGCTTCAGAGTAACCGCCTTCAATCAGAACAGCTTTAACACGGTTTAGAAGGCCACCCTCAAGAATCTGGAATTCTTCAGTTAGGTCTTTCTTCGCTTCTTTAAGCTGCATCTGTTCGATTTCAAGCGCACGCTTGTCTTTCTCTACGCCATCGCGAGTGAAGACTTGAACGTCGATGATCGTACCTGATACAGAGTTCGGTACACGTAGTGACGTATCTTTAACATCAGATGCTTTTTCACCGAAGATCGCACGTAGTAGCTTCTCTTCAGGAGTCAGCTGAGTTTCACCTTTAGGTGTTACTTTACCAACCAGGATGTCGCCACCCTTAACTTCAGCACCGATGTAAACGATACCTGACTCGTCTAGTTTAGACAGAGCAGATTCACCTACGTTTGGAATATCCGCTGTGATCTCTTCAGAGCCCAGCTTAGTATCACGTGCCACACAAGTCAGTTCTTGAATGTGGATTGTCGTGAAGCGGTCTTCTTGAACTACGCGCTCAGATACTAAGATCGAGTCTTCGAAGTTGTAACCGTTCCAAGGCATGAACGCGATACGCATGTTTTGACCAAGCGCTAGCTCACCAAGGTCTGTTGAAGGACCATCAGCAAGTACGTCGCCGCGTGATACAGGTTCACCTGGCATCACACATGGGCGCTGGTTAATACATGTGTTCTGGTTAGAACGTGTGTATTTAGTCAGGTTGTAGATGTCGATACCAGCTTCGCCTGGTACTAGCTCTTCTTCGTTCACTTTAACAACGATACGAGAAGCATCTACTGACTGGATTACACCACCACGTTTCGCAACTGCAGTTACACCTGAGTCAACGGCTACGTTACGTTCAATACCAGTACCAACAAGCGGTTTGTCAGCTTTCAGTGTTGGAACTGCCTGACGTTGCATGTTCGCACCCATCAATGCACGGTTCGCATCATCGTGTTCTAGGAACGGGATAAGCGATGCAGCGATAGATACAACCTGGTTTGTCGCAACGTCCATGTACTGAGCGTGCTCACGAGGGTGTAGACCAGATTCACCTTTCTGACGAGCTGTGATCAGCTCATCTGCAAACGTACCTTCTTCAGTCAACGCAGCGTTAGCCTGTGCGATAACGAATTGGCCTTCTTCGATTGCAGATAGGTAATCTACTTCGTCTGTAACAACGCCATCTACAACGCGACGGTATGGAGTCTCTAGGAAACCGTACTCGTTACAACGCGCAAACGCAGATAGAGAGTTGATCAGACCGATGTTTGGACCTTCAGGCGTTTCGATAGGACATAGACGACCGTAGTGAGTTACGTGTACGTCACGTACTTCGAAGCCAGCACGTTCACGAGTTAGACCGCCAGGACCCAATGCAGAAATACGACGCTTGTGCGTTACTTCTGATAACGGGTTGTTTTGGTCCATGAACTGTGAAAGCTGTGAAGAGCCAAAGAATTCTTTAACTGCTGCAGAAATTGGCTTCGCGTTGATCAAGTCTTGAGGCATAACAGCATCAAGATCGCCTAGGCTTAGACGCTCTTTAACTGCACGCTCAACACGTACTAAACCTACACGGAACTGGTTCTCAGCCATTTCGCCTACAGAACGGATACGACGGTTGCCTAGGTGGTCGATATCGTCCACTTCACCTTTACCGTTACGGATCGCGATAAGCTTCTTCATCACTTCGACGATATCAGTTTCGTCCAGAGTGCCTTGCTCTTGAGCATCCTCACGACCGATAGAGCTGTTGAACTTCATACGACCAACAGTCGATAGATCGTAACGCTCTTCAGAGAAGAATAGGCTTTCGAATAATGCTTCTGCAGCTTCTTTTGTTGGCGGCTCACCAGGGCGCATCATGCGGTAGATTTCTACCAATGCAGAAATACGATCAACAGTGCTGTCGATACGTAGTGTTTCTGACATGAACGGACCGTGGTCTAGATCGTTCGTAAACAGAACTTCTAGCGCTTTGTGGCCAGCCTGAGATAGGTTCGCTAGTGCTTCCAGGCTGATTTCCTGGTTAGCAGTAACAATGATCTCGCCTGTTGCTTCGTTGATGTAATCTTTCGATGCAACTTTACCAACGATGTACTCAACTGGTACTTCGATGTGATCAACGCCATCTTTTTCTAGTTGGCGGATATGGGGAGCCGTTACGCGACGACCTTGCTCAACGTAAACTTTACCATCTGCTTCGATGTCGAATGACGCAGTTTCACCGCGTAGACGATCAGGAACCAACTCCATCAGTAGAGTTTGGTCTTTCACTTCGAAGTTCACTTTCTCGAAGAAGATATCTAGGATTTCTTCAGTCGATTTACCTAGTGCACGAAGGATGATCGATGCTGGTAGCTTACGACGGCGGTCGATACGTACGTACAGGTTATCCTTAGGATCAAACTCGAAATCAAGCCATGAACCACGGTAAGGAATAACACGTGCGTTGTATAGAACTTTACCTGATGAGTGGGTCTTACCCTTATCGCTGTCGAAGAACACGCCTGGGCTTCGGTGCAGCTGGGATACGATAACCCTCTCGGTACCGTTGATTACGAAGGTACCATTGTCTGTCATGAGTGGAATTTCACCCATGTAGACTTCTTGTTCTTTAATGTCTTTTACAGTACCTGCTGGCGCGTCTTTATCAAAGATAACTAGGCGTAGTTTTACACGTAGTGGCTTTGAGTAAGTTACACCGCGGATTTGACATTCTTTAACGTCAAAAACTGGCTCACCAAGACGGTAGCTAACGTATTGCAGCTCAGAATTGCCGTTGTAGCTCTGAATTGGAAATACAGAACGGAAAGCGGCTTCAAGACCGTATTGACCTTCAGGATCCTGTTCGATAAATTTGTCGAACGAATCGAGCTGGATCGATAGCAGGTATGGAATGTCCAAAACTTGTGGACGAGTACCAAAGTCCTTACGGATGCGCTTTTTCTCGGTATAAGAGTAAACCATGGGGTTCCTCAGCTCGCTGATAAGTGACCCAAACTGTCCGCCCGCTCCTAGTTACTTAAGGGGGGTAAGGGACAGTGACTAAATAGCTGTTTACTGTAGTGACATTTCATTTCGATAGAATGAAATGTTTTTTGCATGGGTATAAGGCGCTTAAACAGCGGGAAAATTCACCTATACCCTACAGCGCAAAAAGGCCGGTGGTTAAAAAACCACCAGCCAATTAGCCGTTAGGCTAAGAAACTATGCAATAATTACTTAACAGCAACAGTTGCACCAGCTTCTTCTAGCTGAGCTTTAAGAGCGTCAGCTTCTGCTTTGTCAACACCTTCTTTAAGAGGTGCTGGAGCGCCGTCTACAAGAGCTTTAGCTTCTTTAAGACCTAGGCCAGTTGCGCCACGTACTGCTTTGATTACAGCAACTTTGTTACCGCCAGCAGCTTCTAGGATTACGTCGAATTCAGTTTGCTCAGCAGCAGCTTCGCCTGCAGCAGCGCCGCCAGCTACAACAGCAGCAGCAGCAGAAACACCGAATTTCTCTTCCATTGCTTCGATTAGTTCAACAACTTGCATTACAGACATTTCTGCAACTGCGTCTAGGATTTGCTCGTTAGTAATAGACATAACAATTCTCTTTTAAGTCAACAATAAGTTTATTAAGCAACCAGTAAAAAGCAAGGCTTACGCCGCTGCTTCTTCTTTTTGATCGCGGATAGCAGCGAAGGTACGTACCAGCTTGCCAGCAGAAGCTTCTTTCATGCACATCATTAGGCGTGCGATTGCTTCGTCGTAAGTTGGTAGTGTCGCTAGTACTTCAGCGTCAGTTAGCGCGCCTTCAAATGCAGCAGCTTTGATCTCGAAGTCTTTGTTCTCTTTAGCGAAGTCTTTGAAAAGACGCGCTGCAGCACCTGGGTGCTCGTTAGAGAACGCGATTAGAGTAGGACCAGTGAAAGTGTCAGTTAGACACTCGTACTCAGTACCTTCAACCGCACGACGAGCAAGTGTGTTACGAACAACTCTCATGTAAACACCAGCTTCACGAGCTTGTTTACGTAGAGAAGTCATCGCGCCAACTTGAACGCCACGAGAATCAGCTACAACTGCAGAAAGTGCACCACTGGCAGCTTCGTTGACTTCAGCAACAATTGCTTTTTTGTCTTGAAGGTTTAAAGCCATCTTGGATTTACTCCTGGTTGTCGTTACACCACTCACTATCATCACGACAGTGAGAGCTATTTAGGTGCTTCCCAGAAGAAAGTTAACTATTAAAATATAGAGCTTTCTGTCAGTTCGGGCACCATCTACGTAGGGCAATTAAGTTTGTAAATTAACAAACACCTACGGTCTTGGACGGAGACTGGGTCTTAATTCAATTCGAACTAGGAGACAGTTCAAAGAACCAAAGTTCAGCCCCAACCACAAATATTAGGCGCAAAATTATACACTAATTTTGCACCTAAGCAAATAAATTATGCTTGAGTGTTCAGGCTAGCCTGATCAACAGCAACACCAGCACCCATAGTAGTAGAGATGCTTACTTTCTTCAGGAAAGTACCTTTCGCTGAAGATGGCTTAGCTTTCTTAAGAGCGATTAGAAGAGACTCTAGGTTCTCTTTGATCTGCTCTGCAGAGAAGTTAGCTTTACCGATAGTAGTGTGGATGATGCCGTTTTTGTCGTTACGGTAACGAACCTGACCAGCTTTAGCGTTCTTAACAGCTTCAGCAACGTTAGGAGTTACAGTACCAACTTTAGGGTTAGGCATTAGACCGCGAGGACCTAGGATAGTACCTAGTTGACCTACAACGCGCATTGCATCTGGAGAAGCAACAACTACGTCAAAGTTCATTTCGCCTTTCTTCACTTGCTCAGCAAGATCTTCCATACCAACGATGTCTGCGCCAGCTTCTTTAGCTGCTTCAGCGTTTGCACCTTGAGTGAACACTGCAACGCGGATTTCGCGGCCAGTACCGTGAGGTAGTACAGTTGCACCACGTACGTTCTGGTCAGATTTACGAGCATCGATGCCTAGGTTAACAGCAACGTCTACAGACTCAACGAATTTAGCAGTCGCTAGTTCTTGAAGAAGAGCAACAGCTTCGTTGATTTCGTATTCTTTAGTTACGTCAACTTTTTCGCGGATTACGCGCATGCGCTTAGTTAGTTTTGCCATGATCTTAACCCTCTACCACTAGGCCCATTGAACGAGCAGTACCAGCGATTGAGCGTTTCATCGCTTCGATGTCAGCACCAGTCATATCAGCAGCTTTAGTTTCTGCGATTTCTTGGATTTGAGCGTCAGTTACAGTACCAACTTTTTCAGTGTTTGGACGACCTGAACCAGACTTAACGCCAGCAGCTTTCTTAAGTAGAACAGCAGCAGGTGGAGTCTTAGTTACGAACGTGAAAGAACGGTCGTTGTAAACAGTGATAACTACTGGAGTCGGTAGACCTTTCTCGATAGATTCTGTTTTCGCGTTGAACGCTTTACAGAATTCCATGATGTTAACACCGTGTTGACCTAGTGCAGGACCTACTGGTGGACTAGGGTTAGCCATACCAGCAGCAACTTGTAGCTTGATGTAAGCTTCAACTTTCTTAGCCATGATAATTCCTAAATTTGGGTACTAGCGCTAATCACAGATCAGCTCCCCGTTTGTGTAAGATACTTTTTACTTCACTAGAAGTAAAAAGGCGCGAAATTATAGTAATAATTCGCGCCTTATACAACCCTAAAAAGGTGATTTTTTATACTCTTTAAATTAAGAGTCTTAGTCTAGTTTTTCAACCTGACCAAATTCAAGCTCAACTGGTGTTGCACGACCAAAGATCGATACAGACACTTTCAGGCGGCTCTTCTCGTAATCCACTTCTTCAACAGTACCGTTGAAGTCAGCAAATGGACCTTCATTAACACGTACCACTTCACCCGCTTCGTACATAGTACGAGGACGTGGCGCTTCGCTCGCTTTCTCAAGACGGTTAAGAATCGCGTCAGCTTCTTTATCTGTGATAGGTGCAGGACGGTCCGAGGTACCACCAATGAAGCCCATGACACGCGGCACACTGCGTACAAGGTGCCATGATTCATCGTTCATAATCATCTGAACAAGGACGTAACCTGGGAAGAACTTACGCTCAGATTTGCGGCGCTGACCCGCGCGCATTTCTACTACTTCTTCAGTAGGAACTAGTACTTCACCGAATAGCTCTTCCATGCCGTGCATTTTGATATGCTCGCGCAGAGATTGAGCTACACGACCTTCAAATCCAGAGAAGGCTTGAACCACATACCAGCGTTTTTTTGGAGCTTCACTCATGAATTAAAACCCTCTATACCCCAGTCGCTAGAGCTACTAGACGAACCATAATTCCGTCAATACCCCATAGCGCTAGAGCCATTACAATACTTACAGCTAAAACGATCAGTGTTGTTTGCATGGTTTCTTGGCGAGTAGGCCAAACAACTTTACGTACTTCCATACGCGATTCTTTTGCAAAACTGATCGCTGCTTTACCTTTAGTCGTTGTTGCTGCAACGCCTAGAGCAGCTGCAATAAGAACAACAACACCTGCAGCGCGAATCACTACAGACATTTCACCATACAGGTAATTACCCACAACAGCGGCACCTGCCAATACGAAAGCGACGATCCACTTGAACGTATCTGCTGCATTTGAGCTATCAGGAGTTTCAGCATTATTTGCTTTCATAAAACCAACCTGTTTCAAGTCTTAATATAGACGACAACAACCCCGCTGTTGCAGGGCAAACTCCAAATCGCTGAAAAAATCAGCGTACTCTTAATAAGATTAAGCCCGTTTGCTTAATCTTGCTCCACACTCAAGCAACTTCTGGACAAGAAAACAGCAAAAATTATGTTGAGTGCAGAAAAAGGGCATCAAATGATGCCCTTTTTGCTACTGGTTCGTCAAATCTAATTCAAGATTTTCCGATAGCATCCGTCTAATTCGCTATGAATTAGTCGAAGATCTTAGCAACAACACCAGCACCTACTGTACGGCCACCTTCACGGATCGCGAAACGTAGACCTTCGTCCATTGCGATTGGTGCGATTAGCTCAACAGTCATTTGTACGTTGTCGCCTGGCATTACCATTTCTACGCCTTCTGGTAGCGTGATGTCACCAGTTACGTCAGTTGTACGGAAGTAGAACTGTGGACGGTAGCCTTTGAAGAATGGAGTGTGACGACCACCTTCATCTTTAGACAGTACGTATACTTCTGATTCGAATTTAGTGTGTGGAGTGATTGAACCTGGCTTAGCTAGTACTTGACCACGTTCTACTTCGTCACGCTTAGTACCACGTAGAAGTGCACCAACGTTCTCACCCGCACGACCTTCGTCTAGAAGCTTACGGAACATTTCAACACCAGTACATGTAGTAGTGATGGTGTCTTTGATACCAACGATAGCAACTTCGTCACCTACGTTTAGGATACCACGTTCGATACGACCAGTTACTACAGTACCACGGCCTTGGATCGAGAATACGTCTTCGATTGGCATTAGGAACGGTAGGTCTACTGCACGCTCTGGTTCTGGGATGTATGAATCTAGCGCTTCTGCTAGTTCAACGATTTTCGCTTCCCACTGCTCTTCGCCGTTTAGTGCGCCTAGTGCAGAACCTTGGATAACTGGTAGGTCATCACCTGGGAAATCGTACTCAGATAGAAGCTCACGAACTTCCATTTCTACTAGTTCTAGTAGCTCTTCATCGTCAACCATGTCACATTTGTTCATGAATACGATGATGTATGGGATACCAACCTGACGGCCTAGTAGGATGTGCTCACGAGTTTGAGGCATTGGGCCATCTGTTGCAGCAACAACTAGGATACCACCGTCCATTTGCGCAGCACCAGTGATCATGTTTTTAACATAGTCAGCGTGTCCTGGGCAGTCTACGTGTGCGTAGTGACGAGTTGGAGTGTCGTACTCTACGTGAGAAGTAGAGATTGTGATACCGCGCTCACGCTCTTCTGGAGCGTTATCGATAGATGCGAAGTCTTTCGCTTCACCGCCGTAAACTTTAGCAAGAGTAGTACAGATAGCTGCAGTTAGAGTTGTTTTACCGTGGTCAACGTGGCCGATAGTACCAACGTTTACGTGCGGTTTTACACGTTCAAATTTTGCTTTAGACATGAGTGGTCCCTCTAGGTACGGATTTTGGTGGCCCAGTTTGACCACGCAACCAAAAAAAAGATTATTGGTAAATCTAATATCAAAAGGAAATAAACTTTAGAGCTGGTGCTGATAGGCAGACTCGAACTGCCGACCTCATCCTTACCAAGGATGCGCTCTACCACCTGAGCTATATCAGCACTCAAATTAGAGTGGAGCGGGCAGCGGGAATCGAACCCGCATCATCAGCTTGGAAGGCTGAGGTAATAGCCATTATACGATGCCCGCAACACGTAACTCTGAGAGCTATTTCCTAAAGAATATGGTGGAGGGGGACGGATTCGAACCATCGAAGGCAGTGCCGGCAGATTTACAGTCTGCTCCCTTTGGCCACTCGGGAACCCCTCCAAAATTTCTAGCCATTCTCACTACTAGTTGTTTCGTTAAGAAACAGGAGAGAATGGTGCCGACTACCGGAATCGAACTGGTGACCTACTGATTACAAGTCAGTTGCTCTACCTACTGAGCTAAGTCGGCATAAGTGGTGCGCATTCTATTGAATGATTTTCTAGGTTGCAATAGGAATTTAAAAAAAAATCATAAATTTCGATTTTTTGCATTCATTTGCTGCAAAAACGTACAAACTTCGCTTTTTTAAAGCAAACTTCGACCTCTGTCGCTTGCTTTAAAGTGCGCTTGATGTATGTTCATGCTCTCAATGAAACCAAGGATGAAAGAGCCCCATGAGTCCATTTTTGTCATTTGACCGTGCCAACTGGGCAGATTTAAGAAACTCTGTGCCAATGACACTTTCTGAAGAAGACTTAACTGCACTTCAGGGCATAAATGAAAATCTTACCATGGAGGAGGCAGTAGAAATCTACCTGCCATTGTCTCGCCTATTAAATTTGTATGTACAGGCTCGCCAGAGTCGTAATACGGTTCTTCAACAGTTTTTGAATACTGAAGAACATGCTCCTCCCTTTGTGATTGGAATCGCCGGAAGTGTAGCGGTAGGCAAAAGCACAACAGCTCGTATTCTAAAAGCGCTGCTTTCCCGCTGGGAAAATCATCCTAAAGTATCTTTGGTTACGACGGATGGCTTTTTGTATCCCAAGAAAATCTTGGAAGAAAAAGGCATCATGCATCGCAAGGGTTTCCCTGAGTCCTACGACATCAAACGCTTAGTTGAGTTTATGTCTGATGTAAAAGCCGGGAAGCCGGATCTTGAAGTGCCTGTCTACTCGCATATTACTTATGACATTACCGACGAACTCAAAAAAGTCGACAGGCCTGATGTTCTGATCATTGAAGGGTTAAACGTATTACAGAGCGGTATGGATTATCCCCACGATCCTCATCGAGTGTTTGTTTCAGACTTTTTGGATTTCTCTATTTACGTCGATGCGGAATCTGACACCATTGAACAATGGTATGTGGAAAGATTTTTGAAGTTCCGCCGAGGGGCTTTTACCAAACCAGGGTCTTATTTTAGTCACTATACTCAGCTGTCGACTGAAGAAGCGAAAAATAAGGCAAAAGAGATCTGGCAGAGTATTAATGGGCTCAACTTAGAGCATAATATTCTTCCTACCCGAGAAAGAGCCCATTTGATCTTACATAAAGGGGTTAATCACCTCGTAGACAAAGTATCTCTACGAAAGTAAGGGGATAACTCAATCCCCTTTTCTCAAAGAAATCTCTCCACCAATGTAGGTTTCTAATCCATTGTCAGTCTCAAGTACCACACCACCTTGCTGATCGATACCTTGAACAATCCCCTTCACTTCTCTGGCTCCCATTAAGAGCTTGACCGGGCGTCCAATGAAGTTATCCAGACGATTCCAGCGATCAACAAAGCCTGCCAGTCCCATCATTTCGTAATCGGCCAGTATCGTCTTCCAATGCTCAATTAGCGTCAAAGCAAGCTGAGTTCTGTCTAAGCGGAGATCAGCACACACTTGATTTAACGTCGTCCAGGGCTGGTCAATATCAGGCTGTTTATCTGGCATACCAATGTTTAGACCCATTCCTATTACGAGATTAGCTGCACCACCGGCTTGGCCTGACATTTCTACCAGAATGCCCGCGAGCTTTTTATCTTGATAATAGAGATCGTTTGGCCACTTGAGCTTGACGCCCTGGATGCCCATTTCCTCTAATGCTTCAACCGCAGCGATACCAATAACGAGACTCAAGCCCATTGCTGCAGCCATCCCCGCATCAAGACGCCAGTACATAGACAAATATAAGTTGGAGCCAAACGGAGAAACCCATTGGCGGCCACGACGGCCACGCCCGCTAGCTTGGTACTCAGCGACACAAACACGGCCTTTTTCGGATTCATTCACCCGCTCTAACAAGTACTGGTTGGTGGAATCAATCACCGGGATTAACTCCAGTTTTGGCTCGGAGCTATCCGTGAGTCTCGTCTCGTCTAACAATTGCATGGGATGAGCCAATTGATAACCACGTCCTTGAATACGGTATATATCCACACCCCATTCACTCAGACCTTTAATATGCTTAGCAATGGCGGCTCTTGAGATACCAAGGTCATGACCTAGGGCTTCACCTGAATGGAACTCGCCATCACTGAGTGTTTTCAGGATATGCAGTTTTGTTGCATGCTCTTTTCTCATTGCGCAGCCTCTATCTCAGCAAGATTGGTTTCACCACCACGATTGATAAACCGAACTTCATGCTCGAGCTCTATCTGGTATTTATTCCATACCGTCTGCTTAACGAGAGATGCCAGAGCCAATACATCTTGCGCACTGCAGTTGTCCACGTTAGTCAGCACTAATGCTTGCAAAGGGTTAACTTGCGCACCATTAACAGAGATCCCTTTAAGACCACATTGATCAATGAGCCAACCCGCAGCCACTTTCATTCCATTTTCTGCAGGGTACGCCACCAGATCATGATGCGTCTTAACCAGTCGATCATAATGATCTTGCGAGATCACAGGGTTCTTAAAAAAGCTGCCTGCATTACCCACTTTCGCAGGATCAGGCAATTTTTCTTGGCGAACCTGGCAAACACGTTCAAATATGGATGCTGGACTTAACTGTTCGGTAGGAATACTTTGCAAGGGACCGTATTGGTTGATCGGTTTCCATTCTTTGTTCAGCTTAAGTCCAACAGCGGAAATAAAACATTCACCATACAAAGCATGCTTAAAGATAGAGTCACGATAACCAAATTCGCACTCATCTGCGCTCATGCGTCGCGATTCAAACGTCGTGAGATCTAAGATATCCACGTAGTCACAAACATCTTTCAATTCTAATCCGTAAGCACCAATGTTTTGGATGGGCGCAGAGCCTGCACAACCAGGGATGAGCGCTAGGTTTTCTATGCCACCTAAGCCTCGCTCAACACACCAGGAAACTAATTCAGGCCAATCCTCACCACCTTCGATATGTAGCAAGTTATGCTCGTCAGTCTCTTCAACTACTTTGCCAAGCAGTCTATTGACGATAACCAGACCTTCGTAATGCTCAGTGAACAGCACATTACTTCCTTTGCCCAGGAACAGCTTAGGTAAGCTTTTGAAAGCAGGTTCCTGAAAAAGTTGAATAACATCGTCAACAGACTCAACGATGGCTAAATACGAACATGTCTGTTCGATACCAAAAGTGTGATAAGCCTTAAGGCTCGCATTTGTTTTAATTTGCATAGTGGTTTGCAACGCCAGATAAGATTCTCTTAAACTGTCAACATTCTACCTTAGAACTCTTTTAACCGCAGTGACAATACCTAACTCATTAATCATAGAAGTGTTAAATCCCATCAAGCTTCCTCTCATTAAGAGGTTGTATAAAGCACACTATCCCTCAGGGCGAGCGAAAAGAGATGAATTGATCATCACGGCAAGTCATGAAGGATCTATCGTAGCTCTACTGCGTATGAAGAGCGTGGAAAACTATCGATTATTAACTGGGATGCTTGTTGTTCCTGAATATAGGGGAACTGGTGTGGGGAATGCATTACTGACTCACTGCAAAAACAAAGTTTTCACCGATGGTGATTATTGCTTTGCGTTTATGCACTTAGAGACTTATTACTCTCAACATGGTTTTAAGACCATCGATAGCTCAGAACTCCCAAACTCATTGAAAATGGCCTTTCAGCGCTACGTTGATAGCGGTAAAGATCTCATTCCAATGCAATTCATCCCATCCTAGACTTCAAACCGCGTGCTTTTGTAGCCAGATAAATCATATCTTTGATAAAATATCAGGTTCGCAATATTGCACTAAATAAAGGTACTCACACCGATATGATAGTAAGTAGGAATCCATTCGAACAGTTGCCAAGCCTCGCAGTAAATCCTGAGGACTTTGACGTTCTGTATTCTGCACAAGAATTCAGGACTCGCCTTCTGGATGCGATAAGCAAAGCAACGTCACGAATTTACCTAGTCGCTCTATATCTGGAAGATGACGAGGCTGGACGTGAAATACTCACAGCACTTTACGAGGCGAAGCAACGTAATCCAGGGCTGGACATCAATATCTGTGTAGATTGGCACCGAGCACAACGCGGTTTGATTGGTGCAGAAACCTCTGAAGGTAACTCAGCTCTGTATAAGGCATTCGCGCAAAAGTACCAACACCGAATTCCTGTATACGGCATTCCCGTACGTGGTCGAGAAGTCTTTGGTGTTCTGCATTTGAAAGGCTTCATTGTCGATGACACTGTTATTTACAGCGGAGCAAGCTTAAATAATGTCTATCTGAACTATCATGGCCGTTATCGCTTTGATCGCTACCATGTCATTCGCAATGAATCTCTCGCAGACTCAATGGCGCAATTTATTCAGAATGAGATGATCGCTCATCCTGCAGTCAATGACCTTGCTAACCAATACAAGCCAGAAACAAAAGAAATCAAATCGGCTATTCGCCAATTACGCGCTTCACTATCTCAAGCAAGTTACCAGTTTGAAAGTCAGGCAGAAACCGAAGAAGACGTAAAAGTCACGCCACTAGTTGGTTTAGGTAAACGACGTAATATATTAAATCAACAGATAGTAAAGTTACTCGCGGCGGCTCAAAATGAAATCTTCATCTGTACTCCGTACTTCAACTTTCCTAAAGCGATTCACCGTGAAGTGAAACGTGCTATGAAGCGTGGTGTTAAAGTCACCATCGTGGTCGGCGATAAGATAGCCAATGATTTCTATATCTCTCCTGAAGAAGACTTTAAAACCATTGGTGGTTTACCTTATCTTTATGAAGTGAACCTGCGTCGCTTTGCTAAAGCAAATGAAGCCAACATAGCAGCACGAAAACTATCGATTCACTTATGGAAGCACGACAATAACAGCTTCCACCTAAAAGGTATTTGGGTCGATAAACGATACATGCTACTGACAGGTAATAACTTGAATCCGCGAGCGTGGTCACTTGACCTAGAGAATGGCTTATTGATTCAAGATAACTACGCTCAGCTCACCAATAAGTTCGAGGAAGAAGTTTCACGAATCCTAGAGCACACCCACTTAATCTGCACTTACAGACAGCTAGAAAAAGTCGAAGATTATCCGTTCGGTGTACAAAAGCTGGTAAGAAAAATTACTCGCTTGAAAGCCGATGGAGTATTAAAACGCATTCTGTAATCTAGCGGCTTCAAACATAATCGATCAACGCCCAACAACTGTTGGGCGTTTTTATTTCTAATGCATTGCTAATAGTTTTTTGGCGGCTTATTACTTGAAGCTAAGAGCTATACATGAACTCGAATCTAGGCAGGCTCTTCTCCTAATGGTTCAAAACTTAAGACCTGACATGTGACTTCTTAAAGCTAATGGCATACAAGTTGGAGAGTTCACCATTATTCACATTAGTAAATATGCGAAGAAGTAAAACAGCGGCCTTAGCATGATAGGCGGGGAGATAATCTAGAGCGTTAGAAGAAAGCCTGCTTGTTTTTAGCGAGCTTTCTTAAACGGTCAAGTGGCTGGGCTTGCGTACAACTGGATTCGCACATAAGCCTAACCCGACTTCCCTGAAAGGGAAACTATACGCCATAAACGACAAAAGCCTAGTCTTTCGACTAGGCTTTCTAATAAGTGGCGGAGTGGACGGGACTCGAACCCGCGACCCCCGGCGTGACAGGCCGGTATTCTAACCAACTGAACTACCACTCCGCAGTGGTATCATCCGCTTTAAAGCGAACGTCCAAAATTTAAAGCCTGGCGATGTCCTACTCTCACATGGGGAAACCCCACACTACCATCGGCGCTATTTCGTTTCACTTCTGAGTTCGGAATGGAAGTCAGGTGGGTCCAAAACGCTATGGTCGCCAAGCAAATTCTTTAATTCGGAAAGCTGTTTTTAATTCTCGTTTTTACACATTCAACGTTCTTACATTGAGTCCATCAAAACCCCTTGGGTGTTGTATGGTTAAGCCTCACGGGCAATTAGTACAGGTTAGCTCAACGCCTCACAACGCTTACACACCCTGCCTATCAACGTCGTAGTCTACGACAACCCTTTAGGATACTTAAAGTATCAGGGAGAACTCATCTCAAGGCTCGCTTCCCGCTTAGATGCTTTCAGCGGTTATCGATCCCGAACTTAGCTACCGGGCAATGCGTCTGGCGACACAACCCGAACACCAGAGGTTCGTCCACTCCGGTCCTCTCGTACTAGGAGCAGCCCCTTTCAATTCTCCAACGCCCACGGCAGATAGGGACCGAACTGTCTCACGACGTTCTAAACCCAGCTCGCGTACCACTTTAAATGGCGAACAGCCATACCCTTGGGACCGACTTCAGCCCCAGGATGTGATGAGCCGACATCGAGGTGCCAAACACCGCCGTCGATATGAACTCTTGGGCGGTATCAGCCTGTTATCCCCGGAGTACCTTTTATCCGTTGAGCGATGGCCCTTCCATTCAGAACCACCGGATCACTATGACCTGCTTTCGCACCTGCTCGAATTGTCATTCTCGCAGTCAAGCGGGCTTATGCCATTGCACTAACCTCACGATGTCCAACCGTGATTAGCCCACCTTCGTGCTCCTCCGTTACGCTTTGGGAGGAGACCGCCCCAGTCAAACTACCCACCAGGCACTGTCCGCAACCCCGATAAGGGGTCAACGTTAGAACATCAACACTACAAGGGTGGTATTTCAAGGACGGCTCCACAGATACTGGCGTACCTGTTTCAAAGCCTCCCACCTATCCTACACATGTAGGGTCAATGTTCAGTGCCAAGCTGTAGTAAAGGTTCACGGGGTCTTTCCGTCTAGCCGCGGGTACACTGCATCTTCACAGCGATTTCAATTTCACTGAGTCTCGGGTGGAGACAGCGTGGCCATCATTACGCCATTCGTGCAGGTCGGAACTTACCCGACAAGGAATTTCGCTACCTTAGGACCGTTATAGTTACGGCCGCCGTTTACCGGGGCTTCGATCAAGAGCTTCGACCGAAGTCTAACCCCATCAATTAACCTTCCGGCACCGGGCAGGCGTCACACCGTATACGTCATCTTACGATTTTGCACAGTGCTGTGTTTTTAATAAACAGTTGCAGCCACCTGGTATCTGCGACTCTCAATAGCTCCATCCGCAAGGGACTTCACCGTCGAGAGCGTACCTTCTCCCGAAGTTACGGTACCATTTTGCCTAGTTCCTTCACCCGAGTTCTCTCAAGCGCCTTGGTATTCTCTACCCGACCACCTGTGTCGGTTTGGGGTACGATTCCTTACAATCTGAAGCTTAGAGGCTTTTCCTGGAAGCATGGCATCAATGACTTCACACCCGTAGGTGCTCGACGTCGTGTCTCAGCCTTAAAGAGAGCCGGATTTACCTAACTCTCAAGCCTACGCACTTGAACCTGGACAACCGTCGCCAGGCCCACCTAGCCTTCTCCGTCCCCCCATCGCAATTGTAAGAAGTACGGGAATATTAACCCGTTTCCCATCGACTACGCCTTTCGGCCTCGCCTTAGGGGTCGACTTACCCTGCCCCGATTAACGTTGGACAGGAACCCTTGGTCTTCCGGCGAGGAGGTTTTTCACCCCCTTTATCGTTACTCATGTCAGCATTCGCACTTCTGATACGTCCAGCATGCGTTACCACACACCTTCAACCGCTTACAGAACGCTCCCCTACCCAATGCACAAAAGTGCATTGCCGCAGCTTCGGTTTACTACTTAGCCCCGTTACATCTTCCGCGCAGGCCGACTCGACCAGTGAGCTATTACGCTTTCTTTAAATGATGGCTGCTTCTAAGCCAACATCCTGGCTGTCTGAGCCTTCCCACATCGTTTCCCACTTAGTAGTAATTTGGGACCTTAGCTGGCGGTCTGGGTTGTTTCCCTCTCCACGACGGACGTTAGCACCCGCCGTGTGTCTCCCGGATAGTACTTACTGGTATTCGGAGTTTGCAAAGGGTTGGTAAGTCGGGATGACCCCCTAGCCTTAACAGTGCTCTACCCCCAGTAGTATTCGTCCGAGGCGCTACCTAAATAGCTTTCGGGGAGAACCAGCTATCTCCAGGTTTGATTGGCCTTTCACCCCTAGCCACAAGTCATCCGCTAATTTTTCAACATTAGTCGGTTCGGTCCTCCAGTTGATGTTACTCAACCTTCAACCTGCCCATGGCTAGATCACCTGGTTTCGGGTCTATATCCAGAGACTGAACGCCCAGTTAAGACTCGGTTTCCCTACGGCTCCCCTAGATGGTTAACCTTGCCACTGAATATAAGTCGCTGACCCATTATACAAAAGGTACGCAGTCACAGGACAAAGCCTGCTCCTACTGCTTGTACGTACACGGTTTCAGGTTCTATTTCACTCCCCTCACAGGGGTTCTTTTCGCCTTTCCCTCACGGTACTGGTTCACTATCGGTCAGTCAGTAGTATTTAGCCTTGGAGGATGGTCCCCCCATATTCAGACAGGATATCACGTGTCCCGCCCTACTCGATTTCACTGAATATGCGTCGTCAGTTACGGGGCTATCACCCTGTATCGCCAAGCTTTCCAGCTTGTTCACCTAACGCTTATAAAGCTTAAGGGCTAGTCCAATTTCGCTCGCCGCTACTTTCGGAATCTCGGTTGATTTCTTTTCCTCGGGGTACTTAGATGTTTCAGTTCCCCCGGTTCGCCTCCTGTTGCTATGTATTCACAACAGGATACTTACTTATGTAAGTGGGTTTCCCCATTCGGAAATCCCAGACTCAAGTGGCTTTTACTGCCTAATCTGGGCTTATCGCAAGTTAATACGTCCTTCATCGCCTCTGACTGCCAAGGCATCCACCGTGTACGCTTAGTCACTTAACCATACAACCCGAAGGAGTTTCGAATTGATGTTAAACAACCAAAGTTGCTGTCTCATTATTTGAATGAGCGAGACAGCTTTCGATTTTGCCGGACTCAAATTCCAAGAACACTTGAATGTGTTTTTAGTTGTATTCAAATACATGAATACTTTGAGAACTTTACAATCAAACTCCTATCTATTTAAAGACAAGGTTTGATTTGTCAGCTTTCCAAATTGTTAAAGAGCTAGTCACTTCTAATGAAGTAACCATTTTTAAAAGCACTATCGCTAATGCACTTAAAGATGGTATCCCGTAGGGGAGTCGAACCCCTGTTACCGCCGTGAAAGGGCGGTGTCCTAGGCCTCTAGACGAACGGGACACTAAGTTGAACATCTTGGGGGATGTTCTATCTCTTAAACTTCATAAACCATATCAATCTGTGTGGACACTCATCGTGAATAATCATCGTATAAGGAGGTGATCCAGCGCCAGGTTCCCCTAGCGCTACCTTGTTACGACTTCACCCCAGTCATGAACCACAAAGTGGTAAGCGTCCCCCCGAAGGTTAAACTACCTACTTCTTTTGCAGCCCACTCCCATGGTGTGACGGGCGGTGTGTACAAGGCCCGGGAACGTATTCACCGTGGCATTCTGATCCACGATTACTAGCGATTCCGACTTCATGGAGTCGAGTTGCAGACTCCAATCCGGACTACGACGCACTTTTTGGGATTCGCTCACTTTCGCAAGTTGGCCGCCCTCTGTATGCGCCATTGTAGCACGTGTGTAGCCCTACTCGTAAGGGCCATGATGACTTGACGTCGTCCCCACCTTCCTCCGGTTTATCACCGGCAGTCTCCCTGGAGTTCCCGACATTACTCGCTGGCAAACAAGGATAAGGGTTGCGCTCGTTGCGGGACTTAACCCAACATTTCACAACACGAGCTGACGACAGCCATGCAGCACCTGTCTCAGAGTTCCCGAAGGCACCAATCCATCTCTGGAAAGTTCTCTGGATGTCAAGAGTAGGTAAGGTTCTTCGCGTTGCATCGAATTAAACCACATGCTCCACCGCTTGTGCGGGCCCCCGTCAATTCATTTGAGTTTTAATCTTGCGACCGTACTCCCCAGGCGGTCTACTTAACGCGTTAGCTCCGAAAGCCACGGCTCAAGGCCACAACCTCCAAGTAGACATCGTTTACGGCGTGGACTACCAGGGTATCTAATCCTGTTTGCTCCCCACGCTTTCGCATCTGAGTGTCAGTATCTGTCCAGGGGGCCGCCTTCGCCACCGGTATTCCTTCAGATCTCTACGCATTTCACCGCTACACCTGAAATTCTACCCCCCTCTACAGTACTCTAGTCTGCCAGTTTCAAATGCTATTCCGAGGTTGAGCCCCGGGCTTTCACATCTGACTTAACAAACCACCTGCATGCGCTTTACGCCCAGTAATTCCGATTAACGCTCGCACCCTCCGTATTACCGCGGCTGCTGGCACGGAGTTAGCCGGTGCTTCTTCTGTCGCTAACGTCAAATCTATACGCTATTAACGCATAAACCTTCCTCACGACTGAAAGTGCTTTACAACCCGAAGGCCTTCTTCACACACGCGGCATGGCTGCATCAGGCTTGCGCCCATTGTGCAATATTCCCCACTGCTGCCTCCCGTAGGAGTCTGGACCGTGTCTCAGTTCCAGTGTGGCTGATCATCCTCTCAGACCAGCTAGGGATCGTCGCCTTGGTGAGCCCTTACCTCACCAACTAGCTAATCCCACCTAGGCATATCCTGACGCGAGAGGCCCGAAGGTCCCCCTCTTTGGCCCGTAGGCATCATGCGGTATTAGCCATCGTTTCCAATGGTTATCCCCCACATCAGGGCAATTTCCTAGGCATTACTCACCCGTCCGCCGCTCGACGCCGTTAACGTCCCCCGAAGGTTCAGTTAACTCGTTTCCGCTCGACTTGCATGTGTTAGGCCTGCCGCCAGCGTTCAATCTGAGCCATGATCAAACTCTTCAATTTAAGATTTTGTTCGGCTCAATGAATACTGAACATTACATAAAGTAATGTTTGAATTGACTGTGCTGAATCCGAAGATTCAATGGTCACTTCGTATCATTGAAACCTAATTTGATACCGAGGTATCTAATTGGATTATCATCAACGAGTGCCCACACAGATTGATAGGTCTATATTGTTAAAGAGCTTTTCTGACTTAACTTGCCGCTTTCGCGTCTCGTTGTCAGGGGTGCGTATCTTACGCTGCCCGGTTTGAGAGTCAAGAAATTTTTCAAATTTCTTTTTCTTCTCTTTCCAACTCGCTGTGTGACTCTCGTCTCACTCCGTGTCGGTGAGGCGGCATTATAGGGAGATACTTGAAGAGCGCAACTCTTTTTTTAAAAAAAAGATTTAAGCGGTCAGTTATTAATCAAAATGGCGAAATTCGCATATTTCTTCGTCACATTTGAGACATATCACAGCAATTGGTTGGAAAAACACCAACCATATACGTAAGATTCATGTGTCTATTATGTTAATAGGCAAACAATCTCTTTATCACCTATGTGTAGTAATCAAAATGACGTCTAAAAAAAATCTGATTTTATGTGCCGGGTTGGCCGTCATTGGGGGAGTCATCTTCTCTCAATTCGCCGTTTCACCCGTACTGAGCTTTCTTATCGGTGTTGTCGCTACTGCTTTTCTGTTTTCATTTTCTAGCCAGACACCAATTGATCAATCAACCGACTCTGACCCATCAACCAAAACCTTGTATGTCGGAAATCTGCCTTATAAGGCAAATGAAAGTCATGTTCGCGATTTATTTGCGGAATATGGACAAGTCTATGCCGTGCGATTAATGAAAGATAAACGTACTGGTAAAAGAAGAGGATTTGGATTTGTTGTGATGGCCGCTGCAGATGCTGAACCAGCCATCGCCAAGTTAAATGAAAAGCTATATATGGATCGTACACTTAAAGTGCGTATCGCTAACGATCCGAAACACCCGGAAGGCGATAAATTTGAACAGGAGTAAAACCTAGCTTCGCCAGACACACATTCAGTGCATCTTCTTGCCAAGGAGGTGCACTGGCAAAAATTCGTTTAGTCCCCTCTTCTGTGGTTTCCTTACACTGCTCACTATCTAATAACGTCTTTACTCGACGTGCTATCGCTTTTCCTGAGTCAACTAATGTGACCTCACCATCCAGTGCCTGATGAATTTCTTCTTTAAGAAGTGGAAAGTGAGTGCAACCTAATACAGCGACATCCACTTTATTGCGGATAGGTTCCAAGATGTCTTTTAGTTCTTCAATGCAAGCCTCTTTCCCACGCAGCTTTTCTTCCGCTATATCGACCAGGCGGGTAGAGCCCAATAACTCAACAGGTTTTCCCTGAGCATAATCACGAATCAATTTGTGGGTATATTGTCGAGTAACTGTGGCTGGCGTCGCGATCAATCCCACGCCTTTAGAAGCAAGTAATGACGCTGGCTTAATAGCAGGGACAACTCCAACAACAGGAATCGCTAGCTTTGCACGTAGTGACGGGAGCACTATCGTACTTGCGGTGTTACACGCGATGACAACAATATCGACCTGATACTCTTCCACTAGCGCGGATACCAGTTGGTTCACACGAGAAATGAGAACGCTTTGTTCAAGCTCTCCGTATGGGTATGCCTGATTGTCGAATAGATATAGGTAGTCCATTTGCGGCAATAGACGATGGATTTCTTTAAATACAGAAAGCCCTCCGACACCGGAGTCAAACACCAGAACCTTTTTCTTATTCGCTACTCGCACGAGTCTTACCTAAGCAATATAAACGCTGCGATCATACTGGCTAGATTTGTTTTGGCAATGCTTTGGCACTGTATCTTTGATGACTAAACCTCTCCCCAGTCTCGACCTCTCGCTTAACCAGTTCTATATGGCCTTGAAATGAAGGGGCAGATGTCACCAAGGTATGAAACTCGCCATTTTCTCCACAAGGGTCAATATGACTTGGTAGCGAATCAACCAGCGGTTTGTCATACCAACGCCCGCACCAATCTGATGATAGTACTTGACCATCCGTCGTTATCAGCATGGTTTGAATTCCGCGATCAATGATTTCCATCGCCAGCGCTTTGCTGCTCTCCCCTAATAGAGGGAATACACATTCCCAGCCAGCAGGTTCTATATAGCTACGTCGATAATCGGCGATACCATTGCAGAACATGTCACCAAAAGCGACAGCTTGTATATTTAATTTACTCTCTGCCAATGCGGTGACAATGGTAGATTGGTAGATGTCATTGCTTGGAAATACTTCAGGTAAAGGTATCGTTACGAGCGGCAAATGCAGTAAATCAGCCTGCATCTGCACAACTTCAAGAGGTGTCGCCTGAAAGGGAACTTCGTCTTCAACATAAGTTGTGTAGAGTCCAACGACTTCGTAATTTGGGTCTTCTTGCAATCTTTCTAACGTCAAAGTGGAATCTTTACCACTCGACCAACTGATCACGACGCGTTTTGGTGTACTCATGATGCCTCCATACGATTCTTGAAAAGAAAAAACCGCCCGAAGGCGGCTTTCATTCATAACTCAGGTTAGAATTGGTAACCGATGTTTACGTAGTAAGCACGCTCTGCCGCAGGATAACCCAACGCCATTTCATACTCTTCATCAAACAAGTTATCGATACGAGCACTAACCGTGGTTGACTCATTAGGGTAGTAAGTAACTGCTGTATCTACCAGTGAGTAAGAAGGCATGTATACGTCTTGAGATGGCCAAGTGCTGTAATCAACATCTGGGCGCTTACCTACGTATAGATAGCTAATTGACCAATCAACCTTGTCAAAGTTTACAATCGCGTTCCACTTGTACATTTCTTTGGCACGGCGTTGCAGCTGATCGCCATTGTCATCTTCGGCATCTTTGTAATCAGCGCTCACTTGATGCTGTACAATACCAGTTTCAAACTCGGCAACTAATTCAACACCTTGAATGTGTGTTTCACCGTCAACATTCAGGTACTTGTATGTCGTCGGATGGTAGTCGATAAGATTGGTGATCTTGTAGTCGTAACCTGTCAGTGACCAGAAAACGCCCTGAACATCACCACTAAAGCTGATTTCCCATGCATCTGACTCTTCTGGCTTAAGATCTTTTTCACCGTAAGTTGGGTCGTATTGCTGATAAAGGTTCGGCGCTTTAAATGCAGTACCAAAAGAGGCTTTAGCGCCAAACTCTGGGACGAACTGGTAACCCGCAGCCAGACTGTAAGTAAACTCACTGCCGTACTCTTCGTTATCATCGATACGGGCACTGCCTTCGAGCATAGCGTTATCAATCGTTGCGGTCGCGATACCAAATAACGCGCCATTGGTGCGATCGAACGTTTTATTTGCGTTCTTATCAACATAAGACTCGTCACGCCAATCAATACCACCAGCAAACGTTGTATTGTTGTTTAGAAGGTAGCTGTTGGTCCACTGCACATTTTGCTGTTCTAGCTCGTCTTCTGTACCTGAGTGCTTACCTGCCGACTGTTGGTAATTCCATGACTTCTGCTTCTGTGCCGTCACTTGTAACTCAGACATCAGATTGTCAGATTGGTATTTGCCGCCAATCGTTGCCGAGAAATCATCTTTCTCTGCTTCGTAGTAGGCGCGACTGCCATAGCTGCTGTCGTACTGGTAAACGTTCTCGTATGCACGGAAGTTACCAAATGCTGACCACTGCTTATCAAAATTATGCACGTAGCCAATCAGACCATTCTTGGTTTCAAAGCCATGACGGTCACCATCGTTGATGCCAGCAACCGGGCGAACGTTGTAGCCGTCATCACTTTCAGTTCCCAATGCAAGATTCAACTGACCATTGTCACCGACTTTGATACCCGATGCGATACTCAGTTCTTGATAATCAAGGCTACCCAGACCCGCGCTCAACTTGGTGCTTTCATCTTCCGCGCGAGCCACGGTAATGATATTGATAACACCACCAATCGCTTCAGAACCGTACAGAGACGCACGAGCGCCGCGAACATACTCAATGCGCTCAACATAAGTCAGTGGGATCTGGTTGAAATCAACCGCACCTTTTGCTGCACGAGCAAAACGTACACCATCGACCAGAACCAAAACCTGGTCTGAACTTGTGCCACGCACAAATAGCGAAGCTAACTGACCACGGCCACCATTTTGCGTAACCTGAATACCAGTAAGTCGACGCAATACATCCGGTAGAGTCTTAGCTTGAATACGGTCGATATCTTCTCGAGTCACAACTTCCACATCAGCAAGCGTATTGCTTTCAGCTTGTTCAAATCGGTTAGCGGTAACAACGAGCGTTTCGTCAGCGGAGGTTTCTTGGGCCTGTAGATAAGAGACAGGTGAAAGCAGCGATGCCAGAGTGATCGCCAATGCGGATTTTTTCATTATATTGTCCTAAATCGCGTAATTCCTTCCGAGCCCTGCCATTTAATGGCAGACCAGTGCTGTGGCTCAGTTGCTGGCAGGTATTCGGACTTAAGAGCCTGGCTTTTACCCCTCCTACTCGCTCGACTTCCCACATCAACCAATGCAGTGTCTTAATAAGCTTTCGTTCTCTTTTACCGCTGCGCGTCAGTTCTGGAGTTCCACCAGATTCCCATTTCAGCCATCTAGATTGCTAGATAGCACCAGCTTGAGGCTGATATTATTCAGCTATGGATTATTTGTCCAGCCAATATTACCCCTATAAATTGTAACGTTTTGATTGATTGCGCTTTCTACTTAACCTGTACACACTATCTTTAGATCAATTCAAGTACAAAACTGGACATACTGTTGAGATTGAATAAAATCTGCGCTCTTAAATTGAATGCACCATAAAAGGTAAGATCATGGCTACTCTTGATGTAAACCCACAACACTACCAAGAACAACTGGCGGAAAAAGTTGAACGTCTCACTGATATGTTCTCGCCATACAACGTGCCAGAGCTGGAAGTGTTTGAATCACCAGAGCAGCACTACCGTATGCGTACTGAGTTCCGTGTTTGGCATGAAGGTGAAGACCTTTACTACATCATGTTCAATCAGGAAACTCGTGAGAAATACCGCGTTGACCAGTTCCCTGCAGCAAGCCGTCTTATCAATGATTTGATGCCGCTACTGATTGAAGCGATGAAAGACAACGACTCTCTGCGTCGTAAATTATTCCAAGTGGACTTTCTGTCTACACTGAGCGGTGAGATTCTGGTTTCTCTGCTTTACCATCGCCAGTTGGATGATGAGTGGATTGAAAACGCGAAAGCAATGAAGCAGCGTCTGAATGATGAAGGTTTCAACCTCAACATCATCGGCCGCGCACGCAAGATGAAAATCGTCCTCGACCAAGATTATGTCATCGAGAAACTAGATGTGAATGGTCAGTCGTACATTTACCAACAAGTAGAAAACAGCTTTACACAACCAAACGGTAAAGTAGCAGAGAAGATGCTGGAATGGGCAGTAGACTGCACTCAAGACAGCACTGGCGACCTGTTAGAGCTTTACTGTGGTAACGGTAACTTCTCGCTGGCATTGGCACAAAACTTTGACCGCGTTTTGGCAACCGAACTGGCGAAGCCTTCTGTGGTATCTGCTCAATACAATATCGCAGCGAATGAGATTGATAACGTACAAATCCTGCGACTTTCAGCAGAAGAGTTTACTCAGGCGATCGAAGGTAAACGTGAGTTCCGCCGCTTGCAAGATGCTGGCGTGGATTTGAAGAGCTACAACTGCAACACAATTTTTGTGGCCCCGCCACGTTCAGGTATGGATGTGGACACCTGTAAAATGGTGCAAGGTTACGAGCGTATCATGTACATCTCTTGTAACCCTGACACTCTGAAAGAGAACTTGGACATTTTGAGCGAAACACACAAAGTCACACGTTTTGCTCTGTTCGATCAGTTCCCATACACCCACCACATGGAAGCGGGTGTATTCCTAGAACGCAAATAAGCGTAAAGCAGGTATAAAAAAAGCGAGCTCAATAGCTCGCTTTTTTATTTAACCTTGCGGCGTTATTCCGCTGAAGTTTTGCTCTTGCTTTCCATAAAGCCAAGCTTCTTACCGATCCACACTAGAAGGATCATAGAAACCATAATAGCGAAGAAGTTTGAACCTGCTTCTGGGTATTGCGCTTTGATAAACGCAGAGTGACCAAACGCCCCGACGAAGAAACATGCCAGACCAACCAGTGGGATATCTTCCGATACCGGGTTACTCAAGTATTCTTGGTACAGCGCCTGTACTGCTAGTACAAGAGCGATTAACGGAAAGATTGAGAAAGAGACTTCGCTCATCGTCAACCATGACAACAAAGCATCACCACACACACCTGCAACCAACGCTAAAATCAGCGTTTTCTTTTCAGATTTATTTCCATTCGACATTATTCTATCCTGCCTTTTAATCGGTTACGTTCACGTTCTTTGCGATACCAATAAGCCCCTTTGGCTATCATTCGCAATTGCATAATCAATCGTTCCGCGAGTTCATCGCGCTCACGGCGATCTAAATCTAAAGCTTCAGCACCCGAGCTGAAGACCAAAGTAACCGACGCCTCTGCTTGAGTATACGCCTCTTCTCTGGTCACGCCGGTGCTCATCAAATACTCGGTTAATTCTGCCGCAAAATGCTGAATTTCTCGAGCAACAGCGGTACGGAATTCAGAAGAAGTTCCTGAACGTTCACGCAGTAACAAACGAAATACGTTAGGGCTACTTTCAATGAATTCCATAAATGTTTCAACCGAAGTTCGAATCACACTTCCTTCTTTTACGATACGTTGACGCGCCTGACGCATCAACTGACGTAACAGTAACCCCCCTTCATCGACCATGGTTAAGCCTAGTTCATCCATGTCTTTAAAGTGGCGATAGAAAGAAGTAGGTGCAATTCCTGCCTCTCGGGCAACTTCTCGCAAGCTGAGACTGGAAAAGCTGCGATCCGCACTTAATTGACTAAATGCCGCGTCGATCAATGATCGACGTGTCTTCTCTTTTTGTTGCGCGCGGATGCCCATCGATTTCATTCTTAACTTGCTCTTTTTATGTAGGGTACAAGAGCTTCAATATAACGCAATTACCCCCTACGGAGAAAGATATGTTGCCTTTGCCAGCGTTAACCGCGCAAACGTTACTATTGGCAACCGTCTGAATGCAATATTCTCAATGCAATTTATAGACATCCAACATACCAATTCGTGCTTTTGGTCGTTTCTGCGTGATCACTTCCACTCTCTCGCAGCCATTACGTGTACGTATAGAGCAAATGAGTTAAAATTGCGCTAAGGCAATGTTAAGCAAATATAACAAGGAAATACATCATGGCGCATGTAAATCACTTTGACGTGATCGTAATTGGTAGTGGCCCTGGCGGAGAAGGGGCTGCAATGGGATTAACCAAAGCGGGACTGAATGTAGCCATCATTGAGAAAGAGAGCAGCGTTGGTGGCGGCTGTACGCACTGGGGAACCATACCATCAAAAGCACTGCGTCATGCGGTTAGCCGAATCATCGAATTTAATAGCAACCCGCTATTCTGCCGCAATAGCACCAGTTTACATGCAACATTTTCTGACATTTTAGGCCATGCGAAGTCGGTCATCGACAAACAAACGCGCCTGCGTCAGGGGTTCTACGACCGTAACCAATGTACCCTGCTCTTCGGAACCGCACGTTTTATCGATGATTACTCTGTCGCGGTTATGCAAAGTGATGGCACTGAAGAAGTCTACTCAGCAGATAAATTTGTCATTGCGACAGGCTCTCGTCCATACCAGCCAGATGATGTCGACTTCCTACACGAACGCATTTACGACAGTGACTCCATCCTAAGCCTGAAGCATGACCCTCGTCATATCATTATCTATGGTGCAGGTGTCATTGGCTGTGAGTATGCGTCTATCTTTCGCGGGCTTGGGGTGAAAACTGACTTGATTAACACCCGTGACCGTTTGTTATCTTTCTTGGACAACGAAGTCTCTGATGCGCTGTCATACCACTTCTGGAACAGCGGTGTGGTGATTCGTAATGATGAAACTTACGAGAAAATTGAAGGTACAGAAGACGGTGTGATTATCCATTTAGAGTCTGGCAAAAAGATGTTTGCGGATTGCCTGCTGTACGCCAACGGCCGAACAGGTAACACGGATAAACTCAACCTTGGTGCGGTTGGTCTGGAAGCGGACTCGCGCGGACAATTGAAAGTGAATCGTAACTATCAAACCGTAGTGGAGCACATTTACGCAGTCGGTGATGTGATTGGTTACCCTAGCCTGGCAAGTGCCGCCTACGATCAGGGGCGCTTTGTGGCGCAGGCAATCACCAAAGGACAAGCGGATAACTATCTGATTGAAGATATCCCAACCGGCATCTACACCATTCCGGAAATCAGTTCTGTTGGTAGAACAGAGCAAGAACTGACGGCAGCGAAAGTACCTTACGAGGTGGGTCGCTCTTCCTTCAAACATCTGGCGCGCGCACAGATCGCAGGAAAAGACATTGGCAGTTTGAAGATTTTGTTCCACCGCGAAACCAAAGAAATCCTTGGTATCCACTGTTTTGGTCAACGTGCTGCGGAAATCATCCACATCGGACAAGCCATCATGGAACAAAAAGGTGAAGCGAATACCATCGAGTACTTCGTTAACACAACGTTCAACTACCCAACCATGGCCGAAGCCTACCGCGTGGCAGCATTGAATGGTTTGAACCGACTGTTCTAATGAGAGCAGCCCCCTAAAACGTAAAACAGCAGGCACTCCGCCTGCTGTTTTTGTTTGTGGTAACCGTTAAGCGAGAAAGGTTCCCTTGCGCCATTGATAAAGTAAAATCACGCCAAGCCCGATGCCGCGCATCAGCATAAAACTAGTCATCGCCAGCCAAAGCGCGTGATTTTCCCATCCCGAAAATAAGTAAAAGACAACAAAGAAGCTGCTGGTCGCAACAAACATACTGTTACGCATGTCTTTACCTTTAGTCGCTCCGACAAAAATTCCATCCAAGAGAAAGCACCACATCGAAGCCAGTGGCATCACCACCAGCCATGGCAGATAATTCGCCGCCTGCTGCTGTACCTCTTCTATTGAGGTGATCATGGCGATCAGGGTCGATCCTGCTAAAGAGAAGACTGCCGTTAAGCCCAAACAGATAACCAGGCTCCAAAAGAATGTCCCAATAAGCGATGCGCTCAGTTGCTGCCTGTCTTTCGCCCCAATGGCTTTACCCACCATGGCTTCCATGGCATACGCAAAACCGTCCATGCCGTAAGAAATGATCATCAAAAAACTCATCAGCACAGCATTCGCAGCCACCACATCATCACCAAAGCTCGCCCCTTGAAAGGTCATAAAGCTAAATGCCGCCTGTAAACACAAAGAGCGTAAAAAGATATCTCGATTAAGTTTTACAAACCGACCTATCCCATTCTGCGTGTCTGCAAGGAGGCGCTGAGGCGAAGGTAACTGTCGCTCTTGCCATGTTTTCCAAACACAAACTAAGCCAAATGCCATGCCTGAGTAGTCTGCGATCACTGAAGCTAATGCCGCCCCTTCTACTTTCCAGCCTAAGCCAATCACAAACAAGACATCCAATGCGATATTAGTAAGGTTAGTAATGATCACCATCCACATCGGAGCCTTGGAGTTTTGAGTACCAAGTAGCCAGCCCAACAATACGAAATTCATTAACGCCGCAGGCGCACTCCAGACACGGACAGAGAAATACTGCATACCATAGTGTTTCACTTCCTCACTGGCATCACTCCAGCTAAAGATAAGGTCAGCAATAGAACTGTGTGCAACTAAAAACAGCACTGCGAACAGCAACGCCATCAAAGCGCCTTGCAGGAAAACTAAAGCAAGTTGCTTACGATCATCACTTCCGTAAGATTGTGCGGCTAACCCTGTTGTCGACATACGCAAAAAACCGAGCAGCCAAAAAGTCACACTGATCATCGTGCTACCCAAGGCGACACCGCCCAGATACCAAGCATGTTCAAGATGGCCAATGACAACGGCATCAACCAGACCAAGCAAAGGAACGGTAATATTCGACAGCACCATTGGGATCGCAAGTGCCAAGACCTGACGGTGCACCTGAGGATTAGATAAAGGAGAGAAAATAGAGTTTGTCACAAGCACCTCGTTAACTGGATTAACGAGTGTACCTGAGCAATGTGAAGCTAGCCAATCACCACTTAATATGAACGAGGACAGGTGTCAGACGGTATTTAAGTACAGGGATCTTGTTGAGCCAGCGTTGCCATGCCTTCCATCGAGAGCAAAAACGATCGAAAGGCGAAAATACTTTCACCCACTCAGCCCAAGGCAGCCATTGCAGAAATTGTTCTGATGGTGCTTCAAAGCCATGCGCATAGCGATCAGAGCCCAGCTTCTGTCCCCATTTACTTTCAGTGAGATCCCCAGCCAGAACCATACACACTTCAGCAGACACAAAGTGTCGTCCCAGAGTTTGAATAAAACGGGCAACCTGTGATTCTGAGCAATCCAAAAGTGCCATTTCACATACCACCAAAACTGGTGATTTGTCTGGAATATTCAGAGAGTCCACCCATGACATTTCTTCTACGCTGCCGATATGATTTTTATAACGTTCGTTTTTATGGAAAAGTCGCTGTCGCCAAACCAGATTCTCCGTAACATCCAGCTCGACCCAATGACAACGTCCGTTATCCAGACGGTAAAAACGCGTATCGAGACCTGCGCCGACATTAATCACCCACGCATCAGGATGTTGTTGCAGGAATTGATTGACCTGTTGGTCACACAGTTGAGTTAACGTGACATGCAATAACTGCTTTTGCGCCACATCTCCGCCAAGACAATCAGGTGCCATTTGGCAGTTTAAACAGGCTTTGGCTGCGATAGGGTCATACACTAAGCCATTGTCGACCATACTTTCACGACTGCGTAACAACAAAGGTTTTAATAAATGGTTAGGAACTTGATGTTTAGACTGAGACATGGCATTTCCTGCGCCAATGAAAGTAATGGATACAGAAATAAATGATAATGAATATCAATTACATTATCAAGCATGGATGCATATCAAAAGATAGGAAGTGTGAAATGAGAGAGGTGGGGAAATTAAAAAGCGTAATAAACAACAGCCCAGTAAAGCTGGACTGTTGTTTCAAAGCTTGAGCTTACATCCAGTCAGTATTGCGAATAATACCGACGGCCAGACCTTCAATCGTCAGGTGCTGAGAAGTCAGATCCACCTGGATAGGTGCAAACTCTTCATTCTCTGCATGCAGCAATACGGTAGAACCTTTACGCTCCAGACGCTTCACCGTCACATCGTCGTCAACACGAGCAACGACAACTTGACCGTCACGTACGTCTTGCGTTTTATGCACAGCAAGTAAGTCACCATCCATAATACCGATATCTTTCATACTTTCGCCGTTTACGCGAAGTAAGAAATCCGCTTGCGGTTTAAACATCGCTGGATCAACTTGGTAGTGGGCTTCCACATGCTCTTGAGCCAGAATCGGCTCACCCGCTGCCACCTGACCAATCAGAGGCAAGCCCTGATCATCATTTGCAGCATCTTCAAGCAGGATACGAATCCCTCGAGATGCACCCGGAATAATTTCAATCGCTTGCTTACGAGCAAGTGCTTTTAGGTGTTCCTCTGCAGCATTTGCAGAGCGGAAGCCAAGCTCACGCGCAATCTCTGCACGGGTTGGTGGCATTCCGGTGTCATCGATTTTACTTTTAATCAAATCGAAGACTTGTTGTTGGCGTGGCGTTAACGGCTTCATGTCTCACCTGTCTTTTTATACAGTTAACTGTGAGTATATCCAGTAAATGGTTAAATGGAAACCCAATTGGTTGTTTTTTAATTTATTTGCGTGGCTTGCTTAAGTTACGCAGCATCCTTTTCGTCATAAACGTTTAAAACAGCTCGCTTAAAGTGAATCAAGTGGAAGCAACGGCTCGGGTGTTTGACTAATTCATGCTCAATAAAATTAAAAGGTTCGACCAGTTTCTGTTATCCTTGCTGCGCTTAAATTTTATCGCCTAGGCTTATTTCTATTGCCGTACTCATTTTCTCTCAAGATGGGCCATGCGGACACAGAAATAAGCTAGGGCCTGTTTGAATACCTATCGAGGCTGTGAACTTTATGTCTTCTGGACAATCATTTTCACGTTCATTACTAAAACTACCTTTATCGGTACTGGTAAAGGGCACCACAATCCCATCGAACCCTATTGACGATCTTGATATCGATCTGGCTAAACCGATTGTGTATGCCTTACCGTTCCGTTCGAACGTGGATTTGCTGACACTGCAAAAACAAGCCATGAGCCTTGGTCTGCCAGACCCGCTCAGTCCATTGGAAATTAATGGCAAAACACTCAACCGTTACGTATTTATTGCTGCTCGTCCAACCGTGATGGGAAATGACAATGACGTACCAACAGAATCTGACTCTCTCTTTCGCGAGTTATTAGAGCTACACAAACTGGACAGCGAACTGGATGTACAAATGATCCCAGCGACCGTGCTGTGGGGACGCAAGCCAGGTAAAGAAGAGAATAGTAAACCGTACCTTCAGCCAATGAATGGTCCACAAAAAGCCAAGGCGGTGATGGCATCTGGCCGTGACTGTTTAGTGCGTTTTAGCCCAGTGGTATCGCTGCGCTACATGGCAGATTCTCATGGCACTGACAGTGCGATTGCTCACAAGCTCGCGCGAGTGGCTCGTATCCACTTCTCTCGCCAAAAGCTGGCAGCATCGGGTCCTAACCTACCCCAGCGTCAGGTATTGTTTGCGCGTTTAATGAAATCACCCGCGATTGAGCAAGCCATCGCAGATGAAGCTAAAAGCAAAAATATCTCGATTGAAAAAGCGCGTAAAGAAGCCCATGACATCATGGATGAAATTGCCGCGAACTTTTCTTATGGCTTGGTGAAAAGAGGTGACCGCATTCTCGGCTGGCTTTGGAATAAGCTGTATCAGGGTCTGCATATCAATAATGCCTCTACAGTACGCCGTTTAGCACAAGATGGTCATGAGATCGTATACGTTCCATGTCACCGTAGCCACATGGACTACCTACTGCTTTCGTACGTGCTGTACAACGAAGGCATGGTTCCACCACATATTGCTGCCGGTATTAACCTGAATTTCTTTCCGGCTGGTCCTATTTTCCGCCGTGGTGGTGCATTCTTTATCCGCCGCAGCTTTAAAGGCAATAAACTGTACTCGACGATTTTCCGCGAGTATCTGGCCGAGCTTTTCGCTAAAGGCTATTCAGTTGAATACTTCAGTGAAGGCGGCCGCTCGCGTACTGGGCGATTACTGCAAGCCAAAACAGGTATGCTGGCGATGACGATTCAGGCCATGCTACGTGGTCTAAACCGTCCAGTTACTTTGGTGCCGGTTTACATTGGCTACGAGCATGTAATGGAAGTAAGTACTTACGCCAAAGAACTTCGCGGTAAGCGTAAAGAGAAAGAGAATGCCGGTTTGGTACTGCGTACTCTGCGTAAACTGCGCAACTTTGGTTTGGGCTACGTAAACTTTGGTGAGCCAATTCAGCTTAACCAATACCTTAACGAGCATGCTCCGGAGTGGACTAAAGATATCGATCCGATGGGTAGCAGCAAACCACAATGGATGAATCCGGTGGTGAACGGACTGGCCAACAAGATGATGACGCACATTAACGATGCAGCTGCAGCTAACGCACTGACACTCTGTGCTACCGCCTTGCTTGCTTCTCGTCAGCGCGCGTTATCTCGTGACTCTCTAATCAGCCAGATTGAATGTTACCTGAAGCTACTCAAGAACAACCCGTACTCAAGCACCTCGACCATTCCAAGCGAAAGCGCAGAAGAGTTGGTTGATCACGCAATCTCACTTGATAAGTTTGTGATTGAAACAGACAGCATGGGCGATATCATTTCACTGGATCGCAACCAGTCGATTCTGATGACTTACTACCGCAATAACATCATTCACTTGTTTGCGCTTCCGTCACTTATCGCTCAGATGATTATTCGTCAGCGCAACGTCACGGTGGAAAGCGTTCAGCAGAACGTTGCGCTAATCTACCCATTCCTGAAAAAAGAGCTGTTCTTAAGCTATCAGGAAGAGGATTTGAATGATCTGGTCGAGAAAATTCTTAACGAATTTGTCGAGCAAAAGATGATCTGTCTTGATGGCAATAAGCTGGAAATCAATCAGTCCAACAACCAGTCACTGGTTCTGCTAGGGCGCACAATTACTGAGACACTGCAGCGCTACTCCATCGCAACGAACTTGTTGGTGGCGTACCCAGAGTTAGGGAAATCAGACTTGGAGCAGAAAAGTCAGGACATCGCTCAGCGTCTGGGTCGACTGCATGGCATTAACGCGCCGGAGTTCTTTGATAAAGGTGTATTTAGCGCGATGTTCAATACCCTGAAGCAGCAAGCGTACTTAGACAATGACGGCAACTGCGATACAGAAAATACGCAGCAATTTGCCAAACTGTTATTTACTCTGCTTTATCCCGAGGTGAAGCTAACGATAGAAGAAAGTATTCACCAGCTTCAGTCATAACAAAACGCACAAACAAAAAAGGCATCCAATCGGATGCCTTTTTCAATTTTCGAGTTCCTACCAAAACGCCACTAATAAACCGACGGCGATAACCATACCGACATAGTTATTGTTGAGAAATGCTCTAAAGCATAGATCGCGTTCTCGGTGGCGAATCAAATGCTGCTGATAAACAAACAGTGAAGCGGCAATCAGAATCGTCCAGTAGTAGCTCTGCCCTAACTGGTAATACTGCCCTAGTCCAACCAGCATCGCTAAGGTAATGAGCTGTAAAATACCAATGATTAACTTGTCATGACGACCAAACAGAATCGCGGTCGATTTGATACCAATTTTCAAATCATCATCACGGTCAACCATGGCATATTGGGTGTCGTAAGCAATGGTCCACAGCGCATTAATCACAAAGATAAACCATACGATCAAAGGCAGTTCACCCGTTTGTGCTGCCCACGCCATCGGAATTGCCCAACTAAACGCCAGCCCCAAAAACAATTGTGGAAGATGGGTGTAGCGCTTCATAAATGGGTAGATCAAAGCCAACACAACACCCGCAAACGACAGCTGAATCGTCAGTGGATTCATGGTCAGAACCAATAAGAATGAGCTCACGGCTAACACCAGAAACAGGCCTATTGCTTCTTTCGCCGTGACTTTGCCCGACGGTAACGGGCGTTGTTTGGTGCGCTTAACGTGACCATCGACTTTACGATCAGCGAAGTCGTTAATCACACAACCTGCACTTCGCATTAGAAATACGCCTAATACAAACACAAGCAATACATCCCAACTCGGCATACCCTGAGCGGCAATAACAAGTGCCCAAACGGTAGGCCATAGCAGTAGCAAGGACCCTATTGGTCGATCCATTCGCGTCAGTTGCCAATATGCTTTGGCTTTTTCTGCGGACATTTACACCCTCTCCTTAGCGTAAATAGGTGAAAGAGATAAGAATAACTCGGCGACTAACATTGGTTTGTGATTCATCCACAACCTTGAACGTCGCGCTAAAAATCGTCCTTGAGGCAGGTTGGCCCACCCCATTTGCAGTGAGTCTCGCTCTACGTTATCCGCGCTAAAAACGGTCAGGCCTAAAGGGATATCCCCTTGTTCAGCCAAATCGTATTGCTGATCCACCAGCGTCGTGCATGGAATGAGCGTACGTCCTATGACCCAAGGACTGTCATCACCACACAAAACAACCTCTCGTAACAGGCAATCTTGCTCAGACAATAACTGACTTTCATCCTGTTTCAGTGTCTTGGCAGTGACAATTTGATTTTGTAGCAATTCCACTGTCAAAGCCTGACAGTGTTGCTTTAAACGACGTGACAAAGACCCTTGTTCTTCAAGCCAATGCTTGGACAATTCATTTGGAAATTCAAATTCTTCGGGCTTTTGCCACTCTACTTCCAATAAAGAAGCAAGATAGAGTGATGTTGGCTGATTCATACTAGTATTCAATTAGAGGCTTTATGCGTAGAATAAAGCAACAACTTACCGTCTTACTGAAACCGTAAGTTCATTATTTGTTATAGACGGTCTATTGTACCAAGACTGAAGCGATTCGAATATCGCGATCCAGAGAAAGAAAAGTTAGAAATATGTACAAACGTTATATAGCCCAAACTATTTTTGCGTTAACCATGCTTATCTCCACACCAACCTGGGCTGAAACGGAACAAGCTGGACCTCAGTTGGCGTACTTCACTTTAGAACCAGACTTAACCACCAACTTTTACACCAAAGGAAAAAAGTTAGGTTACGTTCAGGTGCGTATCGATATCATGGTCATGAGCCAGCAAGACCTGACCATCATTGAACATCACCAACCACTGATTCGCGATGCCATCATCGAGTTACTCGGTAAGCAGACAGAAGATACCATCAAGTCTCTTTCTGGTCGGGAAGATTTGCGTAAGACCTTGGTAACGAGGTTAAACGAAACACTCCTGCCGGAAACCGGGAAAACCGTTATTGCGGATTTGCTGTTTACCAAATATCTCTATCAGTAAACGGGACATGCACTGATACGAAAAGACCGCTTCTGGCGGTCTTTTTTATCTCTTCTTTATGCCTTAAGCTTTCTGCTGGTACTTCATTTTTCCGGAGTCAAACAGCGCAATCGCCATTCCCGAAATCAGTCCCACCAAGTGCGCGGTATTGGCAATCGCCATAAACGGCTGAACGAAACCTAGCACTAGCCACACCAACATAAACACGATGATCGGTTTTGGTAACGTCAATCCCAGATGTGGTCGACGATAACCTAAGATCCACAGATAACCGAGCAGCGCGTATACAACACCAGACAACCCACCAAAATTCGCACCTTCAACATAAAATTGCCCCGCGCCAGACAAGGCTGCAGAAACAACAAAAATTTGCAGTAGTTTTCCGGAACTCAGGCGACGTTCAATATCGCCACCCAGTTGCCACCACCACAGCAAGTTAAAGATGATATGAGTTGCAGAGAAGTGCAGCAGAGCATGACTCAACCAACGCCACAATTGCCATTGTTGACCTTCAAACGCCGGGAAGTGCAGCAATGCAAACACGCCCCGACCAAAGCCGATCATCTGTAAACCGTAGATAATGACACACACTGTCATGATCAAAAGTGTCACAGGGCCAGCTTTCGCTTTGACCATGCTCATGATACTTGGGCTTGAATAATGAAATTGACTCTTGCGAGTCTCGGCAACGTTCCACGAAGCTGCGCTGTATTTGGAATCGGAAGGATTGGCTAAGAAATGTTTCAGCTCTGCCTCTGCTTCGATTTCATGCTGGCTATCCGTCAGCCATAGCGCAAACTGCCCCTGGCCCTCGGGCATCATCTGAACTTCAATATGACGAGACGCCATATAATCGATGAAAGCCTGTGCCATGCGTGGATTATTTAACGTTACCAATCTCTTCATTAACTTCTCACTATCGGTAGCTCGGCTCGTTGCCAGGCTTCAAAACCACCATCGACACTGTACACTTGCTCAAAGCCTTGGTTGACCAGGTATTGCGCGGCACCCTGACTACTAATGCCGTGGTAGCACATCACAAGTACTGGCTGCTCGAACTCCACATCGTCCATGAAAGAGACGATCGAGTCGTTGGTTAAATGAAAGGCTGACTCTGCATGCGCTACGGCAAACGATTGAGGGTCACGGATATCTACAAGTTTTGCTTCGCCCTGCTCGAGCAGTGCTTGTGCACCTTGCACATCGATATGCTGAAACTGATCCATTTACTTTCTCATTGTCTTATTAATATACCCAAATAACCTAGTAACGTGCGATTGAGCCATTATCACAATGGTAGCCGAGGTTCTGCGTCATAAAGTCACTTGGGTATATGCTGCCATTGTAACCTATCCAACGCTAAATTTAGACACAAGAATTATCCGGGAATTTAAAAGTGTACACATTACAACCACATGTGGATAAAGCTGTGGATTGCGTTGATAAAGTATATTTTGATCTTTTGATCCACAATATGTAGTGATGATCTTGATCTAGCTGTGTGTATATTACTAACTATCCCCAGCCGGAAAAACGCCTGAACGCCTTATTTTTCCCCGCTTTCGAACAGTTGATAAATAATTACTACACAGAGTTATGCACAGGTAGCACATAAAATTTAGATCGCAAACGTTATCGACTTTCGATCCAAAATAAAAAAGCCGAGATCACATGATCTCGGCTTTCTATGAAAATTTGCTTTTGTTTAGAAGCTAGCGTTAGAACTCACCAACGGCCAGTTTGAGCTTCTTCATTGCATTCTTTTCTAACTGACGAATACGCTCGGCAGATACACCAAACTCATCAGCCAAATCCTGCAGTGTGGCTTTCTCGTCATCTAACCAACGAGAACGCACAATACGCTGACTACGCTCATCCAAACTTGCCAATGCATGTCCAAGACGATTGTTGGTATGCATTTCCCAGTTTGCTGCTTCAACGTTATCAGCAACATCTGACGATTTATCTTCTAGATAAAGCATCGGTGCTGTGTAGTTGTTTGAGCTGTCGTCTTCGTCGGTTGGCATATCAAACGTTGAGTCGACCGCCGCCAGACGGGATTCCATCTCACGGACTTCTGAAGGCTCAACACCTAATTCACGAGCAACGGTTTCTACTTCGCCGTTATTGAACCAACCCAAGCGCTTTTTCGACTTGCGTAGGTTAAAGAACAATTTACGTTGTGCTTTAGTCGTTGCGATCTTAACAATACGCCAGTTACGTAGCACGTATTCATGGATCTCAGCTTTAATCCAGTGGACCGCAAAAGACACCAAACGCACACCCACTTCTGGGTTAAAACGCTTAACCGCTTTCATTAGGCCGATATTGCCCTCTTGCACTAAGTCTGCCATTGGCAAACCGTAGCCTGAGTAACCTCGAGCAACGTGAACAACGAATCTCAGGTGCGACAGGATCAGCCCTTTCGCTGCTTCAATCTCACCTTTGTAGTGTAATCGTTCTGCCAGCTCACGCTCTTCATCTACCGTCAGCATTGGGTAGCTGTTAACGGAGCGAATATAGCTATCAAGGCTATCTTGCGTGACTAGAGCCATCGGATACGCTTCTTTTGTCATTCAATTCCTCATCAATCTCTGATCTGGAGCATTACATTGCAATTTAGCTTCGATATCTTGAACTCAAAATGAACAAGTTTCAAGAAGGGCGAGCAATTATCCATAAACAAGTGTTCTATACAAGAGGTACAAATTAGCTTGTGCTAATAAATTCCAAGTATAAGACCGTCATCACTTAAACTGGTTCAATTTCTTTTAGGTGACGCTGTGCAGAAATGCGTGCAGCGATACAACCTATCAAGCTACCCGTGATGATAAGCAGCAGAGATTCATCCCAGTTTAGACCATTCAAACGGAACTGACTGTCATACAATGCCGCTAAATCTTCCACCGCACTATTCATTACAAAGGTCATTACCGTCGTCGCTAACCAAGCGATGATTGCCCCCAATACACCAAACCACATGCCAGTGTATAAATAAGGGCGAAGAATAAAGCTGTCAGTTGCACCAATCAGCTTCATGGTCTGAATTTCTTCTTTATTCGCCAACACATTGAATCGTAATGTATTGCCGACAATTAAAAACACCGCGCCTAACATCAGTACCGTCAGTGTGATAACGATAATACTGGCGAGTGTTTTAATGGCATCAAGACGAGCCAGCCAATCTTCATCGAGGCGAACATCGGTAACATCTTGCTGCTTACGTACGTCCTGAGCTATCGACTGAATATCACTTTTCAGTTCAGAGTCCGGTGTAATCACCAGTACGCCTGGCAGTGCATAGCCACTTAACAAACTCAGCGCCTGATCGAAGCCCGCATATTGGCTCAGATCAGCCAACCCTTGCTGCGGAGAAATATATTCCACAGTTTTTACTAATGGCCAGGTTTCGATTTCGTCCTTAAGCACCATCACGCGTGCATCAGGCATACCTTCTACTAAATACGCACTCACTTGTGATGGTGAGGCGACATCTTCTGCTGCACCTGCGACATTCTTACCTAATAAGTACAGACAGGCTGGCATCGCCAACGCAATGGAGACCACCGCCAGCGTTAATATGTTGCCTAATGGCCGTTGCCACAAGGCAGAAAAAGACGCTTTTGCCTGCTTAATATGAACAGAGAAAAACCCATCGGTGTTGGCTCGCTTAGCACTGCTGCCTTTACCTTTCTTTTGCGAGAGTTTTTTACCTGCCATAGTCTTCTACCTCGCTTAGGAAACCTTGATTCAATTCAAAATGACGATATTGTGGGCGAGTGTTCACTAACCCGATATCGTGCGTTGCGAGTAGGATGGTGACGCCTGCACGATTAAATTCTTCAAACAGTCGCAGGACTCGGTTAGACAACTCAGGGTCAAGGTTACCCGTAGGCTCGTCCGCAACCAGCAAGGTTGGTCGATTCACAACTGCGCGGGCAATCCCAACACGTTGTTGCTCACCGCCAGAAAGCTGACTTGGCAAACAACGCGCTTTATCGAGCAGACCGGTTTTATCCAACGATGCCGAAACGCGACGTTTAATTTCATTTTCAGAAATCGATTCAATGCGCATCGGCAGTGCGACATTGTCGTACACACTGCGATCCATCAACAAACGGTGATCCTGAAATACGATGCCGATATTACGGCGTAGAAACGGGATATCTCGGTTCGAAATACGAGTGATGTCATGATCATTAAAATGAATGGTGCCATCAGTCGGGCGTTCAATCGCACAGATCAGTTTCAGCAAGGTACTTTTACCAGCGCCAGAATGCCCGCCTAAAAACGCCATCTCTCCACGCCTCAGGTGAAAGTCGACTTTTTGCAGTGCTTGTCGACCACCGCGGTAAGCTTTACTCACTTGCTGAAATTTGATCACCCTTGATTCCCTCTCACTTAATTTACTCTTCGCGGCTGAACAGTGCGTCAATGAACTCTTGAGTTTCAAAAGGACGCAAATCTTCGATGCCTTCGCCTACACCAATGTAACGAATTGGAATACCAAACTGATCAGCAATAGCGAAAATCACGCCGCCTTTCGCTGTACCATCCAGTTTAGTTAATGTAATCCCAGTGATAGGTGAAACGTCGCTGAAAAGCTTCGCCTGGCTGATCGCATTTTGACCAGTTCCGGCATCGAGTGTCAGCATGATTTCGTGAGGTGCAGAATCATCAATCTTCTTCATCACACGAATGATCTTGCGCAACTCTTCCATCAGGTTCGCTTTGTTTTGCAGACGACCTGCCGTATCTGCGATCACTACATCCACACCACGTGCTTTTGCCGCTTCAATCGCATCATAGATAACTGAAGCACTGTCAGCACCAGTATGTTGAGCAATCACAGGAACGTTGTTGCGCTCACCCCATACTTGAAGCTGCTCTACCGCTGCCGCCCGGAAAGTATCGCCAGCAGCCAACATCACTTTCTTACCCTGATTCTGGAACTGCTTCGCCAGCTTACCGATCGTCGTGGTTTTACCTACACCATTTACGCCAACCATTAAGATAACGTAAGGCGTTTTACTGGTATCGATTTCTAGCGGCTGTTCTACTTTAGACAGAATCTCTGCCATTTCTTCTTTCAACAAGCCGTAAAGAGCTTCGCCATCTTTAAGATCACCGCGAGAGGCTTTATCTGTCAGGTTGTTGATGATTTTTGTTGTGGTATTCATACCCACATCAGCGATAAGCAGTTGCTCTTCCAGCTCCTCAAACAGGTCGTCATCGATTTTTTTACCGCTGAACAAACCAAAGAAGCCAGCACCGATGTTTGCCTTGGTGCGGCTTAAACTGCGTTTGAGGCGCGCGAAGAAACTCTCAGTCGGCTTTTCCTGCTCCTGAACGCGAGGTGCCACTGGCACTTCAGGCTCTTCTGCTTCTGCTTCTGCTTCTGCTTCTGCTTCTGCTTCTGCTTCTGCTTCTGCTTCTGCTTCTGCTTCTGCTTCTGCTTCTGCTTCTGCTTCTGCTTCTGCTGGGACAGCCTCAGCCTTTTCAGGCTCGTCTTCAACTCTATTTTTTTCTTCTGCTTGCAGAGCACCCTCTTCGGAAGGTTGCTCTTCAGAAGCCGCTTCCACTGCTTCTTCTTTTACTGTTTCTTCAGTTTTTGGTTGTTGGCTTTGTTCTTCATCACCAAAACCTAGCCACGAAAGTAATCCGCGCTTCTTTTTTTCCGTCATCTGGGGCTATCCTAGATTATCTTTTTATCTATTAATGACTCTTTTTTGACAAGATTATTATCCGTCTAAAAAAGGCGAATGACAAAGCTGTGAAAACTTTTCAACTAGGTGAATCTAATCTTATTAGTGTTACACTCTGTCATCTTGAATATTCTGGGCTGTATCCAAGCTCAATGCTTGGGCGATTGGGTATAGTATCACTTTATTAGCGGTCAAAAAATCTATGGTAAGACGTCGCCAGCAAAACTCATCACAAAAAAAGCCAACAACGGGCTTCGTTCGTATTATTAGTGGCTTATGGAGAGGCCGAAAACTCCCAGTTCATGACGCTGAGGGCTTACGTCCAACCACCGATCGCGTAAAAGAAACGCTATTTAACTGGCTGGCGCAAGATGTGCCGCAGGCAAAGTGTCTCGACTTGTTTGCTGGTTCAGGCGGTTTAGGCTTTGAATCCGCCTCGCGTCAGGCAGAGCAAGTAACGATGGTTGAACTGAACCCGCAAGCGTTTCAGCAACTGAAGAAAAACGTCGCTTCTTTAAATGCAACCAACATTGAAGTGGTGAACGCCGATGCTCTGAGCTTCCTAAAGCAACCTGGGACGCCTCATCATGTGGTCTTTATTGACCCACCATTTCGTAAAGGTTTATTAGATGAAACCGTGACCTTGCTAGAGCAAAACGGCTGGCTTGCTGAGGATGCGATGATTTATATTGAAACCGAGAAAGAACTGAATATTATCGACCTACCGGAAAGCTGGCATCTGCATAGAGAAAAAACCGCTGGCCAGGTCAGTTACCGCCTGTACGAACGCACGTCCGTGTAGTGCCATAATTCAAAAGGATACCAAAATGAAAGCACTAATCATCTTAGCCAAAGCGGCCATCGCCTTTGTTTGGTTGGTATTGATCATTAACATTGTTGCGCCGTTTCCAGGTAATGCAGCCATCGCGCTCTATATTATGACTGCGTTCCTGTTCATTATGCATGGCCTGCAAATGGCGATTTTCATCGGCGCATTTGGCGATAAGATAAAAATGAACAGCTGGGAGAAATACTCCATCCTAATTTTTGGCATCTTTGCTCTGCTCGACATTCGTCGTAAGCACATGATGTAAACACCAGATAATAAAACAGCCGCTCTCATGAGCGGCTGTTTCGTATTGGTCATCAGAGGTTATCTGAGAGCGTGTTGCCGTTTAGTGATTGCAAATACGCGCCATATTAACCACATACTTCCCTTCTAACTCTTGGATTTTTTCGCGTTGCTGCAAAAACGCGAGCAGTGCGTCTAAATCTAGATCATTCAGTTTGCACGTGTGGAAGCGAACTTCTAAGCCGAAATGCGCGGCAAGCTCTTCACGATTCATCGGGATTTCACGAAGCAGGTTCAACAGCTCGTGAGCGTGAATATCACTCATCATCAACTCCAGTTATCAAATTGGATACGACCAGTTTACCCGCATCCTCCAGCTCTGCTTTGATTTAGGTTAGTAAACGAGATTAGTAGACGATAGAAGCCACAATAAGTGCATGCGCCAAGAAATAGCTTCCACTAACCCACACATAAGCGCGTTTCATAGGCTTACGGTAACCATGTATTGCATAGGCTAGTGCAGAGTAGGTCATGACCAAGGTTCCACTGAATCCTATCGCATTCGCGTAAGTAGGTGACTGCAACCAAACCTCGCCTGCAGCCCACGCCATCTGCACCAGCATCATTCCCATAATCACCACAGGGAAAACCAACGAGTCGAGTTGTGGTAACAACAAAAAGAACGCCACGATACTAGCCGCCAGCAATAAAGCCAATAGCCACCAAATAATGTCTCCGTTCAACTGCATCCAGAACGACTTGCTGTAGCAAATCTGCGCAACTAAATAACCGCAGAAATAAATCAGTTTACGCGAACGGAACGAGTGTAACGTGTCGGCAATGATTGATACGCCCAAACCACCAGCAATCCAATAGGTATAAGTGGCTGGAGTACCTTGGGTTAATACCAGAACAAGAAGGAGTACCAGAGTAAAGATTTTAAATACGAGAGATTGCGTCGGATTGGCTTGTTTTGCCCCCAACACGGAATACACACCTGATAGCCCTATAGCCAGCCAACTCCACATGCTGTACATACCTTTTACTTAAACTCGCCGCTAGTCTAGGTAGACCGATGTTGATGTAAAGGCACAATCTACGAAAGTTGGATCTCGCTAGCGATTCGGGACATTTGACCTTCTATTTAGAGCAACTAAATACGACACCAACTCACTCAATACTTAAATAGAAAAGTTGCTAACTATTCAGTCAAGATGCCTACTCGTCAGTCAATACGTACAAAGAACAAACATAAAAAACAAAAGTCCCATTGTACGCCATAGAATGCACCATTAACCCCTGCAGGGCCAACATAAGAGCCTAATATCAGGCATACATACAGATAATAAAGTAGACCAAACCAACATTAACATAATGATATTTAAGAATATTAATAAAGTTAGACTCACAAACCACAGGTTCGCATTAACGTTGCGTGCTAAACCCTTTTGGCACTTAGATTATCTCACCAGTTGAGAAATATACCTTCGAGATAGCTGCTCCTCGTCTTCCGTCGGAATAGAATTAACTAGGTTTTCTCAGATTTTGAGAAACACAGGCAACATTAAGCACCAACCTAACCCCTGAGACAAAAAACAATATTTAAACAATATGTAAGACCTTTCTTACAATTTAAAATCATACACTTACATCAAAAACGAACAACAAAGACACAAACCGAACACTTTAAATACAACGTAAAAAACACAGTTCAATTAGTCAAAACAAGGTCAAAACAGGTCAGTTAACTGTAAGTTTTAAAAACTTTTCATTAGATACGTTGATCAAACCTAAAAAATGGTGCTATATTAAATGCATAGAGTTCATCAAGATTAAGGGGTAGTGTTATGATTTCATCTTCTCAAAAACAAGGGCTGGTAATGATTGCAGTGGTTGTGGGTTTAATGACACTGCCAATGATGTACTAAGCTACTGATTAAAAATAAAAAAGGACGCTAACGCGTCCTTTTTTATTTTCTCAATATGACCCTACTGTATGTGCTCAGACAGTACGTCCCAATGCATGTAATAAAAACCAAGAGCCGCAAGCGTAATCAGCGCCATCAACAAAATTGCCGCCCTCCAGATAAAGCGCGAGCTTCTTGGTGTGAGTTCTTTTTCACAATCATCACACACTGTCATAAAATTTTTTCGATTCTCTAACTGAAAATCTTCTTCGTGAACAATCTTATTACGCACCGTGGCGATATAACGTAGCTTGGCAATCACATCATGCGGTAACCGCTCTTCACAGCTATTGATGAGCTGATGTAACCCTTTCCCTTCTGCATGATATTGAGTACGCAAAAGTTTTTCGATCGTTCGGGTACGCATGACTACTTTTTCAATATCTGACATCGTAACCCTCCTCACATGACGCTTTCTTTATTACTCATTTTATTCTTCTATAAATTTAGAGCTTTTTCGAGCTGTTAAGTACTACTTTCCATTCAAACTGTGTCCTTGTGCGCATATAAAATGTGAAGTGCGCCGAATAAAATATCACCGCATTTTGATGGATCACGAATCCTGTATCTCAACGCATCGTTTAAACGGGGAGTTCTGTAAAATAAGCGCTATCGAAACACTGGAGATCATCATGCCAATTCCACTTATTTTGGCTCTTTTTGCTCTGATAGCGCTAGGAGCCTGGGTTTTCTTTCGCTTTTACAGCAAACACTATGTTGGTGAAGATGCCCCTGAGCAATGTGTCCAAGTAACCATTTTAGATAAACAGGCCATCGATATTCCGGATGCAGAGCCGGGAGAAGATGATCAAGAGTATTGGATTTACGTGCAGAGAGGCCCTATCGGCCCTAAACGCGAGTTCCAAATTGGTGTCCACTATTACCATGCGCTCAATCCGGGCGACAAAGGCAAACTTACCTACCAGGGCGACAAGTTTCTCCATTTCGCCCTGAAGCAGTAATACTACGATTGGTACCAATTAAGGCAGTAGCCAGCGAGTCTTGGCCGAACGAGAGAAGAGATAACTCATCGCCAAGGCTCCAGCACCGCTTAATACTATCCACACTGGTATCACCCACACCGGATGCCCTTCATACCAGCCAAACTCTTTCATCGGCCACAAAAAGATTGGATGCAGTAAATAGATACCTAAACTGTGCTGACTGATAAAGCTCACGACTTTTTGTACCTTAGGCGATAGTCCTTCGCCAAAATAGCGTGCCAACATAAAAATCATCGACGCGGCCAGAATCACATTCAGCGTTTTGTATGACAACCAGCGTCCTACTGTGTATTTCTCCGCTTCCAGACTGTTGGTCACAACCATCGTAAAGGTAACCGCCAATGCGACTAGTCCCAAGCCAGTAAACAGAGTGACGTTCGAGCGGTTCAAAGGCAGCTTTTGGTACAACACGTAACCCAGAGGTAAATAGCCCATATAGAGCCATAACTGATTACTCCAAGGGCCGTCTACCTTAAACAGGAATAAGGTACTGGTGAACAACCAGAATGCTAGGTAAGTATATAAAACGTTGTCGTCGACATTGCGCACCATCCACTGAAACAGAGGAATCACGAAATAGAGCGGAATAAAGTAATAGAAAAAACCTAAGTGGTAATAGGTTTCATGGTGGACACTGTTACTTAATACCTCTTTAACCGTTTCAAAGTTAAATCCCTCAGCCGTCCATCCGGACAAGTAAGCATAGAAAACCGACCATAAAAGAAAAGGCACCAACACCTTACCCAAGCGCCTTCTCAAATAATATTTCCCATCAAAAGGTCGAGTGTCAGTGAGCATTAATGCGCCTGTGATCAGGATGAAAACTGGCACCGCCCAACGGGTTACACTATTGACTCCCACAGCCGTAAGCCACTGATCGAAAGGAATGACCCCTAATTCATTTCGATATGGCGCTAAGACGTGAATAGCGATCACAGCTACTGCCGCCACACAGCGCAATAGATCAAAAAACAGAACCCTTTCTCTCATACTTCTTCCTAAACTGAGTCGCTTATCGTTTGTTTATAGCATAGGGTAATTTCCAGTCAGGGGAATGCTTAACAAACTGTTTTTGCTTATTTTTAACGCAGTGCGACAAAACAGCCTATTTTTGCCCGCAGAGAGCCAGAACCAAGGCGAAAAACCAGAACACAGGGATAGAACGAACCATATCGATACAAAAAAGGGCTCCATTGAGGAGCCCGATAAATGTAAATGCGTACGCTTAAGCCCTCACTGTCTTGGCTTTGGGCAACTTGATTGAAATCAGAGTGGTCAAAGCAAGGAAAGCAAACGAGACCCACAGACAAGCGGCTAATCCGGCTTCCTGATAAATCCAGCCCGACAGAACGGTCCCTATCAAACGGCCCATCGCATTGGCCATGTAGTAAAAGCCGACATCCAGCGACACGCCATCGCCTTTGGCATAGCTGACTATCAAATATGAATGAAGCGAAGAGTTAATCGCGAATACCGCGCCAAAAATCATTAGCCCAGCCACAATCACAATTTCTGGTTGCCAACCGACTTGTACTCCGTAGGCAATCCCTCCTGTAATCAGAGCTAATATGCCCGCCCATACAAGTGCTGCACTGCCATCAGGTACGCGACCTTGAGCTTTACCGGTAATACGTGGTGCAAAGCCTTGAACAAAGCCATACGCAATAACCCAGGCCGCTAAGAAGCCACCGACCCACAAGTGATCCCAGCCAAAAACGCTGCCGAGGTAGACTGGCAGAGCAACCACAAACCAAACATCACGGGCTCCGAACAGGAACATACGCGCTGCAGACAAAATATTTACTGATTCTGATTTAGAGAAAATATGGCGAAACTTGGGTTTGCTTTTTGCTTTGCCCATATCGGCTTCCAGCCAGATCATGCTACAAACAAACACCACTGCCAGAACGGCAGCCATAATGAACATAGAATTTTGGAAACCCACCCAAGACAGCAATAAGCCACCAATAAAGAATCCCGCACCTTTGAGCGCATTCTTCGAGCCAGTCAAAATAGCCACCCATTTGTACAACGCACCTTGTTGTTCATCAGGGACTAAGGTTTTAATGGCACTCTTCGCACTCATTTTGTTGAGGTCTTTAGCAATACCAGATAGGGCTTGTGCCGCCATCACCCAAGGGATAGTCAGCCAAGCATTTGGCACAGCAAGCATCAATAACGCAAAAACTTGCATTGCTAAGCCAATATTCATGGTTTTGTTCAGGCCAAGTCTCGCACCTAACCAACCACCAATCAGATTGGTGACCACGCCAAAAAATTCATAGAAAAGGAACAGTGACGCAATCGCCAGGGTTGAGTAACCCAAGTCATGAAAGTAAAGCACCACCAGCATGCGTAACGCACCATCGGTAACCGTAAAGTTCCAATAATTGAACGTCACTAACATGTACTGACGAATGCTTTTGCTTAGTTGTGAAATCATTTTGACCTCAGATGTACAGCAATAAAAGCATTTGGATCATGATGTGCCAAATACTGTAAAACCTGAACACCAATAAGTTTCTATCGGCATTGGTACAAACGTGCAAGCTCAATAATCTTTCAGAGTAAAAACAAAAAGATTATTTAAATCATCTATATAATAGTAATTTGAATTTAATTAATGTCTTCAAAATAGACGCTAAGCTGACTGAACTAGAGCTTTTGGATCATGATGTTCCAAAAGCTCTATAAGCTGATCAAGCACTCTGTGCTACGCGCTCGATATACTCAATCTGCACGGGTTTAGTGAACGCACCAGGACGCAAAGCCTGCACTTCACGCACGATATCTTCGAGCGCCCACTCTTTCTCAAGCAGTAAGTGCGCAGCCAAAAGACCAGTCCGGCCGGAGCCGCCCATACAGTGCATGGCAACTTTACCGCCCTCGGCAAGAATAGCGTGTAGCTCGGGACTTGCGTGCTGCCATTTCGTCGCAAACGCATCATCTGGTGCACAATCGTCTTCGATCTCGACCTGAAACCATTTCATACCCAGTTGCTGAGTGATTTCACCCAACTCAGAAACATTTTTGGCTGACAGTTCAGTGTTATCCAATGCGGTAACGACGGCTTGAACACCCTGCTCTTTCAACTGCTCAAGTGATGCTTGTAGCGCAACATCTTTAGTACCCGGACACGGTGTTAATACCAATGCGCCCGACTCTAACGCTAATTGCCATGTAGGATGAGACATAGTTAAACCTCTTTAAGCCAGACCAACGTTACGTACCAGCTCTGCTGTACGTGTTGCGTAACCCATTTCATTGTCGTACCACGCGTAAATCTTCACCATGCGTGAGCCCACGACCATGGTTGATTGTGCGTCGACGATGGTAGAGCGCTGGTCGCCTTTGTAATCAATCGATACCAATGGGCGCTCTTCAAAACCAAGAATGCCTTTCAGTTCACCTTCAGACGCTTCTTTCAGTAATGCATTCACTTCTTCTGCTGTGGTATCACGCTTAACATCAAAGATGATGTCAGTCAGAGATGCATTGGCTAAAGGAACACGTACGGCATGACCGTTAATTTTGCCTTTCAGGTCAGGGAAAATTTCCACAATCGCCGTCGCACTGCCTGTCGTGGTTGGGATAAGGCTCATGCCACAAGCGCGAGCACGACGAAGGTCTTTGTGTGGCGCATCCAGAATAGTCTGTGTGTTGGTCAGATCATGAATGGTTGTGAAGGAAGACTGCTCGATACCAAGTTTCTCATGAATCACTTTCACCACTGGCGCAATACAGTTGGTAGTACAAGATGCCGCGGTCACGATACGGTGTTTTTCAGGGTCAAAGATATGGTCGTTCACACCCACAACGATGTTGGCAATACCTTCTTCTTTCACTGGCGCACTGACGACAACTCGCTTAACACCTTGGTCAAGATACTGATCTAAGTACGATGTTTTGCGATGCACGCCAGTGGCTTCAATCACAACATCGCAGCCTGACCAATTAACAGCATCGATATCTCGCTGCTGGGTAGTGACGATACGCTTACCATCAATGATCAGTTCGTTGCCTTCGACCTTAACTTCATGGTGCCAACGCCCCTGAACCGAATCGAATTCCAGCAAATGCCCTAGCGTTGCCGCATCACCAGCGACATCATTGATCTGAACAAATTCCAATTCAGGCCAATCAAACGCCACACGCAATGCCAAACGGCCAATTCGGCCAAAACCGTTAATTCCTACTTTAATCGTCATAATTTTCCCTTCAAATCTTCTGCGTTGAAATATTTATCCGTTGTGTGCTGTTAGCAGCAGGCCTCACGATTTTTATCGTGCAGGCGCGAAATATCTTGCTGGTACTCTTGCTTCAAACAGTTCGATGCCACTAAATCGTTAATCACTTTTCTCATCCAACCTGGCAACTCTTGTGACAACTGGTAAAACACCCATTGCCCCTGGCGTTTATCAACTAAGATGCCATTGGATCGTAACTGGGCAAGATGACGAGAAACTTTCGGTTGGCTCTCTTGAAGTGCAAACGCTAAATCGCCCACACAAACTTCTCCTTCACGAGCCACCAGCATTAAACAACGCACGCGAGTCTCGTCAGATAAAAGTTTGAAAAACTGATGTGGAAGCATAGTAAACATACCTATATATGGATATGCGTATATGTTTATTTAAAACCACGACAGCGTCAAGCACTCAGCACTTAACGTCACAAAAGTTTAATAATGGAAAAGCTAGGCGTTAGCGACGCTTTGGCTCCAACGAACCGCTTCACCCAAAGAGGCCTGTACTTGCTCAAAACAAAGGCCCAGCTGATTCGAAAATTTTTCCACTCCAAGCCAGTCAGCGCGTTCGTAGCATTCTTCCAGAGAAATAAGCGCACCATATTCCCCTTTTCGATGCAGCAACGCTTGTTGCACAGGCTCACTGAGCGGTAATTGCTTGATTAAGGATTCAGTAGACAGATCGAGTATGGCATCTAGAATCGACAACAAGCCGACCATAAAACCTTGCTCGTTCAAATGAGAGAATGGCTGGTGACGAGACATCAACTGACAAAATTGAGCTCGTTGAAGTGAGAGGTTAAACAGTTCACGTGGTTTGTTAGTCGAAATATAAGACGCCACGACAAGTGAGACGAACTGCTTTAGATTATCCTGCCCAAGATAAATCAGAGCCTGACGAAACGAACGGATTTCCACTTCCAGCTTGGTCGCCTGCATGTTCACAAAGCGCAGTAGTTTGTACGACAGCGCCACATCTTGCGTTATCAGGTCTTCAATACGCTGAAAATTTGGTTCGGGCACACACACTTCACGAAATAGCTGCAGTGCCACAACCTGCTCTGGGCTGACATAATGGGTTTGAGACACCAGAGGCTTACTGAAAAAGTAACCCTGGAAGAATTTGAAACCGGCTGCTTTGGCCTGATTAAACTCTTCCTCTGTCTCTACCCGCTCAGCAAGAAAATGGTATTTAACTCGTTGCGCTAGCTGCGTTTTAACCAATTCACACGCGGCCTCTAACCCCATTGCCATAATGTCCAGCTTTACAATGTGCGCGTAAGGCAAGAAACGTTTCCATTCTGGAGTAAGGGTGAAGTCGTCCAATGCGATCAGGTAGCCCTCTCGATAAAGCTCTCTGATCGCCTCAAATAGCTCATCAGTAGGCTGACAAGTTTCTAGCACTTCAACGACGATTTTATGTTTCGGCAAGCTGTGCGGTAAACGGCGCAGTAAACTCTGATGAGGGAAGTTGATGAAACATCGTGATGATGTAATCACCGGATTTAAGCCAACAGATAGGAAGTTTTCGACAACCAATCGGTATGTCGCCCGGTCTGCATCAATATGAGAAGGGAAAACATTGCGCTCCCCATCCCGAAACAGCAGTTCGTAGCCAAGCGTTTGTCTTTTACGATTAAAGATAGGCTGGCGAGCGACATACGTGGTATTCATACTAAAAACAACCTAATAATTAGCGACTTATGATTTTGCAGCTGCTAATAGTGCACCACATCCCATAAACATGGAACCAAAGACTTTATTTATGTTCGCCATAATTTTATCTGAGCGAATAAAACGGCCCATCTTTGATGCCAGCGACGTGTAACCAAGCATCACAAATGAATCCACCGCAACTGTTGTTACCCCGAGTACCAATAACTGAGTGAGCTGGTCTCTTGCCGGATCAATAAACTGCGGGAACAAAGCCACGAGAAAAACAATCGATTTTGGATTGGTTAAATTAATGAGGATCGCTTTATACATCAGCGCTGTTGCTGACATCTCTTTTTGACTCTCTGCCGCCACCAAACCAGACGTATCGCGCCACTTCTGAAAACCAAGCCAGACAAGATAAGCTGCACCAACCCATTTGATAACCGCAAACGCCGTGGCCGATTGTGCCACCAGCGCACCAATACCAGCACCCACCATAGCAATATGAATCGCTAAACCAATTTGCAAACCCATAATCGCGCCAAGTGACTTACGTGTACCGTAGCTCAGACCATTACTGATCGAGTTTACGGTACCTGATCCCGGAGCAAGGCTAAAAACAATTGCTGTGACCAAATAGGCAAACCAAACATGGGTATCCATTGCATTTCCTCACTAATTCTTCGATGATACATCGCGTCTACAATGTATTTTCAGGTAATCGACTAATGGCTACTCACCATTCCCCTACGACTTATACTCAAGAGAACTTATTTGGGCAAGCGATAGGTGGTCCGATCGCTGAACTCTGGCAAAGTCGCCAAGAAGGCTTTGTGAAAGGGACAGAAAAAAAGAAAATCTACTGGTGCAAACTCACCCACCCTGAACACAAAAAAGCGGTGCTGGTTGTTAATGGACGAATCGAGTCTTCCTGGAAATACCAAGAACTGTTTTATGATTTCTACCGCCAAGGTTACGACGTTTACTCATTTGACCACCGTGGGCAAGGATTATCCGACCGGCTACTAGAAGACTCGGACATGGGTCACGTCTACGACTTTGCAGACTATGTTGAAGATATGGACATAGTGATAAAAAAGCACGATCTCGGCCACTATGACCAGTGTTTTATCGTCGCGCACTCCATGGGCGGAGCCATCGCCACTCGATATCTTCAAACTCACCCGAAGCATCATTTCACAGGGTTGATTTTAAGTGCACCGATGTTCGGGATTAACCTGCCGTGGTACTTATCTCCGATTGCCCTACCGGTGACCCAAATTCTTTCGGCAGTATCAACGCTGCCACGTTATGCGCCTGGTCATCAGCCGTACTTCCCCAAACCGTTTGAGAATAATCTCCTCAGCCAGAGCCATGATCGCTATCGTTGGTTTCGTGGACTTTATTCAGACATGCCGGAGCTACAAGTCGGTGGACCAAGTACCCGCTGGGTATGGCAAGGGCTGATGGCAGCCAAACAATGCTTTTTATTAACACGTCAGGTAAAAATACCCGTGCTGCTTATTCAAGCCGGAGAAGATCGTATTGTCAGTAATCTGGCCCAGAAACGTTTTATTGATAAGTTGAGTAAAACCAACCCGAATGCCGATCTGGTATCCGTAGAAGGAGCTCATCATGAAATTTTGTTCGAAGCCGATAAATACCGTAATCAGGCTCTGGATGCGATTTTCCGTTTTATGAAACAGCCTAAGCCTTCTTCCGTTTCATAAAAAACAGTGCGCCGCCAGATACGCGAAGTGGGCTTTATACGTCCCTATTCTCTGGGCAATTTAAAGAGGAAATATATGCAACGCGATTTACCCTCTTTTTCATCCCTATTTTAACGTACACTGATTAGGCTTGTTCAGCTTTCAACCGAGATGTAACCCCGAAAGGTGAATAGCACCTTAAGTTCCCCCTAGCATTCGGAGCCGCATGATCTAGTCAGTCTGCAGGGCTCCGTCTGCACTCTACTTAATCGACACTATCCAAACCGTTTACGAGGACTTCATGAGCACATCGCTACCTTGCAAAGAGATCACTAAAATCGTTGCCTCAGATCTGGATGGCACCTTACTTGCGCCCAATCATCAACTCAGCGCTTACTCAAAAATGACGCTGCGAACACTACATGAAATGGGCTACACCTTTGTCTTTGCTACAGGTCGTCACCACGTAGACGTCGCTGGTATTCGCTCTCAGGTTGGAATTCCGGCTTACATGATCACCTCAAACGGTGCGCGCGTGCATGATCAAAACGATAAGTTGATGTACAGCGAAAACGTCCCACAGGAGCTCGTTCAAGGCGTGATCGACACGATCAAGCACGATCATGAAATACTTATCCACATGTATCAGAATGACGACTGGTTACTAAACAAAGACGATGAAACGCTGCGTGAATTCCATGAAGAGTTTACTTACAAGCTGTTCGATGAAAATCAGGCACCAACTGACGGCATCGCGAAAATCTTCTTTACCCATGCAGACAAAGATCATGAACGTCTGGTCGCGTTCGAAACTCAGTTACGTGACCAGTTTGGAGACAAACTAAATATCGCCTTCTCCACGCCTTGGTGTCTGGAAGTCATGAACGGAGAAGTCTCTAAAGGTCATGCTCTGCAAGCCATCGCGGCGTCACTCGATCTAGAACTGAAAAACTGCCTTGCATTTGGTGACGGCATGAATGACGTCGAAATGCTGTCAATGGCAGGTAAAGGGCTGATTATGGGGACTGCGCACGAAAAAGTAATGAAAGCGCTACCAAACAACGAAGTGATTGGCAGTAACGCCGACGATGCGGTTGCACGCTATCTGCAAAAGCATTTGCTGCAAGACGAGCAATAAGAAAATCTTCACAAGGGCTGTATAAATCAGCCCTTGTTTTTATCTAGTCTAACGCTGGCTGGGCAGCTTCTCTCGGCCAAGAATCGCTTCCCACTCTTCCTCTGCCACTGGCATGATCGATAAACGATTTCCGCGTTTGACCAAAGGCATGTTCTCCAGCTCAGGCATCGCTTTCATCACTGACAACGGAATCACGCGATCCGTTTTACGCACAAACTCGACATCAACCATTATCCAGCGAGGATTGTCCGGATCCGATTTCGGGTCGTAATAATCGCTTTCTGGATCGAACTGAAAATGGTCTGGATACGCCTCGCGTACGACTTTGGCAATTCCTGCGACACCAACGTTTTTACACGAAGAGTGATAAATCAGAACCAAATCGCCCAATTTCAGCTGATCACGCATCATGTTACGCGCCTGATAATTACGAACGCCTTCCCAACATGAAACCTTTTGGGTTCGAAGCGTGTCAATAGAAAAGGTATCTGGTTCAGTTTTAAATAACCAATATGCCATAATGCCATCCGATGCTGATTGAGTAACAATAATGAGGAAGATATAACATGAAGGCTTTGAAAAACCCAGTGGCCCTGGCCACTCTGCTGGTTCTGCAAGCATGTAGCTCGCAACTGCCAGAAAATGGCAACGAGGAAATAACCACCCCACCAGCATCACTAGATAAGCCTGAAACCATTCAACCTCAAACGTTTATGCTGCGTGGTGAAGTGGTCATTGGCCACGAAAGTCAGTACATCATGCCTTGTGGCAGTGACAAACAATACTGGCTGCAACTGTCACCACAACAAGCTCAACGCGCCATGTCGTTGAGTAACGAGCCTTATAAACCCATATATGGGGAAATGATTGGCCACCTAAATCCTCCAGGCAATGAAGGCTTCTCTGCCGATTTCGACGCCAACTTTGTCGTTGAACAGGTTAACCTCCTCACCAGTGAAAACCCGCAGCGCTGCAGTCAGCCAAGTAAACCCACGCGTGTATTTGGTAATGAGCCATTCTGGTCAGCAAGTTTTGAGTCGGACGCACTGCAATTTCAGCAACCGGGTAAACCGGCACAATCTATAACCATTGAATCCAGACAGCTACAAGCACGTCAACGCACTTATCAACTTGCGGATGGCGAACTGCGCATGACGGAAAATCTTTGCTCTGACACCATGAGTGATTCCCTCTATGGCTGGACAGCGACGCTTAAACACGATGGTACAGCGTATCAGGGCTGTGGCATGGCATCGAATGTCGACTCGACACTCGAATGGGCAAACACTTACGTCGCAACGTCAACGCAATCACAAGGGTTTGAAGTACAGATGACTTTAAAACCAGATCACAGTGCGACAACCCAATACAGTTACTCTGACGGTCAGGCGCCACTGGTTGAACGTGGTTACTGGCAGCAGTTAAGTCCGTCACAGATTCAGGTCGTAATGACCCACCACCAGCAACAGCGTTTACAGTCAGAGCGACTTTTCATCCGCGAAGGAAACCAGCTTAAAGCCACGCAAGAAAAAGTTGGCACTATGGTTTACCCAATTGCTGATGGCGGCTTGGTGTTGTATCCGGCAACAGTACGTCAATCAGGAACTAAGACCTCCTCCCCAGAGCGATCTAACAGTCCTATCAGCAGCGCAGATATTCCCTCTAGTGCCGACTTCAACTCCAAAGTCGATGCAGCAGTACGGAATTACTTTTTTATCAATCAAACCAATCCTAGCAACAACCAATACCGCTGGCTGACTTACGATCTGAATGGTGATGGAAACGAAGAACTGTTCGTACAGCTAGATTGGTGTGGATCGGGTGGCTGTACCTTACTCGTGTTTGAAAATCATCAAAGTGAGTGGCGTTTTAACAGCCGTATCACTCTAGTACATAGCCCGATAATGCTGGGCCAGCAAACCTCACACGGCTGGCGAGACCTGGTTTTTAATGTCAGTGGAGGTGGTGCAACACCGGCTCAACACGTCATGCAATACACTGGCGTCAGCTACCCAATCAATCCGAGCATGGCGCCAAAGGCAACGTCAACACAAGTGAGTGGTGTGCGCCTGTTCTCGGATGGTATTAGCCCAGTCCGCGAAGGAGTTCGCTTGTAATGGCACTACCATGCCCTGACTGTGGTTTTCAGTTCAACTGTATTTGCTCACTGCTGCCTAATCTCAGCAGCGAGCACAGCATCATGCTATTGATGCACCCCAATGAACTGGCGCGAGATACCAACACAGGTAAACTGCTGCTGCAATGCAAACTGAATGTGAAGCAAGCCATTTGGGATCGCAAGCAACCACCTGGTGAGTTGATTGCTCACCTAGAAGATTCAAGCATGTACCCAGTGCTACTGTTTCCCAGCGAGGAAAGCCTGACTCTCGAACAAGTGGCAGAGCAGAGCCAGCAACAAAGCCGAAAGCCTTTGTTTATTATTTTGGATGCAACCTGGCAAGAGGCGCGCAAAATGATTAATAAAAGTCGCTGGCTGGAGAACGTGCCATTGATGGGGCTTGTAACCCAGGGCGATTCGCATTATCAGCTGCGTCGCAACCAGCAACAAGGCAACCTATGTACGTTTGAAATTGCGGCGCAATTGTTAGGGCAATTAGGGGAAGTAGATAACCAACAGCAGATGCAACGCTTCTTTACGCACTACCTTGCCGCCTTTCAAGCAGACAAAAGTGGCCATGCGCTTAAGCACTAGCGCAGAAAGTAACAACAAAAAAGCGCAGCCTTGGCTGCGCTTTATTAGACGTGTTTCACGTGAAACAATTTAAACTCTGAGTCTCTGTCACATCAAATCAGAGAGAGTAACGGCGGTAAGCTATGAATTTCCATATCCGGCAACGTTCTGGCTCTAGGTAAATGCGCGATATTCTTGTTTACGTCGTTAAACCAACAAGCCGAAAAACCAGCCAGTTTAGCTCCGTGAACATCCGTTATGATATGGTCGCCGACGTGCAAAATATTCTCTGCCGGCAGATCTAAAATCTGTTGCGCTTTAGCAAACATGTCTCCGGCTGGTTTGGCTAATCCATCCGGTCCCGCTTTCAGCACACTTTTAAAATAGGGGGTCAGGCCGACTTTATCTAAGTCCACGTTACCATTAGTGATCGCAACCAAAGGAATTTGCTCACCAAGCTGCGCGAGTACGTTAAGGCTCAGTTGCGGAACCTCGAAACGATTACGCCAGTCAAGGGCGACTTGCACGCCTTTTTCCGCCGCAGTTTGCGCTTGCTCTTCATGATAACCAGCATCGATAAAGCCCTGCTTCAGCTGCACCAAGCGCCAAAGCGTCACGTCACTTTTTAACTCTGGATCCTGTTGCAAAACCTGCTTTTTCACTTTGACCCAGTCTGGTTTTTCCATGTGGGCGACCGCAGGATGTGCTTGTTGGAGCCACGTCAGAAGCTCACGCTCCATGCGTACTATGACCGGATAGTTGTCATAGAGAGTGTCATCAAGGTCAAACGTCATCGCCTTAATTGGCGCAATACGGCGGTAAAATTTCATGCTCTGGTTCAGTCCCCGCTCTTTTTACGTGCTCGTGGATGTGCTTGATCGTAGGCTTGCGCCAAATGTTGGAAATCCAAATGGGTGTAGATCTGCGTGGTCGAAATATTTTCGTGGCCTAACAGCTCTTGGACCGCACGTAAGTTGTTGCTTGATTCCAGCATATGGGTCGCAAATGAGTGACGCAATTTGTGTGGGCTGATGTGGCTCGCTACCGACTGTTTTTGTCCCCACTCTGCCATACGCTTTTGCACACTGCGATGCGAAATACGCGTACCGAGCTTGGATACAAATAATGCTGGTTCTCCGGGATCTGCGAGGTTACCTCTCACTTTAAGCCACTTGCCTACCCACTCGGTCGCCATGCCTGAGAACGGAACTTTACGCTCTTTATCACCTTTACCAATGACACGAAGTTCGCCACTGCGTAAATGCACGTCACGCACATCGACACTAACCAACTCAGCCAATCGTAAACCCGCACCGTACATCAGCTCCATCATGGCGCGATCGCGAACCGCTAGCGGGTCGTCTTCGTTCACTTCCAATAACTGGTTAACTTCATCGACATCGAGGTTTTTTGGCAGCGGACGCTGCTTACGCGGTGCGGAAACACCTTTGGCCGGGTTTGCCGACATTTCGCCGCGCAGGATAAGAAAATCGAAGAAACTGCGCAGTGAAGATAAACGAGTGGCCAGACTGCTGGCTTTCATTCCTTCACGCATGCCTTTACCTGCCAGTTGTCGAACCCAGCCCGCATCAACCTGAGACCAGTCTTTCAACCCCATTTCGGTTAAGTGGTGCGCCATGGTTTCCAGCTGCTGTTTGTAATTACGCTGGGTATGCAAACTTAGCCCCTTTTCACTTCGCAGAAATTCGTAGAAGCGTTCAAGAGGCTTTTGCAGACTATTTGGCAGAGGAGTGTTTGGAGTTGTCGTCATCGTAACGTTGCCATACCAATGTTTGAGCAAGATGTGCCACTACTAAGGATAGATGACGCAAGAACAAGGTATCCATATCTGGTTGGAAATGTCCGCCGTCCTGGCTCGAAAATGCAAGAACACCCAGTGTCTGTTTCTTGATTAACGGCAATACCACATAAGACCCCATTTCTGGCATTTCCAAACTGCCAAACAAGGCTTCACGATCGACTTTGCGTAAGCGACCTAAGTAGGCATCTTTGCCATTGAGGTGCGTCGTAGCAAAACGCTGGTAGCTTTCCTTACCCAGTTGAACAGAGGCATCACATTGACTAAACAGACGAACGTAAGCACGCAAGCCGAGATCATGCGCTTTCTGCTCAATGGCATGAATCACCTGCTTGAAATCACCACACTTGAGAATCTGTCCCTGCAAATCCATGAACTCGTAAAAAGTTCGGTCATTATTGGCAGCCAGAGACATCAGTGTCGTAATCTCTTCCTCAAGCTCTTCGATGCGTTGACGCTGACGGTTCATCTGAATATGAACAAGTGAAACCGCCCCCAAATCCACATGTGGAAATGACAAACGGTCTACCAGTTCTGGACGCTGAACAAAAAAGTCCGGGTGATCTTTGAGGTACTCAGCGACCACTTCGGCCGTCAACGTATCGGCTTCCACTTCAGACAAAACGTTTCCTTTCTCTTCCACTAGCACGACAGTTGCCCGTCAAAGACATGAGTAGCAGGGCCTGTCATAAACAGCGGCTTACCCAGACCTTGCCAAGAAATATTCAGTTCACCACCAGGTAGCGACACTTTGACATTTTCATCGAGCAAGCCTTGTAGAATACCAACTGCAACCGCACCACAGGCGCCACTGCCGCATGCCTGAGTTTCGCCCGCACCGCGCTCATAAACACGCAGACGGATATGGCTGCGATCGACAACCTGCATAAAGCCTGCATTCACTCGCTCAGGGAAACGCTCGTGAGACTCTAGCAGCGGACCTAATGTATCGACATCAGCAGTATCGACATCATCCACGACCGTCACAACATGAGGGTTGCCCATACTAACAGCACCACAAAACAGGGTGTTGTCACCAGCGCGCATAATGTAGGTTTTCTCTTTTTGCTTCGCTTTGAAAGGGATCTTGTTCGGCTCAAACTCTGGCACGCCCATATTGACCGTTACTTCGCCATCGTCTTCGACGTTAAGGATCATTTTCCCTTTCTTGGTACTCACGCTAATGCTGTATTTGTTGGTCAAACCTTTAAGGCGAACAAAACGCGCAAAACAACGCGCACCGTTCCCGCACTGCTCAACTTCGCTGCCATCGGCATTAAATATGCGATAGTGGAAGTCGGTCTCTGGGTCATACGGCGCTTCTACCACGAGCAATTGGTCAAAGCCAACACCAGTGTGTCGATCCGCCAGGCGGCGGATCAAATCTTGCGAGAAAAACACGTTCTGGGTAATGCAGTCGACGACCATGAAGTCGTTACCCAAACCGTGCATTTTGGAAAAGTGGAAATGCATTTGCTTTGTGTTACTCCGGTAGAATCTGTTCCAGCTGCCACAAACTTGTCAGCTCCTCACGCTGACGAACAAGATGGCTTTGCTTACCGTCCACCATCACTTCCGCCGCTCGGGTACGAGTATTGTAATTCGAAGACATAACAAAACCATAGGCGCCAGCAGAACGAACCGCGAGTAGATCACCTTCTTGTAAAACCAACGCGCGATCTTTACCCAGGAAATCACCGGTTTCACAAATTGGTCCAACCAAATCGTAAGTTTGCGCTTCACCATCGCGGGGCGAAACTGGCACGATATCTTGCCATGCCTGGTAAAGAGCAGGACGCATCAGGTCGTTCATTGCTGCATCAATAATGGCAAAGTTTTTATGCTCAGTGTGCTTTAAGAACTCAACGCGAGTCAGCAAGATGCCAGCATTCGCTGCAATCGCACGACCAGGTTCAAAAATCAGTTCCAGATCTTGGTGATTAGTCAGACGTCCCAACAGCGCTTTCGCGTAATCTGATGGCTGTGGAGGAAGCTCATCACGGTAAACCACACCAAGACCACCACCAACATCCAAGTGACGAATGTTGATGCCTTGCGCTTTCAGATCATCAATCAGAGCAAGCAAGCGATCAGTCGCATCGATAAAAGGTTCAATATCAGTCAACTGAGAACCAATATGACAGTCGATACCCTGTACGTTTAGGTTCGGCAAGCTTTGGGCGAATTTGTACACCTCTGGTGCACGATCAAACGCAATACCAAATTTGTTGTCGCGAAGACCAGTCGAAATATAAGGGTGAGTTTTTGCGTCTACATCTGGGTTGATGCGCAGTGAAATAGGAGCAACCACACCAAGATCGCCTGCCACTTTATTCAGGCGCTCAAGTTCAGGCTCAGATTCAACGTTGAAGCACTTGATACCAAGTTCCAGTGCGCGTTTCATTTCTGCTGGGGTTTTACCTACACCAGAAAATACCACTTTCTTCGCGTCACCACCGGCAGCAATAACACGTTCTAGTTCACCACCAGATACGATATCAAAGCCTGAGCCCAAACGAGCCAGTGTATTCAGTACGCCTAAGTTTGAGTTTGCTTTTACGGCATAACAAACCAGATGAGGATGTTGACCCACTGCACTATCAAACGCCTTCCAGTGGCGCTCTAGCGTGGCTCGAGAGTATACATAAAGAGGAGTGCCATATTGCTCGGCCAGAGCTTGAAGTGAGACGTCTTCGGCCCAAAGCTGGCCATCATCCTGATAGTTGAAGTAATCCAAAATTCGCTTCCCTTATTTTATTCGACTGCAGAACCCTAATTTCACCCAAAGGTGCGGATATTTATTGTGATTGCTCGTTTTGTTGTGTGTCATCTGGAATGTAGAGTGAACCTGACTGTCCACACCCTGCCAGCGTAGCGGCAGCCATCACAAACAACACAGTAACTAATTTTTTCATTTGGCATATCGTGATTATTGAATCAATGCCCCCTATAATCGCACCACACTCAGGAAAAGCAATAGGACAGACGGATGAACGATACTGAATTTCATCAACTGGTGGATGTACAGATGCAAATCATTGAAGAATCCATCGATGATTCAGGTGCAGACATTGATTACGAAGTGTCTGGTAACGTAATGACATTAGAATTTGAAGACCGCAGCCAGATCATCATCAACCGCCAGGAACCGATGCATGAAATTTGGCTGGCATCAAAATCAGGTGGCTTCCACTTCAAGCTTATCGAAGATAAATGGACCTGCTCGAAGACTGGCATGGAACTGTTTGAAATGGTCAAGCAAGAGTGTGAAAAGCACGCTGGTGAAGAAATAGACTGGGCATAAGTTCATTTTGTCCTGACCAATACAGAAAAAGAGCACCGCGGTGCTCTTTTTTATTTTGTTCGATTTGCTGTTATGCATTCACCGCTTTGTTGGGACGATGAGGAGGACAATCATTACGGTAAGGTATGATGTAAGCGTTACCTTCTTCGGGATGAATGATCTGATAGTACTGCGGCAAGTTAAAGTTAATGAACTTCGAAGCCACACGAGTATCGTCTTTCACCGAGGTATAGAAACTGTTAACCGAAGCAATCATCTCATCTTTAGAGCCACTGAACTGGTGATACACTTCCACCTGATTCGACTCATCAAGTACGTAGATGTTAAACCCCTTCTCGCTGTCTTCGAAGAAGAACTGCACTAACCCTTCACTAGCAAAGCCATCCACCGCATCCGGCATTTGATATTCTTGCTCGCGATCGAGCATTAGTAGCGGAGAACCTTTCAGCTTATTAGTTGAGATACTGCGATAGAAGTCGACGGAGTTTTCTAGCTTCTGTACCGATACGCCGCGGCGCTCGAAGAATAAACCATAGGTTTTCTCGCCAAGACGCATCGCTTTAAAGCGGCGACGTTTTTCTTGTTCGACAGGCTTCAAACGTAAGTCGATACACTCTGCCAGCAACTGATACACTTTATTACGCATCACACCGCGCATGTTTTTCGCGTAACAGAACACATCCACCGACTCTGGCGGAAGCGCATCCTGGTGCATTTTGCCCAAAATGGTTTTTAGTGCATCAAGCATCGCCGTCTCGCCTTTAAAATGCAGCGTACGAACTTCATGCCAGGAATTGCGGTAAACCAAATCAACACTGCCGACTAAGTTTTTATGCTCAGGACCAAAACTGAAAATATCAGTATTCTTCACATCTACTTTGAGCGCACGACCGGATAACTCTTCACTAGGGTCACTTTCAAAGTTGATGAACATCGTCAATTGACTGATTTCACATGGACTCGCTAGAGCTTGCATAGTCGGACGGCGTTTACGCAATGCAAAGGTGTTACGTAAATCGCTCACCATTTGGTAGAACTTATCAATATCTAACTGCGCTTCACGTACGACAGCGTGCAAACGAGTCGATTCCGTGATCAGGCCATTGAAGAATGCCCACGAAACCAGTTTGCTCAGATATTCATGGTGTTCAAGGTATGGCTGACCCAGAATACGGTGTGCAACCAGCGGCTGTTTGTACAGATACCAACCGGACTTATTCACACCACCATTCTTCACTTCGATAAAGCTCAAATCCGGCTCATGTAAATCTGGTGAGATTTGAGGATTCAGCAGCGTCACTTTACCCGGAAGCACCTCAAATGCCGCATAAAGCTTACGAGCCAGAATACTGATGTCTTGCGGGCTGATCGCCGACGTGATGTCGTTACGACGCGCAAACTGGATAAGGTTACGGTAACTCTGCATCAAGGCATCCAACAGCGCATGATGCACTACTTTCACCTGTTCGACCTTCCAGTTACGGCGGTCGTCAAGTTCTGCCACCACGCTTTCATCCCAGTCCCAGCGGGTAATCATGTCGCTCAAGGCTTCACGACGCCAAGCAACAGAGCCAACACCCGGCTGACGAGAGAGTTTTTCATGGGTTTTAAGGTAAAAACAGCGACGAACTAAGTCTAAACGCGTGTAGTCTTGAATACGTTCAAGATAGCGAGTGACTTTTTCCAGCATCAAATAATACGCGTCCATACCGTAGAGATCAGGCTCATGGGCAAAGAAACGACGCTTAGTATCGATACTTAACAGTTGAGTGTGAGGGTATTCCCACGAGTAAGCTTCAAGCAAAATGGCTTTTAATACTGACTTGTAAGGAGAATCGATACTTTTGTACAACTGCCACAAATTCGAGCCAAAGTACTCTTCTGCTGGAATTCGGTTCAATTTGCCAAAGTCGATCCACTCTTTACAGTCAATGTAGCCATCGCGACAAAGTTGAGAAACGTACTCGTCGTAAGACTCTTCCATCTCTGGTGGCACAATTTGCCACAACAATCGCTGACCAGCGATACGCACGGCGCTGCGATAGAATTCATCAAGTAACAATAAGTGCTGTGATGAACCACAGTTATCACCAGTCATCTCTTCAGAATGGTTACTTCTGAAACGCTCTTCATCCATCAGGAAGAAGTTCGCCTCGACACCTTTCGTCTGCGCCCAATCAGTAATCAATAGACACTTGTTGGTGAGTAATTCACGCTCATCGCAGTCCATCTGTGGAGAAACACATACCCAAATGTCTAAGTCACTCGAGGTGCTTTGACCAATCGATGAGGTACTACCCATGGTGTACAGGCCAAGGATCGCTGGTTGCGCTGCATCCTCTAGCTTATCGCTAATGGTAAGTTGTGTATCGTCGATGAACTGCTGTTGAACGTCATTAGGCTCCAGACCATAGACACCAACTGGGACGTCAGCATCGTAGTAGCCTGGAATGACAGGGTGGTTGTAATTCAATAAGACAGGAATCAAGTGAAAAACTTGCTGGCTTTGCGAATCCATAAGCGCCAGCGCACGTTCAACACGTTGCTGATTCAATTTATCTAATCGCTGAATTATTTTTTGGGTGTAAGCCTGCAAGGGTAATTCCTTGGTTGAACAATCAAAGATACCTGATGATATTTTAAGCCCAAAAAGCCTAAAAACGTGATCAATTTAACACTTTTATTGTGTATGGTAAAGTTTCTGCTCTCTAATTCATTGCAGAGAAAAAACTATACCCCAGTCACAAAATTAACAGCGAGCTAGTGTCGCTTGTAAACGCCTCAAACTAATAATAGTCCTTAGTCTAATTGAGAATCTAGTCACACTATTTTCATAACATCATGTAATTCCATTCATAGCACCGCCAGATATCCAACTAACAGTAAGAATTTCTTGATGAGGATGGTAGGATAAAGCCAAATCCAAACAGCTTTGAGAAGATCATGACACAATCCACACCAATTCGCATTGCAACTCGAAAAAGCCCACTTGCTTTATGGCAAGCTCACTTTGTTAAAGATGCCCTTCAAGCCGCTCACCCGGGTTTAGAAGTCGAGTTAGTAACTATGGTGACCAAAGGTGACGTGATCCTAGATACACCGTTGGCTAAAGTAGGCGGTAAAGGTTTATTCGTTAAAGAGCTGGAAGTCGCTATGCTGGAAGGCCGTGCGGATCTGGCGGTACATTCAATGAAAGACGTACCTGTCGACTTTCCTGAAGGATTAGGCCTTGTCACCATCTGCGAACGAGAAGACCCTCGTGATGCTTTTGTTTCTAATACCTATAGCAGCGTTGATGAATTACCTCAAGGCGCGATTGTCGGCACATGCAGTTTACGCCGTCAGTGCCAGCTCAAGGAATATCGACCAGATCTCATCATCAAAGAGCTGCGTGGCAACGTAGGCACACGCCTTAGTAAATTAGATGCTGGCGAATACGACGCTATCATTCTGGCAGCCGCAGGCCTGAAACGATTAAAGCTTGAAGAACGTATCAGAAGTTTTATTGAACCTGAGCAATCACTTCCAGCTGTAGGTCAAGGTGCAGTGGGTATTGAATGCCGCTTAGACGACGAAAGATTACTCAAACTGCTTGAGCCACTTAACCACAAAGATACTGAAGATCGAGTACTGTGTGAGCGTGCAATGAACCTAACGCTGGAAGGTGGCTGTCAGGTTCCTATCGGTAGCTACGCTCTGCTTGATGGCGATAACGTTTGGTTACGCGCACTAGTCGGAGAACCAGACGGCAGCGAAATTGTCCGTGGCGAAATCCGTGGCCACCGTAAAGATGGCGAAGCACTCGGTATCCAATTAGCAAATGAACTGCTGGATAATGGTGCTCGCGACATTCTCACAAAGCTGTACGCAGATCACGACTAATCATGGCAGTGTTGGTCACTCGGCCGGGAGAGCAAGGCATTGAGCTTTGCTCTCTGCTCGAAAGGCACGGCATTCCCGCATACCACCATCCATTGATCGACATTGTTGCCGATCTTTCGGATACACAGCTCTCCGATCACCTCAATCACGCACACTTCATTATTGCTGTCAGCAGACATGCCGTGCAGTGCGCACAGCAAATATTATCAAACAACGGTATATCATGGCCTAAACACGCCATTTACCTTGCCGTTGGTCAAAAAACAGCACACTATTTAAGCAAATGCACGCAACAAAAAGTACACTATCCTCAAGTCAGTGATAGTGAACACTTATTGCAACTTCCAGCGTTAAACAATGTAGAAAAACAGAACGTTGTTATTCTGCGTGGAAACGGTGGAAGAGAGCTTATTAAAGATGCATTGGTGAGACGTGGAGCAAAAGTTCACTATAGTGAGACTTACAAGAGAGAATTCATCCCATTCGATCCAGTAAGCTGTGTCTCACTATGGAAAGCCCAACAAATCAATCAGATCATCGTCACTAGTGGTGAACAACTTGATTATTTGTGCAGCCAATTAACGTCAGATCAATTGGCTTGGCTTAATCAACGAGAGTTGTATATACCCAGTCAGCGTATCGCCGACATCGCAATTCAAAAGGGGTTCACTCAGGTGAGGTGCACAGGAAGCGCATCCAACCAAGAATTACTGGCTGCTCTCCAGCCCTAGCTACACAGGATAAAGGCATGACAAGTAAAAATAACGACCAAAAAAATAACGATAAAAACCTTGCTGAAGAAACCTCTTCGGCACCGCTAGCTGAAAAAGATACCCCGAAACAGGATGCTGAGCCTACCAAGGAATCATCACAACCTGCTGATACAGAAAAGCCAGCAGAACAAAAGAAAGTTGAGTTTGAAGAGAAACAAGGCAAGCGAGGCGTCAAACTGGGCACAGTCGCAATCATCTTGTCGATCATCTTTGGTGGAGGCTTAGCGTATAAGCTTCACGAACAGCAGACTGACTACCAAGCAAAAATAGCTCAGCTTCAAAGCCAACTAGAACAAGCTCAAGCTTCTATGAAGCAGGAACTGACTCAGGTTAAAGAAGAAACTATTGAGAAGGCGACTACGGTAACGCATAAAGCTGAAGTGGTTCTTGGTCAGCAACAAAAAAGTATCGAAAGCCTTCAATTGGCTGTGGCTGACGTGAAAGGCCGCCGTCCAAACGACTGGTTACTGGCCGAAGCCGATTACTTAGTTAAACTGGCTGGTCGCAAGCTGTTCCTAGAGCACGACGTTGAAAGCGCAACTCAATTGATGGAAAGCGCAGACCAACGTATTGCTGCTCTCAATGATCCGAGTTTAGTTAACCTTCGTAAAGCGATGGCGAATGACATCACTAAATTACGTACCGTGCCATTAATCGACCGTGACGGCTTAGTGCTACGTCTGACAGCCTTGCAACAACAAGTCGACAAAATGCCACTGGCGAATGCCCTACTTCCTGAAGCTGCGGCTGTGACTGAGCAAGAAGTGTCTGAAGACATTGCCAACTGGCAAGATAACCTGATGACGTCTCTGAAGGACTTCTCAGAAAACTTCATTACTTTCCGTACTCGCGATGGCAATGTCATCCCACTGCTTTCTCCTCAGCAGCATTTCTACCTTAAAGAGAACATCAAAGCTAAGCTAGAAACGGCTATTAAAGCGGTTTATCAAGAGCAAGGCGAAGTGTACTCGACCTCGCTAAAAACAGCCGATAAATGGGCGTTAGCGTTCTTTAATCAGGACGATAACTCAGTAAAAGAGTTCAACAAAACGATCGGCCAGCTTAGCCAGCAAAACATCCAGGTTGAATACCCGGCTAAACTGGAAACTCAGTCTCAGCTATCTGATGTTATTCGTGAGCGCCTACGTCGTGAAGTAACCACTATGACAGGCACGGAGGATAAGTAATGTTTCGTCTTATTTTCCTATTTGCCATTCTAGGAGCCGGCCTATTTGTGGGTACACAATACTCAGGCCAACAGGGTTACGTTCTGATCTCGATCGCCGAGAAAACCATTGAGATGAGTGTAACGACACTGGTCATTTTTGTTATCGCGGCGCTTGCTGGTCTGTTCATTTTAGAATACCTAATTAAGAAACTGGTCTACGCAAGTTCAAGTACCTGGAACTATTTCAGTGTACGAAAAATGCGTCGCTCTCGTCGCTACACCAATGAAGGTATCATCAAATTGCTAGAAGGTGACTGGAAAGGTGCAGAGAAGAAAGTCACTCGCTGGGCAAATCACCACGATATGCCACTTCTTTGCTACCTAGTCGCCTCAGAAGCTGCACAAGGCCAAGGTGATAAAGAGAAACGTGACAAATACTTAGAGCTAGCGAGTCAGCAAGAAAACGCGCACCTAGCCGTTGAGCTGACCCGTGCCAAACAGTTTATTCGCGACAATGAGTTTGAAGCGGCATTTGACACGCTATCTTCACTAAAAAATCAGCACGCAAACAACCCGATTGTATTAAACCTGCTGAAAACTACCTACATGCAGTTGAAGCTATGGCAACCATTAATTGACTTGATGCCTCAGCTAAACAAAGCAAAACAGGTGACTGAAGACGAAGAAATTGAGCTGATTAAAACAGCACAATGCGGATTGCTACACGATGTTGCTCAACAACAAGGTAGTGAAGGATTGATTTCTCACTGGAACAGTTTGGCTCGCAAAGTAAAACAAGACCCTCATTTGATCGCATGTTTTGCTCGCGAGTTGATTGCCCGTAAAGCAGATAACGAAGCATTTACTGTATTAAAAGAAGCGTTAAATAAAACACCAGCACCGGAGTTATACGAGCTTCTTCCTGAGTTAAATGTACCAGACATCCATCCTATCGTTGTCTTCCTTGAAGGCGTAGTGAGGAAAGAGACAGATAATGCAGCTGCACACAGTGCACTGGCTCACTTCTACTTCCGCCAAGAGAAATGGCATGAGTCTCAGGAGCAATTTGAAGCAGCCTTAAAACTTCGTTCAGACGTTTCTGATTACGCTTTCCTAGCCGACACACTAGAGAAGCAAAATCTCACTAAAGCGGCACACGAAGTTTCTCGTAAAGCGCTGACACTCGTTCAAAACGATTAAGTAGATGGTTCAACCCATAGCTAAAAGCCGACATGCAAGTGTCGGCTTTTTTATCACCTTTCAAACATCCCCTCATTCCTCCCAATAACCTCAATCCACAAACAAGCCCACTCTCAGAGTTCATTCCACATTTAAGACGACAAACTAGAGATATAGGAACGGAATTGCTGGAGCTTCTCTACAGCAACGAAATAGGCATTCTCAGTTCAATCTGGAGGGTTCAGTATCTTCATATTTATTCCAATCAAAGAAAGGTTAGTATCGTTTAAGCGACATACGCCATTAGAGATTTACTCAAAGAATATGGATTATCAGGCGGACTCTATTGCTGAAACTAACCAGAAAATAGACTCTATTATGCATCTCCTCTTTCATTCATTAATGCTGCCTAATACACCTTATTACTCTCTGTAGACTGCGTTGTAGATAGGTTCTGACTTTTAGAAACGTGAATAGGAAAAACTGATAAGACCTTCTTGATTACATTCAGTACTCGGTAGAGTCGAAGATAATTGTGGTGACTACAGAGCGTCTTAAGTAGGAGCGCTCTAGCTAGTAAAGTCAAAAATATCAAAACGATAAAACCGAGCATTAAGAATAGGCTTTGTAATAAGTGGCTGGAGTCACAGGCTACGACAGGTTCTCCTGTAGGGCTCACTATTCAAATGACTAACTTAACTCAGCACAAACTAAAAGACCCCAGCATTTCTGCTGAGGTCTCGAATAAGTGGTGGAATGGCCGGGCTTGCGCACAAGCCTGAGTCGATGTCCCTGAAAGGGAAGTCATGTGCCATAAACGAAAAAAGCCTAGTCTTTCGACTAGGCTTTCTAATAAGTGGCGGAGTGGACGGGACTCGAACCCGCGACCCCCGGCGTGACAGGCCGGTATTCTAACCAACTGAACTACCACTCCGCAGTGGTATCATCCGCTTTAAAGCGAACGTCCAAAATTTAAAGCCTGGCGATGTCCTACTCTCACATGGGGAAACCCCACACTACCATCGGCGCTATTTCGTTTCACTTCTGAGTTCGGAATGGAAGTCAGGTGGGTCCAAAACGCTATGGTCGCCAAGCAAATTCTTACTCTCTATTTCTAGAGAAAACTTGGAAAGCTGTTTTTAATTCTCGTTATTACACATTCAACGTTCTTACATTGAGTCCATCAAAACCCCTTGGGTGTTGTATGGTTAAGCCTCACGGGCAATTAGTACAGGTTAGCTCAACGCCTCACAACGCTTACACACCCTGCCTATCAACGTCGTAGTCTACGACAACCCTTTAGGATACTTAAAGTATCAGGGAGAACTCATCTCAAGGCTCGCTTCCCGCTTAGATGCTTTCAGCGGTTATCAATTCCGAACTTAGCTACCGGGCAATGCGTCTGGCGACACAACCCGAACACCAGAGGTTCGTCCACTCCGGTCCTCTCGTACTAGGAGCAGCCCCTTTCAATTCTCCAACGCCCACGGCAGATAGGGACCGAACTGTCTCACGACGTTCTAAACCCAGCTCGCGTACCACTTTAAATGGCGAACAGCCATACCCTTGGGACCGACTTCAGCCCCAGGATGTGATGAGCCGACATCGAGGTGCCAAACACCGCCGTCGATATGAACTCTTGGGCGGTATCAGCCTGTTATCCCCGGAGTACCTTTTATCCGTTGAGCGATGGCCCTTCCATTCAGAACCACCGGATCACTATGACCTGCTTTCGCACCTGCTCGAATTGTCATTCTCGCAGTCAAGCGGGCTTATGCCATTGCACTAACCTCACGATGTCCAACCGTGATTAGCCCACCTTCGTGCTCCTCCGTTACGCTTTGGGAGGAGACCGCCCCAGTCAAACTACCCACCAGGCACTGTCCGCAACCCCGATAAGGGGTCAACGTTAGAACATCAACACTACAAGGGTGGTATTTCAAGGACGGCTCCACGAATACTGGCGTACTCGTTTCAAAGCCTCCCACCTATCCTACACATGTAGGGTCAATGTTCAGTGCCAAGCTGTAGTAAAGGTTCACGGGGTCTTTCCGTCTAGCCGCGGGTACACTGCATCTTCACAGCGATTTCAATTTCACTGAGTCTCGGGTGGAGACAGCGTGGCCATCATTACGCCATTCGTGCAGGTCGGAACTTACCCGACAAGGAATTTCGCTACCTTAGGACCGTTATAGTTACGGCCGCCGTTTACCGGGGCTTCGATCAAGAGCTTCGACCGAAGTCTAACCCCATCAATTAACCTTCCGGCACCGGGCAGGCGTCACACCGTATACGTCATCTTACGATTTTGCACAGTGCTGTGTTTTTAATAAACAGTTGCAGCCACCTGGTATCTGCGACTCTCAATAGCTCCATCCGCAAGGGACTTCACCGTCGAGAGCGTACCTTCTCCCGAAGTTACGGTACCATTTTGCCTAGTTCCTTCACCCGAGTTCTCTCAAGCGCCTTGGTATTCTCTACCCGACCACCTGTGTCGGTTTGGGGTACGATTCCTTACAATCTGAAGCTTAGAGGCTTTTCCTGGAAGCATGGCATCAATGACTTCACTACCGTAGTAGCTCGACGTCGTGTCTCAGCCTTAAAAAGAGCCGGATTTACCTAACTCTCAAGCCTACGCACTTGAACCTGGACAACCGTCGCCAGGCCCACCTAGCCTTCTCCGTCCCCCCATCGCAATTGTAAGAAGTACGGGAATATTAACCCGTTTCCCATCGACTACGCCTTTCGGCCTCGCCTTAGGGGTCGACTTACCCTGCCCCGATTAACGTTGGACAGGAACCCTTGGTCTTCCGGCGAGGAGGTTTTTCACCCCCTTTATCGTTACTCATGTCAGCATTCGCACTTCTGATACGTCCAGCATGCGTTACCACACACCTTCAACCGCTTACAGAACGCTCCCCTACCCAATGCACAAAAGTGCATTGCCGCAGCTTCGGTTTACTACTTAGCCCCGTTACATCTTCCGCGCAGGCCGACTCGACCAGTGAGCTATTACGCTTTCTTTAAATGATGGCTGCTTCTAAGCCAACATCCTGGCTGTCTGAGCCTTCCCACATCGTTTCCCACTTAGTAGTAATTTGGGACCTTAGCTGGCGGTCTGGGTTGTTTCCCTCTCCACGACGGACGTTAGCACCCGCCGTGTGTCTCCCGGATAGTACTTACTGGTATTCGGAGTTTGCAAAGGGTTGGTAAGTCGGGATGACCCCCTAGCCTTAACAGTGCTCTACCCCCAGTAGTATTCGTCCGAGGCGCTACCTAAATAGCTTTCGGGGAGAACCAGCTATCTCCAGGTTTGATTGGCCTTTCACCCCTAGCCACAAGTCATCCGCTAATTTTTCAACATTAGTCGGTTCGGTCCTCCAGTTGATGTTACTCAACCTTCAACCTGCCCATGGCTAGATCACCTGGTTTCGGGTCTATATCCAGAGACTGAACGCCCAGTTAAGACTCGGTTTCCCTACGGCTCCCCTAGATGGTTAACCTTGCCACTGAATATAAGTCGCTGACCCATTATACAAAAGGTACGCAGTCACAGGACAAAGCCTGCTCCTACTGCTTGTACGTACACGGTTTCAGGTTCTATTTCACTCCCCTCACAGGGGTTCTTTTCGCCTTTCCCTCACGGTACTGGTTCACTATCGGTCAGTCAGTAGTATTTAGCCTTGGAGGATGGTCCCCCCATATTCAGACAGGATATCACGTGTCCCGCCCTACTCGATTTCACTGAATATGCGTCGTCAGTTACGGGGCTATCACCCTGTATCGCCAAGCTTTCCAGCTTGTTCACCTAACGCTTATAAAGCTTAAGGGCTAGTCCAATTTCGCTCGCCGCTACTTTCGGAATCTCGGTTGATTTCTTTTCCTCGGGGTACTTAGATGTTTCAGTTCCCCCGGTTCGCCTCCTGTTGCTATGTATTCACAACAGGATACTTACTTATGTAAGTGGGTTTCCCCATTCGGAAATCCCAGACTCAAGTGGCTTTTACTGCCTAATCTGGGCTTATCGCAAGTTAATACGTCCTTCATCGCCTCTGACTGCCAAGGCATCCACCGTGTACGCTTAGTCACTTAACCATACAACCCGAAGGAGTTTCGAATTGATGTTAAACAACCAAAGTTGCTGTCTCATTATTTGAATGAGCGAGACAGCTTTCGATTTTGCCGGACTCAAATTCCAAGAACACTTGAATGTGTTTTTAGTTGTATTCAAATACATGAATACTTTGAGAACTTTACAAATAATCTTAAAGATTATTTTGTCAGCTTTCCAAATTGTTAAAGAGCTAATCACTTCTAATGAAGTAACCATTTTTAAAAGCACTATCGCTAATGCGCTTAAAGATGGTGGAGCTAAGCAGGATCGAACTGCTGACCTCCTGCGTGCAAGGCAGGCGCTCTCCCAGCTGAGCTATAGCCCCATCAAGGTGTGTCGATACTGTATGCCAATTCCTTGGGAAGGGAATTGGTGGGTCTGAGTGGACTCGAACCACCGACCTCTCGCTTATCAGGCGAACGCTCTAACCACCTGAGCTACAGACCCAGTATCGTCTCTTTTACATAAACCGTATCAATCTGTGTGGACACTCATCGTGAATAATCATCGTATAAGGAGGTGATCCAGCGCCAGGTTCCCCTAGCGCTACCTTGTTACGACTTCACCCCAGTCATGAACCACAAAGTGGTAAGCGTCCCCCCGAAGGTTAAACTACCTACTTCTTTTGCAGCCCACTCCCATGGTGTGACGGGCGGTGTGTACAAGGCCCGGGAACGTATTCACCGTGGCATTCTGATCCACGATTACTAGCGATTCCGACTTCATGGAGTCGAGTTGCAGACTCCAATCCGGACTACGACGCACTTTTTGGGATTCGCTCACTTTCGCAAGTTGGCCGCCCTCTGTATGCGCCATTGTAGCACGTGTGTAGCCCTACTCGTAAGGGCCATGATGACTTGACGTCGTCCCCACCTTCCTCCGGTTTATCACCGGCAGTCTCCCTGGAGTTCCCGACATTACTCGCTGGCAAACAAGGATAAGGGTTGCGCTCGTTGCGGGACTTAACCCAACATTTCACAACACGAGCTGACGACAGCCATGCAGCACCTGTCTCAGAGTTCCCGAAGGCACCAATCCATCTCTGGAAAGTTCTCTGGATGTCAAGAGTAGGTAAGGTTCTTCGCGTTGCATCGAATTAAACCACATGCTCCACCGCTTGTGCGGGCCCCCGTCAATTCATTTGAGTTTTAATCTTGCGACCGTACTCCCCAGGCGGTCTACTTAACGCGTTAGCTCCGAAAGCCACGGCTCAAGGCCACAACCTCCAAGTAGACATCGTTTACGGCGTGGACTACCAGGGTATCTAATCCTGTTTGCTCCCCACGCTTTCGCATCTGAGTGTCAGTATCTGTCCAGGGGGCCGCCTTCGCCACCGGTATTCCTTCAGATCTCTACGCATTTCACCGCTACACCTGAAATTCTACCCCCCTCTACAGTACTCTAGTCTGCCAGTTTCAAATGCTATTCCGAGGTTGAGCCCCGGGCTTTCACATCTGACTTAACAAACCACCTGCATGCGCTTTACGCCCAGTAATTCCGATTAACGCTCGCACCCTCCGTATTACCGCGGCTGCTGGCACGGAGTTAGCCGGTGCTTCTTCTGTCGCTAACGTCAAATCTATACGCTATTAACGCATAAACCTTCCTCACGACTGAAAGTGCTTTACAACCCGAAGGCCTTCTTCACACACGCGGCATGGCTGCATCAGGCTTGCGCCCATTGTGCAATATTCCCCACTGCTGCCTCCCGTAGGAGTCTGGACCGTGTCTCAGTTCCAGTGTGGCTGATCATCCTCTCAGACCAGCTAGGGATCGTCGCCTTGGTGAGCCCTTACCTCACCAACTAGCTAATCCCACCTAGGCATATCCTGACGCGAGAGGCCCGAAGGTCCCCCTCTTTGGCCCGTAGGCATCATGCGGTATTAGCCATCGTTTCCAATGGTTATCCCCCACATCAGGGCAATTTCCTAGGCATTACTCACCCGTCCGCCGCTCGACGCCGTTAACGTCCCCCGAAGGTTCAGTTAACTCGTTTCCGCTCGACTTGCATGTGTTAGGCCTGCCGCCAGCGTTCAATCTGAGCCATGATCAAACTCTTCAATTTAAGATTTTGTTCGGCTCAATGAATACTGAACATTACATAAAGTAATGTTTGAATTGACTGTGCTGAATCCGAAGATTCAATGGTCACTTCGTATCATTGAAACCTAATTTGATACCGAGGTATCTAATTGGATTATCATCAACGAGTGCCCACACAGATTGATAGGTCTATATTGTTAAAGAGCTTGCTTTGCGAGAAACTTTTCTCTCAAAGCGGAGGTGCATTCTAGCGATTTAATTGTAAGTGTCAAACACTTTTTTCAACTAATTTTTCGTAGAAGCTTTTACCTCTCCGACCCTGCTGAAGCCTTATCGCGTCTGCCGTGTCGGTGGATGCGCATTATAGGGAGTTACGATTGGAGCGCAACCCTTTTTTAGAAAAAAAACCAAAAAAACGAACACTCGATGATTATTTAATCAAAAACGTAAAAAAGAGGGTAATAAACCCTCTTTTTTATCGCATAAAAGCCGTATTTAAATGAAAGCGTACGCGTCTGCGTACATACGTTCGCTTTTGGCTTTCTTATTTTGAGTAAACTGTTCTCGAGCTGCGCCAGCCATTTCAAAGCGACCAGCAATATAGATATCATAGTCTTCCAGACTTTCGAAATCGTCACTGACGGCTTGTAGCACGTTTCCAACTTTACCTTGCCACTCAGCGGGAGCGTCTTCTACTACAGGAATAAAGTGCACGTTAGAAAACTTCTCTGAGATAGCGATAAGTTCATCTTTTGCGTATAACTGGCTTTCGTCACGAGCACCCCAGTACAAGTAGATTTCATTAGTCTTATTCTGTGCAACACAATGATCCAAGATCGAGCGTACGTAACTGAATCCTGTACCACCAGCGATCAGTAATAAAGAACGCTCGCTATCTTCTTGAATCCAAGCGTCTCCATGAGGCGCATCAATTTCAATATCACCACCCGATTCTAATGCTGCTTTCATCGATTCTACGACTTCTATTGCGTAAGCGTTATGTTCTGCCGCACCAATGTGCAGTTCCAGCTCACCTTCATGTCGGCAAGGGCTACTTGCGATAGAAAACGGGCGCTTGTCTTTCTCGCCCATCACAACCATAAGGTATTGGCCAGCTTTGAAAGACACTGGTGATTCTGGGTGAAGTAGAATTTGATAAGTATTACAAGCTAACGGCTGAATAGACTTTACTTTACATTGGATGGTCATGATGTCCCTCTCGCTTACTCATCAAAAGTAAGCACTAAATTACTTTCTGTATAGGCTTGGCAAGGAAATATCCAACCTTGCTGCTGTTCTTTGTCGGTTAACATGGGTTCCAGATGATAACTCACCTCGCCCGTTACCTTTTTACACATACACATGGCACAAGCGCCAACTCGGCAACGATGTGGGAAGCGAATATTATTGTTGAGCGCAGCTTCCAACACCGTCTCCCCAGCTTCAACCTCAAATGATATGTTTATAGGAAGAAGGAGGACTGTATGACTCATAGAATACCTAACTGGTCCCAAATCTCATCAATTTTAGCGACAAGTTTAGGATCTTTCTTAATTGGGATACCCCACTCGCGCGTTACCTCAGACTCAAACTTATTGGTCGCATCGAGCGCTAGTTTCGAACTGCTCGACGAGCTTCCCCGAAGTTGAATCGTATCTCTATCAGGATCCATGCGAGTCGTTACTGCCCAAATAATATCATTCCAATCCCGTGCATTAACGTCGTCATCACATAAAATGATGAACTTAATGTCTGTGTAGTCGGCAAAGTATGCCCACAGACTTTCAAGCAATGCCTGGGATTGACCCGCTTCGTCTTTCTTCATTGTTACCACAGCGAACTGGTTGTTTGCCGTCGGAGGTAGATAGATATCGACAATGTCCGGACGAAGGGCTTTTAGTGAGTCTAAGTCTTCTTGAGTGATCGGTTTGCTCTCTGAAGGATTGACTTGCGTGCGAGTCGCCAACTCCGCTTCCCATTTTATGGTCGCATCGAGTCCCATTTTGGAGCCCAAACCAACAACCGGAGAAGCAAAATCCAGTGAGTCTATCGGCGTGTTATCAATCATTACCGTATCACGCACTGGGTCCATATGCTCAGACATGGCTTTCACCACGTCATTCCAGTCACGCGCATTTACCGACTCATCACACACAATCACAAACTTGGTGTACATAAACTGGCGTAAGAAAGACCAGACGCCCATCATGACGCGTTTCGCATGTCCCGGATATTGCTTCTTCAACGTCACGACCGCCATACGGTACGAACAACCTTCTGGAGGCAGATAGAAATCTTCTATCTCAGGAAATTGCTTTTGCAGAATAGGCACAAAGACTTCGTTCAGTGCTACACCCAGAACGGCGGGCTCATCGGGCGGACGACCAGTGTAAGTGCTGTGATAAATCGGGTCTTTACGCATAGTGATATGAGTAATGGTAAAGACATGATGCTTTTCTTTTTCGTTATAGTAGCCCGTGTGATCGCCATACGGGCCTTCATTCGCAAACTCAGTCGGGTCGATGTAGCCTTCCATTACAATCTCAGCACTCGCTGGCACTTCCAGTTCGTTACTGATGGATTTGACGACTTCCGTTTTACTGCCACGCAATAAGCCAGCAAAAGCATATTCTGACAATGTATCAGGTACTGGTGTTACCGCACCAAGAATAGTCGCAGGATCCGCACCGAATGCGACCGATACTGGGAATGGCTTGCCGGGGTTGGTCTCCATCCAGTCACGTAGGTCTAACGCGCCACCACGGTGGGCAAGCCAGCGCATGATGATTTTGTTTTTAGCGATTTTCTGCTGGCGGTAGATACCGAGGTTTTGGCGTTTTTTATTCGGCCCTTTGGTAACCGTCAAACCCCACGTCAATAATGGTGCTACGTCTTCTGCCCAGCAGCTCATCACCGGAATCTTATTCAAATCGACTTCGTCACCCTGCCACACGATCTCTTGACAAGGCGCTTTACGCAGACGCTTAGCTGGCATATTCAAGACTTGCTTAAAGACAGGCAGCTTTTCTAGCGCATCTTTGAAGCCTTTTGGCGGCTCAGGCTCTTTGAGATAAGCCAACAGTTTACCGACTTCACGCAGTTCTTTTACGTCTTCACGTCCCATACCAATCGCGACCCTTTCCGGGGTGCCGAACAGGTTGGTTAAAACCGGAACATCGTAACCAATAGGGTTTTCAAATAATAATGCAGGACCACCAGCTCGCAGAGTACGATCGCTGATTTCTGTCATTTCATAAGCGGGATCAACAGGGTGAGTAATGCGCTTGAGTCGACCTTTCTGTTCCAGGTGATCAATATATTCGCGTAAATCCTTAAAACTCATAGGCCTTCATGACTACTGACTGATTAAACTTTTCGCAGTATAACAAATAGGAGGACACTAAGGTCCTCCTATTTTGTGTGGGTATAAGGATTGTATTACTGCAACACTTGCTCTATTTGACGGGCTTTAACCTGATAATTCCCCGTCACTAACTCTTTAAGCCAGCTTTGATGGCCCTGTTGCGCTAACTCTCTCGCCACCAATGTCGCTTCTTCAGACAAAGCCATCTTAGTGATTAAAAACTGTTTCACTTCGGGGCTTAATGGATTCGCTTTGGTTAAAAGACCGATAGCATAAGGTTTGAGCGTTGGATTCACCGTTGAGTTCATCAACTGCTGCAATGAAAAAGCATCGCCTGATTCTGCTAATCTCTCCAGCTCGGCATGGCTGTTGTAGTCCGCTCTCATTCTCCACAACAAATCGTACATCGACTGGTCCTGGCTCACTTGCGCTAAACGAGCAATGACGGCGGTGGACGGTAACCAACTGGTCACATCTATTTGAGTTAACTGCACGGTTAACGCATTTAACGCGCCGGGAGACAAGCTATCGAGTTCGCGAATCAATAATGCCTCACGAGCCTGAGTTTGCTGTGAAGTCCCTGCGGTTAACCACTGGCTGAGATCGAGCTCTTTTCGCTCCGCTTGTAGAACAAATTCTAGCGTGCTCTGGTCTTGCTTCCAGCGCTTGATCAAGCGGCTTGCAACGGCGGGAAAATTAAAAGCTGGCACAGTGAATTCGTAACCTTCACCACGCTCGAGTACTTGATAAGTGGGAGTAATACGGCTTTGCGATTCAACAAACAGCGCCATACGCGGCGTAAGAATCACGTCTTGCTGTTCTAGTTTTTCGAGTAAGCGGAAACGCACCACCTCTTGTTGAGGTAACGCCAGTCTATTGAGGGAAAATTTAAGCGACTCAACCTCATCCCTGACAACATATTCTAGAAGTTCAGAGACCTTGGTTTGTATTTGGGTATCCTGAAGCCACTGTTCTACCACTGACTCCTGCATTTCCTTCGCAGGCGCGGTCATAGGTATGGTCACGAGTGACAAACTCAGGAGTAATGACGACAACATTCCTTGTTGCATGTTAACCTCCCGATAACATTAGTCCTCATTTTGAGGCTTCTATCGGTAGAAAGCAATAAAAAAGCCACCATAATTTATGGTGGCTTTTTCAAAATAAGAACTCAGTTGTTACTGACGACGCATCGCATCGAAGAATTCATCGTTCGTCTTCGTCATTGCAAGCTTATCGATTAGGAATTCCATTGCGTCGATTTCACCCATTGGATGAACAATCTTACGCAGAATCCACATTTTCTGCAGTTCGTCAGTCTTAGTCAGTAGCTCTTCACGACGAGTACCTGAGCGGTTGAAGTCAATCGCAGGGAAAACACGCTTCTCTGCAATCTTACGGTTCAGGTGTAATTCCATGTTACCTGTACCTTTAAATTCTTCGTAGATAACTTCATCCATCTTAGAACCAGTATCAACTAGCGCTGTTGCGATGATTGTTAAGCTACCGCCTTCTTCTACATTACGTGCTGCACCGAAGAAACGCTTAGGACGGTGCAGTGCGTTTGCATCCACACCACCTGTTAGTACTTTACCTGATGAAGGTACAACCGTGTTGTATGCACGAGCCAGACGAGTAATCGAGTCAAGTAGGATAACCACATCTTTCTTGTGTTCTACCAAGCGCTTCGCTTTCTCGATAACCATTTCTGCTACTTGAACGTGACGAGATGCTGGCTCATCAAATGTAGAAGCAACCACTTCACCTTTAACCAGACGCTGCATCTCTGTTACTTCTTCCGGACGTTCGTCGATAAGAAGTACCATGAGTTCACACTCAGGGTGGTTATAAGCGATGCTTTGAGCAATGTTTTGCAGAAGCATTGTCTTACCCGCTTTTGGCGGAGCAACAATCAAACCACGTTGACCTTTACCGATTGGCGATGCCAAATCTAGAACACGTGCAGTGATATCTTCTGTAGAACCGTTACCGCGCTCCATTACCATGCGCTCATTCGCATGTAGAGGCGTTAAGTTTTCAAATAGGATCTTGTTACGAGCGTTGTCTGGCTTGTCATCGTTAACCGTGTTGACTTTCAGAAGTGCAAAGTAACGTTCGCCGTCTTTTGGCGGGCGAATTTTACCAGCAATTGAGTCACCTGTACGTAGGTTAAAACGACGAATCTGACTTGGCGATACATAAATATCGTCCGGACCCGCAAGGTATGAACTATCGGCACTGCGTAGGAAACCAAAGCCGTCTTGCAGAATTTCCAGAACCCCATCGCCAAAGATGTCTTCGCCGCCTTTAGCATGCGCTTTTAAAATCGCGAAGATGATGTCTTGTTTTCTTAAGCGCGCTAGGTTCTCTAATCCTAAGCTTTCGCCCAGTTTTACAAGGTCAGACACAGGTCTGTTCTTCAGTTCGGTAAGGTTCATGGTAGTGGATTCTTGTTTAGTCAAAATAAGATCTGTTTTCTAGTTAAGATGGATTTGGTCACAGGATCGACCAAGAAGAGAAATTTGTTCAATTAACGCGCGATAAGTTAGCACTAATTAATATTCTAGTCCAGAGTTAGAAAAACAAAACCGTGCATTGATGGTTGCACGGTTTTATCTGTAATCACTTGGTGATTATATGTTTGCGTCCAAAAACTCTTTAAGTTGAGTTTTAGACAGAGCACCAACTTTCGTTGCCGCTACGTTGCCATCTTTGAATAGCAGTAGCGTTGGAATGCCACGAATACCAAACTTAGGTGGTGTGCCTGCGTTATGGTCGATGTTTAGTTTACCGATAGTGAGTTTGCCTTCGTACTCTTCAGCGACTTCGTCCAGGATAGGAGCGATCATCTTACAAGGACCACACCATTCTGCCCAAAAATCTACTAATACAGGGCCTGCAGCGTTGATTACATCGTTTTCAAAACCGTCATCAGTTAGCTGCAAAATCTTATCACTCATCTTCCACTCCAATGTGTTTTTCGAAACTGGTTGGATGATAACCAGTAATTTGATGCCCTATTGGAATGTATTTACTTTCGTAATGCAAGCTTTAGCTGATATTCTATAGCCATGAAAAAGACGCATATCACAGAGCAAAAGTTCGCCGATTTGGGGTTAGAGCCCCAAGTTATTGATGGATTGGATAAAAAAGGGTTTGAGTTTTGTACCCCTATCCAAGCCTTGGCGTTGCCGGTACTGCTCACCGGCCAAGACATCGCAGGCCAGGCCCAAACGGGCACTGGTAAAACACTCGCGTTTCTCACTGCAACCTTCAACCACCTAATGACGACACCGGAGCACGAAGGCCGCAAACCAACACAACCACGTGCCATCATCATGGCGCCTACGCGTGAGTTAGCGATTCAGATCTACAATGATGCTGAAACTCTGATTGCAAGCACGGGCCTAAAAGCGGCACTGGCTTACGGTGGTGAAAGCTACGACAAGCAACTGGCTAAGCTACAAGATGGTGTCGATATCCTGATCGGTACGACTGGTCGTATTATCGATTTCTATAAACAGCGCGTATTTAATCTAAACAACATTCAAGCGGTGGTGTTAGATGAAGCCGACCGCATGTTCGATCTTGGTTTTATTAAAGACATCCGTTTCTTGTTCCGCCGTATGCCAGAGCCAAAAGAGCGTTTGAACATGCTGTTCTCAGCAACGCTGTCTTACCGCGTACAAGAACTCGCGTTTGAACACATGCATAACCCAGAACATGTTGTGGTAGAACCAGAGCAAAAAACTGGTCACCGCATCCAGGAAGAACTTTTCTATCCTTCAAATGAAGACAAAATGGCGCTCCTTCAAACACTTATAGAAGAAGAATGGCCAGATCGTGCGATTATATTTGCTAACACCAAGCACAAATGTGAATCAGTTTGGGGTCACCTGGCGGCAGACGGCCATCGTGTTGGTCTATTGACAGGTGATGTACCGCAGAAGAAACGTGAAAAGATTCTTGAGCAGTTCACTAAAGGTGATGTTGATATCCTAGTGGCGACGGATGTAGCGGCTCGTGGCCTGCATATTCCTCAAGTAACACACGTATTCAACTATGATCTGCCAGACGATTGTGAAGACTACGTACACCGTATCGGTCGTACCGGTCGAGCAGGTGCGAGCGGCAACTCTATCAGCTTTGCTTGTGAAGAGTACGCGATCAACCTACCTGCGATTGAAGAATACATTGAACACACTATCCCTGTATCGGAATATGATGCATCAGCTCTAATTCAAGATCTGCCAGCTCCAATCCGTATGCGTGCACCACGAACGCAACAACGCCGTACGAATACAGGTGGCACTCGCTCTGGTAACCGTAAGCAACAAGGACGTCGTCCTCGTCAGCCACGTCAATCAGCGCCAAAACAATCATAAAGGAATGTTAAGTCGTATATGAGTCAAGCAGGATCATCACCGCTATACGCCGCCATCGACCTCGGGTCGAACAGTTTTCACATGCTCGTTGTGCGTCACATCGATGGCAGCGTTCAAACAATGGCTAAAATTAAGCGCAAAGTTCGTCTAGCGGCGGGCTTAGATGAACATAATTCTCTTAGTATGGAAGCTATGCAGCGAGGATGGGACTGCTTAAGTCTATTTGCGGAACGCTTGCAAGATATTCCTAAACAGAACATTCGTATCGTCGGTACTGCGACATTACGTACTGCGACGAATGTGGATGAGTTTCTCGAGAAAGCACGTCAAATTCTTGGTCATCCGATCGAAGTTATCTCCGGTGAAGAAGAAGCGGCGACTATTTATAAAGGCGTCGCTCATACTTCTGGTGGCAGTGGCCGCCGTCTTGTGGTCGATATTGGCGGTGCCAGCACTGAACTTATCATCGGAGAGGGTTTTGAAGCCAAAGCACTCACCAGTTTAAAAATGGGCTGCGTGACCTGGTTGGAGAACTTCTTCAAAGATCGTCAACTGAATGCTCGTAACTTCGATGCCGCCATAGAAGGTGCAAAACAGACTATCAAGCCGATTTTAGAGCAGTATATCGACTTGGGTTGGGATGTTTGTGTCGGGGCTTCAGGTACCGTTCAGGCGCTACAAGAGATAATGCTGGCACAGGGAATGGACGAAGTAATTACTCACTCCAAACTTAAACGCCTGCAAAAGCAAGCCATGTTAGCCGATCATTTAGAAGAGCTCGACATAGAAGGCCTGACGCTCGAGCGTGCACTGGTCTTCCCAAGCGGTCTGTCCATTCTGATTGCTGTGTTTGAGTTACTTGAGATAGACGCGATGACCCTTGCAGGCGGCGCTCTGCGTGAAGGTCTGGTGTACGAAATGGTCGAAGAATTGCGCCAAAAAGACATTCGCTCACGCACTATCTGCAGTGTTCAAAGTCGTTATCAATTGGATTGCGAGTACGGTGAACAAGTAGCAACCCTTGCAAGTAAGCTATTACAGCAAGCCGGTGGTGATGCGTGGATTGCGGAGCCTCAAGGTGAAGTTCTACTGGAAACCACAGCCAAGTTACATGAAATTGGCTTAACCATCGACTTTAAAAAAGGTGGTGAACACAGCGCTTACTTGCTGCAAAACTTGGATTTACCGGGGTTCACACGCGCACAAAAATTCTTTATTGGTGAGATAGCCCGCCGTTACCGTGAGCAGCTCACTTCATTACCAGAGCAACATGCACTATCTGGTAACAGTGCAAAACGCCTATTGCGCTTATTGCGACTTGCAGTCTTGCTAACTCATCGACGTAATCAAAGCTTAGAGCCTCAAGTGGAACTTTCTGCCGAAGGTGACAACCTGACACTAAGCATTGATGCAAAGTGGTTAGAAGCCAACCCGCTGACCGCCGCAGAGTTGGAAATTGAATCAAACCGCCAGACCGATATTGGCTGGCCATTGACAATTTCAGCGCTCTAACAATTAATTAGTGATAGGTAAAAGGCTCCATTGGGAGCCTTTTTTATTGCCTTAATGATGGTTCTGTACAGCTCAAAGAGCTTTTGGACACCCATGATCTAAATGCTTCCTATGCTGTACATCCCCCTAAAAAACACAAAAAGCCGCTGTTAAAAACAAGCGGCTTTTTGGTATTCGCGGAATGCTTCCTGACTAAGCAGTCGTCGTCACTTTGAAGTCCGGGTTTACTGCGGTCAGCTTTTTGATCAGATAATTCAGTAAGACACCGTACATCGGAACAAACAAGCCAAGGCTGATCACCAGCTTAAAGCCATAGTCCACCAGCGCTATTTCAGTCCAATGCTCCGCCATAAATGGATCTGGGCTCTGGTAAAATGCGATAGCAAAGAACGCGATGGTATCAAGCGCATTACCAAACAGCGTTGAACAGGTTGGTGCCACCCACCATTGTTTCATCTGGCGCAGGCGATTGAAGACATGCACATCCAGAATTTGACCCAATAGGTACGCCATAAAACTCGCCACCGCGATACGCGCCACAAACAGGTTAAATTCTCCTAGGTGTCCAAACCCTTGGAACTGACCTTCAAAGAACACCACTGACAAAAGGTAAGATACGGCCAGCGCTGGTAACATGACTAAGAAAATGATCTTACGCGCTAATCCTGCGCCAAAGATACGTACCGTCAAATCCGTTGCCAAAAAGATAAACGGAAAGGTAAATGCGCCCCATGTGGTATGGAGACCAAAAATCGTAAAGGGTAGCTGAACGAGGTAATTGCTGGATGCAATAATGATCAGGTGGAATAAAACCAGATAAATAAGGGCGTTGCGCTGCTGCGCAGGGGTAAAGTTACTCATGCGATACCTTTTTAGTTTGGTTTGGGGGCGAGGGAACCCAAATCGAGCGCTTTTAAAATAAAAACGACTCTTACCAACAATGTAAAATGAAAAAATAAACTGACTTGGCTCCTAAGAGCTAAGCGGTGGGCGATTATACATTAACCAATTTTGCTCGCAAGCAGTGGTTTTTACGCAAACGTTTATACCCAAGTAACCTCAAGATGCTTAGTTCAGCGAGAATGACTTGGCTTACAGACAAGGCAACGATTTGATGATCTAGTGGTTCTAAATCGAAAACCGTTAACAAAGTATGCAAGCCAAGACAACTCGCCCTTTGGGAGCGTGTCACTGCAACAATTTCATCGTCAAACAACTTGGAAAGAGCTCGCTATTCCACGGCGTCGTTTTCCTTGAACTTGAATCAGTGACACCGCTCTGAATCCTGCATCTTGAAGTCACTTGGGTATACACAAAAAAGGGTGTTTCATGTGAAACACCCTTAACAAGATTTTACTGCTTTGATCAGAATCCGCGTTGGAATAATCCGGCAAGATAATCGAGCTCTTCCCTGCTCTCTTCCACTGCTAGTGCTTCAAACCATATCGCTTCGCTGTAGTGTTCTGCCTTCATAAACAGACGGCAACCTTCAAAATCGATAAGCCACGAATGAATATCGGCATCCCACTGCTTCTCGACAACCGAGGCCGACAGCAAGCCGACCAAACGTTCACCCAGCACCGGAAACGTATCCAAATCGAAGCTTGGCGCAGTAATAAGTAAACGACCTTCTTCGGCAATGTATTCAGCAAGGCCAAATTCCTTGTGCATGTAATATCCTTAACCGTGATGGGTAATATGTTCTTGAATAAGATCTAAGAATGGATCGGCGTATTTCTCAAGTTTACGTTGACCCACCCCACTGACTGCAAGCATTTCGCCATAAGAAGTTGGCAGAATCTCCGCCATATCAATCAGTGTCGCATCACTGAAGACCACATAAGGTGGTAAGCCATCTTCATCCGCAATCGACTTACGCAGTTTACGCAGTTTGGCAAACAGCTTTTTATCGTAGTTTTTACTGGTCAGTTTATCCGACTTAGCCGCTCGTGCTGCGGTATCCAGACGTGGTACCGCGAGCTCCAGTGCCACATCGCCACGCAGTAATGGACGCGCTTCTTCCGTAAGCTGCAAGGTTGAGTTACGGGTAATGTTCTGGAACAACAAACCTTTGTGGATTAACTGGCGGAAGATACTTACCCAATAATCATGGCTGTGGTCACGGCCGATTCCATAAGTGGATATCTTATCGTGTCCATTTTCACGCACGCGGATATTTTGCATACCGCGCAGTACTTCCACGACATAACCCATGCCAAAGCTTTGGTTCACACGATAGACACAAGACAGCGCTTTACGTGCTTCTTCGGTAGCGTCGAAGTGTTTCGGTGGATCGAGGCAGATATCGCAGTTACCACATGGTTTCTCACGATATTCGCCAAAATAGTTGAGCAGAACCTGACGGCGACAAGTCTGAGCTTCAGCAAATGCACTCATCGCATTCAGCTTATGGCTTTCTACCTGCTTCTGCGGACCATCGTCTTTTTCATCCAGCATACGTCTCAGCCAGCTGATGTCGGCTGGGTCAAAAAGCATCATCGCTTCTGCTGGTAAGCCATCTCTCCCTGCTCGGCCCGTTTCCTGATAGTAGGACTCGATATTGCGCGGAATATCAAAATGCACCACGAAGCGCACATTAGGTTTATTGATGCCCATACCAAAAGCGACGGTCGCTACTACGATCTGGATATCGTCACGCTGAAACGCTTCCTGAACATAAGCGCGTTCATCGGTATCCATGCCAGCATGATAACCTGCTGCGCGAATATGGTTGTTACACAGTTTCTCTGTCACCATTTCCACTTTCTTGCGGCTACCACAATAAATAATGCCGCAGTTCCCTTTCTGGGTTTCCAAATAACGGATGATCTGAGAGACAGGCTTGTGTTTTTCCACCAGATTATAGCGAATGTTTGGGCGGTCAAAGCTGCCGAGATAAACCTGCGGGTCGTTCAGTCTTAAACGCTCTAAGATATCCCGACGGGTGGCATCATCAGCAGTCGCTGTTAACGCCATAAATGGAACGTGAGAAAAGTGCTGTTTAAGCTGGCCCAGTGACGCGTATTCAGGACGGAAATCATGTCCCCACTGCGAGATACAATGCGCCTCGTCAACCGCAATCATCGCCAGAGGCAGACTTTCAAGGCGTTCAATAAAGTCACGCATCAAGACCCGCTCTGGAGAAACATAAATCAGCTTCAGCTGCCCGTTGTGCATACGGTTATATACACTCAGCAGTTCTTCTCTGCTCATGGTCGAATTCACGCATTCCGCCGCGACACCATTGGCTTTTAGCTGGTCGACCTGATCTTTCATCAAAGAAATCAGCGGAGAGATAACCAAGGTGATCCCGTTTCGTACCAGCGCGGGAATTTGATAGCAGAGAGATTTACCACCGCCGGTAGGCATGATCACCAAGCTGTCTTGTCCATCAATCGCCGCATCGATAACTTCTTGCTGACCATCGCGGAATTTTTGATAACCGAAGACGTCCTCCAACACACGTTGAGGCGTTACAGGCGAGTCTGAAGGTTCGGCTAACAAGGTCGAGGTCATGAATTGTCTCAGATTGGGTGATCATAGGAATGCTTTTATATGCCACCAGCATACAAAATGAGGGCACATTGTAATGGGGTTTCATGGTGAATAAAACCGCAAATTACTAGGTGTTTGCCAACACGACTCGTATACTGCTCGTCCGCTCTATAAACACAATTAGGTGACACGTCATGATACAAGAAGAACAGCAACGTGCACGGCAAGGCGTCCTGCTTGCAATTGGCGCTTACACGATGTGGGGTATCGCCCCAATATACTTTAAATCAATTACTGATGTATCAGCTTTAGAAATCCTCAGCCACCGCGTGATTTGGTCTTTCTTTTTGCTTGCTGCACTCCTCCACTTTGGCCGTCATTGGCGCTCGGTTAGCGATATCATCAGAAACAAAACCAAGATGCTGTATCTGGTTTCTACTGCGATTTTAGTCGGGGCTAACTGGCTGATTTTCATTTGGGCGGTCAACGCAAACCACATGCTTGATGCCAGTTTAGGTTATTACATTAACCCTCTGCTAAACGTGCTGCTTGGAATGATATTCCTCGGAGAGAGGCTACGTAAACTGCAGTGGTTCGCTGTCGCACTTGCGGCCTGCGGTGTCCTGGTACAACTCGTTGTATTTGGTTCGGTACCTATTGTTGCTATGGCATTAGCAACGAGCTTCGGTATTTATGGCTTACTGCGCAAAAAAGTCAGCGTTGAAGCGCAAACCGGGTTATTCATCGAAACGCTCGTCATGCTGCCTGCAGCCGCGATTTATTTGTTCTTTATCGCAAGCTCACCGACTTCGAGCATGGCAGACAACGCATGGCAGTTAAATACATTGCTTATAGCCGCTGGCGTGGTGACGACACTGCCACTACTCTGCTTTACGGGCGCAGCGACTCGATTGAAACTCTCTACACTGGGCTTCTTCCAGTATATTGGGCCAAGTCTGATGTTCTTGCTCGCGGTCTTGATTTACGGTGAAGCCTTTACCATGGATAAAGCGATTACATTCGCCTTTATCTGGGGAGCATTAGTAGTGTTTAGCTTTGATGGACTGCGCAGCAGTCGCCGTTCCCGCAGGGCAATTCAAGCTCAGTGATCGTTTTTTACAAGACAAGTCACCAATTCATAGATAAGCTTGGTCATTATATGACCAAGCTTTTTTGTATGTAATGGAACAGATTCAATACTACGCAACCGACCATGACCAACTAAGTCTGATTGAGGCGAAATACCAGAAATTTGCTTTTCAAAAGCACTATCACCTGGATTTTCACCTTGGTCTGATCACGCATGGCGAGCAGAAGTTTCATTATCAGGGCAGTCACCACCAAGTCGGGCACGGACAAATCGTGATTATGCCGCCCGATGAGCTGCACGATGGTCAATCGAGACTTGCTGACGGTTATGAAGTGAATGTCTTCTCGATCGAACCGCACCTATTTAGTGATCTGGCCGATCTTAAACAAAACGGTCAAATAATCAGCTTTAATGAGCTGATCATCTCCGATCCAGAGATATTTTCACAACTTAGTAACTTACACCACCATCTTCGACGCAATAATCTCAGCCGGTTGACCAAAGATTGTCTTCCATTTGAGGGATTTAACCTGCTTTTTGATCGCTATGGATCACTTGCTAGGAAAAAGGTCATCCCCCTCGGAAAACAGTCGCTCAACACCTTAAAAGATTACTTAATGGCAAATCTCGATCAGTCCGTTCGTTTGGAGTCGTTATCTGAACTCTGCCAGCTAAGTCCTACCCAGTTTCAACGCCACTTTAAAGCCCAAACAGGGATGACGCCCTATGCATGGTTTGCACGGCTTCGTCTCGAGCAAGGAATGAAGCTGCTTCAGTCAGGACAATGCGGAACCGAAGTCGCACATCAAATTGGCTTTTACGATCAGGCCCATTTCAGTAAAGCCTTTAAGCAGACTTACGGCGTTTCTCCATCGCAAGTAACACGCTAGCCCCTTTCAGACATTTACTGTCAGTTTTTTACAAGCGCGGCATGCCGGTGTCGGAGAGAATAAACCTCTTCATTATGTTTTGAGATGTCTTATGAATGAATCAACCATCCTGCTAACTCTGGCCAGCATTCACTTTATTGCTTTGATGAGTCCCGGCCCCGATTTCGCGTTAGTCGTACAAAACGCCACACGTCATGGACGCCAGACTGGTTTATACATCGCGCTTGGTTTGTCCTTCGGTATTTTGCTGCACTCTTTTTTCAGCCTGACCGGTGTGAGCTACCTAGTGCATCAACACCCAACGCTTTACTCCGTTCTGCAATTAATCGGTGGCAGTTATTTACTTTATTTAGGTATTGGCGCACTGCGAGCCGTGATCGCGATGATCCAAAATCCACAATCAGATCAGTCAAATCAAGCCAACAATCTGGTGATCAGTAATAAACGTCAGGCATTCACTAAAGGCTTTGCGACCAACATTCTGAATCCAAAAGCCTTAGTATTTTTCGTCAGCTTAATGTCGAGTTTGGTTCCTGCTGGCATGTCTGTTACTGGAAAAGGTATCGCTTTAGTGATTCTATTTGGTTTATCACTGCTTTGGTTTTCCAGCCTGGCCTGGATGCTCTCTACACAAAGATTGCAGCGACGATTACAACAAGCCGGTATTTACATCGATGGTTTATGCGGTGTGGTGTTCACGCTAGTCGGTGGCAGCATCTTACTGCAAACCATCCGTACTTTTGCGGTGTAACTGGCTGATTTAAAAGCGTCGCACAACCGACATTTCTAAGACCGCTTACTCGACGATCCTCTCCATGGCTGCCAAGCTGGATATTCAACTGGTAACATGGAGAGTCATCATGCAATGGACGTTTAATCGGCTCGTCACTACGGGTCTTTTCCTTACTTCCACCTTAACTCTGACGAGCCAAGCCCTCGCCAATCAAGCCACTGACGCGATAGCACCTGAGCAAAGTACTGGCGTCGAGCAAAAGCAGCTGAAAAAAGCCAAAAACTACATGGTGACGGCCGCAAACCCGATTGCGACTCAAGCAGGCGCCGACGTAATTGAACAAGGAGGTAATGCGATAGATGCGATGGTGGCCGTTCAATTGATGCTGGGTTTAGTGGAGCCTCAATCTTCAGGTATCGGAGGCGGTGCATTCTTGGTGTATTGGGATAACGATAAGCAAAAGCTCACCACTTTTGATGGCCGAGAAACCGCACCACTGGCTGCAACCCCACAATTGTTTCTGGACGACAACGGCCAGCCACTGCAATTTTACGATGCCGTTGTCGCCGGCCGCTCTGTCGGCACACCTGGTACCGTCAAGCTGTTGTGGGATACGCATCAAAAGTACGGCAAGCTAGAATGGAAAAAGATCATTCAACCCATTATCAAGCTTGCTGAACAAGGATTTAGCATCAGTCCCCGACTTGCAAGCCTGATAGAAGGCGACGCTGAGCGTCTATCACGATTCCCTGCGACCAAAGCTTATTTCTTTAATCCAGATGGTTCACCTAAATCGGCGGGAACAACCCTTAAAAACCCTCAATACGCGCAAACTTTAACTGCGATTGCAGAGAAAGGCGCTGTGGCCTTTTACCAGGGTGATATCGCCCAGGACATCATCGATACGGTCCAAAATGCGCCAGGTAATCCGGGAGTACTCGCACAGTCAGACTTTAATACCTACCAAATAAAGCAACGCGAACCGATATGTGTGGCTTATCAAAACTATGATGTCTGCGGTATGGGACCACCAAGCTCCGGCGCATTAACGGTAGGACAAATTCTGGCAATCAGTGAGCATTACGATCTTAAAGGCTGGGGCTCAGAAAGTGCCAAATCCTGGCAAGTCATTGCGGATGCGTCTCGCCTCGCCTTCGCGGATCGTGGCAAATACATGGCAGACCAGGACTATGTACCCATGCCAACCGCGGGACTATTGGATGCCGACTACCTCAAGGAGCGAGCTAGCTTGATAGAAGTTGGTAAAGCACTGCCAGAAGCCTCTGCCGGAAACCCTCCATGGTCTCATGCAATGAATCTCAGCATGGATGAATCGATAGAGCTTCCGTCCACCAGCCATTTCAATATCGTCGACAAACAGGGCAATGTGGTATCCATGACCACAACGATTGAAAACGCTTTTGGCTCGCGGTTAATGGTTCGTGGCTTTTTACTCAACAACGAATTGACCGACTTCTCTTTCCGAACTCATCAAGATGGAACTCCGATAGCTAACCGCTTAGAGCCAGGTAAACGTCCGCGTTCCTCTATGGCTCCAACGATCATGCTCAAAGACGATAAACCTTATATGGCCATTGGTTCGCCGGGAGGCAGCCGCATTATTGGTTACGTCGCTCAAACCATTATTGCTCATACTCAGTGGGATATGGATATCCAGCAAGCTATCAATCAACCAAGGCTATTAAACCGCTTTGGCACATTGGATATAGAGCAAGGTACTGCGGCCACCCGCTTACAACCAGAGTTAGAAAAGATTGGCTTTACTACAGAAATTCGTGATCTGAATTCTGGTTTACACGCCATTCGAATCACCTCAGATGGCCTGGAAGGTGCAGCCGATCCACGCCGAGAAGGAATCGCGATCGGCAACTAGGCGTCTTTGGCCCACCCCTTTGTGCGAGATCTCGCACAAAGGGTTAGGTAAAACACGCTTTTTTAGTAGAAAAAGCACCCTACAAAATGCATAAGGCATTGAATAATAAGAAAAGTACTATTTTGAGCTGCATTAAAACCATAAAAATGTGAATTTCCACCATTGCCGAGAGGCATGAAAAACGTAATATTAAACCTGTCGGAAGGATGCTGACACGGAACAGGAATTACCAAGGATTTGGTAGACTTCAGGATGAAGAAACGGTTATTCAGGATGAATAGTCGGGCATGGAATGCAAAACTGGACATTGAACGGAATCAATAGTGACTAGGATGGTTGCTACTAAGGACGGGAAATGGACACCTCTGGACGAGGCAAGGATTGAACATCAGGATGATGTCAGGGACACCGCTCAGGGAACAAGTGATGAGAGCTAACGAGGATTGTTAGCAGACCAGGATAAGGTCAAGGACACCGCTAGGAAGGCGACGAAAGGAATAAGCTGAAGGAATCAGCACACTATCATGGATTTGATGCATGGAGCACTTTTAGTAGCTGGATTGCTGCGAGTAAGACTATAACCCCGACGGGCGCAAGCCCTCGGGGTTTTTCTTTTTAAAAGCGCCAGAAATAACAAGAGCCACCGAAGCAGCTCTTATATTCACTTTTTCTTGTAGGCCTTACAGCTTCTCAAGTCTTGCGTAAGCAGTCACTAACCATTTAATCCCTTCACCATTAAAGGCAATTTGCACGCGGCTTTGCGGGCCACTACCTTCAAAGTTAATAATGGTCCCTTCGCCAAACTTAGGGTGCATCACGCGTGAGCCTAACGCAAAACCCGTCTCGTTAAAGTTCTCTTTTACCGTGGTTTGGCTAAAGCGACCACTACTTGCCGGGCGGCTGACTTGCGCTTTCATGCGTACTTCATCCAGACAACCTTCCGGCAGTTCGCGAATAAAACGTGATGGTTTGTGATACTTATCCTGACCATACAAACGACGCATTTCTGCATAAGTGATGTAGAGTTTTTGCATCGCACGCGTCATACCGACATAACAAAGGCGACGTTCTTCTTCTAAACGCCCGGCCTCTTCGGCAGACATCTGGCTTGGGAACATGCCTTCTTCGACACCCACCATGAACACTAATGGGAACTCCAGACCTTTCGCACTGTGCAGAGTCATCAATTGAACCGCATCTTCGAACTCGTCTGCCTGGCCTTCACCCGCTTCCAGAGCCGCATGAGTCAGGAATGCGGTAAGCAGTGACATTTCTTCTGCTTCTTCAGGTTTCTCAAACTGACGCGTTGCGGTTACCAGTTCTTCCAAGTTCTCAATACGCGCTTTGGACTTCTCGCCTTTCTCTTGCTCGTACATTGCAAATAAGCCGGAATACTTGATCACATGGTCAGTTTGCTCGTGCAGAGGCTTCTCTAGCGTATCGTCTTCCAGCGCGGTAACGAGCTCGATAAAACGGCTTAGTGCGCCCGCAGCACGACCAGCAAGCACCTGCTCATCCAGCATCGCAATACTGGCTTCCCACATAGTGCAACCACGATCACGAGCCGCACGGCGAATCGTCTCAAGTGTTTTATCACCTAAACCACGCGTTGGTGTATTCACCACACGCTCAAACGCCGCATCATCATTACGGTTGGCAATCAGACGCAGGTAGCTCAGGGCGTCTTTGATTTCCTGACGTTCGAAGAATCGCATACCACCATAAATACGGTATGGAAGACCCGCTTGAATCAACGCTTCTTCCAGTACACGAGACTGGGCGTTATTACGGTAGAGCATTGCGGCATCATTAAGGACACCGCCCTTGTCTTGCCACTCTTTAATTTTGGTTACGGCAAAACGGGCTTCGTCCAACTCGTTGTAAGCACTGTAGACCGAGATTGGCTCACCAACGACACCATCGGTCCAAAGCTCTTTACCCATACGCTCAGTATTATTGGCAATTAGCGTGTTCGATGCTTCCAGAATCGTTTTGGTCGAGCGGTAGTTTTGCTCCAGACGAATCGTGCTAACACTTGGGAACTCAAGAGTAAATTTCTCAATGTTCTCCACTTTTGCGCCACGCCAGCCATAAATGGACTGGTCATCATCACCCACAATCATCACATGACACTCAGGTCCCGCCATCATACGCAGCCAAGCGTATTGAATGTTGTTGGTATCCTGAAATTCGTCGACCAGAATATGTTTAAAGCGCGCTTGGTAATGCTCGCGGACAAACTTGTTATCGCGCAGTAGCTCATGAGCGCGAAGCAAAATTTCCGCAAAGTCGACCAGACCAGCGCGATCACACGCTTCCTGATAAGCGGTATATAACTGTAAGTAAGTTTTGGTGACCGGATCGTGGTACGCATCAATGTGCGCCGGGCGAAGACCTTCATCTTTTTTGCCGTTAATCCACCAAGCCACCTGGCGCGCAGGCCACTGCTTTTCATCCAGATTTTGTGCTTTGATCAGGCGTTTAAGTAGTCGCTGTTGATCGTCGCTATCGATGATTTGAAAATCTTCCAGTAGCTTGGCATCAAGATAGTGCGCGCGAAGAATACGATGACAAATACCATGGAAAGTACCATTCCACATGCCAGATGCGCTGCCCATCATTAACTCTTCAATACGACCACGCATTTCCGCTGCCGCTTTGTTAGTAAAAGTTACTGACATAATTGAAAACGGAGAAGCTTGTTCTACAGACATCAGCCAGGCGATTCGGTGAACAAGAACACGAGTCTTACCACTCCCTGCACCAGCAAGGACGAGCAAGTTTTCTAGAGGTGCTGCAACGGCTTCACGCTGTTTATCGTTCAAACCGTCGAGTAATAGAGATGGATCCATCATGATGAGCTACTGGTTATTTATACATAAAAACCGATTATAACCTAAACAGCTGGGCGCTGTTTAGACAAAACTTGAGAAAAAACTTGCTGTTTTTTTCCTCACCTCTTCAGTCGCTTATATCAAAAGAGCAACCAAAATAGAGACTAATGGCAAATTTCACTGAAAGTTTTTACCTCTCCTTCCTATCTCATAAATTAAGCAAGTGGACAAATACTGAACAACATGGTGTCGCTTCTTCTTGCGAAATGGAAGTAAAGGAAACTACTCAGAGGAAATTATTATGAAAAATTCGAATCTTGCTATTACTGCTGCAGTTACGGGTCTAATCGCACTAGGCGGCACAATGCTGACTGCAACATCTGCCGTCGCAGCTGAACAAGAAAAGTGTTATGGCGTAGCCAAGGCAGGTAAGAACGACTGTGCAACCAAAAACAGCTCTTGTGCCGGCACCTCTAAACAAGACAGTCAAAAAGATGCCTTCGTGGTTGTGCCAAAAGGTTTATGTGACAAATTGGCGGGCGGTAGCACTTCTTCATCTTAATTGTCCCCATGATGCTCGTCAGGGTGTGTGAAGGCTCGATCCACACGCCCTTTTTCTCCAGAACTCGTTGGAAAAGGAGTTTCACGTGAAACATCAAGCTTTGCAAAACCTCGTTGGGGTTGGATTACGCATGCCTCACCTAGATTATTTCAGTCGCAACCCGTCGGACTTGTCGTGGCTAGAGGTTCACAGCGAGAACTACTTTCAACCTAACTCGGCCGAAAGAATTCAGCTGCAAGAGCTTCGTAACCATTATCAAATTAGCTGCCATGGTGTTGGCTTGTCACTGGGTTCGGTAGCACGAGTCAGTCAGGAGCATCTCGCTCAGCTAAAAAGCCTTGTCGATGTGATTGATCCGATGTTTGTTTCTGACCACTTAAGCTGGAGTGAGCATGGAGGTCACTACTTTAACGACTTGCTACCCTTGCCATATACCGAAGAAGCTCTGAACGTGTTCACGCGAAACGTACAAGAAGTACAGGACTATCTGCAACGTGAAATCTTAATCGAGAACCCATCAAGTTATGTGAAATTTCAGCATTCCACCATTAGTGAGTGGGAGTTTTTAGCTGAAGTTCAGCAACGCACAGACTGCCGATTACTACTCGATCTAAACAATGTCTACGTTTCGGCATTCAATCATGGTTTTGATTGCGACACTTATTTAGCAGGGATCCCTGCTGACAAAGTCGATGAAATTCACCTCGCCGGGTTTACTATCAAAAAATTGGAAAAAGGTGAGATTTGGATTGATACCCATAGCCGTCCGGTCAGCGAAGAAGTATGGCAACTCTATCGCCGTTGGATCAAACAGCATGGCCCTCGACAGACTTTAATTGAGTGGGATCTTGATATTCCCGCACCTGAAGTGTTGCTAGCAGAAGCCGATAAAGCCAACCGTGTTCTTTCAGAATACCAAACCTACTCCGCTTTAGAATCTGCGAGGAAAGCATCATGAACCTTGCTACCTTACAAAGCCAGTTCGCTAAAGCACTTCACTATCAAACATCGGGAGAAGACTGCGGTATCACCGCTGATCAATTCAGCGCAGATGAACGCATACAGATTTATCGCAACAACTTCATCATCAGCTTAAGTGAAGTTTTGTCGGCAACTTACCCTATGGTTGAAGCATTAGTGGGTGAAGCGTGTTTTGCACAAATAGCTATGCAACATGTGCTGAGCCATCCATTGACCGAAGGTCACGTTACTCACTATGGCAAAGGCTTTCATAAAACCATTAAGCAGTTTGACCAAGTCATGTCGCATGCGCCCTATTGCGCCGAAGTCGCCCGATTTGAATGGTGTCTCGATATGACAAGACAAACTCACGGCAACGCAAGAACGACAGAGAATCTGATTCCCCTGGCCGACCTTGCTCATGTAAATGAATCACAACAGCCCAATTTAGTCTTCCACCTGAGAGCTGGCTGCTCTGGCTTTGATTCCAATTATGCCGTGTTTGATTTGTTCCATGCGATTCAAAGCCAACAACTTGAACAACTCAATATCAATCAACCCCAGCAAGGAGTGATGGCTTATCAACGCGACCAAGTTGTCTGTTATAAGCTGACTCCTCAGGCATTTCGCGTTCTATGTGCTCTAGAGAACAAGCTTTCGTTGAGTGAAATGCCAAAAGTAATGCTAGACGAGCTTAACCACATCACAGCTCTTGGCCTTATTGACGGCTTTACCATAAAAGAGATGTAAGGAGTCCACGATGACAGAAAATGTAAAAAACTTAGTTGGACGATATGATCAGTGGATTCATACCCTACAAACTGCGCTTATACCTTTGCTGCTGCTTTTCTGCCGTTTATGGGTCGCTTGGGTGTTTCTGAATTCAGGCTTAGTCAAAATCACCTCCTGGGATAGCACACTTTACTTATTCGAGCTGGAATATCAGGTGCCGTTATTACCTTGGGAGTTAGCTGCTTATCTAGGGACGGCAGCTGAGTTAACGCTGCCGCTGTTCGTCGCTCTGGGGTTTATGACTCGCCCAATGGCTGCGATTTTATTTCTCTTTAATATTGTCGCCGTAGTGTCCTATCCGTTACTTTGGGAAAAAGGGTTCTACGATCACCAGCTTTGGGGGCTGATGATTCTAATGCTCATCGTATGGGGCGCAGGTCCGCTTTCTCTGGATCAGGCTTTGAAAAATAAACTGATGAAATAAAAAATCCCCGCAGTAGCGGGGATTTTTTATTGTTTGTTTAGGTAAGCTAACAACTCATCAGCAGAGATACCCTTCTGAGCAATATCTTTCGCTAATAGCTCTACTTGCTCACCTTTACGTGACTCAATCACTTGCTGGAATTGGTACACAATATCACGCAGGATTGGCAGTGGTACTTGTTTTGCCGCACTACGAATGCGCTCGGAGCTTTGATTGCCCAGCTCATTAAGCAACTTACCAAACATCACCTTTTCTGGTGATTCTTCCATTTGCTCTAAAATACGAGCCATTTCATACGTAGTTAACGACATTACTTTTTGAATTCCATTATGGTGTCAGGAAAAGTGTGAACGACAAATATACACTCGATCCTCATATTGGAAAATACTAAATTACACAGTTTTACGCTTTCGCGAAGCTTGAATGCCAATTCTTACCTGCTTTGGTAAACAATATGACAAGTGCAGGTAGCATTATCCACATTTGAAGTGCAATTAGTGTTTGCGGATCTAATGATAAACGCTGCAGCGTACCAACCAATAAACCAGAGCCACTCATTTGGAACAATCCAAGTAACGCTGCCGCCGTACCCGCTTTATCACCGAACGGTTCTAGCGCCTTACCCGCCGCTCCGCCAAGAATGAGAGCGAAACCGATCGAAGACATAAAGATTGGCAGCATAAAAGAGAACGCGGTGTTCTGACCATTCATCAGCATCATAACCACGCCAGCCAGACCTAAGGTCGAAATACCCACAACCAGCGTGTTATGCGTACCAAAACGATCCATAAACTTAGGTGCGAGCATACATGCGGCGATGTTTATTACTGCGTTCACGCCAAACCAGAACGTAAACTCGTTCATCGATAGACCCATTCCGGTCATTAGTACTGACGGCGCAGAAGTCACATAGGCAAGGATTACCGCCATTGCCATCAAACACAGCGATGCGTGGAAAATGAAAGACGGCGTACTGAGCACAGCCCAGTAACGACTGAGTTTGAATACCGCTTGTTTTTCTGTCGCAGGGTTGGTTTCCTTCATCATAAAGAACATAAACGCACCAGAAACCACCGCGAAACCAGCCATAAAACTGAAATTCGCTCGCCAGTCAAATTGCTGCGTCAACCAACTACCCAGGATAGGAGCCAAAGCCGGGATAAAGCAGATAGCACCATTAAGGTAGCTAATCATCTTGCCACTTTTTTCCGGGCCAAAGATATCGCGAACTGTTGCAAAGGCTGCCACTGATGTCGCACATGCGCCTAAGCCTTGTAGCAATCGGGACATCAACATCCACTCAATATTTTGAGCACTCCACGCCAATAAAGCACTCATTGCGTAAATGGTGATACCACCCAATGCAACAGTTCGACGTCCGAGTTTGTCTGCTAGCGGGCCGGCAAAAAGCTGACCGACACCCATAGCAAACAAAAACCAAGTGATCGTGTCTTGTGCTAGCGCATTATCTACCTGAAACGTGGAAGCGATAAGAGGTAAAGCAGGAAGATAAATATCTATCGCAAGCGGGCTAAAAAGTACCAAAAGGGTCAATAACGCCATCTGCATTTTACTGTTAGAACTATGGCTAGACACACTACACTCCAAATTGAACAAGAACTATTTGTGAAGCTTAATCATCTGATGATATGAATGGAAATGATGTATACTCATGACCATTATTCCTTTAAGGAAAATCATAATGAATATAGAGAAATTGGCACGTATTGATCTGAATCTGCTGGTTTGTTTTAAAGTTCTGATGGAAGAGCTCAACGTGACCCGAGCCGCACATCGACTTTGCCTTAGCCAATCAGCGGTGAGTAAATCACTCGCCAAACTGCGCACTCAGTTTGACGACCCTTTGTTTACTCGTAATTCACATGGACTGACACCCACGCCTCGTTCTCTATTCCTAAAACCGAAACTCGATCTGTTGATCAACCAGCTGGAAGTAATAACGCAGCCTGAAGAGTTTTCGCCACAAAGCAGTGAGTACCGCTTTCAAATCGCTGCGGTGGAAAGCGTCTACCCTTTAATATTGCCTCATTTTTTACCCGCAATTTTTCAGCAGGCACCCGGCGTGACCATCAGCACCCATCCGTGGTCGGATAACACGTTTAAAATGCTACAACGCGGCGAGTTGGATTTGGGTTTGACCGGGAAAGACATCGACATTAACGATGCCAAACTCACCCTACTGCCACCGGATGATATTTGTGAGCAGGAAATCTATCGCGATCATCAAATGTGCATTATCCGTAAGAACCATCCCGCACTAAACAAAAATTGGAACCTTGAGTCTTACCTATCTCTTCGCCATGTTCAGGTGCGTTGCGATGGTAATGATCGCTGGCTACTGGATTATCGCCTCGCCGATATTGGCGCAGAACGGGACATCGCGGTCACAGTTCCAGATTTCAATAGTGCCGCAAGTTTGTGTTCTTATACCGATTTTATCTTCACAGCACCAAGTCACTTTGTTCAGCTGGCAGCTAAGCAACTCGACTTAGCCGTTCTGCCATTGCCACTCGAATTTCCGCCAATGGCATATACTTTGTTCTGGCATAGAGACAGAGAAAACGACCCGGCACTGAACTGGTTACGCACGATGATCACGCAAAAAACCGATCACCTTAGATAAAAACTCGGACTCAATTTGCGCTTAACGGTTAAAATGAGTAGCTTAACAGTCGATAGTCCTTTTTGGCTCATCTAGGCCTGTTGTACCCAGGATTAAACTTAAGAATGTTTAATTCGATACTGCACTAAGCAGAAGGAAGCAGCTCCCAAATTGAGCATGAAGGAGCCGTAATTGAAGGAATAACACAGATGCATAACGATACACAAAGCCGCGTGAACGCGATTCGCGAATGGCTTGCTCAACATAATATTGATGCCCTACTCATCCCACACGAAGACGAGTATTTGGGTGAATACGTTCCGGCTCATAACGAACGCCTACATTGGCTAACCGGATTTACTGGTTCAGCCGGAGCAGCCGTCATTACGAAAGATAAAGCAGCTATGTTTGTTGATGGCCGCTATACCGTTCAAGTCACCAAACAAGTGCCTGCAGAACTATTTGAATACCGCCACCTGATTGAAGAGCCAGCGCTTGATTGGATCAAAGACAATCTTGCAGCGGGAGCATCAGTAGCGATTGACCCACGTATGCATAGCTCCGCATGGCTAGATACGGCGCAGGCGAAGCTTGCCGGTAAGTTTGAGCTTAATATGCTAACCAGTAACCCGATTGATGAATTGTGGCATGATCGCCCAGCTCCAGTGGTTTCTGATGTTCGCCTGATGCCAACGGAAGCGGTTGGTCAATCTAGCGAAAGTAAACGTCAGGAGATCGCTCAGCTAATCAAAAATGCTGGCGCTGACAGTGCAGTCATCACCGCGCTTGATTCTATCTGTTGGCTATTGAACGTTCGTGGCTTAGATGTATCTCGCCTACCCGTACTTCTGTCCCATGCTCTTCTTCATGCGGATTCCACCGTGGAATACTTCCTTGACCCAGCTCGACTGCCAGATGAATTTGAAGCACACGTAGGTACTGGTGTCACCGTTCATCACCCAGAAGCACTTCAGTCTCGTCTTGAAGCAATGACTGGCAAAAAGGTATTAGTCGATCCAGCAATCAGCAATGCATGGTTTAAGCTGGTTCTACAGAATTCCGGCGCATCGGTTATCGCGGCGGCAGATCCATGTCTAATGCCGAAAGCAGCGAAGAACGCGGTTGAAATTGCGGGTATGAAAGCGTGTCACGTACGCGATGGCGTTGCGATGAGTAAGTTCCTATGTTGGTTAGATGCAGAAGTAGCGGCTGGTAATCTTCATGATGAAGCAACACTCGCAGACACATTAGAAGCATTCCGTAAAGAAGACCCAACATTGATGGACCTAAGCTTCGATACGATCTCAGCAGCCGGTGGTAACGCCGCAATGTGTCACTACAACCATGAGAACCAGCCAGAGCCAGGTAAGCTAGAAATGAATACACTTTATCTGGTTGACTCTGGCGGTCAGTACTTAGATGGCACAACCGACATCACGCGTACCATTGCGATTGGCCAACCATCAGAAGAAATGATCAAGCAATTCACTCTGGCGTTAAAAGGTCATATTGGTGTTGCTCGTGCACGTTTCCCGAAAGGGACTTGTGGCTACCAGATCGATACATTGGCTCGCCAACACCTATGGGCAGAAGGTTACGATTACGACCACGGTACTGGCCATGGTGTCGGTCACTTCCTGAGTGTACATGAAGGTCCTGCAAGCATTTCTAAAAGACAAATCAATGTACCGCTAACAGAAGGTATGGTGCTATCCAATGAGCCTGGTTATTACCGCGCTGACGCATTCGGTATCCGTATCGAAAACTTAGAGCTCGTGGTGGAAAAACAAACTAACGGTGACTTCCCTGTTCTGTCATTCGAGTCTCTGACTCGTTGCCCAATCGACAAACGTAACATCAACGTGGATATGCTGACTCGTCCAGAACTGGCATGGTTGAATGATTACCACCAAAAAGTCTGGGAGCAAATCAGCCCTCTTGTCGAAGGCGATGTAAAAGACTGGCTACGCGAAGCTACTCTGCCTTTGACACATTCGTAATAAATACGCTCAAACGTCTCTATGATGCAAAATCAAAAGGCTCTCCAAATGGAGAGCCTTTTTTAAAGGTCGTCAGATAAAGTTCAATGCTTCGTTTAATTATCATCTATCCACTCACGATGTTTCACGTGAAACACTCACCATCTGGAACACCTAAATTATCCTGAATAAACAGAGTGCCAATCTCGCCATACTGGATCGAAACCTTTTGCTCTGATCATATCTTCTACTGAAGCTGCACTTCTTTCATCGCTGATTTCGAACTGTTCGAGTTCTACTTCTTCTGTCGCATAACCACCAGGCTGAGTTTTAGAAGCCGCGGACATACTAGTAATCCCAAGAGGCAAAACATTATCACGGAACTTTGGTGATTCACGTGTCGACAACGAAAGCTCTACTTCGGGGTTAAACAGTCGGTATGCACAAATCAGTTGGACTAACTGTTTATCTGTCATCACTGATTTTGGTTGCAAGCCACTGGTCGGCGCATTGCCTGCACAGGGACGGAGTCGAGGGAACGAAATTGAGTAACGTGATTGCCAATAAGTACGCTCAAGGTAATCAAGATGAGCCGCAGCAAAAAAACAATCCGTTCGCCACTCTTCTAACCCGATAAGCGCGCCAATACCTATTTTGTCGATTCCCGCCCTAGCTAACCGATCTGGTGTTTCTAAGCGGTATCGGAAGTCCATTTTGTTTCCGCGCAGGTGATGCTCCGCGTAGGTCGATGGATGATAGGTTTCTTGATAAACCATCACGGCATCCAAACCCAGCGATTTAAGCTCGGCATATTCATCCTGATCCAGCGGCTGTACTTCCATCGCCAAATAGTTAAAGCGCTGTTTTATCATCGGCACCATTTCGCGAAAGTACTTCATTCCTACTTTGGTTTCATGCTCGCCGGTTACCAGCAAGACACTGTCGAATTTCATTCGCTTGATAGCTTCAATTTCCGCCGCCACTTCTTCTTTGTTTAGCGTTCTACGCTTAATGCGATTTTCCATAGAGAAACCACAATAAGTGCAAGCATTGGCACAAAGGTTAGAAAGGTACAATGGAATATAAAGCGACATGGTATTGCCGAAGCGCTTACGTGTCAGAGAATAAGAAAGCTTCGCCATCTGCTCAAGATACGGTTCTGCAGCGGGAGAAATGAGCGCTTTGAAATCTTCCAAATCTCGCTTGGGTTTTGCCAGCGCCCTTTCCACATCCTTGGCCGTTTTGGCGTATATCGACATAGAAATATCATCCCAGTTGAACTGCTTAAAGTGGTCATAAAAGCTCATGTTAAGACCTCTCTTTTACAGATCATCAAGAAAAGCCGTTAGCGGGCTTGAAGCAACTGCATGAGAAACCTGCCCTGCAAGACCTGCTTCATAAGCCATCCGACCCGACTCTACTGCCATCTTAAATGCTTTTGCCATAGCAACTGGATCGCTTGCTGCGGCGATCGCTGTATTGACCAGTACTGCATCCGCACCCATTTCCATTGCACGTGCAGCATGTGAAGGTGCACCAATTCCAGCATCAACCACGACAGGCACATTTGCCTGATCGATAATGATTTCTAGAAAGTCATGAGAAACAATGCCCTTGTTCGAACCGATCGGTGCACCTAACGGCATAACAGCTGCACAGCCAACTTCTTCTAGTCGTTTACACAACACAGGGTCGGCATGGCAATATGGCAAAACAATAAAGCCTTCTCGAACCAGTTGTTCTGCAGCAGCTAAAGTTTCAATCGGATCAGGCATTAAATATTTCGGGTCAGGGTGAATCTCGAGTTTGACCCAATTGGTTCCTAACGCTTCACGCGCGAGCTGAGCGGCAAAAACTGCATCTTTAGCATTTTTGGCACCCGAAGTGTTCGGTAACAAATTCACGCCAGCATGAATTAAAGGCTGCAAAATATCATCTTGCTGGTCATTTACGTCTACACGCTTAAGTGCCATCGTTGCAAGTTGAGAGCCTGAAACCTGAATTGCTTCAGCCATAAGAGCGCTATTGGAAAACTTGCCCGTTCCCGTGAACAAGCGAGATTGAAATTCTTTATCACCAATTTTCAGCATCGACATTATCCCCCTGCGATGGCTTGAAACAGAGAGATACTATCTCCCTCTGACAGTACCGTGCTTGCCCATTCGCTACGCGGTACAACTTGATTATTTATGGCAAAAACACAGCCTACGTCTGGTAGAGAAAACTGTGTGATGATTTGCTGTAAGTTAGCGTTTAACGCGACCTGCTGAGGTTGGTCATTAATAGTGATGATGACCAACTTATCTTTTCCACTTGTGGCGTCGTTCAATTCAGTTATCGAATGATTTGGTGGTGTCATTTGTGACTCCTCTCCTAACTCAGTGCTGTGGCTCGTTCGCGTTTCTACAAACCTGGCATTCTTGGTCTTTGTTGATCACCATGGTTTGCCAAGTCATACGTGCACCATCAAACAGGTGCAAGTGACCACTAGCCACATGAAACTTACCTGTCGCCAGCTTTTGAATAGCGGCTAAGGCCTGGTAGTTTCCTAATGTTCCAACCACAGGGCCGACAACCCCCATTTCGCTACACTTCATGCCTTGCTTCAGCTCATCAAATGGATACAGGCAACGGTAACACCCTGAACTCTGTTGTTCTTCTGAGTAATCAAATACAGCAAACTGTCCCTGCCAACCAATGGCAGCCGCAGATATCAAAGGCGTATTTTGCTGAAAACAGACTTGATTAATCAGCTGCCGAGTTGGCATGTTGTCACTACAGTCGAGTACAACATCGGCAAGCATCACTTCCAATTGCAGCTGAGACTTATCAAGACGTTTCGGAATAGTTCTAACTTGAACCAGTGAATTGAGGGCACCTAACTGTTGAGCAGTAGCTTCAGTTTTCATCCGGTTGATATCACGCTCTCGATAAACAACCTGTCGCTGTAAGTTGCTACTATCGACATGGTCATCATCAACAACAACCAACTTACCCACTCCAGCGGCTGACAAATACAAACCCGCGGCGCTTCCTAGTCCGCCACAGCCAATGATCAAAACATGTGATTTGGTTAGTTGAGCTTGTCCCAGTTCCCCGATTTCAGGTAGCGCAATTTGACGCTGATAGCGAATGAACTCTTTATCAGTAAGCACTTTCATTCTCCACTACCTGCAATGGCTGAGCGCTACCCATCAATTGATTGAAAAACTCAATCACCGATTTTGGCGACTCAGACAATGTTATGGCTCTAACCACAGCTAAACTGGATACACCGCATCGCCAAACCAGCTCTGCATTTGATTGATCAATACCGCCAATAGCGACAGTTGGATAGCCAACTTGCTTTCCATATGGAATGCTGTCTATCAGCTTTTGATACAAAGCTAAACGAATCAAACCTTGTGGCTTTGATGGCATTTGCTTAGTCGTGGTCGGAAAGATATGACCTAGCGCGATATAGCTTGGATTGATTTGGACAATTCGCAGCAGCTCATAGTAACCATGCGTTGACAGTCCTAAATGAATCCCCGCTTCACTCAACTGAATCAAGTTAGATTCTTCGATATCTTCCTGACCAAGGTGCACACCAAACGCGCCGTGCTGAATAGCAAGCTGCCAATAGTCATTAATAAAGACCTGCGCATCATATTGACGTCCTAGTTCAATAGCGCGAATAATCTGTTCTTCAAGATCAGACTGGTCAGGATTTTTGATACGCAGCTGGATGGTCTTAATACCCAACGGCAGAAGCCGCTCTATCCAACTGACGTCATCAACAACGGGATAAAGCCCTAAGCTCTCTTTATCAAGGCAGGGAAAACTGACCGCCTCGCTTTGCGATGACCAACCAACTTGAATACCCAAGCGAGCGTCTTCTAGAATCGGAGTCGGAAAATCAGTAAAGTGAGATGCCCACTCGTGAAGCGTGCATGTTTCACCGTTAAACAGTGTTTCACGTGAAACATTCGTCATTGCACGAGCTAATGTCAAAGCGTCTTCAATTGGAAATTCGAGAGCCAACAGCGTCACTGTCCAAGCTAAGTGATGCTCTGCTTGGAAGGTGTTTGATGCTGACAAGTTCGCAGACAACGCTCTTACTTCATCAGTAATTGGATGACGCCAGATATCTAAGAGAGCGTTGTTGCCATCGCTGTTTGGCGTTGGAGAAGTATCCGTAATACCAATAAAAATAGCCGAGGAACTTTGCTGACTCGTTTCCTTCAAAGATAAATTCGATTGGTAATAAAGCGTAAAATCACCAGTTAAAGCTTCATCGAATCCATCAACTAGATCCGTGCCTACGCTCAGTGTTTTATTTGGGTCGAGAACAAGCTGAATAAGATGAGTTGGGCTAATGCCCAACTCAAATTTTTCAGTACTAAAACCCTGTTCTTTCGCCAATAATAAACTTTGCTGAACGAAACCCGTTAGCTCTATTAATGGTGACGGAATAAGGATTTTAGTCATTACTCATCCACCTCAGCGTGTACAGCTGGGTGATAAAGTTCTGAACCTGTGGCACGAAACTCTTCTGACTTTTGACGCATGCCTTCTAACGGATCATCAAGCATTTTGATAGAAATCGCCTGATCAGCAGCAACTTGCTCGGTGTCTTTCGCGTACTCTCTTACTTCCTGAGAAATCTTCATCGAGCAAAATTTAGGACCACACATTGAACAGAAGTGAGCCACTTTCCCAGACTCTTGCGGCAGTGTTTCGTCATGGAAAGAACGCGCGGTATCAGGGTCCAATGACAAGTTGAATTGGTCTTCCCAACGGAATTCAAAACGTGCTTTAGATAGCGCATTATCACGGACCTGTGCACCTGGATGCCCTTTGGCTAAGTCAGCAGCATGTGCAGCCAGCTTGTAGGTGATCATGCCGGTCTTTACATCTTCCTTGTTTGGCAGACCTAAGTGTTCCTTAGGTGTGACATAACACAACATTGCACAGCCATACCAACCAATCATCGCCGCACCAATACCGGAAGTAATATGGTCGTAGCCCGGAGCAATATCAGTAGTTAGTGGACCTAAGGTGTAGAACGGCGCTTCATGACAATGTTCCAGTTGCTGATCCATGTTCTCTTTGATCATGTGCATTGGGATATGTCCTGGGCCTTCGATGATCACCTGTACGTCATACTCCCAGGCAATCTTAGTCAACTCACCAAGGGTTCTTAATTCAGCAAACTGTGCTTCGTCATTAGCGTCTGCGACTGAGCCAGGACGCAAGCCATCACCCAACGAAAGTGCAACATCATACTTCGCACAGATTTCACAGATTTCGCGGAAGTGAGTGTAAAGGAAGCTCTCCTGATGATGCGCTAAACACCATTTAGCAATGATGGAGCCACCGCGAGAAACGATGCCAGTAACACGTTTAGCCGTCATCGGAACATAACGGAGTAACAAACCTGCGTGAATGGTAAAGTAATCCACACCTTGCTCTGCCTGCTCGATTAAGGTGTCACGCATCACTTCCCAGTTTAGGTTTTCCGCAATACCATTTACTTTTTCTAGCGCCTGATACATTGGAACTGTACCAATTGGCACCGGACTATTACGTAAAATCCATTCACGGGTTTCGTGGATGTTGCGCCCGGTAGAGAGATCCATAACGGTATCCCCACCCCAACGCGTGGCCCATACGAGTTTTTCTACTTCTTCTTCGATTGAAGATGTCACCGACGAGTTACCAATGTTCGCATTCACTTTGACTAAGAAGTTACGCCCGATAATCATTGGTTCTGATTCTGGGTGGTTGATATTTGATGGAATGATGGCACGACCTTCTGCCACTTCTTTGCGGACAAACTCAGCAGTAATGTCTTTTGGTAGATTGGCTCCAAAGTTTTGACCTGGGTGCTGCTGGTTTAGCACTTCATCACGATACTTAGCGCGCCCCATGTTTTCACGTAGAGCGATGAACTCCATTTCAGGCGTAATAATCCCTTTACGTGCGTAGTGAAGCTGAGTAACACAGTGCCCTTCTTTAGCACGTCGAATATGAGGCAGATTGCCGTAACGCAGCTCGTCCAACGTTTCATCTTCCAAACGCTCTTTTGCGTAAACAGAGCTGACATCTTGAAGAACTTCAGTGTCGTTTCGTTCTTCAATCCAGCCCTCTCTAAGCTTCGGTAAGCCATTGTAAAGGTCGATAGAGTGATTTGGGTCGGTGTATACACCAGAGGTGTCATAAACACGTACTGATTCGTTTGGCTCGAAAACAGGAGCCTGTTTGGTACCACCGATAAGGCTGTCAGCTAAAGAGATCTCACGCATCGGGACGCGGATATCCGGGCGTGAACCTTCTACATAGACTTTGTTTGAATTTGGGTACGGCTGTACCGAGAGAGTTTCAATAAACTGTTTTGCTTCCAGTCTCGCTTGCTTGCGATTCGACATAGCATTTTTCCTTGCTTGTTATTTTTAATAAAAAGTATTGGGATAAAAATGCTTGGCGGATAGATGCGACAAGAGGGGTCGAATAAAGAACTGACAGAGCTCTAAAACAACATTCGACGTTTTGATAGGTTAGCCAGATTAGATCTGGTGTAGGTATCTTCTCCTGTTCCCTTCGCTGGTACTAACCAGATCAGGTTCAACGGATCCCGAATTAACGGTCTCAGCCTTATGGCACTCCGACAAGTAAATCGATTATAGAGAAAGGAAATTAGTTAACCAAGTATAAAAGTCGTATTTTTAATCAATTTTATGTATCTCAAGTACCAAAAGGTGACATATGACTGGATTTAAATAGAGACAGGTTTGAATTAACTACAAGGCAGGAAAAGACCCAGGAGAGCAGAAACTCGCCTGGGATGATTTGAAAATTACTTAGGTATAATCAACCAATGGTACGCGAACCATGCTGCAGAAATGCTTAACAGCACATTTAGTAGCACGTTGAATCCCATTTTTAAAAATGCGCCTTGTTGCATCAGTAACACGTTATCCATGGAGAAAGTAGAAAACGTAGTTAATGCGCCAAGAAAACCTAACCCAATAATTTGGCGCCATGGATATGGAGCTAACCACTCATTTTCTACCGCGGCAATAAGCAGCCCCATAATAAATGAACCGACGATGTTAACGGTTAGCGTACCGTATGGGAAAGAGCGACCAAAAAGTGTCACACAATATTCAGATACTAGATAACGTGAACAAGCCCCTATCGCTCCACCGATTGCGATAAGCCCTAAAATTGCGAATTGTCCCATGACCCCTCCAAATATAATTTCAACTATTGTACTTATTTATTGGGCACAATTGAGCCTAAACGAGTGAAAATAATGTTCTCAAAATACATAACTTAGGCTTCAACAATTTGCATTTATAAAAAAGTTACAGGAGTCACTTTATGCAACTTCAATAAAACCCATCAATCCGGTTTTCATGTGTTCTATCACATGACAGTGATACATCCACTGACCAGGGTTATCTGCGACAAAAGCAGCTTTTGCTGATCCATTTTTACCTAATAAAACCGTGTCGGTATGAAATGGTTTTTCGACGGGCTTTCCATCAAGTTCCAATACGGTAAACGTATGGCCGTGCAAGTGAATCGGATGATGGTATTGAGTGACATTACGTAAATTAAAAATGTAAGTTTTACCCAACTCCAATTTTGCGAGGGGCTCTGGAATACTTTCAGCACTAATGCCCTCCCAAGCCCTTTTATTCGTTAACCAAAATTTAGGTACCGCTTGTCCCGAGCTATCTGCAGGTGTGACCGCACCTTCCCACTCAAACACGAAGTCAATCAATTCAGCATTATCTAAATCAACAGCGGGAACAGGATTTAATGGTAAAGCGGGAATACTTTGGTTTTCAGCCAAGCTAGATTCCTGGCATTTAAAATCACATAGTGAGAATGGAAACTTTCCTTTCATCTGACGAACACTTACGAGGTTACCCGCAGGAGGTGCAATGAAGGCGACATCAAGCCGCATACCCGGACCAATCTTATGCTGAGTTAGCTTATAAGGCGTTTTAATCGGGTTTCCGTCAATAGCAACGACCAAGGCATCAACCCCTTCGACAGCGATTGGATACGTAATGGTGTTATCTACATTAGCTATGCGCAACCGTACTGTTGCGTTTTCCTTAAGGCTATAAGTTGGATTATGTTGACCATTAACTGTCCCCCACTCACCTGGAGTACCCATACGCGCACTATAGCGAGGAATCATTAAATCTTTCCACTGACCAGTTTTATTCAGGTGCCAGTGTTTAAGTGCCAGCTCGTGCTCTTCATCAAACTCAACGGGTTGTGCTTCTTCCACCACAATCAGGCCAACAAGCCCCATCCCTAACTGCTTTACGCTATTCATATGTGGGTGATACCAAAAAGTACCAGCGTCGGGCGGAGTAAATTCATAGACGAAAGTTTCACCGGGCATGATTGGTTTCTGACTTAGAAAAGGTACGCCATCCATACCTATTGGGATACGCAGACCATGCCAATGAATCGTTGTTGGTTCATCAAGCTTGTTGGTAAACCGGATAGTAACCTTCTCGCCTTGGCGACAACGTATTGTTGGAGCAGGGATAGAGCCATTAAAACCGAGTACTGGTGTCTGATGTCCAGGAACCAATTCAGCATTTGCTGATTCAGCAGTAAGCTCATAAGCATAACCTTGGCTGCTAACCGACTTCTTAAGAGAGCATGCAGGCAAAAGAGCTGACATACCCAAAATAGAGCTCATTGAAAGAAAGCGACGGCGAGTTAGTTCCATTTCTACTCCAACTAAAACAGTATAGTGAAGGGGTAATAAAACGTATTCTCACCATAATGTAAATATGAGAGGTCAGATAAAGTAACGTTAAAGCGTTTTATCGTTAATTTACTTTATAACAGTACTATTTCTGCCATTGCGCTTTGCTATATACAAAGCAGAACCATACCAGCCATAAGTATTGAATTATAATTGCACCTTAAAATCGCCAAGTACAAACGCAAAAAAGCCCCAGTCTTTCGACTGAGGCTTTAAACATGGCAGGGGTGGAGAGATTCGAACTCCCAACACGCGGATTTGGAATCCGCTGCTCTGCCAATTGGAGCTACACCCCTAGAAATAGGTAATCAAATTGTCGATGGTTTAAGATATTAAAACTCCCAACACGCGCCATCTCGCAAACTTTAGGGAATCCGCTGCTCTGCCAATTGGAGCTGCACCTTTAAAAATTTTGTATCTTTTAAATTCGACAAAACCTCGCATAAGCGAGGCTTCTGAATAAGTGGCGGAGTGGACGGGACTCGAACCCGCGACCCCCGGCGTGACAGGCCGGTATTCTAACCAACTGAACTACCACTCCGCAGTGGTATCATCCGCTTTAAAGCGAACGTCCAAAATTTAAAGCCTGGCGATGTCCTACTCTCACATGGGGAAACCCCACACTACCATCGGCGCTATTTCGTTTCACTTCTGAGTTCGGAATGGAAGTCAGGTGGGTCCAAAACGCTATGGTCGCCAAGCAAATTCTTTAATTCGGAAAGCTGTTTTTAATTCTCGTTTTTACACATTCAATGTTCTTACATTGAGTCCATCAAAACCCCTTGGGTGTTGTATGGTTAAGCCTCACGGGCAATTAGTACAGGTTAGCTCAACGCCTCACAACGCTTACACACCCTGCCTATCAACGTCGTAGTCTACGACAACCCTTTAGGATACTTAAAGTATCAGGGAGAACTCATCTCAAGGCTCGCTTCCCGCTTAGATGCTTTCAGCGGTTATCGATCCCGAACTTAGCTACCGGGCAATGCGTCTGGCGACACAACCCGAACACCAGAGGTTCGTCCACTCCGGTCCTCTCGTACTAGGAGCAGCCCCTTTCAATTCTCCAACGCCCACGGCAGATAGGGACCGAACTGTCTCACGACGTTCTAAACCCAGCTCGCGTACCACTTTAAATGGCGAACAGCCATACCCTTGGGACCGACTTCAGCCCCAGGATGTGATGAGCCGACATCGAGGTGCCAAACACCGCCGTCGATATGAACTCTTGGGCGGTATCAGCCTGTTATCCCCGGAGTACCTTTTATCCGTTGAGCGATGGCCCTTCCATTCAGAACCACCGGATCACTATGACCTGCTTTCGCACCTGCTCGAATTGTCATTCTCGCAGTCAAGCGGGCTTATGCCATTGCACTAACCTCACGATGTCCAACCGTGATTAGCCCACCTTCGTGCTCCTCCGTTACGCTTTGGGAGGAGACCGCCCCAGTCAAACTACCCACCAGGCACTGTCCGCAACCCCGATAAGGGGTCAACGTTAGAACATCAACACTACAAGGGTGGTATTTCAAGGACGGCTCCACAGATACTGGCGTACCTGTTTCAAAGCCTCCCACCTATCCTACACATGTAGGGTCAATGTTCAGTGCCAAGCTGTAGTAAAGGTTCACGGGGTCTTTCCGTCTAGCCGCGGGTACACTGCATCTTCACAGCGATTTCAATTTCACTGAGTCTCGGGTGGAGACAGCGTGGCCATCATTACGCCATTCGTGCAGGTCGGAACTTACCCGACAAGGAATTTCGCTACCTTAGGACCGTTATAGTTACGGCCGCCGTTTACCGGGGCTTCGATCAAGAGCTTCGACCGAAGTCTAACCCCATCAATTAACCTTCCGGCACCGGGCAGGCGTCACACCGTATACGTCATCTTACGATTTTGCACAGTGCTGTGTTTTTAATAAACAGTTGCAGCCACCTGGTATCTGCGACTCTCAATAGCTCCATCCGCAAGGGACTTCACCGTCGAGAGCGTACCTTCTCCCGAAGTTACGGTACCATTTTGCCTAGTTCCTTCACCCGAGTTCTCTCAAGCGCCTTGGTATTCTCTACCCGACCACCTGTGTCGGTTTGGGGTACGATTCCTTACAATCTGAAGCTTAGAGGCTTTTCCTGGAAGCATGGCATCAATGACTTCACTACCGTAGTAGCTCGACGTCGTGTCTCAGCCTTAAAGAGAGCCGGATTTACCTAACTCTCAAGCCTACGCACTTGAACCTGGACAACCGTCGCCAGGCCCACCTAGCCTTCTCCGTCCCCCCATCGCAATTGTAAGAAGTACGGGAATATTAACCCGTTTCCCATCGACTACGCCTTTCGGCCTCGCCTTAGGGGTCGACTTACCCTGCCCCGATTAACGTTGGACAGGAACCCTTGGTCTTCCGGCGAGGAGGTTTTTCACCCCCTTTATCGTTACTCATGTCAGCATTCGCACTTCTGATACGTCCAGCATGCGTTACCACACACCTTCAACCGCTTACAGAACGCTCCCCTACCCAATGCACAAAAGTGCATTGCCGCAGCTTCGGTTTACTACTTAGCCCCGTTACATCTTCCGCGCAGGCCGACTCGACCAGTGAGCTATTACGCTTTCTTTAAATGATGGCTGCTTCTAAGCCAACATCCTGGCTGTCTGAGCCTTCCCACATCGTTTCCCACTTAGTAGTAATTTGGGACCTTAGCTGGCGGTCTGGGTTGTTTCCCTCTCCACGACGGACGTTAGCACCCGCCGTGTGTCTCCCGGATAGTACTTACTGGTATTCGGAGTTTGCAAAGGGTTGGTAAGTCGGGATGACCCCCTAGCCTTAACAGTGCTCTACCCCCAGTAGTATTCGTCCGAGGCGCTACCTAAATAGCTTTCGGGGAGAACCAGCTATCTCCAGGTTTGATTGGCCTTTCACCCCTAGCCACAAGTCATCCGCTAATTTTTCAACATTAGTCGGTTCGGTCCTCCAGTTGATGTTACTCAACCTTCAACCTGCCCATGGCTAGATCACCTGGTTTCGGGTCTATATCCAGAGACTGAACGCCCAGTTAAGACTCGGTTTCCCTACGGCTCCCCTAGATGGTTAACCTTGCCACTGAATATAAGTCGCTGACCCATTATACAAAAGGTACGCAGTCACAGGACAAAGCCTGCTCCTACTGCTTGTACGTACACGGTTTCAGGTTCTATTTCACTCCCCTCACAGGGGTTCTTTTCGCCTTTCCCTCACGGTACTGGTTCACTATCGGTCAGTCAGTAGTATTTAGCCTTGGAGGATGGTCCCCCCATATTCAGACAGGATATCACGTGTCCCGCCCTACTCGATTTCACTGAATATGCGTCGTCAGTTACGGGGCTATCACCCTGTATCGCCAAGCTTTCCAGCTTGTTCACCTAACGCTTATAAAGCTTAAGGGCTAGTCCAATTTCGCTCGCCGCTACTTTCGGAATCTCGGTTGATTTCTTTTCCTCGGGGTACTTAGATGTTTCAGTTCCCCCGGTTCGCCTCCTGTTGCTATGTATTCACAACAGGATACTTACTTATGTAAGTGGGTTTCCCCATTCGGAAATCCCAGACTCAAGTGGCTTTTACTGCCTAATCTGGGCTTATCGCAAGTTAATACGTCCTTCATCGCCTCTGACTGCCAAGGCATCCACCGTGTACGCTTAGTCACTTAACCATACAACCCGAAGGAGTTTCGAATTGATGTTAAACAACCAAAGTTGCTGTCTCATTATTTGAATGAGCGAGACAGCTTTCGATTTTGCCGGACTCAAATTCCAAGAACACTTGAATGTGTTTTTAGTTGTATTCAAATACATGAATACTTTGAGAACTTTACAAATAATCTTAAAGATTATTTTGTCAGCTTTCCAAATTGTTAAAGAGCTAGATTCATTAAAGAACCATTTTTAAGAACACTTAAGACTTTCTGTTTCAAAAGAAATGCGCTTAAAGATGGTGGGCGATACCGGGCTCGAACCAGTGACCCCCTGCTTGTAAGGCAGGTGCTCTCCCAACTGAGCTAATCGCCCATTGAATCAAGAATGGTGGAGCTAAGCAGGATCGAACTGCTGACCTCCTGCGTGCAAGGCAGGCGCTCTCCCAGCTGAGCTATAGCCCCATATCTTGAGATAATGGTGGGTCGTGCAGGATTCGAACCTGCGACCAATTGATTAAAAGTCAACTGCTCTACCAACTGAGCTAACGACCCAATGGTATCCCGTAGGGGAGTCGAACCCCTGTTACCGCCGTGAAAGGGCGGTGTCCTAGGCCTCTAGACGAACGGGACACTAAGTTGAACATCTTGGGGGATGTTCTATCTCTTAAACTTCATAAACCGTATCAATCTGTGTGGACACTCATCGTGAGTAATCATCGTATAAGGAGGTGATCCAGCGCCAGGTTCCCCTAGCGCTACCTTGTTACGACTTCACCCCAGTCATGAACCACAAAGTGGTAAGCGTCCCCCCGAAGGTTAAACTACCTACTTCTTTTGCAGCCCACTCCCATGGTGTGACGGGCGGTGTGTACAAGGCCCGGGAACGTATTCACCGTGGCATTCTGATCCACGATTACTAGCGATTCCGACTTCATGGAGTCGAGTTGCAGACTCCAATCCGGACTACGACGCACTTTTTGGGATTCGCTCACTTTCGCAAGTTGGCCGCCCTCTGTATGCGCCATTGTAGCACGTGTGTAGCCCTACTCGTAAGGGCCATGATGACTTGACGTCGTCCCCACCTTCCTCCGGTTTATCACCGGCAGTCTCCCTGGAGTTCCCGACATTACTCGCTGGCAAACAAGGATAAGGGTTGCGCTCGTTGCGGGACTTAACCCAACATTTCACAACACGAGCTGACGACAGCCATGCAGCACCTGTCTCAGAGTTCCCGAAGGCACCAATCCATCTCTGGAAAGTTCTCTGGATGTCAAGAGTAGGTAAGGTTCTTCGCGTTGCATCGAATTAAACCACATGCTCCACCGCTTGTGCGGGCCCCCGTCAATTCATTTGAGTTTTAATCTTGCGACCGTACTCCCCAGGCGGTCTACTTAACGCGTTAGCTCCGAAAGCCACGGCTCAAGGCCACAACCTCCAAGTAGACATCGTTTACGGCGTGGACTACCAGGGTATCTAATCCTGTTTGCTCCCCACGCTTTCGCATCTGAGTGTCAGTATCTGTCCAGGGGGCCGCCTTCGCCACCGGTATTCCTTCAGATCTCTACGCATTTCACCGCTACACCTGAAATTCTACCCCCCTCTACAGTACTCTAGTCTGCCAGTTTCAAATGCTATTCCGAGGTTGAGCCCCGGGCTTTCACATCTGACTTAACAAACCACCTGCATGCGCTTTACGCCCAGTAATTCCGATTAACGCTCGCACCCTCCGTATTACCGCGGCTGCTGGCACGGAGTTAGCCGGTGCTTCTTCTGTCGCTAACGTCAAATCTATACGCTATTAACGCATAAACCTTCCTCACGACTGAAAGTGCTTTACAACCCGAAGGCCTTCTTCACACACGCGGCATGGCTGCATCAGGCTTGCGCCCATTGTGCAATATTCCCCACTGCTGCCTCCCGTAGGAGTCTGGACCGTGTCTCAGTTCCAGTGTGGCTGATCATCCTCTCAGACCAGCTAGGGATCGTCGCCTTGGTGAGCCCTTACCTCACCAACTAGCTAATCCCACCTAGGCATATCCTGACGCGAGAGGCCCGAAGGTCCCCCTCTTTGGCCCGTAGGCATCATGCGGTATTAGCCATCGTTTCCAATGGTTATCCCCCACATCAGGGCAATTTCCTAGGCATTACTCACCCGTCCGCCGCTCGACGCCGTTAACGTCCCCCGAAGGTTCAGTTAACTCGTTTCCGCTCGACTTGCATGTGTTAGGCCTGCCGCCAGCGTTCAATCTGAGCCATGATCAAACTCTTCAATTTAAGATTTTGTTCGGCTCAATGAATACTGAACATTACATAAAGTAATGTTTGAATTGACTGTGCTGAATCCGAAGATTCAATGGTCACTTCGTATCATTGAAACCTAATTTGAAACCGAAGTTTCTAATTGGATTATCATCAACGAGTGCCCACACAGATTGATAGGTCTATATTGTTAAAGAGCTTTCCTATTGAGCTTCGCTCAAATCGGACGGCCATTTTAGCGAGTTAAAGTTTAGTGTCAATCACTTTTTTCAAACTTTTTTCAAGCGTTTCCGCTTGGCTAATTTGGCTTGCTAACCCTGGCTCGTTTCTTTCGAAGCGTTGCCGTGTCAGCGAGGTGGCATTATAGAGATTGCGATCACATTGGCAAGCCCTTTTTGAGGTTTTTTTTGATTTATTTGTCGTTTGGGTGTTTTTTATTCTAAAAGGCGAGTTTTTACTACTCTTCTACCCCTATATACCCTTTAATCGCCCATAATAAGGAGAAAAGATGAGTTCAATAAGAAGTTATAAAGGTATAAAGCCTCAGCTTGGTGAGCGAGTTTACGTCGATTCAACATCTGTTTTAGTCGGAGACATCGTTATTGGGGACGATTCTAGCGTTTGGCCGTTGGTTGCTGCGCGTGGTGACGTTAATCATATCCACATCGGCGAACGAACAAATATCCAAGATGGCAGTGTATTACACGTGACACACAAGAATCAGGAAAACCCAAACGGCTATCCATTAATTATTGGTAATGATGTCACTGTCGGTCACAAAGTCATGCTGCATGGTTGTGAGATTCACGATCGCGTATTAGTAGGTATGGGAGCAATCGTTCTTGATGGTGCAGTTATACAATCTGAAGTGATGATTGGCGCTGGCAGTTTAGTTCCGCCAGGGAAAGTATTAGAAAGTGGTTACCTCTATGTTGGTAGCCCGGTAAAACAAGCACGCCCACTGTCAGAAAAAGAGCGCGCTTTTTTACAAAAGTCTTCAGATAACTACGTCCAGAATAAGAACGACTACATTAATGAAGTCGAAATCATTGGTTAGTCATCCGATAACCTAGTTAATCAATTACAATGTGGCCTTCTTCATTGAAGGCTTCATCTTCTATGAGCTCTTCGGCCATTTCTTCCAGTTCAAAGCGTAAGGCTAAAAATGCTTCTACAGCTTTTTGCTCATCTTCAATATCCAAGCCAATCATTTTTGAGAGTTGTTGTTTCGTGACGTAGCATTCAATCAGTGCGCCCGATTGCTGCGCAGGAAAATGGATTGATTGTGATGCTTCATCCCAGGACTGGATGTCTGGGAATAAAATGGATTGATTCATCGATTATTGACCTTCAAGATTTTTTCTAAGCTCACGTAAAATCTGTTTAGCGCCAGGACGCAAACCACGCCAGAGCATAAAACTTTCTGACGCTTGACCGACCAACATTCCTAAACCGTCATAAGCTTGAGCTGCACCATGTTCTTTAGCCCATTGGTTAAACTTGGTATCACCACCGCCATACATCATGTCATAGCTTGTGCTGTTGGGAGCAAAGATAGCTGACGATATTTCAGGAAGTTCTCCACTCAGCGAAGCTGACGTTGAGTTAATAATGACGTCGTATTCTTGAGTAATACTATTCATCTCTTTCGCAGACACTGGCCCGTAATCTGAAAACAGCGCTGCCAATTCTTTAGCTTTAGAAAATGTACGGTTGGTTACCGTCAATGAAGCAGGTCTTTGCTCAAGTAACGGCAGAATTACTCCTCGAGAAGCGCCACCAGCTCCGATGATTAGGATACGAGCGCCTTCTAAAACAACTTGATGCTGCAGTAGGTCTTGCACCAGACCAGCACCGTCGGTGTTGTCACCGATGATTTCACCATCATCAAGCTTTTTGAGTGTATTCACAGCTCCGGCAAGTTGGGCACGCTCTGTCAAACGCGTGGCAAACTGATACGCCTGTTCTTTAAAAGGCAAAGTGACATTACATCCTTTACCACCTTCAGCAAAAAACACGTTCACGGCTTCAATAAACCCGTCGACAGGGGCACATTCGGCTGTGTAAGTCAGCGATTGATTCGTTTGGCGAGCAAAGAGTGTGTGAATAAATGGCGACTTACTGTGCCCAATGGGATTACCAAACACCGCATAGCGATCAACTTGCTGAGTCATTTCCTTACCTTTATTCCTTACCTTAATATAGAGAAAAACAGGGCCATCTGATTAAAGATGACCCTATCACTATCTTTCTATATAGAAAAGGAGATTCAGCGCTTACCAGTCACGTGGTTTTAGGTATCGCTCGTAAAGCTCGGCTTCAGGCGTCCCAGCTTCAGGCTGATAACTGTATTCCCAGCGTGCTAGTGGCGGCATGGACATAAGAATCGACTCCGTACGTCCACCACTTTGCAAACCAAACAAAGTGCCACGGTCATACACCAAGTTAAACTCAACATAACGGCCACGACGATACAACTGAAACTCTCGCTCTCGCTCGCCAAACTCAATATCTTTACGTCGTGCAACGATTGGCAGATAAGCCTGACAGAAGCCTTCACCCACCGCTTTGATGTAATCGAAACATTTGTCGAACTCCCAATGGTTCAAATCATCAAAGAACAAACCACCGACACCACGAGTTTCGTTTCGATGTGGAAGGAAGAAATACTTATCGCACCAAGCTTTGTGATCCGAATAGACTTCATCACCGAACGGGGCACAGATTGCCTTCGCGGTATCGTGCCATGACTGGCAGTCTTCTTCGAAAGGATAGAACGGCGTTAAGTCGAAGCCACCACCGAACCACCAAATCGGATCTTCTCCGTCTTTTTCTGCGATAAAGAAGCGCACATTGGCATGTGACGTCGGCACATACGGGTTTTTAGGGTGAATAACCAAAGACACTCCCATCGCTTCAAAACGGCGCCCCGCTAATTCAGGACGATGCGCTGTTGCTGACGCTGGCATTTCTTTGCCTTCTACATGAGAGAAGTTCACTCCACCTTGCTCAAACACGTTGCCATCACGCAGAACACGTGAACGGCCACCACCACCAAGACGCTCTCCCGGTTCACGATGCCACGCATCTTCGACAAAGACGGCCTTTCCATCTTCTTGTTCTAACTGCTGACAAATGGAATCCTGAAGCGACATCAGGAACTGCTTTACGGCATGCTTATCGATTGCTGACATACGTTATTACCTATTATCTGGTACCTATTTGAAGGCTGGTAGGCAGGGTTAGCCCTGTCTTAATATTTGCGAGGTTTTGGCGTCACGAATTTCACTTGGCTTATCACGCCCGCTGGTTTCACCACGAAGAATTGCCACCAGCTTATCACCCAACTGCTGCTCAACTTCTTCCGTCGTCATACACGGCGGCAAGCCTGAAAGATTCGCGCTGGTAGAGGTTAACGGCTTTCCGAATGCATTACACATCTTTTGCACCAAAGGATGATCAGTCACACGAACTGCAATTGAATCAAACTGTCCTGAAACCCAATTAGAGACTTTATCGCTCGCAGGCATGATCCAAGTGTAAGGACCAGGCCAGGTGGCATGAACTTTATCTAACTGCGCTTGCGTCAGCTGAGACTCGTCAATGTAAGGTAATAGCTGATCGTAGCTGGCAGCAATGAGGATGAGCCCCTTTTCTACCGGGCGCTGTTTTAGTTCCAGCAGCTTTTGGATTGCCTCTGGATTATCAGGATCACACCCGACGCCAAAAACACCTTCTGTTGGATAGGCAATCACTTCGCCTTGCTGTAGTGCATTGAGCACCTGTTCAAAGTTATCCACCGATTACTTCCTGATTATCTGACTGTATTATTTTCTCTATACCTAAGTGTACAAAGATTCATTCTCAGAGACTAAAGCAATTTTTTTATAAAATGTATCAATAGCATTTACAAAGGCGCGCAAACGTTTGCTTGAGATAAAAATCCCCGTATAATGCGCACAAATTTATCAGCTCACCTAATTTTGCAGCTTGAAGGAGTTTGAGATGAAAGTCGGTATCATCATGGGTTCTAAATCAGATTGGCCAACCATGAAACTAGCAGCGGACATGCTGGATCAATTTGGCGTGTCTTACGAAACAAAAGTGGTGTCAGCTCACCGTACTCCTCAACTATTGGCTGATTACGCAAGCAGTGCGAAAGAGCGCGGCATCAAAGTAATCATCGCAGGTGCGGGCGGCGCAGCTCACCTACCAGGTATGGCGGCGGCATTCACGAGCTTGCCAGTACTTGGCGTTCCGGTTCAGTCACGTGCTCTAAAAGGAATGGACTCTCTGCTGTCTATCGTACAAATGCCTAAAGGTATTGCGGTCGGCACGTTAGCGATTGGCGAAGCAGGTGCGGCAAACGCCGGTATCCTGGCAGCACAAATTCTGGGTACGCATGATGAAAGTATCATGGCGAAGGTAGAAGCATTCCGCAACGAACAGACAGAAACGGTTCTGGCTAACCCAAACCCAGCTGAGGACTAATCGGATGCACGTACTGGTTCTAGGAGCTGGTCAGTTGGCTCGTATGATGTCTCTGGCTGGTGCACCACTGAATATTCAAATCTCTGCTTACGATGTGGGTAGCGGCAATATCGTTCACCCTCTTACTCAACATGTGCTTGGTCATGGTCTGGAAAATGCCATTGAGCAAGTCGATGTGATCACAGCAGAATTCGAACATATCCCTCACGATGTGCTCGACATCTGTGAAGAGAGTGGAAAGTTCCTTCCGAGTACAGAAGCGATCAAGGCAGGCGGTGACCGTCGTCTTGAAAAAGCTCTACTCGACAACGCTGGCGTGCGTAATGCGAAATACTACGTGATTGAAACACGTGAAGATTTTGACCGCGCGATTGAACACGTGGGTATGCCGATGGTACTGAAAAGTGCATTAGGCGGTTACGATGGTAAAGGCCAATGGCGCTTGAAAGAAGCTTCTCAGGTAGACGCTATCTGGACGGAAATGGCCGAGTGCATCGCAGCAACACCAACCCAAGCTATAGTGGCTGAAGAGTTTGTTCCATTTAACTGTGAAGTATCTTTAGTTGGTGCTCGCGGTAAAGATGGCAGCATTGAAGTTTATCCACTGGCAGAGAACGTGCACACTGATGGTGTACTGAGCCTTTCTACCGCCATTGATGAACCAGAACTTCAAACCCAAGCCAAGCAGATGTTTACTGCGGTTGCAGAAAGTCTCGGTTATGTTGGCGTATTAGCCCTAGAGTTTTTCGATGTTGATGGCACTTTACTGGTGAATGAGATCGCGCCACGCGTTCACAACTCAGGTCACTGGACACAGCAAGGTGCAGAAACCTGTCAGTTTGAAAACCATTTGCGCGCGGTTTGTGGTTTGCCACTAGGCAGCACAAAACTGGTTCGCGAAACATCGATGGTTAATATTCTCGGTGAAGATACTTTGCCAGAAGCCGTATTAGCGATGGATGGTTGCCATATTCATTGGTATGGCAAAGAAAAACGAGCAGGACGCAAGATGGGCCACATTAATGTGTGTGGAGACTACCCTGGCGAACTTCATCGCAGACTATGTGCGTTAGGCAAAGTACTGGATGCAGAGGCTTTCCCTGCCGTGCATGATTTTGCCAAGCAGTCTCAAGCTTAGAATCCAGCTAAAAACAACAAAGGGTCGCATCATGCGACCCTTTTTAATTGGTAGTTTCGTTTACTTAGCTTGCGTATGCTGACACTTGCGGTTAGCGCACTGTAACTTCACCCCGCTGGCGAGCTTCTTCTCAACCAGCAATGAAAAACCGCATGCTTCGCAACGGCCTTTGACCGGTGGCAGGTTCACGGCAAACTTACATTTCGGGTAGTTATCACAGGCGTAAAATGTTTTGCCGAATCGGGTCTTACGCTCAACTAAATGACCTTTACCACATTCAGGACAAGCATGCTGTTCTTGTGACTGCTTTTCCGGCTCTGGCTGGTTAATAGACTCAATATGATGACAAGCCGGGTAACTGCTGCACCCGACAAACATGCCATAACGACCCTGGCGCAACACCAACTCATTGCCACAGTCAGGGCAAGGTACGCCCAATTCTTTGACGATGTGACCATCGTTACTGTGCAGTGCTTTGATGTAATCACAACCTGGGTACTGGCTACAGCCAAGGAATGGACCGTGCTTACCGTGCTTGAGCGTCAAGTCTGACCCACACTTAGGACACGGCTCATGTTCGAGAGCATGTTCATGGGCAGAGAAAAGGCTGTTGTCGATTTTACTACTCATACTTACCGTTTAATTGAAAGACACACCAAATACACAAGCTCGCGTTCACATCCAACGGAACACGAACTTGTTGGGATTAGGCTTAATGAAGGATCCCTTGTTCTTTGGTGTACAACAGCTCTTCCATCAGCGTATAAGCGTTCTCATTACCCGGTACATTAAACAGCACCATCAGAATGATCCATTTGAGATCTTCAAGCTCAAATTCGTTTGTTTCCAGCCCCATCACCCGATCAATCACCATTTCACGAGTTTCTGTTGTTAGGACATTAATTTGCTCGAGGAATAACAAAAAGCCTCGGCATTCTAGATCCAAACGCTGCATCTCTTTCGCAGTGTAGATACGAGTCGATGACGATGCGATACAAGCCGATATAGCAGAAGATGTATCACTTTGCTGCAGCGCGGCAAGCTCTTCTAACCAGACAAGGGCCTTGTAGATATCTTTTTGCTGGAAGCCTGCACGAAGCAACTCATCTTCCAACTCGTCTTGTTCGACCTGTAACTCTGCATCGCTATGGATGTAGGTTTCGAATAGATACATCAGTATATCCATCATCATAGCTAGCCCCTCCCCTTTCGAATATAGCCACCTGAAACTGCAACAACGTGCCCTGAGAGCTCAAGCTCTAAGAGCTGCATCATGACTTCCTGGACAGGTATATTGGTCCTGCTTGCAAGAATATCAACTGGTGTAGCCTCATTTCCTACGTTAGCTAACAGCTGAGGAAATGGCAATTCTTCTTCATCAATTAAGGTAGAAAATAAATCTCTGCTCTGATTAACAGACCAATCAAGTAATGACTGTATTTCATCGAGTACATCTTTTGTCTTTTCTACGAGGCAAGCACCATTGCGAATCAAATGATTTCCGCCACTGGCATTTTTCGCATTAATAGAAGCAGGCAGAGCAAACACTTCTCGTCCTTGCTCAAGCGCATAACGCGCCGTAATTAAAGAACCGCTTTTCTCTGCCGCTTCGACAACAAACACCCCCAGAGATAACCCACTGATGATTCGGTTGCGACGTGGAAAGTGTTCCGGCCTTGGTTTCGCATTGGGGCGAAATTCTGAAATCAGTGCACCGCTCTCCGCGACGCGCTGCGCCAACCCACGGTGCCGGGCTGGGTAAATATGAGCTAAGCCAGAACCAAGAACCGCGATCGTCTTTCCTCCCGCTTGCAACGCTCCGTCATGCGCATGACCATCAATGCCCAAAGCTAATCCACTGGTTACAATGAGATCATTACTAACGAAATCTGCAGCAAAGTGTCGAGCGTACTGCAATCCGTCAACACTCGCGTTACGGCTTCCCACCATAGCAATCTGAGGCTGAGATAAACACGTAGGATCGCCTTGCAAAAACAACAGGGGCGGCGGTGCAACAATCTGTTTAAGTAGCGGAGGGTAAAGCGAATCATCTAAAGTCAGAATATGGTGGTTCGAAGCGATCTCTTTCCAATTGAGGCAAGCTTCAACTTCTTTATCGGCTGACGTCCAAGCCTGAAGTTGCTTCTGACTTAGTCCAAGGCGCTGCAGGTATTCATGAGAGGAGTTGATGATGTTTCGAGGCGTGTCTTTAGCAAGTAACTTATTCAGCTTGACCCCGCCTATGCCTGGCAAGCAACTTAGCTTTAGCCAGGCAACAAGGTCATTCTCATTGAGTGGTTTCATCTGTGACAGGCACTTCAGCAAGAGGCGAAACCACCGTTACCTCATTACTAATTGGTTTAGTACTGTTAGTGATCAAAGCCAAGCTGAAGTATTCATAAGGACGGATTACCAGCAACTCACCTACCTTACTTTGTGGCAGAATGATTGGTTTATCGAACAACCCCACCTCTTTTTGGAAGCCATCGCCATCTTTAGCAACCGGATGAGCGTCTTCTTTGAGGTCAAAAACACTGCCTTGTTTCAGCTTATCCGCCGTCCCTTTATCAATAACAACAACCTGATTGGTTGAACTGAAGCGAATACCTTCGATATTTCCCAGGAGCTTCGCAGTGCTACCCTGCGGCGAAGGAAGGGGATAGAACGTCGTGGAAAACTCGCCACTCTCTACCATTTGATTTGGTAAGGCGATGTCATTACGGAGAATTTCTTGCAACTGAGCGGTGATTTTTAATCCAGAAAACGCTTCAGATGCATCCACCAACTCCCCTTTTGCGATCAAGCGCAATGCGGTGATTTCCTTTGAAACGTCTTCACGAGAGAAAGTCTCGACCGGGCGGTAAATCGCCCATTCCGTCGCGGTCTGCTCACCGCTGATGTACAACACATCTTCTGCGGTCAAATACCGACTGCCTTTGGAACTGCCCATCACTTTGACTGCATTGTCGAGCGTCTCCTTATCCACCAGTCGGTCAGAACTGAGATAAGGCATCACCAGACCTTCCGCAACCGTCGGCACAGCCTTCTTTTCGGTAATTCGAGCCTGTGGACTCAGTTTTTTAACGGGCTTTAAGCTCAGGACTGGCTGACCGTTAATCCACACCAGTGACAACTTATCGCCGGGATAAATCAAATGTGGATTATCTATCTCTGGGTTAATTTGCCACAAGCGGGGCCACAACCACGGACTTTCTAGGTACATCGCCGAAATGTCCCATAGAGTATCGCCTTTCACTACCACATAGGTTTGTGGGGCATCCGCTTTGACTGCGAGCGGTTTAGAGTCAGCATTTGCTGCTGCAGTGAAGGAGAATAGTAACGGCAACATAATGCTGGAAACATTGCGAAAAATGCGATTCATGCCCCTCATCCTTGGTCTATTAAGCAGTAGTTGGTATGGAAATTAATGCAAGGATGCTGTCATTTAGGTCATAAAATGTCTAGAATTGAGCCAACAAGGTTTGTGCTGTTTCGGCACAGTTCAATATTTCGAGTGAATATGTCTGTATTACAAGTATTAACATTTCCAGATGATCGCCTACGCACAGTAGCTAAGCCTGTGGAAGAGGTGACACCTGAAATTCAAAAAATCGTCGATGATATGATTGAAACCATGTACGACGAAGAAGGTATTGGCCTTGCTGCAACGCAGGTTGATATTCATAAGCGTATCGTAGTGATTGATATTTCAGAAACTCGTGATGAGCCAATGGTGCTTATCAACCCTGAGATTCTGGAAAAGCGCGGCGAAGATGGCATCGAAGAAGGCTGTCTATCGGTACCGGGTGCTCGCGCCCTTGTGCCTCGCGCGGCTGAGGTTACCGTTAAAGCATTGGATCGCGACGGCAAAGAATTTACCTTTGACGCTGACGACCTGCTAGCGATTTGTGTTCAACACGAACTGGATCACCTACAAGGTAAATTGTTTGTTGATTATCTATCGCCTCTGAAGCGTAAGCGCATTCAGGAAAAGCTGGCGAAGATCAAACGCTACAACGAAAAGCAGCTAAACGCTTAATCGCGACCCATACCAATTAAGAAGGAAGTCTACCTTGAGTCAGTCTTTACGTATTGTCTTTGCAGGTACTCCGGATTTCGCCGCCCGTCACTTGGCGGCGTTGTTGTCTTCGGAGCACGAAGTAATTGCAGTGTATACTCAACCAGACCGCCCTGCGGGTCGCGGTAAAAAGCTTACTGCAAGCCCGGTTAAAAACATTGCACTAGAACACGACATCCCTGTTTATCAGCCAGAAAACTTCAAATCAGATGAAGCGAAACAAGCACTGGCTGATCTGAACGCCGATATCATGGTTGTTGTGGCTTATGGCCTTCTGCTACCACAAGCAGTATTAGACACGCCTAAGCTCGGTTGTATTAACGTACACGGTTCTATCCTGCCTCGCTGGCGTGGTGCGGCACCAATCCAACGTTCTATTTGGGCAGGTGATGCAGAAACTGGCGTAACCATCATGCAGATGGATATTGGTCTGGATACAGGTGATATGCTGAAAATCGCGACACTGCCAATCGAAGCGACGGATACCAGCGCATCTATGTACGAAAAGCTTGCCGACCTTGGCCCGCAAGCGCTGATTGATTGCTTGGCAGATATCGCTGCAAATAAAGCAGTGCCAGTTAAGCAAGATGATGAACTCGCAAACTACGCGAAAAAGCTCAGCAAAGAAGAAGCTCGCATCAACTGGAGCGACGACGCAGCACACATCGAGCGTTGCGTTCGTGCATTCAATCCTTGGCCTATGAGCCATTTTGAAGCGGCTGAAAACAGCATCAAGGTTTGGCAAAGCCGAGTGGCTGAGCAAACCAGCGATAAGCCAGCAGGCACGATTGTGCAAGCAGACAAAACAGGTATCTATGTAGCGACAGGCAATGGCGTATTAGTTCTGGAGCAACTACAGGTTCCTGGTAAAAAAGCCATGCCAGTTCAAGACATTCTGAACTCGCGTGCATCTTGGTTTGAAGTTGGCACCCAGCTGATTTAAGCCATACTAGGGTGAGTTATTCCCCTAATAATACGAACTTTTAGAGGGCAGAGATGCCCTCCTTTACTTTAAGGTACTCATCATGAATGTTCGCGCTGCGGCTGCCAACGTCCTGTATCTTGTCGTCGACAAGGGCCATTCTCTTTCTAGCGCTCTACCAGCGGCTCAACAAACCATCCGACCTCGTGATCACGCGCTTTTGCAAGAGATCTGTTACGGAGCACTTCGCTACTTACCTCGCCTTGAAACCATTTCAAGCCAGCTAATGGATAAGCCTCTGAAAGGTAAACAGCGTGTTTTCCATCACTTAATCCTGGTTGGTATTTATCAGCTGAGCTTTATGCGTATTCCTGCGCATGCAGCCGTTGGCGAAACCGTTGAAGGCACTAAAGATTTGAAAGGCCCTCGCCTGCGTGGTCTGATTAATGCGGTATTACGTAATTACCAACGCAATCAGGAAGAACTTGACGAGATTGCCGTTAGCCACAACGCTGGCAAGTATGGTCACCCAAGTTGGCTACTTAAGCTGCTGCAAGACGCTTACCCAGAGCAGTGGGAAAGCATTGTAGAAGCCAACAATCAGAAAGCGCCAATGTGGCTGAGAGTTAACCACCAACACCATACTCGTGATGAATATCTGGCACTACTCAAAAATGAAAACATTGAGGCCACGCCGCACACAGAGGCAATGGACGCGCTAAAATTGGCTGCACCATGCGATGTGACCAAGTTGCCTGGGTTTGAGAAAGGCTGGGTATCGGTACAAGATGCTGCCGCTCAACTTTCAATTAACTACCTAGAGCCAAAAGATGGTGAGTTGATTCTGGATTGCTGCGCAGCACCAGGTGGCAAAACCGCACATATTCTTGAGCGTACATCCGGCAGTGAAGTGGTCGCGATTGACTGTGACGACACTCGCCTGAAACGCGTACATGAAAACCTGAAGCGTCTCAATCTTCAGGCAAAAGTGGTTTGCGGCGATGCACGTAATCCTCAAGAATGGTGGCAAGGTGAGCAATTTGACCGCATCTTGCTGGATGCACCCTGTTCTGCGACGGGCGTGATTCGTCGTCACCCTGATATCAAATGGTTGCGCCGAGCCGACGACATTGCGGCATTAGCAGAGCTGCAAAGCGAAATTTTCGATGCGATGTGGACACAGCTAAAACCAGGCGGCACAATGGTTTATGCAACTTGTTCAATCACTCCACAAGAAAACGTAGAGCAAGTGAAAGCATTCTTAGCTCGCACCGCTGATGCGAAATTGCTGGATTCTGACCCTGAGCACCCTGGTCGTCAAATTCTACCAGGTGAAGAAGACATGGATGGATTCTACTACGCTGTGCTGACGAAAACACACGCGTAACAGCAGGCTAAATAGGGCGATTGGAGTCATTCAATCGCCTTTTTCAGATAACGAGAAAAGAGTATGAAGATCATTATTCTTGGTGCTGGTCAGGTTGGCGGCACACTGGCAGAAAACCTGGTTGGTGAGAACAACGATATCACCATCGTCGATAACAATTCTGACCGACTGCGTGAACTACAGGACAAATATGACCTGCGTGTGGTCAATGGCCACGCAAGCCATCCGGATGTACTCCACGAAGCTGGCGCGCAAGATGCCGACATGCTGGTTGCAGTCACCAACACTGACGAAACCAATATGGCAGCATGTCAGGTAGCCTTCACTCTGTTTAACACGCCTAACCGTGTTGCACGTATCCGTTCGCCTGAGTATCTGGCAGAAAAAGAAGCCCTATTTAAGTCTGGTGCGATCCCCGTCGACCACCTAATTGCACCAGAAGAGCTGGTAACCAGCTATATCGAACGTCTGATCCAATATCCTGGCGCACTACAGGTAGTCAGCTTCGCTGAGCAGAAAGTCAGTCTGGTTGCTGTAAAAGCCTACTATGGCGGCCCATTGGTGGGTAACGCACTCTCTGCGCTACGAGAGCACATGCCTCATATCGATACCCGAGTAGCGGCAATCTTCCGTCAAGGTCGTCCGATTCGTCCGCAAGGCACGACTATCATTGAAGCTGATGATGAAGTGTTCTTTGTCGCGGCAAGTAATCATATTCGTTCTGTAATGAGTGAGCTACAGCGTCTAGAGAAGCCTTACCGCCGTATTATGATTGTTGGTGGTGGTAACATCGGTGCAAGCTTAGCCAAACGCTTAGAGCAGACCTACAGCGTGAAATTAATCGAACGTAACTACCAACGCGCTGAACAGCTGTCTGAGCAGCTCGGCAACACCATCGTCTTCTGTGGGGATGCTGCCGATCAAGAGCTGCTGACCGAAGAAAACATCGACCAGGTCGACGTGTTCATTGCGCTGACCAACGAAGATGAAACCAACATCATGTCCGCGATGCTGGCAAAACGCATGGGTGCCAAAAAGGTAATGGTACTGATTCAGCGTGGTGCCTATGTCGATCTTGTACAAGGTGGTGTGATTGATGTAGCCATTTCACCTCAGCAAGCGACCATTTCCGCATTGCTGACCCACGTTCGCCGTGCCGATATTGTTAACGTATCTTCGCTACGCCGCGGTGCAGCGGAAGCGATCGAAGCCGTTGCCCACGGTGATGAAACCACATCGAAAGTTGTCGGTCGCGCCATTGGTGATATTAAACTTCCACCAGGAACCACCATCGGTGCCATTGTTCGTGGCGAAGAAGTACTTATCGCTCACGACCGCACTATCATCGAACAAGATGACCATGTTGTGATGTTCCTGGTCGACAAAAAGTACGTACCAGACGTCGAAGCTCTGTTCCAGCCGAGCCCATTTTTCCTCTAGGACTCTCTTATGGTCAACTTACGTCCCGTACTGTTTGTTATCGGGCTGGTTTTATCGAAACTGGCCCTTTTCATGTACGTGCCTACTTTGGTCGCTTTCTTCACTGGTACGGGCGGGTTTCTCGACTTTGCCCAAGCCGTCTTGATTACGCACCTGGCTGCGTTTATCTGCCTGAGTATCGGCCGAACGGCTAAATTCAAACTCAGTGTGCGCGACATGTTCCTCATTACCAGCTTGGTCTGGACCATCGCCAGTGCTTTCGCAGCGTTGCCGTTTGTTTTCATTAACCACATCAGTTTTACCGATGCCTATTTCGAAACCATGTCGGGCATCACCACTACTGGTTCAACGGTTCTAAGCGGCTTGGATGATATGGCACCGAGCATCTTATTGTGGCGTTCTATTCTGCAGTGGCTTGGTGGTGTGGGCTTTATCGTGATGGCGGTAGCGGTACTACCAATGCTTAACGTCGGTGGTATGAAGCTGTTCCAAACGGAATCTTCTGACTGGTCTGATAAAAGTAGCCCAAGAGCCAAGACCGTGGCGAAAAACATCGTGCTGGTTTATCTAATCTTAACCGGAATGTGTATCGGCGGTTACATACTGACAGGTATGACGGTATTTGAAGCAATAAACCATGCTTTCACCACCCTGTCGACGGGTGGTTACTCGACCTCTGATGGCTCAATGAATCACTTCTCAAATGGAGCGCACTGGGTAGCAACAACCTTTATGTTCTTGGGCGGATTGCCTTTCTTGCTATTCGTGGCGGCACTGAGAAAACGTCGCATTGATATATTGCTTAAAGACGCCCAAGTTCGTGGCTTTGCTTATCTGTTCCTCTTCTCAAGCCTAGTGATTGCCAGTTGGCTGGTGATTCGTGATGGTTACACCATGGTCGATGCACTGCGTGTCTCAATGTTTAACATCGTGTCCGTCGTGACGACCACCGGATTTGGCCTGGAAGACTTCACAGCATGGGGAGCATTACCAACCACACTATTCGCCTTCTTGATGATTGCAGGTGCTTGCTCAGGTTCAACATCTGGTGGGATCAAAATATTCCGTTTTCAGGTTGCCATGACCCTGCTGAACAAGCAGATGCTGAAACTGGTTCACCCTTCCGGTGTGTTCGTCCAGCGTTATAACCAACGCCCTGTGAATGACGACATTGTGCGCTCTGTAGTTGCATTTGTTTTGATGTTCTTTATCACCATCATCTTTATCGCTGGTTGTCTGAGTGCACTCGGTTTAGACCCAATAACCAGCATATCTGGCTCAATTACGGCAGTCGCCAACGTAGGCCCGGGCATGGGCTCTGTGATTGGCCCGACAGGTAACTTTGCACCATTACCAGACTCCGCAAAATGGCTATTAAGTTTTGGCATGTTAATGGGCCGTCTGGAAATTCTGACTATTCTTGTATTGTTCTTTCCAGCCTTCTGGCGTCGTTAACGGCAATGAAATAAAAGGTACAACAATGAAAACTTGGATTACTTTGGCTACTTTGCTGGCCACATCATCGGTCTATGCTGCCGAGGTAGTAACGTTAGCTGATGGAAGAAACGTAAAGTTAAATGATGATTTTACTTGGGAATATGTGGTTGAGAACTCGGCACCTAAAGCTACTGCTGCTTCAGCAACCAAAGCGGTCACCGCAGCGACTGAATCTGTGGCTGTTCCAGTAATAGCGACTATTCCTGTCGTCTCGAAAACCGTGGGCACGACGGTTACCGTCAATGCAAAAAAACCAACTATGCAGCTATCTGATTCAGGTGTGGATATATTGATTGGCTCCGCAAGTTACGAAGGCGGCGAACTGGTTTTTCCTACTTCGGTCACTAATCAAAGCTCGCAGTCAGTAATTCAGATTGAAGTCGAAGTTCAGGTGTTCGATATGTCTGGAGAGGCGTTGGCGAAAGAAAAGGTCACTGTTTGGCAGTCAATCAAGCGTATGGCAGATACCTATCTTCGCCCACAACAAGCTGAGCAAGGTAAAACCATCAAACTGGCAGTGCCGCAATCGCAGCAATACCAGTTTTCGGCAAAAGTGGTCGAAGTACAAACGCGCTAATACGCCTACGTTGTCGAGCTGATTTAGCCAAGCTTAGATCGGCTCGACAAAATAGTAGATAGCGAAGAAGTGGCACACGCACCCCGCCAGAACAAAGCCGTGCCAAATCGCATGATTAAATGGAATGCGCTTAGCCACGTAGAAAATAACACCAAGAGAATAGATCAAGCCACCTGCGGCTAGCAGCGTCAGACCTCCGATATCCAGGGAGATCGCCAACTCATAGATAACAATCAGCGATAACCAGCCCATCACCAGATAGCTCGTCAGTGACAGATGCTTAAAGCGATGAATAAACGCGACCTTCATGATGATACCAAGCAAGGCAATACTCCAAATCACGATCATCAAACCAATCGCGAGAGGCGTACGTAAGCTCACCAATAAAAACGGCGTGTAGCTACCCGCTATCAATAAGTAGATCGCGCAATGGTCAAACGTTTTCAGCCAGCGTTTGGCTTTCGGGTGCGGAATGGCATGGTAGAGTGTTGATGCGAGAAACAGCACAATAATACTTGAGCCATAGATCGCCATACTGGTTATGGTCAGGGTATCAGCTTGCTGATCCAATGCTCTTACTAGCAGCAGAATCAGCCCTACAATACCTAGAACCATCCCGAGGCCATGGGTGAGAGAATTGGCAAATTCTTCACTCTGACTGTATTCAGGTTTCTGTGATGATGACATCGAAGCACCTATACTAGAGCGTGTGATTTCACTCTAGTATGGCACATTAGGCGTACACGTGTAAGCTAAAATTCAGAGTCATGAGCGGCCGTAGTTTGGTCGAGATAATTTAGCACCATCTCTCCCACCTCTTCAGGGCTGGTCGTCACTGGAATCGTCAATTCTCGGTTGAGCTTACCGCTTCCGAGCAAGCTCGCCAGCATCCCTCCAGCACCGCTGCGCGTTCGGTCAACTTCAAACCATAGTTTCAACTCGTCCTCGCTGCGATGGGCAACAAATTCCAACTCACGCCATACACCATGGTACGGCCCATCAGTTGGCACCATTTCAAATTCCTGAACAAATGGCAGATCGAAGCCATTCACTTCTTCACACTCCACTTGGCGAATACGTAATCCTTGCGCTTCAAATGCCGACAAAATGGCGTCCATAAGCGGATCAGGTCGAATGGTGAGCGTGTCTTTATCGGTTGGATCAAGTGAGGCGGCAACGTCCAACCCTGTTTCAAGCCATACTTTCGCATCGCCAATCGTGACTGGGGTATTCCAGGGAACATCGAGCTTCACATCAAAGGTACGCTCTTCTGCGGAATGAATGGTGAACGAGTAAGGGAGGCTCCATTCAGCCAAGACATGAGTCTGTGGCACTCGACGCATGTTATGCCCTTCTCGAGAGCCTCGGTCATCAGGTGCCTCAGCAATATAGCGACAACAGAGCTTCATATCGATGTTATCGATCTTTTGTTCTGTCGCTCCACCATAAACATGGATAGAAACATCCACACTCTGACCCGGGTATATCACATCCTGATTGAGGATCGAATCTACCTTAGCACTGCCGATACCAAAACTCGCAAGTGTCTTCTTTAAAAATGACATATGCACCTCCTTTGTAGAGATCTCATACTACTACTGCTGATCAGGGGATCAAAACAAATTTTTGCACTCATTTTCGGTTTAAAATGACAAAATCGAAAGAATTCAATTGCTCAAGTATCGACCAATTATAACAAGAGTGCTAACCTATTATTTGATATGCATGCATATCGTTATTCCTGACTCACTAACTGGATTGGCGCGAGCCAAAAGAGCGAAGCTTTAAGCAGTTTGAGACTAGCTCGTAGTGCTTCAGGGCATTAGAACGGCAATGGATATGCCTGACAGTTAGGTAACTAAATGCGCCCAACAACAGTCAGGTTCGCACACACCAATAGTAGTGCAATGCGTCGCCGCAGTGGCTTTGCTGCTGCACCAAAGGCACACCAAGTTGCGCCTGCTAAAACATTGGTTGAGAAAAAAGCGGTAACGTCGAAAGCTCCGTCCAAAGTTATCAAAGCAGCTTAATAAAAAGCGCGGCATCAGCTGCGCTTTTTCTTTTCCTCTCACGCCTATTTGTATCCTCTCTACAATTTGATACCTTAAACAAAATACCTATAAAATTTGTGGAGAAAGAAATGAAGTGTCATCGTATCGAAGAACTACTTCAGCTGTTAGAGCCAGAGTGGCAAAAAGACCAAGACATGAACCTGCTACAGTTCATCATCAAGCTGTCTGAAGAAGCTGGTTATGAGGGCAAACTGGAAGACCTCACCGACGATGTTCTGATCTACCATTTGAAAATGCGTAACAGCAGTAAAGATGAAATGATCCCAGGTTTGAAAAAAGACCAGGAAGACGATTTCAAAACGGCTCTGTTGCGTGCACGCGGCATCATCAAATAAACCACCCACCGGCAAAATTCCAAGCGACTCAATTGAGTCGCTTTTTTACAACCGAACGTAAGAGATAATAGGACGTTAAAACTGTTCAGCCAATTATCAGGTTAACTGTGCTGACTTTTGTTGTTAAACATTGACTACGTTAAAGAAAAGGAAATGTTATTGGTTGTATAATCACCGTTTATCAGCATTAACTAAAATAGTTAACGAATAGCAATGTCATAGAGCGACATCATCAGAAATGACGCCGAACATTATAAAAAGCCTAAGAAGGATGAGTACATGAGTCAGGATAAAATCGACATTAAAGATGTGACTCCGAAAACTTTTAACCCCAAAACCCACAAAGGTAACGGGGATCGTTTTAACCCAAGCAATCGCATCTATGTACGTGAAAGTAAAGGAACCTATCAAAAGCTAAGACGCTACGGCGGCTGGTTTTTACTGCTACTGTTTGCTTTGACACCTTGGATTCCGTACGGAGATCGCCAAGCGATTTTATTGGATATCGGTAATCAGCAGTTCAACTTTTTTGGCACCACACTCTATCCGCAAGATCTTACTCTACTTGCACTGCTGTTTGTTATTGGGGCATTTGGTCTGTTCTTCATCACCACCTTTTTAGGTCGGGTCTGGTGTGGTTATCTGTGTCCACAAACCGTCTGGACTTTCATGTACATCTGGTTTGAAGAAAAACTCGAAGGCAGTGCGAATAAGCGTCGTAAGCAAGACGCCAACAAGCTCACCGCTAACTTAGCTATGCGTAAAACGCTCAAGCATATCGCCTGGTTTTCGATAGCGCTGATCACCGGATTCACCTTTGTCGGTTACTTTGTGCCAATGAAGCAACTGGTGATCGACTTCTTCACGTTTAACTCCAGCTTCTGGCCTGTTTTCTGGGTGATGTTCTTTGCAATCTGTACCTACGGTAATGCCGGCTGGATGCGATCTATCATGTGTATTCACATGTGCCCTTACGCACGTTTCCAGTCCGCCATGTTCGACAAAGATACCTTCATAGTTGGTTACGATACCAAACGTGGTGAAAAACGCGGCCCACGCTCACGTAAGGCCGATCCAAAACAACTTGGTTTGGGTGACTGTATCGACTGTGATTTATGTGTGCAGGTGTGCCCTACTGGCATCGATATCCGCGACGGTTTGCAATATGAGTGCATCAACTGTGGTGCCTGTATTGATGCGTGTGACCAAACCATGGATCGCATGGGTTATGAAAAAGGGTTGATCAACTACACCACCGAACACCGTTTATCTGGTAAACATACGAAGGTTATGCGTCCGAAACTGATCGGCTATGGCGCGGTATTACTGATTATGATCGGCTTATTCTTCGCTCAGATTGCGTCCGTTGATCCGGCTGGTATGAGCGTGCTTCGAGACCGTAACCAACTGTTCCGCATCAATAGCGCGGGAGAAGTCGAGAATACTTATACGCTCAAAGTAATCAACAAGACCCAGCAAGTGCAAGAGTACCAACTGGATGTGACAGGCATGAGCGATGTGAGCTGGTATGGAAAACAGACCATTCAGGTACAACCTGGAGAAGTATTGAACTTACCAATGAGTCTTGGCGCAGATCCTGACAAGCTAAACTCTGCGATAACCACAATTCAGTTTATACTCACCGATAAGAGCAATGAATTCACCATCGAAGTGGAAAGCCGGTTTATCAAGAAACTCTGATTTCAAATTCGATGACTAACGGAAAAAGGCTCAGTAATGAGCCTTTTTATTTATATGTCCCAAGGTACGTTTAACTTTGACGCCCTTACCCCAGACTTTATGTGGTATGCGTTAGAAAGCATTGGTATTCGCGCGGAATCTGGCTTTCTCCCTCTCAATAGTTATGAAAACCGCGTTTATCAGTTTACCGATGAGGAGCGTCGCCGCTATGTGGTGAAGTTCTACCGCCCTGAGCGTTGGAGCAACGAACAAATTCAGGAAGAGCACGATTTCACTTTGGAGCTAATCGAAAATGAAATCCCGGTCGCGCCACCTGTCATTCTTAACGGTCAAACATTACATCACTACCAAGGCTACGGTTTTGCCCTGTTTGAAAGTGTTGGCGGACGCCAGTTTGAAGTCGACAATCTGGATCAACTGGAAGGCGTCGGTCGATTTTTAGGTCGAATCCATAAGGTTGGCGGTAAAAAGACCTTTCAACACAGGCCAAGCATCGGTTTACAAGAATACCTCTATCAGCCTAGAGAGATTCTGCAAAATTCGAACATGATTCCAATGCATCTGGAGAACAGTTTCTTTAACGACCTGGATATCCTGATCAAAGCTATCGAAAATCACTGGCAGGACAGCTTTAGCTCTATTCGTCTGCATGGCGACTGCCACCCGGGTAACATTCTTTGGCGCGATGGACCGATGTTCGTCGACCTGGATGACGCCCGAAAAGGACCCGCAGTACAAGATTTGTGGATGCTGTTGAATGGTGAGCGACAAGATAAGCTGATGCAACTGGATATCGTTCTGGAAGCTTATCAAGAGTTTTGTGATTTTAACTCCGCAGAATTGAAACTAATTGAACCACTTCGCGGTCTACGAATGGTGCATTACATGGCATGGTTAGCAAAACGTTGGCACGACCCTGCATTTCCGTTGGCTTTTCCATGGTTTAATGAGCCAAAATATTGGGAAGGTCAGGTTCTTGGCTTTAAAGAGCAGATTGCCAACTTAGAAGAAGCACCCCTTTCTTTAATGCCTCAATGGTAAGTCAGCCAACTAATTCAAAATGGAGATATATAAATGAAAAAGCTGTTCGCACTGTTTTCTATGTTGATGCTGAGCCTTTCAGCACAAGCCGCACAATTCAACGAAGGTGAACACTACAAAGTATTAGATCTAGAGGCTTCTAATAAGCCTGTAGTGACTGAATTCTTCTCATTTTACTGCCCACACTGTAATTCGTTTGAGCCAATTATTCAGCAACTTAAAAAGCAGTTACCAGAAGGCGTGAAGCTACAAAAGAACCACGTATCCTTTATGGGTGGCAGCATGGGCCCTTCAATGAGCAAAGCATTCGCAACTATGGTTGCGCTTAAGGTTGAAGATAAAATGGTACCTGTGATGTTTAACCGCATTCACAATTTGCGCAAAGCGCCGCGCGACGATGCGGAACTGCGTCAAATCTTCTTAGATGAAGGTGTGGACGAGAAGAAGTTCGACTCAGCATTCAAAGGTTTTGCTGTCGACTCTATGGTTCGTCGTATGGACAAACAGTTTGAAGACAGTGGCCTGACAGGTGTTCCGGCCGTGATTGTAAACAACAAATACCTGGTACAAGCGCAAAGCATCAAAACCATGGATGAGTACTTTGCTCTGGTAAACTACTTATTAGAACTTAAATAATCCGTCTAGATTTCACAAAGGGGAGCTTCGGCTCCCCTTTGTTTTATCTGTGTATCTCTTGCAGTAACTGGTCTTTCTCTTGCCAAACATCACCCAACCACTGCTGAAACTGACGCTTGTAGGGTTTATCGTTAAAGTAATCACCCTGCACTTGTTCATTGACCGGCAGTACCTTCACACGAACCACTATTTTGCTCATACGGCCCATTAACATGTCTCTGAATGGTTTATGGGTATTTTCCGGATAAGCCAACGTGACATCAATAATACTATCAAACTGATCACCCATAGCAGCCAGCGTGTAAGCGATGCCACCAGACTTTGGCTGCAACAAATGTTGATATCGTGCTTTGCTCTGGCGTTGCTTTTCTAGCGTAAAACGCGTGCCTTCTACGTAATTGACTACCGTCGTGGGAGTATGCTTAAACTTAGCGCAAGAGCGACGCGTGGTGGCTAAATCCTGACCACGCTTATGCGGATTACGGATCAGATATTCGCGCGAATAACGACGCATAAACGGCATATCCAGAGCCCAGAAAGCCATACCAATAAATGGCACATACAACAGTTGCTGTTTGAGGAAAAACTTTGGCATTGGGATACGATCTTTAAACACACAACACAGCACCACAATGTCAGTCCAACTCAGATGATTGCTGATCAAAAGGTACCAGCCATCTTTCTTTAGCTCATCGCCACCTTGCACATCCCATTCAACGCGATTGGACAGCGCGAGTATCCCCGCATTTACCGTTGCCCACGCCCACATCACCTTGTTAGCGGCTTCGGTTCCCTTCGCTTTTAGCTTTACGCCTGGAAGTAACAGTTTAATCACGGCGATAAAGCAAATAACCAATGAACAGATCGCCGAATTGATTATGACTAGAGACGCATTAAGAAGAAGTAACAAATATGCCAACATGATAACAGCGCTAAGGTGTGAGTAATAAAACAGCGTGTAATTATACTGTCACATTGCTACATTGAAACATTTATGAGAATGGTCTGATTAGTTACCACTTACCTGCTTGACCTTGCACAATATGAAACAAAGGGAATATATTGTCGTATTGGTTGGGAAAAGAAATTAAGTCACTCTCCAATACAAATAAACACTCAACCATTGCTCGCACCATTCATTCGCAAATAGGGAGATCATGAATGAAACCAAGACTCACTGTCTTGACCTTGGCCTTTATCGTCAGTTCAGCTCAAGCTCAACTCGCAGAAACCGCTGGATTCAGCGGTGAGATTTCACTTAACGCTGCCTTTATTGCATCAGAATCTAATTTTAATACCGATAACAGCAAAACCATCGATTCACTCAATCACAGTGCAGATAGCGATAGCTCTGTAGTCGCAGCGCCGCTTGGAAACATCGCCTATACCTTCGGTACGCAGCTCAACCAACAAGTCTATGCAGGGACCACTCGTTCAGATGTGGCCATCGGTACACTTGCATTTCAGCTAGGCTATCAATACCAATTGCCATCAGGCACCGTACTCGATGTATCGTACTTGCCAACCATATTAGAAGGTGAAACCTGGCGTAATCCGTATCAGGTGGGCATGGCTAGGCGCACAACCGATGAGGGCGGTAACGCGTACCGTTTTCAGGTTAAAGGGCTGATTGATAAAAACTTCAATCTTGATCTTGCCTATGCCAACAAAGAAATTGATAAAGAGGAAGTGACGGATCGCTCTTTGGCTCGTGATGCTGATATTTACTACATCAAAGGTGACTATCGAATTTCACTTGATCGGACTTCCATCCTGCAACCTGCATTTACTTACATTAACCAAGATGCCGATGGTAAAGCAGAATCCTTCGACTCGTATGGGTTTGAACTGAGCTGGTTTAAGTTCATCAATCGTCACCGTTTAGCTCTGACTGGCGGTTATACCCTTGAGGACTATCAATCTGAAAGCCAGACCTTCACCAAGACGCGCAGTGACGATACGTTGAGCTTGTTTGCCGCTTACGAATACCAAAATGTGTTTGATTGGCAAGACTGGTCTTTCATTTCATTCGCAGGCTATAGTCAAACCGACTCAAACATTACTTTCTATGACGAGAAGGAATACCTATTCTCATTAGGCTTCAGCTATCGCTTTTAATTTTCTGGCCGCTATTTAGGGTAAGGACTGATTACACAGCCTGAGCAGTAAGCTGTTTCAGTAATCGGTCCATTGCTCGATATCCAAGGGCTTCCGCCAGATGGGCGCGCTCAATCTGCTCTTCCCCATCCAGATCGGCAATAGTGCGGGCAACTTTAATGATTCGGTGATACGCACGAATGGACAGTCCCAGTCTATGTAAAGCTGTCTCCAGAAACTCTGCATCACTTTTTTGTAACGGGCAAAACGCTTCTATCTCACGACTACCCAGCAAAGCGTTCACCTTACCGCTGCGACTTAACATCTGCTGACGTGCGTCATTAACGCGCTCTTTCACAACCACTGTTGGCTCACCGCGGTCCCCACCCTCAGATAATGTGCCCTTTGGCAAAGCAGGAATTTCCAGAGACATATCGAATCGATCGAGTAGCGGTCCCGACAGACGACCTAAATAACGCAGAATGGCTTGTGGATTGGTACGTGCTTGATTGCCTTCGTAGTAGCCAGTCGGGCTGGGGTTGAGAGCGCCCACCAGCTGAAAACGGGCAGGAAATCGTGTTTTGCCCTGAGCCCGGGAGATGATTATTTCGCCTGACTCCAGCGGTTCTCGCAGCGAATCCAGCACCTTGCGATCGAACTCCGGCATTTCATCCAGAAACAACAAGCCATTGTGAGCCAGAGAAATTTCTCCCGGCCTCGGAACCGAACCTCCGCCGACTAAAGCCGCCATAGAACTGGAGTGGTGTGGAGAACGAAACGGCCGTATCTTCCAGTTATGCTCATCGACTTCGCTTTGTGTTAATGACGCGACGGATGCGGTTTCCATCGCTTCATCATCACTCATTTCAGGTAACAAATCGCATAAGCGCGACGCTAACATGGTTTTTCCTGTTCCCGGCGGTCCAAGGAAAAGTAAGTTATGGTTTCCTGCTGCAGCAATCTCAAGCGCTCGCTTACCCTGTTGCTGGCCAATGATGTCCTGTAAATCTCGGTTATGGCTTTCTGTTGTTTTACGCTTAGGTGATTTATGCAGATTAAGCCGATGTTGACCACACAATTCAGCACACACCTCAAGCAGCGACTGAGCGGATTTATGCTGTTCTTTACCTACCAACGCCGCCTGATCACCATTCACATGTGGCACGACCAAATGGCGCTGAAACTTGCTTGCAGCGAGTGCGGCAGGTAGCACCCCTTTTACTGGTCTTAAGCCTCCAGACAATGCTAACTCACCAACAAATTCGTAGTTTTTGAGCTTATCTGTCGCGATTTGCTCTGAAGCGGCCAAAATACCCAGCGCTATGGGTAAGTCAAAGCGTCCGCCCTCTTTGGGTAAATCCGCCGGAGCTAAGTTGACCGTAATGCGTTTGGCAGGAAATTGAAAATTGGAATTGATAATGGCACTACGTACACGATCCTTTGATTCTTTTACCGTGGTTTCTGGCAGCCCGACCAGAGTAAAGCCCGGCATACCGTTACTAATATGTACTTCCACACTAACTGACGGCGCTTGTACACCGACACTTGCCCGACTATGAATGATTGCCAGCCCCATACGATCCCCAACCAGTTATTGATTGCTTTATAAACAAATGTTTTCACTATGTGTTTATGTTATATACCGCGTCTTAATTGGGAGTTAATGTGAAAAAAGAATGACTTTTTGCTTGTCATGCAGAGGAATTGTGTGATACCACTAATGACGCAAACAATTTCGTAGAACATTACACAACAAAATTTAACGAAAACAGAACGACAGACAGATGAATCTTTTCGCTTACATTAACTCACTGCTAGCCCTGATTATCGTGGTCATTATTGGCACCGCGCGGGGTATTGTGGGCGAAAGATAACCACAAATTACAAAAAACCCCCGCACTGAAAGGTCCGGGGGTTTTTTTACAACTACAAGTTGTCATCTGTCTAACCCTTAGACAGTTTAACGGGAAGAATGGGAGTGCACATGAAGTGCAAAACAAATGGTAATAGCTACGAGCCGCAACGTAGCAAAGGAGGTTTACGATGACTGGTGCACAACTTGTCGTAGCCGCTTTAAGACAGCAAGGTATCAAGACCATCTTTGGTTACCCCGGTGGGGCGATCATGCCAATCTACGATGCTTTGTATGACGGAGGTGTAGAGCACATCTTATGTCGTCATGAACAAGGGGCAGCCATGGCTGCAATCGGTATGGCTCGCTCGACTCAGGACGTTGCAGTTTGTATGGCGACTTCTGGCCCTGGTGCGACCAACCTAGTGACTGGCCTTGCCGACGCTTTCCTTGATTCAGTTCCACTGGTAGCCATCACAGGTCAGGTTGCCAGCTCTCATATCGGTACCGACGCTTTCCAGGAAATGGATGTGATTGGTATGTCTCTAGCCTGTACTAAGCACAGCTATCTGGTTACCGAGATCGAAGATCTTGCCCCGACTCTGGCTGAAGCCTTTGAAGTAGCGAAAACCGGACGTCCGGGTCCTGTCATTGTTGATATCGCGAAAGACGTTCAACTCGCTCAAGCACCAACCGATTTACTGACTCCTTACGTTGCTCCAGCAATCGAAGATGTCGCTGCCGAAGATATTAAACGTGCGCAAGAAGTGCTAGCAGCTTCTACTCGCCCGGTTTTATACGTCGGTGGTGGTGTTCAGTTAGCTAAAGCGACCGATGCAGTACGAGAGTTCTTACGTCTGAACCCGATGCCAGCGGTAAGCACTCTGAAAGGCCTAGGCACGATTGAACGCCATGACCCTCACTATCTAGGCATGTTAGGCATGCACGGCACTAAAGCGGCCAACCTCGTCGTTCAGGAAGCCGATCTGCTGATTGTGGTCGGTGCACGCTTTGACGACCGTGTGACGGGCAAGCTTGATACTTTTGCACCCAATGCGAAAGTGATTCACATCGATATCGATGCGGCAGAAATCCATAAGCTACGCCACGCCAACGCACCACTACGTGGCGATATCAATACCATTCTTCCTCAGCTTGAACTTACACAAGACATCACACCTTGGGTTCACCACAGTGAAAGCTTACGCAGTGGCTTCAAGTGGCGTTACGACCATCCGGGTGAACTGATCTACGCACCACTGCTGCTTAAGCAGTTGTCTGACATGATGCCGGATAGCTCTATCGTCTCAACAGACGTAGGCCAACACCAAATGTGGGCAGCGCAGCATATCCAGCCGCGTGACCCACAAAACTTCATCACTTCTGCCGGTCTGGGCACCATGGGTTTTGGTCTTCCAGCTGCAATGGGCGCTGCAGTCGCACGTCCGGATGATCAGTCTATCCTTATTACTGGTGACGGTTCATTTATGATGAACGTGCAGGAATTAGGTACGCTAAAACGTCGCCAGATTCCGGTGAAGATTGTTCTTCTTAACAACCAACGTCTTGGCATGGTCCGCCAATGGCAGTCATTGTTCTTTGATGGCCGACACAGTGAAACTATCCTTGATGACAACCCTGACTTCGTGATGCTGGCAAAAGCATTCGACATTCCGGGCAAAACCATCACCAAAAAAGAAGAAGCGGAACCGGCTCTGAAAGAGATGCTGGAAAGCAAAACTTCTTACATGCTTCACGTGTTAATCGACGAAGAAGAAAACGTGTGGCCTTTGGTGCCACCTGGCGCATCAAACAGTGATATGTTGGAAAACACCTAGGAGACGATCACATGGACAGATATTTACTCGACATCAAAGCCGATGACAAACCGGTATTGTTAGAGCGCGTTCTACGTGTGATTCGTCACCGAGGCTTCGTGATCAAACAAGTTGCTGCGACTCAAAACCACGAAAGTAAAGTTGCCAGTGTGGAAATCATCGTCGACAGCGATCGACCAATCTCATTTTTGATCAATCAAATTGAAAAACTGTGGGATGTTCGCAAAGTTGAGGTACTAAAAATCCGCAACGATGAACTGCCAAATCACAACTTACAACAACAGGTAAGTGCATAAGAGCCCTGTGGCAACAAGCGAAACAATGGAAATGGACAGCGCCGAGCGTTGTCCAACAACTAAACTACTGCAAGAGGCCGACGATGGCCTATTTAACAGCACCACGAAAGAGAAGTGGGCTGTTTAGACTGTGTGTACACAGAGCAGAAGTAAGAAGGAATTAGGAAATGCCAAAATATAGATCAGCAACCACCACACATGGTCGTAACATGGCGGGCGCACGCGCGCTTTGGCGTGCAACTGGCGTAAAAGATGAAGACTTTGGTAAGCCAATCATCGCTGTGGTGAACTCGTTTACTCAATTTGTACCAGGCCACGTACACCTGAAAGATATGGGCCAATTGGTTGCAGGTGAAATCGAAAAAGCAGGTGGCATCGCAAAAGAATTCAATACCATTGCTGTCGACGACGGTATCGCAATGGGTCACGGCGGTATGCTTTACTCACTGCCTTCACGTGAATTGATTGCCGACTCTGTAGAGTACATGGTCAATGCACACTGTGCCGATGCTATGGTGTGTATCTCTAACTGTGACAAAATCACTCCAGGAATGATGATGGCCGCTATGCGCCTGAACATTCCGGTTATCTTTGTTTCTGGCGGCCCAATGGAAGCAGGTAAAACCAAGCTTTCTGATCAAATCATCAAGCTAGATTTGGTTGATGCGATGATCCAGGGCGCAGATCCAACCGTGTCAGATCAACAGAGCGAACAGGTCGAGCGCTCGGCTTGTCCAACCTGTGGCTCATGCTCAGGCATGTTTACCGCCAACTCAATGAACTGCCTGACAGAAGCGCTAGGCCTCTCTCAACCAGGCAATGGTTCGATGCTGGCAACACACGCTGATCGTGAACAACTGTTTATTAACGCTGGTAAACGCATCGTTGATCTGACTCGACGCTACTACGAACAAGATGACGAGTCCGCCTTACCACGCAACATTGCCAACCGCGACGCCTTTGAAAACGCAATGGCGCTGGACATCGCAATGGGTGGCTCAAGCAACACCGTTCTACACCTTTTAGCTGCGGCTCAAGAAGGTGAAATAGACTTCGATATGAACGATATCGATGAAATGTCTCGTCGCGTACCACACTTGTGTAAAGTGGCCCCATCGACACAGAAATACCACATGGAAGATGTACACCGTGCGGGTGGCGTAATGGCTATCTTAGGTGAACTCGACCGTGCTGGTTTGCTAAACGGCAGTACGAGTACGGTATTGGGCATGACTATGCAGCAGCAGCTTGCCGAGTACGACATCATGCAAACGGAAAACGAAGAAGTACTTAAGTTCTTCCGAGCAGGCCCTGCTGGTATCCGCACCACCCAAGCATTCTCACAAGACTGCCGCTGGGATCGCCTAGACGATGACCGTGCCAATGGCTGTATCCGTTCAAAAGAGAACGCATTCAGTCAAGAAGGTGGCCTAGCCGTTCTCTCAGGCAACATTGCGGTTGATGGATGTATAGTCAAAACAGCTGGTGTTGATGAGGAAAACCTTAAGTTCCAAGGCCCTGCGATTGTTTTTGAAAGCCAAGATTCAGCAGTTGATGGCATCTTAGGTGGTAAAGTTAAAGCGGGTGAAGTCGTAGTTATTCGTTATGAAGGTCCTAAAGGCGGTCCGGGTATGCAGGAAATGCTCTACCCAACTACTTACCTGAAATCGATGGGATTAGGCAAATCTTGTGCCTTGCTAACAGATGGTCGCTTCTCAGGTGGCACATCGGGTCTGTCAATTGGTCATGCATCCCCAGAAGCAGCCAGTGGCGGTACGATTGGCTTGGTTCAAGATGGCGACATTATCACCATTGATATCCCAAGTCGCTCTATCACCCTCGATGTAGCAGAAGATGAGCTGGCAGCACGTCGTGCAAAACAAGATGAACTCGGTTGGAAACCAGTTGATCGCCAACGTGAAGTTTCTTTTGCACTTAAAGCGTACGCTAGCATGGCAACCAGTGCTGACAAAGGTGCAGTACGAGACAAGTCTAAGCTAGAGGGCTAGCAATGATGGAATCTCAACCCGCAAAGAAAGTAAATCAAACTGGCGCAGACTATCTGCGCCAAATCCTGCGTGCGCCTGTTTATGAAGTCGCAACGGTTACGCCACTGCAAGATATGCCGCGTCTGTCGGCACGCATTGGCAACAATGTGCAAATCAAACGTGAAGATCGCCAGCCAGTGCACTCTTTCAAGCTGCGTGGCGCTTACAACATGGTTGCCAGTCTGTCTGAAGAGCAAAAAGCTGCCGGTGTCATTGCGGCGTCGGCGGGCAACCATGCTCAAGGGATGGCTTTATCGGGCACTAAACTAGGCATCAAAACCACGATCGTAATGCCAAAAACCACGCCGGATATCAAGGTTGATGCAGTACGTAGCTTTGGTGGTAACGTTGTGCTGCATGGCAACAACTTTGATGAAGCGAAAGCGGAAGCTGAACGCCTGTCAGAAGAACATGGCTACACCTTTGTGCCACCGTTCGATCATCCATTGGTGATTGCTGGTCAGGGCACCATTGGTATGGAAATGCTGCAGCAAAATGGCCATCTGGACTACATATTTGTTCCGGTAGGCGGTGGTGGTCTGGCGGCAGGTGTCGCGGTATTGGTTAAACAGCTGATGCCGGAAATTAAAGTGATTGCTGTCGAGCCAGAAGATTCTTCCTGTTTGAAAGCAGCCTTAGATGCCGGAGAGCCTGTCGTACTTGATCAGGTCAGTATGTTTGCCGATGGTGTGGCGGTAAAACGCATCGGTGAAGAAACATTCCGTTTGTGTCAGAAGTACATTGATGGACACATCGCGGTATCAAGCGACGAAATCTGCGCAGCCGTGAAAGATATCTTTGAAGATACACGAGCGATAGCAGAGCCTTCAGGTGCGCTTGCTCTGGCAGGTTTGAAGAAGTTTGCCGAACAGAACAAACTCAAAGACAAAAACCTCGGTACGGTGCTGTCTGGTGCCAACACCAACTTCCATGGCTTACGTTATGTATCTGAACGCTGTGAGCTTGGTGAAAAGCGTGAAGGCTTACTCGCTGTCACGATCCCAGAACGTCAAGGCGCTTTCTTTGAGTTTTGTAACTTGATTGGTGGCCGAGCGGTTACTGAGTTCAACTACCGTTACAACGATGATGAACTGGCAAACATCTTTGTTGGTGTGCGTCTTCAGGGCGGCCAGGAAGAGCTGGATCATATTATTCGCGATCTGCGCGAAGGCGGTTATCCGGTGGTGGATCTATCTGATGATGAAATGGCAAAGCTACACATTCGCTACATGATCGGTGGGAAACCTTCCAAGAAGCTCAAGGAACGTCTCTACAGCTTCGAGTTTCCGGAATATCCGGGCGCGCTGCTGAAGTTCTTAAGCACACTTGGTACCCACTGGAATATCAGCCTGTTTAACTACCGCAACCATGGTGCAGATTATGGGCGTGTTCTTTGTGGTTTCGAGCTAGATGAAAGCGATTTAGCCCAATTTTCCGCACATTTACGCGAACTTGGCTACCAGTGTAAAGACGAAACGGATAACCCATCCTATAAGTTCTTCTTATCATAAACAGCCCAAAAAACACCTCGCTATAGCGAGGTGTTTTTATTTGATATTTAAGCCTGCAGCCAATCCTGATGTAGCTGACTGGATGATCCTAAGTAATCCACCATCCATTGGATCAAATTATGGTTCTCATCTTTACGCCATACTAAACAACAACGGCTTACGGGCTTGTCGTCCGGTAGAACCTTCTCCACCAGCACGCCATCATTGATCAATGGCATTGCGATATGGCGCGGCATAAACCCGACCCCAACTCCATTTTTCAGACATTCAATCGCGGCGTACCAGTTTGGCAGTAATAGACGGCGCTGATGGGGATAATGACCTGTGTGTCGCTTAGGCAATACGTTCGAAGTATCATCCAGACAGATAGCAGGAAACTGGCTGACATAGGCTTCAGTTAACGCCTGCTGACGCACACAGGGATGTGCCGGAGACATAACGAACGCCCAGTCCAGCATTCCCATGTCTCTGACTTCAAAGTCACCACCAACCGGAATGGCACTTGTTGCTCCAATCACAATATCCGCCCGCCCCTGTGCAATAGCCTCCCAAGAGCCGTTAAACACTTCCATGTTGATCTGCAACTCGGCAAACTCAAATTCGCGATAAAAATCTTCAATCAATGGTTTTAGCTTTTCCAGTTTAACCACGTTATCCAAAGTCAGCTTGAGCGTCGTCTGCCAGCCATGTGCCGCCCGGCGAGTCTGGGCTTTAACCTCTTCCATTTGGCGCAATAACACTCGCGCCTCTGAGATAAACAACTCTCCCGCAGGTGTCAGCTCAACCTTTCTTGGCAAACGTCGAAACAGCACTACGTCCAGATCTTGCTCTACCTGACGGACACCATAACTGATTGCTGAAGGCACTTTGTGCAACACCTCTGCAGCAGCGGTAAAGCTCCCCAACCGGGCAACGGTATCCAGCATTTCTAATGAAGATTTGGAAAACATCACTAAGTACCTTTCAAATTTTTTGATTGATAGTGAACAATTTTAACGTTTTATTTTTTGTAAATCGAAAAATAGAATAAAAGAACAAGTAAATCAGGGTTGGCGCCAACTGATATTGGTTAAAAAGTAATTAAATAATTTGATTGGTTAATAATGAAAATATCAAAACTACAACTCGTTTATCTTGCAGTGCTGTCGATGCTTGGCTTTGTTGCTACCGACATGTACCTGCCAGCTTTTAAAGCAATGGAAATCGACTTCGCGACAGGTCCGGAACAAATTGCCCTATCTCTGACCGTATTTTTAGGGGGAATGGCATTTGGCCAGCTGATGTGGGGGTTGGCTTCGGATAAGTTTGGCCACCGCAATACACTAGCCGCAGGTTTAGTTGTATTTACTCTTGCGTCATTCGGTCTGGCATTCTGCGATCAGGTTTGGCAGTTACTCTCTCTCCGCTTTGTCCAAGCTATCGGTGTCTGTGCACCAGCGGTTATCTGGCAAGCGATGGTTATTAAACGTTACTCGAGCAGCAGCCAGCAGATTTTCGCCACTATTATGCCTTTGGTTGCATTATCACCAGCGCTTGCTCCTCAATTAGGTGTGGTACTTGCGGACAACTTTGGCTGGCACAGTATTTTTATCACTTTAACACTGGTTGGCGTATTGCTTGTCGTGGCAACCATGATGCAGAAAGACGAAAAGGTGGAAGTAAAGCAGACCCGCATCTCAACAGATATTAAAGCACTGCTGGGCTCTAAGACTTACCTTGGCAACGTGACTATGTTTGCCACCGCTTCCGCTGCATTCTTTGCTTACCTGACCGGTATGCCAGAAATCATGGCGCAACTGGGTTATGAAGCCAAAGACATTGGTATGAGCTTTATTCCACAAACTATTGCATTCATGGCTGGTGGCTACTTAGGCAAAGTCGGTGTGCGCAAATATGGCGACAAAAACGTTTTACGCCAGTTGATAGGCTTATTTAGTGTCGCGGCACTGATGGTATTCGTTGCGTCACAATGGACGTTAACCTCTATCTGGCCAATTCTGGCGCCTTTCTGTCTGATCGCTGTCGCAAACGGTGCGCTATACCCAATAGTAGTAAACCGAGCGCTAGAGAGTGCTCATCAAAGCCCAGCAACCGCAGCTGGCTTGCAAAACAGCTTACAGATCTGCGTGAGTAGTCTTGCCAGCGCATTTGTTGCTGCTATGGCCAGCCAGGCTCAATCAGTCACTGGTATCGCGATTGTGATTTGTATGGCTGGTTTGTGGGTCGGCTACATTCTGTCTAATAGAGAGCTGGCTAAGCACTTTGCTACACCAGACAATTCTCGCGTGGTCAGCGAAGAGTAACTCTACACCAGAGTTCGATGACAACCTAGTGATAACAAGAGCCGTTCTATACGGCTCTTGGCATTTTATAGGCTTTTTAAGCCCCAATTTTCAGCAACTTGCTTGAAGAACCCTTGGGTTTCTTTTAGCTTCACCCAGTGATTGATGTAGTTAATCCAGACCTGATCATCTTGTGGCAGTAACATGGCTATCGGTGTTGGTCTACGCGGTGTTTCTACTGGGACTATCGCCAGCTGATTAAATTTCTCCACCAGCGTGGCGGCTTCTACATTCGATGTCACTGACACGTCAGCGCGGCGGGCTAATAGCTCCTGAAAATCTCGCGCGGGCGCTTCTATCACAATATGCTGCGCAGAAGGGAAAAACTCTTTCACCATCTTTTCTTGTACCGTGCCTAATGTCGCCGCGACTTTCACCTCAGAGTTATCAAAATCAGCCCAATCGGTATATTTCCCGAGGTCGCTCTTTTGTACGACAGGCACAAACGCAAGATAGAAATAAGGCTGGCTATAGCCGGCGACTTTGGCTCGTGACATATTTAATGACGCGCTTCCGGTGATGTCATACTTGTTGGCGGTAATTCCGTTCACCAACGTCTTCCAGTCTGTAGCTACGTATTCCACTTTTACCCCGAGATCTTTGGCTAACTCTGTCATCACATCAATATCGAATCCTCGATAACTATTCGTAGCGGGATCTTTCATTGTCATCGGGTTCCAGTCACCCGTAGTGCCGACTCTCAATACCCCTTTATCTAAAATATCTTGAAGACGACTCTGGGCGTACGCAACTTGAGTCATGGTGAGTAAACATATGCCTAAAGCGAGCAAAATTTTTTTCATGTTTATTCCCTTAACATTAATGACCTTATACAGGTTACTGATTAACCTTTATTACAACCCCATTGAAAAACATAGCAGTAACAATGGAAATGTTTGGTTAATTCAGGAAATCAACGTGAACTATCGTTATCTTTGGCTCACCACTTCACTACTATTACTGACTGGCTGCTCTGATTATCAATGGGGCTGGTACGTGCTCGACCCCTCGACAGAACAAGGACGGACAAACCTTCGATTCTTAGTGTCTGGATTTAATGACACGATTCAAGTATCGCTTCTGAGTATGCTGTTTGCCATGACTCTGGGGTTACTCATCGCCTTACCCGCCCTATCTAATTCGCCTGCGCTAAAATGGGTAAACCGTATTTATGTTGAAGTGATTCGCTCTATTCCGGTCCTGGTACTGCTGCTTTGGGTGTATTACGGCATGCCTACGTTACTTTCTGTCTCACTCAATCATTACTGGGCAGGGGTGATCGCGTTAACCATTGCAGAGAGTGCATTTATGGCCGAAGTGTTTCGTGGTGGGATTCAGGCAATCAGTCGCGGTCAGCATGAAGCGGCAGAGTCGATAGGTTTAAATTACTGGCAAAAGATGCGCTTGGTTATTTTACCTCAGGCGTTCAGGCAAATATTACCGCCGCTGGGCAATCAGTTTGTCTATATCCTCAAAATGAGTTCACTGGTCAGTGTCATTGGACTGAGTGATCTTACACGTCGGGCTAACGAGCTGGTGGTCAATGAGTACTTACCATTAGAGATATACTCCTTCTTAGTGTTGGAGTACTTATTATTGATTCTCTTTGTCTCTCAGGCTGTACGCTGGCTGGAGAAACGCATCGCAATTCCAAGCTACTAATCCAAACGGTGTAATCAGGTAGGAAAACAACAAAGCCGCTCAATTTGAGCGGCTTTGGTTTAAATTTGTCTTACGCTGGAGTGCGTTACTTTTTCTTTACCGGGCGTTGCCAGCCTGTGATTCTGCGCTCTTTAGCACGAGTAATCACTAACTCACCTTCGGCTACGTCTTTAGTCAGAGTCGTGCCTGCACCAATAGTCGCACCATCAGCGATAGCCACAGGTGCCACTAACTGGCTATCCGAACCAACGAAAACATCATCACCGATGATGGTTTTGAACTTGTTCGCACCATCGTAGTTACACGTAATTGTGCCGGCGCCAATGTTAGTGCGTTGGCCGATTTCAGCATCGCCCAGATAAGTCAGGTGGTTCGCTTTAGAGCCTTCACCAATACGCGCATTCTTCACTTCCACAAAGTTACCAACGTGAGAGTCGTTACGCATATCCGCGCCAGGACGCAGACGAGTAAATGGACCAACGGTACAATCTTCACCAACGGTCGCGCCTTCAATCACGCTGTATGGACGTACGATCGTGTTGTCATCAATCTCACAATCTTTCAACACACAGCCAGCACCGATAACCACGTTATCACCAAGCGATACACTACCTTCGATAATAACGTTCACATCAATTTCACAGTCCATGCCGCATTGAAGCTCACCACGTAAGTCAAAGCGAGCCGGATCACGTAGCATAACGCCCTGCTCAAGCAGTTTTTGCGCTTGCATAGATTGGAACGCGCGCTCTAGGCGAGCAAGCTGGGCACGATCATTCACACCTTCAACTTCAATCGCATTCACAGGATGGACAGCTTCCACTGCACGACCTTCATCGTGAGCGGCAGCAATGATGTCAGTCAGGTAGTACTCGCCTTGCGCATTATTGTTGTTTAAGCCTGACAACCAACGCTTCAGATCACCACCAGTCGCCACCATCACACCTGTGTTGATTTCTTTGATCTGTTTTTGTTCTTCGGTGGCGTCTTTCTGCTCGACGATAGCAACGACAGGACCATTCTTACGCACGATACGTCCATAACCAGTCGGGTTATCCAGAACTACCGTCAGCAACGCGATACCACCCGTTGGCTGGGCATCAAGTAAGCTCTCAATAGTTTCCGCAGAAATCAGTGGTACATCCCCATACGAGATAAGAATTTTCTCGTCATCTTCGAACTGTGCTGAAGCCTGATCCACCGCATGACCAGTACCTAGCTGCTCCGCCTGAAGTACCCAGTTTACTGGCTCTTCCGCTAGCACCTGTTTCATTTGGTCACCACCATGACCGTAAACTAGGTGAATATTTTGAGCACCAAGACCGGTACACGTATCAATGACATGTTTTGCCATTGGCTTCCCTGCCAAAGTGTGAAGCACTTTAGGCATGTTCGAATACATACGGGTTCCTTTACCCGCAGCAAGAATTACAGCACTGAATTTCATGGACAACCTATTGACGTTATTTATTTAATCGGCGGATATTTTAGACAGCTTGAAGGGATAAGTTAATGGTGAAAGGTCAATTTCTAACTAAAAATAATCAAAAAGGCGACCATTTGGCCGCCTTTTTCATGCAACGTTGCTAATTGAGCTTAGCGACGCTTTTTGGTCAGCTCGATAACTCGTAGCTGAGCAATGGCTTTAGCCAGTTCACTGGCCGCTTGTGCGAAGTCCATATCGCCATGCTGGTTCTGGATATTCTCCTCAGCACGACGCTTAGCTTCTTCTGCCTTCGCTGCGTCTAGATCTTCACCACGAATCGCTGTATCAGCCAGTACTGTAGCAGTACCCGGCTGAACTTCGACCATACCACCAGAGACATAAATGAACTCTTCGTGGCCGTGCTGTTTCACAATACGCACCATACCAGGCTGAATAGCGGTCAGAAGCGGAGTATGGCCATGGAAAATACCAAGCTCACCTTCGCTACCGGTCACCTGAAACGTCTCTACACGACCAGAGAAAATGCGTTTCTCAGCGCTTACTACGTCTAGGTGAAAGGTTATTGGTGCCATATCGCCTCCTAGTTAGCCTTATAGCTTCTTAGCATTCTCAATAGCATCATCGATGCTACCGCAGTACATAAATGCCTGCTCTGGAATGTCATCGTATTCACCAGCTAGTAGACCTTTAAAGCCACGTAGAGTCTCTTTAAGAGGTACGTAAACGCCCGGGTCACCTGTAAATACTTCCGCTACGTGGTAAGGCTGAGTAAGGAAACGCTCAATCTTACGTGCACGAGATACAACTTGCTTATCTTCTTCAGATAGCTCGTCCATACCTAGAATCGCGATGATGTCTTTCAGCTCTTTGTAGCGCTGAAGTGTCTGCTGAACGCCACGAGCGATGTCGTAGTGATCTTGACCTACTACTAGCGGGTCTAGCTGACGAGACGTTGAATCTAGTGGGTCGATCGCTGGGTATAGACCCATTGCTGCGATGTTACGGTTAAGTACAACCGTTGCATCCAAGTGCGCGAACGTTGTTGCTGGAGACGGGTCAGTCAAGTCATCCGCAGGTACGTATACCGCCTGTACAGACGTGATAGAACCTTGCTTAGTTGACGTGATACGCTCCTGAAGTACACCCATCTCTTCTGCAAGAGTTGGCTGGTAACCTACCGCAGAAGGCATACGACCTAGAAGTGCTGATACCTCTGTACCTGCAAGTGTGTAACGGTAGATGTTATCAATGAACAGTAGTACGTCACGACCTTCGTCACGGAAACGTTCTGCCATTGTAAGACCAGTCAGTGCAACACGTAGACGGTTGCCCGGTGGCTCGTTCATCTGACCGTAAACCATTGCTACTTTAGATTCTTCAGGATTCTCAACGTTTACAACGCCCGCTTCCTGCATTTCAAAGTAGAAATCGTTACCTTCACGAGTACGCTCACCAACACCAGCAAATACTGATAGACCTGAGTGTTGTAGTGCGATGTTGTTGATAAGTTCCATCATGTTAACGGTCTTACCTACACCTGCACCACCGAATAGACCGATTTTACCACCCTTAGCGAATGGACAAATTAGGTCGATTACTTTAACACCCGTTTCTAGAAGTGCTGTTTCGTTTGATTGCTCTTCGTAGCTTGGTGCTGCACGGTGGATAGAGTAAGTCTCTTCCGCACCGATTTCACCACACTCATCAATCGCGTCACCTAGGACGTTCATGATACGACCTAGAGTTTTAGTACCTACTGGTACTGAAATTGGAGCGCCAGTGTTAACCACTTCTACTCCACGACGTAAACCATCAGAGCTACCCATTACGATACAACGAACTACGCCACCGCCTAGCTGTTGTTGAACTTCAAGAACTAGACGCTCTTTTGAGTCCGTTACGTTTAGAGCGTCATATACACTAGGTACATCGCTCTGTGGGAACTCTACGTCGACTACCGCACCGATGATCTGTACGATCTTACCTGTAGCCATCGTTAATCCTCTAAACTATTTCGTTTTACCTAAGCTTAAACCGCAGATGCACCACCAACGATTTCCGACAGTTCTTGTGTGATCGCAGCCTGACGGGCTTTGTTGTACACAAGTTCCAAATCATCAATCAAGTTGGTTGCGTTATCCGTTGCAGCCTTCATCGCAATCATTCGAGCCGCTTGCTCACAAGCAAGATTCTCTACCACACCTTGGTATACCTGAGACTCTACATAACGCACTAGTAGCGTATCCAGTAGAGGTTTTGGCTCAGGCTCATAGATGTAGTCCCATGAGTGCTCACGCTGCATCTCTTTGCTGTCCGATTTAGGCAAAGGTAGCAATTGATCGATCGTTGGTTGCTGAACCATAGTGTTCACAAACTTGTTGAACACTACGTATAGACGGTCCAGTTCACCTTCATCGTATTTCTTAAGCATTACGCCAACAGAACCGATTAGGTCTTCCAGACTTGGATTATCACCAAGGCCAGAAACCTGTGCCGCAACTTTTGCGCCACCATGTTTAAAGAAACCGGTCGCTTTTGAGCCAATTACCGCTAGCTCAATTTCAGCACCTTTTTCTTTCCATGCTTGCATGTCTGTAACGGCTTTCTTGAACACGTTAATGTTCAAACCACCACACAGACCACGGTCTGTCGAAACGATGATGTAACCAACACGTTTAGCTTCACGCTCTTCTAGGTACGGATGACGGTACTCTAGGTTTGCGTTTGCCACATGACCGATCACTTTACGCATTGTTTCAGCGTATGGACGAGAAGCTTCCATTGCATCTTGAGAGCGACGCATTTTTGAAGCTGCTACCATTTCCATCGCTTTCGTAATTTTCTGCGTGCTTTTAACACTACCGATTTTATTACGTATCTCTTTTGCGCCGGCCATCGTTACTCTCCGTTAGTTGGTGGCAGAAACTGCCACCGACCTAATTACCAAGTTTGGGTTGCTTTGAAGTCGTCAGTCAGTTTTTTCAACTGAGCTTCGATTTCATCGTTGTAAGCACCAGACTTGTCGATCTCAGCTGCTAGTTCAGCGTATTGACCGCGAGCGTACGATAGTAGAGCCGCCTCGAAATCTAGAACTTTGTTCAGTTCTATATCATCAAGGTAACCGCGCTCTGCCGCGAAGATAGTTAGCGCTTGGTCAAATACAGACATTGGAGCGTACTGCTTCTGCTTCATTAGTTCTGTAACTTTTTGACCATGGTCTAGCTGTTTCTTCGTTGCTTCATCAAGGTCAGAAGAGAACTGAGCAAATGCTGCTAGTTCGCGGTATGCAGCTAGTGCTGTACGGATACCACCTGATAGTTTCTTGATGATTTTCGTCTGAGCTGAACCACCTACACGAGATACTGAGATACCTGGGTCAACAGCTGGACGTACGCCTGCGTTGAATAGCTCAGTTTGTAGGAAGATCTGACCATCGGTAATTGAGATTACGTTAGTCGGTACGAATGCTGAAACGTCACCTGCTTGAGTTTCGATGATAGGAAGAGCAGTCAAAGAACCAGTCTTACCTTTCACTTCACCGTTAGTGAAACGCTCTACGTACTCTTCGCTTACACGAGCTGCACGCTCTAGTAGACGAGAGTGTAAGTAGAAAACGTCACCTGGGAATGCCTCACGGCCTGGTGGACGTTTAAGTAGTAGAGAGATCTGACGGTAAGCTACTGCTTGCTTAGATAGATCATCGTAAACAATCAGTGCGTCTTCGCCGCGATCGCGGAAGTATTCACCCATCGCACAACCTGCGTAAGGCGCTAGGTATTGTAGCGCTGCAGATTCAGAAGCGGATGCAACTACAACGATAGTGTTTTGTAGTGCGCCGTGCTCTTCTAGTTTGCGAACCACGTTAGCAATAGTCGATGCTTTCTGACCGATTGCTACGTAGATTGAGAAAATACCAGAGTCTTTCTGGTTGATGATCGCATCGATCGCCAGTGCTGTTTTACCAATCTGACGGTCACCGATGATAAGCTCACGCTGACCACGACCGATTGGGATCATTGAGTCAACTGACTTATAACCAGTTTGCACAGGTTGGTCTACCGATTTACGGTCGATTACACCTGGTGCGATCACTTCTACAGGCGAAGTCATTTTCGCTTCGATTGGACCTTTACCATCGATAGGCTCACCCAGCGTGTTTACTACGCGGCCTAGTAGTTCTGGACCAACTGGCACTTCAAGAATGCGGCCAGTACCTGTAACTTTCATGCCTTCCCTAAGGTCAGCATATGGGCCCATTACAACTGCACCAACCGAGTCACGCTCAAGGTTAAGTGCCAGTGCAAAACGGCCACCCGGTAATTCAATCATTTCACCTTGCATCACGTCCGCTAGGCCGTGGATGCGGATGATACCATCGCTTACCGATACGATAGTACCCTCGTTACGAGCTTCACTAACAACTTCGAAAGATTCGATACGTTGTTTGATCAGATCGCTAATTTCCGTGGAATTAAGTTGCATGCTCCAATCCCCATTAAGACTGCAATGCATCGCTCAGGCGGTTCAAACGACCACGCGCTGAGTCATCGATGACTAGGTCTCCGGCTCGAATAATAACCCCACCAAGTAGGGTCTCATCTACACTGCAATTCAGCTTCACTTTACGTTCAAGACGCGCTTCAAGTTTGCTGCCGATATTTGCAAGCTGTTCATCAGAAAGTTCTGACGCTGAAATTACTTCAACATCAATTTCTTTCTCATGCTCTTTCTTCAAAATGAAGAATTGCTCACAAACATCGGGAAGGGCCGTTAAACGACCATTCTCAGCCATTACCTTTAAAAGGTTTTGACCGTTTGCATCAACTTGGTCACCGCAAACTGCAACAAATATTTCTGCCATTTTTTCAGCAGAGAATGAACTGGTTAGCAGTTCACTCATTTGTTCGTTTTTAGCAACTTCAGCAGCAAAAGACAGCATTTGACCCCATTGGTCTAGTTGGTCTTTTTCTACCGCAAAGTCGAAGGCTGCTTTAGCATAGGGGCGTGCGATTGTAGTCAAATCAGACATATGCGCCCCCAGACTTAAAGTTTTGCAGTAATGTTGTCGAGAATATCTTTTTGCGCATCTTTATCGATAGTACGCTCAAGGATTTTCTCAGCACCAGCTACAGCCAGAGTAGCAACTTGTTTGCGCAGCTCATCGCGTGCACGATTACGCTCAGCTTCAAGTTCAGCTTCTGCTTGCGTTAGGATTTTCTGGCGTTCTGCCTGAGCTTCCTCGCGAGCTTCTTCTAGAATTTGAGACTTACGCTTATTCGCTTGCTCGATGATCTCAGTTGCTGTGCGCTTCGCTTCTTTCAACTGATCAGAAGCGTTGGCTTGTGCTAGATCCAAGTCTTTAGCAGCACGTTCAGCTGCTTGAAGACCGTCAGCGATTTTCTTTTGACGTTCTTCGATCGCTTGCATCAATGGTGGCCATACATACTTCATGCAGAACCACACAAATAGTGCGAACGAGATTGCTTGACCTAGCAGAGTTGCGTTTATGTTCACAACAGCTACCCCTCTATTTGGACTTAGTGTTAATCAGTGACAAGCCGAAGCTCGTCCCGAGTTAAAGGTGATTAACCTAGTTGACCAACGAATGGGTTTGCGAAAGTGAATAGTAGCGCGATTACGATACCGATCATTGGAACCGCATCAAGTAGACCTGCGATGATGAACATCTTAACTTGTAGCATAGGAGCCATTTCTGGTTGACGTGCTGCACCTTCTAGGAATTTACCACCTAGCAGTGCGAAACCAATCGCTGTACCAAGAGAAGCAAGACCGACGATAATACCTACGGCGATTGCAGAAAAGCTCAGTAAAGTTTCCATTACTATCTCCAATTTATAGTTGTTGGCTTAGTGCCCAAATAAAAAAGCTAAAAAAATTAATGATCAGGATCTTCGTGTGCCATTGACAGGTAAACAATTGTCAACATCATGAATACGAAGGCTTGAATCGTAATAACCAAGATATGGAAGATTGCCCACGGTAGTGAACCCATCCATTGTAAGTACCATGGTAGCATTGCCGCACAAAGAATGAATACAACCTCACCCGCGAACATGTTACCGAATAGACGCATACCAAGTGATAGAGGTTTCGCAAGTAGCGATACCACTTCAATCAGTAGGTTAAACGGAATCATCAGTGGGTGATTGAATGGATGTAGTGCAAGTTCTTTTGCGAATCCACCTAGACCTTTCACTTTGATGCTGTAGAAAATCATCAATGCAAAAACGCCTAGAGCCATAGCCATGGTGATATTCACATCAGCAGACGGTACGACCTTAAGGTAAGGAATACCAAGCCAATGTTCTGCTGGGTATGGTAAGAAGTCGATCGGGACTAAGTCCATCACGTTCATCAAAAATACCCAACAAAAGATAGTCAGTGCTAAAGGCGCGATCAGTGGGTTGCGTCCATGGAACGTATCTTTGACGTTATCAGCGACAAATTCTACGATCATTTCTACAGCACACTGAAGCTTACCCGGTACACCCGCTGTTGTTCTCTTCGCTACTTTGTAAAAAATTCCGAGGAAAATTAAACCAGTAAACCAAGAAAAAAACAGGCTATCGATATGTACGTTCCAGAAACTTGTCTCCTCCGCAACTAAGCCTAACTTGTATAACGATAGGTTAGAAAGGTGGTGGGCAATGTATCCGGACGATGTTAGCGCTTCACCTGGCGCAGCCATAACTCATCCTATTTTTTGTTGTTAATGAATAGCACTGGTGCAAAGATATTAATACCTAGTACCAGCAAATAGGTTAGTTTGAGGGGAACAAGTTCCACCTGCATATACATGTAGGCGACATAGAACAGTGCAACCGTGATGAGAATTTTCAGTACTTCACCTGTATAGAAGGAGGCAGCGATGCGCTTGGCAGCGCGAGCTCCACTAAACATGAAAGCACATAATGCGAAAACTGCATTGGCAATGACAAAAATGCCCCCACCAATTAACGCTGAAAGTCCCCAATCAGGATTTACGGCTAACGCCATTCCTGCAGCCACAAAAATAACCGCGCCAGACTCGATCATTAACAATTGCCTTGCAAGCTCTCGTCCTGGTCTAGCTAACGCAGCTACCATGTATTCGTACCTCTAGTAATATCCACTTCGCACTAAACTCTCTGTGCAGGGAAATTGGCGAAAATTATACGTTCAGTCCAACCGAATGCAATTAAATTGCATCAAAAACTTACAGTTTTGTTTACAAAACGACAACTTTCGCACAAAATTCGAATTATTCAGTTAATTGACCTAAATCAATTATCTCACTTAGGCCTCAAGCTTGGCAATAAGTTGCTCTAATTTGTGAGGTTCATCAATACTTATCGTCAGTTTCGCTTTTCCGCTTGCAGAACGAACCAAAGAAACTTTAGCGTCAAGCATCTGGCTTAATTTATGCGACATTTGCATAGCTTCGGTATCTTCTTGTTGCCCTTTTTGCTCATTTTGTGGCGCTAAACACTTTTTTACTAACTGTTCGGTTTGACGAACGGTCATTTGTTTGTTTGCAACCTGCAAAGCGACTTCGATTTGCTGCTCACCTTCTAGAGCTAAAAGTGCACGGGCATGGCCCATTTCTAGTTTTTTATCAGCGACTAAGCGCTTTACTTCAAGCTCAAGCTGATTCAAACGAAGTAAGTTACTGACCGTCGTTCTTGATTTACCAATCACGTCAGCAACCTGCTGGTGAGTCAGGGTAAACTCATCTTGCAAACGCTCCAGAGCCTGTGCCTCTTCGATGACATTGAGGTCTTCACGTTGAATATTCTCAATCAACGCCATGGCAATCGCAGCGCGGTCTTCTACCTTTTTCACCAGGCATGGAACACGCTTCAATCCTGCTTGCTTAGCAGCGCGCCAACGTCGTTCACCGGCAATGATCTCGTATTGGCCACTATTCACCTGACGGACCACAATCGGCTGAATGATGCCTTGTGATTGAATTGAAGCCGCCAATTCTTCCAGCGCTTCTGGTGCCATATCTTTACGCGGTTGGTAGACACCCGGCTGCAATTGACCAATCGCGAGTTCAATTAACTCACCGTCTGCTGATAAGGCTTGGCTTTGCGATGCAATATGCTGTTTCTCACGAGCAAATGAACTGGTCGACAACAACGCATCCAGTCCTTTTCCTAGACCACGCTTAGACATGGGATTGAATTCCTTAGGTTAGAGTTAAACTGGGATTTCTTCGCGGCGAAGCATCTCACCCGCTAAGGCAAGATACGCTTTGGCACCCGCAGAGTACTTATCGTAATACATGGCAGGTTTACCATGGCTAGGCGCTTCGGCCAGACGAACATTACGTGGAATCACTGTGCGGTAAACTTTAGTACCAAAGTGCTTTTTAAGTTGATCGGATACTTCATTCGATAAGCGGTTGCGCGGATCGTACATAGTGCGTAACAAACCTTCAATTTTCAGGTTTTCATTCACTACCGCCGCTAATTTGCTAATTGTATCCATAAGAGCAGTTAAACCTTCTAACGCAAAGTATTCACATTGCATTGGCACCAACACTGAATCAGCTGCAGCCATAGCGTTGATTGTAAGAAGGTTTAGAGAAGGGGGACAATCGATAAAGATGAAATCATAGTTATCACGAACTGACGATAACGCATTTTTCAGGCGAACTTCGCGCGCGAAAACTTCCATCAGTTTGATTTCTGCTGCGGTAACATCACCGTTTGCTGCGATAAGATCATACTTTCCGGTTGTTTCAGAGCACACCACTTGTTCAAATGGCGTGTCTTCCACTAAAAGATCGTATGCGGTGGCATCCACCATGTACTTATCAACACCACTGGCCATCGTAGCATTACCTTGAGGGTCAAGATCGATAACCAAAACTTTGCGCTTTGTTGCCGCCATCGAAGCCGCTAAGTTAATGCACGTTGTTGTTTTGCCGACCCCACCTTTCTGGTTGGCGATTGCTACAATTTTACCCACACGACTACCTCGCTAATTTTCCTTGCGCGATAAGATTACTAGATGACGATCCCCTTCCAACTCAGGAACAGTCAAAGATACGACATCGGTCACATAACACCACTCAGGAAGCAGATCTATTTCATCTTTAGGGTGCTGACCTTTCAATGCAAGAAACAATCCATTTTCCTGTTTCGGCAGATGGTGACACCATTCCACCATATCCGCCATTGAAGCAAAAGCACGACTCAACACACCATCGAATTTTTCTTCAGGCTGGAACTCTTCTACGCGGCTTTGGACCGGAGTGACGTTCTTCAGACCTAGTGTGTGCACGACCTGTTTTAGAAAACGAATGCGTTTACCCAAGCTATCGAGCAGGTAGAATTCTTTGTCCGGATTCATGATCGCTAATGGGATACCCGGTAATCCAGGGCCAGTGCCAACGTCGATAAAGCGCTTACCTGGTAAGTGAGCGCTAACCACTATGCTATCAAGAATATGTTTCACTAACATCTCAAGTGGGTCACGTACTGACGTCAAATTGTACGCTTTGTTCCATTTGTCGAGCAGTTCAACATAACCGACCAGCTGATCACGTTGCTTCTCTGACACTTCAAGGTCGGTTTGAGCAATCAATGCATCCAGTTTAGTTCGAAGTACACTCATTACTCGTCCTCACCTTTTTTCAGTAAGCCATGCTTCTTCAGGTGAACCAGTAGAATAGAAATAGCAGCTGGTGTAATTCCTGAAATACGAGAAGCGATACCGATGCTTTCCGGCTTCGCTTCACTTAATTTTGCCACTACCTCGTTCGATAGACCTTTTACTTGTTTGTAATCCAGATCAACCGGTAACTTGGTGTGTTCGTGGCGGAGTGACTTCTCGATCTCATCTTGCTGACGCTTGATGTAGCCATCGTATTTCACCTGGATTTCAACTTGCTCAGCAGCCTGTTGATCGTCCAAAGCTGGTGCAAATGCGTCTAATTGAGTCAACTGAGAGTATGAGATCTCTGGACGACGCAGCAGATCCTCACCACTGGCTTCACGCGCCATTGGTGTTTTTAGCAGTTTGTTGAGCTCATCGATGCCCGCTGAGTTTGGATTCATCCAGGTTGACTTAAGGCGTTGACGCTCCGTTTCCATGTTTTCGATTTTTTCATTGAATCGTGCCCAACGCACATCATCAACCAAACCAAGCTCACGCGCTTTTTCGGTTAAACGTAAATCAGCATTGTCTTCACGTAGCAACAGGCGGTATTCCGCGCGAGACGTAAACATGCGGTACGGTTCTTTGGTGCCCATGGTGGATAGGTCATCAATCAATACGCCCATGTAAGCCTGATCACGGCGTGGGTTCCAGCCTTCTTTGCCCTGGCTGTACAAACTGGCGTTCAAACCCGCCATCAAGCCCTGAGCGGCCGCTTCTTCGTACCCGGTTGTACCGTTAATTTGGCCTGCAAAGAACAAACCATGGATAAATTTCGTTTCGTACGTCTGCTTCAAATCACGAGGATCAAAGAAATCGTACTCAATCGCGTAACCCGGACGCACAATGTGTGCGTTCTCAAAACCTTTCATTGAACGAACAATTTGTACCTGAACATCAAACGGCAAGCTGGTCGAAATACCATTCGGGTACAGCTCGTTGGTTGTCAGGCCTTCTGGCTCAATAAAAATCTGGTGACTGTTTTTGTCAGCAAAACGCATCACTTTGTCTTCAATC